>NZ_CP189850.1:0-3118130 GCF_050271975.1 Litorimonas sp. WD9-15
CGACGATCTTTGCGACAACGCCGGCGCCGACGGTGCGGCCACCTTCGCGGATGGCGAAGCGGAGCTTCTCTTCCATCGCGATCGGCACGATCAACTCGACATTCAGCTCAACATTATCGCCCGGCATGACCATCTCAGTGCCTTCTTTCAATGTCACAACACCCGTCACGTCCGTTGTCCGGAAGTAGAACTGTGGACGATAGTTGTTGAAGAACGGCGTATGACGGCCACCTTCGTCTTTTGTCAGGATGTAGGCCTCGGCCTCGAACTTTGTATGTGGGTTAACGGAACCCGGCTTACACAGAACCTGTCCGCGCTCAACACCTTCACGATCAACACCGCGAAGCAATGCGCCAACATTGTCACCGGCTTCACCGCGATCGAGCAGCTTCCGGAACATTTCAACGCCTGTACAAGTCGTTTTCTTTGTGTCGCGGATACCGACGATTTCAATCTCGTCACCGACATTCAGAACACCACGCTCAATACGGCCTGTTGTCACAGTACCACGACCGGAGATCGAGAACACATCCTCGATTGGCATCAGGAAAGCACCGTCAACAGCGCGCTCTGGCTGTGGGATGTACTCATCAACAGCGGCCATCAATTTCTTGATGGACTCTTCGCCGATTTCTGGATTTTTACCTTCCATCGCCGCGAGCGCAGAACCGGCGATGACAGGAATGTCGTCACCCGGGAAGTCGTAGGAGCTGAGAAGCTCACGGATTTCCATCTCGACGAGCTCAAGAAGCTCTTCATCATCAACCTGGTCAACCTTGTTCATGTAAACGACGAGCGCCGGAACACCAACCTGACGGGCGAGCAGGATGTGCTCACGTGTCTGTGGCATTGGGCCGTCAGCCGCGTTCACAACCAAGATACCGCCATCCATTTGGGCCGCACCAGTGATCATGTTCTTCACGTAGTCAGCATGTCCAGGACAATCGACGTGGGCATAGTGACGGTTTTCCGTCTCATACTCAACGTGAGCTGTGGAAATCGTGATCCCACGCGCTTTTTCCTCCGGCGCACCATCAATCTGGTCATAGGCCTGAAAATCACCGAAATACTTCGTGATCGCCGCCGTCAATGTCGTCTTACCATGGTCAACGTGACCAATCGTGCCGATATTCGCATGCGGCTTAGTCCGCTCAAACTTCTCTTTTGCCATGTCGTGTCTCACTCACATGTTGTGACCTTGACACCCCTATGGCGACGCGGTCGGTTAAGAATTTATTCACTTCGCTCTCCGACAGTGGAAAGAGAAGCCGCAATCTTCGCAAAATGCGAAGAAAACTTGGAGCGGGCGGCGAGAATCGAACTCGCGTCATCAGCTTGGAAGGCTGAGGTCTTACCACTACACAACGCCCGCTGTGTTCATTTTGCTTTTTGCTTTTAGCACCCGAAACAGACTGGTGGTGGAGGGAGCTGGATTCGAACCAACGTACACATAGTGATCAGATTTACAGTCTGACGCCTTTAACCACTCGGCCATCCCTCCATTTCAGTGTTTTATTCCGCCCATCAGGACCAAATAAAATGTTTCGTTGCCTCCAACAAAAAACGCTCTGTCACTTCGCGGTGAAAACTGTTAGCCGCGTCGTTCACAGAGTCGATGTCTATAATCCGCCGGACCTATAAAGATGAAAAACGCCTCGCGCAATACCCAGTCGCAAAGAAAAACAGGCCCAAAAGGACAAAAAATGTCCCTGCGGAGCCGTGGCATGAAGGGGCCGTCCGCTGACGCCCCTAAACGCGCTTACGGTGCGAAGAGCCACGGCGCAACCACGGCACCCCGCCCCCCTAAAAAAAGCGGTGGCCGCAAGAAACGCGCGCAATCCCGCCATGAAGGCGGCTCCGGATGGATTTGGGGCACGCATGCCTGCCTCGCCGTCCTCGCGAATCCGCGCCGAACAATCCATGAAGTCCTGATCACGGAAGCCGCACAAAACCGTCTCGACCTGCCCTCAGGCGGGGCAGTGCCGCAGGTCGTCGACCCGCAAGCGCTGGACCGGCTTCTGCCCAAGAGTACTGTCCATCAGGGAATCGCGGTCAAAGCCGCGCCATTGGAATGGCAACCCCTCGAAGTCATCGCAGATAATGCGGGCGAGGACGGATTGATCCTCGTACTCGACCAAATTACGGACCCGCATAATGTCGGCGCGATGCTGCGACTGTGTTCGGCCTTCGGGGTCAGCGCCCTCGTCATGCAGACGCGTAAGGCCCCGCCGCTTTCAGGTGCCCTAGCCAAAGTCGCGGTCGGGTGCCTTGAGACGATTCCGGTCTGCCTCGAGACCAACATCGCCAACACGCTCCAGAACCTGCAGCGTATTGGCTGGCAAGTGACAGGGCTGGCAGGGGAGACAGACATAGAACTGTCTGACGCTTTCATCCCTGGCGTAAAACAGGTCATCGTCATGGGCGCGGAAGGCCCGGGCCTGCGAGAGCGGGTCCGTAAAACCTGCGACCGCCTCGCCCGTATCCCGATGCGTAGTGGTGCGGTGGTGGGCGAAGCAGAGAGCCTGAACGTCGCGACGGCCGCCGGGATTGCGCTTTATGAGGCGCGGCGGGGTTAGCTGAACACGGTACCCATGTCGGGTGTCTTGGGATTAGGACCGTATTTGTTCGTCGAAGGCTGACTATCTTTGATGAGAATGAGTAAGAGCCCCATCCAAGCCAACATACCAATGATCATGAGCGTTGTGCCTGTTATCGATAGGCTGAAACCGGGATTCCAGATATCAAAATAGGCAGAATAGGTCAGAAATACGGGCAGCTGTACCCATCCAGACCAACCGATGTCATGTAGACGGCGCGCCGTGACAGAGGCACTCGGAACTAAAATCACGAGTATCACAATAACGGCCAACGGCGTCGCAACGTCTTCAAATGTGTAACCCAAAGCAATATGGTCAATTGTCATGGCTCCGTAAGTCACAATCGTTGTAAACAACTGAAACCACCAGAATTCGGACCGCATCGCCCGTCCGTGGAATGACGCATATTTTCGAAAACAGGTTTTGATGGAATCAATAAAATTCATGACAGCGCGATACGGGACGTTTTCTCGCCCGACAAGAGGCCTCGGTGGCGACCGTAAGTAGAATGCCGCATTGCGGTGACGCGATTTCGGCCTATCTCAACGCTATGACCCAGATACCCCAAATCGATGTTTATTATGATGGCGGCTGTCCGATTTGTCGGTGGGAAGTCGATCTCTACGCGAAGATGGACAAGCAAGCGCGCATTCGCTGGACCGCGATTGAAACATTGGCGGATGACGCCCTGCCCGCCGGGAAAACGCGCGAAGACCTGCTGGGTCGCTTTCATGTGCGCGATCTTAACGAGACAGAGTGGCATATCGGCGTTGACGCCTTTGCCCGCATCTGGCGGGCCCTGCCGGGCTTACGCCGCGCCGCCTGGTTATTTTCCGTTCCCGGAATTCGGCAGATCACGCAAGTTGCCTATCGCGTTTTTTTACGCTGGCAAAGCTGGCATCGCCGAACGCGCCGCCATTAAAGCCGTCTCGCATTTTTGCATAGCTATTCCCCGTCGCCGGAGCTTCCCGACGCGCGAACCCTCCCCATCTATCTAGTGCAACAGACGGAGATTATGTATGACGATCCATGTGAAGCCCGCCCCGCGGACTGTCGACCTGGACCGTCCTTTGGACACCCATGTCGCGCCGAAAACGATTAGTGATAAGATCGCTTTTGCCTTCGTCAAATTCCTACGCTTCTTCGCCGATACATTTTTCTCCAAACGTTACGGGCATCGGGCCGTTGTTCTTGAAACCGTGGCGGCTGTGCCGGGCATGGTGGGTGGGTTACTCTTACACCTCTCCTCCCTGCGCCGGATGAGGGATGATGAAGGGTGGATCCGCACCCTGTTGGACGAAGCCGAGAATGAGCGGATGCACCTCATGACCTTTATCGAGGTCGCACAGCCCAATTGGTTTGAGCGCGTGCTGATCATGATCGTCCAATTCCTATTCTATAATGCCTATTTCTTTCTCTACCTCCTTGCGCCGCGGACCGCGCACCGCGTCGTCGGCTATTTCGAAGAAGAAGCCGTGACCAGCTATACCGCTTATTTGGCAGAGGTTGAGGCCGGGCGTCATGAGAATATCCCCGCCCCGCAAATTGCGATTGATTATTGGCAGTTACCGCAAAATGCGCGGCTAACAGATGTCATCATCGCCGTGCGCGCAGATGAGGCGGAACACCGCGATGTCAATCACGGCTTTGTCGACAGTCTGGAAGCCCGCCGCGCGGCGAAAGGTCAGCGCTTATAAATCAAGACTTTAGTCTTCCCCGAGTGTGGCGAGATCATCCTCGCCCAGTTCGAACACTGTGGGTGCCGCATTGCGAGCCAAGGGGACAAAAGTTTCTTTTTCATCGGCACCCGTATCGCTGCGTTGCAGAACCCGGATCAAAACCAACGCAAAGATAATCGTGTAAATAGCGGCAATGTAGAGGAAGAGCGCATCCGGACCAAAAAGGGCCATGACGCCCGCCCCCGCAAAAGCCCCGAACACCGCGCCCAGTCCGTGCAGTAAGAGCAGCCCTCCATTGGTCGCGACGCTTTCCGCCGGGTCGGTCAAATCATTGGCATGGGCCACGGAGAGGCCGAAGATCGGCAGCAGAACAGCCCCGAAAACTGCGCCGATAGCCAAGAGGCTGGTTTGCGAATCCAGCGCAAACGCACTCATGGAGAGCGCGAAAATGACAGTCGCCACGCAGCAGCCCATAATGACATAACGGCGGTCAACTCTGTCCGAGAGGAAACCCAACGGCCATTGCGAAATCGCGGCCCCAATAATGACGGTCGACATGAACAGGCCGATTATTTCAGGGCCGTACCCGCCTTGCTGCACAAAGATCGGTCCCATGGACCAAAAGGCCGCATTGGCCAGTCCCGTGGCAAGCGCCGCCAAAGCTCCGACGGGCGAAACGCGGTAGAGGGCTTTAACATCCAGTTTCGCAACCGCCACAGGTTTGGGCGCTTGCGTATTTGTCAGGGCAATCGGGACTAAGGCCAGCGACACGAGGATGGAAACAATCGCAAAAGGCACAAAGGTGGTCGGGCTGGCGAGGCCGAGCAGCGCATTCCCGATGGTCAACGCGCCGAGATCGACGATCCGGTAAATAGAGAGAATAGACCCGCGGGTTTCATTCGTCGCGCGTTCATTTAGCCAGCTCTCAATGACCATCGCCATGCCCGCAAAGCAAAATCCCGTAATCGCGCGAAGGCCAACCCAGACGGCGGGCTCAACCAATATCGCATGCGCCAAAGCGCTGGATGACGCAATGGACGCCAAGGCAACATAAGTTCGAATATGGCCCGCACTCGCAATCATGCGTGGCACGAACCGACACCCAAGGATGAAGCCGATATAATAACCGCTCATCAAAACCCCGATGAGCGCCGTCGGGAATTGCTCTATCCCTGCGCGGACAGACAGCAATGTCCCCTGCAGGCCGTTCCCCGTGTAAAGGAAGAATGTCGCGAGCAATAAAGCTGCGATGGATTGGAGTGCGAGTTTCACGGCGCGCCCCCTAGGCGCTTTTAATCGCGTTGGCGAGGAGAAAGTCTGTTATAGATGCAGAGCTTACCCTTATTTCGAGAGGCGATGGATTAACCGAAAATATCGGCTTCCCAGCCGTCCTCTTTATATGTCGGATCAGGGCCAAATCTATTCGGTCCAAACGTCCCTTGGCGAGAGCAAATAATCGCGAGAATGATAAAACCCAACCCGCCCAGAAAAAATAGGAGCGCAAACCATCCGCTCATATCCATATCGTGTAATCGCCGAATCGTGACGGAAATCGTCACTAAGATATAAGTCGCGTAAAATACGATAAACATAATAGTCGCAACGGTGTAGACGGCAGGATAGGTACGACCTTCATCAAAGACGGCCATATCAATAATTGTGGCCAGAACCACGCCGCCAAACAGGGTGGCGGTGACCCACCAGAATTCACTGCGTGGTGCACGGGAATTGAAACGAAAAATATTTCGAAAAGCGGAGAGGTTGGCTTTCACAGGTGTCATAAATTACACCTAGCAAAGACATGAAAGGCCGCCTAGCCCGTATGAAGTGCACATTATCCTTAAGGGGGATCCCATGCTGACCGATATTCTTGTTTATTTCACCCATGCGGCGGTTGTCGTCTTTGGCGCGCTAACCGCGCTCTGGGCTGTGAGTGTTATCGCGAAAGACGCGAGCCTCGTGGATATATTCTGGGGGTTTGGGTTTTTACTGGTCGGGGCGGTTTGCCTCTATCTTGTGCCGGTTAAGACGCCCTATCTCATCCTGTTGGCATCCCTACCCATCATCTGGGGCCTGCGCCTGACGCTCTATTTGGCGAAGCGGAACCTCGGCCACGGCGAGGATAAGCGTTACGTGAATATGCGCAAACGCGCCGAGAAAAAAGGCATGAGCGAGATGGCGTGGCGGTTGAGAACGCTGTTCTCGGTCTATTGGGGGCAAGGCCTATTGATTATGATTGTGAGCGCGCCGGTTTGGGTCGCGATGGCGACAGAATTGAGAGTTTTCCCACCGGAAAGCATGGGTATCATTAATGGTGTGGAGAGAATGTCAATTGAAGGATATGACCACACTTACATTGGCATCCTCGCAATCTTCGGTGCCCTGCTCTGGTTGGTCGGTTTTCTCTTTGAAGCCATTGGCGATTGGCAACTCGCCCGCTTTATCAAACGCAACAAAGACTATGACGGGCCGAAGGACGAAAAACCCGTTATGGATAAAGGCCTGTGGAAATATACGCGCCACCCGAATTATTTCGGCAATGCCTGTATGTGGTGGGGCATCTGGCTGGTCGCGTGTACAGCGCCTTGGGGTTGGGCGACAATTTTCGCCCCCATCATCATGAATTATCTGCTGACCAATGTGTCCGGTAAGAGCCTGTTGGAAAGTGATATGAATAAGCGCAAGAAATACCGCGAATATGCAGAGCGCACGAGCGGCTTTTTCCCGTGGCCACCAAAGCCTAAATCATAAAAAAAGCCCGGTCACAAAACCGGGCTTTTCAAATTCTTTGTTTGTTTTGCGCTCTAGTTAAAAACTGAAGCGTCGCTGCCCAGTGGATCGGGACCATATTGGTTTGGCCCATCTGTTCCTTTGATGATTACGAGATAAAGGTAGTATAAGCTCACGATTGGAATAAACGAAAGCAAATAAAACCATCCGCTTTTGTCACCATCATGCAATCTTCTTACACCAACCGCTATTGCGGGTATTAGACTTCCTAAAAAGAACACGACCATTGCGAGCCCGACAATCCCTCCGATGAGATCTCCTAGCTGCGATGCAATAATCATGATAACATAGGCAATTATAAACATCAGCATAGGCCACCAATATTCAGAGCGGGACGCCCGCCCTTCAAACTTTGCGTAATTTTTGTAGAACGCTTTAACGGCTTCCTGAAATCCCATAAGTCTCTCCCTCTTTGTGACTTATGATTTGATTACAGTTAAAATTTGGCCTTTATCAAGGAAAAAGCGACATTCTGCCACGGGTCCCGAAGCGTGACCGCTTGGGCGCTTCACTGCAATCGACCTACCGGGTCGATTGCAGACGTTACGCGTGCTTAAACATCCTGCGGCGTTCGACACTACTGGGAATGCTCAACGCTTCACGATATTTCGCGACGGTGCGGCGCGCAATATCGACGCCTTGTGCGCGGAGAAGCTGCACGATTTTATCGTCTGAGACGATGGTAGTGGCGGTTTCCTCACTAATCAAAATTTTGATCTTATGGCGCACGGCTTCGGCACTGTGGCCTTCGCCGCCGTCCAGACTCGGAATGGCGGCGGTGAAGAAGAACTTCAGCTCGAACAACCCGCGCGGCGTGTGCATATATTTATGGCTCGTGACACGGCTGACCGTGCTTTCGTGCATCTCAATCGCGTCGGCGACGTCTTTTAACTTAAGCGGGCGCATGTGATCGATGCCGTAAGCAAAGAAGGCGTCTTGCTGTTTGATGATTTCGCTGGAGACTTTCAGGATCGTGCGCGCCCGTTGATCGAGCGATTTGACGAGCCAATTGGCATCGGCATGACATTCGGAGATAAAGGTCCGCGCTTCCTCGTTCCCGTCGCCCGCTTTTTTGATCTCATTATAATAGCGTTTATTGACCAAGACACGTGGTAGCGTGTCGGCGTTAAGTTCCACTGACCACCCGCCATTCGGCGTTTCGCGGATGAAAACATCCGGTTCGACCGCGCCCGCCATTGTCCCGCCAAAGGCTTGACCCGGCTTGGGCGAGAGTTTGCGGAGTTCCGCGATTAGCGTTTTCAATTCAGGGACTTTCACGCCGCAGAGCTTCGCGAGTTGCGAGAGATCATGTTTGGCGAGAAGCGCAAGATTATCCAACAGAGCCTGCATGGGCGTGTCTAGCTTTCCGGCTTCGCGGAGTTGCAATCCGAGACATTCACCCAGATTGCGCGCAAACAATCCTGTCGGTTCCAGCGTTTGGAGCTGCAGGAGAACAGAGGATACGACCGCAGCACTGACACCAAGATTTTCCGCAACTTCAGACTCACTCATGCGCAGATAACCGGCCTCATCGACCTGCCCCGCCAGATAGTCCGCAACCAGACGATCTCTATCCGAGAACTTCAACATTGGCATTTGCGATTGTATATGTTCCGCGAGCGTAATCTCTGCCGCACTATTGGCCGCCGCATCATAATCGCCGGATCCGGAAAAACTGCCGGAACTATCATTGCGTGACCAATCCACAGATCCACCAACATCCGCAGCCGTCTGTTCGGGCGCCATGGCGTGATCCGGCACATCCATATCAGACATGGCTTCACCGGAAGTGACCGTATCAGTAGAAGGAGCAGGCGTGTCGGCGATAGCGGCGACGTCTTCGCCGCGACGGTTCTCATCCCCCGTGCCGCGTTCCAGCAACGGATTTTTCTCCAACTGCTCTTCGACAAAGGCCGACAGTTCAATATTTGAAAGCTGCAACAGCTTGATCGCCTGTTGCAATTGCGGCGTCATGGCGAGTTGTGCACTCTGCCGCGCCTGTAATTTTGGGGCTAAAGCCATACCCACATTCACCTATATTTCACCAGTGTCGATTTTTCGACTTAGGGAGAGTTATAGGGTGAAAGGCTTAATATCGGGTTTGCGGCACAAAATTTGCTTTCGGCGCAAAATTATGGATTTGGAAAGTTTTTCGGAACCGAATGCGACATTTCGCCGTATCTATTTCAACTACTGAAAAAGAAATGGAGAGAGTTATGTTACGTTGGGCAATTATTTTTCTGGTCGTCGCGATTATTGCGGGTGCGCTCGGATTTGGCGGGATAGCCGCTTACGCAAAACTCTTCGCTTATATCGCTGGCGCACTATTTCTCGTCTTCCTCGTCCTTCACTTCATCAGTGATGTAGGTCGCGGCAAACTCTAAACCGACCAATAATACAGCATAATTTAGTCGTTCTTCCCCGGAGGAGCGGCTTTTTTGATTTAAACACAGGACTCTCAAGACAATGTGATTGTGATTGGCGGCGCAGGCCTTATAGGACGCGCCAAATTCCGCCACTCACATTAGGTATTATCCATTGTCTATCTCTCAAGTCTCCCGCGTCGCTCTCACGACCGCCCTTCTCTCCGCCATGGCCTTTCCTGCCGTCGCCCAAACCAATGAAAATGACGTCGTCATCGTCACCGCGCAAAAGCGTGAACAGAGCCTGCAAGATGTCCCGTCTTCTGTTGCCGTTCTCGCCGACGATGTCCTTGATACGATCACATCCGGGGGTGAAGACATTCTTGCCCTCTCAGGTCGTGTGCCCAGCCTTTATGCCGAAAGCTCCTTTGGTCGGACATTCCCGCGGTTCTACATTCGCGGCCTCGGTAATACGGATTTCGATTTGAACGCGAACCAGCCCGTCAGCCTTGTCTATGACGGCGTCGTACTCGAAAACCCCGTTCTGAAAGGCTTCCCCGTTTTCGATCTGGATCAGGTCGAAGTTCTGCGCGGACCACAGGGCACATTGTTTGGACGGAACACACCCGCCGGTGCCGTGACCTTTACGAGTGCCAAGCCGACAGAAGAAACTGAAGGTTATATTCGCGCGGCCTATGGCCGTTTCAACACGGTGGATTTGGAAGGTGCGGTGTCAGGCTCGCTCATCGAGGATAAGGTCAAAGCCCGCATATCTGGTATCTATCAACGCAGCGATGACCGCGTCGACAACCTGAACCAAAACGGCGATCAAGGCGGTTTTGAAGAATTTGATGATTTTGCCGGACGTCTTCTCGTCGAAATTACGCCGGATGACCGGTCCTCCTATCTTATCAACTTACATGGCCGATCCTTGCGCGGCGGTAGCCGGACTTTCTTCGCCAATGGCATCCAGCCCGGCACGAATGAACTCGTCGATGGGTTTGACCGTTTCGAAGCCATTCAGGACGCCGTCCAAGTCTCCGAAGTTGACAATATCGGTATCAGCTTGACCGCCAATTGGGACGAAGTCTGGGGCGGGACGCTGACCTCTATCACGGCCTATGAAAACGTGAACAACTTTGCCCGCGGCGATGTTGATGGTGGCTTTGGCGCGAACTTCTTGGGCAATGACACACCGGGCTTTATCCCGTTCTCCGCTGAATCAGCAGACGGCGTGACCAATCACGGACAGTTCACACAAGAAATCCGGTTTAACCGCGATTTCGGTGATGCCGTGAACCTGACACTGGGCGCATTTGCGTTTTATGAAAGTCTTGATCTCGAAAATATTTCCTTCGACTCGCTGTCGCCGGGTAATCCGGTCAATGCGTTCGGCACACAGAGCCAGCAGACAACCTCATTGGCTGTCTTCGGGTCAGCCGCGTGGAACGTCAATGACCGCCTGACCGCAACAGTCGGTCTTCGCGTGACGGATGAGGATAAAGATTTCGAAGCCGAACGCCTGATCGGCCCATTCGGTGCCCCGCCCCTCGGCCCGATCACGCGTGAGCTCGGCGATACAGTCGTCACAGGTGACGCGGCATTGGACTATGAGCTGACCGATAATGTAAATGTCTATGCCCGCTATGCCCGCGGTTTCCGCGCGCCCAATGCGCAGGGCCGTATCCTCTTCGGGGACGCCGTGACGGTCGCCGATACAGAAACCATCGACAGCATCGAGACGGGTGTGAAAACACGCTATTTCGATGGCAAGGCGACCCTGAATGTCAGCGCCTATTATTTTGAAACGAAAGACCAGCAACTCACAGCGGTTGGCGGCGCAGGTAACTTCAACCAGCTTCTCAATGCGGAAAAAGTCCGCGGTCAGGGCGTTGAAGTCGACGCGACACTTAACCCGATCGAGCGTCTGCAATTCACGGGCGGGGTGTCTTTCAACGATACGGAGATTATCGATTCAGGCCTGCAAGCCGGTGCCTGTGGTGCGGGCTGTACGGTCCTTGACCCGATTGATCCGGAAACAGGTCTGGCCTTCATCGATGGCAACTCCCTGCCCAATGCGCCGAAATGGATCGCGAATGCGACTGTCGGATATAGCGTCCCCGTGACAGAGGATTGGGACGTCTTTGCCTTTGGCGATCTCGTTCACCGTTCCTCGACGAATTTCTTCCTTTATGAGTCGGTGGAATTCAGCTCTGACCCGCTCACAGAAATCGGCCTGCGTGCCGGTGTGCGGAAAGATGATTTTGAAATCGCGGGCTATGTCCGGAACGTCACGGGCGTCGTCCGCGCAGAAGGTGGTGTCGACTTCAACAATCTGACAGCCTTCGTCAACGAGCCAACACTCTACGCTGTGGAAGTCACAAAACGCTTCTAGCGACAAACTGACATTTGCGATGATGGATGCGCCCTGCCATAGGGCGCATCATGTCCACTCAAGTCAAAATATGCGGGCTCACCCGCGAAGAAGATGTCGCCCTCGCCGTCAAAAGCGGGGCGGCATTTTTAGGTTTTATCGTCGAGTGCCCGTCCAAGCGGCGGCTCTCTGTTGCGGAAGCTGCAGCTCTCGCGCCAGCCTCGCTTGATGCCCAGCGCGTCGCCGTGCTGGTAAATCCCGATGACGATCTCCTCACTCGCCTGATGGCCGAGATGTCACCGGACTACGTCCAACTCCACGGGGACGAAACACCGTCCCGTGTCGCGGAAATCGCCAAACGCTTTGCCGTTAAAACGATCAAAGCCGTCGGTATTTCGGATGATGACGATATGAAGGCGTCCGAGGCCTATGCAGGCGTCGCGGACTTCATCCTCTATGACGCGAAACCACCCAAAGACGAAACTGTACGCGGCGGCCACGGCATTGCGATTGATTGGTCCATCATCGCCAAAGCCCCGACACCGAAAACTTTCGCCGTCGCGGGTGGACTCACCCCCGACAATGTTGCGCAAGCGCTCAAAGCCACCAACGCCCCGATTATCGATGTCAGTTCAGGCGTGGAAGCCAGTCCCGGCGTAAAAGACCCGGCGAAAATCCGGACCTTTATTCGCGCAGCTCTCGAAGCTTAGTTCAACCGGTCATCATAAATAATCGAAAATGAAGCCGCTTCCTTGAGGAAAGCCGTCACGCCGAAGG
Source organism: Litorimonas sp. WD9-15 (assembly GCF_050271975.1). NCBI lineage: Bacteria > Pseudomonadati > Pseudomonadota > Alphaproteobacteria > Maricaulales > Robiginitomaculaceae > Litorimonas > Litorimonas sp. WD9-15. The sequence continues at coordinate 12,581 of NZ_CP189850.1, forward strand.
CCATCCATTTGACGCTGATGTCTTCGGTTATGCCCGTCGCTGAGGCATCCCCCACCGCCGTCATCGAGAAGGACGGTCTAAATCCTCCATTTGTATCGCCCATCCAGTAAGATCCGAGAACGGTGTTACCCTGCATGATTTTGAAAACCAGTCCCCATCCCGGTACAAGCGTTGGAATTGTAAGACCACTGACCGATAATGTGGCCAGAAATGAATAATTCGATGACCCCGCCTGTATCGTAAGCGGACTGAGTCCCGTGATGTCGGTCAGCACGAAGGGCGCGGGAACAAATGCGTTGGCGAGCTTGTTTCTATATATTGGCATAAAAGGTCCTTCCTAGCGAATAGCCGGGGCAGAACGGATTGGTATTGAATAGATTTTGCTTGCCCCGCATCAGTCTTAACCCGACCGCTTTAAAATAGCCAGCGACCTGCGCGACGCGGCATCTTTGCACTGGCAAAGCCTCGCGCCCCTGATTAAAAGCCGCTCGACAGAGAAAGGTCACATCATGGGCAAGCCCGAGAATTTTGCATATCCGGATGAAAATGGTCGCTTTGGCGAGTTTGGCGGACGCTATGTCGCCGAGACGCTCATGCCGCCGATCTTGGAGCTTGAGAAAGCCTATGAGGAGGCGAAAGCTGATCCCGAATTTGCGAAGGAAATGGACTATTTCCTAAAACATTATGTCGGCCGTCCCAGCCCGCTCTATTTCGCGGAACGCCTGACCGAGGCCGCAGGTGGCGCGAAGATCTATTTCAAACGCGACGAGTTAAACCATACGGGCGCACATAAAATCAATAATTGCATGGGCCAGCTTCTCCTCGCCAAGCGTATGGGCAAGAAACGGATTATCGCCGAAACAGGCGCGGGCCAGCACGGTGTCGCCACGGCCACGGTCGCCGCCCGTCTCGGCATGGAGTGCATCGTTTATATGGGCGCGGTGGATATTGTCCGTCAGAAACCGAATGTCTTTCGCATGCGTCTCCTCGGCGCGGAAGTCCGCTCTGTCGAGAGCGGCACGGCGACGTTGAAAGACGCGATGAATGAAGCTTTACGGGATTGGGTCACCAATGTGGGTGATACGTTCTATTGCATCGGCACAGTCGCGGGCCCGCATCCCTATCCCGCCATGGTCCGCGATTTCCAGGCCGTCATTGGCCGCGAAGCCAAAGCGCAAATCATGGAGGCCGAAGGTCGCCTGCCAGACGCGGCGGTCGCATGTATTGGCGGCGGCTCCAATGCGATGGGCCTCTTCCACGAATTCGTCCCGCATGGAGAGGTCCGACTCATCGGTGTCGAAGCGGCAGGTAAAGGCGTGAAATCCGGCCTACATGCGGCGTCCCTGACGGGCGGTTCTCCGGGAATCTTGCACGGTAACCGAACATATCTCTTACAGGATGAAAACGGCCAAATCGCGGATGCGCATTCCATCTCGGCCGGACTGGATTACCCCGGTATTGGACCGGAACATTCCTATCTCCATGATATTGGCCGCGCGGAATATGTCAGCGCGACGGATGACGAAGCCCTCCACTGGTTCCAGGAATGCGCGCGGCTGGAAGGCATCCTCCCCGCGCTGGAACCCAGCCACGCCCTCCCCCGCACCGTCGAACTCGCAAAAGAATTGGGGAAAGACGGATTGATTATCATGAATATGTGTGGCCGTGGAGATAAAGACGTCTTCACGATTGCGGACGCGCTGGGCGAGCATATTTCTGAGGGGACGGAAGGGTGAAATTTATAAATAAAGGAAGCCTTTTGACACTAATGCTGGTTCCAGCAATTTTTCTCACGGCTTGTTCAAACTCTTCAACCTCAGAAATCTCAGAAAAACTCTCGCTTAAAAACGGAGTTTTTGAAATCGGCGTTCTTCCGGGTTCTTTTGCAACGGATGAATGTGGAATCGACATTAGTAGGTTTGAAATTGAGGAAGTTACGTGCGTGGCCTTCCCCCTTTCCTCAAAAATGGAAGAAGGTAAGAATTGGGATACCGAATACCTGACAGCACTCGACGCAAACGGTTGGAAATGGGCAGGCGGTGAAGGGAATGCCTATTACCTTGAAAAACCTCAATCCAATGAATGCAGCTATAGTCTTTTCATGATGGGCTGGGTCCAGGGGTCTGAAGAAGAAGTCCAAAACTACTTTAACACTGGTGAGCGAGGCAGTATCGAAAATCAAACTTACATCTTCGGCATTGATGATAACTTGAAATGTGGTGATGAGAGACGTGCAGAGTAAAACTGCAATTTTTATGCATAAATTTGCCGCTCATCAAAACTTCCGCTAATCTCCCACCAAAGGGAGCGTGCCAATGTCCTACACTGCCGAGAGTCAAGCCGCAGGGCGTCATATTCTGCCCGACCTTGTGCGGGCCTTTGCAGTCCTCGGGATCGTCCTCGTCAATGTGGCCTATTTCGCCTATCCCGGAGAGGTCACCTATCATGCGGGCGGGCTAAATACCTCGTTAGATCATGCCGCCTATTTCGGCGTGAATGCGTTTTTCCTCTTCAAGGCGTATACGCTCTTCTCGCTCATGTTCGGCGTGGGTTTGGCTTACCAGATGCAGAGTGCAGAGCGGCGGGGGTTGAAATTTGGGCGACGTTATACGCGACGTATATTGGGGCTGCTGATCCTAGGTATCTTGCACGTCACCTTCGCCTTTGTCGGGGATATCCTGATTATCTATGCGATAATGGGCGCTATTCTTTATGCCTATAAAGATAAAACGGTGAAGTCTCTGTTGCGTTGGGGCATCGTTCTTATCAGTTTGCAAATCCTGCTGGCTCTTCTCGCCGTTCTGTTCTTTAGGGGTTGGGAAACACATGCCGCCGACGAAATGGCCCTGACCATCACGCAAATCGAAGCCAATTTCCCGCGCTATTACGACATCTATAGCAATGGCAGTTTTTCTGATGTCATGCGCCAGCGCTGGATTGAATGGGTCGGATATTTGATTTTTGCAGGGCCCACACAAATGCCGGGTATTCTCGGCTTCTTTGTATTGGGTCTCGCGACGGTCAAAAGCGGTATTATCTCTGACCCGTCCGCCGCGATTTGGTCAAAGGCCCGTCGCTATGCTTTCCCGATTGGCATGGTGATTAGTCTCTATGCGGCTTACCTTATGTTCCAAGTCGAGCAGCAATTTTCCAGCCAATCCTTCTTCGCCATGGCGATAATTTTGATCGGCTCGCCCTTTGCTACATTCGGATATCTGGGCTGGCTCGCGAAATGGGCGGCGGGGCCTGACACTGCGTTCAAGACCTTTATCGCGCGGGGCGGCACGGCGACCCTGACGGCCTACCTCCTGCAATCCATCATCCTGTCCTTTATCTTCACGGGATACGGGCTGGGCTATTATGGTGATGTTGGTGCAGCAGGCTGTATTGCGATTGCGCTGGCGACGGGTATCTTTACCCTCACCTTTGTTAGCCTCTGGCGAATTAAATTCGCACGGGGGCCGTTTGAATATGTCCTACGCGGTTTCACCTATTGGGGTGATAATCGCTAACGATTCAGACTGGAAAGTGACGCTGACTGGCGGTAAAGCCCGCGCCATGACACAGCGTATAGAACAGACATTTGCCAAACGCAAAGCCGCCAATGAAGCTGTTTTCGTTGGCTATATGATGGGCGGCGATCCGGACCGCGCGACGAGCCAAGCCTTCCTGAACACCATGCCTGCGGCGGGCGTCGATATTATCGAATTGGGTATTCCGTTTACCGATCCCATGGCGGACGGCCTTGTCATTGAGAATGCGGGCATCCGGTCGCGCAAAGCGGGCACGACCCTCACAACTATTCTGGAAATGGCGACGGAGTTTCGCAAGTCTGATGACACTACGCCGATCATCGTGATGGGCTATGCCAATCCACTGCATCATATGGGCTATACCGACTTTGCGGCTGCCGCAAAAAAAGCGGGCGTGGACGGCGCGATCATTGTCGACCTGCCACCGGAAGAGGACGGCGAATTACGCGCGGCTTTCGAGGTCCACAATCTCGCCCTCATCCGCCTCGCAACACCGACAACGGATGCCGAGCGCCTCCCCAGAGTCGTCGCGGGCACAAAAGGCTTCGTCTATTACGTCTCCATGACCGGGATTACGGGCGCGAGTTTTGCGCAAGCCGGATCTGTCAAAGACCAAGTCGCCCGCGTGAAAACGGCCGCAAGCCTGCCCGTCGTCGTCGGCTTCGGCGTCAAAACACCTGAACGTGCCCGCGAAGTCGGAAAAGACGCGGACGGCGTCGTCGTCGGCACGGCCATTGTCAAAACGCTCCATGAAGAAGGCTCAGAGGCGGCGTTGGACCTCATCCGGTCATTGTCGGACGCGACGCATAAATCGCGCAGTTAGTCCTCGTCCCAGACTTTCGTACCATCCTGTATCGAAATGAGATCGTTGAGATATTGCTGGTAACGCGTCGTCAGCTTTCCCTGAGCATCCAATGACCGCGCCAGCGAGAGCGCCTCTTCCAATTCCGGGCGATCTTTCGGCTCAACATTTCCGCCTTTTAATATCACGATAGAATGTAGAATTGTGAGTCGTGACAGTTCCACAACATCCGGCTCCTCTTCCGTCGGCGGGATGGCTTCCGCATCAATTAAAAGATTGCGATAGGCGGCACGACCGGCCTCATAGCCCTCTTTTTCACCCCGCTCACTGGCTTGTAAAAAAAGAATATAAAAACGTGTATGGCGCGGGTCATGCGCGTCGGGACGCGACGCGATTTCAGCATTGAGAAATCCAATCGCGCGCTGGGTCAAATCCTCGGCAATTTTATCCGTACTCTCGGTCTCATATTCTTTGAAGAAATTCTGAATACCGTAAACAATGCTACGATAACGGCCCCAGGATTTACTGGTTTCTTCATCTTCCGTGCCCGTGAGGGCCGTTTCCAAATCTGTCAGGACGGTATCGAGCCGGTCCACCAAATCCCCTTCTTTCCCGAGACTCTGTTCTAGCAAGGCCTTGCTCAATTCAAATTGTACATGGTCCATCGCCAGATCAGCATCGTCCGGTCGACGGTCAGCCGCTGCACGGCTGAGTGTGACGGCGCGGTCCATTGCCTCAAGGGATCGTTCTCCCTCCTTCGCCCAGAACAGTAAGCCCGAATAAGCCGAATAGGCACGAGGCAGATCGGCGATGCCGCGTGCGTCACCCGTCTCGGCAATTCGACGGGCGATTTCCAATTGGCGCTCACCAATCTGGGCGACTTCTTCGAAACTCTCTTCGCTATAGGCGATGAAAATCGGAACATCATAGGCTCCACTGATCCGGCGCATCACACCCGTCCGGTCATCTTGCGGGGCTGATTTTAAAAGCTGTTCATATAGGGCGATTGATCGCTCAATATCCTCATTAGCCGCCTCAAAATCTCTTAAGCCAGCTTTCGCACTGGATAAAATCTGGTGTGACGTGGCGACAGCCCAAGCCGGATGATTTTCCATCTCCCGCTTTGATGCGAAGGTTTCCGGTAGGGTTTCAATATCGCTCTGCGCTTCCAAAGCCGCCATCTCGCGCTCAAGCGCCGCAATAGCGTCCGGCATGTCCGCCACACCGCCAGCAGAAATGAGAATGCCTAACGTGGAGGTCGTCGCCATCACCTTTTGCAATGACGTATCGGCCAACATCTCCGCTGTTTTTGCCGAGCGTTCCGCCGCAGTGTAATCGCCCTTGCGCGCCTGAATTTGAGACAGCAACGCAACAGCCCGGAAATTATCGGGATTGAGGGCAATCGACTTCCGAATGGCTTTCAGGGATCGCTCAATATCCCGACCATAAGAGAGTTCTGCCAGCAGCAACCAATCATCGCTCGTCTTGGCCTCGGCCTCTAAAATATCAAAACCTTCCTCGCGCGAATGCCGCAGTCCGATCATTTGTATGGCTTCTTTTTGACGCGCGGAGCCCGATGTCGCCAGTGTTTGGATGGCCTCGGTCACATTGCCATCGGGGGCGCTCTCATCGCCATAGAGGACACGGGCCAGACGCTCAGCCTCTTCAAGGCTGACATCTCCGCTCTGGACCATTTCGATGATCTTCTCTTGGCCAGATTTCTCCCCCGATTTGTCTGACAAAGCATTCATGGACAGAACTTGGAACAGCCCAACCACGCCGCCCAGCGTGGCCAAGGCCCCCAGACCTGTCCAGAGCACTTTCATCGTCCGCGACGCCCGGTCCCACAAGGGGAGCGTCGTCATTTTTGCGCCTGTCTCGGAGCTATCCATGTCGGGTGTCTGATCCATAGAAGAAGGTTAAACCTGTCACGCCGCAACTGGCAAGGGTGTCCGGCTTGTGACGTGTCGTTTTTGGCGATATGTCACCCCATGCCCGCTGGATTGACCCCGCCCCAGATAGATAAGCTCAAAGCTCTGCCTTTTGGTTGGGACGTATCGCAAATCCGCTACGGCGAAACGGGGCAGGTTATTGTCGTGATTGATAATTTCTCTCCAAACGCCAAGCGATTAGTTGAGCATAGCAAAACCCTGATTTATAAGCGGATGAACCCGCATTATCCGGGTATGCAGGCCCCTGCCCCGCCGCAATATCTACAGCCGCTTTTCCCCGCAATCGGCTTCATTTTGGCCCATGCATTTGAGCAGCCCGGCACGATGAAATTTGAAGCCTGTAATTTTTCCTACGTCACGACTCCGCCGGATGAATTGTCGACGTTCCAGCGGTATCCGCATTATGATGGTGGAAGCGATCGGAAGATTGCGCTCCTGCATTACTTATGTAGTCCTGACCAAGGCGGAACAAACTTCTACCGCCATGAGCGCACGGGATGGGAGACTGTAACACGCGAGCGGGATGCCGATTTTGAAACAGCTAGACGGGCGGATGTGCAAGACCATAGCTTGCGCCGGACAGGATATTTCCGCGAAAGTGGGGACGGATACACTTTGCTCAAATCTGTACCCGCCGCCTTTAACCGCGCGATCATTTATTCCAGCACGACGATACATTCTGGCGATTTAGGTGAAGCCCCGGCCTTTACCACCTCACCAGAAACAGGACGCCTGACAGTGAACAGCTTTCTTCTGCCAGCTTGAAAAGCCCGTCAAAATAGGCCAAGGCTCCGCGCTATGAACTGGCTCACGAAACTCACGCCGCCCGGCGTTAAATCCATCTTTACGAAGAAGGACACGCCCGACAATCTCTGGGTGAAATGTCCGAAATCGGGGGAGATGGTGTTCTCCGCCGACCTACCCGGATTGTTGCACGTCACGCCGGCCGGACACCATATGCGGATTGGGCCGGATATGCGGATGGATTACACCTTTGACGATGCAAAATATGAAGAGGTCGCGACACCCGAAGTCGCCAAAGATCCGCTCAAATTCAAGGATGACCAGAAATATACGGACCGCCTAAAAAAGGCACGGGCCAAGACCGGCGATCAGGATGCGATGTCTATCGGCGTTGGAAATATTCGCGGTATTCGAACCGTCATCCTCGTGCAGAACTTTGCCTTTATGGGTGGCTCTCTTGGCATGGCGGCGGGTGAAGGTTTCATCGCGGCGGCGGAATATGCCGTGGCGCATAAGCTACCGCTCGTCGTGTTCACAGCTGCAGGCGGGGCACGCATGCAAGAAGGCGCACTCTCCCTCATGCAAATGCCGCGCACCACGATTGCCGTGCAGGAAATGCGCGAAAATAACCTCCCCTATATCGTCGTCCTTTGTGACCCGACAACGGGCGGCGTCACGGCAAGTTACGCCATGATAGGCGATGTTCATTTGGCCGAACCAGGTGCGCTGATTTGTTTTGCGGGGCCACGTGTGATTGAGGAAACAATCCGTGAAAAATTACCGGAAGGCTTCCAACGCGCCGAATATTTGGAAGAACACGGCATGATCGACCGTGTGGTTGCACGGGGCGAGATGCGCAAAGTTCTGGGTGATATCCTCGCCGTACTAACGCAGCAAAGCGCGGAACCGTGTGCCGAACCTATCCCCGCATAATGTCGGATTTAGATAAGGTTCTGGCGCAACTCTCGGCGCTGCATCCGAAGAAAATTGATCTCGGTCTCGACCGGGTTCTCTCTGTTTTAGGAAAACTCGGCAATCCGCATTTACGTCTGCCACCCGCAATTCATATTGCGGGAACGAATGGCAAAGGCTCCACGACGGCTTTCCTGCGCGCCATGATTGAGGCGGAAGGCAAAACAGCTCACGTTTATACTTCGCCGCATCTCGTGCGGTTCAATGAACGGATTACGGCGGGATCAAAAGAGATTAATGACCCGGCACTTTTAGATGTCCTGCAACGGGTGATGGACGCCAATGGCGGTGAACCTCTCTCATTTTTTGAGGCCACAACCGCCGCCGCTTTCCTCGCGTTTTCCGAAAGTCCTGCGGATTACGCCCTCATCGAAGTCGGGCTTGGCGGGCGTTATGATGCGACGAATGTGTTTGAACCAGTCGCCTCCATCATCACGCCCATTAATTACGATCATGCGGAATTTCTAGGTCGGGAACTCACAGGCATTGCTCGTGAAAAGGCAGGCATTATTAAACACAAGATTCCCGTTTTTGTCGGTCGGCAGGAAGATATCGCCGCCTCTGTCCTGCGGAATGAAGCCACCAAACACCATGCACCTATTCAGTTCCTGACGGAAGATTTCCGCGCCTATCGTCAACATGACCGGATGGTCTTTGACTCCGATGATGCCTTACTTGACCTCCCCCGCCCCGCACTCATAGGTGCGCATCAGATTGAGAATGCCGGTGTCGCCATTGCAACCGCACGGTCCATAGGGATTTCAGATAAGGCCATTGAAGACGGCTTGAAAACGGTAACCTGGCCCGCACGGATGCAAAATCTGACAACAGGCCCCTTTGCCGAGATGGTCGCGGAAAGCGGCGGCGAACTTTGGCTGGATGGCGGCCATAACCCCCACGCGGCGGCAGCCCTTGCAACCGTCATGGCAGAGCTGCAGGATCGCAGGCCATGCGTTCTCGTCCTTGTCATGGGGATATTGGGGAACAAAGATGCGGGCGCATTTCTGGACGCGTTTACAGGATTGGCCAGCTCCGTTGTCGCGGTCGATATTCCCGGCTCCCCAGCTCTCTCACCTGAGACGATAAAAGAACTTGCGGAAAATCGGGGCATGATTGGGCAGATCGGGAAAAACCTCACCGCCGCCGTGCAGCGCGCAATCAATACAGGCGAAGCGCTCTCGCGTCAGGAAGTCACAGAGCCGATCATCCCACCGCGTATCTTGATCTGCGGCTCACTCTATCTCGCGGGGCAGGTCCTGAACGCTTAGGCGACACTCGTGCCGCGTGTTGGGTAATCGTGCTTAACGACGAAATCCAAACCATTCGCGACCTCGTCCAAAGGCGGACGTCCAAATGGTGTGTTCTGGATATATTCGGCATAGAGTGAGCCGTCAGGTTTGACGACAAATAACCCCGGTTCAGAAAAGAGATTGGGCTCATCGCTACCTTCGCGTTTGTCAGAGATAAAGAGCCCCCAGCTTTTGGCTGTCAGTAATCCCATGTCATAAGCAATCGGAATATTCTCGATTTCCCAGTCCTTTCGGGCTTTCCTTGCGCGGGCTTCACCGTCCATAGAAACGGCTACAATATCATAACCGCGTGATTTCAAATCCTCAACCATCGGGTCAATCGCCTGCAATTGGTCCTTACATTTCGGACAATGCAGGCCGCGATAAACAACAATGAGCGTAAAGTTTTCCGGTTCAGCCTCATGTATATCAAACTGACCCCCACCCAACAGTGGCAGGTCAAGCTCGGGTACGCGGCTTTTGGGATTAATTAATTCGGGCATATAGAAACCTTTTAAATAATTTTAGTGCGTAAAATCGAATTTACAGATTTTCCGGATTGACGGCTGTATCAAGATGGTTCGTCACGTCCGGATCTGCATTTCCGCGACCGCCACTTTTTAGCTTTTCCAGCCCGCGGTCTATTTCGTCAATGAGGGGCGCGAGACCGGCTTCGACATCGGCGCTATCGCGAGAGATCATTTCGCTGCGCAGTTCCTGCAACTGTTCAACACGTTGCTGGACCGGAAATTGGCTGGACATATATATGTCTTTGATTTCCGCCACCGTCGTTGGATTGGCGAGACCGGGCATATAACCATCGGAATTAATCGCCGTATCGACGGCGGCAATGTTCAAATCAGAATCGGGCATAATTTTCTCCTTCCCCTGATAAATGCACAAAGGTGGGGGAGAGTTCCGAGCCCGAATGAAAAACGCCGCCCCGAGGGACGGCGTGATTAAGCGGGACTGTGAGTAGGCCTAGGCGTGCTCTTCAACCCATTCTGTCAATTTGGATTTTGTCATCGCGCCGACTTTTGTCGCGACGACCTGACCGTCTTTGAAGATCATCAGCGTTGGAATACCTCGCACGTGAAACTTACCGGGCGTGTCGGGGCTCTCGTCAATATTGACCTTGGCAATTTTCATGCGGTCGCCCATTTCCTCGGAAATATCCTCCAGTGCGGGGCCAATCTGCTTACACGGGCCGCACCATTCCGCCCAGAAGTCGACCAAGACAGGTGTCGAGGATTGAAGGACGTCCTCAGCAAAAGACGCGTCCGATACTTTTACAGTCGCCATGAGATTCTCCTACACTGGCTGAATTCGTGACTCAGGAGATAGGGAGTGCAGCAATAGTCTTCAAGGATTCGTCCAATAACGGTTTTGGGAGCTCCATCAAGGACGGGCCGTCCGTCCAGAGCAGGGCACAGCGCACATCCCTATTTGGATAAATTTCCCGCGCGAGTTCCCGGTAAGCCGCCATCTGCCCCAGATAGAGATCGGACACATTGGCGGGGTCGGACGGTGGCGGACGGTTGGATTTATAATCCACGATGAAGACTTCTGTCTCAGTCACGCGGAGACGGTCGATTTGCGCATTCAAATAGAGATGGTCCGGCAGGCCAGAGGCGGAGCCTGCAAGGCTGACCTCAGCCCGAGACCCGGCGGCGAAAATCTCCGCAAAGTCAGGATTGTCCAGCACGGCGAAAACCTCTTCAATCACCGTCTCGCCCAAGCCGTCGGGGAGGTTCGCGTGACCTGACACTATGGTCGCCGCAACATCGCGGCGGCGGTCTACAGGGAACTCCGGTAGAACTTCGAGTAATTTATGAGTCAAATTTCCCCGTAGAAAAACAGACGCGTCGCGGGCTTTCCCCGGGGACCGCATAGCGGCTTCCAAAGGGGGATCCGACAGCAGGTGGGACGGTGTCACGCGTTGACCACGTCCTTCCGGTGCAGCGGGTGTGTGTATCCAGTCGGGCAAGGGTATTTGGGTCTCCTCACGAGGGACGACCTCATCGGTAAACGCTTCCGCCGCGCCGCCATAGACAAGAACATCCGTAACCTCGCCATTCAACTTGCGCTGCGCCGTCTCCGCACCCAAGGCCTCCATTGCGCGCGACATCCAGTCATACCAGCAGCCCGATTTCAGCTTCGTCGTTGCCCCGCCGACATGCGGGCCGCAAATGATCAGGCGCGATTCAGCCCGCGTCATCGCGACATAGAGCAAGCGCAATTGTTCCTGCGAAGTCCGCGCTTCGGCTTCCGTCTTGGCCTTATCGACAAATGGGACCGTATCGCCGGAGGCCGGTTTCCAGACATAACCGCCGTCCCCGTCGGGCAGTATAATATCCCGTTCGGTCGGCACAGATGTCGTATCCGGCAGGATGACAATCGGCGCTTCCAGCCCCTTGGCCCCGTGCACGGTCATCACGCGGACCTCGGAGATATTGCCGTCCAGCTCCCGTTTGATCTGCACATCGCCTTCGGAGAATGCTTTCAAGAAGGTTTGCAGATTCGGCGCCATGCGCGATTGATGCGCCAGAGCCTGATCCAGAAACGCTTCCAATGCGTCGCGGGCTTCGAGGGAGAGGCGCTTATAGAAACGTTTCCGCATCGACGCGCCCTTATATTCCACATCCAGAAAACGGGCGTAGAAGTCGAAGGGCGTGAGATTTTGAGAGGCTTTCAGGGCCGATGTCAGCACGTCAGCCGCCGCCGCATCACGCTCTTTCAGCGCCGCGAATAATGTGCCCTTCCGTCCAATTGCGACCTGCATCAACTGCTCATCATCATATCCGATGATCGGCGACTTCAGGACTTCGGCGAGGGAGAGGTCATCACTCGGCAAAAGGCAGAAGCGTGACAGGGCCAGCAGATCTTTGACGATAATCGCGTCAGATAATGTCAAACGGTCCGCGCCCGCAATCGGGATTTCATGGCGTTTAAGCTGCCGGATGAGGGCGTCGAACAAATCCCCGCGCCGCCGCACAAGGATGAGCACGTCCTGCGGTTTTGTGGGGCGCGTTTTGCCCAACCCACGATCAAAAATGGGTGCCTTTTCATCAATCCAGCTTTTGACCTGTCCGGCAATCGTCTTGGCGAGGACTTCGACCTGATGGCCCTGCCCTGTCGAATCGACGGGCGTTGTGTCCCACGGTTCGCGCTCTTCCGGCTTTTCCGGTGGCGGCGTGATCGGCCAGAATTCGACCAGGCCCGTGTCGTCGCGATGCGCGATGTGACGGACTTTGTCCGAGGCGGGCGGAAACTCCTGCGCATCGAACATAGCCTGCATTCCGCCCGTCTCGACGAGGAAACTATCGACAACATCCAGCACATGCTGCGTCGAGCGGAAGGACATGCGCATGCGAATGTCGGTGGTTGCATACTTGGACCGTCGGTGGATTTCTGTCAGAAACTGCTCCGGCTTCGCGCCCTGAAATCCGTAAATAGACTGCTTTTCATCCCCGACAGCAAAGAGCGTGCGCGGTTTATTTGGATCATCATCGGGATTTGCCTGAAAGAACGGTTCGGCGAGGATGTTAATAATTTCCCACTGTTCCGGCGCCGTATCCTGCGCCTCGTCCAGTAGAATATGCGAGATACCCCCATCCAGCTTATACCGCACCCACTCCGCCGCTTCGGACATTTGCAGCAGGCGGCGGACGAAGAGGATCTGGTCGGAGTAATCTAGTCCTCGCGCGGTGTGTTTCATGTCGCGGTAAAGCGCCGCATAACGTCCGGCGATGTCCTGCACGGATTTCGTCAGACGGAAAATATCGACGGCGCGCAGGCGTTGGGAGGTTTCCAACACACGGTCGGCCTCCGTCTCGATAAAGGCCGAGGCGCGGAGCGGGGTAGCGGCGAAAACCAGACGTTTTTTGAGCTCGTTCTTCTGCGTCAGCCAGACGGAGGTGAGCGCCTGAAACTTCGCCATCGGGTCGATAAGTTGCAACGCGGCATAGAGTGTGTCGCCATTCTTTACATCGGTCTTGCTGCTGCTCGACCGCAATTCCCCAATCACATGCGTTAGTTCGTCGGGATCGATGCCGAACCAGAAATCCTGCGCGATTTGTGCCGGATCGCGGAAGGTCCCGAGATCGAGTTTTTCCGCCAAAGCGTCCGTCCCCTTAGCGGCCCACGCTGTCACTTGCTGCGGCGAGCGCGCCATCCACGCATATAGGCCCTCCAGCGACGCATCGGCTTTTGCGAGGGTGAGATGGCGCAGGGCCGTGGCGAGATCACCTTCGGGTGCGTCCATCGCCTCAATCAGAATTTGCTGCTCGACCTTGGCCCGTATCTCCAGAATATCGACATCATCCAGCGGCTCGAACCCCGGTAGAATGCCCGCCTCGATCGGAAAGCGGGAGAGGATGCGTTCGCAGAAGGCGTGGATGGTCTGGACCTTCAACCCTTCCGGTGTTTCCAGCGCTTTGGCGAAGAGCTCCCGCGCCGTATTCAACGCAACGGGAGGGTTTTCCGCTTCCGGTGGATGGCCGAAAAGCTCCGTCAATTCCTCGCGCAATTGATCATCCCGCATGACCGACCAACTGCCCAAAGTGGAAAAGAGCCGTTCCTGCATCTCGGCAGCGGCAGCCTTGGTATAGGTCAGGCAGAGAATATCGGCGGGGTCCGCGCCGCGCAGGAGGATGCGTGACACGCGGGAGACTAGCACGCGTGTCTTACCCGATCCCGCATTAGCCGCGGCCAGTCGCGTGCCGGACGGATCCGCCGCCATGCGCTGCGCATGTGTCGCCTGTTCGAGCGGGGTGAGATCAGTCACGGTTCCCCTCCCCTAATATACCCGCCCATTCACCGCGTCGGGCGAGATCGTCAAAATCGGACCAGCTATTCGTGAATTTCGCGCGGACTTGTGATTGATAGGGCGTGGTCGGGTCGTCGAAACGGTCAATCAATTTGGAAAGCGTCTCAATCGACTCCTCCATCAATTCATCAACTGATTTCTCGTTCCCGATGCGTTTATATTCGAAATCGCCGCGCGAGCCTTTCACACGCATATAGCCGAGCTCAACGGTCTGTCCGGCCTTCAGGCCCTTCAATCCGCCCGCCTGCGCGATAAACGCTGCGAGGGGGAGTTGCGGATCGAACCCTGCCGCGACTTCCTTGTCACCCGTAGGCGTTCCGGTTTTGAAATCGACAAAGCCATAGCCTTCGGGATTGCGTTCAACGAAATCCATCTTGCCGCGAATGGTGAAGTCGCGCTCCGGCACGGCGGCCTCTCCCCAGACCTCCTGTCCCACAATATCGAAACCGTTTTTGTGGCGGCGATTTAACTCCTCTCGCAAAGCAAAGGCAATGGCCTCGAACCGCGCCTGTTCCTTCGCGATAATTTCAGGCTCATATCCGTAGAGCGCAAAAGCGTGTTTTAACGCGTCTATGAGTTTTTCATCATCGGCAGGCGCGAAAGGCGGATGATTGTCTGTCAGGTGGTTTTCGAGCCCGAGATGGATGGCTGAACCGAACTCGCTCGCGCCGAGCGGCTGTCCCAAATCGCGCAGGCGTTTGAGGCCGAGCACGTGTTTGCCATAGATTGAATAGGGATCTCGGATGAAGGTTTTGACCTCTGTAATAGACAGGCTGCGGCCCTTCTCAGTTGTCCAACGCGCGTCTTTGGGCGGCGTGGGGGTGGGTTCTTTTGCGGGTGTCACCGCTTCGACTGACACATGATCCAATTGCCGCGCCCAGTCGAGGACGTGATTGGCGGAGCCGAGCAGTTCATCACATCCGGCTTCTCCCACCGCGCCCTGCAGCAAAGTTTGCAAACGCCAGACCCAACGGCTCGCAATCGTCGGGCCGGATTCTGACCGCTTGGACCGCGTGAGATAAACCACCGGATTGGCCGCAAGTTCGAAGAAGTCATGCGCGGCGAGGCCATAACGACGCTCCGGGAGGCTGAGTTTCATATCCCGCCGCATCCCGCGCGAGAGAAACGGCCCCGGCGTCGGCGTGGCGGGCCAGATGGTTTCATTCAATCCACCCAGAACAATAACATCCGCCGCCAGCATCCGCGCTTCCAACGGCCCCAAAATCGATAATCGCGGGTGACGCCCATATCGGGGACGCACGACCAATCCCGTCATTAAGACCCGCATCAAGCGCAGAAAACCCTCTGCATCGACGGGCGGAAGATAATCGCCAAACATCACGATTTTTTCCAGCAGGTTCGCCGCGCTCTCGCCCGCTTCACCGCGCCAGAGAAATTCACCACCACTGCCTTCGCCGCGTCGGGCGATGCTCTCCATGACCGTGATCAGCGCGGAGGCCCATATGCCGGAGGGGGCGATATTATTTAATTCGGTCAGGACAGAGAGCGCCTGATTTAATTCAGTTTCTATTGCCTCCGGTTCGCGCGGTTCCGCATCCGGTTTTTGTTCGGTACGATAATATTGTCGCTCAATCGTCCGCCAGATTTTGCGCGTGCGTTCGGGGTCTTGCCCCAATCCCGTCAGCGGATGATTGAACAGAACGGAGCGCTCAACCTCTCCATCCGGATGTTGCGCGACGGCGAGAATAGCGTCGATAAACACACCCAGCGATGTCTCCGCCAGAGGTTCGCCCTGTGACATATCAACATCGACGGACCACCGTGCGAGTTGGGCGCGGACGCGGCGGGCGAGTTGTTGGTCGGGCGTCACGAGCGCCGCCGTGCGGGTTTTGCTTTCCAGTGCTTCGCGCAGAATGAGGGAGATCGCCAAGGCTTCTTCCGCATCGGACCGCGCCTCGACTAATGATAGGTCCTGCGTCGCTGTTGCAAACACGCCCTCGCCTCTATCCGTGCGGAGTTTATCGATCCGCCGCAACCAATCCGAAGTCTGCGAGACGGGCACCAGGGCTTCTTCCAAGATGCGGGCACGCGCGATCCGGCTTGGTGTATTTGCGGAAATATCTGAGGCGAAATCCCGAACCTCGCCACGATCCATACCGATATCCTGAATGACGAGTTTCATCCCGAATTGCGGATGTTGCTCGTCGATTTTTTTCCACGTCTCGTCATTATCCGTCGACTGAAATCCGGGCAGGACAACCAAGCCATTGGGCAGGTTGGCCACGATTTTCATAAGGCGGCGGGTAGCACGGAGACTACCGGTCGATCCCGCAATAATGACGGGATGGGCGGGTGGATTATCCGTCCAGCTTTCCACCAACGCGTCGAGCAATTTGACCTTTCGCGCCTGCGGTTCTTCCATTTTTAATTCTGCGAGGCGTTTCGGCCAGAAGTCTTGAATGATGCGGTAGAGCGTCGCCGAATCCTGAAAGTGTTTCGCAGCCTCGCCCATCAATCGCGCAAAGGCATCGCTCTCGGTCAGTTCCGCTTCTTCCAGCGCCGCATCGTCAAGAATGGCGAGCAACGGGTCGGCCATCGCCAACGCCGTCGCCGCATCCAGTGGCAGGTCCATGGCGCGTTCATGATAATGCGCCACGACCTGCGCCATTTCAAATCGTCGCTGTGTGGCATCGATTGCAGGGCCGACTTTACCGATTAACTCGCCGGGCTCGAATGGTGGCTCGTCCGGATCAATATCCGCGAGGGGGCGCATGCGCGGCAGCAATGTGGCTTTCGCACCCTCGCCCCGCGCCGCCATAACGAAAGCTTCGCCCATACCCCGCACAGCACGGCGCGTCGGTAGAAGTATGAGGCCGGACTGCAACTCGTCGCCAAACCGCTCCCGCAAACCCGCCGCCAATGTGGTCAGGAAGGGCAGACCCGAGGGCATGTTGACGACATTGGGTGTCACGTCTCTTTATCTTTAAGGCGCGCTTCCGCCGCATCCCGCGCTTGCGGGTCACCGACATGCATCCAGAACCCGTCAAGTGGGTGGCCATAGGCCGTGCCATCGGCCACGGTTTTGTACCAGACTTTCTTGCGCGTGAAGGGCACCATCGGTTCTTTGCGGAGGTGTTTGAGATTCATGATTTGAACGCCGGCATAAACATAGGGCGCGCTATCCCGCTCACCGCGCCAATCGAGACGACCGTCATAATTAAATAGAAAGTCCCCCTCCCCGTCATACCCCAGCGTCCGGTCTTTCGGCGCGAGGAGCAGGAGGTCATCCATGATCTCAGGACTCCAGCGCTTGATGAGGGACGGAATAACGGGTGCACCCGTCTCTTCCCAAATCGCATCGATATTGCAGATGAGGATGGGATCGTCACCGAGCAGCGGGAGCGCTTTAACGACACCGCCGCCTGTCTCCAAAAGTTCGTTCCGTTCATCGGAAATAATGATCTCTGGTCCGCTTGTAAGCGTTTTAAGATGCGCTTCCAGATGATCAGCATGGGCGTGGACATTGACAATGGCGCGCCGGACGCCTGCCACTTCCAACCGGTCCAACATATGATCAATAAGGGGGCGACCGCCTACCTCGACCATGGCCTTCGCCCGATCATTTGTCAGCGGGCGCATGCGTGTGCCATGCCCCGCAGCCATCACCATAGCAGTCTCGATCATGACAGCTCACCCGGTAGATATTTCGCGAACCAAGCGCGAAGATCGTGAAAAGACTCGCCTTGAATATTTTTCGTAAAATGCGCGTGCACCCGCGGAATGAGGTCTCGGTAAGCAGGCTTTCCATCCCGTTCCGCCAAGCGCACGAAAATACCGAGTATCTTCGCATTTCGTTGCGCGCCCATCGCGGCATAGGCTCTGCGGAAACCGTCATGATTACCGATTTTCGCGGCGTCACAGAAACGGTCAATTAACGGTTCAACCAAGTTTGGCGAAACATCGCGCCGCGCATCTTCAAGAAAGCTGACGAGGTCATAAGCAGGATGCGCGAAAAGCGCGTCCTGGAAGTCAATAAGCCCGACGCAGGAAACAGAGTCCCGTTCCGGTAACCAGAACAGGTTTTCGGCGTGGAAGTCACGGAGGGCGAGACCGGGCGCATGCGCCTCCAATGCGACAAATAAGTCCCGCCAGATCGTATCCCAGGCGTCCCTTGCGACATCGGAAATCTCCGCGCCCTTATCCATCGCATACCAATCCAGAAAGAGGTGAGTTTCTGCGAGTAGAGCCGTTTCATCATACCTCCGCACCCGCCATTGCGCATCTCGCCAGCGCATTTTCGCAGGGAAAGAACTTCGGTAAATTTCGCCGAGACAGTCCACCGCCGCCTCGTAAAGCGGGCGTTCCATTTCGGGGTTATCTTCAATCACCCGCGCATAAACCGATGCGCCGAAGTCCTCTAATAAAAGGAAGCCATTGTCCAAATCCGCCGACATGATCTCCGGGGCAGAAAACCCGCGTGTGACCAGCTCATTATCAATGGCGACAAAAGCGGAAGGGTCGGGACCGGCAAGTCTCGCAATCGCATTATAGCCCAATTTGATCCGATCTTCGACGCTTGCCCCTTCCGGTTCATTCGGTGCCTCCGCACCTTTGGGTGCATCCATCAGGACCGCGATGTCATGGCCGCGCGTGAGCCGGAAATAGCGGCGAGAAGACGCGTCGCCCGGGAAGGCTTCAACCTCAGCATCTGCCCAGCCTGAGGCCTTGATAAAGGTGTCCATATCAGCGCGACGCTCAGACATCGAAATTGCCCCAGCCCGTCAATTTAACCTGACGACCTTCGCCTTCAAACCCGATCTCAATCGTCATCGCGTCGTCTGGCAGGAGCGCGCCAAGCCGGTCCGGCCATTCGAGGATGCAGGCCGCCTCGCCCATCGCGTCGATCAGGCCCAATTCATAGGCCTCATCCGGATGTTCCAACCGGTAGAGGTCACAATGCCAGAGCTCATAATTCGGAAGCTCATAGGTTTGGACGAGCGTGTAAGTCGGCGAGGGTACGGTTTCACGGGGGAGCGCGACTTGGACCAAACCCCGCACCAAAGTCGTTTTCCCTGCCCCCAATCCACCGATTAGCGCGACGGTGTCGCCCGCACGCAAAGCACGTCCCAGCTGTGCGCCCAGCGCCAACATCGCAGCTTCATCTTTTACGGAAATCTGAGTCATGCCAGATGTCTAGCGCCTTGCAAAACCCGCGCAAGCCCTTACGTAAATGCCAACACAGTCAGACGAAAGAAATCGCCCATGCCCAAGATCATTTTCATCGACCATGCGAATGAACGTCGCGAAGTAGAGACTAAGAACGGCACTTCCGTCATGGAAGCCGCCGTACAGAATATGATTCCAGGCATTGATGCAGATTGCGGCGGCGCTTGCGCCTGCGCGACCTGCCACGTTTACATTGAGGGCGACTACCTTTCTAAGCTGAAAGAGAAAGACGATATGGAAGATTCCATGTTGGATTTCGCCGAAAACGTACAGGACAATTCACGTCTAAGCTGTCAAATTTTGATGAGCGATGCGTTGGATGGGATTGAGGTTAAAACACCTGAGAGTCAGTAGGGTTTAGGGCCAACACCTTGCAAATTCTGTTTCGTATAATCAGTGAAACAGTAAAATTTCTGACCTTCAGGAATGTCAAATTCAACATTCCGTCAAATCCCAAAGCCTATTTCCTGACAGCTATCCTCTTCGCTTGGATAGCTGGTGTCGGGCGGTATTGGGATCACCCTTCGGCCGATTGGTATCAATATGCGGGTCTAAGGTCGATTGCCTATATTTTTATATTATCAACTGTTCTGTATGTAATCGTCTGGCCCTTGCGCCGTGAACGTTGGCACTGGTTATCGGTTTTCGTCTTTGTCGGCCTCACCTCTCCTTTAGCTTGGCTATATGCTATTCCGGTGGAACAGTTCACGGCCCCGCAGACTGCAATTCAGATTAATCTGAGGTTTTTGATGGTTGTCGCCCTATGGCGTATTGCACTCTATGGAATGTTTTTATGGCGCTATGCGGGATTACGTAATGCCAGCTTTGTCGCAGCGCTTTTGGCTCCGCTTGCGCTTATACTCTTTGCTTTGGTGGCCTTGAATTTAGAAGATGCTATTTTCGAAATCATGGCAGGAATTGAGCGTGAGCGGACTCCTGAACAAGATTTAGCGGATGCTCGCTTTGGAATTGTCAATGTCCTGTTTGTCTTCAGCCTAATAACCGTTCCGGTTTGGCTACTGGCCTATTTGATTGGACTGTTAGATAAATATAAAGGTCGGGCTTGAAGTCCAAGTTGTTTACTAAGCTCGAAGCGACCACCCCAATTTAATATCTCAACCCTCAAACAATTCCGGATGTCCTGCATCGCTCGCCGCCTCTTTTGGCAGGTAGCAGGTGACATGCGTGCCCTGCCCCTCGTCACTTTCCAACTCGACCCAACCGCCATGACGTTCAACAAAACGTTGGACGAGCGCCAGCCCTAATCCTGCGCCGCCGCGGGAGGATTGGAAGCTCTCGAAGACTTGGCTCTGTTGGTTGGAAGGAATGCCGACGCCGTCATCTTTGACCCAGATTTTGACACCGCCGCCAGGCGCACGCTCTCCGCCGAGCTGTATCAATCCACCGGATTTTGTAAAGCGCAGCGCATTTGACAACAGATTATAAACAACCTGTTTTAACCGTTTTCCATCCGCGCGGATCATACCGATATTTTCGGGACACTCCAATTCCATCGCGATCTTCGTGTCTTCCGCCTTGGTCGCCACATAATCCAACGCGTGAGAGAGCAAGTCGTAAATGTCGACATCCCCCAGATCGAGGTCGAGCACATTGGCTTCAATCGCGGCAATATCCAGAATATCATCAATGATTTTGGCGAGGTCTTCGGACGCACTCTGAATGGCGAAGACATATTCGCTCTGCTTATCATTCATCTCGCCCGCGCCGCCATTTTGCAGGAAATCCGCATAGCCGGAGATTGTCGTCAACGGTGTACGCAGTTGGTAACTCACGTGACCGACAAATTCGGTTTTCATCCGGTCGGCCTCTTCCAGCGCTTCGGCGCGTTCGATAAGCGCGGCTTCCGCACGACGGGCAGAGGTCACATCATCCCACGCAATCAGGGTTGCACCATCCGGTAGAGGCTTGGAGAGCCATGTCAGCATTTTATCATCGGAGCGGCGGATTTCGCCTTCGACCTGTCGCCTAACTTCGGGATTTGGATCAGTGGCACGCGCTTTCAGGTCGTCCCAGAAATGACGGTCATGATAGAGCGGCAGGCAAAGATTGATAATCGCAGAGAAACGAGGACTGTCTTTCAGGTCGTCTTCCGGCAGGCTCCACATCCGAGCAAAGGCATTATTGTGGATTTTCAGGCGACCATCCGTCCCGAACACGGCGATACCTTCTGAAAGTTTATCCAACGTCGCACGTTGCACATTAATCAGAGTGCCGAGACGCCCCTCCATCTCAATCTTATTCGTCATATCCGAGAACATGAGCGAAATCCCGCCCTGCGGGTCGCGCATGCGGACAAGGCGCAGTGTCTTACCATCCGGCAGACTCCAGAGAGTCGGCGTGACTTCGGACGGCCAACTCGTGTAGAAGTCCAGTTCTTCGGCTTTCCAATTCCGGTAATCCGGATGTACGGGCAGCAAGTTCCGTTCGCGCATTTGGTCAAGCCATTCGGAATGTGTCGTTTTATCCCGCGACCAGGCTTCGTCTAATCCAAACAATTTACGGAAAGCGGCATTGTCAAATTGGACGATCTTGTCCGCGCCAAAAATGACGACGGCCTCATCCATGGAATTCAGCAATTTATCATGGGCGGATTTATGTTGGTTCAGGCGTTCGCGCAGATCGACGGTTTCTTCGGCATCCAACGCGATGCCCGCCACGCCGCCATTGACGGGGAAGAGCGAGATGTTCGTCGCGCGGCGTTCACCGCCAAGAACGATATTGCGAGTGCCGTCGCGCTGTTTTTGTTCCGAGAGAACGGTTCGCGCATCTTCTGAGGCTTGCTGGTCCAAATGGATTTGATTCTGCGCCACATCGCGGACATCTGACGCCCCGACGGCTTCGACATAGGCATCATTGACCCAATTGATGCGGCCGGAGCCGTTCATCCGCCAGAGCGGGAACGGGGCCCGGCTCATCATCTCAATAAAGGCGATAGGGTCTGTTTCCGATGTGATACGGGAATTTTCAAACCGCGAAATGGCGGCTTTTTCATCTTCGCCGCGAATGGAGGCATCTTCGAGCCAGAGGACGACTTGACGTCCCGCGACACGGCCATCGGCCTCAATCACATTGCCTTCCGGCAGAACGATGGAAATGGAGAAGGGCTCACCCTTGGTCCGCAAATTTTGGATATATTGGCGAAGCGGGCGCGAATCCGCCGCTTCTGAAATCGTGTTTAAATCCGCAATCCCGTCGAGCACCCGCATGGCAAGACTGTTAGAGGCCGCGCGATCCGCGAAGCGTAGAATAGAGGCAAGTGCGGCGGGACTACCGAGAACTTTCGGGTCACCCCAGCCCATATCCGCAATTTCAGCCGTTTCTTCCCATACCAAGATAAGACCGGGATAGGCGCCCATAATGGCGTCCAAACCACCTAAACGACGGTCCAGTTCCGTCGCTTTAGCTTTCCAGCCAGCTCCGGCAGCGCCTTCGCGCAGAGCCAAACGGAGGGCGAAGAGAATAGCAACGACGGCGACAACCACCGCGCCCAAACCAACCCATGTCATGATGTCAGACCCGCCAAACATTGGTCGTGACCGCCTCCTCGCGAAATTCCCCTGAAATAAGGCCTTAGCCAGTCAGACTGATTTGGGGAAGCCGCGATTGCGGTTGTGCGCGTAAAAAGGCGTCAGGTCAGGCCGCAAGTCGTTCGATGACCGAAACGAGTTCATCCGTCACGCGGTCCACCTTGGCCGGATCGTCCCCTTCCGCCATCACGCGGATCAGTGGTTCCGTGCCCGACGCGCGCACCAGAACGCGGCCTGAATTCCCAAACTCAGCTTTGGCCGCCTCAATCGCGGATTGGAGCTCTGCGTGGAGCATCGGGCTCTCACCGGAATAGCGCACATTTTTGAGCATCTGCGGAACGGGTTCAAACAGGGATAGAACTTCGCTGGCAGGTTTCTCCTGACGGATGATCTCGGCCAGCACCTGCAGCGCCGCGACTGTGCCGTCCCCCGTCGGGGTGTAATCCGTCATCAGGAGGTGACCCGACTGCTCACCACCGAGATTATATCCGTCCTTGCGCATCCGTGCGGCGACATGGCGGTCCCCGACAGGTGTGCGGATGAAGTCCAGTTTCTTATCCTCAATGAACCGTTCCAGACCCAGATTGGACATGACTGTTGCAACAATGCCCGGCTTTGCGAGTTGGCCCGTTTTCTGCCAACCTGAGCCCATCAAGGCGAGGAGTTGGTCACCATCAATAATTCGGCCTTTCTCATCACACATGATGAGACGGTCCGCATCACCGTCCAGTGCAATTCCGACATCCGCGCCCTGCGCGACAACTTGCTCGGACAGCAAATCCGTGTGGGTTGAGCCACAATCCTTATTGATGTTTGTGCCGTCCGGCGAGACGCCAATTGGAATGACGCTTTCCGCGCCCAGTTCCCAGAGCGTTGCAGGTGCGGTTTTATAGGCGGCCCCATTGGCGCAATCGATTACGATTTTTAGACCCGATAAGCGCATTCGTCGCGGGAATGTGGCTTTCGCAATTTCGATATAGCGCGCCTGCATATCCTCATAACGCACAACACGGCCCAGATTGGCGGATTCTGCTAAACCTTGGCCGGGCTCCAGCAGATAACTTTCAATCTGGCTTTCCGCCTCATCCGAGAGTTTACGCCCACCGGGGCCAAAAAACTTAATGCCGTTATCGTGGTACTTATTATGACTGGCCGTAATCATGACGCCCATATCCGCCCGCAAGGTGCGCGTCAGCAGCGACACGGCAGGCGTCGGGAGAGGCCCTGTGAGTTTCACATCCATACCCGCACTCGTGAAACCCGCGACGAGGGCCGGTTCAATCATATAGCCGGACAGGCGCGTATCCTTGCCAATCACGACGGAGGGTCGACGGCCATGTGTGGCTTGGAAATAGCGACCCGCCGCTTGGCCGAGGCGCATCACACTGTCGGGTGTCATCTTCCCGGCATTGGCCAGTCCGCGCACACCATCTGTTCCAAAAAATTTAGCCATGTCAGCCCTTACCAAATTTCAAGATTCGCATCCGTTTGATTCTCTCTGCCTTTAGCGTAAGGCAAAATTATGAAGGAAGCGGAAAATCACAGCGAATATAATTTGTCCGGCAAACGCGTTTGGGTGGCTGGGGCCAATGGCATGGTCGGCGGCGCGCTCGTGCGGCGATTGGCCGACGAAAGTGTAGCAGACGTACTGACCCCGACATCGGGTGAGTTGGACCTGCGCGATCAGGCTACGACTTTGGCATGGATTGAAGCCAACAGACCTGACGCGGTCTTTGTAGCGGCGGCACGGGTGGGCGGCATTCACGCCAACTCCACTTATCCGGCGCAATTTCTCTATGACAATTTGATGATTGCGGCGAATGTCATGCATGGATCCCATGTCGCGGGGGTAGAAAAGCTGCTCTATCTCGGCAGTTCATGCATTTATCCGAAATTCGCGCCTCAACCCATTCCGGAAACGGCGCTTTTAACGGGTCCGTTAGAGCCGACCAACTCGGCCTATGCCGTGGCGAAAATCGCGGGCATTCACATGTGCCAAACTTACCGCGAGCAATATGGGTCGGATTTTATCTCGGCCATGCCGTGCAATCTGTACGGGCGCGGCGATAATTATCATCCGGAAAACAGCCATGTCATTCCCGCGCTACTGCGGCGGGCAGATGCGGCGAAAAAGGCGGGCGACCCGGAACTGACGATTTGGGGTACGGGTACGCCGCTGCGCGAATTCCTCGACGCAGATGATGCAGCTGATGCGATGGTTCACATTATGAAAGTCTGGTCCTCACCCGAGATCGTCAATATCGGCTCAGGGATTGAGACCTCTATTGCCGAACTGGCAGAGGCCGTTGTTAAAGCCGTCGGTTATGAAGGGAAGCTCGTCTTTGACCGGACCAAGCCTGACGGAACACCGCGTAAATTGATGGACAGTCAACGCTTGCGCGGCATGGGCTGGCGGCCAAAAACGGAACTGACCGAAGGGTTGAAAGCGGCTTACGGGATGTATTTGGAAGAAAACGCTTAAGGGCTTAGACTTACAAAAGCTCCGTCTTCCCCTCCTCCTTCAACTGCACAACGATATCCTTCACATTTTGCGCACGGTCCAAATTCAAGACGAGTACACGCCCTTCTTTCACGATCACTGCAACATTATCCAACCCGACAACCGCAACGCTCGGGCCGTCCGTTTCGACCAGCGCATTGGTTGTGTGTGACAAGCGCACATCACCTGAAAGTGCCAAACCCTGATCATCGGCTTTCAACGCATGTAGCGCTTTGAACGACCCGATATCGTGCCAGCCGAGATTACACGGGATGACGGCCGCTTTGGCCGTGTGTTCCATAACGGCCTTATCCACGGGCTCATCATCACAATCCGCGAAGGCTTCCGCATCCAAAGAGATTGTACCGTCGGACGTCATCGCACTGTCATAGGCGCGTCTGGCGGGGCCTTCAACATTGGGGGAATACGTCGCCATTTCCTCGATGAGGGTCGTCGCGTTGAACAGGAAGATACCGGAATTCCAGAAATACCCGCCCTCTTCAAGATAGGCCTCCGCCACATCTTTGACTGGTTTTTCGACGAATTTATCGACGAAGAAGGCGCCGGGACTGAGGACGTCACCTTTGTGAATATAGCCAAAACCCGTCGCTGCATGGTCAGGCGTAATCCCGAATGTGACAAGGTGGCCCTTGGCCGCGACAGGTGCGCCTGCGGCGACAACACGGCGGAACGCGTCAGGTTTGGTGATGTGATGATCTGCAGGCGCGAGGAGGAAGAGCGCGTCGTCCTGCACGGAGAGCGCGTGGAGCGCAGCGACCACGGCAGCGGGCGCGGTATTCCGCCCCATCGGCTCAACGATGACCGCTCCGATCTCCATACCAATCTCTGCCATTTGTTGGCGGATCATCGCTTCGTGGGAGGCATTGCAGATAAAGACGGGCGGGTGGAACATCTCGCCCGTAAACCGCGCAGCCGTTTCCTGTATCATCGTCTCATCCGTCACGAGCGGGAGAAGTTGCTTGGGTTCAGCCTTGCGTGAGGCTGGCCAGAGCCGGCTGCCCGCGCCACCCGACAGGATAATTGGTACAATTTTCTCTATATCGCGCAGTGTATCTGACATGCGGAACCCACCCCTATTGTGTCATGAAAATGAAAGAACTGCAGGAAGCCTGCCAACTCTCTCAATTATGAGCCGAGTGTAACTTTACCCGCGCGGTAGCGCAAGAGAACCCGACAATTGTAGAGAGGTTCTGCCGGCGGGCGAAAGCGCCAGCCCTCTGCCGCTTTTTTCGATGTGCCGTCAAACAATCCATCCGGGACAGAGCGCTCAATCCGCACATTTTCTGTCTCGCCGCTTGCTGCGACATCCAGTCGGATAATCGTCCAACCCTGCCGCCCACCTCGAAACGCGCGGGTGGGATAGTCGGGTAATTCGAAACTAACAGCCGCGAGTTTCTCTCCGCCGATGCAATCATCCGGATCGGAATAGCCTTTGACCCAAGGATCGGGGGGGTAGGCGGATTTTGGATTAAACACGCTGGCCGAGCCGCATCCCGTTAGGAACACCGCAGCCAATCCGATGAGCGCCAGCCGTCTCATTCGTCTTCCAATTCGAGAAAACCCTCATTGACGAGTTTCGTCAGCGCCTCGACAACGCCCCCCGCCTCAGGACCTTCCGCCTCGACGGTGATGTCTTCGCCGTAAGCTGAGCCCAATAAGAGTAAGTCCAACACACTATCGGCTTCGACCCTCTCAGCACATGTATCATTATGGCTCTTTACATGAACCTTGGCGTTATAGCGCAACACGCATTCCATGAATTTATTCGACGCGCGGGCATGAAGGCCGCGTTTGTTAACGAGGGTCAGACGGGCGGAGGCAGAGGTCATAAAACCTATGCGCCGCCGGACAGGATTTGCGAGGCAATCGCGATATAGCGCTGACCTGCATCTTTTGCCTTTTGCGACGCTTCCGCCAGGTTCGCCGTTTCCCGCGCTTCGGCGAGTTTGATGAGCATGGGCAAGTTCACCCCCGCCAGGACTTCGACCTTGCCGTCGCGCAGCATGGATATTGCGAGATTTGACGGCGTGCCGCCAAACATATCGGTCAGAAGAATGACCCCGGCCCGACTATCCACACGTTCAACCGCGGCGCGGATATCGTTGCGACGGCGCTCCATATCGTCATCGGGACCGATACAGATGGTTTCCATCATATCCTGTGGCCCGACGACATGTTCTGTCGCGCGGCGCAGTTCGATGGCCAGTTGACCGTGTGTAACAATGACAAGTCCAATCAAGAGAGGACCTTTCCAACTCAATTTGAAATCTCACCTAATCAAAATTAGGCGGGACTGTGAAGCGCTAAATTGCAGAAATTAAGTAGAAATTACGTCCGCTGCGCCGGTCTTTGGCGGGGAACATCGACGATAAATCGCGCGCCTTTGACCTCACCCGCATCATCTATCATATTTTGCGCCTGAATTGTGCCGCGATGGGCCTCAATAATTTGACGGCAAATGGCGAGGCCGAGACCGGAATGGCTGCCAAAACTCGCGCCCTTGGGCCGCTGGGTATAAAACCGTTCGAAAATTGTTTCCAGATTATCGGGCGGAATCCCCGGACCTTCATCCTCGACCGTGAAAATCACGCGCTTTTCTGCCTTACGCGCTGTCACGGTGACCTTGCCCTCGGCAGGGGAGAACGTCAGCGCATTGTCGATCAAATTACGCAGGACCTGTGCAAAGGGCGTTTCATAGGCGCGGATATATATGGGATTATCAGGTTCCAGAGTGCTGCCATTGACAACATCTGGTCCCGCACCGGAGCGGGTCTGTTGGTAGAACTCCACGATGTTTTCCGCGATTTCTGCGACATCCAATGTCATCGCCGTTTCCCGCGCGAGATTGGCATCAACTTTTGACGCCTTGGAAATATCGGTGATGAGGCGGTCCATCCGCGAGACATCCTGTTGTATAATATCAATCAATTTTTCTCGCTGTTCCGGCTTTTTGGCGACGCGCAGCGTGTCAGACGCAGACCGCAGGGAGGTGAGCGGATTCTTGATCTCATGCGCAACATCCGCTGCGAAATTCGCAATGTCGTCAATGCGCGTATATAGGCCTTCCGTCATATCCCGCAGGACGAGGGAGAGGTCCCCGATTTCGTCACGACGGTTAGACAAATCAGGAATGGCATCCCGTTTCTTGGCACTGCGCGTCACGATTTCTGCCGCCCGGGCGAGTTTTCGCATGGGAAGTGTGATGAACAGAGTCAGTGAGAGCGATGTCAGAAACATGGTCAGGAATGCGAGACCGATAATGGGCGCGAGCGCTTGTCTTTCGGCATTCACGATGGACGAGACATCATTACTCTCCACCGTGACAACGCCGAGGACGTTTTGCACGCGCTGCACAGGGCGGGAGACGGTGACGACTAAATTATCCTCCGCATCATAACGTGCGCCCATGACGGGTTCACCCTGAAGACCGGAGCGAACCTCCGCCGTCAGGTCCCGCCGAAAATTATCCCGATGACGTCTGGCCCAAGGCAGATTGTGGATCTTCTCTGCGAACCAGTTGCGGATGTTTTCGCGCCAGCGGTCCTGCCAAGGCGGTTCGACCTGTTCGGGGATAATCGGGTCCAGTGGCTCAATGGAGATCGTATCATCCAGACTTTCCGTATCTGCGACCAATGTTCCCGCGCGGTCATGCAGGCGAACCCGCCAGCCATTGGGCACATTCACGCCGCGCAAAACCTGTTTCGCGCCTTGGACATCCAATTCCGCCGTGCCGCCAAATCCCGTCGCCTGTTCACCAATTACGGTCGTAATCGTGGCGGCGAGCGAATTAATATTGTCAACTTTGGCTTCGATAAGACCTGTCTCAAACCGGTTCATCGCCAAGGCCCCGAAGACAAGGATAAGGAGACCGGAGAGGTTAGACAGAAAAATATTCCGCGTCAGGCGGGAGGTCCAAATCGACCGCCTCGGCCCGCGACGGCGGTCGAGCCGTTTCTTGCGCGAAAAACGTCGTGGCTTTTTTTCCGATGCGATTTCAGAGGCAGACATGCTCACGCTCTAGCAGTGGAATGTGGCGGGGTCTTGTCGGAAATCCAGAGTGGATAAAGAATAAGGTAGATGAGGTAAATCTCCTCTCCTTGGGGAGAGGACCGCAGCGCGAAGCGCATAGCGGGGTGAGGGGAAAACATGCGCGCCGTCAGGCGCTCCGGATAACGAGATTCAAGGATGCAGGCTATTGCCTGCGTATTCCCCTCACTCGACAGTTCGCTTCGCTCACGGCGACCTCTCCCGAAGGAGAGGTAGTTCAGTCAAGCCTCTTTATACTTATATCCCACACCATAGAGTGTTTCGATACCGTCAAAGCTCTTATCATTCTTGCGGAATTTTTTGCGCAAGCGTTTGATGTGGCTGTCAATCGTCCGGTCATCGACATAGATTTGGTCGTCGTAAGCGGCGTCCATGAGTTGATCGCGGGATTTCACGTAACCCGGGCGTTTGGCGAGGGCTTCCAAGATCAGGAATTCCGTGACTGTCAATCTAACAGCAGAGCCGTCCCACGAACAAGCATGACGGTTCGGGTCGAGGACCAGTTTCCCGCGACGGATGACTTTATCATCGCCTTCCTGCGGTTCGGGCAGTTCGACATTTGTCAGCTTCGCGCGGCGCAGGACGGCCTTGATCCGCTCTCCCAAGAGGCGCTGGGAAAACGGCTTCGTGATGTAATCATCCGCGCCCATATTAAAGCCAATCGCCTCGTCAAATTCGTCATCTTTTGACGTCAGGAATATCACGGGCAGGTTGGATGTCTGGCGCAAGCGGCGCAATAATTCCAAACCATCCATACGCGGCATCTTCACATCAAACACAGCGAGGTCCGGCGGCGAGGCTTTCAGCGCGGCTAAAGCGCTCACGCCGTCATGGAATTTCTTCACCTCGTATCCTTCGCTCTCCAAGAACATGGAAACCGATGTCAGGATGTTTTCATCATCATCGACGAGATAAATCTTTGGCATTTTTCGCTCCCCAGCGCGGCCCGCGACGTGACGCGGTGAATATTCGTTATTTCTGACTAGGCTCATCGTCTGCATGGCTCAACCCTTCTCCTTGATTTCTGGGGAAACCAATGCGGGACGATTTGGGCGTCCTTATGACGGGAACCTGCCTTAATGCAGGCTTATTGTTTAAAACGGGAGGGAGATTCCAGCCGCAGCCACCGTCGAACGCACATAGGTCGAACTGTCCAAAGACTGAACGGACGGTGCGCTGCTTGTGCGCGGTCCACGGTCATTAATATTATTCTCAAAACGCTGGAGCAGGATTTCCTCCATCACAGAAAATTTGATCGGACCGGAAATATTCAACGCAATGGGCTGTTCAGATACGGGATAATATTCACCGTCTTCATAAGTAGACAGCGAGGCTTGCGGCGTTTCCACAAATTCCATTTGCAGGAGCAGCGCATCCAAAGTGCGGGCATTCATTTCCGCGACCGTCTCGAATTTATTCATTTCAGCTATCTTTGCATCCATCGCTTGGGCAGTCAGGGGAGACAGAGTGGCGATAGCTGTTGCGGTCAGGATAAGGGCGGTTGTTTTCAAATGTGTCATGGTCTCTCTCTCGGTTTTGCCCGACTGTGTCGAGCTGTTGACCCTTAAGAGCATTTATTGACCGAACGGTACAGTAACGTTCTGTCACATCGGCGTGAGCTGTTTTGCTTTGGAAGTTTCCTGCAATGACACCATTTCGCGCCTTGCCGCGCCGCGAGTGGCTCCCTAGATAGTTCTTTCAATTAGGGAACGCCTTCATGTCTTTCGCACAATCTATCATCGCGATGTTCGTACAACCGATACTCTCGCTGATCCTTTTGGTCTTCTTTGCCTATGTGATCATCAGCTGGTTATTTACCCTGAATATCGTGTCCCCGAATAATCCGACAGCGCGGACAATTTATTCCATTTTAGCTAGTGTCGTGGAACCCATTGTTGCGCCCTTCCGGAAAATCATCCCGCCCCTCGGCAATTTTGACATGGGCTTCTTCTTCGCCGCCATGCTGCTTTACTGGGTGAGCCGCTACCTCATTCCGGGCGTCGTGATGCCCGCCCTCGCCTAAGCATTTTAATCAGCTCTTAGGTTTATCCAACAGGCTGTCTAATCTTTCTGCGAGGTCCTTGCCCTCAACGGGTTCAAGGATGGGGTCTTCAGTATCTATAATTGGCTCAATAGGCGCCTCTTCTTGCGGCTCAGGGTCTACTATTTCCGCCACGCCCGGCAGTCTCAGCGGCGCGCGTGCATCGAAACGGGGGTGAATTAACTCGCCCGTATCGCCGAATGAGAAGACTAGCCTCCGCCAATCCTGCGGCGAATAATCGAAACTCTCGCCCTCAGGGTCGAGGTCGGACCAATCCGCCTCGCGCGGGGCAGTGGCCGCGCGTTGCATCCAGAGGCGGGCATCCGTTGGATTATTGAGACGCCCTTCCGCCTGTGCCGCCAGCACACAGAGACGGGCAGACGGACCGATATCCTCTTTTGTCTCGGACCGCAGAAGCGGGCTGAGGATGGCCCAAGCCTGTACCGCGTCCTCTTTTCGCAGGTAATCTTCCGCCAGCATAATTTTGGTCTCGCGGTGGTCGGGATTGGCTTTGACCAGAGAACTCATCCGCTTCTCCCGTGTGCGATCATCCTCACCGTCCAGCAGATCGATAAAGGCCAGCGATAGGGCCGGATGCGGAGCCAGCGCCCAGCTTTTTTCCACCAGTTTTGCGCCGAGTTTAATTTCGCCTGATTGATTATAGAGCTTGGCGGCCAGCGCGACAGCGGGCGCAAATTCCGGCGCAAGCGACGCCGCTTTCACGGCAAGTTCCAAAGCGAGCGTATTATCGCCCGCATCATGTAAACGGTCCGCTTCCGCCGTATTCAGAACCGCGCGACGACGACGGGCGACGTTCTTGTCGACATGTTTGCGGGATTCGCCTGTATCCAGTGACTCTTCTGCCGCGAGCCAATCATGATTGGCGACTTCCGCTTTGAACAGCGTCTCGAAAGCCCATTTCGCATTCGGATTGGCGATATAGGCTTGGCGGGATTGTTCGATGGCACCGGCGAGATCACCCGTCGCGAGCTTATGCTGCGCCAATCCGCGTTGACCCGTCGCGCGGGTTTTTTCATTCTCCAGCATGGCTTCGTAATGACCGACCGCTTCCTCACTATCGCCGCAGGCTTCGGCGGAGAGCGCGGAGACGATACGTCCTAATTCCGTGCTGCCGATCAAGGCACGCGCCTTTTCCGCTTTTTTACGGGCCTTGGACACGTCGCCCTCTGCCCCTGCGAGAAGCGCTTCCTCCATCGCGTCCAGCGCACGATTGCGACGACGCAGTCCCACACCGGAGCGCACGCGGCGCGGTAATCGCCAGAGCCAGAGAAAGGCGGACCATAATCCGATCAGCGCAAGCGTTCCGAACACGCCCAGCAGAATGGCGAATTGCCAACTCATCTCTATGGGCGCAAAGGAGAGCGGGCCGGACGTGGCCGTCGACGCAATGGACAGCATAATATCATCCCCCACCCAGAGGAGGACGCCCGCGAGCACGGCGATAAAAGCCAGGATTGCAATCAAATATTTGGTCATTGTGCGGCCTTTATATTTGCCTGTTTGACGCTGTTATACCACGCCTGTCCGGCGGTGCGGACGGGTTCGGGTAGACGCTCATATTTATTCATGGCGAGATCAAGGCGTCCCTCTGTGATATCATTTGATATGCCGTCAATTAGGGTGCGTGGGTCGTCCTCATCCTTGACACGGATATGTTTCGAGAGCGTACGGGACATGAAGCCGCCTTCCGTCGTCTCTTCGACAGCTTTGATCAGGGCTGCTTTTGGGAAGGCGAGGACGGGGACAATTTCCGTTTCCGTCTGGGTTTTGACCACGGGACGGTTTTCCAGCGCCTCAATCCGTGCCATGAGATTATCCGGAATATCTGGCGTAGAAACTGTGAGAGATCGGTTTTCCAGTGCTTCCAGACGTGTCATTAAAGTGTCCGAACCTTCGGCCACAGGCGCAGTTCGATCCATCGCCTCCAATGCATCAATCCGGTCGGCCATAGCTAGCATCATATCCGGCATGACGTCAGATGATGTCTCAGTTTGGTTTTCCAGCGCCGCTAATCTGTCTTCTAACTCCGATACATCCGGCCATTGAAATCCATCCTCAGTCGCCGCCTTTAATGCCGTTAGGGTTTCCGGCGCGATCTCGGTTTGGGCACTGGCTTCTAAATCGGAGAGCCGCGCTTCCAGCGGTGAGAAATCGACGGGTGAGAGTTCCGGTGCAGGGCGATTAGCCGTCTGTTTAATCTTTGCTTCCGCAGATGACAGGCGGGTGTCGAAAGCCGTCATTTGCGAGGACATGGCCTGCTGCAACTCTGTTCTCAGAGCTTGCGCATCAAATGTCGGTGTGTCGGGCGTTTGGTTTTTAAGTCCGAAATAAACCGCCGCTGCACCGCCGCCTGTGCCGACTAATCCGGCCAATAATCCGGTCAGAATGACGGCTTTCCAACTCGCACCACGCTTGACGGGTGGCTCCACCTCTACGGGTTCCGGCGCAGGGTCCGGCGCGGGATCTTCGGGTTGATCGTCTACGAGGTCTTCATAATCCATGGACCTCATCTAGGGGGTCTGCACCGCCTTGACTAGGGCCGCTTCCGTCGGGCGGGTCGCAATATATCTGGCGTTCAGGGAGAGACCGTCCAATTCCGCGTTCGTCGCTTTACTGATGGAGACTGTCGTCAACGTCGAAACATCTCTTTCCCGCGCCAATTCAGCGAAAGTTTTTGCGGCTAATGGAGAATAGAGGGCAACGTGGCTGATGCGCTTTACCGGCCAAGTCGGGACGGGGGTCAATTCATAAGTGATGACCCGCGTCGCGTTATATCCTGCCGCCGCCAAATCCTCTGTAATCGTCCCCCGTACATGCCGACCTGAAATATGAATGAGAGTGCCATCCTTGTTCAAATTAGCTAGCACCCAGCGCGTAATATCAGCGGATGTTCCGTCGACAGAGACCACATCCCGAAACCCACTCGCCTCCGCGTGGGCTGCTGTCGCATCCCCCACACAGATCGCACGATGATCGGTTTGGGCCATATGGTCGACCCCGTTTTTCGCTGTGAAAATCAGGATGGCATTTTTCGGGATGGGGGAATAGGCGACAGGCATCACGTCCAGAAGTGCCAGGACCTCCGGCTCAAATCCGGCCTCAGCCCAAACCGACGCACTCTGCGCGGCGGCGGGTTGGGTCCGTGTGATCCAAATCGTCTTAGTCATCAAAGGTGATACGTCCGCCGACCTCATCCCGCACGGCCTCACCCATTTTGAAGCCTAGATCATAGGCGTCGAGCGTCTTTGAGACCTGACCTGAAACCGTCTGCGCCACGCGCAGGGATCCGTCCTTCGCCAGAATTTCGCCCCGCAAGGTCAATACATCCCCGTCCAGTGTCGCCAGTGCCGCAATCGGCGTCCGGCAATTCCCGTCCAGCGCACGCAGGAAGGCCCGTTCCGCCGTGATCGCCCATTCCGTCGCGCGGTCATTAAGGGGCGCTAGGATCTCGGTTAGGTCTTCCCGGTCGCGTTTTACCTCCACACCAATCGCCCCCTGCGCGGGGGCGGGCAACATCATGTCCACCTCTACAGCTTGTGTAATCCGGTTCTCTTGTTCCAATCGTCGCAACCCCGCACAGGCCAACATCGTTGCATCGCAGACACCGTCTTCCAATTTCCGCAAACGCGTCCCGACATTCCCGCGCAAGAGGCAGAATGTGAGATCGGGCCGCAGGACGGAAAGTTGTGCCCGCCGCCGTAAACTGGCCGAGCCAATGAGTGCGCCCTCGGGCAGCGCATCAATGCTGTCATATTTCACAGAAATAAACGCATCTCGTACATCGGCACGGGGCAGGATCGCGCGAATGACGAGGTCTTCGTGACCCACCGTCGGAACATCTTTCATCGAATGCACGGCCACATCGATACGTCCGTCCAGCAGCGCCAATTCCAATTCGCGGGTGAACAGTCCCTTCCCGCCGAAATACTTCAACTCGCCTTTTATCTGGTCACCTGTCGTCTGCAGGACTTTGATAATGACTTCTTGTTCGGTCCGCCCGGAGACTTCGCAAATCAACCGCTGAACCAGGTTCGCCTGATATAGCGCGAGCGGAGAGCCGCGCGTGCCGATAATAAGAGGTGGAGATTGCATAATCTGCTATGAGTCCTTAGGTCAGCGAACATGCCGAATGCCCCAAAACCAAATGTGAAACAAGACAGCCTTCTCGTGCTTGGGTTGGAATCCTCCTGCGACGAAACCGCCGCCAGTGTGCTGCGCCGTCATGCGGATGGGTCGATCGACCTCCTGTCCAATATCGTTGCCTCGCAAGACGAAGAACATCGCCCCTTTGGTGGGGTCGTACCGGAAATCGCGGCACGGGCCCATATGCGCAAATTAGACCCGATCATCGGCAAGGCGATTAAGACTGCCGGCGTGGACTGGAACGCGATTGACGGTATTGCGGCGACGGCCGGACCCGGCCTCATCGGCGGCGTGATTACAGGATTGATGGGCGCAAAAGGTCTCGCCATGTCGCTCGGCAAACCCCTGATCGCCGTCAATCATTTGGAAGGTCACGCGCTCTCCCCCCGCCTGACGGAAGAGTGCCCCTTCCCCTATCTCCTGCTCCTCGTCAGTGGCGGACATTCCCAACTCCTCTCCGTCAGGGGCCTCGGCGAATATGAACGGCTTGGCAGCACGGTCGATGACGCGGCGGGTGAAGCTTTCGATAAGACCGCCAAAGTCATGGGCCTCGGCTTTCCCGGCGGACCGCAAGTGCAGGCGTGGGCGGAACGCGGCAATCCGGAAGGCGTCAAACTCCCCCGCCCGATGATAGGTCGCGATCACGCGGACTTCTCATTCGCCGGATTAAAAACCGCCGTCGCCCGCGCCTGGGAAGCCAGTGATCAATCTGACACGGCGAAAGCCGATATCGCGGCCAGTTTCCAACGCGCCATAACCGACGCGATGATTGACCGCGTTGGCCGCGCCATGACCCTGTTCCGCAATGTTACGAGCGAACATGACCGCGCCCGTCTCGTCGTCGCGGGTGGTGTGGCGGCGAATACGGAATTGCGGGCGAGTCTGAAACAAATTGCGGAAGCGCGGAATTTCGATTTCATCGCCCCGCCCCTCAAGTTCTGCGGCGACAATGCCGCGATGATCGCACTGGCCGGGGCCGAACGTCTCGCGGCGGGACTGATTGATGATTACAACGCCCCCGCCCGTCCACGCTGGCCTTTGGACGGCGAGGCCGCGAAATCCGCCCCGAAATCCGGTTACGGCAAGAAAGGCCCGAAATCATGAGCCACTTCCTCATCTACACCGAAGACAAACCGGACAGCTTGCAGATCCGGCAGGAAAACCGCGCGGCGCATCTGGATTGGGTCCGCAATGACCCAAAGGTGACGCTTCTGTCCGCCGGACCTTGGCTGGACGACGCAGGCGATATGCGCGGCAGCTTGCTGATTGTCGGCTCGGACAGTTTGAAAACAGTAGAAGACTGGCTGGCCCAAGACCCGTATGGCAAAGCCGGATTGACGGGCTTTAAGCGTGTGCGCGCGTTTAATTGGCTCATCGGTGCGCCGGATTGAGAGGCAGAGCAAGCAGCGAAATTTCGTAATGACCTAAACTCCAATCTTCCCTCGATGTCATCCCGCACTTGATGCGGGACCTATCGGCTGTGCTTTCGAACCTGCGTTCATAAACGACAGGCCCCGCATCAAGTGCGGGGTGACAAGAGTTTTTAACGGTGCTTAGAAAGATAATCCTCGGTTATGCGAGTTTTGAAAGCGTGAATTGAGTTATAAAATTCCAAACTATTCTCGTGATTTAGTCCCGGAATAAACGGGGATTGGGTTTTATTTCAAAAACTGCGTCCACACCCCCTGAGAGTTGTGTCATTTTTACGGTGTCTTCTTTCAAAGGGCAGTCAAGCGTACGTTGGCTGGTGCAATTCTGTTTGATGAGGTGTCAAAAATTTGGTGAAGCTTACCCATTTTTCGACGCTTTATTTAAAAAACAGAAATGCACGACTGGAAAGGAGCGGTGCTTGTCATTGGAGCGGAAGGGTTAACGTCCTCGAGCTTGGGTGGCCTATCGAGAGCTGATCGTTCCCCGACTGAATGGTTCGGCCGTTAGTGCAAAAAGGCGCCGCCGCGTGGGCCCGTTGGGGTTCGAAAACTTAGCTTTAACTCTGGTTTGCGACCAGAACCCTGAATACCCACGCGGACATCCCGTTTTTACATAAAGCGAAACGGAGACACTAAGAGATACAGGAGCTTAAATGTTCCGAGGCGCGGAACGCCCGCAATCGACCCGGTGAGTCGATTGCAGTATCGCGCCGAAACGCTTGCGCGGTACTGTGCGGTGCGGTTCATAATCATTTCTCATCATGCAAAGCTGAAGGCTTGCGATGGAGGGTGTCCGCGTTAAACATGACGGGATATTGGAGACTTGCATGGCCCTCGACCTCGTTAGCGAAACTTACACCCCCGATGCCGGAGAGGGCCCGCCATCTTCTGCGCCCATTCATGATTTCAAACCGCCGCTAGACCTGACCAAGTCCGGGAATTTCACGGCGGGGCAACCTTTCGACGCCTTTAAAGCCATGCGCGAGGCCGCCCCGATTGCGTGGCATTCCATGAGTGGCAGCGCGGGGTTTTGGGCGCTGACCTCTTATGAGCTCGTCCGCAAAGCCAATCTCGACACGACAACCTTTTCATCTCAACGCGGCGGTATTCTGGCCGCCTATATGGATGAAGCGCGGCGTCATCCGCAATTGCACCGCGCATCGCTCGACACGATGATCTGCTTGGACGCGCCGCATCACATGTCGCTGCGACGCGAGCATATGGCCTATTTCACACCAGGATATGTGAAGCGTCTGCGCGAGAAGGTGGAAGCCTATGTTGCGACATTAATGGACGATCTTGCAGCGGCGTGCGCGGACGGTCCCGTCGATCTCGTCTCTACCGTCAGCGAGAAACTCCCCCTTTTCACACTCTGCGAAATTCTCGGCATTCCGGAAGATGACCGCCCGAAGATCGCGGAATGGATGCAGATGCTGGAAATGGCGCAATATACGTTGGAGCAGCAGGAACTGGGTG
Organism: Litorimonas sp. WD9-15; assembly: GCF_050271975.1. Lineage (NCBI taxonomy): Bacteria > Pseudomonadati > Pseudomonadota > Alphaproteobacteria > Maricaulales > Robiginitomaculaceae > Litorimonas > Litorimonas sp. WD9-15. The sequence goes on from NZ_CP189850.1 coordinate 51,115, forward strand.
ATGTTGACCCCGCGATGATCATGACATTCCTGACCGAAGTCGCGGCCCTATTCGATTACGGGCAGAAAATCCTAAAAGACCGCCGCGAAAATCCGCGCGAAGACTTGCTCTCCGCGATTGCGAATGCGGAGATTGACGGCGCGAAATTGCCCGATGAATATCTGGATGGATCATGGCTCCTCATCGTCTTTGCGGGCAATGATACGACGCGGAATTCGATCTCCGGCACGATGCGATTACTGAAAGAGTTTCCGGAGGCCAAGGCCGAATTAATTGCGGACCCCGAATTAATTCCAAACATGACGCATGAGGCTATCCGCATGGTTAGTCCCGTCATGTATATGCGCCGCACGGCGACGACGAATACCGAGTTGGGCGGACAGCCGATTGCGGAAGGCGACAAGGTTCTGATGTTTTACGGCGCGGCAAACCGTGACCCGTCTGTTTTCGAAAATCCTGATGTGTTCGATATTCGCCGCACCAATGCGAAAGACCATCTGGCGTTCGGAATTGGGCCGCATGTCTGCCTCGGCCAACGGGTCGCGAATATGCAATTAGATGTCGTCTATCGCCAAATTTTAGCGCGGTTCCCGAACATCGAATGGACGGGGGAGCAGGAAATCCTGCCGAATAGTTTCACGCATTCGATTGGCAAGCTTATGGTGACGCTGGATTGAGAACAGCGTCCGCGCAGGTGGCAACAAGTTTGTTCAAACTGTCCTGAACCAATCTTCCGCCGTCCGCTTCCAACTCTCTGAGAAGCGGCGCGTCTTTGACGGTTTCCGGCTCAGACAAGCGGCATTTCACTGTTTGCTTGTTTGTCTGAATATCGGCCTCAAGCAAAACGCGGTAACGAGTCCAGTCTCGGTCGAAATAGCTGACGCCCCATTTTCTCAAATCAACGGCAGCATTCGGAAGAGCCGTTTCCAACGCGGCCTGAGGCAAGGTCACAACGCCCTTTGACAATAAATCATCTGCCGCAGAATTTCTGGCTTTGCCACCATACCAACCCTGCTGCCCGCGCAGTGACGTCTCATAAACGAACCCGTCCGGTAGATCGGCGGTCGCGCATCCGCTCAGGCACAAAGCCGCACAAAATAGGAGGGTTCTATTCAACGGGTTCGCCGTATATATCTAGTTCCACAACGTCGCCTTTACCCGTTGTGTCGGCAAAGTCTTGGACGGGACCAAACTGAGTATCCTTGTCCCCGACGACGACATAGATCATCTCGGATTCATTCAAATATTCTTCCGCAATCCGTTTGAAATCCGCCTCTGTCATCTCGACCAATTCCGCCTGTTCCTCCTCGACATAAGTCGTGGACAGGCCGTAGCGTCCGATATTGCGAAGAGTGCCGAGTTTCGCGCCGAGGCTCTCGAATGCCCGCGTGTTTTCTTTAATTAATTTCTGCTGCGTCGTCTCGACGGCGGCTTCGTCAAATTCAGGGCCGTAAGCGCGGACCATATCGCGGATGGTCTCGAGCGAGGCCTGTGTCGCGTTTGCACGCACGCTTGTCCCGATAGTGAAAGGCCGTGCAACCGTCCCGTTTGGCACAGACGAATAAGCGCCGTAAGTATAGCCCTTCTCAATCCGCAGGACCTGCGCCAGATCGCCGGAAATCCCGCCACCGAGTTTTTCATTCGTGAAGACGATTTTATTGAAATCCGCGTCGCCCGTCGCCGCGGTCAGCTTTCCGATTCGCAGCACGGATTGTTTGGATCCCGGCACATTAATGAAGAAAACTTTTCCCGCATTATCCTGTCTTGGCATATAATATTCGGGGCGAGCTGCGCCGGAAGGTGACACCGCTTCGGCGAGCATCGCCAGACCCTTTGCCGCGCGGTCCGCATCAATATCGCCAACAATGTTTAGACGCGCTGGCGCGGTCAGGACGGTCGTATGGGCGGTTTTCAAATCGTCCATCTCCAAAGGCGAAACACTCTCGGCACTTCCGCTTACCGGACGCCCCAAAGGATGTTCATCGCCATAGATCAAGCCGTTGTAAGCCTGTGTCGCGATCGCATTCGGATTGGCCTCGCGACCTTTAATGCTTGTCAGGGCCGCAGATTTTACGCGGTCAAAATCAGCGGTTTCCCAACGCGGTTCCGTCAGAATTTCTTCGACGAGTTCCACGGTCGCCTCAAAATTCCGTGCGAGGGTCGTCGCCGATATTATCAATTCTTCCGAGTTGGCGGAGACATTAATCCCGGAGCCGAGCAAGCCCACGGCCTGCTCCAACTCGCCAGCGCTCTTGGTCGCCGTGCCTTCATTCATCAACTCCGCCAGTAGGAAGAGCCGTCCGTTCTCCTCAGCACTCTCGGTCCAGCGTCCGCCGGGCAAGGTGATGTCAAATTGCACGAGCGGAATTTCATCCGTCTCAATCCCGCGCAATGTGACGCCATTCGTCAGTTCCCGGTCCCAAATCTCAGGCATTTTCAGGAGGGGCAGTTCGCCGAAGGGCGGCTCGGAGCGATCATGCTTGGTCGGGGTTTTCTCAAACTCCGCGACCTCGCCCGCGCTGACCTCTTCATTGGCAGCGATGCCGGAGGTGACTTCCTCTATCCAGACGGTGGCGCGCTCGGCGCCTTCAACGGCTAATTCAGTCTGACCCTTCGGGACAAAGCTCGTCATGACATAGTTCTGACCCTTGATATATTTATCATAGGCTGCCTCAATCTGCTCCGCTGTCACCGCACGAACTTTCTCCGCAACTTTGGCGGAATAGGCCGGATCACCCGCAAATTCATTGCTCGTCGCGAGGTCGTTGGATTTCCCCAACACGGTCGAGAGTGAGTTATAGAGTATGGTTTCCTGCTCGGCCTTGATCCGTTCAAGATCTGTTGCATTCACGCCCTCGGCTTCGAATTTTGCCATCGCCGCCTCAATGGACGCTTTCACATCGTCCAAATCCGTGCCTGCATTGGCCCGCACGCGAATGGTGAACTCGCCCGCGATTTGGTTGGCGCGGTGGAAGGCGGAGACATTGGGCGCGAGTTTGGCCTTATCCACGACCTCGACATAGAGCGCGGAATTCCGGCTGCCACCCAGAATACTCGCGAGCATATCCAGCGCCTGCTCCTCCTCGTGCAGGCTCTCCACCGTTGGAAAGGTCAGGCGCAGTTCCGGCAATTTCGCAAAATTATCCTCGAACCAGAGATTCTTCGTCTCAGTCAGTGTCACGGGTTGGGGCGCAGGTTTTTCGACCTCCCGCCCGCGCGGGATTTCGCCGAACCAGAGCTCCACCTTCTCCTTCGTCTCGGCGATATCAATATCGCCCACGATGGAGAGCGTCACATTATTCGGGCCGTACCAGTCCGAGTGAAACTCACGCAAATCCTCCAGCGTCGCGGCCTGCAAATCCGGCAGCGAGCCAATCACCGTCCAGCTATAGGGATGACCTTCGGGATAGAGCGCGGTGCGGATGACCTCGCCCGTATAACCATAGGCGGCATTGTCGACACGCTGGCGTTTCTCATTTTTCACGACCTGTTTTTCGCGCTCCAGTGCGGCGGTCGTGACCGTGTTAATCATGTAACCGAGGCGGTCGGAGTCGATCCAGAGGATCTTATCAAAGGCATCCTTCGGCACGACCTCGTAATAGATCGTTCCATCCGACCACGTGCCGCCATTGCGCTGCCCGCCCCAATCCGGGATCGCTTTGCGGTTCCAGCCGCGCGGCACGTTCTCGCTGTCATTAAAAGCCATATGCTCAAAGAAATGCGCAAAGCCCGTCCGCCCCGGCTTCTCCCGGTTCGATCCCGCATGAATAACCGTCGTCACCGCCACGATGGGATCAGAGCGGTCCACTTGGAGGATAACGTCGAGCCCATTGTCGAGCGTAAATTTTTCATAGTCGATGGAGAGGGCCGTAGCCTCAGCCGTCGCGGGCACTTCGGACGAAGATGTCCCCACCTCCCCGCATCCGGCAAAAATAAAAGCCGTGGCACCGGCCAGCAAAAACGCGCGTAACGTCATGAGGGTCTCCTTTGGGTTTCTGAGAAATCATAGTGGGTATTTCAAATGGAACCAATGGATTCTATTTAGAAAAAAAGATTATGTTTTTATTTATCGCCTCATCAATCTCTCTGCTATGAGAAAGCATGCCGACAAGAGTAAAATCAAAAAAGTGTTTTCCAGACTGGTATCACCAATTGGACCTAATCTGCACAAAACTATATCTCATCAATACCCACGACATGGGATTCGATTCTGATGAGTTAGAAAAATTTTGGCAGCAAAATTCGACTCCTGCGGAAATGGCCGAACACTTTGGAACAAAGTATAATTTGACGCTTGTTGAAGAAGTCATGCTTCGTGGCTAACCCCCCTCGCAGAAATTGGACAAGGCCCGAGCAAATTAGGGCATTAGAACTCTACTTACGAACTCCATTTGGACGTATCCACAGGGGAAACCACGAAATAATAAAGCTCGCTAAATCAATTGGTCGCACCCCAAGTGCGCTTTCTTTAAAAATGGCAAATTTTGCAGCACTCGACCCAACCATACACCAAAAAGGAATGGGCAATTTCAGTAAATCTGACGGTGAGATATGGGCCGAATTTTTCGCAGCTCCATCTTCCTTTCTCTCGAAGTTACCGGATTTGGAGCCAATATACGAACAAACACCGTTACCGACTGATAGATTTGTTCATGAGTTGCGAGAAGGCGTGGATGTAGAGAGGACTGTTAAAACACGTAAAAACCAAAACTACTTTCGAGAAATGCTGTTCGCGTCTTACGATGGGAAATGTGCGCTAACACATATCGCTCAGCCAGAACTCCTAAATGCTAGTCATATAAAACCTTGGGCCACCGACATCGAAGCGCGGCTCGACCCTAGAAACGGAATACTTCTAAACGCATTACATGACCGTGCTTTCGATAGAGGCCTAATAACATTTGAGGATGATTTGAGCCTAGTTGTTTCCAAGCATATAGACCTGCCAGAAATATCTCGCCCATTTTTCGAAGGGAAGTCTCTCATTCGTCCCAGTCGCTTCGCGCCAGACCCAGCTTTTTTAGCTTTCCATCGTGACAATGAATTCGAAAAATTTTTAAGGTGATGTCGGAGCAAACTCTGCCCGTTTCCCCTTAGTTGCAACCACTTGGCGGGTTACAGCGTACCTACTCCATGACCCACACCCTCCCCTTCTCCACGCTCCTCCTCTGTTACGGCCTGACCGTTATCGCGTTTTTCGTGATTGACATGATCTGGCTCGCGGGCGTTGCTAAGTCTTTTTATGCCAATCAGCTTGGCGGCCTTATGGCTGACAGCCCGCGTTGGGGTGTCGCGATTGCGTTTTACCTCGTCTATATTATCGGGATTGTTTTCTTTGCGAGCCGTTTTGGTTTGGCAGACGGGTCGGTCCTGACGGCGGCGCTTTACGGGGCGGCGTTCGGGTTTTTCTGCTATGCGACCTATGACCTGACGAACCTGGCGACACTCAAGGGCTGGCCACCGAAAATGGTTCTGGTCGATATCGTCTGGGGTACGGTCCTGACGGGGTCCTGCGCCGCGATTGGGGTTTGGGGCACGCAGTTGATCCTTGGGAAGTAGCCCGCCCGCGCTTCAACAAAAATTCATAAAGATTCTTTGCGCGACGGGTTGAAGACTCCTCCGCGCCTCATCATATGACGCTCACTGGCACTCTCCCTGCGTGAGTGCCAAGTTGTATTTTAACTCAAGAGAAGAGAGAAGACGCATGAAATTTCGTCCCCTCCACGACCGCGTCCTTGTAGAGCGCGTCAAAGAAGACACAAAGACAGCCGGCGGGATCATCATCCCGGACACGGCCACCGAAAAACCCTCCGAAGGCAAAGTCATCGCAACAGGCCCCGGCACGCGCGGCGACGACGGCAAGCTCAATGCACTCGACGTCAAAAAAGGCGACAAAGTCCTGTTCGGCAAATGGGGTGGCACTGAGGTGAAGATTGATGGGAAAGATCTTCTCATTATGAAAGAGTCGGACATTATGGGCGTCATTGGATAGTCGGATAAATTTGCAAAGCAAATTTTTCGACAACCGGGCGCAGCTTTTGTTTGCATAGCAAACAATTGCGAGCACCGGCCCGAACCCTCGATTACAGTGCAAGGGGTAACGCAACCGGTTGATTTTTTGCAGTGCAAAAATCGACTGAAGCGCGAAACCCCAAATCACAAAACAAATGAAACTCCCGATTAAATTCGGGACGCAAAAATTCAACTAGGAGAATTACTATGGCGGCTAAAGACGTCAAATTCGGTAGCGAAGCCCGCGCCAAAATGCTCGAAGGCGTGGACATCCTCGCCAACGCAGTGAAAGTCACACTCGGCCCAAAAGGCCGCAACGTGGTCATCGAGAAATCCTTCGGCGCACCGCGCACGACCAAAGACGGCGTGTCCGTCGCGAAGGAAATCGAGCTGGAAGATAAGTTCCAGAATCTCGGCGCGATGATGCTCCGCGAAGTGTCCTCCAAGACCAATGACAAAGCCGGTGACGGCACAACGACGGCGACTGTCCTCGCCCAAGCCATCGTCCGCGAAGGCCTGAAACGCGTGGCTGCGGGTATGAACCCGATGGACCTCAAACGCGGGATCGACAAAGCGTCCTCCGAGATCGCAACAGACCTCCTCGCCAAGGCGAAGAAAATCTCCAAGTCATCCGAAATCGCACAGGTCGGGACGATCTCTGCCAATGGCGAGTCCGCGATCGGTGAGATGATCGCAGAAGCCATGGGCAAAGTCGGCAATGAAGGCGTCATCACAGTCGAAGAAGGCAAAACTGCCGAGACTGAGCTGGACGTCGTTGAAGGCATGCAGTTTGACCGCGGTTACCTGTCGCCCTACTTCATCACAGATGCCGAGAAAATGCGCGTCGAGATGGACGATCCCTACATCCTGCTGAATGAGGGCAAGCTGACATCGCTGCAGAGCATGTTGCCCATCCTCGAAGCGGTTGTGCAAACGGGCAAGCCGCTCCTCATCATCGCGGAAGACATTGAAGGCGAAGCGCTCGCGACTCTCGTCGTCAACAAACTCCGTGGCGGATTGAAAATCGCAGCGGTCAAGGCCCCCGGCTTTGGCGATCGTCGCAAGGCGATGTTGCAAGACCTGTCCATCCTGACGGGCGGTACGGTTATCAGTGAAGATCTCGGCATCAAGCTCGAGAATGTCACACTGAAAGATCTCGGCACGGCCAAACATGTCCACATCACGAAGGACGACACAGTCGTCGTCGACGGTGCGGGCAAGAAGAAAGACATCAAAGCCCGCGTCGAGCAAATCCGCGCACAGGCCGAGGCGACCTCTTCTGACTATGACCGTGAAAAGCTGCAAGAGCGTCTGGCGAAACTCGCCGGTGGTGTTGCCGTGATCAAGGTCGGTGGATCGACAGAGATCGAAGTGAAAGAGCGCAAGGACCGCGTCGATGACGCCCTGAACGCCACACGTGCCGCCGTCGAAGAAGGTATCGTGCCGGGTGGTGGTACAGCCCTCCTCCGCGCGTCACGCTTTATCGATGTCAAAGGTCTGAATGATGACGAGCAAGCCGGTATCGAGATCGTGAAAGCGGCTCTGCAATATCCGGTCCGTCAAATCGCGGATAATGCCGGTGTCGAAGGCGCCGTCGTTGTTGGAGCCATCATTTCCGAAAACAAGGCGAATTTCGGCTATGACGCCCAGAACGACAAATATGTCGACATGGTCAAGGAAGGCATCATCGACCCCGTCAAAGTCGTCCGCACGGCCCTGATGGACGCCGCCTCTGTCGCAGGTCTCATCCTGACAACGGAAGCCGCAATCGTCGACGCGCCAAAGAAGGATAGCGGACCCGCTATGCCGGACATGGGTGGAATGGGCGGTATGGGAGGCATGATGTAGTTCGTGAGATTTGGTCCACTGGACCAAATCGCCGAACTACCGCGAAGCGCGGGGTTTATCCCGCGCGAAGCGGCTCTAATCTCCCGCGCGGTAGCCACCGCGTAATACACTGAACCTAGAGGGCCGCTCCATTGGGGCGGCTCTTTTTTTTAAAATCAATTTTTTATATTGTTATTAAGCAAATAAATCATAGGTATCTGTGAGATTTGACACCGGATTACCCAAAACATTTTCAGAAAAAACATTGATTAGCGCTTTGCGCTTTTCATCGGGCCAATTATCTACAACACTAGGCTTCAATACAAAATTTTGAACATAATTTAACAGCAAGGAGGACACACTTCTTGTTGTAAACTTTTTTTTATACAAATATTCTCTTATTAATTTCGGAGCCACAGGTATATCCTCCCGGACATAAGAAATTTGAACATATGTATCATTGCCAACTGGCCAAATATTAACACCAAGATGGCCTGCCGAGTCACTTCCATTTCCTCTTACTACAAAAAATGAGCTTGCAGCCAATTTAGCCCCGGTGTCTTTGAGTATGTGTCTTTTATTAAATATATCTCCTCTGTTTAAATTTTTATCAGTATCAACTATAAGCGGCGACCAAAACTTCTCGCGATATTTATAAAAGTCATGGAGAACCATCATCCATTGCATGGACTCCATTCCAAAAGGATCCATACTGTTTGGGCTTGCTTTACCTTGATCGATACGCTCTTGAAATTGTTTTTGAAAATATAGAGCCATTGCCATTTTTGCAGACATCTCTGAAGTAATTGCACGCCACATAAGCAAATCTTTTTGCTGATCGGTATCCATAACCAAATCACCACTATCAATCGGCGCAAAAATCTCTCTGTCATGATTGCCACACAAGCCTCTAAATGTAGTGACTTTATTCCGACCTATTAATCTAAATTCAGTTTTTAGCGCTTGATCGCCAACCTTTGAATTGATTTGATAAACGCGACCCTCTTCGTGAATTACATCTAAGACTCTGCTATTTTGAATGCTGTGTGCAGCTATAGGAGTGTTCTCACACATATCTAATGGAGCCCAGCACCGTCCAGCTTTGATGGAATTAATGTCACCAAACATAGACAACATTGATTTATCTGGAACTGGTAGTGATGAAGGATGTATTTCAGTCATATTGTCGTTCTATACCGCCCACGACCCAAAAACTCCAAAACGCCAGCATCCCGCAGAATCTGCAACTGCTGGCGTATCTTGGGTCGCACATTATTATTCTCAGGATGTAATTCCCCCAGATAATTCTCAAACGCATAGACTTCGGCCAGCGTAAAGTCTCTCTTCGCCACACAACTCTAAACATCCAAATCTCAATCTGTAATCCGCAAACCTGTCAGGTTGAATAAAGAGTCAAATATTTGACCCCAATAATGTGACGCAGGTAACAGTCGCACCTCACCTAAAACGCTACTTCTACTCATCATTTAAAATGAAGGAGAAATAGGTGGCCCAAGAAAAATTTGATTTTCAAACAGTCCGAGGCGCAAAGAAAGGTGACTCATCAGAAGGTATTGAGAAGGTTCAACTCTTCCTCCAAAAATATGGCTATTTTCAGACATCAGACTTCAAATCCGGTCCGATATTTGATGATGATATGACGTCTGCTGTGCAGCTCTATCAACATTTTCATGGTCTTGATGTAACAGGGGAACTTGATGATCCAACTTTGAGCGAGATGTCGAAGCCGCGATGTGGTTTTCCTGACTTTCCACAACTCGCGGATTTTTCACTTGCTGCAAGAAAGTGGAGCAAAAAAAAGTTGACCTATAAGATTATCAATTTTTCGCCAGACTTACCGCAGTCAGAGCAGGTGGAGGCAATCGCCGCCGCATTTTCCTTGTGGGACAAAGCCTGTGGGTTGACCTTTGAAAGAGTGAATGGCCAAGCCGATATCGACATTAAATTTGAAGCCGGCGCACATGGCGATGGAGCCGATTTCGATGGACCGGGCAGCGTTCTTGCCCATGCTTTCTTTCCTCCACCGAATGGTGGCCGGCTCGCTGGAGACGCTCATTTCGACGAGGCAGAAAAATGGCATCACAAGTTGCCACTTCCTCGTGCAACAATTGACCTTTTGACTGTTGCAGCACATGAGTTCGGTCATTCGATTGGATTGGGACATAGCCGGACCAGAGGCGCATTGATGTTCCCGTCATATTCGGGGCCTCAGCGTTACCTCGCCAATGACGATGTGAGCCGCGCTCGTGCGCTATACGGGAAATGATTTTTACGGGCGCGGCGTTAGCCGCCCCTCACTTCACCCGCTTCACGCGGAACGTGCTGCGGCTGTCATTTACCTTGCCGAGGAAGCTGCCAAAGGAGGCCCGCTTTATTGTGAGCTTATCGGGATTGGCGCGCCCCAATCGCACGCGTTTTGTTTCTGCCTGTTGCCAGACTTCGCCATTATCGAGCGTGAATTGAACATATCGATTTGGGCCGACGCGTTGTGTGCTTTGAATGGTGAGGGTGCGGGATTTGGCGGTTTTAATGTCTTTCTCGGCTTTGAGCTCTTTGAATTCTTCCACCGCTTCTTTTTCCAAGGCCACGATTTCACCCGAGGCTTCCGCCCCGCGTAATTTGGCGGTTTCCGTCCGGAAACAGCTGAGCTGGGCCTGCGTCTCTGAAATTAACTCACAGGCGAAGAGCCCGGCCAGTGCGTCCGTGTCTTGTGCCGCCGCGAATTGCGGCGCGGCGATGAGGAGCGTGGCGGCGGCGAAACCGCATGTGAATATCTTGGTCATGGGGCGACGATATGCGGTCTGTGGCTTAAACACAATATTGGGCGGGAGGACGGGGGACGGTTTCCCCTTCATCCGCGTTTATGGGAAACTTAATCCGCGCTTTCGCGATTATAAAATGTCTCAAACTCAGTCTCATCTGTCACCCCGACCCAATGGATGCGGGATGACATTGCGTTTTAAGCCGCAAAGCTTGGAGGCCAATCCGCATTTATAAAAAACAACCCCCGCACTTTCCGCCACCGCCCTATATTCACACTCGTTCTTTCGGACACGGGACAGGGAAGTGATCGTTCCTTTCTGGTATCGGAGGACGGTGTGCCTAGAAACATTCGGTAACGCGAATGTGGAGGGGCCCAGCCGCGAGTGCCTGACGGGTTGAAACATCCGCAGTCAAGTAAGGCCGCCGTTGGAGACACACCGCCGCAGGTCGTGTATTTGGCGAGAGTCGAATATACGATGCGCCTTTCGGACTGACACCCGAAGGTCGCGGTCATTGCGTAAAACTATATCATATTGGTTACCATCGCGGTGACCGACCTGCGGGCGTCCCGCTTTTATTCTCTCTGTCGTGCCCAAGATGGCCGGTCAGCGTTGCAGCTTGTCCTGACCTCAACTATGGTCGCTCACATGACCGCCCCCCGCCCCAAAATCCTCCTCTTCGATCTTGGCGGGGTTGTTGTGCCCTGGGTCGGGCCGGAGGTTCTCGCCGCGCGCTATGACCTGACCCGTGCAGAGGTCATTGACCGTTTCGCGGGGAGCGAGATTTTCAACGCCTATGAACGGGGCGAGGTCGGGGACGCGGTCTTCACGGCGGAGCTGCGGCAGATGTTCGACCTGCCCGACACGGATGTCGGCGCATTGTGGAACAGTTGGGTCGAGCCCCCCTTCCCCGGCGTGATGGACGCGCTGGCGGCGTTGAAGACACGGTTCACGACGGCCTGTCTGTCCAACACGAACGCGCTGCATTGGGGGCATTTGAACACGATGTTTAAAACGGATAAGGTGTTCCACCACGCCTTCGCCTCGCATGAGATAAATGTCGCGAAACCGGATGCGGACAGCTACCACATCCCCCTCGCGGAAATGGGCGTCGCGGCAGAGAATGTCTGGTTCTTCGAGGACACAACGGTCAATGTCGAGGCCGCCCGCAAAGTCGGGATGACCGTGCATCAGGTGGACCGCGCAGTGGGCGTGATGCCCGTCCTGCGGCGATTGGGCTTGCTGACGGATTAGGCACTTTCGTGAAAATGTGGTAAGTGCGTTGCATGACATATTTACGCGCCGCCTGCATCTCCCTCCTCCTCGCCGCCTCCGCCCAAACGGCCTCGGCGCAGTTAATGGTGATTGGTAAGGGCGATGCCGCGCAATGTTACTCCTATGCCAAACAAGGAAATAAGGGCAGCTACTCTGCGCTGCAGACTTGCGAAGCTGCGTTGGAACAAAATTTGATGGGCAAAGATTACGCCGCAACCCGTGTGAATTACGGTATTCTACAGATGCGCAAGGAAAACTATCAGGTCGCGTTGGAGAATTACGACGCCGCCCTGGAAGTTCTACCCACACTCACCGAGGCACATGTAAATCGCGCCGCCGCTTTGATCCATCTGGACCGGTTGGATGAGGCCCTCATCTCTATCAATACCGCCTTGGAAGATGTCGAGAGCCAAACGCGACCCGCAGCCCTCGTCAATCGCGCATTACTCTATGATCGGCAGGAAAATTACAGTGCCGCCTATCGCGATTTAAAGGCTGCAGACCAACTCGCACCGGATTGGGAGATGGTCGACCGGCTCCTGGCGCGCTACACGGTTAAGCCCAAATCTTAGGCTGAACTTTTTGAATCAGACTTTGCCTTGCCAGTCTGCCTGTCTTAAGTAACGGGCAAATCACACGGGCCATCCATTATGAAAAAAATTCAATCGTCCTATGACTATGACGACCTGATCGTCAGCGGTGAAAAAAGCCTCTTCGGTCCGGGCAATGCAAAACTGCCCCTGCCGCCCATGCTCATGCTCGACCGGATCACCCATATGGATGATGATGGCGGCGCGAATGGTAAGGGGCAGGTCATCGCCGAACTGGATGTGAATCCGGACCTGTGGTTTTTCGAATGTCATTTCCGCGACGACCCCGTCATGCCGGGTTGCCTAGGCCTGGACGCCATGTGGCAGCTTGTCGGGTTCTGGCTTGGCTGGACCGGCGGACAGGGACGCGGTCGCGCCTTGGGCGTCGGTGAGGTCAAATTCACCGGACAGGTCACACCGGACATCAAAAAAGTCCGTTACGAAATCGATATCAAACGCGCCATCCATCGCCGCCTCGTCCTCGGTATTGCCGATGGGCGGATGTATGCCGATGATGAATTGATCTATCAGGCCAAAGACTTGCGCGTCGGCCTTTTCATCCCACCTACTGAAGCAGAAGAAAAAGCAGGATAAGCGAACATGCGTCGAGTTGTAGTCACTGGATTAGGTATTGTCTCTTGCATCGGAAATGATGCGGATACCGTCGCGGAAAATTTGAAAGCCGGGAATTGCGGTATCAAGAAAGATGAGAAGATGGCGGAACTTGGCTTCCGTTCTCAAATTTCCGGCCGTCCCGATTGCGATTATAAGGAAGTCATTTCCAAGCGCTCTTACCGCTTTATGGGCGATGCCGCAGGTTGGGCTGCCGTCGCGATGACGAATGCAATTGCAGATGCGGGCCTCTCGGAAGAGCAGGTCTCGGATGAACGCACGGGCATTATCGCGGGGTCGGGTGGACCGTCCTCATTAGAGATCGTTCGCGCCGCTGACATCACTCGCAAGAACCTGTCCCCGAAAAGGATCGGGCCGTTTGCCGTGCCAAAGGCGATGTCCTCGACTGTGTCAGCGACACTGGCCACGCACTTTAAAATCAAAGGCGTGAACTTCTCGATTACGTCGGCCTGTACAACGTCCCTCCACTGTATCGGGTCAGCGGCAGAGCAAATCCAATGGGGCAAGCAGGACATCATGTTCGCGGGCGGCGGCGAGGAGTTGGAATGGTCCATGTCCTCCCTCTTCGACGCAATGGGCGCGATGAGCAGCAAATATAACGACACGCCGGACAAAGCGTCCCGCGCGTTTGATGTTGACCGCGACGGTTTCGTGATTGCGGGCGGCGCGGGCATGCTCGTGCTGGAAGAATATGAACATGCGAAAGCCCGCGGCGCGAAAATCTATGCCGAAATCGTGGGCTATGCCGCGACATCAGACGGCTATGACATGGTCGCGCCCAGCGGTGAAGGTGCGGAACGCGCCATGCGCATGGCGTTGAAAGATGCTGATCTGGACACGGTCGATTATATCAATCCGCACGCCACCTCGACACCCGTTGGGGACATCGCAGAAACCAATGCGATTGAGCGCGTCTTTGGGCTGGATGGCCCTTATGTCTCCGCCACAAAATGTCTGACGGGCCATAGTCTCGGCGCGGCGGGCGTTCAGGAAGCGATTTACACATTGCTGATGATGGAGCGTGGCTTCGTCGCCCCGTCTATCAATGTCGAAAATCTCGATCCTGAAATCCCAGCGATTAATATCGCGAAAGAAGCGGTCGAGACGGAAGTCAAAACGGCCATGTCCAATAGTTTCGGCTTTGGCGGGACAAATGGATCCGTGATTTTTGCCAAGATATAATATTGACGCAACTTTTATGATTTTGGCGCATTATGTCTTCAATCAAGGAATATTTATGCGTCATCTTCTTATCTCTGCAGCCCTGCTAACAGTCCCGACTCTTGCGTCGGCACAGGACTCCATTTTTGATATTCCTGAGGAGGAACAACTCACTTTTGCGGATCTCGGTATCGCGGCTGTGACGCGGGAAACCTATGTCGGCTCGGAAGAAAGTGACCTGTCCGTCCTCCCCTATATCAACGCACAGTATAAAGGGCGGTTTTTCGCCAACCCGGCCCTCGGCGCAGGAGCCTATGCGATCCGGAATGAGACATTTCGCTTGGGCGGATCTGTCCATTACAGCCTTGGGCGGGATGGTGAAGACACACCACTCCTCGATGAGGCCTTTGACATTGATGGCGGCTTTGCGGGTCTAATTTCGAGTCGTCTCTACACACCAATTGCTGCGATTGATGTGGTCGCAAATGTTCCTCTTTCCGGAGATTTGGACGGCTACCGCATAGATACACTTGTCACGACGCAGTTTTTTCCTATCGAAAATCTACGCATTAATCCGGGCGTCCGGGCAACCTATCATTCGGGTGATTATCTCGACTCTCTTTACGGGATTAATGACGCGCAACTCGCCGCGACAACATTGCCCGCCGGATCACCTGTCACGACGCTCGATTTTGGTTCGGAAGTCTCCACACTCGGCGCACATATGGCGGCCTATTTAGATATAAATGACGACTTCCAGCTCATCGGGATCGTGAATTATTCGAGGCTCGTTGGAGATGTGGAGGACACAACGCTTGCCCCCAAGAAAGACGGCATCACCGCCGCACTTGGCCTCGCGCGAACATTTTAAGGTAGAATGAGTCCCAATTGGATCGCCTTCACAACGGTGTGCGTGCGGTTAGAGGTCTCCAATCTGGCCGAGAGCGATTTGAGATAATCACGGACGGAATACTCGCTGATCCCCATAATCTGCCCCGTTTCCCAATTCGTTTTTCCATGTGCAACATGTAACAAAATCGCCGTTTCACGTGGCGTCAATTTTATCGTCTTTTGAGGCGCTTTGGACTCAAAATGCCGATCGATCGCGAAATAGGCATAGCGGCAGAGAAGTTCTAATTCGAGAAACGCCGCATCCGACAAACTGAAATCTGTCTCTCGCCCCAGAGAGACAAATCCGGTCGCGCCCGCCTCATCCACGACTGGAAAAACGATACCAAATTTCAAACCTGCCGCTTGCGCTTCCGCAACTTGTTCCATTTGGCGTTTCGTCATGTCGACATGGGCTTCACGCCAGCGAAACGGCCGATGTGTGCGCATGACGCGCAAAGTCACAGGGTCTGAAAACTGGTAATTCTTCTGCGCATAAACGGCCAAAAAATCATCCATACCGTAATGGTAGAAAAACCGACGATCCGCCGCCCCGGCATCCGCCATGATAAAGGCCTGCCCCAAAACAACTTTATCAAACCCGTAATGCGCGAGCGCGGCGTTAAAAATCTCGAACGTTTCGGCCGGTTGGGCCGCTGACATCATCGCATCAATATTCGCGAAAAGCCGCCTGACATCTCTGTCAGCGGTGACATCCTTAATTTCCCCAACCATAGTTGAGTCATATGAAGCCAGACCTGAACGCAAGATTAATGACCTTTCGCCGCGCTTTGGGGTGGTCATGCCGCCTCGTAAATTATAAACCTATCATAGATTAGGGACAGGAGGCCAAAATGGCTGAACAAACATTTCCAACCGGAACATTGATGGCCGGAAAACGCGGCCTGATTATGGGCGTTGCCAATAAAAACTCCATCGCGTGGGCCATTGCGCAGCAGCTTGCAGCACAAGGTGCGGAAATGGCCTTCACCTATCAGGGCGATAAACTCCTCCGCCGTGTGAAACCCCTCGCGGAAAGCGTTGGCTCCGACACACTCGTCGATTGTGACGTCACGAATGATGATCAGATGGAAGCCGCGTTCAAAACGATTGAGGACAAATGGGGCAAAATCGACTTTCTTGTTCATGCGATTGCCTTTGCGGGTAAAGACCAACTCGCAGGCTCATTTATTGAGCAGACCACACGGGAGGGGTTCAAATCCGCGCTGGATATTTCCGCCTATTCCTTCGTCGATGCCGCCCGCCGTGCATCAAACATCATGAATGATGGGGGCGCGATGATTACGCTGACTTACCTGGGCAGTGAGCGCGTCATCCCGAATTACAATGTCATGGGCGTCGCCAAAGCCGCGCTCGAAGCCTCGACCCGCTATATCGCGGCAGACCTCGGCCCGCGCCAAATTCGCGTCAATGCGATTTCCGCTGGCCCCATCAAAACGCTCGCCGCTGCAGGGATCGGCTCAGGCCGTCACATGTTCCGCTTTAATAAGGCCGCCAGTGCGATGCAGGATAATACCGATCCGATGGGTGTCGCCGGTGCCGCGCTCTACCTGCTCTCAGATTTGGGCCTCTCCTGCACAGGCGAAACCCATCATGTGGACGGCGGTTTCCACGCAATCGGCATGCCGCAAGAAGGCCCGCTGCGGGAGAGTTTGGGGGAGTAGTTGGACATAACGAGATCAACTTATGTCAGGTCGTGTTCGCCTCAAGTAAATTTCGGGCTGACATAAGAGCATAACCGAGTAGATTCGTCCCTGGCCATTTAGATGGATCCTCACACCTCGGATTATCTGCAGCTAGACCAATACCCCAAACGGCATCAACTGGGCTAGCTTCTACAAGAACGCGTTGGCCAGTATTGATTAGAAATGTTCCAAGCTCAGTATTTTGACTAAATTTGTGAAAGTTACCCTCTAAAACAATTTTGTATTTTTTCCTGTCCCAGACTACAGGGTCAAAATTTTCAACTTTACGACCTAAGGCCTTTGCCGCCCCAGGTTCTTCTACTTGAAGGATTTTTTTCTCGATAGCTTCCGCTCCAAAAAGCCGCGCTTTTTCAGCCATCATCCAATGTTCGGCAGTGAAATAACGTTTTCCTTGAACGTCAAAAGAAGATGGCCACCACTGACTCAAGCAAGCTTTCGTAACAGTACCTTTTGGGTAGGAAGTATGGCCCCAAAAATAAACATATTTAAGCCTTTCCCCAGCCTTAAACTTTTTCAGCAACCAATCAGTATCATATAATTTGAAGTCCACTATTTTTCACCCGCGCAAAAAAGTCTGCATGAGCGGCCATCGCCTCCGCTTCACACAACCCTACCTCTACATCCACGCCCGCTTCCTGCAACAGTGCCGCGCCGCGCCAGTGCACCCTTGGGTCAGGATCAATACAGGCGATGAAGCAGCGTGATATCCCTGCCTCAATCAACGCATTGGCACAGGGCGCAGTCTGACCGTAATGGCTGCACGGTTCCAGCGTGACATAGGCGGTAGCACCGTTCGCTTGTTTTCCGGTGACCTGTAACGCGACGGTTTCGGCATGAGGGCGGCCGCCATCTTGTGTTGCACCCACGCCGATAATCAGCCCGTCTTTGACCAGCACGCATCCGACAGCCGGATTTTCCGCCGTGCGTCCGGATTGTGCCGCGCCTAATGCCAAGGCGCGACGCATATAAGTTTCGTGACTAGGCACTCGCGATTTCGGGCAGATCCTTCGCGCGTGTGTCGTCCATGTAACGCGCGGCGGTAATTTCCAGTGTACCGGGTTTCATATCGATCAAGAGCGGATTGCCCGTTGGAAATTCAAATCCGGGAATGTCATCATCCGAGACGTTGAAAATCGTTTTCAAAATGCCGCGCAGAGAATTTCCATGCGCGGAGATAATGACATTTGATCCCGCTTTCAGATGCGGAACAATCTGGTCGTTAAAGTAAGGCACAACCCGCGCGCAGGTCATTTTCAAGCTCTCACCCGTCGGCAAGACGGACGGATCAATATGGGCGTATTTTGGATCTTTGGAGGGGTGATATTCGCTATTCATATCGATTTGCGGCGGCGGGACATCGAAACTACGACGCCAGATATGGACCTGCTCATCGCCATGTTTATCGCGCGTTTCCTGCTTATTCAGTCCGGTCAGCGCGCCATAATGACGTTCATTCAATAGCCAGCTTTTCGTCACGGGAATGTGCATTTGCTCAATACCTTCCAGCGTCAGCCAAAGTGTTTTAATCGCGCGTTTTTGGAAAGATGTGAAGCCGATATCCAGCGTGATGCCTTCGGCGGTGATAAGTTCGGCAGCCTTCTTGGCCTCCTCCACACCGCGCTCGGTCAAACCGATATCGTGAAATCCTGTAAAACGGTTCTCCAAATTCCATTGGGATTGTCCATGCCGGACGAGGATCAATTTGGTCATGGTGTGTCCTTTACTATGTCACGCACCCGTAGGGCCGTATCGGGGAAATCGGAAAATACGCCGTCTATACCGAGCGCATAATAGGCTTTCATTTCCGCGTCTATATCTTCGAATGCAGGATCAAGCGCGTCATCACGGAATGTCCAACTATGTACAGTTAGGCCTGACGCATGCGCCTCACGTATGAAGCCGGTATCTTGCCCATTGGAAATGAGGAGTTTTTTGTAAGGCCCCACGCCGTCAATCACGGTCGCAATCTTGGTAAAATCAGGTTTTGTTTCTGTCAAAAAAACGAGACGTATATCCGTCAGGTCATTTAACCGTTCGAGATTTCCCACCTCAAAAGATTGGATGAAAACCGGATCTTCGGCGTTGTTAAAACCATGTGCTTCCAAACTTGCTAATAGAGGTTCGTCATGCTGAAGACCTAGCGCGGCCAAGGCCGCTGGATGTTTTGTTTCCGGGTAAACGCCAATCCGACGCCCGGTTTGCTTTGACCTCTCGGCGATTAAAGCCAAGACTTCATCAAATGTCGGGATGATATATTGATTGTCAAATTCCACTGACCGTCCAGCTCTCGGCTGTCGTGCGCGCAACGTTTTAATTTCGGCCAATGTGAAGTCTTCAACGAACCAATCCGCACCATCATGCCCCACCTTAACTGTCTTACGATCTGCGAATTCAGGGTGGTCCGAGACATTGGTTGAACCGGAGAGATAACGGTCATGCCGCGCGACAAGGACGCCGTCTTTGGTAATCACGAGATCAGGCTCAATATAATCCGCGCCCATCTCTATCGCCCGGTCATAGGCCTCAATCGTGTGTTCGGGCAGGACACCCGACGCCCCGCGATGGGCGATAACAAGCGGTGCTTCGCCAGAGAGCGTGTTCCATGTTATCATGTCAGGTCCTCCTGAGCAGGCCGTCAAAAGAACGCCCGCGAAAGCGAGACTAATGCGCATCGTTCCAGTTCTTCGCCGCGTGAGCTTCCACCAATAACGGCACACTGATCTCCACGGCGGGTTCGTGGGCTTTTTCCATAGTTGGCGTGATAATCCCGATCAACTCATCCGCCTGACCTTCCGGCACTTCGAACACCAGTTCATCATGAACTTGCAGGAGCAGTCTTGCGCCTTCCACACCTTCAATCGCATCCGGCATTTTGATCATGGCGCGGCGCATGATATCTGCGGCGGCGCCCTGAATGGGCGCGTTAATGGCTTGGCGTTCGGCGAAGGCGCGGCTCATCTGGTTACGGTCGCGGATACCCTTGATGTGGCATTTGCGGCCCAGAATGGTGGTGATATAGCCATATTCGCGCGCTTCCGCTTTGGCGGCTTCCATATAGTCCTTGATGCCCGGAAATTTCTCGAAATAAGTCTTGATGTAATCAGACGCTTCACCGCGTGAGATGCCGATATTCTTGGCGAGGCCAAAGGCGGAAATCCCGTAAATAATCCCGAAATTAATTGCCTTGGCATTGCGGCGCACTTCCGGTGTCATCTCGGCCAGCGGGACATTGAACATCTCGCTCGCGGTGAGCGCATGAATGTCCACGCCATCCGCAAAAGCCTGTTTCATATTGGGAAGGTCGGCGATGTGGGCCAGCAGGCGCAGCTCGATCTGCGAGTAATCTGCCGCGACGAGGACGTGCCCCGTCTCCGCCACGAAAGCATCGCGGATTTTGCGGCCCATCTCGGTTCTAATTGGAATGTTCTGAAGGTTCGGGTCAGAGGAAGACAACCGCCCCGTCGTTGTCGCGGCGAGGGAAAAACTCGTATGAACGCGGCCCGTATCGGGATTGATCTGCTGGACCAGCGCATCGGTATAAGTTGATTTCAGCTTCGAATATTGCCGCCAATCGAGAATGGTGCGCGGCAGGACTTCGCCCTCATCCGCGAGTTTTTCAAGAATGTCGACACCCGTCTGCCAGGCGCCCGTCTTGGTTTTCTTGCCACCCTCAAGCCCCATTTTGTCAAACAAAATTTCACCGATCTGTTTGGGGGAGCCGATATTGAATTTATCACCCGCGAGTTCATAGGCCTCATCTTCGAGCTGCGCCATTTTCTGCGCAAACAGGCCTGAAAGACGATTAAGTTCCGCACGGTCAACCTTAATGCCCTCATTCTCCATTTTCGCCACGACGGCAGGGAGCTGGCGGTCCAACGTTTCATAGGCGGTTGCGACGCCTTCGCTCGCCAGTTTTGGCTTGAGGAATTTCCAGAGACGCAGCGTCACATCCGCATCCTCCGCCGCATAAGGCGTGGCGACGTCGAGCGCGATCTGGTCAAAGGTTTTCTGCTTTTTGCCCGTCCCTGCAATGTCTTTAAAGGCAATCGGTTTGTGGCCGAAATGCATTTCGGACAGCGTGTCCATGCCGTGACCGTGGAGCCCCGCTTCGAGCGCATAACTGATCTGCATCGTGTCGTCATAGGGCGCAGGATGTAGGGGTCTGCCATTCCCCTCATAACGCTGAAAAACGCCGAGATCATATTTGAAATTCTGCCCGACTTTCAGGACTTGCGGCGCGTGGAATAGCGGCTCCAGAATATCCAGCGCATCCTGCATTGGGACCTGTTGCGGCGCGTCTCCGCCAAATAATTCGTCGCCTTCACCTTTGTGCGTTAGAGGAATATAACAGGCCTCATTATCGTCCAGCGCGAGACAGACGCCGACCATATTGGCGGCGGCAGAATCGAGGCTGTCCGTTTCCAGATCGACAGCGATGGCGGATTTCACCATGGCGCGGGCCACCCAGTCTTTCAGCGTCGCGACGTCCTGAACGCAGACATATTTTTCCTTATCGAAAACGACATTGGCGGGCGCAGTGAGGTCGGCGGGCGCTTCCGGCGCGGTGTCATCCTTACGCAATCCATCCGTCTCGCCCTCGCCCAGTGCCGCACGGACCCGCGCGGTGAGGGTGCGAAACGTCATGCGTTCGAGGAAGTCGAAGAGGACATCAATATCCGGATCTGTGACGGCGAGGTCTTCAATCGGGACTTCCAGATCAATATCGGTTTTCAACGTCACGAGTTGTTTAGAGATCAGCGCCATCTCCTTATTCGCCATCATCTTCTCACGGCGGCCCTTTTGCGGAATTTCGTGGGAGCGCTCCAGTAGCTCTTCCAAGGGGCCATATTCGTTCAATAGTAACACCGCCGTTTTGACCCCGATCCCCGGCACGCCCGGAATATTATCGACGCTGTCTCCGGCCAGCGCCTGCACATCAATCACGCGGTCAGGTTTGACGCCGAACTTCTCCTCGACCTCCTTAATCCCGATATCCTTATTCTTCATCGGGTCGCGCATGATGACATTTTCCGTCACGAGCTGCATGAGGTCTTTATCGGAACTGATAATCGTACATCGCGCACCCGCCTCATCCGCAATCCGTGCATAGGTCGCGATCAGGTCATCCGCCTCAAACCCTGTCATTTCAATCGAGGGAGAGCCAAACGCGATGGTCGCTTCGCGGGTCAGGGGGAATTGTGGGACGAGGTCTTCGGGCGGCGCGCCACGATTGGCCTTATAAAGGTCATAAATCTCGTTACGAAACGTATCGCCGGACGCATCAAAGATCACGGCGAAATGGGTCGGACGATCTTTGTCATTCTGGTTTTGCAGTAGCTTGAACAGCATATTGCAGAATCCGGCAACGGCGCCGACGGGCGTGCCGTCATTTTTATTGGTTAGGGGAGGCAGCGCATGAAACGCGCGAAAAATATAAGCAGACCCGTCGACGAGGACGACATGGGAGTCTTTGGTCAGGGGAGCAGTAGCGGACATAAGCGGCTTGTGCGCAGTCAGTGGCAGAATTTCAATAGCGTCACGATTTTTTGCGCCTATAAATAGCTCGAAATGTATCAAACAATTGACGATCCCGAAGAAGAGCGCCGCGGTGGCGGATTTTCGATCTGGCCGTTCCTGATCGGAGCGGTGCTGGCGGGAGTCGTGTTTTTCTTTGTCTGGCTGTTTAGTCCCGGCACGCCTGCTGACCCGGGCCAATCGGTGGAGACTCCTGCCTCCCGCGCGGCCTATCTGCAGGCGCTTGCGGAACCCGCACCGGCCCTGCGCCGCGCACGTCTGCTGGATTACCAACGCGCTTTTCCCGATACAGACCGCGCGGCGGCGATCACGGATCAGCTGGACATTATTCAACGCGCAGAACTGGACGATTGGGAGGCTCTGACGGCAAAAGTCTATGATGTAAGGGCCGAAGCGGAAGACAAGCAAGCCGCCCTCACCGCCTATGAGGCCAAATGGAACCGCGCACTGCTCGGTGGACGAGGGGAAGAGTTGGACGCCTTGGCGCAGGAAATTGACGAGACTGCGAAAGCGCAACCCCTGCCTGATCGGTCACTGGAGAATGTCGACAGTCCTATCCCGCAAAATCTACCGTCTGATACGCTCGCGGGCGCACCCCCACAAATCTTCCAGCCCGTCTATGTACCCCCGCCTCCGCCGCCGACACGTCCCGTCGCAAAAGATGTCATTGTCCAACCCACCGTGCGTCGCAATACCAGCCCGCGCTATCCAAGAAATGCGCGGCGTCGGAATATCGGCGCGATCGTGACCGTCGCCATGAACATCGACGAAAAAGGCCGAGTCAGCCAGACGGAGATTATCTCTGTCGACGCCGAACGCTATGAACGCGACTTTATCAAAGCCGCTGAACGCGCCGCCATGCGCACACGGTTCAATCCGAAAACGATTAATGGCGAAGTGGTCCCCGCAGTTGGGGTCCGCAAGCGCTATATTTTCCGCGCTGAAGATTAGAGACGATCATGATAAATCGCGACCCGCTCGCCATCCTTGTCACGGGTGGCACGCTCGACAAAGTCCATGATACGTTTTCCGAGAGCCTCATTCTCGATGGGACAAGCCGTGTGGCGGATATTCTCGGTCAGGGCCGCGCACGGGTTTCGCGTATCAAATCGCTCATGTCGATTGACAGTCTGGATATGGACGACACCCACCGCGCCAAAATCCTCCGCGCAATTAACACGGCACCGGAAAACCGGATCGTTGTGACGCATGGAACGGGGACAATGGAACTGACGGCACAGGCGCTGGACGGGAATATTGGAAAAAAGACGGTCGTCCTGACGGGCGCCATGCGACCTTGGTCCCTCGGTCAGTCGGACGGCAATTTCAATCTCGGCGGCGCTGTCATTGCGGCACGATTACTGCCAGCAGGCGTTTATGGTGTCATGAACGGCAAAGTCTTCGCCGCTCAAGATTTACATAAAGATGTCGCGTCGGGACGGTTCGATTAGTCTCGGAGCCTATTGTAGATATAGACCACGATGATTGCGCCAATCACTGCGCCCAAAAATCCGACAGGTTCGCCGACTTGGTAAAAACCCAGCATCTGCCCAAGATATCCCGCCACAAATGACCCGATAATACCCAGAAGAGTCGTCATAATCAGACCGCCGGGTTTCGTCTTTCCGGGGATCAGAAAACGCGCGATCAATCCCGCGAACAGTCCAGTCAGGATAAGTCCGATAATGCCCATGATTTAGTCTCCAATTTGATTCAGTTGTCTCTACAAACGCTTGCCGCTTGCCCCGGTTCCGTGCGGAGCGTAGTCTTTTACGGACGAATGACAAAGGAGATGGTCATGAATTTTAGAATTAGCTCGGTATTACTCGCTGCACCCTTTGTTCTGGCGGCTTGCGCGGACGGAGCATCCACAAAGACAGACACATCAGCGAACGTCAAAAGTGCCAGCGCGCCCGCCCTTGATCTGAACTATGAGAAAATCACGCTGGAGAACGGCCTCGACGTCGTTTTTCATGTTGACCGGTCTGATCCGGTTGTCGCGATCAACCTCGCCGCTCACGTTGGGTCTGCGAGAGAGACCGAGGGCCGGACGGGCTTCGCGCATTTATTCGAACATCTTCTCTTCCTCGATTCCGAAAACCTTGGCTATGGCGGATTGGACGAAATGAACACGCGCATTGGCGGTGAAGGTACAAACGGGTTCACGACCAATGATATGACGCAATATTTCCAAGCCGTCCCGAAAGACGCGCTGGAAAAAGTCGTGTGGGCCGAAGCGGACAAACTGGGCTGGTTCATTGAGACCGTCACGCAGAACGTCATCGACAATGAGAAACAAGTCGTCAAAAATGAGAAGCGCCAGCGCGTCGACAACGCGCCCTATGGCCATAATTGGTATGTCATCGGCAAGGCGCTGTACCCCGCGGATCACCCCTATAACTGGCAGGTGATTGGCAGTCTTGAAGATCTCGACGCCGCAACATTGCAGGATACAAAGGACTTTTACGCGCGCTGGTATGTGCCCAATAATGTGACCGTGACGATCACGGGTGATTTTGACGTGGCCGAAGCCAAAGCCTATGTCGAAAAATATTTCGGTGAAATTCCGGCCGGCGAAGAGATTGAACCTTACGGTGCTCGTCCGGGCGAATTGTCCGAGACGATCAAACTCGTCCATGAGGATAATTTTGCGACCGTCCCGCGCCTGACCTATGTCTGGCCGACGGTGGAGCAATATCATCCCGATAGCTATGCGCTGGAATATCTCGCCAATTATCTGACGCAGGGCAAGACCGCGCCGTTTAATGAAGTCCTCGTCGACGAGGCTAAACTCTCCCCCGGAGTTGGCGCGTTTTCCAACGTGTCCGAGATTGCGGGTGAGTTTTACTTGATCGCGCCGAGCAATGCCGGAACCGATCTGGACGAACTGTCCCCCGCAATCGAGCAATCCTTTGCACGGTTCGAGGAAAATGGGATGCCGCAGAAAGATCTCGAC
The DNA here is from genome assembly GCF_050271975.1 of Litorimonas sp. WD9-15. Lineage (NCBI taxonomy): Bacteria > Pseudomonadati > Pseudomonadota > Alphaproteobacteria > Maricaulales > Robiginitomaculaceae > Litorimonas > Litorimonas sp. WD9-15. Next base: position 76,502 of record NZ_CP189850.1, read on the forward strand.
CGGATCAAGGCGAGTGTCGAAGTCGAATTCTACGGGAATTTCGACAGCGCCCTGAACAAGGCCATCGCCCTGTCGGAATATAATCTCTTCACCGATGATCCGGGCTATTACAAAAAAGACCTCGCCGCGTACCGCGACGTCACCACCGCTGATGTGATGCGAGTCTATGAGACCTACCTAAAGGGGAAGCCCTTCATCGCGACCAGCTTCGTCCCGATGGGCGAGGCGGAATTAGGGCTGGAAGGCTCCGCGGTTGCGGATGTCGTGGAAGAGGAGATCGTCGCCGGTGAAGGTGCCGCCGTTGAATTCGACCCTGCCGCGCGCGTCATCGAAAACCCGACGCCGTCCAGTTTTGACCGCACGGTTGAGCCGGATTTCGGCGCAGGCTATAACCTGCCCTCCCCCACTATCTGGCAAACCGACCTCGATAATGGGCTGACTGTATTGGGTCTGCCGAGTGACGAGATTCCGGTCATCAATTTCTCGCTCCGCCTCGACGGTGGACGGTTGCGCAATGATGTCTCCGCCCCTGCCGCTGCGGGTCTGACGGCGGATATGCTGTCCAAAGGTACGGCGAATAAGACAACCGCTGAGTTGGAAGACGCAATTGGCATGTTGGGATCCAGCATTTCAGTCAGCGCCGGAAATACGGGCGTTTTTGTGACGGGCACAACATTGTCGCGGAACTTCGATGCGACGATGGATCTCGTGCAGGAAATGCTGTTCGAGCCACGCTGGGATGAAGAAGAATTTGCAACGCTGAAAAATCAGGTGCTGCAATCCATCACATCCGGCGAAGGCAACCCGAATTCCATCGCGCGGCGTGAAGCAGCGGAACTGACCTATCCGAAAGACAGCCCGCTTCACCATTCCGGCCTGACGGGGTACGGCGCGGCTGACGCTTTGGAAGGCGTGACGCTGGAGGATTTGAAAGCGTTTCATGCCGATCATTACACGCTGAACGGCGCAGCCCTTCGCGTGGCGGGAGATTACGAAAACTCACGCGTAAAGGCCGCTTGGGACCGGGGGGATATCGGTCCCGATGTCGCGGCGAAAGCGCCCGTTTCGCAGACGCTCAGCCCCGTCACGGAAGCAAAAATCTATCTCTATGATGTGCCCGGGGCGAAACAATCTGTGCTCCGTTTATCCCGCCCTGCACTGGCTGCGACAGACGCGGATTACCCGCTCGCCGAAGCGATTAACTTCCCGCTGGGTGGTATTTACACGTCCAAGCTCAACACGACCTTGCGTGTGGAGAAGGGCTATACTTATGGCATCCGCTCCGGCTTTAACGGCAGCAAAGAGAACGGCACATTTGGTGTGTCGTCTTCTGTGCGGTCCAATGTCACGAAAGAGTCGATCGAACTCATTCAAGAGATTCTCTCCAGCCACGGCCCCGAAACCACGGAAGAAAATTTGGCAGAATTAAAAGATGCCCTTATTCGCGGGCAGGCGCTGAAGACGGAAACGCTGCGCGACAAGCTCGGTGTCTTGGGCGAGATTGATGCCTATGGTTACGCACCGGATTACCGCGCGCAAAATGCCAAGGCGATCCAAGCCATGACGCTGGCGGATTTCAAACGGATCGCCGCCGCGCATATCCGCCCTGATGCCATGACTTATCTTGTCGTCGGAGATGCGGAAACGCAGGCCGGACCGTTGGGTGAATTGGGCCTGCCCGTGGAACGGTTGGACTGATGCGCCGCGCGCTGCTTATACTCGCCGTCATAGGCTTAGCGGCCTGTGAGCAAACTGAGTCTCCTCAGTTCTACAGTCTTGATAAGAGTCAGGTAGAGAGGGAAGCATATAGTGAAAGTGCAGACGTTGCGTGGGAACCGCCTATGGAACGCAAGGAAGCGTCGGAAACCTCTGGCACATTTCTCGCCTATCGCTACGGCTACGGCCTCGAACTCCCCGTCGCCTCCGTCAAAGCGACCGCCGATAAACATATGCAAGTCTGTCAGGATGCGGGGCCAACCAAATGCCAAGTCATGGGCTCCAACGCGAACGCCTATTCGGAAGACGATGTTCGCGCGAACCTCTCTCTCCGCGCTGAACCGGAATGGCTCAAAACATTCGTCGCGGGTATGCAGAAAGACATTGAGACGGCGAAAGGCCGCCTCGCCTCTTCCAATACCTCCGTCGAAGACCTGACGCGGTCCATTCTCGATACGGATGCGCGGTTGAAAGCGCAGACGACCTTGCGAACGCGGCTTGAAGGCCTTCTGGAAACACGCGATGCCAAACTGCCCGACCTGCTCGCCCTCGAACGTGAACTCGCGCGGGTGCAGGCCGAGATTGAAAGCGCGACGGCGAACCTGAAAGCCCTGCGGGCGCGGGTCTCCATGTCCGTTGTCGACATCAGTTACAGCAGCCAGAGACAGGCCGTCACACGCGGAGCCTTCTCGCCCGTCGGTGATGCGTTGAAGGATTTCATGCGGACCTTATCGGAAGGTCTGTCCGGCGTAATCTATTTCGTCGCGGCCATATTACCGTGGTTACTACTCGTGATTATTCCGGGATTATTCCTCCTGCGCTGGTTCTGGCGCCGACGGAAAACATCTAAATCTTGAGCGTAGTCCTGATCCTTCTCGGTCTCGCCCTCCTCGTGGGCGGGGGTGAAATCCTTGTGCGCGGCTCCGTGGCACTGGCCACACGGCTGGGCATGTCCAAAGCCCTGATCGGGGTGACCCTCATCGGATTCGGCACATCCATGCCCGAATTCGTCGCGACTTTTGGCGCGGCGGCAAAGGGCTCGCCGGATATCGCCTTTGGTAACGTCCTCGGCAGCAATATTTCCAACATCCTGATGATATTAGGCGCGGCGACCTTGATTGCTCCAATTGCGACACGGATGCACGGATTAGCACGGGACGCGATATTCGTGAGTTTCGGGTCCATCGCCGCGCTGTATTGGATTTACACGGGCGGCATCCCGCAGGTCGGTGCTTTCGTCCTCATCGCCGCTTTCACGCTCTATATGTTCCTCACCATCCGTGCGGATATGGCGGATGCCATTGATGATAGCGAGATGGACGATGTCAAAGCCCCGCAATCCGTTCTGCTGTCACTCCTCTTCGCGGTGGGCGGGATTGTGCTGCTCATGGCAGGAGCGGAAAGTCTGATCCGCGGCGCGTCGTCCATCGCGAGGGGATTGGGCGTCAGCGAAGCCATTATCGGGATTACGATTGTGGGCATCGGAACCTCCCTCCCCGAAGCGACGGCCTCCATAATTGCCAGTCTGAAGAAAGAAAACGCCCTCGCCTTTGCCAATATTGTCGGCAGCAATATCTTTAACGGGCTTGGCATTTTGGGCGTAACCGCCGCCGTCTATCCCTTACGCTTTGGCGCGGGCGGGTTCTCCCTGATCGACGGTGTAGTCCTTTGTCTCGCGACCGCTGCCATGTTCGGCTTTGCCTTGACGCATAAGAAAATTATGCGCTGGGAGGGGGCGGTACTGCTGTTGGCCTATGCTGCCTATCTTGGGTGGTTGATATTGCGGGCAGTGGGGTAACCCAGATGAGAAACGCGCGCGGGCATTAAAGTCTCTCGTTTAAGAAGTAAGTGTATCGATTGCAGCACTTCACACCGAAAACCCGAGGGGGAAAAGCTATCTAAATCAATATCAGATTATGGCCGATTCGGTGCGACTTGATTTGCGTAATTTTTGATAGGCACCAGTCTCAGAGGTTTGGGTCAATCATCTAATCTAAAAGGCATTCGACAAACCAACATGGCCGCGTATTAACGGCATAAATATTTAAGGCCGCCGTCTGAACGACAGGTTCACTAAGATTTTCCACACTAACATTTAGACAAACGGCCAATCTTTTTTGCCCCAAAGGAAGTCTGATTTCTTTGCCATAGCGGCCAAGAGAGAAATGAGTATATTTTTTTGAATCGGCTTCTAACTCAATATCTTCAACGCCCAAGAGTTTTCCTGTGTCACACAGAGTTTCTTTGATCTTGAAGCTTGCAGATTGGCTCTTATTCCCTTCCGGCGTGCTTTTATCGCCGAACTTCAAGATAGCATTGTAACGATATGTTCCACGCCAGTTCGGCTCAAGCTTAAGTTGGAAAGCATCACCGACTTGAAAGAGTGGGAAAGTCTCGCTCGCATTCAAACCATCGCTGAATAAACGTCCAATTAAGCCCAAATTTTTAGCAGCCACATAAGTTGCTGCCAAAGTTAAAAAGGCCGCCAGAGTTACGGCGCCCTTTTTAAACATCTGGCGCGGTTTACTGATCCAAGAAACTCCGGAGCTTCCGGCTTCGGCTTGGATGTTTCAGCTTCCGTAGCGCTTTCGCTTCGATCTGGCGGATCCGTTCACGGGTGACCGAGAATTGCTGCCCGACTTCTTCCAGCGTGTGGTCCGTGTTCATTCCGATCCCGAAGCGCATTCGCAGGACGCGTTCTTCACGTGGGGTTAGCGATGCCAGCACGCGGGTTGTGGTTTCGCGTAGGTTAGATTGGATCGCCGCCTCAATCGGGAGGATGGCATTATTATCCTCGATGAAATCGCCGAGTTGGCTGTCTTCCTCGTCACCAATCGGGGTTTCGAGGGAGATCGGCTCTTTGGCGATTTTCATGACCTTGCGGACCTTCTCCAAGGGCATAGAGAGTTTTGCGGCCAGTTCTTCCGGTGTTGGCTCGCGGCCAATTTCGTGGAGGATTTGACGGCTGGTCCGGACGATCTTGTTAATCGTCTCAATCATGTGAACCGGAATCCGGATCGTCCGTGCCTGATCCGCGATAGAGCGTGTGATCGCCTGACGGATCCACCACGTCGCATAGGTCGAGAATTTGTAACCGCGGCGATATTCGAATTTATCGACGGCCTTCATCAGGCCGATATTGCCTTCCTGAATGAGATCGAGGAATTGCAGGCCGCGATTTGTATATTTCTTGGCGATGGAAATCACGAGGCGCAAGTTTGCTTCGACCATTTCCTTCTTGGCCTGACGCGCTTCTCGCTCGCCTTTTTGGACCTTTTGGACGATGCGGCGGAATTCATCGACGGGCACACCGGTTTCCTGCGCAAGCCCCCCGATTTCATTCCGGATTTTATGAATGGAGCGGTTTTCACGCTGTAGGAAACGGTCCCACGCCGTGGAGCGCCCTTCCATCTCTTCCGTCCAATTCGGGTTCAATTCAGAGCCCAAATAAGCCGTCAGGAAATCCTCACGCGGGACGCCGTTACCGTCGGCCAAACGCATGAGTTTGCCCTCAAGTGAGATGAAGCGCTTATTAATTGTATAGAGCTGGTCAATCAGGGCGTCGATCCGCGCGTTATTGAGCTGTAGCTCTTTAATCTCAGTAATGATCTGTTCCTGCACGGCGTCATATTCTTCGGCCTGCGGCTTGCGCAGTTTCTTGCCGGAGAGACGCGCGCGGATGAGCATTTGCTGGAGTTTTTGGAAGCGCACGAAATCCTGCGAAATCCGGTCGAGCCGTAGCATGATGTCGTCGCGCAGGGCGGCTTCCATGCCGGCCATGCTGAGATTTGTCTTATCTTCTTCCTCGTCCTCATCATCCTCAATGGGCTTTTCACCGGGCTTATAGGTCCGCTCCGGCATTTTGGTTTTGCGTTCTTCGGCAAGGGACTCAAGGTCACCTTCCTGTTTTTCCAATTCGCCTTTTTCGATCTTCTCGCGGCGAACAGCCAGCGCGGACCGGTCTTCCTGAATATTCCCGATAGAGCGGTTATACATCGTGTCCAGATCGATGATGTCGCGCAGGAGGATTTCGCCCTCCTCCAGCTCTTCGCGCCAAATCATGATGGCTTCGAATGTCAGGGCGCTTTCGCACAGGCCCTTAATCATTGTGTCGCGGCCGGCCTCAATCCGTTTGGCAATCGCGATCTCGCCCTCGCGGGAGAGCAGCTCGACGACGCCCATTTCGCGCAGATACATCCGCACGGGATCATCAGTGCGATCGAGTTCTTCCTTGGAATTGCCGCCCTTGACCGCCGTGGTGGAGGTCCGCGCGAGCGTCTTCGGCCCGAGCGTTTCCTCGTCCCGTTGATCATGAACGGAAATACCCATCTCGGAGAGTTGCGCGATGATGATCTCGATTTCGTCGGCGGTGATGCCGTCCATATCGAGATGTTTGTTGAGTTCATCCGTATGCAGGAGGCCAGATTTCTTGGCCTCCACAATCATGCGTTTGACATCGATATTGTCGAAGTCGAGACGTTTACGTTTCGTCGCCAACGCAGTCGTTGGAGTGGCTTTTTCAGCCGCGGCAGCTTTGGCCATATGTTTGATCACCCTTTATTCAGCCCCGCTTATGGTAAAGCAGGACTTAAAATATCGTTAGCCCCAGCGCCCATGCGTGATCCGCACATGACCGAGAGGGCCGTGAAATTCCTAGTCGCGCGCCTCTTTAGATGCGCGCATCGCACGGTGCAATCCGTCCGAGTTGTCACCCGTAATGGCATCGACCATCCGGGCGCGAGTGTCCGAGCTCTCCGCTTCCAACTGGGTGGTCCCTATAAGGGTGTCGGCCTGGGCGTTCCAGAGTGCCGCGCGAGTATCCAGTGTTGCGTCTGCGCCCCCCATCCCCGCCCTGATCAAGAGCCGTTGACGGGACAGCGCACGATAAGCCTGTTCCATTCCTGAGGACTGTATATGTGTAAAGAGATGAGTTTTTTCAACCGCTTTCGCCTGCCGCCACCAGTTGAGAACTGCTTTTTGTAGAGCAGACGCATCTGCACTCCCAAATTCCAGCTCAAAAAAGCGCTCATCCACGCGTTCCAGCAATTCGGGGAATTCGAGAATCGCCCCGATCAGCGTGGTTTCAACCCGCGTATTGGAGGCCAGTTTCTGTGCAGAAGCAATTTGCGTCGTCTTGCCAGCTTTCGTTTCCCCGTCAGATTTACGTTTATACTGATTGCCACGCTGGGCCTGCCAGCCATAATTTGCGTCAAACCGCGCTAGAAGCTCTGTTTTATAGAGCGCTTTAACATCGCCGTTCTCAATCTCGTCCAGCGCCTTGTAGAGCCGCGATTTCAGTCCGGCTTTGGCTTCCGGCGTGTTGAGCGGTTCCGCCTCGACCTCGCGCCGCCAGAGCATATCGACGAGCGGAATGGCGGCGTCGAGGACTTTCGCGATAGCAGGCGGTCCCGATGCACGGATGAGATCGTCGGGGTCCTGCCCCTCCGGTAACATGGCGAAACGCAGAGTCTGTCCGGGGCGCAGCAGGGGTAGCGCGCGTTCAATCGACCGGAACGCGGCACGAACGCCCGCTTTATCACCGTCAAAGCAGAGAATAGGTTCCGGTCCGACCCGCCAGAGCAGATCAAGCTGATCTTCCGTCAGGGCCGTGCCCATCGGCGCGACCGTATGACCGAACCCCGCACGGGCCAGTGCGATGACATCCATATAGCCTTCGGCGACAATCAGTCCCCGCGCCGTATTGGACGCGTCCGAGAAGGCCCGCCGCGCACGGTGATAATTATAGAGCAGCCGCCCTTTCTGGAAAATCGGCGTTTCGGGACTGTTCAGATATTTCGCCTTGGCATCCTTGGCCATGGCCCGCCCGCCAAAGGCGACGAGCCGCCCGCGCGTGTCGTGGATGGGAAACATGATGCGGTCGCGGAACCTGTCCCACGGGGCGCGGGAGCGGTCTTCCGGCTCGACCAGTAATCCGGCCTCAACCAATTGCGCGGGCGTCGCGCCCTGCGCGATCAGCTCATCCTTTAGCGCCGAGAAATTATCCGGCGCAAAACCCATGCCGAAAGCTTTGGCGGCCGTCTTGCTCATGCCTCTATTTGTGAGATAGTCCCGCGCCGCCGCGCCATCCGTGCGGTAGAGCGTCTTTTCGAAAAATTCCTGCGCGCGCTCCATCCATGAGATGGTTTCTTTATTCTTCGCCGCGCGCGCCTCCGCCTGCGGGTCAGCCTGCGGCATTTCCATCCCCGCCATTGTCGCGAGGGCTTCGACGGCTTCGGGAAAGGACAAACCCTCGACCTCCATCAGGAACGAAATCGCATCGCCATGTTTACCGCTGGAAAAACAGTGATAGAACCCCTTTTCGTCATTCACGAAAAAGCTCGGCGTCTTTTCATTCGTGAAGGGCGACAGCCCTGCAAATTCACGTCCTTGGCGTTTAAGTTTCACGTGGCGGCCGACAACGTCAGACGGCCGAACCCGCGCCTTCAACTCCTCCAAGAAATGTTCACCGAACTTCATGGGATGGACTTAGGCGGAAGTGGGCGTGATTGCGAGTCAAAGGGTGTTCGAATGTGGAGAGGTGCGACTAACGCTTAATGTCGCTTTAGGGGGCGAAGCGGATATCGGAGCCAGAAAATTTCGCACATCATTCGCACATCAATAGATAGACGGAGGAACACACACGAGCTAAACCTGTTTTTGTAGAAACATAACTTTCAGACAACTTTTAGATATAAAATCCATGGCTAACAAATGCAGAAATGTAGCTATCATTGGCCTCGGCACCTTCGGTGTCTCTGTAGCTAGAGAATTAACCCGCATGGGAGACAATGTCCTTGGTATTGACGATGACCCTGCTCGCGTGAGCATGATATGTGATGAGATAAAGTCATCTATTCAGGTTGATGCGACTGATGACAAAGCTCTTTCTCAATGTGCACTTGAGACTTATGATGCGGTCTTAGTTTCCATCGGCGAAAATACTGAGGCTAGTATTCTGGTTGCTATGAATGTGATGGAATTAGGATGCAGACAGGTTTGGGTTAAAGCGCAGACCCAGACTCAACAAAAAATCTTGAAGGCAATTGGTGTTCACTATGTTGTACTTCCCGAGCAGCGCTTCGGCACACATATCGCTCAGATAATCCATAATCCTCATCTGGAAGACTTTATGTCACTGGGCGACGGACAATACGTCGTCATGATGGAGGTGCTTTCTTCTTTAGCAGGTAAATCACTGGCGGAGTTTAAATTTGAAAAAGCCCACAATATTTCTTGCATGGGTGTTTACTCTGATGGCGTGTTTTCTAGTTCCGCTGAATTTAATGATGTTTTGAAGGAAAACGATAAGATCATTCTATTCGGCACGCGTAGCCAATTACGCAAATTCTCCGACGTAATGTAATCTGCAGTGAGACGATTTTTAGATTTACCAGCCCCCGCTCTGCTGGCGCTGCTGTACTTAAGTTGGATTACGGTCGGTGCCTTATTACTAATGTTACCCGTCGCATCCAATGACGGTATCACTTGGTCAGATGCGTTCTTTACCGCGACCTCAGCTGTAACTGTTACTGGCTTAGTTGTTGTAGACACCGGAACGGCATTCACAACATTTGGACAAGGTGTCCTTATGCTGTTGATACAGCTCGGAGGCATGGGCCTAATGACATTTGCGGTCTTGGTCCTCTCATCTTTAGGGATGCAAATTGGTCTAGCACAACGGCAATTCCTTCGGGAAGAAATGGGCCTGTCATCTCTAGGGGGATTACTCGACATTGTCCGGATTGTTTTCAAAGTCGTGTTAGTTTGTGAAGTAATCGGCATGGCCATAATGGCATTCGTTTTCGTGCCTGACTTTGGTTGGCGTGAAGGGTTATGGCAGGCTGCCTTTCATTCTATCTCGGCTTTTAATAACGCTGGATTCTCACTGTTCTCAAACAGCCTCATGGGCTATGTTGGCAATCCACTCATTATAATTACAATTTCCGTTCAGTTTATTGTCGCAGGTCTCGGCTTCGCAGTTCTGTCTGATATCTTGGTACATGGAAAATGGCAGAAATTCTCTCTGCACACACGTTTAATGTTAGTCGGAACACTCAGCTTAATCCTTATCTCCTGCTTTGGGTATGGAGTGTTGGAATGGAACAACCCTGAAACATTGGCTGGTTTGGCAACTTCAGGGGAGAGACTGAACGCAATATGGTTCGAGGCCGTTACCCCCCGAACGGCTGGTTTTAACTCAATGAATACGGCAGCCATGCAGGATAGCACAACACTCATGACGATGGTTCTGATGGTCATCGGCGGCGGTAGCACATCTACGGCGGGTGGCATTAAGGTCACAACCGCTGTGGTACTCCTGCTCGCAACGATAGCATTTTTTCGCAATTCTGGAAAAATGAGAGCATTCGGTTACAGTGTGGGATTACAGCAAGGCTTAAAAGTGATGGCGCTTTTGACAATCAGCCTTTTCGTCATTTTGGCGGGTTTATTTTTGATCGTTGCGACGCATGAAATAGATTTTTTGACAGCTGCATTTGAAGTAACCTCTGCTTTTGGAACAGTAGGATTGAGCCAGGGGGCGACCGGCGAGCTCAATGACTTTGGCAGGGCAATCATTTGCTTAATCATGTTTTTGGGCAGACTGGGCCCTCTGACCCTCGGGTTCTTTCTCGCATCGAAAACGACACCGAGAATACAATATCCTGAAGGCTCTATTTTCTTAGGTTAGTGTGAAAAGCCATGTGAATAGACGCACTACAAAAGGTGTTTCGAAAATTTGTCATTCTTGGCAATCTAATCCGCTCAGTTAACGTCCGCAATGAGGATCAGACGGCCCTTAATCCGCGTTTGAAAAACATGATCCCCGCTTGCATCCCCAACCCGCCTCCCCTATAGGCCGCGCGACTGCGCTGGATGGCACTCCACCTCCTGCCGCGTCATATTTCTTACGCCCGGATTGGCCGGGCTAGTCCATTAGCTCGCAATGAGGCGAATAATTGGCAGGACCTAATTGTTGGAGAACTCCCTTACACATGTCCGAAACTATGAACCCCACCACGGATGATTTTGCATCCATGTTTGAAGCCGCGATTGAGGCTTCCCCGATGCAAGAAGGCAAAGTCGTCTCCGGCCTTGTCACCGGTATCGAAAAAGACGTCGTCATTGTTGACGTCGGTCTGAAAACCGAAGGCCGTATCGACGCCCGTGAGTTCTTCACACCCGGCGAAGACACAATGCCAAAAGTCGGCGACAGCGTCGATATCTACCTTGAGCGTATTGAAAACGCCCTCGGCCAAGCCGTTCTCTCGCGCGACAAAGCGCGCCGCGAAGAAGCCTGGGTCAAGATGCACAAATTCTTCGAAAAAGAAGAGCCTGTGAACGGCGAAATCGTCGGTCGCGTCAAAGGTGGCTTTACGGTCGACCTCGGCGGCATCAATGCTTTCCTTCCGGGTTCGCAAGTTGATATCCGTCCGGTCCGCGATATTGGCCCGCTCATGGGTCAGACACAGCCTTTCATGATCCTGAAAATGGACCGCTCGCGTGGCAACATCGTTGTCTCCCGTCGCGCCATCCTCGAAGAGTCGCGTGCGGAACAACGTGCGGAACTCGTCGGTCAGCTTAAAGAGGGCGAAACACGTGACGGCGTTGTCAAGAACATCACCGATTACGGTGCCTTCGTTGACCTCGGCGGTATTGACGGCCTCCTTCATGTCACAGACATGTCCTGGCGTCGCGTCAGCCACCCGAGCCAAGTCCTCAATGTGGGCGACACGGTTCAGGTCAAAATCATCCGCATCAACCCTGAAACACAACGCATCAGCCTCGGCATGAAGCAGCTTCAGGAAGATCCGTGGAATGCAGCCGCCGCGAAATACACGCCCGGCACACGTCACACAGGTACGGTCACGAATATCGCCGATTACGGTGCATTTATCGAGCTGGAAGAAGGCGTTGAAGGCCTCGTCCATGTCTCTGAAATGTCCTGGACAAAGAAAAACGTCCATCCCGGCAAAATCGTCTCCACATCGCAGCAAATCGAAGTCGAAGTGCTCGATGTCGACCAGGAGAAGCGTCGCATCTCCCTCGGTATCAAGCAGGTTCAAAGCAACCCTTGGGACGATTTCTCCGACCGCTTCCCGCTCGGCAGCACGGTCACAGGCGAAGTTCGCTCTATCACGGAGTTTGGTCTGTTCATCGGACTGGACGGCGAGATCGACGGCATGGCGCATTTGTCCGACCTGTCTTGGGACAAGTCCGGCGAAGAAGCCCTCAAGGATTATAATAAAGGCGACACAGTTGAAGCCAAAATCCTCGAAGTCGACATTGAGAAAGAGCGTATTTCGCTCGGCATCAAGCAACTCACCAAAGACGAAGCCCCTGCCGGTGCAGCCGGTGCCAATCGCGGTGCGACTGTTACCTGTACAGTTGTCAACGTACAGCAAGCCGGTCTGGACGTCACATTCGGCGAAGAGAATGATGTCAAAGCCTTCATCCGTAAAGGCGATCTGTCCCGTGAACGGTCCGAGCAGCGTCCGGAACGCTTTGCCGTCGGTGACAAGGTTGACGCCATGATTACTCGCGCCAACCGCGCCCGTAATGATTATCAGCTGTCCATCAAGGCGCTGGAAATCGCGGAAGAGAAGGAAGCCGTCGAACAGTATGGTTCCGCCGATTCCGGCGCGTCCCTCGGCGACATCCTCGGTGCTGCCCTCAAAGGTGACAACTAGGCTTTAAACTCTTCGGTCAGTGCGGTGAACGCATTGACCGGAGAAAATTAAGCCAGCATTAACCATAAAAGTCCCTGTAACAGGGGCTTTTTTTATGCCCGAATGTCGGATTTCGATTGACCTGTTAGGGCCGTCCCTGATTTATAAGGGCCATGCTAAGATCAGAACTCATCGACACCCTCCACGAAGAAAATCCGCATTTGACGCGTCGGGATATGGAACGTTTGGTGGCGGTCGTGCTGGAAACAGTCACACAAACACTTGAAGCTGGTGCGCGCGTGGAGCTCCGTGGCTTTGGCGCATTTTCCGTGCGCCGCCGGGATGCCCGCGCCGGACGCAACCCGCGCACAGGCGAAAGTGTCGCCGTGCCGGAAAAACATGTGCCGTTCTTCCGCACGGGTAAGGAACTCCGTCAACGGATTGACGACGCGTCTAAGAAATAATTTTTTAGCTGAAAGCTAAGGCTTTCGGTCCTCGGACAATCAATTCGAAGAATTGAATATCTAAATCACCATTCTCCGGTATTCTCCATTGACGCCCAAGGTTCTTGCGGGGCGAGATTGTCGCCTGCCTGCAATAACTCGACAGATGCGCCGTCCGGACTGCGGATGAACGCCATATGGCCGTCACGGGGCGGGCGGAGAATTGTGATGCCCTGGGATTGGAGATGCGCGCAGGTCGCGTAAATATCATCGACACGGTAAGCCAAATGCCCAAAATTACGCCCACCCGTAAGCTCTTCCGCCGTGCCGTCCTCTGCGGGCCAATTGTAAGTCAATTCAACCAAGGGAGCTTTATCCGCTTTCGCCCGCTCCACATCATCGGGTGCCGCGAGAAAGACCAGCGTAAACCGTCCCTTCTTGGCTTCATAGCGTCGGGTCTCGACCAGCCCCAATCCGTCACAGTAAAAGGCGAGCGCTGCCTCAAGATCTGAGACGCGAAGCATTGTATGAAGATATTGCATGGGCGGGACCTTTCTGATGTGTGGAACCTGATTGATACAAGATGAACAGCATTCATAGACAAAATTAAGTATGTTGACCCATGCCCCCTCTACATGCGAATTACGCGCGCAGTAGCCGGAATAGGGTCCGGCTTTAACTTTCAAGGGGAAATCCAATGGGAATGATTTCAGAATTTAAAGAATTTGCGATGAAGGGTAACCTCGTCGATATGGCCGTCGGCTTCGTGATGGGTTCGGCTTTTGCAACAGTCGTCACATCGTTCATCGGTGACGTCTTCATGCCGGCCATCAGCCCAATCATGGGCGGCGTCGATATGGCAAATATGAAATATGTCATGACCGAAGCTGTCGTAGCGGCTGACGGAACGATCACAACGCCGGAAACAGCTATCAGTTACGGCCTCTTTATTAATGCACTCATCAGTTTCATCATTGTGGCCTTCGTCATGTTCATGATCATCAAAGGTATGAACAAGACGAAAAAGGCTGAAGAAGAAGCGCCAGCCGCTCCGCCAGCTAACGAAGTTCTGCTTGCAGAAATTCGTGATCTGATGGCGAAGCAAGTCAACTAGCTCAAACGGCCGTTAGCTGCAGCCAAAAATTTGAAACATCAAACCCGTCTGACGGCGGGTTTTTTCGTGTCTGCAGACAGCTACTTGCGTCTTCAGCCTTCATCCCCCACATGGCGCGGATGACCGATACGACCCCGACATTAGACGCCAATACAACCGACCAAGTCACCGTGTTCCAACTAGATGACCAGCCCGTGCGTGGCCGTGCTGTGAAACTCGGCCCGGCTTTAGAACAAGCGCTGCGACCGGGCGGCGAAAACCGCTATCCGGAGGCTGTTGCCCGCCTCCTAGGTGAAGCCATGATGACGGGTGCTCTCGTTGCGCAATCCCTGAAATTCAAGGGCCGTCTGGTCGTACAGTGTCACGGCACAAATGACGGCGCGATCAGCTTACTGATGGCGGATTGTACGACTGAGGGCAGTATCCGTGGCTATGCGCGTTGGGATGAAACAAAACTCAAAGAGATTGAGAGCGAATCCCGCAATCCCACCGCAAAAGAACTGCTCGGTGCGGGGACCTTCTCCATGACGATCGATCAAGGTCCGGATATGGATCAATATCAGGGCGTCGCCGCGATTGACGGAGACCGCCTCTCTGATTGTGCAGAGCATTATTTTAATCAATCAGAGCAAATCCCAACCAAAATCCGCCTCGCTTGTGGTCAGGCCGTCGACGCGGACGGCGCGCATTGGTCCGGCGGTGGTATGATGATCCAGAAGATCGCGGATGACGAAGCCCGCATCGATGCGACCATGCCGTGGCAGACCGCGCAGACCTTGTTCGGAACGCTGACAGATGCGGAACTGATCGATCCTGATCTCTCAACGCATCGCCTGCTCTTTCGCCTGTTCCATGAGGACGGCGTGCGGATTGTCGAAACGCATGACGTCAATGCCAATTGCCGCTGTTCCCGCGAGCGTCTCGTGGATACATTTAAGAGTTTCGACGAAACTGCGATTCAAGACATGGTGCAGGACGGCGTCATCACGGCAAATTGCGAATTTTGCGCGACGAATTACGTGTTTGATCCGGCGAATATTTCTTAGGCGTCCCGCGCCCACTCAAAACTGGGCTACGACTTCCAGAACGCGGGTGTGAGCAGCACCAACGCCGTCACAATTTCCAATCGGCCAATAATCATCGCGGTTAGGAGCACCCATTTCGCAGAGCTGGGTAAGTCCTGATAGGTTCCGGCCGGACCGATAATCTCGCCCAATCCCGGACCGACATTGGCGATCGCACTCCCCGCGCCCGACCATGCCGTGATGGGGTCCAACCCGATGAGGGAGAGCAGGATTGCCGTTAAGACGAAGGTCATGAAGAAGACGAAAAAATAGCTCATCACGGAATAGACGACGGTGGGTGGCAACGCTTGCCCGCCATAACGCATTGGCACGACGACATGTTCACGCGGCATGCGGAAGAGGTAATTGCGCATCGCTTCAAAGGCGACTTGATATCGGAAAATCTTGATGGAGCAGGCGGTTGACCCCGCACAACCGCCGATAAACATGAAGGCAAAAAAGGCCGTCACCGCGAATGGCCCCCAGCCATTATAATCCGCCGTCGCATAGCCGGTCCCCGTGACGATAGAGACCGTATTAAAGACGGCAAGCCTCAGCCCGCGGGTCAATTCAAACTGGTCAGATAGAATAAGAAAGAATGTGATGATAAGCGTGAGCGCCGCAATCACGGTCACAAAAGCCCGCACCTGACTGTCGCGGAAAATCGCCTTCCAATCCCCGCGCGTCGTCATCAGCAGATACACCCCGAATGGCAGCGCGGCGAGCATCATAAAAATCGTGCCGACAATGTCTGCGCCATTATCCATGAAACCGCCCATGCTCAGGTCCGACGTGGAATATCCACCTGTCGCCAGCGTCGTCATCGCATGAGCCACGGCGTCGAAAGGCGACATACCTGTAAAAATATATCCGAGGAAACAACAGACCGTCAGAAAGAGATAGACCAGCGAAATTCCCAAGGCGAGACTCGCCGCACGCGGCAGGATTTTCTCGCCCATATCTGAACTTTCCAACCGGAAGAGCTGCATGCCGCCGACCTTCAACATCGGCAACACGGCCATCGCCGTCACGACAATACCCACGCCGCCGATCCATTGCAGGATAGCGCGCCACATCAGCACCCCGCGCGGCATATCATCCAGACCCGTCAGGATCGTCGCGCCGGTCGTCGTAATGCCGGACGTCGCTTCAAACATTGCATCGGTCAGCGATAAATTTATCGGTTCAAAGAGAAAGGGCAGTGCGGAGAGAATGGCCAGTGTCAACCACGCAAACACGGTGAGAACAAAAGCCCCCCGCGCCCGCAAAGTCGGGTCGGGCGTATAGGTAATTGTCGCCAATAACGCACCGAACAGCGTCACAATCCCACCGGAAATGCCAAAGGCCCGCCACGCCCGCGCTTCGTCAAACAAATCGACCAACATCGGGATGAACATTAAAACGCCAAGCGCAGCGCTCATCAATCCAATGACGAAGAAAACGGGGCGGAGATCAGGCATGTGAGGCGTGGACTAACATGAAACGGGCGTAGCGCAGCTCTTCTTTCATGAAAAGGTAGCGAAAGACTCCAGCGGATGAAATATCAAAGGAACTTTATAAGTCATTGCCGAACTCCGCCAAGAGAAAGCGGTAAAGTTCTGTCCTGAAAAATCCGGGATCGTGACCGACGGGATGATAGGTCGCGCGGGTGTTACATCCCTGCGCTTTCAATGTCTGTTCGGTCACTTCCGTAGAGGCCAGGAAAGACGGCTCATACACTCCCGCAGAAATATAAAAGTTAGCGCCGTCCTCTGAGCATTCCTGTGCGGCTTTCAAGCCGCCAAACCCACCTGAGACAGATAAAACAGCATCCACGAGGTTTGGGTTTCTCACACCGGCATGAACTGAAAATACGGCGCCATTCGAATGACCGCCTACGGCCAGTCTGCGACTATTCTCTGAGGATGGAAATAGTGTTGGAAGCGCGGTCTCGAAGATGAATTCCATGTGATTATCAAATCTGTCAGGAAAATCCTTGTCATATCCGGGCAGATAATCTGACGCCCGCGGATCTTTCGGCAAATCTCGCAATGCTTCAGAGATGGAGTCTCGCTCCGAATGAATACCCATAAAGTTAACAGGTTTTATCAAACCCTGTTCAATCATTGGGTCGATCATACGAGCGTAATATCCCAAACTGATACCATCTGCTAAGATGATGACGGGCGCATTGGGATCATATTTTCCTTTGGCTGTGTAGATACTAACCGTTCGCGTCTCTCCCAATTCAGAACTGGAAATTTGACGTTGTTCAAATGTACCGGACAATTTGATAGCAGGGTCGCTTAGAAACGGAACATCTACAATATCAGCATTTTCGCCTTGGATAATGAGCGGACTAAAATCAGGGTTTGTCCCGCTCGTATCCATGAACATGAGGCTTGCCCGATCTGCTTCTTTCAGGCGAAGTCTCGCTTTCCAGATTTTATCCTCAATGTCCCCGATAGGGCCCCAAACCGCTTTCTGTATCGCGCAACATAGCTGAGGTTCAGAAGCGGTCGTGGACTTCGCATAAAGCGTCACAACATCTTCTGATAAGTCAGCCCATATTCCAGCCGCTTTGGTCATTTCATAGGCAGATGTGTTGATATCAGTTCCGGGTGTCACACTGCAGACCGCTTGTTGTGCCCAGAGCTTTCGCCGATAAAATTCCGGGATCGCCTCGACATTGCCAACGCGTCTGACCAATACGTCCAAACGCTCGCAGGTCACACTGCTATCCAGCCATTTGATTTGCTCAGTTAAGTCTTGGATATTTTGATCTGACAATTCAGGTTCAGGAACCAAACTCTCCTGACAGGCGGCAAAGCCAAACAGACATGTGAGCATGGCTATCCACCGAACCAATATTTTCAAAAACAACATCCCCAACTCCCCTATTCAACGAAGACTTGGCATGGGGTTTTTCGTTGAACAAATTATCTCTGCGCAATGTTTCTCCGCATGACATCGCTTGCACTCCCCCTCTCGCCGTCGCAAAAGCGGGACATGAAACTTGTTCTCCCCGCTCTTCTTCTCTCAATGGCTCTCGCCGCTTGTACCGCGTCCGATGAACCGCCCACGACTTTGAAAGAAGCCGTGATGCAGTCACAAGCTGAGACACAGCCCGTAAATTATATTCGAAATACGCCCGTGCAGGGTGGATTGACGCCGGAACGGATTAACAGCTCTCCGGCGCTTGGCGGGACGCGCCTATCCTCTGTGCAGATTGCTCCGTCGGGTGAATTTGCGACCGTCTTGCAAGGGCGAGAGGATGACGCGGCGCAACAGGACCTCTGGGCCTATGATCTGGAAACTGGAGAAGGCCGCCTCCTCGTCAGTTCGACCGACCTGCTGGCGGGACCGGAAGTCCTGTCCGAGGAGGAGAAAAACCGCCGAGAGCGCGCCCGTGAATATGGCAGCGGTATCGTGTCATATAGCTGGGTTGGGGAGAACCTTCTCCTCTTTCCGTTAGGTGGGGATATTTATCTTCACGATTTGACGGCGGTTGAGAGCCGCCAAGTCACCGCGACGAAGGGATTTGAGACGGACCCGAAAGTCAGCGCTGACGGTACAAAAGTTGCCTATGTCCGCGAGAACGAACTCTATATCAAAGATCTGGAAACAGGTCTGGAACGTCAACTCTCAGACGGCAGTACGGATACAATCCGCAATGCGACGGCCAGTTTTGTCGTGCAGGAAGAGCTGGACCGCGCGACGGGATATTGGCTGTCCCGCGACGCAAAAATGGTCGCCTATACTCAAATCGATGAAAGCCCCGTCGCGATTGAAAATCGCATTGATTTCGGCACGGACGGCGTGACGAATATCGCGCAGCGCTATCCCTTTGCCGGAACAGATAATGCGACCGTGAAGCTAGGTTTTGTCTCGGCCACAGGCGGAAAGACACGCTGGGTTGCACTGGATGATGACGACACTCTTGGCGATGATATCTATCTGACCCGCGTCGCGTGGGCGCCGGACAATGTGACCGCCTTTGTCGGCGTCCTTGCCCGCGATCACAAGACGCACCGGATTTACAAGGTCAATGCGAAAACGGGCGCAAAAGAACTCTTCTATGAAGAAACCTCTCCGACCTGGTTAAATATCGGTCCGCCCATGATGCCAACGGAAGAGGGCGGCATGCTCTGGTCAGCCCAGCGCAATGATGTCCGTCAGATTTTCAAAGTGGACGCTGACGGGACCATAAACGCCCTCACCCCGGAGACGCTGAACGCCAATCACCTCGTCTGTCGTGCGGATGAGAGCGTATTTGTCAGCGGATGGCAGGACACCCCGCTCTCAAACCATATTTTCAAAGTTTCCCTCGCAGAAGACGGGCCGACTGTCGCACAAATTACGCAGGGCGACGGGCTATTCGGGGCGTCTTTTAATGGGGATTGCACCCGTTTTTTACAGACCCATACGGATGATATCATACCCGCAACCCTGCGCGCTATGCAAGCGGATGGCACCCCGCTGGCTTGGCTGAACGAGAATAATCTGGATGAAAGCCATCCTTACGCGCCGCATCTCGACGCGCATATTACACCCGAATATGGCCAAATTAACGCTGAAGACGGCACCCCGCTGGATTACATGCTCTTCAAACCAAAAGACCTGAAAGCGGGCGAAACACGTCCCGCCATCACCATCGTCTATGGCGGTCCGGGTGTACAACGTGTGCGGCGCGGATTTGGGCGGAAACAGCTCGCAAATATGCTCGCCCATCACGGGTTTATTGTCTTCACGCTCGACAATCGCGGCGCGACCAACCGGGGTAAGGCATTCGAAGATCATCTCTACCGCAGTATGGGCCAGATCGAAGTCATCGACCAATCCACAGGCGCGGACTGGCTGGCCTCACAACCCTTTGTCGATGGCGAGAATATGGGCGTCTATGGCTGGTCTTATGGCGGCTATATGAGCCTGCATATGCTGGCACAGACCGACCATTACAAATCCGGTGTCTCCGGCGCACCCGTCACGGATTGGACGCTTTACGATACGGCCTATACGGAACGCTATCTCGGTGACCCGACAGTTGGCGCGGAGAATTACACGGCTGGTAGCTACGAGGATGGTAGCGTGTTTAAATATCTCGACGGATTGACGGAACCCGTCCTGCTCATCCACGGGATGGCCGATGATAATGTTGTGTTCCGCCACTCAATCAAACTCATGGACGCTGTGCAGAAAAATAACATGCACAATATGCGTATTCAGACCTATCCGGGCGAGAAACACGGCTTCCGGAATACCGCCAACCGTATTCATCGAGACCGTCAGATCTTGGAATTTTTCAGCGAGACACTCGCGCCGGATTATGGAACGGAGAATTAATCAGCTCAACTCGCAGACGAAGTAATGTTGGATGAGTTTTCTAAAGGGCGGGTTTTCCTCGACGATGCTCCAACCTGCATTTGTAATTAGCTCGCGCATGAAATCCGGTCTGTATTTCGCCTCGAGCAAAGGACGCATTGGGTCTTGATCTACGAAAGGCTCGACTTGATCGGGCTGCAGAAAGGTTGAGAAAATCAGGCGTGTCTCCGGCTTGGCATATCGTTTCAAAATCGAAAGAACGGCGACACAGTCCTCCGGATTGAGATGGGTCACGACGGAGAACATCGTGATAATATCGGCGCGAATGTCTGGAATGGGGAGGGCCGAATCCGGCGTCATCATCTCACCCGTTGGATTATACATTGCGTTATGAAACGGCACGACGGAAAACGCGTAGGCAGGATCGTCTAGGAAACTCTGCTGTAAGAATTCAATCAGTTCAGAATAAATATCCAAACCGTAATAACGGAATTGCGGGTCGCCGATCTGGTGCAGGGCCTGCGCGATTTTCGCCCCGCAGCCAAAATCAAGGATCGTCGCGTCATCCAGCGATTTATATCGCTCGACAATATCGAGCAGTTTAATTCCGCTTGCCACGGACGCACGGTCATCTTCCTGTCGGGAACCCCGTCTTAATTTTTGAGGTACAGGCAGACGCGTTTTCTGCCGTGCGCGCAACCCAATCTTATGGCCGTCTTTATCATATAAGGAGGCTGTAAATATCGTTTCATCCTGCCAAGCCGGGGCGCTGTCCGGCTGTCCCCCGAGGCGCAACGCCGTGTCGTAAACCTTCTGGACATCGGCCTCTGTGTTGCATTGCAGAACAATTATGGCGCGCTGACCCGTTGGGGTTGCAGCACCGGATTTAATCTCTTGCAAAACAAAGGCGGGCGCACCGCGATGGACAGCATAGGCGCGTTCCCATTCGCGGGAGCGGATGGACCGTCCGCCCATGATGGCAAATAGCTTATCGTAAAACAGGACGGCCGCGTCCAAATCGGATGTCTCGATAATTGTATGGGCGATCATGGCGATATCCGACGGCGGCGTGCGGATTATCTTGAAGGCAAAACCGTATAGGCGTCAATCCGGCTTTTCTATTCTGTCGCTGTTTCGACACCCTTTAGCCGAACGGCCTCACGGATTTGTCCGCGCAATAAAGCCGTTTCGACCGATTGGGGATCAAGATCGAGGGAGGCCTCAATATCCACCTGCGCCTCGTTCAATTTATCCTGCTTAAATTTCGCATCGGCACGGTAGCGAAGTGCGTCGGCGCGGGTCGGGTCCAGAGTCAGAACAGAGGTCAAATCCGTCTCGGCA
Source organism: Litorimonas sp. WD9-15 (assembly GCF_050271975.1). Classification (NCBI taxonomy): domain Bacteria; kingdom Pseudomonadati; phylum Pseudomonadota; class Alphaproteobacteria; order Maricaulales; family Robiginitomaculaceae; genus Litorimonas; species Litorimonas sp. WD9-15. Next base: position 98,148 of record NZ_CP189850.1, read on the forward strand.
TAATCATATCGCCCGGACAGCGCATAGGCGCGGGCGCGGGCAATACGCAGGTCGGTATTTTGATAGGCGATGTCTAAGCCGGCCGTTGCAGACGTATAGGCTTTCGTCGCCTCTTCTGCGGCCAGCCAGAAATTCGCGGCCTCAAGGTAGAAATTTGCCCGCATGGCGGGACTGCCACCATCTGTCGCTTTGGCAAGCTCATCCAGTTTGAACGCCGCCTGTTTTTCCTGCCCCAACGCATAGAGAGCCATGGCGACGCAATGTTTGGCACGGCGACCCCCGCCATCATCAACCCAAATCAACGCGTCCTCATAAGCGATTTCCGCATCTGCCGCGATGGATTCAAGACATTCCTCATGGCGCTGATCAAATTCCGCCGTTAAGTCCGCAGCAAGGGCGGGCATGCTAAAGGCAAAAGATAGAAATGTGATGAGAGCTAATCTTGTCATAGACGCGCCATAGCGGGGGGAAACTGAGCCGACAATGAACGGTCGCATTAATAAGCCTCAATCTGCGCTCCTGCTTGGTGCGGGATATACCGCATCGCATCTTGCGCCCGCGCTGATCTCGCGAGGCTATGCGGTCACCGTGACAACGCGGGATGGGCAGACAGATCTAGATGGCGTGAAATGTCTGGCGTTTGATGGAGAGGCGTCCGACGATCTACGTAAGATTTTCCAATCAGCGGATATGATTGTGACATCCATCCCGCCCCATAAGGACGGCTCTGACCCCGCATTAGCAGCGCTCGGCAAGCTCATACCCTCTGCCAAATGGATTGCCTATCTGTCCGCGACCTCAGTCTATGGGGATCGTCAAGGCCGCTGGGCTTTTGAAGGTGAAGCCCCGACACCCGGTTTAAAACGCGGCAAGGCACGTGCAGAGGCGGAGATTGCATGGGTGGAAACAGGTTGGCCCGTTCATATTTTCCGACTGGCGGGAATTTACGGCCCCGGACGGTCGCCCTTTGACAAATTACGCCAGGGCAAGGCCCGCGCGGTCATTAAAGAGGGTCAGGTCGTCAACCGCATCCATGTCGACGATATTGTCAGCGCTCTCTTGCTAAGTTCGGACAAACCAAATCCACAGGCCATTTACAATTTGGCGGATGGGAACCCTGCCCCGCCGCAGGATGTGCTGGATTACGCGGCACAGCTTCTTGACCTGCCACCACCGCCGCGCGTCAGTGTCGGGAGCGAGGACGTGTCAGATATGGCGCGGACATTTTACGCCGAATGTAAGCGAATTAGCATTGATCGCGCTACGCATGAATTGGGCTTTACCCCGACCTTTTATCATTTTCAAAACGGTTTAAAGGCCATCCTCAAAGCTGAAGGCTAAGGGTAATAAGTCCCGCCATAGGAAATACTGGAAGATGTTGCATAGCCGCGAAGTCCGGCGGTTTGCGCGCTCAAAGCCTGCCCCGATGAAAAACCGGCCTCGCTCGTCAAGACATAGCCCTTATTGCGCATGCACACTTCGAATTCCGGGTCGAGACGAAAATCATACTCAGAAAGAAAGAGATAACCCTGATGTCGGGTTTCGCAATTACGCCAATCATTGGCATCGGATTGCCCGTTAAGCTTGACGAAGGCCGCCTCTCGCGGGTCTGCTGTTACTGATGTCGTGAATGCACGACGTCCCGTGTCACCATAGCCGTAATAGTAATATTGTGACGGATTATAGAGCTCGACCTCATATCCCGCATAAACGGATTCAGTTGGGACCTCATAAAGGTCGACTTCATAGCCACCATCACCAAAACCGTAATCCTGTGAGGGTGTTGAGCGGAGTGACGCCTCCTGTTCAACCTTGGTGTCAGACTTGCCCTTCCAGAGACTGGAAATTTGCGAACAACCGCTCAGGCCTACGCTTAGCCCTATGAGTCCTGTCATCATTACTGTGCGCATAGCCCACTCCCGAATTGATACGTTGGACATGACCTTTCAATCCCTGTGCCAGAGTCGCGCCCTACGGGAAAACAGTTCGCCTTTTACCCCGCGCCAACGATTGACTTGACCATTTTTCACGGCACAACACGGGAATGACCGAAACACCTTTCCACACGAAGCACGATATGAAACCGACAGAGGATTCGAAACTCTCCGAAATTTGGGCCGTGGCCGAAGTGCACGGCGCGCGGAGTTTCGATAATTACGCCCAAATCCGATCTGTGGCGGAAACAATCCGCGATACATTCTGCGCCTGGCTCGACGGCTCAGACGAGCCCTGCGTCTTCCTCGTCCCGCCGGAAGGTCCGTTTCGGGCTGAGAATTATCAGTCCGGCGCGTTTTCAGTCTCCGGTCAGGGCTATCTTCCACTGAAGCCGATCACCTTCGGATTGGCCGTACGAATTTCGCAGGACAAAGATTACATGCGTCTGAAATTTCATTGTCGCAAAGAAGGCGATATGATGAAAGTCTCCATCGGCGATAAACGTCCGCTCGCCCTGCCCCTGCCGATCGACGAGACGCAATTACAGCCCGTTTTCGAACGGATACACAATCATATTTTGCACTTCTTTCAAGATGCTATCGATGAATATGATGAAGGTGATTACGGCACATCCGCTATCGGGTTCGATATTTTCCGCGTCGAGGAATAGGCCGCTTTTATCATTTGGACCTCTTCCCTCGATTAGGCTATTCCCAAGGTCGGTCGGGCCTCAAAGGGGAAGCGCCTGCCACTATAGACTGGACCTTACATGGGTTTTGAATTGATAGGCCTGACGGCCGATATGATATTTTCGGCCGGTGGCGCAGACGCACATCATGTGGGTTCAGTGCTGCCGTTTAAGATTGCGCTGATCGGGGCGCTGGGTATCGGCGCGCAATGGCTGGCCTGGAAACTCCAACGTCCAGCTATCGTTCTTATGGCGATTGCGGGGCTGATTTTCGGCCCGCTCGTCGCCTATTTCATGACCCTGAACATGCCGAGCTTTCTACATGATGGGTTGGAGGCTTTCCATCTCGACCCGCAATCCGATTTTGGCGATGTTTACCGCCCCATGATCGGGATTGCTGTGGCGATTATCCTGTTTGAGGGCGGGCTGAACCTGAAATTCAAAGATTTGGGCGAAGCGAGAAGCGCGGTCATCCGAATGGTGGTCTTGGCAGGTCCCATAGCTTGGGGCCTAGGTACGCTTGCGGCCCATTATCTTGCCGGATTGGAATGGGATATGGCGGCTATGGTGGGCGGCTTGTTCATTGTGACCGGGCCGACTGTCATCATGCCCCTCCTCCGCCAAGCGCATTTACAGGCCAAACCCGCCAATGTTCTGAAATGGGAAGGGATCGTGAATGATCCGCTCGGCGCACTCTTTGCGGTTGTCGTGTTCGAATTTATCCGGATTACCCAGATGGATGTCGGCATGGCCATGGTTTTTGGTAAGATCGCCTTTGCCGCAATCCTCGGAACCGTTGTCGGAATCCTGTCCGGCATCGGCATGGCGTGGGCCTTCCGCAGAGGTCTGATCCCTGAATATTTAAAAGCCCCCGTCGTCCTTGCTTGGGTGCTCGTAATTTATGTGCTCGCCAATATTCTGGCGGATGAAACCGGCCTGCTGGCGGTGACCGCCCTTGGTATGACCATGGCCAATACGAAATTTGCCTCCATGGTGGAAATGCGCCGTTTCAAGGAAAATATCGCGATCATCCTCGTCTCCGGAGTCTTCGTCATGTTGACGGCGACCCTGACGCCCGAAGTCTTGCGCGCTTTCGTGCAGGACTGGAAAGTCATCGCCTTTGTCCTCGCCATGATGTTTGTCGTTCGGCCCATTGCGGTGATGCTCTCGACGCTCTGGTCCGGCCTGTCTTGGAAAGAAAGCTTGCTCGTCTCCCTCATCGCGCCGCGCGGCATTGTGGCTGTTGCGGTCGCGGGTTTATTTGCGGCGGAAATGCAGGCCCTGGGTCGCGCGGATGGCGCGATTTTCGTGCCGCTCGCCTTTGCTCTCGTCTTTGCCACAGTGCTTTTCGCCGGGTTCTTTATCGGACCGCTCGCCCATATGCTGAAACTCGATAGTGGTGACGGTGACGGCGTATTGATTGTCGGGGCAAACCCGTGGTCACTTGGTCTCGCCAAAGCGCTGAAGGACATGCATATTAAAGTCACAGTGGCCGATACAAATTGGCGGCGTCTTCGCGGCGCGAGACTGGAAGGCCACAATACATTTTACGGCGAAGTTCTGTCGGAAAATGCCGATTACTCCCTCGATCACGGCGCGTTTAACATCCTAATCGCGGCGACACCGAACGAGGCCTATAACGCGCTCGTCTGCGTGGAATTTGCGCCGGAACTGGGCCGACACCGCGTCTTCCAAATTGGCGCAAAAGATAATGAGGTCGATCAAGAAGCCGGCATTGCCTTCACCTCCCGCGGACGGACACTAACATCGCGCGGGCGGACATTTGATGCCCTGACGCGGGATTGGTGGGGCGGATGGAGGTTCCGGGCCACGAACCTCTCGGGCGAATATACGCTAGACGATCTCTATAAGGATCGCGGTGACGACCTGGACCTGATTCTCGCGCGCAAGCCCGATGGATTGTTGGAATTCATTCAGCCCGGTCAGGAATTCCGCGCCGAAGGCTCAACTGTGTTGTCCTTCTGCCCTGCCAAAGACACGGAAGGTGTGCGCGGTGGAGGCGCAAAACGCGGCGAAGGACTCGCCGGGCCGACTGCACCCCTACCGAGCTAGCCCGTGAGTTTGGCGCGTCTTTCCACTCTCTGCGTCGCCGGGATTCTGCTTTCGGCATGTGCGGGTGAGACCGCAATGCCTGCGATAATTTCGGACTCCATTGACCAAATGGAGACGAACTCACGTTTGGCCTCAGCCTCCTGCACGTCAGAAGCAGAAGGTTATGCCCCTTCCCCTTTGGAGATCAAAGCCAAGCCTGTTGAACTGGGTAAACCGAAAGACACAGCCAAAGCGCTGCCACCTTCCGTCAAATTTATCGGGGGATGGCACCTGACCTCGCCCAGCGCGGATCTCGGCGGACTTTCGGGATTGGCTCTACAAGCGTCTGGCGACCTCCTCGCCGTTTCCGACCAAGGCAATTTCTTTGAGATTGGACTGTCTGACGGCGTCCCGAATGGCGGCGGCAGTTCCATGGCCATGCTGGATGAGCAAGGTCGATTGGTCAGCGGGAAAGCTGATGGCGATGCAGAAGGCCTTGCCCTCAGTGACGGCCTCGCCTTTGTCAGCTTTGAGCGCAATCACCGCATCCTCGCCTTTAATCTGGAACGTTGCGGCGTGGCGGCCAAGGGCATTCTCTTCGCCGCCCTGCCCGAACGTATTCTGAAATCAAAAATCTCGGCAAATGGTGGCGCGGAGAGTTTGAATGTCGATGCGCAAGGTCGCTTACAAGCGGGATATGAAACATCGGTCGGCGATGTCGCGCCCGTTCTGACTTTCAATCATCAGGGCATTGTTGAGCTTGAGCCTGAACAGGTTCCCGTCGCACCAAATTTCAAATTGGTGGGCGCGGATAGTGACGTGCACCTGACGCGATATTATGATCATGAGCAGGGGAATATGAACGAAATAGTCCTGCCGGAGCTAACGGTCCGTCTCGCCCCGCCGCTGGCCGTTGATAATTTTGAAGGCCTTGCGCAGGATGTAAAACCCGACGGTACACGGATCATCTTTATAATCTCAGACGATAATTTCTCCGCCCGTCAGCGGACCCTGCTCTATAAATTTGAGGTCAGCCCCTAGACGCTGCGGAATCGCGCTTTGTCGAAAACTTTTAAGACTGTCGTCAATTCATGTCCGCGCTTTAACACCAACCCCCCCGGCGCAATGACGGAAAACTGCCCCTGTTTATTGCGCAGGGCAGGCACTTTCTCGATCCGGTAGAGCGGATGCTCCGATGCGCGGCGATAAACGGAAAAGACAGCCTTATCGCGCAGGAAATCCATGGCGTAATCTTTCCAATCGCCCTTGCTGACCATCTGGCCATAGACGTTTAAAATTGCGGAGAGTTCTTGTCGGTCAAAGGCGATCTGAGACGGACCTTTTGACGGTGTGTTTGATGTTGTGGGAAAAGGAACAACCTGTGTCATACTCTCAACATAAGTCGTCGCCCCTGTTTGACAACCCTGTGCGTGATCACGCCTGCGACGCGAGTGGATGGCCGTTTTCTCTCTCTTTTGTAATAGATGGCCCTAATCTGGTCACAATTGGGGCTTTATTGGACCGCAATGCAGGGTCAGACAAGACTAGTCGCAGGGCAGAACAAGTAAAGGGTTCGGTTTTTTATCAGCCCCCCCAGCCCCCGGACTTTGAATTTGGTCTGACCTGCGACGACAAAAAACGTTCCCACGTTTGACAAGACGGCCCTTTCCCTAGGCTCCCGTCGATAGCGGCTCCGGCCCTCTTCGCGTTCAGCCCCGCGAACAGGACAGGGGCCGCGGTCATGTTTGGGGTTGGGAATTTTCAGCTCGCCGGCACTATTTTAAGTGACTTATCATTGTTTTCGAACTGACCCAAAATTCCATAATATTTCGAGTCCACGAGTGGCTTACTTTGGGCGATTTTAGGACACTCAGCTACGGCGGCAATTTAGGGCGTTAGGTATGCGAAAAGATAACTTCTATATTTTCCAATTTTACTTATTGTTACGTCATGACCAAAAATCATATCGTCGATAGGTTTACTTTGAAGTCAGGCGCAGAGTGCAAGCTTCTGAGCATAAGAAACGATCTAATCCCTAACTATTACTTACTATGCTTTCCTAGAACTCTTGGAGAGCCTTCTGATATAGATGTCACAGAGATGCTTACCTTAGGGGTGCAATATGCACAGAAGATTGCATTCCAAAAACTTGGTGATCGAGAGGCATTTTCTGTACTCTACAGTGGGTATAGCGCTCGAAGGGAAAAAGGATGGCATGTACATATAGTTTTACTGGGCAATAGATGGCGTAAGGCTTGGCTTTATAGCGTTCTAGCGATGAAAAACCTATTGCAGGCCTTCGGAATAAGGAAAGATGATGCCCCAAAGCTTAAGAGTTAATCGTGAGGGCTGGCATCAGCTTATGACAGCTTTTGGTCTTTCTGAAAACGACGAGACTTATGACAGTCTCCTAGCAGCCTATTCAGAAAAACATCGCGTTTATCATACCCTTGAGCACATAAATGCCTGTTTTAAACATTTAGACGCCGTTTCACAGCAAGCCACTTATCTACATGAAATCGAGTTAGCACTTTGGTTCCATGATGTGATTTACAAACCTTTTTCATCAACGAATGAAGAGGACAGTGCTGAGTTGGCAAAGTCATTTTTGTCCCGAAACTCTATAGAGCCGAAAATTATTGAACGTATTAGTCAGCTTATTACCCTCACTAAAGATCATGCCGCCCCCCAGACAGGTGATGGCAAGTTAATGCTTGATATTGATTTGAGCATTTTGGGTGCTCAGAAGCACATTTACGCTGAGTTTGAGAAGAACGTACGGAAAGAATATAAGCAAGTCCCATTATTTATATTTCGAAAGAAACGAAAAGAGATTTTAAAATCCTTTATGTCGCGACCGCGTTTATACCATACAGCATACTTTTTTGATCAACTGGAAACACAAGCTAAAAGCAATCTTACTTTGGCTATTGCTAACTTATAAAGGTATTTTTAGTTTGCTTTTCTCGACTCTAGTTTGGGGAATTTGACGTCAAAAACGAGCGTCTTATTTTGGGCGCTTTAAGACACTTAGCTTTCATCAATTTGCGCAAGTCAACAGGTAAGTCTTTATCGGAAATCAAGTAAGTTTGACACTACTCCACCGGCAAATTCTCCACAAAAAACCGCCGTGCATTTCCCCCCATGATCTTGCGGATATTTTCCCTATTCATCCCCCTTCGCAACAACGCATCCGTAATCGCGGCGAGTTCTGAGGTGTCGAGCGAGGTCGTGACTGTGCCGTCAAAATCGGAGCCGAGCGCCACCGCATCCGGGCCCAGCAAAGTCGCCGCATCAATAATCGCATCCGCAATCCCGTCCGGCGAAATATCACAAATCGCGCCATTGAAATAACCGATCCCGATTATCCCACCACGAGCAGCGATTTGCTTTAGAATATCATCCGGAAGGTTCCGGTTGGCCGTTCGGGGGCAATGGGCAATCGTCCCGCCGTGACTAACGAAGATGGGGTCTTTGGTGAGTTCGAGGACGTCGCGCACGACGGCACGGGAACTATGTGCGACATCGATAATGATGCCCTGCGCTCGCATTTCCAGCACGGCGTCCCGCCCGAATTCCGTCAATCCCGTTTGAGACGTCCCATGCATGGAGCCACCGAGTTCATTGTCGAAGAAATGCTGCAAGCCCATCGCGCGGTAGCCTTCCGCCTTGAGCCGAGCGATATTTGCGATCTCGCCTTCCAAGGGATGCGCGCCTTCGGTTAAGAGCAGTCCGAGCAGACGGTCTGTCTTCGTCATATCCGCAGAAGTCCGCACGATATGGACTTCGCCCTGCCGTTCCAATTTCTGCAAGCGCTGCGCCTGATATGCGGCGCGTTCATAGATCGAACCCCAGGTGCGCAGCGGCCAGAGCTGCGCCTGCGCGAGCGTTGTGATATCATCGGGCGCATTCGCGTCATTTTCGTCAAAGTTCAGTCCCTTTGGGGATTTCGTGACGGCTGAGAATATCTGAAATTCGACACCGCCTTCTTCGAGGCGCGGCAGGTCGACATGGCCGTAATCGTGGCGTTTCCGGGGATTTCGTCGCCAGAGGAGATTATCGGAATGGAGGTCCGCGACCCAGAGCTCATCATGCAGGGCTTTGGCCTTTTCCGAGACATTAAAAGGTGTATGGGCCGTCACGGGATTCATATCCGCATCCACTTTGGGCCAGACGATAAATTTAAGACTGACGAACCCAATCACGATTAGCGTGACAAAAACGATACCCACCCATTTCAGAAACCGTTTCATATCACTCTCCAACTTTTGGCAGGGGCAGGTTGAGTTTGAATCTTAGCGAGATGGCCCGGACGATAAAACAAAGGGCCGTCCCGATTGACAGAGCCGCTAATTCACCCAACCCGTTTGTCCGCGCAATCACGAAAGCCGCCGCCCCGACAATGGCGGCTGTCGCGTAAATATCCTGACGCAGCAGCAACGGTGTCTCGTTACAGACGACATCCCGGATAAGCCCCCCCGCCGTCGCCGTCATCGTGCCCATCAACACGCAAATCCCGAGCCCATAGCCAAGGTCGAGCGCTTTCGACGCGCCGACCACCGCAAACAGCGCCAGTCCCGCCGCGTCAATCCATTTTAAAATCCGAATACGGGAGAAAAGCCGCGGCGCGAAAAAGGCGGCCAATCCAGCGAGGGTTGGGATGTAGAGAATTCGCACATCCTCCAACCAGAAGACGGGTTGGTCGAGCAGGACATCCCGCAACGTCCCACCACCAATGGCAGGCAGGAAGGCGATGATAATTACGCCCAGCAAATCAAAACGCTGTCGCACAGCCATCAAGCCACCGGACAGGCCAAAGACGAACATGCCGAGCGCGTCAAAGAGGGAGAGGATGAGATCAGGCGTCATATTTTTTCATTAGGTGAAGCGCCGATCTATTCCTAGCGGGCTAAGTGTTCTTATTCTTGGGTGACACCGGCTAAGCGCTTTATCTCGGCCACACTCTGCCCCGCCTCGCGCAGACTGGCGAGAGCCGTGTCGAGATTGCGTTTCGCGAGTTTTTCGCCGTTCTCTCGTAGGACTAAATCGTGATGGTAATAGATTGGCGTCGGCCATCCCATCAGAGTTTGAAGCAGGACGTGGAGCGGGGTCTGATCCGCCAAATCCCGCCCACGCACAATATGCGTGATATTTTGAAGCGCATCATCATGGGTCACCGCAATATCATAGGATGTGGCGATATCTCGACGGGCGATAATGGGGTCAGGGCGATCAGACTGAACCCAATCGTTTAAAACGTTGAACGCATTCTGTTTTTCAACCTTCTTAACGCGATCCACACAATCACGTCTCGAGATTTCCTGATAAGTAAGTGATTGCTCACTTACTTCACTTAGCGCCGCTTGCAAGTTGAACCGGATTGAAAAGGGTAGCGTTGGGCTTTCCCTTCTCGCGGCATTGTCTAAACACTGGGTGAGTATTTCAATCGTCTCGTCGGACAGCCTGTATGCGGACTCAATGCCATGAAGTGAGTAATCACCCCAAGCCATCAGAACATCTTTGCTGAAGCTCAAAGATGTAGCGGGACCGCAGGTTTTCCGGGCTTTTATATCCCCTCGCGTTAAGGTGCAGGGATAGGCGAGCCCTCGCCCAACCAATTCGCGGACGACCCCCATGTAATCGGCGATATGCCGGCTCTGAACCCGGACGGGCAGAGGCCAATCCAAGCCCAGCCAATCGAGGTCTTCGTAAATGCCGCGCATATAGTCAGGGCGGCATCGCGTGTGATCTATATCCTCAATCCGCAGCAGACAGGTCCCACCCTGCTCGCGGGCAAAGCCAAACGCTTCAAACGCCGCCCGCGCATGACCGAGATGAAGTTGCCCCGTGGGCGAGGGTGCGAAACGGGTGCGGAGGGTCATGGGGTAATAACAAAAGGTTTGTTCTTAGACAGAAACATATCAGCGACTTGAGACGTTCCATAACCATAAAGCCAAACATAACGAGACTTACCGTCTAAGAGCTGGACACGCGTCCCTAAGATTGGATGGTAATCGACTCCTGCTATGTCATCCCAAGAATATTGCCCCCATTTAGTGAGACCTTTCACTTCAATGTTTTCATCAGAAACGCAAAGACGCGTAAAACATATGACATATACACCAAACGCGAAAATGCAGGATAGCGGCAGCCCGAGCACAGTCCAAAATAGAACATCATCACCTTTTGACAGAAATTCAGTAACAGCAAATGCTTGGAATGAAATCGTCAAAACAAGACAGAAAAATGCGCAAAGCCAAGATATAATTCCCGGCTTAATCATAACCCGTCCCAATTCATCTGGCGTCGCAGGCTTAAGGTTAAAACGAGGAAAGACAAACCACCAAAATAGTAGAACGCCTAATATTGGCGCGAAGATTCTCAGCCAATTCATGCCCTACCGCCGCATAAAACCGCCCAGAATTCCGCGAATGAGTTTCCGCCCCTGCGACCTGGCGAGTTGGCGCGCGACGAGTTTCGCTTCATGCGCGAGGACTTCGCCTGCGGATTTTTTCTTTCGGCTTGAACGACGCTTGGTCGTCTTGGCCTTGGCTTTTTTCTCGGCCGCTTCGGCTTTGGCTTCTTCTGCCTCGGCTTCGGCCTCAGCCTTTTCGCGGGCTTGGACTTTTTTCTCCAGCTCTTCATAGGCGCTTTCGCGGTCGATGGTCTCTTTATATTTTCCTTCGAGGGTCGAGCTCGCGATGATGCCTTTCCGCTCCGCTTTTGTGGCAGGGCCTAGGCGCGACGCAGGCGGGCGGATCAGGGTGCGCCCCACAATGCCGGGCACGCCTTTCGCGTCGAGCATAGAGACAAGCGCCTCGCCCACACCGAGATCGGTGATCACCTCTTCCGTATCGAAAGCCGGATTTTCACGGAAGGAACTCGCCGCGGCACGGATGCTCTTCTGTTCCTTCGGTGTATAGGCGCGCAGGGCGTGTTGAATGCGATTACCGAGCTGGCCGAGGACAGAATCTGGAATATCCGCCGGATTCTGCGTCACGAAATAAATACCAACACCTTTGGACCGGATCAGGCGGGCGACTTGTTCAATCTTATCGACCAGTGCTTTCGGCGCGTCCTCGAAGAGCAAATGCGCTTCGTCAAAGAAGAAGACCATTTTCGGCTTATCCGGGTTCCCGACTTCCGGCAGTTCTTCAAACAGTTCCGAGAGCAGCCAGAGTAGGAATGTCGAATAGAGATCCGGCGAATTAATTAATTCATCCGCCGCCAGAATATTAACGACGCCCTGCCCATTTTCGTCCACGCGCATCAGGTCCGCGAGTTCCAGTGCAGGTTCCGCGAAAAACTCATCCGCACCCGCCCGTTCCAGTTTAAGGAGCTGACGTTGAATGGCGGCGACGGACTGGCTCGTCACATTGCCATATTCGCGGCTGATCTCGGCTTTATTATCAGAGATGAAGTTCAGCAATGCGCGCAGGTCCTTCATATCCAACAGCAACATATCCTCATCATCGGCCAGCTCAAACGCGATGGTCAGGATGCCTTCCTGCGTATCGTTCAACCCCATCAGACGTGCCAGCAATGTTGGCCCCATTTCGGAAATCGTTGTCCGAACGGGATGCCCCTGATCGCCGTAAAGGTCCCAGAACGTGGTCGGCATGGAAGAATAATCGTAATCCCCAAGCCCGATTTTCATCGCGCGTTGGAGGAGTTTGTCATGCAGCTTGTGATCGACACTGCCGGATTGGGACACACCGGAGAGGTCGCCCTTCACATCGGCGGCAAAAACGGGAACGCCCGCTTTGGAAAACCCTTCCGTCAAAATTTGCAGCGTGACCGTCTTACCCGTACCCGTCGCCCCCGCAATCAAACCATGTCGATTGGCGAGCGGGAGGAGCAGATGCTGTTTCTTGTCATCCGTATCTGTGCCGACAAAAATTGCGTTTTTCATGGTGGTGAGTCCCAAATAAATTTCTTTGATTTTGTTATGGGGTCTCGCGCCTGAATGCAATATAACTGCGGATAAGAGGGACCTATTTATGACGACAACACCTGATACCACTATCCGCGCGACGCTTCTCTTTCTCGCCGGCATGGCGCTGATCGCGCTACTCTATCTGACGCGTGAATTGATGGCGCCTTTTGCCTTGGCCATTTTTGTCTGGTTGATTATCGACGCCTTTGCGCGTTGGATGGATAATCTGTCCCCGAAATTTCCCTATTGGTTGGCATTGACAATCGCGGTGCTTATCGTCGTTGCACTCATGGCCGGGTTTATCCTCGTGATTGCGGATACGGTCGGCGATGTCGTGCGCGATGCGCCGCGATATGAAAAACGCCTGAGCGAGATATTTGCCTGGATTTCAAATGTGACGGGTCGCGAGACCATGTCATTCGAATCAATGAATGAGAGCTTCGGCCTGACCGAGAAAATCCAGGGTGGCCTGACGACATTTGCCTCCACCGTTCAAGGTGTGTTGTCAGAATTCTTCTTGATCGCCCTCTATGTTGTGTTCCTCTTTGCGGCACAGTCCTCTTTTCCGAAAAAGATGGATGATCTCTTCCCCAATATGGAACGTCGGAAACAGGCCGCAAAGGTCGGTGCGCGCATTCGCACCTCTATCGAGAAATACCTCTCTGTCCAAACGATTATCAGCCTGATGCAGACGGTGATTTCCTATATCGCCATGACGGCTTTGGGCTTGGATAATGCCCTGTTCTGGGCGCTCGTGATCTTTGTCCTGAACTACATCCCGATTGTCGGCGGACTTTTCGCTGTTGGCCTACCCGTGATTTTCGCGCTGGTGCAATTTGACAGTCTGGGACGCGTTGGGCTTTTGGCGGCGCTACTCTTCGGGGCGCAAACGATTATCGGGAATACGATACAGCCCAAGATGATGGGTGATAGTATGAACCTCTCGGCGCTCGTCGTGATTCTCGCGCTTTCGGTCTGGGGCGCGCTGTGGGGCGGAGTTGGTGCCTTCCTCTCCGCGCCGCTGACAGTCATTATCATGATCATCCTCGCGCAATTCCCGACAACACGCTGGATCGCGGTCATGCTCTCTGCAGATGGAAATCCGGATATGGAAAATGAGGGGGATGAGGTGATACCGTCATTATGACGCAGCCCTTCACCCAGTTGTGATGAAGGCGTTTGTCGCGCGTTCAGATTCGGGTCGCTATAGGATAGGCATGACCTATCGTACTCTCTCCCTCGCGCTGCTAACCGCAGCTTTTGCCACAACCGCACATGCCAGTGAGCCCAACCCAACCCACGTGGTCGAGTTATTCACGTCGCAAGGCTGTTCGTCCTGTCCGCCCGCCAATAAATTTGTCGGGAAATTGGCAGAAGACTCCAATACGCTAGTGTTGAGTTACGGCGTGACCTATTGGGACTATCTGGGTTGGAAGGACACATTCGGCGATCCGGAATTCACCCAGCGCCAGCGCGATTACCGCGATGCATTTGGCGCGTCCAATATCTACACGCCGCAAATCGTCCTCAGCGGATCAGCCCACAGTCCACGCTATTCCAAAAAAGATGTCGTGAGCATGCCCCTGCAGGGTGAAGGTGTGTCACTCACAGCCAAACGTGTGGGATCGCAGTTAAACATCACGGGCAATGCGTCCGGTGCGACGACGCTCGCCCTCGTTTCTTTCATGCCAGGTGAGCAGGAAGTCGATGTCGAGCGCGGTGAAAATGGCGGACGGACTCTGCGTCTCACCAATGTCGTGACAGATGTTGAAACGATCGAATGGGACGGTCGCGCGGTCAATGTGGAGCGCCCCGATCATGACGGCACGTCATATGCACTCTTGGTCCATGATAAAGAAACGGCCCGGATTTTAGACGCGACGGTTGTGGATTAAAGAACGCTGCCTTCGACTTCGCGCTCTAACTCTTCAAGTCGGTCCTTTACGGCTTTCAATTCCGGATAAAGCGCATTGGCTTCACGGTAGGCTTCCAAAGCCTCATCAGGACGGTTGAGCGCTTCCAGCACGTTCCCCATCGTCCAGAGCGCATAGAAATGGCGCGGCTCCAGCGAGAGCGTTTTAATCGCCTCATTCAAAGCACGGTTATAATCTTTCTGCTCCAGCGCTAAACGCGACGATCGCGCCCAGCCTTCCGCAAAGTCCGGTGCGAGATCGACGGTCGCATTATAAAACCGCCGCGCATCATCGGGGCGACCTTTCGCGGCCGCATCAGATCCCCGGCGCAGGACGAGGTTGACCGAAGCCGAACCACTATCCAACCAGATCGCCCAAATCTCCTCAGCCACGAGATTGGCTGACTCCTCATCGTCTCGCGCCGCCAATTTTTCGAATAAATCATCCAATCGTGCGGCACGCTCCGCCATGGGCGGCAGTTTGGAATAATCCGGCGCGACGATTTCGGGCGCAATATCCGGCCCGGGCAGGTCGAGTTGCGGAATATCCGGTTCGGGAAGCTCTAATTCGGGCACTTGCAGGGGTTCGGGCGCAGGAAGGTCCCTGTCTCTGCGCGACTCATCAGAACCCGGAATCTCAATCCGCAGACGGTCCTGCAGGTCATCCGGTGCCTTTTGTGGCGCGTCCTGTGCCATGACCGTCATCGGCAAGGCGCATATCAGGGCTGTGAGATAATACTTCATTGTAAATAGCATGAGGCCCCTCGCCATCTCTGGCAAGGGGCCTCACATAAACTTTCAGTCAGACGCGAGCGTCCGAGTGTCGCAATTAACCCTGACGGGCCTTAAAGCGAGGATCAGTTTTGTTGATCACGTAAAGACGGCCCTTGCGACGCACGATTTGGCAATCACGATGACGGTTCTTCAGCGATTTCAGCGAGCTACGAACTTTCATGGCGGTGCTTTCATCAAAAGGGTTTGAATTCGAACGCGGCATATAGAGAGCGACTCGCGGGGTGTCAACAGATGGGGTGAGGTGGTTAACCCTCCGGTTCAATTTAAGTATCGATTGAGAAGTCCTATAAAAAAGACAATCCCGTAAAGTGTGACAAAAATAGCTAGGATCGGGTGCCTTTTCCCTCCCCTTAGGCTCCAGAATCCAGACCAGAACTGGACAAAACTACGGATGTCATCCCTGACCAGCTTTCCAAATTTACTTAACACGGGTTAACCATCTTCGCTACTTTGTCATATTTGTCGACCTATCGGAAGCCTCTCCGAAATGATAAGGCTTGGCCATGAAACTTGCACTTCTCCTGACCTCGGCCCTCATTCTGACAGCCTGCGCCACGCCGCCCCTTGCGCAAGCGACGGCGACGGATGTCAGCTCGGTCGCGAAAGTCGCACAGCCCGCGCCTGAACTGACGCAGGAACAACGCCATGCGCTTTGGAAACGGGACTTCATCGCCCGCGCCATTGCGAAGGGCTACGCGCCCGACCTCGTCAACGGCGTGATTATCCCGGCAAAGATCAACCCCCTCGCACTGGAACGCGATGCGAACCAGCCTGAATTTACAAAACCCGTCTGGTCCTATGTGGACGGCGCGGCGTCCGACGCGCGTATCTCAGACGGTCGCGATAAACTGATCCAGACGGGCCGCAGGTTTGACGATATTGAAGCGCGCTACCGGGTGCCGCGTGAAGTGCTGACTGCGATTTGGGGTCTGGAGTCGAGCTATGGCCGTATCCTCGGCACGCATGATATTGTCGACTCGCTTTCGACTTTTGCCTTTGAGGGCCGCCGTCAAAAGTTCGGCGAGCAGCAGCTTTTTGCCGTGCTCGACCTGCTGGCCTCCGGCGAAGTGCGACGCGAGCAGCTGACAGGCGCGTGGGCGGGCGCGATGGGCATGACACAATTTATCCCGACGACCTTCCGCGACTATGCCGTCGATTTTGACGGCAATGGGAATAAAGACCTCTGGACCGATCCCGGCGACGCCTTGGCGAGTGCTGCGAGCTACATTGCCCGCTCCGGCTGGCGCGAGGGCGAACCCGTGATGGAGGAAGTCAAACTCCCCGATGGGTTTGATTATTCCGTGACCGATGGCAGCCGCAAATCTGTGAATGATTGGACGGGCCTCGGGGTGCAGCCTGTCTCCGGCCAACGCTGGAATTTGGATGAAGGGTTTCTGGAGGCCAAACTCATCGCACCGGGCGGTGCGCGCGGCCCAAAATTCCTGACCTTCAAGAATTTCGACGTGCTCAAACGCTATAATAATTCCACCAGTTACGTCATGGGGATTAGTGTCTTGGCCGATGCCTTTGCAGGCGCGCCGGGCATTCAGCAGGACTGGCCGCGCGGAGATGAACTTTTGTCTTTCGAGGACAAGAAAGCCATGCAGCAGCGGCTCACAGATCTCGGCTTTGACACGCAGGGCGTGGACGGTCGCATTGGCCCAAATTCCCGCAAAGCCATCCGCGCCTGGCAGGCCGCCAATGGATTGACAGCGGATGGATATGTGGAACAACGCCTCTTTAAACGGATGATGGGACTATGAAAAGAATAGCCCTCGCCCTTGCGGCAACAACCCTCCTCGCCTCTCCCGCCTTAGCGGAAGACGGCAAAGATGTCTTCGGCCTCTGGCAAGTCGGGAGCGGTTCCGCCGTCGTGAAAATCGCGGATTGCGGGGACGGCACGCCTTGCGGCACTCTCCACAGTATTAATTCTGAGAATCCTGAAGCCGCGCTGGACAGCAATAATCCCGACCCGGACCTCGCGACAAAGCCGCTGCTCGGATCACGTATGTTGTGGGGATTTGAGGAAAAGTCGAAACGCTGGTCCTCCGGCAAAATCTATGACGCCGAAAGCGGCAAGAGCTATAAGTCTAAGATCAAGAAGCTCGAAGACGGCACGTTGGAAGTCAAAGGCTGTGTCGGCCCATTCTGCCAAAGTCAGATCTGGACGGCAGTTGACAAAGACCAACCCACTGCAAATCAGTAGACCTTAGCGACTACGCGGCCTTTACCTGTTCCTGTTCTAGCCCGTCGGTCGCTTCCAATTGCGGTGCTAAGGCTACTGGTGGCAATTTTAGCAGGATGCCGAAAACCGTACCACTTCCCACTCTACTGGTCAGTTTCACAAACCCGCCCATATGTTTCGACCAGTTCTTTTATAATGGATAGGCCGAGACCCGTGCCTTTTTGCGTGGGGTTGGAAGATGATGCGTTTTCCCGGTCCCTTCGACATGTTTAAATCTATCAAAAATATGGGGTAAGTCTTTTTCGGGAATGCCTTACCAATCTTGGCTTTGACACACAGGACATGGATAGGCACATCGGCCGGAATTCCTGCAAAGCCATCCGGGCGTGACAGGCGGTCACTGGATTGAAGGTGGATGGATATGTGGAATAACAGCTATTTAAACGGATGATGGCAAAATAAGTACTATCCTTGAGAAAGATAAAAACGACTCCGTAAAGTTGACGAGTTAATGACACACGCGCCATTTGCGTAGCTTGATTTCGCTAATATCTCAATTCAAAGAATTATGGCGCATTTACCACCCATTAAATAAGAGGTTTAGGCCGAATTTCATATTTGTGGTCGACTGTTATCAGTAGGGTAAAAGTATATCCTAAAAAATGTGTGGTATTTCAATGCTTTCTATTTCTGAGTTTCGTCGAAATACTAACGGTAACGTTGCTATGATATTCGCCGTCTCTCTAATGGCAATCCTTGCTGCGATTGGGGCCGCCGTTGATTACACAGATTTGGAGAAACGGCATTCAGCTCTACAAAACGCATCAGACGCGGCTTTACTAGCTGCAGTCTCATCCGGTGAGACAGAACTCAAAGACCTAAGAGTTGTCGCAGAAAATGTCTTTGAAGAAAATTTTCAATATAAAGAGGAAGAGGCGTTAAGAAAATTTGACCTAAAAATCGAAAATAAAAATATGCTAGCATTAAATGCGCGGTTGGAGAAACCAACCTATTTTATGAAGCTTTTTGGAAACCCAACCGTCTATGCGGATGTAGACACGGCGGGTTATTTACAAAGTTCCGCACCTTTGGACATCGCTTTAGTTTTGGACAGAACAGGTTCCATGGCAGGTACTAATCTCGCAGGTCTAACAACGGCGGCGACCCAATATATTTCAGATTTAGAGGCTGACAACAAAGATGTCAGGATCGCGGTCATCCCTTTTTCAAACTATGTTAATGTCGGTGTAAATCATGCGGATACATCTTGGTTAGACCTTCCGGTATCGTCCGGGCTGGGTTCCGATGTGAACTGCTCTATGGACAATATATCCTCAAGTTCTTGTCCCGTTCCGACCACCCAACCCCAAGGCACAACCACCGTCACAACGACAACAGAAGTCTGCGGCGGAACAACTACGATTACAACAGTCACATCGGGTCCTAGCGGGACGTCCACGAGTATTAGTTCAAGTTCGACAGGTCCAACCGGTCCCTGCACGACCACGACAACGACCAGCAATGGCACAACGTCCACATGGAGTGATGTTTTCGCATCCACGTCCGGCGGGTTTTGCACATTCAGTTCTGATCCAACAGAGAGTTCGGGATCATTAATTGAGGAATGCAGACCGGCTCGACTGAATGAAAATTGGTTCGGATGTGTCGGGTCACGACCCGGCCCGTACAATGTTCAAGCAAAGTTAAGCGGGCAGAAGTTTCCGCTCGTTTATAACCGAACATGTGGACAACCTATGACTCAACTCTCAAGTTCCTTGGCTGGCGCGCGGCAGACTATCTCAAGTCTTACGGCCAGTGGGGGCACGTATATTCCAAGTGGACTTCAATGGGGTTGGCGCGTTCTTGACCCAGACCTGCCATTTGAAATCAAAGGTCCAAAAAAACGCGACAAATTACTTATATTAATGACGGATGGTGAGAACACGCAATCGCAGTCCGGTTCCAGCCATGAAGGCAGAGATCATGCAGTGGCAAATGCTTTAACCCAAAAATTATGCGATTCCATCAAGGCGGATGATATTAATATTGCAACCGTTTCATTTTCCAATGGGGGCAATCCGGCAAATAGCCAATTATTGCGTTCCTGTGCCTCGACTCCAACTTTGAGCTTCACTGCCACGAATGCGCAATCGCTCAAGCGCGCCTTTGAGAGTGCAACGGATCAAATGAATGAGGTACGGCTCATCCGGTAAAACTGATTTCTCGCGAGCGAAGCGCTTTATACAGCCCTTGAAACATTGGGAGAGGCTTTTTTTCTGACTCGAATAATCGGCCACAACAATTGCTCGCCCGCGCTTGTTTCGGGCAGGTTTTCGACGCCCATTTCTTGCGGATAACGCCGTGTGATTTTTGCGGTGCCGAATAACACGTCCCAGAAGAATAATAGATTTCCGTAATTGCCCTTATAATGGGTCACGCCGTCCTCTGCATGTTTGCCGTGATGGGCGCTATGTGTGGCAGGTGTGGAGATCGTGCGTTCCACGACCCACATGAGCGGTGAGAGCCATTTGATCTTATAGAGCGGCGCATCCCAGCGAACGTCGGAGTGGGCGCCGTAAATCACTGTCATCTTGACCACGATATATCCGGCATAGACCCAACCGCCGCCAAGGAAAATCAGCGCGCCCGTGAACCAGAGACCCGGCATCAGAAAATAATAAAAGATATTATTCCGGTAGACGATACGGATGGAGAGATATTCCGCCTGATGGTGCGGGCGGTGCAAATTATAGAGCCACGGCGTGCGGTGCGTATATCGGTGCCACCAATATTGCGTCATATCATCAAAGACGAGGAAGAGCGCGAGCACGGCCAGAACAGGCCAGCTTTTCAGCACATCCACTTGCTCGGGCGCTAAAAATGCTGCCACCGCGAAACCGGCCCCGACCACGAGCGGTTGTGTGATCAGGGTCAGCATTAATGTGCCGATCACTTCAACAGTCCCGTCACCTTTGACTTGGCCGTCTTTTTTGAAGAATCTCGTAAAGAGGATCTCCATCCCAATAAAAAAGACAAAAATTGCCAAGACAACGATAATTTCCGGTTTCACGGTGGCAGTCCCTCCCCGGGTATTTGACACGTCGTTTAAAACAGAACGCTGGACAAGATTGTTCAATTTCTTACAATTTATGTCATGCTTGAACGATTATCTGATATTTCAAAACCTTTCCTGATGTCGATTTCGGCGGAGGCTGTGGACGCTGTTAAATCCGCTGCAATTTCCATGCGCTATGCGGATGGCGCGATGATCCACAATCGCGGGGACGAGAAACCCGGCCTGTCTATTGTTCGGTCTGGCACTGTCCGGATTGGCGTCATCCGAACGGATGGTACTTTTGTCATCACATCCCTGTTGGGTCGGGGTCAGACATTCGGAGAATTCACGCTATTCGCGAATCTGCCCCGCACCCATGACGTCATTGCGATGGGCGAGACGGAAGTCTGGCAATTACCGGGCGCACGGTTCCTGCGCTTGTGCGAGACATGGCCGGAAATGACGGAAGCTTTGCTGCGGACGAATTTAGTGCGAACGCATATTTTATTGGAATTGGTAGAGGCCATGCGCTCCCTGCCCGTCTTGGAACGCGTGGCGAAAACGCTCGTCATTCTGGTGACCTCCGCGGGCGAAGAAACGGTGTTCCGGTGCCGTCAGTCGGACCTTGCCGTGACTTTGGGCATGTCACGCACGACACTCTCCCAAGCCCTAAAACGTCTCGAGCGCGACCGGTTGGTCACGCTCGGTTACGGAGAAATCACCCTGCCCGACCGGGCCAGGTTGATTGATTGGATCGCGACGCGCGAGGGTTAGTGCGCGCCCGGCTTTTTGCCCTTAAACGCATCCACCGCGTCTTGGCCCGCTGTTTCCGTTGTGCCTAAAATCTCCGCCTGTTTCTGCGCCCAGAGACGCTTCTGATACCGGTTGGAGATGATGTCAGTTACGACCAGGACACCGACCACGAGGTAGAAGCTCGACTTACTCATCGCATCAATCTTGAACCCGAACAGTTCCAGATGCGCCAAATGCGCGCCTTCAGTGACGAGCAGCACACCTACGAGGAAGAGAATGAACAGACCCAAAACCTGATACATCCGGTTCTTTTTCAGGAATTCCGTCACGCGGTCCGCGAGCAGAATCATCGCCAGACCTGAGAGGAGAATCGCGATCACCATGAGCGGCACCTGATAGGTTTTTGTCGGTTCACAACCCACGGCACCCGCAACAGGATTATTAATCAGGCTGCTCTTACAGTCGACAATTGTACCTTTAAACTGCGCAATGGTCGCGCCCGCACTGTCCACGATATTGGCCGCATCAACACTCGCAATTGCCATCGCAGAGAGAATGGAATCCACGGAGAAAACGAGGTTCATCAACACGATAAGTGTGATCGCGCCCATGACCGTGCGCGTACCGCCGCCCTCAGAGTGTTCGATATGATCGACTTGGAGGAGGTGATGAATTTCTTTAATCGCGGTATAGATGATGAACCCACCGCCCACGAGTGTAATCAGGGCCTGCGCGGTGAAGTCACCGTAGATAAACCCCTTCAGGTGAATGCCGAAAAGCGGTTCTGCGAGAAGCGCAAAAAGTTTGACGATGAGGAAAAGCAGGACAATCCTCAGAGCCACCGCAATACCAATACCCCATTTGCGGACTTTCTTGGCATCCGATTCATTGCCGACCTTGTTCGATTCAATCGCAATGTAGAGCAGATTGTCAAAGCCTAGAACGGCCTGCAACAGCACGAGCATAAGCAGCGTAAATGCCGCTTCCAATGTTAAAAGTTCAGCCACGGTCGGTCCCTCCAAAAGACGATTAGCGGGACTGCCCTATCGCAAGGCGCGGGCGAGGTGAAGACCTCCCGCCTGAAAAGACGGGAGTTTTTAACTCAGGCTGAAAAGGAACCTATTCCGCAGCTTTCAGGAAATCAGCAGAGAAGTTGATGGTCACCTCATCGCTGAGGAAATTATTCATGCTTTGCGCGATATCGTAATCCGCGCGAGTCACTGTGCCTTTTGCAACAATACCGACGCCTTCTTTCTGATTGAACGGGTGCAGGCCCTCGCCCGTGATCTCAATGTCGAATTGCGCAGGCTTTGTAATGCCGTTCATAGCGAGGTTTCCGTAGACCGTACCGGTCATCCCGCCCTCATAATCAAACCGTGTGCTGCGGAACGTGATGGTGGGTTGCGTTTCCGCGCCGAGGAAGTCTTTGGCCACGGCCTCTTCCCACGTGTCATGTTTGCTGTTTTTATGGGTCGCTTTGTAATCCCCGCGATAGCTGGTGAAGACACTGTCTGCGGCCAGATCAAACGACACAGTGGAATCTGCAGGATTTTCAAGATCCAAATCCAGGGTCGCGTCCACATCTGCAAACTGCACGGCATAAGGCGCAAAACCGAGATGGATGAGTGAGACAGCCATGCTCGTATGGGTGGGGTCATTGGCATAAGTGCCAGAGGTGATCGTTGTTTCGGGCACATCAACCATGGTTTCCATTTTGGCTTTCGCCGCGAGGCTTTCACCGGTGTCGGAGGACTGCCCGCAGGCCGTCAGGGGCATGGCAACGGCTGCAGCCACGATAAGGGGTTTCGTCAAGATGCGGGATAAGACGGTCATAGAACGCTCCATTTTTCAATATTTACATTTGTATACGGTCCGGAACGGCAAATGGCACATCACGAAGAGATGAGTATTGTCTGATCGACCTATTAATGCGACATTCAGGCGGAACTTGATAGGACGTGCCATGAAAACGAAAACTCTGCTCTGCGCAGTCGCGGCCCTGACCCTCTCGGCCGCCTGTCAGCCCAAAGTGCAGATTGTGCCCTCGAAAGAGCCGATCCGCATCGAGTTGACCGTGAATATTAATCAGGAAATCCGCGTCCGTTTGGACAAGGATGTGGAAGATCTGATTTCGAACAATCCGGACCTATTCTAGGTCCAACACCATCTGAGGAGGCTGTTATGGCCAAATTGAAACTCATTTTCGGCGCTGTCGCCGCGCTCGGTCTTCTGGCCGGCGGGACACTGCTATCGACAACACTCGGCACAGATATCGCCCATGCTCAATCCAGCTCCAAAGCGACAGTTGATGCTGCCATTGCCCGCGGTGAAATTGGCGAACAAATTGACGGCTATCTCGGCATTGTCGACGGCCAAAACCCATCGGCTGACGTCCGTACCGCAATGGCCGATATTAATATCAGACGAAAATCCGCCTATACAGAGGCCGCCTCGCAAGGCAATGTCCAGACGGCCGTCTTTGCGCAGCTCACAGGCGAAAAACAACTCGCAAAAGCCGCACCCGGAACCTATATCAAGGACGCCTCGGGCCGCTGGAAGAAGAAGTAATCTCCGCGCAAAGATAAACTAATATTCAGCCCCGCTTGGAAACAGGCAGGGTTTTTTGTTGGGTGTCGTATCCAGTCAATTTCAGAGGACAGAAAATAAACACATTAAGATTGCTAGAGATATGAATGTAAAAATCCAGCACCGGGTAAAACGGTCTATTCAAAATTTATAATTCAATAGATATTTACAAAATTTTTAGTGAAATACCCCATTCGTATTGAATGATATTGAATGTCATCACTTGGATCAGCTGGGGTCTCGTGGCTCTCGGATCAATAATACTCGCAATTTATCCATATCTGTTATTTGACGGACAAATTATTTTAGTGCTGACGTTTCTCGCTCTCGTTCCTGTCTTCCTCTGGATAGACGTTCCGCGAAAGCATTTAGAGACTTTTAACTTATCCACAAGGCTCGAAACAATTGGAAGCGCAATATCTGGAACCTGCATGGGAGTAATTTTTATAAGCATTATATTCGCCGCGAAACTTCCCGCCGACAATATTCTTCTTATAATTTTGCCGGTCTTTGGCTTTCTTTCAATCGGCCTTTTTATATCTGCGCTCATTTCGACAAAGTCTTTTCAACGTTTGGAATCCGCCTGTAAAAGAACTCCATCATCCTCCTTAGCCCTTTTCTTAAGTTTCCTAGTCCCGCCTTTGGGTTTATTTTATCTCAAATGGCGATTTAATAAAATGCTAACTGTAAATGCGTTTGTCTAAACTCTTAGAATTGAAGGGCGTACTTTTCCCTTTGCGCCCCTCGCCCATCTGATTCACAATTGGCTCCAACCCGAATCAATCTCGCAGGACGCCCGCTATGTCAGCCTCAATTTCCAAACTTACGCCGACCTCGCTCTCCGCCCT
This sequence comes from Litorimonas sp. WD9-15, assembly GCF_050271975.1. NCBI lineage: Bacteria > Pseudomonadati > Pseudomonadota > Alphaproteobacteria > Maricaulales > Robiginitomaculaceae > Litorimonas > Litorimonas sp. WD9-15. The sequence continues at coordinate 122,893 of NZ_CP189850.1, forward strand.
GCTCTGCGCGCGGATTTGTCATGATTTGATTTCGCCTGTTGGGGCGCTGGGGACAGCGATTGAGATTTTGGATGATCCGTCCAACACGGATATGCATGAGGACGCGATGAGCCTCGTTCGGACGTCTTCCCGTCAGGCGGCGGCGAAGTTAAAATTCCTGCGATTGGCCTTTGGCGCGGGCGGGTCCGCGCCGGGTGTGATTGCGGCCAGCGAAATCATTGACCTGTCCAACGCCATGTACGCGGATGCGAAGCCCGACCTCGTCTGGGACTTGGCGACAGACGGCGTGGAGAAAGACCGCACGCGCATCCTGCTTAACCTCGTCATGCTGGCGGTTCAGGCCGCCCCGCGTGGTGGTACGGTCACGATTACTCGTCGCGGCACACCGGAAGCGGCCGAGTTCAAACTCGTCAGCGAAGGCCCGAAAGTCCGCCTCGATGCAGCGGTCGATCGCGCTCTATCTGGTAAAGCGCCGGAGGACGGTTTTGACGGACGGTCCATCCAACCCTTCTATACCTCCATGCTGACCCGCGAAGCGAACGGTACCGTGGAGGCCAGCGCGGATGAGACAAAAGTGACCTTCGCCGCGCGCTTTACCGCGCCCGCGGCCTGAGTTCCGAAACAGGTGACGCCGTCAGTCTGAACAATTAGGCTGCGCAGATGAACTCACCTATTCCAGCACAGGACATCGATTTTTCGACAGGATCCTCGCGTGGAATGACGGGACGTATCCTCGCCAATTCCGGATTAATGGGCGGCGCACGGGCGATCTCATCCGTGCTCGGCATCGTCACACTTATTATCACAGCGCGGGCCTTGGACGATTTGGCCGCCTTCGGGACAGTTCTTTTCGTCCACGCCTATATGTTGTTCTTTGCGGATATCGCGACCTTTAAAAGCTGGCAGGCCATTGTCCGGTTCGGCGCAGATCACCTGTCGAATAAAGACGCGAGACTATTGGGACGTTTGTTTCGCTTTGGCTTCACGCTGGACGCCTTGGCCGCCATTTTGGCTTATGGGTCGGCGGTCGGATTGTTCAGTGTCGTCGTCGCACTCTCCGCCCGCTTTCCCGGATTCGGGCCGGAAGCGGACGGTCTCCCCCTCGCGACCTTGCAGAATTACGTGACGCTTTACTGCCTCGTCCTACTACTGCGGCAGACCCATGCGGGGACGGGGATTTTTCGGCTGTTTGATAAATTTGGTGTCCTCGCCCTGCGGACACTGATCATGCCGGTTCTGCGCTTTTCCGGCGCGTGCCTGGCGTGGTGGATGGGTTGGGGTGTAGCGGGGTTTCTCTGTGTTTGGTTTGCGGCATCAGCGCTGAGTTATATCGCGCTGCCGCTTCTAGCCATCAGAGAGCTCTATAAGCGCCGCCTCCTCCGCCCCGTCTGGAAGGCGCGGAATGTTTTGATCGAAACAGATAGGGGTCTTTGGCCCTTTGTCGTAAAGACGAACATCGACTCAACCCTTAACGCCTTTCGTACACATTTCCCTAGCTTGCTGGTCACGGCCGTCTTCGGCCCGGCCCTCTTTGCAATTTTCCGTATCGCAGAAGAATTCGCCAAAATCCTCAGCAAGGGGACAAAACTCTTTGACCAAGTGCTCTATCCCGAACTCAGCCGCCTCGTCGCGGAAGGTCGCATCCGCGCCCTGCAAAACGTTGCCCTCAAGGCGACTCTTGTGATTGGCGGGATCAGCCTTCTTCTGACTCTTATTGTTCTGGTCTTTGGCGAACCGATTATCCGGCTGGCCTTTGGCGCAGGCTTTGAAAAAGCTTCAGGTTTAGCGGTGTTCTTGCTCCTCTCAGCAGCCCTGACCGGGGCGGCCGTGCCATTTTACACCGTCTTTTATGTCCTCATGCGCCCCGGTCGCGCAGCTTGGATTCGTGGCGGGGCGATTATTGCCTATCTCTTTGCCTTCTTCACGCTCGTCTCAACAGCCGGAATTTACGCGGCCGGGTGGGCGGCGTTAGCGGGGGCCGCGTTCGAAATCATCATCGTCACGATCTGGGCGACCCTAACGATGAAACGTCACAAGGTCCCGTCAATGTGATCGCCTAGCCGTTCGGCAAGCGCCATAATCGTGACGGTCGGATTGGCCCAACCGCCTGTCGGGAAGACGCTACTACTGGCGATGTAAAGGTTCGGGCTTGCGTGAAGACGGCAATCGGCATTGACGACGCCCGTCGCGGGAGTCGCGCTCATCCGCGTGCCCCCCATATGGTGATATCCGCCAATCGGATGGGACGAAATCAGCGGGTCATTTTTCCAGTCTAATGTTGGATCAGTCAGCCACGGGGCCAGTTCAACCTCGCCCCAACCCAGACGACCATACTCGTCACGCAAAGTTTCCATCAGGACCCGCACACTGCGTTTATCAATCTCGGAATATTGCCAATCGAGCTTGGCCAGCGGCAGGCCCAGGGCGTCTTTGTCTTCTGACAGCGTAATCCGGCTGTCTGGATTGGGCGCTTGCTCCGCACGTATAACGGCATAAAGCCCGAGCTTCCCGCGCGACTTTTTCATCGCGAAAACAGAGGGCCACGGGTCGGTCATTTCCCGCAATTTGATGGTCAAAGTCTTCAATCGTTTATAGGTCGAGCGCCAGAATTTCGTACTTGGCAGATCGTGTTTCAACTTGCCCTTGGCCGCTCGCATGAGGTCCGGCTTATCGCCCTCATGCCGACGCGGGGCGAGACTGAGCGATGTGTTGAGAATGCCCGCCTCGCGTTGGAAGCTCTCCGCCGGACGCAAATATGCCGCATAACGTTTGCCCTTCACGCGCAAGGCCCGTGGTAGAACCATCAGCGATTGTCCCAGATTTTTCGGCTTAATTTCTCCGCCTCGCGCATGAGGGTGCTCCATGAAGAAACGACCCAGTTGATCCGTCTCATTTCCCAGACCTTCCGGACGGTTCGGCACAGCGGCCATGAGGAGGCGGATGGTTTCAATCGCCCCCGCCGCGAGGACGAATGTCTTGGCAGCAACCGTGACTTTGTTTCCATTTAAACTCTGGAGCGTGGCCGTTCGAACCTCTCCATCCTTTGCCACATCCAGTTCTGTCAGTGTCGCATTGAGCAGGATCTCCACACGGTCCAAATGCCCGCGCGAGACATTCGTAAATCGTTCGCCATTTTCGTCAAAACACCAGAGATCAGTGTCCAGTTTCGAAGCGTCAAATTCCGGCTTCTCCCGCCCGACTGTTGGCCAAAGACGGTTCTCCCCTGCCCGTTCCAAGCCCAACGCGGCATAGGCTTTTTCATAATAAGGATCGAGATCGGCCTTGGTGATCGGCCATCCACTATGGGGAAGGTAATCGCGTTGCTCGAAATCTATCGGGTCCAGTTCCGCACAGCGCCCGCCCCAGATCGCTGCCGTCCCACCAAACAGGCGCAGACGGGTCGTCTCCAGATCATAATAATCCTCGCCGATATTTTCACCGCCGGAGAGTTTTTGCGTCTGCGCATCGAAATCACGCCCCCCGCTCTCAACCAGCAGAATTTTGCGATTAGACTTCGCCAAACGCATGGCAAGCGTCTGTCCGGCGACACCTGCCCCGATAATACAGACATCAGCAGACAAGTCGGCAGCAAGCGGGTCATTGGCGAGGTCAGAAATCATGCCATCTACATAGCAATCCATCAGGCGGATGAAATACGCAATATGCGCTTTTAGCAAATGTCATGTTTCAACAGATATCACGCGGAGAACGCCGCCATAAAATTTTGTGGCAAATGACGCTTTTTTCATCCGCGCTTGACCCCGTCTTAACCCTTTCCCGTCAAGTTCGGGACAGACCATGTGGGCAAGCATAGATTCGAGACTGAGTGATTATGGGTGATGACCTGACATTTGCGCGGCAATTTACGCGCACCGCCGCCGAGGGGCTGGAGCTTCTGGCCGGGATGGACGATGCCCGTGCGCCCGAGGCCGCCTCCGTCGTGACGGCGATGATGACCACGATCCAACGCGGCGCAAAGCGCTTGCGGGCCCGTCATGTCTATATGTCGGCGCAGGATGTGCTGTCAGCCCTGCACCATGAAAGCGACGAAATTTTGAAACGCCGCGTCCATGCGCTGGGCATGTTGGTCACGAATTACGCGCGCGGCCTCTCGGAGCTTGTTGAGGCGCCAGAGGGTTTGAACCTGCCGCAAACGGCCTCTGATAAATGGGAATCTGCTCGCGCGACTCTGGATTCCCTCTTACCGAAGGCGCAAGCGGCGGATGCGGATATGCTCTCCCGCCTCATGCGTGCACCTGTGACGATTGAAGACGTGCAACCAATGGGTGATGCACCCGCAACTGAAGCGGACGACTCGTCCATCGTCGCCTTTCCCTCCGTCCTTGAAAGATCAGAGATTGAGATCGAACCCGTCGCGGATGTCTTTGACATTCCCGCGCCTTCCCCCCGTTTGGCCGGACCGCAAATCGCGCTCGACATGATGATGCGGGATGTTGTGGCCGATGCGCTCTCCGTCGCCCGCACGGCTAACCGCACGATCAGCCTGTCCTATGATATGGCGGATGCACAGATTTCCGAAGACCTCTCTGCGGATTTGCAATCTCGCCTCGGCGCGGCCCTGTCGCAGATCATTCGCCAAGCCCTGCCCGAGGGACGCGTTGGACATATTGATGTCAATTATGCGGGCGAGCAATTACACATTATGGCCGGTACAACGGCCCTGCGTGTTGCAATTGACCCGAACGCTGTAACGCCGCCGTCCAAGCCGCTTATCACGCCGGAAACGGAACAGGGCCTGCGCGCGCAACTTGCCGCGCTGATGGATACACAAACCACAATGAATAATGCGTCATGAAAACCTGTCTCATCGTCGATGACAGCCGTATGATCCGCCGCGTCGCCGGACGGATTGTGAAAGACCTTGGATTCGAGACCGAGGACGCGGAAAACGGAGAGGAAGCGCTGGATAAGTGCCGGATTGAATTGCCGGATGCCGTCCTTTTGGATTGGAAAATGCCCGTTATGGACGGGTTTGCTTTCCTGAAAGCTCTGCGCAAATTGCCCAATGGCGACAAGCCGACCGTCGTGTTCTGCACATCCGAGCGCGACATCAATCATATCGTCGACGCGCTTTCCGCCGGCGCGAATGAGTACATCATGAAGCCGTTCGACTCCGATATTATCGAGAGCAAATTTGCCTTGGCGGGATTGGTCTAAGACTTGGCCGGAGCGCTGACACTCGACGCCTCCTATTACGAGGCCTTAAAACGCCTGACGCTGGAACTGGCGGGGGTGAACCTCGGCACGAACCATGCTTTTCTGGTCGAAACCCGTCTCGCGCGATTGGCGCGGGAAGAGGGTTATGTTTCCTTGGAGGCCATGGTCGACGAGTTGTTCAAAACGGGGAAAACGCGCCTCGCCGTGCAGATCGTTTCCGCCCTGACGGAACGCGATACGCATTTTTTCAAAGACCGAACGGCCTTCCATAACCTACGTAAACATGTCTTGCCTGACCTGCATCACAAACGCGGCGGTGGACGGATCAGGCTACTGTCTTTCGGCTGCGCCAGTGGGCAGGAAACTTACGGCATGGCCATGACGGTCGCGAAAATGCGCGACGAATTGGACGGATTAAAAGTCGATATTGTCGGTGTGGATTATCCCAGCCAAGCGTTGGAACGCGCCCGCGCCGGACGTTATACCCATTTCGATGTGCAACGCGGATTACCGATTCAGGACCTGGTTGATTTTTTTGACCCGGACGGCGCGGATTGGGTTGTGAAATCCGAAATCCGCGAGGCCGTGGAATTTCGCGATATTCACCTCCTGTCGAAACTCGACACGCTGGAGGATTTCCATGCCGTGATGTTCTGCGGCAGCCTGCCCCATTATTCCGCCCCGGCCCGTGTAAGAGTTTTGCGGGGTCTGTCGGGATTGGTGCGGGAACATGGCTATCTTATCCTCGGTGAAGGCGAGAATTTGGCGCAGATGAATTACGGCTTTGACCGCGTGCTGGACGGCCCCGGCCTCTACCAAAAACGTGAGGTAATTATCGAGCCGGAAATTGATCCGGATGCAAAAGTCCCAACAGATAAGACGACTTTCGAAAAATCGCCCCGCCGGAAACGCAAACTTGCAGGGTCGCGTTAGAGATAGGGCCTGTTGACGAGACGATTGGGCGGCGTAAAAGACCTTCCAAACTCTAGACCCGCGAAAGCCTGCTCCATGTCTGATTTAGACGCCGTCAAAACCCGTATTCTTGCCGAAATCGAAGGCGCGAGCGACCTTGCTGCGCTGGACGATATTCGCGTCGCCGCCCTCGGCAAAAAAGGCGAAGTGAGCCTGATGATGCGCGGCCTTGGCAAAATGAGCCCCGACGAGAAGAAAGTCATGGGTCCGGCGCTGAACGGGTTAAAAAACGACCTGAACGCGGCTGTCGAAACACGCAAAGCGACGCTCGAAAATGAAGCGCTCGACGCCGCGCTCGCCAGCGAGACCATGGACATGTCCCTGCCCGTCGGCACGGCGTCCGGCACGCTCCACCCCGTGCAGCAAGTCATGGAAGAAATGGCCGTGATCTTCTCCGATATGGGATTTTCCGTCGCCGAAGGTCCGGATATCGAGGATGACTTTCACAATTTCACGGCGTTGAACTTCCCGCCCGGACATCCCGCCCGCGACATGCACGATACGTTCTTCATGGTGCCGGACGAAGACGGTGAAAAGAAAGTGCTACGCACGCATACCTCCCCCGTTCAAATCCGCACGATGATCAAAGAAAAACCGCCCATCCGCATCATCGCGCCGGGACGCACCTATCGCTGTGATAGCGACCAAACCCACACACCAATGTTCCATCAGGTCGAAGGCCTTGTCATTGATAAGGGCATTCATATGGGTCACCTGAAAGGTGTCCTGATGGATTTCGTCAGTGCCTTTTTCGAAACTGATGTCGACGTGCAATTCCGCCCGCATCACTTCCCGTTCACGGAGCCGTCCGCCGAGATGGACGTGCGCTATGAACGCGACGGCGCGGCGATTAAAATTGGCCAGGGCGAGAGCTGGATGGAGATTCTCGGCTGCGGCATGGTGCATCCCAATGTCCTTCGCGCCTGCGGTCTTGACCCCGAGGAATATCAGGGCTTCGCCTTCGGCATGGGCGTCGACCGCCTCGCCATGCTGAAATACGGCATGCCGGACCTGCGCGACATGTTCGCGGCGGATACGCGGTGGCTGGGCCATTATGGGTTCGATCCGCTGGTGCAGGCGAATTTGGCGACTGGGTTGAGTTGATGACTATCCCAACTGGTTCTACAGGCGATGGCAGCACTAAACCCGCCGCGGCGCTCCTAAAACGCATCGACATTGGCCTGACGACGGGTGTTGTCGCTGTCCTCGTCGCGTTCCTGTCCCTCCTCGTCGCGCGGTCGCAAACGCAGATGGCGTTGGAGGCGCAGAAGGCGTCCGTCCTGCCGATCATCGATATTGATCTTGGTTATGAAAATATCGCGGACCGCAGTGAGGCCATGTTCGCCGTGCGCCTGAACAATGTCGGGGCCGGCATTGCGCATATCCAGAAAGTCGCGCCGCTGCAGAATGGCGAGCCCGTCACGGATGTCGACACATTCGACCTCGCCGTGATGAACGGACGGATGCGCAGCAATGCCGGATATCCCATCACCGCCCCTGCCGCGGGGTTCCTACGCGCGGGCGATACGGTGACACCGCGGGCTTACCGCATGGGCGCAGCGGGATCGGAACTCGGCGCGTATTTGCGCGGACAATTCGGGCCGCCGATGGACGGCGTGGACGTTGAAGTCTGCTATTGTTCTGTGTTCGAGGATTGCTGGACCGTGCGCTATCTCGACCGCAAATTACCGGAACCCGTCAAAACCTGCGGCATCGAAGACGCGCCCGTCGACCTGTTCCAGACTTATATCGATCAAACCGCCGCCAAACGGTTGGGAAATTAAATCATGAAATTCACACTGTCCTGGCTGAAACGCCACCTGAAAACAGACGCCACGATTGAGCAGGTCGCCGAAGCGATGACGCTGGCCGGATTGGAAGTCGAAGAGATCATCGACCCCGCCAAGTCGCTCTCCACCTTCACCATCGCCCATGTGAAATCCGCCGAGAAACATCCCGATGCGGACAAGTTGCAAGTCTGCCAAGTCGAGACTGTGGACGGAATGAAACAGATCGTCTGCGGCGCACCGAATGCGCGGGCGGGCATCGCCGTGGCCTATGCGCCGCTGGGCGCGTTTATTCCGGGATTGGATTTCAGCCTAGACAAGAAGCCTCGCAAAATTCGCGGTGTGGAAAGCTCCGGTATGATGTGCTCGACCAAAGAGTTGGAACTTGGCGAAGACCATGATGGCATCTTGGAACTGGATCCGAAGGACCATGCGGTCGGCACGCCGATTGTCGATGCGCTGGAGATGAATGATCCCGTCATTGATTTTGAAGTCACACCGAACCGCCCCGATTGGTTGGGCGTCAATTCGATTGCCCGCGACCTCGCCGCTGTTGGATTGGGCGAATTAATTACGCCTGAAATTGAGAAGATCAAAGGCGAGTTCCCTTGCGAGCAGGAGATCGTGATTGAAGACACCGATGGCTGCCCCGCTTTTGTGGGTCGCGTCATTCGCGGCGTCAAAAATGGCCCGTCCCCGCAATGGTTGCAGGACCAGTTGAAAGCGATTGGCTTGCGCCCAATTTCAGCCCTCGTCGATATAACGAATTACGTCACCTATGACCGCGCCCGCCCGCTGCATTTCTATGATCTGGATAAGGTGAGTGGAGCCATCACCGTGCGTAAGGGGGATAAATCGTTGATGCTGCCAAAAGCAAAAATGCCATGGCCAGCTGAGTGGTTTGATGCACTAGACGACAATCAATATGGTGCGTTGGAGTCAGATATAGTTATCGCCGATGCGTCCGGCATTCTCGGCCTCGGCGGAATTGTCGGCGGCGAGAGCACGGGTGTGGATGAGGATACGCATAATATCCTCATCGAGTCCGCCTATTTCGACCCGCTCACCATTCGCCGTTCGGCCAAACGGCTCGGCGTAAATTCCGATGCAAAATATCGGTTTGAGCGCGGTGTGGATACAGGCGGTCTGGTTGACGGCGCGGAACTCGCGACGCAGATGGTTCTGGATATTTGCGGCGGTGAGGCATCCAAGATTAAAATTGCGGGTGAAATTCCGCCTGCACCGCCTGCTATCGAATTTGATCCGGCGCAAGTCGCCCGTCTAACGAGTTTAGACCTACATGACGATCAAATGCTGATGATCCTGACTGATCTCGGCTTCTCAGTAAAACAAGGCGATCACTGGTGGGTCGATGTCCCCTCTTTCCGCCGTGACGCGAGTGAGGGTGCAGACCTTGTCGAAGAAATCGCCCGCATTCACGGTTTCCACAATCTGGAAGCCGTCAGCCTGCCGCCCCTGCCCGGACGTCGCGAACCGACGGCAACATTGACACAGAACCGAACGCGCTTGGCACGACGGGCGCTTGCGCTGCGTGGACTGTCTGAGGCGGTGACGTGGTCCTTCGTGCTTGACGAACATGCGAAATCCTTTGACGGTGGACAGCCGGAATTGGCGTTGGATAATCCGATTTCAAATGATCTGAACTGGATGCGGCCGACGGCGTTGATCCACATGCTGCTCGCCGGACAGCGCAGCGCGGATCGCGGTTATCCCGGTGCGGCCCTGTTCGAACTCGGCCCTGTTTTCCAAGGCACAGCGCCCGATGCGCAATCGCTGCAACTCGCAGGAATGCGGCGTGTGGAGAGTGTGCGGGATTGGGCGGGAGCTGTTGAGGTTACGGCCCTGACCGCTAAAGAAGATGTCCTTACGGCGCTCCAAGCCATGGGCGCGGCGACGGATAATCTGATGACGATGGAGGCCGTCGGTTCGTATTGGCATCCGGGTCGGTCGGCCAGCCTGCGCTTGGGTCCGAAAAATGTCCTCGCCAATTTCGGGGAATTGCATCCCCGCGTATTGAAATCACTGGGGATTGAAGGCCGCGTCGTCGCCTTTGAAATCGCGCCGGACAGCATTCCTGCACCGCGCAAGAAAGCCGCGACGAAGGCGAAAGCTGCCCTCGCACTCTCCGACTTCATGCCGGTCCATCGCGACTTCGCCTTTATCGTGGATGAGTCTGTGCCAGCCGGAAATATTATCAAGGCGGCAAAAGGCGCTGATAAACAATTAATTTCCGATGTGACTCTGTTTGACGTCTATCGCGGAAAAGGCGTCGATGACGGCCAGAAAAGCCTGGCTATCGACGTGACCCTTTCGCCAACGCAGGACACGCTCACTGACGCCGATATTGAGGCGGTGAGTGGGAAAATTATCGAGAAGGTGATGAAGGCCGGCGGGCGTTTGCGGGGATAGATTGGATCTCGACTCCTGCGTAAATTGTTCCCGAGTTTAACCCGTGATCCATGCGCATTAGGTTTATGGAATAACCTACGGTTAGTCGGGTATGCCGATAGGTCGGCATACCCGACTAACCGCCGATGAACTCGCAGTCTTTATTGCATGGGTCGCGGGCGGTTGTTTGCTTGCAATAACATGGCTCGGCAAACAATTAGCGAGAGATTTGTTCGTTTTCTAAATTATTTCGGGAAACATCCACATGGGCTTTTGTCTTAGGTCGGCGGCTTAAGGATTAAACTTACGGTGAGTGGTTGAACTTACGGGTTACGTGCCATCTCTCGACAGCCCATGTGGAATGTATCGGCTCTGCTTTTAACCACCTGCCGAACACGCTTCGTCCCGTCGTCAGAGGGAGGTTCAGGTCTCTGGCGGACCACCGGAAAACCCGATGTCATCACCCATCCCCGCCGCGACCGAACCGGTCTGCAGTCCGGCCGTCCCGTGGTGGGAATGAGTTTAAGATAGGAGTGGAAGGGAGAGGTGGGGATGAAGTTTATGAATTAAATATCAATCCCCATCTTCCGTCTCACCCCAGCGCAGACTGGGGTCCAAAGCGTCAATGGCAAAATTTCACGTAAATTATTGAAATTCAGTTCAATTCTGTCTTCCAGCTTACGCTGGAATGACCGAAAGTTGAAAAGGGATTAAATTATATACCCACGCCTTCACAAATTGAATAAACGGGGATTAAATTTTCGTGGCACGATTTAAACCGTATTCCCAGCCGGATCATCAAACTCGCTGATGATCTCATCTTTGTCGCGGTGTATATTTTTACCGCCAATTTTTTCCTGTGTTTTATAGACGGGTTGGACAGTACTCCCTTTTTTGAGCGTCCCACTGGCTTGGTCCACCGCCTCTTTGCCGATGTCCTCATCCGCCTTGCGGGCCGCCTTTGCGCCTGCAATAGCTTTGCCTTTTAATGTTTGTTCGCTTTCCATTTTTCCTCCATTCACAGTCATAACGCATCAACCAACCCCTGCGTTCCTGCAGGACCGAATTGCAAAACAGTCTCTGTGCTTTCTACGTCTGGGGCGATAGGAAAAGATGTCACGGTAAGCCCAGAAAGGCGGGTGCATGAAGGTTCTGATTATCGGCGGCTATGGCACATTCGGTCTGCGCATGGCGCGACGCCTGTCGGATGAACCGGGATTGGAAATCGTTCTGGCCGGGCGGTCTTTGGCAAAGGCGAAAGCCGCCTGTGCCTTGCTCTCTGGTGCGGCCATTTTTACGCCATTGCGATTAGATAGAAACGTCATGAATCTGGATTTTACACCCGATCTGATTGTAGATGCGTCAGGTCCGTTCCAAGCCTATGGCCGTCAAACCGTTGTCGAATATTGTTTAGAGCATCGTATAGATTATGCCGATATTTCCGATGACGGAGCCTTTGTGGCGGCCATATTGATGCGCGAGATGGACGCGGAAAAGGCAGGCATTTCCCTCATCTCCGGCCTGTCCACCTGCCCCGTTTTGAGCGCGATTGGCTTGCGGGAGATCGAAGCCCGGATTGGCCCCGCGACAGATGTCACGATCGGTGTCGCACCCTCGCCCAAAGCGGAACTTGGCCGGAATGTTGTCGGTGCCGTCGCCAGCTATGCCGGACGGAAGACCGTCCCCGTATTTCGCGACGGCAAAGCCATAACCGTTGCAGGCTTAACAGAAACGCGGCGAGAAACAGTTTGCGTGCCCGGCGATATCCCCTTGCCACGTCTGCCGTTTTCTCTTGCTGATGCTCCGGATGCGCAGAGCTTGCCGCAGGATTTTTTTACATTGAAGAATATATGGACGGGCGCAGGCACACGGCCCGTTTGGCTTCATAAGATTCTTGTCGGGATGAGCCATCTGGTGAGTTGGAAGCTCTGCCCGCCGCTGACGCCTTTCGCAGGATTATTTTATCGCGTTCGGGGGCTGTTTCCCTTTGGCACCCATCGCGGCGGGTTGTTTGTTCGCGCGTCTAACGCGACGGACTCTGCGAGTTGGCATATTGTGGCAGAGGGCGATGATGGACCGAATATTCCCACCCTCCCCGTCGTTGCGCTCATCCGCAAAAAACTGCGCGGCGAGATCATTCCGGCAGGTGCCTATAGCGGGGACGAAATCATTCAATTATCCGACCTTCAACCGGAATTTGATGCACTCGCCATTCGCTACGGGCTGCAATATGACGGCGCAAATCTGCCTATCTATCAAAAGGTCATGGGCGATAGTTATGCCCGCCTTCATTCCTCTATTCAAAGCTTACACCATACTGGCGAAGGTCGCATCTTTCAGGGGCGTTGCGAGATTACGCGCGGGAAGAATCCACTCTCCCATATCGTCGCCGCAATCTTCCGCTTTCCGAAAGCGGGCAAGGATATCCGCGTCGACCTGACCATTACGCCCGATTCAAAAGGCGAGTTTTGGGAGCGGCTCTTTGACGGTAAACGCATGGCCAGTCATCATGCGATGGGGCGTGGACGATGGGCGCGACACGTAACGGAACGGTTCGGGCCCTTCGCCATTCACATGGCCATTCTGGAGGAAGGCGGAAATTTGCGGATTGAGACGCGGGGCTGGTCGGCTTTCGGTATGCCCTTGCCGAAATTTTTGCGCCCGGGCGGAGAGGTCTATGAGACCGAACGCGACGGACGATTTATCTTTCACGTCGATCTACGCGCCCCGCTCTTCGGACGGCTGTGCAAATATGAGGGCTGGCTGGAGCCCGTTTAAATCGGCAGGATGCCGCGTTTTTTCGTGTAGCTGGAATAGCCGACATTCGCGCCGAGACGCAGGCCCGCACCCGCGCGAACCGGCGCGAGTGTAATGCCGTTAGCACGTTGATAATGTACCGCCATACCGGCAATGAAAAAGGCTGAGCCGTCCACACCCGGGAAGCGACGATAGATATCCTCCGGATCATCAAGATCATAAACGAGTGTGAACACACGGCTGACTTCCGCGCCCGCATCAATCCCGACTGTTGGCCCCTGCCAATAGACTTTCTGCGTGCGCCCATCCTTCATCCAGAGTGTGCCCTTACCGTATTTCGCGCCAAAGATCAGCGCGCCGCCGCCCTCTTCGCCTGTGATATAGCCGACGGGGCGGCCCTGTTTCTTGAACAGATCCTCAATCGCAGAAGCCGCGCTCTCCGCCGTCACGCCGAGATGGTCGGAAATCGCGCTGGCGAGTTCCTTGTCGCTATAGCTTTCCTTCGGGGCCTGCGCCGTTTCGCCCTGCGGATAGCCGTTGGGATTGTTCTTCGGTGTCGTGGAGCATCCGCCCAATGCGAGCGCTGCGCCGCAAATCGCTAAAATGGCGAGCGTCATCCAATTGAGTTTCGGGAGAGATTTTGCGGTATCAAACATGACTGACATGTCGTCCATCATGGTTAAGACCGCGTTAATATGACACGTCCGCCGCCTTACCTTTGCGTAAGAAAAACGCCACACATCCCGCGATTGCAAAGCCCAGTGAAATGGGGAGGCAGGGCAGGAAAAACGCCATTTTCGCCGCAGTGAAAACGCCCGCGAAACTGCCTATCATTTCCGATCCCGTGGAGAGCAGTAACGCCAGAAAGCCGTCCTCCAGAATATCGAAAAAGAGATAGCCCATTGGTAGGAGAAGCAGCCATCGCCAGTGCGTCTTTAACCATCCCAAATGGCGGAGGCCGAACGCGATCAACGCTTCAAAAACGAAGGTCTGCAAGACCATATAGATGAGATCAAAACCCAGCTCGGTATATTTCAACCGCCGCCCCGCCACATCCAGACTCTCAATCGCGGCGACGGCTTCGGCGCCCGTGTAAAAGCCTCGCCCCTGCAGAAACTCATACCCCTCCAGCCGCACCAATTGCCCAAAATATCCAGGCCCGATAAACCACGTCGTATAGAGGGCGAACACGAGCAGCAGCACGACGAGACGCCAGCCGGAAAAGCGGTGATAATCATGGGGCTTGCTCATACCATTACCGGACGATTCAGGATTGAACTGGTATATTTCTGTACATGATTCTTTTCATTAGAGCGCGGTAGCGCGGTAAAGGCCGTTCGAAAAAGGCCGCAAAAGTGTAGCAGATGAAAATTGTTCCGATGAGCAGGCACACATGATTTAAAATCGGCCATTCTGTTTTTGGAAGTGTCGCACCAAGCCACTGCAAGACGGGATAGTGGACGAGATAAAGAGAAAAGCTCCCCCCCGCCAGCCATTTGACGGATTTGCTTGCGACTGTAAAATCAGGTTTTTGAGCGAATAATAACCCCGCCCCCATGAGATGAATTGTGAACAATCCTCCCAAGAGTGCATTCCAAAGAAATTCATCCGAAAAACCGAGAGCTAGATAATTATCATGACCCAATAAAATATATGTCAGCCCTCTCAAAGTCTCGGGTAAGTTCTGGAGCTGGAATGTAACATAAAGCCCTATCGGAACAAAAATCATCAGCATGAGTAGAGCGGGTGACACATCTTTATGCCGCATATTTTGAAAAGCGAAATATAGACCGACACCCATAAACCAAGCCGGTGCCAATAATAAAATTTTAAAACCGAAAATGAAGACGCAAAACAATAAAGCCAGAAGCCGCGCGGCTTTTCTAAGATAGAGAACGATACCAAAAATCAGGTAATACGCAGCCTCATAACTGAGTGACCAATATGGCCCGTTACTGCCAAGGCGAATATTCTGCCCGCCCCAATGATTTGAAAATGTTAGACCCCGGACCCAATAGGTCCATCCTTCAGTTGGATTGTAAAAGGGCGAGTCCAAATAGAAATCCGGGTTAATATTGACGCCCAAACCATCAAGAATAAGCGTGATCGCGAGGGCCGGAATCGCAACCGACCACAACCGCGTTAAACGTGAAAATGCAAATCTTTTGGCCGTGCGGTCCTTACATGTGGCGGCATATGTTATGACAAAGCCGGATAGGACGAAAAACAGGACAACCGCGTCACTTCCCAAATTCCAATCCCGGATGAAACCATAAGTTCCACCCGTGAAGCGCGTGTAAGCCCAGTGTGAGAGCAGGACGACAAGCGCCGCCCCAAAACGAAGAACATCGAGATACCATGACAGCGACGCGTTGATGACAGGACGCTCCGACATTATTTAACTTTTATCTCAATAGATTTTTCAGACCGGTTAAATTGGTCCGCCGCCTCTTGAAATGGATTTATAAGAGCCGCTAGCGCTGTTGGATAAGGTTGTTCGATCCGGGCTCCATCAGGCGTCGACAGGCCGAACGCCATAAATTCCTTATCTTCCGGCACGTAAAGTGTATCAAACATCCAATCCCATACCGCAAATATTTCCCCATAGTTTTTGTGCCAGTGCTTATGGGCGAGGCTGTGATGAACTTGGTGCTGTGCGGGAGATATAAAAATCCGCGACCAGAACGGACCGTAGGATATCCAGATATGACTATGACGGAAATTTGCACCGACCATGTTGAACAGCATAAAGAAAACCGTCACCCCCCCTATCGTGGCGAGGGAAAGTTGACCGAAAAGAAGGGCCAAAATCAATCCTTGTACAAGACCGGTCACGACCGCTTTTACCATCGCGCTGATGAGATCATATATGGGGTGTTTTCGGTAAACGGTTAACGGAGTCATGACCTCGGCGCTGTGATGGACGGCGTGAAACGGCCAGATCACTTTGACCTCGTGATGCACACGATGAATCCAATAGGTACAAAAATCTGCAACAATTGTGAAAACAAGCGCGAGCAGGACTGTGTCTAAAACAGTCAAGTCGGAACCGGTGTCTGACCAACCCAGATTTTGCGTGATGAGATAGACAACCAGAATTTTTATAAAAGTGGCGTTTAGAAGGCCCGTCAAAGCTAGCGCCCGTCCAATCACAAAGAGCTTTAGGTCCGTCACTGTTGAGGCATGTGTGTAGATTTTGCGCGGGATGAGCCAGCCGAAAAACGGCTGGTCAATTTTCTGCCTGCGATAAATAAAAGCCGCAATTGGCAACATCGCCAGACAATATAGCGGGTTGAGTCGCGAGGAGAGACCGAAAGCGGAATTATATATGTCTTGCAATATTTGCGCGGTCACATCCAAACCCGCTTCCTCCCTCATGTTGCGGAAAACGCCGCATTCTCTCTCTTTAATAGGTGCGATAGGTTGAAATCCCGTAAAATTGCGACCCCCTGCGGCAGTACCCCACGCTTGCTTATCCGCCCGCCCGCGCTACATAGCGTCCATGACCGAGAATACCGACCAAAGCCTTATCCGCAACTTCTCCATCGTGGCCCATATTGACCACGGAAAGTCGACCCTGGCCGACCGCCTGATCTCCTATACCGGGGGATTGTCGGACCGTGAAATGTCAGAGCAAGTGCTCGACAATATGGATATTGAGAAGGAACGCGGCATCACAATCAAGGCGCAGACCGTGCGCCTGGAATATCCGGCCAAGGACGGCAAAACCTATATCATGAACCTTATGGATACGCCGGGTCATGTGGATTTCGCCTATGAGGTCTCGCGCTCGCTGTCGGCCTGTGAGGGCTCGATCCTCGTCGTGGATGCGTCGCAGGGTGTGGAGGCGCAGACCCTCGCCAATGTTTATCAGGCGATTGAACATGACCACGAGATCGTCACGGTCCTGAACAAGATTGACCTGCCCGCCGCCGAACCCGACCGCGTCAAGCAACAGATTGAGGACGTCATCGGATTGGACACGTCGGACGCCGTCGAATGTTCCGCCAAATCCGGCATCGGGATCGAGGATGTGCTGGAAGCCATCGCGCTCCGCCTGCCCCCGCCCGAAACGAAGGACCCGAAAGCGCCGCTCAAAGCCATGCTCGTCGATGCGTGGTATGACACCTATATGGGCGTCGTCGTGCTGTTCCGCGTGATCGAGGGCACAATTTCCAAGGGCATGCGCATCCGCACGATGAATACGGGCGCGAGCTATACGGTGGACAAGGTCGGGACCTTCCTGCCGACGGCGACCGATGTCAAATCGCTCGGCCCAGGCGAGGTCGGGTTCTTTACCGGCTCCATCAAGGAAGTCGCCGACGCCGCCGTGGGTGATACGATTACCGAGGATAAGCGCCCGACAGAAACGGCGCTGGACGGATTTAAACCCGCGCAACCCGTCGTATTCTGCGGTATCTTCCCCGTGGACGCCGCCGATTTTGAAGACTTGCGCGCGGCCATGGGTCGTCTGCGCCTGAATGATGCGTCATTTAGTTATGAGATGGAAACATCTGCCGCGCTCGGCTTTGGTTTCCGCTGTGGATTCCTCGGCCTGCTCCATCTGGAAATTATTCAGGAACGGTTGGAGCGGGAATTTGATCTCGACCTGATTACGACCGCGCCCTCGGTCGTCTATACGCTCGCCATGCGGGACGGCACAGAGATGCAACTCCACAATCCCGCCGACATGCCGGACGTGATGAAGATCGACCATATTCAGGAACCCTGGATCAAGGCGACGATCATGACGCCGGATGATTATCTCGGCGGGATTCTGAAACTCTGTCAGGACCGTCGCGGGGTGCAGACGGGGCTCTCCTACATCAATGGCCGCGCCATGGTGGAATATGAATTGCCCCTAAATGAGGTCGTGTTCGATTTCTATGACCGGTTGAAATCCGTCTCCAAAGGATATGCCAGTTTCGATTATCAGGCGATTGGCTTGAAGGAAGGTGATCTCGTGAAGATGTCCATCCTCGTCAATGGCGACCCCGTCGATGCGCTCTCCATGCTCGTCCATCGCAATAATGCGGAAAGCCGCGGGCGGCAGATGTGCGAGCGGCTCAAAGACCTCATCCCGCGCCACCTGTTCAAAATCCCGGTCCAAGCAGCCATAGGCGGCAAAGTCATCGCCCGCGAAACCATTGCCGCCATGCGCAAAGACGTGACGGCCAAATGCTATGGCGGCGACGCCAGCCGGAAGCGGAAATTGCTGGATAAGCAGAAAAAGGGCAAGAAACGGATGCGGCAGTTTGGCCGCGTGGAGATTCCGCAAGAAGCGTTTATTGCGGCGCTTAAAATGGACGATAATTAATCGCCCCTTCGGGCCGCTCAATTATCTAGGGAATACTCTCTTGACAATAATTTCTAAGTTTCACCTCCTTACCATTTTCACGCTTTTGGCTTTAGTATTATCTAGCTGCGCAAATAATGAAGATATTCCGTCCAAGCAGACTGTCCATGATTGGTCTGAAACAACGCTCAAAGGCATGACGGCTAATCAATCAACAGATTTCGAAACGTTTATCGAATCAGTTTTAATGACGGACACAACTGATATTCCGAAAACCTTTGAAGCTTTGGACTTCACAATCGTTATTAAAACGGGAACAATTTCATCTTTCGCAGAACATTGCGGTTTGGATTACGATAAAAACAACTTTGACCCGATGATGTATTGGCAGAGACAGCATCTTCCTGAGTCAGAACATTCAGGAGAAAAGATTTCTATGATCGGATTTTTCCATGGCTATGGTATGGGCAAAGTCGATAACTGGCTCAAAGAAAATGAAGTTGATTGCAGCGCAATGAGAGCCTCCCTCAAAGGCCAACTTTTCAAGGACAAATTCTGAAGGCCTCACTACCAAAATATTTTTGCGAAGAATTAAATTCTTCTAACTCAACCCGAAAGCCCATCATGTCAGACTTCAAAACCGGCGACGTCGTCCGCCTAAAATCCGCCAGCCCCAAAATGACCATTAAAGGCCCTGACGGAGACGCCTGGGCCGTCCAATGGATCGACCGCAACGGCAAACTCCAAAGCGACAGCTTCCACGCCGATATGTTGGATTTGTTTGTTGGGCGGGGTGGTTAACATTGCGAGTCTCAAAGCTTGGATGGCGCGATGGTAAAACCTTGAATTACAATCTTTAACTCCCATATATCTATTGGGAGGCTCAGATGGCAGCAAGACTAATTCCAGCCGCAATTCTTTATGATTTTGACGGCACACTCAGTCCTATAAATATGCAGGAACATGAGTTCATTCCACAATTGGGATTCTCATCTTCAGATGCTTTTTGGGTAGAAGTCAAAGCGCTTGCTAGAGAACAAGATTGTTGTGAAATCTTAGCTTATATGCACACCATGTTGAGAGAAGCTCAGCATAAGAAAATCCCTGTTAGTAAGGATTTTATCAAAAATTACGGCAAAGGATTGAAGCTGTTCCCTGGTGTTGAAGAATGGTTTGATCGACAGAACAAATTCGCGAAAAGTTTGGGTGTCCGCTTAGAACATTATGTTATTTCTTCCGGTGTAAAGCCTCTTATTGAAGGCACATCAATCGCAAAAGAATTTAAAAGAATATATGCTTGTGATTTCATATATGATGCTGATGGCAAGCCAATAGCTCCTGGCGTTGCCGTAGATTACACTTCTAAAACCCAATATATTTTCCGCATTAATAAAGGCACTCTTGATCAATGGGATAACCGAATGATCAACGAATATGTTGAAATGAAAGAACGTCCAACTCCTATTGAGAATATGATATTCATTGGAGATGGATCGACTGATATCCCTGCCATGAAAATGACAAATCATTACGGTGGAATGTCAATCGCAGTGTATAATTCAAAAAAACGTGGGAAAAAGGATTATGCTAAACAACTTGTCTTGGATGGACGAGCTAATTGTGCGGTGTCAGCCGATTACAGCGATGAAAAAGATCTGGACAAAATCGTAAGGTTGCGGTTGGAAGAAGTTGCAGCATCATCGAGACGCAAACGCTTAACCGAAAAACTCCAATAGATATTTTTGATAGTGCAAAATTTCCTGTATTTTTGGGGCCCACTTTATTAAATTCTAAAACTTGGCGACCTACTCTATTTCGTAATTTACTCCCTCAAGCGGAGAGCCATACGCAAAGATATCACTGTATCCATCAACGCCTGCGCCGCGCATTCCGAGGATGAGGCGGCGGCGGTTCGGAACCACCCCCTCCGCCGGTAAGCCAAGGCGCTGGCCCTGCCCAATCGCGGGCCGTTGGGATTTGACGCGGCGGCGCAGGCGTCGTTTAAGGATTAAAACCTTATAGATGTGAGTCTCGAGATGTCCCAGACCTATCCCCTCACCGTCACGCGCAATCGCGGCAAATATGGTGTGCTACGCGCGCTCGTCCTCTATGCGCGAACGCCGACCGGGAAAGTGCGTCTGGGCAAGGTGAAACATGGCAGCAGTGTAACCGTCGAGGTTCCACAATCCGCAACACAAATTTACGGCAAAATGGATTGGTGCAAGAGCTACCCAATGGATTTGGTCTTTGTGAATGCGGGCGAGACGGTTTACGCGAACCTGTGGTTCACGATTAATCCGCTACGCATGATCGGCATTCCGACAATGCCCTGCCGCATGGAAATGGTCCCGCGATAGACGCTCAGCCGCCTCCGCCGCCGGAGCTGCGGATGGCGCGGGCTGAACTGTCCTGAATACGTTTGGTGTTTTTCTTGGACGCCTCTGCAATGGCGGTCCATTCCGATTGAGGCAGGCACAATTTTTTATCAAAGCTGCTGCCCGTCATACGCGTATCCCGACAAATGATTTCGTCAGGATCCGCAGATGTCGCCACCGCATTCTCACCCGCTTTCCATTCGGCGGGGACTGTGCCGCACGCTTGTAGGGAAATGGCGGACAGTAGAGTTATCGCGAAGATAGAAACTTTAGAAATAGTCATAATAATTTTATTAATGACAATTTCACCACTTCGTCAACGCGATAACCGGATTGTTCTTAATTCGCGCCTTGCGGACTTCTGATCGCTTGGGCACCGGCACGTTGTGCGGCGGCCGCATTTTCCTGTGCCCGTTGTTCCATCTCGGCCCACTTTTGGCGGGTCATGCAGACTTTCTTGTCAAACTGGGAGCCGGAAACTTTTGTCTTCCGACATAGTTCTTCATCCGGTTTTTGCTCCGCGAGTTCTATAAAGGATTGGTCTCCCTCTTTCCACTCGGGGGGAACTGTACCGCAGGCCGTTAGAAAAACAGGTAATGCGAGCAATGTGATAAATTTTTTCATGTGAGGTCCTTTCGATTTTTGGCTCTTACATCCAACAAAAGAAAAGCAAACATGTCTATATAAAGTTTTGAATATGAGGAAGTCTTCGGCGCAATTTGCAAAATCTGCCGAGAAAGAACGAAGATGATAGAATTTTCATCTCATGTGGGGAAAATTTAGTAACCCCCAGCCCTAACCAAAGCGGATAGAACTGGGAGCTGATATCTAACAGGGCTTGTGATTTGAACTTAGGCTGCGTTCGCTGCAGGACGAGTCCACGCATTTGGGGCAAAGGCCGCGTCGACATCCGTTTCGACAATATGGTTCGTGTAATTGGACAGGACTTTCAGACCTGTGCCAAGGACGACTTCGAGGACGGTTTGCGTCGTATATCCCGCCGTGATGAGGGCTTGGACGTCGCGTTCCAGCGGCCAGCCACGGGTTTCGTTCACTGTGATCGCGAATTGGCGGAGGGCTTCGAGTTTCGCATCCGCAATCGGCGTGTTGTTGCGCAGGGATTCTATCACGTCAGCGGGGACGCCTGAGCCCTGACTGATCGTGGTATGGGCGGCCATGCAATAGTCACAGCCATTGAGGTAATTATTAGTCATCAGGATGATCTGACGCTCCGTCGCGGAGAGGTCCGTCTTGTCGAAAATGTCAGATAGTGTTTGATAACCTTCGAGCAAGGCCGGCGCTTCGGCCATTGCGGCAAAGAGGTTAGGCACAAAGCCCAAGGCGGCTTGCGCGCCTTCGAGGCGAGGCTTCGCATCGGCCGGTGCCGTTTCAATCGTATGTGTTGGGAAATCGGTCATGTTATATCTCTCTTATGCTTTGTAACGGCACATTATGAACCGTTTGGTATATTACTAGATAGGCATATGAAACCATTTGGTCAATTATTAGATCATCACGACTCCGTGATGCCTATGAAGCCCTGTTATTGAGGGGTGTCCGCGCCCGTGAGCCGCGCATTGACGAGGTCCGGTGTCGACAGGTCCACGCCTTCTATGACGGAAGCCGCATAGACATTTTCATTGATCTTATACATCGCCCCCATGAGGTAACTGCGGATGGTCGCCGTGATTTTCGTATTCGGGATGCGGTCGAGATAGACCCAGAGTGTATATTCCAACGCGTAATCGCCCGCATTTGTCATCGCCCATTCAAAGGGCTTGCTTCGGTTGACTTTGATCGCATTATTCGCGTCGCAGGCTTCAAAACTGCGGGTGAACATATCTCCGATGTTTTTCTGAAACGCGGCTAATTCCGCCTCTCGTAGCTCCGGATCCTCACTAAACTCCGGATAACCAATGTTATATTTAAGCGCCTGCCGGATCCCGTCAGAGCTCGCAATCCGGCTGAGATTGTCGATCCGGCCCTGAATGAAGCGCGTATTGCGGAGCAGCGTGCGGTGATTATTGCGCACATCATAGAGCACGACATAGATTAGCGTGACCCGCGCGACGATGAATTCATCCGCATGGCCTTCCAGAATCACGACATCGCCGTCGACAATCATCTCACTATTGAGGATGATGAGACCGCTCACAATATCAGGCGCCCAAATCGCGGATGTAAAGGCGAGAAACGCGATGAAAATACCAAAAATCCCCGTCGTCTCGAGCAGACTATCCGCGCCCCAAACTTTAATCAGCGAATAAATGACCGTTAGGACAATAACGGCAAGCAGAAGGATATTGATGAGACGCGAATTATAAGTCTCGATGTAAAGCGTCTTGTCATCCAAGTTACGCGTCTTGCCAAACCGGCGGCGCGTAAAGGTCCCGCTCAGGCTATAGAGGAAAATCCCCGTATAGATAACCATCAAGCTAATCCCGAGATTGACAAGATAGCCCCCATCATAGTCCACAAAGGACCGACGCAAGGCGAAGTCTATAAT
Organism: Litorimonas sp. WD9-15; assembly: GCF_050271975.1. Taxonomy (NCBI): domain Bacteria; kingdom Pseudomonadati; phylum Pseudomonadota; class Alphaproteobacteria; order Maricaulales; family Robiginitomaculaceae; genus Litorimonas; species Litorimonas sp. WD9-15. Next base: position 146,173 of record NZ_CP189850.1, read on the forward strand.
TTGGAATCCCAGCACAAGGATATTAAGGCTCTGCGCCAGTTTAACCTTAGTCTTATTATCCTGATTGGGAGCAATCAGTCCGATGATCGGCCGCGAAAGCACCAAGAGTATAATGTTCAGGAAAAACAGAAAACTGAGCAAAGGGCGGTCGCCCGACATCAACTCATTCAACAAGCCGTTTAAAAATTCCAAAATCGGTCCTCCCTGTCACCCTGATAGTCAGAGTAACACGGGAAAACCAGAGAGAAGAAAAAGAGGTACAATCAAGCCTGTTCCGGCGTGGCCGCGCTGCCCGCAAGCAACCCGCCATCCATGACCAGCTCCGCACCGGTCATATAAGCGGCTTCATCTGTCGCCAGTAACAAGGCCATGGCGGCAACTTCTTCGACGGTGCCGAACCGTTTCATCGGCGTGTCCGCGACAAAGTTCGCCATACGCGCCGCGCGGTCAGGACCGTCACCCAACATCGGCTCCCACATCGGGGTGAGGATCGCGGCAGGATGAATAGAGTTACAGCGAATGTTCAACCCTTGCTGCGCACAATAAAGCGCGACTGTTTTTGTGTGGTTCCGTATGGCGGCCTTAGACGCCGCGTAGGCCGCCGCCGTTGGAATACCGACCAGTCCGGAACGGGACGAGATATTGATAATCGACCCCGCTCCCGCCGCGCGCATGGCACGAATAGCATATCGACAGCCAAGAAACGTACCGTCCGTATTGACGCGGTGGACGGCATGCCAATCGTCTAATTCTGCATGTTCTGGGTCATGAGCCATAATCCCGTTTTCAAATCCGGTAATGCCTGCATTATTCACGACGACATCTACCCTCGGATATTCTATAGCCAAGCGGTCCCAGTCAGCCTCTTGAGAGACATCAAGGTGAAAGGGGATACCCCCACAATTTCGGGCCGTTTGACGGACGGCGTCATCATCAATATCAGAGAGGATCACCGTCGCTCCCTCGGCCATAAATTTTTGTGATATGGCGGCACCAATACCGCGGGCCGCCCCTGTGACGAGGCAGAGCTTTTGTTCCAAGCGTTTCATGATTTTTCCAATGCGAAAGCCATAGGCCCGTTAAAGGCGCTACAATTGATTCGAGATATTTAATATGTCGCGAATTAATTGTTCATTGGCTTCCTCCTCTTTGGTATTGCCAATCTAGCGTGCCCTTCAATTACAATGCAAGCCTTTCCTCTGTATACGGAACATCCAACCAACAGCCTCACTTAAAGCGCCTTGACCAAGAGAGGGCCGGTCGCGCAATGTGGGAGATGAACGCAAATAAAAGACCTATGCCATGACCCAAGTTGTCCAATTAGAAGATGCCAGTAAACTGGCGTCACGCGAACAACTTATGGGAATGTTGCAGGAGGCGGCCGAGGTCGAGCACAATCTCATGCTGACCTATCTCTATGCCGCGTTTTCTATCAAAACGGAAGAAAGCGAAGGTCTAACGGCAGAGCAAGGCAAGACGCTCAAAACTTGGCGACGCAGTGTTATTCGCATCGCGGTAGAGGAGATGGGGCATCTCGCCCTTGTCTGTAATTTGCTCTGCGCGATTGGTGGGACGCCGCATTTCGGTCGCCTAAATTTTCCCATCGCGCCCGGCCCGCTACCCGCGAAAATGTCGGTCCGCCTCCGTCGCTTTGATCAGGATACACTCCAGCATTTTATTTATTTGGAGCGACCGGAATGTGCACAAGATATTGAGGATAGTCCTCCGTTCCGGGACCTATATGATTACCACCGCGCCCCAATTGAACAATCCCGCCTGATGCCCGTCGCGATGGATTATCCGACGGTAGGTGCGCTCTACGATCAAATCGTCGAAACCTTTGAAGTTCTCTGTGAAAAATACGGCGAAGATCATCTTTTCGTCGGGGATGCCAGCCGTCAGATCGGACCGGATATCACGCCCCTTCCCGGACTCTGTGTCATCAACAACCTACGAGATGCGAAAGTCGCAGTCGACGTCATCAAGGAACAGGGCGAAGGTGCGAACGCCCATTCCGAGACCTCCCACTTCAAACGGTTCTGCCGGATACAGGCGCAATATGACGCCTATCTGGACGAAGACCCTACATTCGACCCGGCCCGACCTGTCGCAGAAAATCCGGTCATGCGCAGCCCGCCCACACCGGAAGGAAAAGTCTGGGTCACGGAACCCACGGCGGCGACATTGATGGATTGGACAAACGCTCTCTATATTAAAATGCTGCGCTTGCTGAGTCAGGCCTTTGGGCGACGCGGCGACGCGCATGAAAAACGCATTCTGGTCAATGCCGCCACCGACCTGATGTATGCGATGACACCCGCCGCCGAAGCGATGACTCACATCCAAGCCAATGGCGATACGGACCGCACGGCGGGGATGAGCTTCGCGACCATCCGTAATTCCGTTGCGCCGCTGCCGATCGGAACAGAATGGAGAGTCTTTGCTTGCCGTTTTAATGAAATTACCGAGGCGGGTGAAGACATTCGTGGTATTTCAGACGCGGTCGATGCCTCCATCGACATGGTGGCACGGATCGCGGAAACCTTCATCCGAGAGGCGGAGGCGATTATTGAAGCCAAAGGAGAGGATACAGAATCATGAGCGATATTTTCGAGCAAATGGATGACTGGGCGAAAACTGGCGAAACAATGGATTATCCTGAACGCGAAGGCCGCACGAAACCGTTGCGCGGAATTAAACGCGCGGACGGCGTCGAAGTTATTGAAGGCAAAGACGTGATCATGGAATTTGATGGCAAGGCCTGTATTCACTCCCGCTTTTGCGTCATGGGCGCACCCGACACGTTCCTCGCCAATGTTGAGGGGCCCTGGCTCTATCCAGATGATACAGAGGCCGATCTTCTCTACGCGATTGGACGGGAATGTGCGAGCGGAGCCATCCGTATTCACCGTAAGGATGGTGGGCAGGAAGAGGCTGCGCCAAAGGTCAATATTTTGAGACTCAAGGAGAACGGACCGCTCTCTTTCCGCGCGGATTTGCGGGTACATGATCCGGAAGGCTCACTCTCGCCGGATAACGATAGCGAACCTTTCAACAGAACACTCTGCCGCTGCGGGAAGTCGCAAAATAAACCCTATTGCGACGGGTCCCATCATAATGCCGGGTTTCAGGCCAGCGGTGAACGTGAAGCTCGCGATACGGCTATGCCGGATAAACGTGACGGTAAATTAGATATCCGGCCACAGCCCAATGGACCACTTGCTGTCTCCGGTCATTTGGAAATTTGCGGAGGAACAGGTGCGCTTATCGAGCGTACCAATAGTTGCCGATTATGCCGATGTGGGGCCAGTTCAAATAAACCGTTCTGCGATGGCAGCCACGCAAAAATCGGGTTTAAAGCGCCCTAGGGTAGCCCCTAGCTAAAATCGAAAAACGCGAGCTTATTACCGTCGGGATCCCGGACATAAGCGCCGTAAAACATATTCGGTACACGCTGTCCGGGTTTGCCGTCGCAGGTCGCGCCCAGTTCAATCGCGCGCTCATACATTTTATCTGCGGCTTCTTTGGATCCAGCTGGAAAGGCAACCATGACGCCATTTCCGGGTGTCGGTGCGTTTCCATCATAAGGTTCGCAAACCGCAACCATGGGCTGGCTCATGGACTTGCCGATCATCGCAATCCGCCCGCCGTCAAACTGAACTTTCGCGCCTTGAGCTTCCAAGAGGTCGCAATAGAACTTCTTGGACCGTTCCATATCTGAGACGCCCAATGTTGTATAACCAATCATAATACTCTCCTTCGAAATAAAGGTCTCGCCTAGCAGAGCCGCGGCGTGGGTCCAGACACAAAATTGTGCAAATGATGATCATTTTTATGACCTATCCGAATAGGAATTCTATTCGACATGTTGCGACATTTACGGGTCATCGCTTGACGAAATAATCGAAGCACTGTTCTGTGGGATTGCTCACTATTTCGTGAGCAGACAAACATGACGGGGCAAGCATCATGACCGACAATAATTCCGCAAATGCGGGGAATTCTTTTACCAACGTAAAATCAGGACTATCGCGCAGACGCATTTTACAATCAGGACTGGGCGCGACCGCCCTCGGCGGTTTGGCGGCGCAACCCTCTATGGCGCAGGTACCGTTCACATTTGATGCGCCAACATCCGGGCAAAGCCTGCGCGGCTATCTCGGGCAGAATAGCGGGCATCCCGTCTTGGGTGGAAACCGTTTTGCGCGACGAAATAAATCCACCCGCTTGCGGATGCAGGCTGCACTCTCTTACAAATCTGATCCCTTACCCGAACAGAAAAACAATGGCGACGAAGGTGCCTATTCAGACAAACGCGGCAGCTACTCAAAAGCCCTCCCACATGACTCGTTGGGCGAAGTTGATGCCGATGCTTTCCGCCGCATGATCCGGGGTCTGACGACAGGGCGGAGTCGCGACATGGAGCGCGTCCCATTGGCGGCCGCACGGCGTCTCGCCAACCCACTCGCGTCTTACAAATTCGAAATGACGGGCGTTGACAGTCATCAGACATGGATGCGGCCTGCACCGACTTTCCTCGGTAAGGAAACCTCAGCAGAGATGGGCGAGCTTTACTGGAAAGCGCTCTGTCGCGACGTGAACTTCTCGGAATATGACAGCAATCCGCTTATCACAGCGGCAGTTGCAGACCTCAATGCATTTGAGGAAACTGTCGGACCCAAAGATGGTGGCTCTGTCACATCAGGTACAGTCTTCCGCGGGGAAACGCCCGGCGACGCGACCGGGCCTTATATCACGCAATTGCTGTTCAAAGACATTCCTTACGGCAATGGACGGATCGTCCAACAATATGACGCGCCTGCACCCGGTGATGATTTCATGACGACGACATCGGACTGGCTCGGCATTCAAAACGGCGTTGCACCGACGCCTCTTACAAAAGGCGGCGCGCGTTATATCACAGATGCCCGCGCTCTTGGCGAATATGTCCATACGGATTTCAGTTTTCAGGCCTATCTCAGCGCGGCGCTGATCATCCTCGGTATTCCCGGCAGTTTCGATATCGGAAATATCTATATCAGCTCGACAAATCAGGGGGCATTCGTCTCCCTCGGTGGACCGGATGTGCTTGACCTTGTGACCAAGGCAGGCAACCTGGCTCTGACCGGCGCGTGGTATCAGAAATGGCTCGTCCATCGTCGCGCCCGTCCGGAAGTTTATGGCGGTCGGCTGCACAACCAGATTTTCGGGGCGAAGGATTACGGTCTACCAGATGAGATCATGAACTCAGATGCCGTCCAACGCACAGTTTCTGCGAACGGCTCAGCGTTCCTCTCGCAGGCCTTTCCCGAAGGGTCCCCGACTCATCCGTCCTATCCGGCGGGACATGCCACAATTGCGGGGGCGTGCTGTACGGTACTGAAAGCGTTCTTTGAAGAGTCTATGCCGATACCCGATCCAGTTGTGCCGGATAGTTCGGGTGCCAATCTTGTGCCCTATTTCGGGCCCGACCTGACCATTGGCGGCGAGATCAACAAACTCGCCAATAATATTGCGCTGGGCCGTGATTGGGCCGGCGTGCATTTCCGCAGTGACGGGGTGGACGGTCTGGCCGTGGGCGAGCAGCAGGCCATCGGACTATTGCGCGATTATTCCCTGACCTATCGCGAGCGCTTTGCCGGATTCACGCTCACAAAGTTCGATGGAAGCCGTATCACAATCGAAAACGGGGTCGTCCTTTCGGCCTAATCAACGCAGTCCGTTCCGTTGACAGGCGGCGTATAGGAGCCTACGCGCCGCCTTGAATATATGAAAAGACCGTGACGGGTCTATTGACCCAATGATGCGGAACTCCATGACATCCTTTAAAAGCCTGAATTTGTGCGAGCCCTTGGCCCGCGCGCTCGACGACCTTGGCCACGATACGCCGACTCCTATCCAATCACAGGCCATTCCGCCCGCAATGGAAGGCCGGGACGTGATGGGCATTGCCCAGACGGGAACGGGGAAGACAGCCGGATTCTCACTGCCTACGCTGCACCATATTTTCACGGAGGATATGGAGCCGCCCAAACGCGGCGCCCGCGTGCTCATCCTCGCGCCCACACGCGAACTGGCCAGCCAGATTGCGGAGAGCGTGCGCGGCTATGGACGTCATATGCCGTTTTTGTCCGTGGCCTGCGTCTTTGGCGGCGTGCCGATTAATCGCCAGATCAAGAAAGTATCGGGCGGTGTTGACGTCCTCGTCGCGACACCCGGACGACTAATTGATTTGCTGGATCGTAAAGCTGTTAAGATTGATCAAGTTGAGGTCCTCATTCTTGATGAAGCCGACCAGATGATGGATATGGGTTTCATCCATGCCCTAAAAAAGATCGTACCCCTCGTCCCGAAAAACCGTCAGACGCTGTTCTTCTCGGCCACTCTCGCACCGAAGATAAAACAGCTCTCCAAGCAGTTCCTAAAAGACCCGGTCCACGTCTCCGTGACGCCCGCCAATACGACGGCGGAGAAAGTCACGCAGAGCATGATCCGCCTGACCATGGCGGAAAAGCAGGAACGGCTCGCCATTGAACTCACCCGCGAAGATGTGGGTCGCTCTCTCGTCTTCACGCGGACGAAACATGGTGCAGACCGCGTGGTCAAACGTCTCGCAAAGGTTGGCATCGCTGCCGTCGCCATTCACGGTAATAAGTCACAAGGTCAGCGCACCCGCGCACTGGAGGCGTTCCGCTCCGGCAATGTGAATGTCATGGTGGCCACCGATGTGGCGGCACGCGGCATTGATATTCCCGACATCACTCATGTGTTTAACTTCGAAATCCCGAATGTCGCCGAGCAATATGTTCACCGTATCGGACGGACAGCCCGGGCCAACGCGTCGGGTAAAGCCATCGCGCTCGTCGCCACGGATAAGGGGAATGATGAGCTGAAATATCTTCGCGATATTGAAAAACTCCTTAAGGAGAAAATTCCTGAAGCCAAGGATACGAGCGATCTCCCTGATCTTCTCAGAGCTCTGAAATCCCGCAAGCCTATTGTCATCGACACAAAACCGCATGTCGAAACCCGTAAGGGTCGGGGAAAGTCCAAGAAGAAAAAAGGGCGTTTCAGCAAAGACCGCGCAAAATCGTCTGACGGCCCCCGTCAGGATAAACCGCGTTCTGATAATTCGAGGTCTGATAATACTAGGGCTGAAAAACCGAAATCAGATCGCCCGCAACCCTCTCGTGAAGGCCGCTCCCGCAAAGCCCCAACGCGCGACGCCAAACCTAAAATGTCGGGCAGTGCGGACGCAAACCCAAGCCGAGGCCGTGTCAAACCAGCAGGCGAAACGCCGAAGCCCGCATGCGGGTCTGGTGGAGACACACCGCCGCGTCGTCGAAACAAGAAACGCCCAAATCGCAATCGAAATAAAGGCTCGCGTCAGGACGGTTAACGCGTCACCCAGAGGATCAAGGCGATGAGTGGGAATTGCATCGCCACCCTGCCCCATAAAACAGCAGGGTCATTTCCCAACTCGCCCAAGGGCATCCCGCTCAGCGCCATGTAAATATTGGCGGGTAGGACGGCGAGTAAAAAGAGCGACAGTAGGATGCCGACACGCGGTCTGAAATGCGGGCAGAGCAGCATGATCGCGAACCCGATCTCCATAAGACCCGTGATCCAAACGATGAGATAGGGAAAGGGCAGCAGCGGCGGCACAATGGCCGCGAAACTATCATCCGCTAAAAAATGCGACACGCCTGCAAACAGGAAAAAGGCTGACAGGCCGTAAACGATAATGAGCTTGAAGGTTTTCACGGATCAAGGCTACTCGGTCGGCTTGCTATCATCCAGCAGATTATCCTCATCAGCTTCGGACAGTTCCTCTTCCAATTTCGTATCAATCGTCGTGTCAGGTGTGACGTCCACCATGAGCGCTTCGGCCGGTTTTTTGGACTTTGGCTTTGGCGTTTGGTCCGAGGGGATATTAAGTTCAGTTCCTGCCAAATTATCCAGTTTTACCCGGTAAATAGGCTCGGGCAGGGAGAAACCTTCCGCCTCCAACTTATCCTTCACGCCCCGAATGGAATAACTCCGGGCTTTGCCAAAATCGGCAGATGTCTGATCAACCCAACCGGTGAATTTAATGATGATATTAGAATCGCCCACTTCGGAAATTACGGCGCCCGGTCCGGGCTTATCGAGAACAAAAGCATTGGCCCGCATAACATCGAGACCAATTTTCATCGCCGCAACGGGATCATCGGCTGCATCCACGCCGAGCGCAAAACTGAAACGGCGTTCCGGGTTAGTCGTATAATTCAGGATGACAGCTTTGAAGACCGTGGCATTGGGAATGCGAAGATGATTTCCGTCCAATGTCATCATGATCGTTGCGCGACTGGTCAGACGCATGACCTTGCCCTGATGTTCTCCAATCAGGACATGATCCCCCTGACGAAACGGTTGCCGCAGCGAGAGCATGATAGAGGCCAGGTAGTTTTCCAACGTGTCCCGTACGGCGAAACCAATCGCAATCCCGACAACACCCGCCCCTCCGAGAATCGTCGCAATCATTGCCTGTGCGCCGAGTAGGTTTAGTGCCCCCACAAGACCAATAATGATAAATAACACACGGACAGTTTGAGATAATAATTCCGCCAGAAACGGATTGGGGGCGATCTTTCGCCAGAACTTTTGCAAATTCGCAACCACACCGCCAAGCCAGAAGAAAATTGCAAAAACCAAGAGGGCCAGCCCGATAATGGGCAGGGCCTGTGTGATGTCTGATACATCCTTCTGCAATCCTGTCAGCGCCTCGCCGACATCGCTGTCGCCAACCAATGTGCGGTCAATCTGGTCTTGGATATAGACCGTTCCGTCCTGCGTTTTCGCGATCTCCATTGCGTCTTTTGCCAGCTCTGAATTCGCGATCTCGCCGGAGAGCGTAACGACACCATTTTCAACGGCGACGGTCACCCCGGAAAGACTGTCTGTGCTTTTATAGATGGCGGTCAGCCGCGTTTGCAACGCCTCATCCCCTGCAGACAAGTCCTGCGCGAATGCGGAGACGGCCAGAGCCATGAAAAGACTGACTATGAAAATAAAAACGAAGCGCATGTGATAATCCTATTCCACGCTCTTAGAGCATATGAGCGGGGAGGATGCGAGGTGCTGAGGGCATTGAATTTAGAACGTCAGATCCTGAAGCTTACGACTTTGACGTTTCGCGGGTGGAAGGCCGGGTCCTGACCCGAGAAAGACTCGTTACGGCTGCTGCGTTCCCGCCCTGACCGGGTTGGCGAGGATCTCGTCCAGGCCGACCTTCCGAGGCGCGATGTAGCGGGGCGTTGGGCTGCGTACAAGGGTTGCGGACACAAAAAAGGCCCGGTCGCAAAACCGGGCCTTTCTCATAAAAATCACCAAAACTTAGAATTTGCGCACATAAGCAATCGAGTAAACGTCAGATGTACCGGACACGTCCACGCCATTTATGTTGTCATCGGAGCTATCATAAAGTGTGATATCAGCCCGAATGCCGTTCAGGTCGTTGATCATATATTCCGCACCCGCACCATAGGCGAAACCATCAAAGTCAAGCGAGTCGTCAATACCGTTACCTTCGGCACCAAACTGCGTGAAGTGGTAACCACCACGGGCGAAGAGACTGAACTGCTCTCCCACAGGAATGGAGCCACGAACGAAGGCTGCGACGGAGTAGTCAACACCGACATCGACGCCTTGGACTTCGTCATCAATAATACCAAAGCTACCTTGGCCTTCTACAGAGAAGTTTTCTGTGAACTGGTAACCTGCACGCGCTGCGAGGGAATATGCGTCAAATTCCACGGCATCGACGCCGAGGTTGATATAGGCACCTGTATCCTGAGCCTGTGCGGATGTCGCAAAGGCTGTGAGAGCTGTGGCTGCGAGAGCGGCTTTCAAAAATTTCATGTCTTTTCCTTTTCTAATCTAAGACGGCGCGCCCCATCCGGCAGTAAGAATGGATAAACAAGCGCGATGTTCCGCAATTTAAGAGAGAAGAGCCACACTGTGTTATTTTTACAACTGTTTGTGACGGCCATGTCATAGACATTACGCGAAACTGAACAAAACCCAGATAAAATTGCTATTTGATTTCATGCGCGTAAGGTTCCAAGGCGAACTCATGACAGAACAAAACTCCACTTTCGCACCCGATACACCCATCCCTTTTGCAGGCGACCCTCTCGATTATGCAGAAGATAAACGTGACGGTGAAACCCTACAAAAACTGATTGGCCAGACAAATGCCCGGGCCGTGATCCTGCATAAAGGAAAGATCGGGATTGGCGATGGCGGTCGCCCGCATCGTATCCACCCGTCCGAGCTTATCGGTCACAACCTGCATAATCCCGGCCCGGTCTTTTTAGGTCTGGACGGAGAGCGTCCCATCTTTGCCGCGAGCCTCGCCAATCCCGAGGAATTTCTGCCGGAGGAAAACTATGTCGAATTGCGTGGATTGGGCGGACACCTCCCACCTGCAGACCTTGCGCTCGTTGGACGCGCGAAATCACTGTTTGATTGGCATCATACGCATCGGCACTGTGTGTCTTGTGGCGGGCAAACGGTGGGTAAGGATGGCGGCGCGAAACAGCAATGTACGGGCTGCAATCTCGAATCCTTCCCGCGTATCAATCCTGTTGTGATTATGCTCGTCACGGATGGCGACCGTATATTGCTGGGCCGCGGACCCGGCTGGCCGGAAGGATTCATGTCGGCCCTCGCGGGATTTGTCTCCCCCGGAGAAACACCGGAAGAAGCCGCAATGCGGGAAGTCGAGGAAGAGTCGGGTATTAAGACGAAAAACCCGAAATACATGTTCTCGCAGCCTTGGCCTTATCCGTCACAACTCATGATGGGCATCCGTTTGGAAGCCATCAACACCGATATTTCCATTGACCCAAAGGAGTTAGAAGAAGCCCGCTGGTTCACGCGCGAAGACGTCGCAGCCGTATTTGAAAAACGGGGCGAGGCGTTTAAACGCCCGCCGCGGTCAACCATCGCGCATCAAATTATCCGCGCGTGGTTGGGTGAGACGGCCGCCTAGCCAGGCCTATTTGCTGATAAGGTCCGGCCATTTCTGGTCCGCTTTTTCAATAAAACTGACGCGTTTTTTATCCCAACGGCGCTGGATCCGCGCATTATAGTTGAAATAGAGCCGTCCATCCTCAACCGCCCAATGTTCAGGATTGCCCTCGGCCAGTTTACCTTTGGCCACCGCCCACGCACAATAGCCGCCATATTGGGGTTCGAACTGTTCGGGATTGGTCAGGAACAGGTCCTTATTCGCTTGGCTGAAAAAGAACCAATCCGCCCCTTTATATCGCGTTGAAAATTCCAGCTTACCCGGCTGTGGTTTGCCGGAAAAGAAGCTGACAACATCCATACCGTTAGCGGCGACATTATCGCGCCAATTCGTGTGAACGGCATCCGGCGCGGCGAAAGCCGAAACGGGAAAGAGAAGAAGGCTAACGCCCAAAGATGCGGCAAAAAATGTTTTCAGCATGACTATCATATAGTTTCGGACGGACTGCCGCTCAAGGCGTGGCGTATCACGCTTTCGCGTGACGAATTTCATCCATGGGATAAGTCCCTAAATGCGTAATACTCTCGGAGAAGAAAGCCAGTTCCTCCAGCGCGTTTTTCATGGCGGGGCTTTCAATATGACCTTCGACATCCGCGTAAAACTGCGCGGCCTTGAATGAGCCCCCGACCATATAGCTCTCCAGCTTTGTCAGGTTCAGCCCGTTAGACGCAAACCCGCCCAGCGCTTTATAGAGCGCGGACGGGACAGACCGGACTTTAAAGACGAAAGAACTGACGCTGGGAGTCTGAACATCCGGCATATCGGCCGTGGCCGATAGGACGATAAAACGCGTCGTGTTGTGATCTGCGTCCTGAATATCCGGCACGAGAATGTCCAATCCATAACTCTCCGCCGAGAGTTTCGAGGCCACCGCCGCCACAGTCTTATCGCGAAGTTCTGCGACTTTGCGGGCCGCCCCCGCCGTATCCACATCGACAAAAGGATCAATATCATGTTGGGTCAGAAAATTCCGAACCTGCGCCAGCGCCATATGATGCGACCGCGCTGTTTTAATGTCTGAAAGAACCGCCCCCTTCACCCCCAGTAATTGATGATGAATAGGCAGGTAACGTTCACCCACAATTGATAACCCACCGCCAGGCAGGAGGTGATAAATATCACTGACCCGTCCCGCGACAGTGTTCTCAACGGGAATCATGGCGAGGCTGGCCGTCCCCGACCTCACGGCCTCAAACGCCTTGGCAAAGCTCTGGCAGGCCCGCGCCTCATACTCTGGATAAAATTGGGAGCAGGCCAGATGGGAATAGGCTCCGGGCTCTCCCTGATAGACGATGATATCACGCATTTGAAACCTTTCGCGCGAATGGCGCTTTCCAGACCTGTATAAACCGCTCGCGACGCTTGGCCGCAAGGGGTTTTCCGTTTGCATTTCCGTCATATATTTATAAGAGACTGCGCGATGAGGGACTCCCCCAGCGGGCAAACCCTATAGACTGCAGATAACAGGATTTCGTCATGGACGATTTAGGTTTTAACAAAATTGCCGGGGCAGTGCTCGCTACGGGCTTGGGCATCATGATCCTCATGAAACTGCCTGCCATTCTTATGCCCGATGCGGATGAGTCGATTGCATATAAAGTCGGGCCGATTGAAACAACGACAGTAGAAGCCGATGTCGACCTCCCCTTCCCGCAAGCAGATTGGGTGGCCGCGATGGATGCTGCTAAGGGTGCGAAAGTCTTTAAGAAATGTACGTCCTGCCACAATGTAGAAGATGGCGGCGCAAATGGCACAGGCCCAAATCTTTATGCCGTTGTCGGGGCGGATAAAGCCTCCCATGCAGACTATAGCTATTCCGCAGCGCTTGACGCATTACCCGGCGAGTGGACATATGAAAACTTGGACGGCTATCTTGAAAAGCCAAGCGCCTATGCCCCCGGCACGAAGATGAACTTTATCGGCCTCAAAAAGCCTGCGGACCGTGCGGCCGTGATTGAATATCTCCGCGTAAACGGCTCACAGTCTTTAGCAAAGCCGGAACCTGCCGTCGCAGAACTCGAAATCTCCACACCACTGGAAGAGCCGATTGTCGAAACAGAGCAATCCATGGAAGAGCCACCGGTTGACGTCACCGACGAAACCGTTGTTGAACCAACAGAGTAAGCTCAAAATATAACGGACTTTCGAAAAGGCCCGCTTTGTCGGGCCTTTTTCTTTGCGCTTAAAGCGTCAGCCGTTTGACAGTTCTGACGTCTCCAATGCGGGCGACGGCTTCGGTGACGGGCTCAATCGTGACAGTCATATGATGCGCATTGGCATGGAGCAGTCTGTCCCCTTCGATCACAATTCCCACATGACCCGCCCAGAAGAGGAGATCACCCTCACCTCTGGCCTCATAATCAACGGTGTTCCCTAAACCGGCTTCCTGCTGATCCGCATCCCGAGGCGCATCCACACCGATCGCGGCGAGTGCACTCTGCACCAGGCCGGAGCAATCAACGCCGCCCCCACCTGTGCCGCCCCAGACATAGGGCAGCCCGACCATATCGGCGGCGATATCTGTATAATCTCTATCTGCGCTTTCATTCATAAGGCGCAGATGTTTGAGATGGATATACCCAACCCCTCCTAAATCCAGAAACTCGCCAGAGACCGTACCCGTCACGCAAGCATTGCGGGGTAAGAACCTGAAGATTGTGGATTTGATGTCAGGAGAGACAAAAACGGGCGCCGATACCACGCTAACAGTATGGGTTGGCGCGGCGGCGTCTCCCGAAAGATCACGCGCACGGATTAACCCGATATAATCTATCCGGTCGGAGTCGGGCAAAATTGAGAGCAAGGCCCCCATCGCAAAATCTCCCCGCCTGTCAAAAATCTGAAAACGCTGTCCGAACAGGGCCTGCGTTCCCATGCCCGAGGCCACGCCCAATGTCGTATAAGGCGCAGCAATATAGGCCGATTGCAGTTTTACATCTGCGGGAAGTGTAACGCGGGGATCAGAGCTCATAACGTAGTCATGGCCTATAGGCTGCGTTTAATTCAAGACCGTTCAGCCTGAATGATATCCGCAAATTCGGATAGAAAATGAATGCCGGCAGAGGTCCGCGCGAGTACAACGGATCGCTTGTCACGGTGATCCGGTTGGCGAACAATATAGCCAAGCTTGCATAAACTATCCGTCGCACGACTAATCGCGGCCTTCGTGACCTGTAAATGCGCCGCGAGAGAGCGGACGGTATGCGGGCCTTTCTCAAGATATATGGTCATCAACATCGCGAGTTGACGTGCGGAGAGATCAGGACTGTCAGAGCGGACAGTCTGAAGCGTAACGCGGTGCCAAAATTCGAGACTATCCGTACGGGACTGCCGCTCTAGCTTAGCCGAAGGTGCGGGACGATTTGGTAGAGCGTCCGGATCTGTCGAGGACACAACGCGCGGGGACAGAACGGCTTCCAATGCTGGCATAATCTATCACTCCCCAATGATGTGTTTGAATGTGGTCCTCTACGAATCATGGATTCGCACACTCATGATTCCGCGGTCAAGGCGCGTCACACGCCTTTCTCAACTCAAAGAGTCAAGTGACTCAAAAACCACAAAACTTTTTAAAGGCTTTTCCGTCATTATCGTGGGATGCGCCGCGATAGCTCATATCCCAACGAGAGCTCGACCTTTTTCCAGAGGCGGGACCGCTTACCTCTTCATGGTTTGGCGGCGCTTCGTATCCTGATCGTCCTCATGATTGGGCTGGGCTATGCCTCAACAATGGGCTTAGGCACAGAGAGTTTTGAATGGGGTCATCATTGGGGTTACGATCCCTCTTGGTACGGACTCCAACTGCTCTTCCTGCTTTCCGGTTTTCTCGCCGCGCGGTCCATGACGCAAGGTCGTACGATTGTCGAATTTTTTAAGTCACGTCTCTTCAGTCTTTGGCCGGCCTTACTCACGGCAACTCTCGTGACAGTCCTGATTATTTATCCCCTCATGTGTGCCCCGGATGCACCCGTAAAAATGGACGCGCTCGACCTGACAGCCTATTTTTTCAAAACGGTTTTCCTGATTGATCCCGGCTCCCGCATGCCGGGCCTGTTGGATGATGCGAAATATATGTGCCTGATGCAGGGCGCGATTTGGACATTGCGCTGGGGCTTAATCTTACACGTCGCGTTTCTTTTTGGCTGGATGACGAAGCTTTTGCAAAACCGTCACCTTGCACTGGTATCCGCAGTCTTGGGACTTGCCGGGTATGTGAGCACTGTTTTTCTCGCCGTCAAATTTCCGGCCTTCGCGCAAATTATAGAACCTGTCCTACCGGGGATCCGGCTTGGATATATCTATCTCTGTGGGGTTGCACTGTTTTCTTGGCAGCATAAATTGCCGCGGCGTTTGTTCACGATTTGGATTATCGCCGCGCTGTTGGGCGCAGCTGCAACCTTCCATTATCACGTCTTACCCTGGACACCCTTAATTGAGATCTTGGGCACCGCATTTTGGGCGACACTCTGTATTGGGTTCCTCACCCACGCGCCACTTGCAATGCGGCGCTGCCCCAGATTGGCGCCCGTTCTCTATGTCACGATCTGGCCGGCCGCACAGATCATTGTTGCGCTTGTACCGGAATTGAACGCCTTCGGAGTCATTGAGTTTTCAGTCCTGCTGGCCTCATCAACAGCAGTGGTCGGGTTCCTGCTACTCCGTCAGGCGCGCATTCAACCCACCCGCCTTTAGCCAATGATAGACGGCGCGGACGCCGTACATATCACCGCCCTTGGGATGCGCAGCCCGCGCCGTCGGGTTCCAGCCATATGTGTCAAAATGCATCCAAGGTACATTTTTCACGAATCGCTCGAGGAAAAGGCCCGCCGTCATTGCCCCTGCAAATCCGCCGCCTGAATTTTTCAAAGTGGCAATCGGGGAACTGAGCATGGAATTATAGGGCTGCCAGAGCGGCATATGCCAAACCGGGTCCTGCTGCGCCAAGCCGTGGCGCGAGACGGGCTCTATCGGGGCCGTCCGGTTACAGAACATGGGGGGCAGATGCGGGCCAAGCGCAACACGTGCAGCGCCTGTCAGCGTTGCGAAATCAATCATGAAGACCGGATCGCTCTCTGTGGCTTTCGTCAGCGCGTCGCCCAAAACAAGTCGCCCTTCTGCATCCGTATTGTCGATCTCAACCGTTATGCCCAAGCGCGTATTAAGGATATCTCCCGGCCTGTAAGCATTGGCCGAGACCGCATTTTCAGCAATCGCGAGCAGGCAGTGCAAACGAACGGGCAGGTTTGTCGCCATGATAAGTTTTGACAACGCCAGCGCATGGGCCGCGCCGCCCATATCTTTTTTCATCAGCCGCGCACCGGAAGCGGATTTCATATTCACGCCCCCCGTATCGAAGGTGATACCCTTACCAATAATCGCGAGTCGTGGATGGGAAGGATCACCCCACTCAATCTCGACGAGGCGGGGCGCTTCATGCGCGGCGCGGCCTACCGCGTGGATCATGGGATAATTTTCTTCGAGGAGATCTTCCCCCACGACAGAGCTTATGTCGGCATCATAGTCTTTCGCCAAATCCCGCGCCGCCTGATGCAGGGCCACGGGCCCCATATCCCCGGCGGGCGTATTGATGAGATCGCGGCAGAGTGCGGTAGAAGCCACGGTCGCCATGATTTCCACATGGTCTGAATCATCCTCCAAGACGAGAAGCGGCGGATCGGATTTTTCCGAGAGGTAACGGTCAAACCGATATGCCCCCATGCCCCAACCAATCGCGGCCAGGCGGGCACTCATATCGGACGGTATATGGCCAAGGACATAGTGATTTTTGGGAAGCGCTCCCCCCAGCACACCTAACCTCATCTCGACAGTGTCATCACTTTGTTCGGGACCACAGCCCAGAAGAACCAATCGCACCCGACCTTCCGCATCCGGCAAACGCAAACGTTGGCCGGCCTCCCCTTTAAAGCCGCGTTCTTCGGCAAATACTTGCTGCGCGTCAGTCAGTCCTGCGGCGTAACGGTCCCAATGTTCGGGGCGCAGGACATCAATTTTGACGGGTACAACCCCGCTGGGCAGGTCTTTATGCAGAATAAATGGCGTGGCGGTCTGGTTTAACATTAAATTCCTCTCACTGACCTGTGCTGCGGTCAATTTGCTAACGCGGCGTTAACCCTCTTCGTTCAGGTTTGTTAACGAAATCAGGCTCTCCTGCAAATCAGGCTTATGGGTCATTCTCCAGATGAGGTCGATATGAAACCGTTCAAGATGACTGCGCTATTTGCGACAACGGCCCTACTTGTCTCCGCCTGCGCGGTCGCGCCCGAAATGAATGAGCAGGAACTGCAGATTAAAAGCGATCTGGCCGTCGATAATAATCTGCCCGCCACGCGTCAGATGCGCGACGCGATTGAGACGCAGCCCATTTTTGCGCAAGCTGCATTTTGGTCGAACGAATATAATTTAAATCCAGGCGATCTGGAATCCGCGATCAAACTGGCCGCAGCGGTTCGGAAACTCGGCAATCCTAACCGCGCCATTGAAATTACGCAGACAACGCGTGCGCTTTATCCGCGCGACCCTTATTTAGTCGCGGAATATGCGGCCGCCCTCATCGCGGCCGAACGGTCTGTAGATGCGATGCAGCCCTTGGATCAGGCGCTCGCCATGACGCCCGCTTATGGGCGCCTCTGGTCCCTGAAAGGGGCGGCCTTGGATCAGCAGGAACGTTACGGCGAAGCGCGTCAATATTATCAGCGGGCGCTGCAGATCACGCCGAATGATCCGAATGTTCTCGCCAATATTGGGTTCAGCTATGCGCTCTCCGGCGACGCAGTGACGGCCGAGCAATGGCTACGTCGCGCCGTTAATATGCCGGGGGCTTCGCCGAGTGTGCGTCAGAACTTGGCCCTTGTGCTCAAACTTCAAGGCAAAATTGAAGAAGCCGAGAAGATGGTGGCGCTGACGCGCGGCCCGCAAAATATTCAAATCCAAGCCAAACCAGCGCTACGGCCTGTCATGAGCCAAACACAATTGGCGCAACCTAAAATGGGACAACCTCAAGCGCGGATGTCCATGGGACCCGCGCAAGGCCAAAATTACTCCAGCGCGGCGGAGGCCGCACGCGCCATGGCCAATCAAAAAACGGGAGAGCGCATCGCGCCTGTTCAATCTCAAACTTCCGCCGAAGCTCAACAAGCCATGTTGGATCGTATTTCCAGAAACTTACAGACACAACCAACGACCACAACACCCCTGCCGTCGCGTCCACAGACGCGACAAGCCTATCCACAGGCCCAGCAAATGCCGCCCCAAGCCTATGCCCCGCTCCAAGCCGCACCACCACAAGCCATGGCGGGCGGGCCCGTGCAGCAGCAAACACAACAAGCACCCGCGAGACGTCAAGCTAATCGTCGTCGTAGGTAGCTTTCCACCAAGTCTCTAAAAACAAAAACCCGCCTTCTATTAGAAGGCGGGTTTTTTATTGACTTTAAATCATCAAACCCGTGATTTTTTCGAATTTAGAAAGCCTCGCCCAGACGCATACCCGCAGGTGTCAGGATGACGATGAACAGAACCGGCAGGAAGAATAGAATCATCGGCACGGTCAATTTCGCCGGGAGAGCAGCCGCTTTTTTCTCAGCTAGCATCACGCGCATCTGACGATTTTCATTTGCCATTGTTCGAAGCGTATCACCGAGTGGTGTACCATAACGTTCAGCCTGAACCAACGCCGTCGCCACCGCACGAATACCGGGATGATTATTTCGACGGGCCAGGTTTTCATAAGCCAATCGCCGTGATGTTAGATATGATAATTCTGCCGTCGTTAAGGAAAACTCTTCCGCCAATTCAACCGAAGCATCCCCCATTTCTTCTGCAACTTTACCAAAAGCGAGTTCGACAGACATCCCCGATTCCACACAAATCAGCAGCAGATCCAGAGCGTCCGGGAAAACGGGCATAATCGACGCGAGTCGTTTCCCGGCGACATTTTTAATATAGATACCGGGCAAATAATATCCAAACAGCATCATCCCAATAGACAGCGCGACACGACGCAGCATGTCCCAGCCAGGCAGGTTTAAGACGACAAAGATGAGAAAACCGAGTAGGCCTAAGACAATCGGTGCGACCAAACGTGCCATATAAAAGGCGTAAATAGGTTTCTGACCCCGAAGGCCCGCTTGTGCCATTTTATCCTTAAGGTCTGAGGCTTCGAGAAGTTTTTCAAGACTGAAGCGATCCACCATATTCTTGGCGACGCCCTTGCCATCAGCGCGAAGGCTGGCTTCCGATTGAAGATTTGCCAAACGATCCTTGCGCATACCTTCCCGTGCGGAGGCAACGGATTCCATGCGTTTCTTTTTCTTGTCGCCCTCCAACATCGGAATGACGACAATCCAAATCGTGTACATAACCAGCGCGGAAATCAGGATGGCGCCGGCTGTTGAAAACATGGCGAGGGATTCAGGTGACATATCTGCTTCTCCGTCGCGCTAAAATTTAAAGTTAATCATTTTACGCATCATCATAGTGCCGAAAAACATCATAGCTGCGCCGATCATCAAGTTTCGTTGACCGGTTTTTGTTGTGTAGAGATCCATCATGTAATCGGGACTCATCATTGTGGTCAGACCCATGACTATGATGGGAAGTGCGCCGATAATAATCGCAGACACCTTGGCTTCCGCAGAGAGCGCCTTGATTTTCTCTCGCAGCATTTTCCGCCCACGCAGTACATTGGACAAGTTCGCCAAGGACTCGCCCAAATTACCACCCGTTGATTTCTGAATATTGAGAACCGTTGCGAAGAAGTTTACTTCGGAAATCGGCATACGCTCATACATTTGTTCAAGGCAGACTTCGATCGGAATACCCAATCCTTCACCTTCAACAACGCGGCGGAATTCTGTGCCCAGAGGTTCTGGGCTCTCATGCGCAATAATTTTTAGACAATCACCCAAAGGCAGACCGGTCCGCACACCCCGCACGATAATATCCATCGCATCCGCAAAATGAGACGTAAATTTAGCCTGACGTCGCTTGATGGCCGAATTCAAAATAAACCGGGGCAATCCGAAGCCCAAAATAACTGCAAGACCCAAACACATGAGTGGTCGCAGCCCGAGAACAAAAGGTACGCCTCCGCCCATAACCGCCAGCACCAGCGAAATAACCATAAATGTTTGCGGCTTTGTTTTCCAATCCGCTTGGACTAACCGGGCCTTGAGAGATTTCGCCTTCTTCTTTTTTTCATTCTGACGTTCTTCAATTTTTCCAAGGGACTCTTCAATCTGTTTTCTTCGATTGCCGGAATCTTCGACTTTGAGCTTTTCCTTTATATTGCTGCCCAGCGTTTTCTTTCCCGCAAATTCACGCACGCGTTTGGTATCAGAGGATGATTTATCTCCGCCCAAGAAGAGGAAGGCAATACAGACAACAATGCCGGCAGCACAAAGCGCGATGAGAGTTTGCTGGTCCACCTAACTGCCCGCTTCATCCAGCGCTTCAGCCAGATCTTTTTCAAGGTTAAAGTAACGCGCACGATCCCAGAAAGCCGGGCGGGCGATACCGGTGGATTTATGCTCACCAATAATATTGCCCTGCGCATCCTCACCGTCCATCTCATAGACAATCAGATCTTGTGTGACGATCACATCGCCTTCCATACCGATCACTTCGGTGATTTTCGTGATCCGACGGGACCCATCCCGCAGACGCGTCGCCTGCACGATTACATCGACAGAGCCGACGATCATTTCCCGAATTGTTTTCGCCGGGAGGGAAAAGCCGCCCATCGTAATCATAGATTCCAAACGAGACAGTGCTTCACGCGGGGAGTTAGCATGGAGCGTTCCCATGGACCCATCATGACCCGTGTTCATGGCCTGTAGCAAATCAAAAGCTTCCGGCCCCCGGACCTCACCCACGATAATCCGTTCCGGACGCATCCGCAGACAGTTTTTCACGAGATCCGCCATGGTGATCTTACCCTTACCCTCAAGATTGGGCGGGCGCGTTTCGAGACGCACGACATGCGGTTGTTGCAACTGCAATTCCGCCGCATCTTCGCAGGTAATGATACGCTCATCCGGATGGATAAATCCTGTCAATGCGTTGAGAAGCGTCGTTTTACCAGAGCCAGTACCGCCGGAAATGACGATATTACACTGACACGCGCCAATGATCTGCAAAACGCGTGCACCCGCCGGCGAGATTGAACCGAAATTCACAAGATCCCCGAGACGCAGTTTATCTTTCTTAAACTTCCGAATGGTCAGCGCGGGTCCATCAATTGAGAGGGGTGGCGCAATCACGTTCACACGAGAGCCGTCCAAAAGACGCGCATCACAAATGGGCGAGCTTTCATCGACGCGACGGCCCACTTGGCTCACGATACGCTGACAAATATTCATCAACTGCGTATTATCGCGAAAGCGGATATTTGTTTTGATCATCTTACCATTGGTTTCGATGAAAACGTGTTTCGCGCCATTGACCATAATATCGGCAATATCATCCCGCGCGAGCAAGGGCTCCAGCGGACCATAGCCGAGAATATCATCACAAATTTCTGTAATTAATTGATTTGATTCGGCGACAGATAAACGAACATTTCGAATCGCGATAATTTCATCAACAATACCACGGATCTCTTCGCGCGCTTTATCAGGCTGCATGCCTGCCAAGGCGGAGACGTCAATGGTTTCAAAAAGCGCATTAAAGATGGTCGCTTTTGTTTCGTAATATTCTTCGCTCGGCTCATTACTCCGGCTACGCGGTGCATCACTCGCATGCGTGGGCGCAGGCGCCGCTGCCGCTTTTGACGGTTTTGGCGCAGGTGCATCACCCGCAAGCGCGAGGTCGGATTTTTTACCGAACATGTTTTACGACCCTTTTTTCAAAAAGGAAAACATCGACTTGGCTTCGCCTTTTTCCTTTTTACCACCGCCAATTTTCAGAAGCCCCTTTTTTGTTGGCGCAACATCACCCTTCAGACGAACATCGTAAGTTCCCGTCCGAATGCGATTGGCGAGATATTTTAGACCTTGCACGGTTTGGTCTGCTGACTTGACTTCCGTCAACATCTTACCTTCATTCGTACCTTCAAAATGGCTTTCAGGGTCCCAGCCTATGACGATATTCGGGTCCATACCGACCATTGCGCCGAAATCTTTGACAGAAATCTCTGTCGTTTTGGACATCCCGACCTTGTTGAGGATAAGAATGGGTTCCGCATCATTTGGTCGTTGTGTTTTCAGAAAATCAATCAGGTTTTTCGCATTGCGCATACCCGCCAGATCAGGTGTCGCCACGACAACAACATCATCGACAGATGTCAGGACATTCGTCGTCCAATCCGACCAGTAATGGGGCATATCTAAAACAGCGAGCGGGGAAATGCCGCGCACGGCATTGACGACAGCTTCATAGCTTTCAGTTGCCATGACGGGTTTGGTATTGAGCGAACTTGATGTCGGTAGAATAGATAGTTTTTGCGTATGGCGGATCATAATCCGGTCCATAAGTGTTTCGTCAAGCCGATCCGGTTCACCGAGCGCTTCTTCCAAACCGGATGTATTATCATAAGCAAAATCAAGACCGGTTGTCCCCCAACTCGCATCTAAATCAATGAGAGACGTTTCCTGCCCCATGATTTCTGAGAGCACCCAAGCCGTGTTATGCGCAAGTGCCGAAGAACCAACCCCGCCCTTCGCACCGAAAAATGCGGCGACGCGACCAATAAAGGGTTGCTCTGGATCTGAGTAAAGCTCTCCAAGTGAGCGGATCACGTGAAGCGGATGCAGAGGTGGAACGAGATAATCCGAGACACCTTTATCCATCAATTGACGATAAAGACGAATGTCATTGGTCGCACCAATAACAACGACTTTTGTTCCCTCATCACAAACGCTGGCCAGTTGCTCGAGCTGATTAAATAGCTCTTCGCCCCGCATGCCACTTTCAATAAGGATCAGAGACGGCGTATTTTCTTTATGATAAAATTCTATCGCGGCGGGCAATCCACCCATGTAGATTTTCACATTGGCACGTTTCATACGCCAATCGCGCGTCGTTTCATTTA
Organism: Litorimonas sp. WD9-15; assembly: GCF_050271975.1. Lineage (NCBI taxonomy): Bacteria > Pseudomonadati > Pseudomonadota > Alphaproteobacteria > Maricaulales > Robiginitomaculaceae > Litorimonas > Litorimonas sp. WD9-15. The sequence goes on from NZ_CP189850.1 coordinate 169,293, forward strand.
CACAATGCGCAGTTTCCTGACGATCACAAAAAGCATGTACCGAGATGGAGGGTAGCGGTTTTTCACCGCCCTCGCGGGCAGTATCATCCAAAGGGGCATAGGGGCGTGCGGCCTCTACATGGCCCATCGGATTATGACTCATTCCCATTTGGCCTGGGGCCATTTGATTTGGGGGCATCTGACCTAATTGCGGCTGTCCGGAATAATCCAATAGAGAGCTGTCCTGAACCGGGGCAGGCCGGGCTGCTGGATAAGGCATCGTTTGCGAGCCGGGGGGCATTTGCGGCTGCAGGCTCTGCCGCGGCATTTGTGCCGGCATGGGCATAGGTTGCGGCGCAACAGGTGTCGGCATTGGCACGGGCTGCGGCGTGACAGATTGCGGCATGGCCACCGGTCGTGGCGGCGTCGGCGCACCGGGATGGGCCGGGACGGGCTGCGGCATATTGGGGTGCGGCTGTGGCATCTGTGTCATGGCATCGTCTTCGGTTTGCGTTTTCGGCGTCGTCTTAAATTAGGTTTCGTTTCGGCGATCTAGGTACCGCCGCCGCCGCCGTCGCCGGCACCGACTTCTTGTCTTGGGTTAATTTGCGCAGAGGTGGGTTCGCCCTGAATATATTTGTCATAGACAACCTGTCTGCGCTGAGAATTTGGCGTTCCAGTGGCGTAAGGTTCCAGTAGCTGTCGCGGATCGGTAATCATGGCGGCTAGATTGGCGGAGTGGAAACACCCGAAATTTGAATGCGGCTGGTTCGCGTAAGTTGTCCCAATATTCCCCATCTGACGACAATCCTGCGGGATGGCTTTCAATGTGCGGTAGGAGACGACTACGGGTGCGGGCGCGCCCGGCGCAGACGCATATTGACCTGCTTGTAAAACTGCGGGGTTCATTCCCCCCTGCGCCATCAATTGACGGACCTTCGCTTCCGCCTGCTGCGTTCCGAGTCCGGACAACGCATTGGCGGGGCGATTGATGAATAGGGGGCCATCACCGGACCGGGCATATCCATCCAAGAATTGTGAGACAGCCAGCGTATCTCTTGCAGAGAGCTCAAGGCCATTTGGTCGCGTGTAAAGTTCTAACCGCTCAATGCTTTCGGCCACTTGTACCGCGTTGCGAATATGTGTTGGCTTATAGGTCGGCGCAGGCGTTGCACAGGCCGCCAATGTAAAGGTCGCGAGTAACGCTGTTGTTCTAATCAAGGTTTTAGACATCATTTTCTCCTCAATCCACAACATGGCCAAACGGGCCACCCAGAGAGCTGGATTGAATCTCAGGTTTTCCGTTTTCCGCGTAAATTTTATTAAGCCGTCCCAGCATCAAGCTCTCAACATCATTCGGGGCTTGAAACCCGTCTGTCGGTGTCTGCAACTTATCAGGATGCGTGGCATCGACGAGATAAGGCGTCACAATGACAACCAGCTCTGTCTGCGTTGACTGACTGTCACGACCGCGAAAGAGCGCTCCCAAGCCTGGCACGTCCTTCAATCCCGGTGTTCCGTCAACCGTTGAACGGGCTTCTTCGCGGATCAGACCCGCGATCACGAGAGAACCACCTGCTGGTAATTCAACAACTGTATTGGCCCGGCGTACCCGGATACCCAGAACATTGTCACCGCCATCGGCTAAGAATGAGTTTTCTGTTGTCGGTTCGGACACTTCCGTACTGATAGACAAAGAGATGAGACCTTCGGATAAGACGACTGGTGTGAAACCCAACGAAACGCCGAAGGGTTTAAACTCGAATGATCGCTGAAGATTGCCGTCTTCATCCCGGAATGATCCGGCAAAAAGTGGGATTTCACCACCCGCGAGGAAATTAGCTGTCTCGCCGGATATTGCCGTTAATGTGGGCTCAGCCAAAGTTCGAACAAGTCCGACTGTCTCCAATGCATTAAGGGCGCCGCCGAGTGAGGTCAGATCGCCGCTCCCAGTGTTATTGAAATTGCCGGACGCGTTCAAACCACCTGAGAAAGAAGGACCGACCTGATTAATCAGGGAAACCGTACCATCACCCAATTCACCAATGGCGTTAAGGTTCAGACCCATCTGCTTTGTCACGGAACGCTGCATTTCAACAATGCGAACTTTCAGCATAACCTGGTCCTTGCCAGCAATGGACATCAAGTTGACAATTTCGCCTTCTGCACTTTGCGGACCGCCCGTCGTCAGCCACATCCGCGCCAGTTTCTCGACACGATCCGCTGCAGCGGCGTTTGGCACCATTCCCGTCAAAAGAATATTTGAGTTGAAGACCTGTACTTCGACGTCGCTATCTGGTGCATTTTGCGCGATCAGACCTTCTAACCCGCCAATATCACGCTCTACACGGATATCTAGGTTAAGAAGTTCGCGACCATCATGGCTGTAGAAATAAGCATTGGTTTGGCCGGCATTCTTGCCGATTAACATTGTGCGGCGCGATGTGTGAATGACGGCGTCGACAACATTAGGGTCAGACACAATCACATCCATCACGTTTTCAGGCAATTCTATGACGGTGGATTTCGAAAGTGGAAGAATAATAGATTGGTTCTTTGCGCTCGTTCCAGGGCCTTGAATTTTCACGGCCGCTGTCGCATTTTGGACGTTGGAGTAAGACCGTGTCCCCGCCTGAGACGGGGCCGCCAAAAGACCAAGGGCCCCGACGAGTGCAAGTGCCGTTGCAGATGTTCGAAATGTCTGTTTCATCATCATCAGTTCGACCTATCTTTGCTGCAAGGCGACAGGTGTCGCTTGGCCATCGCGGTAAACTGTCAGTGTTGACGGCGCAGGGTCTTGTCCCTCCCGTTCAACACGTGCCGCGCTTCGGGCTTGGTAATTGGACCCGTTCACACCCCGTAATGTTAGAAAAATATCACCATAACCTTCTGATTCTTGGAGAAGTTCAGCATCAGATTGCGATAATTCAAACGTGGCTGTGGACCCGGGAATAGCGGCACCCGTTTCGGAAGACGTTGTGAAAGTCTGATCAATCGCCAGAATTTTAACATTTTCAAAAAGTGTCTTGGCCACGTAAAGGCTGTTTCGACCAACAGTCGTGCTTTGAGCATCTAATGTCGGATTGCGACGGATCTGGAAATTTTCGCGTAAGATAACGTCGACGCGGTCACCCGGTTGGATGAAACCACCGGCTGCGGTGTCGACTGAGATCCGGGTTGTCACGGCCCGCATTCCAGGCTTCAGCAATGCGGCCATAATACCGCTATCACCCGCCATAATGACTTTATCACGCGTTAGGGTCTCCCCTTCAGCCAGTTGAACGCGCGCAAGAGAGTTTACAAATTGCGCTTGCGCATCCGGCTGATCCTCAAGATTTATGAGATTGGCTGTCAGCGCTTCCGCGGGCCATTCAATTGATGTCAAAGAGCTCTCGCCAATTCTCTGCCCAACGGAAAAGTCACTCGCGACCGCCAAGACGGGCACATATTTGACTTTTTCAACGACGACCTCTGTCTGAACAGGGGTCTCGGGGACCGCAACGGGCGTGCCCATCTTCTTGACCTGCGTAAAGACGACAAAGCCTAAAACGGCCATCGCGCCCAATACAATAATCTTCTTGGTGTCCATATCCCCTCACCACATTGGTTGCGTCTTAGCACCCAGAATAGGGACAGACGCACTAAAGCATGGTTAATGGATAGACAGTGAGGCGTTTGGAAAGGGTTAACGGCTTTCGTAAAAATTTGAGTTTTCACAGCCTCAAAAAAAAGCGGCGTGTTTTACAGCGCCGCTCATAAGACTTATCTACGGGTATAAGGCCCGTTAATGCCCCAAAGCTGCTGCAAAAATTCGGCTGTGTGGAAGCGTGAAGATTGCCCCCGCTGCCAACGCCAAGCCATAAGGGATCTTCTTCTCATCCTTCAACATCATCTGTGCCCAAGGTGTCGTCAGAATACGAACAGGAATATATGTACGTCCTACAAGTAGAACGAGTGTGAGGACGCCTCCGAATAAGGATGTGAAAACAGCATACATCAACATATCCGGCCACGTGAACCAAATCGCTGTACCCGCCAGTAATTTGGAATCGCCGCCGCCCATCCATCCAAAGGCAAACATAGCAAAGCCAAGCGCAAACATCGCCAACCCAACTGTGAGATGTTCTAGGAATATCGGAACGCCGCCCCATGTGAAAGGTATAATCAGAAAAAAGCTGAACAGTGCAATCAATGGGATACGATTGGGAATCTTCATCGCATTGGCGTCATTTAATGCAGCCATAATTTGCGGGATCGTAAATATAAAAAAGACGAGCGTTGGTAAAATCATTGTGTCGACATCCGCAAAATAGGGTTTCCCAACAGTACCCTAAAAAGCTTAAGGTCAGGTTATAATGCAGCCGTCTATTCAGAGGCAGTTCATTCAGAGGCAGTTGCAGCTTTCACAAGCTCGCTATTGGTATCCGTGAAGAGGGTTCTTATGCCTGAACCAATCGTCGAAGCCCCTGCAATAATGCCAACACTGATCAACGCAGCGAGGAGGCCGTATTCAATCGCAGTCGCGCCAGATTCATCTTTGAGAAATTGTTCAAATTTTTTCATGAAGGCCTCAACCGCTTTTTCTTGGTCATTTTTCAGATATGAAAACTATTGCGCCCGCCACAAGGGGCGGGCGCTATTCAATCAAATAATCTATTAGATTATTCGCCAGTCGAACCAGTTGTTGCGCCAGTCACTGCAGTTCCGACTTCTGTGAAACGGCTGCTGATGCCTGTACCGATTGTACGAGCGCCGGCAATAATACCAACAGAGATAAGAGCGGCGATCAGACCATACTCAATAGCTGTCGCACCGGATTCGTCTTCAATAAAACGAGTAAAAAGATTTTGCATAACAATACTCCCACGTATGCGTTTGTCAGAGAGGATAACCCTCAGTTCACAGGGTCATCCCTGATGTGATTGCTTATAGGGACCAAGGCTTACTGCCCTGTTGAGAGATAGGGTAAATTTCTGGTAAAATAACTATTTATCGCGAAATAGTGCTGAAAGTCATGCGTATTACCAATCAAGACCTGTCAAATGTGACCAGAATAAGTCACATTTAAACATCCGTTCATTAAATTTTTCGACGCTAATATAGTGTATAGACCATTTTCATCGTCAGAACAGACAAAGCCGCTCAGGTGTAAACGCTTCGTTCACTACATTCTTCTAGTTTCCAAAAAAATTTGGGAGTCGACGAAAATGCGTATGACAAAATTATTGCTGGTCTTGGCAACTATCGCCAGTAGCGCTGCGCCTGCCTTTGCAGGAGATCAGGTTTATAAAGTCGAGCTGAACAAAACAGAAGTAGTTCGCCTGCCAGGGGCCGCGAGTTCTATTATTATCGGCAATCCCAATATTGCAGATGTCACGGTTCAATCCGTCGATACTATATTTGTCGTGGGACGCGGGTATGGCGAGACCAATCTCATCATACTAGACGCGAACGGAAATACGATGATGGATACGAACCTTCAGGTCGTCAATACGTTGTCATCGCACAGCGTGAGACTTCATAATGCAAAATCGCGTGAGACTTATTCCTGTATTCCTTATTGCGGTCCCTCACCCGTATTGGGCGACAATCCCGAATTCATCGCATTAAACACCCCGGAGGATCGGGACCTGGATACAACCATTGCTCAAGGTCCGTCACTGGGTGGAACAGGTGCGAGTGTAAGCGATGGATCTAATATTGCAGGCGGCGCAGAGTTTTCGTCGCCCACAGGACCCGGGTTTTAATTGAGTCTTAAATTTGGAAATAAATTAATACTTTATTAACCTGAATCTTTACGTCTTTCTTAATGAAACCTTTCTAAGCTTTCCTAAGCCTGATGAATCCAGCGAGGAAAAGCTGGAGCTTTCACATCATGGAGTGGGACATGAAATTTATATCGGAAAAAGCATGGCGGCGGGCTGAACGCACTGTCGCCAAATTCCAGAAAGATGAAGACGGCGCAACGGCCATCGAATTTGCTTTCGTGGCGCTCCCGTTTTTTGCACTTTTATTCGGTATCATCGAACTCGCACTTGTCTTTTTCATTAGTTCTGCCCTGTCGCATGCAACGTCTGAGGCCGGCAGAAGCATCCGTGTTGGAAATTTTCAGGCCTGTGGCGGCGAAGATGAGTTTAAAGCACTCGTCTGCTCGGAAATGAAAGGCTTAGGCAATTGTTGGAAAAACGTCAGAATTGATGTTGTTGATGGTGCCAGTTTCAAGACAATCACGCTACCCGAACCCCCTGCGCCCGCACCGCGTGACCCTGATAAAACGGGAGATGATGCCATCCCACAGACCCCCAATGGTACAGTTTCATCAGAGGCCAATACTGCGGGCACGGCACTCGTCGTCAGATCTATATTATATCACCGCTTGGTCCTACCGCCGAAAATTACTCGGTTAGAATCACCGGGCACACCGGGTATACGCGTGATCACGTCAACAACGGCTTTCAAAAACGAGCCTTTCCCTGCATCCGGCACTTGCGATTCGGATACAAATGACAAGATTTCGGAGGGAAAACCCGCATGACCTACATTCTTCCCAGAACCGCAAAGTTTCTCGCTAAACGTCTGCGACGGAATGAAGAAGGTGCCGCGGCGATTGAATTTGCCTTCGTCGCACCGGTCATGATCATGATGTATTTTGGCTTGGCGGAAATCGCGACAGCTATTGATGCGGATCGTCGCGTTTCGCACGGAACAAATGTTGCCGGCGATCTCGCGACCCATACATCCGAGATGACGGTTACAGATGTTGAAGAAACACTCTCTGCTGCCATTCGAATTATGGGCGTCGCGGATGCCCGAAAAGTCACGATTGATATGCGGAGCTTCATCAAAGATACAAACGGAAACATCACGTCTGAAGGAATCGTTCAGATGAATCCCAGCGCCAATAATCTACCCAGCTTTAACGCTGCGACTTTAGATGAGAAAATTTTGAGTGAAAATTCCGGTATTGTTGTGACGCGGGTGGCTTATACGTATTCGCCCTTAAAACTGAGATTCTTTGATACGGATATCACGCTCAGCGAGACCTTCATGCTGAAACCCCGTCGGTCAAATTCTGTCGTGATTGGTAAAGATTCCGGCAAGGATATTTCTTGTTCCGCCAGCGGCTATGCAACTGTCACCTGCACGGGCAGCACATCTTCGTCCTAAACATTTAACCTATGAGATATCGCGTGCGAATTTTCGCGAGCGTCGAGGGCTTCACCGCAAGCGTTTGCGTCGCATAGGTTTCCATATCTCCCATACCATCCAAGGCCGCGTTTAAAAATTCCGGCGTGACGCCGAACATCGGCCAAATGGCGTTCGCATCAATCTGACGGCCATAGCGTTTCGAGAACATCTCCGCCGCCGGTCCGATAATCTTATCTATATCCACGGATTCCAGCGTCATCATATAATCCGCCAGAATATCGTCACGCGAGACCCCCAATAAGCCCTGTATCAGCGCACAAAGTGTCCCCGTGCGGTCTTTCCCCGCCGCGCAATGGACGAGCACCCCTGCCGCCGCCTCGTTCTCACTCTCAGCCATGAAATGAAGTGTATCGGCGAAGATTTTCTGAAAGCCCGGGTCATGCGGCCGCGCGGTATAGCTGCCAATCATATAGCCATGGGCATCGGCAGCTGTGTAGAGTTCATGTTCCAAAAACGCTTCATGCGGCGCGACCTTCGCATCCACTTTGTCGGGCGCGTCCGGATATTCATGCACATGCGGGGTTGGTGTTGGAAAGCGGGAGGGTTGTTTTGCCCGTTCCGGTGCGTGGCGAAGATCCACGACAAGGTTGATATCAAGACCTCCAATCTCTGAGAGATCTTCCGGACTTAAAGCCGAGAGATGTGCCGAGCGGAACAGGCGTCCGGTTTTGACCGCACGTCCGTCCAAGCCTATATAGCCGCCAAAATCACGAAAATTATAGATGGTCTCGAAACTGTAATTCCGGGCGTCAAAGGAGATGAGGGACATGTAAGGTCTTTATATTAGAAAGTCTTATTTTATCTACGGATGACGCAAATAGAAAGACCTCGCACGGGGCGAGGTCTTTGTTGGGATATGAAGCTGGCTTTATTCCGCCGCTTCCAATTTCACTTTGCTCAAATTCGCCTCGAACCGGTCCCAGACACCTTCCGCGCCGTGCCAGGTGCCCTCGGTCGCGCCCTTGGCATATTCCGTGGCGCGGGCTTCGAAGAAGTTCGCATGTTCGACACCATTCGTAATTTCGGTCAACCAGGGCAGTGGATGCTCTTCCGTGCCGTAGACTTTTGGCAGGCCGAGTTGGCCCAAACGCCAATCAGCGATGTAACGGATATAGGCTTTGATATCCTCGGATGTCATGCCCTCAACCGGACCCATTTCGAATGCGAGGTCGATGAATTTATCTTCCAGTTTCACAACTGTCTGACAGCAATCAATGATGTCATCGGCCACGGATTTCGTCAGCGCACCCGTTTCTGCCGCGAAGGTGTGGAACAGTTTAATCATGCCCTCACAATGCAGGCTCTCGTCCCGGATGGACCAGGTCACGATTTGGCCCATGCCCTTCATCTTGTTCAGACGCGGGAAGTTCATCAACATGGCGAATGAGGCAAAGAGCTGTAGCCCTTCGGTGAAGCCTCCGAACACGGCCATGGAGGTCAGAATATCGCGCTCTGTCTCGACACCGAATTTACCGAGATAATCATGCTTGGCGGACATTTCCTCATATTCCATGAAAGCAGAAAACTCGCTGTCGGGCATGCCGATCGTTTCGAGCAGGAGCGCATAAGCCGCGATATGGATCGTTTCCATGTTGGAGAACGAGGCCAGCATCATGCGGACTTCCACCGGCTTGAACAGCGGCATGTAATTTTCCATGTAATTCGCGCCAACCTCGACGTCGGATTGTGTGAAGAAACGGAAAATCTGCGTCAGGAGGTTTTTCTCAACATCCGTCAGATTAGTCGCCCAATCCTTGATATCCTCGCCCAAGGGCACCTCTTCCGGCATCCAGTGGACCTGTTGCTGTTTCTGCCAATAATCAAAGGCCCAGGGATAGCGGAAGGGCTTATAGGAATGGGACGGCAGGAGCAGGCCCGATTCGCTTTTCTCGAAATTACCCATTTTACCCATGACTGTGCTCTTTCATTCCTGTGTCGGGTCGCCTGCCTGGCAGAGCCCCGTGATTCTGTCTAACCGTTTGAAACTGGCCCTAAATCGCTTAAAAACGCGATATATGCCATTCTCCCCATGTGTATGCACCATATCTTGTGCACGATGTCATGCAAGGGCGAAGTCCCGCTGCGTCATTATGCGCGGGCCAAAAACAGCCTGACAAGGGCCGGAACCCGGTTCGGCTGCGAAATGTTCTGCACAGCGTGTGGATGATCATTGGGCGAGCGGGCGTTGCGACCGACGATCGAGGCGTGCGGCGAGAGATATAAAAGCGGGACGTCCGCGCGGTGACCTCCGTGATGGAGACCAAAAAGAAAAATGTTTTACACGAAGGCCAAGTGCGTGAGGTTTGGGTCGTTGAATTTTCTAACAGAAAATCAACTCTGTCGGCGATACCGTTACGTCTTCCAAATCTCAGGCTCCGTCGGACTTTAATCGACAGAACCATTGCACGTCCCACATTTGGCTGACGCCAATTGCTCGGACCACGCGGCGGTGTTTTACAGGTAACGGCCTTACTTGACTGCGAATGTTTCAATCCGTCAGGCACTCGAAACCCGGTCCCCCGATGCAGGTCTCACCCCGCACCGATAAACACACCGTCCTCCGGCACGGATAGATGAGCTCCTACCTGTCCCATGTCCGAAAGAACGAGTTAAACATATGCGTATTTGGAGAAGTGGGGATTATTCTCTTTATAAACGGGGATTGGTCACCGAATGTCTGCGTCAACTCACAATTGTCATCCCGCACGCAACGCAGTGGAGATGCGGGACCTATCGTCTGCAAACCTAACCTAAGGCCTTGTAATCGTTAGGCCCACATCTGCGCCCTTTGGGTTGGTGCGGGGTGACAGCTATGTTTGTTGTTGGAAATAGTTGAAAGTCGTGAAAGCGAGGATACATGTCTCCGTAAACGTGGATTGCCCCTCACCAATCCCCAACCCCACTCTGCCAGAGCGTCAACATGGCCAGTGCCGCCGTATCCGCGCGCAAAATCCGCGGCCCCAGGGTTACCGCACTCACGCACGCCATCGCGCGGAGTTCCGCCCGTTCATCCTTCGTGAACCCGCCTTCCGGCCCGATGAGGATGGCGGCGGGCGCGGACGCGTTTTCCACCGCATCTTCCGCTCGCATCGCATCACCTGCTTCATCCGCAAACAGGATGGGCGTTCCGTCCCAAGCGGCCAGAATATCTTTGAGCGGTTTCGCCGCCGCGATTTCCGGCACGTCCAGCCGTTCCGTCTGTTCCGCCGCTTCGATCGCTTGCAGTCGCGCTTTCTCTATATTCAGACGCGGGAATTGGGTGCGGGCGGTGAGGACGGGTTGGAATTTGCGTACGCCGAGTTCCGTCGCTTTTTCTATGATGAAAGCCGTGCGGTGTTTTCGGACGGGTGCGAAGAGGAGCGTGATATCGGGAACCTGCGTCTGAGGGCGCAATTGTTCCACACAGGTCAGGCCCGCGCCCTTCTTGCCGAGCGCGACAATCTCCGCCCGCCATTCGCCGTCACGCCCGTTAAACAGCCGCACCGCATCGCCGACGGATTTCCGCAAGACATTGCCGAGATAATGGGCTTGCTCACGCGCGAGGTCGACCGCCGCACCCTCGCTCAAATCCGCCTCGACGAAGAGCCGCGTTAATGTGTAATTTTCCCGCATCCTGTTTTTTCCGTCATTACCGGGCTTGTCCCGGTAATCCATGATGCCATACGACCTATGAGAGATGGATTACCGGGACAAGCCCGGTAATGACGGAGTGTTATGATTGAAGCGGTCAAAGATTCAGCGAAAACCCATTGGGTCAATCGCGCGCCCGTGTCTGTGCGGCCTTTTCTGCAACTGTCGCGGCTGGACCGCCCGGTCGGCTATTGGCTACTCGCCCTGCCCGGTTGGATTGGGCTGGCCTTTGCGGGGTTGAGCCACGGCTTGGTCTGGACGGACCTGAAATGGGCGGCGCTGATCCTGATCGGCGCGATTGCGATGCGCGGCGCGGGCTGCACCTATAATGATATTGTCGATCAGGATCTGGATGCGCAGGTCGAACGCACGGCCCTGCGTCCCCTGCCCGCCGGAACCGTCACGACGAAACAGGCGTGGATTTGGCTCTTCGTGCAATGTGCGGTGGGGTTGGTCGTGCTACTCATGCTGCCGCGTCTCGCGCAGATTGTCAGCCTGCTCTCGATCCCGCTCGTCGCGGTCTATCCCTTTATGAAGCGGATTACGTGGTTTCCGCAGGTCTGGCTGGGCCTGACCTTTAATTGGGCGGTACTGGTGGCCTATGCCGCGAAGACGGGAAGCTTAAGCCCCGCGCTCTTCATCCTCTATCTCGGCTTGATGTTTTGGACGGTCGGTTACGACACGATCTATGCCTGTCAGGATATTGAGGATGATGCCTTTGTAGGGATAAAGAGTACCGCGCGGCGGTTTGGCGGACGGGTGAAGCTGGGGGTGGTTTTCTGCTATGCAGTTAGCTTGACCATGATCGTAATTTCCTTGCAAATTGCGTATAAAATTAGAAATTCGATAATCTTTGAAAATCGCGTTCAACCTTATCTGGATAATTCGTCGTCTCGAGAATTATTACTTCCCGGAAAATTTGACGTTGTTTCCAGCAATTCTCACTTTCTTTTTCTTGCACTTTTTACAATTCTACCACTTTCAATTCATTTTCTTTGGCAAACGAAGAAATTGGAACCAGATAATGGTAAGTCCGCATTGAGGCTATTTCTCTCCAATAGGTGGGCAGCGTTTTTTTTAATTGTGATGATTTTGCTCTTTGCTTGGATGGTTCCCAATTCACGGTAATCACCTCACCACACCGTGATTGCAACGTGCATGGCCCTTCATGCGTATGTACCCATATAGAGCGGACTGAATTGAAGGAGATTTTTCCATGCTGACCAGACGTGACCTCGCCCTGGGCGCCGGTGCCCTAACCATCGCCGCCTGTACACAGACGCAAAATAAAGCGGAAGCTGCGGAGACAAAGACTATGACAGAGCTATCCAACACAGACTGGGCCAATATGTCCGAGCGCGAGTGGCAGGAACAACTCACCGATATGGAGTTCCGCGTGCTACGCAAGGAAGGCACAGAACGTCCCTTCTCCAGCCCGCTCAATGATAATAAAGCCGAGGGCACCTATGTCTGCGCGGGCTGTCAATTGCCGCTTTTCACCTCCGAGATGAAATTCGATTCCGGCACAGGCTGGCCGAGTTTCTTTACCGTGATTGAGGGCAATGTCGGCGAAAAAGTTGATCGCAAACTCTTCGTGGCCCGCACGGAATATCACTGCAAACGCTGCGGTGGACATCAGGGTCACGTGTTCAAGGACGGCCCAAAACCGACGGGCCTGCGCTATTGCAATAATGGCGTCGCGCTTGATTTCATTGAATCCTAGAGGATTTTGCAAGGTCGCGGAGTGTCGGATGATTGTGGTTAATAAACCCTTTCCGGCACGCTGTCTGTGACGCAAATTTCACAAAATTTTCCTCTTGCCAAAATAGGAAATCGCCGCCATTTCTTAATTGTCTAGCCGTTCCATTGTGGAGCCGCGTTTTGAAAGGAGGTGTAATTTGTTTATCTGTTTTGAGGGGTCTGCCCTAAGCTGTTAAATCAGCACCTTCGTAAAAATCGAATGAGGGTAAAGAGCTATCTATCTTGAAATCGGGCATGGCGCCCGACGAGACCCAAACTTCAAATAGGACCCGCTTCATACTGTGAAGCGGGTTTTGTTGTTTTTGGCACTCAGTGAACCGTCAGGCCATATCCGAGCAGGGCGACGGTAAATCCTATTATCCCGCCATAAGCAGGCCAAGGCCCGTCTTTTGAATCGTGGGCTTCCGGGATAATAGTCTTGAAAACGAGATAGAGGATGCCGCCCGAAGCCCCCGCCATGATGAGGCCGAGGGCCGCATCATCAATTTCGCAGAGCCAGAGCCCGAACCCGACGGCGAGAATACCGATGATGGGGAGCGTCGAGAGTAGCCACAGCGCCTTGCGCCTTGACTTTCGGTCGCCTTCCTCTGCCATTTCCGAGAAGGCTGCAAACCCCTCAGGCCCGTTCTGCGCGATGATAATAATTGTCACGATAATCGCCTGCATCCGGTCCACGGGTATAAGCGCCCCGACGACGAGAGCTTCCGGTAGAAAGTCGAGCATCATGGCGGCAAAGGTCGAGGTTCCGCCCGTTTTGGCCTCCGCCTTTTTCGTCGTGAGCTGTTCCAATGCCAAGGCCACCAACCCGCCGCCGAGAAATGTGAGCACGGCGAGCCAGAGCGGGAGGTTCTCCACACCATGCGGGATCAGGACGAGCCCGACGGCCCCGATCAGGGCTCCTGCACCGAACGCGGAAATGAAATCGTGGCGTGAGCGGGTGACAGTCGTGAACCGCGCGGCAAATCCGCCAACCGTTCCCGCAAATCCTGCGACGAACCCCAAAACAACGGTGAGAAAAATAGGGCTTGTCAGAATAGAACTTGAAAGCATGAACATGTCGCGCACTATGGGCGCACATCGCCCACTTGCCTATTCAATTTTGGAACTTTCCTATGGCCATCGCCCGCACCATTGATCGCCGCCTTTTCTTCGTGCTCGACCGCACTTTCCTGAAACTCGCCCAAGCGGCAGACCGGACACTGTCGAATGGCTCTGGCGTGAGCCGGTCACAGGCCGCCGTGCTCATCTATCTCGGATATCACGATGGGTGCACGCTCAGCGAGCTTGCAGAAGGCACAGGACGGAAGAATGCCGCGATCTCCGGCTTGGTCGACCGGATGGAGGCCGCTGACCTGATCTTGCGAAAACAATCTTATGGCGACCGGCGGCAGCGCATGGTGTTCCTCTCGGATAAAGGCTGGACAATGCGAGAGGCCGTCATGCTTGATTTCCGCGACTTCAACACAAAACTGACCCGGGGCCTGACGGATGCGGAGACGGCGGCCGTCATGAAATTCCTCGCCCTCTCCGTCGAAAATACGGACATCTAACAAATAATAAGTGAGGGGCCTTTTGCATGGGGGTAGACGAAGACCCTATTTTTGCCTTATTATAGGGTTAATATCTGTTAATATATTTACTTAGGGAGGGACTTATGGGGCGCAATCCAAAGTTTAAAATCCGAAATTTGGCCATTCTAGCGGCGGGGCTTGGTCTCCTCTCGCAAAATGCTGTGGCCGCGGCGAAAGCGCAAACGGTTCAACAGACATATCCGATGATGTCCTTGCAAACAAAGCTGGCCCGGGATGCAGACACTTATGCGGAGGATAAAGCACTGGTGGAGACGTGTACGTCGAAAGGGCAGAGCCAAGCCACGTGTCTTTGCGTCACCCATGTTCTGAAATATGAATTGACGCTCAATGAATATAAAGCGGCGGTGCGGTTATATGACAAAGACACGAAGAGTCTCTCCGCTGCGCTCCGTGATGAAAATATCTCACCACAAGACATTCAAACGGCTAAAGACGTGATGGCCGACTTGACCAAGGATAGCGATTTTTCGGAACGCTGTAGCGAAGCGAAAGCCTATTACCGGCCGTAAATTAGGCTGCGTCAGTGACCGAATCCAGTTGGACACCGACGGGGGCGCGGGTTAAGTCTCGGCCCAATGGCCAAACGTAAATCCAAAAAAGCCCAGGCTCTGCCCGTCGAAGTCGATATGATCTCGGATTTCGTCTGCCCGTGGTGCTGGCTAGGGTTTAAATATTATTTGCAAGCGGCCGGTAAGACCAAGCCGCGCCCCAAACTGACCTTTCGCCCCTATATGCTGGACCCGAATGTGCCTGAGGGCGGGGCCGATTATAAGGACTATATGAAAGCCAAATTTGGAGACAAACCCAGTTCGCAATGGAAAGCCATGCGCGAACATTTGGAAACGGCGGGTCCCGATGTGGGGATTAATTTCGATTTCAACGCCGTGAAACGCCGTCCCAATACGATTGATGCGCACCGCCTTATGAAATGGGCGCAAGGGCAGGATTTGGGTTTTGAATGTGCCGAGAAACTCTTCATTGCCTATATGGAACAGGGCGAAGATATTGGTGATCATGATATTCTCACCCGCATTGCCGGAGAGATCGGCATGGATGAGGCCCTTACTCGGGACCTCCTCGCAGGCGATCAGGACAAGGTCGAAATTCAGAATGAAGTCCTGTTCTTTCGCGGCCTCGGCGTGTCCGGCGTCCCGACCTTTATCTATGGCGGGCAATATGCCGTCCAAGGCGCGCAACCGCCGGAACAACATCGCAAGGTGATGGCGGAAGCGGCGCAATCCGACCCGAATAATTAATTAGAACAGGACACCCTCATGACAACTTTTGGAATCGTCGGCTTTTACATTGCCCTGAATATGATCCTCGCGCCCATCCTGATGTTCCGCGTCGGGCAGGTGCGGTTGGGTAAGAAAATCAATCTCGGCGACGGCGGCGATGACCTAATGGTATCCCGTATTCGGGCGCATGGGAACTTTACGGAAAATGCACCGCTCGCCCTGCTAGGGCTTTTGGCTATCGCCTTCCTAAACGGGAATGCCATCGCTCTCCATGTCTTTGGCGCAGCCTTCTTTATTGGACGCATTCTACACGCGATGGGTATGGCAGGCAGCTTTGGGCAAGGCCGCTTAGTCGGCACATTGACGACATTACTCGTCTATTTCGGGCAGGCAATTTACATCCTCTATCTCGTTTTTACGTTTAACGCCGTCTAGGAACTCATCTTGCCAACATCTGACCCGATAACATCGGATGCGTTATACCCAACGCTGAAATCGCTCCTACGTGAAGCCAAACTAGCTGGTGCTGAAACAGCGGACGCCATCGCCACCCACGGTCGGAGCCTCGGCATCGCCGTGCGTGAAAATGCGCTGGAAGATGTGGATAGCAGCGAGGGTAAGGATATCGGCCTGCGCGTCATGGTTGGGAAACGCCAAGCCTGCGTCTCATCATCTGACCTCTCGAAGCAAAGTCTGAAAGCGTTGGCCGAACGCGCCGTAGCCATGGCGAAACTCGCGCCGGAAGACCCGTGGTGCGGTTTGGCCGATCCTGAGCGTCTCGCCCAACCCGGACAAGGCGAAGCCCTGGATGTTTACGATACAACCGAACTCGACCCCGCAACCCTCAAATCCCGTGCCCATGAATTGGAGGCCGCGACCCTGTCGATCAAAGGCGTCGCGCAAGCCGAAGGCGCGAATGCGAGCTGGTCGACGAGCGCCATGGCCTATGCGACCTCACACGGCTTTCTCGACGGCTGGCGGGCGAGCCGTCACGGTCTCTCCGTCTCCGCCATCGCGGAATCCGGTGGCGCGATGGAGCGCGATTATGATTATGAGAGCACACGCTATTTCGACGCCCTGCCTGATCCCGCCTCTATCGGGCACACCGCCGGACGCCGTGCGGTTGCGCGATTAGGCAGCCGTCAAATTGCCTCCAGTGCCATGCCCGTTATTTTTGACGAACGCGTGGCAGCCTCATTGATCGCGTCTCTTCTCGGCGCGATTTCCGGTCCGTCCATCACGCGCGGCGTGTCCTTTCTAAAGGATAAATTAAATACGGAAATTTTCTCTCCGCATATTCAAATTGTTGATGACCCTTTACTCAAACGCGGCAACGGTTCCCGCCCTTGGGACGGGGAGGGCCTGGTCGTTCAGAAACAGCATATTGTTGAAGATGGTGTCTTGAAAACATGGCTGCTGAATTGCGCGAGTGCGCGTCAGCTGGGTATGACATCCACGGGTCACGCGACGCGTGGCTTGGGCAGCCCGCCAGGTGTCAGCGCGACCAATACTTGGCTGGTTCCCGGCGAAAAAACGCCCGAGGCATTAGCCGCTGCAATGGGAGAAGGCTTCCTGATTTCTGAAATGTTCGGACCCAGCCTCAATTCAAATACGGGCGATTACTCCGTTGGAGTCTCGGGCTTTAAAATTGAGAATGGCCTACGCGCGTTTCCCGTCAGCGAAGTCACGATTGCGGGTAACCTGCTCGATATGTACCGCACGATGATCCCGGCCAATGATTTGAAAATGGACAGCGCGACCTGTTCACCGTCGCTCCTCGTGGAAGGTCTGACCCTTGCCGGATCTTGATCCAAGCTGCTGCTTGCCGTCGGAAGATTTGGCCCTGATACGCGACGCGGTGCGGGAAGCGGGCGCGATTGCCAAAGCCGCTTTCATCGCCAATGACGCAAAAGTCTGGGATAAGGAAAAAGGCCATCCCGTCACGGATGCCGATATTGCCGTAAATGATTATCTGCTTGAGACCTTACGCGCCGCCCGTCCGGGTTATGGTTGGTTATCGGAAGAAACCAAGGACGACCATTCGCGCCATGCCTGTCCGCGCACATTTGTCGTCGACCCGATTGACGGCACCCGCGCTTTCATTGACCGCACCCCGAACTTCGCCGTGTCCGTCGCCGTGATTGAAAAAGGACGCTCTATCGCGGGTGTCGTTTTCAATCCGATGAAGGATGAGTTTTTTGAAGCCAGTTTGGGCGGCGGCGCGTGGCTGAACGGCGAACACATCAACGCCAGCGATCCTGCCTCTATCGAGAACATCAACATGGTCGGCTATCCTCGAAAATTCCGACGATTGGGCTTTCCGGATATGAATGTGACGGTCGCAAACTCCATGGCGTATCGCATGGTTCTGGTCGCCTGTGGCAAGGCGGATGCCACCATCGCTTTCACGCCAAAATCTGATTGGGATGTGGCGGCCGCGAGCCTCATCGCCAATGAAGCCAGCGCTGTCGTCACAGATATTCGCGGCGAGGTCCCGCATTTTGATACGGAAAGCACATCCGGATTGGGCGTGATTTGTGCTGGCCCGACGCTGCACGCTTTGTTATTGGCGGCGGTGAAACCGCATTTGGCGCAATTCGCCAAAGGCAGAGATTTTAAATTTTTGGGGACCCGTATGGCCGACCGTAAAAAAGAAACATCCGAGATGAAATCGGTTCAACTCCTCCATATCGTGATGGGCGGCGAGTTAGTCGATCCGAACCGGACGGAATTCAAGGACCTGAAAGCGGTCGATTTTGTCGGCGCCTATGCCAATTTTGAAGACGCCCGCAAGGCGTGGAAATCCGCCGCGCAACGCACCGTCGATAACGCGCATATGCGCTATTTCATCCTCCACGCCCATGACCTGCTCGACCCCGATGGGGACGGCATTATTGGCTAGACCCATGACGGATCGCCAACGCATTGCGCGACTATGGCGAGATTATCTCTGGCCGCAAAAAGGGCGTTTGATACTCGCCTTCTTTTTCATGGCGATCTTCGCCGCGGCAACGGCGGGCTATGTTTATCTCATTAGCCTGATCATTGATGCCGCTAACGCATTGGACGATTCCGGCGATGCTTTTGCGCAAGCCAGATCCTACGCCCTCATCATCCTGCCCGTCATTCTGGGCCTGACCCTGACGGCGGCGATTGGCGGATATATCCAGCGCATCCTGACGAATTCTCTCGCCCTCAACACGGTCGGGCAGATGCAGACCGAGATGTTGCAGGCCGCGCAAAGGCGCGACTATGCCGATTTCGCGGAAGAGCCGACGGGTAACCTCATCGCGAAATTTACGAATGATGTGAGTGTCGTCTCCGCCAGCCTCGTGCGGGTTTTGGGTAATCTGGTCAAAGATGTGCTGACCGTCATCTTTTCCGTGATCGCCATGCTGGTGCTCAACTGGCAACTCTCGCTCTTCATGGTCGTCTTTTTCCTCGCGCTCTGGCCAATTATCGAAATTTCCAAACGCCTACGCGGCAATGCGAAGGATGTGCAGGAACATATCGGTCAGATCACGGCGGAGTTGAAAGAGAGTCTGGGTGGGACGCAACTCGTCAAAACCTACGGCTTGGAGGCGCATGAGCAGACGCGGCTGAACCGCAGTTTTGATGAACGCATCCGGCTCTATCTCAAACTCGTCACGCAACAGGCGCGGGTCGATCCGATCCTTGAGGTCGTCGGCGGGCTGGCCATTGCCGCCGTCGTGATTTTTGGCGTCTGGCAATATGGAACAGGCGCGGCAACGGGCGGGCAGATCGCGGCCGTGCTGGGCGGATTGATGATCCTCGCGCCGAGACTACGTGCGCTCGGCACGTTGAATAATGCCGTGCAAGAAGGCTTGAGCTCCGTCGCGCGAATTTTTGAGGTGATTGATACAGAGCCGTCGCTAACAGACGCGGCTGACGCGACAGAATTAAAAGTCACAGACGGTCAAGTCTTCCTCTCCGATATTCGCTTCACCTATCCGGACGGCACCATCGCATTGGACGGTCTGACCCTCACGGCGGACCCCGGAAAGATAACAGCGCTCGTCGGCCCGTCAGGCGGCGGGAAATCCACGATTATGCACCTTATCCCGCGCCTCTATGACGTCGCCTCCGGCAGTGTCCGCATTGACAAGCAGGACGTGCGCGACGTGACGCAAGCCAGTTTGCGCCGGAATATCGCCGTCGTCTCGCAAGAGGCCACATTATTCAACGACACCATCGCCGCGAATATCGGGCTGGGAGATTTGAACGCGGACCGCGAGGCCATCGTCCACGCCGCGAAAGCCGCCGACGCGCATGGGTTCATCATGGCCCTCCCCGAAGGTTATGACACAAGGCTCGGCGAAGACGGCGCAGGATTATCTGGCGGGCAAAAACAGCGCCTGTCTATCGCGAGAGCCATTTTGCGCGACGCACCGATCCTGCTGCTGGACGAAGCGACATCAGCGCTAGACACGGAAAGCGAGGCCAAAGTGCAGGCGGCTTTGGATCGATTGAGCGAGGGCAGGACGACACTGGTCATCGCGCATAGACTCGGAACCGTGCGGGATGCGGACTGCATTTACGTGATTGACGGAGGCCGAGTTGTGGAGAGCGGAACAGACGCGGAATTGCGGACGGTTGGGGGTGTTTATGCCGGTTTAAGCGGAACCCAGAACTAAACTTACTCCCGCCGCAATATCTCCGTAATCGGATTACCGCTCCACTGGTCCATGAACCGCGCTTTCACATCTGCCGGATTGTAATCGCTTTCGACCCAGTCGATGAAGCTGATGTCTTTCTCCTGCGCGGCCTTTACATAATCCGCGAAGAAGAAATCGAGCATCCCCGTCTTCCCCTGTTTCACGTGCAGCTTTTTCAGCGTCAGCTCGCTTTCCACCGCCGCGGCAATCGTGTCGCCCATGTGGAAGTGCCGATAGAGGACGCCCATAAAACCCGTCCGGTCGGCGCCGGATTTACAGTGCATGACGGCGGGATAATCTATCGCCTCGAACAATTCCTTCGCCGCGCGGATTTTATCGGGCGTGTGGACGTCGCGGGAATAGACTCGGAAATTGATGAGTTTGATACCGTGCTTTTCGCAGGCTTCTTTCTCGAGCAGGTAGAACCCTTTCGGTGACGGGCCGCGCAGATTGAGGATGGTCTTAATGCCCTCCTCGGCCAGTACGGCAATTCGTTCGGGTGACGGCTGATTCTCGCGATACATCCCGCCGCCCAGATTATGCCGATTCGGGAACCGTTTGCGCAGGAATCCGTGGTCCCCCCATGTGAGGTCGCGCCGGGCCTGTTTTCGGTCCCTTGGGTTGTTGAGGTCCAGCCCCTTATCGCTTAACTCGGTCATATCAAAGCTGGCTAACAGGGAGGCCGCGCGTGTTCAAACGCTTCTTGCGGCGTCCAGCAGTCCAATCGGGATTGGGCTGGGGCGTCGCCCAATATATGCGCCTGATCAAGGCGACCACGCGGTGGGACATCCGCCATCCCGAACGGGTGGAAGATATTATCGCAGGACGGAAAGGCGTCATCGCGCTGACTTGGCATTCGCGGTTCCTGATGCTGACCTCGGCGTGGAAACGGGAGTATCAGCTGCCATATGTCATGATTTCGAGATCAAGAGACGGCGCGGTTGTTGCGGCGACGTGTAAAGCCTTGGGTTTACAAACGCTGCGGGGCAGTTCCAAGAAACGTGGAAAAAATAAGGGCGGTGAAGAAGCTGCCGCGGGCGCTGTTACGGCCGTAAAATCCGGCGGCTGCGTCGTCATCACGCCGGACGGTCCGCGCGGGCCGAGACAACGTTTGGGCGACGGACCCTTGCGTCTCGCCCGCGCGACGGGTGCGCCCATTATGCCGTGTACTTTTGCCGTCGCGCGGCGGAAACAATTCGACAGTTGGGATAAATTCGTCCTGCCGAAATTATTTGGTAAGGGTCTTATCATCTGGGGGACGCCTGTCACGATTTCGAAACATGCGACTGATGAAGAATTGGAAAATATTCGACTCTTCATTGAAACCGAAATGAACGCCCTTCTCGCGGAAGCTGACAAGTCGCTTGGCCACATACCGGTCGCGCCCGCATGAGTTGGGAAGCCCTATATCGCGGGGTGAGCGGCATGCTGGAACCCTTTGCCGGATATATCCTGCGCAAGCGGGTGAAGGCCGAAAAAGAAGACGCCACCCGCATTCTGGAACGCAAAGGCCGCGCCTCCCTCGCCCGACCTGACGGGACACTTGTCTGGATGCACGGGGCGAGCGTTGGGGAGACGTCAATGCTCCTGCCACTCATTGACAGGCTCTTATCCGATGATGCGGAGTTAAACATTCTCGTCACAAGTGGCACTGTGACCTCCGCCGAAATCATGGCCAAACGACTGCCCGAACGGGCCGTTCACCAATTCGTCCCGATGGACGGACCCACCTTTGTCGCGAAATTTCTCAATCATTGGAAACCCGATCTCGCCATCTGGGCCGAGAGTGAAATCTGGCCGAACCTCGTCCTGCAGACAAAAGAGAGCGGCGCGAAAATGGCGCTCATCAATGCGCGGATGAGCCAGAATTCCATTGATCGCTGGCGGGCGAAACGGGGATTTGCGCGACGGGTATTCGGGACATTCGACCTCATCCTGCCCGCAGATCGCCTGACCTTTAACGCGCTCAATCAATTCTCTGACTCCGTCATCCAGGAGATCGGCAATCTGAAAGCTGCCGCGCCCGCCCTCGCCTATGATAAAGAGGAAGCCACGCAGCTAAAAACCACCATTGGTGACCGCCCCGTCTGGTTAGCGGCCAGCACCCATGAGGAAGAGAAACTCGAAATCCTCAGTACGTTGGAAATCCTGCGCAAGAAACACCCCGATACGCTCTGTATCTGGCAACCGAGACATCCCGAACGCGGAGACAATATCGCCCTTGCCGCATCCGCGCATGGCAAAATCGCGCGACGCTCACAGGGGGAAATTCCGGATGGGTCCACCGCCGTCTATATCATGGACACGCTGGGCGAGACGGGATTGGCGCTGGCCCTCTCGGATATCGTGTTCATGGGCGGTTCGCTCGACCCGCGCCTCATGGGGCATAATCCCTTGGAACCCGCCCGCGCTGGCGTGCCGATCTTGACAGGCCCCCATGTGGCCAGCTTTACGGATATCTATGATCGTTTTTTTGACTCTAACGCCGCCATGCGCGTGAAATCCTCAAACCACCTCGCCAAGCATTTAATAGCTCTCCTCGGTGACGGCGCGGCGCGGGGGCAAATGTCGGCGCGGGCAAAATCCGTCGCGCAGGAAAGTGACGGCATTTTGGATTTCACGGCGACCAAATTACAGGCGCTGCTATGAAGCCGCCCGTCTTCTGGAACCACCTGTCCGGCCCCGAAGCCAAGGTCAGTCTGCGGACCGTGCTACGACCGCTCGGCTGGCTTTATGCGAAAGCCGCCGCGCGTCGGTTGGAGACCACGCAGCCCTATAATTCCGGCGTACCCGTTATTTGCGTCGGGAATGCAACGATGGGCGGCACGGGGAAAACGCCCGTCGTCGCCTATCTGCTGAAATCTTTCCGACGCCTCGGTATCCCCGCGCATGGTCTGTCGCGCGGCTATGGCGGCACGGAAAAAGGCCCAATGCCCGTCCAACCCGACCACATCGCAGCGCAGGTCGGGGATGAACCACTACTACTGGCACGGAACGGGCCCGTCTGGGTGTCCGCCGGACGGGATGACGGCGCGCGAGCCATGGTCGCCAATGGCGCGAAAGTCATTATCATGGATGACGGCCATCAGAACCCGACACTCGCAAAAACGCTCTCGCTGCTCGTCGTGGATGCGGAGGTCGGGTTCGGGAATGGCTGCGTCTTTCCGGCGGGGCCGTTACGCGAAGATTTGGATGCGGCGTTGGACCGCACGGATGCCATCATCCTGATGAAGCCGACGCCGGATTATAAAATATCCGATCATCTGCGCGAACAATTGGGCGGCGTGATTGTCATTCCCGCCTATCTCGCGCCCAAGGAACCTGCGCCCAAAGGTCCGCTTTACGCTTTTGCCGGTATTGGACGCCCCGCGAAATTTTTCGACTCCTTACGTCGCGCGGGCGCGAATGTTGTCGAGACAGAGGGCTATGCCGATCATTATAAATATAAGGATGAAGACTTGGAGAGCCTCTTCGTCCTCGCCGCGGAAATGGACGCCGGATTAATTACGACAGAAAAAGATTATGTCCGCCTGCCCAAAGGCTATCGTCGCGGCGTGCAAACCTGGCCTGTTTCTGTTGTGTTTGAAGATGAGCTGACGCTCCGCCGTCTCCTCCACCCGATTGTCGAAGCGGCCAAATGAAGGACCGTTTAGAGGCGCTCGCCTATGACATCGTCGCCTTCATCCTGCGCCTATTTCCCTTTGCATGGATTTCGGGACTGGGTGCCTTTATCGTCAAATTGATTGGCCCGCTGACATCAAAACACAGAATTGCGGAGACGGGGTTGCGGACAGCTTTTCCGGAGAAATCAGACGCCGAAATTAAACAGCTTTTGAAAGATCAATGGGACAATACCGGACGGACCTTAGGCGAATTTCCGATGACCCACCGCCTGAAACCCTTCGACGCAAATAGCCGCATCAAGATTGTCGGAATGGAGGTTTTCGAACGCCACGCCCCCGCCGTGATCGTCACAGGACATTTCGCGAATTGGGAAGTCATGGCCACGGTCCTGACGCAATCCGAGCTGGCCGTGCGCATCACCTATCGCAAAGTCAACAACCCGCATATTGATGCGCGGGTGAGGAAACAACGCGAGGCCTATGGCACCCAATTTCTCGTCCAAAAATCGACCCATCGCGGGGGGCGGGAATTGCTGACAGCACTGAAAAATGGTGAGAGTGTTGCGCTGCTCAATGATCAGAAATTCAATACAGGCCTGAGCATTCCATTCTTTGGAGAGCCCGCCATGACCGCGCAGGGGGCCGTGCGTTTGGCATTGAAGACGGGACGTCCATTGCTGCCAATGGCGGTCACGCGGGACAAGGCCAGTTTTACCGTGACATTTTATGAGCCGATAGACTTAATGAAATCAGGAAACCGCGAGGCGGATGTTTTGGACGGTGTGACAAAAGTCAGTGGATTTATTGAGGACCGCGTGCGGGAAAATCCGGCGCAATGGTTTTGGGTTCATCGCCGCTGGCCTAAGGATCTGTATCGGAAACGCTCGTCATAAACCGATGTCATCCCGCACAAGTCCTAAGGACGCAGATGCGGGACCTGCCGTTTACAGAACGCAAGCCTCATCAATAAACGATAGGTCCCGCATCCCTTGGTGTCGCGATGACATCATAAAATATACGACTAAGCGCTCTTCCGCCCACGCGTGTCATCATACACATCAAATTCATGCGCGATGCAGCGTTCAATTAGTTTCCGCCAGACGGGTTCGGCAATATCGGCTGACAAACCTTGTCTCTTCGCCTCAACCAGAACCTTCGCAACAACATCCTCAATCCGCTCAGCATCATAGACAGCGTCGCGATTGGGTTTAATCCGCGCGGCGGCGTGCATATAGCCTTGGCGCGTCACGAGCAGACGCACGAGTTCACGGTCCAGCGCATCGACGCCTTCGCGGACTTCGATCATGGTTTTGCAATCGTCTGGGGCTTTAGCCATTAGAGGGCCACTCCGTCAGTAATTCAGGGTCAAGATTGCGCCCGCGCCATTTCAGACGCCAGCACAGATGCGGGCCCGTTGAGCGCCCGCGCGACCCGACCGTGCCGATTTGCTCGCCCTGTTCAACGCGCTGGCCTTCTTCAACCATCACATCTTCATTATGAAGGTAATAGGAAATCAAGCCCTGCCCATGATCGATCATGATCAGCGAGCCTTCAAAATACATCTCCTCACTCGCGAGGCTGACAATGCCTGCGGCGGGGGCGAGGATGGGTGTGCCCTTTGGCGCGGCGAGATCAACACCGAAATGTGGGCGTTTCGGATCACCGTTCAGGATACGCTGTGCCCCAAAATTCGTTGTCTTGATATGTTCCGTGACGGGATAGATGAAGCCATTCTCGAACCCGATCTCTTCAACTTTAGACGCAAAGCCGACTTTTTTGAGCGCACTCGCTTTGCGGATACGGACGAGTTCCTCTTCCGTATATTCGCTGACCATGTTTTTCGGCAGACCATCAATGCGGGAGGTGTCGTACTCGCGGGTAGCTATCTCGAAATTCACGCGCTGTTCGCCAACGCGGATGAAAGCATTGGGTTCATCGCGGTCAAAGCCGACGAGGATGCGACCGTCAGGGCCAGCGGTTTGGGTATAAGTGTCGTTTTCCGAGCGTCCGACTTCGACAGTCGCGTTGGGTTCGGTCTGGCAAATGACGAGCCCACCCTGTTTGACGATGCCCTGGCAGGTTAAATTTGTATCGACAGTGTTCCAATGATGGTCAGCGGGAATATTATCTTTACGTTGCAAAACTTCACGATATTCATTCAAACGTTTTTGTTCCTCAGCTGAATGACTTGGAATGCCGTCTTTGACGTTTTCTAATAACTCATCAACAGACGTAATCTGAGCTTCCGCATCCGGCTCAGCTGCGCAAGCCGCGAGCATCAAGGCCAATGTCGCGAGGACAAGTCGCATCCTAAACGACACCCGCCCGCTTAAATCCCTCAAGGCTCGCCGCGGCGTCCTTATAGGCTTCTTGGCGGTCTGCATTCCAGTAGCGGAGCATTTCGAGCGGGATGCGCTCACCTGTCACGGCGCAAGTAACATAGCTGCCCGTTTCCATAATGGTGAAATCGGAGGCACCGAAATGGATTTTGGCTTCGCCTTGGGATGAGAAGAGTCCTGTCATGGCACTCACTTAGGCGCAAAATCGCAGAATTAAAACAGGTCGGCCTGTTTTTTATCATCCCGTACGGCGGGTTTCCGTTTTGCAATTTTGCGCGGTGCGGCTTTGCCTGCAATCACGGCCCCGACCTCGCCATCCGCAAAGACGAGTTCGACCGCCTGCCCGGAGGTCGTGGCCGCCTTTGAGCGCACAACTTTTCCGGCTTCGTCCCGCACCAGCGCATAGCCGCGATTCAACACACCCTGATAGGAATAGGCGTCGAGGAGTTTGCCCGCACGATCGAGGCGGCGGGCTTGTGTTTCGAGTTGGCGCTTCAGGGCTGTTTCCGCAGTCTGGCCATATCGCGTCAATGTTTCGCCCTGTCGTTTAATCTCTGTCAGTTGGCGCGTCTTCGTGAACCGCATGGCCGAGAGCAGCGCTTGGCTCTGCCGCAGGAGCGCATTTTTCTTCGGCTCAAATAACCGTTCCGGCGTCGGCAAGCGGAGCGCTGCGCGGTCCAAGCCCTGCTGCGCGGGGGCGAGGACGGATTGCAGGCTCGGCAATTTCTGCGCGCGCAACCGATTGCGGCGATCCGTCCAGTTCCGGCGCAGGGCGCGGAGGATACGCGAGCCGTAATCATCCACTGTCTCCAGCCAATCGGCGCGCACCGGCACGGCGACTTCCGCGGCCCCTGTCGGGGTGGGCGCACGGTAATCCGCGACAAAATCGATCAGTGTCCAATCCGTCTCATGCCCGACGGCAGAGATAAGCGGGATGTCGGAATTGGCAGCGGCGCGGGCGACGATTTCCTCGTTAAAACACCAGAGGTCTTCCATCGACCCACCGCCCCGCGCAACGATCAAAACATCCGGACGGGGAAAGCCGTCCCCGTGATTAAATCCGTTAATCGCGCCCGCAATCTGTTCCGCCGCTTTGTCGCCCTGCACGAGCACGGGCCAGACGAGGACGTGGGACGGAAAGCGGTCCGTGATACGGTGCAGAATATCGCGAATGACGGAGCCAGTGGGAGACGTCACAACGCCGATTGTTTTCGGTAGGAAGGGCAGTTCGACCTTCCGCGCCTCGTCAAACAGACCTTCCGCCGCGAGCATTTTCTTGCGCTTTTCGAACAGCGCCATCAGCGCCCCAGCGCCCGCAAGTTCCATCTTCTCGATAATGAGTTGGTAATTCGACCGCCCCGGATAGGTCGAGAGCTTGCCCTCGCAGATCACTTCCATCCCCTCTTCGGGACGCATGGACAGGCGGGACATTACGCCTTTCCAGATGATGGAATTGATGACGGCTTTGTCGTCTTTGACATCCAGATAGCAGTGACCCGATTTCGCGATCGTCACACGCCCCAATTCCCCCCGCACACGGACATGGCCATAAGTGTCCTCGACCGTGCGCTTGAGCGCAAAGGCGAGTTCGGAAACTGAATATTCGGGTGTGTTCGTGGTCATCGAAAGGATGGTAGTGGATTCGCGCGGGGATGTATATTAGGTGGCCGCAGAGATAATTGACCGATCAGAGACTCATCTATGAAACTCCTACTCATTGGCTCCGGTGGCCGCGAACATGCTCTGGCTTGGAAACTTGCGCAGTCGCCTTTGGTCGACACATTACACTGCGCATCGGGGAATGCGGGGATTGCAGATGTTGCGGATATCGTCCCCATCGCAGCGGATGATATCCTCAGCCTGCTAGGCCTCGTCCAGCGCGAAGCCTATGATTTTGTTGTGGTCGGACCGGAACAACCGCTCGCACTTGGCCTCGTCGATGCCTTGCAGGACACGGGCGTAAAGGTCTTCGGCCCGACGGAAGCGGCGGCGCAGCTCGAATCCTCCAAAGCTTTTACCAAAGCGCTCTGCGACAAATATAAAATCCCGACGGCCAGCTATGGCGTGTTCACCGATTTGGGCGAGGCGAAAGCCTATCTCAAAACCATGACCGCACCCTATGTCTTGAAGGCTGACGGCCTCGCGGCAGGTAAGGGTGTTGTCATTCCCGAAACGCTGAAAGACGCTGAAGCGGAGTTGGAAGAGTTCTTCTCCGGCAAATTTGGTGACGCGTCCAAACGCGTCCTGATCGAAGAATTCATGCGCGGGCAGGAGGCGAGTTTCTTCGCCATTTCCGACGGGAAAACCGCCCTGCCTTTGATTGCTGCACAAGATCACAAACGTGCCTTTGACGGCGATAAGGGTCCGAATACGGGCGGGATGGGTGCCTATTCCCCCGCCCCCGTTTTCACAGATGCGGTCATGGCGGATGTCATGAAAAACATCATCCTGCCCACCGTTCACGGCATGGCGAAAGACGAGCATCCTTTTGTTGGCGTGCTCTTCGCGGGGCTTATGCTGACCGAGGACGGACCGAAACTGATCGAATATAATGCGCGCTTCGGCGATCCGGAATGTCAGGTCGTGTTGCGGCGTTTGCAATCGGACCTCCTTCCCCTCCTCATTGCGGCGGAAGCGGGTGACTTAGATAAGGTTGAGCAACCGAGCTGGTTTAATGAACCGGTGGCCAATGTCGTCTTGGCCGCGAAAGGCTATCCCGGCAAATATAACAAAGGCACAGAGATCAAAGGTGTCGACGCCGCGAATGAAATGGACGATGTCGTCATCTTTCACGCAGGCACGAAACGGGAGGGCGATAAACTTCTCGCGAATGGCGGGCGCGTTCTGAATGTCACCGCGTCAGGTGAAACTCTGGAGCAAGCGGTCAAACGCGCCTATGCCGCGGTGGACGCGATTGACTGGGACGATAAACAATTCCGCATGGATATCGCGCATCATGCGCTGAAGGTTTAAAACATACAGATTATCGTTTCGCCTATCGGGCGAGTTGGGTGGCAAACCGTTAACAATGTGTTAACAGGCTTCATGACCTATAAAAAACTCATTCTCTCCGCCTCCATCATCGCTTTCGCTATGGGCGGCATTGTTGTCGCCACGGCGCATGACGAAACCCATGACAGTCACGAAGATTACACGCTCATCCATGCGGGCCATGTCATGGCTGTGCCTGGCGAGGCGGTGTTGGAAGATCACACAATCATCATCCATGACGGGAAGATCGTCGGGATTGAGGACGGATTTCTGGAGGATGAAGACGCGACGATCATTGACGGCAAGGACATGTTTTACCTGCCGGGCCTGATCGACAGCCACGTCCATTTGCGCGGGGAATGGAATCCGAATGGACGTTTAGAGAATTTCACGAAAGAAGATGCCGACGTTGCCTATGACGCCGCCTCCAATGCGCGGAAAACGCTCATGGCGGGTTTCACGGCCGTCCAGGATGTGGGCGGACCGCCCGCGATTAAAGCGCTGTCCCGCGCGATTGACGCGGGTAAACTGCCCGGACCGCATATCCGCGCCTCCGGCAATGTCAGCATTACAGGCGGGCACGGCGAGATGAACGGTTTTCGCGCCGATATTCTCGAACATTTTCAACGTCCCACCAATTGCGACGGGGCGGATGACTGCCGCCGCGCAACCCGCCTCGCCATTAAGAACGGCGCAGACCTCATCAAAATCGCCTCGACGGGCGGAGTCCTATCCAACACGGCTGCGGGCACGGGCCAACAGATGACGGATGACGAACTCGTCGCGATCGTGGAAGCCGCGACGACAATGGGGCGCAAAGTCACCGCACATGCTCACGGTAAGGACGGTATCGACGCTGCCCTTAAAGCGGGCGTGAAATCGATTGAGCACGGCACCTATATGGATGCGGAAACGGCAGGTTTGTTCAAAAAATATGACGCGGTTTTGGTTCCGACCGTCCTCGCCGGGATGACCGTCAAGGAGTGGGATTTTCTCCCAAAGGCCAGCTATGACAAGGCCCAGGCGGTCGGTCCCAAAATGCTCGATATGCTCGCCCTCGCCTATGAAAACGGTGTGACCATTGCTTTCGGCACAGATACGGGCGTGTCCAAGCATGGCGAGAATGCCAAGGAATTCGAATATATGGTTGAGGCCGGAATGTCAGAGGTCGAAGCCATTCGCGCCGCCACCGTCGTCGCGTCAGAGCATATCGAAATGGGCGACATGATCGGCACATTGGAAGCTGGAAAACAGGCCGACCTCATCGGCGTGGACGGTGACCCGCGCGAGAATATCCGCGAGTTGATGGACGTCGATTTCGTGATGAAGGGCGGCGTCGTTTATAAGGGCGAAAAATAAACGCTTACGCGACCTGAGACAGTTCGACTTGAGCATATTTTGACAGCGCCCTTTCACTGACATGAATGCGTCCATCCGACATCGAGATTTTGTTCATTAATTTGAAGATCAGGAACTGGTCGGGAAAAGCACTCGCTTCGCAGATCAATTGACGGAATTGTCGCTGGAACTCTGCGCGATCGAGTTTTGTCATTTGCGCAATGTCGTCCCGATTTAATTCAAACCAATATAGCAATCGAGGCGCAGAAATTTTTACAGTCGAACAACTCACGCGATTTAAAGCGGGTGCGGAGTCCATAAAGGCTTCGATTTCTTCTTGTAAAACAAGCTTATCAATTAGGATTGTGAGCGCCAACAGTTTTAATGTTGCCTCAATATCTGGTCTAAACATCTTACCCACATCGGTGAAAACTTATCTATTTGATAACCATGTGGAAAAAAACCTTAAAACTATGTGAAATTTCAAGTGTTTTGAAGTTGACACATTACAACCATTAAAAATTATAGGGCCAAAATAGCTGAAATAAGACAGTGAGCCTAAGCCGCGAGCATAACTTTTGGTCGTCTGGCCAGACCCGTCTGCAAATCTTCAAGCGAGAGGCCGGAGAGAATATCCTGCACAATATCCTGTCGCGGAAAACCTTCTAAATCGGACACGAGGCCCTGATACCACATTTTTAGTCCGGCGGGGCGCAGCCGAAGTCTGTCGCGCAAAACGGGTCTATTAAAATCGAACCAAGCGGACAGGTCTGCGGATGTAATCGGCTGATCCGGATGGTCGATGCCGTCCAATCGTGCAGCGAAATCGGCAAAAGCGGACATATGCTCGCAGCGCATTCCGTTTTTCAAATATGTCGATAGGGCCGCCACAGTCAGTAGCGCTTCCATGTCACGACAATATTTCACTGCGGTCTCCCCATCACTCACAATGCCCCCTCAGACAGGTCTTCTTAACCTGTCCTGCCGAATTAAGATTAAATGCGCAGGGGAAATCGTGCGATATGGTTAAGCTGGCATTACTCTAAATTCCAGACCCGCTTTATCAGCACCATCATAGCTCTCTCGCTGTTATGAACTTCGCGATCCGCTAGGAAGATCATATTGAGCAGGTGTAGCAGCGCCTCTTTATCCGCATGATCCTCGACGCGCTTCAGAATCGGAATGAGCCAAGCATCAAATTCAGATCTCGGGCCGTTAAAACGCTCACGAATATCGTCTTTGTTCATTTCAAACCACGTCAGCGCTTTCGCCTCTGATACCTTTGGAACATCATATTCAGACAACCGAATACGAGACACAGATCGAATGAAAACTTCAATCTCACTGGAA
Organism: Litorimonas sp. WD9-15; assembly: GCF_050271975.1. NCBI lineage: Bacteria > Pseudomonadati > Pseudomonadota > Alphaproteobacteria > Maricaulales > Robiginitomaculaceae > Litorimonas > Litorimonas sp. WD9-15. The sequence goes on from NZ_CP189850.1 coordinate 201,019, forward strand.
TGAATTTTCTTATCGGCAAAAACTCCGACGGCTAATACCATCAGAATATCGTTCATTTCAGATTGTATCATTTATCTGCCCTCTAGCAGCTGTATCCCTCTGCGGGATTAGAAATAAGCGTGGAGTCAAGCTTAGCGCATCATGCCTTTGAAAAACTCCCAGATCTGCTGGGCGCGTTGCGGGGAGTGTGGGCCAAGGACACCGCTAATGTCGTCCGGTAAATGTTCCATCGGATCACCCTCCGTTTGGAAGATGAAATAATCGAACAGATTTTTCCATGCCGCGCGTTCGGCCTCCGGCAATTGTCGCACGGCAAGCAGGCTGAGGACGAGCGCTTCCAGCGGTTGGCGACTATATTGCGGGACGGGGCTCCACCAATAATTCATGAGGACATTTAGCTGGCCCTTGGCCCGAACGTGGTGCCACCAAAGCGGCGGAATATAGATGGCATCGCCGGGTTCAAGAACAGCTTGGCGTCCCTGTTTCATCGCCGTTTCAAATTTCGGGAATTTTTTCAGGTCGGGCTTTTCAGGGTTGGGCAGGCTGACCTGCGGCCCCGCCATATTATGTTCAATCGGGCCGGGGTAAAGATTGGCGATTTGTGTCGGCGGGAAGAGCGTGAAAGTCCGCGTGCCCGATACAACGCAAGCCACATTGAAATCCGTATCATAATGCGTTGACACAACACTATTGGTCCCAATCCAAATGCGCGGCGGGACACCGTTTGGGACAAGCGGCATCGGGCATTTTATAATCATATCCGGCATGATATTCGGCAGCGGGTTGGAGCCCATATAAAGGCTCTCGCCAGTCTCGATGTTCAGGACTTTATCAATGAAAGCGCCGAACTCCATCTGACCGCTCTGATAATTAAATCCGCGCATGGAGCCGTCATAGAAAAAGCGGCCCTCAATATCCGGTGCGCCGCGCATAACATTGACGAGGCCACCTATGGCCGCCGATTTTAAACTGTCTGCGAGAGCGTTTGGTCCATCTTGCCCTGCGCGAACGAGGCCCCAGTCCCCGACCAAATCCCGCAGGATAACGGGGTTGCCTGCAGCCATAATATCGCTTCGGAAAGTATCGACATCTACGCCTCGGCGTTCAGCTAAGGGGGCGTATTCGGGCGTCATCTTGCCAAACCTAAAACAGCGCGCGCGCCATCTGCGTCCCGCATGATTTGGGTTTTGAGATGTTCGAAACTTTCAAACTTTTTCTCCGCGCGGATAAAACTCCGAAATCTGACATCAATTAATTGACCGTAGAGATCGCGGTTGAAGTCGAGCAGGTGAACCTCGAGGCGGGCTTCCTCGCCGTCCACGGTTGGACGGCTGCCCGTATTGGCGACGGCAGGCCGCCATTCCGTTTCGCCTTCAATCCGGACCTCCACGACATAGACGCCGAATTTAGGACGCACGAGATCGCCGAAGTCGAGATTGGCCGTCGGGAAATTAATGGTTCGTCCGCGTTTTTGCCCTTCTTGCACCACACCGTCGACCTGCCAGGGGCGGGACAGCATATGTTGGGCGTGGAAAACATCGCCGTCCTGCAGGGCTTTGCGAATTTCGGTCGAGCCATATTTGCCATAGAGTTTGTGCAGGCCGACAGGCGAGATCGCGGTCACGCCAATGCCACGTTCCGCGCAGAGACGCGTGAGGCTCTCAACATTTCCGCAGCGATTTTTGCCGAAGCCGTAATCCTCGCCGACGACAACATGCCGTATGCCCAACCCGCGATGAAGAACGGTGTCGACAAATTCGACATCGTCCATATCGCGTAGAGCCTCATCAAAGGGAATTTCATAGAGAAACTGAACCCCCAGTTCCGCCATGACCTGTGCCCGAACGCGCGGTGTCATCAACCGGAACGGCGCAGCACCGGGTTTGAAGAAACGATATGGATGGGGGCGAAATAATCCGATACCCAATGGTGCTCCTAGATTCTCCGCGATAGCTTGCGCCTGTTTCAGAACGGCTTGATGTCCCCGGTGCAGACCGTCAAAATTGCCGAGGGCAATCACCGCACCTTGGTCGGCGGCGTCTAAGTCTGAATAGGTTTGAAGCGTTTTCACGCGGGGCTAATCCTCAACAGGTCGCTTTTGCACGAAGACACCCGCATCCCCGCGGCAGATCTTCTGCCCTTCGACCTCGCAATGACATCTCATTTTCACGCGACCCGTACGTTCATTGATTTCCGCGACTTCTGCGATGGCGATAATCTCATCGCCGATAAAGGCGGGTTTGCGGAAGCGGAGGTTCAATTCAACAAAGACGGCGCCCGGTCCCGGCAGGTCATTGCCCAGCACAGCGGAGATAAAACTGGCCGAGAGTGCGCCATGTGCGATCCGTCCTGCAAAGCCCGCCTCTTTCGCGGCGGCTTCATCAACATGGATCGGGTTATGGTCGCCTGTAATATTGGCGAATGTGTCAATCATCTCCGCCGTAATCACGGCGCGGGTTTCCGCACGCATGCCGATTTCGAGATCTTCGAGGTAGTATTTCACGTTCATGACAGGCCTGTTAGCAAAGCTATAGTTCGCTTACCACGATAAATGTGGGGCAACATATCGCGCGGTAATGCCGTGTTGCTCCATCAGCATTTTGAACTTCCGCTCCGTCTCGCCGTAAAGACCATCCTGAATGAACAGGCAGTCATGGCCGTGGGCCTGCGCCCCGACGAGATCGGTGAAGATATTATCGCCAATACAGAGGATGCGTTCCGGCGGCGGGACATGTCCCGTCACTTCGTCCAACCACGCACGACAGAGGCGGTAGATCGGCGCGTGAGGTTTACCCGCATAGACAACAGGGCCGCCCATATCCTCATACATCTTGGCCAGCGCGCCGCCGCACCAGACAATCTTATCGCCGACTTTGACCTTGATGTCGGGATTGGCGCAGACGAGCGGAATGTTTCGCTCCCGGGCTTCGCCCAACAATTCCGTGTAATCATCCGGATGTTCATCATCATCGAACATACCCGTGCAGGAAATAAATTCCGCCGAATCGAGATCGGTGAAGTTAAGTTCCAATCCGGCGTAGAGAGCATCATCCCGCTCCGGTCCGATTTTAAATGCAGGCCCCGGCGCACGGCGGGCCAGCTCATCAATCGTCGCATCGCCGGAGGTCACAATGGCATCGTAGAACTCCCCCGGAACATTGAGTAGCTCAAAACTCGCGGGGATCGTCATGGACGGGCGCGGGGAATTGGTGATGAGGACGACGGGCGCCCGTTCGCGGAACCGCTCGAGCGCTTCACAGGCCGCGATAAACGGCACTTTGCCATTATGGATCACGCCCCAAATATCGCAGAAAATCGCGTCATATTGATCGGCAATTTGCCCGAGGCCGGAAAGGGGGAGGAATGATTTTGTCATGGGTGGGGAGGTAGATTGGACCGAATGCAAATTCAATCTTCATAATACATGTCATCGTCCGACTTGATCGGACGATCTATTCGATAACACTGCGAACGCGCCTGGGTTCAAATTTGCACAATGGATCCTCGGATCAAGTCCGAGGATTACAATTGATGCTATACGGATGAGTTATGTTTCCGCCCTCAACCCCGCAATATTCCCTTCCCAATCGTCGCCATCAAAGGCGATCCGTCGCGCGACCTCCATCGTCCCGGCCTCCACGCATCGCAGGTTCACGCTCCACGCATCGGGATGGCTTCTTGGACGGTAGAGGGGTTTTATGCCGCATATGTTGCAAAATTTATGTTTCGCCGCCCCCGTATTGAATGTGTAGGTCGTGAGCGCGTCATCCCCAAAGAGAAAGCGTAATTTCTCCTGCGGGACGAAGACGTGTTCATAGCCCGTCATGCGGCACATGGAACAATTACAGTCCGTCACATCGACCTTGGCGGGCGCGTCAAATTCAAATTGTACCGCGCCGCAATGACAGCCACCACGATGCGTGATGTCACTCATCTTTCAGAGCCAATCGGGCTGCCGGGTGGGAGGCGTTTGGCGGGCACGACGGGCGCAGAAGCCGTGGCCGGACGGGAGCGGAAGCGCCGGATTTCCGCCGCGACCCAATCATCCGCATCACGACCCGACGCATTCAGTGCCTCTGCATAGGACCTCAGGGCCATATCCACGCGCGATTTGACAGCAGCATTCACATCCGCATCTGCGAGTTCCATCAGGGAATAGGCATAACGCGTCCGAACCGCCTGCGCGATTTCCGCAGTGCGACCGCGTGAGCCAGCGGACATCAGTTGTCGCTGTGTCGTGCGCAGGACTTCTTCCAGTCCCGGGTTTTGGCTGTCCCGCCGATTAAATTCCACCAAACGCGCCGCGCGTTGCGGGTGGAGCAGCGCATCAAAGGTCAGGTTCGCCGCCGTATCCGCCGCCGCAATAACATCAAATGTCGGCGCTGCCGTAGACCGGAAAAGTTCACGATCCGAATCCGCAAAGGAGAAACTGCTGAGTGCAGGTGTTAGATGTTTGAGCGTCTCATCAGAAAGATCGAGTGCCGCCGGATCGAGTGTTTTCAACACCGCCGTCAAGGCCTTGCGTTGTTCTGCGGGCGCGACAATTTCTGCGGCGGGCGTCGTGTCACCATTCACGCCATATCCGAATGTCATCCCGCCAATCGGCTTGGTCGCCGCCGCCGTTTGATATCGGTGATAGAGATAGATCGGCACGATCGCCGCATTCAAATCCGACAGCGGACGGCCCCCGACGAGATTATTCGGCCCGAACTTATCGAGCGCAATCCGCCGCACGGCCATGACCTCATCCAATGTCGCCGCTGCGTCCGCACCATTATCCCAAACACTGCCCTGTGGATGACCCGTGCCCGCACTGCGCCCTTCTGGATCGGCGACATAGGTCAGACCGCTGGCATAGGCGGCTTTGACCAGGGCATCACGTTCATTTTTCGTGTGTTCACCATAAAGCCAGTCCGTCGTAAACATATCCCACGGTCCGACGCCGACACCGTAAGTGTTGGAGAAGTCCAACTCACCATTCGTCACCCGCACGTCCGGCGCGGGATAGTCCATGACTGTTGATTTATCATCGGAACTGCCCGCGAAATTATGCGCAAAGCCGAGGGCGTGGCCGACCTCATGCGCGGAGAGTTGACGAATACGGGCGAGTGCGAGTTGCACCGGATCATCGGCATCGCCGGAATCGGTCTTGGCCGCCCCCGCAAGCCCTTCGAAAATCATGCGGTCCTGCCGCACGCGCAAACTGCCGAGGTTCACATGACCTTTTAACATTTCACCCGTGCGCGGATCCGAAACGCCGCCGCCATAGGACCAGCCGCGCGTTTGGCGATGCACCCATTGGACGGTGTTATAGCGAATATCTAACGGGTGCGCGTCTTCGGGGAGTATCTCGACCTTATAGCCACCGGGAAAACCAGCTGCGGTAAAGGCCTCTTCCCACCAGCGCGCACCCTCGACGAGGGCCGAGCGAATGGGTTCGGGCGCACCGCCATCAATATAGAAAATGATCGGATCGATGACATTGCCTTCCGCGTCTTTTTCCAAACGATAACGTCGTGCAAAACGCGTCTCGATCTGCGCGGAAAGCGGGGCGGAATAATTATAATGGACTTCCTCAATCGACCCTGCGCGGGGGTCGGCTTTCAGGGACTCAAATCCTGCCTCGGGTAGGCGGACGAAACTGTGATGCTGGATAAGGGTAACATCTTTTCCATTGGCGGCCGTCGTCGCGACTTCGCGGCCTGCATCGGCGGAAGACAGTGTAAAGAAAACGTCGATTTCGACATTATCAGGGAAAGCGAATGTGTTTTTCATATCCACAAAGGTCCGGTCCTTCGCGACGGAAAAACTCCCCTGCTCAGCATCTTTCAAATATTGTACAAGATTGAGACTGTCCGCCGTCAGAAAATCCGTCATATCGACCAACGGGCCTTTGCGCATGTCACTCGTGATCGGCAGCGCCGCAAGGAAAGACCGCGCAAAACTCTCGCGCACAGCCCGAGCCTCCAGCGGATTATCCGGCGCGGCCCGGTAGCGGAGATTTTCTCCCTCCACGATCATTTTATCGCCCATACGGCGAAAGACAATAATTCGCCCACTCTCGCCCCAGCCTCGGTCCAGACCGACGGGGTTGGATCCCAGTCCGGCCGTCAACCGCGCGGAATGGATCATGCGCAGACTAACACCGTCCTTATCCGGTTTTGGCAGGCGGGCCAGCACGCGATTGGTTTTCTTATCAACATGAAGATTGATGAACCCCTCCCGATGTTCCAGCCCGGCCAGAGGTCCCGGTTTCGAGGAAGAATTCGTGCGGGGTTCACATGCAGAGAGAAGGAGAATGAGGGGGAGGAGAAGGAGATAACGCATAATGGGAGGTTTAGGCGGGATTATCGCGGGGTGAAAGAGGTTTTGCGGTGGAAGGGTTGATTTAGAAAATTGGGTCGCAATCATAGGCATAGAGGGCTGCAATCCCGCGATACCCGAAACTTAATCCTCGCTTTTGCAACGATAACATTTCTCGAAATCACATAGCTCTGTCACCCCGCACCAGCCCAAAGGGCGCAGATGCGGGGCCTAATGTTTACAGGGCCTTAGATTAGGTTTGCAGACGACAGGTCCCGCATCTCCGCTGCGCTGCGTGCGGGATGACATTTGGAGAGTGTCGCTGAAAAAGGTGGACAACCCCCGTTTATAAAGAGAATGATCCCCACTTATATAAGCTGTGTCATATTCATTCTCGTTCTTTCGGACACGGGACAGGCGAGGCCTCGCTTGCTGGTACTGAAGGACGGTGGGACTGAGCATCCGGCGGTGAGACGCCGGACTGTGCCGGGTCTTTTATGGCGAGTGCTCCGACACTGTCCGGTCTGGCTTGGTAGGCAAGTCAGGCCCGACAACTGTGACCACGCAGGACCGTTATAACAAAAACCATCGCCGCGTGGCCGATGCCTTTGCGAAACTAACTACTCTTCGGTATCCGGCAGGGGTACCGGCCACGCGGGCTGTCCCGCTTATTTTGAGAGTCTCCTGCTGACCCCAAGATGGGCAGTCGCAAAATCCGCTTGCCCGCACTCCCCTATTCCCATTTCCACTCAATCCCTCTACACGCCGCCCATGACCGAACCCTGCCAAATCTATCTGCTCACCCCGCCCTCCATCGACGATGTCCCGGCCTTCTGCGAGACACTCAAGACAACCCTCGCGGCGGCACCTGTCGCCTGTGTTCAGATCCGATTGAAAGACATCGCGCGTTCAGCCCTCATTCAAGCCGGAACGGCTATCACAGACATCTGTCATGCGGCGGGAGTCGAGGTTATTCTCAACGATCATCCCGACCTCGTGGCGGAAATCGGCGCTGACGGCGCCCATATCGGGCAGGATGATATGGACTATTATTCATCCCGAGAGGTGCTTGGCGGGGATGCCATTGTCGGCGTGACCTGTCATAATTCGAAGGAACTGGCCTTTGCCGCCGCGAAAGCCGGAGCAGATTATGTGGCCTTTGGCGCGTTTTTCGAGACGCCGACAAAGCAACCCAAGGCGAAAGCCGAGTTGGAGATTTTAACATGGTGGCACGAAGCCGTCGAAATACCGAGCGTCGCAATAGGCGGGATCACAGTGGACAATGCGAAAGCCGTCATAGCGGCGGGCGCGGATTTTATCGCAGTCTGTTCGGGCGTCTGGTCACATCCGGATGGGCCCGCCGCAGCTGTGTCGCGCTTGTCGCAATTATGTGCGGAGCATACGCGCCCGCCGCATTAGCGACGCCAACCCTGTCCAATCCGGCGGAAGTCGAGACGAATTTCCAAGTCGCACTGGACGCCTATAACGCCGGAAAGTTCTCAGAGGCTCTCGCCCTCTCGGAGACCGCCGCCAATCTTGGCAGTGCGGATGCCGCCGTCATGGCGGGATATATTCTGCGTTACGGTCAAGCCGGACGTACCGATATGGCGGGCGCCCGCGAGTGGTATGAAAAGGCCGCGTTTAAAGGTCATCCCGACGCCTATGTCGCCCTGGGTGAGATGGGGATTCGCGAACAGGCGGGATTGACGAAAGCGGACGCAGTGTCCTGGTTGACCCGTGCTTCGGATGCAGGCCGCACGGATGCAATGCGGGCGCTGTCTGACCTCTACCGAACGGGTCAGGGGATTGATGCGAACACCGCAGAATCCAAACGCCTGTTAGAGCAAGCCTCGCAGAGTTTCGATGCAGATGCGACGAAACGTTTGGGCGATAGCGTGTTTGAGAGCGATCCGCAGGCGGCGCTAAAACATTATGAGGCTGCGGCAAAGGATGGTCATATCGAAGCTGCCTATATTGCCGGTGTCATGTATGCCGAAAACTTTGACATTCGTCCAAATTCAGACCGATCTGCCGCGCTGCTGCGACAAGCGGCAAAGGGTGGGCATCCGGCGGCGATGGCCGATTACGGGCTGCTCGTCTATCAGGGTTACGGCGCGGCAAAGTCCATTGATGAGGCCGCCCAGTGGTTCCGCAAATCGGCTGAGGCGGGTGATGCGGAGGGACAATTTCTCTATGCGTTCACGCTCGCAAAAGGTGAAGGCGTTCCGGCCTCCATGGAAGACGCCTATTACTGGGTGCTGAAATCGGGTGAAACGGGCGTGGATGAGTATGACGCGGATAAGCGGACATTGCGCGAAGGATTGGAAGGCAAATTAGATCCTGCGACCATCGCGCGGGTGAAGGCAAAGCTTTAAAAGGCGCAGTCTAATTCGGCGTCGGGTTCCGTCGCAATATCGATGCGGAAACGACCCTCACCCGACATCTCGCCATAGGTTTCAATATTGGCTTTAATTCCGTCAAATGCCCTGTCAGTCGGCAATCCATTGGCAGACCAAACATTTAAAATGGGTTGGATCGGAAGCGTTCCTGTGGGGCGGTAATCCTGCCGCACCGACCAGAATTGCCACCAATCCTGATAGCGGATTTTATAATGTTTATAATTTGATCCGGCGATAAATGTATCGTCCAAAACTTCGGCATCGAAATAATCATCGGTCAGAATATCATGGAGTTCCTGTGGGGAGGTGCTGGCCACATCGATAATATAATTTTCGTACCAGTCATCACCATTGCCCTTGGCGGATTCAATCCCCTGCCAATTCACACTGATCTTCGGTCCGGCCCACCAGCGGCCCGCGCCGGAGAAATTGATGTCATAGGAGGAGCAAAAACTCAGCGTGTCAGGGATTTTCGAAACGGGACGGGCTTTGAAATTCGGGTCCGCCAATCCGAAATCCAACCCGCCTTCGCGGTGGGATTGCGAGAGCGAGAACTCAAGTTCATCACCAATAATTTGTCGCGTGTGGGACCCATCAAATTTCTCACTTAACCAAACGGAGGAGGCTCGGTCTCCCAGGTTAAATTTTGTCTTATCGCTATAAATAGCAGACTGCGCAGGCCTTTCTGCGACAGTTTGACATCCGAACAGCACAAGGCCCGTAAACAAGACTAGAAAACGCATAATTGAATCTATGAAGGGACAAGTGATTCATGAAAAGATTAATTTCCACTCTCATCGTTTTTCTAATGTCGGCCAGTATTGCGCAGGCACAAAATACGAGCGGAACGCATAGTCCAGTTGTCAAACCCGATGACAAATCCGCGCAATATCGTATTGCTATTGATACCGATAATGACACCTTCGCCCAGCGTTTACATTTCCAGCAATCCATCAATGATCAACTCCGCTGGCGGGCGATTGTACAGACGCGGGAAACATCAGATTCGGATGTAGACATTGATTATCTACGGGCGGAATTGCTGTGGCAGCTGACGCAGGATGACAGTCAGGATTATCAGACGGGCCTGCGCTTCGATTTCCGCGTCAGGCAAGGCGAGGACCGTCCGGCGCTCTTCGCTGTCAATTGGACGAATTCATGGAAAATCGGGAATGGCTGGGATATCCGCGCTATCGCAATTGGCGGTCTGGAAATGGGCGATGGGCGCGATGACGGCATATTGCTGGAAACACGCGCGCGTCTGAATAAAAAACTAGACGGGAATACCAGCCTTGGTCTGGAAATGTTCAATGATATAGGCACAACATCTGACATCCCGGGTTTTGATGATCAAGAGCACCAAATCGGGCCTTATATCTCGCAGAAAGTTACGCCCTCGACGACGCTACGTCTTGGAACGCTTTTCGGAGTAACGGAGAGTTCCAGCGATATGGACTTGCGGATTTTCGTCAATCAGAGCTTCTGATCAGCCCGACATAAAGCTCTGTAATTTGGCCATAGCGCCCATACCATTATTGCGGAGTTTTTGCAGGATCGCGACCTTCTCCGTATCGGTCTCCTTCACATCGCTGACCATCTTCGAGAACCCGTCCAAACGGGACTCGCGCATCCAGTGGCGTAATTTCTTATTCTGCCCCCAAAGGACCTGATTCATCATATTGGCTGCGGTCATGCGGATGAAGGTGTCGAGGTCGTCGGGGAGCGGCACGACGCCCATCAGCCCGTTCTTATCCGTCTCTAATTCAATATTACACTCGATCCAGGCCGCCATCGCAGCGGAGAAAACAGGTTGGTAAGCGCGCACCGTTTGCGGCGTAATCACATCGCCGTTGAAGATCGGCTTGATGACATTGTCCTTGATCGCACTGGCGGAGCAATCGACAATGACGTGACCAAGCCTCGGTTCCGTCCGGCCATTGACGAAAGTGATGTGGTCAGAGGTAATAGACGCGACACGGCCCTTACGGACGATGTCCTTAATTTTGCGAAGCTCGAACATTTCTGGCTCACTGATCGTCGCGCCGTGGAACATGGTCGGGCGGATATTCGGATCAATGCGCAGGAAATAGCCGCAGGCCTCAAGACGGTCATACATGTCAGATTTGGATGTCGCGGAGGCTATCGCCTCCATCATATTCGCCTGATTGCCGATGGTCTTTTCAAAGAACTCTGGGTCGGGCTGCGTGTTCTCGCGATTGATGAGCCAAGCATCACGGGACTTCACCCAGCGGATTTTCGCGGGCGGGACATTGTTTTCGAGCAGCCAGAGTAGCGCATCAATCCCCGTCTTACCGCCGCCAATCACGGTATAGCCTGAGGGCGCGGTCGTGATTTTCGGCAGGTCATTCAGCGGTATGAATGTGACGTCTGCGTCCACCATGAAATTCGGTTTATGCGTGGACGGAACGGATGTATTAAGATGCGTGCAATCGACGAGCTTTTTATACTCAACCCCATAATCCTGATCGCTCAGTTTGTGGCTGAATTTGCCCTCGCCCTGATAATCGCACATTGGGAAAAAGCGCACCCGTCCACTCGTCAAGAAACGCTGCCGCATAACGTCTTCAAAATAGGCGAGGATTTCCGCGCCCGTCGCGAGGTCTCCGAGGCCCTTATTCAACCCGATCTCATCCCGACGACCTTGTGAAAGCTCACGCGAGTTCACGCCATAAAAGGCACTCGGTTGATGAAGGGTGACAAAAGGATAAGCGGAGTTCCAATGTCCACCCGGCTTGGCGAAACGGTCCACCATGATGATATCAGCCTGCGGATTTTCATCCAGCAAGGTATCGACAAAGGCCATGCCCATGGCCCCGCTGCCGATAACGAGATAATCTGTCGAGAGCTGTTCTGTCATACGCAGACCCTAATGGCCTGCGCGGTCAACGCAACTAGTTCAGTGTTCTGGCAATCCGAAAACCGTAATCATCATAACGGTAATCCGTGACATAACGAACACGCGCTGCCGCCCGCATTTGATAACCATGCGTGACCCAGGACCCGCCCTTCATGACGCGGAATTTACAATCCCCGTCTGTGCGTGGGGCACCTGTACCGGTTGCGCCTTGATGGTTCGGATTCCAGCAATCCTGTACCCACTCATAGACGTTGCCATAGATGTCGTGAACGCCAAACGGGTTGGCATTGTAATTTCCGACGGGTTGCGTCTTGCGGTGATAGGGTCCGGTCTCAGCAGAAGTATAGGGCGCCTTGCCGTCAAAATTCGCGACCTTGGCATTGATGCCGCGGCCGTCACGGCCAAACGGCGTATTCTGGCCAGCACGCGCAACATATTCCCATTCCGCTTCAGAGAGGAGGCGGTAATTCTGACCGGTCTTACGATTAAGCCATTTCAGGTAGCTCTGCGCATCGTTGAAGCTGATATTGATAACGGGCCGTTTGCCCTTGCCCCAGCCGCCGTCTTTAGGCCGATATCCGTTGCATCCACCATCGGCGACACATTTGCCCCAATCATCAAATGTGATTTCATATTTTCCGACTTCGAAGGCGTAATCGATAAAGGTTGTCTTCAGCGGATTTTCGAAACGTGCGCGTTTAAACTCAGAACTTGGCGATCCCAATTGTCCTTGGCCGGGTGCGATCACGACCATTTCCATTCCCATGGGCGAACTGGCCGCAGGAAGTGGTGCAGCGGGTTGAACGACGGGGACGCTGGCGCGAGCAGCTTCCTCTGCCGCACGTCTGGCTTCTTCAGCCCGGCGTTCTTCCTCTGCACGTTCTTTCAAACGCTGCTTCGGGTAGCTATCGACGACTTCAGGTGTTGTCTGCGCGCAGGCCGTGATGGGCAGGCTGGCGCCCGTCATCAAAAGTCCAAGGACACAGATAGATTTTGTTAAACGCACGTTATTTCCTCCCACGGGCGACCCCCAAGCCGCATTAGCGCAATCGCTACGAGTCTTCGATGTTAGACGCCCTTCGTGATGAAAGAGGTGTTAATATCGAAAGTCTTCTCAAAGCTTACAGAAGAGAGCTTAAAAGAATCTAACGTAACGGATGTATAAGCACGGGCATTTTCAGGCCAAGGGCGAAACCTGTCAACCGCGCCAGCGCAGAGCATGACGCGTTTTTAATGCAAATTAGTGATTGTGTCCGGGATTGGTCCGCGCCAATTTCCGCATCAGGCCCGGCCAGACAAGATTATCGCCCATGCCCGGCACAAAAGCGGCTGCGCCCTGTTGATAGACGCGGTCGCCCATCTCCTGCGGCTCTTCGATGAGCAGGTCTTCATGCCCGACGCTCTGCGCAAAAATCTGCGCTTTGCAGGCATTCTCGAGGAAATACATGCGCAGGAAGGCCGTTCCGCAGGTCGGCCCGAGTGTCAGCGTTCCGTGATTACGCAGCATGAGGAGCGATTTCGCGCCAAGATTTTCGACGATCCGCTCCCGCTCATCCAGTTCCAGCGCGATGCCTTCATAATCATGATAGGCGAGGTCGTTATAAACCTGCATGGACATTTGCGTGTAACGGCGCAGGCCCTTTTTCTGCGCACTGACCGCCATCCCGTAGGGCGTATGGACGTGAATAACGCAACCCGCATCGGCGCGGGCATTGTGAACGGCAGAGTGAATCGTGAAACCCGCAGGATTGATAAAATACGGCGTCTCTTGGCAGACCTTGCCCTCGCCATTGATTTTGACCAGCGCTGAGGCCGTCATTTCGTCAAACATGACACCATAAGGGTTAATCAGGAAACGGTGTTCCCCGTCCTCATCCGGCAGACGCGCGGAGATATGCGTAAAAACGAGATCGGTCCAACCATGCATCGCGCAGAGACGGTAGGTCGCCGCAAGATCACACCGCATCCGCCATTCCGTCTCTGAGACTTTACCTTCCAACCGTTCGATTTCAGTCGGGTCAGGAATGTTGAAACCGCTCATCCCGCTAATGGCGGCTGAGGCTTTATTCTCTGTTTGGGCATTCATCTGGATTCTCCCGCAAAATAATTTTTTACTACTGATAGCTTGCGGAGAGAATTTCGCAAGCTATGGCAAGGCCATGATTTCTGCATGGACATTTGGAACGCTGCCGGAGGGGCGCGTTGTCACAGCCTATCAGCTGACATCCGAAAGTGGTTTTCGGGCGGTTGTCTTAGATTATGGCGTGACACTACAGGCACTCTATCTGCCGGATGGGAGGAATGTGACGCTGGGTCATGACTCGCTGGACGCCTATCTTGACGGAGCTGGATATCGAGGTGCCATCATAGGCCCGAATGCCAATCGTATCGTCGGCGCGAGTTTTGAGATTGACGGCCAACACGTTGAAGTTTCCACAAATGACGGCGAGAATAATCTTCATAGCGGTGACACGGGTTTTCACACGCAGATTTGGAACGCGCGGATTGAGGAGGACGTCCTGATATTCTCGCATACGGCTCAGGCGGGGACAGGCGGATTTCCCGGCCATCTATCCGTGACTTTGCGGATCTCATTCCGCAACGATACTCTCAGGCTGGAAATGCGCGCGGAAACCAATGCGCCAACGCCCGTCAATCTGACGTGGCATCCCTATTGGAATTTGAACGGCAGGGGGCGGATTGATGGACATGATTTGAGCGTATCAGCAGACAATCGCAGTATCTTAGAAACAGCACAAACCGTCCCCGTTAAAGAGACGCGCTTCGATTTCCGCAAAGCCCTGCCCCTCGGGCATGTCCGACTGGACGATAATTTTAAGGATGTGAAAGAGGCAAGATTGAAGGGTCATTCAACCGAATTGAAAGTCACATCCTCCCTCCCGGATATGCAAGTTTATACTGGCGATGCCCTGTCCGTTCCACGCAGTGGCGTGGCCTTGGAACCGCAATTTCAGCCCAATGATATCAATCTGGATCAGCGGAGCCTGTTAAGACCGGGCGAGATCTATGACCATTGGATTGCGTATAGGTTCGATATTTGATCAGCCGTCACACCGACGCAGCAAAGCCGCCCGGTGCCCATGCCGTGTTGATCGCGTAACTCTATAAACTGGGACGTGTTGCAAATTCTACGACATGGGCACCGGGCGACCTTTCAGGTCGCGACGGTGTGACATATTAATTAAATGCAGCTCGCCGCCTCAACCCACTCCAAACCCTGCGCTTCGCCCACGGCCGCATAAGTCAATTTACCTTCGCAAACATTCAACCCGTTCAGCAAATGCGGGTCCTCGCGCATGGCGTCTTTCCAGCCCACACGCGCAATGCGTTTCGCATGGTGAAGCGTTGCCGCGTTCAGCGCATAGGTCGACGTACGCGCCACGGCGCCCGGCATGTTGGCCACGCAATAATGCACAATACCGTCCACGATATAAGTCGGGTCGGCATGGGTTGTGGCTTTAGACGTCTCAAAGCACCCGCCCTGATCAATCGCAACATCGACGAGGACAGCGCCCTCTTTCATGATTTTCAGCATGTCGCGCGTGACGACTTTCGGCGCAGCCGCCCCGGGAATCAGGACCGCGCCAATGACGAGATCCGCTTCTCGCAAGAGTTTTTCGAGAACGGCAGGCGTGGACCGTTCCACATTGGCGCGCACGCCGAATTCATAGGAGAGCTTCTCCATGACCTCATTGGAGCGTTCCAGAATCGTGACATCTGCCTGCATCCCGACAGCCATAAGCGCGGCGTTATAGCCGACATCGCCGCCGCCAATCACGACGACTTTGCCGGAATTCACACCCGGCACACCACCGAGCAGGACGCCGCGTCCGCCATGTTCTTTCTGCAAAGCAACAGCGCCCGCTTGGATCGAGAGACGGCCCGCGACTTGGCTCATTGGCTTGAGGAGCGGAAGCCCGCCTTTTGGAGACGTCACCGTTTCATAAGCAATACAAACCGCGCCACTTTTGATGAGGTCTTCCGTCTGCGGCACGTCGGGTGCGAGATGAAGATAGGTATAGAGAATTTGCCCGGGGCGGAGCATGGCCCGCTCAACCGCTTGCGGTTCTTTGACCTTCACAATCATATCGCAACCTGCGAAAATCGTCGCGGCGTCCGCTTTAATTTCGGCACCCGCGTCTTTGTAATCCTCGTCCGTTGAGCCGATCCCTAACCCCGCGCCGGATTGCACCCATAGCTCCTGCCCATCCGCGACAAGTTCGGCGACGGATTCAGGCGTCAGGCCGACACGGAATTCTTGGGATTTGATTTCTGTTGGGACACCAATGCGCATGGGACACTCCAAAGCGGTTATTTTTTACGCTCAATAAACGAAATGAATTGGTGAGAATTCCGTATCAGACTTGGTATTTAAAGAATTTTCAGGATATATTCTCAACTCAGACTGCAAATTTCGGAAAAATGATGACTATTTCAGATATAGATCGAAAGATACTTCACGAACTTCAAACCAATTGCCGACAGACCTCCGCCACGATCGGCGAGAAGGTTGGGCTCTCCACATCTGCGTGCCACCGTCGCATCGGGCTCCTCGAAGACCGGGGTCTGATTGAACGTTATGCCGCGCGGCTGGACGGAGAGAAACTCGGCTTTGCGATGACATTTTATGTCGAGGTCACATTGGAAGGGCAAAGCGAAGCCATTCTCTCAGCCTTTGAGAAGGCGGCCATGTCCCGTCCTGAAGTCCTTGAATGCCATCTCATGACGGGACAGGCGGATTATCTCATCAAGGTCGCCGCGCCCGATACGCGCGATTATGAGCGGATTTACAAACGCGCCATCGCCGCCCTGCCCCATGTCAGTCGCATCCAATCCAGTCTCGTCATGAAAACGGTGAAACGCTGGACGGGTTATCCGGCTCTATGACCTCAGAGGTCATCGCCAGAGTGACCTGTCTCTGATAGGCCACCCCCATGAGTTTCGGTATACTGCTTCGCGACTGGCGCACACGGCGGCGTCATTCCCAAATGTCTCTGGCCTTGGAGGCGGAGATTTCGACGCGGCATCTCTGCTGTCTGGAAACGGGCAAATCAAAGCCCAGCCGTGAGATGATTGCCCGCCTGTCCGATACACTAAACATACCGCGCTCGCATCGGAATGAATTGCTGTCAGCCGCAGGGTTTGCCAGCGCCTATTCTGAGCGGGAATGGGACTCGGAAGATCTGTCGGTCATTCGGGACGCCGTCACGCTCATGCTGGACAATCATGACCCGTTTCCGGCTTTTGCTTTGGACCGTCATTGGACACTCTTGCAGTTAAATAAGAGCGCGCATCACTTGGTCGGCGCTCTAAGTTTGAGTGTCGGCAGCTCCATGTTGGACGCGATTTCGACTGACGGACCCGTCGCGCAAGCAATTGAAAATCTGGAAGAGGTGCAAGCGCATATGCGGACGCGCTTACAGGCTGAATCCGCGAAATATGGCGGGGATGCCATTTTGGACGCCGCCCGCGCAAAACTCGGTCCAGTCGCTCAGTCGCCTTCTGTACAACCCGCTATGGTGCCGGTTATTTTCAAGCTGGGCGACCTCCGCCTTTCGCTTTTTACCGTTCTCGCAAGTTTCTCTTCCGTCGAGGATATCGCCCTCGCGGATATGAAAGTGGAACTCATGTTCCCCGCAGATGAGTCCACAAAAGCCATTTTAAACGCGGGAGCATGACCTGCGGGGTCATTGTTTCAATGAATTTGAAGACCTAAGCTAAAGATAAATCAGGGAGACCGACATGTCAGAGATCAATATTTTTCCGCTCAAACTCTTCGCGTGGGTTGTGATTCTATTCGGAGCCGTACTTTGTTTAGCAGGATTTACCCTCACACTTGCGCCTGTCGATCTCCTTTATAAAGTCTTCCACCCGGGCGAAGGTCACGCGGTTTGGGGTGACCATTTGCGGTTCTCGACCGGCTTGATGGGGGCGGTCACTTTAGGCTGGGGGCTTACGTTACTCGCGCTGGCCAAACATACGGCGATCATGAATGCGGCATCTGTCAAAGCGCTCTGGGGGAGTGTGACCACCGGTATGATTATCTGGCTGGTCATCGACAGTGTCATCAGCATCGCCAACGGGTTTTGGGTCAACGCGCTCAGCAACGCCGTGATTGCCGCAATCTATTTCTGGGCCATCGGGAAAAGCGGCGTTAGGAAAGTCTAACGCCTATTCCTCGCGTCCGGCCCGCGTCATCGCATCCGTGGCGGGTTTGAGCAGATAATCGAAAACCGAGCGGGACTCGGTCTGCATAAAACTCTCCGCCGGCATGCCGGGTATGAGGGTCAGACTGCTATCGAGCCGCGCGAGTTCCTCTTCGGGCACAATCACTTCTACCTCGAAAAATGGAAATCCCGTTGCGGGATCCAGCAGACGGTCCGGCGAGACTTTCGTGACCGTGCCATAAAGCTCCGGCGTTTTGCGCGCGTTGAAGGCCGAGAAAAGCACGCGGGTGGGCTGACCCACATAAACCTGGTCAATGTCCTGCGGCAGGACTTGGGCGAGGACGATTAGTTTTCCGTCGAGTGGAATAATCTGCATCAATTCCTGCCCGGGGGCGACAACACCGCCAACCGTCGTCACGGCCAAATTGTGAACCCGACCTGCCACAGGAGAAGTAATATCAATCCGGTCCGATTGTGCCGACGCGGCAATGAGTTGTTCGCGGTAGCCTGAGGCTTCCAGTTCGGCATCCCGCAATTCGGTCAGGATTTCTGATTGGCGGTCCCGCTTGAGTTGACGGATTTGCTCGCGCGTTTCCATAATCGAGTTTTTCAGGCGGCTGATTTCGGCCTGATGGCTTTGAATGTCACCCTCAAGGCGAAATTCCTCACGCTCCAATACCAGCACGGCGGGCTTTCCGAGAAATCCCTTTTCCATGATTTCGCGTTTCGCGACGAGTTCTTCGCGAATTTTTATCGCCTGGTTTTCCTTGGACCGCGTTAGACTTTCCAAGCCGATGATTTGATCCTCAGATTGAGCAATCCGCTGACGCAATTGAGTCGCTTGCCCTAACGCAGCGGCGCGACGGGCCTCAAACAGACGTTCTTGCCCTTTCATCGCACGACCCACACGGGGTTGGTCTTGGGCCTCAAGCAATTGCACGGGCCAAGTAATCGTCGGCAGGTCATCGCGTTCCGTTTGCAATCGTGTCACGCGGGCCAGTGTTTCGTTCAACTGCACATCGGCGATCTCGCGATTAACGTCGAGCATAGTTGGATCGAGCCGGACGAGCACATCGCCCGCTTGGACAGTTTGCCCGTTTTCAACGAAAATCTCGCCGACAATACCGCCGTCCAGATGTTGTATCGTTTTGGGCTTGCCCTGCACTTCGACAATACCCGTTGCGAGGACAGCGCCGTTGATTTTGGCAATTAAGGACCACCCGAATACGCCGATGAGCAGTGCGGCAATCGTGCCAAATCCCCAGAGGAGATAGGAGCGATAAGGATCTTTTTCAGTCTCAGATTCAGGGGCCATATTTGTGGGGATCATATTCATTCTGCAGCATCCCCGATATCGGATTTCGTCTTAGACGATGTCTTTTTTGAACTCGGCTTTTTCGGCGTTGGATTATTGGTCAGCATAAAGCCGCGGGGCCCGCCCGCCGCGACACCCAAAGGCGGGCGACCCGGCCCTTTTTTGGTTGGCGTGTTTGGCGGTGCTTTTGGGGGCGTAGAGTTTTCTGCAGATGTGGGCGTAGCTGTAGGAGTCGCTTCGCCGCGTTCCTGCGCCCGCTTCTCACGCAGGGCTTTCAACACCTCATCCTTAGGACCAAACGCTTCCTGCTGTCCGTCTTTTAGCGACAAGATCAGATCGACCGCCGCAATGGCGGACGGGCGATGCGCCATCACGATGACGGTCTTCAACCGCTTCCGCGCAATTGAAATCGCGCGTGTGAGAGCAGCGTCCCCTTCAGCATCCAGATTGGCATTGGGTTCATCCATGACGATGAGAACGGGATCGCCATAGAGCGCCCGTGCCAGAGCAATGCGCTGCATCTGCCCACCCGACAGGACCGTCGCGCCCAGGCCAACGCGGGTATCATAGCCGTCATCCAGACGCAGGATGAGATCATGCACGCCCGCCCATTTCGCGGCTTCCACCACGGCCTCATCAGAGGCTTGCGGATCGAAACGCGCAATGTTTTCAGCAATCGTTCCGTCGAAAAGGTCGACCGCTTGCGGCAGATAGCCGATATATTTTCCGATGGTCTCTCGGTCCCACTGATCAAATGTCGCGCCGTCGAGACGAATGGACCCACGCTGTGGCCGCCAAATCCCCGTCATGAGTTTCGCCAATGTCGACTTACCGGACGCAGACGGCCCGATAATGCCGAGGCCCTGGCCGGGCTTCACCGCAAAATTCAGCCCTGCAAGAATGGCTTTTGTCCCGCCGGGAGGGGCAGCTGTCACGCCCTCAATCGTCAGAACACCTTCCGGTGCGGGCAATTGTGTGGGCTCTTGGAATTCCGGGTTTTCGAGATAAAATTCGTTGAGGCGCGTATAGGCGTCGCGTGCGGATCCAAAGCTGCGCCATTGTCCAATGATTTGCTGAATAGGCGCGAGGGCGCGGCCCAGAATGATGGAGCCCGCAATCATCGCACCGGGCGTGATAATGCCTTTCACAGCCAGCGCCCCACCTGCACCCAACATGGCGGATTGCAGGAACATGCGGAAGGATTTCGTAAAGGCCGTCGCACCGCCCTGACGGTCAGAGGCATCGCGTCCGTCCTGTCCGCCCTGCGCATTATATTCTTTCCAGCGGCGATGGATATTTGGCGTCATGCCCATGGCTTCAAGGGTTTCGGCATTGCGCTGCGCCTGTATCGCGAAAGCCTGTTCCACGCGACGCATTTTCAGGCTCTCAACGAGCGGTTTGCGCATCCGGCGATTATTGATCAGCGCGGCTGTGAACATAATCACGGAGCCGACAACCGCCAAAACACCCAACGTCCAATGGAGCATAAAAATCACGATGATGAAGAGCGGGGCCCACGGAATATCCATAAAGGTCGCCGGGCCGTTGCCGGATAGAAATTGCTTCATCGTGGACACATCATTGAGCGGCATGGATTGTGCCGACTTCCCGCCCTTGGCAGAGCCCCGCAGCCACGCTGCAAATGTACGGTCCGTCATCAGGTTTTCAAATTTTTGAGACACCCGCACAAGCACGCGCGAGCGGAGGAAATCGAATATGCCCATGAAAATATAGAGAACGATCATAATCACCGAGATCGCGACCAATGTTGGAATAGAGTTGGATTGCAAAACCCGGTCATAGACCTGCAACATGTAGATCGGCCCGGTCAGCATCAGAAGGTTGACAAAAATCGAGAATAACAAAACACCCGTAAAGGCATCCCGCGCGGAATTCAGGGCCTCACCGACAGGTGAACGCAAGCCCGTTCTATCCGCATCGGGTAATGTCTCTTTTTTCTTGGCCATGATCCCACTTTTATCGTTCTTTCGCGCGAAACACAGTATGTATCGCGCCGTCCCCAACGGCAGTCTTGGTAGATTTCATCCTATAGACTGCGAAACATTACAACTGTGAGTCCTAAATGCAGATTAAGGGCCAAACGGAACAGAAGCTGTTATTGTTCACATCTGTTTCAAGAATTAAGCGCAAATGGCCGATATTTAATCGCTCCACACCCTAAAATCAGGGCAAATTTCATAGACCCCTGCTTATCGCTTCGCTAAGGCGTTGACGGATCGACTCTGAAAGATGTGGGTCAGCGTATAATCGATTGAGGATCTCAGACTTGGCCAAAAGAACTGGAACATTATTATGTTTGGCCACATTTCTGGGCAGTTCTGTTCTGGTGGCCACACCTGCCCAGGCACAAATCGGCCAATTAACGCAGTCAGATAGCGACCTAAAACTCGCGGCGGATAGCCCCTTCCGGGACCCCGATATCATCTATCTGGAAGCGGATACGCTCGACAATGACGAGGCAACGGGAATTTTAACCGCCTCAGGCGAAGTCGAAGGCCGATATCAGGACCGAACCCTACGCGCGGATCGCGTCGTCTATAATCTTGAGACCGGTCAAATAATAGCCTCCGGCAATGTCGTTCTCATCCAATCTGACGGCAGTTCACAATATGCGGATAAACTCGAAATCTCCAATGAGCTGGAAACCGGAACCGCCACTGATTTCGTCGCGCGCCTGCCCGATGGCGGCGTCACAGCCGCAAGATTTGTTGCCCGCGGTGCGAACGGCGAGGTCGAGCTCTATAACGCCTATTACACAGCTTGCGAAGTCTGTGAGGAAAACCCAAAACCGTCTTGGCGGATCAAAGCCAGACAGGTCACGCAGGATAAAAATTCAAGAAGTGTGCAATATCGGGACGCTACGATTGAGATGTTCGGCATCCCCGTTTTCTACACGCCTTACCTGGCTCACCCCGACCCCAGTGCGGAACGGGCCAGTGGCCTGCTCATGCCCTTTGCTGGCTACTCTCAATCCAGGGGGTTTAACACACAAACACCCTATTATTGGGCGATTGATGATTATACCGAGGCCACGATCACGCCGCGCATTTACAGCAAGGTCAATCCATTGCTGGAATATCAATTTGCCCGCCAGTTTAACTCGGGCCGTGTGGAGATTGACGGCAGTTTCACCTATGGCAGTATTTTCGACAGAAACGGAAATGCCTTTGAGGATCCGAACCTTTTCAGAAATCCAGACAGAGCCCCCGTCGGCAAACGATTGCGCAGTCACATTTTTGCAAAAGGGCTTTTTGCGCCAACTGATTTCTGGACTTATGGATTTGGTGTCCAATTGACGACAGACGACAATTATTTACGCCGTTACGGATTATCCGCACAACGTCAAACGCAAGGACTCTATGAAGGCGAGTCACAGCGAAATACGACTCAGGCTTTCTTGATCGGTCAAAATGACTCGACCCGCCTGACAGTCTCAACAGTTGGGTTTCAGGGTTTGAGGGATCGTATTCTTGACGATGGAGACGGCACGTTCACAGTTGCGCGTATCAATGACCGAACGCTTCCCATCCTCGCCCCGCGCATCGAGCTACAGCATTATATGACTGATCCAGTTATTGGCGGGCGGTTGAAAGCCGATGGAAACCTGACCGTTTTGACGCGGAATGAAGGCTCAAATTATACGCGGGGCACATTTGGTCTCGACTATTTAAAGACATTCATTGCCCCGGGCGGTATTGAGGTTAAACCCTTCGCCAATGCGCGCATCGACACATTTGACCTGGAACCTGAGGAAGGTGAATCTGAGACATTAGACCGCGCACTCGGGCAAGTCGGCGTCGACATACGCTATCCTTTCATCAATAGCTCAGGTCCAATTGATTGGACTCTTGAACCCCGTATACAAGTGACGCAAAGTTTTGGCGATGCCAAGCTGGACCGTTTTAGACGCGAAGACGGGACAGCCATATTTGATTTCACAGAGGATGCAGGAAATGTAGATTTGGACCAGACCCTGCTCTGGCAGTCCAATAAAGCATCAGGATTTGATTTCTGGCAAAAAGGTCTTCGCGCCGATATTGGCGGCAGTGTGACCGCCGATTGGGGGCGAAAAAGCTATGCCAGCATCTTTGTGGGACAATCCTTTTCACTCGAATCAGACGGTCTCGCCGTTGAGGGCATTGCCGGTGAGGATGGTGGATATTTGATTGGATCTGGTCTGGAGGGAGATCAATCTGATATTGTCGGAGAACTCCAATTCGGGCTGGGCGATCTCATCAGCTCGCGGACCCGCGCAAGATATAATGAGGACACGAAGGAGCTCACACGGATCGACTCATCCTTAGGCTTTAGAACAAAATGGATCAGCGGTGGTGCACGCTATTTCAGATTAAACAGCGCCAGCCGTCAATTTTTAGATAATCCCAACGCGCCGCCAGAGGAATTAACAGGTCGCCTACAATTCAGACTTACCGATAGAATCAGCGCGAGTTACCGCATCACACGCGATTTGGATGAAGATATCACACGTCGCCAAAGCTTCGGCCTTGGCTATCGTGATGACTGTCTCTTACTGGAAGTTCTATATACTGATCAGAACTTCAATAATGATGCCCTGCAAAATAATGCCAATATCGGCGTCAGAGTTTCGCTCCTCACACTGGGCGGGTTTGGCGGTTAGCCGACGAAGCTTTTCTCGACAACGAATTCTGCGGGCTGACTGTTCGAGCCTTCGGTGAGGCCGAAGCCCTCGACGAGCTTCGCCGTATCGTCGATCATATCTTTTGACCCACAAATCATCACGCGGTCTGTGTCTTTATTCAGCGGCTCGGTTCCCGCAACCTCAAACAATTTTCCGGTTTCAAGTAATGTCGTGATACGACCTTTCAGGGGATGATCTTCGCGCGTGAGGGACGTGATTAATTTCAATTTCGGGCTGCCATCCTCATTAACGACCATCTCGCCCACGAGCGGGTCGTTGATGAGATCATCGACAAGGCGTTGCGAGTATTCAAGCTCTCCGGCTTCACGACACGTATGTGTCACGATGACTTCATCATAACGCTCATAGGTTTCCGGATCGCGGACAAGTGAGGCGAAGGGCGCAAAGCCCGTACCGGTGGAGAACATCCAAAGGCGTTTCCCGGGCAGGAGCGCGTCCAAGACGAGTGTGCCAACGGGTTTCTTGCCCAGCAAAACAGTGTCGCCATCTTTGATCGCTTGCAGACGCGATGTCAGCGGGCCGTCTTCAACTTTGATCGAGTAGAACTCCAATTTGTCATCCCAAGCTGGAGACGCGATGGAATAGGCGCGCATGATGGGGCGTTTCTGCTCTTCCGTTTTCGGCAGTCCAATCATGATGAACTCACCTGTGCGGAAACGGAAACTGGGCGGACGCGTAATGGAGAAGGAGAAAAGGCGGTCGGTGAAATGCTCGACGCTCAGGACTTTTTCCTCGGTAGGGGCGTTGGACATGGTGTGGGAATTCCGTCTGCAATTATAGAAGTCGCGCGCCCCATAAACGCAGGCACGCCGTTTTACAATATTCTATATAGGAAACTTATCGTTCTTTATAAAGAACGGCACGCGAATATTTTCGCTGAAATTTTCACAATCGCGTCAACAGCTTTGCAGTGTTACAAGTTGAACCCCCGCCCCATCACGGTAAACACACACCATGTCAGACCTGAACCTCGCCAATGATTTCCCGCCTTCCACGGATGAAGCCTGGCAAGCCCTCGTCGAAAAGGGTTTGCGCGGCTCCGATTTCGCGACGTTGATCAAATCCACGGAAGACGGACTGCCGCGCGGCCCCCTCATGACGGCGGACGATCTGCCGGAGGGTTTGGCGGCTCTCGGACGCACGGATATGCCGCTGCTAGAAGGTCGGGCCTGGCATATCGCAGCGCCGGTCCGCGATCCCGATCTCGCCCGTGCCAACCGGCAATTGCTCGAAGATCTCAAAGGCGGCGCGAGTGCGGTTCGGATAGAAGCTGGCGCGACACTCAAAGATCGCAATGACCTGAAACGTCTGCTGGAAGGCGTTTATACGGACCTCGTACCCCTCCAATTTGCCCCGAATTCGGAAAATGCAGCGCGGTTCGCCATGGCCCTCTCTATCAAGGATTTGCAAACGGCGCATCTGCAAATCGGCCTCGGCCCGCTCGAGGATGCGAACACAGTTCAGGCGGTGCTTTCGGATTGTCCCGAAAACTGGCGATTGATGAGCCTCGCGCCGTCCGACGTGCATGAGGCCGGCGGAACGGAGGTTCAGGCACTCTCCGTCATGGCAGCCTCTCTTGCGGAATCCATGCGTCGCCACGGTGTGGACGCCATGTGTCGGCATCTTTCCATCGACCTCTCTACAGACCGCGACGCACATCTCACAATCACAAAATTCCGCGCGGCGCGGCGTTTGATCTTGCGCATTGCGGAAGCTTTTGGCGGCGATGGATCGAACATTCCCCTACACGCGGTGACCTCGGGGCGGATGATGCAGAGGACAGATGCGTGGACCAATCTCCTCCGGATTATGAGCGCAGGATTTGGCGCAGTCATTGGCGGTGCGGATGTCATCACGATCCGCCCCTTCACGGACGGTCTCGGCAAGGCGACGCCGTTTGCACATCGCATCGCCCGCAATATGCAATTGCTGATGATGGAGGAAAGCCATCTTGGACAGGTCACTGATGCTGCCTATGGCAGTTATTGGCATGAGCATATGACGGACGCGCTGGCGCAGGCCGCGTGGGCGAAATTCCAAGATATTGAACGCATTGGCGGTGTGGAAACCTATCTCAATAGCGACACATATAGTTCCGATCTTGCGACAGCGCAGGGGGATCGGGACGCGCGGGCCGAACCCATTCTCGGCGTCACGCTGCACTCTGCAGAGGGTGTGAAAGTACCGGAGGTACGGGCATGACCTATCCCGATTTCACTAAACTCGACCTCGGCTCGGCAACAACCGCTCCACGCTCTGGCGCCGCTTGGACTTCTCCTGAAGGCATCGACATCGCCGCAAATTACACCGCGGCGGACACCTCCACCCTGCCTTTTACAGACACCCATCCCGGTTTCGCGCCCTACCTCCGTGGTCCCTATCCCACCATGTATGTGCAGCGCCCTTGGACCGTCCGCCAATATGCGGGGTTCTCGACGGCGGAAGACTCCAACGCTTTCTACCGCCGCAATCTCGCGGCGGGTCAGAAAGGTCTTTCCGTCGCTTTCGATCTCGCAACCCATCGCGGTTATGACTCAGACCATCCGCGTGTCCCTGGCGATGTCGGGATGGCGGGTGTCGCGATTGATTCTATTTACGATATGCGGGTCCTGTTCGATCAGATCCCGCTGGATAAAATGTCTGTGTCCATGACGATGAACGGCGCAGTCCTGCCCGTCCTCGCACTCTATATAGCCGCCGCAGAGGAACAGGGCGTGAAACAGGAACAGCTAGCCGGGACTATTCAGAATGACATCCTGAAAGAATTCATGGTGCGCAATACCTACATCTATCCGCCGAAACCGAGCCTGCGCATTATCGAGGATATTTTCAAACATACCTCCACCCATATGCCGAAATTCAATTCCATTTCGATCTCCGGCTATCACATGCAGGAAGCGGGGGCGTCGGCGGATATTGAGCTGGGCTACACACTGGCCGACGGGTTGGAATATGTCCGCACGGGTCTCGCGGCGGGGATGAATATTGACCGTTTCGCGCCGAGGCTCAGCTTTTTCTGGGCGGTCGGGATGAATTATTTTATGGAAGTGGCGAAGCTCCGCGCGGCACGACTTCTTTGGGCGCAACTGATCGGCGCGTTTGATCCGCAGAACCCGAAATCCAATATGTTGCGCACCCATTGCCAGACTTCCGGCTGGTCTCTGACCGCGCAGGATGTTTTCAACAATGTGGGCCGCACCCACATTGAGGCCATGGCCGCCGTGGATGGTGGGACGCAGTCGCTGCACACAAATTCGCTCGACGAAGCCCTTGCCCTGCCCACGGATTTCTCGGCGCGGATTGCGCGGAACACGCAAATTTTCCTACAAACAGAAGGCGGTCACACGAAGCAGATCGACCCCTGGGCAGGCAGCTATTACGTCGAAAAATTGACCCATGATCTTGCCGCGAAAGCGCTTGGCCATATTCGCGAAGTCGAAGCGCTGGGCGGGATGGCCGCCGCGATTGAAGCGGGTATTCCGAAACTTCGCATTGAAGAATCCGCCGCCCGGATTCAGGCCCGGATCGATAGCGGCGCGCAGACGGTGGTAGGCGTGAACAAATATCTCTCAGACGAGACTGACGACATTCCAATCCTGAAGGTCGATAATGACACAGTGCGGCAGGGACAGATCGCGCGGCTCAACCAACTCCGCGCTGACCGCGATACGCAGGCGACGATGGAGGCGCTGGACGCGCTCACGAAATCCGCGGATACAGGCCAAGGCAACCTCCTCGAACTCGCGGTGGATGCGGCGCGGAAAAAAGCGACGGTTGGCGAGATTTCAGATGCGCTGGAGAAAGTCTATGGCCGTTTCACGGCCAAACCCGCCGGCGTGCGCGGCGTCTATTCCGGTGCCTTTGATGAAAATAATCCGGCCTTTAAAACCGCCAAATCCCGCATCGACGCCTTCACGGAACTGGAAGGCCGCAAGCCCAAAATCCTGATCGCGAAAATGGGACAGGACGGCCATGATCGCGGCCAGAAAGTCGTTGCGACGGCCTTTTCCGATATCGGGTTTGACGTCGTGATCGGGCCTCTGTTCCAGACACCGGAAGAAGCAGCAGAACTGGGCATCACGTCCGATGTCGATGTCATCGCGGCCAGCTCCCTGGCTGCGGGCCACCTCTCCCTCGTCCCGTCCTTGCGGGATGCTCTAAAAGCCAGCGGTCGCGAAGACATCCTGATCATCGTCGGCGGCGTCATCCCGCCCGAAGATGTCGAGACCTTAAAAGAGATGGGTGCAAAAGCCGTCTTCCCGCCAGGGACAAATATTCCCGAAGCTGTTCTGGAAGTTCTCGATGTTGTGAATATGCGGTTGAGCCAAGGCGCTTAAATCTAGAGGTTCTTATTTACGCAATAGAAAATTGCTTTAAACAAATATGCGACCAGAGGTCATCCACTAAATTTGGGGAAAATATATATGGCTTCACTCTATAAAGATGTCCGCATCGAATTATCTAATATCGTGTCAGATATTAAAAGCGGTGTGATTGCCCTGCCGGAAATTCAACGGCCTTTTGTTTGGCCGGGATATAAATCACGCGACCTGCTGGACTCAATGTATCGCGGATATCCGATTGGCACGCTGATGTTCTGGGAAACAGATCAAACGGAACGCGCCAAAAAAATCGGGGACGGAACAGGTAAACGCACAACAAAATATTTGATTGTAGATGGACAACAGCGTCTTACCTCACTCTATGCAATCCTGACAGGGGAGAACGTTTTAGATAAGCAGTTTAAATCGCGGCCCATTAAAATTGCGTTCAATCCCGCCCGTGAAGAATTTGAAGTCTCTAACGCCGCCAATCAGCGTAGCGCGGAATGGATACCAAATGTCACGGAACTCTGGACAGAAGAATATTATGAATATCGCGACTCGTTCTTTAAAAGACTAAAAATAGCTAGAGGCGGAGATCTCGGCAATGCACGCGGGAATATTGAACGTGCGATAGAACGCGTGCGCAATTTAAGAAATTTCGAGTTCCAAGTCGTAGAACTCATGTCGCATGCGAAAGACGAAGAAGTTGCGAATATTTTTGTCCGTATCAATTCAAAAGGAACGCCGCTTAAGCAATCTGACTTTGTTATGACACTCATGTCTGTCAATGCGGAAGAGTCGCGTGTAAAACTTGAGGCTTTTTGCAAGTCGGCTGTCAAGCCGACTTCCGGAAAACCCAGCCCGGCAAATGCACTCATAGATCCCAAACCTGAACAGTTACTTCGAGTGGCGGTCGCGCTGGCATTTAATCTGGGACGAATGTCCGCCGTCTATCGTCTTTTACTGGGTAAAACAGTTGGAGATCTGGAAACAGATAGTCATGACAGGCAAGTACAGTTTGAAAAATTGGAAACAACTTTAGATCATGTCTTGAATCTAACCCATTGGCATGAATTTTTAAAATGCCTAAACCTCGCAGGTTTTCGAAATGCGTCCATGATCTCATCCGGGAACACCGTGATGTTGACCTATGTCGCTTGGCTCATTGGAAAGCTTAAACATGGCTTGGATTATTCCAAACTTCGAAAAATAATTGCGCGCTGGTTTTTCATGGTCAGCACAACGAGTCGCTATACATCCAGCACAGAGTCCACATTAGATGCTGACCTGCGGGCATTTGCCAGTGAGGGGACATCGGCTGAAGCGTTTGAAAAGCTCTTGGAGTCTATCATAGAAGATAGTTTCACACAGGATTTCTGGTCCATTTCATTTCCCAACCTCCTCGATTCCTCGTCCGGCAAATCTCCGGCCATGTCGGCCTATGCCGCCGCACTAGTTGTGGAAGACGCGCCAGCCCTGCTCTCAAATATTCGGATGCGGGACTTACTAGACCCCGGTACGCAGACGGTGCGATCTGTCGAGCGTCATCACCTTTTCCCAGTCGCTTTTCTAAAGTCACAGGGCGTCAGCGATAGATCAGAACGGAATGCGATTGCCAATATGGCCTATGTCGATTGGCCAGAAAACATGAAGGCCGGCGCGCATGCCCCGGAAGACTATTGGCCCAAAATGCTGGATGGGTTTTCCGAAGCCGAACTGACCCGCCATATGGGATATCATGCCCTGCCCCTCGGTTGGGAGACTATGGATTACGGATTGTTCAAATCCAAACGACGAAAGCTCATCGCCTCGGTTGTTCAAATTGCGTTTGATAAAATCGCCATTGATGAAACTCAGAAAAACGAGACCTTGTCCTTACGCGATTACATCAAGCGCGGTGAGAATAACCGTATAGAGTTTAAATCCAGTGCCAGATTTTGTTATCGTTCCAAAAAACAAGAGGCCTATATTGAATACGCCATTATTAAGACGGTTACAGGATTTGCAAATGCTGAGGGTGGCATTCTCGTCATAGGTGTTGATGACGATGGTGAGGTTTTAGGCCTTGAAAATGACTATGCAACGCTCTCGAAAAAACAAGACCAGGACGGGCATGAATTATTTCTGCGACAATTATTTGAAAATCACCTCTCGCAGACCTCCGCTGGATTTATACACATCAACTATGAAAAAATAGAAGGGAAAGACCTCTGCCGCATTACAGTCAGACCTTCACCTGCACCCATTTTCTGCAAGCCTAAATCGGGTGGAAATCCAACCTGTTTTTATGTTCGCATGGGCAACCAAACCCGTGAGTTGCAAGGCCCCGATTTGATGAATTACCGCGAAACACATTGGGGATAGTTTCCCTCGACAATCGCACACCCCCCATGTAATAAAATGAAAAAATTGCAGAAATTTGCAAAAGGGGATTATCATGGACGTGACGGCACAGACAGGCGCAATAGGCGCGCGCGAAAAATTACAAAAGCCGATGATGAGCCTGTTGTCCATCATCACTATGGCGGTTGGGTTTTTTGGATTACAGATCGGATTTGCGTTGCAGAACGGGAATGCGTCGCGAATTTTTCAATCGCTTGGTGCTGATGTCGATAATCTTCCCGTACTGTGGCTGGCGGCTCCTCTGACGGGCCTCGTCATTCAACCGATTGTCGGGTATTTTTCGGACCGGACATGGGGGCGTTTCGGCCGGCGTAGACCTTACTTTCTGGCGGGTGCAGTTCTTGCGACGCTAGCGCTCATTTTCATGCCGACCTCTCCCGTCCTCTGGCTGGCGGTAGGATCGCTGTGGATATTGGATGCGGCGCTCAATATTTCGATGGAGCCGTTTCGGGCCTTTGTCGGCGACAACCTCAATTCCGAACAAAAGACTGTGGGTTACGCCGCGCAAGGTGTGATGATCGGCATTGGTGGATTTGTTGGCTCAAACCTGCCCGCCTGGCTCTCCCCCGGCGAAGCCGTTGCGACGAGCGAAGGCATTCCGGAACATGTGAAACTCGCCTTTTTTATTGGGGCGGGCCTCTTGCTGCTCTCGGTTCTCATCACAGTGTTTTTCTCGAAAGAATATAGTTCGGAAGAATTAGCTTCTTTTGAGGAGAATGAGGACACGAACCTCGCAGCAGCCCGTCGCGCAGAATTGGAAAAGCCGGATGCTGCGCCGTCCACCTTCTGGAAACTGGCGATTGTTTTTGGCCTTGCGACGCTCGGCTCTCTGATCTTCATGGTGACATCCAGCACTTTGGCGGAAGCCGACTATTTAAATGCCAAACGGTCCTTTTCGATTTTCATCGGCTTGATGGCCGTCGCAACGGTCCTCTTCGGCCTCAATGCCCTGATGGGCGCGAGACGCGGACATATGATTGGCGATGTCTTGGCCGATCTTGTCGCCATGCCGACCGTCATGAAGCGCTTGGCGGCGGTCCAATTCACGTCGTGGTTCGCCTTTTTCATCATGTGGATATACACTGTGCCCGCCATTGCCGCGTCGAAATTCGGGACGGAAGATGCGGGCTCTGCCGCCTATGACGCCGCCGCAAATTCCGTTTACGGCATGTTCGGGGTCTATAACCTCATCCCGATTGGATATGCTGTAATGCTTCCATTGATGGGGCGTATATTTGGATTAAAGCCGACATATGGATTCGGCCTATTATGTGGTGGCTTGGGACTAGCGCTCATGGCGCTCCTGCCGATTGGGCAATTTATGGGCGATGGATTGGCTGAGATCAGTTTCGGTGAAATTGGTTTCGCGCCATTCGCTATATTTGGGACGAAATTCACGATCAGTGCTATCCTGATCGGCATTGCCTGGACCTCGGTTCTCGTCCTCCCCTATTCCATTCTCGCCGAAGCGCTGCCTGCTGAAAAAATGGGCATTTATATGGGCATATTCAACTTCTTTATCGTCCTGCCGCAAATCATTGTTGCCACGGTCATGGCGCTTGTGGTCAAAGCGTTACTGGGAGGAGAGGTTGCAAACGCGCTCATCCTCGGCGGTGTCGTCATGGCACTGGGAGCGATCCTGCTCATGTTTGTGCCTTATAAGGATATCAAAGCCTAATGGTTAAATCCGTCCGCCTTGAAGATCTTGCGACGAGTGCGGGCGTGTCCATCGCGACCGTCTCGCGGGCTTTAAATGACAGCCCCGCCGTCAATGAACAGACCAAGCGGCGCATCTGGAAACTCGCGCGGGAGCAGGGGTACGGCTTTCGCCCAAACATGCCCTCCGCGCTGGACCGCGCGGTGGCGACGATTTCTATCGTCATACCACGACCACAGGGGCGGGAGGGATGGTTGCAGGACCCGTTTTTTCTTGAGCTTCTTGGCGGGATTGGCGAAGCCGCGCGGGAGATTAAATGTGACTTCCTCGTCAGTCACGCCATACCGCAGAGCTATGATGACCTCTCAAAATTAATTGCAACGAACCGAAGTGATGGCGTCATTTTTCTGGGCCAGAGTTTCCTCCATGATCGTCTGAACAGACTGGCCGAGCACGAAAACCGTTTCATCGTCTGGGGCGGACAATTGCCGGGGCAGAGATACCCGTCTGTGGGCACGGACAATATTCGTGGCGGTCGGCGGGCGACGGCCCATCTCGCGCGATTGGGGCGCAAACGGATTGCGTTTTTCGGCGACACGGACGCACCGGAAATCGGGCAACGGTTTGACGGCTATAAACAGGCCTTGGAGCAAGCGGGTTTGGAATTTGACCCTGACCTCGTCTCCGCCGCGCATTTTGAAATTGAGAGCGCGGAAACGGCTGTCGACGCGTTGCTGTCCCAAGGCGTGAAATTCGACGCGATCTTTGGTAGTTCCGATACGATTGCGCTGGGCGCGATACGCGGGCTGATGAATCGCGGGATGAGCGTACCTGATGACGTGGCGGTCATTGGTTATGATGATATCCAGCTCGCGCGCTATTCCCGTCCGGGCCTGACGACTATTCGTCAGGATTTGAGTCGTGCCGGACGGTTAATGGTCAGCAAGCTAATTAATTCCGCGGGCGGCGGCGAGATGACATCTGAACGATTACCGACCGATGTCATTGTGCGAGAAAGCTGCGGTGCTTAGAGCGCGGCGATGAAACCGCTATAGGCCGGTAATTGTCCGTCTTTGGAGTGTTCTCCGACTTGAATGAAAATCTCGCCAAATGGAATATTTAATTCCAAGGACTTATCCGTCAGATTGAAGATACATATTTTGGCTTCCGCGCCCTCGCGGCGGGTAAATGCCAATAGGTCCTTTGACGTCTTCAATATATCAATGCGGCCTTCGCGAAGGGCGCGGCATTGACGACGCAGAGCAATCGCCTCGCGGTAGAAATTCAGCACCGAATTCGGGTTCTCTTCCTGCGCACTCACGGCCAGATCGACATGGGGTTCCGTCATCGGCAACCACGGCTCGACTGTGGAGAAGCCTGCCAGATCATTCCCGTCATTGCGCCACGGCATCGGTGTGCGTGCGCCGTCACGGCCCAGCGTTTCCGGCCAGTTCACAATCGCTTCCGGATCAACGAGACGGTCATAGGGGACATCGGCTTGTGGCAGGCCCAGCTCTTCACCCTGATAGACAAAAACATTTCCGCGCAAGGACATCAGCAAGAGCGCAATGAGTTTCGCATAATGGTCGAGATCGCAATCCCCCGCCCAGCGCGAAATCGCGCGCGGCGCATCATGATTGGAAAAGGCCCAGCTCGGCCAGCCTTCGCCCGCCGTTTCATTCGGCCAGTCGGCCTGTGTGGACCGGATATTCTCGGCCGTGAGATTTTCGAGATAGAGGAAATCGAAATTATAGGCGGAGTTCAACCGCTCATCGCCTTGGGTGAAGGCTTTCATCTCCTCCAACGGGAACGGTCCGCCCACTTCCGCGACGGTGAAACATCCGTCCCGTTCATTGATGACGGCGGCAACGCGTTCGATAAAGCCGACAATGTCAGGATGGCTCATAGACCGGGTATGACGTTGGAAATCAAAGGGACGGGTCGGGGGACGTTTAAAGACCGTCTCGACCGGATTATCGCGCAATTCGGTGTCGTGCATACCAAAGTTCAGGGCGTCTAATCGGAACCCGTCAACGCCCCGATCCAACCAAAACCGCGTGACATCCAATATCGCATTTTGAACGTCCGGATGATGTAGATTCAGATCCGGCTGTTCAACGAGGAAGTTATGGAGATAATATTGTGCGCGCCGCGCATCCCATTGCCACGCGCCCATGCCGAAAACGGATTGCCAATTATTGGGCGGCGTGCCGTCAGGGTTCGCATCTGCCCAGACGTACCAATCCGCTTTGGGATTGTCGCGGGACTGACGTGATTCTTCGAACCATTTATGTTGGTCCGAGCTGTGAGAATAAATCTGATCAATGATGACTTTCAGACCCAGTCCATGGGCTTTCGCGATCAGCCTGTCAAAATCAGCGAGCGTGCCAAAGATTGGATCCACATCCGTGAAATCCGCAATGTCATAGCCGAAATCCGCCATGGGTGAGGTGAAGAAGGGCGAGAGCCAGACACCGTCCACGCCGAGGGAGGCTACATGGTCCAGGCGGTCAATAATGCCCGCCAAATCGCCGACACCGTCTCCATTGCTGTCCTGAAAACTGCGCGGGTAAATTTGATAGATAACCGCGCCCTTCCACCACACCGTTTCAGGACTGTCCTGCGAGACAGTTTCTGCTTCAACGACGGTTGATGTCATCCCTGTATCAGTCATCGAAACGCTATTCTCCGGCAGGGCGCAGGGCGGGTTTGTCACCCGTTAGCACAACAAGGGACAGAGCCGGCATAGAAACGGAGGCCGTGGCCACAGCCGGCACTTTTGCGCCGACATCGGGACCATAGGCGAGGTTCAATACCGTGGTCGCCGCATCAATCCGGATATTCGCGTCGCGCGCGACACTGTCCATGTTCGCAACGATTAGAACTTCGCGGTTTGTGTCGGGATCAAAGCGGGAAAAGGCGAAGAGCCCACCATCAATCTCGGCCAAACGTACTACCGTCTCACCGCGTGAGAGCGCAGGTAGCTCACGTCGCACGGCGGAGAGTGCGGAGATCGTCCGATAGAGCGGATGGTCCATATCGAAATTTGACTCTGCCGTCGTCGCATCCGTGCCGATAAGGTCATTGTCATTATAGGCCGCAACTTTTGACGGAAACATATTCTCCCGCGCGAGTTGGTCATTCGCATCAGAGACAAAACCCTGTTCCGAACCCGAATAGATCACGGGCACACCGCGTAATGTCAGAAGAAGCTCATGCCCCAACCGCGTGCGGGCAAAGAGCTCATCCTGCGAGATACCGGGCATCGCATTTTTAAGCAGGCCGGAGAAACGACCCATATCGTGATTTCCGACAAAGGTCGGCTGCGTCCGGCCTTTTTTCGTCGCATCGCCGTAGAGATCGTCGGCGCGTATGAAGGTATCCAAGCGCACGGCGGGTTGTTTGCCCGAGACAGTTTCAAACACGGCGGATTGCATCCCGAAATCGAGAACTTGGTCAAATCCATCGACCCGCGTGAAACGGGCCAATGCACCCGGGTCAGGATCATAGACTTCACCGAACATATAGAAATTCGGAATCCCTTCCGCCGCCGCATGCTCTTTCATCGCCGGCAAGAATTGCTGCCAAAATCCCGGATTCACATGCCGTGTCGTATCAATGCGGAAACCGTCCATGCGGTAATCCGTAATCCAGCCTTTGAAAATATCGATCATGCCATCCACGACTTCGGGATGTTCGGTGAAGAGATCATCCAACCCGACAAAATCACCATAGAGCGAATTCTCGCCCGCAAATGTCGTATTGCCGCGATTGTGGTAAAAGCGCGGATCATTGAGCCAGGCCGGAGTCTTCACATCTTCCTCGCCCGCCGGAATGAAGGGCGTGTAGGCGTAATCCTGCCGCGTCAGCTTTGCAAAATTCTCAGCCGTTTGGTGTACCGGTGCATCGCCGAGAAATCCTGCATTAATTGTCTCGCCGTCTATACCGCCACGTGTTGTGTAAGGATAATCCGCGACGGAGCGATAGGGACATCCGTCCGTCTGCTTGTCCGCGCCGTCATAGTCAGGATCATGACATTCGCGGAAATTAATGACGTCCGCCGTGTGGTTCGTGATGATATCGAGATAGACTTTCATCCCGCGCGCATGGGCTTCATCAACAAAGGTTTTGAGCTCCGCATTCGTGCCTAGATGCGGGTCCACGGACGTGAAATCAGTAATCCAATAACCGTGATAGCCAGAGCTTGCGCCCTCACCTTCGCCTTGGACGGGTTTATTCTTGTAGATCGGTCCGAGCCAGATGGCGCTCGCGCCGAGGTCTTTAATATAATCCAGACGCGAGGTCAGCCCGACAAGGTCCCCTCCATGGTAGAAACCTTTATGATCGGGCTTGAACCCATGCTGCAAATAATCGCCGCCAAAGCCGCCCGTATCATTGGACGGGTCGCCATTTTCAAAACGGTCCGGCAACATGAAATAGACAACATCATCTTCTGGCGGACGCGTAAGGTAATCGCCAAAGTCAGGTTTGCTCGCAGCGGAGACGGTGACATCCGGCGCGACAAAATCAGGATTGATCTTGGCGTCCAGCGCCGCAATCGGGTTTAGTGCCGCTTCCATCGCATTCGGCCCGCCTTCAGTCTGCGCTGTTTGCGCGGAGCATCCTGCCAGAAAGAGGGTCAGAGCTACGGCACTGCCAGATAATGATTGACGGATACGATTTTTATTATGGCGCATATCAGGCGTGTCTCCCTTATTATCCTATTTCCCTAAGACCAAAAATCACAGATGGAAAGCCTAATGTAAACTTTTGCATTAATTTTTGCATAGAATTTTATGTGAAATTGAATGTAAAAAAGTATAATATATATATTTTTCAGTTACTTATAATATGTCGCGTGACATTCTTGCAACATATCAGTGCAATTCTCTGTATAATTTTTAAATTTATTTGCAAAAACATTACAAAAAGTTTTATAAACACATCAATGGCCCCAATTCCGTCTGTGATTGAAGGGCTGAAAACAAAAACGCGATAAAACGCAAACCCCATTCGGGAAGGGAACCCATGTCATTTAAGTCATCCGCCAAACGGAATCTGCTTGCAGGATCAGCCGCAGCCGCTCTCATACTTTCACTCAGCCAAGCTGCCCTCGCGCAGGATGCGGACTTAGAAGACGAAGATATCGTCGTCTCAACAGGTATTCGCCAGTCCATTAAAGATAGCCTGGCTTTGAAAAAAGACAGCTCTTCCATCATCGAAGCCGTTACAGCCGAAGACATTGGTAAATTGCCTGATATTTCCATCGCCGACACATTGGCCCGTTTGCCGGGCGTCACGGCACAACGTGTCCGGGGCCGGGCGCAAGCCATCTCCATTCGCGGTTTCGGTCCGGATTTCTCGGTCGCACTTCTAAACGGTCGCGAACAGGTTTCCGCCGGTAATAACCGGGGTATCGAATTTGATCAGTTTCCGTCAGAGCTGATTGCCAAGGGTCTCGTTTATAAAACGCCTGATGCAGCGCTGGCCGCCATCGGTATTGCGGGTGCTGTTGATCTTCAAACGGTGAAGCCGCTGGATTACTCTGATCGCCAGTTCAACGTTTCAGGCAAATATGTCATCAATGATAATGGCGACTTGAACCCGGATTTCGGCGCTGACGGATATCGCCTCTTCGGATCTTATATTGACCAAAATGCGGATGGCACAATTGGTTGGTCCGTCGGTGTAACACATCAGTCCAATCCAACGCAGTTTTTCTCCCGTGAATTGAAGACAAACCAATTTCAGGTTGGCGCAACTGAAGACGGTGTGGTTTTCCCAACGGATAACCCGCGTTCCGGTGTTGTCTCACGTGATTTCGAACGCACATCTATTGCGGGTGCCTTGCAGTTTGAACCGACAGATCGTTTTGCGGCCACACTTGATGCCTATTATTCAGACTATGAGGATACGGGTATTTTCCGCGGTGTTGAAACACCCCTCGCCTCTTGGTCGGGTGCGGAAGTCGGTCAAGTCAATGGCTCCGGTCCTTTCGCAACATCCGCGACTTATAATAATGTCGGCCCAATCCTGAGAACGGATACAGAAGGTAATACGGCGGAAATCTTCGCGATTGGCCTGAACACAACTTATGACGTTTCAGATCGTTTCCGCGTCATGGGTGATCTGTCCTATTCCGAATTGGATCGTAACGATATTGATTATGAATCCTATGCCGGTACGGGCACAGGCATTATCGGATCCGGCAATGCGGATGTCTTGGATACGCTAACCTTCACCTTCCCTGAAGAAGGTGATTACACCATCAATGCGGGCCGTGATTACACAGATCCAAACACAGTCCTACTCGCCGATCCGGGCGGCTGGGGCCAAGTCGGCTTTATTAAAGAGCCTGAGATTGGGGATGAACTGACAGCCATCCGCCTCGAAGCTGAATATGATATCGAGCTGGATTGGGTTGAGTCCATTAGAGCTGGTGCCATCATCACGAACCGCGAAAAGTCCTTTAATTCGAATGAGGCTTTCTTGCGTGCGGGCACAGGGTTTAACGAGGACCGTGAAGCTCCAATTCCTGCGGATTCGATTGAGGGCGCGACAGATTCAGGTTCAATCGGTCTTGATATTCTGGCTTACGATCCCGCCAGCTTGATTGATAACGGAACCTATATTGTGGATCCGGCCAATTCCACTGCCTGGACCGTCGAAGAAGATATTGTGAAATATTTCGCGATGGCAAATGTCGGTTTCAATATCGGTGATATGCCCGTCACAGGTAATATTGGCGTCCAAGTTCAGGATGTTGAGCAAGAATCCACAGGTACGCTCGCTTTCCCAGAAGGCGCGCCTTCCCAAGAGCAGACGGTCACGGAGACTTACACAGAAGTTCTGCCAAGCCTGAACCTCTCTGTCGAAGTCGTCGATAATACATATGTTCGATTTGCGGCGGCTGAAACAATTTCGCGCCCGCGTTTGGATCAGTTGGCAGCCAACCAAGGATTTGGTTTCAACAATACTGTTTGTCCGGATGAAGACGGTGACGGCGTTCGTGAATATAACGCGGAAGCCTTCAATCCCGGCGCAGGTCAGGTTTGCCTCGGCTTTGGTGGCGGCAACCCCTTCCTGCGGCCTTATCAAGCGGAAAGCTATGATTTCGCCGTACAGCATTTCTTTAGTGATACGGGCGAGCTTTCTCTTGCCGTCTTCCACAAAGACTTATCGGATTATGTCATTGGTGGCTCGACTGTCGTGACATCTGAAGAGCAAGCGGTGAACATCCTCGGTCAGGCGTTTGTGAATGCAAACCCGACATCGGCTGTGACAACGGTCGGTGCACCAGGCAACTTCCAAAGCGGCGACGTGACAGGTTTTGAAGGCAATCTACGCTTCCCATTAGAAGCTCTCGTCGATAGCTTGGAAGGCTTTGGTATCAACGCCAATTACTCTTACACGAAGAGTGAAATTGAAGATGAGAACGGTCGCAGTATTCGTATTCCGGGCTATTCTGAAAATGTCGCATCCGGCGGCGTCTATTACGAAGCCAACGGTCTGCAAGCCCGTGTCAATGTGCGTTACCGCGACGGTTTCCTTTCGGAAGTCCAAGAATTTGACGGATCTTTGAACGGCGCGGAAGCGCTATCCGAGACACTTGTCGATGCGCAAATTGGATATGAATTCCAGAGCGGCGCTTTGGAAGGGTTCTCGGTCAATATCGAAGGCTATAACCTGACAGATGAGCCTTTCCGGACAGAGAACGACCTCGTTGATTTCCCCGGCGAGACTTTCGTCTCCCGCTACGAAACTTATGGCCGGACATTCAACTTCACGGTTGCCAAGAAGTTCT
Organism: Litorimonas sp. WD9-15; assembly: GCF_050271975.1. Classification (NCBI taxonomy): domain Bacteria; kingdom Pseudomonadati; phylum Pseudomonadota; class Alphaproteobacteria; order Maricaulales; family Robiginitomaculaceae; genus Litorimonas; species Litorimonas sp. WD9-15. The sequence continues at coordinate 240,993 of NZ_CP189850.1, forward strand.
AAAGAATTCGATCACGATCCCGATCGACACCTTGCCCGCCGACCTTTTGGTCCGGCGGGCTTTTTTGTGTCCGATTGTCACGGGACATGAGCGGAATAATTAATTAGAAAGCCTTTATGATTGACCACGCGCCTATCAAAAAAGTTATCATTGTCGGCGGCGGGACCGCGGGTTGGATTGCGGCGGCGTCGTTGTCCAAACTACTCGGTGCCGTGGTCGATATAGAACTAATTGAATCCGATGCGATTGGCACGGTCGGCGTTGGCGAGGCGACGATTCCACAAATCCGCCGTTTAAATGGTGTACTTGGCATTGACGAGCGGGAATTTCTGCGCGCCACAAAGGCGACGTTTAAACTCGGGATCGAGTTCAATAATTGGGGTCGGAAGGGTGATAGCTATCTGCACACATTTGGCGATGCCGGGATCAATTTAACCAATCTGCACTTCCACCATTACTGGCTGCGCAGTGTTCTGTCCGGCACGGAGAGTTCGCTCTGGGATCACTCGCTTCATCACCGTGCCGCCTATGCCCATAAATTCGCGCACCTGGAACGCGTCGGAAAGACGTCCATGACAGGCCTGGCCTATGCCTATCATTTTGATGCGGGCGAATATGCGCTTTTCCTGCGCCGCTATGCCGAGAAAGCCGGCGTCACCCGGACGGAAGGTAAAGTCGAAACCGTGCAGCTCAATCCAGAAAACGGATATATTCAATCCGTTACACTGGAGAGTGGAAAGATCGTTAAGGGCGACCTTTTTATTGACTGTTCCGGATTTCGCGGGCTTCTGATTGGGGATGCCTTAAAGGTCCAATATGAGGATTGGTCGCACTATCTGCCCTGCAACCGCGCCGTCGCCATTCCCTGCGAAAGCACGACCCCATTGCTGCCCTATACAAAAGCCACGGCGCATGAGGCTGGATGGCAATGGCGAATTCCGTTGCAACACCGCACCGGCAATGGGCACGTCTATTGCGACGGATTCACTGATCAGGAGAGCGCCACACAAACCTTATTGGATAATCTGGACGGTGCGCCAACGGCCGACCCGAAACATCTGCGATTCACCACCGGACGGCGGAAAGAATTTTGGCATAAGAATTGTGTGTCTCTAGGGCTCGCCAGCGGATTCCTGGAACCCCTCGAATCCACCTCGATTCACCTGATTCAATCCAATGTCTCGCGTCTCATCCAACTCTTCCCGAACCGTGATTTCGCACAGGCTCAGATTGATGAATATAACCGCCTCATTGGGAAAGAATATGACACGGTGCGGGACTTCTTGATCCTGCATTACAAGCTGACCCAGCGGGATGATACAGAGTTCTGGCGTTACTGCCGCAATATGGAGGTACCGGACAGCCTCACGGCGAAGATGGACCTCTTTGCGCAGAACGGCACAATTTATCACGATCCCGAAGACCTGTTCCGCGAGAGCAGTTGGGTACAGGTTATGGTCGGGCAAAACCTGATGCCATCAGGCTATCATCCCATGGCGGACCGCTTGGATGAGAAGCAGCTTTCGGACTTTCTCGGCAGCGTGAAAACACTCATCGAGAAGAGTGTGACACCCCTGCCCGCGCATCAGGATTATGTCGCGGCGGCGGTGCGGCCTAGTTAATTAATTGCCGGATATAAGCCTCATGTTCCGGCATGGCGGCTGCACCTTCTCGTATCGCCGCATGAATCTGATCCAGACGCTGCGCCACGGGTACATCATCGCGTAATGTTGAGCCCGTCGGCGCACGTTTCGGAATAATGCCCTGCCCGATATAAACGGCGATCCAGCTTGGATTGTGAAACAACTCCCGTTCATCGGAAACGATCATGCCGTTCTCCCGGAACTGCGCGATTTTGTAAGCCAGACTGTCCGGAATTTCGATCTGCTGACAGTGCCGCCAGAACGGCGTGTCGTCGCGTTCTGTCGCGTGATAATGCAGGACGAGGAAATCTCGAATACGCTCATATTCCGCGCGGGTGAGTTTATTATATTCCTCCGCCAGGAGTGGCGACATATCCCGATCCGGCAACATCGCGACGAGGCGCATGACGGCATATTGGATAAGGTGGAGTGAGGTCGATTCCAGTGGTTCCATGAACCCCGCAGAGAGCCCAATCGCGACGCAGTTTTTATGCCAGAATTTCTTCCGCATACCCGTGGTGAATTTCAGGTGTTTCGGCGGTGCGGCAGGCTCCGCTTCCAAACTCTCAATCAATTCCGCTTCCGCGTCTTCCGGCGAAAGGAACTGATCGCAATAAACATAACCATTGCCAATCCGGTGTTGCAGCGGGATACGCCATTGCCAACCCGCCGTCTTCGACGTTGAAATTGTATAAGGCTTGATCGGGGTTTCATCCCGATGGCAGGGCGCGGCGACCGCGCGGTTGCAGGGCAACCAATGCGACCAAGCCTCATATCCTGTTTCCAGATATTTTTCGGTCAGCAATCCATAAAACCCCGTGCAGTCGATAAAGAGATCAGCAGAAATCTCCTGCCCATCATCCAGCTTGACGCTTTCGATATGACCATCAGTCGGACGAAGATTGGCGCCGGAAACTCTCCCTTCAATCCGTGTCACACCACGCGCTTCGGAATAGCGCCGCAGGAATTGCGCATAGAGTCCGGCGTCAAAGTGATAGGCGTAATCATGCCGCGACCGGATATTACGCGGGTCCCGCATTGGCGGCTCATAACGGCCCTCACGAGCGGCGATCCAAGCCAATGTAAACTCATCCAGTGACTTCACATTACCCGCCAAATGCTCGCGAATCCAATATTGATAGAAAGGCACGCTATCAAATTCTGCGCCGTAATTTCCGAAAGGATGGAAATAGCTTTCGCCCTTCACACGCCAATCTGCGAATTCAATCCCGAGTTTGAAACTGCCCTTGGTCTCGCGGATAAAAGTCGCTTCATCTATTCCGAGCCGCGCATTGAAATGGCGAATAGGCGGAATCGTGGCTTCACCCACCCCGACAGGCGCAATTGATTCCGACTCCACCAATGTAATTTTGCACCCGGACCCCACCGCATTCGCGAGCGCAGCGGCGCTCATCCAACCGGCGGAGCCGCCGCCAATAATCGCGATATGTTCTAGGCGCTTATTCATCTTCAACAGCAGACTTTCATAAATTTGCATTGGTATTCGTGCGAATATTGTAAATATTTGTATATTTTTTCATTTTTTTACAATGCGTCTTAGCATAACCTCACGGCAAACAAAGAACAAAGGGGAATTCCGCCATGCGCTTTCACGTCGCTCTTGCCACCGCGTCCATGCTGGTCCTATCCGCCTGCACCGCGCAATCCACCGCTCAAACGGCATCCAGTTCCGGCACGGCAGATGTCCTCGCGCCGGACATGGCAACAACGCTCGACGTCGCCTCCCCTGATGGCCGGGACAGTTTCAGCCTGAGCGATGAAGGCGGGCAATTGCGTTATACGGTGTCGCGCAATGGCGAAGAGATTGTCGGTTCCTCTCGCCTCGGTCTGCGCTTTCTCGGCGAACATTCGCTGGACGCGAATCTGAAAATTGTGGGCGAGTCCCGCTCTGAGACTGACAGCACATGGGAGCAGCCTTGGGGTGAACGCCGTGTCGTTCGGGATACGCACAAAGCCCTGACGGTTGAGGTGGAACGGATTGATACGGGTCGTCGCGGATTTATCGACATCAAGATGTTCGATGACGGTCTCGGCTTTCGTTACCGTGTTCCAAATTCCGGCGATGTCGCCGTCATTGACGAATTGACCGAATTCAATATCGGGCCCGAGACCAATAGCTGGACCATCCCGGCCCGCATGTATAACCGCTATGAATATCTCTATGCGGAAAAGCCCGTCGGGCAGTTGCAGCTCGTCCATACGCCTGCGACGTTCGAGAAGGAGAGCAGTGTCCATCTCTCGATTCATGAGGCCGCCCTCGTCAATTACTCAGCCATGAGCCTGGAACAAAACCGCGAAGGTGTTTTGGAGGCCGATCTCTCGCCACGCAGTGACGGCGTGAAGGTCCGGCTGGACGGCGATATCCTCACGCCGTGGCGGACCATTCAAATTTCAGATGATGCGGCGGGTCTGGTCAATTCCGATCTTATCCTGAACCTGAATGAGCCAAATAAACTCGGCGATGTCAGTTGGGTCGAACCCGGAAAATATGCGGGTATTTGGTGGGAACAGCACATTCGCGAAGGCACATGGGGCAACACCCCCGCCCCGAACCGCCATGCGGCCACAACGGAAGCGACGAAAGCCAAGATCGATTTTGCCGCGAAATACGGCTTTAACGGCGTCTTGGTCGAGGGTTGGAATACGGGCTGGGACGGCGACTGGTTTAATAATGGCGACGTGTTTTCCTTCACCGAAACCTATGACGATTACGACATGCCTGCCCTCGCCCAATATGCGCGGGACAAGGGCACACGTCTGATTGGTCATCACGAAACATCCGGCAATATCACAAATTATGAAAATCAATTGGCGGATGCGCTCGACCTGATGGAATCCTCCGGCGTCCGCGCGATCAAGACCGGCTATGTCGCCGATGCAGGCAACATCAAACGCGTCGATGAAAACGGCGTCGCCCATTACGAATATCACGACAGTCAAGCGCTGGTCGATCACCATTTAAAAGTCGTCAAAGAAGCCGCCAAGCGACAGATCGCGATTAATGCGCATGAGCCCGTCAAAGATACCGGCCTGCGCCGGACCTATCCCAATTGGGTCAGCCGTGAGGGCGCGCGGGGGCAGGAATTCAACGCCTGGGGTGTGCCGCCCAACGGGCCGGACCATGCGCTTGACCTGATCTATACGCGTATGCTCTCGGGACCGATGGATTACACGGCAGGCGCGTTCAACCTCCGCCCGAACGAGATGGAACCCGTCGGGGAAGACCTTCTCCGCAACAGTCCCGCATCCCGCATTGAGCATACACTGGCCAAGGAGCTCTCCCTCTATGTCGCGCTTTATTCCCCGATCCAGATGGTGATGGATTTGGAACGGAATTATGAAGCCCGGCCTGACGCCTTTCAATTCATTCTGGATGTGCCAACGGATTGGGAAGAGTCTCTTGCGCTGGATGGTGAGGTCGGAGATTTTGCCGTGATTGCGCGCAGGGACCGGAATAGCGAGGACTGGTATCTTGCGGCACTGACCGATGCTACTGCACGGGATGTCTCGATTGACCTCAGCTTCCTCGGTGACGGCGACTATGAAGCGCAAATCTACCGCGATGGTGCGGAGGCAGATTACGAATCTGACCCATATGATATCGTGATTGAAAATCGAACGGTGTCATCCGCGGATAAGATGGAATTGTCTTTGGGCCGTTCAGGCGGTGCAGCCATTCGATTCCTAAAACTAGACAATGAATAGGGCTCTTGTCCTCTCAATCGCATTTCTAGGAACAAGCTGTGCGCCACAGGCGCAAGACGCAGAAATCGATTGGTCCTATAGAACTGAAGTCGATGCTGATTCTGTCGCGGGAGATTATCGCGGCATCACGGGCGAGGTCAGGCGGCTGAGTTTTTCGTCCGATCTCGTAACGGACCGAGAGGTCGAAATCTGGCTACCGCCTTCTTATGAGAGCGCGCCGGACAAGCATTATCCCGTTCTCTATATGCATGACGGGCAGAACCTATTCGACCCTGAACAGTCGAAATATGCAGGTTGGGATTGGGGCATTGATGAAGCTATGACAGCATTGGAATTAGACGTCATAGTCGTCGGTGTTCACAGCGATGAGAGTACGAGAAACATCGACTATTTCCCGCAAGGCGCAGGGCTGGACTATGCCGAAGCCTTTCGTCAGGATTTCGGCCTCTTCGATCCGGATGAACTGAATGCGGATAATTATCTTTCGTTTCTAATTGAGGAGGTTAAAACCGAGATAGACAGCACTTTTCGAACTTTACCAGAGCGCGACACGACCTTTATCATGGGTTCCTCCATGGGTGGCCTGATCTCGCTTTATGCGATCAGTGAGTATCCGGATGTCTTCGGCGGCGCCGCGATGGTGTCCACGCATTTCCCACCGGGCGACGGTGTTCTCGTCAATTACTTTGCCGATAATCTGCCTGATCCAAAAACGCATCGCCTCTATTTCGATTTCGGCACAAAAACGCTCGACCACAATTATGAACCCTATCAGGACAAGATGGACATCGCTGTTGAAGCCGCCGGATATGCGCGCGGCGATAATTGGACGACGCGGAAATTCGAAGGCCATGACCATTCGGAACGCGCATGGCGCAACCGCGTCCATGTCCCGCTCATGTTTCTTTTGGCGGGTGAAAATGTTGAAGGTGGAGAGCAGAGATGAAATTCATAAGTTTGTTAGCGGGCACCGCACTTGTTCTTTCAGCCTGCGCAGAAGCACCGTCTGAATCCAAAACGCCAGCACCCAAACCGGCCGTCCAAGTTCAAAATCCCGACTGGTCAAAAGATGCGGTGATTTATCAGATCAATACGCGTCAATATTCCGAAGCCGGAACATTTGACGCGGTGCGCAAGGACCTGCCCCGCATCAAAGAGCTCGGCGTCGACATTCTCTGGCTCATGCCCATCCATCCGATCGGGGAAGCCAAGCGAAAGGGTCCCATGGGCAGCCCCTATGCGGTGAAAGATTTTCAGGCCGTCAATCCCGAACTCGGCACGTTGGAAGATTTCAAAACCCTTGTCCAAACCGCGCAAGACATGGGGATGAAAGTCATCATCGACTGGGTCGCCAATCATACGGCGTGGGATAATCATCTCATCACGGAACATCCAGATTGGTACACGCGCAACGACGCTGGAGAGATGCAACACCCGCCCGATACGGACTGGCTGGATGTGGCCGATCTGGATTATTCGAAAGCGGGTTTGCGAGACTACATGACGGAGTCCCTGCTCTATTGGGTGCGGGATGTCGGCATTGATGGCTATCGCTGCGATGTGGCGGGCATGGTGCCGACCGATTTCTGGAATGCGGTGCGACCGAAACTGGATGCAATCAAACCCGTATTCATGTTGGCCGAATGGGAAGAGCCGGAACTGCATGAGCAGGCTTTCGATGCCACCTATGCCTGGAAATGGAAGGAAGCCTTTCAGGATCTCGTCAATGATAAAGCGGACGCGACGGATATTGCGGCTTACTATAAGACCTATCAAAGCGATTGGCCCGTAGAGGCTATGCGCATGACTTACACCTCCAACCATGACCAGAACACATGGGACGGCACACCTTTCGAGATTTATGGCGATGCCTATGAAGCCGCCATAGCCCTCTCTTTTACCGGCCAAGGTCTTCCGCTGATTTATAACGGACAAGAGGGTGCGAATGATAAACGGCTGAAGTTTTTCGAAAAGGACGAAATTAATTGGAATTTGAACAGCCCCCTCAATCAACTCTTCAAAGACTTTGCGCAGTTCAAAACGGATAACCCTGTGCTCTGGAACGGGTCTTGGGGAACGCCTATGACCGAAATTAGAAATGACAATTCGCAAGCGGTCTTTAGCTTCATCCGCGAGACTGGGGACAATACTGTCTTGGGTATTTTCAATCTATCGGACGCTGAACAATCTGTCAGTTTCACAGATGAATTACCCCAAGGACGTTACACACAATTTCCCAATGAGCGCTTTGTCGAGATTGCAACATACACTCGTATGACTCTTGGACCGTGGGAATATCGTCTCTATAGCCGATAATTAATTGATCGTGATTATTTGACCCGCAGCGACGCCGTTGCGGGTTTCAATGCGGCCATCCGGAAACGTGACAGTTACATCGCCGGTTGTCACATCGCCCAGGCCAAAGGTCTGGCGCAAGGGGTCATGTGCGGTAAAGTTACTGCCAATCCGGACCTCGCGCATCTGCGTTTGGCCCGCCGCCGTGACAGAAACCCGCGCCCCGACTGTGGCGACATCTACTGTGAGCGCGTTCAGCCCTTCCGTCTCGTTCACCCAAAGCCGCACGCCACGTGTTTCATCTGACAGGGATTGCAGAATATCGATATCCTGATCGCCGTCAAAATCTGCGCAGATAACACCGCGTCCCTGATCGGCATCGTCCAAGCCAACTTCCTCGGACATTTCTCCAAACGTCCCATCCTGATTATTTCGAAAAAAACGGGACCGGTCCTCGGTATAAGGTAATTGCGGGTTACCGCCCGCATTATTGATCCAGCCATTCGTATGATAAATATCGAGCCAACCATCCGCGTCAAAATCGGCGAGACAAGCGCCCCAGCCCCAACCGCCCTGTTCTATACCTGCGGCGGCGCTGTCATTCACGAACGCCCCGCGGTCAGAGAGATAGAGGCGGTTGCCGTCAATTGAAGTGACGAACCAATCCAGATCACCGTCATTGTCAACATCCCCAACACTGGCCCCCATCCCGTTCCGATCCGTGATCTGGGACGTGTCGGTTATGTCCGTGAATTGATTATTGCCGTCATTCCGAAAGACTTGGGTTGTTAGAAAATCAGAGACATAGAGCAGGTCTAAATCTCCATCATTGTCGAAATCAGAGAAATTCGGTGCAAAGCCGTAATCATGATCGGGACCGAGAACACCTGAAGCCGAACTCACATTCAAGGCTGCCGAAATGCCTGAGCTTTCGCCAATCGGTACAAAGCGAATACCGCTCGAACCGCTCTCATTCCGCCAGAGTGTTTCCGTCTCTCCTGGATCCGTCGCCAGACGCGTGGTGCCCCAATGCGCCATCGCCATATCCAAGTCCCCGTCGCCATCAATGTCACCAAAGGCGGCGGAAATCGTATTTTTTGACGTCATATCAGCAAAGCCCGATGTGGCGGTGACATCTGTGAACACACCCGATCCATCATTTTCAAAGAGAAAAGACGGCTCATCATTTAGCCCCCCGAGGAAGATATCCAAATCCCCATCCTCGTCCATATCTGCCAAGGTCGGGCCGGACACCATCGTATTGACGCGGATGTTTGCCGTACCGGTAACGTCCGGAAAATTACCGCTATTATTCCAGAAAACACCGACGCCGCCATTGCCCGGACCGCGCGGAATAATCAGGTCCAGATCACCATCGCCGTCAATATCGCCGGTCGCCGCGCCGCCTGCGAATTGTGAGGGCATTTCTGTGTAATCGGACGGAAAAACGATTCCAAAACCCAGTCCCGTCGGCGTCGTATCCTTAAACGAAAGCGTGGGTTGCGTCGCAGCGGGAGGTGGTGTCGGCGCAGGGCCTGCAACAGCTATTGTGGGTGTTGATGAACCGCCACCCCCACCGCAAGCCGTCAGACTCAGAGCGAAGAAAGCTATGTAAAATCTTTGCAAAACCATGCATCACATTGGGACCCAAACGCTTTAAACGTCAAGATTCAATACGGTTTAGCTGCAATTTTCAGCAGTGTAATTTTTTACATGAGTTTGCGCTAGCGGGAGACAGAATCGCTCGCATTGACGAGTTGCATGAATTCTGCACGCGTCTCCGGCTGCAGGAACTGACCATTGAGGGCGGAGGAAATCATGCGGTGGGGCGTCCGAATACCGCGCATCGTCATACAAAGATGTTCGCCCTTTGCCATGACCGCGATATTTTCTGTTTCCAGATAATTTTTCAAATCATCAGAGATATCGGCGACGAGTTTTTCCTGTAAAGACAAGGCATGGGCGTTCTTATGCGCGATACGCGCGAATTTGGAGAGGCCGAGAACTTTATCTTCGGCGATATAGGCAACCGAGACATCACACCAGAACGGTAACATATGATGTTCGCACATGGACCAAACGCGCATGCCCGTCACGGCCACCATTTGGTTATGACGAACAGACGCGAAAGTTGTGTCTAATTTACCGGCATCATATTCGATAAAATCTCGCCAGAAATTTGCAATCCGGCGAGGTGTTTCCAGCAAACCCTCACGGTCAGGGTTTTCGCCCAGAGCAATGAGCATTTCACGGACGAGTTCTTTCATCCGCGCATGGTCAACTTTTTTGGGTTTTAAATGTTGTTCGGGCATGGTGGCCTTTCTGAAAGTGTCATAACTTTACGCGCTGGTCTTCTTCTTACGTGTTCGCAACACCTTCCGATTGCAGTATGCGGCGGATCTGTTCCACGCGTTTTTTATTTGCCCCCATATCGGAATGCCCGACACGACTGCCCGAGCGAATATGGCAGATATCTCCGTCCTGCCGTATTTCGACATCATCGACATATTTAAATATCCGGCTCATGAATGTGGCGGAGAGATAGGTTTCTGAGCGTGAGGTTATTGTTCCACCGATTTGTTCAATCACGTCCGCGACGTCATTTAAGGCGGCATTCAACGGGTCAACAAAACGTTCCGGTTGGACACCCGCCTCTGAGCAAACGACGTTCGGCTTGCTGCCGGGCTCCTTCAGCTTTCCCTCAATCAACCCGGGGGCTTCGCCCTTTTGGCTCAACAGGCCGAGTCCAATGAAAACCACAATAAGCCCTCCAATGATCAGTAAAAAAGTTGTCATGCGGTTTGCTCCATAACCTGTTGAATATAATCATCATACCATGTCGGCCCGAATAGTGATTGGAAGAATCCATTATGGCCGCCATGCGCATGGACGATGCGTTTGGCATTATCATTGAGCGTCAGGCTCATCACGTCACTGACCGGAATCATCCCGTCATCTGCCGCCGTGATGAGAGAAACCGGCACGGGACAATAGGCGAGATCATGCGGGTCAACGCGATAGGCATTAAAATAGGCTTCCATGGTTTGATATTCGGAATAGGCGGGCAGTAATTTCTGCGTCATGCCGAGGACAGAGCGCTCTTTAAGGACATCCGAGAAGTCATAGAGATGCGGGAAATGCTTTTGCTTGAGCCGCATGGACCGCGTCCATTTCTTCATGAAATAGCGTTGGAAGAGACGGTTTTTATCCACCAGTGGCGCAGCCCCCCATGGGTCCACGACGGGACTGATCGCGAAGATATGCTTCAAATTACTGATAGACAGATCACGTAGGGACCGCGCAATGCGGAGCGCAAAATTCCCGCCGAGTGAAAAGCCCACGATATAGACAGGCGCACCGTCGGCCAGTTTCGCCGCCTGTTTCACGGCATAGAAAACCTCATTAAACAGTGTTGAGTAGAATAGGCCTTCATTCAAATGATGGCTTTCGCCGTGGTCGCGATAATTCAGACGAAATACGGACGCCCCGCGTTCAAAGACGCGTTTTCCGCCACTCATGACATAGACGCTGTCCTGCGACCCTTCCCAGCCATGAAGGAAAATCACGAGCGCTTTATTATCCGGATGACGGGAATAGCTGCCCTTTAACCGGACGCCATCTTCGCAAGTGAGGATCCGGTCTTCAGCCGCGTCCACCATCGGGTTTGGTCCGCGTTTGCGGAATTTCAGACTGGCGAGAATGGTCTGCACCATATGATGGCGCATCCACCACGGCGGGATAAACGGCGCGACATCGGCCGGCAGAGGCGGCAAGCCTGTCTCGGTCTTATCTTGAAGTTGTGGGGCGGGAACCGTCATTGATTTTGTATTCAAAAACATAAAACGCGACCGTGCAAGATGCAGGCCGCGTTTTAAATGTAATCGTGGTTAGATTTAAGCCGGTTGACCTAAAGATCGTTCAGATAGGCCCCGAAATGCGTGTTCTCTCCCGCTTGAAGCCCGAGGGAGTCGACTTCGCTCTTGACCTTATTCGGGCAATCGCCGCGCAGGACGATGGAAATTTTGGACTTACCCGCAACGTCAACAGTTTCGACTTCCGCCGTGACACCGTTACGTTCAAAGTGGCGACGGGCAACTTTTGCCTCGTAATAGCGGGACTTCTTGGACAGCGCGTCTGTCAGTGTCTCCGCACTGGCAACTGAGGAGCAGGATCCGCGGAATTTCGGAACATAGGTGCCGATGATGGACGCCGTGGTCCGCTTCATTGGAAAGGTCGTTTTGACCGAGCGTTCCCACTTTTCAATCGGACCGTCTGTCGACACCATGGTGTGGACTTCCAATGTTTCATTATCGCAGAGCGTTGTGATGGTGTTAGAGCGACCCGGCAGCAGGAAATAGCGGTCAATATGGTCGGACTCACCCTGTGTCTCGAATTCCTTCTCCACGACTTGCACAATATCATCGAGGTCAGAGGTGTCGTCAAAAAAGCCGCGCCATTGAAAAAACCTGTCGGGACCATTGGCAGCGGCGCGGCGGGTGGGATTAAGGGGGCGATTATCAAGGTAAAGCATGGCGTCCTTTATAGGTTCTGTCTGCGTGGGTTAGCCGAAAATGTCCGGGACGCGCAAAGCGAACGGACAGACATGGTAAAAATTATGAATCTAAACTCTTGGGATCAGGCGGTTTTAGGCATGTCCGTTTTATTGGCATAAAAAAATCTTTATCAAACCTTAACAAATCTGTCAAGATTTTTGCGCAATCGTAATGAAGGACAAGTCAACCGTTCCGCCTGAAATGATTCAGCTTTTTGTGGGGATTATCTTTCGGGGGCATGTCTGACAGTCAGGCAAGCTGAAGCGCTCGCAGCCCGTCGCGGGGTCTGCCGGAGTGTTCAGTTTGGGGAGGATGGACCGCCCGCGTGGCCGGCACCCCTGCCGGAGTACCGAGAGTTTTATTTTATTTTGCAGAGGCTAGGCCACGCGGCGACGGTTGTAGACATAACGGTCCGTGCAATTCGCGTTCGCGAAATGCACCGGGTCCCGCAGTCGCGCCTCCGCCTAGTCCTCCCGTGAGAGGAACTTTCGTTCGAGGCCCGGCGGTCAACGCTCGCCATGAAAGACCCGGCACAGATTGGGCTCGATAGTCAATTGCTCAGTCCCGCCGTCCCATGAGCAACAAACCACGATCGATTGTCTGTCCATCTCATCGGAACAGATGAAACATAGCGCGGGGCGCAAAAGCGGGGATACGATTGTTCTTAAACGGGGATTGGGTACGCAACCTCTCCCCATATTCCGTCCACCCCAAACTTGATTTGGGGTCCAGAGCGTCAATGAGCCCTCCGTCCCGTTACGCACTGAAAACGAACTCAGCTCTGGACCCCAGCTTTCGCTGGGGTGAACGGGAATAGAGGTGAGGGATCGGAAAAAATTCACGTCCAGAGTGAGACTGACTTAAACGCGGATACACATCCGCATTCTGTGGGATTGACGTTACGCGTCCTTCGAGAATTCCATAATCACTTCATCCACGGCAAGGTTGTCTCCCGCCGCTGCGTTGATTTTCGAGACAACACATTTACTCTCGGCGCGGAGGGTGTTTTCCATCTTCATGGCTTCGACAACGGCCAGAGCCTGCCCGTCCTGCACTTCCTGCCCCTCTTCCACGAGGATGCTCACCACGACGCCCGGCATAGGACAGAGCAGGAGGTTAGATGTGTCCGCCGCGACCTTGATCGGCATATGAACCGCGAGTTCCGCCGCGCGGGGGTTTCGGACCTGTACATCAAATGTTACGCCGCGATGCCAGACGCGGAAGCCGCAGGGAATTTTCCGCGCCTTCATGACAAAAGGCTTGCTGTCGACAAAGGCCTTGACCGTTTCCTCACCCGGACGCCAGTTCAGCCCGACTTCCAGTTCCAGCGCGGCCTTGTCGCTATCATCATTCATGACAATCGTACGCAGGCCCGTTTCGCCGTTAATATCAGCGGTATAGATACGGTCCTCTCCCGTGGGGGATTTGACAGCCACGGACCATTCATCTGGAATGTGACGCGCATGATTGGGCAGGCTGCCGGAAATCTGCGCCGCGCGGTGTTGGCGGATGTCGTGCAGCAGCGCACAGATGGCCGCGATTTTTCGCGTATGGCCGGAATTTTCCGGCGCGCCGATAAAGCCGTCCGGATATTCCTCGGCGATAAAGGCCGTCGTGATATCGCCGCGTTCGAACCGGTCATGGTCATAGACCGCCTGCAGGAAGGGAATATTATGCCCGATCCCGTCCAACTCGAAATTATCCAGCGCCTCTTTCATGGCAGTCAGCGCGACACCGCGATCTTCGCCCCAGGTGCAGAGCTTGGCGATCATCGGATCGTAGAACATGGAAATCTCGCCGCCCTCATAGACGCCCGTATCATTGCGAATGATCGCGCCCGTCTCCGTCACCCGTTCCGCGGGCGGGCGGTAGCGTTTCAGACGACCGATGGAAGGCAGGAAATTGCGGTAGGGGTCTTCGGCATAAATGCGGCTCTCAATCGCCCAGCCGTTCAACACGACATCGTCCTGCGTCATGGAGAGCTTTTCACCCTGTGCGGAGCGGATCATCTGTTCGACCAAATCGACGCCCGTAATTAATTCCGTGACGGGATGTTCGACCTGCAGGCGGGTATTCATCTCGAGGAAGTAGAAATTCTTGTCCCCGTCCACGATGAACTCGACCGTGCCCGCCGAGTCGTAATCCACGGCTTTCGCGAGGGCGACGGCTTCGTCGCCCATGGCTTTGCGGGTGGCTTCGTCGAGGAAAGGCGACGGCGCCTCCTCAATGACTTTCTGGTTGCGGCGCTGGATGGAACATTCGCGCTCGCCGAGATAGATGCAGTTGCCGTGTTTATCGCCGAGGACTTGGATTTCGATATGGCGCGGTTGGGTGACGAATTTTTCGATAAAGATACGGTCATCGCCGAAACTGGTTTTGGCTTCATTCTTGGAGGACTGGAATCCCTCGCGGGCTTCCTCGTCATTCCACGCAATCCGCATGCCCTTGCCGCCGCCGCCGGCAGACGCTTTGATCATGACGGGATAGCCGATTTGGGTTGAAATTTTGACCGCTTCTTCGGCGTCCTCAATCAATCCCATATGGCCCGGCACGCAGGACACGCCCGCGTCTTGGGCGAGTTTTTTGGACGTAATCTTATCGCCCATGGACACAATCGCATGCGGGTTCGGGCCGATAAAACTGACGCCCTTTTTCTTGAGCAATTTCGCAAATTCAGGATTTTCCGACAGGAACCCATAGCCGGGATGCACAGCATCCGCGCCCGTCGCCTCAATCGCGGCAAGGATTTTATCCATGACGAGATAGGATTGATTGACAGCCGGCGGCCCAAGATGAACCGCCTCATCCGCCATCTCGACATGGAGCGCGTTTTTGTCGGCATCGGAATAAACCGCGACGGTGGAGATGCCCATGCGCCGCGCGGTCTTAATAACGCGACAAGCAATTTCACCACGATTGGCGATTAGGATTTTTTTGATTTTATTGGTCATTTTCAATCTCAGCCATACAGCTCTTTATAAAGGTAACACCGAAATTTGTTAGAAGGACATACTCAACAAAAAAGCTATGCCTATCGTGAACTCTAAGCTCATTAATTTCCATAAACTTAATCAAGCCGAGAGCTTCTAGCCCTTCCAAAACTTCATCTGAAAAAAACTTTTCTTTCTCGATAGAATATATTTTTGTATCAAAATAATCAGGATCAGTTATGCGAGTTTTCAACTGCTTAGAAAGCAAGCCTCTAAATTCAACGCCATCTTCTGCAAAAAAGTCTTTAATAGCTTCGAGCGCAGAGGACAAAAAATCCTTGTCACTGATAATATATTTACCCCATTCCTCCCTAGGAATGGAACCCATAGCATTCTGTATAACTCGACCATCATTAATTGCTCTAGAAACATCATACGGGCGAAAGATAAAAGGTGCGTCATCGTAGACTCCGCTACCAGATAAATATTGCAAATACTCCACGTGAGAACGAGATAGTTTTTTCAAAATATCTATAAATATTAGATTTTGAGAAGGGTTATTTTGTGAAGCATCTACCAATAATTTTGCCCATAACTCTGATAGGTTGTCTTCTATATCTGCTTCTAGGGATGCCCCTTCTACCCACTGTAACAAAAATTTAGGAGGAATAGGGTTTATTGAAAGGCTATTTTCGTCACAGATTTTTTTCGCTTTAAGCAGAGCATTCAACGCAGCTTCCATTCTGAAGCCACGTAGTTTTGTTCCTAAGAACCCTGCACCCTCCGTAATTGGGCTCAAAAAATCTAATGCAGCATTTGCCAGCCTTGCACCTGCTTCACTATCAGTTTTGAAGCTAAAACCCTCTTTTCCAATCGATATTTCGGTAGCATTATTGGTCATAGCTAAAGCGGCAAGTTCCCATGTTTCTTCCAAGGGTTCTCTAGCTTTTTATCCTTCGCCAGCGCCAGCGCGCGACAAATCCGTTTGCGGGTCGATCGCGGCTGTATCACCTCGTCAATATAGCCGCGCTCTGCGGCCCTGAACGGAGATAAAAACTTCTCCTCATAATCCGCGACATGTTCCGCCGTTTTTTCGGCATCGTCCAAATCTTTCCGGTGTAGAATTTCCACCGCGCCCTTTGCGCCCATCACGGCGATTTGCGCGGTGGGCCAGGCATAGTTGATGTCATTGCGCAAGTGTTTCGGGCTCATCACGCAATAGGCGCCGCCATAGGCTTTGCGCGTGATGACGGTGACTTTCGGGACTGTCGCTTCGCCGTAAGCATAGAGCAGTTTCGCACCGTGTTTGATGACGCCGCCATATTCCTGGTCTGTCCCGGGCAGGAAGCCGGGAACGTCGACGAGGGAGAGGATCGGGATTTCGAAACAATCGCAGAAACGGATAAAGCGCGCGGCCTTGCGCGAGGCATCACTGTCGAGACAGCCGGCCAGCACCATGGGCTGGTTCGCGACGACGCCGACGGTTTGGCCTTCGAGGCGGATGAAGCCGCACAGGATGTTCTTGGCGAAGTCTTCCTGAATTTCGAAAAAGTCACCTTCATCCGCGAGCTTCTCGACCAGTTCCTTCATATCATAGGGCAGGTTCGGATTATCGGGCACGAGCGTATCCAGCGATTTATCTTCGCGGTCATGGCTGTCGTAAAATGTCCGCACGGGCACGCCGCTGCGATTATTCAGCGGCAGGAAATCGAACAGGCGACGAATTTCCGACAGCGCCTGCATATCATTATCGTATGCGCCGTCGGCAACCGAGGATTTCGTCGTATGGGTTTTCGCCCCGCCCAATTCCTCGGAGGTGACAATTTCATTCGTGACGGTCTTGAGGACATCCGGTCCCGTCAGGAACATGAAAGAACTGTCGCGGACCATGAAGATAAAATCGGTCAGTGCGGGGGAATAGACGGCCCCGCCCGCGCTCGGCCCCATAATCACGGAAATCTGCGGCACGACCCCACTGGCCAGAATATTATTTTGGAAGACCGAGGAATAACCCGCGAGCGCCGAGACGCCTTCCTGAATGCGGGCCCCGCCGGAATCCTGCAAGCCAATAATCGGCGCACCGTGGCGCATGGCCATTTCCTGCACCTTGTTGATTTTCTTGGCGTGGGTCTCGGACAGCGACCCGCCAAAGACAGTGAAATCTTGCGCAAAGACGAAAGTCTTTCGGCCATTAATCGTGCCCCAGCCCGTGACGACGCCGTCGCCCGCCATCTTGTTCTTCTCCATCCCGAAATCGGTGGACCGATGGGTGACGAACATGTCGAATTCTTCGAAGGAACCGGGGTCGAGCAGGAGTTCCAAGCGCTCCCGCGCGGTCAGCTTGCCCTTGGCATGCTGCGCATCAATGCGGCGTTGTCCGCCGCCCATCCGCGCTTCATCACGACGGGCCTGTAACTGGTCTAGAATATCGCTCAAGGTAAACCCCCGTTTTAGCTCGATATTAAACGTTGCACCCTACTGACGGGGCGGGGCAGTTCAAGCCTGATTTCGGCCTAATCCGGGGTGAATATGGTTCATTTTTCGAGCACATACATTCATGACGGGCAGCCTTGCGGCATTATAAGTTGCGCAAGACCCGCCCAAAAGCGCATGTGCGGATGTGAACGGGTGCCATGCAGTCACTTTCGCCTCCTAAACCGTAGATAGACCATGAAATTCAACACGTCCTATATTATCGCCGGCAGTTTACTCGTCCTCGGCGCCGTCTGGTTTTTCGTCAATAATCTTGGCGAGGAAACTCCGCTGACCGTCTCCACACCTGCAACGGTCAAGGTCGAAGCCCGGAAATCCATTCCGACCGTACAGGTCCGCCGGATCGCCGCGCAGGAACATCCCAATGTGCTGGAACTTTACGGTCAGACCCGCGCCGCCCGCGAAGTTTCCGTCAAGGCGGAAACGCCCGGCCTCGTCGCCGCGATTGGAGCTGTTGAAGGCGCGCGTGTTAAAAAGGGGCAAACCCTCTGCCGTCAGGACATGAATGCCCGGCAAGCCCTTGTCGATCAGGCCAAGGCCAATCTGCGCTCTGTGGAAACCGACCTGAACGCCGCCCGCGTGCTGGCGGATAAGGGCTATCAATCGCAAACCCGTGTCACCGCATTTGAAGCGCAATTGGACGGCGCGAGAGCAGCGCTGAAACAGGCCGAAATCGAAGCCGATAATGTGAATATCCGTGCGCCCTTTAACGGTGTCTGGGAACAGCAGGATGCGGAAGTCGGAGATTATCTCTCGCCCGGGATGTCCTGCGGCTTGCTCGTCGATCTCTCCCCGCTGGAAGTGGATGTGGAACTGACGGAAGGCCAGTTGGGTCTCGTGGAACGCGGGACATCCGCAGAAATCGCGCTCGCCACGGGGGAAACCGTGACGGGGGAAGTCGCCTTTATCGAAGCCAAAGCCGATCCATCCACGCGGACCTTCCGCGCCGAATTGCACGTGCCAAATGCGGATTATGAATTACGCGCAGGTGTCACCGCGACGGTGCGCCTGACATCAGGTCTGACACTGGCATCGAAAGTTCCGACCAATGTGCTCTCGCTGGATGATGCGGGGAATGTTGGTCTGCGTTATGTGGATGCGGCAGATATTGTCCGGTTCACGCCAACGCGCACAATTGATGAAGAGGCAGATGGCGCTTGGGTCACGGGCCTTCCGGACGGCGCACGCCTGATTACGACGGGACAGGATTTCGTCGCCGTGGGTCAGCAGGTCATCGCCGACGAGACCTATGATGATGGTCGCACACAAAATGTTGCGCGGTCCGGCGGAAATCCGTCTTCTCAATCAGCAGGGAATTAATCCGTGCCGGACTCTGACAGCAATATGTCCGCAACTCCAATTGACGCGGATGATTTAACGGCCAAGCGATCTGATATAGAGAGCGCCCCCGGCCTGCCCGGGATTGTCGGCTTTGCGGTCCGCAATTGGCGGATGACAATCGGCATAATGCTGTTTTGCGTGTTAGGCGGCCTCGCCGCGATGAGCCGCCTGCCAATGGACGCCGAACCGGATGTGCCCGTGCCCTTTATCAATATTCAAGTCCTGCTGCCCGGTGTGTCGCCCGAAGATGCGGAACGGCTGCTCGTCCGGCCCCTGGAAACTGAATTAAAAGCGATAGAGGGCCTGAAAGAAATCAGCGGCGTTGCGGCCAATAATGTGGCGATCGTCACACTCGAATTTGAACTCAGCGTTGATAAAGACGTCGCCATGGCGGACGTTTTGGAAAAAGTTGACCGCGCCCGCGCCGAATTTCCGGAAGACGCAAGACAACCGATCATCGAGGAGGTCAGCTTCTCCGCGCTGCCCATCCTGACAGTCAACCTATGGGGCGATGCGCCGGAACGGGAATTACAACGGCGCGCCAAGGAATTGCAGCGCAAAGTGGAAGCCATTCCCCTCATCCTAGAAGCCAATATTAGTGGTGAACGGACGGATGTTCTGGAAGCAATTATAGATCCCGCCCGCACGGAAAGTCTTGGCGTAACATTTGATGAAATTGCCGCCGCCGTCTCTCAAAATAATGCACTCGTTCCGGCGGGGGCGTTGGAAACGGGCAGCGGACGATTTAATATCAAACTTCCCGGTCTGATCGAGAATCCGGAAGATATGAGCGAGCTCGTCGTGCGGCGCGGGGCGGACGGGTCTATTCTCAAGCTCGGTGATATTGCGGATGTTCGGCGCGGTTATAAGGACGCGACGACGCTGGCGCGGTTTAACGGACGCAATAGTGTCAGTCTGGAAATCAGCAAGAGACAAGGCGTCAATATTCTGGAGGCCAGCCAGATGGTCGAAGATTTGGTCGATGCCGAAATCGCCAAACCCGAATGGCCCGCCACGATTAATGTCACCTATAGCCAGTCCCGATCTGTTTATATTCGCGATATGATGTCGGAATTGTCGGCCTCCATCATTAATGCGGTCGTCCTCGTCTTTATCGTCTGTATTGCCGCGCTGGGGTGGCGCTCCGCTATCTTTGTCGGGTGGGCCATTCCCGCCAGTTTCCTCATCGCCTTTTTCGGCTTTCTGATTGCGGGCGAGACGATCAATATGATGATCCTGTTCGGCCTCATCCTCTCTGTGGGGGTCTTAGTCGACAGTGCCATTGTGATTGTCGAATTTGCCGACCGCAAAATGGAAGAAGGCAAACCCCGTCTGGAAGCCTTTAAACAGGCCGGTGAACGGATGTTTTGGCCGATCATGAGCTCGACCGCGACGACCTTGGCCGCCTTCTTGCCGCTGCTGTTTTGGGAATCCACGACGGGGAAATTCATGAGCTATTTCCCGCGCACCATGATCTATGTGCTCTCGGCCTCGACCCTCATGGCGCTGATCTTTCTTCCCACGCTCGGTGCAAAAATCGGGTTCCGACCTAAGAAAGTGACCAGCGATAATATCGCCAAGCTCTCCGCCGGAGACGGTGATCCCTCACAAGTTACGGGGTTCATTGGCGTCTATGTCCGCATGATTCAGGTTTTAGTGAAATTCCCGATCCTCGTAATGATTGGCATGGTCATCTTGGCCTTTGCAATTGTAAAAATATTCGGCGCTCAAATGGCGGGGCCACCGCCCAAACCCGTCGAGTTCTTTACCCAATCACCCAGTGAACAGCTCTATGTCCTCGCGCGATCACGCGGAAACACGACGCCGGAACAATATCTCCGCATTGCGACTGATCTGGAGAACCGGATCGCCGATATTAACGGCATTGAATCGGTCTACACGGTCACAGGCGACGGGGCCGCGGGCGGTGGACAGTTAAGCGGTCCGGCCAATGTGCCCTCGGATACGGTTGTCAAAATCTATACAGAATTGCTGCCCTTCGCAGAACGCCGCGGAACGCAAGCCATTCTCAACGATCTGGAAACCGCTGTTGCGGGTATTCCGGGCGTCATCACGGAAGTCACCGCTGTCGACCAAGGACCGCCTATTGGGAAAGATATCGGCCTGCAAATCAGCAGTGAAAATCCGGAAGACCTTCGTGCTGCCACAGCCGCCGTGCGCGCGAAACTGGCCTCTATGGAAGGGATCATTGATATTGAAGACTCGACTCCCCTCCCCGGGATTGAATGGGAATTCGTCGTTGACCGGTCAGAGGCCGGACGGCTCGGCCTGAATGTCGGACGCATCGGTTCGGCTCTGCAATTCGCAACCGAAGGCGCATTGGTCGGACGCTACCGTCCGCTGGATGCTGATGAGGAAGTCGATATCCGCATCCGCTATCCGTCTGAAGCACGGACACTGGCAGAGCTTGACCGCTTGCGCATTCAAACGCCACAGGGTGCACTACCGCTCTCAGCTGTGACAACCCGTATTGCGCGCCCCCGCCAAGACAAGATTGAGCGCAAAGACCTCCTGCCCTATTACATCGTGCAGGCGAATACGGCCAAGGATTATGCGACGCAGATTCAGGTTGAAGAGCTCGTGCGTTGGAAAGCCGAAGAGGCCAATTTCCCGCCCGGTGTCCAGACGAAATTTCTGGGCCAACAGGAAGAGAACGCGGATGCGCTCATTTTTTTCCAAGGCGCAGGCCTGGCCATTCTCTTCATGATGAGTGTTATCCTGCTCTTGCAATTTAATAGCTTTTATCACGTCTTCCTGACCCTCTTGGCGGTCATCATGAGTGTGTTTGGCGTCCTGTTGGGCCTTGCCTTCTATCCCTATGTCTCGCTGATCCTGTCCCTGACGGGGGTCATCGCGCTGGCGGGGATTGTTGTGAATAATAATATCGTCCTGATCGACGCCTATCAGCGGCTGCGTGAACATGGTTTTGATGCCGTGGATGCCGCCGTTCGGACAGCCGCGCAGCGATTGCGGCCCGTCTTCCTGACGACGCTGACAACAGTTGTGGGTCTGATGCCGCTCATCCTCGGCTGGCAGGCCAATATTTTCACGGGCGAGTTTTCGACCAAGGGTTCCAGCACGTCAGAGATCTGGGCGCCGATTTCATTTGTTGTCGCCAGCGGTCTGGGTTTTGCGACGATCCTGACACTGGTCGTGACACCCGTCATGTTGGCCATGCCGACTGTTATTAAAGATCAAGCGACGCGCTTATGGGCCTGGATAAAACGCAAATTCGCTTCGAGAAAAACGAACCGCATTCCCGACCCTGCAGAATAAAAATCTACTCCGTCGCGTCCGGCGAAAAGACGACAGTGGATTGCCCGCCGCCGCCAATCAGTGTCCGGCGGACCTGCCAGTAAAGCGGCTGAAAATTTACAGACAGCGCTCCGCTCTCATCATCCGCATTACGCAGAGGTGGCAACAGCGCGAAGGGCACGGACACACTCGCGGTTTCCAAAGGTGCATCCGGAGCTCCGACCGCGGGGATGAGCTCGGCCCGGATTTCCCATTGTCCGCGCGGCAGCATCCGTCCGGCAATATAATTCCAACGGCCGCCCACACCGATGCCCGTTTCCCCAATCACATTATTTTGCGCGTAAAACCGGACACGTCCCGGCACAGAACTCGTCCCCGTAATAATAACGCCGCCCGCATCATCATAATCAATCACAGAAAGCGAGAGCGGGCCGGAGGTCGGCGCGCCGCCAAAAGGGGATTGAATAATCCGTGTCGGACTGCCGGGGGCCGTTACCATGATGAGGGCGGGTGTGATAAAATTCGCAGTTGCCACATCATCGCCGGTCGGGACGGGCAGACGGAATACGGCTTCCTCTGACCGGATACCGGGGGCGTCTTCTGTTGTATAAAGTTGAGCTTCCAAGACAACGGGCTCGGCCCCGACATTCACGGTTAGACCCCACTGGCCCAGTTCATTCGTGCGGACCTGCCGTAGGCGTTCGCCTCTATTTGTTATGACAACGACTGAACCGGGTTCCGCTTCACCGGCGACGCGCAGTCGCGCGACACCATTTTCACGGAACTCACTGATCTGGCGAAAACTGGCGGGGCGGACGCCAATGCGTTCAGTCTGCGACGTCACAGGATTATCCACGATTTCACCAGAATCTGGGCCCAGCGCCCCGCTAATCTGTATAGCGAGGAGGAGAATAGCCGCCAGCGCAATCCCCGCAATCGCGATCCAAATCAGCCGTTTACGCTGACGACGTTTTAATCTTTCTTTTGCGGGTATTTGCACGACGTGAAATCTCTCCTAAGGACAGGGTGTAACACCAGATATCTTCTCTTCAAATGAAATCCCGCTCATGACTGAAACAGCTTCCCTGACGATTTGTGTTTTTTGTGGCTCCTCACCGGGCGAAGATCCCGCGCATTTGGCGCTCGCGACTGAGCTGGGCACAGCCATAGCCGCACGCGGGCACAAGCTCGTTTATGGCGGCGGCGGACTGGGCCTGATGGGGGCGACGGCCCGCGCAGCGCGGGATGGTGGCGCGAACGTCATTGGCGTCATCCCGCATTTTCTCAATGCGATTGAGCGGACGATTCCGGATATTGAGCATGAATTTGTCGATGATATGCATGCGCGTAAAATCCGTATGTTTGATCTGGCCGATGCGTTTGTCGTCCTGCCGGGTGGCGTCGGCACATTGGAAGAAGTCATTGAGGTCATGAGTTGGCAACGGCTGAACCTACACGACAAACCCATTGTTTTCCTGAGTGATACAGGGTTCTGGGACAAACTGGTCGAGGTTTTGGACGACATGATCAAGGCCGGATTCGCACCGGAAACACTGCATGATGATATTGAGTCCGACTCCAGTATCGACGCAGTATTTGAGACGATTTCGCGCCGCCTGAAAGAAGGCCGCAAGTCCCAGCCCCTCGGCGGGAAACTGGATAAGATCGCGGATTTGGTCTGAGAGTTTCCCCTCTTTGAAGAGAGATATTAAATAATCACCTTATCTAAAATCGTCTTCAAACCTTCCGCGTCCGCCGCGTCAAAGCTGCCGACCTCCGTCGAGTCCACGTCAAAAACGGCGAAGAGCTTTCCGTCCGGCGCGTAGACCGGCACGACGATCTCGCTCTGGCTGCGGGCGTCACAGGCGATATGACCGGGGAAGGCGTGGACGTCTTGGACAATCTGGACCTCGCCCGTCCGCGCCGCCGCACCGCAGACTCCGCGGCTGAAGGGAATGCGCAGACAGCCTAGCGTGCCCTGATAGGGACCGACTACGAGTTCTTCGGATTTTTCCGGATCAACGACATAAAATCCCGTCCAGAAATAATCATCAAAAGCCTGATGGAGGAGACAGGAGACGGTCGCCATACGCGCGACGACATTCGTTTCACCCTCTAATACCGCCTCAATCTCGCGGGCAGTTTGGGCATATATTTCGGTCTTAGTCATGGCGGCGATATAGGGCAGGTCA
Organism: Litorimonas sp. WD9-15; assembly: GCF_050271975.1. Lineage (NCBI taxonomy): Bacteria > Pseudomonadati > Pseudomonadota > Alphaproteobacteria > Maricaulales > Robiginitomaculaceae > Litorimonas > Litorimonas sp. WD9-15. The sequence continues at coordinate 265,442 of NZ_CP189850.1, forward strand.
GACCCATCGTCCACCGCCAGCATTACACAAAAACGCGCGCAGCCGCCCGACCTGATAACCATGCACCCTGCACGCGACCGCCAAGGCACCAATCGCCGCAAGCCACAATCCCGTCCCCGATGAGACAGTCCACGTCGGGTGAGGTTTTATTCGAGGCATAGAGCCAGCGATGGAGCGCGAGATGAGGCGAGTCCTGTAACGGCATCCCGATCAGGGCCGACGCGGATTTCAACATCACGTCCTGCACCCATTCGCGGTCCGCATCCTGATGCGTGTTGGACCAGTCCGGCTCGCTCGTCACAACAACTGTGCCGACATCCTGTGATCGTCCGGGCTTGGCATGGTTCATACTAATCCAGTCAATCGGCAGGTCTTTCACGCGAAGTGTGTCCCAACCCGGATCAACGGGCGCATTTAACCCGATCATCAGGGTGAAACAGACATTCATCTCTGCGGATTTCACGGTCTCCATTTGTTTGAAGTCATCAGGTAAAACCAGTTGAGCCTGCGCAGGCGGCAATGTCGAGATAACGCCATCAAAACCCGTTTCGACCGACCCGTCTTCAAATTCTAATGTCCAAGTTTCACCCCGTGTGACTTTACTAACGCGACGGCTGAGCTCTATATTGAGACCCTCTGCCCAGAATTTCGGCAGGCTGTTCATGCGCGGTGTTCCGACATAGCGGTCGCGACCCGTGTCAGAACTTAATTCTCCCGTTTTCAGATAGAGCGCACGGGCAGCCCAAGGGGCGCATGATCCCGCCTCTATCGTGCGGTCAATTTCGGCGCGGAAATCTTCGTCCTGCACGGTTAAATATTGCGCGCCGTGATCAAACTCCCACGCGCCAGCATAGCGCGTGGACATGCGCCCGCTGACCCCGCGTGATTTATCGAAGAGGCGGACATCAATACCGTTCGCGCGGAGTTCACGTGCCGCCGAGAGTCCCGCCACGCCAGCGCCGATAATCGCAATTGTCATGCTGTTTCCGACTCCAGAACCTGATGGGACGGCGTCATGGCGGATTTCTTGGCGCGGTTCCAGAAGCGGAAGAACCGTTTTGTATCGACATCATCCGGTACACTCACGAGGCCTGGGGCTTCGATGACCTTGACCTCATGCGTATCGCGGAGATCGGCAATAATCTCGCGGTAATCAGGGTCAGGTGACCACGCGGTATAAATAGTCTGTTCGCCAACCAATTCGCGCAAGACATTATAAGGATGACCCGCCATGATTTTCACGCCGAGGTCCAATGCGCATTCATAAATAAAGACGCGCCGCTTCAGAGAATAGGCTTTTTCATCATGTCTTTCCGTATCCCAGATGAATATGATCTCCGCTCCCTCGCCCGCCATCGTCACAGCCGGATGGTCCAGCGTTATCGCGTCCTCATGTATCCAAATGACGCTCATTGGAAATCTCCATTCGGGAAAAGCCGCTTGCGCAAATCTTCATATGTGCCGGCCAACGGTTTATTGCGCTTGAAGGCCGTATCAATATCCGGACCGCTGAATTTTTCGACATTGTCGAGATTATAGTAATAAGGCTTGTGCGAGAATGTGCTGGCGACCCATTGCCATGACAGATTATTCGAGGCGGGGTCTCCGTCAAGTAGGTGCGAGAGGAACCACGCCGCGCCTGCCTGCCACTTCACGCGTCGCCAGTGACAGATATATCCTGCCAGATAGAGCCGCGCATGGTTGTGCAGATAGCCCGTCGTGAGGAGCTGATCGATAAATTGGTCGATACAGGCAACGCCCGTTTCGCCCGCTGCTATATCCTCGGGCAAGTCATCGGCATAATCCTCCGGCCCGAACCCTGTCTTATAATCCTCGACATCATTCCAGATATGATCCGGATGTTCGCGGTAAAGGCGTTGCCAATAATCCCGCCATGTCAATTGCTGGATAAATTTTTCCGCCGTCTTGCAGGAGGCCAGTTCCAGCGCTTGATCGCGGACTTCATCCGCGCCCATCACGCCGTGACGGATATAGGGGGAGAGCTGCGTCACCGCCCCGTCCAGATGATTGCGGGTCTTTCCATATTCCGCGGGGTCCAATGTCTTCAATCGAGCCTTCGCCGCCGCCCGTCCGCCCCTAATGGAGGAGACTGTCGTGTCGTCCGCGGACAGATTCGGGGAAAGCTGCCTGACCTCCGCAATGAGGGAAGCTCTATCGGTCGGTATCTGTTGGGTTGCGTCACGCATATCATAGCTACGCACGAAACAAGGCAAAGTGCACAAATTCGCGGCTTTTAGAGGAACAATTTCTTTTGCAGTCTCAAATTTGGAGTTCTCGAAACAATAGACCTAGCCATAATGAACTCCTGTCTTTATCTAATGCTGAACGACTGCTAAGTGCAAGCGAACTGACAGCGCTGTCATAAAATAGCAGCATTTCAAGGAAGTGAAACGATGACCACGAGACTAGCCATCAATGGATTTGGGCGCATTGGCCGCAATGTATTACGTGCGCTGATTGAGCAGGGCCGAGACGACATGGAAGTTGTGGCGATCAATGACCTGTCCTCCACAGAGAACCTCGCCCACCTTTTAAAATATGATTCCGTTCATGGGCGCTTTCCCGGAAAGATCAGCTTCACGGAGACCAGCCTCAATCTCGGCGGGAACGATATCGAAGTCACTGCCATTCGCAATCTGGAAGACCAGAACTGGGCCGACAATAACGTCGATATCGTGCTGGAATGTACGGGTATTTTCACAGCGCGCGAGGCGGCGGCGAAACATCTGGCAGCGGGCGCGAAACGCGTCTTAATTTCCGCGCCCGGCGCAAATGCGGATAAGACAATCGTTTACGGTGTGAACCATGACGAGTTGACGAAAGACGATATTGTCGTCTCCAACGGATCCTGCACAACCAATGCCCTCGCCCCCGTCGCGAAAGTCCTAAACGATCTCCTCGGGATCGAGACGGGTTTCATGACGACAGTTCACGCCTATACGGGCGATCAGCCAACTTTGGACGGCGTCCACCGCAAAGATTTCAACCGGGGTCGCGCGGCTGCGCTCTCCATGATCCCGACCTCGACCGGTGCAGCGAAAGCCATTGGCCTCGTCCTGCCGGAGCTCAAAGGGAAGCTGGACGGCAAGGCTATTCGCGTCCCGACGCCGAATGTGTCCGTCGTTGATCTCGTTATCAATTCGGAAAAAACCGCATCTGTCGAAGCCATCAACGCCGCTTTCCAAAAGGCCGCTGACGGTCCTCTGAAGGGCGTGCTGCAGGTCGTTCACGACAAAACCGTCTCAATCGATTTCAACCATGACCCGCACTCCTCGTCCCTTGTTTTGGGCGAGACCGTTGTCATGGGCGAGAAGATGGTCCGCGTGTTGAGCTGGTATGACAATGAATGGGGTTTCTCCAACCGGATGCTGGACACGGCGGCGGTCATGGCGAAATTCCTCTAAGGAGATAGTCACATCAAACGGATGAGCACAGAAGAGCTGCAAAGCAAACTCGAAACATTGTTAGACGGGCATAAGCAGGCGGTCGCTTCCGACCCGCAGGCCAATCCCGTCAAACTTCTCGCCTATGATATTTCAAAGGCTGTGGAAGAGCGCAGTATTTCCTTTGGTGATATCACCATGCTCGTCAAAACCGCGTCTGATCGAGGCGCGATTTCTCGCATCCGGCGACTGCGCCAACGGGCGGGCGCGGACCGGTTTGACGCGCTGAAGTCTCGTATTACAGAGATTGCGGAAGCTCAGGCCGCGAAAGGGTTCGAAGCCTTCAAGACATGGGCGGAAACGCCCGGTCAGGGCATTGTGCTGACGGCGCATCCGACCTTCTCCCTGTCCCGTGATATCCGGAATACGCTCGGTGAAATCGCGTCGGCTGACAGAGATTTTAGCACGGCGGAAGATACGCTCAAAACGCATCCTTACCTGCCAAAACGCGCGCCGACCCTGATCGAGGAGCATGAGGACACGCAAGCAACCCTGACCCGCATTCAATCCGCAATGGATGCGCTGAACGCGACCGTTCTGGACGTGGCCGCGAAACATTTTCCGAAACACTGGACGACTCTGACACCACATCTCGTCGATGCTTATAGCTGGGTCGGGTATGATATTGACGGACGGACCGATATTTCTTGGGGTGACGCGCTGCGTTTACGCCTGTCCGAGAAACGCGACCAACTTGCGCGTTACGCTGAGCTGGCGGCGAATATTGCCTCTGGTGGGAATTTCAAATCAGAGTCTGAGTCCGCACTGGACAAGATGGTTGACCGGATCAAGGACGGTTTGGCTTCTGCCGAACGTGATTTGAAACTGTTTGAGAAAGACCTAGATAATCCCGATAATCTCGTCGCGGCCGCGAATAATCTGACGCGTCAATCCCCGCGTCGCTTCACCGATCTCTCCACCCTCCAACCGCTGTTGGAAACCGTCATCAAGGGCGCACCAGATGATTCTGTTCGTCGCGACCTGCTCTGCCTCCGCGCGTCTATGGAAGCCTTCGGCCTCGGCACGGCGCGCATCCATTTCCGCCTCAATGCCCGTCACGTCATGTCCGGCGTCAAGGGGATATTCGGCCTGACGGAAAGCTCCTCTGACACGCGCACAGTTTTGAAACGCGCGACGGAGATGACGCAAAATGTCAAACCGCAAACCGTTAACTTTGCCTCCCTCGCCCTCGAAAGCTCCACCGCGCATGAGAAGATGATCCTCATCGCGCAGATGCAGAAATATATTGATGGGGCCGCCCCCATCCGCCTCTTGATTGCGGAAACCGAAGACGCGCTCGTCCCGCTCTCCGTGCTCTATCTCGCACGCCGTTACGGGGTTGCGGATAAGTTGGATATATCGCCGCTCTTTGAAACAGCAGACGCGTTGAATAATGGTGGCCGGATTATCGGGAAGATGCTCGAAAATGATGTCTATCGCGATTACATCCGCGCGCGCGGTGTCTTCGCTATACAAACAGGCTTTTCCGATGCGGGTCGGTTCATGGGACAGATTCCAGCGACCCTCGCGATTGAGCGGCTGCAATCCCATTTTGCCCGCGAGATGGCGCGTTACGAGATGGATGATGTGACAGCACTCGTCTTTAACACCCATGGCGAAGGTTTGGGGCGCGGCGGTCATCCCGGCACGATTGAACAACGCCTCGACTACGCGATGAGCCCCTGGGCCATTGCGCAATTTGAAAAGCGTGACCTGCACCTCTGCCATGAGACGAGTTTTCAGGGCGGGGATGGTTATCTTTGGTTCCAGACGGAAGCTCTCGCGAATGCGACCGTTTTCTCCCTCATTGGCGGACGCTATGCAGACAGGTCAGATGTCGCGAATGACCCGTTCTATACGGAAAAAGATTTCTCGTGGGACGTCTACCGCACGATTGGGTCAGAGCAGGACGCCCTCTATTCCGATCCGAATTATGTCGGACTTTTGGGCGGGTTGGGGCAAAATATGCTCATCCCGACGGGCAGTCGCGCCGCGAAACGCGCCAAGCCGGGATCGGGGGCGGATATGTTCAACCCGCGCCTCCTGCGGGCCATTCCGCATAATGCGATCCTGCAGCAATTTGGCACGCCCGCGAATATCTTCTACGGCGTGGGTCGAGCCGCCGGGATTGATCCCGAAAAGTTTGAAGCGCTTTATAAAGAGTCTGCGCGGGCAAAATCTATTTTCGGCCTTGTTATGACGACAATGGGTCGGACGAACCTGTCCGTTCTAACGGGCTATGGTCGCCTCTTCGATCCAGGGTTCTGGATTTCCCGCGCCCTATCCGGTGCGGAGCCAATGCTTGCGCATAAATCACTGGTCGTGGCGGAAACGTTGGAGAGCTCGACATGGCGGTCGCAAATTGTGGACCTGTCCAACCGTCTGCGGTTGGACATGTATGACAGTCTGCGCTTCCTGAAACAATGTGACCCGGAGGCAGACTTTACACCTGACGACTCCCTTATGATTCTCCATGCGCTGCGCTTGGCCGTCATTATGAAGATGATGATCCTCATGACGGAACTGCCGGTTGTTTCTGATGAAGCCACATCCCGTCTCTCCGCGCTGCAGCGGATGCAGACGTTCCAGATTAATGAGATTATTGAGGATCTGCGCGAACGCTATCCCGCCAAGACCGCGCCGCTGGAATGGACAATGGCCCTTTCGGAGAAAACCGGCGAGCCCGTCTCGGGCGGTGGGTTCGAACATATCGCGGATGAAGTCATCAAACCGCTCGACCGTGCCAAGGATCTCGTGCGTCAAATCACGATCGCCATTACGCATCATTATGATGCGTTTGGCTGATCCTCTCAGGGGCATTTAGCGAACTTGGCCGAACTCCAGTTCAGAAATGGCGGCATCAAGAGACCGAAGAAGTTGAAACTATTCGTCTGGATATTATCGTCTTGCAAAGTCACACCCAAAGACGCTTCATAGGCGGGCAGTTCTGTCCAATGCGTGGACGGCTTTATATGATGCCCGACATGGTAGCCAAAATTCCAGAAAAACCGGTTGAAAACTTTATCCCGACAATTATTGGCAAAAGCTATGTCACCATTGGATTTCTCGCCAATATGGGTGGAGTAATCGGTTCGCAGGGAAAAGAAGGTAATGATGACGTAGAGTGACAGGATAATAATGGCGCTCTTAAGAGAGAGAATCGCGATCCCCGTCAAGAACATCAAAATGACGAAATAATCCAAAAGATAGTATCGTCCATATTGCCGCCGCGGTCCCGAACCAAAACTCATTCTGATTAATTCACAGATTGGAATCGTCATTTGGGGAATAGTGTTACGTATCGCGTATTTAATAAAAGCCCATAAATCGTCCTGCGTATTATCGGTATAATAAATCTCTCAATATAAGGCCTACCCTTTAGGGCCTGTTTCTTATGTTCAACATGGTGACCGTGCACATGCATGATCTTCCAATTTCCCGCCGGCATACCGGCGCTCAGGCCGAATATAATATTGAAGACCCTATTCCAGCTTCTTTTCACAAACATCGGATGATGCACGTGATTATGCAGAACATAGTTATTTCGACAAATAAGAATCCAGACGCCCCCCATATTAAAAATGAATTCAGGGAACTAAACTGCTCCAATATCGCAGCCGCCATGAGGATTAATGGACCTAGTCCTGCAAGTATAACCTGCGGGAGGTCCTCTTTATATATAAGTGTCATGTTACACGCGCCCCGTGCTTACCAATTTAGCTTAGATTTCCTAAGCTATAGATACAACTTAAGCGGTAAAACAGAGCTTTGTCTAGGTCATTTCCAAAACGACGCGATTAACGCGCCGCATTTTAAATTCCGACAACCTTCTGTATTAGTTTAGGCAGCCAGCTTTTCATCACTAACGGGCCCTCTGTCATCACGAGACAGATACAATCTTCGCCTTCCTCAATGGTCGGGGAATGTGTTTTGGTCTCGTCTTCAATATGAAGATCACCACGTCTGAACGTGCGGCCTTCGACCGTGTAGGCCCCGTTGAGAATAAGCGTCCATTCTTCACCATTATGCGAATGTTCCGGCATGCGCATGCCGCCTTTGGCTTTTAGCAGGTAAAGGCGGTCACCTTCTTCAGTACGGCGATTCCCGAGTACGTCATGAATGGCCATGCCGGGAATGAGGGATTTCCACTGAATATCTCGCAGCCCGGTTCCCCCCATCAAGTCACGAAGGGGTCTGGGCGCCACGCGTGTTTGGCGCGAAACATGATCATTCGCAGCCACGTTTTGCACCTCATCCGCCTCCCGATATGAAAGCTTTGCAAGCGTTTCGCCAATCAGAAGTGGAGATAGCGGAACAGGACGTATCTCATTGATGAGACAGGCCGCTAATTCCGTTTGAAACATCGCAGACTCTGCTAAATCAGGATTGAGCTCTACGGCGCAGGACATCAACGCGTAACGAGCAGGCGAGAGGTTTCCGGCGGCATAATCCGTGATCGCGTCATCGCGATCATTTATTGTCCGAAACAGGAGGTCTTGGGAAATCCGGATCGGCGCGCTCACAACACTTTCTCCCGCTGACGCGCCATGTTGACCTTGAGGGCCTGTATCGCGGATCGTATGCGGGTTTTGACAGTGCCAAGCGGCAGGCCGGTTTCGGCGCTTATCTGCTTGTGGGTTTTAAATTCGATAAAAGCCATACGGATGGCCATTTGCTGGGCTTCGGTCAGGAGCGCGATCTGGGCGCGAAGAATATCCGTGCTCTCTTGGCTCATGAAATTTGCTTCGGCCGACGGAACTTCGTCATCCGCGATGACCTTCATCAATTCCGGATCGCGCACATCCATGCGACCGTGCTTACGCTTATGATCTATCCATTTATTGCGGGTCATCCGGTAGACCCAGGTCGCAAAACTGGCTTTGGCAGGATCGAACATTTCCGCCTTTGTCCAAACTTTGATCATCACGTCCTGGACAATATCTTCAGCCGTGCCATTTCCAACACCGCGGGCCATCAGCCAGCCTTTCAGCTTGGGACCATAGATTTCGAAGAGGTCTGATAGAGCCTTGGCATCCTGCTTTTCTGCAATTGCAGCCAGCCATAGAGCATCTCGCTTTGCCGCACTAAGAGATTTCTTGGACGGGGTAAACCCTAATGGGCGTTTAGTCTGACTCTGTTCAGTCGTCATCGCACTCTCCTGTGTCTGGTGAGGCATTCCAAAATCTATAGTCTCTGCAAAAGCGAGTGTCATGTTCCAAAACCAGTCATTTTCAAAAAAGAATGATATATCAAGTATTTTTTGATTACGGTTAAGACTGGGGCTTGGGTTGCTTGAAACCTAGGCTGGACAAAATGTAAGGTTTAGGACGCTAAGGCGTGTAGATTGTATAGGTCACATCGGCGGCCAAGGTCCCGACACCTTGGGAAAAATCATAATTATTCCCATTAATGCCCGCACCTCGCAGGTTGTAACGCGACCTGAACCCGACGGCTTGCGTCATGATCGAGCCGTTATTACGGGCCGTCCGACGTCCGCCATCAAATACTTTGACAGGGCCGCCGGTCAAGCCAGCCAGCGTTTGCAATCCCGGACCCGCCCCAAATGTGACGCCGTCGCCGCCAACCCCGGGATCTTGTGCATTTCGACCCCATCGGTTCGCACCGCCACCGCCCGTGACGTCATATTGGAATCTATATCGGATATTCGAATAATCTAAGGCGCTAAAATCCCCGGTGGCTTGCAAGGCTGACGCTTCACCGAAAATATCGAACGCAACGTTGGATGTGACATAAAACCGTGATGCCCGCGCGCCGCCACCCAAAAGGTCGATATCCGTGCCGTCATCCAACCCGAACGCGTTATAGCTGTCATTGGCATCCAGTGTTTGATGCGGCCCTGCGGATGTGAATTGTCCGCCAAAAGTCGCGCCATTGACCTGCAATTCCCAGCCGGACCCCTCGCCGCTGGAAATCGGGTTATAGCGCCCGGAATTGTAGTTAATCGTGCGTCCGTTCACGCCAATGATATCCGGCGCGGCTTCTCCGGATGTCGCGTCATCCAAGAGATGGAAATCATAGACCACCGGCGCGACACCGCCATTTTCTGAAAAATCCGATGCGCCAAAGACGATGACAACGGCATGGGCACGGAAGAACGGTTTATCAAGGACAGAAGCAGACGCAACTGTACCGACAGCCGCACTCAGTCCGAGTGCCGCAACGGCACCAAGCGCCTTACGTCTCATGTGGTATTCCCAACCCATGAAGAGCCCATAAGAGAATTGATTGAACCTTCACCTAAGAGCTTCGGTTAACAACGCCTTAAAATCTGAAAGCTGCAAGTGTCGCAAAGACGGGTATGAGCGTTTCAAGGAGAGTCAGCGCGAAGCCGTCTCTCGAAATAATCTCTCCGGCCCTTTACAAAACACCTCCCGCTACTTATATTTCTGTCATGACAGAAATTACTGATAATAAAGCACTACCTGCCGCCGTCGAGCGTTTCGTCCTTCATTGGGGGGATATGGGCGGAACGTGGGGCGTGAACCGCACCGTCGCTCAAATTCACGCGTTGCTTTACCTCAGTGAAGCACCGCTCAATGCCGAGGACATCCAAACCCAACTCGGCGTGGCGCGGAGCAATGTCAGCAACAGCTTGAAAGAGCTTCTGACCTATAAGGTCATTCGCAAACACCCCATTCCGGGTGACCGCCGAGATCACTTCATCGCGGAGACCGATGTCTGGCAGGTCGCGAAACATATTGCCGCCGTTCGCAAGGCGCGCGAAATCGACCCCGCTTTGGACACCCTGAATGACTGCCTCGCTGCCGCGGCGGGCGACGTGCGCGTGACGGATGAGCAGATCAAACGCTTGCGCGAAATGCAAGAATTCACGGCCACGATGGACCGTTGGTACGTGAAGATGTCCTCACTTCCCTCCACGACCCTCTCCCGCCTTGTCGCCATGGGCGACACGGTGGTGAAGGTTTTGAACTTGGGACGAAAATAGAGAACATAGAGGAGCGGCAAAATGGTCGCGTTTAAATTTGAAAATGAAAACTGGGAACCGCCCCGACCGCCAGCCCCCATCGGGGATCTCCGGTTTCGGCAACTCTTTAGCGATGCGGACTGGAAAGCCCTGCCGCCCGCCGTGCGGGAACGATTTGGACGCCGCGTCGCGATTGGCGAAGCCCTCATCTATCGCGGTCACGTCAAATATAATCACGTTAATCGTTGGGGCCGGATTTTAAACAAAGCGCTGCGTTTCATCGGCGCGCCGCTGCCGCTGGACACACAAAACGCGGGGGCCGCCGCCATCGTAACTGTGACAGAGGCCCCAGATGGTGGCCAAATCTGGATGCGCCAATATGCGCGGGGCGATAGCCGGAAACCTTTTCCGCAAATCATCCAAAGTGCGAAACGTTTTACCGGCGCGACGGGCATTGAAGAGCATATCGGCAAAGGCATCGGCATGAGCCTTCGCGCTTGTGTCGAGGACCGCGAGCTTGTCTTCCGCGCGGAAGATATTTTCTGGGACATCGGAAAACTCAGACTGAAACTCCCCCGCTGGCTGGGCCCAACCGTCCTCCGCGCCGGACATGAAGAAGTCGGAAACGATTGCTTCGTCTTCACTCTCCGGCTGGAACATAAATGGTTCGGCAAAATGTTGGATCAGCGCGTTTGGTTTCAGGATGATGTGGGAGCGAAAAGATGACTTTCAAAGACCTATTAGTCGGCGGACCAAAACCCGTCTGGATTCGTTTTCTCCTCATCATCGGGGCCGCTACCCTGCTCACGCGACTGGGGCTCGATTCCCGCTTTGCGCAGACCTCGCTCTTCTATTGCCTCATCCCCTACCTCATCGGGGTCGTGCTCTATATTTTTATCCCGCAGCCGCAAGGGTGGTCCAAGCCCAAGCGGTTTGCGCGGCATATGCTGGCGGCGCTTATCGTCATGCTGGCGAGCTCGGCTATCCTGTTTGAGGGATTTCTCTGCGTCTTAATGGCCGCGCCGATCTATCTCTTCTTTGCGAGTCTGACCTTTGCCTTTGGTCAGTCTCATCCGAATTATGATGAGAAACGCGTCAGCGACGTGTTTCGCGTTTCCGTCGTACCCGTCATTATTGCGATTATTTCCATTGAAGGCATGACGGATAAGACCAGCTTCCCGCGCGAAGAAGTCATCACGCGAACTCAGGTCCTCAACCTGACGTCGGAACAGATACACGCCAATCTCGCCAAGCCCGTTCACATGGAGGGTGAGCGCAGCAAGTTTCTCTCCCTCTTCCCCCTGCCAGAAAAAGTGGAAGCGAACGGCTTTGCCCAAGGCGAGGTCCATAAAGCCTTTTTCACCTATCGGCGTTGGGGTTTCACCAATGTCCATAAGGGCGAAACCTGGGTGCGTATGAAGACCGTCAAGCCGCTGAAAATCGAAACGGAAGTCACGAAAGATACGAGCTATTTCTCACATTACCTCACCGTGCACGGCACGCAGATCGACATGGTCCCACAGACTGACGGCACAACGGAAGTCAGTCTGACCATCCGCTACCGTCGCGAGTTGGACCCAGCCTGGTATTTCGGCCCGATGCAGCGCAAGGCGATACGCGAAAGTGCGGATTATCTGCTGACCCATGTTATCGGAAAAGGTGCCGACGATGCGTGATATTACGGACAGGATTGACCTCGCAAGAGGGAATGACGCCCTGACGGGGCGCATGGTGTGGGCACCGGCCAAATCGTTGTGGTATTGTTTTCACACCCTCATCTGGCTGACTCTTGGCAGTTTTTATTTCAGCTGGGGTGCAGTCGCCGCCTTTCTCCTGCTCTCCATCATCATTCTCTGCGGCGGACATAGCCTGGGTATGCACCGCAAACTCATCCATGACAGTTTTGACTGCCCGCTCTGGCTGGAACGGTTTGGCGTCTATCTCGGCACGCTGGTCGGATTAGGCGGGCCTTTCACGATGATGCGCGCCCATGATATGCGCGACTGGGCGCAGCGTCAGAGCGATTGCCATCCCTTCTTTTCCCAACACAGCTCGATTGCACGGGATTGGCTGTGGCAAATGCATATGACCCTGAGTCTTCGGGATGGACCCAAGATGGTCTATCCGGAAAAGCTCACGCGCGACCCCGTTATGATCTGGTTGCAACGGACAGTCTGGCTGCAGCAGCTCCCGATTGCACTGGCGCTTTATTATCTCGGCGGATGGGGTTTTGTCGCTTGGGGCGTGAGCGGGCGGATTATCATTTCCATTACCGGCCATTGGCTGATCGGCTGGTTCGCGCATAATCACGGACCGCGCGATTGGCATATCCACGGACATGCCACCCAAGGCTATAATGTGCCTGGCCCACTCGCCCTCTTTGGCTTTATCAGCTTTGGTGAGTGCTGGCACAATAATCACCACGCCTTCCCCGAAAGTGCGAAACTCGGCCTTATGCGCGGGCAAGTCGATCCCGGCTGGTGGGTGTTGAAAGCGTTGGAGAAAGTTGGTCTTGTTCGCAATCTTGTGCGGCCCGAAGACATTCCTCACAGGGCAGAGCTACGACCCACCTTCCCAACACCGAAAAAACGTGCCACATCCCTGCCGTAAGGGAGAACAAAGATGGAACCCGTGTTTCGCTTTTCCGGTGCGTCGATCACCGTGACAGAAATTTTGCTGGCCGCGATATTGGTGCTGGTGGCGATCATCCTGACATGGGCCGTGATGCGTCGCGGGCAGACCTCTGAAGCGCGGGAATTGCAAAAACATCTGGCCGAGATGCGCGGCGAGCAATCGCGCCTTCAAGGCCGCCTCGCGCAATTTGCCGAGGATAGCGAGCGGCGCGATGCGAACTTTGCCGAGGTCCTCGATACACGTCTCGCCAATGTAACGGACCGCGTCGGGCAATCGCTGGCGCAGGTTCAGACCCGCAATCACGAAAGCCTGTCCAAGCTGAATGAGCGGCTCGGCCTGATCGATGCGGCGCAAAATAATATCAAGACGCTGGCGGGCGAAGTCTCCGGCCTACAATCCGTCCTGTCCAATAAACAGGCACGGGGAGCCTTTGGCGAGAAGCAAATGCAGGACCTGATCAGCGCTTTCCTGCCCGCGCGCGCGTTCTCATTCCAACATACGCTGTCAAATAATACGCGCGTCGACGCCCTCATCCATATGCCGGACGGACATGGCGACGTCGCCGTGGACAGTAAATTCCCGATGGAAAGCTGGCGGCAATTGGTAGAGGCGGAAAATACTTTTGAGGCGGAGAGTGCCGACCGCACATTTCGCAATGATATGTTGAAACATATAAAGGACATTTCGCGAAAATATTTAATTCAAGATGAGACTTATGAACTAGCGCTGCTCTTCCTCCCGTCTGATGCGATTTTTGCGGAACTTCATTCCCGCTTTGATACCGTGGTTGATAAGGGGTTTTCGCAGCGCGTGGTCATCGTTTCGCCCACGACCTTCATGGCGACGCTGCACACAATGCAGGCTGTGATGAATGATGCGGATATTCAGAAAAATGCCGCACTGATCAAACGCGAAGTCGCGACAATGGCAGAGGACGTCGCACGGTTGGATGAACGGGTCGCGAAACTGCAAAAACATTTCGGGCAGGCCGAACAGGACATTGGCGATATTCGGATTTCCACGCGGAAAATCACGTCTCGCGCCTCAAAGATTGGCAATGTGGAATTCGACTCAATTGAAGAAGAGCTCCCGCAACTTAAGCTCGTCTCGGATGGAGAGAACTGATGTGGTATGGTGGACGCTTATTCAGACCGATCAAATCTTCTAAATCATCTGAGACGACAACAGATACAATTTTCAAATATGAACAGGTCGGGGATATGGTCACGGCAACTTATTCGGGTGGACAGGTCAGGTATGGCCATCTGATTGGACAGGTTCGACCAGACGGAAAGCTTGATATGCGCTACCACCATATGGACCGGATGGGGCAACTCCGCACAGGGGTTTGCCTGACCACGCCGGAAGTCTTGGACAGCGGACGGTTACGCTTACATGAGGATTGGCAATGGACCTGTGGCAGCCATTCCAAGGGTCAGTCTGTTCTCGAAGAGATTTAACCTTTATCCGTCACGCCCGGATTTATCAGGCTCTTAATATCGGAATGTTCCACTTGATGCGCGAACAGGTCCACGACGGTTTTTATTAGGACGAGCATGATAAGCGTGCCGAGACCTTCATTAAAGATGAGCGATAAAAATCCGCCAAAAATAATGACGACATGCAGCACGACAATCCGCGTATAGGGCATGAACATCTGCACATTGGCGGACCGTGTTTGATATTCTTTCTTCCCGTAAAAATTCACGAGCATGGAAATGAAATGACTCAGAGCGAGACCCAATAACGACCAGAGCAATAACCCACCCGCCAAGGCCGTGGGGAGATCTGAAAATTTCGGCATAGCTTTAAACGAGCTCTGGATGAACATGTAATGGCCGTAGCAGAAAATGCCGTAATGGACGGAGAAGAAGACGGCGAGAAAGATAAGGCCGGCCAATGGCGCGGGTTTTCCGGCATTAACATGGCCCTCATAATTACCCCGGGATTGAGACCTGTCTCTCATAGCTTTTGTCTCTTCGCCCGGACGCGGTGTTACCCCACGGCAGGACAGAAGCTTCGGAATGTTCAAGACACCAATCACCACATTCTCCAGCCAATAGAGGAAGATAATTGTTCCCGCATCCCAGCCGAAAAAGAAAACCCCGATTAGCGGGATTAGATTCATCGCGATGAGAGCCAGACTGGCCGGTGTGTATTGGAAATTTTTAATGAGTTTTAACATGCGCCCCGCACTCCGTTAAAAGGGCCGTCGGCTCTTCATGGCCGCTGTTATCGTGCCGTCATCCAGATAATCCAATTCTCCTCCTACAGGAACACCATGCGCGAGACGGGAAATCGTGACGCCCGTGCGTTCCAGATGATCGGTGATGTAATGCGCCGTCGTTTGACCGTCCACAGTCGCATTCATGGCGAGAATGACTTCCGCAACATCGCCCTGCTCGCCTCCGGCACGACGGATGAGCGAGGCTATATTCAAGTCCTCAGGTCGGACACCGTCCAGCGCAGAGAGTGTCCCACCCAGTACATGATATTGCCCGCGAAACGCGCCCGCGCGCTCCATCGCCCAGAGGTCCGATACATCCTGCACAACGCAGATCGTCGTCTTGTCCCTGTTCGGCGCAGCACAGATATGGCAAGGGTTTGCAGAGTTGACATTCCCACAAGTCCCGCATTCCGTAATCCGCTCCGCCGCCTCCCCGAGCGCGAGAGAGAGCGGTTTCATCAACGCGTCCGGTTTCTTGAGCAGAGCCAGAGCGGCGCGTCGTGCGGAACGCGGACCCAACCCCGGCAGTTTCGCCAATAATCCGATCAAGCGGTCGATTTCAGGGCTGACGGAATATTTCGACATAGGTCGGCTATAGAGTCTGTCGGGACGGTTTTCCAGTATTCTGATACACCGAAGAATTTCTATAATGACAACGTTGTCTTTTTTGCCTATGTCGACCTAGATTTTCATATTTTGGAGCGCCCCATGTCCACAACCCGTCGCCAAGTTCTCGCTGGATCTCTTGCTTTAGGGGGAAGTGCCGCGCTGCTCTCCGCCTGCGGAACCGTTACATCAGAGGCCCCGACTCTGTCCGGTCCAGGACTGAACGCGATTGCGAAAACCAAAGGCCTACGTTTTGGGACAGCCATCAGCAGCGGGGCCCTCAAAGACCCGCGCTATCTCGACATTATCCGTCATGATTGCGGCAGTCTTGTCGCAGAGAATGAGCATAAGATTTATGTCGTCCAAGGACAGGAAGGACTGTATCAATTTGACCGCGGTGACGCGATTGTCGATTTTGCACAGGCCAATGACATGGCGATGCGTGGTCATGTCCTGCTCTGGAATCGCGATGAGTTCCTGCCCGGCTGGATGAAAGACAAGGATTTTGGAGACAATCCCCGCGCAGCGATGGAGGCTTATCTCGACGACTATCTCACCGCAATGCTGACTCATTATCAGGGCACAATTAAGAGTTGGGATGTCGTGAATGAAACCATTGATCCAGCAACAGGCCTGCCGCGCGAAACGCTCTTCACACAGACTTTCGGACCGGATGTCGTCGACTGGGCGTTCCGCAAAGCCCGCGCCGTCGCGCCGGACACGCAACTCGTCTATAATGATTATATGATCTGGGAGCCGGGGAATGAGAAACACCGGACGGGCATATTAAAATTGCTGGAAGGGTTTCGCAGCCGCGATGTGCCGATTGATGCCTTCGGGATTCAATCCCATCTCGGTACGGGGGATGGATCGGTTCGAAATACGTACCCGGACCCGCAACGCCGTGAATGGCGGAATTTTGTCGATGAGATTGTCGGCATGGGGTATGACCTTATTTTATCCGAATTTGACGTGAACGACACGCGCATTCCGGCAGACATCGCAACACGCGATCAAATGATGGCTGATTATGGCGGCGCCTTTCTGGACATGATGCTGGATTATAAAGAGGTCAGCGAAATTCTCGCTTGGGGGATGGCGGATCATCATAGTTGGCTGCGAACATGGTGGCCGCGCGAGGACGGCGTGATTAAACGTCCCGGATTATATGATGACAAATATCAGCCCAAACCGCTTTACTATGCGGTTCAGAAGGCTCTCAAAAACGCCCCGTCTAGGTAGTTAATTCCCAATCGCGTCGGATTTCGGCCCGCGCGGGTCGGCTGCGCCTGCGATATAACCGTCCCCCGCCATGCCCACCGAGTTCACACGCCCCAGAACTGTCTGCGCAAATCCGCCCGTCTCGTCCTTTGGCAGGTTATGCCCCATCGCTTCCAGCAAGCGAAGCGTGTCGATATTAATCGTCGGTTCCGTGGCGACCATATCCGGCAGCCATTGATGATGGATGCGCCCGCGATGTGTGGCTTCCGCGAGGTTCATCTCCCACTCCATCACATTCAGCGCGACTTGCAGGACCGAGGTGATAATGGTCGACCCGCCGGGCGAGCCCGTGGCCAGAACGACGTCGCCGTCTTTCATCACCATCATCGGTGTCATGGAGGAAAGCGGTCGCTTGCGCGGTTCGATCTTATTGGCTTCCCCGCCAATTAATCCATAGCCATTGGGCGCGCCGGGCTTGGCCGAAAAATCATCCATTTCATTATTGAGCAGGAACCCCGCCCCGTCGACGGAGTAACCGGAGCCATAGGAAAAGTTGAGCGTATAGGTCACAGACACCGCGTTCCCCTCCGCATCCATGACGGAATAATGGGTGGTGTTGACAGGTTCGGGCATCAGCTCTGACCCCGGTAAAATATCCGAGGAGAGAGAGGCTTTCGTCAAATCAATCGTGTCCCGCAATCGGTCCGCATAAGCCTTATCGGTCAGTTCCGCGACGGGTACTTCAACGAAATCCGGATCACCCAGATATTTGGAGCGGTCCGCATAGGCCCGCCGCATCGATTCAATTAATTTATGCAAATAGGCAGCGGAATTATGGCCATCCGCCTGCAGGTCATAACCCTCCAGAATGTTCAGCATCTGGACAATATGCACCCCGCCCGAGGACGGCGGAGACATGGCTGCAATCTCGTAACCGCGATAGGTTCCGCGCACGGGGTCTCGCGTGACGGTCTCGTAATTGGCGAGGTCATCTGCTGAAATCAGACCCATAGCCCGTCCCTGCCCCTGCGCCATTTCGGCTACAATTAATTCCGCTGTCGGACCGGCATAAAATCCGTCCGCCCCTTGACGCAAAATCCGGCGGAGGGTCCTGGCGAGGTCCGGCTGTTTCCAGATATCCCCCGCCTGATGACCCAGAAAATAGTCTACGGAGCTTTCGTCCAGTTCGAACTGTTCCCGTGCAGAGGCGAGGCTTTGCGCCAATGCAGGTGTGACCTCTATCCCGTCCGCGGCGAGCCGTATGGCCGGACCCATAACCTGACGACGGCTCATCGTGCCGTAAGATTCTAACGCGTCCAGCAAACCCATGACGGTTCCGGGGACGCCGGCCGAGGCGCGGCTGAATTGCGCCAACTCATTATCCACCTCGCCCGTGCGGTTCAGATACATATCGCGGCTGGCACGGGAGGGTGCCATTTCGCGGAAATCTATCGCAATGGTCACGTCGGTCTCCCCCATATGGACGAGCATAAACCCGCCACCACCGAGGTTACCCGCCTGCGGATGGGTCACGGCCAGCGCAAAGCCCGTCGCCACCGCCGCATCTACGGCATTACCGCCGCGTCCGAGAATATCTGCCCCAACCTGCGCCGCGACCGCTTCCTGCGTGCTGACCATACCGCCTTTGGACAGGACAGGATGGTGGATCGTCCCGTAATCGAAAACGGCGTTCGCCCCGACATTGGACTCAGCGGCGTGAGCGGGTAGCGTCAATAAAGATATCGCGAGACAGGATATAAGGCTTCGTATAATCATGCCGTAACCATTGCGATGTTTTGACGAAGAGGCAAGCCCCGGAAAGACGGCACAAAGCAAGATATCTCTAGTTTCACCCTGCCGCCCGCCATAAGCTAAATATAAGATAAGTTAGGAAGAGTCGCGTGAATATCTATAGATCAAAAATCGACCTCTGGCTGATCGCGGTTCTGGGCGGTTCGATCCTCCTCCCTCTCATTCTGTTTATATTTCTGGGCGGGCCGTTATGGCTTATCATCGTGATCCTCGCGCCGATGGCGGGGTTTATCATCTGGCTCTATCTGGCGACCCGGTATGAAATCCGTGAAACAGACCTGATCATTCATGGCGGACTTTTCAAAATCGAGATGTCTCGAAACTCGATTATATCCATCAGGAAAAGTCGAAACCCCCTGTCCAGCCCCGCCTTTTCATTGGATAGATTAGAAATTAAATATGGCGCAAATAAAATGGTCCTCATCTCCCCCAAAGATGAGGCGGGTTTTTTAGACGCGCTGGGTTGGTCAGGCAGATTATCGCCGCCGGATTAAAGCTATATCTGGAGCAAAATTTTCAGTCTAACTCTGTCGCCAATGCCAGAATATCTGTGATCGCCTGCGCGTAATCGCCGTCCTGCGCCCAGAACTCCAGCCCGATCGGCTTGTCATAACCGCCCGAACGGACCTGCCGGATGACATTGGCGTAGTTGACATCACCTGTTCCGGGCTGTCCCCGGTCCGGTGTATCGGCAAGTTGGACATAACAGATCGTGTCGGCGTGCCGTTTGAGATTGCCAATTAATTCGCCCTCATGCCGTTGCATATGGAACAGATCCCAATTCAATTTCACGAAGGGCGAGTTGACGGCGCGGACAATGTCGACCGCTTCGGCGCTGCCATAGATAAAATGTCCAGGATGGTCATAAGGGTTAAACGGCTCAATCGCGGCAAAGACTTCGGCGTCTTCGAAAATTGGCGCGGCGGCGGCCATATGGTCCTGATAGGCGCTCAGGCTATCAGATTTTGAAATGCCCTCGACATCCTGATGACCTGTAACTGTCACAATATCTGTATTGAGAATGCGCGCATTCTCGACCGCGCGTTTGCAATTTTCCAAAAATTTGTCCTGGACATTGGGCCGTGCGAGTTCGGGGGCATCACCGACAATCTGCGCAACCTTCACGCCCGCATCATTCGCGAGCCCGGCAAGTTCCGCCGCGTCACGGTCCCAACTGTCAATGAACCAAAATTCGACGTGAGAAAAACCGTCTGCGGCCGCCTTATCAAACCGCGCCTCGAAGGGCAGGTCAGCATACCAACTTTCCACATTTAGCGCGAAGCCGGAAAGGAGATCGCGGCGACTGTCTTCCGTCATGACGCTGTCTCCTCTTGGTGTTTTTGGCACGCAAGCAATAAGCCCCGCAGCTATTCCCAACCCCATTGCGCCGCGTCTGTTCATATTAAAACGGCATCTTCATGCCGGGCGGCAATTGGATATCCCCCATCGCGGCTTTCATCGTTTCCGCCTGCGCCTGATCGAGTTTGACTTTGGCGTCTTGGAACGCCGCCACGATGAGGTCTTCGACAACTTCTTTATCTTCACTCGTCATCAGGGATGGGTCTATTTCCAGCGCTTTCATATTGCCGCCACCCGCCAGCGTGACAGTCACGAGGCCGCCGCCCGAACGACCAATCGCGGTCAGATCCGCAACCTGTTCCTGCGCGAGTTGCATATTTTTCTGCATATCTTTGGCCTGTTTCATCAGGCCCATCAGGTCTTTCATGTCTAATTATCCTTGTCGAAATCAGAGTGGATGACGTTTGTGGGACGATCTTTAATCCCGAGAAGTTTCGCATTTTTCAGCATTGGATGTTGGAAGGCGGGATGGGAGAAATCCTTCTCCTTCTGTGCGGCGACGCTCGCTTTGCGTTGCTCAGCCAGAGGCGGTTCGCCCGCGTCATCAGAAGGCGAGACAATCCAGAGATCACCCGTCATCTCCTGCAGCTCTGCTACGATTTTCCCGATCAAGCTGTTCTGACGCGGGTCAGTGATATTGATTTTTATCGCGCCGCGTTTGAAACTGACGAGGCGGATATAGCGCTCCAGATCATATTTCAGTTTGATTTTCGTCGCGGGTAACGCGTCGACAAATTCTGCGAAGCTGCCAAGCTCCAACGCGGGCTTAGGCGGCGTGACGGGTTTGGGCGCTTCCAATGCCGCGACCGTGCCGGAGCCATCACTTGATCCCACAGCCTGTGTTGACACGCCGGAGCCAGAGACGGAAGTGGACGCGGTTCCGCCGCCAACCACGGGCGACATAATCGGAAGGCCCGGCCCGCCATCGGCCTGTATCTTCTGCGCCTGTTCAATAATCGCAGCCGCGAGTTCCGGTGGCGGCATTTGCCCGGCCAGCGATAATTTCAACAGCGCCATTTCCGCCGCGGCGAGGGGTGCGGGCGCTTGGCGCACATCATTATAGGCCGCACTGAGGACCTGCCAGAGGCGCGTTAATTGTCCGATGGATTGCGTCGCAGATAGATCGCGCATCCGCGTCGCCTGATCCGGCGCCATATCAAATTCAGCCAAGTCGCCCAACGTCTTGGCGCGGCTGACCTCGTGACAGACATCCAGCAGGTCGCGCATCACGACCGCCGGATCCGCGCCGTCATCATATTGCGCGCGCATTTCCAGCAATGCACCTTTTGTGTCACCAGATGCGGCCATCGCAAAGAGGTCGAGAATGCGGACGCGGTCGGCGAGACCTAACATCGTGCGGACTTGTTCACCCGTGACTTCATCGCCGGACAAGCCCGCCTGCACAATCGCTTGGTCGAGCAAGGACAAGCCGTCCCGCACAGAGCCTTCCGCCGCGCGGGCGATCATGGCGAGACCTTCATCGGAGATTTTCACGTCTTCCTTGTCGGAAATTCCGCGCAAGTGATCCGAGAGGACGGAAGCCTCGACCCGGCGCAGATCAAACCGCTGACACCGGGACAGGACCGTAATCGGCACTTTGCGAATTTCCGTCGTCGCAAAGATGAATTTCGCGTGGTCGGGCGGCTCTTCCAGTGTCTTCAACAGCGCGTTAAACGCACCCGCCGAGAGCATGTGCACCTCATCAATGATATAGACTTTATAACGCGCCGTGGCAGGCGCGTAGCGCACACCATCCAGCAGCTCACGCATATTCTCGACACCCGTTCGCGACGCGGCATCCATTTCCAGCACATCCATGTGAGAGCTGGCCATGATAAGCTCGCAATGCTGACCCCGCGTGGACAGATCGACACTCGGGCCTTTGACGTCTTTCGTCTCATAATTGAGTGCCCGCGCGAGAAGTCGCGCCGTCGTCGTCTTACCGATGCCGCGCACGCCCGTCAGCATGAAGGCATGGGCCACGCGGTTCGCCTCGAACGCATTTTTCAGCGTCGTGACCATCGCGTCCTGCCCGATCATATCCTCAAAGGTGGAAGGCCGGTATTTCCGCGCCAGAACCTGATAAGATTCCTGGTCACCAAACATAGAAGGGGCGTCGCTCATGGGAGGGATATAGGCCGCGCGAGCGAAGATGGAAAGCGCGGGCGCGGGACGGTCCACAGATAAGGCGGCTCAACCCGGCTTGCACCTTTGCGCCTCGGCTTTATGTTGCCTGTATGGATCAGGAAGAAACAAAAAAGTCAAAACCCGGTGTTAGGAAGCGTGCCGACGCCATCAAGCCCTATTTGTGCAAACATTTGATTGCCGTGCTGGAGTGTCCGAGGGATATTCTCAACATTGGAACAGTTATTCGCAACGTGAATGCAATGGGCGTTGAGAAAGTCTATATTGTAGACCCAACGCATAAGCTTCCAGACGATTGGCAAGACATGCGGGATCGTAGGAAATTAGCGTCTACATCGGTGTCCGCTGTCAAATGGACCTTTGTCAAACGTTTCGACAGCACAACGGATTGTTTGGATCACTTGGAGAAAAACGGCTTTACCTCAATTGTCACGTCACCTCATCGGAAAGGCAAAGAGAGCCTTTACCTTCACGAAGGCGACTTTACACAATATCCTAAACTTGCCGTTTGGTTTGGCAGTGAAGGGTCGGGTATTAGCGAAGAAGCCGTTGAGCGTTGTGAAATGTGCGTCGCCGTGCCAATGTTTGGTATGATTGAAAGCCTGAACCTCGGAACGAGTTCAGGCATCGTCTTATACGAGGTTACGAAGCAAAGACGTGAATATCAGAGCCGTTTTCGCAAGAAAGGCCAGCGAGCAGAACGCGCTAATCTTCTGCCGACTGAAATGCCCCTGACAGATACGCATTAGTCTCCACCCGCAAGCCCGTTATGCGAATTTGCGGAATTGACCGTCGCGCTTCACACACTCAAAGTCTCTGCGATTGGAGGCCTTATGGCGCGTCATGATTACAAGTTCCGTCCCGCGGCGAAATGGGAAGACGGGGCGTTTGTTCCGCCCGCCCCCATCCCGGCCCCGCGACATCCGAAGGATTGGAGTCTGCTGGAAAATTTGGACTCGCTCTTCGCCATGAGCCGCAACCCTGTCACGGCGTCGACGGAAGTGTCCATGACATTGGAGGATGTTCAAGCTTTCGGCTTGGGCCAAGAGATCATGGTCGTGACCTCCGCCGAAGCACTGCGGCACATGTTTATCGACAATGCGGCGAATTACCGAATGCATCCCATCCGGCAGACGATCCTCAAACCTGTCTTGAAAGACGGCTTGGTGTCGGCGGAAGGCCCCGAATGGAAATCCGCCCGCCGCGCCCTCGCCCCGGTTTTTGTGCCCCGCAATACCAAGAATTTTGCAGCGTCCATGGCGCGCGTGACAGACCGCATGCTGGACGACGTTTTCCCCGCAAATAAGACGGTCGATATCGGCGAGAGCTTCTTGAAACTCGCCTATGGCGTCCTGTCTGAGACATTATTTTCCGGCGAGATTGACGGACAATCCGATGCCGCCCTGCGCAATATCTCAGACTTTATGGAGGCGCTGGGCAAAGCGGACCCGCTGGATATTCTGATGGCCCCGAAATGGTTGCCCCGCCTGACAAAACTGGGCGGGCGCGGCGCGGTGAAAGGTCTGCGCCGACAGGTCTTCGCGCTGGCGCAGGACAGGCGGGCGCGGATAGAGGCGGGCGCAGATGTGCCGGATGATTTCCTGACCCTGCTGCTGCGGACGGAAACGGAGGACGGGGAGCCGCTCTCCAATGACCAGATCGAGGATCAGCTCGTCACTTTTATCGCGGCGGGGCACGAGACGACCTCCCGCGCCCTGACTTGGATGACCTATCTCCTGAGCCAGGACACAGAGGCCCGCACACGGATGGAGGC
The DNA here is from genome assembly GCF_050271975.1 of Litorimonas sp. WD9-15. Lineage (NCBI taxonomy): Bacteria > Pseudomonadati > Pseudomonadota > Alphaproteobacteria > Maricaulales > Robiginitomaculaceae > Litorimonas > Litorimonas sp. WD9-15. The sequence continues at coordinate 289,630 of NZ_CP189850.1, forward strand.
GGAACTGGACACGCTCGACATGTCCCTGCCGCCCGAGGATTGGATCAAACACATTCCCTTCGCCGTGGCGTGTTTTGAGGAGTCCATGCGCCTCTACCCGCCCGCACCGTTGATCTCTCGCCAAGCGGTGGAGGCCGATGCCGTCGCGGGCAAAGTGATTGCGAAAGGCGCGGGCATCCTCGTCAATCTCTGGTCGCTTCACCGCCACCGCGCGCATTGGGAGCAGCCGGACGCGTTCGTGCCGACGCGGTTCCTGCCCGAGGCCCGCGCGAGCATTGACCGTTTCGCCTATCTCCCCTTCGGCCTCGGCCACCGCGTTTGTATCGGGCAACGTTTCGCGATGCAGGAAGCGGCGGTGATGATCGCCGTGATCTTCCGCAAATTGCGCCTGAATTGGACCCCCGGCCAGCCCGAGCCGTGGCCCGTCATGCGCATCACAACCCGTCCCGAAAAGCCGATGTTGATGCGGGTGGAGCGGCGCTAGACGCCACTTGGCAAAACCGTGCCTATAGGCTAATTCGTCTTTTTAGGGACTCCTCACACCATGCCGCATTTTCTCTCGCTCGCCGATATTTCCGCCGCGGACCTCAGAAGCATTCTGGACCAAGCCCATGCGATGAAGGCCGCGCGCACGGGTCTACCCAAAGGCGCAACGGACCCTGGTCTTAATGGAGAGGGGCCGTCGCTCAACGGCCACACGCTCGCGATGATCTTCGAGAAATCCTCGACCCGGACGCGGTTCTCCTTTGATATGGGCATGCGGCAGCTGGGCGGGACGTCCATTACCGCGACGTCCAATGATATGCAGCTGGGCCGCGGGGAGAGCGTGGCGGATACGGCGCGCGTGCTGTCCCGCTTTGTCGATGCGGTCATGATCCGCTCTAACGCGCATCGCACGATCACCGATTTCGCGGAAAATTCCGATGTGCCCGTCATTAACGGGTTGTCGGATTTCAATCACCCCTGCCAGATACTGGCGGACCTCATGACGATTGAGGAACGCGGCACGAAACTGAACGGCGCGGTGCTGAGCTGGATCGGCGACGGGAATAATGTGCTGGCCAGTTTCGTCAATGCCGCCCCCGCCTTTGGCTATGAGCTGCGGATCAGCTCCCCCGACAGCTACAGCCTCGACCCCGCGATTATTCAAGCCGCACAAGACCGCCAAGGCAAGATCGTCACCGACCTCTCCCCGCAGGACGCCGCCAGCGGCGCAGACGCCCTGATCACGGATTGCTGGGTCTCGATGGGCGATACGGATAAAGCAGAGCGCCTCAAAGCCCTCACCCCCTACCAAATCGACGCGTCAATCCTCGGAAAAGCCAAACAAGGTGCCGCATTTCTACACTGCCTCCCCGCCTATCGCGGACAGGAAATGACGGCAGAGGTGTTGGAGGGTGAGCAGAGTGTGGTTTGGGATGAAGCGGAGAATCGCTTGCACGCGCAGAAGGCGATCGTGCGATGGTGTTTGGGGGTATAAAAAAGCAGGCACGAAGCCTGCATTTTTTTGTTTTATTACAATAGGTTAACTACTTGGCAGAAGTCTTTTCACTTCGTCTGGTAGGCTTTCTAAAAGTCTTTCTGAAGTCTCAATAGCTTCTGATAGCCACTCACCTTCGAACTCAAATTCATTAATCATAACAATCTAGTCCCTCCACTACTGTTAAGTTCCAACATACATATTAAGAAATCACTAGTCACGACTATAAAACTATATGAATACTGTTTGTTATGATAAAGTCACAAATCAAGTCAGAACTTTTCTTCGGTATTGTTGCCAAAATAGGTACTGATATCGAATCAGCTATACAGGTACTGCAGGATGAACTTGAAGACTACGGATACAATCCAGTGGTTGTAAAAGTTACCGAAGCCCTTTCTCAGTCAAATGTTCGAAAATTCATAACTAAACCGATTGATAAACAATCATTAGAAACGCGTTACAATACATCAATCGAAGCATGTAACGAACTTAGATCGAAATTAGGTAACGATGTAATGGCAAAGCTGGCCATTAATCAAATTATTACAGTGAGATCAAAAAACTTAAAAGAAAAGCCAACTGCATATATAATCCGGCAAATCAAACGAACTGAAGAAATAGATATTTTACGAAGCACGTATGACGACAAGTTTGTACTCTTGTCATGCTACTCTCCCACCTCATTAAGACGGGAATTTTTATCTAAGAAGATAGCGGAAAGTCATCACGATATTAATCAAAATGCATATACGTCGAAAGCCTCTGAGTTAATTATTATTGATGAAAATGAAGATGGAAATAAATTTGGACAAAGAGTTCGCGAAGCTTTTCCAGAAGGAGATGTAATTGTAAACTCAACCACTAAGCAGTCAGCAGAGAAAACCGTAAAGCATTTCTTAGAAGTATTTTTTGGAAACCCAGAAGTATCTCCATCAAATGATGAATACGGTATTTACATGGCTTTCTCTGCTGCGCTTCGCTCCACGGACCTCTCAAGGCAAGTTGGAGCAGCTATATTTTCTGATAAGCTTGAGATCATTTCCCTTGGATGTAACGAAGTCCCAAAATTTTCCGGAGGCACCTATCTACAAGACGATACCGATGCATCTGGAGAAGATGGAAGAGACTCAGCTGTTGGGTATGATGCAAATGCTCAAATAAAAATGCATATTGCCAGAGATGCTGTCAAACAGATCAGCAAAATAGTAGGTAACGAACTGGAATTAAAGGACGAAAATAATAAAATCAACTTAGACAAAATGTTGAATGACGAATTTGTTGATGAATTAATTAAAAAGCATGTTGAGAATAAAGCTGGAGATTTAAGAGAGCTATTACTCATGGATATAACTGAGTTCGGCAGAGCTGTGCACGCTGAAATGAATGCTCTTACTGATGCTGCACGATTAGGAAAGGCGACAAAATTTGCTACTTTGTACTGCACGACATTTCCTTGCCACAACTGCGCGAAACATATCGTTGCTTCTGGGATTCATCGTGTCGTCTATATTCAACCCTACCCAAAAAGCAGAACTGATAGATTGTATCCTGATAGCATCGCAATTGATCCGAAACACAAGCCCAACGACAAGGTGATATTTGAGTCACACACAGGCATTGGCCCCAATATATATTCGAGAATATTTAAAAGAAATAAAATGAAAGATGCTGCAGGAAATGTGCTTCGTTGGAACAAACAAAATGCACATCCAAAAGTCTCAATACTTAATATTGGATATATAACTAATGAGGCTGTTCAAAATGGTGAGCTAGCGAAAAGTTTGAAGTCATTGTCAGACAATAAATCTTAACCCCGCATTTATAAAAAACATAATCCCCACTTATCCCAACCCCCTTATATTCAAACTCGTTCCTTCGGATATGGGACAGGAGAGAGTCGACCTCTTCTCTGATACCGGGGGACGGTGTGCCTATGGGTTCGGGTTAGTCTCCGGGTCCGGGGGCCGGATTTCGAGCGCCTGACCACCTGAAACGGTGGCAGTCCAGTAAGGCCGTTATCCGTCACGCACTGCCGCAGGGCTTTGTGTATTTGTTTTCAACAATTACACGAGGAGTGAAATGAGCTTATGGCTCAATCCGCTTCGATCTTTGCGTAAAACACTTATTTATTTGGTTTCCATCGCGGAGACCGACCCTGCGGACGTCCTGCCTTTTACCGGACAAACGTAATCTTTGGCAGTCGCTGGATCGGCTGTGAGCGATGACGCTTGTTCAATCAACACTGTCATCCCGCACAAGCCCGTCAGGGCGCTGATGCGGGACCTGACGTCTACACGACGCCGGTTGCGTCACATACACGATAGGTCCCGCATCTCCGGCTTTGCCTGCGTGCGGGATGACATCGAAAGCTAATCTCATATTACACTTAATCGAAAGACCCACCATGCCCCGCAATACACCCTCCACCCTCGAACAAATTCGCCTTCAATTCGCCCGCGAGAAACTCAAACGCGAGGCCGCGCTGGCCGAGCGGGAAGCGCTTCGTTTGGAGGCGGAACGTCCCGAAGCGGAGGACGAAGAATTTTTCAATCTGGAACGGGATCTGAAACCGCTCTCGCCGCTGGATGAGCTGAAAATGTGTGAATATATGGACAAGGGTTTTGTCCGCCGGGAATTCGTCAAAACCTATGTCGAGGGCTATGAGCCCTATGACAATCATGTCGGGATTTGGTTCATGGAGGGCGGTCTCAAAATTATTCAGAAAGTCATGAAAGCCGGACCGGAGATGTGGGACGCGATTGGCTGCGAGGCGGATTTGAATGAATGCGGGCAGTACCTGCTGCAAGAGAAGTTCAAAATCCACGTGCCCGGCTGGGCCACGCGCCGGATTGTCGAGGGTTACAGACATCGGAAAGATGTGCCCGATTGGGTGGCGGATTTGGAAGTTCTGTTGGAGCGCTATGCGAGCGGGGCGTGGGTCGCATAGCGTCTGCAAGGCGGGTCGGTGGGTCGATTGGGAGGGTGGCGCCTTTGTGTTCCCGCGAAATATTTCTCAGTGTCACCCCGCACGCAACGCAGTGGAGATGCGGGGCCTATCGTTTTCAGAACGCGAGTTTGAGAGCGTAGACGTTAGGTCCCGCATCCACTGGTGTCGGATGACAATTTGTGGGTAGCGCTTAATCTAACGAATAACGCGCGGAATCAAATTACCGTCTGAATCATACCGGATCGGAATCTCTTCCCCCGTATCGGGATGCACGTAATAGGGTTCGCTCTCGATAATCGAAATCGCGTCACCCGCTTGGCCCGTGCGGTAGGCACCGAGTTCTTCATCCGTGGGCAGCTCTTTCCCGAGGCGGTCCCCCATGTCGAGCTGGCTGGGCGCGGCGACGATAGTCTCAGACGGGAGTTCGAACGGGATGGGTTGCGAGAGCGGGGCGTTTTGGATCGGCGCGCCGATCTGGTCATCGGCCTGCGGCGCGCGGGTCAGGAAATCGGGGAGCTGGCGTTGCGGCGGGGCAGAGGCCAACTGCTCTGTCGTTTGGGGCATATCGGCGATGCGGGCATAGGAGATCACTTGCCGTGTGCCGCGTGTCGTCGCCGCGATTTCCGCCGCGCGTTTCAGCTCGGCTTCAGTCCGCGCGACGCCCATCAGGTAGACGATCCCGTCATGGGTCTCGACGTTGAAATTGCGGGCTTTGACATATTTATCGACGGTCAGGCGGGTACGGACGGATTTCTCCAACACGCCGTCCTTCGTATTGCGAATGAAGGATTGCTTGCCCTTGATCAGGATTTCATTGCCAACCTGCTCCACACCCGGGGCGGACCAGGCAATGCGCGTGGCCTCGATCTTGTCCTGCTGCGTCGGGACATTGCCGGAGAGGAGGACGACGCGCTCAGCCACTTCCACATCGACGCCGGAAAGTTTGAAATCATGGGCCCGGTTCATGCGCGCTTCGATCACGCGGCCTGCGTTCACATCGCGCAGGGAGCCGGCGAAACTGCGTTCGTCGCCTTTCTTGAAACCTGCCGTGGCGACAGCACATCCGGTCAGTGTCGTCGCGAGAAGGAGCGTGGTCGTGAGTTTTAGGAACTTGGTCATGCGCAAGACTTAGCCAAACATGGTGAACGAGGGGTTACCAATCCCCGCGAAAAGCGTGTGCAGAATATGAAACCTTGGACAGGGGCCGCACGCGCCCTTCGATTACGGCGAGGTCGAAACGGATTTCGAAATCCGGTGGCAGGTCGGTGAAGTTGCGGTTCACCCAGATTTCGGCGGCGGCCATGAGACGGCGTTCATTACTGGCGGTGACGAGATCGTCGCGGGTGGGGAGTTTTTCGCGCTGTTTGACTTCGACAAAGGCGATGATTTTGCCCTTGATCGCGATGAGGTCGACCTCCCCCTCCGACGTTTTGAACCGCTGGTCGAGGAGTTTCCAGCCGCGGAGGCGGAGGTAGCGGGCGACATGGTCCTCGGCCTTGCGGCCTTCGGCTTCTCGTTCCTGTCGCGTGCGGGTCGTCATTTGAGTGTGAGGGCCAGCGCATAAACATCGCGCTTCGCCCAGCCGGATTGCTCGGCGATCGCGGCACTCGCGCGTTTGACGCCGTGTTCGGGAATGGCGCCACGCAGGGCGGTGGTGACACGGGCCTCGTCCCATTCCGCGTTACCATCGGGTGGCCCGATAAGCAGGACGATCTCGCCGCGCGGCGGGTCGTCGGTGACGGATTGGAGAAGCTCGGACGCCGTGCCGTGGCGAGCTTCCTCATAGCGCTTGGTCAACTCGCGCGTCAGGACGAGATCGCGCTCGCCGAGCGTGGCGGCGATGTCGGTGAGGCAGGCTTTGATGCGCGGGCCCGTCTCGAACAGGATGAGCGTGGCGCGGATATCGGCTAGCTCTCGCAGGGCCTTGGTCCGCGCGGCGGGTTTGGGCGGGAGGAAACCCGCAAAGAGAAAGCGGCCCGAGGGGAGGCCGGATTTGACTAAGGCGGCCAGCGGCGCGGAGGCGCCGGGCAGCGGGATGACGTCAATCCCTGCAGCGACAGCTGCGCGGACGAGCTTGAAACCGGGATCAGACACGAGCGGCGTTCCTGCGTCCGAGACTAATGCCACGGACTGGCCCTCTGTCAGCCAGCCGAGGACCTGCGGAATACGGGCCGCCGCATTGTGGTCATGATAGGCTGTCAATCTGGCCGAAATGTCATAGGCGTCCAGCAGCTTTCCGGTCTGGCGTGTGTCCTCGGCGAGGATGCGATCCGCAGTCGAGAGCACGTCCAGCGCCCGCAAGGTGATGTCGCGCAGGTTCCCGATGGGCGTCGCGACAACATAGAGTGCAGGTGCAAGTGAGGTCTGCGTTTCCCCTATCGGGTGTTGCGGGGACCGGACGGGCGGCTTAGACACGAGTGAACCTTTCGCGCTGCGGCGCATTGAAAACTGGAGCAAACATGCCCGACCTAAAACCGTTTGGCTATAGCTTGAAACTCGCGCTGATGAGCGTTTGCGTGATCGCGGTCTCGGCCTGCACGACAACGCAGCCGCCCGCGCCGACCAATCAGGGCGGCGGTCCGGTTGTCGACTATCCGTCGCAGCCCGCTATCCCGACGCCGACGGACACCGAAACGCCGGATGAGGTCGTCAAAGATCGTGACGAACCTAAGGAAGTGGAAAAAGAGCCGGACGTCGCCGATGCAGGCCCCTATTTCAACAATCGCGAAGGTCTGACACCGCCGCACATGGAAGGACGTGACACGAAACGCCTCGCCGTGCTTCTGCCGTTTTCGACCAGCTCCTCCCGTCTCGCGCAGGAAGCGCAATCCATGTACCGCGCGGCGGAACTGGCCGTTTTCTCGCGTTCTTCACCGGATGTGCTTCTGATCGCATTGGACACCAAAGGCACGGAAGACGGCGCACGCTCTGCCACACGGGCTGCGATTACGGCTGGGGCGGATGTCATTCTTGGCCCGATCATTGCGGCCAATGTAGATGCGGCGTCCCGCGAAGCCCGGCGGGCGAATATTCCCGTCATTGCATTCTCGAACGACCAACGTGTGGCGGGTAACGGTACCTATCTAATGTCCTTCCCGCCCGAAGCCGAGGTTGAACGTATCGTCGATTATGTCGCCAGTACAGGCACGACACGCTTTGCCTATTTAGGACCAAATGGAGCCTATGGGGACCGCGTGCGCAACGCCTATAATAATCGCGTCAGGGAGATTGGCGGCGAGATCACGGCAGCTGAATCCTACACGGGTAACGATATCTCCGTCATGCAGACACCCGCGCAGAAACTGGCGGCGTTTCATGCAGAAGGCGAAGAGCTTGCCGAACGCAGTGGCGGGACCACGCCGATGAGTTTTGAAGCGATCCTTCTTCCCGAAGGCGGAACCGCGCTCCGCTCCCTCGCGCCGCTCTTACCCTATTACGAGGTCGATCCGGCCGATGTGCAATTTATGGGGACGTCCCGCTGGGCCGACCCTGACACAGTCCGCGAACCCGCCCTGAGCCGCGGTATCTTCGCCGGACCGGATAAGGACGCGCAGCAGCTCTTCCTCGACACCTATGACCGGACATATGGCGAAACAGCCACGGGTCTCGCCAGCCTCGCCTATGATGCCGTCATGATGGGCGCCTATGTCGCCGATGGTGACCCGAAGCGACGCTATGACCGTGCGGAAAACCCGGAAGGCTTTTACGGTGTGGACGGCCTCGTCAGCTTTGATTCTGATGGTCGACCTGAACGCGGTCTGGCCGTTTACCAAATCCGCAATGGCCGTTTCATCGTTTTGGACCCCGCGCCAAGAAATGTGCTTGGTGGGAGCTAGTTGCAAATAGTTCTCATTTTTATACACAGTCGTTATTGACAATCATTCGCATGTGCAACATATGAATGGGATGATCCATTGCGTATGTAGACAGATCAACACGGCCAAGGTCGACCAAGCCGCCTCTTGCGGCGCAAAGACCGCCAATTGCGTGATGAAGTTCTGCGGCACCCGTTTTAATTGCGGACAATGCCGGACTTCTATAGACGACAGATTGCAGGCCGTGATTCCAACACTGGGTGAGGACAAACTTCTCGCTGCGGAATAGGCCAATTCATTGGAGCTTAAAATGCGTGGAAACCCGAAAACGATAGAAATTTTGAATGAAGCGCTCAAGAACGAGCTGACCGCCATCAACCAATATTTCCTACATTCCCGTATCCTCAAGGATTGGGGTGTTCTGAAACTGGCGGCCAAAGAATATGAAGAGTCCATTGATGAGATGCATCATGCGGATTGGCTGATTGAGCGTATCCTCTTCTTGAACGGATTGCCCAATCTACAGGATCTCGGGAAAATCATGATTGGTGAGACCGTTGAAGAAATCATCGAATGTGATCTCAAACTTGAGCATATTGCGATACCTCTGTTGCGCGAAGGCATCACGCATTGTGAAGAAGTCCGCGACTATGTCTCACGTGATCTGCTTGCGAAAATATTGACTAGTGAAGAAGAACATCTGGATTATCTGGAAACGCAACAGGATCAAATCCGTCTCGTCGGCATCCAGAATTATATTCAGGCGCAAAGCGCCGGAGATGAAGACGAAGGTTAAGTGACGTGTTCCCGGGTCAAGCACGGGAACAGCGAAACTAACCCAATAAAATTCTCTCTATTATTGCATTTAAAACCAACCGTCCGGCAAATGTGGCCTTTAGACGGTCACCTTCGAACTTCAAAAGACCGTCAGTTACAAAATCTCTTATGACGACCTCATTTAAATTACCCTGAGATAATTTCTTATATTTTCGAAGCGAAATGCCCTCATCAATGCGCAGGCCCATGAGGATATATTCCTCTGCCCGTGCTTTGCCGGATAGAATCTCATTCGATTCAATTCCGGATCCTGTTTCACCAACGGATTTTACATAGGCAGCAGGGCGCATCTGCGCGACGCTCGCATGTTTCACGCCGTCAATCGTCATGCGCCCATGCGCACCTGGGCCAACCCCCGCATAGTCCAAGCCCCGCCAATAGGCGAGATTATGCTGTGACTGATGACGGGGTTTGGCGAAATTCGAAACTTCGTAGTGATTGAAACCGGCGGTAATTAATTTGTCGCGCACCAAATCATAAAAGTCGGCAGAGAGGTCAGCATCCACCGCCCTGTCCTGCCCCCGCCCCTCGGCTTTGGCGAAGGCCGTGCCGTCTTCAATGGTAAGTTGGTAGGTGGAGATATGTTGTGATCCAGCCTGAAGCAATTTCTCGAGATCGTCCGCCAACATTTCTGACGTCTGTCCGGCCCACCCGAAAATCAAATCTGCGGACACCGACGGAAATATGGACATTCCCAGATCGAGCGCTTCCCGCGCTTGCGCCCCGTTATGGTCCCGGCCCAAGAATTTCAGCGCCGCATTATTGAACGTCTGCACCCCCAAAGACATCCGCGTCAGACCCGCCGCGCGGTACCCTTGCCAGCTTTCCGCATCAGCTTCGTGAGGATTGGCTTCCAGTGCAATCTCAACATCGCCCAGCCCCCAGAGCGCATCCACCTGCTCAATCATGGCCCCGACTTGTGCGGGGGTCATCAGGGATGGTGTACCGCCGCCAAAGTGAATGGACGTTATGTCCCGCTCTCCGGAGAGGCTCCGCCAATGTACCAAGTCCTTCAAAATGGCAGGGAGGAGCGTCGTATCCTCTCGCCGTTTATAGACATTAAAATCGCAATAGGGGCAGATACGCGCGCAATAGGGCCAATGAATATAGACGGCCAAAGGCTGTGGATCAGCCATCGGGGAACTGGTCTTTCAGGAATTTCGCAAAGGCATCGGCGCGGTGGCTCTTGGCGTGTTTCTCCGCCGGATCAATCTCTGCAAAGGTCAGACTGTCGCCAACCATCTGGAACATCGGGTCATAGCCGAAGCCTTTATCCCCCCGCGGCGGCCAGATCATGTCGCCCGCGACCACGCCTTCATAGACCGATGTTTCGCCACCCGGCCACGCCAGACAAAGCGCACAGATGAAATGCGCCCGACGATTATCCTGCCCCTGTAAGCGGTCATTCACATGCCACATCGCCATATCGAAATCGCGACGACTTCCGTAAGTCTCTTTCTCGATTCGCGGCAGTTCCGCCCATCGCGCGGCGTATATACCGGGGTCGCCATTCAACGCCTCAACCGCCAAACCGCTATCATCAGACAGAGCGGGCAGGCCGGAGGCCATCGCAGCCGCTACCGCTTTCAACCGCGCATTGCCCGAAAATGTGGTTTCAGTCTCCTCCGGCTCGGGCAGGTTCAATTCCGTCGCGCTGACGGTTTCCAGACCGAACGGCCGCAGCAGGTCCCGGATTTCGCGGACCTTGCCTTCATTATGAGAGGCCACGACAATTTTCTGACCGGATTGGAGTTTTTGATCTGACATGGGCGCGACTTAGACGCCGTGACGGGCATGGACAAGGGGCAGTCGGGGCGATGGACACTGCGACGCAAGGCTTGCAAGTCGGCCATTATTGTTTATCAATATGAAAATGATCATTGATGATTTAGACCAAGCCACCTCAATGGACGGTTCCGCAGGCAGCGCCCCCATGACGCGGGCGCTGTCCATCCTGCTGATTGTCGGCCAGATTGTTATGGCTGTCGGATTTGTCCTGATGCTCCTCATGGCACTCATCATGGCGGTGCCGAGCGAGTTTCGCGATAGTCTTCTGGCAGAGGCCAAAACCGCGCCGGAACCTTCCATTCTATTGGGCCGTTGTCTGGCGGGGGCTGTCCTCGCCGCAGGTTGGTTTTTTGTGCTCAAACTCTTACGCAAAGTTGTCAAAGCCGTGATCCATGGCGACCCGTTCCTGCCGGAAAATGTGGCGCGTCTGCGCAATATATGGGTCGTCATCGCGGCGACGGAAGTCTTCCGAATGTTTGCATATTACATCATCGGTTCCAACGGAGAGATGGACGGCTCGCGCCTTGATATCCGCGTCGGGACCTGGTTCTTCATCTTTATCATCGCAGCCATTTCCGAGGCTTTCCGTCACGGGGCGGCGCTGCGGGCTGAACAGGAATTGACGATCTGATGGCGATCAAGGTCAATCTCGACCGCGTCCTGTTGGACCGGAAAATGTCGCTGACGCAACTGGCCGAACAGGTCGGGATAACGTTGGCGAACTTGTCCATTCTTAAAACGGGGAAGGCGCGAGCTGTTCGTTTTTCGACGCTCGATGCCCTCTGTCGGGAACTGGACTGCCAGCCCGCGGATATTCTGGTCTATGAGCCGGATGAGGACGTCAAACTCGCCGCAGAATAATTACTCCAGCGCCTCTTTGAGGATATCATAGGTGAGAATTTGCGGTAGGATTTCGGGATCCGCACTGTCCGGCGTGTAGACCAGATAGAGCGGCACGCCCGCCCGTCCGAACCGTTTCAACTCCGCCGCAATCACATCATCCTTATTCGTCCAATCCGCGACGAGGAAAGCCGTGTCCGTGCGCTCTAACAGCGCTTTCGTCTTGCGAGTATTCAGAACGAGCCCTTCATTCACCTTACAAGTCACGCACCAGGCGGCGGTGAAATCGACAAAGACGGGGCGGCCTTCTGCTTGCAGGTTCGCGACGCGATCAGCCGACCAAGCCTGAGAGCTTAACACGGCTTCGCCGTCTACGGCCCGAACGGAGACTGGTAGATAGATAGATAGCCCCAAGGCCAGAATGCCAATTAATTTTGCGACATTGCCCTTGCGACGCAGCAACCAGATTCCGAAAGTCAGCGCCAAGCCGCCCAATAGTAATTTTAACACGCCCCCCGCGCCCGCTTGCAGGCTCAGAACCCAGACGAGCCAGATAGCGGCGGCGAACATTGGAAAGGCGAGGAATTGTTTGAATGTGTCCATCCACGTGCCCGGCTTTGGCAGACGCGCGAGCAAGCCCGGCATATAGGCGACGAGAAGGAAGGGCAGCGCAAAGCCCAGACCCAATGCGAGGAAGACGGCGAGCGTAATAAAGGCTGAACTCGCGAGCGCATATCCCACTGCGCCTGCCATGAACGGCGCGGTACAAGGCGTCGCGACGATGACCGCAAGGACACCCGTGAGGAAAGAACTGAACGGTCCGGACTTGGACACCGTATCATTGCCGATATTTTGCAAACGTCCGCCAATTTCATAGACGCCGAGTAGGTTCAGGCCGATCGCAAAAAGGAGCAGCGCCAGCAACCCAACGAGCCATGGGGATTGCAATTGGAAGCCCCATCCCACGGAAGTCCCCGCAGCCTTCAGCCCAATCAAGACCAAGGCGAAGACCGCCAAACTGACCAAGACACCTGTTGTGTAAGCCCATCCTGCACGACGCGTCGCAGACCGTTCTCCGTGAGCTGTCTTCGCAAGAGAGAGGGCTTTCAGCGAGATAATCGGGAAAACACAAGGCATGAGATTGAGGATTAGTCCGCCAATAAAAGCGCCAATGACCGCCGCGAAAAATCCGATTGAGGCTTGCGCGGAAGGCTGCGTGACGGGCCCGATATTGAAGCTCTCACCCACCGCGAAATTGACGACAACGCCCTCGCCGTCTGCATCGACCAATGTGGCGGCGAAACTCTCCGGTGCAACGTCTTCCCAGCCATATCCGGACGTGCCGGAAAAGCGGAAGCCGTCCTCGCCGAGGGTGCGGGTCACAGGTTCGCTATGGGCGAGAACGGGTCTGACATTGGGGTAAATCTCGAGGGGTTCAAAACCGGCCGGCAATTCAATCAGGTCAAATGTAAGCGCTTCGCCTTGGCTGACGACGCCGCCTTTAGCGGACACAATCTTAGGGATGGCAGCTTGAGCAACCTGAATGATGTCCGACCCTTCCGGGTCAATCTCCGCCTCGCCCAGCCCCATGACGAGTGACAGTTTTCCGTCTTCCGGCACGCAGACATCCGCACAAACGAGGAAGAGCGCATGAGCGTCCAATGTGACGGGAACGCTCGGATCGACAGTATCAGCGATCGAGATTGTGACGGGCAGCAGAACTTCTTCATCCAATGCATAGGATGCAATCGGCCCCGTCCATTTGATGTGCGGGACGGGCCATTGGATATCGCCTGCTGTGAACCCTTCGGGCAGGTCCCAGCGGATCATCACGGGTTCACCGCTATCCCCGGGGTTACGCCAATAAGTGTACCAGTCGGGGTCAAACCGCATACGCAGGACAACCGTAAAGTCCTGCCCCGGGGCCACCGTATCATAATCTGAGATAAGCGAAATTTCCGTCCGCCCCGTATCCAGCGGCAGCGTTTCCCGCGCGAAAACAGACATCGCGCAGGACCAAAGGAAAAGAACTATCAGTAGGAACCGAAACATGCGCGCCTTCTAATGCCAGAGGTTTAACAAAGCGATGCACGAATTCGTGCGCTAAAGTCCCGCAAGTCATTAGTCCTGCCTTGGCAAAGACCAGCAACGGGATTAAAGCGCCCGCGTGAAACCGAGCTCACATATCCTTCGCCTCTGCCTGGCCGTTATCATCGCGGTGCAGTTTGGCTGGTCCGGTCAAATGCGGACAAACGCGGCGGGCGAATATATCTGCAACCCCGGCGGACAACCGCCAAGCGCGGAAACCATCGCGCAAATCCGCGATCTCTTCGCGGCGGCGGGGAAAACTCTGCCGGAGGATGTGGACGCGACGGAGCATTGCGCGGATTGTGTTATGCCGGGCCTTGCGACTTTGCCTGCGCCAGTCGCGCCGCAAAATCTGACTTGGGCTGACGCGGAAAACCCGAATTCACCCTGCCCCACCGCTTTGTTTTACGACGCGCAAGGCCCGCCACTGGGCGGACGCGCACCCCCGACTTTCACCTAGATCCCGACACACTCTCCGCGTTCGATCGAGCGCAAACGATCTATTTGAAAGATTTTCACATTATGAAACACTTATTCCTCCTGACTGGGGCGGCTTTGGCTGCGCTCAGTCCTTTTTCCGCGCAGGCCCATGAAGATGGCAGCGACGGACCCCATGCCAGCGAACACGCGCCCATCGGCGTCATGGCCGATCATCGTCATAAAAAAGGCGAATGGATGCTGTCCTACCGCTATATGCATATGGATATGGAAGGCAATCGCGACGGCACAGACAGCCTATCCCCGACCGAGATCGCGACGACCGTTCCGAATCGTTTCTTCGGCACACCGATGCAACCCCCGACCCTGCGCGTGGTCCCGACCAACATGCCAATGGACATGTATATGGTTGGCGGGATGTATGGTCTGTCGGACCGCGTCACCCTGATGGCTATGGGGAGTTATCTCACGAAAGAGATGGACCACATCACTTTTATGGGCGGCATAGGCGAGACTGTACGGGGCGAGTTCACCACTAAAGTTGACGGCTTTGGCGACAGTACGGTCGGAGCGATCATCGGTCTGGATGACGGGATGAAACGTGGGCGGCAGATCAATGCCAATCTCCTGCTCACGCTTCCAACCGGATCAAATGAACAGACGGATGAAATCCTGACTCCGATGGGCGACACGCCGTCTCCGCGTCTGCCCTATCCGATGCAGCTCGGCACGGGCACGATCGATTTCAAACCCGGTGTGACGTGGTTCGACAAGGCGGGCAAAATCGGATGGGGAGCACAGGCCTCCGCCCGTATTCCGCTCGGCAAAAATAATGAAGGCTACCGCTTTGGCAATCGTGCGGAAGGCACGGCTTGGCTGTCCTATGAACCCGCATATTGGGTGTCATTTTCAGGCCGCCTGAAAGCCACGACACAGGGCCGGATGAGAGGGATAGATCCCGCCATCGTCGCCCCCGTGCAAACCGCAGATCCGGATAATGCGGGTGGTGATGAGATCTGGGCATTGGCGGGTATGAATTTCGCCGTCCAATCCGGCGCGTTGAGCGGCCACCGCTTCGCGCTCGAGTTCGGACTGCCGCTCCACCGCGATCTCAACGGTCCGCAATTGGAGACGGATAGCGTCTTCACCGCCGGGTGGCAGAAAGCGTTTTAACTCAATAAAGGCCGCCTAATAGGCGGCCTTCTCCCGCGCGATGTAACTGTCGATCACGCGACCCAGCACGGTCATCGGCACAGCGCCGCCGAGCACGACCGCGTCATTGAAGCGTCGGAAGTCGTATTTTGCACCCAGTTCCGCCTTCGCCTTATCCCGCAGGCGATTGATCGCGGAATGACCGACCTTGTAGCCCAGCGCCTGTCCCGGCCACGCGCAATAGCGGTCGATTTCGCCGCGCACTTCTTCGGGGTTAGAGCCGTTATTCGTGACGAACCATTGATTGGCTTCCTCGCGCGTCCAACCCTTTGCGTGAAGCCCTGTATCGACTACGAGGCGACAAGCGCGGAAGGCCAATGATTGTAAGTAGCCGAGACGACCGACGGGAAATTCGTCATAAACACCCAACTCATCCGCAATCTGCTGCGCGTAAAGCGCCCAACCTTCTGAGTAGGCATTGAACGCCAACATGGACCGGATCAGCGATTGTTTGAACGCATATTCACCCTGCCAGACATGGCCCGGAATGGCTTCGTGATAGGTCAGGTCGGCGAGATTGAATTTATTATGAAGGTCGGTCGAGCGTAGATTAATCCAGAAATGCCCCGGCTTCGTCCCGTCAATGGACCCTGCACCGCCATAGGCGCCCGGTGCGCCGGCTTCGACTTCCGGGTCAATGCGCGTGACCTCCAGGAAGCCGGGGACGAGCGTCTCAAACGCCTGTGGCATACGTCCGCGAATATCTGCGACCGTGTCTTCAATGAAAGTCATAATTTCCGCACGACCGGGGTCGCCGGGTTTGAAATGATAGCGTTTATCTTCACCCAATGCGCTCATCCGTTCGCCGACCGTCCCTTGCGTATATCCAACCGATTGCAGAATGGGCTCCATCCGCGCCTGCAGACTGGCCAATTCATCGAGACCCATCTGGTGAACTTCGTCCGCACTCATATTCGTCGTCGTACTGACGCGCAGGGTCCAATCATAATAGGCTTCGCCGTCCGGACGAGTCAGCACGCCTGCATTGGAATTAGCTTTGGGCGCGAGCGCTTCCAACGCGGCGACTTGGCGGTCAATCGCAGGGCCGACCTCTTCGCGGGCGATCCGTGTGGCCTCGGCTTCGAAGTCACCATAGTCCGCGCCGCGCGTCGCGACGGATTTGACGAGGCCCCAAGTCCCGGGGTCACGCTCCCGCGCCCCTTTTAATTGCGCCACAGATTTAGCAAGCAGGAAATCCGGCAGGATCATCCCGCGATCTCCGTCGCTTCTGACACGTTCGGTCTCCCCGTCCAACTGTCCGGCATAGGCGCTCATCCGTGCAAGATAGTTTTCCGCATCACCCGTTGATTTAATCGCGTGGGAACTGTCGAGGAAGCTGGGAATTTCGACAAAAGCGCCCGTATTTTGCGCGACGGCATAGGGGCTGTTCCGATAGGACCAATTATAGTTCAACAGCGCCATGTCGCCATAGGGAAAATCGAACCCTTCAACGCAGCGGTCATACACGGAAGACACGACCTCGACATCCAGACCCAGATCCGGCGACAATTCTGTCACATCAATTGCAGCCAATGTCTTTGCGACAGTCCGCACATCTTTCGCAATCGCCGCCTGCCCTGCGGCAGAGCGGTCTTCGAGTTTTGATGCCAGCGCCGCATAATTGCCTGTATCAATTCCGAGGCTGGAGGCCGTTTCGGGATAAGCCGTTAGCATCAGATCCTTTGCCGCGTCCAAAGCGGCCTGCGCGGACGTATCCGCTCCGGCGGTCGTGATTTTCGGAATGGTTTTATCACCGCACCCTCCCGTGATGAGCGCCGTCCCCATGGCAGCGGTCGAGGTTTGAAGAAGCGTGCGACGTGAGAATTTCATAACGGGGTACCGATTTCTGTTTACCCGTCTTCTGCACGGAAACAGGACCACGCGCAAATTTCAGACATAAAAAAACCCGACACGTTTTACGTGCCGGGCTTAATCTTCAATCGTCGCGGTGCAACCTATGCAGAGGCTTGCTCAGCCTGTGCGCGGCGCAGAGTCATATTGACCAGACGCTGCCAGTTATTGAGCGAGATAAGGTGCGAATAAGCGACGGCGAGATAGCCGTTCTTGGAGAACTCTGCGAGCTTTGCATCGGGAAGCGCTTTCAGCTTTTCCTCAGACACGGCGAAATAATCCGCAATCTTCTGGCGTTCGGCCGGTGAGCCATCGGCATTTTGACCCTGGAAGTTCATTTCCTTGGGCTCGAACAGGTCCAGCTCTTTAAAGGCTTCGACCATTTTAGCCGTCGCCTGACGATCGCGTTCGAAATTCTGCAGGAACTGGAATGCTTCTTTTGTGAACTGTGATGTGTCATCCCCGTCAAAAAATTTCTGTTGTGGATTTTTATCCGTCACGCAAGTCGCTTTTTCGTCAACACAGACAACAAAACGGTCATTCTGATTGTCGCCCGCAAGGACGAAAGGATAACGACGGGCGAAAGCCGGCATGTAGAAATCCTGCTCGAAATTACCGTCTTTGACAAAGAGGTTCTCGCCGGACCGGATACCCATAACGGCGAGCGGTGAGCGCTCTTCACCGGCAAAGATGATCGGCACGGATGTCGAAGCGGAACCGAATTCCGGCGCGGTCAGCGGCAGAAAATGCTGCGTCGCCATAAATTCGAAAGGCTTGTCAACCTGTGTGACGCCATGTTTCGCGTGATTGTCTTTCGTCAAAGGTACGGGGTTCTCATAGAACATCACGTTCCCACTGACTTTTACTGCATTGTCTTCATTGGCCATTTGAATTCCCCATTTGGGCCCTGTCTTACGGGCATGGTCTTTAAAACTAGGCGGCCCTTTAGCGGGTCTGGTCGTCGCCTTCAACCGCCGAATACGGTCACCCGCTTAGACGCTGGCAGTTCCGCGCGACATGCTCTATATGAACCCTATGAGCGACATGAATACAGAAGAGCGGGTTAACCGGGCGAGAGCGATTGTTGAGGGCGCGGGCGAACGGTTTACGCCCCTGCGCGCCCATGTTCTGGAGCTGATTATTGAGGACGGGAAAGCCATTAAAGCTTACGATTTGTTGGACCGGTTGAAGCCGGATGTCGGCAGTCCGAAACCCCCGACCGTCTACCGCGCACTCGAATTTCTATCGCGTCATGGTTTGATACACCGCGTCGAAGCGTTAAACGCCTTTATCGCCTGCGACCATTCTCACACACATACCCATGACGGCGACCATGGTCATGATCACCATCATTTGGCCGAGTTCTTCATCTGCGAAAACTGTTCCGGTGTCGAAGAACGCCATGCCCATGATCACGGCGATTGCCGCCCGGACGGCTTTGCAATCCACCGCTCCGTCGTGGAACATTACGGCACATGCGCGGCTTGCGCGGCCTAAATGCGCCCTGACTTTCTAAAAGACTTCACGCTCACCTGGGCGGGGGAATGCTCGGCTTGGGAATGTGACGAGTTGGGGCATATGAATATGCGCCATTATGTTCATAAGGTGGACGAAGCGCGCAAGAGTCTGATTATCCGCCTGGGCCTGATGACCGCCTATCACCACGGCACGGTCAGTTCCGTTCGTGTGCGGGATTTTCACGTCAAATATCAGGGCGAAGCGAGACCGGGGACGCCGCTGCGGATTGACAGCGCCCTCCTCGAATTGGGCGACGCCACGGCGAAACTCTGCCACGTTATGACCCATCGGGACGGGAAGATTGCCGCGACAATGGTGGAAACGGTCGAGCATATCTATCTGCCCGATGACCGGATTTTCCCTTGGCCAAAACGCGTGAGAGACGCGGCGAAACAGTTCACGGCAGACCTCCCCGCGCCCGCCAAAGCCCGCAATGTTGACGCCGCCCATGTGCATATTGGCCCGTCTGTGACTGATTTGGAAAAAGCGGGTGTCAGTATTATCGGCGCGGGTGTTTTCGGCAAATCCGAATTGGACGTCACGGAGCGTGTGACGATGGGATCACTTTTTGGGCGAACAACGAGCACAATTGCATGGTTCAAAGAGGGTTGGCCGGAATTTGAAGATCCCGACTATCACGCGGGCGGGAAGAGTGCGGCGCTCCTAGAAATGCGGGCGGTCATGCACCGCTACCCCGCGCGCGGCCATGCCTATGTCTATGCACCGGCTTTGGTCAATGCGAATGCATATACACGCGAGTTCGTGCATAATATCCTCGACCCCGTGACAGGCGAGAGTTGGGTGTCCATGCAAGCGAGCGGGTGTAAATTTGACCTCACCGCACGAAAGTTAATGAAGGCGACGGATGAAGACTTGGCGATGTTGGAACGTGGGATGGTGAAGGGGTTGATGGCTTAATTTAATATGATGTCATACCTTCGCGAGGGTATGACATTTATTTGCGCCCAAGGTTTTCGAGCAAAATTCGCGTAGCCATGTCCGGGTCTTGCAACGGAAAGAGATGCCCCAGCGTCGCATGAAAAACCACCTCCCCCTCCGGCTGCGCGGTCTGCACCGCTGCCCGTGTACCTTTCGTCGACACGGGAGGTCGCCCACCCGCATAGATAATTTTCGAATTTTTCGGCAGGCTCCGCGCGGCCTTAAACAGATTGTGCCACTGCGCGACAAAAATCGTCTGCTCCCAGTCCGGGCGACAGGCGAGTTCCCAGTGTCCGTCTGCACGCTCGATCAGCCCGCCCGCAATATAATCTTTTAAGACTTCGTCTGGGGCACCTCGAAACGCGCCCCGCCCCTGATAGCGTTCAAAGGCAGATTCTGGATTATCAAAGACGGATTTTCGCCGTCCCGCATTCCGCGCAATTGGCACGCGTCGCTTCATATAGGCCCGCCCACCCGGCAGGGCCGAGGTCAGGCGGAACATCAACGGTACAGAGACAGGATCAAACCCGACATAGCCCGCCAGCCGGCCTTTTAGGTGCGGCGCTGCCAGAATACCCGACACGGCCCCAAAACTATGCCCCGCCAGCGTGATAAGGCCGTCCGTCATATCGCCCGCATAGTGATCAAAAAATTCAACACAATCATCCCGGAAAACATGCCAGTTTTTCATCCGCAAATTCTGCGGCATATCCCGACTTTGCCCGTGACCGCGCATATCAAAAGCAACGGCGTGAACATCTAGCTCCGACAATATCCGACGATAGCTCTGCGCATTAAATCCGTTCGCGTGGAGGAAGACCAGTTCCAACGGTTTCGACATATCGCCGAAATGGAGGACCGAGAGTTGCCCGTCCCGCAGATCATATTGCTTTCGTGTCATCATTTTGAGAATACCGCGTTGAGCGCTTTGAAGTCGCGATATTCGGCATAAATATCGCTGATCTTGCGCAGGGTCAGCGGACCGCCCTGCCCTGCCCCCGTGTCCATGAAATACCGATTGCCAACCCATTTTGGCTTTTTCAACGGGGTGTGGCCGTGAATGGTTATATCGACTCCTTTGACGGGTTTAACTTTGCTCCGATGGAGAACACGCCGCCCCCACATCATCGGTTCTGCGCTACCCGGATTATCCCGCATTTCTTTCCAATTCCGACCATCCGGTTCGGCATGGCAAAGGCCGACTTTGAACTCACCCTGATTGATTGTCATCGTAATCGGCGTCTCAGCCAGTCGTTTCGCCCAGGTCTTTAAGTCAGACTTAGCCATGCCTTGCGTCCAGCGCCCGTAATTGCGCCGCCAGCTTGGCCAACGTTTGCCGAGCAGCGCATCAACCATCATCTGCTCGTGATTGCCGCGCACCATATGGAACCAGGGTGCGTCGAGCAGACCCAGACAGGACAGGCTGTCCGGCCCACGATCAATAATATCCCCGACGGAAAACAAGCGATCCTGTGTGTCATTAAATCCGGCACGTTTCATCTCCGCCAAGAGCAATTCAAAATGGCCATGAACATCGCCCACGATGAAGTCGCGGCCTTTCTTATTGCGAGGAATGGAGACGTGCATGCTCATGCTATGTACTGCTATACCCTTTGCCAGTCGTGGAACAAGGTGGGATCATTGATGTGCCTACATCCCTAATATGAACGCAGCGCACTCTAGTGTTCTGATTGAGATAAATATTGCGGCGGGACGTGATTCGTCAGCCAGACACCATTGTTAGAAATATAAAAGTCATGACCCTCACGTACCATTGCCCTTGTATCAACGAATAGGATGACGACCTTGCCATGCCGGGTTCCGACTTTGGTCGCAGTTTCCAAATCGGCGGAGAGATGAACATGCTGACGGTTCATTTTCTTGAGGCCTTGTTCCAAAATCGCATCAAGAAAACGCGTAGCTGTTCCATGATATAAGATATCAGGTGGCGCTGTGGGTTTCAGACCCAAATCGATTGAAATCGAATGGCCTTGATTGGCGCGGATGCGGGAGCACTCTTCGGAAATAATGAACCGTTGTTTATCGTTATTTTCAACGATTTCGGAAATTAAGTCACGGGTCAGTCTTTTGGGAGACTTGGATATTAGCTCATCTATATCGGCCCAGCCTTGCGGATCGAGCGTCAGGCCTATGGCGTCAGGTTTATGTCTGAGAATGTAAGAAAGGTGCTTTGAAATAGCTTTCATTTTATTTTGGTCCATGGGCGGCCCTATAAATCAAAGCCCGCCCAAAACACAATAAACTAAAGCGCATGCACCTTGGCCGGGTCGAGATCATCCTCAATGGCTTGGTCGAGAATTGCGAAGATTGCTTTCCGGCTGCGCAGTTTTGTTTCGCGGAAGGCTTTCGCGTTTAATTGGCCAAACATTTGGCCCGCCATGGGGATGGCCATGGGCCATTGTTCTTCGGGGACGACGCGGTCAAAGAAACCGGCATGCATTGCGCCTTTAGGATCAAAGATTTCGCCGTTAATAACGCAGCGATTGAAGTATTGTTTCGGCAGATGATAGCGACCCATTTCAATCCCGAAATTATGCATGGTCATGCCGATGAGGGTCTCGTTCAAGCCGACTTTATAGCTACCCGCTTTGATCATGGAATAATCGCAGGCCAGTGCGAGGAACGCACCCATAGCGATCGTGTGGCCGGGGGCTGCCATAATAACCGGACGTGGATGAGACATGATCCGGCGCGCGAATTTAGACCCTTTTGAGGTCAGTTCCAACGCGTCCTGCGGACCGTCACCCATTTCTTTCAGGTCAAACCCGCCGGACATCATGCCGTCCCGACCCGTGATGATCACAATCGCATCGTCTTTTTCGGCACTGTCCAAAGCGCCGTTCAACTCTGCCCACATCTGGCTACCGAGAGCATTGGCTTTACCGTCATCCAGTGCGATCACGGCCACGCCGTCATTCATCGTGTAAGTTACTTTTTCCATGTTATGTCTTTCTAATTCGGTCGATCTCGTCGGCGAGGTCGTCATTTCCCTTGGCGCGCAGATCCGCAATGATGCGGGCCTGCGTGGCGGCATTTTTATTTTGGCTCAACTTACGGATACCGCGCACCCTGTCCATACGCATTTCGAAATAGAGGATATGCGGGAAAAGGCGTCCAGCGTAAGCGGCCGCATCCTCCATTGCCCATTTATCCTCAGGCTCATATTTTTCCGTCAACTCTGCCATGCGTTCGACACTCTGTTCCGCCGTCAGGAGTTGCGTCGTGCCATGCACGTGAACTGCGGTGTAATCCCATGTCGGAACGGAAGCCTCGGGTTTATCATAGAGCGAGGCCGAAATGTAATCATGCGGGCCGTGAAATGCCGCGAGAAAGATCATGCTCGTACCGAGGAATTCGCACATCGGGTTACTCGCTGCGAGATGTCCGTAAAGATACTCCCCCTCCCGCACCATAGGCAGATGGGTTGCCAGCGGACCGTCCACATTGGACGAGGTCAGGAGCGGAAATCCATAAGTATCGATGATCCGGTTTGTGTAGGTCGAATCATCATCGGAATAGTGTGGCGGTGGATAAATCATTTAAAATCGAGTTCAATCAATTGCAGGTCAGGAACATAAAGCGTTGAGCATTCCAACCGGTCATTTCGATCATTCCGTCCTCAACCTCTGAAACCGTAACTGTTCGATCCGCTTCGGCAGCACCTTCCGCCTTACAATTCGACAGCCTGTATTTCACGACGGAAGAATTGACAGCATCTAGATCTGAAATGTCACATACGGTTTCAGTCAAACGAATGGACGTGTCGCTAATCGTGAGCGTGCCTACGAGCGCATTACAATCCCCGCCCAGTGTATATGAACCTGACTGATCCATCGGTGTTTCGTCAATTGTAACTTTTGAGAGACCATCTCTTTCGGACGGGTTGCACGCCGAAATAACTGCCACAAGAAGAATGACTGATGATGCATGAATAAGCTTCATAATGAAAATTCTCGTTTATGTTCCGTCAAAGCATTGATTGAGGCAAATACTCCAGGCGACAATTATTTTTGTAACCTTGTTTGCATCCACCTTAGAGGATTGTCGGGGCAGCAGGAACTGTTTTCGTTGCGGGAAAACTGTGCAAAGACACCCCAAATCCGTGAGTTGGAACAAGCTATGTTGAATAAATTAATCGCCTTGGGATTGGTCCTCGGCCTGATTGTGGGACTGGCGGCGACTGCGACGAATAATGCAGCCCTCCTCGGGATTGCAAATGCGTCCGCGCCTTTCGGGACGCTGTTCGTCAATGCGATCAAAATGGTGGTTATCCCGCTTGTCGTCAGCATTATTTTCGCCAGTGTTGCGCGGATGGGGGATTTGCGCGCCTTGGGAAAATTAGGCGGGACAGCAGGTGCCTATATGGTCGCGACACTCGTCCCCGCCGTTGCGATTGGGATGGGCGTCAGTGCGTTGAGCCTGCGCTTTGTGCCGGAGGTCGATCTCCCAGCTTCTGATGCGGTAACTGTCCCCGCCCTGCAGTCTCTCTCCGCATTTTTCACACAACTCATACCATCAAATGTTTTTGCGGCAGCAAGCGCAGGACGGATATTACCGCTGGTCGTATTCGCGGCATTATTGGCAACGGCTGTTGCAACATTGGATACAAATCGGCGTGAACGCATGGTGCAGGCGGCGGAAGATATCGGGGCGGCGCTGATAAAACTTGTTTGGTGGATTTTGTGGTTGGCACCCATTGGCGTCTTTGGATTAATTGCGCCCGCGACGGCGGCGATGGGCTGGGGCTTGGTGCAGAGCCTCGGCGTCTTCATTCTAGCCGTCGGAGTCGGGCTGATTATTTTCGTCGCGGTGATTTATTTGCCAACACTTATGTTTTTCAAACGTCCCGCATTCGCCTCTCTGCGCGGGCTCGGCGGCGCAATTGGGATAGCTATCTCCACGACAAGTACGGCGACGGCCATCCCCGTGACATTGGAAGAAACCACGCGGAATTGGGGTGTGTCAAAAGTGACGGCGGAGTTGCTGGTCCCCGTTGGCGCGTCGCTCTACCGCCCGGGCAGTGCGTTGTTCCAAGGGGCTGCGATTATCTTTCTCGCCCATCTTTACGGTGTGCCGATTGGATTGGGCGCGGCGGTCGCAGTATTATTTGCGACATTGCTCGTCAGCCTCACCGTTGCGCCCGTCCCGTCCTCCGGCGTGATTACGATGGCACCAGCCCTTGACGCGATCGGCGTGCCTGTTGCGGGCTTGGCTCTTCTGCTCGGTGTGGACCGCCTGCCGGACATGATGCGCAGCGGGGTAAATGTGCTGGGACAGGCGACAACGGCGGTTGTGGCGGATTCAAAAAAGGCCCCTGCCGATCCGGCAGAGGCCTCAGTCATCCAATAGAAAATTAGTTAGAGCGAACGCGCGATGACCAGTTTCATGATCTCGTTCGTGCCACCATAAATCCGCTGGACACGGCTGTCGCGATACATGCGGCCAATACGGTATTCGTTCATAAAGCCGTACCCGCCATGGAGTTGCAAACAGCGGTCAATGACTTCGCATTCCTTATCCGTGACCCAATATTTCGCCATGGACGCCGTGACCGTATCCAATTCGCCGCGTAGATGTTTCTCTGCGCAATCATAGACGAACGTCTTGGCGATTGTGACAATGGTCTTGCACTCGGCAAGTTCAAATTGCGTGTTCTGGAAATTTAAAATCGGCTGTCCGAAAGCCTTACGGTCTTTGACGTAAGCAATCGTATCGGCCAGCGCAGCTTCCATTTGTGCGACGCCTTGAACAGCAATGTTCAAACGTTCCTGCGGCAGTTCCTTCATCAATTGAATAAAGCCCTGCCCCGTATCCGTGCCGAGCAAGGCGTCAGCCGGAACTTTCATATCGTCAAAGAATAGTTCGGCCGTGTCCTGCGCGTCCATCCCGACCTTGTCGAGAATACGTCCGCGACGGAAACCTTCGAGATCATCTGTTTCAACAACGAAAAGCGATTTGGAGTGTTTTCCCTCACCGCCCGTATCGGCCACGATAACGATCAGGTTCGCCGTACCGCCATTGGTGATGAATGTTTTGGAGCCATTAATGACCCAGCCATTGCCATCTTTCTTGGCATTGGTTTTGACGTTCTGGAGGTCAGATCCTGTGCCCGGCTCGCTCATGGCAATCGCACCGACGAGCTCGCCTGTGGCCATTTTCGGAAGCCATTTTTGCTTCTGCTCTTCCGTGCCGTAATGCAGGATATAGGGCGCGACAATCGCGTTATGAAGCGACAGGCCGAACCCATCGACATTGGCTTTGATCAACTCTTCCTGGATAATCATCTCGTGACGGTAGTCGCCGCCACCTCCGCCATATTCTTCGGGAATGGCGCAATTCAGCAAGCCCATCTCGCCCGCCATATTCCAATATTTGCGGTCAACTTTTTTGTTCTTGCGGAATTCCTCCGAATGCGGCGCCATTTCACGTGCATAGAACCCGTGAACGGCCTCGCGGAAGATGTTGATATCTTCTTCATCATACCAGTCCGGATTTTTAAAATCGATTGCGGCTTTAGCCATGTTGTCTCTCCCGTGAGTTTATTTTTATTTCTGGATTAAGTATTCGATTGGTGGATTGAAATACCCATCAGGTGGTAAAGATTTATTTGGATAAACATCAACATGCTCGTTCTTCCAAGACGACCAAACAAAAGTAATTACTGAAATGTCAGTAACTTGATATTTCTTCGTAAGTTCATCATCGATCTTGCAAGCAGGTTCATATTCAACGGTATAATCATATGCAAAATCTCCATTAAACCCCTGAATAAATCCTGCGTATATTGAAAAAGTGTTCCCAGCCAAAGTGAGTTCTACTTCTTGTTTTCCTAGTTGCGACTTAGCCGCTATCATCTCTTCATAAGTGATCAAACAAGCCGACTCTTTGTTGCCAACTAGGTTAACAGTGGAGCAGCCCAAAAGCAGGACTGACCCAGTCATTACTAACGCCAGTCGCAATTAAAAAGCAGCCGCTTCCAGCGCCATGACAGGCTCCGCGCCCGTCTTGATTTTTGCCAGATGGCTATCCAGCATCGGCAACATACGGAGCATGAAATAGCGACCTGTGATGATCTTGTTCGGGTAGAACTGATCATTGCTGCCTTCATCAATTTTCGCCTGTGCCACGACCGCCATTTTCGCCCACATATAGGCGAGGGTCGCGAGGCCGAGCATGTGCATGTAATCGACAGAGCCTGCACCCGCATTGTTCGGGTCGGACATGCCGTTTTGCATCAACCACATGGTCGCTTCGGTCAGCTTCTTCTGCGCACCGCCGAGGCCGTCCATAAATTCACTGATGCTCTCATTGTCTTTATTTTCCGCGAGGAAAGCCGCGATTTCCTGATTGAGTGTCATCAGCGCACGTCCGCCATTACGGGCGAGTTTCCGGCCGACGAGGTCGAGCGCCTGAATACCGTTCGCACCTTCATAAATGAGCGCAATACGGTTATCGCGAACGAACTGACTCATGCCCCATTCCTCAACGAATCCGTGACCGCCAAAAATTTGCTGGCAATCAATCGTCGTCTTCATGGACATATCGGTCAGGTAACCTTTGACGACGGGTGTCAGAAGACCGAGATAATCATCACATTTTTCCGCGAGCTTTTCATCACCGGAATGCTTTTCCATATCTTCATGTTTGGACGCCCAATAAAGGAGCGCACGGCCCGCCTCATTGAAGGCTTTTGTTTCCATCAACATACGGCGCACATCGGGATGGACGATGATCGGATCAGCTTGCTTATCCGCATTTTGCGGACCCGTCAGGGCGCGGCCTTGAATACGGTCTTTGGCATAAATCGCGGCGTTCTGATAGGCGACTTCGGATTGGCCGAGACCCTGGAGGCCGACGCCGATCCGGGCTTCGTTCATCATGACGAACATAACGCGCAGGCCTTTGTTTTCATCTCCGATGAGATAGCCTTCGGCTTCGTCATAGTTCATGACGCAGGTCGAGTTGCCGTGAATGCCCATCTTTTCTTCAATGGAGCCACAGGAGACGGGATTACGCTCGCCCGGATTTCCATTTTCGTCGAGTTTGAATTTCGGCACAATGAAGAGGGAGATACCCTTCGTTCCGGCTGGCGCACCTTCGATCCGTGCGAGGACGAGATGGACGATATTGTCCGCCATATCATGTTCACCGGCGGAGATGAAAATCTTCTGGCCGGAAATTTTGTAAGTGCCGTCGCCATTTGGAACGGCTTTGGTTTTCAGCATTCCCAAATCCGTACCACAATGCGGCTCGGTCAGATTCATGGTGCCGGTCCATTCGCCGGACATCATCTTTGGCAGGTAAGTTTGCTTCTGCTCCGGCGTGCCGCCGACTTGAATGGCTTTGATCGCACCGCCCGTCAGGCCGGGATACATGGCGAATGCCATGTTGGAGGAGGTCCACATCTCACTGGCTGCGATCTGCAACATGCCGGGCATGCCCTGCCCGCCATATTCCGGATCCATGGAGAGGGATGTCCAGCCATTTTCTGTCATTTGCTTATAGGCGTCTTTGAAGCCCGTCGGCGTTGTGACCGAGCCATCCGCATGACGCGTACAGCCCTCATGATCACCCACAACGTTGAGTGGCGTCAGGACTTCTTCGGCGAATTTGGAGGCTTGCTCCAGGACCGCATCGGCGAGGTCGGCATCGACTTCGCTGAAGGCGTCATATTTGGTCAGGTCTTCGAAACCGAGGACTTCATGAAGCAGAAACTGCATATCGCGAACGGGGGCTTTATAGCTTGGCATGGAGGGTCTCCGTAGTGGGTCGTCTAATTAATTTGAAACTTGTTCATCCGGAATACCGGACATGTAATCGATAGGGTTAGCGGTCATGGTCTCATCAAACGCCGCCTGATACCGCGCGGCGAGCTCTTTAACATCAACATCGCCATCATCCGTTTGGGACAGGTAGTCATTGGCGATGGAGATGACTTCATCCATATCTTGCGAGAGAATCCGCAGATCCTGCCGACGCTTGGCCAATCCCGCAACAACATGTTCAAAATTGGCTTTTCGTCGTAAAAGTTCTGCACGGTCTGTAATCAGACCGTCTGTCACGTCGAGAACGCTGCGGATATCGTCTAGGGAAAAGCCGAGGCGCTTTCCGCGCATGATTTTTTCAAACTTGGCACGGTCACGAGGCGTAAAGACGCGGACGCCGCCCTCCCGTGCAGGTTCAAGCAGGCCTTTATCTTCATAAAAACGGATTGTCCGCGGCGTGACATCAAACATGTCAGCGAAGTCGCGGATCCCCCATTTATGTACGGCTTGTGTTGTCATTCCGACTAGATAGCTAACGTTGACGTTAACGTCAACGTAAAAAGCTGCGACGGCTCACCGCACCGGACTGCGGAAAAGGTTAACGGCTTAACGCGACATTAACCATGCTCAGCGTTTTATGGCATTGAACTGCGTCCGAATTGCGCCTGCGATTCGTGCGTCCTTGCAGGGGAAACGCGACTTATGTCGAGCCAGACCGCCAAATCAACGACAAAACGGGCCAAAAAACCCGTCAAACGCCCAACTGTTGCCGGATTGGCCGCGGAGCTAAAAACGCTTGAATCCCGCCTGAAACGCACAAATACGGCCCATCAGAAAGCCTTTAAGGATCTCCAAGAGGTCGTCACAAACCTCGCCTCCTCCGCAGGTAAGACATCTCCCGTCCAGAAAGCCGCGTTGACCCGTGGGTTGAATACGTTGGAGAAGAAACTGAAATCTGACTTCGCGGCCACCACCGATGCCGTCCGGTCGGATATCCGCAATGATCTCGCACAGGTCACGCAATCCGGCGCGGGCGTCTACGCCCTGAATGAGGCACTGATGACCGCGAATGCCCGACTGGATGCCCATGAAAGCGAGCAGAGGGATGCGATTGCGAAACTCAACCGTCACATTGCCGATATGGCCGTCGCAGTGGATGCCCGCCTGTCCAACGAGACGAAAGCCCGACAGACGAGCATGGCCGAGATCACGGAGAAACTCGCCAAAACGGAAAGCCTGATCGGCAAACGCATTGACCGCGTTGAGGACGACACAGCGGAGGCCCTGAACCGGATTGGCGACAAGGTCGCGGAATTTGCCGCGGTCCTGGATGAGCGCGCGCACAAGTCGGACGCAGAAACAGCAGAGCGTCTCGCGGACCTCGCACAGGAAACACAGGCCGAGTTCAACTCCACGCAAACCGATGTCGCGACACGGTTGGAGGCGCTGGAAACAATTGCCGCCGAATGGTCCCCTACCCCACAAGCTCAACCCTATCCCACAGCCGCAAATAACGATGACCCGCGCATTGATTATATGAGCGAGACACTCGGTCAGTTGCAGGAAGAAATCTCCCGCCTGCATGCCCGCCTTGCCGCTGTGCAATCGGGTCGTGAGGTGGAGAGCAATGTCGTCCCAATGGCGCAACCACCGGCGCAGGCTATGGCGGCACCGCAACGCTCGGCCAGCCTGCCGACCTTGCGCGACGATAATCCCTACGCGACGACCTATCCGTCCGAGGAAAAGGCCGCGCCGAGTAAACGCGAGAGTCACGTTCCGGTGGAGTTCGACCCGCAAGCTTTTGTTGCGCCGCAAAACCCTGACCTCATGCCACCACCGGCATCGCCAACCCAGATAGGTAATTTTGAAGTGTCGGGCCTGCCGCCCGCGCCGCAAATGCCGCCGCAGCTTCCCCCCATGGCGAGCGCAGGGGGATATAATGCCCCAACGCCGCCACCTATGATGAATGCGTTGGCCCCAATAAATGCGCCAACACGTGCACCGGAACCGGTCATGGCCTATGACAATCCGGCCTATGCTGATGAGATGCGGGCCGAACGCGTCGGTGGAGAGACTTCGCGTAAGCCGTCCCTCCCCTCGCTGGGTAAGCTTCCCGTCTCCGGTCGAAACCTCCGCCTCGGTGCCCTTGTCGCAGGTGTGGCCGTTATCGGCGTGATTGCAGCAAGATCTATTCTTGGCGGCGATCCCATTCCGGATCAGCGTGCAGACCTGAATACCGTACCAAATGCTAATATTGCGACGGAGTCCGGTTTTGCTACAGACGAAATTCTGTTGGCCCCGACCGCTGGGGAAGAAAGTTTCGCAAACGTCGCGGATCAGCCCATTGAGTCAACGCCCCCGCTCGGCAATTACGCGGAAACGACAGTGCCGACAATCTCTAACGAAGGTCAAACCACGCTGGACGCTGCTGTCAAAGCTGGCAACCCCATTGCACAATTTCAGATGGGGTTGAATAAGTTACAAGCGGGAGACCCGGAAGAGGCCGCCCGCCTCATCCGGCTATCTGCCAACCGCAATCAACCGGCGGCACAATACCGCCTCGCAAAGCTTTACGAATCCGGCACTGGCGTGGCGCAGGACGACGTTACCGCGCGGGAGCTTGTTGAACGCGCGGCCATAGGCGGCAACCGGATCGCTATGCACGATCTTGGTAATTATTATTTCTATGGTCAGGGAGATTTGACCCGTGATCCGGCGGCCGCCTTGGACTGGTTCAGAAAAGCGGCTGAACGGGGCGTTGTAGACAGTCAATTTAATGTCGGTTTCCTGCGCGAAGGTGGACAGGGCGTCTCGGAAGATCTTTCCGTTGCTTATTTCTGGTATAATATCGCCGCCCGTCAGGGAGATCAGGGCGCGCCCGGACGTGTCGCCGCAATCGGTCCGAAACTGGATGAGGCCACCCGCAAAAAGATTGAAGCTGATGCCGCGCGTTTCACCCCGAAACCCGTCGACGAAGCCGCCAACGGATTATTCCGGGATGTGCCTTGGGCGACACAAACCGCAAAAACCCCGAACCCGGCGCGCGCAGCCCGTATTCAGCGTATAAAAACGGCGCAGACGCTTCTCACTGATTTGGGTTTTGATATTGGCGGCGCGGACGGGGCAGCAGGCCCAAAAACGAAATCCGCCATTCGCGAATTTGAAAAGGTCAATGGGCTGCCTGAAACGGGCGCTGTCACAGATGAGCTCATCCAAAGATTGGAAGTCGCCACAGGCGTTTAGCGCATGACGCGACTGGAGATTAAACGTGTCGACACGGTAGATGACATTGCCGCAGTCCGTGAGATTTTCACAGAATACCTTAGGTTTGTTGAAGATTATCTCGGGCAAACGCTTGCCTTTCAGGGCACGGATAAAGAATTTGCAGATTTCCCGCAAACCTATGACGCGCTCTTCCTCGCAAAACTAAACGGCGCGCCCATGGCGGCTTGCGGCGTAAAACCGTTTAAAGATGAAATTTGCGAATTAAAAAGACTCTATTGTCGACCCGACGGTCGCGGGCACCATTTGGGCCTCAAACTCTGCAAGACTGCGATTAAAACTGCGACGGAGATGGGCTACAAAAAAATCTATCTCGATACGGATCACGGCCTCACCCACGCCAATTCGATTTATGAAAAGCTTGGCTTTCGAGATATTGAGAAATATTACGACAATCCGATGGAGAGTCGGTTTATGGCGCTCAATCTTTGACGGACCGCCTGACTGAGGGACATTTTATGAAATTCCTATATATCATTTTCGTGTGTCTTCTCATCGCAGGCTGCACCCAAGAGTTAACATCTGACCCTCGTCCAGACTCCGCCAATGTTCAAAAACCGGATATTGTCTCCCCTTCAAGCGAGATCATACGCGGTACGCTCACAGACGAAGGCGTTTTGTGTCAGGCTCTGCGCGGAGAAAACAATACGCTCTATATATTGGAAAATGTGCCGGAGGGTTTGATTGCGGGAGACCGCGTTCAAATTGAACGTCGTCAAAATGAGACACCCTTACCCAGCCATTGTGATCAGGGCGAAGTCCTTCACTGGACCAGCATCACCGTATTTAGGGCTGGACAGGCTGAGAAAACTTGGAAACAAGCGAGATAGAGAACATCAGCCCAGAGATATGCGGGCATAAAGGGGCAGGATTATGCGAAAACTAACAGATAGTTTTTTCGAATATTCTCTATTCGATATTTTGGATTCAGATTTGATCCCACAATCCACGTTCGACATGACGGATTTTCGTGAGAGTTTCACGGCCACGCCTGCAGCCATAATTTACCCCGTGAACAGCTTCGCAAGTTCAATTTTCAACGGATTTGAAAGAGGCGCTTTCGGAAATGACAGCGCCAATATGCCGTGGCTGAATAAAATTCAAAACCTTGATCCGGAGGCCGCATTTGTGGCAGCGGAATACGTCCCCAGCGATCCTCAATTTAATTCACAGCTGAATCTTATCAATGGGACTGCCGGGCAACTTGATATCAATGTCGAGCTGGCCTGGGACGACTATTCCGGCGCAGGTGTGCAGATCAATATATTCGATAACGGCTTTGATTATGTTCACGCCGACCTTGCACCGAATTATTTGTCAGACATTGACTACGACTATACCAATAACGACTTCGACCCGATTGCGACTGGCGGCAATAATCACGGTACGGCCGTCATAGGCATTGTCGGCGCGGCCGCGGATAATGGCGAAGGCGGGGTTGGCATTGCGTTTAATTCCACGCTTGTCGGGTATCAAGGTTTCGGTATCGGGGCCGCGAATTCTGCCGATCAAATCTTGGATGCCGCCGGTCTCGGTGATGGAATCGGAAATACGAACGGGAATGGGTCGGGTAGTGAAATCATTAGTGTCAGCGCAGGCTATAGCAGTAATGTATTTCTAAACTTCACATCACTGGATGACGGAATTGCCGCATTAGAAACAATTTCCGCCCAAGGCCGTGACGGTTTGGGCACGATCTATGTGAAATCCAGCGGCAATAGTAGGGGCGGTAAGGGAAGCACTGCCCGTGAGGAAGGGACGGCGGAACGGTTTGACAGTACGGAATTCTCCATCAGCGTTGCCGCCCTTCGATTGGATGGCTGGGTCACGGATTATTCCACGCCCGGCGCCAATGTTCTCATCTCGGCATTTGCCGATAATCTCTCCAATTTTGGAACAATTTTCACAACGGATCGTACGGGTACTGACGGTTATTCTTCCACGGATTACACGAGCGGTTTTAGTGGCACCTCTGCGGCTGCGCCCCAAATCGCGGGCGTTGTCGCCCTGATGCTGGAAGCCAATCCTGACCTGGGCTGGCGCGATGTTCAGAAAATCCTCGCTGCCAGCGCCGTCCATGTCGGATCGGATATTGGTGCTGCCGCCAATACTGGCAGTGCTAGCAATGGCGGGTTTGAACAGGCCACGCAGACGGACGGATCAACTTGGTTTTGGAATGCTGCCGGGAATTGGAATGGCGGCGGTCAGCACTTCTCCAATGATTATGGTTACGGGGCTGTCGATGCGACGGCGGCGGTGCGCTTGGCCGAGAGCTGGCAGGCCCAATCGACAAGCGCCAATCAGGTCAGCACATTTGAAGATGATTTCGATACAACAACGATCATTACGGATGGTGATGTTGACGGTGTCGATTTTATTATCAGCGAAAGTGATGATATTTTGGTCGAACACGTCTCTTTGGAACTGACCTTCTCGACGACCTATCTCGCAGATGTCGAAATCTTCCTGACCTCGCCGGGAGGCACGCGCGTACAATTAATTTCTGGCACGGGCGATAGTGGCGATTTCGATGGAACTTGGCGCTTTGGGACAACCGCTTTCATGGGCGAAACCAGTGCAGGCGACTGGGAGTTGACGATTATCGACTCTGCTGGCGGAGACACTTTGACCGTCACCGAAGCCCATCTCCGCACATCGGGCAGCACCTTGTCCACGGATGATACATATTTATTTACAAATGAATTTTCCGATTATGCCGGCCTCGCCGGACATGCCGTCGCTTTTCTGGACTCAAATGGCGGAACGGACTGGATTAATGCGGCTGCGGTCTCCTCAGATAGTACAGTCAACCTTCAAGCCGGAACGGGAACGATTGACGGCATTACCATTACACTCGCAGATATTGAAAATATTTACGCCGGAGACGGGAATGACATTCTAACGGGCACCAGCGGCTCCAATACACTTTATGGCGGACGCGGCGATGATACGATCATCGGGGGTTCGGGCAATGACGCATTATATGGCGGCACCGGAGATGACGCGATTAGCTTTGGCACCGGAACCGTCACGATCGACGGCGGAACGGGACAGGACACACTGATCGCAGATGCCGGCATAGGCCGCCTAAGAGCGGATCTTGAGGCCGGAACAGCCACAGTTTTCGATGCAGCAGGCAAATTTGCCGGAACCGCAAGTTTCGAAAATATAGAAATTTTCCAAGCCACAGATGGCAATGATGTTGTCACGGCCAGCACGGATGGCAGTCATATTATCGGGCTAGACGGCAGGGATAAACTTACCGGCGGCATTGGGAATGATATTCTTGAAGGCGGATCCGGACATGATCGCCTGATTGGTCTGGAGGGCAATGATGTCATCATGGGCGGCATAGGGAATGACGTCATCTCAGGCGGATTTGGGAATGATACCATCAGTGGCGGCGCGGGAGATGATCTCATTTACGGCGGTCCGGGTACGGATATTCTAAACGGAAATGGCGGGCTGGACGACATTCGTGGTGCCAGCGGTGCTGATATCATTAATGGCGGTGCAGGAAATGACAGACTTCGCGGAAATGGCGGAAATGATACATTTGTCTTTGAAGTCGGAACAGGCAGAGACCGCATTATTGATTTCGACAAAGCGGGGAATGACAGGATTGATCTCACGGATTTCGGCTTCAATGAATTCGCAGATATTGAGGGCAACATTCGAAAAGCCGGCAACCACGTTCTGATTGATCTCGGAAATGGCGATGAGATTCTTCTTCTGACAACGGATGTCGCAGATGTGGATGCATCAGATTTTATTCTCTAACGTGCAGTATCAAATGGTTTTGTAAATGTGACCTGCGTTACAGACTGTAAGAGCATATCAGCCATATACCGCTTATAAGGGTCATCTTATCTTGAGACAGGCCTTCAATGAGGGGGCATGTCGCAGATATCATGATCAAATTTCAAAAAACACTGACAGGCCTGATTGCCCTGCTAACCCTATCCGGCTGTGATGCGATTGATGTAAATGACGCGGAGATCGATAATTTCGATTCTTCTTTTGACCGCATACCCACGCATATTCTTACACAAATGGAAGCCCGGGCAGAGGCACAACGTCTATCATTTGAGACGTCCCCAAAGGCCGCACAGGGTATGAATTTTATAGGTCACGAGGAACTCACCTGGGACCGCGACGTCGTCACTGTTGCCTTTGAAGGCGGAAACCCGAATATTTACAAACTGATTGAACAAACGGCCCATCAATGGACGCAAAATGGCGGTTCTCTTTCACTGTCCTTCAAGGACGGGACGGGGCGGTATAATCGTTGGAATAAAACAGATCAGACAAAATCGGCAGATATCCGGATTAGTTTCCGATCCGATGCATATGATGGCGGCTATTGGTCTGTTATTGGAAAATTGGCCGACGGTGTTGATGCCGATCTGCCAACAATGAACTATCAGGGCTTCGACACAGTTCTTCAATCCTACATTAACAGCCCCGAAGGCTGGCTGGAGAGTTACGAGCGGGCGACGATATTGCACGAATTTGGTCACGCATTAGGCCTCGCCCATGAGCATTTTCATCCCGATTGCCAGTCCGACATGAAAACAAACCGGCTCGTGCGGTATTTTATGTCCACGGGATGGACCAGACATCAATCACGGTTCAATATTGATGCCGATTATTATTTAAAGACCATGCAGGATGCGGGCGAAGTCGTGTCAGGTCCCTTGGAAAGCGAGAAGATAGATCGCGATTCCGTCATGCTCTACCGCACATATAGTCCCAAACTTTATAAGAGCGGGGTTCAAACCCCCTGCAAACCACGAAATGCCCTGGGATACGCAACATTCCTCTCCGCAGGCGACCGAGCTTATTACAATTCCCAATATGGTGATTAATTCAAAATTTAATACTTCTCAGCGCAAATCAAAAGGGTGCATCATGACAATCAACAAAACATCAATTTTAATCGGAACAGTTTTATGTGCGGTTCTCAGCACTCCGGCCTATGCGGGGGGACAATATGATCAACCAAAGGCCGAAAAACTTATTAGTCAGAAAAGCGTTTCTGCTTTGATAATGTCTCCAAGCATGGAAAACCCTATAAGCGAGAAAAAACAATTAGAATATTTAAATCAAGGCTTGCCGAAGTCGTTATTGGCGCACGACAAATATTTTGAAAAAGAGAATTTGTTTGAAATCGACTTTCCAAAACCTAATTCTCAAGAGAATATCAAATTAGATGTCTTGAGCGTTAAAGAGTTAGCTCAATCGGAGGCTATAAGACGTCTTTGCTTTCCTCAAGACCCTGGCATAAATACCTCGACTAAATCTTTTTCTGTAGCACCAATCTTGGCTTTCTTAGCGCCAAAATTAATAGGTCTGTTTGTCAAAGAAGTAGATAAGGGTTTAGAAAAAGAAATTTCTGAATATTCTGCAGTTCATTCGCAGAAAGTTTCAATAAGACCTTATGCGGCAAGTGGTAATTTTAAACTTGAATCAAATTGTTTCCGCTACAGTCGATTCACTGAAAGCGTATATGCTTTAGACAAAAACGCTAAAATCTCAAAAGCTGAGTCTAAAAGAGAACTCGAATTTGATTTAATTGCGCAATGGCGGCTCATTGGCGGCCAGCAGATTAGAATACGACCGTTAAGACTATATATTGCTTCACCTGCGGTACCAAAAGACTCGGATAAATTAAATATAGCTATCTCCGCAGAAACAAAAGCCGTTTGGAGAAGTGGAAATGAAGGAAAATCCGGAGATGTTTTCAATTCAATTATACTGAAAGATGAATATTTTAAACCTGAAGGCGAAACCGAAATACGGACCAATGGACTCAAATTTTATAATTTAATTGAACATCGAACTAAGGATGAAAAACATAAAAACGAAAATGGAGAATATAATACGCGGTCAGTTCCTGTATATTATAAAGATACAAAAATTCCAATCATGCAGATTATGAAAAAACCGAACAGCAATAAGGCTTGGTCGAAATTTGAACCACTTCCGATTATACCCTACTCGGACGAACCCCTCGGATACCTATCAACTGCAAGTTTGAAAATCAGTGTCGCTGAAGTTGGAGACGGGGCGAGAAAGAAAGTTCTCAAATTAGCTAGGAAAGGTCTCGGAATATTCAAAGACGATATCACTTCGGTTTTAGAGGAAGCCGCTAAAGGGCTCCTAGAAAATGAGGCGCCAGTCATAGATACAATTGAAAAATATTGTGCGACTTTTTCTGCTACAGTTGATGAGGACGGTAACTTGAGCGGGGGCGCAGAATGGACGGAAGGAAACCAGACCTGCGATTCGACCACAGCTCCCTGACCTAAAAAAGAAAGCTGAAAACAAAAAAAGCCGGAGCTCACGCCCCGGCTTTTCTTTTAAATTTTGAACGAGTCTAATTATTCTTCGGCGCCAGGACCATTGTCATTAACCGACCTTCGGTCTTGGGCTCAAACTCCACCTTGCAATCCTCGGCAAAGTCTTCCTTCACGCGCGCGAGCAATGTCATGCCGCGGTCCATATGGGCCATTTCGCGGCCGCGGAAACGCACGGTGACTTTCACCTTGTCGCCGCGGTCAAAGAATTTCTGCATGGCTTTGGTTTTCACGCCGTAATCATGCGTATCGATATTCGGACGCATCTTGATTTCTTTAAGCGCCTGGGTCCGCTGGTTCTTGCGGTTGGCAGCTTTTTTCTTCTGATTTTCAAAGCGCATCTTGCCGTAGTCGAGGACTTTGCAAACGGGCGTTTGTCCGGGCGCAACTTCGACGAGGTCGAGTCCGGCGTCACGGGCAGCCGCGAGGGCTTCAGCGATGGGGACAGTGCCCCTTTTTTCTCCATCGGCGAGGATGAGCAGGACATTATCGGCGGTAATGTCGCGATTGATGCGCGGGCCTTTGGGTTTTTTGGCGGGTTGGGCCGAGAGGGGTCTTCTAGCGATTGTGGTGTCTCCTGGTAGTTTCAATCAGTTTCGGCATATGGCGGTTTTAAGGCGCATATACAAGGGAAAGCCGCGATTTTACCTAAGGTTCCAAAAGACTCGTATAAACGTCCAGAACCGCCTGTTGCAGGCTGGTTTTCGAAAATTCCGCTGCAATCCGCTCCCGCGCAGTCTTCACACCCGTCAAATCGGAGCTACGCAAAACCGCATCGGCCAGCGCTTTTGAATCGCCGGGCGGCACACGCCACCCAGTCACGCCCTCCACGACAACCTCCACCGCGCCGCCATGATCCGCCGCGATCACGGGACGGTTCATCGCCTGCGCTTCCGCTGCCGTGCGACCAAAGGCTTCGGGCTCAGTCGAGGGCGTGAGGACGATATCCGCTGCCGCGAGGACCGTCGGGATTTCCGTCGAATGCCCCGCGAGGTGGACGCGCTCGCCGACACCCAGATTTTTCCCCAGTGCCGCCAATTCCGCCAGATAGTCCGTCCTCCCCTGTGCATCCCCCACAAGAATCAGGCGATAGGTTTCCGGCAAATGAGAGAGCGCCTCAATCGCGACCGCCTGCCCCTTCCACCGCGTCAGACG
Organism: Litorimonas sp. WD9-15; assembly: GCF_050271975.1. Classification (NCBI taxonomy): domain Bacteria; kingdom Pseudomonadati; phylum Pseudomonadota; class Alphaproteobacteria; order Maricaulales; family Robiginitomaculaceae; genus Litorimonas; species Litorimonas sp. WD9-15. The sequence goes on from NZ_CP189850.1 coordinate 328,968, forward strand.
CCCCGGCAGGACGAGGACGGTTTCCCCCGGTTTCACGCCCCAACTCTCGCGCAATTCGGCAACAGTAATAATATCGACAGCCGTCGCACTGAACCGCACCATATCGACACCGCGCGGGATGACCGTGATTTTGGCCGCATCCGTGCCGTGCTGCGCCATCAGGTAATCGCGCGTGAAATTGGAATTCGCGATCACGCGATCCCCCCGCGCCATGACCGAATTATAAAATCGTTTCAGCGGCCCACTGGCTTTATAAATCCCGTGATAGGTCGTGACGAAGGGTATCTTCTCCGCCCGTGCGGCGAGCATGGCGGGCCAGGCGGGCGCGCGGCTGCGGGCATGGACGATGTCGATATTATGCTCCGCGATGAGGCGTCGCACACCCGCAATGCGCCAGGGCACGGACAGGATATTCTTCGACCCGATCTCCGCCTCATGATGCACACCGCCCAGCGCTTCGATCTCCGCGATCATCCGTCCTCCGGCGGAGAGCACATGCGCGCCATGTCCTGCGGCGACCAAGGCCTCGACCATTTCCACGGTCGTGCCTTCGACACCTCCGGCATTGAGTTCAGGTAAGACTTGAAGCACATTCATGGAATTACTCATAGACGAACGAATCTGATAATGCCCGACTTTCTCGACACTCCGGATGGAGAAAAAATTGCCTATAAGATGAGCGCTGGCCGAGGCCCCGCAATCATCTGGTGTGGCGGCCTGAAATCCGACATGGAGGGTGGGAAGGCGACCCACCTCCACGCTTGGGCTGAGGCGCGCGGGCAGACCTTTATCCGTTTCGATTATTTTGGCCACGGGGAAAGTTCAGGAGACTTCACAGATGGCACGATTTCCCGATGGGCGTCAGACATCGCCTATGTGCGGGACCAGTTAACGGACGGTCCCGTCATTCTGGTCGGCTCCTCTATGGGGGGCTGGGCCGCCCTCCTGGCCGCCACCGCGAACACACCGCGCACACAGGGGCTCGTCCTCATCAATCCCGCGCCGGATTTTACGGAAAAGCTGACCGTCGCGGGCTGGACGGAAGAGCAGATCGCGGCGCTGGAAAATGACGGGGTCGTCTATGAACCGTCGGGATATGACGAGCCCTACGCCTATTCCAAAGCCCTGATCGAAGATGGTCGCGCCCGCCAAATCCTCGACCTGCCCATCCCTCTGACCTGCCCGATCCGTATCCTGCAAGGCTATGACGATAATGTTGTGCCGTGGACCCATTCCAAACGGCTGTTGGATATGCTGACCTCGAAAGACGTGACTTACACATTGGTCAAAGGCGGGGATCACAGCCTGTCGCGGGAGAGCGACCTGACCCTGATTGAATCCGCGATTGCCTCCATCTCCTAATGGTCATCCCCCTCGATCAACGTCCGCGCTCCGGTCCTTATTCGGGCTTGAACGCCCGCTCAGCGAAGCGGTTTCTAACGCAGGCTTTTACAGAAGGCGGACTGCCCTTTGCGGAAGAGGACGCGCTAGAGTTGGTGCTAGACGCGACGGGATTGGACCGCACGACACTGATGCTGCGCGGGACAGAATTTCTGGCTCCGGAGGTTTTTGATAAGATAAAAGACGGTATGGCGCGACGCTTGGCGGGCGAACCCGTGGACTATATTCTGGGCTGGCGGGAATTTTACGGGCGGCGCTTTGTGATTTCCAAAGATGTCCTGTCCCCGCGCGCAGATACGGAAACCCTCATCCGCGAAACACTCAAGGCGTTGAAACATGTACCCGCCCCCCGCCTGCTTGACCTCGGTACGGGGAGTGGCGCGATCGGTCTTACACTCTTGGCGGAATTACCCGAGGCTACATTAGTCGCGACCGATCTGTCGGAGCCCGCGCTGAATATCGCGCGGCAAAACGCAAAGGCTCTGAATGTTCAGGACCGTGTAATCTTCGCGCAGGGCGCATGGTGGAACGCGCTCGACCCAACCGAAACTTTCGACGCTATCGTCTCCAACCCGCCTTACATCGACGCCGCAGCGATGACGCAACTGGAACCCGAAGTCGCGAATTACGACCCGGCCCTCGCCTTACATGGCGGCGAAGACGGATTACGGGATTACCGCGCTATATTAACCCAGGCCGCAGCCTATCTGCGACCCCGGGGTTGGCTGGGCCTAGAGATTGGCTTTGATCAGGGCGAAAGCGTCTCCACTCTCGTCCGAACGGCCGAATTTTCTAACATTCAAGTCCACCGCGACCTTGGCGGGAATGACCGCGTGATCAGCGCCCGAAAATCAACCTGAAAAAGGTCTTTTCATCTGCGAAAGGCTTTGCTACGCGGAAATCGTAGCTTGAAGACTTGCCGAATATTCGCCGGGTCCACTACGAAAAGCCGACACAGTGAAGGCCCGTTCGCAAAACAGCGATAAAAAGGGTATATGTTCACCTGTCGCCCCTTTTGAGGACAGATGATGAAGCGTCAACGCGGTCGCAACCGGAATAATAAGAACCGGAACCACAATAATAATAACAACCACAACCGGTCCATGGACAGTCAGGGCCCGGATGTGAAAGTGCGGGGCAATGCCTCCACGATTTACGAAAAATACACAACGCTCGCCCGCGATGCCAAAATGAGCGGCAATCGCGTGAAGGCCGAAAACCTGCTGCAACATGCGGAACATTATCTCCGCCTGATGAACGCGCAGGAAGCCGCCAAACAGGAAGCCCGCGAAAAAGCCGAAGCTGAACGCGCCGCGCGGGGTGAGAGCCATAATGAGGATGAGGACGGGAATAATCACCGAAACAATAATCGTCGTCACAATAGCAACCGGAACCAGAATAACCGACGTGATCAGGATGAGACTAACAGTTCTGATGACAGCGCCGAGACACCGTCTGAGTTGGAAGTCGTAACGCCCAAGGCAGATACACCGAAAGTTGAAAAAAAGCCAAAAACCGAAAAGAAACCGAAAAAAGTCAAAGCTGAGAAAGTTGAAGCGTCTGACGAGCGTGAGGACAAACCCAAACGCCGCCGCAAAGCGCCGCCTCGTAAATCCGAAGATACCGTGGAAGCGGCTGAATAGAGCGAGTCGAAATATTGATTTGAAAAGCCGTCTTTTGGGGCGGCTTTTTTGTGAATGAGGGTCAATCCGCGTTTATGATAAACTGTATCCCTCAGTTCGCGATTTTTAACTCTCTCAAAACCACTCTCCAATATCACCCCGCACAAGCCTGAAGGTCGCAGATGCGGGGCCTAACGTTTTCAAAGCCTTACCTTGGGTTTATAGGCGATAGGTCCCGCATCTCCACTTCGCTGCGTGCGGGATGACTTTGGGTTTTGTGACGCTGAGTACGACCGCCAACCCCCGTTTATGAAGAGAATGATCCCCACTTATAAGAATGCGCATATGTTTAACTCGTTCTTTCAGACACGGGACAGGCGAGGCCTCGCTTGCTGGTACTGAAAGACGGTGGGGTTGAGCATTTCTGGCGGAGGTCAGAGATTGTGCCGGACCTTTTATGGCGAGTGCTCCGACACTGTTCGGTTTGTTTCGGAAGGCGAAGCAGACCCGATAACTGTGACCAGCCGGACCGTCATATCAAAAACTGCTGCCGCGTGGCCTTGTAGTTGGTGTGAGCCAAATATGAGAGCGCAGAAACATATTGTCTTACAATCAATATGTTTCGAGATTTGGAAAATGTAACGGTATCGCCGACCACTTTACAGACTTCTTGCGCTTGGCCTTCGTGTAAAACAAAGATGAAAGACCTACCCCATGGTACTCCATCACGGAGTCCACCACGCGGACAGTCCCATTTATTTCTTCTGCCGTTCCCCAGATGGGCGGTCGCATAGGTCCCTATGGCTTGTCCTTCAACAATCCAATCTCGCGCAGACGTTCATTCAAATAATCGCCCGCCGTGATCGGCGCTTCGACCTTCCCCGTCTTCGCCACACAATCGGGCAGCGGATCGATAAGGTAATCTTGGTTGGGATGAAGGAAGAATGGTGTTGAATAACGCGGGAAACGCGCCCGCTCTTCGGACGGGTTCAGGACGCGGTGGGTCGTGGACGGGATATCTCCCGCCGTCAGGCGTTGTAACATATCGCCCGCATTGACGACCAAAGCACCTTTCGGCGCATTGACGTCAAGCCAATCACCATTGCGGTGTTGGGCCTGCAACCCGGCCTCTTCCGCACCCAACAAGAGTGTAATCAGGTTAATATCCTCATGCGCAGCGGCCCGAACGGAGCCTTCCGGTGGCGGGTTTGTGTGGGCGGGATAATGCAGCAACCGCAGAATGGAGTTCCCGTTATCAACCTTGTCGTCGAAATAATCCTCATCAAGATTGAGATAAAGCGCCACGGCCCGCAACAGATCTGCGCCGAAACTGTCCAGCGCTTCATAGAGGTCGCGCGTTACGAGGTTGAATTCCGGCAATTCCTCGACTGTGGGCGTGTCCTTCATTGTCGCGCGGTAGCGGGAATTCTCATCCAGACGCCGTCCCGTATGCCAGAATTCTTTGAAATCTGAAATCTCGCGCCCCTTGGCATTCTCACTCCCAACCGGGGAATAGCCACGTTGGAATCCACCTTCCGCATCCGCATATTTGCGTTTTGTCTCAGACGACAAAGCGAAGAATGCCTTGGTTTCCTCGGCTGCTGAGTCAATCGTGCTCTGCGAAATGGTATGATCGGAAACCACGGCAAAGCCCGTCTCGGCGAAACTCTCGCCAAAGGCTTTCGCAAATGCGGCTTTATCGGTGCGCCAGAGATCATAGCTAACAGGTGTGATTTCTATATTGGTCATAGCGCTCATATCCTCCGAGTCCGCCCTGCTGGCAAGACGGACTCTGCAGTGAATGTTATGCGATATAAACAGTCTTCACATTACAGAACGCGCGTATTCCTTCAGAGGATAATTCGCGGCCATAACCGGACCGCTTAATCCCGCCAAAGGGCAGGCGCGGGTCAGACGCCGTCATCGCATTGACGAAAGTTCCGCCGGCTTCGAGGCGCTTAATGGCTGTCGATTGCTCCGCCTTGTCCTGAGTCCAGATGGAAGACCCAAGTCCAAAAGGCGAGTCATTCGCGAGTTCAATCGCGGCATCCAGATCCTCGACCTTGAAGAACATGGCAACGGGGCCAAAAAACTCTTGGTAGAATGTCTGCGTGCCCTTGGCGATGTTTTCAATGATACCAGGACGATAGTAGGCTCCCTCACCGTGCATAGTCTCGCATCCCGTCACGCGGAGTGCGCCCTCAGAAAGTGCGGTTTGAACCTGCTCATCCAGTTCGGCGCGGGCCTCACGACTGACCAGTGGACCGATATCAGTATCTCCATCGGTCGGATCGCCAATAATTAGCGCCTCAAATGCTTCAACAAATTTGGCCTTCACCGCGTCATAAATATCCGCGTGAATGATAAACCGTTTTGCGGCGATACAGGATTGCCCGTTATTCTGCGTGCGTGCTTTCACACCGACTTTCACCGCCTCATCTATGTCAGCACTCGGCATAATAATAAAAGCGTCGGACCCGCCCAGTTCCAACACAGTCGGTTTAATCTCGTCGCCGCAAATCGCAGCAACAGACGCACCCGCAGGTTCACTACCCGTCAATGTCGCCGCCCGCACTCGGTCGTCCCGCAAGATTTTCTCAACGCGGGAACCGGAGATCAGAAGCGCGGAAAAACTGCCTTCAGGAAAGCCTGCACGTTCGACAAGGTCTTGTAACGCCAAGGCACATTGCGGAACATTTGACGCATGTTTCAACAGGCCTGTATTCCCCGCCATGAGCGCAGGCGCAATAAACCGGATGACCTGCCATAACGGGTAATTCCACGGCATGACGGCCAGCACGACACCCAGGGGGAGATAAGCGCGATAGGACTTCGCCGCATCGGTCTCAACGATTTCGTCTGCTAGCATCTCTGCTGCATGGTCCGCGTAGAAGTGACAACATTTCGCACATTTCAGGACTTCGCCCTTAGCCTGCGCCAAGGTCTTACCCATTTCCAATGTCATAATTTCGGCGAGTGAATCGACCTCTGCCTCAATTAAATCCCCGAGCTTATGCATATGTTTCGCGCGCTGATCAAAATCCCAATCACGCACGGCTTCATGAGCAACGACAGCCGCAGCAATTGCGAGATCGACTTCAGCTTCTGTGTGCGCATCAAAGGTTTTGACGACCTCTCCGGTCGCAGGATTTGTAGACGCAATGGCCATTTATTTAACTCCTAATTGCGGAATGCTATGTGTACCATACGCAACACAGGTATTTTTTGTTTCCATATAAAAGTCGAAGGACCAATCGCCGCCATCACGTCCGATCCCGGAAGCCTTCATACCGCCGAATGGTGCGGGCAAGTGACGGTTATTCTCGGAGTTAATCCAAACCATACCGGCCTCGACACCGCGTGCCATGCGCATGCCCTTCGCCGAATCCTGTGTCCAGATATAAGCGGTCAATCCGTAATCCGTATCATTGGCAATAGAGAGCGCTTCGGCCTCGTCTTTGAACGGAATGGCCGTTAAAACGGGACCGAAAATTTCTTCGCGCGCGATACGCATGTCATTATTAGCACCCGTAAATAATGTCGGTTTGACATAGCAACCCTCATCTCCCTCGCGTCCGCCGCCCGTTGCAATCTCTGCACCGTCTTCGGTCGCGATATCGAAATAGGACATGACCTTGTCAAAATGTGTGGGGTGGATCAGCGGACCGATTTCCGTGGTCGGATCAAGCGGGTGACCAACTTTGATATTCGCGACGCGGTCTGCGACTTTTGCGGTGAATTCATCATAGACAGTCTCTTGCACCAGCAAACGCGTCGAGGAGGTGCAACGTTCGCCGTTCAGTGAGAATTGCATAAAGACCGCCGCGTCCAGCGCACGGTCCATATCCGCATCATCAAAGACGACGCAGGGGTTTTTCCCACCCAGTTCCAGATGCAAACGTTTCAAGGTCGGCGCCGCCTGTTTCTGAATGAGCGATCCCGTGAAGGACTCGCCAACAAAAGCGATTGCTTTAATGAGCGGATGTTCCGTCAAAGCTTTACCGGCCGTCTCACCGAGGCCGTTGACGACATTTAAAACGCCCTTGGGCAGCCCTGCTGCGTAAGCAATTTCTGCCAGCAGCATCGCCGTATAGGGTGAAAATTCTGCGGGCTTTTGCACGACCGTACAGCCAGATGCGAGAGCCGGTGCAATCTTCCATGTGCTCAACATGAAGGGCGTATTCCAAGGCGTGATGACACCAACAGCCCCCAGCGGATGACGTGTCGTGAAATTATGATGATGTTCGGCGGGCAAGCTCAATCCCTTGCCTGCTTCGACGGCCTTATCGCCAAAGAACCGGAAGTTGGCTGCGCCGCGAATGGCGGCTTTTTGCATGAAACGAATGGGCTGTCCCGTGTCCATGGACTCGACGATGGCGATCTCTTCCGCGCGCGCTTCAATGCCGTCGGCAATCGCATGCATGAGGTCGCGACGCTCGGCACCCGGCATATCGCGCCAGCCCGCCAGAAACGCGTCATTCGCAGCTTGCGCTGCAACATCAATATCTTTGACCGTACCGGACCAGATATCGCCAAGTTTCGAATTATCAACCGGCGTGATATTTTCGAAGGTCGTCATTGAGTTACCCTTCACCCGGCGGCCTTTGATGAAATGTCCGAGCGGCGCTTTCGCAAATGGCTTTAGGAATTTCTTGGACTTGCGAATACGTTTATCGAGTTCTGTTGGCATTTATTTTTCTCCCTTGAGGAAGGCGTGAATATTATTTTTCTTCCAGGTCAGATCCGAATTGATCTCCTGAATTTCAAGACCCAGAGAGAGCAGACCGCCGCCCTCCATATGGTCTTTCGTGAAATCGGTGAGGACAGCGAAAAGCGTTTCGCCAATCATTTTCTTCGTCGCGTCATCCCGTCCTTGCCCGAGGCGAATTGTGAGATAGATAAATTCCCGTCCCTTCTCCCCGTCACCGACACGGTAGCGCACAACTTGATGCGCGCGCGTCCGGATACCGCCCGTTGGTAGGGCGTCCAGTCCAATGGCGGCATCGTGTAAATTCCCGACGAGCCGCTGAATAAACAGGGATTTCGCAATCCCTTTGGAATGTTCGACAATGATATGCGGCATGTACAGTTGACCCAGTTACTTAACATGTTAAGTATTTAGACAAAGACGCCCTGTCAAGGAGAGCCACCTAATGTCCGACACTCGTTTCGTTACAATTCTGGAAGACGGCCGCGCTCGTCCAGCGGGCCTAACACCGCAAGACCGCGTTGTCCTACTCCCGCAATTTTCTTCCCTGCGGCAAATGTTGGCGCGCGGTGAAATGGAGGCGGCGCTGAATTACATTTCGACACGCGAAGGTCGTTATGCGCTGGATGAGGTCGAGCTATTACCCGTCATCAATAATGCACAGAAATATTTCTGCATTGGCGTGAATTACGCAAACCGGAACGCGGAATATAAAGATGGGTCAGAGCCGCCAAAAAATCCTTCCGTCTTTATGCGCTCCCGAGAGAGCTTTGTCGGACACGGTCAGTTCATTGAACGTCCGCCGGAAAGCCACCAACTCGATTATGAAGGCGAAATTGTTGTCATTATCGGCAAAGAAGGCCGCCGGATTAAACGCGAAAATGCGCGGGACCATATTGCGGGCCTGACCTTGATGAATGAGGGCACATTGCGCGATTGGGTGCGCCACGCGAAATTTAATGTCACGCAGGGCAAAAACTTCGAACGATCCGGCGCATTAGGACCTTGGATGGTGCCGCTCTCTGATAAAATCGATCTCACAGATTTAAATATCCAGACCAAAGTGAATGGCGAGATGCGGCAGGACGATCATACGTCAAACATGATGTTCCCGATTGAAATGCAGATCGAATATCTCTCAAAATTTGCACGGCTTCAGCCCGGTGATGTGATTGCGACCGGCACACCCAATGGAGCGGGTGCACGATTTGATCCGCCGAAATATCTGGTCCCGGGCGACGTCGTTGAAGTCACCTGCCCCGGCATTGGGACATTGCGCAATGAAGTCCGGGATGAGGAAGTCTAACCTGCGCGACTTTGAACAAAACCTCCCCATGGCGCTGTTGCGCGCGCGTGAAGCGGTGATGTCCCGTTTCCGCCCAATTCTGCGCGAGCATGGTCTGACGGAACAACAATGGCGCGTCATCCGCGCCCTGCATGGCGAGGACGGTTTGGAAGTTACGGCGCTTGCAGACAAGACATTGCTCCTCATGCCGAGCCTCACACGTATTCTGAAAACTATGGAAGAGCAGGGTTGGGTGAAACGTTTTGCCGTAGAGGGCGATAATCGCCGCCGACAAATGCGTTTGTCAAAATCTGGCCATGCATTATTCGCCAAAATTGCACCGCAGAGTGAAGGTGAATATAACGACATAGAAAGTGATGTTGGTGCCGAGGATATGGATCAGCTTTATGCCTTGCTGAATAGGCTGGCTCGTTAAGTCGGGACGTTCAGTGAAACGTCGACCTTATCGCCTACCGAGATATTTTCGGCGGACCGGACGGACGCTTTAATAGGTAGAATATAGCCCCCGCGATCTTTCGACGGAAAAATAGATGTTTTCCAACGCGTCTCACCAATTTGCACATCAACTTTTACCGATCGAAAACCACGTGCCAGATGTTTGGTAAAGGCTTTAATGTCCTCTGAAATATCGACGGGCACATCCAAGAAATGCCAAGCCCCTTTCTCCGCTTGCCAGAGCCAGATTTCACTGTGAAATGTGAAATCAAGGTCTATCAAGACACATCCATCGTTGCAGCGACACACATGGTTGAGAAAATCGGAATGGGTTCGGCGAAACGGATATGACCTGTTGCGCCTTCACACAGACCCGCGATTGAAATCAGGGTCCGAATTTCGAACCCGCCCTGCCCGGCTTCCCGCAGTGTGTCCTCATCCGTGTAGGACAGCAAAGCCTCTTTATCATTGGTTACCCATCGGCGGAGGAATTCTCGGTCCCACGCCTCATTAATTTTCCCGCTATTGGGTGTGGCAGGCCAATGGCTGATACCGCCCGTCCCCATCACGGCGATTTTTTCCGGTACCGCATCGCAAGCCCGCCGCAGGGCTTGGCCAAAGGCATAAGCGCGGGAGAGCGGGGTCAGGGGTGGACCCTGGCAATTAATATTGGCGGGAATAATCGGCAGATCCATCTTTGGCGTCAGGAAATGAAGCGGCACCATGATTCCGTGATCCATTTTCCATTCCTGCGCATAAGTGAGATCAACCGCCTGCATCATCTCAGTGATCATGCGCTGCGATAGGTCAGGTGCGCCTGGAATAGTCGTGCGCGGAATTTTCAGCCAGTCAGGATCCTCAATCGGGCCTTCATATTCTTCGCCCATACCCATCGCAAATGCGGGCATATTATCCATGAAAAAATTAGCGAAATGTTCCGCCGCGATGACGACCAACGCGTCTGCGCCGGAGGCTTCAATATCTGCGCGAAGACTGTCCAGCGCCGCATAGAACGGATCGCGCAGGGCCGGGTCCGCCCGCTCGGCCCGTCCCGTAATGCCGGGACCGTGAGAACAAATACCTGCAAAGACCAAGGCCATTAAATCGCCCCTCCATCGCCGCCATCCACAGCGCGGTAAATCCCGTCGCGGACTTGGCCGTGTTTTGTGAGACCTTCTTTCATGGCCTGAATATACTCATCCCATTCCTGCCCGATAAAGGCGGCATAATGCATCAGGATTTGACCGTTCACGCCGTGGATATAGAGCTCGCCAACATCACCTGCCCTGAGCCAGTTTTTCTCATCATCGGTGAGCTTATAGTCAGACAGTAAGCCATCGACATCCGTCTTGAAACGCGCCTGTGTCGCCGGATCGCGATTTAATTGATAAAGGAGTTTTTGAACCTGATAGAGGCTCATGAGAAGCTCACATCAACGGTGCCCATGGGTCCGAAATCCGCATGAAAGTGATCGTTAGGCCGCGCGATGACGGGGCGGGTGAAGCTGCCGCTCATAATATATTGGCCCGGTTCCAATGCGATACCATGCGGCGCAAACCGCTTCGCGAGCCAGATCAAACCCTTGGCGGGATGATCCAAAATACCGGCGCCCAGTCCTGTCTCTTCAACAATGCCGTTGCGATAGAGAATGGCACCCGTCCAGCGTAAGTCCAGCTCACGCGGGTCACATTTTTTGTCGCCTACGATAATGCCCGCATTTGCCGCATTATCCGAAATCGTGTCATAAACTTTGCGCGTATATCCGGTTTCGGGATCAACGCGGTGACTGCGGGCCGCAATTAATTCCATGGACGGCACAACATAATCTGTTGCGTCCAGGACCTGTTCGACCGTCAAACCTTCGCCTTGCAGGGCGTTCTTCAGCACGAACGTAATTTCAACTTCAATACGGGGGTCAATGAAATCTGCCGCCGAAATCGTACTGCCATTTTCAAACAGCATATCATCCAAGAGCGTCCCGAAATCAGGTTCATCGATTTTCATGGCTTCCTGCATGGCGCGGGACGTGAGCCCGACCTTCCGCCCGATAACCCGACGACCTTCTGCCAGTTTTAATTGGACCCAAGCGTTTTGCACCGCATAGGCGTCAGTAATGTCCATATCAGGATAATCCTGCGACCACGCCCGCATAGGGCGGCGCGCCAATTCTGCCGCATGGTGACGACGGGCGGATTCTTGGATTTGAGCATCGGTTAGCATGAAACAGAGATACATAACATGTTAAGTATTTTCAAGCCTTGCGGCGAACGGTCCGCTCTTCCAAATAGAGTTCATGTCCAGTTATAAAGTCCATTCGCCGCGTAATATAAAAGAATTACCGCAACGCCTTCCCGCGACGCAATTCTGGGGACTGTGTTTCATCGTCTATATGCTGCTGCAATTCCCGATGGTGCGCATTCCAATCCTGTTTCTCTCGACCTGGATTCATGAGTTTGGTCACGGCTTTGGTGCGATCATTACGGGTGGCGAATTTCGGAAGCTAACTGTCTTTCCGAACTTTTCGGGCGTTGCAACGACGGCCACCACAAATGATTTCCAGCGGGCCATGGTGATTTTCATGGGATTGTTGGGGCCGAGTCTGCTCGGCGTGTTGATGATCGTGCTGACGCGCGCACTGAACCTTTATCGCGTCGCCCTCTTCGTCATGGCAGCCCTGATGCTGCTCTCGCAAATTTGGGCGGCGGATATGTTTACGCGGACAGCATTGGGCGGCGGGACGCTTATTCTCGGCCTGATCGCTTGGAAATTACCAAACCAATGGGTGCTCTATATTGCGCATATTATCGCCATTGCGCTCTGCCTCAATGCGCTGACGGGATTTGGCTATTTCTTCATGGGCAATGCTGAGGTCGCGGGGTCGCTTTACCGATCAGATACCGGCGTGCTCGCCGATATCCTGTTCGGACCGCACTGGCTCTGGGGCGGTCTACTGGCGGCCCTTTCAATTGTCATACTGGTCGCGGGTGTGTGGTTTTCGGATAAATGGGCGCAACGTCACCCCCGCACCTAAGCCTATTTCGTTTTGGGCGAGCCGAAGAGTTTTCGCCAAAATCCACGGGCTTTCTCACTCCCCTCACCCACGGACTCGCCGACCTCACGGGCGGCATCGCTGATGGAATCACCAACTTTATCTAGTGTCGGATCAATGCGTTTAGCTTTCCACGCGCGAATTTTCCGCCAGAGCAGGAACCAGATGAGCAGTAATAGACCAATAAAGACGATATTGAACCACGGGATGAGAAACGCATCCGGCCCCGACACGCGTTTGATAGATGTCGCATTCGGAAAGATCGAGAACAATCGAATCCGCCACCCGTAATGTCGAACGGCGACCCATTGCTCATCCTGCTTGGACAGCGCCTGCGCTTTGGCCGTGACGTCACTACTGTCGAATTTGAAATAGGGCGGGAAACCCCAACCTGTATCCTCATTCCGGTAGACTTTCGTCTTTCCGCTCGGGAATTCCGCATTGATGAAACGCACATCGCGTGTCGCTTCGTCATTTGTACCGATATCCGCACGGTCCCAGAACGGGGCACCTTTGCCAATATCAATCCGCTTCACCTCTGTCCCGACAATGCGAACAACATCGCGTGAGGGCAGATAGTAATTCAGTAGCACCGCCCCAACGATAAATAGAAGTAGCGCCGGAATGTGTTTCAGGAATTTCATGTCAATCTCCTCACGTATATTGCGCCAGATAAATCAGAAAGCCAATAATCGCGCCCGGCACGATATAGACGCCCAGTATTAGTTTCGGCTTATAGGATCGGCCGTAACGTTTCATGCCTTGCGCGATGAACACGTCCTTCTCCAGAGTCGTTTTCTTCAACTCCGATTGCAATTCATATTCGGAAGACAAACGCGACCGCTCCCGCCAACTCGCGGTGAAACTCAGCACGGCATAAATGACCGTCAGGAGGAGGAAAACGATGACGATATTTCTAATTAATGGAAACATAATCTATCTCCTCTTCCTTTTACGATATTTTTTATCCGGGCGTCCCCAAGGACTGACATAGGGTTTGGTATTGGCGACTTTGACGCTCTGTCCGCTCTCAATATCGACCTCATAAAGTTGACCGTCGACGATACGGTTCATACTTGGATTACTCTCATTTGGGCGCATTCCCGCCCAAGGGTTGGCTTTTAATTTATCGGCACGTTGACTTGCAGGCTCCGGCTCCATGCTGGGTTCTTCGCCGAACAGCGCTTCCCGCGCGCCGGCTTTGTCCATCGCATATTCCTGTTCGAGGAAGCGGACGACGAAGTCCTTCTTCTCCTCCGGCCAGGTCGCGTAACGCTCGTAAAAGAGCGGTTTGTGCATGATGAAGAGTTGCCGGAAATCGAGGCGGGAGAGATCGGATAACAGCATATTCACGAGGTCGCGGTCTTTATGTTGCGACCCGCGCACGGCGTAGAAAAAGGACGGATGGGCCGGGCCAATTTTCGGGACACGCCCGCCCATGGACGCCCAACGCCAGACATCCATCAGGCCGAGAAATTCCTCCGGCAAATCGTTCGCATAACGCCGTTCCAGCGTGCGCATATTCTGGCGCGAGAGGCCGGAGAGATCATGGCCTTGATCGGCAGCAACAGACACAACGATGAAATCCATCTTTTGCCGAATGACAAGAGCGCTATCCTGATTGGGGCGTTGCACAATGAGTTGCGACAGCCCTTCATCGCGGAGCCAATTGGCGATGCCTTCGCGGTCCTCGAATGTCAGAACCTGTTCAATCTCAATCGCGTCCATCCCGTCGATTTTCTCGCGCAGGATAATCGTCGGCGTGTTCGCATCGCGGAAGACATAGGCCCCGCCGAAATGCGAGGTGAAATAATTGCCTTGTGTAAAAGTCTGCGAGTCCAGCTTCACCGGATTGCGTTGAATATTCCCCGTGCGTTTGGCGAGTTCGATCATGTCCGCAATCAGAACATCATCCCACCACGCATCATCATCCGACATAAACCGGTCTATCTGCGCGGAGAGTTCTTCGGCTTCTGCGACATGACTCTGCGTTGTATCCGCCGTGATCTCGATCTGGTTAATGTCCAGCAGGTCTGCGGGTTCCGCGATCTTAAACACGGAATTCATCAACTCGCCCGCCACGGCTTCGCGTGCCGTCAGGGCAAAAAGCTGGTCCTCATTCGCCTCAATATATTGCTTGAGAATGGAGCGTGAGGTTGAGAATTGCGAATTGAGCAGCGGTGCCGTTTTCTGATCCGTCGAGAGCAGAATAAACATCTGGTTCGCGCCATGCGGGTTCAGATAAAGCTCATCATCAAATTCATGCGCAATTTCCGGCGACGCGCCGACTATGTCGATGTGAAACTCGGTCAGCGCCGTGCGCTTCCCCGTCAGATGTTCCAGCGCCCGATTGTAGCGCTCGACAAGGGCGGGAGAGGACACCTCATAAAGGTTTCCAAACATAAGCCCGGCTTTCACGAGACGCATCATGAGTTTGTCTCTCGTTTCAGCTTATCAACAAGCATCCTAACATTGGACAGCTTTATCAAATTTTCTGATTTTAGCATTGTATCTGTATCAGACTGACCGTGAACAAGTTGATTCCTGATTTGCACTACTTGCATAATTTGAAAAAACTGTTCCTCTGTAATTTTATCGTCAGTTTGAAGACGTCGAATTGCAGCTATAAGCGGAGCCTTTTTCTCTAAATTTGCAAGTTTGAAAATATCTCTCTCAAGTTCGATCCAATTATTGAGAAATTTTCCAATCTTGTTTGCTCGCTCTCCTACATTTCGGCCCAAATTTAACTCTGCTCCGAACAGCGAAGAAAATAGTTTTAGAGAAAGTTCGGCATAAATTTCAACAAGACTTTTCTTAACTGTAAGCCCATTCCCATCATGATAAAGTCGATTTCTTATGCGGTGCAACCATTCGAATTCACCGAGACTCAACCCAATGAGTTTCTCGTCGGCAAGCTCCTCAATTCCGTCCAATAAACTTGGAAAATTTTTGCAGTATTCGTCTCTCTGCGCTCTCGAAATAGATATTCCAGTAACACGCTTCGGTAAAGAAACATAAGTTTGAAGCATTAGCTCAGTAGCATTGTCTACAAGTATCATAGAAATTCTTGTCGAAGATTCTTTGTTCTCAGCCAATAAATCAAAAGCTTTTTCAAGAATTTCAGCAGGTCCGTCACTCCATATGGGTAGGTTTGTCTTCACCCCTTACTCCCCAAATATCGCTTCTTAGCTTCCTCCTGTCGGCCAAAGTCTCGGACCATATTTTCAATCGCGATTTCGTCTGATTTATCGGCGTAGCGGAATTCTGAATCCGCGTATCGGTTGATTTCTTGAATAACCATATCGACCGTGATTTCCGTCGAGAGATCGGCGATCATTTTCTTCTTTGTGTCATAATCCTTCTGCAAGAACAGCTCCGGGTTTTCCATCCATTCGTCGGGGAGTTCGAAGTCCATGGCGCGGACTTTGACGGCGTCTGTAATGTTCTTGATGGCGCGGCCTGTGAAGCGGGCATCGGCTTCCTGAATGCCTTTCAGATAGGTGCCGAGTTTCGCGATGGTATCTAACTTCCCAATGGATTTGCTGACCGCGTCAAAGACGATTTCGAGTCCTTCCTCTTTCGGGCGGGCGTAAGATTCATAGCTGGCGGCGACGGCTTTTTTAATCTGCTGCGCCTCAAACAGTTCATGTTTCCCGACAGGAATGTCGTGGTTCTTGCCCATGAGCAGGTGGAGAATATCGATATAGTCCTCACGGCTCTGCGGGCCGTCCACGAGGAAACGGGCGGCGGCGCGTTGACGGAGCGCGTCATCGACATTTTCGGGATAGTTCGAGAACATGCCAAAGGTACAGTTCCCGCGCACAACCGTATTCGCGCCCGCGAAACTTTCCATCAACACGGCGGTAATTTCCAATTGACCCGCGGAGGATTGGCGGTCGCCGCGTTTTCCCGCGAGTTGGTCAATATCGTCAATCGTGCCGAAACCGATCACATTTGGGTCGATGATTTGGTTGATGAAGGCTTTGGCATTTTGCGCGGATTTACCCTGATAGCTATCAATCGAATCCGTGCTGAGATTGGCGTAGCGGAAGGGGTAGCCCGCCACGTTGCAATACTCATTCACGAGCCCCGCCATCATCTGGATCAGGGTCGTCTTCCCCGTCCCCGGCGCACCGTCGCCCATAAAGGTGAAGATAAACCCGCCCAATTCGGCAAAGGGATTCAGCTTCTTTTCAAAGTCATAGGCCATGAGCATTTTGGACAGCTTCATGGATTGATATTTGGCGATATGGTTGCCGACAACCTCATGCGGTTTTTTGAACGTCATGGTCAGCTTGGTGGATTTCGCGCGGCTGGCGGCTTCGAACCCGCGGATTTCGAAATCATCTTCTTCCACGCGGTAAGCGACCGAGGTGAAGGCCTCCAGACGCGGCAAGTTCTGCGCGCGCATCGCAGCCTTGTCCATGAGTTGTTCGAGGAAGGCCGTGACCGTCGGGATAAGTTTATCCTCGCTTGTCGCGAAGATGGCGAGGTCTTGATCGAGCTCCCAAAGCGCGCCCGTCAGCGCGAGTTGCGGATTATCGGTCAGGACTTCCTCGACATCGCCCACATCCACAGTGAGTTCCGATGTGTCGTGCAGGGAAGACAGCAGAAAGCTCGCCATATTCGCGAAAACGTGGAGCGCGATGACGGAGCCCGCCGCGAGGCCTTCATTGAATTCTGCTGTTTTGCCGGAGGGCAATTTGCCCTGCAGATTATCCTTCATCAGTGCGGAGAGGCCCGTCGCGTCGGCATATTGATCGACCACGGTCAGGGCCGTCGCGAGCGCCCGGCGGAGCGCGTGTAGGACGCCCGCTTGGAGCGGGCTCATTAGCGCGTCATCCTCATCTGTTGTCTCAACGCGGGCAATGATATGCACGCCTTCAGCTTTCACTGTCGATTGCGTGACGAGGCCCGGCGTGGTCGAGCGGAAACGTCTGCGGGAGCCGCCTATGCCGGGTGATTTGGACGCAACTTTTTCGATATCCTTCGGCTTGGCCAAACGCGGGGTATGGTCAAATCCGTCCAGCATGGATTGCGCCGCCGGGACTTTCTCCCGAATAGCGGTTTCTTTTATTTCCATGAGGTCAGAGGCGTTGGACATAAATTCGGGTTTCTCTCTTACGTGTAGCTTAGGATTTTGGCGTTTTGACCGACGACATATCGCCGGACGCCCGCAAATTGCTCAGAGTATTTTTCTTCCATCACCTGATAGGCTCGGTGGGGCAGGATCAGGGCGCGGGTCACATCGGTAACGCCGTCCATTTTACCGGACAGGTCAAAGGCGTCGAGTTTGTAAACTTCGCGTGGGGCCTGTTTGAAGACACCGGATTTGACCCATTTCTGCCCGTCGGAAATCAGCGTTTCTACCGTCCAGGCCAGCGCCCAGTCCAAGCCTTCTTCGCCGACGGCTTCAGCCAGAACATTCCGGATGGGTCCGTGTTGTTCGGTGAAGGCATGGCTGTGCATCGGGCCGAGATGAAAACGGCGCAGGGATTTAGGATGCAACCCGTCAAAGTCTTCATCGAAACCTTTGGCAATTGTCAGCAGTTTTAGCTCCGACAGAGACTGCGCCATCAACGCGTCCTGCACGCGCGGCCAGCGTCGTTCATCATGGGGCAGCGCACGCGACGCCGTATCATCGACGACCATGAGGTAGACAACTGGGATATTGGTTTTTGAATCATAGGACGCCCAATGGATGATATAGCGGCGTTTCTTGCGTTTCAGGTCTTTGCCAACCCAAACAATCTGCGGATGATTTTGCGACAGGAACAGGTTCTCGCTCACCAGCGTCTCGTAATAAATCCGCTGCGCCAGTGCATATTGAAGGGTCGTCGGCGCGGTCCGTTCCGAGAGGATATGATTGACCATATCCTTCTTCAGGCGCTCCTGATCCGGCAGGGAATTCAGATGCTTTTTCGCCTGCGTCGAGTCGGCGGCGAGTTGGATAATCTCGGAAAAGACCGGAAACCCGGACTCCGTTTTATCAATGCTCATCTTGCCCGAATCCGGCGCACGGTTCGTCATCAGATATTTATAGGACAGCGCCGTGAAACTGTTATTCAGATCACCCAGATATTGGCCGAGAATATCGGCCTCCGCGCGGCTGATGAGTTTCTCACCAACCGAGAGTTCCGTCACCGACCGGATATGGTCGATGATGCGATCAAATTTAGCAAAGTAACGGCGGGTCGCCCGTGCGCTATCCAGCACACGGTGCGTATAGCTCAGGTCCATGACCGGGCCTTAAGCACTCTCGCCATAGGCGTTAGAATCATGCTGCTCGACGATTTTTTCGAACCGACGCGCAAACCGCTCATCCGCTTTGGCTTTTTCTTCCAGCACTTTACGGGCGAAGACGATGTGGTCTTCATGCGCTTCCATCATCTCGGCCATCTTGTTATTCGTGGCCGCACCGATGGCTGCCATGGCAACCTGTGCTTCTTTATCTGTCGCAACGCCGATTTCGTTGATCTTATGCGCAACATCCTGCTGCTGGGCCGTTTTCAAGGATTTGGACAGCGCATCATAGAGGACAACACGTTGTTTCGTATCCGTTGTCAGCTTGTTCAACAGCACCATCTGGGTCGCGATCTGGTTCTGGAGCGAATCCATCCAGGTCTTGCCCTTCTCGATATAGCGTTCAAGTGTTTGGCTCTCAGATATTTTGACCTGCTCCAATTGCGCCAATTCATTATGGCGGGAGTTCACGGTCGCGAGTTCAGATTCCAGCTTGGCACGCTCCTTCGGATCAGTCGCGGTGGAAAGCTTTGTCTCCAACTCAATGATCTGTGGGTCCAGAGCGGTGATTTCGCCTTTGATTTGCTCCAGCGTTTCCAGCGCAGCTTCGCGGTCCGCGAGAGTCTGCTGCAAATTGCCTTCGACCTTATTCTTATGGTGACCCAACTCGTTGAGTTGGTCCTGCAACATGGCCTGGATCGTGTTTGATTTCGCGATCAGGTCTTGTAGCTTATCCTCAATGGACGCAGCCCGAACACGTTCCGCCCGCAGGCTTTCCGCGCGCTGTTTCGAAAAAATCCCAACGAATTTTTCCCAGCCCGTCTTGGAGCGTAACCCGTCAAAGTCCTTCGAGAACCCGGCCGTGACATCGTCCAAGCCCATAATCAGCTCAGCAATATTAGCGTTCATCAAATCGGAATGAGCATGGACATCGTCCAGGGAGGCATTTTCAATATCCAAGGAAATATCTGTACCCTGGCTCATTTTAGAGCGAGCCGTATCAATGCGCGCGGATAGTTCGGCGATTCTGCTCTGCGCTTCCGCGACTTCTTTCTTGGATTGCTCAATCTGCGTATCAAATTTGGACATTCGGTCTTTTCTCCCTCTCACGTCACCCCGTCTTACAGGTTAGACGTAGGGATGTCCTTATCGATTTACAATAAGAAGCGAGTCGGTTTTCATAAAAATCGACTCTTGGTTTATGCTCTGCCTATACTCGCATAGTCAAACCCGTGTCGCCGCACAGTTTTTGGATCATAGACATTCCGGAGATCGACAAAGCGTTTTGCATTCATGATCTGAGCGAGGTGATTGAAGTCGAGATTTTCGAAATGTTTCCACTCTGTTGCAAGCACGATCACATCAGCCCGTTTTGCACAATCATAAGCGTCGGTACAGAATGTGACATCGTCCAAATGCGGGACTGACTCTTCCATCGCCTCGGGGTCATAGGCCCGTACAGTCGCGCCTTTTTCCTGCAAGACACGGATAATCGGGAAAGTGGGCGTTTCGCGCACGTCATCCGTATCCGGCTTAAAAGCGAGACCCAGCACTGCGACCGTCAGACCCTCAACAGAGCCGCCACAGAGTTTAACGACCTTATCCGCCATGCCGAGCTTGCGGGCATCATTCACATTTATGACCTGCTCCACAATCCGCGCATTGGCGCCGGCCTTCTTCGCAATATCCAGCAGCGCCTTTGTGTCCTTCGGAAAACAGGATCCGCCATAACCGGGGCCGGGCGAGAGATATTTCGAGCCAATCCGTTCATCCAAGCCCATCCCAAAGGCGACATCCGTGACATTTGCACCAACGGCTTCGCACAGATCGGCGATTTCATTGATAAAGCTGATTTTCGTCGCGAGATAGGCATTGGCCGCATATTTGAGCAGCTCTGATGTGCGACGATCCGTAAATACGACAGGAGGCCCTAAAGCGGAGAACGGGCGATAAAGCCGTGCCATGATATCCCGCGCGCGTTCATCCTCTGTGCCGATAATCACGCGGTCGGGATCCATGAAGTCGGCAATTGCTGCGCCTTCGCGTAAGAATTCAGGATTGGACACGACGGCGAAATCCGCGTTCGGATTAGTCTCACGGATAATGGCTTCAACCGCATCCCCCGTACCAACAGGGACGGTCGATTTAATCGCAATAACGGTGAAGCCCTCTAACTGCTTCGCGATATCACGACTGGCCGCATGGACATATTGCAGATCTGCCGAACCGTCAGCTGATTCAGGCGTCCCGACGCCAATAAAGACGACGTCTGCGCTTGGGACAGCTTCGGACAGCTCCGTTGTGAAACGCAATCGTCCGGATTCGACATTTTTGGACACAAGCTCTTCGAGGCCCGCTTCGAAGATTGGAATTTCACCGCGTTTCAGCGCACCGATTTTAGCTTTATTCTTGTCGAGACAGGACACCTCATAGCCAAAATCGGAAAAACAGACGCCCGTCACGAGGCCGACATAGCCCGCTCCGATAGTCGCGATTTTAAGAGTTTGCGGTATCATCATAAGGGGTCGCATGCCCAAGACGGAGCGGAATTGCAAGATGAGCAAGGCCTGTCTTCAGGTGAAATATTTATGACAGGATATATCCAAATATCGTCTTGAGGCCGCTAAACAGCATGCAGCCTGCACGAAGATTAACACCCCCATAGAAATGCGGCTTGCCACCGTGGCCTGACTCCATCAAACAGGCGCTAGGCCAAATGAGAGTAGAACCTTGACCCAATCGGACACCCAAAACGTCCCAGAATTTTCCGTTATCGTGACGAGTTACTTCGAAGAGAAGAGCATTACCGAATATACGGACCGCCTGCTCGCGACCCTGCGCGGGATGAAACGTCCTTTTGAGGTTCTGCTTATTAATGATGGGAGCACGGACAAGACCTATGATCTTCATCGTCAGATTTTCGCGGATAATCCTGAAGTCACCCATGCCATAGATTTTTTTCGTAATGGCGGACAGCTCGCCGCGATGAGTGCGGGTGTTGCCCATGCAACGGGTGAAAAGATTGTGTTCATCGACTCAGACCTTCAGCTTGATCCCGAAGACCTGCCAAAGCTCGCGGCGGAATATGATAAGGGCTATGATATTATCAGCGGCAGACGTGGTAACAGGAAGGACAGCTTCCTCCGTAAATTACCGTCTAAAATTGCGAATATGGTTATGGCGAAAGTCGCCGGGCATTCCCTGACTGACTTTGGATGTACGTTCAAAATCTATAACGCCAAGCTCGTCAAACCCTTCGACTTTGGCCAATTCAAAGCGTGGAACACAGCCTTTGTTTTCCGCGAGGCCGGGAAGGTCAAAGAGATCGAGGTCAATCATCACGCCCGTCGATATGGCGAGTCAGGCTGGACGATGACAAAACTCCTCTCCTTTCTATTTGATCAGGCAACCGGTTTATCACGCCGGCCCTTCATGTGGCTCTCGCTGATTTCTGTGGCGTTGACGGGCTTGGTTGCATTGCGGTTGATCCTGCTTCCCCTTTTTGACTTCCGTGTCATGGACAGGATTTCCAACGGCTTGATCTTAAATGTGTTACTCATCGTGATCCTAATCCAGCTGGCGACGACGAGCGCGATTGGTGAGTTCCTCTTCCGCGTTTACAACCGGACGGAAGGCGACCCTATCTACACGATTAAAGAACACCTGCAGCGTGAGTGGAGCAGTAAAAAATAATGTCCAAGGATCACCCGCTCTTTATCATTGGCGCAGGGGGGCATGCAAAAGTTGTTGCCAATGCAGCGTTAAAGGCGGGGTTAAATTTGGAAGGTTTTCTATCCGACTCTGCCGATGATATCGGAAAAACGATATTTAATCTTCCGGTACGCGACAGACAGTCTGCCTTAAAAAGGATAGCGGCCTTTCATGTCGCCATAGGGTCGAATAATATTCGGGCGCACCTCTCAGAGGAGATGGTTAAGGCAGGTTGGGTTTGCGAAACGATTATTCACCCCAGTGCGGCAATTGGATGTGATGTGAAAATAGGGACCGGGACTTTCATAGGTCCACAAGCTGTGCTCAACCCCGGAGCGGTACTGGGAAATTATTGCATTATCAATAGCGGTGCCATCGTTGAGCATGACTGCCAGATCGCGGAGGCCGTGCATCTCTCACCCCGCGTTGCTCTGGGTGGGCATGTGGCGATTGGTGAGAATAGCTGGGTCGGCATTGGCGCAACGGTGAGAGACCGCGCCAAGATTGGAGCCGAGGTTATGATTGGTGCCGGCGCAGTCGTCGTATCAGATATTGACGGACCCGGCACAGCCTATGGCGTCCCCGCAAAGTTACGGCCCTGTTGATTAATTCTCGACTAGTCTCAATTCTGACCAAGAACAAACCTTCATCTTGTCCACTCCCGGCTGAACGTAATGACGCGTTTGACCCGGTAAAGCAGATAGAACGCGTTTATAATCCTTGGCTCTCAATCTAAGCCTTCCATTATAAATACGCTTATCATTTAAATGGTCGATCTCCAGAATTACGGGCCCATCCGTCGGTAGGTTTGTCAATTCAATGCAAAGGTCAACTCTATCTGATTTTTTCGCGGGAACTGCACGGGAGTCCATAACGATTTTATATGAGTTTGCAGGGTTACCTTCGATTTGCATTTTTAAATCTCGATAAATAGCCAGCTGTGGGCCTGGACGGAATTTTGGATTGAAAACGCTATACTCATTCTCAACCAAGAAATTGAGAGACGCATCAAAGTTGCGGTTTGAGCCGACAACACTCGACGGCAATCGAAAATTCGCGCTTGGGTCTGTTCCGAGTATATAAACCATCATCTCGTCGCGATCATAGGCGGCGCGCAGGTTTTTGGCTTTATCCCAAGACATGTTCGTTGCGACCGCACCAGAGATGAGAGCGACCATAAAAACACCACAGGTTAGGCCCATCCAACGCTGACGCGGCATAAATTTCACGGCTTCTGCTGCGTATAGGGCGAGTGCTAAAAATGCGCCGACCCAGGATAATTTAAAATTCGTGGCATAGCGGGAAGAGGAAAGGAGAATTGTAAAGTCGCCTGCATCCCGCGCGGTGAAAACGGCAAGACTAAACAGGGCGGAATAAATCATGAGCCCCAACATAAGCAGGCCGCGCCGCCCTTTCGACAATGCCGCTAAAGCGGCGCCCAAAAAGACGAACGTCGTAAAAGCAATAGAGATGGCAGGTAGAAACACACCTGATCCATGAATGGTAAAATCTCTAAACCAAGATTCACCCCAGAATGCACTGGATATTGAATAGAAATAGGCTTTCACCAAATCCGGAAGCCCTGTGATAAGGGCTATAACAGAGGCACCTTCTCCTTCTTTACCAGACGGGAGAAGCAGGAGTTTGATAAGTAGGATTCCAACCACAGATATGCCCGCATAGATAATCATTTGGAGGAACAAGGCTTTGTCACGGTGGAAAATAGAGACGAGTGTCATTGCACCAAATGCGGATAAGAAAAAAATCACGCCGTAATCAAAATTCATCAGGACGGTTATGATAGTAATCAAACCAAGTATGAGAGAAACACGCGTCTCTTTAGTCAAAGATGTCGCTTGATTCAGCATCCCAAAACGGCTGAGCGCAATCAACATAGCGATACCGAAAACATATCCCAAAGACTGTAGTGAGACGAGCGTCCACACCCAAGTCAACGTTGTTTGGAACAACAAAAAATATGCACCTGTGGCAAAGATACCAAATAAGAGAAACGGGCTCATTTTATCCTTGGCCAGTCTCAATGTTACGACGGCCAAAGATAAATAAATCAGAATATGTAGCGTTAGTGAAAAATAGGCGTCTTTTCGCACATCCCAATCAAAGATCGGACCGGCAATAAAAATCTGATAAAAATGCAGGAGCGGATTCGGGTGATGATTGCTCCAGAGTATTTTCGGAGAGACATCACCGGAACTCCAAGGGATTATAATTTTTGTGATATGTCGCCACTGATCTGATCGTGGGTGTGCATTGGAAAAATTATAAATAAATGCAAAATGCAGAACGATAAGCCCTGCCAACGCCAGCAGGCCAAACAGGAATATCCATCGGGCGCGCGCCGGAACGCGTTGAACCGAAGTCTTTAACGACGAGATCATCATCGAACTCTAGCGGGTGGAGTCCAGCAGTTGTAATGACTTTCGCACAGCTTGGCTCAAGCCTGTCCAAAAATCATCCGGCGATTCTGAATAAATCGGCAAACACATCACCGAATTTTGTAATAAGAGGGACGTCTCGACCGGCATAATTTCAAGCTTTGCCCGGCCTTGATATCCAACGGATAAGCTCGGCCAGTAATATTTTTTCACTTCAACACCCTGATCGGCAAAGACGGTAATGCATTTCTCACGATTACTTTCTGGGACAAGGATCGGAAAACAAGACCAACTGGCCAGTTCCGGCATATCAAATAATTCTACGAAATCATTGCCTTCGAATAATTCAAGATAGAGCGACGCGTGCTTTTGCCGGTTGTCAACAATTCCGTCGATCAAATCCAATGTTCCAAAGCCAATGGCGGCCCGGAACTCATCCATTTTAGCGTTCGTACCGTCATGGAACGTACGGTCAGATTGGAACCCGAAATTGACGCTGCGGCGGATACGCTCCGAAATCTGTTCAGGCGCAGCAATCAACCCCCCTTCGCCAATCGCAAAAACCTTTGTCGCGTGGAGCGAGAAAATTTCAATCTCGCCATATTCAGAGCCAAATGTCTGCTCTGACGGTTTTGACAGGGCCGCCGCGGCGTCAATCACCAATGGAATACCATGCGCTTTAGATATTTTTTTCACAGGCGTGATATCATTAACGAAACCATAGCAACGTACATGCATAATTGCGGCTACATCGTCATATTTTTCCAACGCGGCCTCGACGCTTTTTGGATCAAGTTCACTTGTTTCCTTGAGAACGTCACAGACAATCGGCTTGCCGCCCGCCGCAATCACGGCCTGTAGTGTGCCCGAAAATGTAAAATCGGGTAGAATGACATAGCGCCCATAGACTTCGAGCGCGTTCAAAACGGCTTGAATGCCCAGCGTATTGGAGGTCACCAAGGTCGAGCTGTAACCCTCAATCAGATAGTTCTCGGTCATGCGGCCCTCGAGGCGCGTGGCCAGCGGTCCATAATTCGAGAAATAGCGCTGAGAATAGCTTGTTTCCAGCAATGGAACCCACGTTTCAGGCTGCGGAAGGATTGGTCGAAGATACGGATATTTCATGTCAGATCATGCCCTATGATACTTTGATAACCAGTTACGCCAAGCGCATGTAACGCTATGTTCTGACAAAGACCAGACTCGTTTGTGTTTATCCAGCTGTAAATCTATGTGATCCTCTTACACTTAAGAAAAAAGGCCGCTGAGTTTGCGGCCTTTTCCAATCAATATATTTGTTTGAAGACAGCCTAAAATCTTCTAACCAATTCCCCTAGAGCGCAACATCAGTATAGTCGTCTGTGAAATAGGAGGCTTCCCAATCATCAACTGAAAAGCCGGTCGATAGAAGTGTATATTCAGGAACAGGCGGGACCTCTGAGGTTTGCAGCGCTTGCACAGTTTCAAGATCTCCAAAATCTGAGAGCTCAGCCGTTATGTTCACTGAGGGTTCTGAAGCCCCGAAGATGAAATCACTTGCCGTCAGCGATGACGCGACTGTGTTCAATAGAATCAATGTATCTTCCGTATCAAAATTCGTGATCACTGTGTTTCCGCCCTGTTGGACAATTTGCAGGTCATCAAAGCCCGAGAATTGCAATGCACCGTCTACAAGGATTGTATCCTCCCGGGAGGTAAAGTCGGTCACAATGTCCGTGCTGGAGCCCAGTGTGTAGGCGAAGCTATCTGCGCCCGCGCCGCCGGTCATCGTATCTGCACCCGCGCCGCCCGAGAGAATATCGTCACCGACATCACCAAACAAACGGTCTACGCCTTCGTCACCGTTCAGGGTGTCATTTTCAGTGCCGCCCCGGAGGAAGTCGTCCCCGCTGCCGCCGTTGAGAATATCATCCCCGGCCTCACCAAACAGACGATCTTCACCCGTGCCGCCGAAACAACGGTCATCACCGGTTCCGCCCAGGATTTCATCATCTCCGCTATCGCCGCCTAAGATATCGTCACCATCATCACCGAAGAGTCGATCATCGTCGTTACCGCCGCGCAAATTATCAATGCCAACATCACCGCGTAGCGTGTCGATACCGTCTCCGCCCGTCAGCATATCATTGCCGCTGCCGCCAAGGAGGAGGTCACCGCCAGCGCCGCCATCCAGTGTGTCATTACCGCTGCCGCCGAGAAGTTGGTCGTCACCCTCGCCGCCATTTAACGTGTCTGCGCCGCTGCCGCCGATCAGGTCATCATTTCCAGAATCCCCATTCAGCGTGTCATCATCGGCGCCGCCATTCAAAGTATCGGCACCTTCGCCGCCATTGAGCTCATCCGCTCCGGCATCGCCCAAGATACGGTCATCGCCGGCATCGCCGTTTAGGGTATCATTGCCGCCCCCGCCTTGGACGAGGTCGTTATCATCTGCGCCATTGATGATATCATCGCCACCTTGGCCGAAGAGACGGTCTTCGCCGTTCCCACCGAAGAGACGGTCATCCCCAATGCCTGCCAGAATGACGTCATTGCCACTATCTCCACCGAGGATGTCATCACCATCATCGCCGAAGAGTCGGTCATCGCCAATCCCGCCGCGTATGTTATCTGTACCGTCTCCACCGCGCAGCGTGTCATTACCGCCGTCGCCATTGACGACGTCATTACTCGCACCGCCGAAGATGAGATCATTGCCGTCTCCACCTTCCAGTGTGTCGTCGCCGTCATTGCCTCTGATGTCATCATTACCTGCAGCGCCCAGCAGCGTGTCATTACCAAGGCCGCCCGTCATCAGGTCATCCAGAACTGTGCCTGTAATGTCATCGTTTCCGTCCGCGCCCAGGAAGCGAATGATATCTTCACCCGCCGTCCAATTGGTGAAAGTCCAACCGGACAGATCCACAGTCACGTTATTATTCTCATTGCTGAAAATGAGCTCATCCACAAATCCGACACCGCGTCCTTCCACTGTGGCGGAGGCAGAAATTTCAGTATCTCCGGCGTTGTCGACCTCTTGCCCCCCGATTTGAACACGGCGTTGACCCGCATTTCCATCATCAGCGAAAACCAAGGATTCTATTTCGATAAAATCAGCGCTGTTATCATCTAAATCGATAAATCCATCACCTTGGAAGACAATCGAATCGGCACCCGCGCCGCCGTTAAAACGCCCGAGGAACTGAGAGCCATTGGCCGTATCGAAGATAAATAAATCATCTCCTTCGTCGCCATTAGCACTATCATCACCTTCTGAGCCGATAAATATATCCGCGCCTTCGCCCCCATTGAGAACATCATCACCTGCGCCGCCATTCAGCGTGTCATCACCCGCACCGCCGCGAATGACATCATCGCCGCCATTCCCGTTCAGGATATCATTCTCGTCAAACCCGAAAATGAAATCAGCGGTTTCAAGCCCATCAAGGCTATCCAACCCGACTGTGCCAAAAATGATAGCCTCTCTTGATATCGTCCCGTCAGCAAATTGGAGGAACTCCACATCAATGAGTGTATCTGTCCCGTCAGCGTCTGTGTAAGTCAGTGCGCCGGAGTCATCTATACCAATAGCGTCAACGGAGAAGTTTCCGGAGAATAGGGCTGTGTCTATGCCATCGCCGCCGTTGAGGGTGTTATTCCCTGCGCCGCCAATAAGGATATCGTCGCCGCCATTTCCGTTCAGAACATCATCCTCTTCTAATCCGAAAATGACATCCACCGTCTCGAGACCATTTAGCGCGTCGATGCCGGGCGTTCCGAAAATAATACTATCTACAGCGAAAGTCACATCAGAGAATTCGAGAAATTCTACATCCGTAAGCGTGTCCGTCCCATTTGGTCCCGTCACAGTTAACGCACCGGACATATCAAATCCAATGGTGCTGGAAGAGAGCGTTTGTGAGAATACCGCTGTGTCTATTCCGGCGCTGCCATTGAGGGTGTTGTTTCCAATGCCACCGACAAGACGGTCATTACCGCCGCCGCCATTCAGGCTGTCATCACCTTCACCACCGCTGAGAGTGTCAGAGCCCGAACCCCCATTCAGCGTATCCGCATCCGTTCCGCCGAAAAGCGTGTCATTACCATTGCCGCCATTGAGCGTATCTGTGCCACTCCCACCATTGAGCGTATCATTTCCGTCCCCGCCATTGAGTGTATCAATGCCGTTATTGCCCGACAAAATATTGTCGCCGCTATCGCCGGTCAGCACATCATCGAAACTTGACCCAATCAGGTTTTCAAACCCGGTCAGCGTATCCAGGCCCGCGCCCAACGTGTTTTGTTGCGCCGTGTTGGAGAGATCAACGCGCACACGTTGGTCTGTGCCACTATAATCGGCTGTATCAATACCTGCGCTGCCGTCCATTATATCATCACCGACCCCGCCAATGAGAACATCATCGCCGCCGCCGCCATTCAGGGCATCATCGCCCGCACCGCCCTCCAGCCTGTCAGCACCTGAGCCACCGGTCAGTATATCCGCACCGTCTTCGCCGAGAAGTGTATCATCGCCCCCGCGTCCCGTGAGTGTATCAGCGCCCGCACCGCCCTGAAGCACATTTGCGAAATCATCGCCCCGCAGCGTATCGTCAAAATCTGATCCAATCAGGTTTTCAATATTTGTGAGCGTATCCACGCCCGCGCCTAATGTGTTTTGCTGGGTAGAGGGCGCAAGATCGACTCTGACGGCCAGCGCCGCATTGGCATAACTGGCCGTATCAACGCCGTCACCGCCATCTAAAAAATCATTACCTTCGCCGCCCGCAAGTGTATCAGATCCATCGCCACCATAGAGCTCGTCATTTCCGGCATCACCATTTAGGATATCGTCCGCAAAAAGACCGTGGATAATATCATTTCCGCCACCGCCATTCACGACATCATTGGCATCACCCGTCAAAGCTTCATTATCTTGTGGTTCCGTGATTGAGACATGTAACCGATAGGATTCACCTGCCTGCACAGGGTTAGGTGTTTCCGAGCTGCCTCGAAAACGTCCCATTGCAATAAAGTATGTGCCCGGCTCAGTGGTCGTGAAGGTAAGGAAACTATCCAATGAGGATATCGAGCCGCCCGCTCCATCTGTCAGATCGCTATCATCATTATTGGCGAGAATATTACCTGCCGCATCGAAAATCGTGAATTCTGTATCAAAATCAGTAAGACCGCTATCATCTGTATCCAGGGTTATAACCGCCCCGGCTGTATTGACGGTCACTTGGTAGAAATGCAGACTTTCTGTCGCGTCACCCGTTCCGGTGATGGTGACATGAGCATCACGTTCCGAATTCGCGATATCCGGGTTGGCTGCAAAAGAGAACGTATTCGTAATATCAATCGCCGTAGCCGTATCGACATTTCCGGCATTCGCAGCCCGTGCGAGTGCGCCTGAGCCCAGACCAATGCCAGAAGTTCCGAGGCCCAAATCACTATCAGCAAAGATAGTGTCGTCACCCGCGCCACCATTGATGACATTAGCTCCCAAATTCCCCGTCAGCGTATCGTTGAAATCAGATCCTGTGAGATTTTCGAAATTCGAGAGCGTATCCGTCCCTGCGCCAATTGTGTCTTGCGCCTCGGCTAAGGCTAAATTGACGGTGACATCGGATGTTGCATCAAAATATGACGCGGTATCGGTACCCGCGCCGCCATCCAGCGTATCGTCACCCGCACCACCGGAAATGACGTCATTTCCGTCGTCGCCATTAATCGTGTCATTCCCCGCCAGACCGTTGAGCGTATCATTACCGCTAAACCCAATAATCGTATCGTCGGCGTCAGTCCCGTCGAGATCATCATCTCCTTCGGTGCCAATCACACCAAATTTCGCGAGCGCCTCAAGATCGGCAATCGTCAAAGTCTGATCCCGGAACTGGACGAATTCAATGCCCAACAGCGTGTCCATATCCCCAAATTGGTCCACTATGGCGAGGCCGCCATTCTGATCTAAGACGATCTGTATATCGGCAAAGTCACGCCCGCCAAACACAGCCGTATCGTTGCCTTCGCCCCCGATAAAGGTGTCGTTTCCGACGCCACCAAAAAGTGTGTCATCTCCCGCGCCGCCATCGAGTATATCATCTCCGCTACCACCATCCAGCGTATCATCGCCTGCGCCACCATTCAGCGTATCGTCACCCTCACCGCCGGTGATCTGAAGCTCGATTTGCGCCGCCGAGCCGTCTATGACGTCATCTCCGCCATTGCCGCGGATATCGAGGGTTTCAATATTTGTAAGGTCGAGTGTGAAGAGACCAAGATTTGTACGCGAGAAGACTGTGGTGCCTGCATTATCACTTATTGTGATATTATCTCCGGCACCGTCAGCCAGATTGACTTGCTGTGTGTCGTCCCCTTCGCCCCCATCATTTATATCAGAGCCATCACCATTATTCCAAATGATGAGATCATCGTCCGCATCACCAAATATTGTATCATTGCCCAGACCACCCGTGAGCGTATCATTACCGTCACCGCCATTTATGACATCGTCGCCCAGACCTGCAATGACCACGTCATCTCCACCGCGGGCATTATATGTACCGGCGACATCAGGACCGATAAAAGAGCGGCCAGAATTATCGCCTTGCAGTGTAAATGTGTCCTGCTCTTCCCAGTCAATAAATGTCCAGTCGGAAACATTCGTGTTCAGATCCGGAGATTGTGAGTAACCGATGATGATATTATCAATATCGCCATTATTGCCCGTAATTGTGCCGCTGAATGTTCGACCGGCGGTGCTGACGTTAAGACTAATCGTTGTTTCGATAGGGCCTGTTTGACCTTCAACATCCGTAAAGACGATAGCCTCGATACTATTGAGATTTGCACTTCTCGAAGACAAATTAATGAATCCATCAAAGCTCAACTGAAGCGTATCAAACCCGCCGTCGCCCCCTAATGCGGTTCTAGAATCGACCGCGCTCGCGATGATGAATGTATCGTCGCCATTCCCCCCCTCAGCGATGCTGCGCCCTGTCCCCAGGTGGATGATATCATTACCAGCATCACCATTCAGCCTATCAAACCCTGAAGTTCCAAATAATACGTCATCGCCATTGCCGCCGTCCAAACGGTCATCGCCACTGCCTCCGATCAAGAGGTCAGCACCGTCCCCGCCAATGAGTCGATCATCACCCTCACCGCCTTCCAAACGGTCATCACCATTGCCGCCCTCCAGACGGTCATCACCTGCATCGCCGTGCAGTTCATCATCACCGTCGCCGCCATAGACCAAGTCATCGCCGTCACCGCCGCGCAAGTCATCATCGCTGTCAATAGCCTCACCCGTCGCCACATGATTGGTGACGGTCACATTGACGAGGGCTTCTGCGCTCGCGCCCAGTGCGGAGATCGCGCCGCCATCTGAGCTGCCCACAACGACGAAATAGGTTCCGGCGCCATCTGCACCCGCCGTGAATGTCAGGAAGGAGTCTGTTCCATTGACGGACCCGATATCGCCGGCGTCATCATCGTTGCTGGCGAGAACGGTCGTGCCATCAGGGCCAATGAGTTGAATGAAGGAATCGAAATTTGCGAGGTCGACATCGACGGTAATCGTTTCATTCGCGCCGACGCTGACGCTGTAATATTCAATCGCATCCTCGCCTGCGATATGAATAGATGTTGAAGGTGCGCCGGCTTGAATGAAGCTAAAACGGTCCGCCGCGATCCAGCGATCATCGACTTCAAGGCTGAACGCTGTTGCAACACTGTTGTTACCGGAAATACCAGAGAAGAGGCCGCCTGTATTATAACCGCCAACCAGCAGGTCTGCCCCGCCGCTTGGCGCTGCCGTAATAAGACCCGGGCCCGTACCAAAGACAAAATCCGTCTCTTGCGTCGTTGTTGCTGTTCCGTCACCTAGAAATAATGCCATGTCTTGTCTTCCCTCACATAAAACGTGTCCTCGACGACACGTTCCGGATTGATGCGATAATCAATCCTCTCAAACCGAAGCCCCAACCTTGCGGCGGTTCAGGTCTGGCAGAGCTAAGACACGCGGTCTGTGGGTCCGGGCGCTTGCCCTGCCATCCCGGTCAACGCGGGGCGCCAACGCTGACACACCTTTCATGACACTCGGATGTGTGCGTGAGCGTGTGTAAAAGCGTGTGTAAAGCGTGGTAATTTTGACCCTCTAGGCGAAAAAACCGCATTATTTTTGCAAGACCGTGGTTTTTAGGGGGTTTAAACACCATTCACCTTTAGAACTGACTGTAACGAAGCTAGGTTTGAATATAGATTTAGGGTCACACCTTTATTGTAAGCTTCGGGGAATAGGTGCGTATTTTGGAAGAGCTCAAAATCAACTGCTTTGGAGAATTCCGCCTGATACAGATGGGGGATCCTGTCGATCTTCCGCCCTCGAAAAAAGCGCGCGCTCTGTTGAGTTATCTGATTTTTTCCGGCGAGCCCAAACGGCGTGAGCATCTTTGCGAGATATT
This sequence comes from Litorimonas sp. WD9-15, assembly GCF_050271975.1. Classification (NCBI taxonomy): domain Bacteria; kingdom Pseudomonadati; phylum Pseudomonadota; class Alphaproteobacteria; order Maricaulales; family Robiginitomaculaceae; genus Litorimonas; species Litorimonas sp. WD9-15. Next base: position 362,283 of record NZ_CP189850.1, read on the forward strand.
CTGGGACACGCCTCATGACCCTAAAGGCTCCCTACGCTGGGCGCTCAGCCGGTTACGCAACTGTCTGAATGAAAGCCATCGTCAGCGCCTCGTGGCGGATCGGGAAACCATTGCATTTAATATGAAGAGCCTCACTTGCCCCTTGGATAATATTAAAACGCGTCTGGACAGTCGGCGTTTAGACGTCTCGGAATTACGCGCGATCAAATCGGATTTAAGCAAGACTTTTTTGGACGGCGTTGATCTTCCGAATTTGAGTCAGTTTTCTCTCTGGCTTAGCGAGCAACGGGCGGAGGTCAGCCGTCTCAAGGCGCAGGTTCTCAAACGAAATTTGGAACATCCCAACACTGCGCCTGATGAAAGCGAACAACTCGCAAGGGACTGGCTCGATTTGGAGCCTTTCAATCCTGAGGCCGCCAAAACTCTGGTCAATCTTCTTCTCCATCAAAACGCCACCACGGAAGCAAAGAAGATTAAGGAAGAACTTGAAATTCGATTCCGGGAAGCTGGCATTGATTTCGATGTAAAGCCGCACACGCCGCCCCCCTTATCCGTTTCCATTCCGACACAAAAACCTCAAGGCCACGCTCAAGAAAAGCAACTGCTCGCGCGACAAAAAATTCAATTCTGCAAAACGCCGACGGGCGTTAGCTTAGCCTATGCGAGTGTCGGAAGCGGACCACCGCTTGTAAAGGCCGCCAACTGGCTCACCCATTTGGAACTCGATTGGTCAGCCCCGATTTGGAGTCCGCTCTATCGGGAACTCGCAAAAGATTTCAGCTTTATCCGCTATGACGAACGCGGAAATGGTTTGTCAGATTGGGACGTCGATGAGCTTTCGCAGGAAACGTTTGTCAAAGATTTGGAATGTGTTGTCGACACAATGGGCCTTGAAAAATTCCCGCTTTTAGGGATTTCCCAAGGCGCGGCAGTTTCTATTGAATATTCCATTCGCCATCCGGAACGCGTCTCAAAACTCATTCTATTTGGGGGCTACCCAAAAGGTTGGAAGATTGACGCCTCACCTGAAACCCAAATGCACAATGAAGCCATGATGACATTGACGAAGACTGGATGGGGGCAGAATAATCCGGCCTATCGACATGTCTTCTCCTCAACCTTCATGCCCAGCGCATCAGCAGAAGACCTCGCGTGGTTCGATGATTTTCAACGACAAACGACGAGCCCTGAAAATGCTGTAAAGTTCTTGGAAGCCTTTGCTAGCATAGATGTGCGCCACCATCTTCCAAACCTGAAAGTCCCGACACTCGTCATTCACTCGCGAGGAGATCAGCGCATCAAATGGCAAACAGGCCGGGAAATCGCGGCGGAAATTCCAAACGCGGAATTTGTCTCATTAGACAGTGACAATCATCTCCTACTAGAAGGCGAACCCGCCGCAGATCAGTTCATCAGGGCCGTTCGCGAATTTCTCTTAGATTAAAGCAAGAGAGTAAGCATTTGGGGTAAGAAGCCGATGGTGGAGCCTAGGGGAGTCGAACCCCTGACCTCTTCGCTGCCAGCGAAGCGCTCTACCAGCTGAGCTAAGGCCCCTCTCCATATCGGATGGGATGCGCCGTTTAACGCCAGACGCGAGGCTTGGCAAGCGGGCTTTTCGCCCGCTCGGCCATTAATCTTAAAGACTAGATTTCAATTTCTTCGGCGTCATCATCGTCTTCATCGCCTGTTGGAGGCAATGTGTCTTCGTCATCATCAGACACGAGGGCAGCGTCCTCGTCCTCGTCCTCATCTGTTGAGAAGCCGTCAAAGTCTGGACGGTCATCGTCGTCATCATTGGACCCACCGGAAATGATGGCCGCGTCGTCGCCGTCAAGCTCGAGCTCTTTTGCAGCTTCTTCCTCTTCGTCGATATCTTCCTCATCGACTTCAGTTGCTTCCGTTTCGTCCTCGTCATCCTCAAGGTCAGCTTTGCTGGTCTGAGGTTTGAGGGGTGCGGAGGGCAGAATTGGCGTTGCATCCAGCTCTGTCGGGTCAAAGCTGTTCTGGCACATCGGGCAGATGGCCGGATTTTTCGCGAGGTCATAAAACTTCGCTTCACATTCGGGACAGACGCGTTTTTTGCCGAGATCGACTTTTGCCATGTCGGATACCTTTTAAATTCATATAGCGGAGCGCTAATCCCTTGCAGAAAGCGCGAGGATTTGCGACATCCGCGCGTCTTAGCGCTTGGCTTATGTGAGTCAACACCGAAGGGGAGAGACGGGCACATATGCTCAGTTCGAATACAGATACCGATAGGCAGCGTTCGGCGCAACGGTCCGGCCCTCTGACGGGCACAATTCGGGCACCCGGCGATAAATCCATGTCCCACCGCGCCATGATCTTTGGCGCGATGGCCGAGGGTGTAACGACCGTGACGGGCCTGCTGGAGGGCGCAGACATTTTATCCACTGCGTCAGTTATGTCCGCGCTCGGCGCGACAGTGACGAAAACGGCTGATGGTACTTACACCATCAAAGGCTGCGGCGCGGCAGGATTGCAAACGCCAGAGATTGATCTGGATTGCGGCAATGCCGGCACGGGTGTGCGCCTGATTATGGGGGCTTGTGCGGGCTATCCCATCACGGCGACATTTACGGGCGACGCCTCGCTCTCATCCCGCCCGATGAACCGCATTCTTGATCCGCTGCGGGAGATGGGTGTGAATGCCACAGCGCAAGAGGGCGGCCGATTGCCCGTCATGCTGTCCAGCGACGGCGATCTCACCCCCCTGACCTACACACCGCCCGTCGCCTCGGCACAGGTAAAATCGGCGGTGCTTCTCGCGGGGCTGAACACGACAGGGACCACTGCAATTACAGAGCCCATTCCAACGCGCGATCACACAGAAAACATGCTCCGTGCATTCGGAGCCAAGGTCGAGATGACACCCAAAAATGTCGGGAATACAATCAAGCTGACAGGTCCAGTGAACCTGAAAGCCACCACCGTCAATGTTCCGGGCGACCCCTCCTCTGCCGCTTTTCCAATTGTCGCTGCGCTCATCACGCCCGGCTCTGACGTCATTATAGAGAACGTCATGATGAACCCGACACGAACGGGGCTGTTCGACTGCCTGACCGAAATGGGCGGGCATGTCCGTCCCGATAATTTCCGCAAATCAGGCGGCGAAGTCATTGCCGACATTCACGTCAAGTATTCTAAACTCCACGGCATCACCGTGCCGCCGGAGCGCGCCGCCTCCATGATTGACGAATATCCCGTCCTCGCCGTCGCCGCGTCTTTCGCGACTGGCACAACGGTCATGGACGACATTGGCGAGCTTCGCGTGAAGGAGAGCGACCGCATCACGGCAACCTATCACCTCCTGAAAGCAAATGGCGTCAATGCTGAGGAACTCGAAAACGGCCTGAAAGTCACGGGCGGTCCGGTCGCGGGTGGCGGCACAGTCACGACCCATCACGACCACCGCATCGCTATGAGCGCCCTCATTCTCGGCCTGAACGCGGATGCACCTGTGACAATTGATGATGCCTCCATGATTGCGACGAGCTTTCCTGATTTCTTCGATCTCATGGCCTCGCTCGGCGCGGAGATAAATTAATGACGGTTATCGCCGTTGACGGGACATTTGCGTCCGGCAAGGGTACGCTCGGCAAAGCCCTCGCCGCGCATTACGGCATCGCCTATCTCGACACGGGCAAGCTCTATCGGGCAACAGCCAAACGTGTCTTGGATGCGGGCGGCAATGTTGCCCTTGAAGCGGACGGCGAAACGGCAGCCTTAAACCTCTCTCCTGACGATCTCTACGATCCCATTCTAAAATCCGGCCCCATCGGCGCGGCGGCGTCGAAAGTTTCCGTCCATCAGAAAGTCCGTGCGGCGCTCCTCGCCTTTCAACGCGAGTTTGCGGCCAAAGGCGGCGTGTTAGACGGTCGCGATATTGGCACCGTTATTTGTCCGGACGCCGATGTGAAACTCTATGTCACGGCGACCCAGATTGAGCGGGCCAAACGTCGCCATGCGGAACTGGCCGGATATGGCGAAAAGCTGACCGTTGACCAAGTCCTTGAACAATTAATTGAACGCGACACAAGAGACAGCACTCGTGCGGTTGCACCGTTAAAACCCGCCGCAGATGCGCACATGCTAGACACGACGGATATGTCGATTGAAGCTGTGCTCTCCGCCGCGATTGAGATTTGCGACGCAGTTTTAAAACAGCATGATTAGGATTCCGGGTCGTCCAAGATCACCTCATAGCTGACCGTCTTCGCGATGCCTTTGGATTGGATCGTCACGCGGTCACTGAACTGCAAACCTCCGCGAATATAGCTCACATCCGCGACCGTATTGGGGCGCACTAAGCCAACGGCATAGCGAAGATCAGAACTATTCCCGATTGGTCGTCCGGCAAATTCCGTCACGACATCATCGACCCGCAGTCCCGCTAGGGACGCCGCGCCGCCTGAATTGACTTCGACGATCAGCGCGCCGTTCAGATTGTCCAGCGAGAGTTCCGTCATCCGGTCCATCGTGACGGGCGTAATCATCACGCCGAGTGAGCCGCGCGAGACCGTGCCGTAATTTTCCAACTGTTCCGCGACGGCGCGGAAAGTGTGGGCGGGAATGGCAAAACCAATGCCGGAGCCGCCACTTTCACGCGAGACAATCGCGGAATTTATGCCAATTAATTCACCCGCTGAATTGACCAATGCCCCACCGGAATTTCCGGGATTGATCGAGGCATCCGTCTGAATGAGATCGGTATAGCCCAGCGGATTATCATCGCGCCGCCCGATGGCCGAGACGATACCCGTCGTGACCGTATGGGACAGACCGAAGGGATTTCCTACAGCAATAACGAGATCCCCAACCTGCGTAGCGTCATCTTCATAGACTTTCACGGCCTGCAAATTTTCCGCCGTGATCCGCAAGAGGGCCAGGTCTGTCTCAGGGTCCTGTCCCATAATTGTCGCGTCATAACGGCGACGGTCTGAGAGGACGACCGTGATGGATTGCGCATCCTCTATCACATGGTCATTCGTCAGGATGAGCCCCTCATTCGCATCAATAATGACGCCTGATCCGATGCCTCCAATACTCGTGCCGTCCGCCTCTTCCGATTCAATTGTATTGATAGACACGACGCCCGGCGTGACCTTGGAAATTGTCGGCGCCATGGTGAAAACGTTCCGGTCTGCATCGAAACTGAGCAGGTCAGCCGCAAAAACAGGGGTGGCAAATAAGAGACAGGATAGTGTGAGACAGGTGCGAATGGGGGACAAGGCGGGCTCCTTTAATAGCGATTTCGGGGTTTGCGCCAAGACCAGCCAACGCAATGTTATAACCAACGCAGATTTTTCCAAAATGCGCAAGCGTTTCGAACCCAAGATGAGGGCATTGTAACGCAAGGGTCGGTATGATGACCGAAAGGTTAACGTGGTGACGAAGCTATTTGATTGGTAATCAAATAGCTGAGGAACCGAACTGCACGGTACCGCGCAAGCGCGTACCCGGCGACACACACTTATGTCACCCCGCACGTGATGCGGGGCCTGTCGTATATGAACGCAGGTTTAAGAGAGCAGCCGATAGGTCCCGCATCCATTGGTGTCGGGATGACAGGTCGGGGTGGCCGTCGATTTCGTAAACCTCAAAGCTGTTTCGCTTTTGTATCTGTTAGTTATGTCCGTTTGTTTCGTTTTAATTTCAAAAGAAACGGGATGTCCGCGTGGGTATTCAGGGTTCTGGTCGCAAACCAGATTATAAGCTAAGTTTTCGAACCCCAACAGGCCCACGCGGCGGCGCCTTTTCGCACTAACGGCCGAACCATTCAGTCGGGGAACGATCAGCTCTCGATAGGCCACCCAACTCCGTCGGCATTACTCGACTTTGTCCAATGACAAGCACCGCTTCTTTCCGGTCCGTGCATTTCCGTTTTTTAAATTAAAGCGTCGAAAAATGGGTAAGCTTCACCAAATTTTCGACACCTCATCAAACAGAATTGCACTGGTCAATGTGCACCTGACCGCCCTGTAAAAGAAGACACCTTAAAGATTGCACAGGTCGAAAGGGGTGTGGACGCAGTTTTTGAAATAAATCTCAATTCCCAGTTATCCCGCCCACCCCGGCCCGTTATTTGTTCACAAACAACTAGAGCTGGGGTCCAGAGCGTCAATCGGAAATCGGCGCTTAACTCACTGAAACCATGACAAACTCTGCATTCCAGATCATGTTGTTTGCACGCAAATAACGGGCCGGAATGAACGGAGATAGAGGAAAGAGGTTTTTATCAATCCCCGGTTTCGAAAACGGCATAACCGAGGATTATCTTTTACAGGCGGTGATTGATCGCCAAAACATTTCACTTAAAGGTCGTTTCCGGGCTGATGGAAGATTGATAATCAAACCAAGCGATTCCTCAAAATTATGAATGGCCCCTTCATAAAAAAAGCCGCCCCGAGGGACGGCTTCTCAACTTTATTATAACAACTTCCGAAGTCTCAAAACTCCGATTCATTGTTACGCGTTGTGTGCACCGATGAACCACGCGTCCTTATCGACGTTCCGGCTAATCTCTGTGAACAGATCGGCCGTATCCTCGTCGCCATTCTCGCCTGCCTTGGCGATGGCGTCGCGGCACATGCCACCAAAGGCCATGAACCGCTCAGTGAGTGCTTTTACGTGGTCATTCTGATCCGTAATGTCTGCGGGATAGGGTTCCAGCGATGTGTTTTCAGCAATTTTCTGCGTTGTACCATGTGTCTGTCCGCCGAGAATAACCATCCGTTCCGCAATCGTATCAGAGTGGTCACGCGCGCGGTCTGCGACCTCGTCCAGTAATTCGTGCAAGCCGATAAAGCTTGGACCTTTGATCGTCCAATGCGCTTGTTTGACGGCCAATTGTAAGTCCAGTGCGGAAGCCAATGCGGATTTTAACAGTCCAATGGATGTATCGCGTGCGGTTTCATCTAAGTTGTTTACATAATGTTCGGGCATAAAATGTTCCTCTTTTTGTCTTCCCTTACATTACGAATGAACTTCCACCTTGGTTCCAAATTTTCCATTTGAGCCGCTTCACGTGGAGGCTTCAAAATTTAAAGGACGGGCATTCAGGATGTCTTATGACCAAACAGTTTTCTCTGCCATTCATCCGCCCGACTGATCTCTTCGGAATAAACAAGCCCACCATTGATTTTCAATGCGAACTTCATGCTGAACATGCCGATCATAAAGACCTCAACGGACTTTATCGACTCGGAGAGGCCAGAACCTTTAAGCACCGGAATATCCGGGTTTATATGGCTCCATTTTGTGTTTTTCACGATGATTTCATCATCGATAATCAGCGTCGCGGCAGATTGGGTTGGAACCATGCGCCACCAATTATGAACCTCAATGCGGTGTCCCATATATTCATATTCGAGATATTTGGATGTTTTCGAAAACAGTCCCATATTTAATCGCTCCAGAATAATTCTGCCTCGCTATTATGCGACCTGTAAGTCCTCAGCACAATGTCGAGATTGACTCATAAAAAAAGCCGCCTCCCGAAAGAAGCGGCTTTCAAACTTTAATCTGAGACAAACTCTACTCTTCAGCAGGTGTTTCCTCAGCGGCAGGCGCGTCTTCAGCAGGCGCATTTTTTGCGTCTTCAGCGGCCTGTTTGGCGGCTTCGTCAGCGGCCTTCTTGGCTTCTGCAGCAGCTTCTTTGGCTTCGGCTTCCGCAGCGGCGCGGGCTTCGGCTTTTTCTTTGCGCTCTTCAATACGCTCGAGGGCTTTCTGACCAGGTTTACCTTTTTCAGGGTTATTGCCGTGCTTCCATTCCCAGAGACCGGCAGCGCCGAGGAAACGGGCAACGCGTTCTGTTGGGCGGGCGCCTTTTTTCAGCCAGTCCTGAACCTTTTCAACGTCAAGCTTGACGCGGTCTTCGGAGTCTTTTGGAAGCATAGGGTTATAAGACCCAACCTGTTCGATGAAGCGACCATCGCGGGGCGCACGAACGTCAGCCGCAACGATGCGGTAATAAGGGCGTTTTTTGGCACCATGACGGGCCAGACGAAGTTTAACGGACATGTGAGTTTTCCTTTGAGTGTCTGTTTTAAATTAAATGCGTTTATTTCTTTTTCCCGAAAGGTGAGCCGCCACCTAAGCCAGGAAGGCCTCCGCCGCCCAGACCCGGAAGCTTTGCACCCCCGAGACCGGGTAATTTCGGTAATCCGGGCATGCCGCCCATTTGCTTTTTGAGCTCTTCGAGTTGGGCCGGATCCATATCGGCCGGATTTGGCATCCCGCCTTTGGCCGACATCCCACCGGGCATTTTCGGCATTCCGGGCATGCCGCCCATTGCCTGCATCATGCCGGCCATGCCGCCTTTGGACATTTTCTTCATCATGTCGCCCATTTGGCGGTGCATTTTGAGGAGCTTGTTGACCTCTTGCACGGACATGCCAGAGCCTGCCGCGATACGTTTCTTGCGCGAGGCTTTCAGCAGGGCCGGTTTACGGCGTTCTTCCGGTGTCATGGAGGAAATAATAGCCTGTTGCTGCTTCAGCAAGCGGTCATCAATGCCGCCCGCGGCATCGAGTTGTTTCTTCATCTTGCCCATACCGGGCATTAATTTCATGAGGCCACCCATGCCGCCCATTTTCTGCATCTGGCCGAGTTGCTTGGACAGATCTTCGAGGTCGAATTGACCCTTACGCATTTTCTCGGCTGTCTTGGCGGCATCTTTTTCATCGATGACCTGCGCGGCTTTCTCGACGAGGGAGACGATATCGCCTTGCCCCAGAATACGACCCGCGAGACGTTCGGCATCGAAAGCTTCGAGGCCGTCGAGCTTCTCGCCCGTGCCGAGGAATTTAATTGGAAGACCTGTCACCGCCCGCATGGACAGCGCTGCACCGCCGCGTCCATCGCCATCAATACGCGTCAGGACGAGACCTGTCAGCGGGAGGCGTTCATTAAAGCGTCTGGCGGTTTCGACGGCGTCCTGACCCGTCAGCGAGTCAGCAACGAGGAGGGTTTCAATCGGGTTTGTCTCTTTCGCAATCGCCTCGACTTCGTCCATCAATTCATCATTGACGGTGGTTCGGCCCGCTGTGTCGAGGAAGACGATATCATAGCCGCCTTTAGCGCCCTCTTTCATCGCGCGCTTGGCAATTTGCAGGGCGCTTTCTCCTTTGACGATGGGCAGGAAACCCGTGCCCGCCTGTTCGGCCAACATACCGAGCTGGTCCATCGCGGCAGGACGGTTCGTGTCGAGCGAGGCGAAGAGGACTTTCTTCTTCAACGCGGTACGAAGATAGAGCCCGAGCTTACCAGTGGTCGTCGTCTTACCGGAACCCTGAAGACCCGCCATCAAGATGGCGGCGGGCGGTTTGGCGGAGAGGTTGAGCTCCGAGGCCTTCGCGGCTTCGGCCTTGTCAGCCTCATCATCCGAGAGCGTCCCGCCAAGCATATCAATCAGGGCGTCATTGACAATCTTGATGACCATCTGGCCCGGTTTGATCGACTTGATAACTTTCTCGCCGACGGCTTCCTTACGGACCTGTTCGACGAATTGTTTGACAACCGGCAGGGCGACATCAGCTTCAAGCAGCGCAATGCGGATTTCGCGCATGGCTTTATTGACGTCGGATTCGGAGAGCGCACCACGACCGGTCAAACCGTCAAATACATTGCCTAACTTATCGCCTAAGGCTTCAAACAAATCTCAAATCACCCAGTTATAGGCAAAACGCAAAAGGCCGCGGCGAACGAAACTCGTTGACCACGGGACCCCGTCTGCATCCTGCACAGCGCGGAGCGCAGAGTTAAAACTGCGCGAATGGCGGGCCTCTACGCGGATGAGGCGGGACTGTCAACCTTGCGGATTTGTCTCGCAGGCCTGTCCAACAGGGGGTGTCTCGGCCTTCTTGCGGCGGGGCACAATTTTAAAAACCGGCTTGGAATATTTGGAATAGCGAAGGGTGATGAGGACGGATTGCGCCTTGCGTTGGGCCGGCTCTACTGCTGTCTTACGCGCCGCACGGTAAATCGTCGTGGGAAGGGTTCCGGCAGCGCGACGGCAAGCCGCGAGCTTGCCCGGTTTTTGCGCGGCCTCGCCGATTTTCGTGATACGCGATCGGATGGGACCGATGACACCTGACGCCGTAATCCGAAACGGGGCATTGCTGGCAATCCGGTATGTCCGCTGTCCCGGCTTTTTTGACACCAGCTTGACCGCGACTTTGGGTTTGACGGAAAATTTAACCCGGTCGGATGACCCGGCCGAGGCGGCGGCTGGGAAAAGCAGCATGCCCAGCAACGCAAAAATAGAGATGGACGCCTTTCGGCCTACCTCCGCTGCCGTGTCCTGAAGGTCATCAATTTTCTCTGGCGCAGAGGTCTCATTGTTCATGCTAGAGTTGTAGGCGAAAACTCTTAAGACTTTGAGGCTTCTTTTCATCTTTCATTAAATGCGAATAACAAAAGGTTAACATGCGCGCCCCCAGCCGGATGATGTTTTTGCTTTTTCTTGATTTCAAAAGCAGGTTAAGCGCTTCGTCTCATCTTGTCAGCCGGAACCTGTACCACCTGCGTTCCGCGTCGCTCAATCCGTACGGGGAGTTGAATTGTGAAAACCGTTCCCTCCCCCACAACGCTCTGGACATGGACCTTACCGCCCATACCCTCAACAAGGCCGCGCGTAATCGACAGGCCAAGCCCTGTGCCGGTTGTACCGGAGGACAGACGGTTATCGACTTGTTCAAAACGCGTGAAAACACGCCCCAAATCGGCTTCATCTATGCCCACGCCCGTATCCCGGACGAAGAGGCATAGCTCGGTTAGATCCTCACGAATTTGCCGGGACTGCACGATGACATCAATCCGGCCCGATTCTGTAAATTTCACTGCGTTGCCGATGAGATTATTCGCGACTTGCCGCAAGCGCGACTCATCACTGATAATATGTGTTGGGGTATCTCCCATCCAATGAAGCTCAAGCGCGAGATTTTTTTCGAGGGCTGCGGGACGGTTAAGAGCGACGAGGGACCCCAGCATTTTCTGTAAATCGAAAGACGCATAGGTAAATTGGGCTTTACCGGAATCCAATTTGGACAGGTCCAGCACATCATTGATGATCGTCACCAATCCGGTAGAGCACCCATCGATAATCTCAACGTATTGACGCTGCGTCGGTGTCATATCCGTCTTCATCATCAGGCCCGCCATCCCGATAACACCGTTTAAGGGCGTCCGGAGTTCATGAGACATATTGGCGAGAAAGTTGGATTTCGCGTAATCCGCTTCCCGAGCTAATTTGATGTTCTTTTCCAAGAGATCAAAAAGACGATGCATAGAGATAGAGAACACGGCGAGACCCGTGGAGACGATGGAAAAGGCAATGGTCGTCTGAACCGCCCGCATGAAAGCGCGCGCTTGATAGTCAACGGGACTAACGCCAATCGGAACGGGCCAAGTGATAGACGCGCTGTAAAGAAACCAAACGAGCGCGAGCGAGAAATTCGCATAGACAAAGACCATGCGCCACCCCGATATAAACCCATTAATGACAGCCCCCGCAACCAAGAGCGGCAACATCGCCGTATTAATGCCTGTTTGATCGGGGATAGATGTCGCCAATATCCCTATCAGCATCAGTGCCGAATAAGCGATAGCATAGCCCGTAAACGCCTTCGTATAACGCAGAAGATGCGTCGCAGTGAATATAATGACCATGACACTCGCCGCGATCCAATGATCGAAAGTCCAAGTGCCATAAGCGTAACTCATAAATGTCAAATTGATGACCTGTGAAAACAGGAAGACCCAGCCCAACATATAGACGGCACGCGCGCGCAGAAGGTCAGCCGCGCCCAAGCTCTGATCAATGCGCAAAAAACGCTCATATGCTCTGATAAGCTTGATGCTCTACCCCAGTTATCGCTTCGTTATGATCGAATAGGGTAAAATGTTTATAGAAGCTTTGAACGCTTAGCGGGAATTAGGAGCGTGGTTAATAAACCATGATCATATAGTCGAGACAGGGAAGTGACTTCCGTGTTTCACGAAATGCATGGGTTTGGATGACAACTCTCTCATGGGTCGCCATAACATGACTGACCTTTTGGCAAGCCATGTTAGGACGGGCTGTCATCTAGGCTATAAAAAGGCTCCCTCGCGGGAGCCTTCATGACATAATATTGGTTACCTATCAGGCGGTTGGTGCCATCTTTGCTGCGAGATAAGCGTTTTGCTTTTCTGCGGAAAGGTCAATTGTCACATTCCGGAATACGAGTTTGTAGGCTTCCACGACTCCGCCTTCGGGAACCTTGAAGTCGCTGCCAATTGGGGTTGTTGCAAAAGAGGGTTGGCCCACAGTTTGGTTCCTAATCTCATAATCAAATCCGCCAATATGTACGATAGCGCTCCGGTAATATTGCCAGACCTGCGAAACATCTCCGATGGTGGTTTGAATTGTGCGCGGCCCAACGCCGGGAATGCCGGAACTGTTCGGCGGTTGCCGGGACGTATTGGAATAATCATAGGTCATAGATGTGACGATGGATTTTCCAGCGTGGGTTGGGCCAAAACCGTAACTGAAACCGGGTTGGGTCGATGCGACCGCATCTAAAACGTTTTGAATGGATGAGGTTGCATCCAAACCATCCAGAGCGAGATCAGGGAAAAACGCGTAAAGGCCAACAGCCCTAAAGGTGAGATTTAAAGTCATAATAATCCTCATTTAATTTTAACAACGAAAATGAGGATTGAAAAATTCAGGTTGCGCCCCTCATCATTACTAGACCTTACATAAAATTTGAGGAGGCGAAATAAAAAAATACACCTGTGGTTGTGCCTCTATGACGCGTATAAAAAAAGGCTCCCTCCCGGGAGCCTTTAAAAATCAGGATTGCTCGAAGCGGCTACTTAACAGTATGCGGCTTGGACGCGTGTTTCTTGGCTGTCTCTGCGAGAGCTGCAAACGCTTCCGGCTCGTTTCCGGCCATGTCGGCGAGAACTTTACGGTCCAGCGTGATTCCGGCCTTGTTCAAGCCGTCCATGAAACGACCATAAGTCGTACCGTGGGCGCGGGCCGCCGCATTGATGCGTTGGATCCACAGAGCGCGGAACTGACGCTTTTTCAGTTTCCGACCGATATAGGCGTATTGACCCGCTTTCTCGACGGCCTGGTTGGCGATGCGGAACGTATTCTTCCGACGACCGCGATAACCTTTGGCCTGTTTCAATATTTCTTTATGACGAGCGGACTTGGTTACGCCGCGTTTGACTCGTGCCATGATAATTCTCCGGTATGTAAGGTAGGGCGGCGCTTAGCCGTAGGGCATGTACTTTTTCTTGATCACTTTGGCGTCGCAGTCTTTGAGGACTGTTGTGCCGCGCAGCTTACGAATTTGATCGTTTGTGCGTTTGATCATGCCATGCTGTTTGCCAGCCTGACCTGCTTTGACCTTACCGGATTTGGTAATCTTAAAGCGCTTTTTGGCGCTCGACTTCGTTTTCATTTTGGGCATTTCGGTCTCCAATAATAAGGACTGATCTTCAAAACGAAATGAAACCAGTCTGCCTTTCGAACGATCAGGTATGCCATTCAACCCGATACGTTGCGTCACAACTTTTGTCGTGAAGGCGGCCCTATAGGCGTCTGCACTTGCTTTGGCAAGCCGAACCGTCACAAGAGAGGGAGAGATTATAGCGGGAGACACGTCATGAAAATCTACGGCATCATCAACGGGCTGTTCTATATATGATACGGACTTTACGGCCTGTTCCAACCCGCTCGCATTGCCAATGCGATGGGTTGGACGCCGGACCTGCTCGGCCTGCACGAGGTGCGTGCGATCTGGGCCGCTCTGATCGGGATCGGCATTGTCTGTGTTCAGGTCGCGATGAAAGGCTCCGTCCGGGAATTGACCAAAGCCATTGTCTTCCTGACATTCTGTTTCATGATAGGGCGATTGGTCGGTCTCGCGCTGGACGGCACAGGGCCGCAGCTCACCTATATCGAAATTGGAATCGAAATCTTCTGGGGCGGTCTGGGCCTGATCCTGCTGTCCCGCGCGAAGGCTTAAACGAAGCCGAGCGCGGAGCGGTCAAACCGTGAGAGATTCGGGAAGATCGCATTCAATTCTCCCGAATCCAATCCAAACCAACTACCCAGCGCGGCGGCATGCTGCTCAACAGAGGTTGTCGGAATGAGACGTCCGCGCTCTTTCGTATATTGAGGATGGGCGAGGTCGACTTCCGGAATATCACCGTAAATATGCCCGCCGCGCACGGACCCGCCGGCCACGAAATGATGTCCGCCCCAACCGTGATCAGATCCATCGCCATTGCCGACCATGGAGCGTCCGAAATCACTCATGGTGAAGACGAGGACATCATCCCATGTCCCGAGTTCGATCATGGCCGCTTTAAACGCCGCCAGGGCATCGCCAAGTTCTGTATGTCGCGCGGAAATAGCGCCGCCCTGACTGTCATGCGTATCATATCCGCCCTGTGCCGTGTAGAACACCTGACGACTGGTCCCCAATTCCCCGCGCAGGGACATAGCCTGTGCGACACCACCGAGCTGACGGCCCAGACCTGTAGACGGAAATTCTGTCGCCAGTGGCGTCGCAGCATTGGCGCGCTCAGAGTAGGCGATCTGGTTTTCAATCCCGACGCCTGACTTTTTGACAGCATCCCTGCGGAAGAGATTTGTGTGATCAAAACTTTCGCGACGCATAAAAGCCGCGAGTTTCGCGCGGGCGGCATCTGCATCATCACTATATCCGAGGTGCCATTTTCTTTCTGCACCATCTATGCGCAAACGGCTGCCGACCTTTGGAATACGAAACGGTTGCGCCCGTTGCCCTGCGAGGAATACATCCGGCGAGGTGGCCGTGATCGCCGCATAGAGCGGGTTGGGCGCGCCGCCGGATTGGATCACGGCATCGGCAAATTGACCGCCCCAGCCGCGCCGCGTGCCTTCTGTTCCCAACGCCATCCACGTGGATTGCTGGTCATTATGCGAAAAAATGCGTTTCGGTAGTAAGGCGCTTTGGGCTTCGATGGCGTCGCGGTCGACCGTATCGAGCAAGGGCCCAACATTGCCGACAACGGCCAGATCCCCAGTATTGAACATCTCTTGCACCGCGGCGAGTTCCCGCGGCACACCGAATTGACGCCCGTTAAATCGTACGCCGTCCTGGACATTAAGGGGCAGGATGTTCTCGCGGTAGCGCGAACTGGTCGGGTCATCAGCATTATGACTGTCAAAAATACCGCCGCGCAAAGCTTTGAGGGCGTCATAGCTCGCACTATCTCTGGGCAGAATCGTGTCATTATTATCCATCCCGCCTTTCAGCATAATGCCGACAAGCGCTTTATAACCACCCGTATTAGCCGCGCGGGCAGGCGCATGGGCCAACATGGAAAGTCCCATCGTCGCGCCAGCAAAACCGAGGGTGGAACGGGTGAGGAATTGGCGTCTATTGTAAAATGTCATCGTCCGGCTCCTAGTTTTGAACGGCAAAGGCGCCGGAAGACATCATCATGATAAGCGCGAGTTGGACGCGGTCGAGGCGATCCGTTTCCGCGTCATCCGCTGCGATTAACAATGTGGAGACGGTATCGGCCATTTCCGCTTTCGTCGCATCTGAAAGTTGTCCGGCGGTCAGTTTAACGTCGAGATGATCGATAAGGGCCTGCGGGTCATTGGCTAGCGCTATCTCCGCCGCGAAATCAGGATTAAAGCCGGGATTACCCGCCGGATCGTCCGCCCTCACGGTAATATAATGCGTCATAAAATTCGAAAACCCGAGCATAGAGCCCTCATTCACAATTTGAAATTCTGGGGCGGTCAGACCTGCCTCTCCGGACTCTGTCGCAGGCGAGAGATAGCCGGGGCGATAGAAATTAAAGACAGACGGACTGCGCAGCGGATGCTGGCCCAATTTATCATTCGGATTGGATGTGTCGTTAAACCGCCACTCGGCGGAAACATCTATGTCGGCGAGATCAAAGGCCCGGGCATAATGCGCAAATTTCACAATGGGTTCCCGTAATTTGCCTTCATTCGCCTCCTGCACATCGTCATGCACGCTCTCGTCCAGAAGGATCGCCGCGATCATCGCTGCGAAATCCCCTTTTTGCCCCGATCCGAAAACCCTGCCATTCGGCGCGGTAAAGCTTCCCGCATCGAACGCATCTGCAACGCGTCGGACATATTCGGGCGAGGGCGAGGACGAAGTGAAACGCTGGATCATCTGGCGCGAGAGAAACGGCGCAACATTAGGATGGTCCGCAATCGTGTCCAGCGCCATATCAATGGAGTTCACACCCGTTGTATCAGCGGGGATAGTGGTGCCAAGAAAAGTCTTTTCCAGCGGCGAATGTTCATCATCAAACATCTGCAGCGGTTTGCGTCTCCAATCCTCATCCTGATCACTCCAGCGAAAGCTGGGGCCTGAACCCGACAATCCCGTAAAAACTTTTGCCAAGCCTATAATATCATCATTGTCATAGGTTTCCGGCGATCCCGCTTTCGGTGTCCCGTCCTGATTCAATTCGACCAGACCAATGGAGAAGAGCTGCAATAATTCGCGGGCGTAATTTTCATCCGGCATCCGGCCGGACCGCTCGTCGCCTTTGCGGTTACGGTAATAGGTCAGATATTGCCCCATGGCAGGAGAATAGGTGATGTCCTCAATCATCTCGCGGTAATTACCAAAAGCGTGATCGGTCAGAATATCCGTATAGTGTGCGGTCGTGTAACCTTCGTCGAAAAAGTCATTATCAGAGATAACGAAAATCTGAGACAGGGCGAACATCATACGCTGTCGCAGAACATCATCAGCCGTCAGCAGGTTCGTCCAAAGCATTTTGGAATGTTCCCGATCCGTATCCTGCCGCGTTGGATAGGCCGCCAACATCGCGTCATATGTTTTCGTGACAGGCGCACGCATTTGGGCTGTCATCCAGTTGGCAGCATCTGTCCCAACCAGTGAATCGATTTCCGCATCTGTTCCGCCAAATCCTGCCTGGATAAGGAAGCGGGCGGCTTCTTCACGGGTTTCGAGATCGGTATAAAACTTCGTCGCAGCAGGCGCAGGGGCTGGTGTTCCGCCACCGGTTGGTCCACCCAAACTTGCGCTCGAATTGGAGCTTCCACCCCCGCCACCACAGGCGCTCAACATCAGCCCCGCCATCAATGTGGCCGCAATAGGTTTCACAGATAAAAAACGCACAAAACTCTCCCAAGCCCCCGCAGGCTGTTCGGACAATTACGGCAATAGGTTTAAATGTGACTTAAATCGGGCAAAAGATGAGGGTGTGGTGAAGTTTTGGTTAAGGTCCAAGGGCGACTGAAATAGATTAACTTCAGTCGCCCTTGGAAATAGCTATCAGTCTTGTAAACGCGCCGCGATGGCGGAGACTGTTTTGGACAGACCTTCATGCTCGACGTCTTTGACGAGCGCGGTGAGTGTCTCTGACAGCGCTGCGTCATCACTGCCAGACTTTAACTGTTCCTCTGCACGATCCAAGGCCTGCAGCAATACTCCGGCTTGATCCGCCGTCATCCCGTCATTGCGTTGCATTTGGTCAATATAGGCTTTTGCGACAACCGGTTCTGCGGGCCATGTGACCGGGAATTGTTGTTGTGGGTTAAACGTGTTGCCCTGATCGGCAAGCATGGCGGCAGCGATTTCATTCTCGGTTAAATGCTCACTCGGTGTGAGGGAAAAGACGTCCAATCCTCGCGCAATTTCAGTCCCGTAAATATTGCCATTATACCAATAGGTCGACCAGTATCCGCCGAGAACGAGTTTTTCGTCATGGACGGGACCCCGGTCAAAATAGGCGATCTCCACCGGATTTTCTGAATCCGTGAAGTCCATCACAGACAATCCGCCCTGATACCAGGCTTGGGCGAAAATATCACGCCCCGGGACGGGAATGATGGAGCCATTATGCGCGACGCAGTTTTCTGAGTCTGACTGCGGCGCTGGAACTTTATAATAGCTTTTGAAGGTCAGCTCGCCCTCTTCAATATCGTAAATCGCATTCGCGCCCCAATCCTTGGGATCATAGACGCGACAGCGCGGACGGCTGCCCCCGCCCCATTCATCCGTGAAGAGGACTTTTGTCCCGTCATTATTGAATGTCGCGGAATGCCAATAGGCAAATCCCGTATCAACAACCTCGTCAATACGCGTTGGTTTTAGGGGGTCGGAAATATCAAAAATAATCCCGTTCCCGGAACAGGCCCCTGCCGCGATTTTCGCTTCGGGGAAGACTGTAATATCGTGACAGTGATTGGTTTGGTTCGTGTCCTGCGTCCCGTCACCGTGATCGCCGCCCTGCCATAATCCAGCCAAACGTCCCGACTCTTCATCGGCGAAGACCGTGGGGCTGTCGATGATACGGGATTTGGATGGATCCGCGAGTGGTATCTCAATCACATCAATGCGGAAGAGTGCCGTCCGATCATCGCCAGCAACACCGCCGACGCAGCCCTCTAACTCTTCATCCTTCCGAATTGAGGATGTGCCCGAATTATAAACGACCAGCTTGGTCTCGTCTTGGGTGACAACCGAATGGGTGTGGGAACCACGACAGGTTTGGACTTGGCCGACCTGTACGGGTTTGGCCAGATCGCTAATGTCGAAAATCCGAATGCCCCGGAAACGCTCTGCACTCACATCTTCGCTAATGCCCTGTAATCCGCAATCAACCCGACCACGTGTTTGCTCAACCGACATGATGAGAAGGTCATCCACGATGGAGACATCGCCCTGTCCGCCCGGACAGACGACTGAGCTAAAGAGTTCCGGTGTGCCGTCCTCTTGGAGTTTGTAAATACTAAAGCCGTGATAATTGCCCGTCACGAGAATGTCGTCCTGAAAGGCCATATCCGTATTGGCAAAACTAAAGAGCGGGGAGCGGGAGCCCCATTCGGTGCCCTCCACACTCTGCCCATCATCACGGCCCGTCTTGGCCGCGTCGTCTTTTGAAATAATCGGCGGCAGACCTGCCGGATTTTTGGGATCGAAAAAGCCTGCCGGCTTCGGCAATGTCGCGACGCGTTTCAGGTTCAGAATGGCCGACTCCGCATTGTTAAAACCCCCTTTGAGGTTCGCCCTCGGATCCGAAGAAAAAGAGCTCAAAATCGCACTCATCTGCTCAATCTCGGAGGTTTGATCATTGATAATATCATTTGTGAAATCGAACAGGACGGGATCATAGGCCGAGCCCGGCTGATCTGTCAGCGTTTCCACCATCGTCAAGGCCCCATCATGATGTGCAATCATCAGGGTCAGGAACAGTTTGTCAAAATCGACGCCTTCAGACGCGGCCAATTTTGCCATCTCTTCCGGACTGGCCATGCCCTCCATCTCATGGTGAGCGCCCATGCTCTCGCCTGTACTGCCACTGTGATGTTCGTGACCACCTGACATAGTGAGCGGTTCGTTCCGCTCCGTCAGCCAGTCTTCCATAAACTTAATTTCGTCCGCTTGGGAGGCTTTGATCCGGCTGGCAATATCGACGATCTCTTTGCGGTTCGTGCGGGACTCCACAAGATTGGCCATTTCCACGGCCTGCGCATGATGCGGGATCATGTTCTGCATGAACATCACATCATCGGGTGAATAACTATTATCGGCAATTTTGATCGCGTCTTCCGCGACCAGTGTTTGTGACGATTGTCCGGGCGCGCCCGGTAGAATAATCGGCGCGGTACTGGCGGCAGCGCGTTGAACGGCCTCATCGGTAGAGGTCTCGGCAGCTTCAACAGGATCGGGGCTATCGGCCTGCTGACAGTTTGACAGGACAAGGCCGCTCAGCGCCGTGGCCAAAAATAGAGTTTTAAAGGTCGGAATGCGGGTCATGATCTATGTCTCTCTATGAAGGGAACACCTGTTCTTAATTCACAATGGCGAATTATTTCGCCGAGACATAGCAAAATCTGATTGATTTAAGGCGCACTCACTTTCGGGGCCGGCGTCTGGTGTAACTCAAACGCTTTGTGCAAGGCGCGGACGGCGAGTTCCGTATATTCGCTGTCGATCAGGACCGAGATTTTGATCTCCGATGTGGCGATGACTTCGACATTGATGTTCTTATCCGCGAGGGCTTCGAACATAGTCTGCGCGACACCCGTGTGAGAGCGCATGCCGATGCCGACGACGGAAACTTTGGTGACGTCCGAGTCCGATTTAATGCCGGAAAAACCAATCTCTTCCTTGGAGCCTTCCAAGGCTGTCAGAGCTTTCTCGAGGTCCCGCTTGCCGACCGTGAAGGTCAGGTTGGCGGAGTTATCCGAGCGGGAAATCCCCTGCACGATCATATCAACGATGACATTGGCATCAGACATCGCGCGACAGACCTTGGCGACCATGCCGGGCGCGTCTTTCAATTTAAGCAATGTGATTTGGGCTTCGTCGCGTGAATAGGCGACGCCGCTGACGACTCGTTCTTCCATGGTTTCATCCTCGTGGCAGACCAGGGTTCCGGGGTTTTCGTCCCCGACCTCCGCCATGCTGGTCAACACGCGGATGGGGAGATTATTATTCATGGCCAATTCGACCGAACGGGTTTGGAGCACTTTCGCGCCAAGCGAGGCGAGTTCCAGCATTTCCTCAAAAGCGATACGGTTCAGGCGGCGGGCATCTTTCGCGATGCGCGGGTCCGTCGTATAGATACCGTCGACATCGGTATAAATATCGCAACGGTCAGCTTTCAGCGCAACAGCAATGGCAACGGCCGACGTATCAGAGCCACCACGACCCAGCGTGGAAATCCGGCCCGTCTCGTTCACGCCCTGGAATCCTGCGACAACGGCGACATTCCCGTCCTTCATGGAGGGGCCAATGGCGGAAGATTCGATTTCCGCGATACGGGCTTTGGAATGGGCCATGTCGGTGCGCAGCGGGATTTGCCAGCCGAGCCAGCTCCGCGCTTTCAACCCGCGACGACGCAGAGCAATGGCGAGAAGGCCGGAGGTGACTTGTTCACCACTGGCGACGATGGAGTCATATTCATCCTCAATCGCTGCGCCCTTATCAGAGTCAGCATCCAATTCATCGACCAGCGCGACAAGGCGGTTGGTTTCCCCGCTCATGGCGGAGACAACGACAGCAACTTCATTGCCATCTTTCGCCTCTTCCGCGACTAATCCCGCGACGTGACGAATACGTTCCAGATTGGCAACAGAAGTGCCGCCGAATTTCATGACGATGCGGGCCAAAGCCAGCTCCTTGGGTTATTTATTGACAATGGAAACAGGTTTGTTCCATCGAAGCGGCGACCTCTTAGGCATATGTGTCGAAATGCGCAATGGTTGAGATAGTGAACAATGACGTTGCACCAAAATTTTGGATTGGACTTTAATCATGCGTTACACTCTAAACTGCGCCGTCGTGATTTTGCTGGTCATCATCGGAAATATCGCCTGCAGCGCAAGTCCAAGTGGGACCGTGGTAGATATTACCAATGTCAAATCCGGATTAGTCTGTCTGTATAAATTTGAAGAGGGCGTCGGCTACCTAGATGATGCGCATGTCTGTTTTGAGACTGAAGACATCTACATCACAGGGCAAAGTGAATGTGTGTTTGACGGAAGAGCGGAGCCTTGCACATGGTACGGCTACGAATTCGACTATGACAATAAGTCAAGCTCACCTGTAATCTTGACCTGCAAATACTCGTCTCATGAAGATACCGTTGTCGGAAATCCGGACGGTATTTGGGGAGAAGATATTTCGAGCTATGAGATTACGCTTGAACCGGGAAAAAATCATTTCTCCAATCCCCAATATACAGTCTACCGGACTGGATTAGGTGAAAACCCAAGGCGAAGAGTGACGGTTTGCGGTATTGAAGGTCAACAGGCATTTGTATCGGAATTCAACATTCACTTGCCGTCGGCTCCATAAAAAAAGCCGCATCACCCGGAGGGTGCGCGGCATTTCTTGAAGTTTGGCGTTTAGACCTATTTTTCTTCAATGGCGTCTTTTGCATCGCCAACGACACCTTGGGCTTTGCCCTTCATTTCCTGAAGTTTGCCCTTGGCCTGCATCTCTTTATTATCAATTGCATCACCTGCGGCTTGTTTGGCTTTACCGGCGGCTTTGTTGGCTGCACCTTTGATGTGTTCGGATTCCATAATTTCTCTCCTGTTGATTTGTTGCTACGTATATAAAACGCAAACACACGTGATTTCGTTCCGAAAGATTTAGTCCTATGGCCCATTCCGATGTTCAGCCCGACCGTCTCTCGCGCGTTTCCGTCGATCCGGCGGAGATGGCGAGCTTTTCGCGTATGGCGGCGGATTGGTGGGATCCGACGGGGCCGTTTAAGCCGCTGCATATTATGAACGGGGCGCGGTTGTCATTTATCAAAGAGACGGTCTGCGAACATTTTGGATTGGACCCCGAAGCCGAACAACCGCTGAAAGGTCTTCGGGTTCTCGATATTGGCTGCGGCGGTGGACTGCTCTGTGAGCCGATGGTGCGATTGGGTGCCACTGTTACGGGTGTCGATGCGTTAGAACGCAATCTCAAGACGGCAAAGACCCATGCCGAGCAAGTCGGCGTCGAGGTCGATTACCGCCACGGCACGATTGAACAAATGGTGGAGGCTGGCGAAGCTCCCTATGATGTTGTGCTGAATATGGAAGTCATTGAACACGTCGCCAACCCACCGGAGTTCATGGCGGATTGCGGCGCGATGGCGCGGCCGGGCGGGATCATGCTCTGCTCCACCATTAACCGCACACTCAAGGCTTTTGCTTTTGCGATTGTCGGCGCGGAATATGTCCTGCGCTGGCTGCCACGCGGAACGCATCAATATGCAAAGCTCGTGAAGCCCGTTGAGTTAACGCGTTGGATGACGGATGCGGGATTAGACGTTCGTGAACAGATCGGCATGAGCCTCAATCCGATCACGCAGGTGTGGACACTTTCTGGGGATAAATCGATTAATTACGTGACGGTCGGTACCAAACCCTGAAATTCACAGGGTTAATAAAACCCTAACAAATAACGGCCTGTTCTCGCAGATGTGATTTAACTGTGTATGTCTTATTTCGGCCAAAATGCTAATTATAACAGTGAGGTAACAAGTTAACGCACGTTAAGGATTTTGGCATTTTTTTAATGGAACGGATGTGTTCCAGTAAGTGTTTATCCTTCAGGTTAGCGTCATGTTAAGTATGAAAGAGGCAGCTATGTCCCTATTTAAAACGGCCCCTGTGGATATGTTCACAACTCTGCGCCCGCGTCCGCTTGCGGGGCGTGAGCTCTCCGAAATCAAAGCTGTTCAGGCGTCTATCGCCCGTTTCGGCCTCCTCTCCCCGATTATCGTCACGCGCAATCATGGCAAGCTTACAATTGTGGATGGCCGGAAGCGTCTCGCCGCCATTCGTCGTCTGGATTTCATGGGGCTTTTACCGCGTTCACTTGTCAATATTCCATTTATTGAGCTCTCAGAGTTAAAGGATTCAGCCGATCAGACTCCGGCCCTCATGTCCAATCGCGATCTCTATAATACCGTCATTGGCATGTTTCGTCAGAATCAGGACGTTGATGCCATCGCGGCGGATCTATATCTCTGCCATAAAAGCGTGCGGCAGGTTTTGACGCTGTCCAGATTGTCCCCGCGTCTGCGCAAAGCGTTTTTCAACCGCACGATCGATTTCAGCCGCGCGAAAAGCTATGCCGCTATCGCCGGACACGTGGCGCAGGAAGAGGCCTTTATGGCGCTTGGACCCTTTGCGACAGAGCAGAATATAATGGACCATATTCATAATCCGGAACCACATTTCGACGTTCCAATGCGGATGGCCGCCTAATCCGTTTCAGATTTTAGAGGCCGCGCGAGCAGCGCGGTCATCGCCTCTGCCGGTGTTATGTCGCCACTGAGAACGCGGTTCACTGCCACACAAATTGGCATATCGACATTGTGCTTTTCTGCCAGTCTGACAAGAGCCGGCGCTGTCGCAACACCTTCTGTCACGGAATTTCGAGCCGCCAGAATATCTTTCAGGCTTTCACCCTGTCCCAAACTCATCCCGCAGGACATATTGCGGGATTGTGTTGAGGAACAGGTCAGGACCAAATCGCCCAATCCGCACAACCCGGAAAGCGTCTCGGCTTCTGCACCCAAAGCCGCGCCCAGTCGGTTCATCTCCGCAAATCCGCGCGCGATCAGGGCGGCATGGGCGCTCTGCCCCAACCCCATACCCAGCAACATACCGCAGCCGATTGCGAGAACGTTTTTCACCGCGCCGCCTATCTCCGCACCGATCATGTCATCGGTGGTATAGGGGCGGAATGTCAGCCCTCGAATGAGCGGCGCGAGTGCATTGGCCGCCGCCAAATCATCGCCCGCCAGAGTCACAGCCGTCGGCAAACCTGCGACAACGTCTTTGGCAAAGCTGGGCCCTGAGAGGACGAAGCGCGACGCTTGCGGAACCGTCTCGGCCAGAACCTCATTCATGAAATCCAACGTCGAAATCTCGATACCTTTGGAGCAGAGAATGACGGGTAACCCGTCCGGAATATGCGTTGCGAAAGCTTCCAACTGACCGCGCGTATGCTGCGCGGGAATGACGGAGAGGCAGAGTTTGGCGGCTGCAAAATTGGGCAGCTCCGCCGTTGCCGTAATATTTTCATGTAAGGGCGCATCGGGCAGATATTTTGCATTTTGGCGCGTCTCGTTGATCGCAGCGGCCTGTTCCGCATCCCGCATCCAGAGAGTCACAGCATGACCGTTGGACGCGAGGAGTTGCGCCAGTGCCGTGCCCCATGAGCCTGCCCCTAAAACAATAGCGTTCACTTGCGTCATTAATTCAACTTCGGTTTTGATTTTTCAGGGACGAGGATATCGGGCAGAGGGTGCGCCTCTATCCCCTCCTCGGACAGGCTCGCGGATTCTTCCGGTGTAGTCGAGCCATAAATGCCGCGCGCAACTTTTTCGCCGTAATGAATAGCGCGGGCCTCTTCTGCGAATTTATCGCCGACATCTTCGCAATTTTTCGAAATTTCATCTCGGATTTTCGCCGCGACGGTGTTCATCGCCATCTTGGCTTTTTCTGACCGTGCCTCGACCTTTCGCGCGGTTTTGATCGCAGGGGCCATGATCGCTTTTTCGACATTCACGCTCTCGCAGATCGGGCAGGTCAGCAGGCCGCTTTTCGCCTGATCGTCATAGTCAGACGAAGACGAGAACCAGCCTTCAAATTCATGGTCGTGGTCGCAAATGAGCGTGTAGCGGATCATGAGGGTGCCCCCCGCCAAGCCGGAATACGGGCGCGGGCTTTTGTGACAGCGGCGCGGTCTATGTCCGCCAGAATAAATCCGGGGTCATCATGATCGAGTTTTTCAAGAACCTCTCCCCATGGATCAACAATCAGGCTGCGCCCCCATGTGCGACGTCCATCCGCATGATGGCCGCCTTGTGCGGGGGCGATGACATAGGCCCCTGTTTCAATCGCACGCGCGCGGAGCAGAGTCTCCCAATGGGCTTTCCCCGTCGCGACGGTGAAGGCGGCGGGTACTGCAATCAGGTCGACTTCGGCTTTGGCATAGCCCGCATAAAGCGATGGAAACCGGACGTCATAGCAGATGGAGAGGCCGAGATTTAAATCCCCGACTGGCGCGATGACGGACCGTTCCCCAGCCGTGTAAGTGTCACTCTCGCGGTAATTCTCGGATTTTGAAATTGCCGCTTCGAATAAATGGATTTTGTCATATTGCGCGGAGAGCTTTCCGTCCGGCGTGAACAGTAGAGAGCGGTTCGCGATCTTCCCGTCGTCTCGCAAGATTGCGAGGGATCCGATGAGCAGATGGATATCGAGTTCTACCGCCAGTGCTGCAAAAGCCGTCACACCCTCATCCTCTGCCATGGGCTTAACGCCACGCCGCAATTCCGTCGCATCCTTTTGCAGGAGATGCGTCATTTCGGGTGTCGCAATAAAGCGCGCACCGTCAGCGGCAGCCGCACGGATCAGGTCGGACGCCGCCGCAATATTCGCGACGACATCCGTCCCGGAGCACATCTGTATCGCGGCAACCCGCATATTAGAGGCCGAGCATCGCGTCGAGTTTCCCCGCACGCTCCAGCGCTGCGAGGTCGTCACTGCCGCCGACATGTTTGCCGTCAATGAAGATTTGCGGGAAGGTGTTGCGGCCCGACCGCGCGTTCATTTCCTGCCGCTTTTCCGGTTTAGTGGCGGGGATATCGATGACGTCGACGCCCTTTTTCTCCAGCAAATGCTTGGCCCGAATACAGAACGGGCACATGAATTTGGAATACATTTCGACTTTGGCCATGAGATTTTCTTTCCTGTTAGGTCCTTATGTAGGCAATGCGGCGGCTTTTGCGACCCGTGCCAAGCATAATCCGTCCACTTGTCGGGCGCCCGCTTTTTTCAGGGTGCGCGCGCAAGCTTCCAAAGTCGCGCCCGTCGTGAGCACGTCATCAATCAGGATGACATGCGCGCCCTGTAATCTGTCCATTGCACCGGGACGAATATCAAACGCGCCGCGCACATTATCTGCCCGTTGCCGCAGATTAAACTGCCCTTGGCTTTCTGTGCGCTTAGTGCGCATCAAACTATCAGGATCAAACTTTGCCGATGTGATTTTACCCAGCGCCCGCGCCAGCAGCGCCGCCTGATTATATTTTCGCCGAATGAGACGAGAAGGGTGGAGCGGCACGGGAATGAGATAATCCGCGCCGTCCAATATGTCCCGCCCCGCCCGTCGCATCTGCGCCGCGAATCCGGCCAGCCCTTCCGTTCGGCCCCCGTGTTTAAATGACAGCACCAGCGCGCGTGACCCGTCATCATAAGCCATCGCCGCACGCGCATGGTCATAGGCGGGTTTGCGGACGGAACAGCGCCCACATAATCCACCGTCAGCAATCTGGTATTCAAATGGAAAGCCGCAGGCCTCGCACCACGGCGCGTCGAGGAAGGTGACATTCTCCCACAACCGTTTGGACAGCGGATCACCCGCGAGGCTCAGAAGCTCTTGCGGGGGCAGCACGGTATCCACGACAGACCCGCCCGCATGTTTCAGCACACGCGTCATGACTTGTGGCAGGCTGTCATCTTGTGTTTCCGACATGTTTGCGACAGTAGCGCAAGGATATGAACACGTCTCCACCGAAAATATTTGACCCAATCGCGTTGCGTTTCGCAAAGACCCGCGCCACGCACCGACAAGCCCGTAAAGGCGTGTCGTTTTTATACCAACGCGCGGCAGAGGATGCGGCCTCACGATTGGAAGATATTAATCGGCAGTTTGATCGGGCCGTTTTAATTGGCGGCTTTGATGGACGGGACATTATTCAATCCCACCTCCGGCCTGAGCGGCGGCCTATATCATTTGACCATATAGAGAGACCCGCCGATTTGGACAGTGACTATGACGTCATTCTCTCCCTACTTGAGCTACAAAGCGATGAGGGTCTTCCGAATACGTTGACGACATTTCGCCAGTACCTGAAACCTGACGGGCTCCTGATTGTGGCTCAGTTCGGCGGAGAGACCCTGACCCAACTCCGGCAAAGCCTTTACGCCACAGATCAACAGATCATTGGCGGAGCGACGGCGAGGGTCTATCCCATGGTCGATTATTCACAGGCCGCGATGTTGTTAGGGCGAACGGGACTAGCACTGCCGGTCGTTGATACGGACCGGATGACCGTGACTTATGGAAAGCTGGAAAGTCTGGTCTCTGATCTGCGGGATCTGGGTCTTACAAATGCACTCAGCGCGCGGGATAAGCGTCCACTCTCGCGGGGCTGGTTTACAACCTTGCGGGAAAAATATGCAGAGCATTTCTCGCGTGAGGACGGGAAGCTCCTCGCGACTTTCGAAATCCTCTGGATGACAGGATGGGCACCACATGCGAGCCAGCAAAAACCCCTCAAACCCGGCAGCGCGAAAATGCGGCTATCCGATGCCCTGAATACGGATGAAAGAAAACTCTGATTTTTGCGAAGGACTTTCGTGGATGAAACGTGTGTCCTTTTGGAAGGAAAGACCACGCTATGAAACTTTTCTCATATTCTGCGCTATTCTCGAGCGCCTTGTTCTTTTCATCCTGCGGCGGCAACGGAGCACGCTCTGTACCTCCGCCAACATCCTCCCCGCCACCCGCGTCATATGATTTTCCGCCATTGGTGCAGAGGTTGAACGCTCTCCCATCGCCGAGGGTGCAGTCCTGATCGGGAACAGTTCCGGTGTTCTCTATCACTACCGGAAGGGCGATTTCGATCTCGAGCAATCTACAAATGTCGCCTCGGCCTCTAAACTGGTGAGCGGTATGGGACTCTGAACATTGATCGAGGCAGGAACACTGTCGGAGCAGAGCCGATTGTCCGAAACAATCGTGGATTGGCCCTATGCTGTCGATGACATCCGGTCATCCGTCACGCTCGAACAGCTTGGAAGTTTTACCTCGGGGTTCAATGCTCGACCGAGCGGTCGCGGCTGTCATGGACAAGGCGATGTCTCCCTGCGGGACTGCGCGAGTTCGATAATTGTTGAGGGACCGGACACACCGCCCGCCGACGCCTTCGCCTATGGTCCGGATCACCTGACGCTTGCGGCCTTGATGGTGAAAGATGTGACGGCATGGCGTCAGGACCGCACATATGGCGTCACCTTTCTTAGCCGGTTCAGCGCTTTGGATAATCTGGAATTGGAATGACATTATGGATTCGGGTTTTTCATCGAATGTGACGACACCCCTTTTTCCGAACGTTGTTCTGACGCGTCCATCACATCCTCACCCGGGGGGTTGGGGCTTCACGCCCTGAGTCAATTTCGAAACAGGATATTGGGCGATTATTGGCGTGGATGAGCCGAGCTTTCAAACGCCCGTTCAAGATTCGATTGAACTGCAACAGACGCTCCAGCCAATGATCAAAAACAGTCTGCTCTAGGGTGTGATTCCTGCAGCTTTAAGCGCTTCGATTTTCACCGTGTCATAGCCGAGTTCATTAAATAATTCCGTCGCATTCGCATTGGGCCCGGATATCGAAAATTCCGGATCTTCCATCGTGCCTTGAAAAACGGGTGCCGTACGCGGATGGGTGAACGGCCCGTGTTTTTTCAGCCCACCCCGCGCAATATTCTGCGGATGCTCAGCGGCTTCCGCATAGGTCAGGACGGGCGCGACGCAGGCATCCGTGCCGTCGAACAAAGCCGCCCAATCATCCCGTGTTTTGGTCGCAAAAGTTCTTTCCAGCAAGTCATGCTGTTCCGCGAATTTCGATTTATCATTCTGCCCGCCATATTCGGTCGGGTCGATGTCGAGCACGCGTAACATCTCGGCAAAGAATTGGGGCTCTAGCGGACCCACCGCCATGAACTTCCCGTCCTGCGTTGCGTAACAGCGGTAATAGGGCATAGCCCCGTCCAACAGGTTTGCGCCCCGCTCAGGCGTCCACTGACCAATCCCGTCCAGCGTATGAAGAATGCTCATCAGGGAATTCGTCCCGTCAATAATCGCCGTATCGACAATATCGCCCTTCCCCGTGCGGCCCGCCTGTATCAGCGCGGCGAGAATACCGTTGACGAGAAAGAGCGATCCGCCGCCATAATCCCCGACGAGGTTAAGGGGCGGTACGGGCGGTTCCCCCTTTTTCCCCATCGCGCCAAGCGCGCCCGTAATCGCAATATAATTAATATCATGCCCTGCGGTCTTCGCCCAGGGACCGGTCTGACCCCATCCCGTCATGCGGCCATAGACGAGTTTTGGGTTGACGAGGTGGCACGCCTCTGGCCCAATGCCCAGCCGTTCTGTCACACCGGGGCGCAGGCCTTCAAACAAGACATCCGCGGTCTTCACGAGGTCCAACACGACCGCCACGCCTTCCGGCTTTCGGAGGTCCAGCGTAATGGTCGTCTTGTTCCGGTTTGAAATCATGGGCACAGCGGACATCGGACCCGGTCGGTTCACCATGATAACCTCCGCGCCCATATCTGATAGGAGTTGCCCTGCATAAGGCCCAGGGCCTATTCCGGCGAGTTCAATAACGCGGATACCCTCAAGTGGCTTGCTCATTCTATTCGTCCTATAAAAGCCTGACGATAACGGTCTGTCCGTTGAACCGTACGAGTATATTTTAATATTCGACATTCATCTTGTTGCAGCTCAGCCCATTCCAAACCCAACCGCGCGGCAAAATGAAGTCCCGTCCGGTCGTCGACTTCGATCGCGCCGAGCGCAATTGCCTTAGCGCGGCGGGCCTCCGGAATATCATAATGCGGATGACTAGCCTTTGGCGGTTCCTGAAACCAATCCCGTTTCATCTGCAAACGGTCGGCCATATCATGCAGCTCAGACAGTGTATCCGCCGTCATATGGCACATAATGTAACCCCTAAACGGGTGGCGCGCGGTGTCGACATAAACGGTCATAGTTGAAAAGCACTAAGGGATGATCTTGGCGATGTCGATAAAGTCTAGACACACTTTATAATGTCGCGATTTTCGCGAATGAACGTTTTTGAGCCCTCTTTACACTTGGTGCGGGAATTGCACGACCCTGTCCATACTGAGACAGGAGTGCGTCTGCGTGTTAAGCAATTTACAGATACTCCGAGCCTTTGCGGCTCTGAATGTTGTATTGTTCCACATCATTGAGATTGGGGGAGAACAAGGCTTTGCTATTCCCGCCTTGGAATTTTTGCGGGGTTGGGGTGCGAACGGGATTGATATTTTCTTCGTCTTGTCCGGCTTTATCATGGTTTACATTGCAGAGCTTCGCCCCCGAAAACCAGTGGCGTTTCTGCACAGTCGTGCCGTCCGGATTGTCCCGATTTACTGGATCCTAACGGGGGTTGGGTTCGTCGCGATCCTATTAACAGGTGATTTCCGCGGTGAGCCCTTGGCGGTGGAAGCCGTCCTCGCCTCCTTCCTGTTTCTGACGCGTTGGACGACACTGGATATGCCAATCCTTTATGTTGGCTGGACATTAGAATGGGAAATGATGTTCTATCTGATCTTCGGACTGTGTCTGCTATTCAAGAATAAGACAGTGCAATTTATACTGCCCCTCATCATCCTGTCCGGTTTGGTCGTCTTTGCGGGGCAAGATTCGATCATTCTCGAATTCGGCTTTGGTATGATTATCGCTAAATTGTCAAAGTTGACCTGGGCTAAATCTTATGCCGGATTACTTACGCTGGCGGGCACGGCTTTGTTACTGGCCAGTATCTGGATAAAGCCTGATCTGCCGCAACCCGTTCTCTGGGGGCTGCCAAGCGCCCTTCTCGTGTTAGGCCTCGTCAATATTTCGCAGTGGAAGTTCCGATTGGGTGAACATTTGGGCGATGCGTCTTATAGCATTTATCTTATTCAGGTTTTCACTATTCCGGTTTTTTATAAAATTGCAGAAAAAACGGTGCCGGAACTTTCTCCCCTATTCTTGGCAATAGCCTGCTTGGCCGGGACGGCCTTGGCGGGAAGCTTGTTTCACCTAGTTGTCGAAAAACAGGTCCAAAAATTGCTTGGGCGAAAGAAGAAGACCGTTAAACCAGCCTATGATGTGGCCCGTTTAAAATCGGCGACCTCAGCCTCAAGATAAGGTTTTGGTCCAATCAGAACATAAAAAACTCCCACATATTATATGCGAGAACCTTTTAAGGAATATGGAAAAGCCTTACGGGGCGGAGTCAATCTCAACAACTTTATCCGCCAATTGCTCAGCAATATTGTTCTGCGCAACGGTATCAAAATGTGAGGGATCGCGTTGCGTTGCCCCAAGTGTTACAGCACCGAGATGTGTGTCCCGCTGGTCGGCGATGATAATGTCCTGTTCGCCACGTTGCGGGAATGTCGCGCCGTTCGGGATATCGAAATCATTTAATTGCTGAACATAAATCGGTAAATCCGCGCAGAATGCATTTCGTAAATATTGGAAGATATTGACGGTAGCAGCCGCAAATTCCGATCGAATTGTTTCCGTAATACCTGCACTGCTATAATATATGGAAACAGCGTCCGACTCGCCTTGCGCCCAAATGAGACCGTCCAGATCCTGGCTCGGCGCGAGTTCGGTTTGAATATCCGCAACGGCGTTAATCAAGATTTGAGTAGGCTGATTATTGCTCGCGTCCCACCAGAAGAGCGGGTCATTTCCATCAGGTACATTATTGCTATGTGATCTGCCTGTTGCAACATTTATAGCATGCACGGAGAACCCGTATAGCATGCGTGGAGAACCCGGTTAGGGACTGA
Source organism: Litorimonas sp. WD9-15 (assembly GCF_050271975.1). Lineage (NCBI taxonomy): Bacteria > Pseudomonadati > Pseudomonadota > Alphaproteobacteria > Maricaulales > Robiginitomaculaceae > Litorimonas > Litorimonas sp. WD9-15. The sequence continues at coordinate 394,495 of NZ_CP189850.1, forward strand.
ATACGATTTGCAAAGAGCACCGCCGCCGGTTACGAGTGTACGACGAGATAGAATTGGCCTTCCAAAACGAAATAGGCGCCCTCAATGGATTCAAGATAATAAGTATCTCCGTTATTTTTCGTCACATTCATCTGCCATGAGATTGTTCCTCAACGGTGTCGTCTCCGGATGAACACTCGGAATCAATTTAGTCAAAATCTGCACGCCCGAGATAATTATATTCGCCCGTCGTGAAACCGGAATAAGTGTCGCGCCCGCGTGTACCGTTATAAACTGTAATGCCGGTATCGGTCCCGATAGAGGTAAAGATTTCACTGAAGTCATAAAACCGAGTCTGTTTTATGAACCAAGCGCCCTAGATATTATCCAAAATATTATACCCGCCATTATGCTTTTTCGCGTGAATCTGACCGTTTGTCTGACGCTCAAACCCGTAATTTGCGACCGTGCCCGGATAATTAATCTGGTCATAACGACCAAATCCGAAATAGTTGGCCTCATCCGTGAGGGTTCCCGGAAACGCTTTATTCTGTCCGTTACCGTCATAAGTCTGGACCTGCGCCAAACTCGCCGTCCCAGAGAGAAGAATCGTAATCAATGTAGCTTTTAAAAGTGTGGGGGTCATGCAGGTCTCCTGTAATTATTGGAGCCGTTGGACAATAATTTTGTTATGAGAAATTAATTATAGGTAGTATTTTACAAATTTCATAGATTTGCAGAGCGGCTGTCATATTTCAGCCGCTCTGAAATTTGGTAGACTAAAACCGGCCGCGTAGCCCGAAGAAGACTCGTGGACCGTAATCATTGACCTCATAAAGATCATCGCGAACAAAAGCGAATTGTTCTTTTGGTGCGCTAAAGAGGTTAATGGCTTCAACGGAAAGACGGAAATTATCCGTCACGTCATAAGAGGCGCGCGCTTCCCATACACCGATGTCGCCAACATAGCGCAGGCGCGTTCCATCAGAAATAAAAGGTTGAAAATACTCGTCACGATATTTGTAATTTACCTGCATATCGAAATCACCAATCTGGTAATAGACCTGAGTTGATAATGTATTCTCGGACAGTCCCGGCAATCCGGCAGGGGCGATGATCCCTTGATTTGTTTGCGTCACAGACCCATCCAAATTGCGTGTGAAGGCATCACCGTAACGGCTGTCCTCAAACTCGAAATCCGATTGCACATAATTATAGCTCAGTTTCGCTCCCAAACCGCTGAGGATACCGGGCAAATAGCTGAAGCGATGCGTTGCGGTCAGCTCTATACCAAACAGGCTGCTCTGATCATCGCTTGTCTGCTGAACAGAAACGGGACGTGTGATGTCCGTACCATTAATAACAAATGTTTCATTTTGACGAACATTTTCAAACCCACCCTGGAAGGCTTTATAATAAGCACCAACCGCCAGAATTGAATCCTCATTCGGATACCATTCAAAACTGGCATCATAGTTCCACGACATGAGAGGATCGAGTTCCGGGTTACCATCGGCATCAACTTCGTCAATTAATTGCTCAAGCGTTGTGATCGGATTTTCATCATCACCTGTATTGCTCGAGAACTGACGACCGAAGCCCATATCCGCGGGGTCCGCCCGCGACATTGCCCGGAATGCACCGAGACGCACAATTTTATCCGGTGCGACCTCTGCAATCAGTGTCGCACTTGGCAGGAAACGAGTATAATCATTTTCGGCCCGGATTGTTTCCAAATCCCCGAAAGACAGGGACAATTCACCATCATCATCATTGACAATTAATTGACGACGGAAGCCCGTGGCTTCTACATCTGTTTGAACCACGCGAAGACCAAGATTACCGGAAATCGGCAAAGACCCATTAATAGAGCCGTCATAAGTCGTCATCAGGTAGATAGCCTGCGTCGTTTCCTGAACATCAATTGTCCGCGTGTTCTCCCGATTGAGGCCCGGAATATCACTGGAAAAAGCATTGAGCGCAGAAGAGAAGCTTGCCTCTTCAGCATCAGGGTTTGTGAGATAGGCGTTAATATCACTCAAGATGTCATTTAAGGAATTGACCGATGTTTCAGCCACACAGCCCGCGTCCAATGTCGCCCAAGTATTTGTTGAGCTGATTATTGTACCGTCATCGTCGATATTTGTGACGAGGTCACCATTGCGTTGACTGCTCAGGAATGAATTACCTTCCGGGAATTCTGTCCGGCAGGCATCGCGTGTAGACCCAATAATGTTGACAATATTGGACTGTAGCAGTTGAGACTGGGCGAAGAGGGGATCATCCTCATCTTCGTCATTATCATCAATCACTTCGCGATTATTAACCGTCAGCTCGCCATCATTTTCAATCTCGAACGAGAATCGTCCATTCGTAATGTCCAGAGGGTTGCTGGATTCTGCTCCTCCAGGGAAATCCAGATAATCCTGCTGCGCCCAACGCACACCGGCTTCCAGCCCTGTGAAGAAGCCGTCACCAAGGTCATACGCCACGTCAAAGCGTCCGGAGTGGATCGTGTTGTCGCGTTCAAGGTCATTATCGATCCGAATGCGGAGGCGGTCCACATAGTTATCATAATCATTCACATCGAACACTTCGTCATAGAGCGTGTAAGACGGGACATTATTGCCACGACGATCAAATTCGATGACCGGCGAAATATCGGATTGCAGTCTGAATTCCCGATTATTTTCAATCCGGTTTGTATTGGAATAGCCGTAATCAGCCGACACAGTCAGGCGGTTTGTCACATCATAAACGATGTTCGCGCCCGCACCCGTATAAGTTTCACGACGTTCAAAATCACCGCCCTGAATCTCAATCGAATTATCTGTGATGGACCGTAAGACCGCGCCGCTTGGCGTTGCCACGAGCGAATCCAGTGTTGTTGTGGTTCCGCCCGGTCCAATATTGAGGGATGTATCATTCCGACGTCCCCCATTAAATGTCAGGTCGTTGCGCTGCTCAGTTTGAGTTCGCTCAGAATATTGCGCGTCCAAATTAATGTTCCAACGGTCATTAGGCGACCACTCAATCGCACCGAAGACTGCATCCCGTTCATCACGTGTATCATTCTGACGGAAATGGCGCTGGGAGGGAGCAAACACGAATGGCACACCCGCATCCGGCGCGACACCGTTAATAAGACCTGTATCTACACCTTCAACAAAAGAACCACGGCCGAAAGCTTCTAATTCTTCTGGCGTTGGACTGGCACTGCCACTCAGATCATCAAGGTCAAACCCTTCTAGGTTAAGATCATCACAATCGTCATCGCCGCGGCGTCTTGTTTCCGGGTTATTCGAGAACCCCGTGACTGTTCCAAGCGTTGTTGGTTCAATATATCGCCCATTGCCATTCGTGATCAAACAGGCCGGTCGGGAATTACTCGTCGGTCCGGTCTGACGGCTCTCGGCTTCCGGCTGTGAAATATCACTGCGCTGCACACCGATGGAGAACCCGATATCGCCTGTACCCAGCTCAAACTGGTCCACATAGCTGCCCGTAAAACGATAGCCCAAATCACCGGCTTCCGTATCATCCTGATCGAGCTGATCCGGGTTCACATTACCCTTTAGATCGAATTGGAGACGGCGCTTGCCATATTCCAGCGGCTTCAGCGTTTCGAGCTGAATTTGTCCGGCCACGCCGCCCTCAATTTGACTCGCATCCTATGTTTTGAACACGGCAAGCTTATTGACGAGCTCTGATGGAAACTGAGAAAAATTCACGGACCGGTCACCCGAGCCGTTTGTCGCCGCACGACCATTTACAACCGTCGAGGAAAGATACGGACCAAGACCGCGAATGGAGACCTCAGTGGCACCGCCATTTTCACGATGCGAAGCAACGCCCGTAATATTTTCAAGCGCCTCACCAATGGAGAGCGCGGGAAGATCACCAATTTCGTCCGCCGATAGACCATCGACGATTTGCGTACTGTTTCGCTTCAACGCGATGGCGTCCTGAATCACCTGACGAGAACCGGTCACGACCATGACATCCTCATCCTCTGACGTTTGCGCCATAGCCGGTTGCGCCATCAATCCAACCGCGAGCGCCGACGTCGAGACCGTTAGGCCGCGTTTGATTAGCCCGCGAAAACGAGACGTGGTTTTATGGTGTGTGATTAGGCAACTCATCGAGTGCTCTCCCCCATTAATGTTAAACTTATTGTTATTTGACACACCAGAACAAAAACCACGCAACGCGTTAACCTATGTTTTCGACCAATATAGCTAAATTGGTAGGACCAATTTGTTGTGAACTTGGCCAAACGCAGTCGTTTAAGGAGAAACACATCGACTAGACTGACAGGGAAATTTGGGGATAGGACGTTCTCAAATAACCATGCGGGAAGGTGCGACCGCCCATCGGTGGGAACGGCGAGAGCAGATTTCCCGTTAATGGTGGGACAGCCCGCGTGGTGATATCCGCGATGGATACCAAAGTTAGTTTTGTTTTACGCGAATATCGACCGTCACCTGATTGTCAGACAGGCTCTGGCACAAACCACGCGGCGGTGTGTTTCCAACGGCGGCCTTACTTGACTGCTCTCGTTCCAGAGAGTCAGGCGCTCGCGGCTGGGCTCCTCCACATCCCCGTTACAAGATGCTTCTAAGCACACCGTCCTTCGATACCAGAAAGCCAACGATCTCTTGCCTGTCCCATGTCCGAAAGAACGAGTTTAGATATAGCACAGGCCGGATAAGTGGGGATGCGATTGTTGGAAAGCGCGTGAGTATTGGGTTTGCGTGGGGGTGAAGGTGGGGATTATGTTTATCGCTTGGTAATCACCATATCCTTCACCAGACGCGTCATGAAGCTCATGCTCCCACAAGAGAGATTACCTAATTTGACTATCGGTTGAGAGGCGGCGCTGCTCTTAGATGTGCGAGTTTTTGGCGAGCCTTGCGACCCTGAACGCTTCGACGTTCGGCCATCAATAAAAAACTCATCATCCTGCGCCATGCGGACAACATAGCAGATTATGGCCGCAGAGTCTTTGATGGAAAGAGGGAGTAAATTTAAGGGTTCTGGGATGGTGTCACCTGTGGCCCAAGGTGATGCAAAAATGGTGTCACTTTGGGCCACAAAATAAGTCGTAAAAACAGAGCTTTAGCGTCGAAGTGGGCCACAATGGCCGCTTCGCTTTATCTTGTTACAACACTAATTTGGCCCGTTTTCTTTAATAAGAGCCGTTACACTTCTATACAAAGGGTCAAACCGTCGATCTAAAATTGGCTGATAAACGGAACGACTATTCGCTCCACCAAACACAAGATACTCATACCCTTCCACTAATGTGGTAGAGTATCTACATTCGCCAGATTTCATTTCTACCATAAAAGAAAATCCTAATATGAGGTGGTCATTTTTAACTAGATTTTGATGTATATCTTTGATGTAGAAATACTCAGGTGGAACGGTTTTGGTTTCGAGAAAAACAGGGATACTATACTCTTTAGGAGAGGTTCCTTTGATATTTTTAGATAGGCTAAGATTGTATGAGTAAAGTGGGTATAGATAGTTGGCTTGAGGAGCCTCACTACTTTTTGAGTTATATCTTTCAACCTCAAAGAGCCCAATAAAATCTGCTTGGTCAATCATTTCTTGCAACGAACTGGCAATCGGTTTCCCATTTATTTCCTCACATGATGAGGTGTACGTCGATTGAGCACATGCTGTTAAACTCAATGTGAAAAGAGCTAAAATTGAAATTACAATAAAATAAACGTATCTCATGGGCTTCCATACTTCTTCCAAATCTTAGCATTACCTACAGAACATGAGTGACAAACTCTTTGACGAGCATTGGGGCCACCAGTGTTTCTTCTATAAATATTCGTTCTGTTAATGGCGGAAACTTCATTTGGTTTATCTGGATAACCAATGGTATCAACAGTACGGTCGGTCAATGGAGCACCTGACATGATGTCCACAATATGACCGACCTCGTGCTCAAAAACTTCTGTCGGCGAACTATCTTGTTCTGATATGGTCCCATCAGAATTCTCAAACACGCCCTTTTGTTTTGCAAAAGACAATCCATAGCTATTCGGGATTGCAACACCGTCACTAGTTTCATTTTGGCCAACCGAGGAACCACCAAAATCTTCATTACTACTTACGGCGATATAGGTTCCACTTTCTATAGCATCTTTTTCAGCCTGTGGAAGACTGCTATGTGGATCCTTCATTTGTTGATCAAACATCTTTTGAGCGGTTTCATCCTGAGGGCAGAATCCTGACTTACCATCCTCAGCGCACATTCCGCTTGGGTCAGTTAGATTGATTGGGTCGTTAAAAGTGTAAGCATAACGATTAAAGAAATTAGGATTCCCTGTATCCAAGAACGTCACGGGGTCTATGCTCAAGAACCGCCCAATCAGCGGGTCCTGATATCTCGCCTGCATATAGGTCAGCCCCGTTTTGCGGTCGCGGATGTGGCCTGTGTAGTCGCCTTGGTCATCCGTCGCGTCGGGGTGGATGAGGCTTTCGCCGAACGGGGTGTGGGCGAGCCTTGCGACCCTGAACGCTTCGACGTTCGGCCATCAATAAAAAACTCATCATCCTGCGCCATGCGGACAACATAGCAGATTATGGTCTAAGAGTCCCGATTGGAAAGAGGTAGTAAAATACAGGATTCTACAGGGTTCTGGGATGGGGCCACTCGTGGCCCAAGGTGATAGAAAAATGGTGTCACTTTGGCCCACAAAATAAGTCGTAAAAACAGAGCTTTAGCGTCGAAGTGGGCCACAATGGCCGCTTCGCTTTATCTTGTTTCTCACCTAATCTGACCCTTTTTCTATTCTTTGCATTTTCTAATCAACAATATGACCTAATATAAATTCAACATCGTTGATGTTAAAAACTACCTCTTTCCCATTAATGAAAGATAGCGCTTTATCAAAAGGTGGTTCCTCATAGTACCAACCATCAGGGCGCATACTAACAAATCTATCGAGCGTTAATGGTGCTTCATCAATCTCCACATTTTTTTTATTTAGGTGATCAAAAACAAGAGACCTGTTTTTAGATTTTAGCAATACTCGATGAGTAGGCAAAGCATCAGCAAACTGAATGCGAGAGCTTCTCCCATTATCCGCACCGTCTCCGTAAATTTCTAAAATAATTTTCGGGTTAGGTATTTGTCTTTCAACTAGCATTTCCCAATTAACTTGTAGCCAATCAATCAGCAAAGCGTCACTTTCGTCTTGAGTATCTAGTTCAAGAATACGTTCCCAGTTCAGCGCAATGAAATCACGGAACTTAATTATTAATGAGTGCAAATCCATATCACCGTTCAACATTATCAATCATCCTAACTTCATCAGGAGTGGGATCTCTTTTCAATCCCCCAGAACCAGGTTGTGGATTATCGAATTTGGTATTGCTCATTGCTCCACTTGGGGCGGAAGGATGGGTGTTAGGTGACTTTGCTTTCACTCTTTCTCTAGTAATATCTTTCGTATTACCACTTGCTTCGGTAACTTTGAGACGGGTTTGCGGTGTGCCACCTGTGCGGCGACCATTCGTGAGGCCGATGTCAACTTTTGGCGGGCCTTGAATCTTCTCAGCTTTTAAAAGTTGACTCGCACCGTTCGTAATTGCCTTGGCATCCCTAGCACTAACGGGCGAGAATATCTCAGTCGCTAACGAAGCTCCCGCCGCAAGCCGTCGTCCTAAACTAACATTTCGACCTGTTAGCGTTTTAGCATCAGCTATGCCGCCTGCTAAAACCGCTCCAACATCACCGCCTTTTATAGCGACTTTTATAACTTTACTAGCAACACCAAAGGCTTCTCCAGTCGGGTCAATTAAATTGACTGGGTCATTAGCCGTGTAAGCATAACGATTAAAATATCTAGGGTCACCTGTGTCCATGAACGTTACGGGGTCAATGCTCAAGAACCGCCCAATCAGCGGGTCCTGATATCGCGCCTGCATGTAGGTCAGGCCCGTTTTGCGGTCGCGGATATGTCCCGTATAATCGCCTTGGTCATCCGTCGCGTCGGGGTGGAGCAGGCTTTCGCCGAACGGCGTGTGGTAGTCCTCCCAGAGTTCCTGCCCGCCCCAGCCCGTGCCCGACCGTGCGGTGCCGAGATGGTCGGCGTGGATGAAGGTTACCGTGTCCGTGCCCTGCTTTCGCTTGATCCTTGCGAGGGCGCCGTTCGGGCCGTCCACGTAATCCGTGCGCTCGCCTTTCGTCGCATTATAGACCTGCACGAGCGTGCCTGCGGCGTCGAAGATATTATAATTAACGTCCAGCACCGTCCCCTGATGATTACGCTGGACCGTCTTCACGCGCCGCTTATTCGCGTCATAGAGATAGGCCTGCGAGCCAAAGTCCACCGCGTCAGACCCATGGCTGCCCGTGCCATGCCCGAACATGCCGATAGGCTGGTTCGTCATATCGTGGACCAGATGGAGATGGCCGTAATGCTGGATATTCCCGCGCAAGTCATGCGCGGTCCAACGCGTGCCCGTCCAAGCTTCATCACCATTGGCGTCCGTGTCAGTATGAGCTGACCATTCGAATGAGCCCGGCGTGAGGTTTCCCGTACAGCGATCAAGGTTAGCTCGGTTCTCCTCAACATAATTCCGAGAAATAGACGGCACGCCAATAGTCCAATCGCCCCATTTTTGACCGGAGCGATCCCGTGAGAGCGTCCGCGTAAACTCAACCGCAAGGCTATCATTTCCGGGCAGGGAAACATCCGTCACCGTAAAACTGAGAGCGCCCGTATCTATGTCAATATGATCCCCTGCGAGGTCATTTGTCAGCGCGGAGAGTTCCTGCGTATTATACCGTTTTTGAATATCGCCAAGATCCGGAAAAACGGCACCTTCATCACCAATACCGGATTGGGCCGATGCGAAACCGACACACGCCAATAAACAGGCCGTCACAAAAGCGATAAATTTCAAGACACGTAAACCCTCGGATCGAAATATCATGGCAGCCCTCTCCTCGCATGGAAACAATATTCCAAACTCAGAATCTGACTTCCAAACTCTCAATTTGTCGTCAAAATGGTAAAATGACGCACCCACCTCAAAGTTGAGTACGCAATCAGATTTTTCGGATTTGAAAAAATATCGCCTTAAATTTATCCATGAAATTTAAATCGTGTAAACTTAAGCTACCATCTTTTACGCTCTGCAATTATCCGATCCGTTTTAGATCATGGAAAATTTTTGAAAATTATATGAAAAATCTGGAGCGGGCGAAGAGATTCGAACCCTCGACCCTCACCTTGGCAAGGTGATGCTCTACCACTGAGCTACGCCCGCTCATTAGATTTGCGTAGAAGGCGTGCGGCTTGGCCAGCCCGCCTCTCGGTAGGCGCGCCGTATAGACTCAAATGTGTTGAGGTATCAAGCCTTTTATCAGGCAAAATCACACCTCCTTTCAACAGACTCGCCCGTACCATCAAACTCTGCTATTCTGGGCTCAACACGCGAAAGAGGAGAGATAGATGTTCAATGAAAAACTGGTCAAAACGGCTAAGGCTCTGACGGCATATTGCCAGACGGAGCAAGAAGCCAAAGCGCTGGACGAGCTTTATGCACAGGACTGCGTGTCCGTCGAAGCACTGGATATGCCAGGTGAACCGATGGGACGCGAAGCGAGTGGACTCGACGCAATCCGCGCCAAACATGACTGGTGGTTCGCCAATAATGAGGTTCACAGCACGTCGGCGGAAGGGCCCTTCCTGCATGGGGATGATACATTCTCCCTCATCTTCGAGATGGACGTCACGGATAAAAACTCCGGTGAGCGGGTGCAGATGAAAGAGGTCGGGCTTTATACAACGAACGCGGACGGACAGATTATCCGCGAGGCGTTTTTCTATCCGCCATTTGAATAGGTGTCCCCAATCCCGTAAGCGCGGGATATGACGAGACCGCATCCAAAAGAAGCCGCGCTCTATGCCTTGTTCGACGAAACAGGCATCCATCACCGCACGGAAGAACATCGTGCGGTGTTCACGGTGGAAGACGGCGCGGATGTGAAAGCACGCCTGCCGGGAGGACATTCAAAAAATCTGTTTTTGAAAGACAAATCCGGCGCGTTCATTTTGATTTCCGCATTGGGGTCCACGCAGATCCGATTGAACCAATTGCATAAACGGATCGGGACGAAGCGCCTGTCTTTCGGCAAGCCTGAGGCGCTGAAAGACCTGTTGGATGTTGTGCCGGGGTCGGTCACCGTGTTTTCCGTGATGAACGATATGGACGGACAGGTGCAGCTCATCCTCGACAAGGCGCTCTTTGAGCATGAGCATGTCTGGTTCCACCCGATGCGCAACACGGCGAGTACGCGAATTGCGAGTGCAGACCTGTTGCGATTTGCAAAAGCCGCCAACCATCCGGCGACAATAATCGATTTTAGCGAGGATCTCTCATGAGCTATGGATTAACTGTTTTAGGCTCCGTCAATCTGGATCTGATCGTGAGCTTGGAAAAACTGCCCGGCGCCGGAGAGACAGTTACGGGTGGGACCTACACCGCCCTGCCCGGCGGCAAGGGCGCAAATGTCGCCGTCGCCGCAAAACGATTGGGCGCAGAAACGGAAATTATGTGCGCCGTCGGCAATGACGATTATGCTGCGCAAGCTCTCGTCAATCTGGAAGCCGAGGGCGTTTATCTGGATGCGGTCCGACGCGTCGACACCCATACAGGTCTCGCCTTTATCAGCGTGGCGGCGGATGGCGAAAACCAAATTGCTGTCGCGAGCGGCGCTAATTCGGCCTATGCACCGGAACATGTACCAAAACTTTGCAGCGATTATTTTATTACACAATTCGAAATTCCGCTGGACACAATTCGAGCCGCGATTGACGGCTATAAAGGTTTTGTCGCGGTTAATGCCTCCCCCGTGCGCGCAGACGTTCAAGACATCCTCGACCGTGCCGACCTTATTATTGTGAATAAAGGCGAAGCGGACGCCTATAATCTCTCGGGCCATAAAGGACTCGTCGCCATTACTTTGGGCGGCGAAGGGGCGGAGCTTTGGCGGGACGGCGCGTTAGTGGCGCATGGCAAACCGCCCAAGGTCGAGGTCATTGACACGACGGGCGCGGGCGACGCCTTTGCCGCTGCGCTGACTGTGGCACTCGCCGAAGGACAATCCGATGCGGACGCGCTGACATTTGCCTGCGCGGCTGGCGCACTTACAACTACAAAGTTAGGCACCCAAACCGCGAGTCCAAAGCGAGAGACTGTTGAGGCCATATTGGTATCTTGACGCGATTGTTTCTGCGCAATATCCAGCCGATGGGGCAGGACAGAATGACAGTATCGTCCCGCATATGGGGACGTCCAAATGTTTAAATATTATCGACCAATAATCGCTGGCGCCATGGCTTTGGCCTTCGGCTGCCCAAGCATATCCGCCAATGCGTCGGACATTCAATTCACCGATGTGACGGCCAGCGTGGGCCTCAGCGCGGAAAGTTATGGTGGGACGACACGGCACAGTCTCGGCGTCGTTTGGCTAGATGTGAATAATGACGGATATCTCGATATTTTCGCGACGAACGGATTCAATGCGGATGAGAACGACACGCTGCGCCCGCATCTCTATTTAGGAAACGCGACAGGTACATTTACCCTTTCGGATGACCTCCTTCCAGATTTCGAAAATTTCGAATATGCTGGGGCGGTCGCGGCGGATTATGATCGCGATGGTGATATTGATATTTTCGTCTATACATCGAATGAAAAATGGAACGTGCGAACGGTTGAGGATAATCCTTATGGGGGGCCACCGAACCTGCTGTTGAAGAACAGTTTCGTCGAAAATGGAAACAACGCGGGGCCAGGACTTTTCACAGATGTTGCGACCGCCGCAGGCGTGGATGGATGCTCCGCCCGGTTCAAAAAAGTTATTACGCGCGCAGAGAGATCCTCCGCTGTCAAATCCCCTCATCGCTGCAGCCAAAGTCGTAGCGCCAGTTTCTTTGATTACGATCTGGACGGATGGATTGACCTCTATCTCGGTCAGATGGTGATTAACCGCACATCTTCGGATGACGCGGCGGAAGACGCGATCGGCAAACGCGCGAATATGGATGTCATCTATCGTAATCAGGGGGACGGGACATTCCGTCTGGCGCTGGATGTTATTCGTGCGGACGACGCGACCAATCGCGGAGCCCTTGTCACGCGGGCGGGTCATCTGAATGATGATATGTGGCCGGATATTTATGTCGGCAATGCGGGCGGCATGATGCCAGGTTTCGAAGAAGAGCTAACGGACGCGATCCTCATCAATGACGGTGCGGGGCATTTGGACCTGTCCCATGAATATATCGGCAGAGACACGCCAGCGGCGATGGGTATCGCCTTTGGCGATGTAAATCAGGACGGCGCTTTCGACATCTACATCACAGACGCGCCGACACATCCTATCGATCAGTCTGATCCAAATACGTTCGGAAACACATTCTATATGTCTCATGAGACGGGATTTTCCGCGAATATTGCGCGGCCCACTCAAACGGAATTCGTCATGTCATGGGGCGCGAATTTTGCAGATTTTGATCGGGATGGTGAACTGGATCTCTTCGCCGCGGCGGCCAGATCAAATACGAGCACCCAATTGGGCGGCGACTCCGCTATTTTTACAAACCTTCAGGGTTGGAAAACAAAGCAACTCGACATCGCGACCACAAATGCCCGCGGCAGTGCGCTGGCCGATTATGACGGCGATGGCGACCACGATATCCTCGTCATCAATCAGGATGGCGGTTTGCAGCTCTTTCGAAATGACTCCGTCAATCCAACGGCAAAATCCTTCTCGCTAGATGTCATTGCAACGCGCAGCAATGCGAACGCGATCGGCCTGCGGGCGGACCTCTATACGACGGGTGGTAAGCGATTGACGCAGCAAATTACGGGTGGGAACAGTGCCCATTCACAGGATGACAGCACACTGATTTTCGGGCTTGGCGATGATACGATTGACCGTCTGGAAATCCGCTGGCCGCATCAGGCCACACCGCCACAACTCATCACGTCGATTAATTCAGATAGTTTGACGGTGACGGAACCTAACGTCGCAGATTAAAATTTCGGGTTCATCTCGAAATAACGCGCCGGCATTGTCCCGCGTTTGCGCAGCTCGTCTTCGGAACAGCCGCGCAATTCATGCGGAAAGACGGTCCATTCATCCGTTTCGCGGACGTAGAAATCCGGCGTGCGGTCTGTGAGGTTTCGCTTCGGCTTATAATAGATTGTCGCAACTTTGATTTCTGTCGGTGTGTTCTTGCGGCAGCGGGCTTGGACCTCGCGAATGATCGCATCGACACTGCGGCCACTGTCGAAAATATCGTCAATGATGAGCAAGCTGTCTTCAGAATCGATCACATCGACAACATGTTGCAGGCCGTAGACTTTGACCTCGGGCAGGACCTCTGCACCGTCAAAACTCGTCGTCCGCGCCCCATAACTCGCCGTGCGAATGGCGAAATGATTTGTCGGACAGTCGAGTGTTTCCAACACTTCCTGTACGGCAATCCCGACAGGTGTGCCGCCGCGCCAAACGCCAAGAATGAAAGACGGGTGAAAGTCGCTCTCATGAATACGCAAGGCCAACTCAAAACTGTCGCGCAGTAAATCTTCCGCACTGACAAAAACTTTTTCAATATTCGGTTGGGGCTCGGCCATGGTCCACTCTCTTTCGCGCAAGAGGCCCCATAATCCAATGCGGGGTTTCCCTCAAGCCCCGACATGTCCATAAGCCACATATGGAAACACGACCCCTGATATTTGATTGCGACCCCGGACAGGATGACGCGATCAGCCTGATGATGGCGCTGGCGCCGTCGGATACGCCCCTCGACATTCGCGCGATCACAGTGACGGCGGGAAATACGGTCTTGGACAAATGCCAGCGCAATGCGCGGATGATTGTCGAATTATGCAAACGCACAGATATTCCCGTCTATGCGGGGTGTGACGCGCCACTGGAATTACCGCTGGCGACAGCGGAAGAGGTTCACGGCTCGGAAGGTCTGGACGGGGTAGAGATTTTCGAACCCGCCTTGCCGTTGCAAGCGGAGCATGCCGTCGATGCCATCATCCGGATTTGCCGCACGGTCGATAATGTCCTCATCGTGCCAACGGGTCCCCTGACCAATATCGCGACCGCCTTTCGCCGCGCACCGGACATCATTTCCCGTGTCAGGGAGATTGTCATTATGGGCGGGGCGCGATCAGAGGCAGGCAACATCACGCCGAGCGCCGAGTTTAACGCCTATGTCGACCCGCATGCGGCTGCCGAAATATTTGCCACCTCCGTGCCAAAGACAGTCTTTGGTCTGGACGTGACGCATAAAACCCTCATCCGCCCGGATCATGTCAAAAAACTGGGCGAATTAAATAATTATATGACAGATATTCTGGTCCCAATGTTAAGCGGAGGATACGCGGAATTTGACGCTCAGAAATTCGGGACGAATGGGACTCCCATTCATGACGCCTGCACGACGGCTTACTTACTCCGCCCCGATCTCTTCACCTTCCGCCAAGTCGGTATTCGCGTTGAGGCCGAGAGCGAGCTCACACGTGGCTGCACCTCCGTCGATTACTGGCACGGCACAGACTGGGACCGCGATTGCCAATGGGCGGTCGGCGCGGATGCGGACGGCTTCTTCGATCTGATGGTCGAACGGCTGGCCCTCTACGCCAAATTATAAGCTCCGACACTCACAGCGATGTGACAGGATTGGCGAGCCAGCCCCTTCGCCTCCCCTTGAATTCATTTTACCCCCCGCCCAAATACGACACGTATAAAATTAGAGGATTTTTCAATGACTGAACTCGCGACCGACATCGTCAAAGACGGCACCGATATGAGCTTTATGACGGATGTCATCGAGGCTTCAGCCGACGTCCCCGTCATCGTGGACTTCTGGGCGCCATGGTGCGGCCCGTGTAAGCAGCTTATGCCGGTCCTCGAGCGCACAGTCAAAGCGGCGGGCGGCAAGGTAAAGCTCGTCAAAATCAACACACAGGAACAAAATGCTGTGGCCACCCAACTCGGCGTTCGGTCTATTCCTGCCGTTTACGCTTTTAAAAATGGCCAGCCCGTGGACGGCTTCATGGGCGCGCAACCTGAAACGGCTGTTAAGGAATTTGTCGCTAAATTGTCCGGTGAAACGGACCCCGTGGAAGATGCCAAAAAACTCGTTGCCCGCGGAAAAGACAGCCTCGCCGCTGGTGACCCCGGCGGTGCGGCGCAGGATTTCGCTGGCGCACTTTCGCTCGACCCCAACAACCCATCCGCCCGCGCAGGCCTCGCCCGTCTTTACATGGAGAGCGGGAACGAGGACGGCGCCTTTCAACTTATCCATGAGGCCCCGGAATCCGTGCTGGACCATCCGGAAATTTCCGCTTTGAAAGCACAATTCGACCTGCGCAGCTCTGCACCCGAAGAAGACGACGCAACGGCAGAACTTGCCGCCAAAGTCGCAGATAATCCCGATGACCTCGACGCGCGGTTGGAGCTCGCCAAAGCGCTCGTCGGCGCGGGCCGGAATGCAGAGGCCGTCGACCACCTGATCTATTCCATTGGCAAAAACCGGATGCATGATGACGAGGCCGCCCGCCTCTTCCTACTAACAATATTCGAGGCCGAAGGCACGGAATCAGACGTGTCTCGCGACGGAAGACGCAGACTGTCCTCCATCCTTTACGCGTAGGACGCGCGTCTGTCTGAAACAAGAAGTGTCAGGAAAATCGCCAATCCGATGAAGATTTGCGGGAGTGGTAGGATGAGCGCCAGCACACCCAGATAGATGCACATCAGCGCGGCCTGCACTCTCGCAGGCCTGTTCCAATGCGCGAGGCCGACGCAAATCATCGCAATACCTGCCCCCGCGAACCAGAGATGGTCCGGTGTCAGGGCTTTGAAAACCACCATGCCGTAGACCAGATGCGCCAACCCCAATATGATGGCCGCGCCAGCTGAAATTCGCCTGATCCGGCTAGGCACGAGCCGCGCCCTCGACCCATGTCAGATAGCTGGCAATGATGTAAAGACAGACCATCATGGCCGCCTGTTCAATTGAAAAAGCGCGCAGGAAACCAAGCGGTAGGACAAGGGACGCAGCCCCGCCCAATCCCAGAAAAACCCAAATCCCGATCAATGCAACAGCACAGAACAAAACGAAGCGCTTCATCACATCGAGCGCCCACCAGCATAATCCGCCCGCGATGGCATAGAGGGTGAGCAGACTGTAAAACGTCATCCTGACGCGCGGATCTTCCATCCCCGTTGCAAACAAAACACCCCCCGTGCAGAGCAGGAGAAGGGCAAGGGATAAGAGCCCTTGCCCCAGACGGCGCGGCCCGATGTGGCGGCGTATGATCTCGCCAAAAACGGCTTGCACGCCGCCCCACAAAAAGCCGACCCGGGCCAGCCCGTTCGGAACATGCTGCGCTTCTATGCGCATATCTTCAATCCAACCCTGTTCATCCTGGGGAAGATATGACCCCAGCCATCCGAGCAAATTGTTCAAATATCCACTCATGCCAATTTCTCCGTGGCTGAAGCTGATTGCAGCCTTGTCTCCGACTGTAACGTTTCCAGTTTCGTCCTGCCTTTTGCGGTGAGCGTGTAGATGCGTCGGGGCGGGCCGGCCTCTGACATATCCCACGCCTTCTCCAGCCAGCCGCGTTCCGTCAGGCGCATCAGGATCGGATAGAGCGTGCCTGAGGCCAAGCTGGTCTCCTTCATCAGGGCATAGCCGTGCAGTCCCTCAGGCGCGGCGGAGAGTCCGGTCAGAATTTTTAGTGTGGAGGGAGAAGGGCGTCGTGTACGGGTCATGTATAAAATCTACATATGTAGAGTTAAAGGTCAACCGCTAAATTACCGCTGTGAAAACAGGGATCAGAATTGATGTCGCAATTGACAGGACGCCCCGCCCTCCCCACTTTCGGACTATGAGCGCTCACTATAAATCCCTCGCCCGTCGGACCAATCCAGAGACGGTCGCCCTGTTCCCGCTGAACGGGACGGTTCTGCTGCCGGGCTGTGATCTGCCGCTGAATATTTTCGAACCACGCTATCTGAACATGATCGACGACGCCCTGAAGGGTGAGCGCTTGATCGGGATGGTGCAAAGCGAGAACGACAATTTGAAACAGATCGGCGGATTGGGTCGTATCAGCCAGTTTTCCGAGACGGAAGACGGGCGATATCTTGTCGTGCTGAAAGGCCTGAAACGGTTTCGCTTGGGCGAGGAATTGAAAACGACATCTCCATATCGTCAGGCCCATATTGATTTTGACGGGTTTGAGGCGGATGCCGATACGCATAATGCGAAACAAACATCAGAAGCCCTGTCCGAGTCCGGGCGATCGGATCGTGCGGCTTTGACAGTTGCCATGAAGTCTCTCGCTAAAGCGATTAATGTTCAGGTCGATTGGGATACGTTAAAAGAAATCCCCCTCCCCCTGCTCGTCAATCAAGCCGCCATGATTTCCCCGTTTCAGGCGGAGGATAAACAGAGCCTGTTGGAAGCGGCCACGGTGGATGATCGGCGGCGATTGTTGATCGGCCTGATGCATCTTTATGCGAGCCAGATTACCGATGATGGAGACCAACCGACCCAATGACCGACGCAACGCCCAAACAAGCCAAAATCGACCCGAAAGTGCTCAGCATTCTCGTCTGCCCTAAGACGCGGGGACCCTTGACGCACGACACCGACGCGAATGAATTAATTAGCAAGAAGGCCAAGCTCGCCTACCCCATCCGCGATGGTGTGCCCATTTTATTAGAGCGTGAGGCGCGCGCGCTATGACCGATCTGAGCCAGGCGGAAAAAGACGCACTCGACGCCGCAACCTTTCGGCGCCTGCTGGAACATCTGGACGAAAACCGCGATGTTCAGAATATCGATTTGATGATCCTGGCCAATTTCTGTCGCAACTGCCTGTCTAAATGGTGGCTGGCGGAGGCCGAAGAACAGGGCCATGATATGGACTTAGAAGACGCCCGCCTCCGTGTTTACGGTATGGATTACGCGACTTGGAAAGCGGAGCAACCCGCCGCGACACCCGAGCAAATTGCCGCCTATAATGCCCGCACCAAGGGATGCTGATATGACCTATAACCCCCATCATGATTATGCAGATGCCAGTCAGTGGCGCGGGACGACGATCCTGACCGTGCGCAAAAACGGCAAAGTTGTTGTTGTGGGTGACGGGCAGGTCAGCGCCGGAAATACGGTGATGAAGGCGAGCGCGCGCAAGGTGCGAACCCTTGCCGGCGGGACGGTCCTGACCGGATTTGCAGGCGCGACGGCGGATGCCTTCGCCCTGTTGGAACGGTTGGAAGCCAAGCTGGAACTGCATCCCACGCAACTCGCCCGCGCCTGTGTTGAACTGGCCAAGGATTGGCGCATGGATAAATATTTGCGTCAATTGCAGGCCATGATGATCGTTGCGGACAAATCCGAGACGTTCGTCCTCACGGGCAATGGCGATGTCGTCCAACCCGATAGCGGCATTACGGCCATTGGGTCGGGGGGAAATTACGCCCTCTCCGCTGCTCTCGCCATGGATGAATATGAAGAAGATGCGGAAACACTCGCCCGCAAAGCCATGGGCATTGCCGACCGGATTTGTGTGTTTACGAATAACAATCTGACGCTGGAAGTGTTGGAGACAGATTGATTGCTTCCCGTCATTGTCATCCTCCGGCTTGACCGGAGGATCCACTCGCATTCAATCTCGTGAAAAGCTCAACCCATATTATATGTCAACGTCAATGCAAATGGATTGCCCTATCAAGTCGGGCAATGACAGAGTGTAGTATTAAATCAACCACGCCTTATTCGCGGGCATCCCCGTTTCGACACGAATATCTGCACGGTCATATTGACCGTCGGCCATCGCTGATAATTGGTCTGTGGTCATATCCTGCAGCCTCGCATAAAATCGTTCACCCGTTTTAGCCTGCCCGATCACGACCGCACTAACCGGCACGCCGCGCTTGTGATTTACGATATAGGTTTCAATGACCGCATCGCCTGAAACCTGCTCCACCTGTCCCGGAGAAGACTGCCCCTCAATTCTCGTCGCAATTAAATCCCGATCGGCGAACACATCGCCCTCTGCCGCCTCCGTTGAATAAATCCCAACGGCCTGTTTACTCATCCAGCCGCCATTGCCATGGGCGAGGCCGAGACCGCCCGGTGCTTTCCGACAGGCCTCGACGACCTCGCAAATACCGTGCAAAGTATAATTATTTCCAGGACCGCCGAAGAAGGGCAATCCACCCGTCAGCGTCATCGATTTGCCCTTACGGTCCAGCGCTGTCGCGGCCTGATCCACGACGCAGGGGAAGCAGGAATAGATATCGGCATGTTCAATCTGCTGGGGCGCGACATTCGCGGCGGAGAGCGCGGCCTCAATGATGACGTCCATGGCAACAGAGCGGCCCAATTCTGTGCGGTCCAGCATCAGCTTTTCCTGACCCTCAGCGTGACCGCGCAAATAGACCCATTGTGTTTCCGGCACGCCCAATTCCCGCGCACGGCCCACCGTCGTCATCACGATAGCCGCACCCTGATTGACGCCATCCTTGGCGACCATGGATTTGAGAAAGGGCGAGATAAGTGCGCGGTTGTCAGGCGTCTCTTTCGCGATGGCCTCAGCCGAATAGGTTTCATCAAACATGGAATAGGGATTGTGCGCGGCAACGGCTGAGAAGGGCGCAATTAACTCCGCCATATGTTTACGATGTTCGGCCACCGTGCGGCCCGCTTTGATCCGGCGGGCGGTCTCAATAAATCCGTAATAGCTCATCGCATCCATCAACCCGTGGGCGAGTTCGGTTTGCGACACGATCATCGAACCGCTGAAGAGGCCTCGATCTTTCCACTCGCCCTCATGTTCCTCTGACCAATCAAGGTCTGCACCGCTGCGCTGTGCGGCCCGCATATTGGCGAGAGCTTCACCGCCTGCAATGACGACCACATCTGCGCGGCCCGCTATTAACTCCTGCGCAAATTCTCCGACAAGGGCTTGTGGAGATTGTCCGCCCAAGACGTCATAAATCGCCAGCTTCGGCGCAGCCCCGATGCGCGACGCCACGGCCAATGGAAATTTATCCGGTCCGCCAAAGGGGCAAGCATAGGCGGGACTGCTATCGGAAAAAGTTCTGACGCAGGCGACAACATCAATATGCGCAGCAGCGATGCCCGCATCGGCCAGTGCCGATTTCGCCGCCCGCCCCGCCATATCCGCGTGCGACGCAGCCTTCGATAAATCCGCAGGCACAGGCTCCACCGCTTGTCCGGCACCGATCAGAATGGGAGTCATATCGTTCATGCGCCCGACATGGCGCGACCCGTCAAATATGACAAGCACAGTCTCACATTCAGACTTGCAGTCTATTATATATCCATTATTCAGGATATATGGATATGAATAACGCACTGGCGGCTTTCTCCGCCCTCTCAAACACGGGTCGGTTGCAGGCTTTCCGTCTGCTCATAAGAGCGGGGGACGCAGGGTTGATGTCCGGTGAAGTTGCGACGCGGTTGGATGCGAAGCAAAACTCGACCTCGACCCAGCTCTCCATCCTGCAATCGGCGGGGCTCATCGCGTCCACGCGGGAGGGGCGATCTGTGCGCTACCGCGCCAATCTGGACGGTATGCGGGGTTTGCTGGAATTTTTGATGGAGGATTGCTGCGGCGGAAACCCTGAAATTTGCGGTCCCGTTCTGGATGAGGTCGTTTGCTGTGACTAAATTTTCAACATTACAAAGATGGATGTCCGAGGCCCTCGGCACGGCCTTCCTCCTCGCCACAGTTGTGGGGTCCGGCATCATGGCGGAGACACTGTCAGGTGGAAATATCGCGATTGCCCTGTTGGGGAATACGATTGCAACGGGGGCAATTCTCTACGTCCTAATTACGATTTTCGGACCCATTGGCGGCGCGCATTTCAATCCGGCTGTGACATTCGGCTTCTGGCTCGACAAAGCCATTTCGACGCGTGAAGCGCTGGGTTATGTTGCCGCGCAGACGGTCGGCGGGATCATGGGGGTCTATGCCGCCCATGCCATGTTCGATGCGCCCATTTTCCAGATCGGACCGAAGATCAGGGCGGGTGCGTCGCAGGGGCTTTCGGAACTTATTGCGACCTTCGGATTGATGCTCTGCATTCTGTTCGCGGTGCGGTTCAAGCCCAAAGCCGTGCCCATGACGGTCGCCCTCTATATCACAGCGGCCTATTGGTTCACCGCCTCGACGAGTTTCGCAAATCCCGCCGTGACCGTCGCGCGAAGCCTGACCGATAGTTTCGCGGGCATCCGTCCGGTTGATGCACCGTTATTTATTGTCATGCAGATGATCGGCGCGGGATTGGCCTTTGGAGTTTATCGGTTTTTTGTGGGGAGGGGATGAGGAAATTGAGCACATCTTTCCTTCCTCTCATCCGGCATTGATTCTGGGGTCGATGTGTCGCCAGTTCGGCGGGAGACGCTATCTTCGATCAATCCAAGCTTAAGCCAAGATTAATCCTTGGTTTTGAAAAAATAATTCCATCCAAAGCCACTTTCATTGTCACCCCGCACCAGCCCAAAGGGCGCAGATGCGGGGCCTAACGATTACAGAGCTTTAGCTTGGGTTTATAGGCGATAGGTCCCGCATCTCCACTTCGCTGCGTGCGGGATGACTTTGGGTTTTGTGAGGCTGAGTACGGCCGCCAATCCCCGTTTATGAAGAGAATGATCCCCACTTATAAAAGCTATGCCATATTACATTCGTTCTTTCAGACACGGGACAGGCGAGGCCTCGCTTGCTGGTACTGAAGGACGGTGGGGTTGAGCGCTTTTGTGTGAGAACGAGAGTTGTGCCGGACTTTTAGAAACGAGAGCCGACCGGCTGTTCCAAGTGGGCAGACTCCGGGGATTATCTGACCGGCCGTTTCTTCAAAAACCGCTGCCGCGTGGCCTTGTATTTGGCGTGAGCCTGATGCGAGAGCGCAAGGGCTCTGTCGCTTAAAGACCGATGGAGCCTGAGATTTGGAAGATGTAACGGTATCGCCGACCTCTAATCTTGTCTCACGCGCTTGGCCTCCCGCGTAAAACATAGATGAAAGACCTACCCTTGGTACTCCATCGCGGAGGCCCCACGCGGACAGTCCCATTTATCAGACTATTGCCGACCCCGAGATGGGCGGTCGCAGCTTTCGCTTATTTCAAACTCTACTGAACGACCAGACGGTCTTTTAGCATAGGCAATAGAGCCGCATTCGTGACCAAGGGATCACCGTCATAGGTCGGGTCGCCGCCGGAGAGGCTTTCGACGACGCACCCTGCCTCTTGGCAAATGAGGATACCTGCCGCGACATCCCAAGGCGCGAGATCACGTTCCCAATAGCCATCGTAACGGCCGGCAGCCGTCCAGACGAGATCGAGACTGGCCGCGCCCATTCGGCGGACACCGGCGGAACTGCCCATGACTTTATGAAGTTCTTTGAGGAACCGTGCGTGGCCCGGACGGCCCAGAAACGGAATGCCTGTGGCGAAAATCGAATCTTGGAAAATATCGCGTTTGCCGGGACGCAGACGACGGTCTGCCCCGCCGCGCGTGCCGTCATTGACGAAAGCACCTTTGCCTTTTTCCGCCATGAACATGGCATCCGTGATCGGATTATAAACCATGGCCGCCACAATCTCGCGCGGGTTGCCGTCAATCTCGCGTTCCAGCGCAATAGAGATGGCGAAGTGCGGAATGCCGTGAAGGTAATTCGTGGTGCCGTCCAGCGGATCGATGATGAAGCGATGGGTCTTGTCAGACCCGATAATTTCGCCGCCCTCTTCGAGCAGGAAACCGTAACCCGGGCGGGCCTCGGACAACATCTCGACGAGGGTTTCCTCGCATTGCTTATCCGCGCGCGAGACAAAATCGGCAGGGCCCTTGCGGGACACCTGTAAATGCTCAACCTCGTTGAAGTCCCGCAGCAATTTGCGCGACGCTTTTCGGGCTGCGTTTTGCATCACGGTCATTATGGCAGACATTCCGCTCATGATTTTTCTTTCGATGAAGTTTTGTTCTGCAAAAGCTTATACAAAACAAAGCAAACAATAAGTAATAAGGGGGCGATGATAATAGCGACTAAGTAATTGTTAGAAGAGAAAATTTTCGTAATCAATAAAACCACAGCCGCAAAGATGAGCATTGCGGCACTAATCAAATTTAAAGAGAAACCTCTTCCCAAGTCTATCCGCATCAATCGGCACGCTTCACATATGACCCGTCGGTCGTGTTGATAATTAAACGCTCGCCCACGCCAACAAAGGGCGGCACGGTTGTGCGCGTGCCGTTCGACATGGTCGCGGGTTTGTAGGAATTCGCCGCCGTCTGACCTTTGACGACAGGCTCCGTCTCGGCGACCTCGAGAACGACCTGTTCCGGAATGGCAACCGTGATCGCCCGCTCTTCGTAAAATTCGAGATCGACCTCCATGCCGTCCGTCAGGAATTGCGCCTGCTCGCCGACAAATTCCTCGGCCAGATTGATCTGCTCATAATTCTCTGTGTTCATAAAGACGAGCATGTCGCCGTCGCGATAAAGGAACGTATGGGGCTTCTGATCGAGGCGCACACGTTCGACTGTTTCCGCCGCGCGAAAACGCTCATTCAGCTTTCGCCCGTCGAGAAGGTTTTTCAATTCGACCTGATTGAACGCACCGCCCTTTCCAGGCTTTACAGCATTACATTTTACCGCGACCCAGAGCGTATCTTGGTGCTTGATAATATTGCCGGGCTTAATCTCATTGCCGTTCATTTTCATGGCGCGCGTCCTGCGGGTTATAAGTTTCCGCGCGCCATAACAGTCACGTGATGCAGGTGCAAGCGACCCTAGCGGCGATAAGCCGACGCCTCGCCCACAGTCTGCACGTTATTCGTGTTCTGGAATTCCAACATGATCCGGCGCGGGTCGAGCGCGATATGCGTTGGCTTTTCCACAACATCAAAGCTGAAGACTTGATCTTCCTGTGTCACCCAAACCCGTTCGAGTTGCGTCCAGGCACTCCAGAGCTTTTTCGGCTCATCCGTGTAGATCCCGATTTCGAGAGGCTCGTTCAAAACTTCACCGTCCATATCGGCCCAGCTCTCAAACTTTTCCATCTCTTCGGTCTGGATATCCTTCTGGGTGTTGACGGGGATTGTTACGCGCCACGTGCCGTCAGCATTTTCTGAGACTGTCGGACCGTCATCGCCATAACCGAATTTCCACTGTACCATCCGGTCCCATTGGTCCGTGATGAGTTGGTCATATTCAGGACCGGCCGCTTCACGCAGAACATTGGTTAGCGTTTTCGTCGTCGGATAGGGCGGACCTTTCAGACCGTATTCCTCGATAAAGCCTTTCATCGCATCCCGCATATTTTGCGGCCCGATATGATGTTTCAAGCTCCACATCACCCAATCGGCCTTGTTATAGACGAGATATTGTTGGTCCCGCGCCACAGCCAGAGGAACTTCCGCCTGACTGTCAAACATGGACAGCGCCATATATTGCGCAATCGTGCCGTTTTCCAACAGGAACAATGCCTTGTCGAACCCATACATGGCTTCATAGGCGTCCAACGTTATATAGGATGTCAGCCCTTCGGAGAGCACATTAAACCCACGACTATAACCCGGGACAATTTGATGGGCGAACCACTGATGTCCCATTTCGTGCATTGTGATTGCGGAGGCATTATCCAGTGTCTTTACATCATCCGGATCGCCCGCATCCATGATGAAGCCCGACTCGGAGAAGGGAATCGTCCCAGCAAAGGCCTGCGCGAATCCGATAAACGGGACCTCCATAATCCGCACATAATCATACTGATAAGGCGAGAAATGTTCGGTGTAATGACCGAGTGAGAACTGCGTGGCGCGGATCATATCATCGACGGAATAATCGTGATGGGCCGCGTGGTAGACACGGATGGGAATAACTTTCCCGTCCGGGGCGGTCCAACTATCCTCTGTCACCGCGTAATCACCGGAGAGCATGGAGAAGAAATTACTGATGGGTTGTGTTGTCTTATAGGTCCGGCACGTCCGACCCTCCACCGTCTCTTCCGCAATCAGGTTGCCGGGCGCAATTGGCGTTTGCGGGGCTTCGGTACAGATCCGACCCTCAAAATCAATCATGTCGGCAGGACCCGTCAAAGCCCCGAATATATTCAAATCCATGCCCTCGGCAGTGGGCTCGGGTAGCTTTGGAAGCTCTTCCAGACCGAGCTTACGACGTCGTTTCTTGCTCTGAATGGCGAGGTCGGGCGGTCCGAAAACAGGGATCACGCGCGGGCTGCCCCCGAAGGTCGCGTAATTATTCATGAAGGTTCCGTTTTTCGAGACCGAACTACGATCCGCCAAACGCGGCCCGTGAAGAAAGACTTCGAAATCCAGCGTGGCAGTCGCGCCGTCGGCCAGGGGCGGATCAAACCGGAATAGCCGGACGTCAAAGTCACGAATGTCTTTAAGGCTGTCACCGTCGTCATTTTCGCCGGAGGTCACTTCCGTCGCACCGGTAACTGCCAGGACGCGCATATCCTCCTCATGACCGGTGGAGGGCTGCACATAGAGTTCCGTGATCGGTTCACCGCTGGCGTTTTGCAGCTCCATCGTGCCGGAAATGAGGGCTTCCTGAATGGACGGATAAATCTGGGCGTCAACTTTTACCGCCCGCGTATGGGGGCGCGGCAGGTCCATTTCCCGCTTGAAAAGGGCCTCACCCCTAACTTGACGGGCTTCGCGGTCATTGCGGTTATTCCAGTCAACCTTGTCATAAGCCTGAAAGATATAGATGCCCGAGCCGATAAACCCGGCCAGCGCCAAGGCCATAACACCACCCGATACAGGCGTGACACGGCGTCCAACATAGCGCAAGCGGGTGAGAAAGCTTACCTGCAATCCACGGTGCCACATCCAGACGCCCAACACGGTAAAGGCGAGAACAAACATGCCCCAGTAGAAATTGAACCAGCGGAAATAGATCCAATTATTATAAGGCGAAATCTCTGAAACAGGCCCGGGCGACGTCCCGCCAAATCCCATGAGGGGATGGTAGAACGGTAAGCGTCCGATAAACAGCAAGGCTGCCAAAGCGCCACCCGCGGCCAACATACCGATTATTCTATTCGGAACGAACATCTGCACCATCATCGCCAACGCCGCCATGAAAAGGTAGTTCGGGAATACGTTCAGGAATGTGAAGCCCAGATAGAGACCGAAATCGACGGGCGGACTATCTGTCATGAGTTGGATTGACATGCTGACCAACATACCAAAAAAACAAAGAGAGAAGACCACGGCAAACAGGGCTAGCCATTTACCCGCCAAAAGCGGCCAATTATTGACGCTTGTCGAATCCAGTAATTCATGAAACTTTGCGCCCCGGTCCCGAAAGGAAATCTCTCCGGCAAAGAAAGCAATAATTAAAATAATTGGAATGGCGAAAAACGTAAATCCCAATCTAGAAATAATCAGCGATGTCGGAATCAATTTCTGCGGTGAGAAGAAAACCGTAATGATGATAATCAAAGCAAAAAGTGCGACAGCCAGACTCGCAAGTATGATAAAAGGTACGGACCGCACAGTCGTCAAATATTCAAATTTGAAACGCGTCCAAACGGCTGCAAGATCTGACATAAAGCCGGATGTCTGCGCGACACCGGAATAGGACAGACCAGTTCCCTTCATTTCGACTTTTGCCCGACGGGTCCTCCCTGTGATAAGGCCGCGTTTGAACTTTCCAAAAACAAGCGCCAATATCCCGAGCGATATGAGCGTCCAGACCAGACGGTTTAAACCGACATAGCCCGTCAGTGGCAGCAGCTCCGTGTTACGCTGTTGCGGATTCATGAACTCCGTATCGAAACCATAAGCCAATGAGCCAAACGGGTCGGCCACAGCCTGCACCCATTTCGGAATATCCAGCTCCGTAACAACCCCCACCATCAGTGAGAAGAAGAACAGCCCGATCGCGGAGACCAGAACCAGCATACGGTTTTGCGTCAGTCCGGCGATGAGAGTGAAAAAGGCCGTGACGAACAACGCGTTGACGACTGTGAGCAGAATAAAGGGTTGCAAATAATAAAGCGGATTTACGGGTCCAAGCGTTTCCTTATCCAATGTTGGACTTAACTGACCGAGAAATTGCGCGACCAAAAAGACAAAAAACGCGATACAGAGGACGCCGAAAATACCAACCATGCGCGACAATGTCATATCCCGCGTGGAGACAGGTGTGGCGTGGACAATCTCCAGCATATTGGAGGTCTTATCCCGCAAAATACCTGTGACGGTGAAAATGCCGCCGAAGAAAATAATGGGCAGGTAGGCGCCGGATAAACCACCCGCAATCATTTGCGCGCCATTGGCTTTGAGGCGGGAACCGGACAGACCATTGCCGACAATATCTGGAAGTAGTGCAACCAAAAGCCCGTAAACGAGCATCACCGCAATGACGACCCAGAAGCCGACCTGCTTGGCATGATACCGTGTTTCAAAATCTATAAGTCGCTTAAGCACCAAACGTCTCCACTTCCTCGGCGACAAGACCGTTGAGATGGGCGTGATAGGCATCCTCAAGAATGACATCCGCCTGTTCCCAACCTTCCCCCGGTGAATGTTTTGACAGCACCGACACGATAACACCGCCCGCCAAATGACGAGAGGAAAGGAAATTGGCATGGGATTTAATTTCCACGGATTCTTCTTTTGCAACTTTTTTGCGCCAGACCTGTCCATCAATTTTAGCGATCAGCGCCTCGGGTGCGCCGCGAGCCACAATCTTGCCGTTCCCCATCACGGCCATATCCGTGCAGAGATCACGCACATCCTCAATGATGTGCGTTGAGAGAATGATGATCTTCGTCTCTGCTTGTTCAGACAGCAGATCCAAGAAACGTTGGCGCTCCGCAGGGTCAAGGCCCGCCGTCGGCTCATCCACAATCAGGACTTTCGGGGCGCC
The DNA here is from genome assembly GCF_050271975.1 of Litorimonas sp. WD9-15. NCBI lineage: Bacteria > Pseudomonadati > Pseudomonadota > Alphaproteobacteria > Maricaulales > Robiginitomaculaceae > Litorimonas > Litorimonas sp. WD9-15. The sequence goes on from NZ_CP189850.1 coordinate 422,481, forward strand.
GAGCAGAGCTTGCGCCACACCGAAACGCTGACGCATTCCGCCGGAATAGGTCGCGACATTGGCAGACGCATGGGTGAGTAAATTCACGTGCTCCAACAACGTTCGGATTTGTTTATCCCGCGCCGATTTATCCGTCACGCCTTTCAATACGGCGATATGGTCGAGCAGCGCCTTCGCGCTCATTTTTGGATAGACTCCAAAATCCTGTGGTAGGTAACCGAGGACGCTTCGCATTGCATTCGGATTGGCGACAATATCCTGCCCGTCCAACGTAATCGTCCCGCTATCGGGGTTCTGCAGCGTTGCAAGTGTCCGCATGAGGGTCGATTTCCCCGCACCGTTTGGACCAAGAAGCCCAAACAAGCCTGGCTCTAAATCCAGTGACACACCATCCAAGGCATGAACCGCACCGAAACTCTTGGAAATATTGTTAATTGAAAGCATGAGCTTCCCCCGAAAACTGAACCCAAACACAGGAAACCCTGTTTATTTTATCCTCCACTAGGTCAAATTTTATCGAAAAACAACAATAAATATTGTTTTTCGATAAATAACCAGGCCCCGGAAGCAGAATACAATTCTAGGAGACTCTCGCTTCCCAGCTGCGAAAGATGAGTCTAGGTTGAAGGATATGGATACTGAAATTGCCCCCGACCTACCGCCTGCCAGCCCGCCGCTTTCTTATGCTTTTGCGCGGATGCACGGGATTGTTGTGGCAGAAGGTGCGAGCGGTATTCCAGTCCTCGCGCACCGTCCTGGCGCAGCTCGGGAAGCACTGCTGGAGGCGCGGCGGGCCTTCGGAGCGCCCATCCGGCCAGAACAGATGAGCGCGGATGCGTTTTCGAATTTGGTCGCTAAAACCTATTCACAATCCGACCTGACATCTTCCGCTGATGCCGCGATTGGCGATCCTCAGGATCTTTCGCAACTCGCCTCTGGCCTGCCGAAAACATCGGATCTGCTGGATGATGCCGATGATGCGCCCGTTATCCGTCTCATTAATGGGATTTTGCAGGAAGCTATTCGCTCCCGCGCCTCAGACATTCACGTTGAACCTTATGAGGAACGGCTCTCCGTGCGGTTCCGGATTGACGGAACGCTGACTGAGAAACTCTCCCTTCCCGCCCGCCTTGCACCCGTTCTGGTGTCGCGAGTCAAAGTCATGGCGCGGCTGGACATCGCCAATAAACGTATCCCGCAAGACGGGCGCTTCTCGCTCAATCTCGGCGAACGGCAGATTGATGTCCGCGTCTCCACCCTGCCCGCGCGCCACGGCGAGCGTCTGGTCATGCGGATACTCGAAAAAGACAGTCAGGGGATTGGCCTCTCGGAACTCGGTATGGACGCCGCCATGTTGACGGATTTCCAATCCATGCTGGCGCGACCCAATGGGATTATCCTCGTCACGGGGCCAACGGGTTCCGGTAAGACGACGACGCTTTACGGCGCGCTCTCCACTTTGAATGACGGCACACGAAACGTGCTGACAGTCGAGGACCCGGTTGAATATGCGCTGGACGGGATTGGTCAAACGCAGGTGAATGATAAGGTCGGGATGAGCTTTGCGGCAGGCCTGCGCGCGATTTTGCGGCAGGACCCGGACGTCGTGATGGTCGGCGAAATCCGCGACCCCGAAACGGCGGAAATCGCCGTGCAAGCTGCCCTAACGGGACATCTGGTCCTGTCCACGGTTCATACAAATTCAGCCGTCGCCGCGATTGCGCGTCTGCGCGATATGGGCGTCGAGCCGTTCCTGCTTTCCTCCACCGTGACGGCGCTCGTCGCGCAACGGCTAGTCCGTCGCCTCTGCGATCATTGCAAAACGCCTTACACCCCAACACCATCGGAATGCGCGGAACTGGGCGTGAAAGCGGGCGCGACTTTCCACAAACCCGTCGGCTGTATGCAGTGCCAAAATATCGGTTATCAGGGACGCCTTGGACTCTACGAAATGGTTATCAACGACGACACATTGCGTCAGATGATCCATGACGGCGCGTCGGATACAGATATGTCCGCTTATGCTTTCGCCAATCGTCACACACTTCTGCAATCCGGCGCGGATGCTGTGCTGGAAGGCGCCACGAGTTCGGAGGAAGTTCTGCGCGTGTGTTCGGCGAAAACGACTGACGCAATCTAATGGATGCGTTTGATTACAGTGCGATAGATGCGGGCGGGGCCAAACGGTCCGGCACATTAATGGCGAGCAGTGCGCGGGAGGCACGCGACCTCCTCCGCGCCCGGGCGCTGACCCCGTTGGACCTGAACCGGTCCCGCAAGAAATCCGTGAAAGCCGGAGATCTCTCGGACCAAAAAAGTTTCGGACGCGGGAAAATTAAACATGCGGAACTCACCCGCGCGACACGGCAAATCGCGATCCTGATTGATGCGGCCACACCCGTCGAGGACGCGCTACGCGTGACGGCGCTGCAATTTGAAAAATCCGCGATGAAGGGCGTGTTGCTCTCTATACGGTCGCAAGTCGTAGAAGGGGCAACCCTGTCCTCCGCCCTGCGCAGTCAACCGCAGGCCTTTTCCGACCTCTACACCGCGATGGTCGCGTCGGGCGAGGCCTCGGGACAACTCCCTGAAGTCCTGCTGCGCCTCGCCGATGATCTGGAATCCGCGCAGAAAATCCGGCGCAAGATTGCGGGGGCCACGGCCTATCCGCTCGTCCTGACGGCGGTTGCGCTAATCGTCATCGTCGTGTTGATGATTTTCGTCGTGCCGAAGGTTGTCGAGCAATTTGATACATTCGGGCAGGACCTCCCGCCCCTGACCAAAGCCACAATATGGGTGTCAGAATTTCTGCAAGCCCGCGGCCTCATCCTGCTCGGCCTTATCGTCGCCGCGATTGTGGCCCTCCGTTACGCTTTGAAACGCAAAGCCATTCGCCGACGCTGGGACGCGATAAAATTACGATTGCCGCTGGTCGGGCGACTGCACCGCGACGTCAATGCGGCGCGGTTCTCCCGCACGATGGCAGGTCTTGTCAGTGCGGGCACGCCCGCCCTCGCCGCGATGGAAACGGCGCAACATACCCTGAAAAATGCTGTCATGCGCGAGAGCCTGACCGCCGCGATTGAACGTGTCCGCTCCGGTGCGCCCATGTCGGCCGCATTGAAAGAGGCGGGTGTGTTCCCGCCGCTCGTCGTGCAAATGGTCATGGGGGGCGAAGCCTCCGGCGATATGGGGAATATGTTCGCCAAATCCGCCGATTATCTGGAAGATGAATTTGACGCCGCGACGACGGTGTTCCTGACACTGCTGGAACCCGCGATCATCATACTGTTGGCGGGCGTTGTGTTGCTCGTCGTGGCGGCTATCTTCCTCCCTATCCTGCAACTCAATACATTGGCTTATTAAGGGACGCGACATGACGGACACTGAAAACAAAACAAATGAGGACGGGTTCACCCTCGTCGAGGTCATGGTGACACTCGTCATCATCGGTTTGCTGACGACATTCGTCGTGCTGAACGTCTTGCCCGCCCAAGGCAAAGCGCAGGTCCAAAAGGCCAAAGGCGACATCGCCGCGATTGAAACGGCGCTCGAGATGTACGCGCTGGATTTAAATAATTACCCGACCGAACAGGAAGGGCTTGAGGCCCTGACAACGGCGCCTGCCGGGATTTCAGAGGCGCGTTACCGCCAAGGCGGCTATATCCGGAAGATGTCACTGGACCCATGGGGCAATCCATATGAGTACCGAAATCCCGGTGAAAACGGACCGATTGATATTTACTCCCTCGGCGCGGACGGCGAACCCGGTGGAGAGGGTCAAGACGCGGATATCGGGAATTGGCAGTAAGCGCCTCCCATAACGAAGCGGGGTTTACCCTCGTCGAAATTCTCTGCGTGCTGGCCGTCTTGGGGTTGACGGCGGGATTGGTCGTGCTGAACCTGCCGCGCGGGGAAGACCCGTTCAAAGCCGAGATGCAGAAATTTGCAACGCAATTAAATATCGCCGCACGTGACAGCGCGATTGACGGCCGGATCCGCGGCATAGAAATTGACTCGGACGGTTATGACCTGCTGGAATATTCCGGCGAATGGGAAACACGGGTCGAGGCGGAGTGGAACGATGTGTTCAGTGTCGATCTCAAAGTCGAGGACGAAATCATTGACTTCAAAGACCGTGCAAAAATCATCGCCAAATCAAAAGACATCGTCGCAGTTCCCCTCATCACGCTCGATCCAATGGGCGGCGTGACGGATTTTGAGCTGGAAATTGAGGGTCGCGAGACTACATTTCTTCTCATGCCAGACGAGCGGGGCCGGATTATCGCGGAGATTGCGGAATGAGAGAGGCTGGCTTCACCCTTGTCGAAGTGCTGGCCGCGCTGTTGATCTTCTCCCTCGCCATTGTCGGCCTGTCGCGGGCGGGCGCGCAATCCGTCGCGCACACGGACCGTCTGACGGATAAGACCTATGCCGGAATTGTGGCGGATAATCAGCTCGTCCTCGCCCGAATGCGCACCCCCCAAGTCCGGTCCGAGAGTGGCGAAGAGACGGTGGCGGGACGGACCTATGACTGGCGATTGGACACCATAGAGACGCCTCAAGCCGGATTGTTTGAATTGCGGATGACGGTGCTGGACGGGGATGATGCGCTCATCACGCGCCGCGCTTGGGTCGCACCGGAATGAGCGCCGCCCGTAATTCCGAAGACGGATTCACCCTCGTCGAAGTCCTGATCTCGCTCTTCATCTTTGCGATCATCAGCGCGGGCACATTGGGCGCGATGTTCCAGACTTTTGCCGCAAAAGACCGGCTCGACCTCGCCGCTGAACAGCTCGCCGATATCGCGACCTTCCGCGCGATTATCCGCGCCGATATGGACGCCCTGACCCTGCGCCCCGCTCGCGACGGGTTAGGCGGGATGGAACGGACACTCCTGACAACCGATGGGGACGCATTGCTGCAATTCACGCGATTGGGACGAAGTAACCCTGTCGGTGCAAAACGCGGACAGGCTCAACGCGTACAATATGTTTTCCGCAATAATCAATTCATCCGCGAAACCCTAACCCATGAAAATCCGGACCAATTGGACGGTTGGCGCGGGCGGGTATTGATGGATAATATTGATAATGCGGAAGTGTTCTATGTCACGCGCGGGCAGAGCGATTATATTGAGCTTGAGAACTGGGTTATCCCGAATGATGGCCGTGCGCCGTCCCTCTCCCGCACAGGCGCTGTCAAATTGACTCTCGTCCAGAGCGGGACGGAAACCTCTCACTTGTTCGAGATCGGCCAATGAGGAAATCCGATACAGAGCGCGGCACGGTGCTGCTGACCACGCTGCTCATCATGTCAGTTATGGCAGCGATTACCGTGGCCCTGATGGATGATATCCGCATCGCCGTAAAACGCACAATCAACGTCAACGCTTACGCCCAAGCTGATTGGCAGGGCCGCGGCGCGGAGGATTTCATTCGCGCCTGGTTGACCAATGATTTCGCTGCATTGGATGACCGCGCGAAGTCCCTCCTCATCCGGCAGGACGAGCCGATCATTCTACCGACAGAAGACGGCGTGATCACGGTCCACCTGAAAGATGCGAGCCATTGTTTTAATTTAAATGCGGTTTTGGATTTTGAAGGCAAGGTCACAGAGCATCCGGCCGAGTTCAAAACGCTCTCAGAAAATATAGGTATCCCGCAAAATCAAGCCGAAGTCATTTCCAGCGCCCTCATGGATTGGATTGACGCCGACCAAAATCAACGCGCGGGCGGGGCGGAAGACGGGACTTACCTGCGGGCCAATCCGCCCTACCGCACATCGGATACGAAACTCACCGCACCGGAAGAAATGCGCGCGTTAAACGGCATGGATGAAGACCTTTGGGATATTTACCAGCCCTTTGTCTGCACGGGACGCATGGGCGAAATGCCCGCTGTGAATTTGAATACATTGGAATTGGAACGCATTGCCATTCTTGCCGCCGCGATCGGTGGAGATAACGCCTCCACTGCCGCGCAACGCATTTTGGAAGCGCGGCCCGACCAAGGTTTTGGTAATCGCGAAGAGCTGGGGCAATCTCTGGCATCCTTGGAACTTGAAGGCGTCTCGCTGACCGACCGATTGACAACCGATGTCTCAGCCGTCTTCGTCGAGGTCGTCACGACGGTCGGCCCCGCAGAACGCGTTCGCACTTATCGCTATGATGGGGTAGACAAGGACGCGCCGGTGCTGACATATCGAGGTTGGGGACGGGAAACTTTCCGGCCGGAAATCGAAGACCCGAACGCTCAAGAGGATGCGCGATAATGGCTCTGCCAACGCTATTGATATTGCCCGCGACAGAGAGCGGCGACGCGATTTTTGCGAGCGCCTCCAGCGACGGCTATAATACCCGTCGCGTCGCGCAAACGATGTTCGGTACATTGGACGCGTCTGACCTCCACGTTATTCTACCTGGGCAAACCGCGCGCATATTTGAAACGGAACTGCCCAAGGCCGGGCGGGCACAGCAGCTGAAAATGGCGAAATTTGCACGGGAGGATGATATTGCCTCCAGCGCAGATGATCTGCATTTCGCCCTGTCAGACAACCAACCGCCCCGCCTCGCCGTGATAGACCAAGACGTTATGGGACAGCTGGGCGTAAGTCTCATCAATCTGCGCCCCAAAGCCGCCTATGTGGATTATGATTTACTGGAAGGCGACCAAGCAATTCTCGTCATTGATCGCGCTGTCGAGCCGGGACAGTCCGCGTTGGATTTGGACTGGGTTGAGGCGGAATTGGTGCAGCCGACGGATACTGACCTCGCCCGACAATTCGCCGACGGCATTGCAGCAGGACGGGGGATCAATCTGCTACAAGGTGATTATCGCCCTCGCTCTAACATCTCTCTACCACGACCCGCGCTGATGCGGTTTGGCGCGCTCGCCGCTTGCGCGGCGTTAGTCGCTTTTATTTGGGGCGGCGTGTCTGATCGTTCTAAAGTCGCGCAGGCAGAAAATTTACAAGCCAAAACGGCAGCGGAATATACGGAAGTCACAGGCCAAGCCGCACCCAACGCGCCTGGTCGCGCCGCGGCGAGGGCCGCAAAATCCTGGCCACAACAGGCGGACGGATTTCTCGATCTCTCCAACGTTTTATTTGCCGGGATGAAAGACCTCGATGATATCCGCGTAGATCAAATGCGTTATAATGCGACGGACGGCACGCTTGCTTTGCGCTTTATCTATCCCAGTTTCGATGCCGCTGCCCGCGCGGAAGCCGCAATTGCCGACGTCGGCGGGCGGTTGCAGACGGGTGGCGTGCGCGAAAGAGATGACACATTTGTCGGCGAGGCAACGCTCAGCCTGGAGCCCGCGTCATGATAAATTGGTTCAACAGCCGCGAACCCCGCGAGCGTGTTCTGCTGATGGTATTAGCCGGACTATTATTTATCTTCGCCGCGTGGTTTGCTCTGACACGCGAATCCGGACCAGATGGAGACACCGTTTTGGCAGAGGCCCAATTGGACCGTGAATTGTGGCTGCGGGCCAAGCCGCGACTTTCTGTCGGGTCCGGCGGAGATGCCACGCGCACGGAATTTTCACGCGGGGCTATGATTAATCTCGCCCGCCAACGTGATGTCCGCCTGACCCGCGTTCAGCCGCAGAATGATGGTAGCGTCACCGTCTGGATTGATGATGTCGGGACGCAACCCCTCTTCGGACTCATGCAAGCGCTAACGACAGGATATACGGTCGATGTGCAAACGGTCATGATCAACCGAACGCCGCAGGGCAGTTTGAATGCGCAGTTTACACTCAAACCCTTGAGCTAAGTCTTCTCTGAAGACCCAGCTTCCAAATCCAGTAAATCGCGTTTGCGAGTTAGACCACCCGCGTAACCGCCCAACCCGCCATCGCTACCGATCACGCGGTGGCAGGGAATGATGAGCGCGAGGCCATTATTTGCATTGGCCGAGGCGACGGCGCGGACGGCCTTGGGTTTTCCGATCATCTGCGCGAGTTGCGCATAGCTGCGGGTCTGACCATGCGGGATGGTTTGTAGCGCGTTCCACGTGGAACGTTGGAAATCCGTGCCGGAGGTCGCCAGCGGTGTTTGGAAGTCTGATAGTTTACCCGCAAAATAAGTTGCCAGTTCATCTTCAATCTTTTGGGTTGTTTCCGTCCGCCCCGGCAGGACGGGACGGCCTTGCACTTTCCGCAAACGGTCAAACTGCCGCCGCATATTCTTGCGGTCGGTAAATTCCAGCAGGTAGAGCGCCGCCTCATCCGCAATCGCAATCATCCGCCCCATCGGGGTTTCCAGCCAGTCGATATAAAGCGGGTCCGGCTTTCCCTTTGCGGGCGCCACACCAAATGTCTTGGCATAGGCTGTACGGAAACCGGAGGGACTGTCAAAACCGGCATCCAATTGCGCCGCGATCACAGACCCGCCTTTCGAGAGTGTCTTGGCGGCCAGCGCCATCCGTCTAGCCCGTGCGTAATCCGCAAAGCTCATGCCGAAACGGTCCAAGAATTGACGCCGTGCGGTTGAGGCATCAATGCCTCTCTTCGCCAAGACATCACCCGTGAGTTTCAGATCAGGCTCTTCCTCAATTAATGTAATAAGCTGCCGAATGAGGCCGTAATTCCCGCCAGCAGGATGACATCGCTTACACGCGCGAAAACCGGCTTCCAACGCCTCCGCCACACTCTCGCAATAGACACAATTCTCAGGGTTTGGCAGACGCGCCGGACATCCCGGACGACAGAAAATACCCGTCGTTTTGACGCCGATATAAAGATGCCCGTCATAGGTCAGCTCGCCATCGCGAAAGATCGCATATAGAGCGTTAGCCCCTATCGGTAATGTGGGTTTGAACAAATCCATAATTGCGCTCTAACACGTCACATAGGCCATGACCGCCGAAAATCCGGCATGGCCTTTTGTTTTCTTATTTGGCATGAAGGGGAAACATTTTTCCGGAAGCCCCGCTATGACCGTTCACCTGCATAAACATGACTTGCCCGATTATATCGAATTCGGGAGCAGCGTTGCCGTCGATACAGAAACGCAAGGGCTCTCCCTCATTCGCGACAAGCTCTGCCTTGTGCAGCTCTCAGCTGGGGACGGCGATGCGCATATCGTGCAAATGGACCGGGATAAATATGACGCCCCGAACCTCAAAGCCCTGATGGAAAATCCGGATGTGACGAAGATTTTTCACTTCGCGCGGTTCGATGTCGCCATGATGATGCGCGATATGGGGGTCACGATTGCGCCCGTCTTTTGCACCAAAATCGCCTCCGGTCTTGTGCGCACCTATACAGATCGTCACGGCCTGAAAGACCTCACCAAAGAACTCATTAGTGTGGACCTGTCTAAACAGCAGCAATCGTCAGACTGGGCGGCGGAAAACCTGACCGAAGCACAACTAAATTATGCGGCGTCCGATGTGCTCTATCTTCACCAGCTCAAAACCATCCTCTCGGCCCGTCTCATGCGTGAAGACCGTTGGGAGATTGCGCAGGGCTGTTTCGAATTTCTGCCGACCCGCGCCAAGCTCGACCTGAAAGGCTGGGCCGATGTCGATATTTTCTCTCACCGGATGCGCAGAGCCGACTAAATTAATAAAGCGTCACGCTAGCCTTTAGCTATCGCACCTTCACTGTTCGCACGTTATAACTCTCGCAACTATGAATTCTTCCGCCACCATAACAGACCGCAGCGTCTCCGAAGGTCTCGGCCTTTGGGAGCCGAAACGTGCGCTTACGCTGGAGGCCGCGCGGGCACACACGCAACGTATCAAAGTTATGCGTTATATCCTGATGGGCGTGTCGGTCTTGTTGGTTGGCGTTTTGATCTGGCAGTTCATGTCGGACCGTACGAGCCTAGGCTATGAGGATGACCCAACAGAATCGGTGAAAATGGTCAATCCGCGCTATTCCGGCCGAACAAGTGACGGCCTGCCATTTTACCTCACATCTGACACAGCAACACGGCGACAGGCTGACCGCAACACGGTTGCGCTGGATAAGCCCGTGTTGGAGTTTATCCGCGATGCAGGGGCGCAGAGCAGTTTCGTGTTGGCGGAAACGGGATCTTACAATGATATGGATAAAATCCTGAATCTCCAATCCGATGTCAATCTGGAGACAGATGACGGCTATATCTGCGACACAATCCACGCCCGTATCTTCAACCGCGACAAACGCATTGAGGGCGACGAACCGATTGATTGCAAGGGTGAGTTTGGCACGGTTACGGGCCAGACTTATGCCATTGAAGACTCTTATAAGACTTTCATTTTTAAAGACGGGATGACAGCTCTTATAAAACAGGACGAGGCTGCTGCTCCCGAAGAAGATGATATTTTTGGTTTTGGGGGTGACGGCCCTATCGATATTGTCGCAGATAAAGGCATTTATTACGGCACACGCACGGACTTGCGCGGCGACGTGAAAGTCGTCCAAGACGGCGCAGTCCTGACATCAGACGAAATGGACATTTACCGTATTCGGAAAACCGGCTCGACCGATGACAGCTTGAAACTCGGTGCCATTCGCCGGATTGAAGCAGAAGGTAATTTTCACTACGTCACGGAAGACAATGATATTCGTGGTGATCGCGGCGTCTATGAACGTGATAAAAAAATCATGACAGTGACGGGAAATGTCGTCGTCATTCAACCGGGCGGCAATCGGGTCGAGACGCAGAAACTGATCTATGATACGCGCACAAAAGAAGTCCAATTTTTGGGACAAAAAGCGGGCGACCGGAATAAAATCGTGATACCGGGATCGGGGAATTAGGAGTTGACCATGACACGTTTTCTAGGCGCGTTCGCGCTTCTCGCTTTTATAGCGCTTCCCAATTTGGCGGCGGCTCAGTTTTCTTCTGACTCCTCCGCGGACACGGTTCTCTATTCCGATAATACAGTGTCTAAAAACGGCGTCATCACGCTCACCGGACAGGCGGATATCCGCCAAGGCGATGTGCGACTGCTGGCTGATAAAGTTGAAATTTACACCGCTGGTAATAATGGCGGCGGCATGATTTCGACAGACCGGATTAATCGCGTCGTCGCGACAGGCAATTTTTACTACATCACGCCTGAACAGGAAGTTCGAGGTGAGCGCGGCGTCTACACGGCCGCCAATGACACATTCGTCGTGACGGGTGATGTCGTCCTGTTGCAGGACGATAGCGTCGTGACGGGGACCCGCCTTGATTATAATCTGGAGACCCGTGACGCGAAAGTGAAAGGCACCTGCACGGGCCGCAAATGCGCGAAACAAGACCGGGTTGCCATCCTCATCCGGTCAACAGATGCAAGCCAAGCAGGGACGAATTAATGGTCATCGGGATGGGGAAACGGGACGCGGAGGCAGATTCCGGAACTTCTGGATTCACACCGCCTGCCACAGGGCTGGCGGCGAATAATATCGGTAAAGCCTATCGCGGGCGTGTCGTTGTCAAAGATATCACACTCACTGTCCAGCGCGGCGAAGTCGTCGCTTTGATGGGACCTAATGGTGCGGGTAAGACCACGAGTTTCTACATGATTATGGGTCTGATTGAGGCTGATCGCGGCTCAATCTCTCTCGATGGACAGGACATCACAAAACTACCCATGTATCAACGTGCTCGCCTTGGCGTTGGGTATCTCCCGCAGGAACAGAGCATCTTTCGCGGGTTAACGGTTGAGGAAAATATCAAAGCCGTTGTGCAACTGACAGAAAAAGACCGCAGCAAATGGGATGACAATGTCTCCGCCCTGCTGGACGAATTGAACATTGGCCATATTCGGAAATCTCCGGCCCTCGCCCTCTCAGGTGGTGAACGTCGTCGCGTTGAAATCGCTCGTGCTTTGGCCAGTCGCCCAAGCTTCATCCTCTTGGACGAGCCGTTTACAGGCATCGACCCCATCGCGATTGCAGATATTTCAGATCTCGTCCTCTACCTCAAAAAGCGCGGGATTGGCATTCTGATTACGGACCACAGAGTCCGCGAAACACTCGACATTGTTGACCGCGCCTCCATCCTCTTCCAAGGCGAAGCCCTGTTCGAAGGCACACCTGAGGAAATCCGCGCCAATCCGGATGTCCGCCGGGTCTATTTAGGCGAAAAATACGCCTAATTCATTCTCGAGATTAGGATGATGCGATACCTCTTTCTTTTTTGTCTTTAGTTAGCCTTCTCAACTCCATCGCTTTCACAGGATATGCCGCCCGACAATCAGGGCCGGAAAAGCGATGAGGACAATGTGGAAATTTCAGATGCTCAAAAAGGCCGTGACGCCGCGCAATTCAGGCATTGAAAGCGATTTATCTCTGACAATGCTCTCTATTTCGGCGCGCGTGTAATCTCTTTCGCCGAAGGTTTCGCCAAGCTCGCTTGCCGCAACTTCAATATTCGCTAGCAAACTCTCGAGGTCAGTTTTGACAGAGGCCGTGACACTTTGGGCTTGGGCCGTGAATGCACGGTCTTGCGCACGTTCAAACTGCCAAAGCTCAGCCAATAATCCTACTGCGATCAAAGCAAAAACGGCGGCAATACCCGCCAGAATTTTTGTACGACGACAGACCATCACGGCCTACATATATCGTGATTTATCCCAAACCTGATCAAACGGTTTGGAACGACCATTGGCCTGTACAATCAGGACATGTTCGCGCTGAAGTTGACGCGGTTCATCCACACCGCAGGCATGGGCAATCATTTCAACTTCTTTGATAATCGTCTTCACATAATTGGCGACCCGCACAGCTTTATTTGTTGGGTCGAGGCCTTTTTGTAATCTGGCATTGTGGGTCGTGATCCCTGTTGGGCAAGTGTTCTGATCACATTTCAGCGCTTGGATACAGCCCAGCGCAAACATAAATCCACGCGCATTATTGATCATATCCGCCCCCGCACAGAACGCCCAGGCGACATCCGCCGCCGTAATTAGTTTGCCAGAGGCAACAAGTTTCACGCGGTCACGTAAGCCGTATTCGGTCAGCAGATCATCCATCAACGGAAGGCTTTCCCGCGCCGTCAATCCTGTATTATCAATCAGGGGTAATGGCGCGGCGCCCGTCCCGCCATCACCACCATCGACAACAATATAATCGGGTGCAGAAGCAGGGCCGCGCGCTTTGATCGCGTCCATCAACATGATGATCGGTTTCACATTACCGATACACATTTTGATCCCCGTGGGCCGACCAGAAGCTTCCCGCACACGGTGGATGAGATCGAGCAACTCTTCCGCATTGGCCGCATCGACATGACGATTGGGTGAGATCGCATCCTGACCTTCAGGAATTCCGCGAATTTCCGCGATTTCCGCATTCACTTTGCCCGCCGGAAGAATGCCGCCCTTGCCCGGTTTTGCTCCTTGGGACAGTTTTATTTCGACCATTTTGATATGTGGGTTTTCACAGATCTTTTTAAGTTTGTCTTCATTGAGGGTCGCATCCTCATTCCGCGCGCCAAATTTGGCCGTGCCGATTTGGTAGACGACATCACAGCCACCTTCGAGGTGGTAGGGCGAGACGCCGCCCTCCCCCGTATTGAGGTAACATCCCGCTTTCGCCGCGCCTTTTGACAACGCCTGAATGGCGGGCTTGGACAGACTGCCATAGCTCATCGCGGAAATGTTGAAGAGAGATTTAGGCGCATAAGGATGACGCGTGTCGGGACCGATGATAAAATCGGGCACCGGTGGTTCATCATCTTCCAGTTTTGGAAACAGACCATTCGCGAAAATCGGGGTGCCAGGTGACAGGACTTTGGTGGACCCGAAAGGTACGACATCACTGCCGCTCTCGGATACATGATCGACCCATTCACGTTCCGCGCGGTTAAACGGCATCTCCTCGCGGTCTTGGGCGAAAAAATACTGACGGAAAAATTCGCCGAGTTTCGTGAACAGCGTGCGGAACCGGCCGATGACGGGATAATTTCTGCGCACGGCGGATTTAGTCTGCGTGATATCAATAACGAATAAGACGAGACAAATCGCGACCAGCGCGCCAATTGCAAACAGAAAGAGTGATCCCAAGAGATTTAAGCCCGAGAGCGCAAAGCTACCGAATTCTTCCATCATGGTCATATCACCATCGGCGACGATCAAACGCATATTCATACCAGTCTCTCCTCTCTGCCTTATGCGCGGCTCATCCGCAGGTCGCAACGGATTTTCAATAGTATCGTCAGACCGTCATCGTTACACTGTGCCTCAATATGAAATGGTTCTTTCGCATGACGGGGTTTATCCTCGCCCTTTTTTTTCTACTCTGCGCCGTCGGGGCCTTTTTACCTGCAACGCAGCGGGTGGATAGAACCGTTATGATGCTGGTGGACGGCGATGATATCTACACGCTCATCTCCGACCTCACAACTTACCCCGATTGGAGCGGCGTCGGCGGACCCGAGAGTGAGTGGGTCTTTGGGGGGGCAGAAGATGGGGTCGGCCAAACGGCCGCTTGGCAAGTTGAAAATATGGGAGCGGATCGTTTTGGCTCTTTGGAAATTTTGCAAACTGCGTCGGGGGAATATGTCAGGGTCAGAACCATTGGACCGCTGGGCGAGCAGACGGTGACCTTGGCCATTGATGAAGGCGAGACCGAAACCGCATTCCTGATACAGTCTGAACGCGCTTTGGGTGGTTTCCCCTATTTGGGACGGATTGCAGCCCTGCGTCAGAAGTCTCAAACCGAGGCCGCTCTGGAACGGGCCACGCAAGGTCTGGAATCACTACTCAGGTAGTGTTTTCAATAACCAATCCGTTTTCTCATCCTCATTCGTTCCATCTTCGGGTACAGGGTTGAGAACGGGGTCCGTCGAATTATTAACGGGGTCCAAGGGCGCAAAAATATCATCCAGCAAACCTCTTTCCGGTTCGAGCTGATAGAGCTCTTTACCCAGGAATTCGCGGTCAAAATTCGTATCCTGAAAGTCGAGCGAGGATGTTGAGGGGCCGCCACTATTCACTGAATTATCACCAATCGGCAATCCCAAAGATCCGCGGGATGGAATAAAGCGCGAGTCTTCAATCCGGTCCCCGCGATCCGTTCCCGTTCCCGCAAAGCCGTTAAAGCTTTCCGATCCGTCGGCGGCGCGACCCCGGTTTTTGCGCACATATTCAGGACAATCGGCATGGGTGCGGCCTTCCTCGCGACAGCGCATATCCAGATTGAGCCCTTCATAGGCTTTGCTCGTCCCCGGGCCCTGCGGGGCCAGTGTCCAACCGCCCGCACCGGGATTGGGGTTCGTGCGTTGGGTTCCCCCACCCGGCGGCGCACTAATACCGCCAACAGGCCCTTCATTGCCGCCACCCGTTGTGGGGCCGCCCAAGTTTGGAGGCGTAATTTCCGGCTTCTGCGACTCCCGGTCCCGTTCCAAGAGGTCCAGAAACGGATCGGATTGTTCCTGCGGCACGGCGCGGCGTTCCTGCTCCCGCGTTTCGGGCGCGTCGGGTGAAGCGAGGACTGTTGGCGCTGTTGGAATGATGTCGGGTTCAATCACCTCCGGCTCTGCAGGTGTCGGCTCCACAGGTTCAGGTGTAATTTCTGGTTCCGGCTCTATGATAATTTCGGGGGGCAGCGGCTCCGGGTCTATAATTTCGGGTAGAGGTTCGGCCTCTATGACACCCGGTGTCGGGGGCACGTCCTCAATCAGGGGAAGAGGCTCTTCTATAATTTCAGGGTCAGGGTCAGGAACCGGGTCAAATATTTCAATGTCAAAATCCGGCTCAAGCGGCGCGACCTCAGTTTCCAACTCTGGCTCGCGGATGGGATCCTCAATCGGTTCAGGCAAGGGTTCAAAAATCTCGACAATCGGCTCCGGATCAATTGGTTCAACGATTTCAGGCTCTGGGAGAGGCTCGGGCTCGATAAGTTCGGGCTCAGGACGTACGGGCTCAGGACGTACGGGCTCAAGCGCTTCCGGTTCCGGTTCAGGCTGGGTCAAAATTTCAGGTGGTGGAGGTGTTATCACGACCTCTGGCTCTATTTCAGGTTCCGGTTCAGGCTCGGGCTCAGGCTGCGGCGGTTGACGCTCCGGGACGGGTTGCGGCGCAGGTCGCGGCTTTGGCTTCGGCGCAGGGGGCGGCGGCGTGAGCACGGGCTCAATGACGATCGGGTCAGGTTCCGGTTCGGGTTCCGGCTCAACAGGGTCAAAGCTGACGATTTGAACGGTGATCGGTTCGGGGTCAGGCGGCGGTTTCAAATCCGGCACGATAAAATTAGCCGACAGCGCAAGCGCCAAACCGACATGCACAAAAAAGACGAGCGCGGCATTCGTCGTAAAACGCTGGGCGTCATCCTCTAGAAAATCAATCCAGCCACCATCATCATGATAGGGCGAAAAGCTCGTATCCTTATGTCGCCTGACGTCCAATTCGCACCGATCTTCTTCGCTCCAGACTGTGGTCTAAAACGGTTTGAGCGGGTGGCCAATGGGGTGCGACCGTTCTGTGGCCTTAAATTTCAGTTATACAAGGCGGGCTCTTTCAGAGCGCCTGTACCAAAAACAGGAAGATTGCCATGATGGCCGTGCCCATCAGAACCGTTTTTTCAAATCTCAATTCGCGTGTCATAGTCATCACCAGTCTTCTTATGATGACTATATCCACATCAAGAATGGCCGGAGTGTGACAACCTTATGAAATCTCTGTGATGACCAGGTCGGCTCGACCTCGGTTCCGCCACAGGATAAGTGCAATTCCGAACAGGGTTACTACACCCCCAAGCAGCAACGTTACCGTAAGTGCTTCCCGCAAAATCAATGTGCCGCCAATAACGCCGATCACGGTCGTCATCAGTCCAGAAGGCGCAACAACATGAATCGGCAGGCGCTGTAACAGCCAATAATAGGATCCATGGGCGACGAGACTGACGAGTAGAACGGAATAGGCCAAACAGAATAGAAAAGACAAACGCGCCTCTGGGGCAAAAGCCCGCATTTGGTTATCTTCCAAGATAAAGCTAAGCGGCCAAAGCACCGTCGAGCCCACAATCCCGAACCAGACCAAGAGCTGCATGGGTGAAATTGCCTTGACCGATTTCACGGAAATTGCACCAATTGCCTCCGACATCGCGGCGCACGCCATGAAAGCAATGCCCAATGCAAAGCCCTCGCCCGCTTGCTCGGACGGCGCACCGAGCCCGATAATGACGACGCCCGTAAAGGCGAGTCCCGCACCAAGAGCCCGCCAGAACCCCAAACGCTCTTTCAGGAAAATAACTGAGAGGAGAATGGAAAAGGGCATATATAGCTCAATCGTGACAGCCGCCGCACTCGCCGTTGTCAATTCCAGGGCGGGGAACATAAAAGCGTAATTGAAAGCGCCGAAGCCCAATCCGCCCAAGAACACATATTTCATCTGCCCTTTATGCCAGCGTAACCAAGGCAGAAGGATGAGGGCGAGAAGACTGACCCGTAACGCCGCATAGAAAATAGGCGGGACGCCCACATCGATCATCGCAAATTTCATCACGACAAAATGCAAGCCCCAGATGGTGCAGACCAACATCAGGACTGAAAACTCTTTGAGGCTCATATCGCGTGGGTCCTATTTGCGCCTTCCCATAAGGCACCTGCTTCGCCTATGCCCTCTCCATGAGTGACGCAAGATTATCCGACCGAATTCAGCGTATTGGGGCCTCGGCCACGATGACGATTACGCAAACCGCACGGAAGATGAAAGCGGCTGGGCGGGACGTGATTTCCCTCTCCGCCGGAGAACCCGATTTCGATACACCTGAACATATCCGGCGGGCCGCAACAGATGCTATGAATGCGGGTGCAACACGCTACACAGCGGTTGACGGTATTCCGGAGTTAAAAGATGCGATTATTCGAAAGTTTGAGCGCGATAACGGACTGACCTACACACGCGCGCAAATCAACGTTTCGCCCGGTGGGAAGCCCGTCATCTTTAATGCCCTCGCCGTCACGATTGGCGCCGGCGATGAGGTCATCATTCCTGCCCCCTGCTGGGTCAGCTATCCGGATATGGTCAGGCTTTGTGAGGCGACACCGATTGTTATTCCCTGCGGCGCTGAGACCGAATTTAAATTGACGCCGGATGCTTTACAGGCAGTCCTCAACCCTAAAACGAAATGGCTCATGCTCAACTCCCCGTCAAATCCTACAGGGGCAGCCTATTCAGCAGATGAATTGAAAGCCTTAGCCGGGATTTTACGGGCTCATCCGCAGGTCATGATCCTCTGCGACGACATATATGAGCACCTTGTCTATGACGAATTCGAATTCGCCACGATGGCGCAAGTGGCACCGGACTTATTTGCCCGGACCCTCACGATGAATGGTGTGTCGAAAGCTTACGCGATGACAGGCTGGCGGATTGGATATGCGGGCGGGCCGGACTGGCTTATAAAGGCTATGGCGAAATATATGGGGCAAACAACATCTAATCCCGCTAGCATTAGCCAGTGGGCGGCCGTGGCCGCTCTAAACGGCCCACAAGATTTCCTGCAAGATTGGCGCGCGACTTATAAGTCCCGCAGAGATCACGTCGTGAAAAAACTAAATGCCATAGACGGTGTATCCTGCCTCGTCCCGCCGGGGGCGTTTTATGCCTTTGCCGATATTTCAGCGATCACCCATGATGATGCGCGTTTCGCATTGGACCTGTTGGAAGAGACAGGCGT
Organism: Litorimonas sp. WD9-15; assembly: GCF_050271975.1. Classification (NCBI taxonomy): domain Bacteria; kingdom Pseudomonadati; phylum Pseudomonadota; class Alphaproteobacteria; order Maricaulales; family Robiginitomaculaceae; genus Litorimonas; species Litorimonas sp. WD9-15. Next base: position 441,092 of record NZ_CP189850.1, read on the forward strand.
TGCTACCGTTCCGGGCAGTGCCTTTCACGCGCCGGGCCATATCCGTATCAGTTATGCCGCTGCTATGGAGGAGCTCGACGCGGCGCTGGACCGTATTGCCGGATTCGTTAGGAAATCTTGGGCGCTGCGTTTAAGGTCAACCGCTTTGCCCGTATAATTTTCCAGCGCATCAATGAGTTCGCCCTGTTTGACCGGTTTTGTCAGGTAATCATCCATCCCGGCATCCATACAGTCCTGACGATCATTTTTCAGAGCGTGCCCCGTCAAAGCGATAATTGGAACGGGTTCGCGGCCCTGTTCCCGTTCAAATTCGCGAATACGGCGTGTGGCCTGATAACCATCCATTTCGGGCATGGACACGTCCATGATAATAGCATCAAATCTGTCAGGTTCAGCTGTAAACATGTCCAAAGCCTGTTTCCCATTTTCGGCAAAAATGGGCTGGAACAGTGTGTCGCCCAACATCAGTTTCACAACATCACGGTTCAGGGCAAAATCTTCCGCGACAAGAATATCCTGTTTCTGCGATGTCTGTCCCACGTTCAAAACATCTTCATTCACAGCGACCACTGTCTCATCCCGATCAGGCGGATTGGATAGCGTACGCACAATTGTATCAAAAAGTCGCCGTTCTCTAACAGGTTTCACGAGGTAGCTATCAATACCGATCGCCGACAGCGCTGGCGTGCTAATCGGTTGATCACAAGAGGAGAGCATGATGATTTGCGGTGCAGTCAAAGTAGAGGTTTGATGCAGAACTTGTGCAAATTCCTGCCCATTCATTCCCGGCATGAGGAAGTCCAAGATGAGAAAATCAAAAGGCTGCCCGGCTTCTTGCGACGCTCTTATTCTTGTCAGGGCATCTACACCATCAATGGCGGTCTCTGTCTGTATATTCCAAGCGGATAATTGCTCGGATAATAGATCACGATTGACCTGAATATCATCAATAATAAGCGCCCGTTTATGGGCGACAAGTGACCTGTCAAAATGTTCAGTCTTTGCATCAGGATCCAACGGTAAGGGCACGCGGAAACCGAAACTGGATCCCTGACCGAGCGTTGAGGCGACTTGCATCCGGCCACCCATCATTTCGATAATATGTTTGGAAATCGTCAAGCCGAGACCGGTTCCACCATAAACGCGCGTCGTTGATCCGTCACCCTGTGTGAATTTTTCAAAAATATGTTGTAATTTTTCGGGCGGGATACCGATACCCGTATCTGAGACTTTAATCGTACAGACTGCGATATCGCGGCTGCGCTTCACGTCCACATCAATGCAAATATGGCCCTCTTCGGTAAACTTAATCGCGTTCCCAACGAGATTCGTCATAACCTGACGGATACGTCCCGCATCGCCGATAAAGCCTTTTGGCAAATCCGTCGGATAATTGATGATAAGTTCCAACCCCTTATCCTGCGCGGTCGCCCGCAGGAGCGAGGTGACATCATTCATTGAGGATTTAAGGTCAAAAGGAACCGGGTCTATTTCAAAGGCACCGGCTTCGATTTTCGAGAAATCTAAAATATCATTGATAATCGTCAGAAGGGCGGAGGCGGAATTATTGATAACCGTCACGAAATCCCTCTGGCGATCAGAAATTTCTGAGTGGCTTAAGAGTTCCGCCATTCCCAAAATGCCGTTCATCGGCGTGCGGATTTCATGGCTCATATTGGCAAGGAATTCAGATTTGGCTTTAGACGCCGCGATGGCTTCATCCTTGGCCGCTTCCAATTCTGCGGCCTGACGTTTATCGCGGGTGACATCTTTGACAAAAGCTTCGATACGAATGGCTTTGCCGCTGACATCACGGATAATCTCACCGCTTGTTGTTGACCAGCGCCCATCCTTTTTGTGGGATGGCGTGCGGGAGGTGACATCAAACCGGTTTCCAGATTTTGAGGCCGAGGCAAGTGCTTTCCGGAATTTTTCGTGATCATCAGGATGAACAACTGATATAATGCCTTTGCGATGAATTTGTTCGATGAGCTCCGACCCGAAATAGCGATGTAAGGATTTACTGAGTGTGTAGGTTTTCGTCGCAATATCGAGGGACCAGTAACCTGCATTTCCCAAGGCCAGTGATTTCTCAAAGAGTTTATCTTTCTCCACCAGCTCGGACACATTATCCGCGATAGAAACCGTTTTCCCGCAAGGGAGGTTTTTACGAACAAACCGATGTGTCGATCCATCTCCTAACGTGACAAGACGGGCTGTTTCGACCTGTCCGGACGCATTTTTAAGAATTTGTTCTTCACTGGAAAGACGTTGATTTTTTAGAATTTCTTCCGTGAACAACCCATTGGCCAACATAATATCGTGACATTTTTGCAGAGAGTCCCCCGCCTTCAGGTCTTCCGGCGTACATTTAATATTTTTATAAACAGAAGAGGAGAGAAACAGGTAGTTCATATCTGAATCGAGAATACTGACACCAGATTCAAGGTTTTCCGACAATATACGGAGATATTCCCCATCAACGGAGTCCGACTTCTGATTATCTTCTGGCAGCATTTTAACCCATCTCTCAGCGCAGCAATATTGTAGACTTCCACGCACGCTCTTTCACTTTGAACGCGCAAGGTTAATAAATGGCCAAAAAAAACGGCTCACTGCGACAAAGCGCAGGAGCCGTGAAAGTCTTCGCTATCCAATCGGGGAGAGTGAATGCGGTATGAAGCGCAGCGACAAAAGGGGAGGACGTTGCTGCGTTCGTGATTATCATATAGGGGATGGATTTCGATGACAGAACCCGTGCCAACGCAAGTAAGCTATGCATAAACGCATAGCTTTTTGGCAATCCATTCAGGCCAGCGTCAGCTTTTAGGCCAGTCGCGGGTCACTTGGGTCAGGAATTCACGGAAGACTTTCGCCCGCACAGACCCCCGTAATTCCGTAGGATAGACAAAGAATAAGTCAAACTGATCCCCTCTCACGCTGGGCAGAATCCGCACAAGACGCCGCGAAAGTGCGGTCATATAATCAGGGATACCAACGATGCCGATTCCCGCCTCTGCCGCCCGCATAATACCATGCAGATTATTGACGACGAGAGCCGGTTTCCGCGGAGTTTCGTTCACATCATGCCCCACATCCAAAACCCAATTTGCACTCTGAAGGTTTTTCGGCATTAAATCACCGAAAGCAACTATGCGATGATTATCTAAATCCCGCGCTGATACTGGCGCACCGTGGTCGGAAAGATATTGATGGCTGGCATAAAGCGATTGCGTGATCTGACCCAATTTCCGTTGGATGACATCGCCCTGCGTCGACGGCCACGGGCGAAGAGCGCAATCAACATCAAAGGCTGAAAGGTCATGCTCGCTATCTTCCAGAATGAGTTGCACATCAATATCAGGATATTGCGCTAAAAATTCAGGCAGCACACTCGGCAACCAGTTGGATCCTAAGGAAATTGGGCTCGACACCCGCAGCACGCCTTGTGGTTTTTGACGACTATCAATCACGCTGCTCTGCGCACGGGCAATCTTAACCGCCACATCATCAGCCGTCTTGAACAGAATATGACCCTGTTCCGTCAGAGTTAGGCCCCGCGCATGACGGTGAAAGAGCGGCATGTCGAGATAGTCCTCGAGCGCCGTAATCTGTCGCGACACGGCAGATTGTGAAATCCGCAATTTATCTGCGGCAGCCGTCAGTGAACCTGTCGCCGCCGCGGCGTGAAATGTTTTCAATTTATCCCAATCGAGGGAATGGGGCACTTATTCGGCCGCTTCCAGTTGCGCTTCGGCGGCCTCTTTTTCCGCTAGGAAGCGTTCAGCCTCCAAAGCGCCCATACAGCCAAGACCCGCAGCGGTAACGGCCTGACGCCAGACTTCATCCGACACATCACCGGCAGCAAAGACACCGGGAATATCCGTCGCCGTACTATCCGGAGCGGTTGTGATATAGCCGCCCATATTCATTGCAACGTGGCCTTTGAAGACTTCCGTCGCAGGTTTGTGACCTATGGCGATAAAGACACCATGCGTGTCACGTTCAAATGTCTCGCCCGTTTTGGAAGATTTCAAACGTACACCCGTCACACCGAGCGGCATGTCATCACCCAAAATTTCATCCAACTCCGTATCCCAAAGCACTTCGACATTGTCTTTGTTGAACAAACGCTGCTGCAAGATCTTTTCCGCCCGCAAACTATCGCGGCGGTGTATGAGTGTAACCTTGGACGCGAGATTGGAGAGATAAAGCGCCTCTTCGACAGCCGTATTCCCGCCACCGACGACAAAGACTTCCTTATTGCGATAGAAAAATCCGTCGCAAGTGGCGCAAGCGGAAACCCCAAAGCCCTGGAATTTATCTTCGCTCGGCAAGCCCAACCATTTGGCCTGCGCACCCGTCGCAATAATGACGGAATCGGCGGTATAGATCGTACCGCTATCGCCTTTGAGGACGAAGGGACGGACGGTGAAATCCACATCCACGATCAGGTCTTCGTGAAAGGCCGTACCGAATTTCAGCGCATGTTCCTTGAACTTCTCCATGAGGTCCGGTCCCATAATCTCTGGGAAACCCGGATAATTCTCAACATCGGTCGTAATGGTCAACTGACCGCCAGGCTGCATCCCCGCAACAATACCAGGCTTGAGCATGGCCCGCGCGGCGTAGACAGCCGCCGTATATCCGGCAGGGCCGGAACCGACAACGAGAACAGGATGGTGAATAGTCTCAGACATTTTGGATGTCCCTTCATGAATTTCTCAAGCGTAATGTAGGGCGCGCAGACCTGAGTCGCAACAGGAGTTCGCCGTTGAATCTGTGCACGGACTTGTGAAGATGCTCCCTATCTGCCAGAGCGTGTCTTATGAAAAAGATAGTTCTCCTCTGTACCGTTCTTCTCACCACGGGATGTTTGGCCGTTCAAGCCGCCGATGAAACGTCTGATACCACGAATTTCGAGTGGCCCCGAAGTTATGATTATATGCCGGAGGGCGCAACGCTCGTCTTTTCGGCGACGAAAGACTGGCGTCATGATAGCGGGATTGCAGGTGCAGCAGCATTCTGGTCGCGGGAGTCAGATGAAAATGGCTCCGGAATATTTATCACAGAAAACACGGGCGTCTTCACAGAGGCCAATCTGGAAAAATTCAGCGTCATCGTCATGAATTCTGCCACGGGTGATATCCTGACACCCGATCAACAATCCGCCATTGAACGCTTTGTCGAAAGTGGCGGCGGAATGATTGCCCAACACGCGATGGGCGACAGCAGCCTCGCGGCGACTTGGCCGTGGTGGGAAACACAATTGGGAACAGAATTTGTCAGCCACCCTGCCGACCCACAATTCCAAATAGCGGATGTCGTGACGCTGGCCCCCACTCACCCCGTTATGGACGGGATCGGCGCTAAATTTTCACATATGGATGAATGGTACACCTTCACGGGTCCAGTCGCCGGTGATGTCGTCGTGCTGGCCGGTCTGGATGAGAGCACCTATTCGCCCGTCAACAAAGTCTACGGCGTCGAAGATTTGCGCATGGGACCGGAGCCGGAAGATCATCCGATCATTTGGGCCAAATGCCCGGGACAGGGGAAAATGATCTACTCTGCGCTAGGCCACAAAACTGACGCTTATGATAATATGGCGCACCAAACAGTTTTGCGAAATGCGATGGCTTGGGTTCGGACAGAAGGTGAAGCGGGATGTCCTTAGGTTAAGGCGACGACTTGAATCTGTTCCACAATTCCTGGGCGGCACGGGTCGTTTCATCTAACGGAAGAAAGTCTGCGCCGGATAATTGTCCCGTATAAGAAACGGCATCGCACCGTAATTCTAAAGCCCCATAAAGTGTCTGAAACTTCCCCGCTTTGCCAGACATCTGCAGACGGTAAACCGGTTTGCCCGTCCCGCAGGCTTCGGTCAGCATGTTCGTGCTATCTTCAGTCACGAGGATTAGATCCGCCGCACCCAGAAAGGCGAAATACGGATTCGGGCCGTTTCCGTCATAGAGCCATATTCGGTCCGATTCTGATGCGAAATCTGTCCAAGCCTCCCGTGCAAAATCCGGCGTTCTTCGTGATGTCGTAATCAGCAAGCTATGCCCTGCAGCATATAATGTCTTCGCATGGGCGAGATGACTGGCATGATCGTCCGGAGTCAGCATATGCGTTTTCGACGTTCCGCCTATCAGGAATGCTGTTTTCGGAGAAGGAAGCTTTGCCAGACCCGCCGCAAATTTCAGCGTCTCGCCAATGATCCGAGTTTCCGTCACACGATTCGGGGAGCCAATCATGTTTATAACATTTGGCCCGTTCAATCCGTCATGTTCCGGTGCGATGACAAGATCGAAAGCGTCAGGGCTGATGCGGGGATCCTGAATATAAACGGTAAAGATGGCGGGATTATCCCGCTTCAATTTCAAGAGTGGCGCAATCGCCTGCCGCCCGCAGCCAATAGCAATGTCACACTCCGGGAGCTCGAAACGAGCAACGCGTAATTGCAATCCCGGCGGCAGGGCCGCAACGAAGGTGTTGTGCTGAATATGTTGCGTCTGGATCGAGAGCGGCTGCAAAGCGGCGCAGGCTTCCGCCAATCCCAAAGCCTGATTTTCAATACCGCGCCGTCCGTCGGAAATAACGAGGCATTTTACAGCCTCGCAACTTTCCGAAACAACCGTCACTATTTGTAATCGACCTCGAGGATTTCGTAAGCTTTGGATCCACCCGGCGCGATAACTTCAATACTGTCGCCGACTTCTTTCGTGATCATCGCGCGAGCAATGGGTGACGTGACGGAGATTTTGCCGTCCTTCACGCTGGCCTCGTCCTCACCCACAATTTGGTAGGTCGACTCTTCGTCCGTGTCTTCATTCACAACTTTTACCGTCGCGCCAAACCGAACGACATCCCCCGACATAGAGGACGGATCGATAACCTGTGCGAGGGACAGTTTAGATTCGAGTTCCTGAATTCGGCCTTCGATAAAGCCCTGCTTTTCTTTTGCCGCATGATATTCGGCATTCTCGGACAAATCGCCATGATCGCGCGCAACGGAAATGGCATTGATGATCTCTGGACGCTCCACAGACTTCAAATGCTTTAACTCTGTTTCAAGCGCGGCATGGCCCTGAACGGTCATTGGATATTTCTGCATCATGGGTCTGTCCCAAACTCTATTTCGGCGAATTTACAAGCCGCAAGCAGATAAGGCGAAATGTCGGGTCGTCAAGTTAGAAATCGCTTCGATCAAAATTCAGGCCCCTCCACACCCAAACTCTTCGAGTCATTCCACTTTATTAAATTATCGAAAAACAATAAAAAACTCTATACAATACGACATATGTCGTTTATTGATAAGCAATAAGGTAAATGAAAGAACCCCTTCCAATTCCTTATCACTCTCTCGCCCTAGCGTGCCAGCCGGGGCGGGAGGGGCTGTCAGCCCGCCACGCCAATTCCGGCCTGTGGTGGGAGATTAAAAGGAGACTGACATGACGACATTAAAAACATTCAAAATCGCAATGATTGCAACCGCTACAGCAGGTCTCGCCATGGCCCCCGCCGCATTTGCATCAACTGCGGATACGGTCAGTGTCGAAATCGATACACGGTATCTTGAAACGGAGTGGGGCGTTGAAATCGTCTATGACAAACTCGTGAAAAAATCTGAAAGCGCTTGTTCCACAGATGGAACACGGGGCTTACAAGAAATACGCATAGCCTCTGACTGTGCCTCGGTCCTACTGGACAGTTTCGTTGAAAACGCCGCCAGTGAAATCCTCTCGGAGCATCATTCGAAAATGCGAAGCTAAACGCCTCAAACTCTGAAAAACGCAAGCGGGAGCAATCCCGCTTTTTTTATGCCTGAAAATAAGATGAAGATAACAAAAATAAAATGGCGGCAGGAGTGCCACCCTGCCGCCGGAATGTCTTGAGCATCGAAAGGAGACGAAAATCAAAAGACTTTTATTGTTACGGTGTGTTGAGGGGATGAGTCAAGTCTCACACTCTGCCCTATGACGATAGCGGATGCGGGCGGATCTCAAATAGAAAAAAGGTGATGCCACTCGGATCAAGCCTCGGCACTTATTTAAAGTTGTATATTGACACAAAGCACTTCTTCAAACTACCAGTGTAATGCAACGGGAGAGGCACATGGATTTTTTGTTTATCGACACGGGTCCATCGGAGATCATTCGACATCTTACAACACCGCCCGCCGCGATTGTCCAACCGGTCGAAGTCGCACCACAGCCCGTCCTCCTCGCGTGTTATGCTTATATTGAGGGCAGCACACCAACAAGCTGCCCACAAACTCCTCGAAGTCCCACCGGCGTCACCGAAACAGGCGCGGGGCAGAGTCCGGATTTCAATCCGCTTAACGAGGAAGGAATGGATGACACCATTTTTGATGAGGAGACGGAAGAAGAACTGTTATGCTATGTGGAGCAAGATGAAGAGCGGGAAATGGATGATGCGGCTCAACGCGCGGCAGAAGAAATTAGGGATATAAATAATAGTGTCGATAATCCAAATAATCTAGAACTTGGGACCTTTGTGCTGCGCTTAGAAGATGGGAGCATCGTATTTGCATCGCCCACATTCGGGGGAAGCACAGGTACAGTTAGATTGGATCAAATGCTCCGTGATGCGCAAAATGAATTTGGGGACATTAATCAATCGAATATTGTTGGTATTGTCCACCTTCACCCTTCGGATACAGGGCCGGGTTTCGTCAATGTAGATAATTTGAATCAATTATCTGCGTTAAATTTTGGAAGCACGTTTCCATCCAGCAGACATACTGGTGGTTTAAGAACGCATCCAATTACAGGCGAACCATATGACCCTTGGGATTGGGCCGCTGGAGAAAGGTTTCTCACTTCGGGCGGGTTACGGACATCGGTGGACGATGTATCGCACTATATATTGGGCCCAGACGGTGTCTTGAGAGAGTATAGCTACTCTGATCCAAACCCTGACGCTCCTGGACAATCCCTCCAAGATCGAATAATTGAGGCAGAGAAAGACGCAGGTAGTGAATGTTAAACTTCAAAAAAACAAGCTTACTTACCCTAATACTAATCTCAACTAATACATCGGCTAATGCCGATTTATTCTTTGATCCTGAAAGATCGGCTCAACTTTCCATTTTAATTCCAGTGGAAAGCGTTCGTCAAACGAGTGAGTATATCTGTGGTGATAGCGCATTATATATATCCGCTTTTGCAGCAACGAGCGATATAAACGGAAGCCGTGCATCTGTGTCGGGTAAAATCGTGTCAGCCAACCAGAGTCACGATATAAGTGAACATTTGACAAAATCTATTAACAGTGACGATCTTATCTATAGGAGTATGAGCGTAAGATGCGGAGAGAGCTCTGGTGCTTTTGAGATAGTGTTTTCTTTAGGCAAATCATTTGAGGGCAACAAAAAAAGTAGAATTGACAGTACATCTATTCAAGTTTTTTCAGATGGATTAGTGCTGGGATCTCGGTCAACGAAACGAAAACCCAAATAGACTTAACGTTTCACCCCGCCGCGATACTCTGCAAACTCTCTACTTCATAATCCCCTTCCGCCAGCGCTTTAATCGCCTCGACAGTAGCCTTGGCCGCAGCTGCGGTCGTGAAATAGGGGGTTTTTTGGGTGAGGGCTGTGCGGCGGAGGGATTTTGAATCCTCTAACGCCTGTTTGCCCGCCGTTGTATTGAAGACGAGCGCAATATCGCCGTTTTTCAGATCGATGAAATATACTCTGGATTGTACATTTACACATAACATCTCCTTAAATTACGAGTGTAATGCAACGGGAGAGGCACATGGATTTTTTGTTTATCGACACGGGTCCATCGGAGATCATTCGACATCTTACAACACCGCCCGCCGCGATTGTCCAACCGGTCGAAGTCGCACCACCGCCTGTCCGCCTCGCGTGTTATGCTTATGTTGAGGGCAGCACACCAACAAGCTGCCCGCAAACTCCTCGAAATCCCACCGGCGTCACCGAAACAGGCGCGGGGCAGAGTCCGGATTTCAATCCGCTTAACGAGGAAGGAATGGATGACACCATTTTTGATGAGGAGACGGAAGAAGAACTGTTATGCTATGTGGAGCAAGATAAAGAGCGGGGGGTGGACCGCCTTGCGCAAGAGTTTAATGAAGCATTACAATCAGATATTTCTGCTGGATTTGCTGAATCGGAATTAGAACATGGGGCGTTAATTGTGACATTCGAAGGTCGTACTTTTATTCTTGCTAGGGTAACAGGAAATGAAAACAGTATACCATTTAGAGTATTGACAGAGGGAGGAACTAGCTTAGCTGCAAATAGCTTGTCTTTTGAACACGTTGTTGGCATCATTCACCGCCACCCGCCTTCTGATCTGTCGACATTGAGCGCAAGAATAGGGGACGATGCATTTAATAGAGGTCCTTCAACTGGCGATCTAGCAACGGCAGAAACTATTAGTCAATTAGGCGGCGGGCAAAATGTTGCAACCTATATCATTTCACCAGATGGAGATTTACTAGAATATGAAGGCTATGTTCAGCCTTCGTGGGCAAGAGAGTCCTATAGTGATGATGAAATAAAAGAATTAATCGAAGCGGCAACAGAAGCTAACCTTCTGGACGCCATGGGAGATTGTATATTATGAAGTTAAATAAAATCGGTCTATCGACAATCGTCTCTATACTTTTAGCTAATAATGCGCTTGCATCAAATTCTTCTGCTGTAAATATAATGACTAGATGTGAATCTGTTACAGGTATATTTCTTTATGAAAATCTAGGCGAAGAAAAATATTTAAATACATATGTTAAATTAGAAGGCGTTTCTAACCCCTACAATTACACTAACCAAATCTCGTCATTTTTCAAAAAACACGGACTGCAATCGAAATTAGAAATTGGTTGCTTAGCAAATGCCGAAGGCATTGCTATACGCTATGAAGATTCAAATAATAACTCCACAATCATACAAATTGATAATGACGGAAGACTTTTAAACTATAAAGAGACGCCTGGCTTTAAAATCAATGTCGAAAAAGCTATAAACATATCGGAAGATTAAAGCTTTTTTTGGCTTACCCCGCCGCAATACTCTGCAAACTCTCCACCTCGTAATCCCCTTCCGCCAGCGCTTTAATCGCCTCTACCGTAGCCTTCGCGGCGGCGGCGGTTGTGAAATAGGGGATTTTTTGGGTGAGGGCTGTGCGGCGGAGGGATTTTGAATCCTCTAGCGCTTGCTTGCCCGCCGTTGTGTTGAACACGAGCGCGATGTCGCCGTTTTTCATGGCATCGACAATATGCGGGCGACCTTCATGGACTTTGCGGACATATTCGACTTCTACACCATTTTCGCGCAGGAATTTCGTTGTCCCGCCCGTGGCGATAATTGTGAACCCAAGCGCGATGAGGTCTTTGGCGAGGCCGACCATGATCGGTTTATGATCTTCGCGCACGGAGATGAAGACTTTGCCTGATTTCGGCAGGTTCACACCGCCGCCAAGCTGACTCTTCGCAAAGGCCAGTCCGAAATTATCGGCCAGTCCCATGACTTCACCCGTGGACCGCATTTCCGGCCCGAGGACTGTGTCCACACCCGGGAAGCGGGCAAAGGGGAAGACGGCTTCTTTCACCGCAATATATTTCTGCGGGCGGAGAGTGAGATCGAAATCCGAGAGTTTCGCGCCCGCCATAACTTTCGCCGCGATATTCGCAACTGGAAGCCCAATGGCTTTCGCGACAAAGGGGACTGTGCGGGACGCTCGCGGGTTCACCTCAATCAGATAAACAACGCCGTCTTTCACGGCGAATTGCGTGTTCATAAACCCAACCACGCCGAGTTCCAGCGCCAGCGCCTCAGCCTGCCGACCCAGTTCCGCGACAATGTCGTCTGATAATGTATAGGGCGGAAGGGAGCAGGCACTGTCGCCGGAATGGACGCCGGCTTCTTCGATATGTTCCATGATACCCGCGACGAAAACTTCTTCCCCGTCACAGATGACGTCGACATCGACTTCCACCGCATCGCGGAGATATTGGTCGATGAGGAGCGGGGATTTGCCGGAAACTTTGACGGCTTCATTGATATAGCGTTTTAATTCCGCATCCGAGTCCACAATCTCCATCCCGCGTCCACCGAGGACGTTGGACGGGCGAAGGACGAGCGGATAACCGACGATATCGGCAGCCGCTTGGGCTTCTTTCGCATTGCGGGCGATGGCGTTATTAGGTTGCTTCAAGCCGAGTGTGTCGACGAGGTCTTTGAACCGTTCCCGGTCTTCCGCACGGTCCAAGGCATCGCGTTTTGTGCCCAATAATGGAATACCATTAGCTTCCAAGGCTTCGGCGAGTTTCAAGGGGGTCTGCCCGCCGAACTGGACGATGACGCCGAGCAGTTCACCGGACTGCATTTCGCCGTGAATTAATTCCAGCACATCTTCTTCGCTGAGCGGTTCAAAATAGAGACGGTCTGAAGTATCGTAATCGGTGGAAACAGTTTCTGGGTTACAATTGACCATGATGGATTCAATATCCATTTCCGCCATGGCATAGGCCGCGTGGCAGCAGCAATAATCAAACTCAATCCCCTGGCCAATGCGGTTAGGGCCGCCCCCGAGGATAACGACTTTCTTGCGGTCAGAGACGCGGGCTTCATTCGCAACTTCACCGCCAAAGCTCGGCATCTCATATGTGGAATACATGTAAGGTGTCTTCGCCGCGAATTCCGCTGCGCAGGTGTCGACGCGTTTATAGACAGGACGGACTCCCGCTTTGTGCCGCGCCTTGCGGACTGCGCGTTCCGCTTTGCCCGTCAATGTTCCGATACGGGCATCAGAAAAGCCTTCGGATTTGATGGCCCGCCATGTTGCGGCGTCCTTAGGTAAACCCTTCTCGGTGAGCCATCTTTCGGCTTTCACAATGGCTTCAAACTGGCGCAGGAACCACGGATCGAAACTCGTGTATTGCTGGACTTTTTCGACAGAGAAACCCGCGCGGAAGGCTTGCGCGATGACGAGAATGCGGTCCGGTGCTTGAATAGAGAGGCGGGATTTCAGAAGGGCAGAAATTTCTTCCGGATCATCCGTGCCCAGATCAATTTCGTCCAGACCTTCCAGATCGGTTTCGAGAGATCGCAGGGCTTTCTGCAAACTCTCCGCAAAGGTCCGGCCAATCGCCATAGCTTCACCGACAGATCGCATAGCCGTTGTCAGGATAGGCTCCGAGCCCGGGAATTTTTCGAAGGCAAAGCGGGGAATTTTAGTGACGACATAATCAATGGTCGGCTCAAATGCGGCAGGCGTTGCGCCCGTGATGTCATTATCCAGTTCATCCAATGTGTAGCCGACGGCGAGTTTCGCCGCGATTTTCGCAATGGGGAAACCTGTCGCTTTGGAGGCCAGCGCCGAGGACCGCGAGACACGCGGATTCATCTCGATCACGACCATACGGCCGTCTTTCGGATTAATACCGAACTGAACATTCGACCCGCCCGTCTCGACGCCAATTTCGCGGAGGACCGCGATGGAGGCATTCCGCATCATCTGGTATTCTTTATCCGTGAGGGTCAGTGCGGGGGCGACTGTAATCGAGTCGCCCGTATGAACACCCATCGGATCAATATTTTCAATCGCGCAGATGATGATGCAATTATCCGCCTTGTCGCGAACAACCTCCATCTCATATTCTTTCCACCCCAACAGGCTCTCATCAATCAGGACTTCATTCGTCGGAGACGCCGCGAGGCCGGAGCGGACGATTTCTTCAAACTCCTGATGATTATAGGCGACGCCTCCACCCGTGCCGCCCATGGTGAATGCCGGACGGATAATGGCGGGCAGTCCCGTTTCAGGGAGTTTGCGAACGGCTTCTGCGACGCCTTCGGCAATATTAGCTTCCCCGTCAGGACCGATCGGAGCCGTAATGATGTTGGCACGGGGATTTTCGAGACCGATCTTCGTCATGGCCTTCGCAAAACGGTCGCGGCTCTCGGCTTTATCAATCACATCCGCTTTCGCACCGATCATTTCGACCCCGTGCTTTTCCAGCGCGCCCATTTCTTCCAGTGCCAGTGCCGTGTTCAGTGCCGTCTGCCCGCCCATTGTCGGCAGCAACGCATCCGGTTTCTCAATCGCGATAATTTTCTCGACAATTTCGGGCGTGATCGGTTCGACATAGGTCGCATCCGCCATGCCCGGATCGGTCATGATCGTGGCAGGGTTCGAGTTAACGAGAATGACGCGATAACCTTCATCGCGGAGCGCTTTGCAGGCCTGCACACCGGAGTAATCAAACTCACAGGCTTGGCCGATAATAATAGGGCCAGCCCCGATGATCAGGATGGAGGAAATGTCGGTCCGTTTAGGCATGAGGCTCGTATCCGTGCGGGCGAAAAAGCAAATTGCTTCGCCATAATGATATGGGCGCAGCCATGCAAGAGAGCGTCGCTGACAAAGGCGTGGAAAAGCGATTTTTCTACGCTCATTCAGGCGCAAAGACTTAAAAGGCCTTCGTTTCGGCTTTGCCTTTCGACTTCGGACGGGTAGTCTGCACTAATAGCGTGGAGAGTGAGCATGGTTTACAGACGGCAATATGGCGGGCAGCGGCCCTCACGGCGAGTCGTCCGCAGACCTGCTCCTGCGCAATTCGGGCGTTCCAGAAGCGGTGGGTCAAGCGTCGCGCGGTCTATGCTGGGCGGCGGGCGGCGACGCGGCGGGTTTCGGTGGCAAATCATGCTGCTCTTCGCGATCGGGGCGGGCATATATTATTTCATGAATCAGGAAACCGTACCCCTGACGGGGCGCAGTCAACTACGAACGATGGAACCGGCGCAGGAAATGCAGCTCGGCCTGCAATCCTATCAACAGATCCTCAGCGATTCGAAAGTCCTGTCGGGCAATGAGCCCGTCGTTCAAGCCGTGCGCCAAATCGGGGACAGGCTGGCCACAACAGCCGACCAGATGCTGGTTGCGGAAACGGGCAAACCATCCGGTTTTGACTGGGCAGTGAATGTTATCGACAGCGAACAAGCCAATGCTTTTGCCCTGCCCGGCGGCTATTCCGCGATCTATACGGGGCTCATTCCGATTGCCGAAAATGAAGACGGTTTGGCGGTCGTCATGGGGCACGAGATCGCGCATGCCCTCGCCCATCACGGCGCGGAGCGAATGGCGCAACAAAATATGCAACGGATTGTCGGCGCAGGGGTCTCCCTCGGAGCGGGCGGAATGGATGCCGGAGCCCAACGTGCGGTCATGGGCGTGTTTGGCGGGATCAGCCAATATGGCTACGCCCTGCCCTTTTCCCGCAAACATGAATCTGAAGCCGATTATATCGGTCTGCTCCTCGTCGCGCGCGCCTGCTATGATCCGCGTGAGGCCCCAAAACTGTGGGAACGTATGGGAGCCAATGCCGGCGCAACACCACCGGAATTTCAAAGCACCCATCCCAGCCCGGAAACCCGCGTCGCGGATTTCAAACGCTGGATGCCGGAAGCGATAGAACTCTACAATTACAACTGCCCGACCAAAATTTCGATACGTTAGTTGCGATGACCAATGAAGACAAATCTGTCGAAAAAAGCATGGGGTGGTTAAGATGGTTTCTAATGGCCGTCGCAATTTCAGGGATAGCCATTTTCACGCTCATCTTTGTAAGTAGCTTTGCAGATAGAGACGATATTCAAAAAGTTGCGGTTTTTGCAATCCAAAGCAAAGTACAGGCCGAAGTCAGTACCCATCACCCAAATATCCAAACCGATAATTTTATTGAGGGGGCAGAGCGCCTGAGAGGTAAATTCGGCGATCGTGGAAAAGCATTTCAGGCCGCATTGGGTGCCAAAGTCGATATCGCAGTGGCGGAAGCAATCTCCCGGTATTTCGAATGCGAAACCGTAACACCCGAGCGTCAATCCGCCGTTACAGGTTTTTTCAAAAACAAGAATGCAACCGCTCTTAAAATTTCCGAAAAACTCGAATCGTTTATCAAAGGAAAATATGACGCGACGGTTTCAGGATTAATCCGCGACATTCGAATTTTCTCGGGCGTCAACATTCTGGCATTCGCCCTCATTCTATTGCTGGCATGGGTGCGCCCCGGCGCACGCTTCCATTTATCACTGCCTGCAGGCTTGTTGCTCATATCGGCTATAGTAACGATCTGCCTTTATATCTTCGGGCAAAATTGGTTTTATACATTGTTACTCGGGAATTTCTGGGGCTTCTCATATATGATATATATGGGCGTTATTTTTGCCCTGACTTTGGACATCACACTTAATCATGGACGAATTACAACGACCATCCTGAACGAAATTTCTAATATTAGTATTTTTCCCTGTTGAGAGTTAGGAAAATGATATGACCGATACCGTTCTTGTTACCGGAATTTCCGGTTTTATTGCCTCCCACGTTGCGGCGGGATTGCTTGCCAAAGGCTATGCCGTGCGGGGGACTGTTCGCAATAAGGTCAAGGGCGAGCGGATTGTTGAGGCGCTGGCAGAACACAGCTCGGACACCTCCCGTTTGGAGTTAGTTGAGGCCGATCTCGACTCGGATGTAGGCTGGAAGACGGCCGTGAAAGATTGCCGTTTCGTTCAACATATCGCGTCACCCTTTCCAATGGATGCCCCCTCTAACCGTGAAGCCCTCGTCCCTGCGGCGCGGGCAGGCGCGATGCGCGTTATTGAACAAGCCATCGGCGCGGGCGCAGAACGCGTCGTGATGACATCCTCCATGGTGTCGATGATGGGACAGCCAGGACGCGGCGAGCATATGCGTGTCAAAGAAGAGGATTGGTCCGATCCGGATTGGAAACCGCTAACGGCCTATCCCGTCTCGAAGACACGGGCGGAATTGGCGGTTTGGGATTATGCGGCGGCGCAGAACGTAAAGGACAGAATCACAACGGTGTGCCCCGGGCTCGTCTTTGGACCAGACACATATGACAATGGTGGAGCTTCGCTCGGTATTATCAAAGGCCTGTTTAGTGGAAAGTTTCCCATGATGCCACGTATTGCCTATCCGGTTGTCGATGTACGCGATTGCGCCTCGCTCCACATCAAAGCGATGACGGCAGAGGCAGCCGGCGGGCGGCGGTTAATAGCGGCGTCCAACACATTATGGATTTCCGATATCGCAGCCATTCTCCGCGAGGCCTATCCCAAAGCCAAACTGCCCACCCGCGAGATGCCGGACTTTATGGTGAAGATCGGCAGTTTCTTCGATACGACAATCAAGAGCATTGTACCGGATGTAGGCGTCTTTCACGAAGCTGACGCCGCTTACGTCACGGCCCTAACGGGCGTCGTCCCACGCCCAGCAAAAGACGCCGTCCTGGCCGCAGCCGGGAGTTTGATGGAGAATGGGCGGATGACAATCTAGTTCTCAGCAGTCTATCCATGGCCCATGCGTGACTTCGTACAAAAATATGAAAAACTCGTACTTTATCTCATAAGAATTCCGACACGCTTTTTGATGATGTATCTTGGAGCCAATGACTCGGGAATAGTGTCAGCTATTCAACTCACTTTATTTAGTTTGTGCCTCATAGCCTGTGTAAAACGCGCCCCGACAACTCTGTTACGTCCCCAAATATTAGCGCATGAGAATTTTCGAACGGGTCAGACAGTTAAACCAAATACGGTATGGCAGCGCCTTGATTGGAACAGATTAAAACTGACCGCGAAGCACTTTGTTAGTGCCTTTGCAATGGCTGCTATATTCTATTCTCTTGGAAAGTTTCTCTTCTAAACCATCGCCGCAAAGCGCTCGAACAGGTAGTAGCTATCCTGCGGGCCAGGGCTAGCCTCGGGGTGGTGTTGAACCGAAAAGACAGGTTTGCCTTTCAGGCGGATGCCGCAATTACTGCCATCAAACAGGCTGAGATGCGTTTCTTCGACTGTATCCGGTAGAGTGTCCTGATCCACGGCAAAGCCATGATTCATGGAGACGATTTCGACTTTTCCGGTTGTGTGGTCTTTTACGGGATGGTTCGCACCGTGATGGCCCTGTTCCATCTTCACAGTTTTTGCGCCCAAGGCGAGGGCCAACATCTGATGCCCAAGACAAATGCCGAGCATGGGCAGATCGGCCTCAACTAATGTCCGGATTGTTGGTAGCGCATACTCACCCGTAGCCGCGGGGTCACCTGGACCATTCGACAGGACAATACCGTCGGGTTTTAGCGCCAAAATATCTTCTGCTGATGTTTTGGCGGACACAGCCGTGACGGCTAGCCCGGCACTTACCAGGTTTCGCATTATGTTTCGCTTCACGCCATAATCAATCAGGACAACCCGTTTTATATTCTCCCGGTTCGTGTAACCCTCGGGAAAAATCCAACTCGCCTCTGTCCATTCAAAACCCGCCTCTGATGTCACGTCCTGCGCGAGGTCAGCCCCGACCAGTCCCGACCAATCTTTGGCATGCGCGACCAAGGCGGGAATATCAAACTGCCCATCGGGCGCATGCGCGATGACACCATTGGGCATACCTGCATCTCGGATATGGGCTGTCAGCGCCCGCGTATCGACACCGGATATTCCGATGATCTTGCGCGCGGCCAGCCAGTCACCCAATTCAGCATCGGACCGCCAGCTTGAAGACGGCGTGACAGCCGCCCGGAAAATCGCGCCACGCGCCGCGATTTCTGCACGCGGGCTGCTAGCCTCTTCATCTTCAATTGTTGTGCCCGTATTCCCAACATGTGGAAACGTGAAACAGACAATTTGCGCCGCATAGGACGGATCCGTCAGGATTTCCTGATAGCCCGTCATTGCGGTATTAAAACAGACTTCGCCAACAGCGCTGCCAATATAGCCAATGCCGTCGCCATAAAACACCTCCCCATTCGCCAGCACGAGGGCGGCAGTTGGAAGACGCGTCGGTGTGTAATCGTTCATGATCGGTGTCCAGCTAACGGGCAGGCAAACTGTCGGAGCTTTTAGAGCCGTTCTGCGGATTCGCAAGCCCCCTGATCGGAAAACACAGGATTATAGCAAACAGCACTCCCTGCTTGGCAAAACAGAAATAGGCGCGTATTAGCAACGACTTCAAGAAAGTGGGTCCGTTGCGGCGGCCCCCGGTTATGATGGATTTTCCATGCCAGCTGCTGATGATATGCGGACCCGTATTAATGACGCCACAAAAACCGCGATGAAGGAAAAAGACCGCCTTCGCGTTTCAACATTGCGCCTGATCACCGCTGCAGTCAAAGATCGTGACATCTCCGCCCGTGCGGAAGATCGTTGCGAGGGCATCACGACGGCCGAAATTTTGTCCCTACTCGCCAAAATGGTCAAGCAGCGCGAGGAAAGTGCCAAGACTTATGAGGACAATGGCCGCCCTGAATTGGCCGAACGCGAACGCGAGGAGATTGAAATCATCCGCGAATTCATGCCGCAGCCCCTATCGGATGAGGAAATGAAAGCCGTCATTGCAGGACTCGTAGAAGAGTCCGGCGCGACCTGTCTCAAAAATATGGGGCAGATTATGGGGCAGTTGAAGAAAGATTATGCCGGACGCGTCGATATGGGTAAAGCAGGGGCTGTCGTGAAACAGCATCTCTGCAGCTAAGACGCTATAAATTTAACCACGCTTTATCTGAATTTGACGCGCATAGGCGGCAGGCACTAGGCCTGCCGATACAATGAATTGTGGAAGCGCCCCACTATTATTCCAATTGTAAACTGGCAGGCCTAGCATCCTCTCGCGAGGGTCTGTCTGCTTCACATCATTGGCCCACACCAATAATAGAAGCTTTCAGATATTTAGAGCCAATTCGGCGTGAACGAACCGACTAGGGTATCTGCCCGAACGACCGGATGGGAAGGGTCGCTCGGGCTATCTCTTGGGCGAGAAACGAGACATCTGAACGCCCCACTTTTTCAATTTCCCGTCATCGCTTCAGAAGACAGCTTTCGTTTGTAGTATTAGAAAAATTAAGTCCTGTTGGAGCTATAAGCTCTTTCTTAGGTATTTCTTAGGTCTATAACGTACAGTTTTTATTGGCTTTTTTAAGACGTCCAATTATAGGAAATCGGAACAGGGCTGAGTTTAGAATTATTTACGCCCGTTTTTCGGAGTGTGCCATGCGCATCGGACAAGCAGACGTTGACTTTGAAGGGCTCACAATTGTGAGTCCTGCCGGACAATTCACAATGGAATCAAAAGTCATGCGCCTTTTACGGGTGCTGGTCGACAACCCTCAAACAGTTATGACGCGTTCCAACTTGATCGAAGCTGTCTGGGGCGTGGAGTTTGGAGGCGATGAAAGACTCTCTCGCGGTATCTCCCTCATCCGGAAGGCCTTGGGAGACAGTCGGGGACGGCATGATTACATAGAGACCATACCCCGACGCGGATATCGTTTCATTGCAGACATCCCGATCGCCTCAGACTTAAAAGAAGGACTGGAAACGAAGGCGGTCCAACCGGAGGCCATTCAACATAAACAGCTCTCGGCTGAGCGCCCAAAACCTGAACCACAAAAACCGACTAAAAACCTGATGAGTAAAAAGTCGATATATGGGATTGCCGCCAGTCTTCTTGTGATATGTCTGGCTGGCGCATCTTTCATGTTCTTGAAAGCGCCTCTGGCGGTTAAGTCTGAAACCGCGCGGGTAGAGCGGGGATTGGAACATGTGAAATATTACACGCATGAAAATGCGATTGAGACGGCTCAGTCTATTTTCACAAACATTTTATCGGAAAATCCTGACAATGCCGCCGCGAGAGCGGGACTGTCCCTGGCCCTGATGCGTGAATATACAGATCTGGAGTCAGACCCCGCTATTTTACGCCGGGCCAAATCCTCTGCCGAAGCCGCTTTACGAAATGATAGTCATCTGGGTCTCGCCAATGTTGCACTGGGCTGGGCCAAAGAACTGGAGGGCGATCTGGAAGGGGCGCATAAAGCCTATGACCGGGCAGATATTCTCGACCCGGATAATATGTTCATGCTGGAAGGGCTGGCTCGGACCTATAACAAACAAAGGCGAGGTGAAGACGCAAAAGCCACACTGGAACGCGCGATTTCGCTCTACCCCGACGCGCCTGTTTTTTATGCCTATTCGGGGCTGCAACTCTTGGGTCAGAATGAATATGCCCATGCGGAGTCCATGTTCCGGCACGTCATCACACTCTCGAAAGAGGATGCGAGCGGATATGCGCGCTTGGCGCATACCTTACATATGCAAGACCGGACCACGGAAGCGATTAAGGTTTTGCAAGACGGTTTGAAGATCGACAAAGCTTCGCAGCTTTATAATAATCTTGGTACATATCTTTTCTTTCAGGGACAATTTGAGCTTTCTGCGGAAGCGTTTGAGAAGACATTGGAACTGGACGGAAATTCCCATAAATATTTATATTGGGCTAATCTGGCAGACGCTTATCGTTTCCTGCCATCCCGCAAGAAAGAAGCAGGTGCCGCGTATGATCAAGCCCTCACCCTTTTAAATGCCGAGTTGGAGAAATCCCCGACGAACCGAACACTCAACAGTCGGGCCGCGCTTTATAAAGCCAAACGTGGGGATTTGGAGGGAGCACGGGTATCCCTTGGAAATGTCCCGCTCGAACTCAACCTATCATCAGTCGACTATTACCGCGCCCTCGTAACCTATGAAATTTTGTCTGAGCGTGACAATGCTCTCGCCATGCTGAAAAAAGCGCTGCAATCAGGCTATCCGCTGATGGAAATAAAAAACGATCCTGAACTCGCATATTTACGGCAAGATAAGAATTACCACCTATTGTTGTCGCAGGAGGGCAAAAATCTATGACAGATTCAAATCAATTGACATCAGCAACTTACATATTGGAGCTGAGCTTCGACGCTGTACAAGTTACAGAAACACTTCAATATCGCATATTTACCGATGCCGGAGAACGGTGTGACGAACTCGGACATGGCCCCTTAGCAGGAACATTTAATTTCCAAAAAAACGACCAAATCATCGTCCAAATCGTTGGGTCCGCTGAGAGCAAACCCGGTCTTGGTACAATTCCAGAGTTCGATTATGAGATTGTGGACTGTACATTAGTGTCCATAAAACCGCCGGGAGATCAGGACCTGTCCTTCTTTGATCCGGCCAATGCATGTACGGCTATTTCGGGCTGGAAAACCGATAAGCCGGTTGTTGATCCAGAGAACAGTCGCGTTACAATAACAAATTCGACCAAAAAACCGCTTCTCGTGACTGCGGAGGAAGGCCAGTGGAAGATTTCAGGCTATCTTTCTGTTATTGTAAAACTCAATGACAAAGAGATGAACAAGCTTTATTTCTTCGACCCCGAAGGCTCCGTTGGGACGGGAGGATGGGGATAGCCATAGGCCCCCGCTTCAAGAATTAAATAGTCAGCCTCTGCTCGCGCGGGGGCTTTTTTATGCGTCAGGCACCGTATCCCGCTTGCACATCTTTCGTCCACCCGACTGTGTAATGTCCGTCATGATCGATCACAGGTCGTTTCATCAGAGTTGGGTTTTCGACGAGAAGCGGGATAGCCGTCTCGCGGCTTAAACCCTCCTTTGTCGCATCATCCAGACCACGCCAGGTCGTACTTTTCTTATTCACCAAAGCCGCAAACCCGAGTTCCGCTTCCAGCGCCTCGACAGTCGCAATGTCCAACCCATCCGCCCGCACATCATGCAGGACGGGATCATGCCCTGCCACTTTCAAGGCCTTGATCGCTCTCCGACACGTGTCGCAGGTTTTCAGATGATAGATTTTCATGCGCGGGGCCTCTTAGCTTGGGTTAGGATAAAATCAGAGATCAGGCCATAGACCTGCTGCCGCGTCGTATCATTATGCATTTCATGCGCAACGCCCTCCATTGCGTGAAAGACGGTGTGTTTTGCGCGCGCCGCGAAATCTTCCGACGCCGCAAATCCCGTCAATGCGTCATCCCGGGAATGGAACAGGAGCAGAGGCGCGTCCCATTGCTCTGCTTTTGCCGCGACCGCTTCGCCGGTCTCAACCATTTCAACGGCAAGGCGAAAGCCGAGCTTTCCATGATTGAGCGGGTCTTGAACATAAATATCCTGCTCTGATTTCAGTGTCGAAATTTTACTCCCATCAATGGGTTGGGACATGACGCCTTTTGGCGTCAGCTTGGCCATGAGTTTCGAGACAATCCGCAAGGGCGCAGGCACGGGCTTTGCCAGCGCAATAAGCGGCGCACTTGCGATGACCGCGCAAACATCGCAGGCTTCGCTCAGCCCGTGATCCAAAACTATCCCGCCGCCCATGGAATGTCCGAATAAAACACGCGTGCATTTCGGATAGAGCATGCGACTGCCTTCCAACAATGCCGAGAGATCCATGCGGAAATCATTATAATCGCGGATAACGCCACGCGGGCCAGGGCTCTGCCCATGACCCCGAAAATCGACTGCAACGACGGCAATGCCCTGCGCGTTTAAGTGCGCGGCCATATCCGCATAGCGCCCGGCATGTTCCCCAAACCCGTGCACGAGGGTCATCATGGCTTTCGGATTGTCGACAGGCCAGTGATAGCCGTAAAGCGCCAACCCATCCGATGTTGTAAAACTCAGGCTCATTATTTCACTGCCGTGCCGTAAGCGAATAATTCCGCCCCGCCGCCGACTTGCGCCTGCTGGCTGGAGGAGCCAACGCGGGAAAATTCGAACCGGATATTATGCACGGCCTTTGCCCCGCGCCGTTCCGCATCTTCCAACAACCTGACCAAAGCCTGCCGCCGCGCGCGATCCAACATCGTTTCATACATCGTAATCCGCCCGCCAACGAGCATAACAATCCGCGCGATGAAACGGCGGAAATAATCAAAGGCAATCACTGTTGAGCCCGTCACGAGTTCCGGCGTGCCAAAACCATCGGGTACAGATTTCAAATTCGTCACGATGATATGGGACAGCTCTTCCTCTCGCAGCGCGAGATAGGCGACGTGTTTCTTCTCGGCCCGCGTGCCAAAAAACACGCCGATCAGCAGAAGGACAAGTGTCGTCGCAATCGCATACATCAGCTGATCACCACAGCGGTCCCGTAAACATAAAGCTCGGACGCGCCCTGCGTGATCGCACTCGTCGAAAAGCGGACATTGACGACCGCATTCGCGCCCATTGCACTGGCTTCGGCCACCATCCGGCTTGTCGCTTCTGAGCGGGCCTCATCGAGCAATTCGGTATAGCCGACCAATTCCCCGCCGACGATATTTTTCAAGCCTGCCATGATGTCGCGGCCCACGTGTTTGGCGCGGACCGTGTTGCCTTGGACGAGGCCTTTATAATCGACAATGTCGCGCCCGGGCACGGTTTCGAGATTGGAGAGGATCATGGCGGCACCTTTTAAAGTTCCCGCAATTTCTGACACAAAAAAGCCCTGCTGCGCAAGGCGCGTCAGGGCTGATGTTTAAAATGTAGTAAGCCTATTTTGGCATCAGAACAGAGCTGACGACATGGACGACGCCATTGGATTGCAGGACATCGGCGGTTGTGACCGTCGAGACAAGACCATTCGCGTCAGCAATTTTAACTTTCCCATCCACGATAAAGAAATCCAATGATGTGCCCGCAACGGTCGTCGTCGAATAAGCCCCACCATTACGTTCAATGTTAAAGATGAGATCGCCCGCCGTGAGTTTGCTGGCAATCACGTGATTGGTCAAAATATTCTGCAACTGCGCGCGGTTTTCATCCAACATTAGAGAGTCGCGTGTCGCCGCCGGAAGCACGCTAAAGGCGGCATCTGTCGGGGCGAAAACTGTGAACGGGCCGGGACCGGAGAGCGTCTCGACGAGCTCTGCCTGTTTCACCAAAGTCACAAGCGTCGTGAGATTATCCGCCGCGCTCGCATTTTCAACAATCGTCTTATCCGCTGTCATAGCCGCACCGCCAACCATCACGGGCGTAGGCATCTCGCCACGACCCTCATTTAGGATAACAGCGACCGGCTCTTCTTTGCTCTCGACCGTCTCAGCGACCAAAACAGCCGCGTCCGAATCGTCCATGCCAACAGACGGCTTGTCATAAGTTGAGGCGCAGGCCGCCAATGTGAAGGCCAGCGCGAAGGCCGTCGTGAGTTTGAGATAGTGTGGCATGCGTAGTCTCCGGCTTATATTTATGTTCTAGGTGATACGCCGACGGCGTTGGACCTATTGGATCGGAATAACCAGCGGCCAGCACAGTCATAATCTGCCCATTGATTTTCAGGGCCGCCCACGCCACTTCCAGTTCAACACATATTTCGAGAGCCTGCCACCATGAGAAAACACGTCGCCTTCCAAATGGACCCGATGGAATCCGTTGACATTAACGGAGACACGACCTTCGCCCTCGCCGAGGAAGCGCAAGCGCGCGGCTGGACGATGTGGGAATATGGGCCGGAACATCTGACCTATGACCGCGATAGAATTCTCGCCCGCGCGCGCCCGATGACGGTGCAGCGCGATCAGAGCCAACCCGCCATTTTCGGCGAGCGGGAACTGATCGACCTCGCGACAGATATTGACGTTGTCTGGATGCGGCAGGACCCGCCTTTTGACATGTCCTATATCACAGCGACCCATTTGCTGGAACGGCTGGAGGGGCAAACCCTCGTCGTGAATGATCCGAAATGGGTGCGCGATTGCCCGGAGAAAATCCTGCCGCTGGATTATCCCGATCTCATGCCCGCGACGCTCATCTCCCGCGATAAGATCGCGATTGATGCATTTCGCGCTGAATATAAAGACATCATCCTCAAGCCGCTTTACGGCAATGGCGGCGCGGGGATTTTCCGCGTCAAAGAGGGCGATCCGAATTACAGCTCGATCTTTGAGATGTTCATGGAAAGCTCCCGCGAACCGATTATCGCCCAAGCCTTCCTCCCCGATGTCTCCAAAGGCGATAAACGCATCCTCATAATTAACGGTGAACCCATCGGCGCGATCAACCGCGTCCCGCAAAAAGGCGAAACCCGCTCCAACATGCATGTCGGCGGCAAAGCCGTCCCGACAGAACTAACAGAAGACGACCTCCGCATCTGCCGCGCGATTGGCCCGATGTTGAAAGAGCGGGGTCAGATCTTGGTGGGTATTGATGTGATTGGGGATAAAATGACTGAGATTAATATTACGAGCCCGACGGGCGTGCAGGAATTGAAACGCTTTAGCGGGGTAGATGCTGTTGCGGCGTGTTGGAATGCGATTGAGAGTAAAAATAGTGAATATTTCTAATCAAAATTTAGGAGAACTTGGCGAGAGTACATTAAGGGCAAAACTATTATCTGAAAATATCGCATCTACTAAACCAGTCCCTGATATTAATGGCGGAGACCTAGAAATTTACTGGCCCGAAGAAGAACCAGTAGAAATTTCATACGATAAAACGCCTTCTCAAAAGCGAGCTTTTTTACAAATCAAGTCGACCAATAAGAAGCACAAGCAAGTTACGCTAAGCCTTTCTTCCGCGAAAAAATTAGTCGACAAAGCTGAACCATCATTTGTTGTTGCAATGGTATTTAATGATTCAAACGATTTAGAAAAAATATATCTCTTTCATATCAATGAATTTTGGATCGAATACATTTTGAAAAGGTTGAGAAACTGCACTGCCAAAAATAAATCCCCTAATAAATCAGTCATAAACTTCCCTTTTTCAAAAGGGTTAAGGGCGAACTATTTAACTGAGAGCATAGGCTTTAAGCTAGGAAAAGTAGTCACCCACGATTTAGATGACTACACTAAAAAGAAAATAGAGTTTAAAAAAGAATGTGGTTACGATAAATCGAGGCATCAAATTCAATTTCAAACAGCGGAAATTGAATTATCAGATTTAGTCTCAGGATTTATGGGAGACAAACCGATACCTGTATTAGAACTACAGGAATTTGAAAACAGATTCGGAATTACTCTACCTTCAAAAGGACTCTTTGGTAAACTTTCAAACACCGAAATATTTGTTAAGCCAAGTGGAATTGAAGAAGTATCGGCAACCATTGAGAAAAAAGATCAATCTGTGAGTCTTCAAGGCGTAATAACTTCATCAGACTTTCTACCCATGGAAAATGAAGAGTGGCAATATCGTTTTTCTAATTCTCTCTTCACCTTTGTTTCAAAGCCGAACAAAGGTGAAGGAAAGTTTACTTTAAATGCAGAGATTATTTTGGAAACACTCATAGATGTCAAGAAAGCCTACGATACAATGAAGTTCCTTACATTGCTATCTAGCCCTCAAAAAGGATTGTTAAGCTTTAAATATAATGACGTATCAATTGAACTTGATATTGAAAAAAATACTGACGTTGATACTAATCTTGATATTCTTGGTTGGTTGAGTTTAGCAAAATGCATCCTATCTGTTTGGGAGGAAACTGGCCATGAACCGTATCTCGTAAAGCTCAATTCTGTAAACTCACAGGATATATTTCTTGCTAGTGAAATTCTAAGTCCCCAAAAAGAATTAATCGCTTTAGGTGATGTCACTCTTACTACCGATGAAAGTGCAAGTTTGAGCAATCCCAACAAAATAAAATACATTGGTTTTTGTTATTCATTCAGCATTGGTACAGAAGAATTTGCTGTTTCTTTTCGTGCATCTGCCACATTAAAACTTGAAAATTCGAAATGGAAAATTTCATGCCATGAACTTACTTCATCCAAAGCAATAAGATTAAGAAAAGGGCTTGAGGAAGATGACTATACGAAGTTTTTGGACAAAAATGTCTGTGATCATCAAGACACAATAGAACTAGTTAGAAAATACGGCGCCAATGGTGATGAAGTAAATATTGTCTCTCAGCCACCTCTGCTTTAATTACCCCTTCACCCCTCCTTAACCATAATCCCCCACCCTCCCGCGCATGTGGACGCAGAGAATATCCTATTCTCGAGGCTGGGCTTTGGCTCGGCTTTTTCTGGTTTGTTTCGGGCTTCTTGGTGTCAATTTTCAGGCCCGGCCTGCTTTTGCCGAATGGCCGGAGCAGAGTTGTAGCCTGCGCCACCGCATTCCCGTCACGATTACGGCGGGGCCGTTGGGGCATGATGCGGAAATCCGCATTGACCTGACGAGTGCCGATATCCCGAGCGAATATGTGTTCTCTATGGCGGGCGATGATGCGCGGGTCTTCCTCGCCGATGATCTGACGCCCGTCAATTTCGTCGTCGCGGGCTGGGACGAGATCGCGCGGACCGCGAGCTTTTATGTGCGCCTGCCCGCCATAGCCGCCGGGGCGAGCCAGACGCTTTACATCTATCTCGGCGATGAAAGCCTACCCTCCGGCAATAATGCCAGCGCGGTCTTTCCCGATATTGGCGTGCGTTTGCACAGTCGCGTCTCCAGCGCAGACCCCATCAGCCCGGCGGATGGATTGGCCGCCTTTGCGGCAGCCACAACGGATGTCGATAATTCCGTCCGCACGACGATTTCCGGATTGAACAACCGCGCCCTTGGTGGAACCAATGGCAATTATGGCTGGTGCGTCAGCGCGGTCTTGAATGTCACGGCGGCAACAGAGGGCACATGGGGATTTCGCTATGGCGGGGATTTCGGACGCGGCGGGCATCTTTATGTGCGGGGTCAGGAATTGGAAGAACAATGGAATGACGATCTCTGGTGGGCAAATAATTACGGCAACACGAATGAGACATTAGAAGGCACGATTGTCCTCCCCGAAGGTTGGCATCGCTATGAAGCGCTCGGCTTTGAGGGATGCTGCGACGGTCCGACCGGATTCCAAGCCCTCTCGCCCGCAGGCGGTGGGTGGCAGGATTTGTCTTCAAGCAATTTCACGCTCCGCGCCTCGCAATGTATCGCGACGACGGTGACCGTCTCAAAAGCGTCTGCCGAGAGTTGCAGCACAGTTTTGGACGCCGCCAAGACGTTGCAAATGGATGCCTCCAGCCCGTCAGATTATTTCATCCCCGGCGCAATTGTGCGTTATGATTTAGATGTCGAAAATCCGGGTCAAATTGTCGATGCGGGGACGATTGCTCTGACCGATGTTTTTCCGCCCGATGTGTCCTTGATGACCGTCGGCACAGGCGTGTTCCAATTCACAGACGGTGCGATTTCCTCCGGCCTCAGCTTCACCTATGGCGGGCCGACAGATGCTGGCGATAGCGTGTCCTTCTCGACGGACGGAATCGACTTTACATACATACCCGCTTCGCCTTTTGACGACACGGTCACCCATGTCCGGTTCAGCCCGAGCGGCGTGTTCAACCCGAATGACAGTGGCGACAAGCCGGGTTTTTCCATCCGCATTTTGGGACGCATTAATTGAGGGTGAAGGGAGGGCTTGCCAAATCCGTTCGCCTGACCTAGATAGCGTTCAACAAAAACAATCCCGCGGCACAAGATGCCGACAGGGCGGCCCTCGGGTCGCTTTTTTTATTGCCTGAAATCAGGCGGAAAGGTGCTTCACTCGATGAAGACCAAGACAAATACTGACGAGCGGATTCTCGCCATTGCCGAGCCGATTGCGGCAGACCTTGGCCTGCGCATTGTGCGGGTGCGGGTCATGGCGGGCAAGCGCCGGACCGTGCAGATCATGGCCGAGCGCATCAGTGACGGCCAAATTCACGTCGATGAATGCGCCGCGCTGTCGCGCGAACTCTCCGCCATTATGGAGGTCGAGGACCCGATTGCGGACGCTTACATGCTGGAGGTAGGCTCCCCCGGTTTGGACCGCCCGCTGACCTCGCTGGACGATTTCACGACCTACGAGGGCTATCTCGCAAAGCTGGAACTAGACCGCCTCGTCGAGGGCCGGAAGCGCTTTCGCGGCGTGCTGGCCGGTGTTGAAGACGGCCATGTGGACATCAATCTGGACGGCGAGACGGACAGCACCGCCTCCATCCCCTTTGACTGGATTTCCGAAGCCAAGCTGCTGATCACGGATGAGCTGATTGAGGCCGGCCAAAAAGCCAAAGCCGAAGCCGAGAAACAAAATAACCCCACTGCTGAAAACGGAGACACATAATGTCCACTGCAGGAATTTCCGCCAATAAACTCGAACTCCTCCAGATCGCGAAAGCGGTTGCGACGGAGAAATCCATTGACGAGTCCATCGTCCTCGAAGCGATTGAGGAAGCCATTCAAAAGGCCGCCCGTCTTCGCTACGGCGCAGAACAGGACATCCGCGCCAAGATCAATCCCGCCACGGGTGAGCAGTCGCTGAAACGCGTCATCACCATCGTCGCCGATGACGAGATCGAGAACGAAACGACTCAGGTCGGGATCTCCACCGCCAAAATGGACAATAAATTGTCCGAGATCGGTGATGAAATCTCGACACAACTTCCGCCGCTGGAATTCGGTCGGGTGCAAGCGCAAATGGCGAAACAGGTCATCATGGGCAAAGTCCGCGATGCCGAACGCGCGCGTCAATATCTCGAGTTCAAAGACCGTGTCGGCGAGATCATCAACGGCATCGTCAAGCGCGTCGAATATGGTCACATCATTGTCGATCTCGGCCGCGCCGAAGGCGTCATCCGCCGGGATCAGGCCCTGCCGCGTGAAAATGTCAAGGGCGGTGACCGCATCCGCGCTTACATCATGGATGTCCGCGAAGAACCGCGGGGCAGCCAGATCTTCCTCTCCCGCGCCCATCCGCAATTCATGGCGCAACTCTTCGCGCAGGAAGTGCCGGAAGTTTATGAAGGCGTCATCCAGATCGTCGGTGTCGCCCGCGATCCTGGCTCCCGTGCCAAGATCGCAGTTTATTCTAACGACAGTTCCATCGACCCCGTCGGCGCATGCGTCGGTATGCGCGGCTCCCGCGTTCAGGCCGTCGTCAATGAACTGCAAGGCGAGCGCATCGACATCATTCCTTACACCGAAGATATGGGTACCTTCATCGTCAATGCGTTGCAGCCCGCGACCGTTACGAAAGTCGTCATCGATGAAGCCAATGGCAAAATCGAAGTCGTCGTGCCGGAAGAGCAACTCTCCCTCGCGATTGGTCGTCGTGGCCAGAACGTCCGTCTCGCGTCGCAACTTTCCGGTTGGGCCTTGGACATACTCACGGAAGAGCAAGAATCCGAGCGTCGTCAGAAGGAATTCCAAGAGCGCTCCGAGCTGTTCATGAACGGACTGGACGTCGACGAAATGGTCGCGCAACTCCTCGTCTCGGAAGGGTTCGAGACCATGGAAGAAGTCGGCTATGTCGCACTTGACGACCTGACCTCCATCGAAGGCTTTGACGACGAAACCGCGGAAGAACTCCAAGCCCGTGCCCGTGAATATCTGGACAAAGTCGCCGCCGAGCAGGACGCGAAACGTGTTGAACTGGGTGTCGAAGACAGCGTTCTTGAAATTGAAGGCGTCACGCTGCCCATGGCTGTGCGCTTTGGCGAAAATGAAGTTCTTACTGTCGAAGACGTCGCAGGCCTCGTCCCGGATGATCTCAACGGTTATTCTGAGTATAAGAACGGCGAACGCGTCCATGAAGACGGCATGATCGAAGACTTCAAACTGACGGAAGAAGACGCAACCCGCCTCATCATGATGGCCCGTGTGCAGGCCGGTTGGATTGACGCCTCCGCATTAGAGCCGAACGTTGAAGAGGGCGAAGATGAAGTGGCGGAAGACGCTGCACCTGCCGAACCAACTGCGGAAACTCTATTTAATTAGGGGCCTCCGTTACGTAAAAATTGAGAGCCGTTCTTCGAAAGAGGAGCGGCTTTTTTATGAGGTGACCGGACGCGTTTCCTTGGCGACCCAGTGTTGCCGGCACAGCGAGACATAGCGGTCATTCCCGCCGATTTCGACCTGCGCCCCGCGCGTGACGGCGGCCCCTGTCTTGCTGACGCGCAAGGTCATCGTCGCCTTGCGCCCGCACCAACAAAGCGTTTTGATTTCCTTTATGACATCCGCAATCGCGAGGAGCGCCGCACTGCCCGGAAATAACTTGCCTTTAAAATCTGTGCGCAAGCCATAACACATAATCGGAAGGCGCATTTCATCCGCCACGCGTGATAACTGCCAGACCTGATCCTCGGTCAGGAATTGCGCCTCATCGAGCAAAACGCAATTAATGGGATTAGCCACATGAGCTTTATGAATGTGTTTTTCTAAATTTGTCTCGGGTGTGAATAGGTCAGCCTCAGCCGTCAGGCCAATCCGCGACACAATATTTCCGTGGGCGCAATCCCGCGTATCAATCGCAGGCTTCAGGAGCAGAGTCCGCATCCCGCGTTCATGATAGTTGTAAGACGACTGCAGCAAAATCGTCGACTTCCCCGCATTCATGGCGGAATAAT
The DNA here is from genome assembly GCF_050271975.1 of Litorimonas sp. WD9-15. NCBI lineage: Bacteria > Pseudomonadati > Pseudomonadota > Alphaproteobacteria > Maricaulales > Robiginitomaculaceae > Litorimonas > Litorimonas sp. WD9-15. The sequence continues at coordinate 473,281 of NZ_CP189850.1, forward strand.
TGAAATAGAGTTTAGCCATGAAAGATGTCCCGATTCGGTCTGGAATATGCTGATTTAGGAGAGGCGAATCCAGATGTGAGTGCGGAAATATGTGTGCGTTATAGGCAGGCGTATTGGGATAGACACAAAATCATACCTCTATGTCACCCCGCATGTGATGCAGGGCCTGTCGTTTATGACGCAGGTTTGATCGTGCAACCGACAGGTCCCGCATCACGTAGAGGATGACATCAGTGGTGGTCGTTGACCTTGTAGTCCTCGCCGCCATTTGGCGCCTGTATCTCTTAGTTGTTTCCGTTTCGCTTCGTTTATTCTCGAATAAAAACGGGGTGTCCGCGTGGTCGTCTGGGTTCTGATCGCAAACCAAATATAAGTTATGTTTTCGAACCTTCCGGTCTCACGCGGCGATGCCTTTTCGCACGGACGACCAAACCATTCATGACGAAGACATTTGATTGATAATCAAATGGCAAGGAACCGAACCGCATAGCGGTTCGGCGCTACGCTGCAATCGACTCACAGGGTCGATTGCGGACGCTCCGCGCCCGTCAGGCCACCCAGCTCCACCGACATTACCCGGCTTCACCTAATGACAAGCACCGTTTCTTTCCGATTAAGCCAATGTACACTTGACCGCCCCGCGAAAGAAGACAGGCTTAAAATTGCACAAGTCCGCTAGGTTGGGGACGCACTTTTTAGGTTTTTGCAATCCCCGATGATAAGCTTGTCCCGAGTACAGACCGGGGCCTTGTCCGTCACAGGCGCGGAGGTCGATTAACGCAATGATTTCAACAAACCACGAGGCCACGGTCTGCACCTAGGACAGGCACTTATTTCTAGAAAAGAAAATGCCAATCTACGGTTTAAAAATTTGCATTACCGAGTATTATCTTTACAGCGCCGTAAAAAACCAACTTTCACTCCGCATGTGATGCGGGGGCTATCGTTTGCAAAACGCAAATTTGAGAGAGTAGGCTTAGGTCCCTCATCAAGCACGACATGACAGTGGAAAGCTTCGCGGCTAAGAATATTTAAAACCAAATAGTTGAGAATTAAGTTTGCTCTAAGTCCGACAGGGGTAGATTTCCGGCAATAACGCCCCGCAAAACCTATATTCTGCGAGGCGCTAAATTTATGTATCTTAAATATCTGGATGGTCGTTCAACCGCGTCAATCATCCGCATTAATTAAGCGCAAATTTCTCACTTTTCGATGACAATTTTGAGGCGTGATAAGCTTGCAGCGACTCAATATCTGCGGCTTCAATAAATTGGGTCAAGAGGTCTTTGGTACATTCCGAGACGGTTTCGCCCGTATAATATCGGGTTGCACGATCATCTTTGCAGACGCGTATCGCTTTCTTCTCAATTTTTGCATAAACATCTTCGACACCGTTTGGCGCGACAAGTTCAGACGCATTAAATTTAACTGTAACGACCCGTTCGACGAGGATTTCGCCGCCAGCGTGAGCTGTGGACGCCAGAGCGAGCGTGGAGATGATAGCCGCCGAGGCAAGAGCGCGCCCCAAATTATTGACGGCACCAATCTGAGAGAGCATATTGACGTTTCGTTTAATAAGCATGTGATGGGTCCTTTCTATCGATGCTTTTAGGCGTTGGGCGGCGAGGTCACACCCTTGCCGCCATTTTTCTTTAGACCGAAAAAATCATCCCGGAACCCACATAGACGCCTTAGCAGATATGCAAAAATAGACAGCTAAAACAATAGGTTAAACGAGTTTATAGGCCAGACAAAGCTTGTTTGTCTACCTTGGATTCACTACTAAAAATAATCAAATTCGTAATATGGGTCGCACATTGCCTCCGTTGAAAAAAATGTCAAAATGAAGCCAATATTTTGTGCTGTTCCGACTTTCATCGGACAGTTGCTGTGCAAAATTTTTCGGTTTTGCCTATAAAACATACGGAAATCCTGTTGGATATAATCGTTGAGGCGATTAAGGCCACGTGAGTGAGTATAATAACCCAGACAGGTTTTGCGAATGTCTGCGCGGCTCACCTCTTGCCAAACCCCAACCCATCCCCCATATCGCGCGACTTGAACGACCAACCCGATATCATCATCCCCGACCATCTCGATACGCGCGGTCATAAATCGCGTGAGCGTCGTTGCGTGGCACGGAATGAAGTTCGCGACCCACAGGAGATGATCCGCTTTGTCGTGGGACCGGAAAATACGGTTTATCCTGATATTAAAGGCAAACTGCCCGGACGGGGTATTTGGGTGAGTTCCACGCGTGAGGATTTAGAGACGGCCATTAAAAAAGGCGGTTTCAAACGGGGCTTCAAGGGTAATGTCTCTCTTCCGGATGATCTGCCCGCGCAGGTCGAGGCGGGCTTAAAGCGTCATACCCTGTCCCTGATCGGGATGGCGAAGAAATCCGGCAAATTATTTATCGGATTTGACCAAGTCATGGCTGCTGCACGATCCGATGCGCTCGGCTGGCGCATTGAGGCGTCTGACGGGGCGGAAGGATCGCGCGGGAAAATCCGCGCCCTGTCCAAAGCGATAGCTTTTGAAGTTGAGTTACCCCTACCCCGCGTGATTGGGTGTTTTGACAGCCAAGAGATTGGCGCGGTCGTGGGGCGTGAGGCCATTATCCATTGCGCGCTACCCCATGGGCGGCTGGCAAAATCATTGGGGATTTCCGCGCGACGTTTGAGTGGCTTTATTCCGTTAGTTCCAGAGGGTTGGGTGGACGCTCAACACGAAGCTTTCTAATGCGTCTATAGAGCCGTATTCTAGGGCGGAAGAGCCTAGACAGACAGTTTTAACGCAGACGGTGATTGGATGTTGCCAAATGCGCCAATTCCCTTAAGTTACGCGGACTCTCCGCGCGAGCAAGGAACACTACGCGAAACGGCCACCCGGCGTTATGACCCGGCCCCGCTTCGCAGGAAAATGATATGACAAATAGTAATGATAAAAAACCCGGTGGCCGCCGCCCTCTGACGCTTGGTGGCGCAAACCGTGGTCCCGCCAGACGCTCCGGCCCGAATTCAGCCGTTGTGGTCGAAAAGAAAAAGAAGGTTATCGTTCGGCCCGGCGCAAAAAAACCTGCGACGTCCAAGACCGCGACGCCGATCAGCCCGCCTAAAATGGCGCCGCCGAAACCTGCTGCGCCAAAGACGGCTGCACCGGTTACGCCGCCCAAACCAAAAGCGCCGCCCATCCTGACCAAGGATGCGCAAATTGCAGAGGCCGCGCGACGCCTTGGCCTATCCAAAGCAGAATATATGAAGCGTCAAAAGGCGCTTTCATCTGCGCAGAAGCAGCAGGAAGAACGCGCCGCACAGCGCAAAGCCGAAGAAGAAGCCCGCCTCGCCCGTGTCGAGGAAGAGCGCCAACTGCTGGAGCAGAAACGCCGCGAAGCGGAAGCCGAGGAAATGAAGCGCCTCGAAGAAGAGGAAGCTGCCAAGAAAAAAGCCGAGGCCGAAGAAGCTGCGCGTCTGCAGAAAAAATCTGTTGGCTCACCGCTGAATAAAAAACCTGAAGAGAAAAAAGACGCCCTGACCGAGCTGCAAAAAGCCGGCGGTCGTGTGAAGAAAAAGCGGGCCGCGCCGCCACCAACGCGGTCCAAGGGTGAAACCAAGCGTCGTCGCGGTAAGTTGACCATCGTGTCGGCCCTGTCCGGTAATGATGAGCGTCAACGCTCTCTCGCGTCTATGAAACGCGCAAGGGAACGCGAAAAGCAACGCCAGAGGGGTGGCGGTCGCGGGGCGGATAAGGTCCAACGCGAAGTCACGATTCCGGAAGCCATCACGATCGCCGATCTGGCCAACCGGATGTCCGAACGTGGCGCAGCCGTTGTCAAATACCTGATGAACCAAGGTGAGATGCACACCGTCAATGATGTGATTGATGCGGATCTCGCGGAACTCATCGTCGAAGACTTTGGACATATCGTTAAACGTGTCTCTGACGCGGATGTCGAAACCGACTTTATTATTGATGATACACCGTCGGATGAAAAAGACCGTAAGCCGCGCGCACCCGTCATCGCCGTGATGGGTCACGTTGACCACGGTAAGACCTCGCTCCTCGATGCCCTCCGCACGACGGATGTAGCGTCCGGCGAAGCGGGCGGGATTACGCAACATATTGGTGCGTATCAAATCGAGCTGAAGTCCGGCGATAAGATTACTGTCCTCGACACACCGGGCCATGCCGCGTTCTCTGAAATGCGGACACGGGGTGCGGCGGCTGTGGATATTGTCGTCCTGGTCGTTGCAGCGGATGACGGTGTTATGCCGCAAACGATTGAGTCAATTAAATATGCTCAGGAAGCTGACACGCCGATCATTGTCGCCATTAACAAAATGGACGCCTATGAGGCTAACCCGCAAAAAGTCGAAACCGACCTCCTGCAACACAACATCATCACGGAAAGCATGTCCGGTGACGTTCAGGCAATTCCCGTCTCCGCCAAGGAGAAGACAGGCTTGCAAGACTTGGCAGAAGCCATCGTCAACCAAGCTGAGCTGATGGAATTGAAAGCCAACCCGACCCGTAATTCGGATGGTCTGGTCATTGAATCCAAGATCGAGAAGGGACGCGGCGCAGTCGCAACGCTTCTCGTCAAACGCGGTACGCTGGAACGCGGCGCTGTCGTTGTGGCGGGCGAACATTGGGGCAAGGTCAAAGCCATGATGGATGAGAAGGGCAAGCCTGTGAAAAAGGCCGGGCCATCCGTCGCCGTGGAAATGATGGGCCTGGACGGCGCACCCATGCCGGGTGAGCCTTTCGCGGTCGTCTCTGATGAGCAGAAAGCGCGCGAGATCACGGAATACCGCGTCGAGAAACGTAAGAAGACGGAAATTTCCGCACCATCTGCTATGGCCTCCATGGAACAGATGATGGCGAAATTGCAGAATAAGGAAGTTTCCGACCTCCCCGTTCTGGTCAAATCTGACGTTGAGGGCTCCGCGCAAGCGATCAAGACCTCACTCGAAGATCTTGGTAATGACGAAGTCCGCGCGCGCGTGGTATATGCCGCCGCCGGTGGTATTTCCGAAAGCGATGTCATGCAGGCCAAAACGGCCGGCGCGCCAATCATCGCCTTTAACGTCCGCGCCAATCGCCAAGCCAAGGATTTGGCCGAGCGCGAGGGCGTCGAAATCCGCTATTACTCAATCATCTATCAATTACTGGATGAAATTAAAGGTGCGCTGGAAGGCATGCTCAAGCCGGAACGTCGCGAAACCTTTATCGGTTATGCCGAAATTCTGGAAGTCTTCGACATTACCAAGCTCGGTAAAGTTGCCGGGTGTAAAGTCACGGAAGGTCGCGTCGAACGTGGCTCCGGTGTACGCCTCCTCCGCGATGACGTTGTCATCCATGAAGGCGAGCTGTCGACTCTCAAACGTTTCAAGGACGAAGTGCCAAAGGTTCAGGCTGGTATGGAATGCGGTATGGGCTTTGAAGGTTATCACGATCTTCGCAAAGGCGATCAGATCGAGTGCTTCACCGTCGAGATGCTGGACCGCACACTGGACTAGACCATACTTACATCATTATAAAAATTTAGCCCTCCTCGGATTGATCCGGGAGGGCTTTTTTGTAAAATTCGGACGACAAAGGGAGGGGTGTCCAAAATTTACCGAATTAGTTTAGAATCGGCGGCCGACGCCTACACCGAAAATCCAAGGATCAATATCGGCTTCCGCCGTTAAAATACCCAGTCCGCTAGCATCAACAGTGACATCCGTTTCAAGCCATAACTTCTTTACATCGAAGTTGACAAAATAGGTCTCATTGACCGGAATATCGACACCGGCCTGTAGCGCGAACCCGAAATTATTATCGTGATTAACAGAGGTCAGACCATCCGGTACATCCTGCTCAAGGAAGAATGTGTAATAAATTCCAGCCCCGACGTAAGGGCGGATATTGGCACGCGGGCTAAAGTGGTATTGCGCCAGAAGAGTGGGCGGCAAGAGCCACACGTCACCAATATTGACATTTCCAAGACTGGAGTTTTGGACCGAATTATCATGCGGTGTCGTGGCGACGACCAATTCGAAAGCAATATTTTCTTTCACGAAATATGAAAAGTCGATTTCGGGCACAATTTGATCATCAATACTGACATCACCACCAATGGGCGTGGCCGTTCCGTCTTCTTCAGGCACAACGGCCAAACCGCGCAGGCGGATTAACCAAGGGTCCTCGACGTCGGAGGCAAAAGCCTGCCCAATCGGCAATGACATCATGCTGTCGTTGCGGCGGCCATCATGAATAAACGTGAACGCATTTTTATCTCCTGTAGGCGTTTTCATAACCCAATTACACGGGAGATTAGAAATTTGAGGGCTATTAAGTTTCTATATTTTGCATAGGTTTTTTTATATAAAAAGGAAATATCGTCTTTTTTTGATTATGATTCCTAGCTGGGCCAATGACTTGGAAACGCCTCATTAAATCTTTAAGGGAGACTATGTCTAAGAACCGCCCCCCCTCTCAGCGCCAACTCAAGGCCGGTGAATTAATCCGTCGTGCACTGGCCGAAATTTTAGCGAAAGAAAATCTGCGTGATCCCGACTTGCAAGGTGTGTCTGTGACAATTTCCGAAGTCCGCGCCTCTCCGGACCTGAAACACGCGATCGTCTATGCGAGCCCGCTGGGAACCGATCATGACGCGGATAAAGTCATCAAAGCGCTACAACGGTGTGGATCGTTCCTGCGCGGGCGCTTGGGAAAAGAGATGCAAATGAAATCCACACCGCGTCTTCGTTTTATGAAGGATGAGAGTTTCGATACGGCGGAAGCCATGACCCGTCTTCTAAAAGACCCAAAAATCCAACAGGATTTAGGTAAATAAAAGAAATCTCCGCGAAGCAGAGACGGCTTATATCAGACCGAGATTGTATCTCTGCAAAAAAACACCTGCTCTCAGACGTTTATCCGTCTGCGTCCTTGCCGTCAGATGACCCCTCTGTTGGGACCAAAATGATATCCAAATCATTAGGAGACAAAGACTCGGTCGTTACTCTTTGTGTCGAAACTTGCGCCCCAATGATCGCACCTCCCGCTGTTCCTGGTACCATAACGGTCTCTAGCGACGTCGAAACCTGCGGTTCAATGATAACGGTGTAATCTTCATAACCGCTTTTACTCACCGTCGTTTTATAGGTCCGGTACTCACTAAGCTTGATCTCACAAGGGGTATTGCACGTTTGGGGCTGCAGTTCCTGGGCGCTATCTTCAAAAACGACTAGCGCCTCGGAAGGTTGTGATGTCATTTTTACTGTATCTAACCCAGTGACGCAGGCAGAAAGACTCACCGTTGCCGCCAATCCTAAAAATAATTTAGTATTATTCATTGGTAGCTCCAGACCTAGTTTTTGTGATATTTCATAACATTGCCGATGTCGCACTGATCGGCAAGGAACAATAAGATCAGCATTACGGTTATCAAAGAAGCAACCCTATGGACCCGAACGGACGAAAACGAAAAAAAGGCAACCCTGTCCATGGCTGGGTTGTTCTGGATAAAGCGGTCGGTATTGGCTCAACGCCGATGGTCGGTAAGGTTCGCTGGCTCTTTCAGGCACAAAAAGCCGGACATGCGGGAACGTTGGACCCGCTGGCGAGTGGTATTCTGCCAATTGCACTGGGCGAGGCGACGAAGACCGTGCCTTTTATGATGGACGCCGCGAAGTCTTATATTTTCGAAATTACGTGGGGCGAGAGCCGGACGACGCAGGACGCAGAGGGCGACGTGACCGCGACATCGGCCGTGCGCCCGACTGAGGCGGATATCCGCGCGGCCCTGCCTGAATTTACGGGCGAGATTGAGCAAGTCCCACCTAAATTCTCCGCCATAAAAATTGACGGCAAGCGCGCTTATGATCTGGCCCGTGCCGGAGAAAAGGTTGAGATCAAATCCCGTCCCGTCCGCGTGGACCGTTTTGAGTTGGTCGAGACAACAAAAGAAACAGCTCGGTTCGAAGTCGATTGCGGAAAAGGCACCTATATCCGCTCCCTTGCGCGCGATCTCGCAGCCTCTCTCGGCGCTTGCGGATATGTGACGCTCCTGCGCCGCACCCGGGTCGGGCCGTTCACGCTGGCGCAGTCAATAACACTGGACGAACTGGAACAGATGTGCGATGTCGCGCGCGTCTCGGACGGGTTGCATCCCGTTTCGACCGCACTGGACGACATCCCGGTGCTGGCCGTCACGGAAACCGACGCAAATCATCTGAAACACGGACGCTCTATTGTCGCGCCGCAGACATTCACCGACATCGATCTGATTTTGGCGGAATGGAACGACACGCCAATTGCGCTTCTGTCGCCGCGTGATGGAACGTTAGTTCCAAAACGTGTTTTTAATATAACTTAAACGGAGATATCCGATGTCGATCACACCCGAGCGCAAAGCCGCTTTGATCAACGAATACGCAGTGCAACCCGGCGATACAGGGTCACCCGAAGTCCAGGTCGCGATCCTCACAGAGCGGATTGTCAACCTGACAGAACATTTCAAAACCAACAAAAAAGACAACCACTCCCGTCGGGGTCTTTTGTTGATGGTCAATAAGCGTCGCAGCCTGTTGTCCTATGTGAAGAAAAAAGATGAGAGCCGTTATCAGGACCTCATCAAACGCTTGGGTCTGCGTCGTTAAAAAAGGCCATTCGCGTCAGCGAATTACCGATAGGGCGACAGCTTAAATCTGAAAGATTTACGCGTGCCGCTCCACGACAACACCCAAATTATCTAAGAAATCAGAGGTCGCTGAACAAAGCGGCCCCTTGTGCGTTAGTTAAATGCACGGCGCAACGATGCGCATCCCTTCCGGACCACGAATGAACGCGGGCGGAAAATTGCCAGATGGCAAAGCAAGTACGATGAAAGAAAGAAAATCTACGTATGTTCGATAAGAAAACAGTCTCAATTGATTGGGCCGGCCGCACGCTGACCCTCGAAACCGGTGGCATGGCCCGCCAAGCCGATGGCGCAGTCTTCGCCACTTACGGCGACACCAAACTCCTCGCGACCGTCTGTGCCGCGAAATCCGAAAAGCCGGGACAGAGCTTCTTCCCGCTGACCGTGAATTACATGGAAAAATTCTATGCCGCGGGTAAAATCCCGGGTGGATATTTCAAACGTGAAGGTCGCCCGACAGAGCGTGAGACGCTGATCTCCCGCCTGACAGACCGTCCACTTCGCCCGCTCTTCCCGAAGGGTTTCAAGAACGAAGTTCAGGTCGTCATCACGGTCCTGCAACATGACCTTGAAAATGAGCCGGATATTATTGGCATGATCGCGGCCTCCGCTGCGCTGACCATTTCCGGTGTGCCCTTCATGGGCCCGATTGGCGCGGCGCGTGTCGGCCTCATTGACGGCGACTATGTTTTGAACCCAACCCTGCAAGAGCTGGAAGAGTCTGAACTCGACCTCGTCGTGGCAGGCACAGAAGACGCCGTTATGATGGTGGAGTCACAAGCGGACGAATTGACCGAGGAGCAAATGCTCGGCGGTGTCATGTTCGCGCATGAGAGCTGTCAGGACGTTATCGATGCCATCATCGAATTGGCCGAAGAATCCGCGAAGCCCGCTTGGGATTTCGTCACACCGGATTACTCCGCCGAGAAGAAAGCCATGAAGAAGATTGCCGAGAAAGGCATCAAGGCGGCCTATAAGAAAACGGACAAGATGGAGCGCCAGGACGCGCTGCGCGATGTTCGCGACATGGCCTCTGCGGAACTTCTGGCATCTGACGACAATCCGGACGGCATGGCCGGAAACGTCTTCTCCGACGTGTTCAAATCCATCGAATCCGAGACTGTCCGCACCTCCGTCATTAAGACGAAGAAACGGATTGACGGTCGTAAGCTGGATCAGGTTCGCCCGATTGAATCACAGGTTGGATTGCTGGAACGTACACATGGTTCCGCGCTCTTCACGCGTGGTGAAACACAGGCCCTCTGTGTCGCGACACTCGGCACGTCTGATGACGAGCAATTCGTCGATCAGCTGACAGGCACGATCAAGAACAAGTTCCTCCTGCACTATAACTTCCCGCCATATTCTGTCGGTGAAGCCGGCCGTATGGGCGGCACATCCCGTCGTGAGCACGGTCATGGTAAGCTCGCCTGGCGCGCGCTTCAGGCCGTTCTGCCAACGCCGGAAGATTTCCCTTACACCATCCGTCTCGTCTCCGAGATCATGGAATCCAACGGGTCGTCCTCCATGGCGACAGTTTGTGGCTGTTCCCTCGCCATGATGGATGCGGGTGTTCCACTGCGTCGTCCGGTGTCCGGTATCGCCATGGGCCTCATTAAAGATGACGCCGGTATTGCGGTTCTCTCCGATATCTTGGGTGACGAAGATCACTTGGGCGATATGGACTTTAAAGTGGCCGGTACGTCCGAGGGCATCACGTCCTTGCAGATGGACATCAAAATCGCCGGTATCTCTGAAGAGATCATGACGACAGCGTTGGAACAAGCCAATGCCGGTCGCCTCCACATTCTGGACGAGATGAATAAAGGTCTCGCCGAGTCTCGTGAAGAAGTCGGTGAATTTGCACCACGGATCGAAACGATGAAAATCCCGGTTGATAAAATCCGCGACGTCATCGGTACGGGCGGCAAGGTCATCCGCGAAATCGTCGACACAACAGGCGCCCGCGTTTCTGTTGAGGATGACGGCACAATCAAGATCGCATCCACGGATAAGAAGTCCATCGATGCGGCCCGCGAATGGATCCACGGCCTGACGGCCGATCCGGAAGCTGGCGCGATCTATAAAGGTAAAGTTGTGAAGGTCGTCGATTTTGGCGCCTTCGTGAACTTCTTTGGCAAAAAGGACGGCCTTGTCCACGTGTCTCAAATCAAACCTGAGCGCGTGAACCACCCGTCCGATTTCTTGGCCGAAGGTCAAGAAGTCTATGTCAAGCTGATGGGCTTTGACGATCGCGGCAAGGTCCGCCTATCGATGAAATTCGTCGATCAGGAAACAGGTCTCGAAATCCCACGCGAAGAAGGCGATGCGTCTGAAGAAGATGATAAGCCAAAGCGCAGTCGTCGCCCACGCAAGCGTCGCGAGGACTAGCCAATAAATCGACACTAAAGTGTCGATTTATGCGATGAGCTGACCCAGTAACGGGTCAGGACTCTATGTTAGATAAAAAGAAAGAAACCCGCTCTCATTTGAGGGCGGGTTTTTTTTATGGACTAATCCGCTTATGGGTCAGGTAATAACATTCCGAAATTTAACATGCATTAATAACCTAAAATAGTTTTTGCCGGGAACCTTGTCATGGTAGGATTGTTCTGCAATCCCTGAGATTATACAAAAAAAAGGGACTTACCGTGAAGCTACAATCAACTATCGGTCTGGCGATTGCCATGGCCTGTCTAAGCGCCTGCGCCACTTCGCCTATGATGGCATCGGATTTCGAAGAAACGCGCGAGAGCGTCTCCGTCGTCCTGATGAAGCCGGATGTCGAAGTCAAATTCGACAAGGTCGGCACGACGGAAACGCGCGTCGACTGGACGGAGCAATCCGAGGCCAATCTGAAAGCCGCCATCATGGCGCATCTGGAATCAACCGGAGAAAGCGTGACGGAGTTCGACACAGCCACCATCAGTCAAGAAGAGCTGGATCAGCTTCTCGCATTGAACGAACAGGTCAGTGTCGCCATGGGTCAACATGCGGTCAGTATCGGCAACACACCTTTTTTGGGTCCATTGCCGCACAAAAAGGATCGTAAGAGAGAACTGGACTATTCCCTCGGCGAAGCCATCGCCCCGATCAAGGCCTCCACAGATGCGGATTACGCTGCCTTCCTCACTTATCGCTCGACAATCGAAAGCGGCGGTTCGTTCCTGACAAAAATCGCGATTGGCACGCTGACGGGTTATACACCTGCGGGCAGTGATTTCCGTGGTACGCTGGTCAGCCTCGTCAATCTGGATGATGGAGAAATTGTCTGGCTGAATTCCAAAGTCGCCGGAAGTATCTTGGCTGGCGATGCCCGCGATGCTGGCAATGCCACAAAAACGATTGCATCCATTATGGATAAAAGCCCTTTCATGGATGAGACTGAATAATGCGCGACACAATCGTCACGCTCGGTCTGACGTCAATATTTCTGCTGAGCGGATGCGTCACCACCGATCAGGGACAGCGAATAGTCGGTGAAAAGGCGACAGACAAGGCGAGCACGGCTGCCATGTTAGAGCTTGAATCGGCTAAAGCAGAAGACACCATTCGACGTTCAGGCGACAGAATTATTGATCCCAATCTTGAACGCTATGTTCAAACCATTGCCGAAGCCAGCGCGGGCGATTTTGGGGAAGAAATCAATGTCTATCTTCTACAGGCACCCGTTTTTAATGCCTTCATGATGCCAAATGGTACGATGGGTGTTTATTCAGGTCTGTTATTGCGCGCCGAAACCGAAGATGAATTAGCCCTCGTTCTGGGTCATGAATTCGGCCACTATTACGAAAAGCATGTAGAGGAAAGATTTGCTGCGGCCAACAATGCGAATATCTTATTTGCAGCGACGGGGTATAGCCTTATTGGGTTAATCGTCGCGGGGGCTGAAATTTCCTCGTTCTCACGTTCTCAAGAGAGCGAAGCGGATAAAATCGGCGCAGAAATTTTGCCTGGAACAGGGTATGACTCAGCGGTGGCCATCCGGCTTTGGGATAATCTTGAAGCAGAAAAAAAGGCCTCATCTATTCGTGCCGTACGTAAACGCGGATCGTCAATTTTTGATACGCATCCAACGAGTCTGGAGCGTCTCGACACCCTGAAAACCCTTGTTGGTGTCGAGGGCCCATTGCCCGAACCTTCCGCAGAGAAGCGGGAAGCTTACCGTGCAATTATCCGGCCCTATCTTCTTACTTGGTTGGAAGATGAAATTGGCCGTCGGGACGCCGGATCCACACTTCATCTTCTGGATCGTCTTGACGCCGTGCCCGGCGATGAGGGTACCTTGCTCTATGCCAGGGCCAGAGTGATTGATCGCGCCCTGTCGAATAAAAGACTGAAGAAAGACAAACTCACACGCAAGCTGATGGAGACATATTCTCCGGAAACTGTGATCGAGTTGCTGGAGGCGTCCACATCGAATGCGGACGCCCCTGCGCAAGCCCATCGCGAACTCGGGAACCGCCTTTACAAGGCTGGTCGTCATACCGAGGCATCCCGTGCATTCCAGGTCTATCTTGATCAAAATCCTGCGGCGAAAGACGCCGCGCTTATCAAATCACTTATGCTAAAGTCGGAAGGCTCCTCATGACATATACACTTAAATCTCTCGCGCTGGCGGCGGCCGCTACAGCGCTTTTATCCGCTTGCGTCTCCATGTCGGCCGTTCCGGCCAATCAACCGTTCAAGGCTGAAACCGCTTTTGAAGTCACACCGTCTGAAAGCTGGACACGCCTGCCCAACGGGTTGAACCCGACCCGTGGATCCGCTCTGACGCAGGACGGGACACCGCTGGGGGCTGTCTATATGGTAACCGTCAAGAATGACAAAGCCATGGTCGACACGGCCGGCGGCTCCGCAAATCTGCCCCGCTATACAACGGGCAGCACACCACTCGAGCAAATCGACTTTCTGACCGCGTCTCTGGAACTGATTGGCTTTTCCAATGTCGAAACATCGGATGTGCGCTCGGAACCGGTTGACGGAAAGACGGGGACGCGCATGGGTCTGAACGGAAAGTATGCCAATGGGCTGAACATGAAAGGCGACGCCGTTCTGGTTGAATCGGATGAGGGTTTAAACGTTCTCGTCTATACGGCTGCCGAGATGGTCTATTATGAAAAATACCGTCAGGCCGCCGAAACCCTCATGGCCTCCATTGATTTGGAATAGGCCTTGACCGGAAACGGTTGGTGTTACCATAAATAATATAGTGCGGGCGCCGGGAGGCCCGCAAATCTTTTGAGGACGGATGCGGTCATCGGCCCCACCGCGCTTCGAGATTTCAAGACCGAATCAAGGCCTGCCAACCCTGTTGGCAGGCCTTGATTTATCAAGCTTTAGCGCCGATATAGCGGCTTCAACACGATACTAACCCCAAGGTTTTACATGATCCCCGGCACGAATTTTAACGACCGTCTGAAGGCGCAAAAAGAGGCGAAACTCGCCATGCTCAAGCGCGCCAAAGAGAAAGAACTCGACCCGGCCGAGAAAGAAAAACTGATGGAAGCCCGCGCGAAGCGCAACGCCGCCCGGGAAGAGCGTGAGAAGAAGCGCCGCGAAGAGCGTAAGCGCAAAGAGGCGGAAGCTGCCGCGCTGAAAGCCGAGGAAGAGCGTAAGAAACAGCTCGCCATTGAAGCCCAGAAGAAAGCGCAGGAAGATCTGAAAAAGGCGCAAAAAGCTCGTCGCGACGCCAAATATGCTGCGCGGAAAAAACGCCGCTAGCTGCACATCAAATTCAAAATTAAATCACGGTCCTGCGGGGCCGTTTTTTATTGGCCATGATTCAGATTGTCATCATCCGGCTTGACCGGATGATCGATTCGCATCGACTTTCGTCAACTGACGAGAGTTTATAATATGGGTTAAACTGAATGCGAATGGATTGTCCGATCAAGTTGGACAATGACAAACCTTCATTATATCTTCCAACCCGTGTGCAACGCCGCGATGCCCGCGCTGTAATCCTGATATTTCACATTCGCGAAGCCTGCGTCTTTTACCATCTCCGCAAATTGTTCCTGTTTAGGGAATTTGCGAATGGATTCGACGAGATATTGATAGCTGTCGCGATCGCCTGCGAGAACCTGACCCAAGCGCGGAATGACGGCGAAGGAATAAGCATCATAAAAGGCACGGATAACATTGGCCGGCGGTGTTGAAAACTCCAACACGGCGAGGCGACCACCCGGTTTCAGGACACGCCGAAATTCCCGTAACGCGGCCATGCGGTCCGTCACGTTCCGGATGCCAAAAGCAATCGTAACAACATCGAATTGCGCATCGTCAAAGGGCAGGCATTCCGCATTTCCACAGACCCGCGTAATATCCAACCCCGCATCTTTGACCGGATCAATGCCCGCCAGCAACATCTGGTCATTAATATCGCAGATCACGGCGGAGGCGGGCGCGCCGCCCCGACGTAGGCGCACTTCTTCTGCCGCGCGAATAAAACGCCTTGCAAGATCGCCCGTCCCACCCGCAACATCCAAGAGAGCCTCACCCGGTTGAGGGTTAAGGCGCGTCATGGTCATATTCTTCCAGACGCGGTGAATCCCAACACTCATCGCGTCGTTCATCAGGTCATAATTGGAGGCAACAGAGTCAAAGACGCCTTTGACGCGGCCAACCTTCTCAGCCTCAGGAATGGTTTCAAACCCGAAATCAATCGTCTTGTCAGACATGCAGCAATCCTATTCGGCAGCCTGTAAAGACTGCGGGGTTAAGCTCTTCGGGGCACTAAGCTTTACGCCGGGCGATGTACAGAGATCGCAGTTAAAAGTGCTTGCGCTTTCACCCTGGAAGAAGGCCGTATCCTGACGGAAGGCCCCCACGAGATAGTCAAACACAGCGCGAATTCGCAGGCTGCGTTTAAGGTCCTGATGCGCCACCAGATAGAGAGATTCGAGGTGAACGACCTCGGGCAGAACGCGGATGAGGCCGAGGTCTTTACCAATCACGCCGCACATGGGAAGGACACCGATCCCGTAGCCATGGACCAGCGCCTGATCATAAGCCCAGATGGAATTGGTATTAAATGTGATGCGCTTGGGCGGATGGATCGTGTTTCCGTCATCATCCATCAGCCAGAGCGACTTACCGTCCATGATTTGCGCATTGACGCCATCATGATCCGCCAAATCTTCCAGCGTTTGCGGGACACCATTTTGCTGTAAATATTGCGGAGAGGCGAAGAGACCGAAACCGACTTCCGCCACCTTGCGCCCGATCAGGGAGTTTTGCTCCCCCGGGCTACGCCAACGCAGCGCAATATCGGCTTCACGCTGAGCGAGGTTAAAGCTCTGAAATCCGATGCCGATATCGACCAGCACGTCAGGGTGTTCATTGCGGAATGTTTTCATAACACCCGGCAACCAGCCCGTGCCTAGCCCTTCGGTCGCGGACAGGCGGACAACACCGGACAGCGAATCTTCGAGAGTGGCAGAGGAGCGGTCAATGGCCGAAGCTTCTTCCTGCATCCTGCGGATATGATCGAGCATAGATTGGCCGAAATTTGTCGGGACAAGCTGACCGCTTTCGCGCTTTAAAAGGGCCGTGCCAAAATGGTCTTCTAAGGCCCGTATACGACGCCCAACAGTCGGTTGGCTCATGCCTAAAGCTTTGCCAGCAGCCGTTAAAGAGCCTGCCTCCGCCACAGAGAGAAATATCGGATAATCGGACCAGTTTTTCATACAGATGTGTATATCCGCCCTGCTGATAATGTCAATTCCATTCGAAAATGATTGAAACTAGGGGGAAATGTCAATTAAAGGAGACGAAAATGACTTTGAAAACCAGAAAAACCGCCCTCACCGCCGCTCTGTCCATCATGGCAGCCGGTTCTATCGCATTCATTCCCGCCAGCGCTATGGCCGCCGACCAGACAGAGACAACGAGCCAATTTGAAGTCGCGACGACAACGGATGGTGTCGTGAAATCCGGCGTCAAAGCCTATCGCAAGGGTGATTACGAGAAAGCCATCGCCCTGCACCGTGCGGCCATCAAGGGCAGCATGTCCAAACGCAAGACCGCCGTCGCGCAATCCAATCTTTGTGCCAGTTGGGCCATGATGGGTGATTTGGAGCAAGCCGAGGAAGCTTGCGATACAGCGCTTGATCTGCGCCCGGATTACAAACCGGCGCTGGCTAATAAAGAGCTGCTCAATATCAAGCTCGCCCAGAAATAAGTCCCCCGGACGAAACTGAGAAACCCGCGCCTGAAAAGGACGCGGGTTTTTTTATGTCCTAACCGCGTTCAACCGCAAACGTCAGACCCGCATGGTCTTGCAAACGTTTGATCAGCGCCGTTCCCATGGCAGGCGCGGGCGTCATCACACCGCCGGGACCCTGAACGTCTTTAACAAGCGCTATGGCTGACTCGGCGATCATTTTTGAGGTCGAGCCATAACCCGGATCCTTGTCACCTTTGACAGAGGTAATAATTACACTACCATCTGACGCCGCGCCGACAAACATGACGTCATAAGAGCCGTTTTCGCGCTCTTCCTTGGACGGGCCCTCACCCGGTTTTGGCGGGTTGTCACCAAACGCATTGCTGCTGGCCATGCCCTTTGCGAGTGCCTCACCCTTCTCACCCGGGCCCGTCAGGACCATTTCGCCATATTGAAAGTCCTTGCCATATTTATAGCCGAGGAGTGCATTTGAGCGATGGACATTTTTCGTATTAATACTCGCCATAATAAAAGGCGTCGCCCAAGAGCCAAGATCAACTTCTTCGATAGGCTTGTGAATGGGGGGTTGGTCCACGCCGGCTTCCGGCGAGAGGGAGAACGGGTCCTTCAGCCAGCCGAGAATTTCCGGCTGTTTTTGTGCGCGCTTCATTGTCTCTGCAAAACTCGCAGCGGTCCCGCCGGAGAAGGTCCCCTTCATCCCGCGCACACGACATCGAATACGCGGCAGGACACCTCCATGCGTCTCAATGGCGTGGTTCTGCGTGAATAAGACGCCGAGGTCGAAGGGAATGGAATCAAACCCACAGGAGAGCACAATCCGTGCGCCGGACGATTTGGCCGTTGCGTCACAGCGGTCGATCATGTCCTTCATCCAAGCGGGTTCACCACAGAGATCGACATAATCCGTTCCGTTTTCGGCACAGGCTTTCAGAAGCGGTTCGCCGTAAAGCTGATAAGGTCCAACCGTCGTGATGATGGCTTTGGTCCGCTTCGCCATATCGGCGAGTGTTTCGGGTTTGTCAGAATTAGCGGTTACAATCGCGACTGAGTCGGAGACGCCCATTTCATCTCGGACAGCGGCGATCTTCTCCGCGTTCCGTCCAGCCATCGCCCATTTAATATCTGAATCGCCATATTCAGCTTGCAGATATTCCGCAACGAGCCGTCCGGTAAAGCCGGAGGCACCGTAAACGATAATGTCAAATTCCCGATCACTCATAATTTTTCTCTCTCTTGTTATTGTGGTCAAACATGCTGTGAAATGCGTCCGGCTTCAAGCCCGCACCTTGTCCGGATAATTACAAAACTGCCGGATGGGACAGCTGGTGCACTCAGGTGTGCGGCTCTTGCAGATACGTTTGCCAAAATTCAGCAGCCAGAAATGTGCTTCCGGCTTGGCCCAGTCGGGCGCGCGGGCATCCAGGGACACCGCGACCTGATCCGCCGTCTTGCCCACCGCGATGCCTGTCCGCTGACAGACGCGGCGGATATGCGTATCAACAGCGATATGTTTTTCGCCGAAGACGAAATGCGCAACGATGTCCGCGCATTTTCGACCTATACCGTGAAGTTTCAGCAACTCGTCACGCGTCTGCGGCACGACGCCGTCATGATCTTCCAGCAATTGTTCGCAAAACTTTCGGATGTTTCGGGTCTTCATATTGTAAAGACCCGCCGGACGAATGGCGGTGGCGATCTGCTCATCCGAGAGTTTCAACATCCCTTTGGGCGACCGCGCGAGTTTGAACAAGGCCGTGGTTGCCGCCGCCGTATTGCGGTCCAGCGATTGCGCGGAGAGCATGCAGGAGACGCAGGAGCGGAACGGACTCTTGGCGCGCTTCGGCCCCCGCGACTTGCGGGAGTCGCCCGGCATGATTTCCGAGAGAATACGAATGGCCGTCTCGATATCCTCGAGCGGCATAGGTCTGACTTTGGCCCTTGGCATGGTCTTCATACGCGCCAGAGGCCGGACGGTTTACGGAACAACAGGTCCCGGCGAATGGGCAATGTGGCGCTGCCAGAGGATCAGGACGGGTGCGCCCAGTTCCAAAACCATTCCAATGACCTGCATAGGCTCGGGCGTACCGATATGAAGATAGCTGTAAAGCCGCGCCACGCCGCCGAGGAAGATTGCAATCACAAGCAAACGCAGAACCGTCCCGCGATTGTCTATATCGCCCAGAACCCACCAAATCAGGAGAAAAAGCGAAACGTAGTAAGCTGAGAGATATCGAAATTGATTGTCCAAAGCCGCCGTCACAGGCTCCCCGCCATTTTGTGGAACGGGTCCGCCAAATGCCCCGACTGCCGCAAAGTAAAGCGGGATGAGCGAGAGGATCATTAGAGCAATCTTGAAAGCAGTTCTCATAGCAGTCTCCTAATTCAGTTCCGGATAGGGCATCCGCGCGAGCGCGTCTTCATGTAAACTCGTGACATAGAGCATGCCGTCGTGAAAAATCGCGCCTGTCGCGTCATGGTAAGCGCCGTCCGGATCTTGAAAGGTTCGCAAGACATTTCCACCCGCATCCAACTGCACAATATGACCATAATGTTCCGCCTTGGGCCGCATAGAGGGCGGCAAGCGCATGGCAAGTTTCCGCATGGCGGGCTTTGAGGCATTGGCGTCGAGCCAGTCAGAGCGCGGAGAAATCAGACCGAGTAAGAACGTGCCGTCCGGTCCGCGATTTATATTGTCGGGAAAACCCGGAAGATTCGCAATCCAATCCGTCATAGCGCCTGTTTCAGGATTGATTTTCAAGACCCGATAACGTCCCGTTTCAGTGACGAGAATATCACCATCGGGATGCATGGCCACACCATTCGGGAAGACGAGATTGTCTGCTATGATGGTCGTTTGTTCACTTGCGAGATCATAGGCTAGAACACGGCCCGTTCCTTTGCTTTCCATTATTTCAAGCAAAGATGCTGCCATAGTTGAGCCATTGGCTTGAGCGCCGAATTTTGTCGAAGCATCAGAGAAATAAACAATACCATTTTTGCTGATATCTAAATCATCAGCATAGAGGATAGGCGATCCATTGACTGTGTCAGATAAAGAACGAACAGCTCCACCAAGCTCTAGCAAGCCTTTATGTGCGTCAGCGATGTATAAGAGGCTATCATAGGCTTCGATACCCAACGGCACACCCCCTGTATTAGCAACAACTTTCACCTCTCCTGTATCAGGATCAATGCGTGAAATATCGCCCGTCTGAGATGTAGCAAAGATATAACCATCAAATGCGACTGCATCTTCTGGCCCCGGACTCTCGGGCAGTTCTATCCGCTCCAGATTAACCAAATCACGATTTGGAGCAAAGTCACCCACATAACCCGCATTCTCCGGCGCATCCCAGTTTTCAGGCTCAATTGGAACGGGTGCGAGTGTGAGATAGAGCGCGCCGATACCGAAGAGCGCCATCAAACCTATAAGAGCTTTTCTCATATCAAGCCCTATTCATCCGGTTATCAATCAAATCATCCACGACGCTTGGGTCCGCGAGTGTGCTCGTATCCCCCAGATTGTCGAAACTGTCTTCGGCAATTTTTCGCAAGATACGCCGCATGATTTTCCCGGAACGGGTCTTGGGTAATCCCGGCGCGAATTGGATGAGGTCCGGGCTCGCGATCGGACCAATCTCTGACCGGACATGTTTGACGAGCGCTTTGCGCAAATCCTCATCATCCGCGCTGTCCGGGATGGTCGTGACATAGGCGTAAATCCCCTGCCCCTTAATGTCGTGCGGGTAGCCGACAACGGCGGCTTCAGCCACAGCCGGGTGCGAAACCAGCGCACTCTCGACTTCGGCCGTGCCCATCCGGTGGCCGGAGACATTGATGACATCATCGACTCGGCCCGTAATCCAATAGAACCCATCTTCGTCGCGGCGGCAGCCATCGCCCGTGAAATAATTGCCTGGATAGGCGGAGAAATAAGTATCCAGGAAACGCTGATGATCGCCATAAACGGTCCGCATCTGTCCGGGCCAACTGTCCTTGATAATCAGATTGCCTTCCGTCGCGCCGTCCAACTCGACACCTTCCGCATCGACGAGTGCAGGTTGAATACCAAAGAAAGGCAGGGTCGCACTGCCCGGTTTCATCGGGACCGTTCCGGGCAATGGCACGATCATCGCGCCGCCCGTTTCCGTCTGCCACCATGTATCGACGATGGGGCAGCGTTTCTCACCGACGACATTGAAATACCACTCCCAGGCTTCGGGGTTGATCGGCTCTCCAACTGTCCCGAGGATGCGCAATGAGGAACGGTCCGTGGCTTTCACAAACCCCTCGCCTTCGCGCATCAGGGCGCGGATGGCCGTTGGCGCCGTATAGAACAGCGAGACCTTATGCTTGTCGCAAACCTGCCAGAACCGCGACGCATCAGGATAGCTCGGCACACCCTCGAACATCATAGAAGACGCTCCATTGGCCAGCGGGCCATAGACGATATAGGTATGCCCCGTCACCCAACCGACATCCGCCGTGCACCAATATACATCGTCTTCTTTTAAATCGAAAACATATTCATGCGTCATGGAGGCCCAGACGAGATAGCCGCCCGTCGTATGGAGCACACCTTTCGGTTTTCCTGTTGAGCCCGACGTGTAGAGGATGAAGAGCGGGTCTTCCGCACTCATCGGTTCCGGCGGGCAGTCATCTGACACAGAGTCCAGCGCATCATGCAGCCAGACATCCCGCTTCGCATTCCACGCAATCTCGCCGCCCGTCCGTTTCACGACGAGAACTTTTTTAACAATGCCGGCTTTCACGCAGGCCGCGTCGCAATTATCTTTTAGCGGAATGGTCTTCGTGCCGCGCAGACCTTCATCCGCCGTGATGACATAGTGACTGTCGCAATCCGTGATGCGACCCGCGAGCGCGTCCGGCGAGAAGCCGCCAAAAACAACGGAATGCACCGCGCCAATCCGCGCACAGGCGAGCATGGCGTAAGCCGCTTCCAAAATCATCGGCATATAGAGCGTGACGCGGTCGCCTTTTTTCACGCCCATGGTTTTCAACACATTGGCGAAGCGGCAAACCTCGCCGTGGAGTTGACGATAGGTGACGGTCTTCGTCTCGTCGGGGCTGTCGCCCTCCCAGATCAACGCCGCCTTGTCCCCGCGCGTGTCCAAATGGCGGTCGATGCAATTGGCCGAGACATTCAACACGCCGTCCGCATACCAACGCGTTTGGAAATTATCCGAATCCCAAGAAACATCTTTGGCCTGTGTGTAATCCGTCATCCAATCCAAACGCTGGCCCTGCTCTGCCCAGAAACGTTCAGGGTCGGAGATCGAAGCGGCATACATCTTGCGATATTTTTCCGGGGAGAGATTGGCCTTGGCGGCAAAATCCGCGGGGACAGGATAGGCGGTGTCGGACATGTTTGAGTTTCCCTTGCGCATTTAGGCTTTTCCTTGACGTTAGGAAATGACCGCTCATCTGTCGAGTGACTTGACCGTAGTAAAGAATGAACGTTATTCAGTTATTCTGAATAGCTCTTCAAGGTGAATTTATCCCAATTTTCCAGTCCAAAATTCTAACGTCGTCTGATCGATTTGTGCAGAACCGCGCGGATATGCTCGACCTTATCGCGAAGCTCTCGGAGTTGAACGGGCGGGCGCCTGCGATCTCGGCTTCGAAAAAGGCACGATTTGACAAACGGGGGCAGCTCCTGCCGCGCGAAAGATTGGCGCGATTGCTCGACCCCGGAACGCCATTTCTCGAGATTGGTAATCTCGCGGGTTATTTGCTCGACACAGATGTGGAAGAGAAATCCATTCCCGGCGGGACCATACTCGCGGGCATCGGATATGTCTCCGGTACACGCTGTGCAGTGGTTGTCGATGATAGTGGGATTAAGGCCGGATCTCTGACGACGGCGGGTGGGTATCGTTTGGAGCGGATGCAAGAAATTGCGCTATCACAGAAATTGCCGTTCCTGCATCTTGTGGAAAGTGCCGGCGGCGATCTGCTGAACTATACGGTCGAGAGTTTCATACATGGCGGAACGCTGTTCGCTAATCTGGCACGGCTTTCAAAAGCGGGCCTTCCCGTCCTTGCGATCTTGCACGGCTCCTCAACCGCCGGCGGCGCCTATATGCCCGGACTGTCGGATTATGTGGTGGGGGTGAAAGGGAACGGGAAAGCCTTCCTCGCCGGACCGCCCTTGCTGAAAGCGGCGACGGGTGAAATCGCGAGCGCCGATGAGTTGGGCGGGGCAGAAATGCACGCGAC
This sequence comes from Litorimonas sp. WD9-15, assembly GCF_050271975.1. Taxonomy (NCBI): domain Bacteria; kingdom Pseudomonadati; phylum Pseudomonadota; class Alphaproteobacteria; order Maricaulales; family Robiginitomaculaceae; genus Litorimonas; species Litorimonas sp. WD9-15. The sequence goes on from NZ_CP189850.1 coordinate 496,401, forward strand.
CACATCCGGCCTCGTCGATTATCTGGCGGAAGATGACGCGGAAGCCGTTCTGATACTGCGCGAGGTCGTCGGGCGCTTGAATTGGGCATCTAGAAATGAACGAAATAAATTCGCCGAACCCGTTCTGGACATTGACGATATCGCGGGCATTGTCCCCGTCGATTACCGCATTCCCTATGATGTGCGCGACGTCATCGCACGGATTGTCGATGGGTCGGACTTTACAGATTTCAAATCCGGTTACGGCGTATCCACTGTCTGTATCCAAGCCTCCATTTTTGGGCAGCCCGTCGGCATTCTTTCCAATAACGGCCCGATTGATCCAGACGGTGCGACAAAGGCCGCGCAATTTATTCAGTTGATGGATCAGGTCGATACGCCGCTCCTCTTCCTGCAAAACACGACAGGCTATATGGTCGGGAAAGCCTATGAACAATCCGGCATGATTAAACACGGCGCGAAGATGATACAGGCCGTCACCAATGCCGATGTCCCGCGCATCACCGTGATGATCGGCGCGAGTTTCGGGGCGGGGAATTACGGCATGTGCGGGCGCGGCTATGACCCTGATTTCGTCTTTAGCTGGCCCAACGCCATGACGGGCGTGATGGGTGGAGAGCAAGCCGCGACCGTCATGGAAATCGTCGCCGATGCGCAGGCAGCGCGGGCGGGTGTGACACCGGATGAAAAGAAACGGGCCGCGCAACGAGAAAAACTGACCCAGATTTTCGATTCACAAGCGAGTGCCTTTTATACATCCGGCCACTTACTGGATGACGGCGTGATTGACCCGCGAGATACGCGGAAATTACTGGGGCTTCTCCTAAGTATTGTGACGGAAGGCCGTACCCGCACCGTCAGACCCAATAGTTTCGGGGTGGCGAGACTATGAGTATTCATACCATCCTTATCGCCAATCGCGGTGAAATTGCCTGCCGTATCATGCGGACTGTGCGCGATATGGGCCTGCGCTCCGTCGCCGTTTATTCTAACGCAGACCGCGACGCGCCACATGTGAAACTCGCCGATCAGGCCGTGCCGATTGGTCCCGCGCCTGTGGGTGAGAGCTATCTGGTTATCAAGAAAATTATCGAGGCCGCAAAGACTTCCGGCGCGGACGCTATTCACCCCGGTTATGGGTTCCTGTCTGAAAATGCGGGTTTCGCCAAAGCCTGTGCGGATGCGGGCATAATTTTCATCGGTCCTTCGCCTGACGCCATCGCCCTGATGGGAGATAAGGCCGTCGCGAAACGTCGCATGATCACGGCAGGTGTGCCCTGCGTTCCGGGCTATCAGGGCGAAGCGCAAGATGATGCGCGATTGATAGAAGAAGCCAAGACAATCGGGTTTCCGCTGATGGTGAAAGCCGCAGCAGGGGGCGGCGGTCGCGGGATGCGTTTGGTGGACGAAGCAAGGAGTTTATCTGTCGCCCTGACTGAGGCACGCTCAGAAGCGCTGAACGCTTTCGGGTCAGATATTCTCATTCTCGAACGCGCCATTATCAAACCGCGCCATGTTGAAATCCAAATTTTTGGCGACTCGTATGGGAACATCATCCATCTCGGCGAGCGCGATTGTTCCGTCCAAAGACGACATCAGAAAGTCATCGAAGAATCGCCCTGTCCCGTTATGACGGAGGACTTGCGCAATGCGATGGGAGACGCCGCAGTCAAAGCCGCGCAAAGTGTCGATTATGTCGGCGCGGGAACCGTGGAATTCATGTTGGACGCGGAAAAAAACTTCTATTTTCTGGAGATGAATACCCGCCTGCAAGTTGAACATCCCGTCACGGAATTGGTCACGGGCCTGAACCTCGTCGCACTGCAATTACGCGTCGCGCAGGGTGAGCCGCTTGGCTTGGCGCAAGATGATATTTGGCTCTGCGGGCATGCCATTGAAGCGCGGCTTTATGCCGAAGACCCGACACATGATTTCCTGCCTGCCACAGGAGATATTGCGAGACTTTCTTTTCCTGAAATGGAAGGTTTGCGGGTGGACAGTGGTGTCGTCTCCGGCGGAACCGTCTCACCTTTCTATGACCCCATGCTGGCCAAACTCATCGCGTCGGGCCCGGACCGCGAAACGGCGCGACGGAGCTTAATCCGCGCTTTGGAAGAGACCGTCATTTTCGGCGTCGTCACAAATCGGCAGTTTTTGATTGAGACGCTTCAGCGCGATGATTTTGCATCAGGGCAGGCCACGACAGCCTTTATCGCCGAGAATTTCTCCGAAGATGATTTAGCGCCCATTGAACTCACACATCGCGAAGCCGCCCTCGCCGCCTTGGTTCAACACATAATCAATAGAGAGACCCACGCAGCCAATATTCCGCATCAGTTGCTGGGCTGGTCCAGCGCAACCTCCCTGGCAACGCCCTATATTTATGAGGACCTCTGCGTGGACATCACGAGTCATAGCGCTGATGAGTTCACCGCACAGGTGGGAGAACAGGTTTTTCAGCTTCATTTAATTGAGTCTGATAACAATCGAATAATCGTCAATTGTGATGGAAAAGGGGAAACACTGCGCTTTGCCTCAAACAGTTCCGCACAAATTCACATCTCCTTCGGCGCCCGCCAATTCCATCTCACCAATAAAGTTGCGCTCGCGTCTAAAGCTGCGGATGCGATCGGCGAAGGCGACATCCGCGCCACCATGCATGGCGTGCTGGCGGATATATTTGTCACCACAGGCGATGCGGTAAAAACGGGAGATCGACTCGGTGTCTTAGAGGCCATGAAAATGCGCCATGACATTTTAGCCGATCGCGACGGAACGGTGGAAGAGGTTTTCGCAAAGGCCGGAATGCAAATTGCCGCCAACAGCCCGATTTTAAAAATCGAAAATTAATTAAACAGGAAACCGCTTCCCGCGAGGCAGGCGGTCTGCCAATTCCTGCGCCAAGTCAATATCCGCGGGCACGAGGTCGAGTGCGGGAATTTTATCGGGCCAGAGCCAGCGCGTCGCCTGCCCCTCTTTCGCGCGGACAAAGCCGTCCCACTGGCGGCAGAGAAAAAGCGGCATGAGCAGGTGGAAATCCGGATAGCTGTGCGTGGCAAAACTGAACGGCTGCAGACACCCTTCGCAGGGTTCGACATTTAATTCTTCGAAAAATTCTCGGCGGATGGTTTGTTCCGGTGTTTCGCCAACCTCAACTTTGCCGCCCGGGAATTCCCATTTACCGGCATGGTCTTTGCCGACGGGACGTTGCGCCATCAGCACACGACCATCCGTATCAATCAATGCGCAAGCGGCAACGAGAAGCGTATTCACGAACGGTAATCCGCGTTGATGTCGATATAGCTATGCGTCAGGTCGCAGGTGTAGACCGTCGCCTTCCCCTCGCCCAAACCCAGATCAATGCGAATATTTATTTCCGCATTTTTCATATAACTCGCGCCGTACGCCTCGCGATAACTGCTCGCGGGTTGCCCGCCTTCGGCTAGAACATGCGGGCCAATCCAGATGGAGAGGCTATCGCGCTCGGCGGGTTCACCCGCCTTGCCGACGGCCATCACGATACGACCCCAATTTGCGTCTTCCCCCGCAATGGCCGTTTTCACGAGCGGGGAATTTGCGACGGAGAGGCCGACTCGTTTAGCCGAGGCGTCTGAGACTGCACCGGAAATTTTGATTGTCACGAATTTCGAAATCCCTTCCCCGTCCTTGATAATCTGCTGGGAGAGATCGAACATGACCGCGTGGAGGGCTTTTCGGAAATCATTAAGCGCCGGATCATCGGCAGAGGAAATCTCAGCATGCTTCGCAGCACCGCTCGCCATCAGGAGGAGTGTGTCGGATGTCGAGGTATCGCTATCTACCGTGATGGAATTAAATGTCGGGTCGACATAATCATTCAACAATGTTTGCAAAACCTCTTGGGAGAGTTTCGCATCTGTCGCGACATATGCCAACATCGTCGCCATATCCGGCGCAATCATGCCGGAGCCTTTTGCGATGCCGTTAAGAGTGACAACCGTCTCACCAATCTTTACCGTCGCGGTGGCACCTTTCGGATAGGTATCCGTCGTCATGATCGCGCGGGCGGCAGAGGCCCAACCATTGGAGGATAAGGTCATATTTTCAAATTGCGCAACGACTTTAGAGGCCTCTAACGCCACACCAATCACACCTGTCGAGGCGAGTTGGATGGCATTAGTATCTGCACCAAAAGCCTTGGCCGCACCCTCAGCCGTTTCCACAACGGCATCGCGCCCCTTCTGACCCGCAAATACATTGGCTGTTCCGGAATTGACGATGACAAGGCGGGGGCCCTCAGTCTTTTTCGCCAGAGCTTTACGCGACCAATCTACCGGAGCACCTGGGCAGGCATTTTGTGTGAACACGCCCGCGACCTGTGTGCCCGCCTGACCGCGTAAAACCCAGAGGTCCGTCCGACCCTGATATTTCACGCCGGCCTCCGCCGTCGCCATGTCAAATCCAGCCAAGGGTGGCAGGTCCGGGAAATGCTCCGGCGCAAAAGGGCTGATTTTCATATCACTCATTTTCGGATGTCTCGTCTTCCGGCTCGGGCGGAGTCTCGCCCGCTAAAATTTCGACTTCACCTGACGCACGCAAATCCAAGAGCAAGTCCTGTATCGCATCAAATGTCATGAAGTTCACGATTTTAGGGCGAAGAGTTTCAAATGTCGGTTGAGGCGCAGGGCGGCGGTCAATGATCTCCGCGATGTGCCAGCCAAATTCCGATTTGACGGGACCAACATAGTCGCCTTTTCCCGCCTGAAACACCGGACGGGTGAAACGACCATTGAGCATATCCTGTGTGAAATAGCCCAAATCCCCGCCGCGTTCCGCACTGCCTTCATCAATCGAGTTTTCCCGCGCCAGCGCTGCAAAATCTCCACCGTCTTTAATCGTTGCGAGCAATTCATCGGCCTTGGCTTTTTCTTCGACCAGAATATGCCGCGCTCGTACCTCATCGCCCCGCGCGGCGAGTTTGGATTGTTCCTCATACATGCGGCGGATCGAGGTTTCATTCACGGCATCGCGCAAGTGTCGTTCCACGCGCAGATTGCCGAGAATACGCTCCCGCGCCGCCGCGAGGCGAATTTGCGCCTCTTGCGACGTTTCCAAATCAATCGCGTCGGCATCGAGCGCAAGCAAACGCTGGTCAATCAGCTCGTCCAGCGTTCCGCGAAACCGCTCATCCATCGGCGGCAGGCTCTGGCCCTCGTCGATCAAGCCCTGTTCCTGCGCGAATAAATTCACATCTGTTGCAAAAATTTTCGTGCCGTTCACGATTGCCACAGCATTGTCATCCGCGACGCGGTCAACAGTCTCCAGCGCGGGCGAAGTGGTTTTATCGTCAGCGCCCGAATTATCAGTACAGCCCGTGATAAATATGGCTGCGGCGAGGCCGAGGGGCAGGAAAATTGTGCGGATCAACATGTCTGTTATCTATCCTTTATCCACCCAGCAGAATTGAGGTCATGATGCGGTTGTAACCGCGTCCATCCGTTGACTTAGCGTGGCACCCTTCCTAAGTCGACACAAACCCGTGGACAGACCGCAGAAGACGGTCGCCCTCACCTTGTAGGACCTTCCCATGCTCGGCATCGCCAAGAAGCTTTTCGGTACAGAAAATGACCGGAAACTCAAAAAACTCCGTCCCCTCGTTGATAAGATCAACGGATTGGAGCCCACATTCGAAGCCATGACGGATGAGGCCCTGCGCGCCCAGACGGAAATTTACAAAAAACGTCACGCGGATGGCGAGTCACTGGATGACCTCCTCCCCGAAGCTTTCGCCACAGTACGCGAAGCCGCAAAGCGGACCCTCGGCCAGCGTCATTATGATGTGCAGTTGATCGGCGGAATCACATTGCATCGCGGCGAGATTGCCGAAATGCGGACGGGTGAGGGTAAGACGCTTGTCTCCACGCTCGCGGCTTACCTCAATGCGCTGAACGGCAAGGGTGTCCATCTCGTCACCGTCAATGACTATCTCGCCAAGCGGGATAGTGAGTGGATGGGGCAGGTTTATAATTTCCTCGGCATGACCGTCGGCTGTATCAATGCGCATGAACCATACGGGCCGTACCGCAAAGAGGCCTATAATTGCGACATTACCTACGGCACGAATAACGAATACGGTTTCGATTATCTGCGCGATAATATGAAATATTCCGTCGAAGAAATGGGCCAGCGTGGACATGCCTATGCCATTATCGATGAGATCGACTCGATCCTGATCGACGAAGCGCGGACGCCGCTCATCATTTCCGGTCCGACCGATGACAAATCCGATCTCTACCGCACGATTGACGGCATCATTCCCGAAATCCTGCCGGAAGGCTATGAGGTCGATGAGAAAGCCCGCACCGCTACCTTTAATGAAAAAGGCAATGAGCAAATTGAAAATATCCTGCGCGAACGCGGTATGTTGGAAGGCGAAAGCCTCTATGATGTCGAAAACGTCACCGTTGTCCATCACATCAACCAGGCTCTGAAAGCGCATAAGATTTTCACGGCAGACAAGGATTATATCGTCAAGAACGATCAGGTCGTCCTGATTGATGAATTTACGGGCCGCATGATGGATGGCCGTCGCCTCTCGGACGGTTTGCATCAGGCGATCGAGGCGAAAGAAAATGTCGAGATCAAACCCGAAAACCAGACCATGGCCTCGGTCACACTGCAAAACTATTTCCGTCTTTATGAGAAACTCTCCGGTATGACCGGTACAGCGGAAACGGAAGCGGGCGAATTTGCGGATACCTATGGTCTGGAAGTTCTCATCATTCCGACCAACCGCCCGATCCAGCGGATTGACGATGAAGACGTCATCTACCGCACGGAAGAAGAGAAGTTTGACGCAATCGTCGACGATATCGAAAAAGCCGCCAAAAAGGGCCAGCCTATGCTGGTCGGCACAATCTCTATCGAGAAGTCAGAGGCCTTATCCCGCTACCTGACAGAGCGCAGCATTGAGCATCGCGTCCTGAACGCCCGCCACCACGAGGAAGAAGCCTCCATCGTGGCGCAAGCCGGTATGCCCGGCGCGGTCACAATTGCGACCAATATGGCGGGTCGCGGGACGGATATTCAGCTCGGCGGGAATCTGGAGATGATCCTGGAAGAAACGCTGACACCGGACATGTCCGATTTCGAGCGCGAGCAGAAAACCTCCGAGATTAAAGCCGATATCGAGTTTAACAAACAAAAAGCCCTCGCCGCAGGTGGTCTCTACGTGCTGGGCACGGAACGGCATGAAAGCCGCCGGATTGACAATCAGCTACGCGGCCGGACGGGCCGTCAGGGCGACCCGGGTCGTTCGAAATTCTATCTCTCCATGGAAGATGACCTCCTCCGGATTTTCGGCGGCGATAAGCTGAAGGGCATGATGGAGAAGATGGGTTGGGAAAAGGGCGAAGCCCTGACCAACCGTTTCATGACAAAATCTGTCGAGACCTCGCAGAAACGGGTTGAGACGCGGAACTTCGACATCCGGAAAAACCTGCTCAAATATGATGATGTCATGAACGACCAGCGCAAGACGATCTTCGAACAGCGCAATGAATTTATGACAGATGACGATGTCTCCGACGTGATTGAGGATTTCCGTCACCAACTCGTCGAAGACCTCGTCGGGAAGCATGTGCCGAAACGCGCCTATGCCGAACAGTGGGATATTGAGGGTCTCGATAAATCCGTCAAAGACGCCATGATGATGGAACTGCCCCTGAAAGAATGGGCGGCCGAGGAAGGCATCGCGGATGAAGAACTGCAAAATCGTATTCAGGACGCGACGGATCAGGCCAGCAAACAACTCTCTGACGGCTTGGAACCGGCTGAACTCGCACGGGCGGAAAAGCAAATCCTCCTGCAGGTCATCGACAAGAACTGGCGCGATCACTTGCAGCAATTGGACGCCCTGAAGTCCGTTATCGGCATGCGGGCCTATGGCCAGCGCGATCCACTGAATGAATATAAGTCCGAGGCCTTCACCCTGTTTGACGGCCTCCTGACGAGCTTACGCGAAGATGTGACGAAAGCCATGATGGGCGCGTTGCTGAACGTACAGATGCGTCGCCAGCAAATGCAGCAGGAACGTACCCAAACACAAAATCAAACACAGTTGGAACAGGCTCGTCAGGGTCTGGCCGCCATGCAAGCCGCACAAGCGGCAGCTCCGGCTTCGCCCGCGCGCGGACCGATGGATATGCTGACCTCAGGTCCGACAGCGGCGACTGCAGCCGGTACACCGACCAACCCCGAAGCGGCGGAACTGCCCGAAGGTGCGCTGAACGGCGTGTCCCGCAACAGCCCTTGCCCCTGTGGGTCGGGTCGCAAGGTGAAACATTGTCACGGCAAAGTCGCTTAAACCAAAAAGGGACAGTCTTTCGCGGGCTGTCCTATTCAGGCGCGTCTTTTGCGCCACACTCCTCAAAATTATCGCTTTAGCGCAATAATTTATTGAACCGCCCCTCTGCGCATCATTATCGGGCGAGAGGCGCACCCTTTTGCGTCATGACTGACCTCAAGCCCCCATTATCAGCTCTACCCTTTGCAAAACCGGCCATCGGGGAACAGTTCGGTTCCAGCTTCATGAAGCGTCAGCCGATTTAGAGGTTTGCGCACTATTCAAAAGGGAACCGACCATGAAACAGCTTACTTTTGCCGCCGCACTTCTGGCCGCGACAACATTTGCACCAACTGCCTTTGCTCAGGACTCCGATGTGTCAGTCGCGACAGGTTTTGACTTCGTCAGCCAATATGTCTTCCGCGGCGCTTCGCTCGCCGATGATGCCATCCAGCCCTATGCAGAAGTCAGTGTCGGAAATTTCACAGTCGGCGGGTGGTTCTCAACCGCGATTGGTGACGACTCCGCGGTCGCAGGTGACGAATTTGATCTCTATGCAGGCTACTCTGTTCCGCTTGAAGGCTCCATCTCTCTCGACCTTGGCGCAACCTATTATCACTATCCGCAAGGCGGCGATTTCTTTGGTACCGATAATGGCGGCACAGGGTCTTATGAAGTTTCAGCCTCCGTGGGCTTTGGCGACGTTCCATTGGAGCCGAGCGTCTCTGTCTATTACGACCTCACACTTGAGGCCTTCACATTGGAAGGTGGCGTTGGTCATTCTGTTCCCGTCGGTGATGCACAGAGCTTTGATCTTGGCCTGACGGTCGGCCTCGTCGATGGTGATGGCTTCTCATATGAATGGGCCACGGCCAGCGCAGCATTGAGCCACGCTTTCACTGATGATGTTTCGGTCTATGCTGGTGCAAACTTTGCCCTGAATTCTGAGGATGTTCTGGACTTTAACGGCATTATCAATGGCGAACCGGAAGGTAGCCTGTTCTGGCTTGGTACAGGTATTTCTGCCGGTTTCTAAATTTGAATTCCTCGCGAGAGGATGTCTGGGAGGACAATGACCCGACTGCTGTGCAGTCGGGTTTTTTATTGGATCAAACTCAATTGAGGGTTCGACCAATACGAAGAAACTTCTCACGGCGAGCTTTCACGAGCTCATCCGAGGAAAGACCGTCAAGCTCTTTGAGCTCTTTTAGAATGACGGCACCAACCGTCTTCATCGCCTGATCGGGTTCGCGATGTGCGCCGCCGACGGGTTCCTTGATGATCCGGTCAATCACGCCTAGTCGTTTCAGATCCTGCGCCGTGATTTTCATGGCCTTGGCCGCATCTTCGGCGCGGTCACGGGTCCGCCACAGGATGGAGGCGCAGCCTTCCGGTGAAATTACGGAATAAATCGAATGTTCCAACATCATCACACGGTCCGCCGTCGCAATTGCGACCGCGCCGCCGGAGCCACCCTCGCCCGTGATAACGGAAATAAACGGTACTTTCAGGGACAGGCCGCGATCAATCGACCGCGCGATGGCTTCCGCCTGTCCGCGTTCTTCGGCGCCGCGCCCCGGGAACGCGCCTGCCGTATCGACAAAGCTGATGACGGGGAGCGAGAAGCGCTCAGCCAAATCCATCAGGCGCACGGCTTTCCGATACCCTTCCGGATTGGCCATTCCGAAATTATGTTTGAGACGGGTTTCCGTATCAGTACCTTTTTCATGGCCCATCACGACAACAGACCGCCCGCGAATTTTCCCCAATCCGCCAAGCAAGGCATGATCGTCCCCAAATTTCCGGTCACCCGCCAGCGGCGTGTAATCCGAGATCAGCGCCTTAATATAAGCGGAGGTATGCGGACGGTCCTGATGGCGGGCAACGTGGGTTTTCTGCCACGGGCCGATTTTGGCATAGAGTGATTTTAGCTGGACTTTTGACTTCGCTTCCAGTTCGGCAATGTCCTTGCCCTCGGCCTGCGCCGCCTCAATCTGGCTGTCCAATTCCGCCATGGGGCGTTCAAAATCAAGATAAGTACGGGCCATAAATAAGGTCTGTCCAGTCCATTAAAGAGGTGCCGCACCATAGCGATGTGCGGGATGGGGTAAAGAGTGGAGGTAAGGACTAAGGCTTTTTGAAAAACTTAATCATCTTCCCGTGGGCGACAATATCGCGGCCTTCTGTGCAATAGAAGTTAGCATCAAATTTTAGACGCTCAGAATGGACGGCAACCATTTCAGGGAAGAGAATATGCATTTCCGCTTTATAAACTCCCTGCAAATCTTCGGACTTGGAAATAGAATTGCCTTCACTATCCAAAAAATCCGGCCAGACATCGCTGACTGTAAAGTTCCCTAAATTGAAATCATCGGGATAGGCCAGTGCCCACCTTATTCCGTTTTTTGGATGTTTGGTCCGATAGGTTTTGCCTAACGGTAAGATCTCTATCTCCGCAAGAAAATCTGCCGAGTGTTTCGGATAGAGTGAACCAGCCATTCTAAATTTTATAGGTCTTCGTACTCACTTCATGGCCGTAGCGTTGGACGAATTTGCGCTTAATCCGGCGTTCCCAGCCTGCGCGGGGGCCGGGGAGTTCGGCTTCAGCGTCGAGGACGGCATCGGTGAATTTCTTTGAGGTGAGCGGCTTGGACCCTTCCAACAGGTCCGCCGCGCGGACGCCTGCGCAGAAATCCCATTCACTGCAGAGGTCATCCAGCAGGATGTTCAAATCCTCGGCGAGGACCGGATGCATACGTCGTTCAAAGCCCATTTATCTTATCCAATTTTGGCGAGCGGGTGGTGGTCTTCCACCAGCTTTTGTAACTGTTCGTCCAGTACATGGGTATAGATCTGCGTCGTCGCAATATCCGCATGGCCGAGTAATGTCTGCACCGCCCGAAGGTCCGCCCCGCGTTCCAAGAGATGCGTGGCAAAAGCGTGACGGAGGGTGTGCGGGGAAATCCGAGAGGCATCCAGTCCCGCATCCGTTGCCAGTTGTTTGAGGAGCTGGGCGAACCGTTCACGGCTCATATGGCCGGATTTTCCGGGACTGGGGAAGAGGAAGGGGTCCGCGCGGTCTTTCGCTATCGCATTTTTCGGCAGGGTTTGGTCGCGCACGGCGACCCATTCGCCAATCGCACGAACGGCGGCCCCTGTCAGTGGGACCAATCGTTCTTTGCCGCCCTTCCCGCGAATGGTCAGGCAGGGTTGCGCATCCGGGCGTACAACTCTTGCAGCGGAATTATATTTCAATGAGACGAGTTCAGACACGCGAAGCCCGCCCGCATAGAGAATTTCAAGCTGGGTGCGGAGGCGAACGCCTTTGACGGACTCGTCCGCTTCGACCACTTTGAATAGGGCATCAATATCGTCATGGGATAGAACCTTGGGCAGGCTTCGCCCCTGTTTCGGGCCGCGCAGGCTATGCGCGGGATTGTCCTTCCGGATGCCGTCCATTTGCAGGAACAGGCAGAATTGTTTCATCGCCGAGAGTTTTCGCGCGGCCGTCGACGGCGCAAGGCCCGTCTTCGCCCAGCCTGCCAAGACGGCTTCCAACGCACCCGTCCCGCAGGTCTCAATCGACATATTCTGACGACCCAGCGCCTCATCCCATCCGAAGAGATCCCGGCCGTAGGCGGCAAGCGTGTTCTCTGACGCGCCGCGTTCAGAGGACATCATTTCAAGGAAAGCGTCGATATGGCGGGCAGTTGTCACAGCGCCGCGAGAAAGTCTTCCGCCGCGACCTGCCCCGCGAACCGTTGTAGTCCGGCCCGGCGTAATGCTGTCACAATTTGCGCCCGGTCGGTTGTATTCAGGTTTGCGCGGGAGAGGAGCGTCGCAGCGCGTAATGTTGTTTCTGCCCGCGAGTTTGCGTCCACGGCTGCGTTAAGCAGGAGCATTTGCGATTGAGGCAAGGTCGCTTTTGGGAGATTGGCCTCTGCCAAAACATCCCCCGCCACATCCGAGACCCGTGCGCCAAGGGCAACGGCAAGAACAACATCGGTTAGCGCTTGCGCTTGAGTTGTCGTGCCGGTCAATCGCGTTTCTATATCACGGCCCAACCCCTGCGCATTAAAGCCGCCGCCAAGTGCATCCGCCGCCAGCGCAATCCGCGCCTGAGCCGGGCCGCCTTCAGGCAGAGCGGAATAGAGACCCTGCAGGCCGCCAATATCGCGAGCGAGCAGAGCGGCGCGGGCATAGCGTTTCAAATTAGAATCGACTCGGCCTTTGGCAGGGAGGGCTTGGATAATGGGCGAGAGTTTGGTCAACACGTCATCTTCCGACACACCCGCCCGTGTTGCGCGGGAGATAAAAGCGTCCAGAGCCCCCGCATCACCGGAGCGACCCAAGACGAATAATCGCGCTGTTGCGCGGGGACTTGGCTCGGACAGAGCCGTCTCCAGATCGAGATCAGGGGTCGCGACATCAAAACTGATATTGCCGAGGGTGTTTTCAATCGACGCTAAATCCAGCGTGGCGAAATTCTTGAAAAGCGCCGCGAGATCTGCGTCGCGTCCGGCCTCTGCGCCTGTTTCACGCTCACTGCCGCTACGTTTTGCCAGATAAGTCACGAGCACATCAGAGCTATTCGTCTCTTTTGCTGGAGGACGTCCGGCAATCAAGGCGCTGAGTTGGGCATAATAGGCATCATTTTGATAGCCGAGTGACCTCAGCAGATCGCGCGTCAATTCCGCCGCGGCCATTTCACCGCGTAATGCATGACAAGCCGCGCGGAGTCGGACCCATTGTGGTTCTCCCCGTCCGGTCGTGATCGTATCGGAAATCTCGCAGGCGCGGGATTGGTCACCTTTCGCCAAAGCGAGATCGACCTGCGCTGACGGAGCGCGTGTGAGTTCGGGATTGCGAGCGAGGAAACCGTCGAGAACCTCACCTTCACCCACGGCCATGACGGCCTGTAACCGAGCGGATTCGTAGGTCTTCGCGGCTGACTCATTTTCCGCGCGCGGCGGAACACCGCCTGATAAGATGACGGTTCGAACCATGTCACGAATGATTGGGTCGTTAGAATTCAGAGGCGCAGTGGAGAGGAGTTTCGCGGCGCGGTTGGCGGAGGTGCCCTGCCAAAGCTGTGTGTCCAATGCGCCTTCGGTCAGAATGCCCGCGTCAAAATCCTGCGCGGCGTCCAGGCTTTCGGTCTCAATCTGCGTTGGACCGGACAGGCCGTAATCCTGAGCCAACACTGTGCCAGGCCATAGGAGGGCAACTGCAATCAAGCCGACCCGCATCACGGTGCGGGCGTCACGTCAATGACGCGCTCATCCGTGGGCGCATTGTCCGGCGACGCACCTGATAAAGCCCACAGGAATAATCCGATAAAGAGGAGGGCCACGACCCCCGCGATGATACCAATTTTCTTCATGACGACTTCCTAACGCCCTGCGCGTTTAGACACAGTTAACCTCACTCAATAGATGTTGAGTCTAACACGGTTTATGACCATATTGCGGCTTAAGAGATTGTAAGGCGCAGTTCACTGCGGAACCTTACCCACACGAACGATGAAAGCGTGCTCATGCCGCTGAAGACAGACAGACCCATCGCACTGGTGGGATTGATGGGCGTCGGAAAGACAACCGTCGGACGCAGGCTTGCCAAACGGCTTGGCCGGATTTTCGACGACAGTGATGATGCGATTGAGCAGGCCTCAGGCCGCACGGTCGCGGGATATTTTCGCGATCACGGGGAAGCCGATTTCCGCGAAGGCGAATTCCGCGTCGTCAAACGCCTGCTGGACAGCGAGAAGCCGATTGTCATCGCCACGGGCGGCGGGGCCTTTATTCATCCGCCAACGCGTGAATTGCTGTTGGAACATGCTCATGTTGTCTGGTTGAAGGGTGATCTGGATACATTGGTGGAACGCGTCTCCCGCAATGATAATCGTCCGCTCCTGATTGGGACAGATAAACGCGCGAAGATGCGCGAGTTAATGGACGCACGACATCCGATTTATGCGCAGGCCCATATCAAGGTGAAGATCGCACGAGGGCCCCATATCCGGACTGTCAACCGCGTCATGCGGGCGCTGAAAGCGCGCGATACGAAATTGCTGGCTGCGCAGGAAAAGGCAGAGGTCAAAACCGATGACTGATGCCGCGACCGAAACACTCTCCGTCGCGCTGGGCGAACGGAGTTATGATATCCGCATTGGCCCGAAGTTCATCTCGCAACTGGGTGAGCTCATCCGTCCGTTCAGCCCTTCGGGGCGCGTGGCCGTCATCACGGATGAAACCGTCCACGGTCTACACGGAGCAGCCCTTGCGGAAGCGCTCGCCGAGTACCGCACGCACATGATTGTCCGGCCCGCAGGCGAAGCGCAGAAATCCATGGCTGTTCTGGAAGAGGTCTTGGACAGCTTGTTCCGCTCGGGATTGGATCGGTCCGATTTAATCTTGGCCTTTGGCGGGGGCGTTATCGGAGATCTGGCGGGATTTGCCGCGGCGATCTATAAACGCGGCGCGCCCTTTATTCAGATACCGACAACCCTCCTCGCGCAGGTGGATAGTTCGGTTGGCGGCAAGACGGCGGTCAACACGGTTCACGGCAAAAACCTGATCGGCGCGTTCCACCAACCCCGTCTCGTCGCGATTGATACGGACCTGCTCTCGACATTGCCCCCGCGTGAAGTGAAGGCCGGTTATGCGGAAATCCTGAAATATGGATTGCTAGGAGATTCCGGATTTTTCGAGGTGTTGGATGCGGGATTGGGCGCAGATGTTCTCGCGCTAGACCCCGCCGCCCTCACCCAAGCCATCCAGACCTCCTGCGCGACCAAAGCGCGGATTGTGGCCGAAGATGAACGCGAGGGCGGAATACGGGCACTCCTCAATCTGGGTCACACATTCGGCCACGCCTTGGAATTGGAAGCCGGATATGATGGCGATCTCCTGCACGGGGAAGCCGTCAGTGCGGGCATGGAAATGGCGTTTCACTATGCCGCCTCGCAAGGACTTTGCACACAATCTGATGCGGACCGCGTCACGGCGCATCTGACGAAAACGAATATGCCGCGCGTTTCTAACATGGCGCATCTGTTGGGCGATACGGATGCCCTCATGCGACATATGGGGCAGGATAAGAAAAATGAGGGCGGGCACCTGACCCTCATCCTCCCGCGCGCGATTGGCGAGACCTATGTCGAGAAACGGGCGGACACCGCCTCCGTCCGTGCATTTTTAATGAATTTGAGAGATAAGCTCTAAATGCAAGCCTTCCTCGAACCGCAAAATCTGATCCTTGTGGGTGTCATTCTCACCCTGCTGATCTTCTCGGGCTTTTTCTCCAGTTCCGAGACGGCCCTGACCGCCGCCTCCCGCGTGCGTATGCATGCGGCGGAGAAGGATGGCGATAAGCGGGCCTCGATCGTCCAACGCCTGATGAATATGCGCGAGCGTCTGCTGGGCGGTATTCTGCTCGGCAATAATCTCGTCAATATTCTGGCCTCTGTTCTGAC
The DNA here is from genome assembly GCF_050271975.1 of Litorimonas sp. WD9-15. NCBI lineage: Bacteria > Pseudomonadati > Pseudomonadota > Alphaproteobacteria > Maricaulales > Robiginitomaculaceae > Litorimonas > Litorimonas sp. WD9-15. The sequence goes on from NZ_CP189850.1 coordinate 512,198, forward strand.
GACGACACTCTTCACCAATATTTTTGGTGGCAGCGCCGCCGCCCTTGCAGCCGCGACCGCCGTGATGACCGCGCTGATCCTGATTTTCGCGGAAGTTCTGCCTAAGACTTACGCCATTTCGCAGCCCGACAAACTCGCCCTCATCGTCGCACGGCCCATCAACCTAATCGTCAAATTGCTCAGCCCGATTGTCTCGGTCGTGCAGATCATCGTCAATGGCGTGCTTCGCGTCTTTGGGATTGATACCAACGCCAGCGCCTGGACGGCAGCCGATGAAATCAAGGGCGCGGTCGACCTTCACCTGCAGGAAGGCGGCGTGGCGAAACGTGCCCGGGACCAGATTTACGGTGTGCTCGAAATTGGCGAAATGTCGATCGAGGAAGTCATGACCCATCGTCGGAATGTCGCCATGATCGACGCGGACGCACCACCTGATCAGATCATCAAAGAATTTATCGCCTCCGGCCATTCCCGCATTCCTGTCTACCGCGGAGATTCCGATAATGTCATCGGCGTCCTGCACATGAAGGACCTTTTGAAAGCCGTCACGCGCACAAATGGATCGGTTGAAACATTAGATATCAAGAAAATCTCGCGGGATGCGTGGTTTGTGCCTGAAACCACGAGCGCCGTGAAACAGCTTCGCGCGTTTCAACAGAAACGCGAGCATTTTGCGCTGGTCGTCGATGAATATGGCTCGCTCATGGGTGTCATCTCACTCGAGGATATTTTGGAAGAAATTGTTGGCGATATTCAGGACGAGTATGATGAAGAGCTTGCAGGTGTCACACGCTTGAAAGAGGGCGGCGCAACCGTTCGAGGTGATGTGGCCATTCGCGATCTGAACCGCGCGATGGATTGGAAATTACCGGATGATGAGGGTCCTGTGACAGTTGCCGGCTTGGTCATTCACGAGAGTCAAACCATCCCGAATGCGGGTCAGGTTTTTGCCTACCATGGCTACCGCTTTGAAATTTTGAAAAAACAGCGCAACCAAATTCAGAGCTTGAAAATCAAGAAGACTTTCGAGCCGGACATGCGGTCAGAGCAGAATTAGACCTACGTCTTAGAGACGGCCCAAATCCAGCGGTCCAAGCTGTCTGCTGCGCGCTTTCCCGCTAATTGCCCAGCTAACAAAATGTTCGCAATTGCGCGTCATTACGCCGTAACGTTGTCCAATCTTGCCGCGGGCGCGGGCCACAACTTCTGTGCCGGATAAGGCTGTCCGATAAGGCACGACCCGTACAGGCGCACCGCGCGAAAATTGGGTTTCCGATGTCTCCGCCACGCGGCCAAACCGACGTGAGGAATGAATAACAGTCCCATATCCTGTCGCAATGCCGACATGTCGAACGACGCCCATGACACCCACTTCCAACAGGGTTCCTGCGGGATGAAGGATGGGGACGTTTTCATACGGATATCGGCTCATAATTCTGATATAAGCACAATTTTCCAAAACGCAAAACGACCCCCAAATGGGAGCCGTTTCAAAACTCCTATTCGGAGTGATTTAGCTGGAGCGTAACTGACCATTTTCATAGAATGTCCGGGACGTTCCCTTTTCATAATAGTAGTAACGGTTTGTTCGGTCGTCATAATAACGCGTCGACCGATCCAAATTCGCTTTGAATCCTGAATTCGCACCAATCGCTTCGTCATCACGTTTGCCTTTATAGGCTCCCGCGGCTCCGCCAATAGCTGCACCGATCAGAGCACCTTCTCCGGCATCGCCGTCGCCGACATTATTGCCGATCACGGCACCGGCCACACCACCAATGGCAGCACCCGCCGCAGCATTTCTTTCAACATTTCCCGTGGTCGTACAGGCCGCGAACGCGACGCTGGCCAAGCCCAAAGATGTCAGTTTAATAAAATTCGTCATGTCAGATCCTTTCTAAACAATTGAAACGAAAAAGCCTGAGCATTTCTCGCTCAAGCCCCTAAACTTTTTTCGTCTTAACAGAGGACCAATGAATTATGGCATGAATAAGTTCCCATGTTTCTTTTTTGTTATCTTCCTGTAAGCTTACCATTGGAGGCATACTATGACGGTCGAAACCCTTTTCAGTCTTTTAAACCTGAGCGTCATGCCGGCCTGGGCGCTTTTGATCTTCGCGCCGCGCTGGTCTATGACGCGGACGCTCGTTCATTCCATGCTCTATCCGGTCGTCCTCGGCCTCGCTTATGCTTGCGGGATCATCGCCTCGCTCTTTTTCGGTATGGGCGGAGAGGGCGCGGGATTTACATCAATTGCCGAAGTCCGCGCCATCTTCAGCAGTGATGTCGGGGTCCTTGTGGGTTGGGCGCATTTCCTCGTCTTCGATCTCTTTGTCGGCGCCTGGGAAGCCCGCGACGCACAGAGACGCGGGTTCAGTCATTGGTTGCTCATCCCCTGCCTGTTCTTCACTTTCATGTTTGGTCCACTGGGTCTCGTTCTCTATCTCGGTCTACGGTGGGCAACCAAAAAAGGCAGAGGGCGTTTAGAGGAAGGCTCATAAAGGTCCCTTTGATTTGAAATCTGCAATGATGAAGTTCATCAGTTTTTTAATCCGCATTGGCGTGTGACGACCTGCGGGTCTGACGAGATGAATATCGATCGGTTCAGATGTATGGGCGGGCATAATTTGTACCAAGCGGCCACTCTCCAACGCGGGGGCCGCAATCACATTCGGCATATAGACAATCCCTAATCCGGCCACTCCAAATTCGCGAAGATTTTCGCCATTATTGGTTTGCAAACGACCCTTAGGCTCAATCTCGACTTCGACCCCGCTTTCGCATAATCGCCATGTCGGGCTGCGCGAATAGGCGAGTAATTCGTGATGGTCGAGATCTGACAATTTTGACGGTCTTCCACGCTGCGCCAGATAAGACGGCGCGGCGCAGAGCACCATTTTTGCATCCCCGATTTTTCGTGAGAGCAGACGGCTATCAGGCATTGTCCCGACCCGTAATGCAAGATCGATTCCTTCAGAAATCAAATCTAGGCGCTTCTCGGCCAACATCATATTGACCGAGATATCGGGATTATCCGCCATGAACCGTCCTAAAATCGGCGTTAGAACATAGGTCCCAAATGAAATAGGCGCCGTCATCCGAATGGACCCGGTAATCGCGCGGGCTTCCCCGCGAACACGGTCTTCAGACAGATTAATCTCATCCAATATCCGGACGCAATCCTCGTAATAAACCTGCCCCGCCTTGGTCAAACTCAATGTCCGGCTATTACGCTTGACGAGTTGCAGGCCGAGATAACGTTCTAACTCCGCAATGGAGTGGCTTACCGTGGATTTTGATAGGGAGAGTTGTTTCGCCGCCTGAGTGAATTGACCGGAATTGACCAGTTTCACAAACACTTCCATACGACGTAATTGATCCATTAAATTTTGCTTTCTATTCTGTTCGTAATTTCCGAACTCTACGTTCGGACATAAAATCTTTGTGAAGCCCTAAGTAAAGTCTAATCCTAATCAAGTCAGGCTATTATGGTCTGCAGCCCGTCCTTCTGCGCCCCACATCGTAAAGGGACGGGTCCCGGCGCATTTTTAATCAGACATGCGAATGATGCGACCGCCCATCTTTGGGGTTGGCAGGAGAGGCGATTGTCCGTGACAAACGCAGGTTGGGTTGGCGGGCGGCAACCTGCCAACAGGGGCGAAGCCCTGAAAAAAAACGGGACGTCCGCGTGGTGGCCCAAGCGATGGAGGACCAAAAGAAAAAATGTTTTACTCAAGGGCCAAGCGCGTGAGACGGGAGCAGTGGTCGGCGATACCGTTACGTCTTCCAAATCTCGAAGCTCTATCGGTCTTTAATCGATAGAACTCTGCGCTCTGTGCAATTGTTTTAAAAACAAATGCACGAACCAACGCGGCGGTGTTTTACAGATAACGGCCTTACTTGACTGCGGATGTTTCAATCCGTCAGGCACTCGAAACCCGGTCCCCCGATGCAGGTCTCACCCCGCACCGATAAACACACCGTCTTTCGGCACGAATAGATGAGCTCCTACCTGTCCCATGTCCGAAAGAACGAGTTTGAATATAGCGCGGGTTGGATAAGTGGGGATTATTCTCTTGAGCAAAAACTCTATCCACATGATCCCGTCCACCCCAGTCCGTTTTTTGTTCACAAACAACTAGAGCCGGGGTCCAGAGCGTTTATCGCTTAACAGCCCTCAACGCACTGAAATCAATTTAATCTCTGGATTCCAGCTTTCGCTGGAATGAACGGAAGTTTGGGATGAGTATAATTTTTAATCCACGCTTTCAAAATTCGCATAAGTGGGGATTAAGTTTTCCATTTTCTGGGAGCGTGGTGTTTAACGATGTATTGGGTGAATATAGAGAATTTCTAAATCTACTAATTTATACGAGACCGAATCAGATAGTTAAATTAAATTGAAATAGAGCACTAATTTAAATTTTAGTTGCTCGTTAAATCCTTTGTGGGTGTGGATAGCATTGTGCACAAATTATAAAAGCCTTTTAATTACAGTAACTTGAAGGTGTGGTAACTTGTTTTCGCCTTAAAGAGACACACTAGGCGTTGACCATCATGGGCAAATCAACACTATATATAGTGGAACGTAGCGGTTCACATTTTATATCAGATGTCATTCTATCTTTTGAGAGAACTTTCTCAAAAAATAACGACGTAATAAGTAAAGGAAGAAATCAAAAAAGCGCCGATGCAATGCACCGGCGCTAGTAGCTGCAGGATCGTACGATCCAACAACCCTGAAGAAGTCTAGGCTTAACGCGGTCCTGCAAATTATCAACATAATTTTCAGGAGGAACGCCCATGGCTTTCCCAGTATCTCTGCACGCGCCCATCGGAGCATGTGCATATTCTCAATCTTTATGCCCACAGACAGGAGTGTGGTATTCCTCAAAATCGGTGAGGCGCAGGATCTTACGACGTGGAGGCTTGATTCCCACAGATGGCAATGAGGAAGGTTTTTGGACTTTAGAGTCCTACCTCATCTAACGGAACCTGCTGATTTTTCATGCGGCTGAAATCGGTCCCGCGGACCGATTTCCGGGACGCCGCCTAAAAAATCAGTGCCTAAAATGCCGCATCCCGGTGAACACCATCGCGATGCCCGCTTCATCCGCAGCCGCAATTACCTCGTCATCGCGGATTGAGCCGCCCGGTTGGATGATCGCGGTGGCGCCCGCAGCGGCGGCGGCGAGCATGCCGTCGGCGAAGGGGAAGAAGGCATCCGAGGCGCAGGCGCAGCCTTGTGTTCTTGGCGCGTCCCATCCGGCGGCCGCTTGGGCATCTTCGGCCTTACGCGCGGCAATTCTGGCCGAGTCAATCCGGCTCATCTGGCCCGCGCCGATACCGGCTGTGGAGCCGTCTTTGACGTAAATAATCGCATTGGATTTGACGTGTTTGGCGACTTTCCACGCCATGCGCAGGTCGGCCATTTCCGCATCCGTCGGTTTGCGTTTCGTCACGACTTTGAGGTCCGCATCCGCGACATAGCCATTATCGCGGTCCTGAACGAGGATACCGCCCGCGACATTCCGTTGGGTCAAGGACGGGGCCGTGACATCCGGCAATCCGCCCGCGACGAGGAGGCGCAAATTCTTTTTCTTACGGAAGACTTCGACGGCATCTTCATCGGCGCTGGGCGCGATGACGACTTCGGTGAAGACTTTCACGATTTCTTTTGCGGTCGCCGCATCCAGATTTCCGTTCAGCGCGACAATCCCGCCAAAGGCCGAGACGGGGTCACAGGCCAGCGCGTTTTTATAAGCGGTGATGAAATCATCCGCCGTCGCGAGGCCGCAAGGATTGGCATGTTTGATAATCGCGACGGTCGGTTTGTCGCCCGCCTCAACTGAGCCAAATTCTGCGACGAGTTCATAGGCGGCGTCCGTGTCGTTGATATTATTATAAGACAGCGCTTTGCCTTGGAGTTGTTCGGCTGTCGCGACGCCCGCGCGGTGGGAGCCATCCGTGTAGAAAGCCGCCGTCTGATGCGGATTTTCGCCGTAGCGGAGTTCCTGTTTCAATGTGCCACCTTGGGCGCGATAGGTGGGCGTTTCTTCAACCTGCTTCGCGAAGTAATTGGCGATGGCCGCGTCATAGGCGGCGGAACGGGCGTAGGTTTTCGCCGCGAGTTTTTGGCGCAGTGTTCCCGTCGTCTGACCATCATTTGCGTCCATATCTGCCAGCACCGCATCGACATCAACGGAGTCGGTGCAGACGGCCACATGGGCATGATTTTTCGCCGCCGCGCGGATCATGGCGGGACCGCCAATGTCTATATTCTCGACGCACATCTCATAGCTGCCGCCTTGCGCGACCGCATTCTCAAACGGGTAGAGATTGACGATGAGCAGGTCGATGGAGAGGATACCGTGATCGTGCATGGCATCGCGGTGGGACGCCAAATCGCGGTCGCCGAGCAAACCGCCATGCACCATCGGGTGCAGCGTCTTCACGCGGCCATCCATCATTTCCGGAAAATTCGTGAGCTCTGAGACGTCCTTGACTGGAATACCTGCGCCCGCAATGGCTTTATGCGTGCCGCCTGTGGAGACGAGTTTCACGCCGCGTTCGTGCAGCGCTTTGGCCTGGTCGATCAGGCGGGATTTGTCCGAGACAGAGAGCAAAGCCCGCTTCACAGGGCGTAGGGTCGCGCGGTCAAAAGCGGGCAGGTCGGGATTGGGGCTGGGCATGGCGGAGTCCGTTAAAAAGCGATGGAATCATGTCTCGCCTATCACGCCGTTTCACGCGTTTCCACTTAGGCTGAGCGGTCGTCCACATCATTCGCGATCACGTCCGGCTCTGCCAAATTGGGAACAACCGCGAGCGTCGGTTCGGACAACACATCTGACGGGTCATAGATGGGGACGAGTTGTGCAATCGCCTTGCGAATATTACGACGATTACGGGTTTCCAATGCCTTGATCAGGGACTTTACGCGCTTGAGCACGGAGTGCGGATCAATCATCGCGCCGTTAAACCGTTGCACACCGTCCACGGCGGTCGGGGCGAGGTCTTCATCCTCATAAGACAGAACTTCGGTCAATTTTTCACCTGGGCGCAAACCTGTATAGCGGACCTCAATATCGACATCCGGGACCTTCCCGCGCAATCGAATGAGTTGCCGCGCGAGGCGGGCAATGTTCACGGGTTCACCCATTTCCAACACATAAATACAAGCCGAAGCATCATGGCCGCCGCCGATTTTCTCGCGACGTTGCGCCCCCATCGCGGCAGCTTGGAGAACGAGCGCGGAGGCCTCCTCGACCATCATAAAATAGCGGTCGACTTCGCGGTGGGTCACGGTCACGGGCCCCCCCATCGCGATTTGTTCCTCGAACAGATTCACGACCGACCCGTTAGAGGCCAGCACATTGCCAAACCGCACACAGGAGGCCTGCATGGTCGGGTTAACGGCCTGCCGCGCGAGCGTCAGCATTTCGACAATCCGCTTGGACGCGCCCATCATATTGACGGGAGCGACGGCTTTATCCGTGGAAATCAGGATAAAATGGTCGACGCCGGATTCCTCGCACATATCCAATACATTGGACGTTCCCATGACATTGGTGCGCAGAACTTCCAGTGGGTTTTTCTGGCCCAGTGGGACATGTTTCAGAGCCGCTGCGTGGAGGACAATTTCCGGGCGCTCGACCTTGAATATTTCGCGCATACGCGGGGCATTGCGCACATCGCCGAGAAAGGTCTGCCAAGGCGCAGCTTTCATTTTCGGCGTAAGCGGTGCGAGGCGTTTCTCCAGATTATAAAGATGAAATTCCGAATGATCGACGAGAATTAAAGACGCCGGGTCCAACGCCGCAATCTGTTGCGAGAGTTCCGACCCAATCGATCCGCCCGCGCCCGTCACGAGAACCCGCTTGCCCTGAAACATCTCTTTCACGGGTGTTAGGTCAAGCCGGCGCATTTCGCGCCCAATTAAATCGGCCGCTTCAAAGGGGGACAATCCGAGACTGGCATCTGTCGATCGACGACCGAGTGGCGCACCCAGATCCGAGGCAATTTTAATAAGGTTCGCCGTCTGCGCCCGATCCGGCGCGGGATCGACAGAGACAATTTGAAGGGGTCGGTCCTGCCGCCCTGAGATGTTTTTATACACCTCTCGCAATTCATCCAGATCACCCAGAATCGGAACGGACCGAATGGACCGTCCCTGATATTGTCCTGAGGTTTCAATCAGGCCGACAGGGTTGAAGCCCGGTCCGCTCTTTTTCTTTCGCGCGCGGTCATTCAGGTAATTATAGAGGTGCGGCGCCGGCCCGACGAGCAACGCGTCCTGCGCATAGGTCGAGCGCGCCCGAAATAGCGCCCTGAAATCACCGTTCTGGATCATCATCGCGATGAGGCGCGACACCAGAATAAGACCGAAGAAAAGGGCGCCCGCCAAAAATGGCGCAGAGCGCGGGAAAGCCTCGGCCCGATCAAAAAAGAAATAGAGCAAGAGCGGCACGGAGAGCATAACGACAACAATACCGACGAGCAGCTTTCGGAAATCATGCAGCGTTGTGAAGCGCCAAATCGCCCGATCCTGCCGCATGACAACCCATGTCACCAAGACAACGCCCGCTGTAATCCAGCCCGCGCGGTGGTCAATATCGCTGCGAATGGGTTGGTTTAGAAAATCATAGCGCCAGCGGACAACCGCCATCATGGAAAACAAAGCAAAGACAACATCCGTACCGATCAGGGCGATGCTGCGTAACATACGGAAGGAGGGTTGCGCCGTTGAACGTGTCGTCATGCCCCCCCCTCTCTCTCATTTTTCTCGTCAACCTTAGCCGTTTTTTTAGGTTCTGACGGCTTTAACCGCCGGATCGACCAGCGTACGCGATTGGACCGCGTTTCACCGTCACTATCACAAAAGGCCTCGCCGCGCACGACGATTTGTTGCGTTTTAATGGGCGTATGTCCCGTGCCGAGATAAACGGAATCTTCCAGCGCGACGAGACCGCCATCTGTGCGAAAACGCCATCCCGCTTTGCCGCCCACGACTAATAAGGCCGAGGATTGATCCTGACTTAGGCTGGCACGTACATCGGGGTGGAGGTGAAAACGAATAGCAAACGGGACCTGATCGCGGCGCAGGGGCGGTGCGCCCACAGGGACGAAAAGACAATCTTCACCGCGGACATCACTTCCGTCTTTCGGGACGAATAAACGCCGCCGATGGGCAAGGCCATATTCCCCGCGATAGCCCTCATGATGGGATTCCAGCCAAATCCCGGACTCTTGTTCTTTTCGAGAGGCACGGACGGGACCGACATCGCGGTCGACGGCGTCCCCGACTACACGACGTTTCCAGTCTGAGTTCAAAAGAGCGCCGGGCGAACGTCCATCCAAAATTAATGTCGAATGCGCCGCCGCAGCCCGCACGGGACGGGACCAAGATAAAGGTTGCTCTGGGTTAAACCCGCAGGCCGTAATGATGGCACCCTCGGGGGTGGACAGATCCATCGCCAAAGGCGCCAAATGGGTTTCCCCATCAAAGGGACGCGGCGCGGCACATCCCGTATCGATAATCGCAACCGTCCCCCCGGCAGAGAGGCGTTGATAGCCCGTATGCGGACCGTAACCAAACGGCTTTGGGTCGCCCGGAGCGACATTAAGGAGTTCGGCAATATCGGCGGCATCCCATTCACCGCCCCCTTGGAACGGCGCGAGCTCTCCACCGGCACGGCGAAAAAACGCGACCATTGGCGCGAGCCGATCAATGACGCGGGAGAGGTCGCGGGAGCCTTCGACGCCGCGATCCGCCAAGAGCGTGTCGAGCGTGAGCAGTAGCCGCAAAGCCTCTGCCGTATTTGCGGGCGAGCGCGAAATATGGCCCCCATCCGGCAAGATTTGCACGGAGAGCTCAGAATCCAGATAATCCAACCCGCGTTCCAAAAATTGTGATCGCCCATCGGTCAATCTTGCGCCGCCCATCGCCAAGGCGCATCCCGCCTGAAGACGAATTAATCCCGGCGGTAGCTTTTTTAATGATCCACGCAGTGCTGTGAGTTGGCTGACAACTGATCCGCGACGGTGGTCCAATGTCGGTTCCGCATCAGCTGTGGCAAGGGCTGGAGCCCAGACGCTGAGCCAATTAAATAAACGCCGTGCAAGGCGCTCACTATCCCACGCAAATTCATTACCTTTGCCATAGGTTTCAATCCAGCCATCAACATAGCTTCGGGCCCTGGCATGATGGGCTTCACTATCCACCGCCAATAGGTCAGGCAGCCAGTCAAAACTATGGAGCCAATCCGCGAAACGACGGGACGGCGCGGCTTCCGTCCAGGGCCCGACATCCAAATTTTGTCCGGCAAACTGAAATTGTCCTTCCAGAAGCTCGCTGGCTTTCTCGGCATCCCCCAAAGTCAGGGCGGGCTTGGCAGGATGAAAAGGCCCAGGCTTTCGCGTTGGGAGTTTTCCGGGGCCTTTACCCGAGGTGAACCCCGCAAAAAATCGGCGCACATGCTGTTTTGTCAGGTCCAATGCCGTTGGCAGCGTTGGAACACGCGATTTTAGGGATGGGTGGCTCGGCTTGGCCATAAGGCTGGATCAAGCGGCTTTCGTGAGGGCATCGCCGCGCAGGGCTGCGATATTTTCCGCGTAAGTCCCCGCACCTTTGAAGACGGCGGACCCTGCCACCAGCGATGTTGCCCCGGCTGCAATGCAATCGCGAGCGGTTGTCGGGTTCACGCCGCCATCGACCTGTAACAAAATGTCATGGCCACCAGCGGCTTTGAACGCATCAATTTTGGCGCGGACCGCGCGGATTTTATCGAGTTGTGAGGGAATGAAAGACTGCCCCCCAAAGCCGGGATTCACACTCATAATCATGACTTGGTCGCAGAGGTCGATAACAGGGTCGAGTTGTTCCACAGGCGCACCGGGATTGAGAACAATGCCCGATTTCACACCCGCCGCGCGGATGGATTGTAATGTGCGGTGCAAATGCGGCCCCGCATCGGGATGAACCGTGATGTAATCCGCGCCTGCCGCAATAAAGAGCGGGACGAGAATTTCAGTTGGCGAAATCATTAAATGCACGTCGAATGGTTTTTCCGAATGCGGGCGCAGCGCTTTTACCACATCCGGTCCAATGGTCAGGTTCGGCACATAATGCCCGTCCATGACATCAATATGGATCATATCCGCACCCGCCGCGTCTATATCACGGACGGCCTGTCCCAATGCTGCGAAGTCAGCGGAGAGAATGCTTGGTGAAATGAGGACTTTATCTGACATGATAATAACTTACCGCGTGTGGAGAGGACTCGCAAGCGAACGTGGAAATGAGACTCAGGTATAAAAAAACCCGCCCTCCCGAAAGGGAAGACGGGTCTCTATTAAATGGGGTCAAATTACTTACGGATAGGCAGGTAATCGCCGGATGTGTAAGTTCCGCCAGTATAGCCATAGCTACCCGTGGACTGTGTTGACGCATCGCCCTGATAGAGCTCTACCGTTGCGCCGGTAAACCCGGATGCACCTTGCATACATGTTCCATCGGATTGTGCTGTCGTGCCCGCAGGACAGCTGACAGAAGCGCTATTATAAGTACCCGGCAGGGTCACAGTCGCTGGCATCGTTGTCATTTCCATCGTCATGGAGCCTGAAGACCCCTGCAAACATGTTCCATCTGACTGGGCTGTTGTGCCTGCAGGACAGCTGACAGGCGTGGAATCATATGTCGTGGAAGACGAATATGAAGATGTAGAACTTGGCGCGGAGTAGCTTCCTGTATAGCTGGAAGACCCTTGCAGGCATGTGCCATCAGACTGAGCCGTTGTGCCCGCCGGACAATTTACAGGTGCGGCCTGTGCGTAGCTTGGCGCTGAATAAGTCGGCGCAGGCTGCGAATAAACGGGCGCTGGTTGCGTATAAACAGGTGCAGGTTGCGTATAAACAACGGCCGCTTGCGGGGCACATGTTCCCATTTGCTGGCAATCCACATAGACAGGTGCCGGATTATAAGTCGGGGCCGCCGTGACGGGCGCACCGTAGCGGGAATTGGCCTTTGGCGTCATTGGCGCAGGCGCAACGCAGGCTTGGCCGCAGTTTTTGCCACTCTCATAATCATAGACATTGCCATAGCGGCTTTGTGCGTTGGCAGTCAGTGTCAGTCCGGCTACACCTACGGATGCAATCAGGCTGGCGCGTAAAAATTTCGTTGTGCTCATGTCAGAGCCTCCCATTTTGAAACAGCTTCGGGCGGTATCTTGCAAAGCTTGGACCACATTGAGGTTAACGTTCAATTACCGCATTAACCATACATGCCCTCAACCCGCTTTGCGTAATGCCGCGATGAAGAAACCGTCCATCCCGCCCGCTTTGGACAGATCACACGGCAATGTCCGCACGACACCGCCTTCGAAACGTTCAGGCGGTAGGTCCAGACCCGGCAGGTCTGAAAGGGGAATAAGGCTAAAATCGGGCGACATTTCCAAAAACTTAACGATACGGGGCAGGCCCTCATCCGGTTGCAGTGAACAGACGGCATAGACCAGCACGCCGCCGGGCGCTGTCAGGCTTGCGGCTTTGGGCAGGAGTTTATCCTGCAACCGCACAAGATCAGCGACGGATTTGGGCGAGCGGTTATGCAGGACATCGGGATGACGGCGGAACGTACCCGTTGCGGAACAAGGTGCATCCAGCAGGACCGCGTCAAAGGGTTCAGACTCGAACTCAAGCGCGTCCTGATTTATAACCGTGGCGGAGAGTTTGGTCCGCGCGAGGTTTTCTTCCAATCGCACCAAGCGTCCGCTGGATTTATCGACCGCGGTAACATCCGCGCCCGCACTGGCGAGTTGGAGGGTCTTGCCCCCCGGCGCAGCACAGAGGTCGAGAACGCGTTTGTCCTTTATAATATCAAACTGATCCATCAGGATCTGCGCAGGCTGCGCGGCGGAGACATCCTGCGCCCACCACGTCCCGTCCTCAAACCCCGGCAGGGCCGTCACATCACCGATGGAGTCGAGGCGGAGTGTTTGACGCCCTAGCGGTTTTCCGCCCGTCGCCTCGGCCAAATCTTCGCGATTTGACGCAACTGTCAAATCCAACACAGGGTCTTTAATCAATTGCACCGCGATCTTTGTCGCGGGCATTTTGCCGTAGGTCCGCTCCCATTCACCGCGGATCCAGCCGGGAATATTGGCGCGAGGCGGAGAGGAGGCGGCACTTTGCCTGCCCTGCTCCACGACGCGGCGAAGGACAGCATTGGCGAAATTGGCGAAGCCGCGTGTCGCTTTGCCGGATTTCAAAACTTCGACCGTTTCTCCGACAGCCGCATGAGGCGGGACATCCATAAAGACGATTTGCGCAACAGCCGTTTGCAACACGGCGGTCACGGGCGCGGTGGGCGGTTTGCGCACGAGCGGTTTCAGCACGGCTTTGATCTGACCCGAGCGCCGGAACACGGTCGCTGCAATCGCGCGGGCAAAAGCGCGGTCCCGCGCCTCAAGCCCCGCATAATCATCTGTGGCCGCCAGTGCGAGTTCTAAGGCCCGCCCATTCGCGGTCACATCCATGACGGCCAGCGCGGCACACCGGCGGGCTTTCACGGAATCGGTCATCCTGGCGGCGATTTGTTCCGCGCGGGGACGGCGGGAGATATGCTCTTTATCGGTCATGCGAGGCGCTTAGGCGCAAGCGGCTCACCCGTAAAGAGCGGGCACGTTATGGTAAACAGTTGGCAAAGACGGGATTCACGGAATCTTATCTGCGTGCGTGTATCACACTGGTTCATCGAGCGGCAATTTGCGCGTTTGACGGGACGGGACAGACAGGGGTATTTGGTACGCTATGAGCGAGCCAGAAAACGATATCCCCGAAACCCCGAAAAAGGTTTTGAGCCCCGCGGCAAAGCGGGCTCTGGCTGAAGCGGCGGAACGGCGCAAAGCGCGCGAGGAAGCTGAGTCCCGTGAACCCGAAAAAGGCGGCCCGAAAGGTGTCGAACCCACACGCTATGGCGATTGGGAACGCGGCGGAATTGCCTACGACTTCTAGGCAGACTTCCCTCCTTCGGCACCGGTAGATATTTTTGACCGGCGTCGGGATCTCCCGCGTCATTGACCAGTGGGAGTGGGCACATGCCGACCAAAATGATTTCAACGGCCCTAACGGGCGTTATGGGCGCAGCCCTTTTAGCAACACCGGCCTTTGCGGGTGGTAATTGCGGCGCGGGCGGTTGTGCCGTTCCGGTTCAAGTTATAGACGGATATGCACCGCAATTCGGACCTATGACGGTTCGCAATCAAAACCCGATGGGTCATTTACGGTCTGTTGATTTTCAACGCGCACCAAATGTTTCAATTACACGCGTGCATGGCATGATGCCGACGGCTGCGCTGTCCGACGCCCCGTCAGGATTTACAAATGGATGCCACCCGACCAGCACGACATATTGTCGTCAGGATACAGGGGTTCCTGTGCAAGTCGAGATGAACCGCCCGGCTCCGGCCCCCGTGCCCCTCGCGCTTTACAGCCCGCCCGCGCCTGTCCAAGTCGTGGAAGAACCCCGCGTTGTCGCCATTGGCGGCGGATATGATCCGTCCAAATTCGCGCCCCGCACATACGGTGACGCGACTTTCGTTCCTGGTATTGCGCATGTTCCGACATCTATTGTCGACCGTGACCCCGTTCGCGCGCAGCAAGTGCTCGACAGCGGTCGCACAGTGTCGCAACCCGTTCTGGGCCGCGATACATTTGGCGGCACCGTTCCAAACCCGGGCATGATGCGTCAGCAAGGTTATAATGTGACCCTGCCGGGAACTTATAGCGGACAAGTCCAACGTACAGTGACCCTGCCCGGTACATATCATGGACAAACCCGCCGGATGATGCCAGCGCCGCAGATGAGAGCGCCTGGCCTCATGAATACACAAGGCCTCGTCCTTGGCGCACCGCGTCCCGGCCCCAGCTTTGGTCAGCCCGGCGCACCCGTGTTGCAACAAAACGGTCCGATGGCTGGGAGCTATGGCTCAACGGTGGGCGCAGATGGCACCTATTGGGAAAAAGTCTCTGGCCCGACAGCCTTTGGCGACACAATTGCGACATCCGTGATCTGTAAGCGTCAATTGCCGACGCAAACCGTGCGGCCTGTCGTGAACGTGCCCTATCCCGTGCCCGTACAGGTCGCCCCGCAACCCGGCTGCGCCCCCGTCCCCCACGGTCTGGGACAGTATGAAGGCGGGCATCAAGCCGCTGGACGCTATGGTCATTCAGAACAGGGCCGTTGGGTCCACTAGTTCGGACGTAAGAAAAGATTTGAAAGCCCTGCCAATTTGGTGGGGCTTTTTTGATTCCACCGGAAGAACTCCCGTTTCACGCGAATCCGCTCGACTCTGGCATGCCCTTTGCTTTGATATGTTCTGAATAGGATAAATATCAAAGAGGTGGGTCATATGGTTTCCCGATTAATCAAGAGCATCACAGTTGCGGGCGCAGCCATCGCGCTGGCCGGTACAGCCTTTGCGGGCGGGAACGGGCATCACTCGACCCTGAAACCGCTATCGACCTGGTCCGGTACAACAGGGGCCAGCTACTCACTGAACGGAACGTCTTCGCGCTACAGCCCGTCAACGGCCTACACGACCTCGATGTCGACGGTTGAGGCGGATAGTACATATGGTACGGGCTCCATTAGCGAAAGTTACACAACCACGGAAACTTACGGCTTTTCAGGCGCAACAAATTCCGTAGCGGGTCTCGGTTATAACGAGTCCCTGCAAGCGACCTCCTGTCCCGTGAATGTCTACGGCACGTCCTCCGGCTCCACAGTTCTCGGCTGTTACAATGTCGTGAAACCTGTTCCGCAGACGACATATTACCGTGTCGTCCGTCCGGTCATCTATGTCCGTTATCCCGTCGCCGTCCCAACCTGTCGCACACAGTGTTGCGAGCCGATTATTCGCGGCGGATCATCCCGTTATGGCGGATATGGTCCCCAAGGCGGATATAGCGGTTATGGTCATGGCCACGCCTATCATCACGGCGGATCCGTCTGTCGCTAGGCAGGCATAGATAGATTTCAAAGCCCGCTTTCTTCAAAGCGGGTTTTTTATTGGCCGGAATTAATGGCCACGCATCTCTTCGCAGATATTCAACGCGGCGGCGCGGGGATCATCGGCCTGCGTAATGGGGCGACCGACGACGAGATGGCTGGCCCCTGAGGTCAGCGCGGAGGACGGCGTTGCGATCCGTTTCTGATCGCCTTTCTCCGCGCCTGCGGGTCGGACACCCGGGGTCACGACGAGGAAGCTCTCAGGCACGTTGGCGCGAATGGCAGCGGCTTCCAGTGGCGATGACACGACGCCGTCTATGCCGGCGTCCAGCGCTTGTTGCACGCGCCGCATGACGAGCTTTTCCGCGTTATCATTATAACCGATATCTTCCAGCGCCTGTTGGTCGAGCGAGGTCAGCACCGTCACGCCGAGAATTTTCAGCGTAGACTGCCCTTTTCCTGTTACGGCAGACCGCATCACATCCGGCCGCGCATGCACAGTCAGAAGATCCGCGCCCAGACCCGCAATAGACCGTGTGGCCTTTTCCACCGTCGCGCCAATATCGTGCAATTTGAAGTCATAGAAGACATTCTTCCCCATCGCCTTCAACCGTTGCCCGAATTCCACCCCGCCAATGGGGAGGAGTTGGAGGCCGATCTTATAGCTCTCAACCGCATCGCCGAGCGTGTCGACCATGGCTTCCGCCTCGCCCACACTGGGCAGATCGAGGGCGACAAATAATCTGGGATCGGATGTCATTAGTCTTGGTTCCTATAACTGCTCGCACCGGAATTCATAATTTTGCGGCCCAGCCACGGCATCCAACGATTAAGGCGGGCGAGCATGCGGTTGACGCGTCCAGAAATAAAGACGGCTTTATTCTCCTCCAACGCATCGGCGGCCAATTTTGCGCAGACATCCGCATCCATGACCATGAAACCGGGCAGGCTGTTAATCCCCTCGCGCGTGCCGTTCACATCGTGAAATTCCGTCAGCACGAAACCCGGACAGAGGGCGGAGACATTCACGCCCGTGCCTTGCATTTCAGCATTCAAGCTTTCCGAGAATTTAATGAGATAGGCTTTCACCGCCGCATAAAGCGTATGCCCTTTCGACCCCGGCATATGGCCTGCGAGACTGGCAACCTGCATGATACGGCCAAAGCCGCGCTCGACCATCGCGGGCAGAAGCGCGCGGGTGAGTTCCGCCGGGACGACGGTCATCAGGTGATCGAACCGACGGTGGTCGTCCCAATCGGAGGACAGGTAAGTGCCGGGATGACCATAGCCCGCATTATTGATGACGCCGTCGATTTGTTGCCCGTCCAGCGCGGCCATCATATCCGGCACGGCGGTTTCCGAAAACAGGTCGGCGGCGATGACGGTACAGGCCGTGCCGTGTGCCGCTTTCAGTTCCTCGGCCAGAGCCAACAAGCGGTCTTCCCGTCTTGCGGTCAGGACGAGAGCCCAGCCGCGCGACGCATATTCGCGGGCAAGGGCCGCGCCCAGACCCGCAGAGGCACCTGTAATCAGCATCGTATATTTCGTCGTCATGGGTCTTCCCTAAACAAATTCTCATTTGACCTAGCCGAGTGAGAAGCGTTCTAAAAGCCTATGAAGAAATCTATTTTATGTCTGCCCGCGGCGTTTTTAATAACAGCCTGTTCAACGGGGCCCGATCCTGCCGATTATGCCGGTTTAGACTGCGACTCTATGAGAGCTTTGGTTAGCGGTCAGAATTCTGCGGCCTCCGCGCGCGGGATTGAACTTTACAATGATCGCGGTGTGGAAGAGACGCGCCAAGAATCCGGTTCTCCTTGGGCGGGACGCTCGAAAACAAATGACGATCAGAATTTACGCGACGAGCGGCAGGCCATTCGCGAAGCCTATCGCCGCAAGGGTTGCACCCGATAGCGGGCCGCTAATCGCTTGATGGGCGACGGTTCAGACTCTATGCCCGCGATATGACTGGTCTCATTATAGTTCTCATTCTTCTTGCCTCGCTGATTGTCGGGGGCGTTCTAATTTATAACGGCCTCGTCCAGAAACGGCAGATGACTGAAAATGGTTGGTCGGATATTGATGTCCAGTTGAAGCGTCGTGCAGACCTGATCCCGCGATTGGTTGAAACTGTGAAAGGTTACGCGTCGCATGAGCGAGAGTTATTCCGCGAAGTCACGGAAGCTCGAACAAATGCGCAGGCCGCAGGACCGGATGTCACGGCCCGTGGCGCGGCGGAAAGCCGCCTCTCCGCCCCGACCGCGAAATTGATCGCGTTGAAGGAGGATTATCCCGACCTCAAAACCAATGAAAATTTCCTGTCGCTACAAAAAGACCTCTCCGATACGGAAGACAAAATTGAAATGGCTCGGCGATTTTACAACGGCGCGGTGCGCGAATATAATATCAAGGTCAAAAGCGTGCCGTCCAATTTGGTCGCGGGACCGTTCGGGTTTCACGAGCGTGACTTTTTCGAGATAGAAACAGCGGATCGCGCCGTGCCAGATGTGGATTTTCAGGGTTGAATCAGATGATGAAAACAGGGGTGCTTTCGGGATTTATTCTGTTCCTCATAATCTGGTTTTGCGCGTCATTTGCCAGCGCACAGAATCTTCAGGGCGAACGTATCGAACGCATGGATGTGACGGTAACTGTCCTGCAGGATGGCAGTCTGCGCATTCGCGAAGAAATTGATTATCTCAAACCAAGGGGCGTCACGAAGCGCGGGATTTTCCGTGAGCTGCCCCGTTACGTCAAAGACGGCGCGATTAAGGTTGAGAAACCTTACCGGCTTCTCCTCGCGACCCGTAATGGTCAGACGGAGAGTGTCCGCACGACCGTATCCGGCAATATCGTGCAATGGCGATTGGGGCAATCGACGGTCTATTTAGATGAAGGCATACAACGTTATGTTCTCGAATATACCTCTGATGACTGGATTGTCCGGTATGATGATCTGGATGAAATCCGCTGGAACGTGATGGGGGAATATTGGCAGTTTCCGGTCAAAAATCTGACAGGTCGGATTGTCTTGCCGCTTGGTGCATCCCCGGCACAAACGGCTGGCTATACGGGTCGCTATGGTAGTCGGGAGAGCGACATTACGATCAACGCCCTCGGAAATATTGTCGAATTTGCGTCCCTGCGTCCCATTATGCCGGGCGAAGCCGCCACCCTGGCTGTCGGAGTGGAGAAGGGCGTGTTTGATCCGCTATCGCCCGAAGAAGAAAAAGCCCGGTGGTGGCGGAAAAATGGAGGCCTCCTCGGCATTGGCGGATTAATTCCCGCTATCCTCGCCTTCTTCCTGTTTCATTGGTCCCGCGTGGGACGTGATCCCGTTAAGCCGCCCGTCTTCGCTCGATACGAAGCGCCCCAGGGCTATTCCGCTTCGGCGGCGCACCGGATTGAACGCGGCACGGTCATTGGCGATGACGCGCTGATTTCGACACTCCTGAGCCTCGCCATTAAAAGGCGCATTCTCATTGATGTGCAGAAGAAGAAAACGGTTCTCGTCCACCTGCCCCCGCGCGATCATGAGGGCGAGTTAAACCGTGAGGAAGCCGTCCTCTATGCACATCTTTTCAAAAACCGTCATGATGATATTGTCCTGAAAAAGAATAAGCCCAATACGCGGTTTCATAAGGCCAATCGCAGCCTCGTTTCGCATCTGAACACGACCTATGGCCCGGACTATCATAAGATCAATTTCGCGCCGACATTTATCGGGATGGTCCTGACCGGTCTTGGGCTCTTTGCCGTGTTCAAGGCCTTCCAAACGCCCAGTTCCGCCCTCTTCTGGTTAGGCGTCGCCGCCCTCATCATGTGTAATATCGTTTTCATGTTCCTGATGCCCGCCCCTACGGAAAAAGGCGCACGAGTAAAATCAGAAATTGAGGGCTTTAAACTCTATCTGGAAACGGCGGAGAAGCTGCGCCTCAATGCAGCCGAAGTCGGAACGGATCAAGTCCCGCCCATGAGTGTTGAACGCTATGAGAGCTACCTTCCCTATGCCGTGGCACTCGGCGTCGAGAAACCTTGGACGAAACATTTCGAAAAGACGCTGCCCATTGTCGCGCAGGATTATCAGCCAAATTATTATCGCGGGTCCAGCCGCACCTTCCTGAAAGGCGGCGTTGGGAACCTGTCCAAAGATATGACGAAAGCCCTCTCGGCCGGCGTCGCCTCCGCGCGGCCTGTCCAGACGAGCAGCAGTGGCGGCTCTTCGAGTAGCTTTTCCGGTGGTGGGGGGTTCTCCGGCGGTGGCGGCGGCGGCGGTGGAGGCGGTAGTTGGTAGAGCTTAGCCCGCTTCAACCTGGCGCAGGGTCCGACGTGATTTTCCGGTCTGCAGGAACGCCAAGGCCCGGCAAATTTCATCAAGCATGACAGGCTTGGTCAGGAAAATATCCGCTCCTGCCGCCATACAGGCTGCATTCGTTGTCGCGGCATTATCCGCCGTCAGGGCAATGATTGGAATATCTGCAAAGGGCGCACGGGAGTCCCGAATTAATCGTGTCGCCTCAACACCGTCCAGACGGTTCATGTGAATATCCATGATCACAATATCCAATGGCCCGGCATTAAGGGCCTCTAAAGCGTCTTCGCCGTCCGGTGCGTCGAAACAGATACAGCCCTGCGGCTCCAACATATCACGCAGAATGCGGCGATTATTCTCCAGATCATCGACAATGAGAACCCGCAAACCGTCAAGATTATTCTCCGGCATTTGCGGCGGCGCATGAAGCGGCGCCATGTCGCGACCCGCCACAGGCTGCATGAGGTCAAGGATAGCCGGTGGCAGCGGCGCAGGCATCTCATGCTCTAAAAGCGCCTCAACATGTTCAATATCGTCCACTGCGTCAGTTTCAACATGCACGGATACCGGTGCCGCCAGAGGGACCGTGAGTGTGAATTCGGAGCCGCGTCCGACGCGACTGACAACGGTTAATTCACCCTCCATCAGAACCGTCAGAGCTTTTGCAATGGCGAGGCTTAAGCCCGTGCCCATATGACTGCGGCGGAGGGATGTATCCGCCTGCATGAAGGGCGTGAAGAGACGCGATTGGACGAGCTCGCTCATCCCGACGCCTGTATCCGCAATATTGACGGTCACACCTGTCACGACATCATCGGATGATTTTTGCGTTGTGACATGCATATGAACACGCCCGCGTTCTGTGAAGCTCACCGCATTTGAGAGCACCGTGCGAACACATTGTTGCAACCGTTGACCATCCACAAAATGCTCACCCAAATCCGGATCAATATAATGCGTAAAAGCGAGGCCTTTCTCTTCCGCTTTGGCTTGCAACGGTTCCACGACCTCTTCCAATAATGTGGGTAGGTGCGAGTCTTCCGGTAAGATATTCATCTGGCCCGCATCAATGCGCGCCATATCCGTCATGGATTCGACAACATCCAACAATTCATGACCGCTTTTCAAAATTACGCCCGTTTTCTGTCTCACATCAGGATCGGTATGGGTTTGGCTGAGCAGGTCGGAAAACCCGATGACCCCGTTAAGCGGCGTCCTGAGTTCATGACTGATCATACCCAGGAAATCGGTCTTTAATTTATCCGCAGAAGCCGCCTCTTTGCGTTTAATCGCGAGTTCCTTCATGGTGCGTTCCCGGAATCTTAGGAAGGCCACTAATCCGATAAGCGCTAACCCCGCGAGCCCCAATAAGGCCATCAATGTGCGATTCAATTTCCGCTGTTTTACAATCGTAAGTTCAAGCAAAGCCGCCTCCCGTGCGGCGGCCGCAGCGCGTTCTTCCTGCCGCGCACGCGAGTTTTCGAGCGAGGCTAATATAGAGGATGTATCGCTGGAAGCGTCTGCTAGGAAATTCTGGCTAAGCAGCTGCAGACGACGATTAGACAAGGTTATAGCTAATTTCTCATCACCAGACTTAAGAGCCATTAAGAAAGCCAATTGAAGCACTGAGTTTGATGAACGCTCGTTTAGAATTATATCCGGCGAAATATTAAGTTGATGCATGCTGATAATGGCTTCGGCTTTTTTCAATTCTCCCAAACCGGCCAAAGCCGTCGCCTCTGTCACTTTTGCTTGTAGTTTCAGCTGGGGAAGAGCGGCTTTTTCATAAGCCAAAACGGCATAATCTAATGCCGTTTCATAATCTCCAATCTCATTTTTCGTTTGGGCAACACGGAGCTCTGTCAAACCCGGAGCTTCAGAGTCATAATATTTTTCAAGATTTAAAAGCGCGTCTGCCAAATATTGTTGGGCCGTCGTATCCCTCCACACAAGATGAGAATATAAAAGGTTGTTTAAAATATCGATAGAAGCCTGCGGGTCGAAATTGTTTTCTGTTAGCTCCAGATATTCCAGCGTTGTCGAAATGGCTAAATCTCTGTTGGCTTTCAAATTATGCAGATGCGCGATGACATTTGTCACCTCAATTCTTGCAAAGCTGGATAGTTCTGTTTCCTCAGTAGGGATTAGCGATAAAGACTCTTGTGCTTTTTGAAGCGCAGTATGGTTTTGAGACTTTTTCAGGTTTGCATTCGTAAAAATCGATATTTGATATGCTGAGAACCTTTGGAACCAATCGCCACTCTCCTGAAAAGGTCTAAGCACATTCTCTATTTCAGACGCACTCAACTCATTGGCTAATGCATCGGCATATTCGCTATATAGCCTAGCGATACTATCAGTATCGACCTCATCATAGGAACTGCCGACCTGTGAAAAGCCGTGGACTGCCAACTTTATTTTTTGAGAGTCTTCCGTTGTTACGGATGCCATCACTTCGCTGATGGCTTTCAAAAATGGATCATCAGGGTTAAAACCTTTTGAAAAATTGGAGTTGTCACGAAGAAGGTTCGGTCGACTCGTTTCTCCAGCTCGGGCATTTATGATTTCAACAATTTCAATGAGCCTTGGATCGAGATCCTTAGTTGTGTCAGCAGTTGCAACGGAAGACACCAAAAACGTGAAAACAGTAACAACTATTATCTTAAGTAATGATTTTGAAAATATCATTTATCAGCTCCGAAGAGTGGCATACCGATAAATTCTTAAAAATATGATACAAAAAAACCCGCCTTGAGGCGGGTTCAAATCAATTATCTATTTTGACTTAAAGCCAGATAACGATGGGGTTTCCACCGACAACAACTTCGAGTTCTTCTAAAGATAGTTCACGCATATCTTGAATTCCTGTGTTTTAGTTAAAAGAAAACACAAAAGCCCCACCCTTCTGCGATACGGGCCCCACCTCCGTACTTCCTACTAAACGCGATTTCCGTGCCAGATTGCAAGGAAAAACGTTCTAAGTCAGCACAAATTATGGTTAACGTACACTTTACCTACGGCTTCAAATGCGAAAAGTTCCAAAATTTCTAAAAAAGGTTGTGTTTATTTATATAAAATTACCCATAAACCGTATTTCAGGCTCTTTAAGCGGATTATTCCACGCGAATGACCCTATCGCTGGCTTCTAAGAATGCGGGGCGGTGTGCCACTATGACACGCGTTATGGGGAGGTCGCGGATAATTTTAACAATGGCACCTTCGGTTTCGACATCCAGATTAGCCGTGCCCTCGTCCAAGAACAGGACTTTTGGATTTTGATAGAGTGCGCGGGCGAGGAGGACACGCTGTCTCTGCCCGCCTGACAGGACTGATCCCATTTCCCCTATCACGACCTGATAATTGCCGGGCAGTCGCGCGATAGTGTCATGGATCTGTGCCGCCTGCGCTGCGCGGTAGACGCGCTGCATATCAATTTCAGGGTCGAAGAAGCTGATATTATCGGCCAGAGTGCCGGAGAGGAGGCGGTCATCCTGCATGACGACGCCGATATGGGCTCGCCAATCCGCACGGTTGAGCGCGGCAAGGTCATGACCATCAATTTTTACACGGCCCTTCACGGGTTCATACAGACCCAACATCAGCTTCATCAATGTGGTTTTCCCACCACCGGATAATCCCGTCAGGGTCACCATCTCACCCGCCGCAATATCAAGTGACATATCGCTGACGACCCATGGGTCCGTTTCGGAATAGCGGAAGGACACATCCTCCAGCGCGATATTACCCTGCAAATCTTTTAATTCCGTCTCACCCGTATGCGCTTCATCCGGCTCCTCGAAAATAATATCAGAAAGCCGGTCGAGGTGAAGCGAGAGCAAATTAAATTCGATCCCCTTTTCCAAGAGCTGCACGACGGCATCCGTAAAATATTGACGATAGGCGAGAAACGCGACGAGCATACCAAGGGTAAAGACTGACCCTTCACCCATCATAATCTCGGCGGCGGCCCAGACAACCACGACAATCTGCAAGCCCGTCAGCAGCGTCTCGAAAAATTTCCGCGCCACCACCCACTGGCCGTAATTCACATTGGCATTGATGAAATCGGTATAAAGATTCCGCCAGGCCGCTTCGCGTTCCGCCTCGCGCCCGAAAAGCTTGACCGTTGTGTTGGCGCGGACACTTTCTATGACGTGTGAGTTTTCCAAGGCCTTAGCGTAAATACTCTCTTCCTGCGTGCGACGCAGATGCGGATAAATGAGGAGTGTTGCGAGGACGAGGAGGGCAACACTCACCAAAACAATAGCGCCCAAAAGCGGCGAATAAGCAAAGAGCACGATTAGCATGAGGACCGCCATCGCGCCGTCTAAGATCACAGCGACGACGGATTGGGTCAGGGCCTCTTGAATCGGGACGGTCGAGCCCATCCGGCTGATAATGTCGCCAATATGGCGCCGCTCGAAATAGCGCGTCGGCAGGCGAATGAGATGGCGGAAGACATTGCCCACCATTTGCAGGGACATCTGGTTCCCATAGACAACAATTGCCCAACCGCGCACGGCTTCCGCGACGGCGCGCAGGATCATAAGCCCGCCAAAGCCAATGGCCAGCGCGAGGAGCAACCCACGATCCCCCTCTGGCAGGACGGCATCCACGACGAGCTG
Organism: Litorimonas sp. WD9-15; assembly: GCF_050271975.1. Lineage (NCBI taxonomy): Bacteria > Pseudomonadati > Pseudomonadota > Alphaproteobacteria > Maricaulales > Robiginitomaculaceae > Litorimonas > Litorimonas sp. WD9-15. The sequence goes on from NZ_CP189850.1 coordinate 537,141, forward strand.
CAAATAAAACGGCGCGAGCAGGACAACGGCTTGTAATATAACGGACAGGACGAGCGTCTGCCCCACCGCCCGCTTCAACCCGACGAGCCGCGACCAGAGCAGCGAGATCCGCGGTTTCATCCGCGCCTGTACGGCCGTGAAATTAGATTGCGGCGTAAACTCCACCGCGATGCCCGTGAAATGTTTTGAGACCTTATCCAGCGACATTCGCCGCAGGCCAATGCCCGGATCGACGATTTCGACGCGGTCGCCCTTGACCGATTTCAACACAACGTAATGGTTGAGATCCCAGTGCAAAATCGCGGGCGTCTGGAGCTTTTGCAAATGATCCAGCTCGACCTTGAGCGGCCGTGCGGAGAGCTGCAGTCCGTCCGCAATCTGTATCACGGATTTCAACGACGCCCCGGTCATGGAGACGAGGTGCCGACGCCGCAGCACATTCAAATCTATATTATGCCCGTGATAGCGCGCAATCATGGCGAGACAGGCCAGACCGCATTCCGTCGTCTCAGTCTGTAAAATAACGGGCAGTTTCGCCATTATGATTTCGCGCCCAAGAGCCAATCCAATAACCGCACAGACCCTGCGGCCGTCTCCACATCCAACAGGAACAGCGCCGCGACGACCTTGACAACGACAATGGCGAGCAAGATCGTAACCAACCACGTCGAGGGCGGCGCCTTTAACCGCACCTCCCCGAACAGAGCACGGGTCCGGTGCGCAAGCGCTTCTTTACGGTAGAGATCTGACATAGACCCGAGGTAGCAGGGCAACGCGGAGCGTCAACCCGTTTTGCAAGGCAAGAGGCTCCGGGATTTAATCTCAACCAAAATGCTTTTCTCCGGGAGGCTCATGACGCGCCTATGAATTCCAAATAAAGCCCGGCTTCAATAGACTTGACTTGGCCTGCTGAAGTCCAGTTTAGGCCATGAGCGCCACATCTGATGCATCATATCCCAGAACATCCTCATCGGACAAATCTATAAGATCGAAATTTTCCAAGACCAGGACAGATCCATTAGCAAAGGTCAGAACGGTATCACTATTCTGCTGAACCGCGCCGTCTAGAGCATTCGCAATATCCGTATCGCTGAAGTCGGACAGGTCGAGCACATCCACACCGTCAGTGAAGTCCGTCACGGTCGTCGTCGCGGCGAAGCGACTGAGAACAAACGTATCAGCACCACTGCCGCCGGTCAGGTTGTCATTCGCACTGCCGCCCTCAAGGATATCATCACCGGCCTGACCGTCCAGAACATCATTTCCAGCGGCGCCGACAAGGCGATCATTTCCGCCCCCGCCCACGAGAAGGTCATTGCCCTGCTGTCCGAATAAAGTGTCCTGTCCAGACCCACCATAAAGACGATCATGTCCGGTTCCGCCAATTAGAAGATCATGACCGCCTGCACCGCCAAGAAAATCATTACCCGTGCCACCTTCGACGCGGTCATTGCCGTCGCCGCCGCGAAGAGCATCATTTCCTGACTGTCCTTTGATCAGATCATTACCGTTACCGCCAAAAATCGTATCGCGGCCAGCACCCCCCTCGATAATGTCATTATTGGCTTGGCCATCAATCAGATCATCGCCGTCTCCACCGAAGATGAAGTCATTGCCTGACCCACCCAGAATATCATCAACGCCTGCGCCGCCCTCCACGATGTCATCGCCCGATCCAGCCAAAATTCTATCATCGCCTGACTCGCCAGATATCGTATCATCGCCCGCTCCGCCAATCAGCATATCGTTACCTTCTCCGCCGAGGAGAGTGTCGTCGCCCGCCCGGCCGTTCAAGATGTCATTGCCAGCGAGGCCCGTTATCAGTTCATCAAATTCAGTGCCAAAAAGCCTATCGCGAGCTTCAGTCCCGTTCAGGGAGAGATCAGTTTCAGAAAAGTCAAAATAACGAACCCCACTTTGATTGGTCACGATGATGCTAAGGCCATCAGGGCTTAAATCAACATCGGAAATAGATGAGATATTTTCAGCAACATCTACGAAGGAAACGACCTCATAAGTTGACGTGCTGATAACAGCGATACTGCTATCCCCATTAAATGCGTCATTGACTAAGAACAAATATTCTCCATTTTTTGAAAATATAGGGTCAACACGTTCCGCATTCCCATAAATTCCTGTCAAATCCGCAACTGGGTTAAGATCGAAATCATATAAGGTAACTTCGTTATATCCCGCCACAGCAACCAGCTGCGCCGCGCCGCTAATTGCGTTTTTGTCGAAGTTAAATCCGCCGTGATTTGTTGAGGCAATGACCTCACCGGTTTCGACGGAATAAATATGGACCGGGTAGCTTGAGATATTACTCTCGGCCATGAGAAGGAATTGACCGTCCCGTGAAATATCTAACGTCGTATTCTGACGCACGCCGTTGAAGCCTGAAAATTCATCATCATCAATAACATTAACGGACAATATGTCGTCAAAGCCGGATAAATTATAAAAAGGCACCCATCCTGATCCAGGGAAATTTGTTGTCACAAATAATGAACCATCGGCTGCGGCCTGTATGTCGGTAATCTCATAACCTTGACCCGAAACTTCAAAAGAGAAGGATTCGACTGCCAGTGTTTCTGTATCAATCCGCAAGACTGTGGCTTCAAAGACATTATTTCCGACGTCCGTTAAATCCGCTTGAGCCGCAAATAAATACTGCCCGTCCTGACTAAGGGAGAGCGCACTCGTATCTACGCCAAGATCGGTCTCGGGCAGAAGGGTTCCCGTTTCAGTGGAGTATCGAATTAGTATTCCATCATCGCTTAGAGAATAAGTGATCGCGTTGGCGTCATCCACAACTGTATCAACGATCCCAGCATTCGTAACGGGAAGATTTGCATCAACAGAGTCCACAATGACCGATGATATTGTGTAATCGCCCGCGTCAAAAAATGACTCAAAAGCAGAAATATAATATGTTCCCGCCTCAGAAAAACTAATTGTTGTGTCGTCAATTGAAGGTCTGAGCAAATTTCCATTTGCGTCATAAAGAGACAAACTCACACGAGGGCTGTCGACGAAAAGCCTTAGATCTAAGTCAGTGTCCGTAATTTCTATTGCAAACCAATCTGCGTCATCTTTAAAATCAATCACACCTGTCGCACGGCCACCCGCTTCAAGGGTTCCGGTCGTGTCAGTATTAGCCCTGAAGTCGTCTTCCTGAATAGACGCCGTTACTGTGTAATCCAGAGAATAGCGGAGAGTGCTTACGTCAACAAAGAACGTTCCACTTTCTTCGGCTTCATATACCAGGACGGGCTCATCCGCTTCACGGTCTCTGTAATTAGAGGCAACAAAATTCCCGAATTCGTCACGCAAAACCAAGCTGGTCGTGACGTCTTCAGATGTGAAACGGACTTGTTCTCCCGCTGTGAGCTCAACCGCGAACCAGTCTGAATCACCGCGGAAATTAATTACGCCTGCGGAAGAGCTGCCGATCTCAAGAATACCAGCCGTGTCCGTGTCAGCTGCGAAGTCATCTTCTAAAACCGTAGCGTTGAGCGTGTAATCAATGGAGGCGTTAAAACTACTTACATCAACATAAAATGTTCCGCTCTGTTCCGCTTGCGCGATAATAACATTTTCATTGGTGACGACATCTCTGAAGTCAAATGCGACACTCTCGCCAGACTCATCCCGCAAAACTAAATTAACATCATCACTATCAGCGGCAATACGAATAAATTCACCCGCCGTAAGCTCAATCGCGAACCAATCTGAATCAGCTCGATATTCAATTGATCCGGTGGCCGTGCCTTCAGCTTCAAGAACACCCGTCGTGTCGATATTTGCTGCAAAGTCATCTTCCTGAACAGATGCGGTCAGTGTGTAATCCAAGGGCGCATCAAAACTATCAACACCGATATAATAAATGCCATTTTCTTGAACCTGCGCAATGATAACACTCTCATTCGCACCAAAATCACGATAATCAGAGGCGACGAAAATTCCGGCTTCATCTCGCAATGTTAAACTCGCATCCGTATCATTAGACGCAATTCGAATGATCTCCCCCGCCGTGAGCTCAATCGCGAACCAGTCCTCATCATTTCTGAAGTCGATTCTTCCAATAGACGTAGCCCCTACCTCAAGAACGCCCGTTGTCTCCGTGTTATTTGAGAAGTCATCCTCCTGTATTGCGGCCGAGAGCGTGTAATCCAAAGATGACTCAAAACTGTCTACGACGACATAGACTGTCTGACTCTCTTCTACTTCCACCAGGATAACAGTTTCACCATTATCAAAATCGAGATACTCAGTCGCAAAAAACTCTCCAGACAAACCGCGTAAATCTAAATCTGCTTCAAAGCCGTCGGATGTGATCCTGACAAGTTGACCCGCCGTCAGCTCAATCGCAAACCAATCGTTGTCATTTCGAAAGTTAATGGACCCCATGGCTGTGCCGCCAACTTCAAGAACACCCGTCGTGTTTTCATCATCCGAAAAATCGTCTTCGATTTCCGTAGCTGTGAGGGTATAATCTAACGGTGCACTTGAACTACTGACATCAACAAAGAACGTGCCAGCCACGTCGACTTGGGCGATGATAACATTCTCACTTGTCTCAAAATCTCTGAAATCGGAGGCCACGAAATTTCCAAATTCGTCCCGCAAAATCAAATTTGCAGAAGTATTGTCAGAGGCAATTCGGATCGTATCACCGACCGTCAAATTTATCGCAAACCAGTCCGAATCATTTCTGAAATCGACCGACCCCATGGAGGTACCGCCAATCTCTAAAGTCCCAAGCGTTTCAGTGTCACCGGAAAAATCGTCTTCAATTTTTACGGCTGTGAGCGTGTAGTCCAGAGGGGACGTAGAGCCTCTGACATCGACATAGAAAGTTCCGGTTACTTCCACCAGGGTCTCTATGACGCTCTCATTTGTATTAAAATCTCTAAAATCGAAGGCCAGAAAGTTTCCCGACCCATCTCGCAAAAACAGGTCCGTATTTGTATCATTAGATGCAATCCTAATGATGTCGCCCGCTGTCAAATCAATGGCGAACCAATCCGAGTCATTTCTAAAATCAATTGAACCAGTGGCTGTTCCGCCCAGTTCAAGAACACCGGTCGTATTCGAATCGTCCGAAAAACTATCTTCAATCACTGTAGATGTAAGTGTGTAGTCTTGAGGTGAACTGAAGCTATTCACGTTAATATAGAATGCCCCACTCTCATCGACTTGCGCTATGAGAACATTCTCATTTGTATCAAAATTTCTGAAATCAAAAGCGACACTATTTCCCGAGGCATCTAAGAGCGTCAAATTTGCATCTACGTTATTGGACGCAATACGAACGGTCTCCCCCGCTACGAGATCGATCGCAAACCAATCCTCATCATTTCTGAAGTCAATTGAACCGCTCGCCGTGCCATCAACTTCGAGAATACCCGTTGTCGTCGTATCGTCCGAAAAATCATCATCGAGGACATCTGCTGTAAGCGTATAGTTCAAGGGCGGAGAGAAGCCGTTTACATCAATGTAGAATGTTCCGCTTTCTTCGACGTCAAAGATAATGACGGCCTCATCGGTGTCAAAATCTCTAAAATTGAATCCAAAGCGATTTCCAGATTCATCCCGTAAGCTCATATTTAAATCAATGTCATTAACGGCAATACGGACGATATCCCCAACCGCCAACTCTATCGCAAACCAATCTGAGTCATCTCTATAATTGATTGTGCCTCTGGCTGTATTGCCGAGTTCAAGAACACCCGTCGTGTCCACGTTATCCGAGAAATCATCATCAATCTCGCTCGCCGTGAGTGTGTAGTTTAAAGACGACTCAAAACTACTGACATCAACATAGAAAGTCCCGCTCTCTTCGACCTGGGCAATGATAACACTTTCATTCGTCTCAAAATTCCTGAAATTAGACGCGACGGCGCCTCCAAACTCATTCCGCAGAGTTAAATTTGCATCAGTGTCATTAGAGGCAATACGAACGATATCACCCGCTGTCAGCTCAATCGCAAACCAATCTGAGTCATTTCTATAATCTATTGAGCCTGTGGCTGTGCCACTGACGTCCAAACTCCCTGTCGTGTCTGCATCATCTACAAAGTCATCCTCGATGACTGTCGCCGTGAGCGTGTAATCCAGCGGCGAGGTAAAGCTGCTGACATCAATATAGTATGTTCCTGTTTGGTCTAATTGTGCAATGATGACAGACTGATCCGTATCGAAGTCCCTGAAATCTGAGGCGATAAGGTTTCCAAGTTCATCTCTCAGCGATAGGTTTGTATCCGTTCCATTGGACGCAATCCGAATGGTTTCCCCTGCCACAAGCTCTATTGCAAACCAGTCTGGATCAAATCTATAATCTATTGAACCCGTAGCTGTCCCGCCAACCTCTAAAATACCCGTTGTATCATTATTGCCCGAAAAATCGTCTTCAATTTCTGTCGCCGTCAGTACGTAATTCACAGTCGAGTTAAAGCTCTCCACATCAACATAGAATGTTCCATTCGCGTCCACCTGTGCGATGATGACGCTCTCGTTTGTATCAAAATCTCTGTAATTAGACGCGACAAAATTACCAAATTCATCTCTTAAGGAGATAACGGTATCTATGTCATCAGAGGCGATACGAATAGTTTCGCCTGCCACCAATTCAATGGCAAACCAATCTGAGTCACCTCTATATTCGATAGATCCCGTGGCAGTCGCCCCGACTTCCAGAGTACCAGATGTTTCAGAATTACCTAAAAAATCATCCTCAATCGTTGTCGCGGTTAGAGTATAGTTTAAGGGTGAAGTGAAGCTGCGGGCGTCAACATAAAAAGTCCCACCGTCTACAACCTCCATAACAATTAAGTTTTCGTTGGTATCGAAGTCTCTAAAATCGAAGGCAATGAAGTTTCCAGATTTATCCCGCAACGACAAGTTAACGTCCGTATCGTCAACCGCAATACGAATGACATCCCCCACCGTTAATTCAATTTCAAACCAATCTGAGTCACCCTCAAAATTAATGACGCCCTCAGCCATGCCGTCAATATCAAGAGACCCCGTTGTTGTACTGTTATCTGTGAAATCGTCCTCTGCTACCATCTCCGCAAATCTGAAATTCAACGCAAGTTCAGGCACTCTCATGGGAGTGAAAAACACATTGGTATTTTCGAGATGTCGCATGAAACCATTTAGTTTGGAGTCAAAATTTTTGAAATCTATGGCTTTTAAGGGTTCACCATAAATTTCGACACTGCCAATGGCCTCATTTGCGAAATCGTCAATGCGTCTATACATAATATACTCCAAGCAGGCTTTTAAACTGCAATTCCCAAAACCTGATAGTAAGATGCTACAGTGTTCAACCATTCGGTAACCCTAGATTGGATAACAATCAAGGGAGTTGCTATGCGTGTAAGGTTTGAAAACGTCTGACGGATAAGGCGCAAATCGCTATGAGTGAATATAAATATTGACCCCTCAACCCGTCGATTGACCTCTTTCAGTTCGATATATTTCCCAAAGAGTTGAGCACAGCCTTGTAGGACTCCCTCTTCCCCCACGGCTCGCTCCACGCTAACCCCGCTATATGGAAACTTACGGCCTTCTCTCTCTCCTCCCGCCCGTCCTCGCCATTGGGCTTGCGCTTTGGACGCGGCAGGTTTTTTTGTCTTTGGCGGCGGGGCTTTGGCTGGGCTTTGTTATTTTGGCCGGTGGGAATCTTGCGACGGGGACGCTGGCCGCGATGGACGGGATTGTTACGGTTTTTGAGAGTGCGGGGAATACGCGGATCATTCTCTTCACCCTGATCGTCGGGGCGTTGATTGCGCTGATCCAACGCTCCGGCGGGGTAGCGGGATTTGTGGCGCGTTTGATGGCGAAGCTCGACCGGATGAGTGCCACGGCCGAGACTAAGGGACAGCGCAAGCTGGTCGAGTTGCTAGCGCTGGGCACGGGGTTGCTGCTATTTATTGAGAGTAATATTTCCATCCTGACGGTCGGGACGCTCTATCGTCCCGTCTTTGATAAGCTGGGCATTCCGCGTGAGAAGCTGGCCTATATTGCCGATAGTGGGTCGGCACCGTCTTCCGTGCTTCTGCCTTTTAATGCGTGGGGTGCCTATATTATCGGCCTCATCGCGGCACAGCCTTTAGCGGCCAATATGGGCACGCCGACGGATGTATTTATCCGCGCGACCCTGATGAATTTTTATCCAATGATCGTGATCCTGACCCTCGTCTTTGTCATTGTCTCCGGTAGAGATATTGGCTGGATGCGAAAAGCCGAAATCCGCGCCAAAGAGACGGGTTTGCTCAACCGCGAAGACGCGCAAATCATGATGGCGGATGCCGCGCTGGATACGGAGCCGAAAGACGGGATTTCCTTTAAGGCCAGAAATATGCTCATCCCTTTGGCGCTTATGGTCGTCCTCATGCCCGTCTTCCTCTGGATCACGGGTAACGGAAATATCGTCGAGGGATCAGGGTCAAAATCCGTGCTCTACGCGACGAGCTTTGCCGTGGTCGGGGCGATGGTGCTTTATAAACTGACGGGTGCGCTGAGAATTCGCGAGAGTTTTGAGACGGTCCTGTCCGGCATGTCGGGTATGGTGCCGCTGGCGATATTGATGGTGCTCGCCTTTGCCCTCGGCAGTCTGTGCCGCGAGCTTGGGACGGGGCTCTATGTGGCCGAGACGGCGAAGGGCTTTATCTCGCCCGCGCTCGTGCCCGCCATGATCTTTCTGATCTCCTGTTTCGTCGCTTTTTCGACGGGCACAAGTTGGGGAACCTTTGCCATCATGGTCGCGATTGCCGTCCCGCTGGCGCAGGCTATGGAGGTCGACCCGGTCCTCGCCATTGCAGCCGCGATTGGGGGCGGCGTCTTTGGCGATCATTGTAGCCCGACCTCCGACACGTCGATCATTTCGTCCATGGCCACAGCGAATGACCATATTGATCATGTCCGCACACAACTCCCCTATGCGTTGATTGGCGGTGGAATTACGACGATACTTTATTTAATTCTGGGATTTTTAAGTGCTTAATCGTTTCACACTCGCAACCGCGTTTCTCCTCACGGTGTGTACGCTTGCCTCCCCCGTTCAGACTGAGCCGGTGACGTCCGGTGGATCCTATGAAATTAACAGCGTGTTAGGTATTGAATATGCGACGGCAGAGCGGTGGGAATTGCCGACTCTTAACACCGATTGGAGCGCAGGAACAGATTTCGGCCCCGCCTGTCCGCAAGCGGGTCAAACGGTTATGGTGGAAGATTGCCTCTTCCTGAACATATTCTCACCTGACACGGACGCGACAGATCTCCCCGTGCTCGTCTGGTTTCATGGCGGCGGATTTATTGCGGGTGAGGGCGGAACGGGGCCGAAGACATTTGCGAGAGACGGCGTGGTCGTTGTGACATTTAATTACCGTCTCGGTAAACTCGGCTTTCACGACTGGGCTGGCTGGGACGAAACGGACCCGCGCAATTTCGGACAGGCCGATATGGTCGCGGCTCTGAATTGGGTGCAGGCGAATATCGCGCAATTTGGAGGTAATCCAAATGACGTCACACTGGCAGGCCACAGCGCCGGCGGGATGGGCGTGCAACTCATGATGGTTGATCCCCGGGCCGAAGGAAAATTCGCCCACGCTTGGTCCCATGCGGGATACGGGTCTTGGCCATTTCCAAAAGCCTATAACCCGACACCAGAGGAACGGCAGCGCATCCGTTACGCACCTCTGGAAACCCCGCGATCCGCCGCACAACTCGTGTCAGATATTTCGGTTTTCCACCTGCCTTTTATCGATGCACCTTTCCTGAAGGATCAGCCTGTCGATCTATTTGGGTCCGGGAAGCCCTATGTGGCGGGCGCGAATTCCTATGACGGGGCCGGCACCCTTCAAGGTGCTGGATTTACGCCCGATAGCTTTCTATCTCAAATAGACAGTCCGGCTTTGCGTAAGGTTTATGCTGCGGACTTTGCTGTGTCGAAAAGACATGCGGCGCAGCAGATCTTCGGGGACTTACGCTATCTCCTCTCCAGTGCAGAAACGGCTCAAGCCGCTAAAGGGTGGTTGTTTCATTATGACGAAATCAGGGGCGACCTGCCCGGAGCGACACATGGTCAGCAATATGACCGTCTCTTTGCGGACGCACCCTTTGCGATGAAAGAGGCAATGCTGTCATTTATAAAATCGGGCGAGCCCGGTTGGGCGACACTGGAAACCGGACATCACGCACGGTTTTCTCCAGAACTTTCAACAGCGAAGATCTCGATATTACATACACGTTTAGATCACCTCGCCAAATCATCGGACCTCTTAAAACCATGAAACGCTTTCTATTTATTAACGCAATCATCCTGTCGTCCTGCGCAAATGCGAATGCTGAGGACGTTGAAATCACGGGCATCTGGGCGAATGAACGCGGCTCTGCTGTGACATTCACAGAGGCTGATGGTTTACTCTCTGGCTATTACAACACCCAACTCGGCAATCCCGATCCGGCCGCGCGTTTCCCGCTGACCGGATTTATCGAGGGCGACCAAGTCACTTTTACCGTCAATTTCAAAGGCTATGGCAGCCTGACGAGTTGGACCGGACAGATGAGCGAAGACGCGGACGGACCCTATATCCGAACCCTTTGGCATCTCACGCGCGATGTGCCGGACGCGGAAGAAGATGACGATTTGTGGAGTTCGATTATTGCGGGGAATGCAGTATTCCGGCCCATTACTGCATTTGAACCTCAAAAAATAAAATAATATTTTTCTTATTTTCAGTAACTTACGCGCCCCTAAAAAGTCAAACCGTCATAAATTAAAAAATATTTCTTTATTTTAAAGCGGCACATATATACAACCCTAGGTATAATTAATTACAGGGGCATATTATGGCAAGTCGCAAAAAACTCGGCGGAGAGTTGATCAAGGAGCTTTCACTCACAGATGATGAGATTGGAGCGCTGGACCGCGCCCTAGATCTGGCGTCCCAAGCGGAAACTGGAAAATTAAATTTCGCACTCGACGCGGCACCAAAGGCAACAACGCTTGCCGCAGCCGCACTCGTAATTGGTGTCGCCAACCTGACATTTTCGCTCTACACAGAATATGGAAAATCTATTGCAGATCGCAAAGACATTGGTTTCCGTCTTAAAAAGCTAGCAGGGGATCTCGTCGAACTGGAAAGCGTTGAAGAAAATGGCACAGCCGTGAATGTTCTTTCAAAACTTCGTGACGAGGTCCGAGACGCAAAGCGCAGTATTAAATGAGTTGGGTCGACGGTGTTGTCGGCTCCCTCTTTGCATTCTGGTTAAGCCTTTCCGCGCTTTGGCAGATAGGGCCGATACGGGATAGAATATTGGGGGCCTCCTTCATTTGGAGATTTCGACTCCTACCCATCTATACTTTTTTTGCGCCAAATCCCGGCATCTATGACACGCGAATATTAGTCAGAGAAAAGTTTGAGGATGGAAGTCTTTCCAGCTGGTCTGAGATCCCATATATGATTGAGCGCAGTTGGTTTGATATCATCTGGAATCCAAAGAAACGTATCCAGAAGTTTTTCTTCGATTGCGTCGCCTCAATTAAAACAACCTATAATACGGTTCGAAACACAGAGGATGACACCTCGCGTGATATTCGAGACGCGACCATTAAACTCTCAGACGGATATATTGGCATGTTGAATTACATTCTACATCTTCCCCTGAAGGACGAGACTATAATCGCGCGTCAATTCATTGTGGCAGAAGCCACACAGGCCTCCGGAGAGCGTGTTGTCATTCCTGTCTGCAGATCGGATTTTCACCCCGTAAAATGACAATATTTGACACCTATATTCTCACTTGTTTGCTTTTATCTATTTCAGGGGCGGTAAAGTCGCTTGAAATGGCCGCATTAAAATATGAGCTGGCACCACGTGGTATTTTCGATTGGAATATTATTGGCCCGACTTGGATGAGAAGGTCCCCAGCTGTTGGATTATTAGCCCGAATTTATTCCCCACAAGGCATGATGGGTATAGGTCTTACCTGTACCCTATGCGGCTTTCTCTCAGTGTTGTTCATTTTGACTGACGTCGCACCTGTTTACGGAAAAATTCTAGGGACTGTCATTTTTGCCTGTATGTTTCTGCTATATTATAGACAGGATCTAGGCACGGACGGCGCGGATCAGATGTCCTTCTTCGTCTCTATCGCCGTCCTCGTTTGTTTTTGTCTAAGTTCGTCTGAGTTCATTAATCTGGTCGGAATTATTTTTATCGCAGGACAACTCTGCATTTCTTATTTTGCGTCAGGTTTTTCAAAACTCTTTTCCTCAAGCTGGCGTCAAGGCTTGGCGGCGAAAGGCGTCCTGTCCACCCACACATATGGCAACAAATTCACACAAGACTTCTTCAAACGTTATGCTGGGGCCAGTCTTTTGATTTGCTGGGCAACAATAGGGTGGGAAATTTTATTTCCATTTATTTTTTTCTTTGACGGAGGAATATTCTTTCTTGGCATTTTTGTCGGAATAGTTTTTCACCTCAGCGTCGGCCTCTTTATGGGACTGAACGCGTTCGTCTGGGCCTTTGGTGCCGCGTACCCATCTGTTATTTATATTGGAACGCAATTGCTTTAAACTTTGCTAGTCGACAAGTTCATCCCAGAAGCGTTTCGCTTTATCAAAGAAATTCCGGCTCTCCGGTGAGGCCGTGTGATCGCCGCCCTCTGCCGCAAACTCTTCCAGCAATTCGCGCTGACGCTTGGTCAGGCCGGACGGTGTTTCGACCGCGAGTTCAACATACATATCGCCGCGACGGTCCGAGCGTAAGACGCTCATCCCTTTTCCACGCAGGCGCAGGCGCTTGCCGGATTGGCTGCCTTCAGCGACTTTCACTTTCGACCTCCCACCATCAATGGTCGGGATTTCGATCTCTCCGCCTAGGGCGGCCGTGGCCATCGGCACGGGCGCACGGCAAAAGAGATTGGCGGCTTCACGTTCGAATAATTCATGCGATTTCACGCCGACGAAAATATAGAGATCACCGCGTTGACGCCCGCCGCCGCCGCCCCGTTTCGGCGCAGCATCGCCTTGCCCGGTCAGGCGAATGCGCGTGCCGTCTTCGACACCCGCGGGAATGGACACGTCGAGTTCGGTTTGCTGGCGCACCTGCCCCTGTCCGTCACATTGGATGCAAGGGTCAGACACATATTCGCCCTGCCCGCCACAAGTCGGGCAAGCGCGTTCCATGGTGAAGAGCCCCTGATTGGTGCGCACGCGGCCAATACCGTTACAAGTCGAACATGTCTCAACTTCCGCCCCGGGTTCCGCCCCGACGCCGTCACAGCGATCGCAATCCTCAGCAATCGGGACCGTGATCTCCACATCCTTGCCCGCGAAAGCCTCTTCCAGCGTAATGTCAAGTTCATAGCGGAGGTCAGAGCCACGCTGCACCGTTTCACGCTGACGACGTCCGCCGCCGCCAAACATATCGGCGAAGCCGCCGGCCCCGCTGCCGCCAAACATCTGGCTGAAAATATCATTGAAATCCTGGAAGCCGCCACCGCCTCCGCCGCCCCCTTGCGAGAACGCCGCATGACCCATCCTGTCATAGGCGGCGCGTTTCTGCTCGTCCGAGAGGATGCCATACGCCTCATTGAGTTCTTTGAACCGCGCTTCCGCGCCTTCGTCATCAGGATGACGGTCCGGATGGCATTCCATCGCCTTCTTGCGGAAGGCGGATTTCATCGTTTTCTCATCGGCGTTTTTAGGAACGCCCAGAATTTCGTAATAATCGCGTTTGGACATGTAAGTCGGTTTCCTTCGCAGACCGAGACAGGCTCGGAATAGCGTTTCCCCATAAAATTAAGAAAGCCTCTCTGATGTAAGTCAGAAAGGCTAAATATCAATCAGTGAGGTGATAAAATTTTTAGGCCATCAAAATATCAAAACTTATTGAGTCTTTGATGGCCCATAAAGATTTAGGATTTCAAGCACTGGTGTTTTTCTACATTTTTCTTGAAGGACTGTATCTGTTGATCAAGGCACATTTGCAGTTTGTGTCCGGGCGATTCAAATTCATTTACAGTCGCTCCAGTTACATCAATACAAATTTCCAATGTCTTTTTTGCATGATCCCAACTATGGCTGAGACAGATCATTTGATTTTCATTTCGAGGGTCAACCTCTACGTCTAAAACATATCGCCATTCATCATAACTAATCTCACAGTCGGTTTCAGTACAAATTTCATTGCCGGTCTCCCTCTCTAATTCTTGAGCAAAAGTAGGAAAGCATAAAAAGAGCACCGAAAAGAAAATAATAAAAGTTACTTTCATTAAATCCTCCTTCAAACCAACACCTAACTGTGGAAACTAATGGCAGTTATGATCGTCCGTACATTTTGAAAAAATTGCGCTTGGAAATCACGACATAATTCAAGTCTCAGGGGTATATTTAAGGACTCTGGACTTCCATCTTTAGTTGCCTGCATGCAATTCTCGAAAGCTTTTTTACATGATCCCAGCAATGATTTATGCAAGATCCTTGAAAAGGATTCTGTGGATCGAAACCTAACCCGCCCAAACCATCATCACCGGGGTTGTAATAGGGGTCGGATCCAAAACCTTCGCCTGGGCTATTTCCGCCAGTGCCGTAGCTTCCGGTGGGGTCACCCCGACCTGATGTTGTTCCACAATCCCACCCCCAACAGGTTGAGTTTTCGACTTCTTCGCCACCCCAGAAAATCGGTTCTTCGGGATTGTCTGATTTTTATTGACTTGAGCATAGGCCCCAAAGGCTTGAGTTAAGCAGAACAAACCGACACCAATAATAGCAATTTTTATAATACACCTACTAGTTTAAAGATTTCATGTGTATCGTGAGAATTAGTGTCAAGGGTATTTTGGATTCCAGTTCGCGTACTTTGATAATAAAAAGACCCTCCCGAGTTAAACCGGAAGGGTCGAGTCTTATTGGTCTATGATGGACAGCCGGGTTTAAGCGGCGTTCTCATCATCTTCGACATCTTCAAACTCAGCGTCGACGACATCGTCATCATCCGCTTGGTCGGCTTGTGACGCCGGACCTGCATCCTGTTCGGCCTGTGCTGTTTCATACATGGCCTGGCCCATTTTCATGAGTGCGGCGGAGAGGACCTGTGTCTTATCGACGATCAGGGCTGTGTCTTCGCCTTCCATGACGTCTTCAGTCTCTTTCAGCGCCTCTTCGATCTGGCCTTTCAGCTCATCATCGACAGCTTCGCCATGTTCAGCCAAGTCGGTCTGGGCTTTATGGACGAGGGCTTCGGCTTGGTTCTTGGCTTCGACCAATTCGCGGCGGGCTTTGTCGCCTTCCGCATTAGCTTCAGCGTCTTTGACCATCGCTTCGATGTCATCGTCAGAGAGGCCACCGGAAGCTTGGATGCGGATCTGCTGTTCCTTGCCCGTGGCGTTGTCTTTCGCCGACACATTCACAATGCCGTTGGCGTCGATATCAAATGTGACTTCGATTTGTGGCATGCCGCGCGGTGCGGGCGGAATACCGACGAGGTCGAATTGGCCTAGCAATTTATTGTCCGCGGCCATTTCGCGTTCGCCCTGGCTGACCTTAATCGTCACAGCGGCCTGATTATCCGTCGCAGTCGAATAGACCTGAGACTTCTTGGTCGGGATTGTTGTGTTCCGGTCAATCATACGTGTGAACAAGCCACCTTCGGTTTCAATACCGAGCGACAGCGGCGTCACGTCAAGGAGGAGGACGTCTTTGACATCGCCCTGCAAGACACCCGCCTGAATGGCCGCGCCCATGGCGACGACTTCATCCGGGTTCACACCTTTATGCGGTTCCTTACCGAAATAATCTGACACGGCCTTTTGCACAGCCGGCATACGGGTCATCCCGCCAACGAGCACGACGTCATCGATATCTTTGACGGTCAGTCCGGCATCCGAGACGGCCTTTTTGATCGGCGCGATTGTGCGCTTGATCAGGTCGCCGACAAGCGTTTCCAGCTTGGCGCGGGACAGCTTCATGTTCAAATGTTTCGGGCCCGTCGCATCGGCGGTGATAAAGGGCAGGTTCACTTCATAACTGGACGCAGTAGACAGTTCCTTCTTCGCCTTCTCGGCTTCTTCGCGCAGACGCTGTAATGCGAGCTTGTCGGCTTTCAGATCGATGGCGTTTTCTTTTTTGAACTCATCCGCGAAATACTCAACGATGCGCATATCGAAATCTTCACCGCCGAGGAATGTATCGCCGTTTGTGGATTTGACCTCAAACACACCGTCACCGATTTCCAGGATGGACACATCGAATGTACCACCGCCGAGATCGTAAACCGCGATGGTTTTACCGTCTTCTTTGTTCATGCCGTAAGCCAGCGCTGCCGCTGTCGGCTCGTTGATGATGCGCAGGACTTCGAGACCGGCAATCTTACCGGCATCTTTTGTGGCCTGACGCTGGGCATCGTTAAAGTAGGCTGGAACCGTGATGACGGCCTGCGAGACGGTCGCGCCGAGATAATCCTCAGCCGTTTCCTTCATCTTCGTGAGCGTCATGGCGGAGATTTCAGCCGGGGACAGTTCCTTGTCACGGCCTTGGACATAGGCATCGCCGCCCTTGCCCTTGACGATTTTATAGGGAACGAGTTTCGCGTCCTTCTTGACGGCGGCATCCGTGAACGGACGACCGATCAAACGCTTGACCGCGAAATATGTATGTTCAGGGTTTGTAACGGCCTGACGACGCGCGGGCGTTCCGATCAGGCGTTCGCCGTCCTCTGTAAAGGCGACGACGGATGGGGTCGTACGTTGCCCTTCCGCATTTTCAATAACTTTCGGCTTATCGCCGTCCATGACCGCAACACAGGAATTCGTGGTGCCGAGGTCGATACCGATCACTTTAGACATGTATCATGCTCCAAATTCTTTGGCGGACCTGCATCATGCGGCATCCGCGGATATCAATAATGAGGGCAGGACAACATACCGGTTGCACGGTCTGACCCTCGTTCTGGACCCGATATGGGGCGCAGGACCTGACTCGCAAGGGCTGGGGGAGAGATTTTTCTGCTGGCGCAAAGGATATCTGATTCTAGCTTCTTCAGAATTCAGAGTTACACAAGCCTCTGCAAATAATCTGCAAAACCCGGAACTGTAAAATCCGCATCCCCATGATCAGGACTATAAATCATACCTTTTTTGATAATGGCAGCGCGCCTAGGCCCAAGTCTATTAGAAGCCTCGCCAAGTTTTTGCGCAATATCGCCGGAACGGTAGGGCCCCTCACGACCTAATGAAGCCATTGCATGTACATATTCCCGCTCTTTCGGTGTCAGACGGTCGAGACGAACTTTGAAAAACCCTTCATCCAGTCGTCGGATGGCATTTTCACGGGCCGCTACTGCGTCTGCGATATTTATGGGGGACTCCTCTGCCACATTCCACGCATGATACCCCCATTCCTGCAGAAAGTAAGGGTAACCCATCGTGTCAGCGACGATCTGGTCCAAAGCCTCCGACGTGATCGACTCGCCTTCATCAAGTATGGGTTGCTGGACAGCTTTCCGCGACTCATGCTCCGAGAGCGGCCCAATTACATGGTAATCGAAGAGGCGTTCCGCATAAGATTTTGCATTTCCAGCCAATCCCGCAACCTGTGGCAAGCCCCCTCCAATAAATATAACGGGTAGCGTAGCTTGGCTGCATTTGTGCAAAGATGTGATAATTGCTGAAAGCTCAAGAGCGCTCAAATATTGCACTTCATCTAATAAGAGTAGAAAAACACCGCCCGCATCTTTGGCTGCAGTGCCAATTCGAACAAAAAGCTCAGAAAGGTCCAATAAAAGGTCCCCGCTATCGGCGACTCCGGGTTCTGGATCCACACTTAGACTGGCAGCTCCGACTTCAAGCTTAAAGGCAGAGGCGAAACTTCTTAATGCGCGTAGGCCCGAATAAGCGGCTTTTTTCGAGGCTTCTATGACGGAAAGTTTTCTCAGGATGGCGCGAAGAAGCGGAAAAATAAGCTTTGGCAAGTCTCCACCTTCAGGAGCCTCAATCATTGCCTCCCAAACCAGAATATCTTTCATGTCCTGCGCTTTAATCGCGGTATGATGCAGCAGAACCGTTTTACCCGTCCCCCTCAAACCCAAAAGCATGTGACTACGGGCGGGCTTCCCCAAAGCGGCGCGTCGAATAGCAACATCAATTGATGAAAGAACATCTGCGCGTCCAACAAGTTCAGGGGGCGGCGCGCCCGCACCGGGCGCAAAGGGGTTTCTCACGGGATCCATAGCTCAAATATAGAGAGTTTATGCATTTATACAAGATTCTATATATAAACACATAAACTTCATATACATCACCTCACCCAATAGCGAAAATGCCCCGTAATCGTGTGGTCAAAGAGAATGCCACTTTCTTCCGGTCCGCGACGATATTGTGGATGATGAGCGGTGTGCCGTTTCTTGAGACTTTATCTGAGACGATGCCGATATGTGGCAGGCCGCCTGAACCCGACCCGCTATCCAAGCGCCAACTGACAATATCGCCGGGTTGATAGATGGTGGGTGTCGCGCTGATGGGGATGTCATATCCCGCGCGGGTGAACCACGTCTCCAAATTCGGGACGCGACGGTGATCGATATTTTTATCGGGGCGGGTTAAACCCCAATTTGTGGGGTAAGTCGCGAAATTCTCGCGCATATCCTCATGTACGGATTTTTGCAGGTCGAAGCCGTAGGCCGCGCGGTAGGACCGGATCACGACATCCGTGCAGACCCCGATATGGGCGGGCACGTCCCCGCCGGGATAATCCAACCCGATATAGGCACCATCATATCGAACATTGGCCTTTAACCGATCCCGTGCCGCCGTGACGAGCGGCTGGGCGGCTGGGTCGACCGCTAATGTCGACATAACCGCAACACGCTCAGGTTCTGGCACCGTCACAGGCGGAACTTGCGCCTCCGTCGGGCTACAAGCCGCCAAAGCGATAATCGGGAGGAGACTTAGAAGGGTACGCATGATCCGACCCTAACGCACGTCCCCCTTCACGCATCTGAAATTTCTGTCACATCCGGCGAGAGATTTCGCGGATAGGGCTGGACTCGGGCGAAACGTCGCGCCAATGGGTTTTCCGAGGTTAGCCATTTACAAGTGAGTGTTCTATGTCCGATTCCGGGCCTACATCCCCCGCCTCCGTCAAACGGCTGAACGGTAAAGACATGCTCCGCCTATTGGGCGCGGTGCTGTTCCTCGTCATTATCTATGTTTTTGTGCAGCAGAGCTTTGGCGACCTGTCCAATGATCCCAGCTTTCTGATCTTTGCGGCCGTTGTCGGCGGCTATATGGCCATGAATATTGGCGCGAATGATGTGGCCAATAATGTCGGCCCCGCCGTCGGCTCGGGCGCGCTCGGCCTCGGCGCGGCGATTATCATTGCCTTTATCGCGGAAGCGGCAGGGGCATTGATTGCGGGGGGCGATGTGGTCTCCACGATCAAGAGCGGCATTATCGACCCCAGTTATTTCGAGGGCGAGTTGGAAGTCTTTGTCTGGGTCATGGCCTCGGCCCTGTTCGCGGCAGCCCTCTGGCTCAACCTCGCCACCTTTATCGGAGCTCCCGTCTCCACAACCCATTCCATTGTCGGCGGAGTCATGGGCGCCGGCATCGCGGCGGGTGGCTGGGCGATTGCGGATTGGTCGGAGGTCAGTCGCATCGTTGCCAGTTGGGTCATCAGCCCCGCCATGGGCGGCGGAATTGCGGCGCTAACACTCTATTTCGTCAAACGGACCGTGCTCTATCAAAATGATATTGAAGGTTCGGCCAAGAAAATTGTCCCGCTTCTCGTCGGGGTTATGGCCTGGTCTTTTTCGACCTATTTGATCCTCAAAGGCCTAAAGAAAATCATTCCATTCGAATTTCTGCCCGCACTGGGTGTCGGGTTCGTCATCGGATTAGGCGTTCTGGCGCTAACCGCCGCCCTCGTCAGACGCGCGCCAAAGGTCGAAAAAAACACGAAGAAGGGCGTCGACCATCTCTTCATGATCCCGCTCATCGTGGCGGCAACACTGCTCTCCTTTGCCCATGGCGCAAATGACGTGGCCAATGCCGTCGGTCCACTGGCGGCCATTAACA
Source organism: Litorimonas sp. WD9-15 (assembly GCF_050271975.1). NCBI lineage: Bacteria > Pseudomonadati > Pseudomonadota > Alphaproteobacteria > Maricaulales > Robiginitomaculaceae > Litorimonas > Litorimonas sp. WD9-15. The sequence continues at coordinate 557,232 of NZ_CP189850.1, forward strand.
CCGCGGTCCAATCCGGAGAGATCGCGTCCAAAGCCGGCATTCCGCTCTGGGTTATGCTGGTCGGTGCGGCGGGTATTGCCGTCGGTCTGGCGCTTTACGGGCCGAAGCTCATCCGCACGGTTGGCTCTGAAATCACGACCCTTAATATGACCCGTGCATTCTGTGTCGCGCTGGCTGCGGCCATTACCGTGATTATTGCCAGCCAGCTCGGCCTGCCCGTCTCCTCCACGCATATTACCATTGGTGGGATTTTCGGCATCGGCTTCCTGCGCGAAGCCTTGCAGGCGCGAGAGAAAGCCCGGGATGTGTGGGTCGCACAGACCTTTGGCGTCGCAGCAGATTTCACCGCGCGCTATGAGGCCGCCGTTTTGAATGAGCGTCGCGGCCTGATGAAGGAGTTTGCCGCCCAGACCTCCGGCCCGACGGCACGGGATTGGCGGGCAATGAAAAAGAAGCACCGCCCGCGTTTGGTCGAACGGAAACTACTTTTGAAAATTGCGGCCGCTTGGGTGCTGACCGTGCCTCTCGCCGGACTGCTCTCCGCCGCCATCTTCTTTATCATGCGGGCTTTGTTTGGCTAAGCCATCTGAATTTCCCGACGGGTTCGCCCATTATCCGCTCTATTTCTCGCCCGCAGAGCAAGAGGCGCTCATTGCAGCGGTCAAGGCGGCGACTGAAACTGCGCCGTTCTTTCAACCTAGAATGCCACGGACCGGAACACCTCTATCCGTCGTGATGAGTAACTTTGGCTCATTGGGCTGGGTCACAGATAAGGAACGGGGCTACCGTTATGAGCCGCGACATCCAGTAACGGATGTCCCTTGGCCGCCCTTACCCGATCTGCTGCAAAAGCTCTGGCAAGATGTGAGTGACTGGCCGGACCTGCCGGAAGCCTGCCTCATCAACTGGTATAAAGACGGCGCGAAAATGGGGCTGCATGTCGACCGGGACGAGTTGGCCGTCAACGCGCCCGTCGTCTCGATCAGCCTTGGCGACCCCGCCATGTTCCGCATTGGCGGCCCAAAACGCGGTGGCAAAACGCAGGGGGTCAAACTCCTCTCCGGCGATGTCGTCGTCCTCGCGAAAGAGGCCCGTCGCTGCTATCACGGGATCAGTAAAGTCGATTACGGGCAGAGCGCCCTCGTTCCGAAAGGCGGACGAATTAATCTGACGATGCGGCGGGTGAATCTATAGAGCGCGTTCATCGCTTGACCCCTTACTTCTTGACCGCCAAAGCCCTCCGCCATGACATTTGATGCCCCCACACTCCCAGACCTCATCGGCCTTCTCGGCGTGGGGTTAATCCTGCTGACTTACGGCGCGCTGACGCTGGAGCGGATTGACCCGAAGGGTTGGCGCTATTCTGCGGGGAACGGGCTTGGCGCCGTCCTCATCCTCATCTCGCTCTATTACAGCTTTAATCTTGCGAGCTTCGTGATTGAAATTGCATGGCTGGCCATTAGTAGTTTGGGCTTGTGGAAAGCTTGGCGACGGAGTCCTTAAATCAAGTTATCTGAACGCCTCGAAACGCTTTTTATCAATACAGACTTTATAACGGGCTGCATCTTTCTCCTCTTTGGCTGTCGGGTGTGATCCCGTACCAATGAAGGTATTTGTTGGATACCCAAGTTGTAAATTACAGGCGCGATGCCACTGGTCAGGCAGAAAACGTGTCACGTTTTGGTAATCAAAAATACGCTTCGCACGTGTACCGGAAATGCAAGGTTTCTCTATATCCGGCTTCAGAAATGATAGCGGCTCAACGAAATCCAAACCCTCGTCCCCGTTACCTTTATATCTGTCGGGAATTCCGCAAATTGCCCAATCTCCATCCGTCGTCTTGGAGACATCATAAAACAGATACTTGCTGTGAAACCATTGCCCATCATGTTTTTCTAGAAAAAGGAGAGGTGTTTCGACCTTTGGGAAACGTGGATTACTGTAATGGTCATAGGCGGTAAAATCGATTTCTGGTCGAGGCGACTCCGGCTCTACAACCCAGTCCAAAATTCTATACCGCGCTTCATAACGACTATCAAAATTTGGCATGACCCTTTCAACCAAATTGCCTGAACCATCTTTAATCATCATGGTTGTTTTGAGATTGCGTTCTTCGACGAATATCTTTTTTCCGATAAATGCAATCACTTGCGGGTCGGCCTCATCTGCAATATTCCGAAAAGGGGCGTCCTGCGCAAAACTATCTGCGCTAACGCATAGGCCAGCAACAAGGACGAGGGTTGGTATGATGCGCATAAAGACCTTATAGCAGGTCCGAACAGTTTTGGAAATTCCCGCATGACCCCTACCCTCTTTAGCCCCCTTAAACTGCCCAATGGCACCGTTATTCAGAACCGTCTCGCAAAGGCGGCAATGGAGGAGAATATGGCGGAGGGCGGACAGGTGCCCGGCGACGCCCTGATTAATCTTTACACAGCTTGGGCCAACGAGGCAGCCGATGCCGGACCGGGTATCATCCTGTCCGGCAATGTGATGGTGGACCCGACGGCCATGACGGGACCGGGGGGCGTCGTGCTGGAGCAAGGCACATTGGACAATCCCGACACGCGCCATCGGTTCCAGCATTGGGCGAGAGCCGGACAGGCCGGAGGGTCGAAATTCGTGATGCAAATCTCCCACCCCGGGCGGCAGGTCTTTGCCGCCATGGGCACGCAGGCGGTTTCGGCATCAGATACGAAAGTGACGCTATCAGGCATGGCGGACAAAATGTTCGCGCCTGCGCGCGCCCTGACGATTGACGAAATTCGCGGCCTTATACGCCGCTTTGCGGAAACTGCTTTTGCCGCGCAGGCGGCGGGGTTTGACGGCGTGCAGGTTCACGGCGCGCATGGCTATCTGGTTGCGCAATTCCTCTCGCCGCTCACCAATCTGCGCGAGGATGAATTTGGCGGATCGCTGGAGAACCGCGCGCGGTTCCTGTTGGAGATCATCCGCGCCATACGGGACCGCGTTGATCCGGAATTTATTGTCGGCGTGAAACTCAACAGTGCGGATTTCCAAAAAGGAGGTTTTGATATTGCAGATTCCGAGCAAGTCGTCGCCTGGTTAAATGAGGAAGCCGTGGATTTCGTCGAGATTTCCGGCGGTAGCTATGAGAGTTCTGCCATGATGGGCCAATCCGAGGATGGTCGCGTTGAGAGCTCCACAGAAAAACGCGAGCTTTATTTCTTCGACTTTGCCAAGCGCATTTCCGAGACCGCGAAAATGCCGCTCATGGTGACGGGCGGCGTGACGAAGCACGAAACGGCGGAAACGGCACTGGCCGAGGCCGGTGTCGATATGGTCGGGATTGGGCGCGCTTTTGCGTTTAATCCGCAACTCGTCGCGGATTGGCAGGACGGGGAACGTACCGAGATCACGATCAATACGGCGACGTGGAAGGATAAAGGCCTCGCCGCCCTTGCGACCATGGCGATGACCAAGCAACAGCTTTATCGCCTCGGTGACGGAAAACCCACAAAGCCTAAGCAAAACGCCCTGCTCGCCACGATTGGGCAACAGATCAGAACGTCCCGTCTGACCAAACGCTACAAGGCGTGGTTAGAGGCGCGCGGATAAATGACGTTCAGACTGGAAACCGACCGTCTGATCCTCTCCTCTTGGGACGCGGATGACGGTCCACTTCTGGTTCGCCTCTATGGTGACCCGCTGGCGAACCGCGATTTTGGACGCACCTTGAGTAAGGCGGAAGCGTTGACGTCTTTTGAAAGATATCGGCAAGCTTATCGCGAGGATGATTTCACGCGGTGGAAAGTGACGGATAAGACCGGAACATTTTTGGGCGCTGTCGGATGTATCCGCGTCAAAGACCATCAATGTCTCGGCACACACGTCGAAATTGGCTGGCGGCTCTTGCCCGAAGCTTGGGGTAAAGGTTATGCGACGGAAGCGGCACTGGCTGCGCAATATGACATTCAAAAGCGCTGCCGCATTTCAGATATTATAACCTATACAGCGCCTGATAATCTGACGTCACAAGCCGTCATGAATCGTCTAAATTATCTGCGCGCACCTGAAAGAGACTTCACCGCACATTATGACTCTATAGGTGAGTGGCACGGCCTTGTTTGGACCGTGCCGAATATTGCGGTCTAAAACTTCGTCCCGCCCTTCATCTGCTTGCCGCGATAAATCAGCAGGAAGAGTGAAGCGAGCCAAACGCCGCAGGCCATGTAGAAAAGCAATGACCCTTCAGCGAGGATTTCAGTTCCAGCCTCATTCCATTCTGTGGGAGTCTCTATGCCCAGAGGCGTGAAGAGATGAAAGACGATTGCGCCGCTCATGATTCCCATCGCCATCAACGCGCCGAGAAACTGACTGCGGGCCGCATTGCGAGGTGATTTTTTTAGCGTGAAGATTGCGGGTAAAACGAGGACGAGCAAACTGGCCAATGCTTCTCCAATCCCGATCAACCACGGCCCTGCCGGATAGAATAATCCAATGCCCGACCAGTCTTTCAAGGTCGTAAAAATATGTTCCGGCGTCGGATGACCTGTGAATTTAAACCTCAAACTATCAAGAAAAATGATTGAGATATAAATCGCGGCGGCCCAGCTGAGCCATTTGACGAATGTGCGCATAGTGTCTCTCCCTTATCTGCGACAAACTGGCCCAGCCTACGAGGTCTGTCAAATAATTCGGAACATTTTCCTGCGATCTCCCGTTAATCTTACAACTGAAACAAAAAGAAGGAGAGTCAGATGGCCGATTTGAAAGAATTTAAAGAGAACCCGCAAAAGCAATTGCTGGAGCAAATTAAAGAGGCTCGTTGCGTCATGCTTGGCTCCCCAAATCCATCGGAACATATGCAGCCCATGTCACCGCAACTGGATGATGACATCATCGAAAATTATCCGGGAAATATTTATTTCTATTCAGACAACACGTCGGATTTGGGTAAAGCCGTCCTCGCAGATAATGGTCCGGTTATGCTGACCTATATGACGAAGGATTATCAAGCCTGCGTGCGGGGTCGGTTATATCCAATCACAAATATGCAATTAATCGAGCGCTTCTGGAACCCCATCGTCGCCAGTTGGTATCCGGGTGGAAAAACAGATCCAAAAATGATGATGTTGCGGTTTGAAATGGAAGATGCTGCCCTTTGGGCAAGTACGGATAGTACGCTAAAGTTTCTCTATGAGACAACGAAAGCAAATATCACAGACACGCTACCTGATATTGGTGATCGGACCCACATCAAATCAGCCTAATGTGAAGTTCAGCTTCTTTTCCCTTAAAGCTGAACTTTAATATTGACCCCGATTTTGGACCAACCAAAGTCGGGGTTTTTTATGTCTATAATCCGATGCTGCGATAGTGGAGGGCAATATCACTAATGGCCGTGTAGAAAGCGGCCGTCCGCAAATCTTCCAGTTCCGGTTTTTCATGTAACGTGTCGCGAATATTGCGGTAGGACAGACGCATCGTATCATCGAGGCCCGCCCGGACGAGGTCAAGCTCATCCGCGCCATCGAGGAATTTGGATTTAAAACCGCGCGTAAATTTCATGCCCTGCTTTTCCAGAGCTTGAATAAGGGCGTTATTACGGCCCTCTTCATATCGACGTTGCAAACGCCCAAAGCGGATTTGGTTGATATTCTTCACCCATTCGAAATAGGAGACAGTCACACCGCCCGCATTGGCAAACATATCCGGGATAATGGTGATGCCGCGGTCGCGGAGAATTTTATCCGCCTTGGCCGTAACCGGGCCGTTCGCCGCCTCGATAATCAGCTTTGTTTTAATCTTATGCGCATTGTTCATATTAATGACGGATTCGAGCGCCGCCGGGATTAGGATATCGCATTGATCTTCTAGGGCGTCTTTGTCCTGACTGACTGTGCCGCCCTCAAACTCTTCGAGGGGCGCTCCAGATGTCATATGCTCGCGCAGAGCTTTGATATCGAGCCCGTCCTTGTTCCGGATAACTCCGTCGCGCTCAATCACAGTAATAATTTTGGCTTTGTCTTCCGTCTGGAGGAAGAGCGCCGCGTGATAGCCCACATTCCCGAGGCCTTGAACGACGATCTTTTTACCCTTCAACTCACCGCGCAGACCTGCCGCTTTGACATCATCAGAGTGGCGGAAAAATTCCTGCAACGCATATTGCACGCCGCGACCTGTCGCTTCGGTCCGGCCCATAATACCACCCAGATGAACGGGCTTACCCGTGACACAGGCAATGGCGTCAATATTTTCATTATTCAGACGACGATATTCATCCGCCATCCACGCCATTTCGCGCTCGCCCGTGCCCATGTCAGGTGCGGGTACGTTGAGCGAGGGATGGATGAGGTCGCGACGGGCGAGCTCAAACGTGAAACGACGGGTGATCCGCTCCAGCTCTTCCTCATTCCAATCCGCAGGATTTATGCAAAGGCCGCCTTTTGACCCACCAAAGGGCACGTCAACCAACGCGCATTTATAAGTCATCAACGCGGCAAGGGCTTCGACCTCGTCCTGATTAACGCCGAGGGAATAACGGATCCCGCCTTTGACGGGTTCTTTATGTTCCGAATGGACCGACCGGTAACCCGTAAACGTGTGAACATCACCGCGCAATTTCACGCCGAACCGCACGATGTAAGTCGCGTTACAGACACGGATTTTCTCGATCAGCTTATCGGAAATATCCATGTAACTGGCGGCACGGTTGAACATAAGCTCAACGGATTCACGGAAACCAAGTTCATTTTGGGGTGTTTGGGACATGTCTGGGGCGCTCCAGTTTTAAACGCAATGTTATGACGGTCTTTGCGTCACGTAACGCGGATTGGGCGCAATTGTAACCTTGTTTTTACCGCGATCTCTTAGCTCCACGCAATATTCACCTAACAACCGAGCGCTGTCATATGCGTCTACACGCGCGACTTAACCGTGTTTTAGGTTTTACAAACCATAAGTTCGTCGCAGTGAATGGGAACATAGCTTATGACAGAGCAATCATCGATACCGCAAATGCCGACGCCTCTCGCTGTGCCGTGGACCCCACCCGCACAAACTCATGTGACGCAACCACAAACACCTCAGCCACATCAAGCCGGCGTGCCAGCAGCGTCGCAACCACCCCTGATGCAGCCCGCGCCCCAAATGGCGCAGCAAACCGTTCACGCGCAACCGGTGCAAGGTTTTCAACCGCAAGCCCATCCGCAAACACAAATGCCGCCCGCGCAAGCTTATCCTGCCGCAGTTCAACAAAGCCCCGGTCATATGACCCCGCAGCAGTCCCAAACACCTCCTCCAGGGTTTCACCCCCCACATGTTCAACAGGCTCAAGCCGCTCAGGGACATGGACAGTTTCAAGCCCCGCAAATGGCCGCGCCGGGATATCCACCCATGCCACATCAAGCTCAGGCGGCATCACATGTCGCGGAGACCCCTCAATCAAAATCGCTGCTGGCAGGACTGTTAAAACGCGAGTCAAAAGCCCCGCAAGCGGACGCAAGATCAAAATCTCTTTTTGATAAAAACTTCCTATTTGGTCTCGCGGCCGGACTCATTTTGGGATTTCTGGTCATCCCCATGGTCCTGCCCAGCGCGCCTGAGCCAGCCTACATTCCCGTCGCAGAAATCTCTGCACCCGTCGCGGAACTAGAGATCAGTGAAGGCGAGAGTTTTGTGGATGCCGCCTTGGCGGAAGACGTCCCGTAAAAAGACGGTTTTGAAACCTGAGGTATCAAATTTTATGTCTGTCTCAGGTGTCTAAACAAGCTTCCAGCCAGATTTTATCTTCTGTGCAACGCCGTTTCGGGATAGCATTTCGGGCGTAATGCGCGTTCCATTGTGACAATTGGAACCCAAGCGCAGAGATCATTCTTTTCAGTCTGGCCTCAGTTTTTGGCGCGCCCCAGCCTGTATGATACGCTTTCGACAGGAGCGGCCCAAGCTGGCGTGAAAATGTTCCGCAGACGCCCAAAGCGCGTCATATGCGGCGAGCATATCTTGGGCTTGCTGAAATCGGGGTTCGTCTTTTTAATTGACGCGCAGTTTACCCATTGCCGGAAAATTCCATTTTCATCCGGCAGGGGTGAGAGTTGCCCTAACCGTTCTTCCCGGCTTTGCGGTCCCGTGCCTTCAACAAACGCAGACGCAGGGCATTGATTTTGATGAACCCGCCCGCATCGGCTTGGTCGTATACGTCATCTTCTTCAAATGTAACGTGTTCCTGCGAGTAGAGGGAATAGGGGCTGTCGCGGCCGACGATATTGACGCTGCCCTTATAGAGTTTCAGGCGGACTGTGCCGGTCACCAATTCCTGGCTGTGGTCAATCGCGGCTTGCAGCATTTCGCGTTCGGGCGAGTACCAATAGCCATTATAAATTAATTCGGCATAGCGGGGCATCAACTCATCTTTCAGATGCGCGGCGCCTTTATCCATCGTGATTTGTTCAATGCCGCGATGCGCCATGAGGAGGATGGTCCCGCCCGGCGTCTCGTAAATTCCGCGCGACTTCATCCCGACAAAGCGGTTTTCCAACAGGTCGAGACGGCCAATCCCGTTCTCCCCACCCAACTCATTCAACTTCGTCAGGAGTGTCGCGGGCGACATCTCCACCCCATCAATCGACACGGCATCGCCACGTTCAAATCCGACTTCGATAATGGTTGCCTTGTCCGGGGCGGCTTCTGGCGAGACGGTGCGTTGATAAACATATTCCGGCGCGTCCTCATTCGGGTCCTCGAGGACTTTACCTTCGGATGAGGTGTGGAGCAGGTTCGCATCGACCGAGAACGGGGCTTCGCCGCGCTTATCTTTGGCGATTTCGATATTATGCTTCTCGGCATATTCGATCAGTTTTTCGCGGGAGTTCAAATCCCATTCCCGCCAAGGCGCGATGACTTTAATATCCGGGTCCAGCGCGTAATAGCCCAGCTCGAACCGGACCTGATCATTCCCTTTTCCGGTTGCGCCGTGACAGACGGCATCGGCCCCGACCTGATGCGCAATTTCAATCTGGCGTTTTGAAATGAGCGGACGGGCAATGGATGTGCCGAGCAGGTAGAGCCCTTCATAAACCGCATTGGCGCGGAACATCGGGAAGACGAAATCGCGCACGAATTCTTCGCGCAGATCGTCGATGAAAATTTCTTTCACACCCGCAGCTTCGGCCTTGCGGCGCGCAGGTTCCAACTCTTCGCCCTGACCGAGGTCGGCGGTAAAGGTCACAACCTCGCAGCCCTTCTCCTCTTGCAACCATTTCAGGATGATCGAGGTGTCCAGTCCGCCCGAATAGGCGAGGACGACTTTTTTGGGTGTAGACATGAGAAAAGCTCCGAAGACTATATCAGCATCAAAGGCCTGCTAGAGAATGATAGCGAGTGGTGCAACCCTCATCATAGGTTAGCGTATCTATGCCGGAGCGTCTCCGTCGACACGTGAATATTTCAATGCAAGGCCTATTGATAAATGCGGACATAATCCACGGACATTGTTGCCGGAAAGATTTCAGGATCAATACCTTCGCGTCCGCCCCAATCCCCGCCAACGGCGACATTCAATAACAGGTGAAAAGGCTGGTCAAAGGGCCAACTGCCCGGGCCCGCACCATCATTCAGGTAGGTGAAATAAGGCGTATCATCGAGACTGACAGTGATCGCGTCCGCCGTCCAATCCAGCCTGTGCGTGTGAAAGCGGTCACAAGCGCCGGGTTGGTCGATTTTTGCGCCGACCTCTGTACCTTGGGCGTGATTGTAATCGCGGGTGTGGACGGTGGCGTGAAATGTGTCGGGCTGAAATCCGACATATTCCATGATATCGATTTCGCCGCCATCGGGCCATTTTCCCCCCGCTTCCGGCAACATCCAAACTGCGGGCCAGAGACCCGTTCCACACGGCACCTTCACGCGCGCTTCAACCCGGCCATATTGCCAAGCGGCGAGACCTTTTGTGTGGAGCCGCGCAGATGTGTAGGTCTGCCCCCCATCATCCGATGCCCCGGATGGGCGCTCTTGGCGTATGTCGATATGTAACTGGCCGTCCTCAACCCGCACATTGTCAGGCCCGTAATATTGGCGTTCATTATTATACCAACCCGCACGATTTCGGTGTTGATCAAACGCCCAACGGGTCCGGTCCAAACGGTCCCCCTCAAACTCGTCCGCCCAGACAAGGGAAAGCTCGGAAGATGTTTCAAGGTTCGGGAGTGGGACCTGAGTTGCAGCGCACCCTGACAAGATCACCCCGCAGAGCAGAAACGGACTCACATAAAAATATTTTGGCACCGTGCATTTATCCCTATCCGTGATATTATTCAGGACACGCTATAAGATGAGCGATAGGGTGCAAGAGAAAGAGGGCCGCTATAATGAATTCTGATGTGATGGAAGCCCGCCTCCGCGAGGCGCTGGAACAGGTATTGATCTGGGTGCAAAGCCCGGCTTTTCTGGCCCAGGTTGGCGCAGTCATTGCTGCTCTCATCCTCGCGCCTCTGCTGGCTAGGTTTATCCGGAAAGGCATTTTCCTGTTTCGGGACGCGCCTGCGGAAGATGCCAAATTGCTGCCGGCGCGGCAGATCATTTTTAAGGCTGGGAATTTCCTGCGCGCCGTCATGCTTGTCGGCCTTCTGGCAATATTTGCCGCCATCTTGAAAGCCGTCCCAATGTTGGGGCAGGACTGGCTCGTGAAGCTGGCGCAGAGCTTAGCGCTCGTTTTCCTGATTTACCGTGCGATCAAAACATTTGTGGCGGATCCGTTATTCCAAAAGCTGGCGACCTGGACCCTCATACCGCTCGGTCTTATCATGGTATTGGGTTATGGCGATGACCTCTCCGCCTTCCTCAGCGGGACGACTGTCTTTAAAATGGGTGAGGCGGACATCACGCTGATGAGCTTGATCCGGCTCGGTATTTTTGGCGCACTGTTTTTCTGGCTGGGCGGAATTTCCAATACACGCGGGCAAGCTGCCATTCGCGGGCAAGAAAGCTTGGATAGCGGCGTTCGGGAAATCGTTGCCAAACTGTTCCAGATTATCCTCTTTGCGGTCCTGACAGTTCTGGTTCTGGGCGCAGCTGGGATTCCCCTTTCAGGGTTAGTCGTTGTCTTCTCGGCCGTCGCCTTGGGCATTGGCTTTGGCCTTCAACCCATCGCCGCGAATTTTGTGTCCGGCCTCATCATCTTATTTGACCGCTCTGTGCGCGTCGGCGACTTTGTTGTTCTACCGGATGGGCAGGAAGGCTTCGTCGAAGCTATCAATATGCGCAACACCGTTGTCGAAACGACGGACGGCAAAGACATTATGGTGCCAAACACAAAGTTCACGGAAGAGGCTTATGAGAACTGGACCCATAAGGACCCACGTCAGCGTTATGAAGTTCACTTCATGGTCTCTTATACGACCGATTTAGATGCGCTCGAAGACATGCTCATCCCAGAAGTTCTGAAGCACCCGCAAGTTCTACGAGAGCCTGAAATGCCGGACCTTGAGTTCCGCAGCTTTGGTGAAAACGGCGTCAATATGGCGATTGAGTTTTGGTGTGAAGGAGTCGATGACGGCCCGAATAAATTCACGAGCGATGTGAACTTTATCGTCTGGCGAACACTGCGCGATAATGGTGTAGAAATACCGTTCCCGCAGCGTGTGGTTCATACGAAGTAGGGCGATATCATTGATCGGGCGAGCTATATCCCAGCATATCGCCCTCCGGAGTCATAACATATTCCTGCCCTTTAAAACTCAACAGTATGTAAGGCTCGCCTTCCCGTATAATGACATCATAACTGTCCATCTCTGGAACCTGAAGTTTAGTGCCATCCGTGCGATTGAACTGAAACTTGCCCTCACGCTTGGTCACGATATAATTTGCGACAACATCAACAGTCGATACATCCGTTAAGTTGACGGGAATGGCTTTACCGTCACTGTCGAAGAGAAATTTGGCTTCACCTTGTCGGGCCTCAAAAATCAAACCATCATCCAGCTCCACAGTTTTAATAAAGTCATACTTTTGCTCCAGAACCGTTTGTCCCAATGTGGATAGGAGGCCGTATTTTCCATTGGCTTGCGTTTTCAGGATCGTGACCTGTCCGGATTTTGTTTCAAACATTTCCAATCCCGGATAGACGAATTTCAGAAGGCTCTCGCCGTCATAGTCGAGCAGGCCGTATTTTTCTGTTTTTCTAAAATTCTGGCAGATCACCATCAAATTGTTCTGATAGGTGATCTTATCACATTCCGACGTCGAGAAAATTTCCTTACCGGATCTATCAATAACACCGACCTGTGTCCCCGACTTGAATCTGGCGCGTCCATCCGCGTCCAGTTCGACCATATCATAGCTTGGCGGGACTATGAATTTAAACTGTTTCGAAATGACGCCCGTTCCGTCCGGTGTCGAAGCAACAGCGCGGTCTTCCTTGAATTTACTGATGGAACTAAAACTTGTTCTGGAGGCAAGAGTTCCGTCCTCTTTGACGACCTGAAACAGGTTTTCAGCCACGGGGTCGGCTCTATATCTGTAACGAACGTTATCGATGACATGCTGTATTTTTTCAAAGGCTTCGGCCGCAATCAATTCCTCAATCGCGCCTTCAATCCCTGTGTCAGCCGGAATATCGATGCGCAGTTTTTCCTCTCCTGTCACGGAGACCAGACCAAATTCATCTCCATCCTTGAAAATCAGATCAGAAAAAACGGTCGGGAAGAAACCGAAAAACGTCTCCTCCGGCAGGTCAACTTTCGTCAGCGGAATAGTCGTATGATAGAGGTCAAATGCCGGAGCCGCCTCGAATGTTTCGCCCTCCACATCCATCCAACTCTGATCGGATGTCGTGGGAACGGCGAGGATTGCTGCCCCTGGAACGGGCAGAACGCCTTTAATCCTGCTATCCAGCGCCGCGCGGTTCTGTCCTGAGCCATTGATGATATGATAGCCCGTACCGTCATGGCCGATCCAGACATCACCATCCGGATGATAAAAAAGCGTGATCCAATCAGGTGCAATATCATATTTCCCGCCGGCATTGGTGACGCCGAATTTTCCATTCTGTTGCACGAGAAGACGTCCCGCAATCGGATCACCCATAAATTTGGTTTGCACGACAGCGTCATATTCCGGCGCAAGCGCGATACCTCCCGCATCTGTTATTAGGCCGCACTGACCCGCACCGACGCAAAACGGGAAGAGGTCATTGCCGCTATATGCGTCAACAAGTTTCGGTCCCGTTGGTGTACAGGCAGAGAGGGCCAATGCACCTAATCCCACCAAACCGGTAACTGCAAGAGAGACAAATGGCTTTCTCATTTGATCAGGCTTTCCAAAGAATATGTGTCAGTGGTTTTCGCACTTTGCAGTTTCGAGATGAAACCATGCGCGACTGTCATCGGCTCTGATACCTCTCCGTTCCAATAGACAGGAATATCCGTCCGTTCAAAATCGTCGGCATGTGCGCGGAAATAGTCTGCATAAACATCTGGGTTGGTCAGGGCTGTATTGGGCTGCGTGGCCGTTTTCCATGCCGTAAAAGTTGGAATGTCCGTCCCGTCTTTTTTGGAGTAAGAGTAAAGCGCGTCATTTTTCAGTTCGACAAAATAAGCATTATGCGATTGGGCTGTCCCCGCCTTGGCGCAGCCATCGGTTGTGACGGTCATAAGGTATAAATTTGCAAAGAGATTGGCAAAGGCCAGCGCCTTGCCGTCAAAATCATAACAATGGGACTGGCGGCTGAGTTCCATCGCCTCGTCAAGGTCGGGGTAAAACTCGGCCGGCGGCAGTTGGTCGAAATCTTCTGCGATCGAAGCAAGATTGCGTAACGTAATTAACTCCGGAAAGCCGACACTGAGCGCTGTGACATAAGCCATATTATCGGGAGTCATCTCTAAGGGTAAATCCTCCTCGTTCTGATCAGATGCCCCAAAAAATTGGACCTGACGATGAGATTTGGATATTACGTCTTGCCTCTCAGCCATCGCCTCCGGGTAGGCCATCTTCAATACATCCGCGGAAATATTGTGAACTTCATAACTCTCGCGCGTCAGATCCAACGGATAGACGGCTTCGGTTTGCGAGATCGGGGCGACAGAGAGACTGGCAAAACTTTCTAGACGGTCGTCATCACAGGCAACGAGCAGAAAAGCGGTCGCGGGTAAGCCCAAGGCCAGACCCCATCGCTTATAGTTTTTTGAGAGTTTCAACATGTCTACCCAACCTCCCCGAAGTTTGACGAAATATCGGTATTCAAGTTCGACCTAGATTCCAAGTCTCGTTTCAATCGGCACGTAATCTTCATCATATCCAAAATAGCTGGGCGAAAAGACCTCTAGGCCTGCCTCCGTCCGCCAGAGGGGATCACATCGGAAACCGAGGATGGCAACCTCTTGACCCTCAATGAAATCAGGATTGTTAATACCGTCGGCTGTTGCTTTATCGATCATTGTAATGAGGTCGGGACAGGTTGCGATAGTCTTGCCGTTACGCTTGGCGACCAAGTGCTCATTTTTGTAATCGAGGTGGAGGGATTGACCCGCGTAAGGCCCGGTGCCCGCTACAATCACATCACCTTCCAAAAATCCATCCCCATCGGCCCAGTTTGACCTTCCGACGCGCCCTTCGAATAATTTATAGCCGTCACCTGCGACCCTTGCCGCCTCAATTGGGTCTATTCCGGCGGCTTTGGCCTCTCTTACGGCGCGCCCTATATCCATCGCGAGCGTTAAACTCCCCGTGACGAGCGTGCCCTTACGTTTTGCAATATCCCCGGTAATCGGCGCGTCGACGACGCCGATTATGCCGCTGGCAACAGACAGAGCTCGAAAAATATCCTCTCCGCGCGACGGCTGTCCCAGCTTGCCGACAATAACTTCATCCCCGAATTGCGTAGCACCCGCCGCCGGCGTTAAGGGATAGCCCGCAACGCGAACGGAATGCTGATTGATTTCAGGTGTGGCACGACCAACCGTATCCGCATCCAAAGCCGGCACACCCAGGCGCGCTGCAATAGAGAGGCCTTCCGCCAAACTCAGCGGACCGATCTCACCGAGAATGACGCCGGAAAATTTTGTTTCAAGGTGACGCTCAAGAAGCTCAAATGCCGCTTGGACGGGTTCGTCTATACGGTCATCCAGCGCGTCGAGCGTTTTGGACATCTCCGTTCCCGGTGCAATACTGCCCAGGCCATAAGGACAGGCAACACGGTCAGTGTCAGATAATTCATCCACAGTGATTGATTTGAAAATATGTCCTGAGGCGAGGTCGCCGGCAATTAAATCTCGCGCCTCTTGCAGTCCACCGCCCCCGCCGCAACCGAGATAGGAACTGCCAGTCAGCGCATCTTCCAACATCTCTTGCGTTAGGCGTGTTCCGGCTGACCGACTTGTTGTTCTGCTTGTTTTTTTCTCAGACGATTGTGCAGTGGAGCTGGGTTGGCAGGCGGCCAAAGTTCCGGTCGCGACGGCCAAGCCCGCAATGAATTGTCGACGTATAATCATAACGTTCTCCCTCAATAAACGGCTAAGGGGAGCGCAGCGTTTCGGCAAGCATCAAATTATATAACGGGCTTACTCATCTCCGTATATGGATCGGACCAAGGCATCGGCCGCATCATTGATCAACTGGTCCTGTATCTCGCAGGATCTCATATGACCCGCCTCGCAGCCCGCCACAAAATATTTATGAGCCTCACTGCCAATAGCAATATTTTTGCCCAGCGCGAAACAGGCCGCTCCGCCCCCAACCTCACAGGCCGCCAGGTAACGGCCGTTTTGTTATTTTGGATCAATTGGTTTTGAACGCGGACTGCTGCCACAGCCAATAAAGATAGATGCGACAGCGAGTAGAAGGGCCGTACAAACGTATTTCATCGTGGTGGCATGCGCGCACCGGCGTCTGTGCGGATATATTCACCGTTTATATAGGCGTGCTCACACATAAAGAGCGCGACTTCACCGAACTCATGCGGTTGTCCGAAACGGTTGGGGAATTGAACATGGGCACGAAGGCTTTCTTTCACTTCCGGTTTCATCTGCTCATAAATCGGGGTTTCGTAAAAGCCGGGTAGGATTGTGTTTACACGGATGCCTTCACGCCCCAAATCCCGTGCCATGGGAAGCGCCATAGACAGGATGCCGCCTTTGGACGCAGCATAGGCGAGCTGCCCAATCTGACCGTCTTGCGCGGCGACAGAAGCTGTGTTGATGATAACACCGCGCTCCCCGTCCGGGTCAGTTGGTTCCAGGGCCATCATCGCGGCGGCGGATTTTGAGGCGCAGAGAAAGCTGCCGAACAGGTTGATGTCGATGACACGTTTATAGGCGGCGACATCATGGGCGACGATTTCGCCCGTATCGCGTTTGCGGCTGGCTGTTTTCATGCCAAGGCCGATGCCTGCGCAATTGATGAGAATGCGTTCCGTGCCATTTGCGGCGCGGACGAAACTAAAACCCGCATCAACGCTGGGCTCGTTTGAGACATTGACCTTGGCAAATGTTCCGCCGATTTCCTTCGCAACCAACTCGCCACGCTCTTCATTCATATCGAAAATACCGACATTGACGCCTTTGGCGGCCAATGCGCGAGCTGTCGCCTCACCGAGACCGGATGCCCCGCCTGTGACAATAGCTGAGATTGAGTTGGAGAGTTTCATGGGGAGGCCTCGTTGTGGAGTTCGTTTTTGATCTTGCGGTATGACGTGCCGATTTCATCCACCGATATCAAGCGTATTTCCTGAATAGCGCGGCAATAAACGTGCCAGAGCGAGTATAGAGTGATTACTCACATATTGCACTCGAGGTGTTCCATTTCTTTTCGGCTGAAGCTTCGAGCGAAATCGATTTGACAAACTGAGTTTAAATATAGATTTGACTATATGTGATTAATCACTTACACGCTGGATGAAGCTACACCCAACCGTCCGGCAAAGGTATGTCCCAAATGCGAGAGATTATCAGCGATGAGCGCGGCGTCACGGCCGCGCCCGGTACGGCCAAGGCCCGGATTGAACGCGCGGCCCTGACCTTGTTCATTGAGAAATCGATTGAAGGCGTCTCGACCAAATCACTCGCGGCGCTGGCCGGCGTGAGTGAAGGTCTGCTCTACCGCCATTTCAAATCCAAAGATGATCTTGCGCGGACCCTCATGCTCGCAATTCACACGCGCCTGACAGACCTTGTGCGCAAACATGCGGATCAAAGCTTGGACGCCGCCGTATCCGATATTGTGCGCGATTATGCGGCGCTGGCCGATGAGGATTGGGCGCTTTTCGCCTATCACCTACTCTATATGCACCGTTTCCCGAACTTGACGGATGATAGCCCATTAAAGGCGGCAGCAGACCTCGTCGCGTTCAATCAGGGTGCGGGCCGACTGCCGAATAGTCTGCCGCCGGAAATCCTGGCCTCGATGGCGCTGGGTGTTGTGCTGCAAACGGCGCAGTCAAAAGTCGCGGGCGTTCTGGCCGGACCCTTATCTGATTATATTCCGAATTTTGAGCGGGCTGTGATGGCCGTTTTGGAGGATGCGTGATGCGATCCTTAATTTTCAATATCTTCTCTTACAGCGTGACATTTATTTATGTCATCTCCTGCCTCCTCTTTTCCTTCATTCCCGGGCGCGGCGCGCTGATGGCGGCGCTACGGCGTTATACAAAGGTGATGGTCTGGGGCATGAAGCATATTGGCGGGATGAACATTCAGGTGTTGGGTCGGGAGAATATCCCGCAGGATGGCCCCGTTATCATCGCAGCAAAACACCAATCTTACGGCGATGGGTTTGTTATCTTCTCACAGTTCAAAGACCTGTCTTTCGTCACGGGCGATCATCTGGAAAAGGTCTGGGGTCTGAAACGTATCCTGACGAAAATGAACGCCGTTATAATTGACAATTGCGGGGGCTCTGACAGCCAGAAAAAGATGGAGCGCGAGGCCGCGCGGGTGAAACGCGAAGGCCGCCGTCTCCTCATTTTTCCGGAAGGTCACCTGAGCCAGATCGGAACCCACCATAAATACCGCAAAGGCATTTGGCACTTGCAACAGGATTTCGATTGTCCCGTCGTCCCCGTCGCCAATACGCTGGGCCAGCGCTGGAACCAGACAGATTGGAAAAAATATCCGGGCAAGGCCACGGTTGAATTTCTGGAACCGATCCCACCCGGCATGGAAAAAGATGATTTTATGAACCTCCTCCAGGACCGGATTGAGAGCCGTTCGATTGCGCTGTTAGAACTTGATGATCTCGGCGCGTTGAACCCGGACGATATTGGACAGCTTCGCGAAAACCACGTTGCGGAGGCCAAGAGACTGGCCAGAGAAAACGTAGACGCTGAAGCGGAAGCGGGATAGGCGAAGATCATGTCAAAAACGAAACTCATGGCGGTTGAAACAAAACGCCGCCCGCTCCTGCTCTCCCGCCGCTTCGCGCCGCTTTATATTTTGTTCGAAGCCGGCACGTTTAACGACAATGCGCTGAAAAACGCGCTTATCGCACTGATCACCTATGTGGCGCTCATTAACCCGGCCTTTGAGTTTTTACCGGGCCTGCCGGAAGCCATAAAAGTCCCCGTCGCGTCGCTGATATTCACGGGCCCCTTCCTAATATTTTGCGCGATTGCCGGACAAATCGCGGATAAGATCGATCGCGGCATCATCTTCCGTTGGATCAAACGTGCAGAAGTTCTCATCATGCTGCTCGCAGGTTTGGGCTTTCTACTGCAAAATATCACAATCCTCGCAATCACCTTGGCCATGATGGGCACGCAATCGGCGTTTTTCGCGCCCACGAAAAATGCGGTCATGCCGCAATGGCTGGACAGTGACGAGCTCATCCGCGGCAATGCGCTGCTCTCAGGCACCCAATTCGCGATCCTTTTATTGGGTACAATTATCGGCACATTATTAGCCACAACACAGCCCATGATTCTGGCGGCCCTTTTATTCGGCTTGGCAATCATAGGCTGGTTAGCTGCAGAAGCCTGCCCCCCCGCAGCGGCGCCCAACCCCAATTTAAAAGTCGATTATAATCCCGTCACGGCGATCTGGAACGTCGTGAAGAAAATTTTTGAACACCCCGAGGTCCTGCGACCTTGGTTGGGCATCGCCTGGTTTTACGGGTTATCGACAATCTTCCTCACCGCTTTCCCAAATTTCATCGCGCGGGTCATGGGGTATGATGCGACCGTTTTCATGCTCATCATGGCCAGCTCGACCATTGCGATCTTCATTGGATCTATCCTGACCATGATTGTAGGAAATTGGAAGATCTGGGGGCCGGAAGCCATTCGCCTCGTCACACTTGGTATTGTGGGCGTGACGATTTCAGCGCTGCTGATCTACCTCCTTCCAATTCCCGTTTTTGACGGAGAGATCGGGAAAGGCACCTATCAAGACTTTCTCTCTCACCCAAACACGCCCGCATTTTTAGGCGCGGTGGCAGCGTCGTCCATCTTTAACGGTATGTTCGTCGTACCCTTACAGGCCATGGCCCAGCGCCGCGCCCATCCGCGCATCCGCGCGCAGCTCATGAGCGCGGGCTCTGTGCTTTATAATACGGCCGTGAATGTGTTGACATTCGGCCTGATCGGGATGGCGGCGCTCGCCATGCCGCCCAAGGCGCCGTTCCTGATGATTGTGATCGGCAGTGCCTGTGTCTCCGCCTATGCACTCTACCGCACATTTCATCTGACCCGACAAACAAAAGCCTATATTAAGGACAAATAATCGAGTGGCGCGACACTGTATTTAACCCGCGATTAATAACGTTTGCCGCACTATGGTTCCATTATGAAAGCACTCTTCCTTCTCCCGCTCGCCCTCACCTTGGCTGCCCCCGTGACGGCGCAGGCCTCAACGCCAAAGCTGAATAAAACGCATGGTGATTGGTCCGTTTACACACGCGGGGCCGGGTCCGATAAAGTCTGTTTTGCCCTGACAAAGGCCAAGACGGAATCGCCCAGCAATGTCAATCACGGCGATGTCTATTTTATGGTGTCCAATTGGAAGAACGGGACGGCCATTGAGCAACCCTCCTTCCTCGCAGGCTATAATCTCAAAACGACCCGCGCCCCGAAAGCCCGCGTGGGGTCGACCTCCCTGAACATGTATGCCGCCGCGCGGGACGCCTTTGTCGATTCCCGGGCTGATGAGAAAAAGCTCGTCTCTAAAATGCGGGCGGGTGCGACCATGACCGTCTCTGCCGTCTCCGAGCGCGGCACAAACACGAGCTATCAGTTCTCACTCAAGGGCGTCACGGCCGCGCTGCGGTCGGCCAAAGCCGCTTGCGCCTAAACCTGTCTGCGGGTTAAAGCCCCGCCATGACTGTTGATATCGGAATATTAGGCGCGGATGGCCGCATGGGTGTGGCCGTTATCAGGGCCATGGCGCAAGTGCCACGCGCGCGGCTGACAGCGGCCCTGACCGCGCCCGCCTCTGACGCTATCGGACAGGATGCCGGAGCTTTGGCAGGCGTCGGGACACTGGGCGTCAAACTCGGCTCTGACCTTTCGACCGCACTTGATCAATGCGATGTCCTGATTGACTTCTCCGCGCCGAAAGCCTCCATTGATACGGCGCTGGCCATGCATAACCATCGCTGTAAGGCCATGGTTTCCGGGACGACAGGATTTACCGAGACAGAAAACAACGCGTTGGAAGCCGCCTCGGAAAGCATTGCGCTTCTCAGGTCCGGCAATTTCTCTCCCGGCGTGACGGCCCTCGCCGCACTTGTGGAAATCGCGACGGAAAAGCTCGGCACGGGCTGGGATATTGAAATTCTGGAAATGCACCACCGTTACAAGGTTGATGCGCCGTCCGGCACGGCCCTCCTACTCGGCGAAGCTTCCGCCAAGGGGCGCGGGCTCGCCTTTGAAGACGCCGCTGTCCTCTCCCGCGAAGGCGTCACGGGTGAGCGTCAAGATGACGAAATCGGCTTTGCGACTCTCCGCGGCGGCGGTGTTGTGGGGCGACATGAAGTGCGACTGGCCTCCCACCTGGAAATGATCACATTGGGGCATGACGCTTTTGACCGATCTGTCTTTGCCCGCGGCGCGGTGGATGCTGCGCTTTGGACACATGGAAAACCCAAGGGCCTTTACAATATGCGGGACGTTCTCGGCTTTTAATATAGCCCGCTAGGGTTGAGAGGCTTTTTAGAGACTCCTACCGCCTCACATGATAGTCAGAGGATCAAGAGTGGGGCAACGCCATGATTAAAATTTTTGCTGAACTTCGGCGGCGGAACGTGTTCCGTGTTTGCGGTGCCTATGTCGTGGCGGCGTGGTTTCTCGTGCAGACGGCCTTTACGCTGGAAAGCGTGATGAACCTGCCGGATTGGTTCGACGCCTTTGTGATTTCTCTGGCCATGATGGGCCTGCCTATTGTCGCAATCTTGGCTTGGGCCTTTGAGCTCACGCCCGAAGGTTTTAAGCGCACTGAAATTGTCTCAAAAGACGATTCGATTGCGGAAACCACGGGCAAGCGTCTTGATATCGCAATTTTTGTTGGACTGTTGCTGGTCGCGGGCATCCTTATTTTTGATCGCGTAAAACCGGACCGCGCTGCCCCCACACTCGTGGTGACGACAAGCGGCAAATCCCTCGCCGTGTTACCGTTTGAAAATAGAAGCGAAGCTGTTTCTGATGCGTTCTTTGCGGACGGCATTCATGATGAACTCCTGACCGCGCTGTCCCGCGTTACGGGATTGGACGTGATTTCCCGGACATCCGTCATGGGGTATCGCGACACGGATAAACGCGTTCCCGATATTGCGACAGAGCTGGGCGTCGGTACCGTCCTCGAAGGGGCCGTTCAGCGGTCCGGTGAGCGCGTTCGTATCTCCGTGCAATTAATTGACGGCGGAAATGATCGTCAGATTTGGGCAGAAAGTTATGACCGCCCCCTGAGCGCGGAAAATATATTCGATATTCAGGCCGAGATTACGCGCGTTATTGCGGGATCATTGGAAGGTGTCTTGCTGGAGGGCGAACGAGCGGCGCGTCCAACAGAAAATGTCGACGCCTATGAGCTTTATATTCAGGCCCAACTTCTCAACCAGCCAGGCGAACAGAAAGAAGATGATCTCCGCGCCGCTATACGGCTTTACGAGAAGGCCCTCGCACTGGACCCCACATATGCGGAAAGCTGGGCCGGGAAGGCGAAAGCCCGTCTCGCGCTCTATCGTCTGCACGGGCGGCAACCTGTTGAACGCGAAGCTGCGCAGGCGGCCCTTGACCGCGCAAAAATATTTGGGGCGAACTTACCGGATACACTCATCTGGGATGCCTTTTATAAATATTGGGGCGAAGGTGATTTGCGGGCGGCCGATGCCGCGTTTGATAGGGCCCTCACGGTTGCGCCCGGAAATGTCGACGCGCTGGCCGGGAAAGCTTTTATCACGCGCAGTCTGGGCGATTTTGAAACGGCCGCCAATGGATTGGAAAAGGCCCGGCGTCTTGACCCGCTCTCCTATTATCTCGTGCCGGAACTGGCCCTGACCTATGCGTTGATGGGACAGGACAGCCAGGCTGAAAACCTGATGGATAAAGCCCGCGCGATGGATCCTGACAGTTTGCAAGGCGCGGCCTTTGGCGCCGCCATTGCGCAATTTGGCGGGCGGAGTGAACAGGCCTGGCTGCGCTTTCAGCCGCTCGCAGAATTTCTGCCCTATGACATGGTCAATTATGCCCTCGCGACGCGTGACCCGAACACTGTCCGGGCGGCCCTGGAGTCATGGCCCGTCCCCACAGCGGCAACGACCCGGGACAGGATACTCGCAGAATTAAATGTTTCCGGTATTTTGGAAAGGCCCGCGGAAGATATTGCGCAATTAAAAGCCTCGCTCCGCGCCTATTACGACCCGGAGGTGAATTGGGAGAACCCCGCCTATTCGCGCTTCATTCTCGTGGCCGCTTGGTTGGATGAGCGGGAGCAGGTTCTGACCTTGGCGGAGAGCTATGGCGACCGCGCGAGCGAGGATGCGATTGCGGGCATTTCCGCCTATGCGGATATCGCGATTGCGCTGATCCGGATTGGCGAAACAGAGCGCGCTTTTGATTTTATTGAAAAACTCGTCGGCCTCACCGGACCGCATATCCTGCGCGTTTTGGAACAGGACCCCGCCTATGACAGGCTACAGGATCACCCGCGCTGGCTGGCCATAGACACGAAGAGCTAGAAGCGCTCACCATAATCCGTTCCGGCATAGAGATGTTGGTCGATCTCGAATTGCAGGCTGCCCGGTGTTTGGCTGTGGTAGCGACGCGCCACGAGATAGGCGATGCCAACCCAGGTGAAGAGCAAGCCGAAAAAAATAAAAAACTGCCAGACCAGAAAGCCCGGCTCAATCACGCGGCTCTGTCCCGACAAGTTATAAATCAGGTTCAGGCCCTGTTCTAAAATCAGCATCGCAATCGGTGTCGCGATGAGAATGGCGACAAGGCCGATAAACATATGCAACTGCGCGCGCGGCGCATGCACGCGTTCGTAAATCGCCTCATACTCCGTTTGGCTCAGCCCGACCGGTATCATACCGTGCTGCGTCTTATAGCTATAATCGTCTTTAGCATCCGCCCGGACTTGGCGGTAAGACAACCAGCTTCTCACACCCAATATCAGCGCGAGCACAGCGCCGCCAATAAGCGCCCACCAAAAGGAAATACCGTCAAAACTTTTCATAGTTATAATATTACGATTAGGAGCGAAGATTACAAGTCACAGTCCTGTATGGCCTGACTTTGCCCCCTAACCGTTGCAAAGCCGTATCTACCCCATTAGGCCTGTCCCACAAGAGAGGCCGAGATATTCAGCCTGACTTTGAAAGCCGAGATATGACCGCTCCAAAAATTGCCTTTCTTTGTGGATCCATCCGCGAAGGCTCTATCAATCAACGTCTGCAACGGGCCCTGATCAGCCGGTTTGAAAAGGCCGGCGCGGAATGCTTTGTGGCCGATCTCGGCAAATATGACCTGCCGCTTTACAATGGCGATCTCGACATGCCGGAAGCCGTGAAAACGCTCTGCAAAGACCTCGCAGTCTGTGACGGTGTTGTCGTTATCAGCCCTGAATATAATGGCGGCCTGCCGCCACTCTTGAAAAACGCGATTGATTGGACATCGACCCATGACACGACACATTTCAAGGAAAATTACTGGGGCATTGCGTCCTGCACGCCCGGCCCGATGAGCGGCATCATGTGTATGCGACAGGTGAATTACATCCTGATGCGCGTCGGTTGCCATGTGAGTCCGTTCCAGGTCGGCGTCGGCAATGCGAGTGTCGCCTTTGACGGGGATGATGAATTAATTGCGGAGCCGTCTTCCTCCCTCGCGGATAAGATGATGAAAGACATGCTGGCGAATATTTCCAAATAGATGGCGACAAAAGAAAAACTTTATAAGAACCTGCCGCGCCCGAAACTCAATCGGGCGCAGATCGCGGAGATTTACCGCCGCCTGTCGCTAGAGCGCCCCGCGCCGGAGACAGAGCTGGATTACGTTAATCCCTACACGCTCGTCGTCGCGGTAGCCCTCTCCGCACAAGCCACAGATATCGGCGTGAATAAGGCGACAAAAGACCTGTTCCTCATCGCGGATACGCCCGAGAAAATGGTCGCACTGGGCGAAGACACAGTCCGCGATTATATCAAAACCATCGGCCTTTACCGAAACAAGGCGAAGAACGTCATCAAGCTCTCGCAAATGCTGATTGATGATTTCAACAGTGAAGTCCCGCAGACGCGCGAAGAGTTAATCCGCCTCCCCGGGGTCGGGCGCAAGACGGCTAATGTGGTCCTGAATGAAGTCTTCGGCCAACACACAATGGCGGTCGACACGCATATATTCCGCGTCTCCAACCGCACAGGCATGGCCCCCGGCAAAGACCCGCTGGAGGTCGAATTAAATCTCCTCCGCGTCACACCGGAAGAATATTTAAAGGGCGGCCATCACTGGGTCCTGCTCCACGGACGATATGTCTGTAAAGCCAGAACCCCGGAATGTTATGCCTGCGGTATTCAAGATATTTGCAGGTTTACGAAGAAGACCCATGCGCCTTAGGTGGGGAGATAATTTCTAGCAAAAAATACGGCTTCTTCTTCCAAGAGCGTGATAACTTGGTTTCGGCTTGAAATCTTTGATGACACTTTCGAAGGCGTATAACACAGATCTATATCCATGATTTTATCTTTGTCTTGACGTATTAAGGGGGAGTTCTTCATCTCATCATCTATTGAGTGCTGTATCGCATCAAACAGCGTCATATCCGTTTTGTCTTTCGCACGGGGCCAGCGACAAAATACTCTAACATCCTCATGTGCACCCCATTGGTCCCGTTCATCTTCTTGGTGAAATCTTCTCAAAAAATGCTGAACCTGAACAAATGGTGTTTTTGCTGATGTTGGTACATCATGCGTTACCGAAAATTGAACACACCGACGATCGACATCTAATTTTACATTTAAAGGTGATTTGCAGCTTTCAATTCTAAAGTCTGCTACAAGATCGCCTGTCTCTGCCAAACGATTGACTGCATCTTCGCGTCTTCGCTCGACAGAGTCGAGGATAGCCATTTCTTCCACTTCAACGCCGAGTTCGCCAGAAAGAATGAGGGCCAACTCTGCTGTTTCTTGAAACCAGCCACTTACAGAATCTTCTAACATGTCTTGGTCAGGCTTTCCGCCTTCCCGCAACTTATCCACCAGCTTTTTCCAATCCTTTGGCATTGACGTAAAGCCGGCTACACCCGATTTTGGATGCTCGAGGAAATTTAAAAACTGGCTTAGTAGCTCCCGTTCAATTTCTGTTAAGCCATCATCACTGTTTAAAAGCTTTTTCACTTGAAACCGTATAAATTGCCAAGACCAATGGTAATGAGGAATCTTACGAAAGTTTTTATTAGAGCTCTTCAGCCGTAATGGAGGCCGGTCAGGTTTCGCGCACAGTTCATTAGATATTGTGATCAAGGCGTCCATGTTGGACTCTTTCACACGCTGCAAATAGTTGTCGAGTTGTATATTTGAAAGATCTTGTTTTTTTATTTTAACTTCGACCAATGCGCTCCAATTCTCTTTTTGCTCCAAATGTATGACGCCATCTGGAACGTCTTTCTTCGAATACTTTCCGCCGAATGACGGATGAAGAAATGCAGAAAAGTCATTACCCGATTTGTATGCGGAACGAGATATGGTTCTCAACAATGTGTCACGCAGTGGTAAGACAAGACACATCATCCCAAAGAATATTGAAGTTGCTTGGTCTTCTCCTGAAGACATCATTGGAAACAGAGTTGGCTTAAAGCCTTGATTGATTGGTTCCGCCATGATTTCCCTCTAAAGACACACACCTTCAAAGTGTATTTCTTATAATTTTGCAACACTTTAAACTTAATCCTCGGTTATGCCGTTTTTGAAAGCGTGGATTGGCAAGAAATTTCTCTTCTCAATTTCCGTCCATTCCAGCGAAAGCTGGAATCCAGAGTTGGTTGTGATTTCAGTGAGTTGAGCACCGATATCTGATTGACGCTCTGGACCCCAGCTTTCGCTGGGGTGAACGGAGAAGACGAGGATTGAGATTTATTTCAAAAACTGCGTCCACACCCCCTGAGAGTTGTGTAATCTTTAGCCTGTCTTCTTTCACAGGGCGGTCAGGTGCACATTGGCTTAATCGGAAAGAAGCGGTGCTTGTCATTGGAGCGAAGGGCGTAATGTCCCGGTTGCTTGGGTGGCCTAACGAGAGCTGATCGTTCCCCGACTGAATGGTTCGGCCGTTAGTGCGAAAAGGCGCCGCCGCGTGGGCCCGTTGGGGTTCGAAAACTTAGCTTTAACCCTGGTTTGCGACCAGAACCCTGAATACCCACGCGGACATCCCGTTTTTTTAACTAAAATAAACGGGCACACTAAAAGATACAGGCGCTAGAAGGCGGCGAGGTTTACAAAACCTGCGGTTCCCACCGCCTGTCATCCCGCACGTAACGCAGTGGAGATGCGGGACCTGTCGGCTGTACCCTTAAGCCTGCGTTTATAAACGACAGACCCCGCATCCATTGGTGTCGGGGTGACATAGGAGGGTGGCGTCAACTCTATCGCTTTCTATCAAAATTGTGACGTCTCTTTTCCCGTCAAACATGTTACCTCCCCCTATGCGCCTCGCCTTTTTCAGCCTCTTCGTCCTGATCGCCTTTGCGGGAAACTCCGTGATTGCGCGTTTGGCGTTGAGTGGGGGTGACATTGGGCCTTGGACATTTTCACTGCTGCGCTTTGTGTCCGGCGCGATGATTTTGCTTTTGCTCGCGCGCCCGAAAGCCGGGTGGGTGGCGGGACGATGGATGGCCGCTCTCGCGCTTTGTGCTTACGGCGTCTTCTTCTCCTTTGCCTATCTCTTGCTCGACACGGGAACAGGGGCCTTACTCTTATTTGCGAGCGTTCAATTGACAATGCTGGCGGTCGCCTTTCAACGCGGAGAGCGGATGCGGGCCGTGCAATGGATTGGGCTCGCGCTGGCTTTTGGGGGATTGATTTACCTTCTCTCGCCCGGACTGAATGCGCCCTCGCCTATCGGCGCGCTGTTAATGGCCGCATCAGGGTTTGGTTGGGGACTCTATTCCGTTTTGGGTAAAGGGGCTGGCGATCCGGTCGCGCGGACGGCGGGGAATTTTGCACGGGCGGGAATTTTATTAATTATCATGACGCCGCTCATTTTATTTATTTCGCCTGAAGCCGCGCCCGGAATTTCGGGTATTGGTCTCGCGATCTTATCCGGCACCGTGACATCGGGTTTAGGCTATGCCTTGTGGTATCATGTGTTGCGGGATTTAAGCGTGACAACGGCATCGGTCTCACAATTGTCTGTCCCCGTCATTGCAGCTGTTGGCGGCGCGATATTTATCTTGGAGCCTGTGACGCTGTCTTTCGCCCTATCTTGCGCCGTCGTGCTGATCGGTGTTGGGTTGGCGACGATTAAGTTTTCTTCCCAGTCGTCCGACTAACCACGTCTTCGCCGCTCGCGCGTTGACCCACCGCACTCACCACGTCGCCAAAGAGGGTTTCAGGTGAGGCCGTTTCCGTACCGCTATTATAAGGGTCGGAATAAAACCCCATGACAGGCGAGCCTTGAGTATAGCCCAGCAAGCGCCGGAGTTTGGGGGTGAAAGTTTTGGCGATCTCGGGCGGGCAGGAGAGGTACATGTTTTCCTGCTGGCGCAACCAACCGAGCGTATAATGGAGCAGCACGCCGAGGCGCGGAATATTAGTCGCGTTCGGCCCGCCGCCATGAATGACCGTGCCGTTATAGACGAGGATGGAGCCCGCCTTCATCTCGGCACTCGCGATTTCATGCGGCTCGGGCTGACGTTTGGCGTCCCATGTTGCGCTGCCAAGGACGACGCGGGTGGCGCCATTTTCATGGGTGAAATCTGTCACGGCGATCATCGTACCGAGCTGTGTTTCAATCCGCCGGGGAATGTGTCCGCCCCAGAGCCCACGGTCGCGATGCAAGATCTGCGCACCCTCACCCTGCGCAATATTGACGGCCTGTGTCAGGGAGAGCTGCACGGTCGGAGAGAACGGGCCGAGCATAGCATCGGCAATCTCGAGGAGTTGTGTGTTGGTCGCTATCTTGCGGCAGATGGAGGACCGCGCGATTAGCGCCCCGACACGGGTCGTCGAAAAGCCGGAAAAGCTGTCTTGTCCAGCAGCCGCCTTGTCAAGAAGCGGCGCGAGTTCATCCGCGAAAACCTGCACCTCCTCGGGGCTTAGAATGGCGTCAATAATTACACCGCCATCGCTATTAATAATCTCCATGATCTCAGAGACCGGAGTATCGGTGGAAACATGTTTCAGAGTTGCGCGCATGGCCGTTAGAGTAGACGCGAACAGTTGGGCCTGTCCAGTCAGGGCTTGTCCAAACGGGCTTTCAGCGCCGCCGCAAATTTCTGTGCGCCCTCATTCTCCCCGCCCTCACCTTTTGCATGGGGAAGGTAGAGATAGGGCTCGATCATTTCCAACTCGATCAGTTTCAATTGACCGTCACGCCCGCGCAGCAAATCCACTCGCGCATAGAGCGGCAACTCATCCAATGTGTCGAGCACGGCCCGCGCGGTTTCACGCTCCGCTCCTGTTGGAACATAGGTTTGCTCAAGCCCGCCATAGATCGATTGGATCCGGTAATCGCCCGCTTTCGGCGTCTTGCGAACCGCATGGCTGAACCGTCCACCGAAATAGAGGAAGGAATATTCACCCTCCTCCTTCACACTCGGCAGGAAGGCTTGGAGGAGCGCCGCTTCTGGCGGCAATTCCGATGCGTCAGGAAACGGATCACCTTGTTTATAGAGCACTTGCCGCCACGCCCCGCCGCCGACCGTCGGTTTAATCACGAGCGTATTGGTGTCCAATTCCTCGAACGCGCGAGCCACGTTCGTCTTTGTCACGCGCTCTACAGCAGTCGTTCGGATGACGGGGGCGCCGCGCGCTTCCAACTCATCCAGATAGGATTTGTCGGAATTCCATTTCAATGTGTCGAAGCTATTAAAGACAGGTGTGACAGCTTCCGCTTTTGCAATCGCAGAAAGAAAGGCGTCTTCATTCCCTTCGAAATAATCCCAGACCATGAGCGGAAGGATGGCTGCGAATTCTGCCGCCCTATCCGCAATCTCACGCCACCGCACCTCAACAAGTTCCATGCCTTGCGCGGCGAGAGCGGGTTTGAGCTTCCCAACTTCTTCGAGCAGTTCAAATCGGTCCTCACGCCCATTTTCAAAATCGGGCAGGAGGTTATCAGAAATAAGGAGAGCGATTTTCTTCATAGTGTTGATCCAGATATTGCGTTAGAGGCGCGGACGCAAACGAATAGACGAACGGCCTACCATTATGACTAAAGACATCGACATTCTCGGCATTGGGAATGCCATCATGGATATTATTGCGCCCGTCCCAGATGAATTCCTGACGGAACATGAGATGGCGCCCGGGTCCATGAACCTGATTGATGAGCCGCGCGCGCTGATGTTGAACACAGCGTTGAAAGCCTCCTCTGACCTGATGGAAATTGCGGGTGGGTCCGCGGCCAATACGGTTGTTGGCATTGCGGAACTCGGCGTGCACTCCGGCTATATCGGGAAGATTGGGCGCGACGGTGTGGGCGAGCGTTTGGCGGCGGGTTATCGTGACGCGGGTGTCTGGTTTAACACAACACCAACGTCGTCCGGCACAGCCTCGGCCCGCTCTATGATCGCGGTCACATCGGATGGGCAGCGGACGATGAACACGTTCCTCGGCGCGAATACAGATTTCGGCGTGGATGATATCCGCCGCGAAGAGATTGCACGGGCTGAGATGATTTATCTCGAAGGTTATCTCTTTGACTCAGACGCGCAAAAAGCCGCCTATGTCAAAGCCGCAGAGATCGCTCAGGCGACGGGCGGACAAGTTGCGCTGACCCTCTCAGACAGTTTTTGCGTCGGACGCCACCGCGCAGGTTTCCGTCAATTGGCGGAACATCAAACAGACCTCCTCTTTGCGAATGAGGAAGAGTTACTCGCCCTGTTTGAAACAGACCGTTTGGACACAGCCCTTGACGCGCTGGCCGGCATGCGCCCGGTTGTATGTGTCACGCGCGGGGATAAAGGCTCCATCATTCAAACATCAGAGCGCCGCTATCACGTCCCCGCCGCGCCGATTTCAAAAATCGTCGACACAACGGGCGCGGGCGATCAATATGCGGCAGGTGTTTTGGCCGGACGCGCCATGGGGCTGGATTGGCCGGATGCAGGCTATCTCGGCAGCCTCGCCGCCGCCGAAGTCATTCAGCATTACGGCGCACGGCCGGAAACAAAGATTCACGATATCGCGGCACATGGATAGAAAACGGGACGCAGATGACCGCTTTGTAATTAATCTGAGCGTTATGTTCAGATGCGGTTAAAGCAAATTCCGCTATGGCCGTTCCCATGATGAAACATATTCTACTCCCCGCCCTCTTGGCGACATCCGCGCTTTTCGCGACGGCCTCCGCACAAACGGGGCAGCCGCTAACCGCTGCGCCGCAAGCGGTTGCGCCTTTTACGTCGCCGACGACAGTATTGGCAGACTTGGCGCGGATTGATGCGTCCTTAAATGCGACGACGACATTTCAGGGTAATTTTACACAGATCGCACCGGATGGCAGTTCGTCCAATGGTCAAATCTGGCTGCAACGTCCCGGTAAAGTCCGGTTTGAATATGCAGACCCGAACCCGCTACTCATCGTCTCTGACGGTGTGACGATGGTGCAGAATGACCGCCAATTGGAAACCTTTGACCGCATCCCGCTCTCTGCTACACCGCTCAATTATTTTCTGAAAGAAAACGTCAATCTGGCCGAAGATACGGAAATCGTTGCCCTGCAAAAATTCGACGGCATCTGGCGTGTCACAGCCCGTGATGGGTCAGGCGAGCTGGACGGTGCGATCACCCTCGTCTTTGACGCAGAAACCCTTGCCCTTCGCGAATGGATAATCTCTGATGCCTTTGGTGGAAACACGCGCGTCATCCTCTCGAACCTGCAATATAATGGCCGTCTCGACCCACGCCTGTTTATCCTACGCGAGGACAGTGATCGTCGGGATCGTCGTCGATAGAAGCGGGTGACATCCTGTGCGCTGTCCCTTACAGAGCGCGGATGAAAGTCAAAGTCGCCACGTGGAATATTAACTCGGTCCGTCTGCGGATTGATCAGGTCATTCGTTTCCTCGAACAGGAACAGCCGGATGTACTCGGCCTGCAGGAAATTAAATGTGTGGAGGAACAGTTTCCCTATGAGCCTTTTCGCGAGATCGGATATGAGTTTATCGAGGTAAAAGGCCAGAAGGGTTATCACGGCGCGGCGACAGTTTCAAAATTGCCGATAGAGCGCTTGCCCACCAGTTTCTGCCCGCTGGATCATGCGCGGCATGTTTCCACCAAAGTCATTGCAGGCGATCACGATTTCGAATTTCATAATTTTTACATTCCGGCCGGCGGCGATGTCGCCGACCCGAAAGTGAATGATAAATTCGCGCATAAGCTCGACTTTTTGGAGAATATGCGGACCTATTTCACGGAACGGTTTGCACAGGGCGACGCCCAACAAATCCTCGTCGGAGATTTCAATATTGCCCCGCATGAAAATGATGTCTGGAGCCATAAACAACTCCTGAAAGTTGTCAGCCATACGCCGCTGGAAGTTGGTATATTGGAAACACTGCGCAAAACGCATGACTTCACTGACACCTCCCGCCTCTTCGCGGATGATGCGGAGAAACTTTATAGTTGGTGGTCCTACCGGGCGCGCGATGTGATGAAATCAAATAAGGGACGACGGCTCGACCATATCTGGGTCAGCCCCGCGCTGAAACCCTGTGTCGAAGCGATGGGGCCGAACGGTCACGAGATCCACGTGCCCTGCCGGACTTGGGCCGAAAAGCCATCCGACCATGTTCCTATGACGCAGATTTTAGATTTGAGTGCTTAACGCAAACAACGCTTGCGCCCCGAAATATAACGGGGTGATAGCCCATGCGTTTTTCGGGCTCGGCGTAACAAACCTGTCTCTTGCGACGAACATATCTGAAACTGCGAACAGAACCGCGGCAATCGGGGCAAAAATCATAGGCCCATTCATGGGCAGACCGAATGATCTTATGACCATAAGGATGATAATGCCTGTATAAATGCCGACAGGTATGGCCATGCCGCGTGGAAGTTTCGGTTTTAGCCAAGCATAAAACCCCACAGCTCCGCCAATCCCAATCATAGAGACCACCAAATAAACTGTCGAATAGACACCCGTTTGTTGTGTCATAAAGGCGGTTAGATAGGCAAAATGCCCCAGCGCGAATGCCCCCATACCAGCCAAAAATAATTGGCTCGATTTGCGAGATAAAAGCAAGACATCGCCGAAGGCACAAACCACAAGACCCGACAATATGATCTGTCCATAGAGTGTGTCCAATGCGCCCGCGTACAGAGCCAGACCGATAAAACCCAAGGCCGCCAAAGGTTTGAAAATTCTTTGCGCCCGTAAATTGCTCAAGAGTTCCGACAGCAAGAGGCCGGTCACCAAGACGACATAAATACAGATGGCCCAGATCATGCCTTCCACCCGCCGCGACTATTTTTTGATCGGTGGAAGCTTCAACCCCACGAGCGGGGCGAGGCTTCCGAGGATTTCGAAAATTGCATTCCCCTCTTGTCCTTCGGGATTACCGCCGAGGAACCCCCTGACGTCATCATTGACGTGACCCATGGGGTCTCCGTTTTTTCGGAAGACGAAATGGTCGAACAAGCCGGACCAGACGGCGCGGGCCTTATCGTCCATCCGGTCAAAACAGAGCATGGCCAGCGCCATCGCCGCATATGGCGTTTCCAGACGTGGGGTCAGCGGCATGAACCAATAATTGACGAGCATATTGAGCGGTGCCGTGGCGCGAATATGATGCCACCAGCCATAGGGAATGTAGAGGGCGTCGCCTGCCTGTAGAGTGACGGTCTGTTTATGCTTTAACGCCTCTTCAAACTTTGGATGTTTTTCAAAATCAGGCGCGTCTAAATCCGTCAAACTGACGACAGCTCCACCCGGCGCGGTTTCCAGCGGACCGGGATAGAGGCCCGGCAATTGATCTGGCGGGAAGAGTGTCACGACCCGCTCACCCAGCAGGACACAGGCAATATTGTGGGATTGATCGAAATGCGTTTGCACCGTGGTGGGCGTGCCAATCCAGGCACGCGGCGTCACGGACTCGGGCAGGAGCGGCATCGGATGGTCCGCCACAAAACGCGGCATATGTTTATCCAGCGGGATGGATTGAATATAGGCACCATCCGGATGATCGCTTGAGAGCAATCGGTCTAACGCCACACTGACCGTCTCGCTGACTTGCGTGTAGTTCTGACCGCGTAAATTTGGCGCGTAGTTAAATTGCCCTTTCACGCCGGAGCCGCCCAGCAATGTACCTTGGGGCATACCGTTATCGTAAGACTTTAATGCAGCGAAAAGCGTTGAGGCGTCCGAGACGATACCCGGCCAGTCCGAGACGAGGCCTCGCAAGACGACCGGCTCTCCACCCGTTAAAATATCAGATTCAAATTGGTTGCGGGTGACCGCGTCAATATCTCGAAGTTTTGAGCTCACCCCAGGGCTAGAGAATATCCACCGGGTTGCGTCAATAATAATATCGCCTCGCCCTTTTGTGGTTCGATCTTCTGACGCAGGCGATAAACATGGGTTTCCAGCGTGTGTGTTGTGACGCCGGAATTATAACCCCAGACTTCTTCGAGAAGTTCTTCGCGTTTCACGGCTTTGCCGCCTGCGCGGTAGAGATATTTCAGAATATTCGTTTCTTTTTCCGTTAGGCGGATATCGCGCACGGGACGACCGGCGGGGTCTTCCGGTGGGGTGAGTTTCTTCGCGGCGGGTTTGAAGCTGTAAGGTCCGACCTGAAACACGGCATCTTCAGATTGTTCAAAGGACCGCAGATGGGCGCGCAAGCGGGCCAGCAGGACGCCAAAGCGAAAGGGCTTGGTCACATAATCATTAGCACCGGAGTCGAGACCGAGGATTTGATCCGCATCGCCCGTATTGCCCGTCAGCATGACAATCGGTGTCGCCACGCCCGCCGCGCGGATCAGTTTGGCGACCTCTGTGCCTTGCATATCAGGCATGTCGACATCGAGGATAATCATATCGAATGTCTGGGACTTGGCCGCTTCCAATCCTTCGGTCCCCGTCGAGACATCATGCGTTTCGAACTCGTCATACATCGCGAATTGCGCGACCAATTCTTCGCGGAGTGTATTGTCGTCATCGACCAGGAGAACCCGTTTCTTGACAGCCATGATAATATTCCTTCAATGCGTTTGGGCGCACATAGAGATGTGCTCGCTCACAAGCTAATGACGGATTGATGAGAATGCATCACAAAAATGCGACCCGACCATGAGTGAAGCGATAAAAATTGCGTGTGACGCGGGTTTATTACGGTGTGGCCCGCTCCATCTCCCATGTCGGATTGGGAAATCCGGTTTTATAGACGGCGCGGCGGGGCGTGAGGGCGATGCGAAAACACCGCTGGGGCATTACCGCCTGCGGTTCGGGCTCTACCGCGCGGACCGCTTGCCCAAACCGAAATCGCCTCTGACGTTCCGGCCTTTACGCCAAGATGACGGGTGGTGCGACGCCCAGACCGACCCCGCCTATAACCGCTTCATCCGCCGGCCCTACCCCGCCAGCCATGAAGCGCTCTGGCGGGAAGACGGGGCTTATGACATCCTCCTTGTCATGAGCCATAATGACAGCCCACCCGTCGCGGGTCTGGGCAGCGCCGTCTTCATCCACATCGCCCAACCCGATGACCGGAAGACGTTAGGGTGCATCGCGCTCGCCCCGGAGGAGATGGTGAAGTTGCTGCCTGAATTACATATGGATCAGACAGTCCATATCTCTCAATAGTGTAAGACGTCGGACAGGCTGTTGTCATCTTCAGGTCCGTAGCACACCCCATCCTTGGAGGGGTTTATGGCTTTCAAATTATTTATTGGCGCAGCACTTTGCGCAGCACTCACACATGTCCAAACGGCATCGGCCCAAGTCGCGGAGGTCAGGGCGGGCCTAACCGAATTTGACGAGCGCACGCTAAATCTGCCGGGATCTCTCAAATTTGCGGATGAAAATTCTGTTGGGGTGAATACCGAAATTATATTTGAGGAACCGGAGGTCCTGAAATGGGCCCTGTCACCGCAGCCCTATGTCAACGGCACATTGAACCTTGGCGGGAAGACCTCATTTGCGGGCGGTGGATTGATGTGGCGGCAAAGTCTGGGAGATAGGCTTTACGCCGATTTTGCCTTTGGCGGCGTGATCCATGACGGCGAAACCGATGTTAAATTTAGCGGCCCCGAGACAGATGAAAGTATATCAGAATTTTTCCGACGCTTGAGAACCGAAATCGAGTTCGGGTCCCGCCTCCTGTTTCGCGAACAAGTGACACTGGGCGTACGGGTCAATGAGGATTGGGCCGCCGAAGTCTTTGTGGAGCATTTATCCAATGGCACGTTAATCGGCGATGGTCAAAATGACGGCGTGAATTCACTCGGCGTGAAAGCCTCGCGTCGGTTCTAACCGTAATCCCGCTCACCGAACAGGGCCGAGCCAACACGCACACTCGTCGCGCCCATTTCCGTCGCCATGTCATAATCACCGCTCATCCCCATGGAGAGTTTTTCGACGCCGTTTTGTTCGGCGAGTTTGGAGAGCAGCCAGAAATGCGGGCTGGCCGCTTCTTTCAGCGGGGGGATACACATCAGGCCTTCTGGCTGCAACGCGTAATCCTCGCGCATGGCTTTGAGAAAGGTGGGAAGCTCGCTCGGCAACACGCCTGATTTTTGCGGCTCCTCGCCCGTGTTCACTTGCACATAAAGACGCGGCATGGAGCCGTGGGCTTCGGCGGCTTTCGTCAGAGTCTTCAGCAATTTCACACGGTCCACCGTCTCAATCACATCGAAGAGCGCGACGGCATCATCACTCTTATTCGATTGCAGCGGTCCGATCAGGCGGAGTTCGATATCTTTGCGATGCGCAGCAAATGTTTCGCCCCATCTCTGCTGCGCTTCCTGTACACGGTTTTCGCCGTAGATTCGCTGGCCTGTCTCAATCATGGCCACGATCCGTTCATCCGGCTGGACCTTGGAGACGGCGACGAGGTCCGGCACATCCATCCGGCCTGCGCGCTTGGAAGCCTCTGCGAGATTGGCTAGGACATCTTTATGCTGATCGGAAATTTTTGACATGAGCGCCTCCTATTCTGAACTGACGAAAAAGGGAAGTGTGCTGGGACGCATCGCGACGGAATTACGCGCAGCGGGTCCAGACTGCCGCCTCTCGCCGCTCGTCTTTATGACGGACCCGACGCGGGTGCCGGACCCTGTGGCGATTGCAAAACGGTTGCCGCGCGGGGCCGCGATTATCTATCGGCATTTTGGCCAGCCTGAGGCGGCGCGAACTTTACGCAATGTGACCAAGCAACGGGATCAACAATTCCTCATCGGAAGCGATCCCGAACTCGCGGAAGACGTCGACGCGGACGGCGTTCATTTTTCCCGCGACCCGGAATTAATTGACCCCATTAAATGGCGCGCAAGGCGGCCCGATTGGATCATCACCATGGCGGGATTAAAATCAGGCCATTACGCCGCGCCGCTCGACAGTCTCGACGCGCTTTTTATTAGTGCAGTTTTCCCCAGCCTGAGTAAGAGCGCCGGAGAAGCAATTGGGGTTGAAGCCTTAAAAGACAGGGTCACCCGCCTGCCCGTTCCGCTCTATGCGCTAGGCGGTGTAAACGCCGCAACCGCTTTAAATCTCACCCGTTCGGGCGTAACTGGCCTCGCCGCAATAGAAGGACTCAAGATGGATATTCGCCGCGAAGATATGAATGACGACCACCGCTTTGTGATCGACACCGACCATGGAGAGGCGGAATTGACGATGGCCAAAGTGAAAGACGGCATCTTCAACGCCAACCACACTTTTGTCCCCAAACCTTTGGAAGGCCAAGGCATCGCCGGAAAACTCTTTGACGTCATGGCAGCGGACGCGATGGAGAAGGGTTACAAAGTCATCGCCGGCTGTCCTTATATTGCGATGAAATTTAAGCGTAAACCAGATGTGGCGGCGGTGATTGGTGTTTAAAAGTAAATTTTTTCAACCCACCACTTCAGTTGACCGTAATAACATCTAGTTGCTGTCTTTCATGATAAGTGCATTCAGTTTTAAAAGCATCTATCTTACTGTTCGCCATATTCGCAACAGCTAGCAAATCTTTGTTAATAGCAACAAAGTCAGATGTATTAAAATTATCTTTGAAAACTAAACTTCCATCAGCACTTTTGAGTTCGAAGGTTAAACTTTCAATATTTGATGTGATTTGCCGTAACTCTTCCCAACTTCTGAAAAACGCCATATATCCAACAAAGTTTTGAATGGGTGTCTTTTCTACTCTTATGCGTCCGCTTTCGCCTTCTTTCCAAACCTCCAATGAGAGATTTCGATCCCAATCGGACCATGTATTTACTGAGGGCCGAATTGAAATGCTTCCAAATCCAGACTTTTTGTCTCTTATGAAACTTTCATTAAAGCTGCCACCTATAGCAAAACCATCTAAGCCGAACTCAGGAAAATCGGTACTAAGGGCAAAATTAGCCCCTAACAACTCGCCTTCAAGATTAAGGCTGAACATCGCCGATGCCATTCCGTGTTGCGCTTCGCAATCATAGCCCGGAGGTATAAACTCAGCTTCTGGCGTTATAAGTGTTTGTGCGCATGAATTCGTTGTAACTGACGTTAAAGCCGACAAAGTCAGGCCAACAAGTTTTACCTTAAATTTTTTCACTGCTAAGGATCTTAAATACAAATAGTTTATCAAAGATAAGGCCCTGAATACCACCACATTAGCGCATCTGAATATGAAGTAGTTTTCCGTTAAAAAGTACGGAAAAACCTAAAACTTCACCGCCGCCTCAACAAACACACTCGTGCCTTTTTGGTCCAACTCACCTGCATTAAACACGCCGCCCCCCTGCGGGATTAATCCCGTCACTGTGCGGTCGACATATTGGACGCCTGTGCCGAGGGTGAAGCGGTCGAAGTCGTATGTGACGCCGAATGTGCCTTGGTCCGAGGTCAGGCCGACATTGTCGTCTTCGGCGTGGCCATAGGCGAGGCTGAAGCCGAGCGCGCTGGGCTTCCACGTGACGCCGATATCATAGGCGCTGTAATCGCCGTCGAGCAGCCCGTTATTCGATTGCAGATAGGAGCCGCCCAGCGTCCAATCGGCATATTCAAATTCAAGTCCTGCACCATAGCTTTCCAGATCATCCAATCCGGCGAACCCTGATTTTTCAGTCGCCGTGGCATAGGTCAGCGTGCCTTCGACCGAGAGGCCGTTCGCAAATGTGCGGTCAAGCGCGAGGCCCGCTTCAAACACGTCTTCCAATTCCGGCGCGATGACGCGCGCGACATCCCGGTCCGTGCAGAAATCAACACCGCAAGCCTCCGCATCCAGCGCATAGGACACACCGAATTGTACCCCGACACCAATTTGGTCACCCAGAAGGCGGGGCGAGGTATAGGTGATTTTTTCCGAGAAACCCGACGCATCATTGACGGTCTTCACACTGTCGAGGCCCGTATAATCGACGGGCGAGTTGGAGGCATTGACTGCGAGCAGGGTCGGTGCGCCGAGGCTGAACAGGAAGGCCGCCCCGTCATCCCGCCCGACCGTCACATCACCATAGGCGGAACGCAGGAAGAGATGTGCGCTCTCGACCGCGAATTGCGCGTCCTTCGCCGTGTCTTCCCCGAATTGGTAGAATTGCGAGGTGTGCCCACGCAATGTGCTGCCGCCCGAGGCATTACACCCGGCTATGCCCGGCGTGCAGGTTGGGATACGTCCGCCAAAGCCGCGGCGATAGGGGTCATATTGCGCGCGGGCGCCAAGGTTCACACCATATTCCAAGCCGCCCTGCGTAATCGCGCTGGCTTCGAACTCGACATCTGCATCGATGATGAAATCTTCGCTATAGCCATCTTCCGCGCCGACCTGATTGGGCGGAACATCGCGGTAGGACAGCGCCGCGCCGGAGCGTAACCCGCCCGAGAAGAAAGTCGCAATTTTATCCAGTCCGAGTTTCTGTTTCCAAGTTTGCGGCTGTTGCGGGGCTGGAAAAGGCTGTCCCCCCTGTGGTGGATAGGACGTTTGTGCATATTGTTGTCCGTATTGCGGGGTTTGACCGTAATTCGGTTGCTGTGCGTAAGGCTGCCCATATTGCTGCAGCTGCGGCGTTCCGTATTGTGACGGCGCGGCTTGTCCGGACGGGCGGGTCTGCGGATAGGCACGGCTGGACGGTGCCGTTGGTGAGGCCGAATATTGCGGCGCGGGCGCGGCAGTGGGTCGGCCATAATTCGGCGTTTCCGTGGGCGGTGTGGAGCGCCCGCCCTCATAGCTGGGTTGATATGCGGGCTTTGTGGCGCGTGTTTGAGGCGGGGCTGTCTGGATTGGCGCATCATAGGCGGGCGGGGTGTAGGCAGGCGCCTGATATGTCTGAACCGGCGCGGGTTGCGGTGTGGGTGCAGGCGCAGCGGGCTGCTCCCACGCCTGACGCGGTTTTTTGCTGGCAAAGGGCGAGCTGGACTGCGCCGAGGCCAAGCCAATACCGCCAAGGGCGATGACGGCGAGCGGGGCGGCGGAAGCTAGAAATCGTGACATGTAGACGGGCCCGGCAGGAAAGCGTTGAAGTTACGTTAACCATTTGCCCTGCGCCGCCCTAAAAAAGGGTTAACACGTCTTTACCATATGCGGCCAAAGCTCCTAAAACCCGCAATTGTGACCGACAATTTATGAAACGAACGCTTTGCGCGGGGCATAAGCCCCCCTATAAGCCGTTTCGATATTCTAATTTGCGGATCATTTCACATGAGACTCACTTCGACACTTAAACCTCTCCTCGGTGCTGTATTGGCGGCCGGCCTGCTTGCGGGATGTGGGTCCAATTCCAAATCGTCAAACGCAGCACAGATCGCGGCGCCGAATATGGGTGTGAACTCTTACCTCTGGCGGGCTTCGCTGGAGACGTTGAACTTTATGCCACTGGAACAGGTCGACCCTTTTGGCGGCGTGATCGTGACGGATTGGTACGCCAATGCGCAGGTCCCGAATGAGCGGTTCAAGGCCAATGTCTATATCCTAGATACGAACCTGCGCGCGGATGCGTTAAAGGCGACGATCTTTAAACAAAACCGCACGGTGAATGGGTGGGAAGATGCCAATGTCGATGCCGACACCGCGCGTCAGATCGAAAACGCCATCCTGACTCGCGCCCGTCAGCTCTATATCGCGACCCAAGACAGTCAGTAGACATTGAACGGGGCGGACGAAAACACGGTTTCGCCTCTAATTCGGGATTCGGCCGCGCGAGAACAGGCCGCGCATGATGCGCATGAAGCCTTCTTCAATGCCGAAACACATGACGCGCTCTGGGACGAACTTGTCGAATACGCAAAAACGCTCGGCGCGGACCTGCTCTCCTATCACCACCATGCGCCTGATTTTTCACCGGATGACCAAAATGTTTCCATCAACGTCTATGGATTTCCGGAGGGTTGGGTTGCGCGGTATGAGCGGGAGTCGCTGCACAAGATTGACCCGATCACACAGATTTTCTCCTATCGCGTCCGTCCTGTGCGGTGGAGCCAGATCGAAAAGCTGGTTCCCCTGACACCGGAACAGACCCAATATCTTGAAGACCTGCACCAATGGCTGCGGGGCGATGGTTTAGGGTTCCCGACCTTTGGGCCGAGCGGGCGATATGGTTACGTCGGGATTGGGCGTAAAAACCAGTCTTTGGAGGACTGGGACCCCCTGACGACAAATCGCCTGCATTGGGTGCTGGAATGTTTTCACCTGCGTTGGTGCGAACTGGTCCTGCTGAACCTGCCACAGGATTTCCAGCTGGATGAGCGCGAACTCAATGTGCTGAAGAGCATGGCCATCGGCATGAGTGACGAAATTATTTGCGGGGTGGTTGGCGCGCAAGTCGAATCCGTCCAACGCACCATACGCGCCATCCTGAAAAAGATGGGTGTCTCCGACCGTCCCTCGGCAATCTTACGCGGGATCGGCGCAGGACTGTTGGATGCAGATACCTCAGTCCTGAGACGGGTTTAAGAGACGATAAATCCCCCTAGCCGCGTCTGTCCCGTCTGCTATAGGTCTGCTTTGATTTTGACCCACACCTGAGTACGCGACCATGAGCGAATCCACGAAATATAATGCGGCCGAGGTTGAACCCCGCTGGCAGCAGGTCTGGGCCGAGGCCGATATTTACCGCGCGGAGGATAGCTCGGACAAACCGAAATTCTACGCGCTGGAAATGTTCCCCTATCCGTCGGGTCGAATCCATATGGGCCATGTCCGCAATTACGCGATGGGTGATGTCGTCGCGCGTTATAAAAAGGCGCAAGGGTTTGAAGTGCTGCATCCCATGGGCTGGGACAGTTTCGGCATGCCCGCGGAAAATGCAGCGATAGCAACAGACGGTCATCCGAAAGATTGGACCTATAATAATATTGACGAAATGCGCGCCCCGATGCAGCGCCTCGGCTTTGCGCTGGATTGGTCCCGCGAATTCGCAACATCCGATGTCGCCTACTACAAAACGCAGCAGCAAATATTCCTGAAGTTCTGGGAAAATGATCTGGTATATCGCAAGACCGCCAAAGTGAATTGGGACCCGGTCGATAATACCGTCCTCGCGAATGAGCAAGTCATTGACGGCAAAGGCTGGCGCAGCGGCGCAACCGTCGAACAGCGCGACATGGATCAGTGGTTTTTCAAAATCACAAATTACGCGGAAGAATTACTGGAAGGGTTGGACGGGCTGGACCGCTGGCCGGAGAAGGTTCGGACGATGCAAGCGAATTGGATTGGGAAATCTGAGGGCTTGCAGATGCGATTTGAGTGGGCAGTTCCTAATGGAGAAAAGCGTCCATTAGTAGAGAATTACCCATTGTCGGGCGATGTTTATACAAGCCTTGAATTAGATTGGCATGACGACTTCACTACAGCATTAAATAATCATCCTGACGGAATAGAGGTTTTCACGACACGGCCTGATACTTTGTTCGGGGCTAGCTTTGTCGCTATCTCACCCGATCACCCAATTGCCAAAAACATGTTCGAGACAACCGCAAGAGTCGAAGACTTTATTTTGGAATGTCAAAAAATCGGTACATCTGAGGAAGCCATCGCCCAAGCGCCTAAATTAGGTTTCGACACGGGCTTACTGGTCCAACACCCGTTCGACGAGTCAATCACCCTCCCCGTCTGGATCGCGAATTTCGTTTTGATGGGATATGGCACGGGCGCAGTCTTTGGTTGTCCGGCGCATGACCAGCGCGATTTGGATTTTGCGCGGAAATATGGTTTGCCTGTGACGCCTGTTGTTTTGCCTGAGGGTGAAGACGCCGCCACCTATGACGTTGGTACGGAGGCCTATACCGGCGAAGGTAAATTATTTAACTCCAGCTTCCTGAACGGATTGAACAAATCCAAAGGCATTAAAACCGCAATTCACAAAATCTCTGAGATGGGCCTCGGCGAAGGCGTGACGCAATACCGTCTCCGCGATTGGGGTGTTTCGCGGCAGCGCTATTGGGGTTGCCCGATTCCCGTTATTAAATGCGAGTCCTGCGGCTCTCAGCCTGTTCCGGAAGACCAACTGCCTGTTGAACTGCCTTACGATATTAATTTCGATAAACCTGGTAATCCGCTTGACCGTCATCCGACGTGGAAGACGGAAGGCGTCACTTGCCCGAAATGCGGTGAGGCCGCGGAACGGGAAACGGATACGCTGGACACATTCGCGGACAGTTCGTGGTATTTCGCCGCGTTCGGTGGTTCACTCGACCAAGACGGGAATCTGGATTGGGAAGCTGCCTCGAAATGGTTGCCCGTCGATCAATATGTTGGCGGGGTTGAACATGCTGTCCTCCACCTGCTCTATGCCCGCTTCTTCACACGGGGCCTGCGCGATTGCGGGTTGCTGGACTTGCCAAGCGGCGAGCCCTTTGCGGGATTATTCACGCAGGGCATGGTGACCCATGCGGTCTATACAGATGAAGATGGTGACTATGTTTTGCCGGAAGACGTCATTGAGGACGGCAATCAATTGCTGCGCATTGGGACGAAATCCATTGTCACCAAAGGCGACGTC
Organism: Litorimonas sp. WD9-15; assembly: GCF_050271975.1. Taxonomy (NCBI): domain Bacteria; kingdom Pseudomonadati; phylum Pseudomonadota; class Alphaproteobacteria; order Maricaulales; family Robiginitomaculaceae; genus Litorimonas; species Litorimonas sp. WD9-15. The sequence goes on from NZ_CP189850.1 coordinate 600,945, forward strand.
ATCAAGATGTCCAAGTCCAAAAAGAACGTCGTCGACCCGGATGAAATCATTAAAGGTTATGGCGCGGATGTCGCGCGGTGGTTTGTTCTCTCAGACTCTCCGCCGGAACGTGATGTGGAATGGACGGAATCTGGCGTGATCGGCGCGTGGCGGTTTTCCAAGAAAGTCTGGAATGTTGTCTCAGCGACGACGGCCACGGACGGCCCGCTCTCTGTCGCGACAGATGCAAAAGGCGACGCGCTGGAGCTCCGCAAACTCGCCCATCGCGCCATGGAAAATATTACGGCCGGGATTGAGGCGTTCCGCTTCAATACATCCGTCGCGCAGATCTATGAACTGACCAATGCGTTGAATAAATATAAGGGACAGGATGCCGCCCGCAGTGAGGCCCTCGGGATTCTCATTCGCGCGATCGCACCCTTCATGCCGCATTTGGCCGAAGAATGTTGGGCCAAGCTGGGTGGTGAAGGCCTCGTCTATCACGCGCCTTGGCCGGAGGTTGATCCGAAAATGTTGATCGACGACACGATCACCCTGCCCCTGCAGGTCAACGGCAAACGTCGCGGTGAATTGAACATCGCCAAAGACCTGCCCAAAGACGAGATCGAAAAACTCGCCATGGCCGATGAAGGCGTGCAACGCGCAATAGGTGACGGCACGGTAAGAAAAGTCATCATTGTCCCCGGGCGTATCGTGAATATAGTAGCATCATGATCCGCGCTCTTTTCATATCCCTCGCCCTGACATCATCAGGTCTCGTTCTCTCCGGTTGTGGCTTCACGCCCGTTCATCAAAGCACGGCGAATGGCTCTCTGCTGCAAGACATCAATGTGCAGGTTGAGAAGGGTGATAATGTAGCGGATAATCAGGCCGGTTTCCTACTGACCCAACGCTTGCGTGACCGGATGGGGGATGGCGGCGTCGCCCCGAGATATCGTCTGGAGATTGAACCTGATTACAGTCGCCGGCGCCTGGGTATTACGGACCAAGATGTCGCCTCCCGCTATGATATTACGGTGAAAGCCAAATACCGCCTCTATGATGCAAAGTCGGGCGACCAAGTCGCGCGTGGTGATGTGTCCTCGATTTCGACATTTGGTGCCCCGATAGGGCCTTATGGTGTGATTACGGCAGATAATGTTGGTATTGAACAAGCCTCTAGAGAAACGGCAGATAAAGTAATCCGCGATCTGGCCCGGTTCTTCGCCAATCAGGACGGGTGATTTTCGCGCTATGAAAATTACGGGTGCCAGACAGGCGCGCTTCCTCCAATCTCCGCCGCCAGATGTGATCGGTGTCTTATTATTTGGCCCGGACCGGGGCCGCGTGAAATCCCGCGCCCAAGCCCTCGCGACCGTCATGGTGCCGGATGCGGACCCGACCTTTGGTGCGACGCTAATTACGGCGGATGACCTGACGGGGGATCCTGCGAAACTCTCTGATGAGATGAGCGCGATGAGTTTGCTGGGTGGGGGACGGCTCGTGCGATTACGGTTGGACCATGAACGGCAGGCCGCAGCCATTTCTAAATTAATTAAAAGTTTCGACACCGAGCCTGACCGCGCGGAAGCAAAACTCATTATCGAGGCAGGCGACATGACGACTCGTTCCGCCATTCGTAAGGCTGTCGAAGCGTCGAAACACTTCGCAGCTATTGGGTGCTATGCCGCCAATGCCAATGACCTCCGCGATCAAATTAAAGATAGCTTGAAAGCCCATTCTATCGATATCACGCCCGAGGCGCTGGAAAACTGGTTGCCCCTACTGGAGGGTGACCACGCCCTCGCGACGGGCGAGATCGAGAAGATGGCTCTATATAAGGGCTACGGAAAATCCGAGGGTGAAGTTGTCACGCTGACGGATATTCAAGCCGTTGCCGCAGGTGGGCAATCCGCCTCTATCGACTCCATTGTGACCGACGCCCTGACCGGCGATGTGGACGCCATGGATGCCAATTTCCGTCGCGCTGTTGCGGGCAAAGTCAGCCCCATCGGCATTCTCTTCGGTTTACAAAGACAGCTCATGCGCCTGACCGAAGCCTCAATCCTGATGGACGCGGGACAGCCCAAAGGGCAAGCTATGCGCGCCCTTCGCCCGCCCGTTTTCGCCATGCAGGAACGGGTATTTTCACGGCAACTCGATATTTGGGGATTGCGCATGTTGCGGCGGTCCCTGTTCGAATGTCAGCAAGCCGAACGCGCTGCGAAAACAGCGGGCGCACCTGTTGATTCCATTGTCTCGCGTCTGTTACTCGCGCTCTCTGGCTATGCCGCAAAGAGGAGATAAGTGATGGATAAGATGATGGAATATTGGACGCTCTTGGAGGAAAAGTTCCCTTTCGTACTCGGAATTTCCGGCAATATCCTCTCCGCGATCCTGATTTTTATTGTCGGCATAATGGTCGGACGTTGGGTGCAGAAACGTATCCGCCGCTCGAAAATTGGCGGCTCCCATCTGGACGCAACGTTAAAGCCCGTTATCGCCTCTGCAATTTTCTACGTCATTATCGCGATGACAATCTATGCTGTCCTGATAAAAGTTGGGGTCCCGGCCTCCTCGCTTATCGCCGTATTCGGCGCAGCGGGCCTGGCCATTGGTCTCTCGCTGAAAGACACATTATCCAATATCGCATCGGGCATCGTGTTACTTTTCCTCCGCCCCATTAAAGTCGGCGAGTTTGTGGATCTCCCGAACGGTTCAGGGACGATTTCGGAAATTGGTTTATTTTCTACGACATTAAAAACGGCAGACGGGCTGTTCCAATATATCCCGAACGCAAAAGTTTGGGATGGTCGCATCCAGAATTACGCGCGTCATGATATGCGTCAATTCCGCCTTGATATTGGCGTGAGTTATGACACGGATTTGCGTCAAGCGCAGTCGGTTATGCTGGAAACACTGTCCTCAGCAAAGGACAGGATTTCAGACAATGCCCCGACGCCGCCGGAAGCTTTCGTTATGAGCTTCGGCGATAGTTCCGTGAACTATAATTGCCGTGTCTGGTTACCCGGCAATAATTGGTTCAACCGCGCGTCGGAACTTCGGATTGAGATTTTCGAAGCGCTTGGCAAAGCGGATATCGAAATTCCATTCCCGCAACGCGTCGTCACGATGAAGAAAGAGGATTAGTCTTTCGGCCAATTTTCAGGTGTGATGCGGTGGCCGCCAAGTCGCTGCGTTGCGCCCTGATGACAGGACAGATAAATTAATTGCAAGCCGTTCTCTCCTGAACTGACATGATTGAGCACATCAAACATATCATCCCGACGTCGATCATCTGCATAGACCAGCGCGTCGTCCAAAATAACAGGGGCATCTGCCCCGCCGCGTTTTAACAGTCGCGCAAAAGCCAGCCGCGTTAGGATCGCAATCTGTTCCCGCGTCCCGCCTGAGAGCTGTCCAATATCTTCAATACGACCCCCGCGACTGACCGTATCCGCGCCGAGACTCTCATTCAAATTTGCCTCAGTGCCGGGCAGGACCATGGCGAGAAGGGGCGCAAGTTCCGCGCGCACAGGTTCAGTATAAGCTTCGCGGAGTTTAGACTGAGACGCAAGTAACGTATCCCTCAAGAGCGTTTGCGCGGCGACGCGGCGCTCCAACCGATCAAGCTCCGCCTGCTCCAGTTCCAGTTTTGCCACCAGCGCCTCGACTTTTGCATCTGCGTCTTGGCCCTCAAAAGCGGCATCCCGATTGGCCCGCAGGCTGGCTTCTCGGCGTTGCAAATCCTGTAGGTTTGATTGGGTTTGCGCCGCGATTTGTTCCAGGCGGGTCAATCGGCTTTGCAATAGGGTGAGCGATTGTGTCGGCGCATTGGACTGCGCCGCCGCCACTGCTTTTTCCGCCAGTCGGGCCTCAGATGCGGTCTTCAGGACCGCCGCCGCAAATTCATCCGCTTGCGTAGTTCGCTCAGCTTCGGTGTCAGACAGTCGAAGGGCGGTGAGATTATTTCGCAGCCCGTCCAATTTCGCCTTGGCCGCCGCCTGCGTTTCACGCAGTTCCGCAATCTCGCCATTCAACGCATCCAACCGTCCCCGCGCGGATGTTAGTTCCCGCCTGATGTCATCCTCGCCGTCTGCTGGCCGAGCCTCAACCAAATCAATATCCGCCAGTTTTTCGGACAGGTCTTCTGCGAGGCGGCGTGCGGTTTCCAATTCCGTCCGCATGGCCGCTTCGCCCTGCGGTGCCAACGATGTCATATCCGCCGTGATGCGTTGGCGTTCCGTTTCCAGATCATGGCGTTCATCCGCAACCTGCCGCGCCGTTGCGACATCCGCCACTCCCAGCACATCCAGCTGTGCGGCGAAGGCTTTATCCGCCTCTTTCAACTCGCGCTCCAGAACTTGCAGCCGGTTATTATCGCCGCGCAATCGTCCTATGCCTTCAATATCCAAAGTCTGGGAGCCGGAGAGTTCTATCGGGCCCGAGGTCAGGGCTTTTCCGTCTAGCGTAATTTTCCCCGCGCCGGAACTTGCGAGGTCGAGATAGAGATGGGTCGTCAGCGCCGCGATCTCTGCCTCCACCCGCCGCAAGGCATCCGCCAATCGTTCGAGGGGGTGAATATCCGCACGTTTGACTATCGGCATATCGGCTAGTTGCATATCGAGCGCTGCAAGACGGGAGGATAAGTTTCGGTAGTTTTCATCAACTGCGGTCAAATAAGCGGTGTCCCGTCCTGCCGTTTCAAGCCGGAGTTTCAGATTTGCGGCCTCTTCCGCCGCTTGTCGGGCCTGCCCATATTCCGCGGCTTGCGTGTCCAGCGCCTCGATGTCCGAGCGCAGCGCGGTTTTCATTTCGGTCTTTTGTTCGAGTAATTTCACACGTTCCTTCTGTGCGGTTTCAAGCGCCGTGATCTCGGCCTGCCAGCGAATAAAATCCGTCAGTGCTTCGATATGCGCGGCCTGCTGCTCACCCGCGCGGCTGGCCATTTGCGCGGCGCGGTCGCGTTCCGCTTGCAGGCGTTGAAGGTCGGTTTCAAAGGCCTGCGCGGCGGTCATCGCATCGCGCGTCGCCTTGATTTCAACCGCGCTCTCCGCTGCATCAAACCCGTCTTCCATGCGCTGGATATCGTCGCGGGTTTTTGCAAGTTTCAATCCGGTCTCATATGTGGTCTCGCGCTTGGCCTTAGCGTCAGCCAATGCAGATTGCGTTGCCGCCAGTGCATCCCGCGCGAGTTTCAACGGCCCGTTGGATTTTTCACGACCCGTGCCCGTAATATTTTCGGCCAGATCCGCTTCGACCCGTGTCAGATATTCACGCGCGCGGTCCCCGCCGACGAGGGTTGTGAGTTCGCCCTCCAATCGGCTGGCAACCTGACCGTCATCGCTAACGCCTACCATGGAGTCGCCCTGCCGGACCCAGAGCAATCCGGACGGACCTTTTTCATGACCTTCCGGACTGAGGAGGTGGGCGAGCCGTTCTTCCGCTTCGCGGTTGACGGCCAGAACCTGCCCGGACCCGCTGCGCAATTCACAAAGCTTCCCTTTCATAAACCGTTTTTTGAGATCGTAGGCTTCTCCACCCGCTTCGAATTTAATCTCACCCTCAGGTCCAAACTCTGATCCTCCCGTCATGAGGGATTTGACCTGTTTGTCGGAACTGGAAAACGGTTTGAACAGGAATGTCTCGAGCGCTTTCAGGACCGTCGATTTCCCAAACTCATTCGTTTCGCAAATGACGTTGAGGCCGGAGGTCAATCCTTCCAAAGCGATCCCATCTTCGCCAAACGGGCCGACATGTCGAAAGCGCAGAGAGATCAACCTCATGCCGTTTCCGCCCCGTAACGCAGAAGAATTTGCAGCGCCTCGCTCGCAATGTCGCGATCTAGTTTCGACAGGTCTTCATCATTCCGGCGGTTCAGCAAATCCTGCGCCGCATCGCGCACAGACCCTTGCGCATCCAGCGCGTCAATATCTTCGGGAACGACAACGATGTTCACATCGGTTTCTCCACGGAGTTGCAGTGACGCGCAGTCACCGCGTAAGGCATTTATGCGCGCTTCGAAAACAGTCCAATCCGCGACTGTGACGCCACCGGAAACGTCAAGACGCACATGTGTTCGGCGTAAGGGTTGACCCTCTGACAGACGGTTTTCCAACACCTCCAAACTTGCGCCTATCTCATCCGGTTGGAGTTTAAGGGACAGAACGGGCCAGTCATATTTCGCGGTAGGAATTTCACGAATAAGAGGTTCCGGCCCAGCCCCCACCGTGACCAATAAGACCTGTCCACGAGCGCCCATTTTATGGCGGTCAGGTTCAGGTGTTCCAGAGTAGTGGGTTTTGGAATTAATTGCACTTCGCCCATGCCAATCACCAAGCGCAAGATAATCGAGCCTAGCTGTTTCAGCACGGGTTGGGGGAATGACTTCGCGGTCCGTGTCCCCCTCAGTTCCGAACCCTTTCACCGCACCATGAGCGAGGCCGATGCGTAGGTTTCCCGGCGGCGTTTTTGCCAAGTCCATCCACGCCGTCAAGTCTTGCCCGTGTTGTATTCGCTGCCATGGCGCAGGTAGGAGCGAGACACCCGCTTCAATCTCAACGGGGTTGGGCTCCCGAAAGACACGGACATTTTTCGGCGCAATCTCTTCCACCCGATCCCACAATCCATCCGCCCCATCGGGGTCATGATTGCCGGGTAGGAGCCACCAGATAACCTCCGGCGTTTCGCCCATCACGGTCAGGGGTTGGCGGAGGGTTGTGTTGGAGGGGATAGCGCTGTCCCAGACATCGCCCGCAACAAAAATATGTGTCGCGCCCTCTTCCGCTGCAGCTTTCGCAATCCGGCTGATGACCTCTATCCGGGCTTCGCGTAGGGGGCCGGCTTGAGCGTCAGGGAATTGCCCAAAACTCTTGCCGAGTTGCCAATCCGCCGTATGGATGAAGGTAAAGGCCAAGGTGGAGTGTTCGCCTATTCCTTGAGACGCTGCATCAGAGCTTCAAGTTGTTTCGCCGTTTTATATTTAATGCGGACCTCCCCTGCCCCGCCCTTGTCGCGCAGATCAACCGCGAGGCCGAGCGCATCGGTCAAATCGGATTCGACCTTAATGATATTCGGGTCTTTATAAGATTTCGGTTTTGGCGGCGAGACGGGTTCACCATCCCGAAGCGCCTTCGCAATCTTCTCCGTTTCCCGAACGGACAGACCTTCCTCAACAATTCGCGTCGCCAGCGCTTCCGCATCGGGCACATTGGCGAGCGCTTTGGCGTGACCCTGAGAAATCCGCCCACGCGCAATATGCATTTGAACAGGCCCAGGCAGGTCGAGCAATTTCATGAGGTTTGCGACATGCGGACGCGATTTCCCGACAGCATCTGACACATCGGCCTGCGTCCGGCCAAAGTCCTCCATCAGGGCTTTATAGGCGCGGGCTTCTTCAATCGGGGACAGGTCAGCGCGTTGAACATTTTCGACAACGCCGATTTCCAGAACTTCCTGATCCGTCAACTCACGGATGAGGACGGGCATGGAGCTGAGCCCCGCTTTTAACGAAGCCTGCCAGCGGCGTTCACCTGCGACGATTTGATAATCCGCCTTTTTTGAGACGCGGCTGCGCTCGCTCTCCGGCAGGGGCCGGACGAGAATAGGTTGGAGGAGGCCTTTCTCCTTAATGGATTCGGTCAGCTCTTCCAATTCGCGCTGGTCGAACCGTTTGCGAGGTTGGTCCGGATTACGTGTCAGTCGCGCGATCGAAATAAATTGAATGGCGCGTTTTTCAGTCTCCGGCTTTTTATGGCTCAGGGCCATGCCATAGCTTGGGACGGATTTCGTCTCCAAGGGCGGTTGCCCTGCGGATGTCTCGACGTCGTCTGAGGGGACAGAAATATCCGCCATGAGTGCGGAGAGGCCCCGACCCAGACCCCGATCGCTGGCTTTTTTCTTATTTGGCTTTTTCTTTTCGTCAGACATAGTATAACCCGTTGTTTTATTTACGGTTTCTGTGTTTTTTAATCAATTCATCGGCCAAAGCGAGATATGCTTTTGCACCCTTGGAAGACGGCGCATAGCTGATGACCGGCTGGCCAAAACTCGGTGCTTCTGCGATGCGAACATTGCGCGGAATGATCGTCTCGAACACAGCGCGGCCCAGATGCTTGCGGACATCCTCGGCGACCTGCGCAGACAACCGGTTCCGGCGGTCATACATGGTCAACATCACACCATCGATGGCGAGCGATGGGTTGATAGAAGACTTCGCCATCTCGACGGTTTGCAATAGCTGGCTCAATCCTTCGAGGGCGAAGAATTCGCATTGCAGCGGAACGATGACGGATCGCGCGGCAGCCAGTGCATTGATGGTCAGTAGGTTTAGCGAGGGAGGGCAATCGATTAGAACGTAATCAAATTGCGCTTCTGAGACTTGTACCGCCTCTCGCAGGATCCGTGTGCGGCCTTCCGCTTGGCCAATTTCCATTTCGGCGGCCGAGAGGTCGACATGGCTGGGAAGGACGGACAAGCCCGAAACCTGTGTCGGTTGAATCGCATCATCCAAGGCCAGTCGCTCGGTCATGACATTATATACGGTACGCTCCCGTTGCGCACGTGGAATGCCGAGGCCTGTGGACGCGTTCCCCTGCGGGTCCATGTCAATCAGGAGAACCCGCAAATCCTTGGCCGCCAGCGCCGCCGCAAGATTAATCGACGTTGTCGTCTTTCCGACGCCGCCCTTTTGATTGACGATAGCGATGATGCGATCAGGATTCACGGGCGTCCTCTATTTGGCTTTGAGGTTTGTGACGCGCAAAATGGTGGCGTCCGGGTCTGTCTTGCTTTTGTAACGCTCCAGATCGAATTGCCAGTGCTCTCGGGCGGTTTCCACTTCCTTATCCGCAGTTTCTCCCTTGGGGAGGAGGAGTGTTGCATCTTCTGTGATATGCGGCGCGGCATAGGCGAAGAGTTTTGGCAGCGGCGCAAAAGCACGGGCTGTCAGGACATCGGCTTTCAAAGGCGGGAGCGCCTCAATACGTGCGGAATGAACAGTTATGGGCAGGGAGAGATCTCGCGTGACCGTCTTGAGAAAGCTCGTCTTTTTCCCCACAGATTCAACAAGGTGCACCTCCCCTGCCCCACGCTGTTTCGCGTAGATGCCGAGAGACAATCCCGGGAACCCACCGCCGGAGCCGAAATCTACGAGGCGCGTCCAGTTGTCAGGCAAATATGCGTTGAGTTGCCAACTGTCATAAGCGTGACGGTGCCAGAACTGACCGACTTCCCGCGGTGCGACGAGATTAATGCGGCTATTCCATTTCTGCAGAAGCGTGTTCCACGTCGCGAAATCCGAAAGTGTTCCACGTGGAACATTCGTGGTATTGGCGAAATCGGATTCCGTCCAGAGGCTGACATCTCTCATGCTGCGCGCTGCGCTTTTTTAATATGAGCGAGAACCGCCATGAGCGCGCCAGGCGTGACGCCCTCAATCCGCGACGCCTGCCCCAATGTCGCTGGTCGCGTGTCTGTCAGTTTTTGACGGACTTCATTCGACAACCCACCAATCGCGGCGTAATCCAACGCTTCCGGAATGCGCAAGCCTTCATCGCGCTTAAACGCCGCGATATCTTTGGCCTGACGCTCCAGATATCCGGCATAGGTCGCCTCCGTTGTTAGAAACTCCACGGTTTCCGCATCCAGATCAGACAATTCTGGCCAGACGGGTGACAAGTCTGCAACGGTCATATTGGGGTAGGCGAGCAGATCCATCACAGATCGCCGCACGCCGTCCTGATTAATTTTAATGCCGGACTTCGCCAAAACGGACGGAGATTCGATCAGGATCTGTGCGAGAGACTTAGCTTTATCAAGTTTGTCCAGTTTTCGGGATGTAATCTCACGACGAGCTTCACCCACCAAACCCAACTCCACACCCATCGCGGTCAAACGACGATCCGCATTATCCGCCCGCAGCAAAAGGCGGTATTCCGCGCGGGAGGTGAACATACGATAGGGCTCTGTCACACCTTTTGTAATCAGATCATCAATCATCACACCGATATAGGCCTGACTGCGATCAAGAATGAACGGCTCGCGGCCTTGCGCGGCGAGGGCGGCATTGGCACCAGCCATGAGACCCTGCGCGGCCGCTTCTTCATATCCGGTCGTCCCATTGATCTGTCCCGCGAGGAACAGGCCCCGCTGCGCTTTGACCTCCAGCGTCGCGCGAAGCTCGCGGGGATCGACATAATCATATTCAATCGCATAGGCGTAGCGCTGGATTTCGACATTTTCCAAACCGCGAATTGACCGCATAAACGCCTCCTGCACCTCATGGGGCAGGGAGGTCGAGATGCCGTTGGGATAGACCGTATCACCATCTGGATTGCCGGAAAGACCTTCCGGCTCGAGGAAAACCTGGTGACGGTTCCGGTCGGCAAAGCGCACGACTTTATCTTCGATGGACGGGCAATAGCGTGGGCCGCGCCCCGCAATGCCTCCGCCATAGACAGCTGATTTTTCTATATTTTCCGCGATAATGCGGTGTGTCTCTTCATTTGTATGGGTAATCGCGCAGGTGATCTGCGGCACCGTGATCTCTTTATTTAGAAAAGAAAATGGCACGGGCGTTTCATCCGCTGCTTGTTGCTCCAAAACGTCCCAATTGATAGAGCTTTTCGCGAGGCGGGCGGGGGTGCCAGTCTTCAACCGCCCCATGCGCAGACCAAGACCATAGAGCCGTTCGGACAGACCGAGAGCAGGGGCTTCACCCCAACGTCCCGCAGGGATACGCGTTTCACCGACGTGAATGACACCCTTCAAGAAGGTTCCCGTCGTTAGGACAACTTGCCCCGCCTGAAATTCCTCACCCGCTTCGGTCCGTACACCCGTGAGTGTTCCACGTGGAACAATAATGTCATCGACAGCCCCCGCGATGATCGTCAGATTGTCCTGCTCCGCCAAACGCGTCTGCATCTCCGTGCGGTAGAGATAACGGTCCGATTGCGTACGCGGGCCGCGAACCGCAGGACCTTTGGAGCGATTGAGCAGACGGAATTGAATGCCCGATGCATCCGCAACACGTCCCATCACGCCGTCCAGAGCATCAACCTCACGGACGAGGTGGCCCTTGCCCAGCCCGCCAATCGCCGGATTGCAGGACATCTCGCCAATTGTTTCAATCTTATGGGTCAGCAAAAGTGTATTCGCACCCAGACGCGCGGAAGCCGCCGCAGCTTCACAGCCCGCATGTCCGCCACCGATGACGATCACATCATATGTCTGCATCTTTTGCATGGCCGCGATATAGGGGCAGGGCGGTATTCTGTCGAGCGGACTCTGCTGTTGAAACCCTCAATTGTTCCACGTGGAACATTCTATAAAGAGATCAGCGCCATAAATTGTTCCACGTGGAACAATTTTACAAAAGAAACCCTATTTCCCAATACAAAAGCTGGAGAAAATACGGTCAAAGACCTGTTCCATATCGGATCGACCCGCCAATTCTTCTAATGATATCAATGCATTACGGATGTCTTCACTTGACAATTCGGGCTCAGAGCCGAGGCGGGACAGCGCCATTTCGACGGATGAATGCGCCACCTCTATACAGTTTACATGCCGCACACGGGTCAGAGCGGCGGATTCGAGTCCCGCATAACGCTCCAAAATCAGCGATTCCAATTTTCCGAGTAGCGCGTCTAACCCTATATTTTTCAATGCATTACCGGAAATATCGCCATTTTCCTCGACTCTCCCGTCGATCTCCCCTGCAAGGTTACGGAAAACAATATTTTCCTCGACGTGAGAGGCCGTTTCGAGACCCTCTCTTTCGACTAAAATGACAAGATGGGCGTCTTCTGCGCGGGCGAGGGCGCGGCGAACGCCTTCCGCTTCGATGGAATCCACAGTCTCCCGCAAACCGGCTGTGTCCGAAAAAGTGACGGGCAGCCCGGCGATGACGGTCTGCGCCTCAACAATATCACGCGTCGTTCCTGCTTGAGGCGACGTAATTGCGACGTCCCGTCCAACGAGTCCATTCAGCAATGTCGACTTCCCCGCATTGGGTGCGCCAACAATCGCGACCTGAATTCCGTCCCGAACCGCCCGGCCCTTATCGCCCTGCGCCAAAAGCGCCGCCATCCCGTCACGCGCCTGCGTCAAATATGGGTAGGCCGCATGAGACAACGCATCCGGCACATCGGCTTCATCGGCAAAATCAATCTCGCCTTCAATCTGCGCCAGCGCGTCAAGTAGCAAAGATTGCCACCCCTCATAAGTTTCGCGAAGCGCACCCTCCATATTTTGGAGCGCTTGTATCCGCTGGCCCTGGGTCCGGGCATCAATTAAATCCGCGAGGCCCTCCGCTTCCGTCAGGTCCATCTTTCCACGCTCAACCGCACGCCGCGTGAACTCTCCGGGTTTAGCCTGTCGCAATCCAGCCTCTGTCAGGCACCGCGCCATGGCTTCCAAAATCGCGACGCTGCCATGCACGTGGAATTCGGCGCAATCTTCGCCGGTGAAACTTTTTGGTGCGGGGAACCAGAGAACAAGGGGTCGGTCAATCATCACGCCGTCCAAATCATAGACGGTTCGCAAACTTGCGCGACGGGGCTCCGGCAATTTTGATTGCGTCACAGATTTCAAAACATCGCCTGACTCTGGACCGGACAAACGCAACACACTCACCCCCGCGCGTCCCGGCGCGGAGGACAGGGCAAAGATGGTCTCGTCTTGTAAAAAATCACGTTCTGTCATAGGGCCGACTTATGACGACATTACATATTTTCAAAGCCTCAATCTCAACTGCACTGGCCGCCGCGCTCCTTTATGGATGTGCTGCATCAGACGCGCCGCCGATCACGACATCCACGGCTAACTCAACTTATCCATCCTTGCGCAAAGCGCTTGATTGCCTTCCGCAGGGCGCGGCACTCATGGCGGCGCATCGTGGCACATCGCGCAGCTGGGCCGTACCAGAAAACTCCATTTCAGGCCTGAATAAGCTCATCGCTGATGGATATAAAGTCGCGGAAATCGACATTGCCGGTACAAAAGACGGTGTGTTGTTCAGCTATCATGACGGTGTCTGGGAAGAGATGAGCACGGGATCCGGTGCTGTCGCCGCGTCCAGCGCAGCCGATCTTGAAAACATCTTGCTCAAAACCCGCGCAGGTGAACTTACAACGGACCGTCCCCCACTTTTTGATGATTTGCTCACAACGGCGAAGAATAAAATTTATCTCGAAATCGACTTCAAATCCTCGGCAAAATTTGAACCTGTTATAGATGCTATCCGCACAGCCGGCATGACCGATCAAGTTGTCCTGATTGCTTATTCAGACGGTCAAGCGAAGAAGCTCGCAAGACTCGCGCCGGACATGTTGCTCTCGGTACCGCCTACCGCCGCCCGCCCACAGGATTTGGTTTGGCTCGGCAATGATGCTGGCGATGATACAATCGCTAAGCCCTTGTTATCTAATGGCTCTACGGTCATTGGCCGCGTCTGGAAACGCTCGGAAGCGGATAATCTTGGCGATATTTTAGATAATGCCAAACTCGTCGTCACGGATTATATGGAACAATATGATCCTGTAATGCGGCTAACAGATGAGATGGCGTATAAGGCTTGTTTGGCGACGAATTAAACGCTTCCCAATCCCCGCTGACGTCGCGACCAGACCTTCGCCCAGACCGCGTCGCCTTTTAGGCCTTCGATGAAATCCTTATGCGCGCCGAGCTCGTCTTCCGTTGGGCGGGAGATGAGAGGGATGTCTCTTGATTTTGCGGTGGGGAACCCCGTCTCATTCTGTGTGACTTGCGCTTCGGGGGTTAGGCCGAGGCGCATTTCGCGTCCGCCGGAGAGTTCCAGGTAGACCATGGCGAGGAGTTGGGAATCGATGATGGCTCCATGTTTGTCCCGCGCGGAGAGCGAAATATCAAACCGTTTACAAAGCGCATCGAGTGAGGCCGGTGAGCCCGGAAATTTAGCATTCGCCATGGCCAGCGTATCTTTGAAACGGGTGCGGGGCAGGGGTGCGAAACCCGCACGATCTAATTCCGCATTGATAAAGCCCATGTCGAATTGCGCATTATGCGCGATGAGGGTGGCATCCCCGACAAAGTCGAGAAAGTCCTGCGCGCAATCCTTGAAAAGCGGTTTGCCGCGCAGAAAATCCGTCGTCAGGCCCGTGATCTCGACAACTTTGTCCGGGACCTCGCGTAGAGGATCACAATAGGTATGAAATTCCCGGCCCGTCGGCAGCAGATCGACAATCTCAATACAGCCGATTTCCGTAATCCGGTCCGCGCCCTTGGCATCAAATCCGGTCGTTTCCGTATCGAAGACTATTTCTCTCATAGGATATCATCTAGCACAGATTTCACCGCCTTGCGGGCGGCGTCCAACCCTTCGGCTGTGGATATAATATAATCGGCGCGGCGGCGTTTTTCGGCGTCCGGCATTTGTTTGGACAAGATCATATCGAATAAGTCTTTCGTCATCCCTGGGCGAGACATGACGCGCGCACGTTGGACCTCTGCAGGCGCAGTGACGACGACGGTGGCATCGACTTTTTTATCGCCACCTGTTTCAAACAAGAGCGGCACATCAAAGATGACGGCCTTTACGCCATTCTGTTTCGCTTGCGTGAGAAAAAGCGTTCGGGCTTCGCCGACCCAAGGGTGGATGAAACTTTCCAAGACTTTCAAGTTCAGAGAATCGGCCCTCATATGATGGCCCAGAACTTTCCGATCCACAGCCCCGTCAACAATAGCGTCTGGAAAGACCGCACGGATCAACGGCACGGCGCGCCCGCCTTTGGCGTACATTTTATGGACAGTGGCATCGGCATCAAAGACCGGACAGCCGAGGTCAGAAAACATCTGCGCCGTCGTGGATTTTCCCATCCCGATGGACCCTGTCAGGCCAATGATTTTCATCGGATTCCAGTCCGTAAAGCGTCAAACAGAATTTCGGTCGGGTCTGCCTCAGCCGGGGGAAGTTGGCCGTAAAAAAGACGGAAGCTTGGCCGGGCCTGCGCAATCAACATTTCCAAACCGCCCAATGTTTGTAGGCCCCGACTTTCTGCTTCTTTCATCAGCGGCGTGACGCGGGGCGTATAGATGAGATCATAAATTAAGGCATTGGACCGGGCATCTGCGAGGGAGATATCCAGCGCCCGTTTTCCCGCCATGCCTGCCGCACTCGCATTAATAATGAGATCTGCGCGCGCAACCGCTATTTCTCTTTGCGCCCAAGGCACCGCATATAGGCTCGGCACGTCAACCTGACTGACAAGATCCTCGGCTTTCGCATCGGTCCGGTTTGTCAGGCAAATTTCAGGCACGCCCAGCGAGAGTAGCGCCCCGAGAACGGCCCGGCTCGCGCCGCCCGCGCCGATCACGAGAGCCGATCCATTTTGTAACTGGTTCGCCCCCATACGCTCTAATAAGGGTGCGGCGAAGCCTTCCATATCCGTATTATGGGCGACGAGCTGGCCTTTGGATTTATAGAGACAATTCGCAACACCCAGTTTCTGCGCATCATCCGTCGCGATGTCTCCGGCTTGAAAGGCCTGCCCTTTCAGCGGCAAGGTTACGTTCACACCCATAATCGAGGTCCGTTTGAGCGCCCGAAACGCATCAATCGCATCCTCAGGACTAACCGCAAAGGGAATATAGGCCCCTGCAATGCCTGCCTGTTTCAGCCAATAATTATGCAAAACAGGGGAAAGGGAGTGGTGGATAGGCCATCCGCAAACACCCGCCAATTTCGGTATAATATTCACGTGGTAATCATCCCCCGCGTCCGGAGATAGTCCAGCACGGGTAGGAGGTCGAGGCCGAGAATGGCGAAGAAACCGCCCTCGACTTTTTCAAAGAGTTGCGCGCCGGGACCTTCGAAACGATAAGCGCCAACGGATTTAGTCAGGGCCTCACCTTCCAATTCTATATATTGATCGAGAAAGTCTTCCGAGAAGTCCCGCACCCAGAGCTTTGTCCGGCAGAGATGTCGCCAGACAGGTACACCGTTTTCACAAATGACAACGGCACCAATTAATTCATGTTTTTTGCCACGCATGGAGAGCAGGCGTTCGCGGGCTTCTGCGAGGTCCTTAGGCTTATCAAATAATGTCCCGTCCATCACCATGATCTGGTCCGCCCCGATAACGAGACCGGGTTCCTGTCGCGAAACGCGTAAAGCTTTGGCCTCGGCGAGCGCATCAGCGATATCATGGAGACGGGAGTTTTCCGCCAACATGGCCTCTTTGATTGCAGCTTCATCCACGGGTCGCACGATGACCTCATAGTCCAATCCAGCGCCGTCCAGAATTTGGCGACGGATGGCCGAGCCGCTGGCAAGAATTAATCTGCTCATAATCTTAAGCCCCTGCGGCGTTCTTCGATGGGACGCGATTTATTATAGAGGTTGATAATCTGTGCGGCCGTTTCCTCAATAGATTTTCGCGTCACATCGATGACCTGATATCCTTTTCGCGTGAACATACGGCGCGCCTGTTTCATCTCGTCCCGCACGCGGTCCTGATCAATATAATCCGTCTGTGTATCCTGTTTCAGCCCGATGAGACGTTGCTGACGAATTTGTACGATGCGGTCGGGCGAAGCAACGAGACCCACAATAAAAGGCTTGGTCATACCGTCTAAAATTACTGGCAACGGTGCACCAGGAACCAATGGGATATTGCCCGCCTTATACCCTCGATTGGCCAAATAAATACAGGTTGGTGTTTTCGAGGTCCGCGACACGCCCAGCAAAACAATATCAGCATCCGCTAGTCCGCTAACCGCTTGCCCATCATCATGCGCCATCGCGTAATCCAACGCTTCGATCCGAGAGTAATAAGCGTCATCCAGATTCCGCTGCGCCCCGACCTCATCTGTCATGGCCGCGCCGAGATAGCGCCCTAACATAGAGAGAGTCGGGTCGAGAATGGAGATGGCAGGAATATTCCGCTCCCGACAAAAGGCCTGCAAGGCCGCGCGTCGTTCTGGATTGACCAATGTATAAAGCACAACACCCGGTTTGGCGGCAATGGTTTCCAATGTCTGGGTCATCTGGGCCTCGGACCTCACCAAAGCATGAAGGTGTTCCAAGGCCGTGGCAGAGCGAAATTGCGCCGTCGAGGCCTTCATCATAGCCACAAGCGTTTCACCCGTCGAGTCAGAGACAAGATGGACATGAAAGTAGATGGCGATGTTCGGATTACGGGTCGACATGTTGGACAGGGTTTCGCGAATTTATGCGGCCCTGTCCACAGGCAAAGCGAAGCGGGACCTTATCCCCTTAAAAACAGGGGTAGATTCAAGAAACCCACACTTCACATCCACAGAGAGGCACCTTTCACGTTAATATTGTGAATTGCGTGTATAAGACTTACTCAGAATTTAGTCCCCAAATTTATACAACAAAGAATATAGGCTTTTATGTAAAATGAGCAGCTACCCACATTTGAATTATAAGAGTTACCCATAAGAGGATTATAATCCAGTCCAGATTCCGGACGTGCATATTAAACTCTCCTAACAAAAGGTGAATCCGCCCACATCCTCACAGGCTCTACATCAACTTCTCTTTTTAATTTTTTTTTAGAGAGAAAAGGGATGGCTTGGATATGTGCGGGGAAAACGCTAAGGCCTGCTCTAAAGTCAGGCTTAGCAAAGCCTTAAAATGCGAAAGATGAGATGATGAAACTGATAGAGGTTCTAAACGGTAAGACCGCTGATACGCCGCCCATCTGGTTCATGCGTCAGGCTGGACGGCATTTGCCGGAATATCTTGAGATCCGAGCGACCTGTAAGGATTTCATCGACTTCTGTTTTACGCCGGACAAAGCAGCGGAAGTTACCCTTCAGCCCATACGCCGCTATGATATGGATGCGGCCATTCTCTTTGCCGACATCCTTCTCATTCCGATTGGCTTAGGTCGTAAGGTCGAGTTCATCAAAGGCACGGGTCCTGTGCTGGAGCCCATAGATGTTGAGGGGATTCGTCAACTGACAGTATGTGGTGCAGCAGATCGTATTTCCTCCGTCTGGGAAACGGTTGAGCGTGTGCGGGCGGGGCTGCCTGCGGATAAAGCTCTCATCGGGTTTACGGGCGGTCCGTGGACCGTTGCGACCTATATGATTGAGGGGAAAGGCTCCCCGACAAAAGAGATCGCAAAACGTTTCGCCTATGAAAATCCGGAGGCCATGGCAGACCTGCTCGCCGCACTGGTGGAAAGTTCTGCTGATTACTTGATCGGACAAGCGCGCGCGGGTGCCAACGCGCTCAAGATTTTTGAGAGCTGGGCGGAAGGTCTCGCGCCGGACATGTTTGATCGTCTCGTGATTAACCCGACCCGCGATATTATCTCCCGTGTCCGGGCGGCGGGTGTCGATGTGCCGATCTTGGGCTTCCCGCGCGGATCAGGCCTCAACGCCATTCGCTACGCGCATGAGACGGGTATTACCGCGATTGCGGCAGGCACACAAATGCCAATGGCGGATTTCCGGGCGACCATACCGGACGGGATGCCGCTCCAGGGTAATCTCGATCCGTTGGCGCTGCGCATTGGGGGGTCCGTTCTGCGTAAATCTGTCGATGCCGTTTTACGAGATGCTGAAGGGGGCCCACATATTTTCAATCTTGGTCACGGTGTCACGCCGGATGTGAAGATTGAGAATGTGCAAGCGGTCGTGGATCACATTCGTGGGCGGGAGCCGAATTACGTCTAATCCCGGCACTGTTCCGATTAAATGAAAAGACTGTGTCTTAAAATACGTTATCTCCAAACATGTCGCG
The DNA here is from genome assembly GCF_050271975.1 of Litorimonas sp. WD9-15. Taxonomy (NCBI): domain Bacteria; kingdom Pseudomonadati; phylum Pseudomonadota; class Alphaproteobacteria; order Maricaulales; family Robiginitomaculaceae; genus Litorimonas; species Litorimonas sp. WD9-15. The sequence goes on from NZ_CP189850.1 coordinate 619,678, forward strand.
GATCTGAAAGATATTTATGTTCAGTTTTTATTTAACACATGAATATTGGTTTGCCGCGGCGCAATTGAGTCTGGCGATGTTGGGCATGGGGGCAACCCTGACCTTGAAAGACTTCAAGGCGATTATCAAAACGCCCCGCGCCTTTGCCATAGGTCTGAGTTTACAATTCGTCTTAGTCCCATTAGCCGCTTTTTTATTCATCACATTCTCAGGGGCGACGGCGGGTCTTCTCATCGGGTTGGCTTTGTTGGCCGCGATACCGGGCGGTACGGTTTCGAATATTTTCACCTATATGGGAAAGGGGAATATTGTTCTCTCCATTGCGATTACGGCTATCACGACGATTGCCTGCCTTGTCACGACGCCCATTGTTTTAAATCTTTTAATTTCACAACATATGCCTGCGGATTTTATCATGCCGGTCGGACGTATCGCCTTTGAGATTTGTCTTTTCCTTCTTCTTCCTTTGTTTATCGGCATGGTTATATTTGCCAAACTTCCGAACCAGGCGGAGATGATTTCCAAATTTGGTATTTACGGTTCGATTTTCGTCATTGCCCTGATTGTTATCGGATCTGCAGGTGCAGGCCGTTTGGATTTGGAATCTTTTGGCATGACAAATGTTCTGCTCATTCTTGCATTTGCTCTGACCTTATTGAGTTTGAGCGTGATCATTCCGAAGCTTCTCCGTCTCCCCGCTAAAGACGGAACGGCTATTCAGATAGAAATTACCGTGCGGAATACGAATCTGGGTTTATTATTGACGGCCTCTCTCTTCCCGCCGGGTCATGTTTTAGGCGGGACAGTCCTTATGACGGTCTTGCTCTATGGCGCGATGATGCTGCTCTTAGGCGCAGGATTGATCCTGTATAATCGGCGCGTCCATAAACATATCAAAGCCTGATCTTTCCATATTCCGCTTTAGAGTCTAAATACCTGTCATGTTCGATATTCTCTATCCCTGGATCAAAGCCATCCATCTCACAGCTGTTATCTTCTGGATGGCGGGACTGCTCTATCTACCACGGCTGTTTGTTTATCATTCGGCCGCAGAGATTGGGGGGGAGTTGGAAACACAGATGGAAGAAGCCGAAGTTCGACTCCTAAGAATTATCATGAATCCGGCTATGATTGTTGCGTTTATATTGGGTCTGACATTGCTTCTTGTATATCCGCAACCCATTTCAATTTGGGTAAAGGCTATCCTCGCTTTTGGTCTTATCGGTTATCATGGTTTTTTGGCGAAGACGCGCAAAGAATTTTTAAACGGGGGACGTCCACGGTCTGAAAAGTTCTTCCGAGTGATCAATGAAGTACCACCGATCATCACCATCATCATTGTTATTCTGGCGATCGTAAAACCGTTTTAGTTCTGAGTTTCCAACCAGGGAAAAGGCAGCTCGGCATAGGGTAATTCAACCATGCCGCGTCGCAGTCCTCCACCATTATAGATGTGATAAACATCTTGGCGGGTTTGAATACTGGCCTCTACGGCTTCCCTGTAGTTGCCGATCTTATCTGCGAGTTCATCCTCTGACCCTGTGCCGAAAAGGGCATATTCATCCACGGTTTCTGCAAGAATATCCAAGCGAATGCGAAGGTGCCCAAGTTCATGATGGGCGGCGTTACAGAGCAAGTCATCCCATTTCGCGCGGTCTGATGTGGAGGCCGTTTTATAACTTTCCCAGCGTGGAAGTGTAATGAGAAACCCTGATGTGACACGGGTTCTATCCACCACAACATCATACCGATTATCTAAACCGGACAGCGTATATGACATGGCGGTTGGTGATAAAATATCAGCGAGCGTGACCGCACCGGGGCTGCTTGTTTTAATATGCGGTGAGTTATTGGGTCGCGAAGCTCTTATAATTTCCAGAGGTTTGCGTGAGAAAATATCATCTTGCGCCTCGCGGTAAGTCTCGCCCCTGACATTATAAAATTCGACCAAAGGCTCAACAACCCTGAGCGTGATGCCATTTTCGCTCTTAAAGACATAACTCGGTTGACCTATAAGTTTTGATCCCATGCTCGAAATCAGAGGTTCGGTTTGAACCTCCCCTCTTTCTCTCGGACCTAAATTTGCGAGCCTGTTTGGAATATCAAATATTTCAATACCGCAGGGTGTTTCGCCAATCCAATCATCATCTGTTGCAACCTCATCAAAATTCGGAAGAACAGGCAGTTCAGACTCGTCGGGTATGTCTGTTTGCGGAATCTTTGGCAGGCTTCGTTTTTCAACGGCGGGAATAATCTTAGGGTCTAATCTCGGTGTGGAAACGGGAATAAATTGAGGGTCAGGCGTCACAGGTTTTTCAACCACTGGGACACTGGCAGGCTTTTGTGGCGGTGGTGGAGGGGTTTCAATAACCGGCTTTTCCGGGAGAATGTCGACACGGGTTTCTATCGACGGCGCAGGTTTTTGTGTCGTAGTTTCTATTGAGTCTGTCTGTGAAGGGAAAAGACCAGTCTCGATCTTCACAACAAATTGCGGGTTCAGGGCCAGTAGAAACAGGCCCATAAATGCAAGAGAGAAAAGAAAACCGCGCATGTGTTTTATTCGGGCGAATGCGGCGCCTTATCAAGACAAAGCTGCAGTCAGAAAGATTACGTTTATTTAAAAACGAAGCGCGATAGCCCTTCCGCTTCAAAAGGCGTCCACTCATTTTCCGGCTGGGCAAGGCGGTCCGCTAACGCATACATGACGAGTGGATTGACGCCCAGGCCGATATGACTGGCCGGGACGCAGATATTTTCAGAGGGTGTTTTTCCGGGGCGTTGGATGGAACCTTTCCACGCGACGACGCCATCTGTCTTTGTATAGATAGAGGTTGTCGGCACGGGTGGTGCCGTTGCAATCGTGCTCAGGCGCGTTTTCATCGCGCTGTCCGGTTTTCCGTTCAGGGCTTCATACAGACGCCGGGCATTGGAATGATCCAACTCCCCAGAAATCGGACTGCCGAGGGAGATGACACTGCGGACCATATCCGGATTGGATTTCGCCACCTCGCGGACGAAAACACCGCCAAGGCTCCATCCGACAAGGGAGACTTTTTGACCGTGTTCTTTGTAAACCTTTTCCAGCAACACATTCATCTTGGCTTCGCGTGTGTCGTTGAATTTAAGGTTTCGGCCCAGACCCCAGCCATAGGTTTTATACCCCAAGCGGCTGAACAGTTTACGCATGGGTTTGGTTGACCGGTCACTCGCAAAGAAGCCGGGGAAAAAGATGACCGGATGTCCGTCACCTTTTGGTAACCGCCGCAACAGACGCCGCATGAAGACAAAGCTTGTTAATTCAACAGACGCCCGCCCGCCTTCTGTGAGCGTCCAGAACAGGGCCGGACCCTTACGGGACAGGCCAAGTTGTGCTGCGCCTTGTGGTGCTATTTTAGAAGAGGTGAGCGAGATGGCCATAATTTATCCTTTGAAACGCCGTAGCGTCCCCTGATTTGCCTGACAAAATGTAAAGACAGCGTTTACTGTGTTTTCGCAGATCCGTTTGCGGGCTTGGTCTTCGGCGCGGGCACGTTTTTTTCCGTTGTCATTTTCTTTTTGATAGCGGATTTTTTGACATCTTTTTTCGCCAGCTTTTCCGCACGCGCGGCGGCCAACTTTTCAATATCACTAACAGCTTCCATATGGGCATCGAAACTGTCTTGAATACATTGCGAATAGAAATCCGGATCCGGGATCGCGCTGCGACAGGCGGTGAAAGTCAGGGTCACGTCATTGACAAAACTATGCACGACATGGCCGAGCTTCACGCCGTCAACGAGACAGAGCATGCCGTAAAGCCCGACAAGTTGCGCGCCCGTCGAATAAATGGGCACGGGCGGGCCTGGAACATTGGTGACAACCGTATTGATCACGGGCTTGACGTGATCGGCGAGTTTGAGCTGCGAGAAGATTTTCGCACCCATATTCATCACCGGGGCAGGCGTGAGTTTCGCCATTTCCGTCATTTGCCGGGCGCCCAGCGCATGGGTGAAGCTTTTGGCTTTGACGGTTTCTTCCGTCACATATTTCATCCGTTCTGCCGCGGACGGGATGTGAGACCCCAGCGGCACAAACATGGCCGAGACCTGATTGCCCATCGTGTTCTTTTCTTTTTCATCCCGCACGGAAATCGGGGCCATTGCCGTCACAGAGCTTTCGGGATTTTCAGCATAATGATCGAGATAATTCCGCATGGCCCCGCCAACGATGGAGAGCATCACATCATTGAGCTTTGAGCCCTCTGCCAGAGCGCGAATGCGCTTGATATCTTTTATGGGAAAGCTCCGCGCATCAATCATGCGGTGCGGGGAGACCGTACCGTTAAACCGTGTCTTGGGGGCTTTGATGAGCGCGTTGAAATCGAACTCTTTCTTGATCAGACCTTTGGTCGCGCGGAACAGGCCCGGCACAGTATGGCGAATGGCTTTGGCTTGGCGGACCGGGTTAATCAGATTCCGCCCATAGCCCCGTGCAAACATACCAATCTGACTGGGATCCGCTTCTGGACGCCAATTATCAAGCTGTGCAGGCGGCGCTTCATTGGGTGATAAAGTGTGCAGCACATTCATCAGATCGACACCCGATACACCGTCAATCGCGGCATGATGGACTTTCGTGATAATCGCGTAGGAGCCCTTTGGAACGCCGTCAATATTATCCAACCCTTCGACAACTGTGAATTCCCAAGGTGGGCGTGAGAGGTCGAGCGGGCGCGCAAAAATCCGCGCGGCCTGAATACAGAGCTGACGCCAATCCCCGGGTTTGGGCAGGGCGATATGACGGATATGATATTCAATATCAAATGCGCTGTCCTGCACCCAATAAGGATAATCAATGCCGAAAGGAACCTTTACCATTTTCTGGCGCATCGTGTCAGACATGCTGAGGCGCGATTCAATAAAAGAGAGAATATCCTTAAACCGGACAAACCCCCCGTCTGCCGTGGAGGGATCATAAATGAGAATAGAGCCGATATGGACCGGCGCGATGGGCCGTTCCATTGAGACAAAAACAGTGTCCAAGCCTTGCATCTGTTTCATAATTTACTCCCCAATCTTTGCGATTTTTTCGTCATTATTGATTGTAGTTAGAAACAGCACCCTAAATCGCAACAAGTCAAGCAGCTCGCGCGGAGGGCTTTTCATAGCAGGGCAGCTTCAGGCTTGACGAAGTGAAGGCTTTCGACCATATCGAGTCTACGAAGCAGGCCGTTCTGGTCCTGTCGCCCTCCCAATTTGTATATGAGACACGCCAAAGCGACACTCACAAGATATGGAATATATCAGGGACGGCTCCATTTCCCAAAGTGATTACCCAAATGACAAACCTACTTGAACAAGACCTCGACGAGATGGAGACCATCTCCCTCGACGATCTCAAAAAATTAAAACCCGCCGAACTTATCAAATTTGCTGAAGAAGTCGGGATTGAAAACGCGGCCTCCATGCGCAAGCAGGACATCTTTTTTGCCGTTCTAAAAGATCTCGCTGAAGATGAAGTCCGTACTGATGGGTCCGGTGTGTTGGAACAACTCCAGGACGGCTTCGGTTTCCTGCGCGCGCCCGATGCAAACTATCTGCCCGGTCCCGATGATATTTATGTCGACCCGAAACTTATTCGTAAATTCGGTTTGCGCACCGGCGATACGGTCAGCGGACAGATTGCCAGCCCCAAAGATAATGAGAAATATTTTGCGCTGAGCGAAGTCACATCTATTAACTTCTCCTCCGTCGCGGATGCCCGCAACAAAGTGCATTTCGATAATCTGACGCCGCTCTATCCGGATGAGCGCTTCCAAATGGAAATCGAAGACCCGTCGCTGAAAGATAATTCCGGCCGCGTCATCGATATTGTCTCGCCGATTGGTAAGGGGCAACGCGCCTTGATCGTCGCGCCGCCGCGTACGGGTAAAACCGTTCTGCTGCAAAATATCGCCCATTCTATCGAACGCAATCATCCTGAATGTTACGTTCTCGTCCTGCTAATCGATGAGCGTCCCGAAGAAGTCACCGACATGCAGCGCAGTGTGAAGGGCGAGGTCGTTTCCTCTACATTTGACGAACCGCCTACCCGCCATGTTCAAGTCGCAGAAATGGTCATCCAGAAGGCCAAACGCCTGACGGAAAACGGCAAGGATGTCGTTATCCTGCTCGACTCGATCACACGTTTAGGTCGCGCCTATAACACGGTCGTGCCAAGCTCCGGCAAGGTCCTGACCGGTGGTGTGGATGCCAATGCCCTACAACGTCCGAAACGGTTCTTTGGTGCCGCGCGGAATATCGAAGAAGGGGGGTCTCTGACGATTATTGCGACGGCCCTGATCGATACGGGTTCCCGCATGGATGAAGTGATCTTTGAGGAATTCAAAGGCACGGGTAACTCGGAAATCGTGCTCGACCGAAAAGTCGCGGATAAGCGTATTTTCCCCGCCATCGACGTCACAAAATCCGGCACTCGGAAGGAAGAGCTTCTCGTCCCGGCGGATGAACTACAAAAAACCTACGTCCTCCGCCGTATCCTCAACCCGATGGGGACAATGGACGCGATTGAGTTTTTACTGTCGAAATTGAAAGATAATAAATCTAATGCGGACTTCTTTGATTCAATGAATACTTAAGGCCTTTTTTAAGATTGTTATTTGACTTAACAAATCATTTGTTCCGATAGGTATTTAAAAGTTTGTGAGGTTAAATGCATCTAAAGTTTGAATTGATCTTTGTTGGTACTGCATTGGCCGTACTCACAGCCTGTGCGGCCCCTGCCTCTACACGCGAGGCCCCGGATGCCGGTGCCATGGTGAAGGCCGAACCTGTTATGACCAAAAAAGCGGATCATAAAGAAATGGATCATAAAGGGGCTTCAAACCACGCACCCTATGGTCATGCCAGTGCACAATATGTGTGTGATGGTAGAGAGCTTTTGACCCAGTTTACGAAAGAGGCCAGCATTCTCAGCTATGATGGTGTTGAGGCAGATGTGACGCTTGTTTCCACAGCTGCGGGTGAAGTTTTAACGGGAACACTCGATGGACGTGCAGTAAAATTTGACGCTGAAGCCCATCGCGCAACATTCAAAATCGCAGATCAAACGCTGATGTGTGAAAAAATTACCTGCGTTCCGTTGGGTAGACCTCTTTAAATATAACTTACGCGGTTTTTTCAGTTTTTGCGCTAAGTTTCGCAAAGACAAAACCACCTAACCCGCCCGCCAATATTTGCATGGAAATACCCGCCATGTCCCGTGCGCCTGCGATGATATGAATATCGAAGAAATTGGCTTTCATCGCGAAGAGCATAACGAAGATCGCCGCAGCCCCTGCAACAGCATAGATAACGGGGCGTCCGAATTTGGCGAAGCGATAAACGAGCCCACCTGCCAGAAAAGCGATGACAAAAGCCAGCGCGATAAAGATAGCATAAAGCGTGCCGAGATGGGAGACATCATATCCCGTCATGACTAACCGTTCTCCGAAAGAGATATCCGCCCCAATCCCACCCAGCCGTGCAATAACGTTCTGCGTCTGGAAAATGACGCCTAGAATGGCCGTTACCACAACAGCTAATATCCACGCAGGGGCATTCTTGATTAGACTCACAAGCCAAGCCTGAATAATTTCTAGTATGCGTTTCGTTACAGTCATCGTCATCTCCCTTGCGCTCGAAATAGCTATGGCTAAGACTGCGGGCAGGTCAAGCCGGAGACACCCATGCGTAAATTGATGATGATGAGTGCGGCCCTTATTTTGTCGGGGTGTTTGGAACCACAAAACGCGCCTGAATTGACGGAGCGTTCTTCCACGGAATTTAATGCTGAAACATTGGCTGAAGGCATGACGCGCCCTTGGGCTGTTGCAGAAATCCCACAAGAGGCGGGTGGTGGTTTTCTCGTCACGGAAATTGCAGGCGGTATTTTGCGCGTCGTGGACGGAACATCAACAGCTCTGGCGTGGAGTGGCGGGCCCGCATTCGCGCCCGAAGATCTCTTTGTCTCGGGGCAGGGTGGGATGTTGGATATTGCTCCCGCGCCGGACTTTCCTGAAACGCATGAGGTTTATCTCTCTTATGCTTATGGCAATTCTGACGCGAACGGGACAGCGCTTGTCCGGGCGCGCTTGGACGCGACCACATTGGCAAACCCGACTGTCATTTTCCGTGCCAGCCCGCCGAAACAGGCGGCGTCGCATTTTGGCGGACGCATAGCTTTTCTTCCCGATGACACACTTGTTCTGTCTCTCGGGGACGGCTTCGCCTATCGCGAGGACGCGCAGAAAGCTGACACACATCTGGGGAAGCTCATCCGCCTGACCCGTGATGGCGGGGTGCCGGAGGACAATCCGTTTAAGGGGCAGGAGAAGGACGGCGTCGCCTTCAAGCCGCAAATCTATTCCATGGGTCACCGCAATGTGCAGGGCTTGGCCATTGACCCCGAGACAGGCGTCCTTTGGGAACATGAACACGGCCCGCGCGGTGGTGACGAGTTAAACCGGATCGAAGCAGGCGCAAATTACGGGTGGCCCCTCGCCACAAAAGGCCTGGATTATCAGGGCGCAAAGATCACCCCTTTTCAAACTTTTGAAGGGATGATCGATGGGACTCACGGCTGGACACCTTCCATCGCGCCGTCGGGACTCGCCATCTATCGCGGGGACCTGTTCCCGGATTGGAACGGTGACGCGCTGGTCGGCGGCTTGGCCAGCCGTGACCTCCGTCGTGTCGATTTGGAGAACGGAAAAAGCGTCGGTGAAGAAGACCTGCTCTCCGATCTGGGCGGTCGCGTGCGGGACGTGCGTGTGGCGTCAGATGGGGCGGTGCTGGTCCTGATCGAAGCGTCCGACTTGGACGGTGACGGCGAGGACGATCCCGATTCCGGACAACTCCTGCGGTTAAGCCCGAAATAACGGAAAGTTTAAGTTCGGCTTAACCAAGCGGTCAGGACTGGCTGTTAGGGCAGAACCATGTTTCGGCCCTTTGCCATAATCTCGATTGCCTTATTCCTGTCCGCTTGCGGTGGGTCTCCCCGTGTCGAACCAGAGCAGATGATGACGCCCGCACCGAAAGGCACTTTTGCGCTGCGGGATTCTGTTGCCTATTCACAGATTGACCCGCGTTGGAAATCTGATCGTCTGGGCAACACCAATGACACAATGGGCAGTGATGGGTGCCTCGTGACGGCCACGGCGATGGCGTTAACCAATCTCGGTTTTAAGACGAATCCACAGGATTTAAATAAACGCCTGACGGCGACAGACAGCTATACGAAACGCGGCTGGCTGATCTGGGACGGCATTCGCCGCGTGACTGACGGCCGGGCCGTCGCGACATTTTATGACGAGGTCAATGCCGAGACAATTGATCAATGTATGGCCAATGGGGATTATCCGCTGGTTCAATTCTACCTGCCCAATGGCCGCTCGCATTGGGCCATGATTGTGCGCCATGACCAGCGCGGCTATCATATGCGCGACCCGCTGCGCACGAGCAGTAAGCCGCTGATTTTTCCAAAAGGGATTGACGGCTACCGCGCGGTACGATGTGTTGGGTTGGCGCCATAAACTGTTCGAAAAAACCTTATGATTCTAACGCTATTATTTCTTCCCTTCGCTTTTATTCTTCCAGCGTTGATTGTCATTTTTTGGCGAAGACGACCGGTGATAGCTTTTCTTCTCGCGGCTATCGTTCTCTTTCTTTCGCTTTCGGCGCCGGGTCTCATTCAAACCTTTCAGGCGATGATGATATACGGAACGGGCGATCCTGAATTAATGGCGGGTGGTATAAGTGTTGCGTTAATTGGCGCTATGTATTCACTCATTATAGGGTTGCCCATACTGGCCTTCATCCAATGGATTGCACGGCGAAATTATAAAAAGCCTGCGACGAAAAAAGAAACACGCGACGTTTTTCAATAAGGCCTCAAATAAAGTTCTTGCTTTGTTCTTATTAATCTGATTGCATAAAGACGAATTAAACACCGTCTGAGAGTCCCGCATGGTCGCCCGTCTCACCACTGTCGCTTTTCAAGGCACCGAAGCCCGCCGCGTGGATGTACAGGTGCAAGTTGTATCCGGTGCGAAACAGATTTTTAATGTGGTTGGCCTTGCGGATAAATCCGTATCCGAGGCGCGGGACCGTGTGCGCGCGGCTTTCGTCTCGCTGGGCCTGCATCTGCCGGGGAAGCGGATCACGATCAATCTCGCACCCGCCGACTTGCCGAAAGAGGGCGCGCATTATGACCTGCCGATTGCGTTGGGTTTGCTCGCCGCGCTGGGCGCGATACCGGAGGATGCGATTGAAGGTTTTACCGCGATTGGGGAGCTCTCCCTCGACGGAACCATTTGTGCAGTGCCCGGCGCACTGCCTGCCGCAGTCATGGCGAGCAGCCATGGTCTCGGTCTGATCTGCCCTGAGCCCAATGGGGCGGAGGCGGCGTGGGCAGGGGACCTTCCCCTGCTCGCGCCGCAAACTCTGGTCCAGCTCATCAACCATTTTAAAGGCACGCAAGTGCTGGCCCGTCCCGAAGCCGGGCAAATGCGCGAAGAGGACAGTGGTCTCGATATGCGCGATGTCCGGGGGCAGGAAACGGCGAAACGCGCTCTCGAAGTGGCGGCGGCGGGTGGACATAATCTCCTGATGGTCGGTCCGCCCGGATCGGGTAAGTCCATGTTGGCCGCGCGCCTGCCAGGATTGTTGCCACCTTTGGAAGCCAATGAACTTCTCGATGTCTCCATGGTCCATTCTGTGGCGGGCCTGTTGAGTAAGGGCGAGCTGTCTCGCGCCAGACCTTTCCGTGCGCCGCACCATTCTGCGAGTATGGCCGCGATGGTGGGGGGTGGTGCGAAAGCCAAACCTGGTGAGGCGTCTTTGGCGCATCGCGGTGTCCTCTTCCTTGACGAGCTGCCCGAATTTACACCACAGGTTCTGGACAGTCTGCGACAACCGCTCGAAACGGGGGAGATCACAGTCGCCCGGGTCAATGCGCATGTCTCTTATCCCGCGCGGTTCCAGCTTATCGCAGCGATGAACCCCTGTCGTTGCGGCACGGCGGGGGCCGATGGTTTAGCCTGTCGGCGCGGTGCGCGATGCGCGGCGGATTATCAGGGCCGCGTCTCCGGCCCCTTCATGGACCGGATTGATATCCAGATTGATGTACCCGCCGTGACCCCGGCCGACCTTGCCCTACCGCCTGCAGCAGAGGGGACGGCAGATATAGCCGCGCGCGTGGCCCGGGCCCGCTACGTGCAAATGGATCGGAATGACGGTGTTACAAATGCGGCATTGGCACAGAACATCTTGGAAAAAGTGGCGACACCGGATGAGGATGGGCGAAAACTTCTCGTCCAGGCGGCGGAAACATTGGGTTTGACCGCGCGCGGTTACCACCGTGTCTTGCGTGTGGCGCGAACACTGGCTGACCTGTCTGGATCAGACGCCGTCCACCGTCTTCATATTGCAGAAGCCCTGTCGCACCGACGGGCTCGCAAAGGGTTGGTCAGTGGAAATATGGCTCAAAAACCGTCAAGAATGCCGCAAAACCCACTCTATAAGTTCTAACAAAACCTTACCGGATTTGTTCAAGAACTCTCTATTTTACGCGTTCTGGTAACTGTTTTTTCAGATTGAGCGTTCACACATTCTATAAATGCCTTAACCATAAATGCGTCTTCCCGTGGGGTGGGCGTGGGTCGGGGCGAGCGATTAGGAATGACCTATGTCACCGGATGATATTTTTGCTGCACAATTCTGGCCCTGGCCTGACCCCGCGATCAAGCGGGATATGGAAGGCCGTGTTCTTTTTGTGAATGCTGCATTTTTGGCGATCTATGGAGGTCGCGTTGAGGACTGGCGGGGCCATGCCGTCGGCGGTTGGCCTGCGCCTCAACCGGCGTCCCAAGGCCAAGTCACCCCATATCGGTTTGAAACACGCCTGCCGGACGGAACCGGCGGCGAACAGGTCTATGATTGGATTGAACAAAGCCTCGCAGATGGAAACGCTTTTGCGCTTGCACGGAATGTCACCATTTTCACGCAATCACCGGACCCAGACCCGAGCGAAGTTGCGCATGTGCCGCCTGCACAACAGCCTCAGCAGGAAGAAGCAATCTATCAAGCGGAGCCCGCACAGTCCGAAGACGCCGCATATGCGCTGGCGACGACCTCAACAACTGTCCCCGCAGAAGCCCCTGAACCGCCCGTGAGTGAACAGGTCTTGGCTCCTAGCCTTCCAGATATCCCTATGCCTGAAATCGATATTCCAACGGATGATCATTACGCCCTGACGCAATCCGTTCCAGAGACACATCAAGCGTTTGAACCCGAGTTAGAGGCAGCTCCAGCCTCTGAAACCCTCACGCAAGAAGCCCCACGGGAGTTTGAACGTCGCGCGCTGCCTCTCGAGGCCGAGTCCGCAGTCTTGGGCAATAATTGGCGGGATGCCGTGATTGCGAAAGCAGTTGGCGCGGAAGACGCCGCTTCAAACCCTGACGCCCCAGTCGTTCCCGAAATTGCCGATATAACGACCCAAGGCTCAGGCGGCGCCATTCGTATTCTCTTGGCCGAAGATAACGCCATCAATGCGCTGTTGACGCGCACACTTCTCGAAGCGGAAGGTCATACTGTCGATACGGTTGAGGATGGTGCACTCGCGGTCGAAGCGATGAAAAGCTCCAGCTATGACCTGATCTTCATGGATATGCGGATGCCGAATATGGACGGCCTTGAGGCCACCCGAAAAATCCGGACGCTCCCAAATGTCAGCAAAGATCTGCCGATCATCGCTCTTACAGCCAATGCGTTTGACGACGACCGCAATGCCTGTTTCGATTCCGGTATGAATGATTTCATGACCAAACCCGTCAGTGCGGAAGAGCTGTCCGAAATGGTCGCGGAATGGACGGGCCCAAAGGCCGAACAACGTCTGGCTAGCTAAGGTTTGATTTTGCCTGTCTCTCGAGGCGGGCAATCCTGATCCACTCAATCCCGGCGAGAACACTGGCGAGCCCGCCAAATGCGGCGCAGAGAATAAAAGCTGTTGCGAAACCCTGTGTCTCAATAATCTCGCCAATTGCGGGACGGCCGAGCACGCCTAGTAAAAACACTAAACTTACTAATAATGCATATTGCAGGGTCGCATATTGTTTGCTGGCGATGGATGACAGATAGGCAATCGAGGCGGCGCTCGCGACGCCGACCGCGATATTCTCCAAAGCAATGACGGAGGTCAGACGCGCCATTCGGATATCTTTACCAAACGCTTCGAATAGATGATCGAGTTGAAGGAGGCTGAGAACTGGATCCGTATAAGTTGCACCCAGTGCCAAATCTGCAAAGAGTAGATTGGTCGCCGCTGCCATCACCGCGCCAACAAAGAAAACCGGCATTCGGCCAAAGCGCAACATGGCTAGCCCGCCGAGCGCGATCCCCGCAATCGTCGCAAAGACACCGACAAGTTTTGATGCAAAGGCCACTTCCGTCAATGTGTGACCTAATGCTCCGTAGTTCTCGCCCAGATAAAAGGGATAAGCAAAACCGCCCCAGATCAGATCCGTAAAGCGGTAGGTCAGAACGACGGCCAGAACAAGAATGGCGGCCCAACGCAAACGCCCGATCAATTCCATCATGGGTTCGACAATGGCGACGAAGAGCACGGCCAAAATACCTGGCTTTTCGATCGTCTCAGGTTTCGCGCTATCTGGCCGGATTTTATCCTGCCAGACCAGAACAGCCGAGACGACGAATAACCAGATCACCGTCGAAATGATAACCCACGGACCTTGCGTCCGCGTAAACGTTCGTGCGCTGTGATTTTCCGGATCGGTAAGAGCGCCAACTGCAAAATTCGCAATAAGATAGAACCCGAAAGCCCAACCGATAAGGACTAGTACGGTGCCGATATTGCGTTGGCTCGCGCTGAGCTTTGAAACAACGGTTTTATTCGTTTTCTTGATGATAGCTGGATTGGCCATCATGACGCCAATGACAGTCGCGCCAAGTAGGGTGGTAATGGAAAAGAATGTCGCCCGCCAGCCGATATAATCCGCGAGGATTAGGGCCAGCATCCCGCCCACAATAGAAGATATCCGATAGCCGAATTGCTCTACCGTTGATAATATATCCAGATGCATCCCATCTCGCGCACTCTCAATGCGCCACGCCGCTAAAACAATATCGAAACAGGACGAAGACACAGCAATTAATAGCGCCAGTAACCCAATACAGCCCAAACCATTTGGCGGGTCGGAGAGGGAGAGAAATGCCATGCCGACAGTTGAGATGCCGAGGAAGACGAACATCCAGAAACGGCGGGGTCCAATATTCAGGTTTAAAGGCGTCTTCCGCCCTTGCAAAGCGGCGGCCCACATAAATTTAAAGGAATAAGCCAGCAGGGCCCAACTCAACAGGCCAATAGAGGCCATGTTCACATCTGTTGTTGAAAACCAGGCATTCAATGTTCCGGCCACAACAACATAGGGCAGGCCGGACGCAAAACCGAGAATTAGCATGGCCAGAACCTGTCGGTCCGTCAGGGCCTGTTTCAGCGCCTGTCGCGTCGTCATTTTTTCGGGTATTTCGGCGGAGATCGTCTCTGTCATCTCTCGGCCATAGGTCAAAGCAGCCCGCTCGCCAAGCCTGTAGACCAAAGACCCGCGACTGAGCACAGTTTAGGCGCAGCCATGGCTTGCGAGCAGATGCAATATGGACCAGATTACATCTCTATGAATGCGCCCGCTAAACCCGATAAAGCTCATAAGCTGACGCCGATGATGGCGCAGTTTCTCGACATCAAACAGGATGTCGGGCCAGAGGCGTTGCTGTTCTACCGTATGGGTGATTTCTATGAATTGTTTTTTGACGATGCGGTTCGCGCGGCGGCGGCGTTGGATATTGCGCTGACGAAACGCGGGAAACACCTCGGCGAACCCATCCCGATGTGCGGCGTGCCGGTGCATTCATCCGAAGTCTATCTCCAGCGCCTGATTAAAAAAGGCTTCCGCGTCGCCGTGTGCGAACAGACGGAAAGCCCTGCGGAGGCCAAAAAACGCGGCAGCAAATCCGTGGTCCGACGAGAGGTCGTCCGCCTCGTCACACCCGGTACGCTGACGGAAGATAATCTGCTCGATGCGCGCGGCTCTAACCTGATCGTCAGCCTCGTCCGCACGGTCGCGGGAGATCATGCGCTGGCTTGGGCGGATGTGTCCGATGGAACATTCCGGACCTGCGCCTCTGACCGCGACGGTTTGGCAGCGCAGATCGCGGCGCTCTCCCCGCGCGAAATCGTTCTGCCCGAAGCGCTTTATCACGATCTGGATTTCATGACGGATTTGAGCGTGGACGGTATTGCCCTCACACCCCAGCCGGACACAAAATTTGACAGTCGTGCCGGAGAGCGACGCCTGTCAGAGCGGTTTCAGGTCGGTGATTTGGAAGGCCTCGGCGATTTTTCGAAGGCCGAAGTTGCGGCGGCGGGGGCGCTGCTCGATTATCTCGAACTGACGCAGGCGGGCGCGCCCGTTCAACTCTCCGCGCCGAAAGCGTCCAAAACTTCCGGCTATCTCGCGATTGATCCGGCGACACGGGCGAGCCTCGAGATTGACCGGACGCAGAAGGGGTCCCGCAAGGGATCGCTCCTCTCCGTCATTGACCGCACAGTGACGGGCCCGGGCGCACGGGAGCTTTCCGCACGTGTAAACCGTCCGCTTCTTGATGTGACGGAGATCAAACATCGTCACGACGCCGTGGAGTTTTTTGTCGCGCAGGAAGATTTGCGCCGCATGTTGCGGGGTCACTTGCGCGCGGCGGGGGATATGGCGCGGGCGGCCTCGCGTTTGGCATTGGGGCGGGGGGGTCCGCGGGATTTGAAAACCCTTGCGGAGACGTTGAAACTTGGCGAGAAAATATCGTCAGAGTTCGCAACCGCGCCGGATGTGCGTCCCGTGAAAAATGTGGAGGCGGCTCTGTCAGGCATCAGCCTGTCTAACAAAGTGGAGATCGCGGCGCTCGCGCGGGATCTGTACAAAGGGCTCCTGCCCGATGTGCCGATGCTGGCACGGGATGGCGGTTTTGTCGCGACGGGTTGGCGTCCGGAAATCGATACGCTGAAATCCCTGCGCGATGACTCGCGGCGGTTAATTGCGGGGCTGCAGGCGGATTACGCAAAACTCGCAAATGTCCCGACACTGAAAATCAAACATAATAACGTACTGGGCTATTTCGTCGAAGTCACACCCAAACATGCCGATGCGATGTTGTCCAAAGGCCAAAAAGAAAATCTGGAAAGTCCGTTTATTCACAAACAGACGCTCGTTTCCGGTGTGCGGTTCACCACTGTGGAACTGGCCGAATTAGATAGCAAAATTGCGAGCGCGGCGGAACGGGTTTGCGCCTTGGAAGTCGCGGTGTTCGAGGAATTTGCAAACCGTGTCTTGGCATTGGTGGATATCATTCGGGACATGGCGGCGGACCTCGCGAGGCTCGATGTGCAGGCAGGCTGGGCCGTCTGGGCGAATGAGTCCCTCTCCGTCCGGCCACAGGTCGATGACGGCTCGCTGTTTCACGTGGAACAGGCCCGCCACCCCGTCGTGGAAGAGGCGCTACGCAAGGACGGGGCCGCCGGCTTCACCGCCAATGATTGCACCTTGGACGCGGCGGCGAAATCGGCCTCGCGCCTGACCCTTATCACCGGACCGAATATGGCGGGTAAATCGACTTACCTTCGCCAGAACGCGCTGATTATTATTCTCGCACAGGCGGGTGGATATGTGCCGGCTGCTAAAGCCCATATCGGCGTGGCGGACCGATTGTTTTCCCGTGTCGGCGCCTCGGATGATCTCTCCAAAGGCCGCTCCACTTTCATGACCGAAATGATCGAAACAGCAGCTATCCTGAATCAGGCGACGGAGCGCAGTTTTGTCATACTGGATGAAATCGGACGGGGCACGTCGACGTTTGACGGGCTCTCCATTGCATGGGCGAGTGTCGAACATCTCCTGACTGTCAATAAATCCCGCGCGCTTTTCGCGACGCATTACCATGAGCTGACGGAACTGATTGAAGATCTCGACGGCGCGTCAAACGCCTCTCTGCGCGCGAAGGAATGGGACGGCGATCTTGTTTTTCTGCATGATGTACGTGCCGGCGCGGCGGACCGGTCTTACGGTGTGCAGGTTGCGAAACTGGCGGGTCTGCCCAGCGCAGCCGTGGACCGTGCGCGAACGGTGTTGGAGAGGCTAGAGTCCGATTCTGTGAATACAAATTCTGCTCCCGTCGGCCTGCCTCTTTTTACAGCGGCCCCGCCGCCACCCGCCCCAAAACCGTCAGAATTAGACCTTGCCCTCGCCCGATTGGATGTGGATGCGCTTTCCCCGCGCCAAGCGCTGGATTTGCTCTATGAGTTATCCGGCAAGGCAAAAGATAAAACAGGTTAAATCATGGCACGCAAAGCCAAGACAGTTTCAATTCCCGCGCGACCCAAAGCGCCGGACCCCGGTCTGGCCCGCAACGAACTTGCCGAAGAATTGGCCGCTATTGCAGAGGCGGGCGGTCCCAAGCGGCGGCTGAATGTCCTGACCTATCTGAAGTCGCAACTCACAGAATCCAAAGCGGATGTCCGCGAACGGTTCGAAAAGGGCCATCTTGACGGGTTGGAAACGGCGCGGGCGCTGGCGGCGTTGCATGACAGGATTATCATCGCGCTCTGGAATTTCACCTGCGCGCATATTGCGGTCGCGGAAAACCCGACAGAGGCCGAGCGGATTTCCCTCTGCGGTGTCGGGGGGTATGGCCGCGGGGAAATGGCGCCCGAATCCGATGTCGATTTGCTCTTTTTGGTCGCGGATAAAAAAGGCTCCGCCCATACCGAAAAACTCACGGAATATATGCTCTATATGCTCTGGGACCTGGGCCTGAAAGTCGGCCATGCCAGTCGCACCGTGGACCAATGTTTGAAACTAGCGAAAGAGGACCAGACCATTCTGACCTCTCTACTAGACCTCCGTTATCTGGCGGGTGATGAAGACCTTGCAACAGAACTTTACGCGGCTTTCCGCAAGACGGTCACCAAGGGCAAGGGCCGCGCCTATATCGCTGAAAAACTCGCCGAACGGGATGCGCGACATGAGCGCGAAGGCAATTCCCGTTACGTCATCGAGCCGAATATAAAAGAGGGTAAGGGTGGGTTGCGCGATCTTCATGTTCTTTATTGGATCACCCGTTTTCTCGACGGGACGCAGAACCAGACGCCCCGCGTCTCCGATCCGCAACGTGCGCGGAGCTATGTTGGTCTCGGCCTTTTTGACAAACGGGCAGCGCGACGTTTTCGCCGTGCGGCGGACTTTCTCTGGCGGACGCGGCACAGTCTCCATTGGGAAGCCGGTCGCCCGACGGAAACGCTCAGCTTTGATATGCAGGTCAAACTCGCTCCGAAAATGGGCCATGCCGTGGACGAAATCGAAGTCGCCGTGGAACGATTCATGCGCGAATATTTCACCAATGCCCGACATGTCGGGGCGCTGACGCGGATTGCCTGCGCGAAGTTGGAGGCTGAAAAAGCGCTGCGCCTGCCCAAGGGTTTGAGCGATCTCATGCCAGGCTCGCGTCGAAATTTGAAGAATGAGGATTTCACATTGGATCGGGGGCGGCTGACCTTTTCCGACCCCCTCACCATTCGCGAAAAGCCGTCCCAGATTCTGCAACTGTTCGAAACGGCGGGGCGCCGGAATGTTGATATCCACCCCGACGCGTTCACGGATATAGATTTCCGCCGCAATCTGATGGACCGCGATTTTCGCCGCGCGCCCGAACATTCGAAAATTTTTCAAAAGATATTACTCGGCGCGAAAGCTCCTTATGCCACACTGAAAGCGATGAATGAGGCAGGGGTTTTGGGACGTTATCTCTCGGAGTTTGGCGGGATCGTATCGCGCACACAATTCAATATGCATCATGCCTATACGGTGGATGAGCACACTTTACGTCTCGTCGACAATTTCGATGACCTTAGAAAAGGTCGGCTTGAAAAAGGGATGCCGATCACGTCGAAGATTGCGCAGACTATGACGGAGGGACAACGTCTGACCATGATGCTCGCCTGCCTGCTCCATGATACGGGCAAGGGGAAAGGCGACCAATGTATTGAGGGCGCACAACTCGCGCGGAAAGCCTGTGTGCGTCTTGGCATTGATCCGGATATGACGAATGATGTCGCGTGGCTCGTCCGCAGGCATCTGGATATGAGCGAGACGGCCCAGCGTCGAGATATTTCAGATCCCGACACCATCGCCGAATTTGCAAAACTGGTCGGGTCGAAACATCGCCTCGATTTACTGGCTGTTCTAACAGTCGTCGACATCCGCTCTGTGGGGCCCGGTATCTGGAATGACTGGAAGGCGACCCTTCTGCGCGGGCTCTATGTCGCGACGGAAAATTATCTGGAGGGGCGTGATGATCTTGCTCCGGCTGCGAAAGCGGCGTCGCTGAAGGAACAATTGCTGGAACGTTTGCCGGAAAGCCTGCCCGCCTTTATTTCTCCAATTACGGAGGAATTGCCGCAGAGTTACTGGCTCGGGTTTTCCATGGCCAAGCTCGTCATGCATGCCCGCTTTTTCGAAACACTGCTGAAATCCGGCCATGACGTGACAACGGACTCGGCGACGAAAACGCGGGTAAACCCCCGTCGGAATGTGACGGAACTCTGGGTGTTGACGCGGGACAGGGCTGGATTGTTCCGCGATCTCTCCCTCGCCATTACTGCGTCGGGCGCCTCTATTACGGGCGCGAGATTAAATACAGGCGAGACGGGACTCGTCATGAATGTGTTCTATCTTCACGGCGCGGACGGTGAGCCCTTCGCGGCCTCGTCGCACCACATGCTCGACAATCTCCGCCGTATGGCGCAGGCTGCTGCTGCTGGTCAGACGGATAAATTAAGCATTCCGAACCAGATCCGGTCCCGTCGTGCGGGCGCAATTCCCGTGCGTCCCCGCGTGAAATTTCCGAAAACCCGTAATGACCAGACCTGTATTATCGAAGTTCAGGGCCGCGACCGTCCGGGCTTGCTCTACGACCTCGCCGCCTGTCTCGCGGATGAAGAGTTCGACATCGCCTCGGCCCATGTTGAAAATGTCGGGACGATGGCGGTGGACGCATTCTATCTGCATTGCGCGGAACTGTCCGAGGGCCGAAAGAAAAATATCCGCGCGAAATTGCTGAATATATTGCGCGGAAAATCTGCGGATAAAAAAGCGGCCTGATGAAACTGCTCCGCTCGACCGCGATTATCGGATCGCTCACTCTCGTCTCGCGATTGTTGGGCCTAGTGCGGGATGTGCTCATCGCGCGCTATCTCGGCGCGGGCGCGGTGTCCGACGCATTTTTCACGGCGTTCAAATTACCGAATGTGTTCCGCCGCATGTTCGCGGAAGGTGCATTCAACGCCGCCTTTGTCCCGCTCTATGCCAAACGGATAGAGCGGGAGGGCGAGGAAGCGGCGGATAATTTCGCCTCCGAAGTCGGCTCCATGTTGCTCGTCGTGGTGCTGGGGCTCGTGATTGCGTTTGAGCTGACCATGCCGTGGTCGCTCAATATTATTGGCTTTGGCCTCGACCGCACGGCGGGCGCGGATGGCGTGGTGCCTTATGATCTGGCCGTGACTTATGCGCTGATCACAATGCCCTATCTCCTCTTCATGTCCCTGATGGCGCTGCTATCCGGCATAATGAATACGCGGGAGAAATTCGCCCTGCCGACATTGGCGCTGGCGCTCCTGAATGTCTTCATGATTTCCGCGCTGTTCTTCGCGCCGCGTTTTGGATTGGGCCAAGCCGATATCGGCCTCGCACTTTCCGCCGCTGTCACAGTCTCCGGTCTAGCGCAGGCGGGCCTCGTCTGGTGGGGCTGCAAGCGGGCGGGCGTGCGCCTGAAACTCCGCGCCCCAAAAGTCACGCCCGGCGTTAAACGGCTCGTCATCCTCGGCGTGCCCGGAATATTGAGTGCGGGCATCACGCAGATCAATCTGCTCGTCAGTCATTCTATTGCGACAACGCAGGCCAGCGCGGCAAGCTGGCTGACCTATGCGGACCGGCTCTATCAATTGCCCTTGGGCATGATCGGCATTGCGATGGGGATTGCACTCCTGCCCAGCCTGTCCCGTTCCATCCGGGCGGGGGATGAGGCGGGCGCGAAAACCTCCCTTAATCGCGGCATAGAAATCGCGGCCTTCCTCACCCTGCCCGCCGCCGTCGCGCTCTATGTCCTGCCCGAGTTTTTCATTGGCGGCATTTATGAGCGTGGCGCGTTTACAGCATCGACGACGGAACAAGTGGCCAAGGCGTTGCGCTGGTTCGCCCTTGGCTTGCCTGGATTTGTGCTTCTCAAAGTTTTGACGCCTGCTTTCTTCGCCCGCGAAAATACGCGAACCCCTATGATCTGGGCAGGAATTTCCGCTGGCATCAATATCAGTTTGGGCGTCGCTCTGTTCATGACAATCGGGTTTGAAGGCCTGGCGTTGGCGACATCCGTCGCGGCCTGGGTGAATGTCGCGGGCCTTTTTGTGCTGTTGCGCAAAAACGGAGATCTTGATCCGGATGCGCGTCTCCTGCGACACTTGCCGCGTATTCTTCTTGCCAGTCTCGTTATGGGCGCGGCGCTCTGGTTGGTGTTGCCCTATCTTCCCGACATGGGCGAAACGCATATTGTGATGGATTTTGTCTGGCTGGGGGCCGTCGCGTTCGCAGGCTTTGTGATTTACGCGCTGGCCGCAACCCTCTTGCGGGCCTATGACCGCGCGGATATAGGCAGGGCGTTTTCCCGCCGCTCTTAAGAAATAGAGATTATGTCTGAAGATTATAAAGGTCCGAACCGTGTTTTTTCCGGCGTGCAGCCCTCCGGCTCGCTCCACCTTGGAAATTATCTCGGCGCGTTGAAGAAATTCGCGAAGCTGCAGCATGAGCATGATTGCGTCTTCTGCATTGTGGATTTGCACGCCATCACGGTTCCGCAAGATCCTAAGTTGCTCGCAGATCAAACGCGGGAAATTGCGGCCGCCTATCTGGCGGCGGGTGTCGATCCGAAAAAAGCAATTGTCTATGCGCAATCTTCCGTCCGCGCCCATACTGAACTCGCATGGTATTTCAACTGCGTCGCCCGCACGGGCTGGCTCAACCGCATGACGCAGTTCAAGGATAAGGCTGGCAAGAATGCGGAGAGCGCGTCCGTTGGGCTCTACACCTATCCCGTTTTGCAGGCGGCGGATATTCTCGCCTTCAAGGGGACCCATGTTCCGGTCGGCGAGGACCAGAAACAGCATTTGGAATTGTCCCGCGATATTGCGCAGAAATTCAACAATGACTTCGATGCACCGAATTTCTTCCCTTTGCCCGAACCGCTCATCAAGGGGCCGGGCGCGAAAGTTATGTCCTTGCGTGACGGGACGAAGAAGATGTCGAAATCCGACCCGTCCGATGCCTCGCGGATCAACCTGACCGACACACCGGATCAGATTGCGAAGAAAATCCGCAAGGCGAAAACGGATACGGGAGCGGTCCCCGCAACAGTTGAGGAGATGGAAGGGCGTCCTGACATTGCGAACCTTATCGGTATTTATGCCGCACTGTCAGAACGGTCTGAGGTTGATATTATGACTGAGCATGGCGGTGGACAATTCGGTCCGTTTAAGGCCGCACTGGCCGAGGTTGCTGTGGAAACGCTGCGCCCCGTGACAGAATTGATGAACCGCTATCTCGCCGCGCCGGATGAGTTGGATGCGATATTGAAAAAGGCTGGTGATGACGCCGCAGAAATTGCAGATCCGATTGTCGCGGATGTGCGACGCATCATCGGGTTTAGAGGAGCTTAAATAGTGAAAAAATTACTTGTCCTGAGTGCTGCCATTCTAGCCGCTTGTTCCGCCGCCTCAACAGAGGAAGGCATCGAGATTTCCGATATCCGTTTCAATCCCCCACTTCCGGGGCAAACAACGGGTGTTGGGTTTATGAGCCTTGAGAATAAAGGTCCGGCTGACCGCCTGATTTCCGCCTCTTCACCGCTCAGCGATAATATCGAACTTCATACGCACCTGAATGATAATGGCGTTATGCGCATGCGGAAAGTTGACGCTATTGATTTACCTGCAGGTGAGACGGTCGAGTTAAAACCCGGCGATTATCATATTATGATTTTTGATACGGAGATGGTTGCGGGTGAGGAAACAACTGTCACGCTGGACTTTGAAACAGCCGAAGATGTGACGCTGGTCGTTCCCGTAGTTCCACGTGGGACGGCCCCGAAAGCGTCCGGCCATGGCAGTGATACGCAGTATTAATTAAAACTCAAATCACTCCGGTTTCGTGTTTTATTAATCCGGTCTAATTCAGTTTTGAAATTCTCATAGCGCGCGCCTGTCGTGGGGTGAGAGCTCTCAGGTAAATCTCCACCCTCATGAGGGTGGTCGGCACTTTCCCAATAGGCCACCGCACTTTCCACATCATATCCGGCCCGCGCCAGTAGCACGAGCGCCATGCGGTCGGCTTCCAGCTCCAAATCTTGACTTGGGGCCTGCGAGAAATGGCCTGCGATCAAGTGAGACATTTCATGCGCGACGACGAGGGCAAGATTCGTATCATCCGGTACAGTCTTCATTAGGGCTGATGTGATCAGGACATCCACCCCGTCCGTGTGCCCGTTCACATTATCCGAGAAAATCACGCGAACCGGGGCTTCGCAGGCCGTTTGTGGTTTGATGCGGGCCGTGAATTCGCGGCCCTGTGCTGTGCGAACCGTCAGGCGCGGACGCGCCAGCGAAAAGCCGTTGCGTATGACGGCTTCATTATATTTACGCATAGAGGGGTCGGAGCTAATTGGTTGGCTGTTGACCGATAATATGCGGTCCCCGGGTTCCAATTTTGCATCCCAAGCGGAACTATTGGGGCGAACCGAGCGAATATGTAACCCGTCCTCGGTCATATTCAGAAGCTCCATTGCGATGGGCTGAAGGGGCGGGGGGTAGTCGCTGAGGCGGTGAGTTGAAAAGCCTGGGTCACGATAGGTTTCCCCACAAAGCTCTGCATTGGCGATCCGCAGCGGCGCTGTCACACGGGCGAGGCGTTGGTTGAGATATTGATATTCCGCCAGCACATCTTCGAATTTCGTCTCGGCAGGTCGTTCAAATGATGGCGGGTCAATATTGATCGTCACAATTGGGTCTGCTGTCTCCGCCGCATTGGTCGGAGAGCAGGCACACAGCAAAACAGTCAGGGCCGCGTAAATATTTAATTTCAAGATTCGGATTTTGAGGCGTCCGTAATAAAGTTGGGATAAATTGGGTCACCTGCCGCTTGTTTGGCTTCAATTTCCGCCCGCGTTGCCGCGAGGCGCAGAAAACGGTACGGAAAGGCCGGATGCGTTTTGGCGCGGCTGATATTTTTCGGGGCCACTTTGGCAAGACGCCGCCAGAAATCCTCGACCCCTTCGGGAGAATATCCTGCGCGCACCATATAATACAGGCCGACATAATCGGCTTCCGATTCAAAGGGGCGGGTATAGCGTGTCCCACCCAGGCTCACGATATAATTACCGATCACTTTACGAATATGGCCCATCGTATTATGGCCCAGCTCATGCCCAATAATCAGGGCGAGCTCCTGATCGCTTTCCACAAACTCCATCATGCCTGCCGTTAAGGTGATGTTCCGTCCATCGGCATAGGCGTTGATGGCGGTACTGCCGGACAGACGGAGTTTATAATCACAGGCGGACACGCCCTCGACTGTAATGGCGAGTGTTTCATCGCCGCGTCGAATGTTGACGACATTATCGGCCAGAACCTCATCCCAATCATCCTCGATGTTCGCAGGCTCACCCGCATCATCCAGAATGACATCGCCGAGCTTAAATCCGGCCATAGCCGCTGGACTCCCATCCGCAATCTGGAAAATACGAGGTGTATCATCCGCGCCCAAGACACGCCCCGCGGCAGAGCGCAACCGTTTGGGGTATGATTTCAGCGTGTGGGTTTTGACGCCAATGGCGGGACGGATTTTTGGGCAGAGTTCCGCATTGGCTATCATAACGGGCCAGCCAACATTCAGCAATGTAGCCGCGTTTGATTCAATTTGGCGCAAAGCCTCCGTCTCTTGCAGCATCGTTTCAGCCGCGAGGTCAGGGGCGCTAATGTCCGGGAGCCGCGTGTCCAGTCCCGCACAGGCGGTTAAGACCAAAGCGGAGGCGAGTGTGAGAAGGCGGCGACGCATGATGTCTTATTGCACCTTATCGTCATGTGCGGTCAATGCGGGTTGCACATCACCCCTTCGTGTCCCAAATAGACGCCACGCTTAAACAAACCCCAGAGAACAGCCATGTTCATTCAAACCGAAGACACGCCGAACCCGGCCACCCTAAAATTCTTACCCGGCAAAGATGTTGTGGGGCCGGACGGCACTGTGCGCGAATATACGCGCGGTGATGATGTCGCGGACGCGCCTATGGCGGAAATGTTATTCATGATCCCGGATGTGCATCGCGTGTTTTTCGGCAATGATTATATCTCTGTCACACGCGGCGAAGACGCGCAGTGGAAGCACCTCAAGCCCGCGATACTGGGCGCGATTATGGATTTCTACGTTGCGGGCGGAACACCGCTCCTCGACCAACTCCAATCCGGTGCGGTTGAAGAACGGGTCTATGAAGGCGTGACGTTGGAAATTGTGGAACAGATCAAAGAACTAATCGAGCTTCGCGTCCGTCCCGCCGTGGCGCAGGATGGTGGCGATATTGTCTTCCGCCATTTTGATGAGGAGGACGGCATGGTCTATCTGGAAATGCGCGGGGCCTGTGCGGGCTGTCCATCCTCCACAATGACGTTAAAACACGGGATTGAAAACCTGCTGAAACATTATGTGCCGGAAGTGAACGGTGTTGAACAAGCCGTCGCCTAAGAGGCCTCTCCGATGATTGTTCTGGGGCTTGATACGACGGGGCCGGATTGTTCCGTGTCCCTTGTTGATGAGGCGAGCGTCCTCGCGCATATGTCTAAAAACATCGGACGCGGCCATGCGGAAGTGTTGGCGGGAATGGTCGAAAAGGCGTTTGCCTTGGCTGGTTTGAAACCGGACGCCATTGACCGTATTGCCGTCTGTACCGGCCCGGGCAGTTTTACGGGCTTGCGGGTCGCGCTGTCCTTCGCGATTGGTTTTGCTCTGCCGCGGAACCTGCCTGTGATTGGGATAGATGCGCTGGGCCTTACTCATATGAAAAATGAACCTACCGGTTCACCATACACTGTCCCTTACAAAGACATTCGCAGACAAGAAGTGATGTTCGGAACATATTCAGGACCTTGCCCATTATTTGCGTATCATCCAAAAACGGGCTCCATTGAGGAAGCAAAGGATGAAGCAAAGTTGCTTCAACTCGATTTAATAGAGGTAAAGTCTATCGACACGCGCATCCTCGCCTGGCTCGCCATCAATCTCAATCCCGCTGATTACCCTCCGGAGCCGCTCTATTCCCGTGGGCCTGATGCCAAATTGCCGGGCGGGGCATCTCCGCGCAAAGCCTGATATGCGTCGCCTGATAGTCGCAGATGCAAAAGCCATGGCAGATATCCATGCGGCGAGTTTCGAAAAGGGTTGGGATGCGCTTGAGATGAGCACCCATTGCCGAAAAGATATCTGTCTGGGTCTGGGTGACCCATTGTCAGCTTTTATCATTTGTTCTCACGCTGCGGATCAGTCGGAAATTCTAACGATTGCAACCCGTCCCACCGATCGACAAAAAGGTTTGGGCCGTGATCTTCTCAATCACACATGCGACACACTCCGAAATTTGGGCGTGGCAGATTTATTCCTAGAGGTTGCTGAGGATAATGAGGCGGCCAAGGCGCTTTATCGTAAAGCCGGTTTTTCTCCGATCGGCCGCCGCCCCGGTTATTATCGCCGCGCCAATGGCCGGATCGCCGCCATCACATTTTCGAAAAAGCTTTAGGTTCAACGCCGCCCTGCACTGGACGCGGGGCACCCATCGGCTTAGATAGACTGTATGACCAGTATTCTCGAAAAGAAATGCATCGAACGCGGCCTCCGTATGACGGACCAGCGCCGTATCATCGCCAAAGTCCTTTCCGACGCGAATGACCATCCCGACGCGGAAGAAGTCTATGCCCGCGCCACGGCCATAGACCCCAAGATCAGCTTGGCCACTGTCTATCGCACGGTGCGATTGTTTGATGAGGCTGGCATTATCGAAACCCACGATTTCCGGGATGGCCGCGCGCGATATGAGCTGGCCGAAGGTGAACATCACGATCACCTGATCGACGTTCAAACGGGTGACGTCATCGAATTCGTGGATGAGGAAATTGAACGGTTACAGGAAAAAATTGCCGAAAAGCTCGGTTATGAGTTAGTTGATCACCGGATGGAGCTTTACGGGCGAAAGAAGAAATAGACCCGCGCGTTTGTGTTCTCACGTCGCCTTGTTGATAAGGATGTCGCCGCTTGGCAGTTGGACGGTTTTGCCTGGTTGATCGACAATTTCGAGATTGAGCCGGGCTTGTCCGAAACTGAACTTTGGCTACCCACTCCTGAATATTATCCAGATGCAGGCGACACTCCACTGGCCGAACATTTGTTTGCTATTGTCAGACGACAATGTCGTTTTGATGATCGCGATAATTTCGAGTTAAAAGCCGA
Organism: Litorimonas sp. WD9-15; assembly: GCF_050271975.1. Lineage (NCBI taxonomy): Bacteria > Pseudomonadati > Pseudomonadota > Alphaproteobacteria > Maricaulales > Robiginitomaculaceae > Litorimonas > Litorimonas sp. WD9-15. The sequence goes on from NZ_CP189850.1 coordinate 647,351, forward strand.
AGCGGGTCGACCGGATAGCTCGCTCGGCGGGTTGGCGATGATAAAGACGCGCGGGCAAACAGCTTGCGGCACCTATCAAATCATTCCGACCAAACATGGCGGCACGCGTGAGATCATCCGTTATGACGAAGGTCTGACGGACAAGCCCGCGCAACTCGTCGCGACCTTTGCGCATGAACTCGGGCACGCTCTTCACAATCGCGCACAGGAAGAATTAGAAGAACCACCCGAGCTCTATGAGCTTTTCACAGATCTCACTGCGGTCTTCATGGGCTATGGGGTTTTCCTTGCGAATGGTCGGTTCGAATTTTCGCAATTCTCAAATGCGGATATGCAAGGCTGGCAAGCAAAGGGGGCAGGTTATCTACCCGAAGCGGATCTCGTCTTTGCGACGGCCTTGTTCATGTCGATAAAGAATATTCCGGAGGCGGTGGCGGCTCCCCACCTAAAATCACATTTACGCAAAATGCTATCGAAAGCCTTTCGTCAAATTGGTAAGATGGAGACTGACGTAAAAGCTTTGCGCGAGCGTATTCCGGTACATCGGGATAAGCGAAGAGCTTAAACTGCGGCGACTTCTAACAGGGGTCTTGTTGTCGAAGACTCTTTCGCCATCACCGGACGATGGTGTAGAATTTCCCAGCGCCCGTCATGATGTTCGGCCAGCGCCGTACAGCTCTCGACCCAATCGCCGTCGTTCATATAGGTGATGCCATCGATGACACGCATTTCCGCCACATGGATATGGCCGCAAACCGCGCCGTCAAAGCCCTTGCGCTTGCAGTAATCGGCAACTTGATCTTCAAAGGCGTGGATAAAGTTCATCGCGCGTTTCGTGCGTGTCTTCAGGGACTTTGATAATGACCAATAGGGTAGGCCGAGTTTCCTCCGAGCAAAGTTCAGTTTCACATTCACCCAGAGCAGCAGATTATAAGCATTGTCGCCCAGATGCATGATCCACTTCCGGTCCGCCCGCATCAGTCCGTCAAACATGTCGCCATGGACAATCAAATAACGCTTTCCGTCCACGCCGATATGCGTTTCGCGATTGGAGAGTTTGACATCCCCGAAATTCATTCGGAATCTTAAAAAGCCGCGCAGGAACTCATCGTGATTGCCCGCTATATAACGGACATCTGTGCCGCGTTTCGCAGCCGTTAGGATACGGCGGATGACATTGGTATGGGCTTGCGGCCAGAACCATTTCTTTTTGAGCCGCCAGCCATCAATAATATCTCCAACGAGATAGAGCTGTTCCGACGTATTGTGCTTCATGAAATCGCACAACGCCTCCGCCTGACAGCCTTTGGACCCCAGATGGACATCGCTGATAAATAGCGCACGATATTTCGGTGTTGATGTCTCCCCCATAGGGCGGCGCGTTAAGGGGGTTTGGTGACAGGCGTGTGACGCGGCGGTGACGGGTTTATGACGGTGAAGTCAAGGTTGTTCAGTTATATTTTATATAATCTAGTTTGTTACGCCGTTTTGTCGTAACCAATCATTCCATTTTTTATAATTCTCTCTATCCGCGTCCCAGCCTGTAACTTTACAACGATCTTCAAGCTCTACAGATTTAACATCGTCGCTATTACAATCTTCATACGTGGGTAAATCAAAGTCGTTTCCGTTCACCAGCCAATCTTTTATAAGTATGTTTGGAATACTGTAAGAACAAGAATTGGTTAGGAGCGTGTCGTTTGGCTTCCAGGCTATAATAAGTGTAGGGTCGCCCATATTGAAATTCATGCCACAAGCAGCCCCATCTTGCTGATGGCGAACAAATGCATTGCTTTCATTCATTAATTGAAGCGGATAATTCACCTCAAACTTTGTGACGGCTTGCCCATATATCGACCGACCATCTCCATCCGGCAATGGTTGAAATGTAGTTTGTAGTGCAGTCCCAACAAACACGACATGATCAGCCACTGCCTCACTGACCCAACCTTTTGCAGGTATACAGCTACAGGCCCAAGCGGGGGCGGAAGTTAGGGCTAACATTACTGCGAGTAAAAAACGATACATACTTGATATAGTATAACAAAATCGATGGCGTGCAACCCTATCTTGCCTAAGCAGACCTACCCCCTTATACGCCCGCAGAACACAAACAGGACCATATCCCATGACCACCACATCACCGCGCGATAAAAACGCGTCTCGTGATGTCGAGGAAGCTGCCATTATCGCCGCGAAGCCCGACGTCATTTCCAATACCAAAAAAGTTTTCATCAAGACCTATGGCTGTCAGATGAATGTTTATGACAGCGAGCGGATGGCTGATGTTCTCGCGCCTATCGGCTATGCGCCCGTCGAGACGCCGGACCAAGCGGATCTCGTCATTCTCAATACCTGCCACATTCGCGAGAAGGCGGCGGAGAAGGTCTATTCCGAACTCGGCCGCATTCGTCAGCATAAAGAGGCGAATAAGCCCGAGATGAAAGTCGCCGTCGCAGGCTGTGTCGCACAGGCCGAAGGCGCGGAGATCATGCGCCGTGCGCCCGTCGTGGATATGGTACTCGGCCCGCAGACCTATCACAAGCTGCCCGAAATGATCGCTAAGGTTCACCGTAAATCCGGTGAGGTTTTGGAAACGGAATTCGACACAATCGAGAAATTTGACAGCCTGCCCAAGACACGAAATGTGAAGGGCTTCTCCGCTTTTCTGACCGTGCAGGAAGGCTGTGACAAATTCTGCACCTTCTGTGTCGTGCCCTATACGCGTGGCGCGGAAGTCAGTCGCCCCGTCGACCAAATCGTCATGGAAGCACGCGATCTCGCCGCGCAGGGCGTGCGGGAGATCACGCTCATTGGGCAAAATGTCGATGCCTATCACGCCGAAGGGCCCGACGGGTCCGAATGGGGTTTGGGCGAATTAATTCGTCATGTCGCCCTGATTGGCGGCATTGACCGAATCCGGTTCACGACCTCTCACCCGCGCGATATGGATGATGCACTGATTAAGGTGATTGGCGAAGAGCCGAAGCTGATGCCTTATCTCCACCTGCCCATCCAATCGGGCAGTAATAAAATTCTGCGCGCGATGAACCGCGATCACACCTATGATCACTATAAACAATTAATTGCAAAAATTCGGGCTGCCCGTCCGGAAATCGCCTTGAGCGGCGATTTCATCGTCGGCTTCCCGGGCGAGACCGAGGCCGATTTTGAACAGACCATGAAATGCGTGGAAGAGATCGGCTATGCCTCCTCCTTCAGTTTCAAATATTCCATCCGCCCCGGCACACCGGGCGCCAGCATGCACCGCCAAGTACCGGAAGACGTCAAACAAGACCGCCTCGTCCGCCTCCAGGCGCTGCTCTACAAACAACAGGAAGACCACAATAAGTCCCTCATCGGGAAAACGCTGTCGGTGTTGGTCGAGGGTAAGGGCCGCAAGGGCGGGCAATTATTTGGCCGCAGCCCGTATCTAACGGGCACACATTTCGACGGGCCGGAAGCGCTCATCGGGCAGATCGTGGATGTACGGATTGAGGAAGCCGGGCGGAATTCTTTGGTTGGAGTTTTGGTTTAGTTAATGGAAAAAAAGATAAAATCACAAGAAGTCATGATTGTTTTTAAAGATAATATTGACTGGCTTTTTAACAGTGTGGACACGCTTAAAACGAGCTTGAAAACTGGTGCAATCACCCTCTTAGTTTTTTTGACGATAAGCTTTTTTCGTGGCTTTTCTCTGAATTTAAATGAAACGATATATGCTCTCATTGGAAGCCTCGTAGTAATCGCTCTCACGTTAATATTAACGCCTATCTGGATCGCATTCTGTCACTTTCGAATGAAGCCTGAGCAACTTAAAGTTAATTGGTTTTTCGATGAATCGGAATTGATGCTTGCTGATGGCGCTAAAAATAAAATCATAACACCTTGGGAACAGGTTAAAGCCATGAGTTTTAAGAAAAAAGGTGTTGTAATTTATTACAAGCCGATGGGCTCGAGATGGATGCCTGCACGATTATTTCAAGAGATTGATATTTTGAATCTCAAAGAATTGTCTACGGAGAAAATTACGGGATAAAAACCTACCCCGACCGCACTTTTGACATAATCTTTATCTTCGCGCTTTCATACAAGATGAATGCATTTTATCTAAGTGGGCAGCTTTGGACGACCTTAAATTAAGAACTCGCCCAAGGCTTTTTTTAAATTAACGTCGTTTCGGTTTGCCAAACCGATTGACGATTTCCACAATCACGACTGCCAAGCCATGACCCGCAGCCCCAACCGTGACCCAAATCGCGGGGACCATCATATTGTCTCCGCCCGGTCCGTCGGACGCGCTGATGCCTGCAAAAACGATCATGATAAAAAACCAACTGGCCGCGACGATTAAAGCGGATAAGCGGAGGGCCGAAAGAGAGTGCGCGAGTTTTTCTCGCGCCAGTTCGTCTTTATGATCTTCCGGATGATAGGTCAGGGCGGTCGCGTCCACATTAAAGGCTGCGGCTAAGGCTGTGATCAACTCGCGGGATGCGTTTCCGCCATTTTCAATCCGTTGCACGGTCCGAAGGGCGACGCCCGCCAGTTCCGCAAGGTGTTCCTGCGACCAGAAACGTTCTTCGCGCCAGCGCTTTAATTTTTCAGTATCAATGTCCATCGTCATGTCTCCTTTACCGCTTTGAACAGATCTAAAGATACATAAATTTATCGGACAGACTACGAAAGCGGCCCGCCACATTTATGACTTTGACCCGACAGGAGGGCGTTAAAAGCCAATAAACCCGAAGGTTTCTCAACATTAATACCGTTCAAGTCTCGCGTTCATGCCGTCTCCGCCATTCTTTTGAATAGACAGATTCTTCCGCATATTTCCGACTTAATGACACCGCGCGAACCTCTGCTTCTTCTGCTGTCTCCGCACGAACCTCCGCGCTCATCTTCATCGCGGCACGTTCATAGGGAATGACTTGCACCATGGGTGTTCCGGCGGGGAGGTGGAAGTCCGTCCCCACGCCTGTCCAGAAGAAGGGCACATTAACGGGCACGTCCAGCGCGTCGCAATCCACTGCACCGTTAAAGGCGCGGAAGGGGAGGTCCATATGATTGATCGGGTGGAGGAAACTGGCGGACCAGCCTGCGGGCAAGACAACGCGCCACGGATTGATAAATTTCAGCGGGACCTGGCCCGTGAAAGGGCCGGGCTTATCCGCGCCAATCTGGCCGGGATGATGCATGTCGAGCGGTTTGATCGGCGCGTCCTGTGGCCAGTGAAATTGGAGCTGTCCCGTCTGCGGGTCCGCAGATGTGGAAATATCGACGGGGAGGGGAATAATCCAACCCAAGGACATAACATCTGCGACGGGCAGACAAGCCCGCACAGTCAGTCCGGGCAGACCGTGTTCATCTTTCATCCCCATCTCGCGGGGGAGATTCCGGAACCAGTCCGGCAGGCATTTTGAAGCCCTCACAGGCGGCGGAATTTTACCTTCCAATTCCGGTGGGCAGAGGAAGGTAATTTTTGTCATGCTTAGCCAGCGACGCCCGGCAGCTCATAAGCCATCGGCGCGCCCGGCCCCAGATCAAAGCCGAGGAAAGCCCAGGCGACGACGAGGATAACACCCGTGATTAACATCCAGATGGAATAGGGGATCATCATTGCGGTGAGGCTGCCGAGTCCAAAGTCTTTCTGCCAGCGTCGCGCAAAAACGAGGATGAGCGGGAAATAGACCATGAGTGGCGTGATAATATTCGTCGCGCCATCGCCGACCCGGTAAACGGCCGTCGCACCATCCGGAGAGATACCCAGTAGCATCAACATCGGTACCATGACTGGCGCGAGCAAAGCCCATTTCGCAGATGCCGAGCCGACAAAGAGATTAATCAATGCCGAGAAGAGCACGATTAGCCCGAGCAGGATTGGCATAGGCAGGCCACTCGCTTCAATCCCGTTCGCCCCGTGAACGGCAGAAATCAAACCCAGATTGGACCATTCAAACATGGCCACAAAATGTGCCGCGGCAAAGGCGAGGACGAGGTAATAGCCCATATCCTTCATGGCCTCTGCCATCATCTCCACAAGGTCACGGTGGTCTTTAATTGTGCCGGCCGCTTTACCATAAGCCCAGCCCGCCGCGAGGAAGAGCATCATAAAGCCCGCGACAAGCGACGTCAGAAATGGCGTCCAATTCGCAATCGGACTGCAAACGCCTGTCGCGGCAACATCCGGTGGACAGGCAGCCTCGTTAATCAGGGGCGTTCCGGGGCCAAAGGTCATCGCCACCCAAAGTGCGACAATACCCAAAACGGCGAGCCCTGACCGACGCAGGCCTTTTTTCTGGGCGTCTGTGAGTGGCTTGTCTTCATTGGCATAGCTCGCATTCTCACCTTCCGCGACCCACTTCCCTAGGCGCGGTTCGATGATTTTGTCTGTGACGTACCAGATCAGCGGCAGATAAATAAACATCAACGTCGCGATGAAATACCAATTGCCGAGAAGATTGGCTTGATAATCCGCGTTCAGGATTTCACCGGCTTCCTGTGTGATCCCGTAGAGCAATGCATCCAATTGTCCCGGTGATATATTCGCGGAAAATCCGCCGGAGACCCCTGCAAAGGCGGCGGCAATCCCGGCGAGCGGATGACGTCCCGCACTCGCAAAGAGGACACCGGCCAGCGGAATAAGTACAACATAGGCGGCGTCTGCGGCATGGTTCCCGATCATCGCGACCAGCGCAACAACAGGCGTCAGGAGGAAGAGCGGCGCGCTGCGTACGGCGGAGCGCATGGCGCTGGAGAACAGGCCCGACCGTTCCGCGACGCCCGCGCCCAGCATGACGACGAGGACGTAGCCGAGCGGATGGAAATGCGTGAAGGTCTTCGGCATCTCGACCCAAAGGCGCGAGATGTTTTCCGGTGATAGCAGGCTCATCGCCGGAATGACGCCATCCGCCCCAATACTAAACCGCGCTTTCTGGCTGTCTGGCATACCGCCCATGACTTGTTCGCTTAGCGTCGCTGACCCGCCCAGCGCTGCCACAATGACGGAAATCACAACAAGTGTGAGAATGAGGTAGAAAAAGATGAACACAGGATCGGGGAGTTTATTTCCCGTTCGCTCCACCCAACCCAGAAAGCCTTTGGTCGGATCTTTGGGGGTGGTTTCTTTAGAAACAGGAGGGGTATCTGAATTTGCCATAGTCATTGTCTCTGTGAAATCAAATTTGCGCCTTGTTAAGGCCATTTGCGTGGAAGGTGCAAGACAGTCTTGAAGCCGCGTCCGGTATCTAAAGTTTATTGTTTGATAATTTGACAAATATGTAATATTATTACATTAAAAGTCATGAGCGTTTTTCACAGCATCTTCCGCCTCTTTTTTATAAGCCTTGGGTTAATCCTACCAATATTAGCGTATGGGGAAGACTTAGAGTGTCGTGTGATTTCTGCGGCTTTTGACTTTCATCTCGCTTCTGCGGAGCGCGGCTTCCCATGTGGTGCGGATAGCGTCACGGGTGAAACAATCTGTTTACGAAGCGCGACAAGAGATACTGTTCTCTTTCCCAAGAAAATAAAACTCTCTTATGTTCCTTCAACGGAGATTGATTTGAAGTTGGTACCTGTTGGAAAATTTTCAAATACCACTCTGTCTCAATATAAAAGTATTTATCAGGCGACGGCATTTGAAGCCTCCGTTTTGTCGGCCATGGAGTCACGGGATAAATGGAATGATGTGTTTGGCAAATATGACCCATCAGATGTTTCAACACGGCTTAAAACCCCCACGGATTATAAAGCCATCCAGATGGAGCGCCGTCTAAAGTTTCTATTGAATAGGCCTGAGTCTACTGACGCTGAGATTGAAACGTTGGAGGCAGACTTAAAGGCCCATAAAGGGCGCTGGAATACAACATTAGCTAGGCCGCGTGAGGCGCTTGAACAGGAAATTGCCGCGACGAAGCAAACACTTTTCGATATGGCTAAGTCGCAATTGGAAGATAATAAATATTGGCGGCCGAGTGGGGGTGGTCAGACGACATCGGGCCCTGTTTCGATGAAACCAGAAGTCAACAGATCGGGTATCATGTCGTCCGAGCTAAGCTGTGGCTCAGCTATCACGCCACGATCTCACGTTTATATAATGTCCGAGCAGGGCCTTATATTCTCAGACTCGGGTGAACCTGTCTCGGAAAGCTTGCGCTCATATCACTGGCATCCCCGATCTTTTATTCCGGTCCAAATTCTCTTTTCATCCGACAAAACAAAAGTGCTTCTTTTTGCGTCAGGACATGATGGTCAACATGTTATTCGACTTGGCGGCCCACCCCGGGCTTATCTCTTGGAATTGTTAAACGGAGAGTGGACAGTTCTGGCTGCAACAGGTGAGGGTCCGATAATATATTAAAGGTCTAATTCTTACTCGCATTCCCTATCCACACACCCTATCTCCCCCTTATGAGCAAACAGACAGAAATATTTGAATTTGATGATGCTGATTTGGTGCGGCGGTTATGTGGGGCGAACCATGCAAATCTTGCGCTGATTGAGGAGGCTTTTGGCGTTTATATTGAGGCGCCGGGGGCAGCTGTGCATATTAACGGTGATGCGCCTTCGCGGGCTCGTGCGGGTGAGTTGGTGAAGGAAATTTACCAACGGCTGGAACGCGGCTGGCCATGCGGCCCGTCCGATATTCGGGCGCTGATCCGCGCCATGGGCAAGGGGAAGGTCAAGGCCGCGACGGTGGATGCAATTATACCATTCCCAAGACGCAGTCCGATTGTGCCGAAAACGCCGCGTCAGGAAAAATTTATCAATGCGATGCGGGACGAAACGATTATTTTTGGCGTCGGGCCGGCGGGGACAGGTAAGACTTTCCTCGCGACGGCTTACGGCGCATCGTTGCTCGCCCGTGGGGAGATCACAAAATTTATTGCCTGTCGCCCGGCTGTTGAGGCAGGCGAACGGCTCGGTTTTCTACCCGGTGATCTGAACGAAAAAGTTGATCCCTATATGCAACCCATCTGGGATGCGCTGCACATGGTGCTGGGACGGGACGAGGTAGACCGTCGCCGCGCCGCGGGCGATATCGAAATCGCGCCATTGGCCTTCATGCGAGGTCGGACATTGTCGGACGCTTTTGTCGTGATTGACGAAGCGCAGAACGCGACCGTCGCGCAGATGAAAATGGTACTCACACGTCTGGGGGAGCGCGCAAAATATGCTGTCACAGGCGATCCCACACAAACCGACCTCCCACATGGGCAACCTTCCGGCCTCGCCCATGCGCTGGGCATTCTCAACGGAATTAAAGGGATTGAACAAGTCAAGTTCCTCGCCAGCGATGTCGTCCGACATCCGCTCGTCGGAAAAATTGTCAATGCCTATGAGAAGGACGCGTAGTGCCCGTTTTAGATGTTTAAAGTTCAGCTTTTATTGATGAGCTTGACATAAGAGGGCTCAAACAAAGGCCTTTTTATGAGTCGAACGCAGATTATAGCTTTGGCGCTCGCAATCTATGCGTTCCAATTTGCGCGAACGGGATATGCACAACCGAGGCTTCAACCCCATTGGCTGGGCGAAACACCTTGTGGAACAGATGTTTTCCGTCCACCCGCAAAACTTCCGGATGGAAGTTTAAGACAAAGCGATGAAGGTGTTTACAGCTATACGCTAAAAAGCGGCGTTCAAATTAGATATAGAATGCCGAAAACAAAACTCGTTCCGGTTTACGGCATGGATTTTGAAGCTGTTTCAAAGGATTTTTTCAAGCGCCGTCCGATCATGAACCCTTATTTAAACCGCCCGGGACAGGCGACGGTTTTGGCTCAGGTCTCTCCAATTTGGAGAACGCAATATATTGATGATCGTTCGGATGATGGCGAGTACCAAATAGATCCGAAGTCACTTATTTTCGAGCTTTCTCCGGAGCTGACCCTGGCGGATTGGGTGAGTTATAATACGGCGAAACCTGATCAAAAAAAGCTTTGGGACCGTCATTTCTGTTCAAGCGCGCATCATGAAATGGGTCATATATTGGTGAGCTTACAGCTTTTGGCTCAGGAGCAGAAAAGCTATCTCAAACTGAAGGCGCCCAATCGGAAGACCCTTCGCGGCAAGCTTATCGCGGAACAGGAAAGAACATCTTTTCTTATTGCCCAAAGACAATCCGAATATCACGCCTATATCGCGGCTCGGCCAAATGAAGTGATGCGATCAAAGTCTTACCTTGAGCAAGATTTTCCGTGGCTGAAGCAGTGGGGACCTTAAGCGTCAAAGTCTTGCAAAGACTATGTTTAAGCGTAAATCCGACTCTATGGATTTTCCAATAGATATCGCGGTACAAACCAAAGGGTGGCCGGAGAGAGAGACGCTCATACAAAAGGCGGTATCGGCGGTGGAACTTCAACTGGAAAACCCGCGAAAAGGCGAACTCTCCATTGTTCTCTCTGACGATGCGCAGGTCCAGATCCTCAACCGAGATTATCGCGGTAAGGATAAGCCGACTAATGTGCTTTCCTTCCCTGTGCCGCCGCCCACGCCTATGCTGGGCGATATTGTCTTGGCGCGGGAGACGATTGAACGCGAAGCCGTTGAGAAAGGTGTCAGCTTTGACAACCACGTCACGCATCTCATCATCCATGGCTGGTTGCACTTGCAGGGTTTTGACCACCAAACTGAGACGCAAGCGGAGGAGATGGAAGCGATTGAAATCGCAGCTCTGGCCACGCTCGGCATTGACAATCCCTACCGTCTGGACGACGATTAGATTTCACGACTTTAAGAGATCATGACCGAAGACGCTTCCGCCTCCACTGCACCGCCTCGCCGTCGCCTGCTGGATATTCTAAAACGCCCTGACCCCATTCCCGCCTCAACGCCAAAAGCGTCGGATATTGCGCAACGTCGCATGGTGATTGCAGCGGAGAGGTTTCACTCCCTGCGCGTGGATGACGTTATGGTCCCCCGCGCGGATATTGTCGCTGTCGACAACAGCTCGACGCTTAAGGAACTATCTGCTGCCTTTAAAGATGCCGGACATTCGCGTTTGCCGGTCTATAAAGAGACTTTGGATGACCCCATCGGCATGGTCCATATTAAGGACTTGCTGCCCTATCTCATGTTTGATGCGCGCGGCCGGACGGCCAAGACCTATCCCGAACGTAAAGTCCTTAAAACCATCCGCCGCGATGTCATCTATGTGCCGCCCTCCATGCTGGCACAGGACCTGCTCCGCCGGATGCAGGGTCGCCGCATTCATATGGCGATTGTCGTGGATGAATATGGTGGCACGGACGGTATTGTGACGATTGAAGACCTCATTGAAACCATCGTCGGCGATATTGATGATGAACATGACGAAATCGAAAATGAAGTCCAAGTCGTGGTCGGGAAGGGCGGTCGCACAGTCTGGGAAGCAGATGCCCGAATTTCGATAGACCATTTTGAAAAAGTCGCCGGACGGGATTTCGCAACCCCCGATGAAGAAGAAGATGTCGACACGCTAGGCGGGCTAATCTTTACGCTGGCCGGCCGCGTACCCGAACGGGGTGAGATTATCAAACATGCTTCCGGTATGGAATTCGAAGTCATAGATGCTGACCTCCGCCGTGTGAAACGATTGCGGATAAATGATACGCGGCGCAAATCCACGGCTGTGCCTGAGGCAAAACCGAACACGCCGGATACGACCCCCGAAACGCCAAAAGCCTAAGTCATGCAGATACCGCTTCTCTTACGTCATGCGGGTTGGTCCGGGCGCGGGATGGGTGTACTGCTCGGCGCGATTGCGGTCTTGGGGCAGGCCCCTTTTCATTACTGGCCCCTGACAGTTCTGTCGCTGGCGATATTATTTGGACGACTGCAATGGACGGCGGAATTGGATCGTCCGGGACGCGCCGGATTTTCCGCGGCCTTTTGGTGGGCCTTGGGATATTTCGCGGCCGGAACTTTCTGGATTGGCTCCGCCTTTATTGAGCGCGGACCGGAATTTATTCCCCTTATGCCATTTATGGTCGGCGGGCTGGCCTGTCTGTTGGCTTTATTCTGGGGCTTGGGCGGGGCCTATCTGGCGCGGGCGAGACTGTCCGGCTTGAAAGCTGTATTAGCATTCACCGCGGTTTTCACATTGGCAGAATTGGCGCGAGGACACGCATTGGGGGGCTTCCCGTGGAATTTACCGGGCTATATTTTTGAGGCCGGCGCCCGTCCCTCACAGGTGGCGCGTTGGGTGGGGGCTTATGGCCTCTCGGCACTCGTCTTTCTGATCAGTGCCGCGCTGGGGCAGTTTATCTTCTGGCGAAAACGCATCTGGCCGCTGGCGATGACGGCCCTCCCAGTTGTAGCGCTTTATGGCGTCGGCCAGATGCGCCTCGCGCAGGCGGATATAGAGAGCGTTCCTGGCGTTAAGTTACGCATCGTCTCTGTGCCCTTCAAACAGTCGGATAAGATGAATCCCGATACCTCAATTGACATTGTGAATGATTTCATCCGCGCCAGTCTTGCGCCGGGACTGGAAGATGTCACACATCTCGTCTGGCCTGAGGGGGCGGTGAACGGTTTGGCCTTGGAGAATGAACCGCTGCTCTCTGCAGTTGGAAATAGTCTTGCCAGCGTGGATGACACCCCACCCGTCTGGTTGATGAATTCGCTTTTGACGGAAGTCGAGCAGGGCCGCACGCGCTATTACAACGCCTCTGTTGCGATCACATTTAATGCGGATGGATATCCGGCTGTGGCCGCATCAAACCGGAAATATAAGCTTGTTCCCTTTGGCGAAAATATTCCGTTTATGGATTGGATGGAGGATGTGCAGGTTCCGTTGATCTCAACAAATTTGGCCTCGATTTCTCCGGCAGACGAAAAACGTCTCGCCGATTTTCCGGGCCTGCCCCGACTTTCGCCACAACTCTGTTATGAAATTATCTTTCCGGGATTTACGCCGATTGACCTGAAAAACCCGCCGCAATTTATTTTAAATCAATCGAATGATGCCTGGTTTGGAAATTATATTGGCCCTGCCCAACACGCCAATATTGCCCGCTACCGCGCGATTGAAACGGGGCTTCCAATTGTGCGGGCGGCCTCAAATGGTGAAAGCGCTATGATTGACCCATATGGAAGACGTTATAAAAAAGTTAAAAAAACAGGGGTGTTTCATATTGATACAACTTTAGTTAAACCACTGAAAATTAACAATAAAACGAAAATAACACAACTTGTGCTACTCTTGCTAAGTTTGTTAACATGCGTCATAGTAACCACTGTTAAGCACCGCAATATGGTGTTGCGTGCAAAGATTACCGACGTTTGATGCGATATGCGGGAGGCAACGTATATCAATCGCTCTTTTGCGATATCAAATGCGGATGGGAACTAAAAATGATAAGTAAACCAGGACCCCGGTCTGCGAATCCGGTCGACGTTCATGTCGGCGCGCGAATTAGACTCCGGCGTAAAGTACTAAAAATGAGTCAGGAAAAGCTCGGCGAGCAACTTGGCGTGACCTTTCAACAAGTCCAGAAATATGAGCGCGGTGCAAACCGTGTCGGTGCATCCCGCCTTTGGAAAATTTCCGAAGTCCTAGATGTTCCGGTCAGCTTTTTCTATGACGGGCTTTCAACCGAATATGGCGGGCAGAATGACAGCCCGGCTCTGATGGCGGCTGAACCGGACCAATCCCCCCTGGTCTATGAGTTCATCAATTCATCTGACGGTGTGAGCCTTGCAAAGGCTGTTCTGCAAATCAAGAATAAGGCGGTCCGCCGCCAGATACTCGAGTTGGCGCGCTCTCTGGCAAAGTCAGAGCAAGAAGGCGAATAGGGCTTTATAAGACCGCCTCTGCCACCTATAGGCGGCGTGATGAGTTTTGACCGCGAACAGAATAAATTCCGAACCTTTGGCCGGGCCAAGGGACGTCCTCTTACGCCTACCGTTCAGGCCATTTGGGATGAGCACTTTCCGCGATTGACGTGGGATGTGGACGCGCCCTTACCCGATTCCCCGCTTTGGCTGGAAATCGGCTTTGGTGGATCAGAACATTTGATCTGGCAGGCCGAGCACAACCCCGATGTCCATTTGATCGGCGCGGAACCGTTCCTGAACGGCGTCGCGAAAGCTGTGCGCGGCGCGGCGGAAGGCGAGTTGAAGAACCTCTCTCTGCATCACGGCGATGTTCGCGATGTCCTCTCCGCCTTGCCGGACGGCTCGCTCGACCGCATCTTTGTGCTCTTTCCGGATCCGTGGCCGAAATCACGACATCATAAAAGACGCCTCTTACGCACCGAATTTATCGCTGAACTCCACCGTGTCCTCAAACCGGGCGGGCAGCTTCGCTTTGGGTCTGACATTATCCATTATGTGGATTGGACGCTGACGCGACTCAGAAAGCATGGTGGATTTAAATTCACGCCTGAAACACAGGCCGATTGGCGGGTTCGTCCCAACGACTGGCCCCCCACACGATATGAGGCCAAAGCCATCCGCGAAGGCCGGATCTGCCATTATTTTATTTTCAAAAGGACATAGACATGACGACCCCCACAAGACCCGACGACAGAGCCCTCGACCAACTCCGTGACGTCACATTTGAAGCAGGTGTTTCCGCCTATGCGGAAGGCTCATGCATGGCCAAATTTGGCGGGACGCACGTGCTCTGCACGGCGTCAATCGATGCGGGTGTCCCGCGCTGGCTCAAGGGAAAGGGCCGCGGCTGGGTCACGGCGGAATACGGCATGCTGCCGCGTTCGACGCATACACGTAACTCCCGTGAAGCGGCTCGTGGCAAACAAAGCGGACGCACGGTGGAAATCAGCCGCTTGATCGGGCGGTCTTTACGCGCTGTCATTGATCTCGAAAAACTGGGCGAACGTCAGATCATCGTCGATTGCGACGTGATGCAGGCCGATGGCGGCACGCGCACAGCGTCGATTTCCGGTGGTTGGGTCGCGCTCTGGCTGGCCTGCGAAAAACTCGTCAAAGATGGCGAGCTGGACGAAAATCCGATGTTCGCCAATATGGCCGCCGTCTCCTGCGGCATCGTCGAAGGCCAATGCCGCCTCGACCTCGAATATACAGAAGACAGCGCAGCCCAGGCCGATGCAAATTTCGTCCTGACCGATAAGGGCGGCATTATCGAAGTCCAAGCCAGCGCAGAAGACACACCCTTCACAGCAGATGAGATGAACGAACTGACGCGACTAGCAGTAAAAGGCATTGCAGAGCTTTGCGAATTGCAGGCAGCGGCGATTAAATAATTCAACACTCATTTAATTTTGTCATAGTCCGGCTTGACCGGACTATCCATTCGTATTGCGGTTCGACATTTGACCCCATGACAGTCTGTGTCGCAGAGAGAATGCGAATGGATCACCCGAACAACCCGGATGATGACATAAATTATAATTTGATTTTTAAACGGAGCAACAAATGACCGACCGTAAAACTCTCCTCTCCAAAATCACCTCAGAGGCGGACCGCGATATATCCATCCCGTCGCTCTTCGACTCCGAGTCCGACCGTCTCTCGCGTTTTGTTCTTTCCGAAGGTCCCCTGCGTGCGGATTTTTCGAAACAGGCGATTGACGGTGCGGCGTTGGATGCGTTGCTCGATCTTGCGGCGAAATGTGGTCTCGAGGAATGGCGGGCGAAATTATTTGCGGGCGAGAAGGTCAACACATCCGAAGACCGCGCGGTCCTGCATATGGCGCTTCGCGGTGTCGGCGGAACGCCTGAGAACCAAAAAGAAGTTGCCGAGATGCGTCGCCGCATGGCGGATTACGCCGACAGAATTCGCGCAGAAGGCAAGTTTAAAAACATCGTCCATATCGGCATTGGCGGCTCCGACCTCGGCCCGCGTCTTGTCGCGGATGCGTTCGAGGCGAGTGCGGAGCAGTCCCTGACCTTACGCTTTGCTGAAAATGTTGATGGCGCCTCCGTGAATGATGCGATTAAGGGCTTGGATCCCGCGGAGACCCTTGCCGTCGTTGTGTCCAAATCTTTCGGCACGCAGGAAACCAAAATGAATGGCGAGAGCGTGCGGGATTGGCTCGGCGACTATGGCGGGTCGAACATGATTGCCGTCACCGCCAATCGGGACCGCGCCGTTGATTTTGGCATCGATCCCGAGAATATTTTCGATTTCTGGGACTGGGTTGGTGGTCGTTATTCCGTCTGGTCCGCTGTCGGTTTGTCCTTGCAGATCGCTTATGGCCCGGATGTCTTCTCGGACTTCCTTGATGGAGCAAAGGCGATGGACTTGCATTTCCGTGATCAGCCCTTGCAGGAAAACTTACCCGTCATGATGGCGCTCACCGGTATCTGGAATCGTAACGGTCTGGGTTACGGTTCACAGGCCGTCATTCCCTATTCGCGCCGCTTGCGTAAATTCTCAGCCTTTCTCCAACAGTTGGAAATGGAGAGTAACGGCAAATCCGCGACACGTGACGGTGACCCCTCGACTCTTACTTGCCCCGTCATCTGGGGCGATGAAGGCACGAATGGTCAGCACGCCTTTTTCCAATGGCTGCATCAAGGGCCGAGCGAAGGCCGTTATGGCGGCGCACCCGTCGATTTTGTTGCCGTGCTAAAAGACCACGAGGATCGCCCGGGTCATCATCAGGCGTTGCTCGCCAATTGTTTTGCGCAGAGTGAGGCTCTGATGCTGGGCAAAGCCGAGTCCGTCGTCCGTAAAGAAAATGCGGACCGGTCGGACATCGACGCCCTCGCGCCGCAAAAAACCTTCCCCGGAAATCGCCCCTCGACGACGATCACACTGGACGAGCTTTCCCCCGAAGCGCTCGGCCACCTTATCGCTCTCTATGAGCATAAGACCTTTGTGCAAGGCGTGATCTGGAATGTGAACAGTTTCGATCAATGGGGTGTGGAACTCGGCAAAGTCCTCGCCACGACCATTCTGGACGAGATGGAATCCGGAGAAGCCGGATCACATGACCCGTCAACGACGGCCCTCATGGCGCTCTATAAATAAAAAGTGCTAGCGGACAGGGAGCTGCATTTGGGGGGCAACCCGTTGCGGCTCAACCTGTCCTGGTCAGGGTGTTCATCCCCCCAGACGAACCTCCCTTGACCTGTCTATTTGGTAAGGGGTGAGCGCTGAATGTAAACTGAATGGACATTTGCGCGATGAGGCTTCAAGCTTTTGGCATGAAACACTACTTCCTTACGGTCGCTCTCCTGACCGCTTGCACCTCGGCGTCCTCCGACCCCATCGTCATTCTAGACACGACGGAAGGTGCGATAGAGATCACTGTCTATCCCGACAAAGCCCCGATCAGCAGCGCGGATTTTCTGCGCTATGTCGATGATGGTCTCTATGATGGCCAAGGGTTTTACCGCGTTGTACGACCCGATAATGATCCGCGCGGGATGGGGATGAGCCTCATACAGGGCGGACGTCTCGACAGTGAAATGATCGGCGACCCGATCGCGCATGAACTGACCACGGAGACGGGGATATCGAATGCCGATGGTGCGGTGTCTATTGCAAGGCTGGAACCGGGCTCAGGCAGCGCGGCCTATTTCTTCATCAATGTCGGGAATAATGATTTCCTCGATACGGGCGGAAGCCGCAATGAGGACGGGCAGGGATACGCGACCTTCGCCCGCGTCACGGATGGGATGGAGGTTGTGACCACTATCCAAGCCATGAACACGGGTGAGGAAGGAGATGAAGGCGTGACGCGCGGACAGATTCTGGAGACGCCCGTTATTATCACCAGAGCCTATCGCAAGTCACAGCCTTCAAACCATTAGCCCTGCCGGGCGAGTTTAATAATCGTCTCCAGCGCGTTCTTCATCATTGGCGTCTGGCTCGCATCCATTGGGGCTTGTTCATAACAATTATTTATCGCGATGGCCTGGTCCGTGAAGATACGCGCTTGGGGATGTTTCGCCTTTAGGCCCGTCACGATCTGTTCCTTAAAAGCATCAATCTGCGTCTGATAATCTTTGGCCGCTGTCTGATCGCCGCCCGTAAATTCTAACAGACCCGGCTTGATATGCTCGGCTTGTAGAAAGGCATTATAGGCGTCCAGGCCTTTCTGGACGGTCTTCACGTCTGCCTGGTCATAGGCTTTGACGTCGCCCACGCGCTCGGATGTGAAATCCAGTACGGCCTGACATTGCTGCACGACGTTCAAGCTGGGTTTTTGGGCCGCCGCCGCGACGGGCAGGGCGAGTAAAATACCCGAGAGTAGAATGGCGCGTTTCATAGCGATGTCCTTTTTAATCTTGAGAGACCTTACTGCGCCAGAGCGGCGCGACAATCCCATAGATATGGCCCCCTTAAATATGTGAGGCTTGGGTCTTTTCATTCTCGTCCCCGCAGAATAGGACACGCCCATGTCCAAGAAAAAGAACAAACCCTTCCGCCCCAAAGCCCGCCGCCCGCGCGGCTTTGAGGATCGCAATGCCGAGAGCTTGCGCGCCGAAGCTCGCCTGATTCAAGCTGCATTCAGCGTCTATGATATGCACGGGTTTGAACCGCTCCAGACGCCGGCCTTTGAGTTTGCCGATGCGCTGGGGAAATTTCTGCCGGATGAGGACCGTCCCAATGTCGGCGTTTTCGCTCTGCAGGATGATGACGAACAATGGATGAGCCTGCGCTATGACTTGACCGCGCCGCTCGCGCGGTTCGTGGCCGAGAATTACGACGCGCTGGCCAAACCTTATCGCCGCTACCAAGCGGGCAGTGTCTTCCGCAATGAAAAACCGGGACCGGGCCGCTTCCGCGAATTTACGCAATGCGACGCGGACTCAGTTGGCGCAGCAGGTCCTGCCGCAGATGCCGAAATGATTATGCTGGCCGCGGAAGTCATGCGCGCCGCCGGATTGAAAGACGGGCAATATGCCGTCCGCGTCAATAACCGCAAATTGCTCGACGGTATTTTGGAAGCCTCCGGCGTTCCGAATACGGAAGCGGGCGCGGTTCAACGCCTGCAAACCCTCCGCGCAATCGATAAACTTGATCGCCTAGGTGCAGACGGTGTCGAAGCGCTCCTCGGCGAAGGCCGCGAAGATGAATCCGGCGATTACACAGACGGCGCAAAATTAAATGCGGCGGGTATTAAGGCCGTGCTCGGATTTACAACAGCTTCTGCCGAAGATCGCGGGGAGACGATTAAAACGTTGGAAAGCCTCGTCGGGCAATCGGAACGCGGGAAATCCGGCGTGGATGAACTCGCGCAAATCGATACGATCCTCAACGCTGTTGGTTTTGGGAATGACCGTGTTTCATTCGACACCTCCATAGTGCGTGGTTTGGGTTATTACACCGGACCCGTTTTCGAGGCCGAACTCCTCGCCGATATCCGCGACCGCAAGGGTCGCCCCGTCCGTATCGGCTCAATCGGGGGCGGTGGTCGCTATGACGATCTCGTCTCGCGCTTCCGCGGCCAATCCGTACCTGCAACAGGGTTCAGCTTCGGCGTCTCGCGTTTCCTCTCCGCGCTGGAACGGATGGATGCGTTGGAAACCGCGGCCAAGCCCCCTGTTGTCATCTGTGCGTTTGATCGCTCACTGATGGGCGAATATTTCAAAATGGCGGCGGAACTTCACGCGCAAGGCGTCCGCGCCGAAGTCTTTGTCGGCTCGGGCAATGTCACGAAACAAATGAAATATGCTGACCGCCGCAATGCGCAAGTCGCTGTCCTCATGGGCAGCAATGAGATGGCAGCGGGCGAGGTGACCCTCAAAGATCTCTATGAAGGTGCAAAAGCGGCGCAAGCGATTGAGAGCAACGAGGAATGGAAATCCACAAGACCCGCGCAGGAAACTGTCTCGCGGGACGGTTGGGTAAAGGCTGTGAAAGCGATGTTGGATGATGCAGACAATTGATTGAATATCAATTCGCAAGGAACTGAATCGTGTAACGGTTCGGCGTGAGAATCTCTAACTGGAGATCAAACAGCGTCGTCTAAAAAGATAATCCCCGGTTATGACGTTTTTGAAAGCGTGGATTGATGAATTAAATTGTCAACTATTCTAACGATTTAAAGTCGAAATAAGCGGGGATTGAGATTTATTTCAAAAACTGCGTCCACACCCCCTTCACCTTGTGCAATCTTTAGCCTGTCTTCTTTCACAGGGCGGTCAGGTGCACATTGGCTTAATCGGAAAGAAGCGGTGCTTGTCATTGGAGCGAAGGGCGTAATGTCCCGGTTGCTTGGGTGGCCTAACGAGAGCTGATCGTTCCCCGACTGAATGGTTCGGCCGTTAGTGCGAAAAGGCGCCGCCGCGTGGGCCCGTTGGGGTTCGAAAACTTAGCTTTAACCCTGGTTTGCGACCAGAACCCTGAATACCCACGCGGACATCCCGTTTTATTAAGAGTGAAACGGACACAAAATAAGAGATACAAAAGCTAAACAGCTTTGAGGAGAGCAATCAAAAGGCCAGCTTAACCCCTTTAAAGACTGTCATCGTCCGACTTAGTCGGACGATCCATACGGTGTGTTTTGCGTGGAGTGTTTCATCACGCGAAATCCCACAATGGATCGTCGGGTCGCGCCCGAGGATGACATGAAATATGGAGCTGTTAGAGACATACAACCAATGCGTATGCGTCTCGGGTGGCTGTTTGCGAGCAAACAACAAGGCCCGCATTTGCGAGCTTCGGTCTTATGCGAGATGACATCGGGCCTGCGAACTTGCCTTCGTCTTCACCGCCCGTGTTTACTCGCGCGGCCGCTCACCCGTTCCCGCCACATGCGGAAACTGCTCGGCTTCATATGGCCGCGCATAATCTTGATAACCTCGGATTCCGACAAACCCGTTTGCGCTTCGATATTGTCAAAGGATGTTTCATCATCCCAGGCCATGGCGACAATTTCGGATGTAGTTACGTCACCCTTATCCGCAGGGCGTTTTTCGAGCGGGACGAAATCATCGGGAAAGGTACGGTCTGTCATCTTCTATCTACGTTTGAACGTCATGTAAGTTCATTCGGGATACAAGACTTGAACCCTGCGCGGCGGTCCCCATCTTGGACGCATGACAGATCTCTCCTCCCAATCCTTCACCCCGCGCGAAATTGTGTCCGAACTGGACCGTCATATTGTGGCGCAGGCGGATGCGAAACGCGCCGTCGCCATTGCTTTGCGCAACCGCTGGCGTCGCCGCCGTGTGGCCGAAGACCTGCGGGCCGAAGTCACGCCGAAAAACATTCTCATGATCGGGCCGACGGGTGTGGGCAAAACCGAAATTTCGCGCCGCCTCGCCAAACTCGCACAAGCGCCCTTTATCAAGATCGAGGCGACGAAATTTACCGAGGTTGGCTATGTGGGTCGTGACGTCGAACAGATTGTCCGCGATCTCGTCGAGGCCTCGATCAGCCTGTTGCGCGAGGAAAAACGTTCGCAGGTCAAGGCGCAGGCTGAAGCCGCCGCCGAAGACCGCATCATCGAAGCGCTGGTCGGGGCGAGCGCGTCCGAAACCACGCGCGAGAAATTCCGCACCAAACTCCTCGCCGGAGAACTGGATGATAAAGAAGTCGAATTGGAACTGGCGGATAATGCCTCACCATTTCAGGGTATGGACATTCCCGGGCAACCCGGCGCGTCCATGGGCATGCTCGACCTGTCCGCCATGTTCGGGAAGATGGGCCGGACGAAGACCGTGAAGCTGTTCGTGCGCGATGCTTACGGCCCCCTCCTGTCCGAGGAAGCGGATAAGCTGCTGGATGACGACTCCATCAAGCGCGAGGCGGTCGAACGTGCCGAGCAGGACGGCATCGTGTTCCTTGACGAGATTGACAAGATCACGGCGCGGGCTGATGCGCGGGGCGGAGATGTGTCACGTGAAGGTGTGCAGCGGGACTTATTGCCCCTGATTGAGGGGACGACCGTTTCCACAAAATACGGGCCGGTCAAGACGGACCATATTCTCTTCATCGCGTCGGGCGCGTTTCATGTTGCCAAGCCGTCTGACCTCTTACCGGAATTACAGGGTCGTCTGCCTATCCGCGTTGAACTCCGCGCGCTGACGGAAGCGGATTTTGTCCGCATCCTAACAGAACCGGAAGCTAGTCTCATCCGTCAATATACGGCGCTGATGGCGACTGAGGATGTGACGCTGGATTTCACGGAAGACGGGATCGCGGAAATCGCGAAGCTGTCTGCCGAGGTCAATGCCAGTGTCGAAAATATTGGCGCGCGACGACTGCACACGGTCATGGAACGCTTGCTCGACGAGATTTCATTCACGGCAACGGACAAGTCAGGCAGTACATTCGTGATTGATAAGGATTACGTGCAGGAACAGGTCGGCAAACTCGCGCGGGATCAGGATCTGTCGAAGTTTATTCTGTAGCGATCATTCAAAAAGTTCGAGAACTTGCGTTTTGAGGATTTCCATATCCGCCTTTGAATAGCCCGCCTTGATGTGAACGCGGGCGCCGAAATAGGCGGTCCAGATAAGTTCCGCCTTATCCCAGGCGGGTGTATTGATGACGCAGTCCCGAATGGCTTCGCGCATGCGGGTCATGGAGGCTTTGACGACGTCTTCTGTGGTCGAGTTAATCGGTGCGCGGTCGGTCGCCGCATTACAGAGGAGGCAACCCCAGCGGCCCTGAACGGTTTCAGCGGCTTCAATCAGGAAGTCAAAGAGGGTCGCGATACGATCATAACCGGACACGCTCTCATCACGCAACATCGCTACGCCCGGCGTGACTTGATTGGCGTTATAATTGGCCAGTGCGAATTGATAGAGCTGTTCCTTATTGCCAAAGCTGGCATAAAGAGAGCCTTTCTGCAGGCCCGTCGCGGCCATGATATCGGCATAGGATGCGCCTTCATATCCGTGTTCCCAGAACACATCACGCAGGGCGGTTTTCACATCGTCTTCGTTAAACAGTCTCGGGCGGGCCATTTGAATCTTTCAGATTTATGGCCTCACAGAGACCTCTCACGCTTGTGATATATTTATACTTGAACAAATAGTCAAGTAATGTATTCAGGGTTTGTGGCCATCGGGTAACTTCCTCCCCCGCCCGAGGGCCTAAATTTTTTGGAGAGAAATAGACCGAAGGGTCAAGAAAGAAAGTTAGTACCATGAATGCCAAGTCTTATATCGCAACTGCCCTCGCCACCGTCGCCATTTACGGTGGTGCCAGCCTGACTGTCCTCTGTGCGGCCAATGTCGCACATGCCGCGGAAGCCACTGTCACAACCGTCGCCATGACGGACACAGCTGTTTCCGGTGATTTCACGAAACGCACTTATGGAATTCAGGGTGATTGGAAAATCATCAAGGAAAACGGCCAGACCATCCTGCGCCTGTCAGATGATTTCAAAACGAAACGCGGTCCCGATTTGAAAATATTCCTGTCTCCGCAAACATTGGACTCAGTTACAGGCACAACAGCGACAACAAATTCTGTCCGTCTGGGTGAATTGAAATCGAACAAAGGGTCACAGGATTACATCATCCCGGCCAATGTCGATCTCTCGCAATTCGGTTCCGTCCTGATCCATTGCGAAGCCTTTTCCAAACTCTGGGGCGGGGCGGACCTCTAGGTCACTCTCTCCACCCTCGTCACATTTTGGAAAGCCCGTTTGCAGCAAAAGTTGCAGGCGGGTTTTCAACGTTTCAGAAACACATACCACGCGCCGGAGCCGCCATGTTTGATATGGGCGGGCGCGTAAGTCGCGATAAGTGGGCGGATGGCGGGGTCGGCGATCCAGTCGGGAAAGTTGCGCCGCAGGACCCCATCGCCACGCAGTCCCTTCCCCGTCACGACGAGGAGACAGGATTTATTCCGGTTCGCCGCGCGCATGATGGCCTTGTGCAAGGCAGGACGCGCCGTCGCTTGGGTCATATCATGCAGGTCGACTTTCGCATCGACCTCAACTCGTCCGCGACGGACGCGTTTATCCTGATTAACGTCGAGCGTTTTCGGAATGGGTTTCGCGGATTTCGTTTCACCCGCCGGAATGCGGAGCATATTGGCGAAGTCTTCGCGCGTCGGTAGAGGTTTGGCGCTGCCCTTGCCCTTAGGTCGACGGCGCGGGGAGACCGTCTGCGCGACATGTTTCCAGACCTTTCTCTCACCCGGTTTTAACGGACGGTCGGTCATGATGTCGAATTTGAACTGGGCGAGAGAGTCCGAGGGAGGAGGAGCGTCCATTTCGCACGATGTTTTTGAACTCCCGCGCGATTACCGGCATCTGCGCCAGAGCCGAAAAAGAGATCCGCCCGCAACGGACCTTTAATTGCGCCGCCCGTATCCTGCGCCGCGACGAGAAGTCCCGTCCGCTGACCGCGATAATCGCCGGGCTTTGTGGGAAGCGTCGTCTCCAACCAGAATAGACTGCCATAGGGGTGATAGCGCGGGTCGACGGCGATCGCGCCCATATCGGTGAGCGGCACGCGCATTGCACCCTGCGGGCCCTCATTTGGCCGGATCGCCTGTTCCGTGAAATAGATGTAGCGGGGGTTTTCGTTCATCAGTGCACGGGTCGCGGCAGGTCCGTTGCGTTTCATCCAAGCGGCAATAGATTGTTTAGACGCCTGTTCCAGCGTCATCTCCCCGCGCCGAACGAGGACCGCGCCGATGGATTGATAGGTCTGGCCATTATTCGCGGCATAGGCCGCGCGCAGCCTGCGGCCGTCCTTATATTTCAAACGGCCAGAGCCCTGAATTTGCAGGAAGAAGACATCAATGGGACGGCCATAAGCAATCACGCGCGAGGTGCGGGCATTGACCTGCGATCGAGGCAGGCGGAGTATTGCGTCATCAGAAGGTTTGGCGAGGATCGGCTCAGAAAATGTCGCCGTAGGTTTCAGGCGGACCTCGACTTCCGGCTCATAATACCCTGTCAGCAAACCATCCGGTTTCGAGGGTGTCGAGAGGGAAACGGGCGCGAACCAGCTTTCAAAAAAATTACGCGTATCCGCTGCACCAGGAGAGACAGATTGAAGAACCGCGCCGGCCTGACAGGTCATCTGCCAATCGAGATAGGTCCCATATTGCGGTAGGTTCGGGTTTAGTAGCGCCTTGGGGTCAGCTTCTGCCCAACTTTCGCAACCGCGCGTAAAGGCTTCCAAAGCAGGACGCGGATCATGTGTGGTCCAAAATGGTAATTGCTCAAAACCCGAAGCCGGAATTTCGACCACGGGTTCGGGTGGCGGCTCAGACGGGGCAGGGGCAGGTGTTTGAACGACGGGTGCCGTCGGCGGTGTTGGGATGGGTTCCGCAATGACAATCGCGCCCGGATTTTCAACATCCGGATCGGGATAGGTCGGCTCTGTCGGAATTGTCGTGCAGGCCGAGACCAGCAGTGCCAGCCCGACTCCGCCAAACCAAATGCGCATAATTAGACAGTTGTGTCCGGTGAAGGATCGGCTTTCATATCGTCGCCTTCGCTGGGCTCGACTTCGGCCAAGCGCCAGTTCAGATCTTTGCCCTTCAGGTCACGCTCATATTCCCACACCTCAGAGACGGAGGACAGGACATCCGGATCGCCCTGAACCACATTACCACCGGAATCTCTTAAGGCAGACGTCAGGTCCGCTTCATAGAGAACGCGGATATGCGCAACGGACCCTTCAGTCCGCGCGCTTTTGATGGACGCTTTGCGAAGACGACCTAAATCCGTGACCTGCGTTTGTCCGGCTTTTTCGCGGGCCGTGATGGCTTCGTCATAAATCTCGAACGTCTCCGGCGTCAGGAGGTCTTTCAACATATCCCGGTCACCGCCTGCATAGGCCTCCAGGATCATTGAATAGGCTGCCGTCGCGCCGTTCATAAAATTCGCGATGGAAAATGACGGGTCGAGGCGCGTAATGGCCGATAGGCCGAGGCGCTCAATTTCAGGATCAGGTCCGGCTTCAGGTTCCGGCTTCTTATTCACATCTTCCATGCCAAAGGCGACGGGGTCGACTTTTTCATCCGGCGTGCCGCCAAACCCTGTCTGTTTCCCCAAAACGGAGTAAAAAACGACACATACAATGGTCGCTAAAGCGGCATAAATCATAACATCGAACATGGTAGGCCTTTAACTTGCGGTCTTCCCGCTTATATACGGCCTTACAGGCCATCTTGTGTCTAGCTAAGGTGTGCGGAACACAGTTTCAAGGAAAGAGCGTTTCATGGCGAAAAAGCCTAAAAAGGGTGAAGACAAACCCGCAGAAGAGACCCAACAGGACTCATTGTCGATAGAGGGTGAACCCACACAACCAACCGAGGCCACGCCGCAGGGTCCGATGCTCTCCGTTCTGGCGCAATATACGAAGGACCAGAGCTTTGAAAACCCCAATGCCCCGGGGTCCTTGCGCACAGGTCTTCCTGCGCCGCAGATCGGGATCAATATCGAAATCGGTCGCCAGATGTTGGAAGACGACACGGTTGAAGTGACGTTGATGCTCAAAGCCGAAGCGCGCCGCGATAATGAAATCGCCTTTATCGCAGAACTGGAATATGCGGGTCTCTTTGCCTTCCAAGGTGTCGGCATTGAAGAAATTCAGCCGCTCATCATGATCGAATGTCCGCGTCTACTCTTCCCGTTCGCCCGTCAGATGATGTCGGAAATGACGCAGAATGGTGGTTACCCGCCCATCCTGTTAGAGCCGCCCGATTTCACAGCGATGTTCCGCGACGAGATGATGCGCCGCGCCCAGGCCCAAGGTGTGAATTAGGGTCATCCACATGATTATGCAAAAAGCCCGCCCGACACTGCGTCGCGGCGGGTTTTTTAATGTGAAAGCCTTGGCTTTAGTGAAGGTATGGTTATGGTTTACGATAATGAAAATTCCTGATTTGGGTCTGTCATGAGATTGTCAATTGAACGCAACGCGCTGCTGAAAGCGCTCGGCCATGTCCAGAATGTTGTGGAGCGCCGTAACACGATCCCAATTCTCTCGAATGTTTTGCTCAGTGCGGAAGATGGACGCCTCTCCCTGGTCGCCACGGATTTGGATATCGAAGTCTCGGAATCAACAGAGGCCGATGTCTCTGCCCCCGGTCAGGTTACAGCGCCCGCGCACACACTTTACGACATCGCCCGCAAATTGCCGGACGGATCACAAGTCGTGTTGCAGATCAATGCCGATGACCGTTTGGATGTCGATGCGGGCCGTTCGCACTTTACACTGCCACTTCTACCTTCCGGTGACTTCCCGAAAATGACGGCGGACGGGTTTACCCATGATTTTGCCATGCCGGCGAAAGACCTTTGCCGTTTGATCGATAAAACGAAATTCGCGATCTCGACTGAAGAGACGCGCTATTATCTTAACGGCATCTATCTCCACGCCCATGACGGAAAACTCCGGGCCGTGGCCACGGACGGTCACCGTCTCGCGCTCGCCGAAAGCCCTGTGCCTGCGGGCGCGGAAGGTCTGCCCGGTGTTATCGTGCCTCGTAAAACCGTCGCAGAAATCCGTCGCCTGATTGACGGCGTTGATGGCGACATTCAGGTTGCGGTGTCCGAGGCGAAAATCCGTTTCCAAACGGGCCATGCCGTCATGACATCCAAGCTCATTGACGGGACATTCCCGGATTATGAGCGAGTCATTCCAAAGGGGAATACGAAAGAACTGACGATTGATAATCAGGTCTTTAAGAGCGCGGTGGACCGTGTCTCCACAATCTCTGCCGAGAAATCCCGCTCCGTGAAATTGTCATTGGCTGAACATAATCTTTCCCTGACCGTGAATAATCCGGAAAGCGGAAATGCGAATGAAGACCTGCCTGTCGATTATGATGCGGAGCCACTGGAGATTGGCTTCAACGCCAAATATCTTCTGGACGTTGCGGGTCAGATCGAAGGCCGTGATGCCACATTCTTCCTCGAAAGTCCGGCCTCGCCCGCCCTCGTGAAAGATCCCGAAGACGAGCACGCGCTATTCGTGCTGATGCCGCTTCGCGTCTAGGCACTCGGAGTGGCGGCAGTCGCCTCTCTACGGCTGATTGATTATCGGTCCTACGCTTCACTTGACGCCGAGTTCATTTCCGGTGCGATAGCCATTCATGGTCCGAACGGGGCCGGAAAAACCAACCTGCTCGAAGCGATTTCCCTGCTCTCTCCGGGGCGTGGATTACGTCGCGCGAAAGTCAGTACGCTCGCCCGCGTACAGGACGGAAATGTCTCTCCGGCCTGGGGTGTGAATGCGACACTCCATGCGGAAGCTGAAGACGACCCGACCCGCATTTCCATTGGGCAAGTCCCTGAATATCCAGGTCGGCGGGTCCTGCGGATAGATGGACGCAATGCGACGGGGCCGGAACTCGCGCGGCGGCTCTCGCTCCTTTGGCTAACACCCGCACAGGATCGTCTCTTCACGGGTCCGGCCTCTGACCGGCGGAAGTTCATTGACCGTTTCGCGCTGGCTTTCGATGCCGAGCACGGGTCGAATTCTATCCGATTTGAAAAAGCGCGGACGGAACGTAACCGCTTGCTGTCTGACGGCGTAACCGACCGCGTTTGGTATGAGGCGATTGAGACGGACCTATCCGCCTATGGCGCAAAAGTCGCGCAGGCGAGAGTGATAACGGTGACGGCTCTGCAAGCGGAGATTTCCGCGCGTGAAACCGTCTTTCCGCAATCGCTGATCGGCTTGGACGGCACGTTGGAAAACAGCTTTTCAGAAGGTGACAATCTTGAAAATATCACGGAAACCTATCGCGAGACACTCGCACAAACCCGCCAAACGGATCTGCGCGCCGGGCGGACGCTAACAGGTCCGCACCGGACCGAGCTTCACGCCACCCATGCGGGGAAGGGGATGCCGGCGGGGCTGTGTTCGACGGGGGAGCAGAAAGCGCTGCTCATCGGATTGGTGCTCGCCCATGCGCGGGCGCTGCGGGCGCGAACGCCGATCCTGTTACTGGACGAAGTGGCCGCACATCTGGATGCGCGTCGACGGGCCGCGCTGGCGGAGGAATTGCTGGACCTGAAATTACAGGTCTTCATGACGGGGACGGACAGCTCGCTTTTCTCGGACTTTGGCGAGAAGGCGCAATATATCCGCATTTCGGACGGTACGTTGGAAACTGTCACGCCCTGAAACGAAAGCACCCCACCCCTGTAAACAGGAGTGGGGCTACGATACCGAAACGGGGCGCAATGTCCGGCACCGATCTAGTCTTCATACGGTTAAGTATGAAATTTGGTTTCTATGCGCCCTTTGGGGGACGACACATGAATTGAAACTGAACGGCCTAAAAGCGGCGACGCATCAGCCCGGGAAGCGACCCGGTTTCACCCGCCGCCTCTTTCCGAAGCGCGGATGTGATGATGCCCGACCTGTTTGTCAAGACCAGTCCCAGCCGTCTTGCATGGCCAAGTGCAGGTGAGTTGATCCTGTATAGGTTTGCGAGCGCGTGTGTCGTCGCGCCCATCAATCTAGTGTCCGAATTGCGGGCGGATTCGTAATCCAGCAGTCCCGCCACGCCGATATCCTGCCCCGTCTCTTTGGCGGCTTTCAACCCGTCCGCGAGGGCAGCCGCATCGCGCAGCCCAAGGTTCAAGCCCTGCCCCGCCAGCGGATGGATGACATGGGCTGCATCCCCGACCAGTGCGAGACGGTCCGCCGTGAATTGATCCGCGACTTGCAGGCGCAAGGGCCAGGAAACGCGCGGGGCGGTCAGTTGCAATTGGCCCAGATAACCGTCCATCTTCTCGAATAAGAGTGCGAGGAAATCAGCCTCATCCAACGCCTCTGCCGCCTTAATCTGCGCCGCGGGTCCCGACCAAACGATCTGACTGCGCTGCTCTGTCAGGGGCAGAACAGCTAACGGACCGCCCGGCAGGAACCGTTGCCACGCCAAACCGTCATGCGGTAATTCATGCGCGATTGTCGTGACGAGTGAGCAGGCGTCATAATCAAATCGCTGGACATTTATCCCGGCTTTGCGGCGCAAAGTCGACTCCCGCCCATCCGCCGCGACGAGGAGCGCGGCAGTGAAGTCTCCAACATTCGACACAACATTTACACCGGATGCATCGTGGACAGCCTCTGTTATCATCAGTGGCGCTGTGATCGTGATGGCTTTTGTCGCTTTGACTTTGGACAGAAGAGCAGCTTTTAGCTTTTGATTTTCAATCAAACCACCCAGGTCACCGCCATCTCCGTCGCCTTCGAAATGCAGACGCCACGGGCTATCGGGCGTGCCTTCCGTCACGAGCATGTCCCGAATGGGCTGCACGTCGCTCGACAGGTCAAGGCCGAGGTTTTCCATCAGACGCAGCGAGCTCGCCGACAGCGCTGACGCCCGACCATCCTGTCCTGCGGTCACGGCTTTCCGGTCCATCAGCCCGACGGAAAATCCTGTCTCAGCACAACAGAGCGCCGTCGTCAGGCCGACCAATCCCGCACCCACGATAAGAATGTCATATTCAGTTTTCATAGCTTCCACATAGGCGTCCAAACCGCTTGGGGAAAGGCGGCATATTGCATCGCTGACAGCGCAGATATGGCGGCGAAAGCGCGCCCCATCTTAACGCGGGCTTTACTCTCGGCATTTACATCTTGGTAACACACACTGTTCCGTGAAAGAGATTGATGACGCCACCGCCTTCCGCCACCGCCGATTTTGACGCCAATTACGCCTATGCGCCCGAGGACATTCACGCCATGATGGCCGAAGTCACGGCGCAAGAGGGTAATGCGTTCTGGCGGGCCGTGCGGGCATTGCTGTTGGTGGCATTGGGTTTCGCATTGGTCCTCTGCGTCCTCGCCTATAACCCCTTTGACCCAACAGCCGATACGGCAGGGCTCGGCAAGGGTGGTCATCCACTTGGCAGCTTCGGTGCGAATATCGCGAATATCATCATGCAGACGATTGGCTGGGGCGGTCTCTTGGCCGGGCTCCTGATCGTGCTGTCGGGCATTCGCCGCATGATGGGGCGTGTCGGCCATCGGTCGCGGACAGATAAGTTTAAGCGCTTTGCGATTGCCACAGGCGTCGTCCTGTTCGGAACGATGACGCTGTCCGCTTTCCCCATCCCGCAGAGCTGGCCCATGGCGAGCGGTTTGGGTGGTTGGATTGGCGACCTGCTGCACCTGACGCCCAAGGGCTGGCTGGACAGCTGGAATGTTCCCGTCAGCGGGTTGATCATTGCGCTGCTCTCCTTCTGCGCAAGTGCCTACCTCCTCGCGCTCTATCTCGGCGTTGTCCGCAGAGACTTGCTGGAAATTGCCGATGCCGCGACTTTGGTCTGGGCCTATATCCGCGTCTGGTTTGACAAATTGTCGGTTTGGCTCGTCAAATTGTTCAAGCGCGGTTACGAAGCCCCGATGGATGCGCAAATGGCTGCGGAACCGCTCTACCGCGATATTCCCGACACCCCGCAAGCTCCTGTCCTCCCGACATATGAGCCCGCACCGGAACCCGTGGCCTATGCGCCCGCGCCGACGCCAATTCCCAAGGCCAAGCCGATGGCGAAGAAGAAACGCGTCACGAAGAAACCCGCCCAGCCGCAATTCGATTTTTCCGGCGAAGATGACTTCGTCCTGCCGGGTCTCGACCTCCTGAAAATGCCGCCGCCGCGCTCCACTGTGCGCGATGAAGGCGCGCTGCGCCGGAGTTCCGAGCAGCTTCACAAGGTCATGGGCGATTACGGCGTCGACGGCGAAATGGGGCAGGTCAGCCCCGGCCCCGTCGTGACATTGTTTGAGTTCGAGCCAGCGCCCGGCGTGAAGTCCCAGCGCATCATCAACCTCTCTGATGACATCGCCCGCAATATGAGCGCGCAATCCGCGCGGATTGCCGTCGTCCCCGGCCGCAATGCGATGGGTGTGGAACTGCCCAACCGCAAACGCGAAATGGTCTGGCTGCGCGATATGTTGGCATCTGATGCTTTCGCCAATAGCGAAGCCTCGCTGCCGCTCATCCTCGGCGAGGATATTGGCGGCACGCCGTTTGTTGCCGACCTTGCGAAGATGCCGCATTTGCTCGTCGCCGGTACGACGGGCTCCGGTAAGTCGGTCGGCGTCAACGCGATGATCCTCTCGCTCATGTACACCCTCCCGCCGGAGCAGTGTAAGTTCATCATGATCGACCCGAAAATGCTCGAGCTGTCTGTTTATGACGGCTGCCCGCATCTCCTCGCGCCTGTTGTCACGGAACCCAAAAAAGCCGTCGTCGCACTGAAATGGACTGTGCGGGAAATGGAAGACCGCTACCGCAAAATGGCCAAGATGAATGTCCGCAACATGGCGGGCTTCAACGAGAAGGTCGCCGAGTTCAAAGCGAGTGGCGAGACCATGACCAAGACGATCATGACGGGTTACAACAAGGAGACGGGCGAACCGGAATATGAGACTGAGGAGCTCGAGTTTGAACCCATGCCCTATATCGTCGTCATCATTGACGAGATGGCCGACCTGATGATGGTCGCCAAGAAGGATATCGAAGGCTCCGTCCAACGCCTCGCGCAAATGGCGCGGGCGGCGGGTATTCACGTCATCATGGCGACGCAACGTCCATCCACCGATGTCATTACGGGCACGATCAAGGCCAACTTCCCGGCCCGTATCTGTTTCCGCGTCGGCTCCAAGATCGACAGCCGCGTCATCCTCGGCGAACAGGGCGGCGAAGCCCTGCTCGGCAATGGCGATATGCTCTTTGCCGGAACGGGGCGTCCGCGCCGTCTCCACGGACCGTTTGTCTCGGACGGCGAAGTCGAACGCATCTCCGCCTTTATGAAAGCTCAAGGCGCGCCGAGCTATCTCGAAGACATCACAACCGAGCGCGAGGAGGGGCCATCGGACGCCAAACTTGCGGGCGGCGGCTCTGAAGGCGGCTCCCTTTTCGATCAAGCCGTCGCGATTGTGGCGCGCGACCGCAAGGCTTCGACCAGCTATATTCAACGCAAACTCTCCATCGGTTATAACCGCGCCGCCGACCTCATCGAACGCATGGAAGGCGAAGGCATGATCGGCCCGAGCGGGGCAGGCGGCAAACGCGAGATTTTCCTGCCGGAAGAAGAGGCGTTTTAGACGCAAAGCGCCGAAATGGCTGGCCCGCTTCGGTTCCAGAAGGCGGCTTATGGACGTTGGGTTTTAGAACCTCTCTTTCTTTACGGCTGTCATCCTCCGATCAAGCCAGAGGATGACAGCTTCATATTAATGGGGTGCAGACAAGCATCATCGCTCGCCGCCCATCACCTCTTTCAAAGGGGGTCCGCAAAACAGGCGAGTGTCCAAATAAAGTGGGACGTCCGCGTGGTGACCTCCGCGATGGAGACCAAAGATAGAAATGTTTTACGCAAAGGTCGACTTCGACCCGTTTGTTAGACAGGTCTCAGCCTGTGCATTTGGCGAAAGCCAATTGCACTCCACGCGGCGGTGCTTCTCCAACGGCGGCCTTACTGGACTGCGGGGGTTCCACCCCGTCAGGCGCTCGCGGCTGGGCCCCTCAATATGGCTCTCACACCACATCAATAGACGCACCGTCTTTCGATACCGGCAGATGAGCTCCTACCTGTCCCGTGTCCGAAAGAACGAGTTTAAATATAGGGGCGTTTGGAGAGGTGAGGATTATTATTCTGAATTTAACGCCAAATGTTCCCGGACCATGTTGTTGGCTTGCAAACAACCGCCCGGGACCCATCCGACGGACGTAGAGTTCAGTGCGGTGTAAATGGAGATAACCGATTGTTCGGTATGATTTATTTATCAGAGCGGCCGATGAAAGCCTATGCGCATAGGTCTCGGCTCAAGTCCAGGAACACGACACACTGAAATCTGTCATAAGCGCGGATTTAGTTTCCCATAAACCTGAATTGCCAAAAACATCTTGGAACTGAAAACTTACTAGTCGCATTGTTTAAGCAACAGATGCTCACAATTCTGTGATATGACAATTGTTGACCATTTGGTTTTTATTGTTCATACCCTGTTCAACAAGAGAGAAAGACCATGACTAGACTGATCGATATATACCTTCTTAATCACGGCATGACAAAGCGTGAGCTTTGCGCGATTAAACGACGTCGTCTTTATTATTACGGTATTGCGGGGTTTGCGGCCCTGACGATTGGTTTCGTTACGATGACCGCGCTCGGCATTACACCGCCGCTTTAACGGTTTCCGGAGACCACCCGGTTCTCGTTTTATAGGTAAACCGTCCGGCATCATCCAAACGGCGCGAAACGATGCCGCGTCCTTTTAGACAGTTGAGATGTGCGACGCTTTCCCCGACGGCCATAATCCGGTTGCTATCCGTGATTTCCCGCCGAAACAGAACGGAATAGACTCCGGTGGAGAGGCGCGGTTCGCGACAAAATTCTGCGAGACGGTTGAGCGCTTTCTCGTGATGTTCAATCAATTTCCCGAGCCGCTTATGCGCACCGCGAAAGGGAATGCCATGCGCCGGACACACCAGCACATCCTCGGGGAGTTCGGCCATCAATTTATGGCAGGAATTAATCCAATCTTCCAGTGGATTACTCTCCGGCTCCGTCGGCCAGACGGACACGTTCGAGCTAATATTCGGAAGAAGCTGATCACCCGACAGAACGAGATTGAGTTCCGGACAATAGAGACAGGCATGTTCGGGCGAATGCCCAGACCCGATAATCACGCGCCATTCGCGGCCTCCGATTAATCCCAACTCCCCATCTACCAGACGGTCATAACTTTGCGGCAGGGTCGAGATCGCTTTGCCGAAGCCGCCAAAGCGCATTTTGTAAAGTTCGATCTGCTCAGATGTGAAGCCGCATTTCTGGTAAAAGCGGACGCCCTCTTTCGGCGCGACCTTCCCCGTATCCGCCGCCATGAGGCGGCAGAGAAAATACTCGCCGCGCGTCATAAGAAGCGGCGCGCCGAATTTCCGGCAGAGCCAGCCCGCCAAGCCGGTATGATCGGGATGAAGATGGGTGCAGATGACGCGGTTGACGGGACGGCCGCCGAGCAATCCCGTGAAATGTTTTTCCCAAATCTCACGGCTGACCTTGTCCGCAATGCCCGTATCGACAATCACCCAGCCATCCCGGTCTCTCAGCGCCCAGAGATTAATGTGGTTGAGGCCCGTCATCGGCAGGGAGAACCGCAACCAATAGACCCCGGGTGCAACCTCTGTGGCGCTTCCCGCTTCGGGCGCCTCGTCCACGATGTAATCCAACCCACGCCCCTCATACCCGCTCGTTTTGACGAGAGATTGATCGGCGGGTGTTTTTACAGAAGATCGTGTCATGTGCCCAAGATAGGCGCTGAGCCGCCAATTACTAGCAAGCATTTGCGCACAGCTCCTATTCCAGTGGATGGACATTGCGCGCCGCGCTTCCTAATCAAGGGCCTATGCCGAAGATACAGTCCAAGATTAATCCCGACAGTCCGCAATTTCGGGAGAACCGCGAAGCGATGGAAGCGCTTGTCGCGGATTTGCGCGAGAAGGTCGGGAAGATTGCACTGGGCGGCTCTGAACGGTCGCGGGAACGTCACCTGTCGCGTGGGAAATTGCTGCCGCGGGAGCGCGTCGAACGCCTGCTGGATCCGGGCACCCCGTTTCTCGAACTCAGTCAAATGGCGGCTTACGGGATGTATGATGACCAAGTCCCCAGTGCGGGTCTGATCACAGGCATTGGCCGCGTCTCGGGCCGCGAGGTCATGATTATTTGTAATGACGCGACCGTCAAAGGCGGGACCTATTATCCCATGACCTGCGAGAAACAGGCGCGGGCGCAGGAAATTGCACAAGAGAATAGGCTGCCCTGTATCTATCTCGTGGACTCGGGTGGCGGAAACCTGCCCAATCAGGCGGAGATTTTTCCGGGCAAGGAAGATTTTGGCCGCGCCTTTTACAATCAGGCCAATATGAGTGCCCAAGGCATCGCGCAGATCGCGGTCGTTATGGGCAGTTGCACGGCGGGCGGGGCCTATGTTCCAGCCATGGCGGATGAGAGTATTATCGTTGCCGACCAAGGGACAATCTTCCTCGCGGGACCACCCCTCGTGAAATCCGCGACGGGCGAGGATATTGATGCGGAGAGCCTCGGCGGTGGTGCGTTACACGCGCGGACCAGTGGCGTGGTCGATCACCTCGCCGCCAATGATGCGCATGCGCTGCAAATGGCGCGCGATGCGGTGGAGACTTTAGGGAAAGCGACCCCGTCTTTTTCGCCCGACGAAACTCACGAACCGCCTGCCTATGACGTGGACGAATTGGACGGCGTCGTGCCGACGGACCTCCGCCAACCCTATGATTGTCGCGAGATTATTGCGCGCATCACGGACGGGTCCAAATTCACGGAATTTAAGAAAGAGTTCGGGACGACGCTCGTCTGCGGCTTTGCCAGTATTCACGGCTACCGCGTTGGTATTCTCGGCAATAATGGCGTCTTGTTTTCGGATTCTGCGGTAAAGGGCGCGCATTTTGTTGAGCTCTGCGCGCAGCGGAAAATTCCGCTGATCTTCCTGCAAAACATCACGGGCTTTATGGTTGGATCAAAAGCCGAAGCGGGTGGTATCGCCAAACATGGCGCAAAAATGGTCCACGCGGTGGCCTGTGCCAAAGTCCCGAAATTCACGGTTATCGTTGGCGGCTCTTACGGCGCGGGGAATTACGGCATGTGCGGGCGAGCCTACTCACCACGCCTGATGTTCATGTGGCCCAATGCGCGGATTTCGATCATGGGCGGGGAGCAGGCTGCGGATGTGCTGGCCACCGTCAATCGCGACGCCGCGAATTGGACGGACGAAGAACGCGAAGCCTTTAAGAAACCGATTATTGAGCGGTTCGAAAAAGAGGGGCATCCCTATTTCGCCAGCGCGAGATTATGGGATGACGGCATCATCGCACCGAGAGATACAAGGCGGGTGTTGGGATTGGGATTAGCGATGAGCGCGAATGCGCCTTTGGAGGACACCAAATTTGGTGTCTTTAGAATGTAATGAAAAAAGAAATTAGAAAAATCCTCATCGCCAATCGCGGCGAAATTGCCTGCCGCGTGATTAAGACCGCGCGGAAAATGGGCATTGCGACCGTTGCGGTTTATTCCGATGCGGACCGCCAAGCACTCCATGT
The DNA here is from genome assembly GCF_050271975.1 of Litorimonas sp. WD9-15. Taxonomy (NCBI): domain Bacteria; kingdom Pseudomonadati; phylum Pseudomonadota; class Alphaproteobacteria; order Maricaulales; family Robiginitomaculaceae; genus Litorimonas; species Litorimonas sp. WD9-15. The sequence continues at coordinate 684,284 of NZ_CP189850.1, forward strand.
TCGCCTAGCGGATGAGGCGGTTCATATCGGGCCATCGCCCGCCGTGGAGTCCTATCTCGTCATCGAGAAAATCATTGAGGCAGCAAAAGAGACCGGCGCGGATGCGATCCATCCCGGCTATGGTTTCCTGTCAGAAAACCCTGACTTTGTGCGGGCCTGCGAAAAAGCGGGCCTGATCTTTATCGGACCATCAGCGGAGGCCATGGAAGCCATGGGTCTGAAAGATGCCGCGAAGAAATTGATGGATAAGGCGGGCGTGCCGATCACCCCCGGCTATCACGGCAAAGATCAATCGCCCAAATTGCTGAAAGCAAAAGCCGGCATGATCGGCTATCCCGTTCTCATCAAAGCCGTCGCAGGCGGCGGCGGGAAGGGCATGCGGAAAGTCGAAGCCGACGCGGATTTCGACGCCGCCCTCGCCAGTTGCAAACGCGAGGCGGCCAGCAGCTTCGGCAATGATGACGTCCTGATCGAGAAATATATCCAATCCCCGCGCCATATTGAAGTCCAAGTCTTTGGCGACATGCACGGCAACGTCGTGCACATGTTCGAGCGCGATTGCTCACTGCAACGTCGCCATCAAAAAGTGATTGAAGAAGCCCCCGCCCCCGGCATGACGGATACGGTCCGACGCGCCATGACACATGCCGCCATCAATGCCGCCAAAGCCGTGGATTATGTCGGCGCGGGCACGGTCGAATTTATCGTCGACGGGTCGGGCAAGCTCCGTGAGGACGGATTCTGGTTCATGGAAATGAACACGCGTTTGCAGGTGGAACATCCGGTGACCGAAGAGATTACAGGACTGGATCTGGTCGAATGGCAGATACGGGTTGCGCGGGGGGAGGAGCTGCCTGCGCAGGATGAGATTAAGATGAGCGGCCATGCGATCGAGGCGCGGCTTTATGCTGAGGATCCCGCGAATGATTTCCTGCCGAGTGTGGGCAAACTCACACGGCTTAAATTGCTAGGTCCTGTGGATGAGGGTATTATAGAACGTGTCGATACGGGCGTGTCAGAACAGGATTTGATCTCAATCCATTACGATCCCATGATTGCAAAGTTTATTGTGTATGGGCCGACACGCGAACTGGTCTTGTATCAGCTTCGCGAATCTTTGGAATATAGCTCTATTGAAGGCCTCAAGACGAATGCGGATTTTCTTTTCAGGTTGCTGAATATTGATGATTTTGTCGAAGGCATTCCGACAACACATCTCATTCGGGAAAAAATCGAGAATCTGGTCAATGATCCGGATGAGATTCCTGCTTTTGGATATGCAAACGCGGCAGCGTCAGTTGTTCAGAGCATATCGCGTACGGCTTATAAGAAAGCGAGATCGGGAAAAGGTATCGTGACTCCATTTGAAGAGTTGAATGCCTTCCGGATGAACGGCGATGATTTCACGACAATTGTTTTCGAAAAAGAAGGGCATGCTTTCCCAGTGCGCGTTTCCCCGCGAGAAGAACAGAGTATTTGCGTGGTTGAAGGTGAAACACTTGTCGTTGAAAATCGTGACGCTTCGGAAGACGACGATAGTTGGGCGACCTTGAATGCACTGGATGCATGGCGTGCCAGCATTTATGACGATTTCGTCGTTCTGAAACGACAAGGAAAAAGACTTGCCGTACCTTTCTATCGCCCAGAAAACAGTCTGAAAACCTCCGCCGACGCCATCACCGCGCCCATGCCCGGTAAAATCATCGCGTTGAACGTCGCCATTGGCGATAGCGTGTCTGAGGGCGACCCGCTCGTCGTGATGGAGGCCATGAAAATGGAACAAACCCTTACGGCTCCGCGTGACGGCGTCGTGGCGGAAACCGGCGCGGCCATTGGAGACCTTGTCACCGATGGGGCATTACTTGTCCGCTTAGAAGAAGAGAAAAGATAAATGTCTACCACATCCTACCCAACACTCGGCTTTGGCCATTCCGAAACAACAGAAATGATCCGCGAGACCGTTTATCAATTCTGCCAGAAGGAACTAATGCCCATCGCGGATGAGGTGGATGCAAAGAACGAATTCCCGCGTCACCTCTGGGAGAAAATGGGCGAATTGGGTCTGCACGGCATTACCGTTTCCGAAGAAGATGGCGGGCTGGGCCTTGGCTATCTGGAGCACACTATCGCGATCGAGGAAGTGTCTCGCGCGAGCGCCTCTGTCGGCTTGTCTTACGGCGCGCATTCCAACCTTTGTATCAACCAAATCCAGCGTTGGGGGAATGCAGAGCAGAAAGCCAAATACCTCCCGAAACTGATTTCCGGCGAGCATCTCGGCAGTCTCGCCATGAGTGAACCCGGCGCCGGATCAGACGTCATGTCCATGCGGTTAAAGGCGGAAACAGCACAGGGCGGTTACCTGCTCAATGGCAATAAAATGTGGATCACCAATGCACCCACGGCGAACACACTCTTGGTCTATGCCAAGACCGATCCGAGTGCGGGCAGCAAGTCCGTCTCGGCCTTTTTAATTGAGAAAGATTTTGAGGGATTCTCCACCGCGCAAAAACTCGACAAGCTGGGTATGCGCGGCTCGGACACGTGCGAACTCATCTTTGAGAATTGTTTTGTGCCGGAAGAAAATATTGTCGGCGAGATTGGCGACGGCGCGAAAATCCTGATGTCTGGGCTGGATTACGAACGGGTCGTGCTCTCCGCCGTTTCAACGGGGATCATGCAGGCCTGCCTCGACACGGTCCTGCCCTATATTCACGAGCGCAAACAATTCGGCAAAGCCATTGGGGAATTCCAGCTGATGCAGGGGAAATTGGCCGATATGTATGTGTCGCTCTCCACCGCGCGGTCCTATTCCTATGCCGTGGCCGCCGCCTGTGACCGCGGTGAAACAACGCGCAAGGACGCGGCTGGCTGTATTCTCTATGCTGCCGAACGCGCCACACAAGTCGCGCTGGACGCGATCCAGATGTTGGGCGGGAATGGCTATATCAATGATTACCCAACGGGTCGGTATTTGCGCGATGCGAAGCTGATGGAAATTGGTGCGGGCACGAGTGAAATCCGCCGATGGTTGATCGGACGGGAATTATTTAACGAAACCAGGTAGGGAATAAGACACTCCCGACCACACGGGGCGCAATGGTGGCCGGGAGCTAAGCTAGCCTCGAAAGACAAGCTCTGACTTTATATACCCACTAGAAACATTTATGTCACCACACGAAGAGGTGAAACACAGTGAACTACCCAAATGTAGGGTCAGTTTTTCCAGAACCGGGTTTTTTCTGCTAGGTTAGGCCGTGTTCGCGGGGATGCGGGTGCGTCAGGCGTGCCAATATAGACATATCCTGCCACGCGCTCTGTGTCTGCCAAGCCCAATGCGCCGTTCACGGCATCATCATAGGTATACCATTCCGTCAACCATTGCGCCCCAAAGCCGTGGGCTTGGGCGGCGAGGCAAAGATTGAAACAAACGGCCCCCGCGGAAAGTTCCTGCTCCCACTTTGGCGTGCCGCGTGGACATTCAACCGGCGCGGATATGACGGCCACGACGAGCGGCGCACGGTTCAGCCTCGCGCCTTCGAACACGGCACGGTCTGCCGGCGCGTTTGGGTTGCCCGTCATAAAGGCGCTGGCAATATGCTGGCCAAAATTTGCGCGGGCCTCACCCTCGAACAGAACAAAGCGCCACGGCGCGAGTTTGCGGTGGTCCGGCACACGGGCGGCAATTTCTAGCAGCTTTTCCCGCGTCACCTCGTCCGGCCCCGGACCGCCCATCACTTTCGCCAGATTAGACCGCCGTGTTGCGAGGAAATCCACGAGGTCGGGCCGATGGGTTGGGAGCGGAAAGGTGGCGGGAAGGTCTGTCATGCGATCTATATAGGTTTCTGGACGCCGTTCATCAAAGGCCTTAATGTCTTTTTCGATGCAAAGTGCCGCAATATCCCACACACGACCAAAAGCGAGAACCTGTTCGGTTTGCGGCGCGCGGTTTAATCTGGCGGAATTGTCCGATTATTTTCTGAAATCACCGCGCAGGGCGATTAAATGTTTCGACTGTAAATCCTATAACCGTTTGGCACGTCCCTCTATTTTGAAACTCATCGCAATTGGACTTTTGTTCAGCCCGCTTTTTTTCATTGCGAGCTTACCCGGCCTCATAGGAATAGGGTCACTTGTTGAATATTTAAACGGAAGTCGAGCTGGACGGCAGGCCGGTATCGTCTACCTTTTTCCCGCCTGTATCGCGGTGACTTATGTTGTCTCTCGCCATATCATGCGCCTCATTCGCTTTCTCTTCTATCCTTTGGAGCCCTACATAAAATGACCACACCCGAAAACCGTCTCGCAGAGCTTGGCCTGACACTTCCTACACCCGCTGCGCCCGTGGCGAATTATGTGCCCTATGTCATTAGCGGGAATCTCGTCTTTATCTCCGGCCAGATTTCGAAAATCGGCGAGGACGAGGTCAAAGGTCGGTTGGGTGAAGGCCTGAGCGTGGAACAAGGACAGGGGGCTGCAAAACTGTCAGCCCTCAACCTGATCGCGCAGATGAAGGCAGCCTGTGGTGGTGACCTGTCAAAAGTGAAACGCGTCGTGAAATTGGGCGGATTCGTGCAGGCGACGACGGATGCGACGCAGGCGGATATTCCGAAAGTCATTAATGGCTGCTCGGATATTATGGTCGCGGTGTTTGGCGATGCGGGGCGACATGCACGGTTCGCGGTATCTGCGCCGAGCCTGCCGCTGGATGTGGCGGTGGAGATTGATGCGGTTGTAGAGATCGAGGTTTAAGTTCTAACTAGCAGTCACATCGACGCGGGCTCTGCGTGCCCGATGCCCATACCGTTGAGGTCGCGTGAAGTTTTGAATTCGGCGCTTTCCGCAAATATCACGGCATGGGTACCGGACGCCCCTTCGGGTCGCGACGGTATGACCAAGGTTTGAGTGTACGGAGTCCCTTGAACATCCGCCCTATTTCGTTTGTATCAATATAATGTCCGAGCCCACTTACACCGCCCGTATCCTGACGCAGATCTCCGATGTTGCGGCTGCCGATTGGGACGCGCTCATCCCCACTCATTCCCGTGGGGGCAACCACCCCTTCCTCACCCACCGCTTCCTCAATGCGGCAGAAGTCTCCGGTTGTGCGAGTGCGGAAACGGGATGGATGCCGCGCCATATCTGGGTCGAGGATGCGTCCGGCACGGCGATTGGCGCGGCGCCACTCTACGTCAAATCGCATAGTCAGGGCGAATATGTTTTTGACCATGGCTGGGCCGATGCCCTCATGCGGGCGGGAATGGATTATTATCCGAAACTGCAATCTTGTGTGCCCTTTACCCCCGCAACAGGACCGCGATTGCTCTCCCACACGGAAGAGGGACGCACGGCGGTGGCGGGCGCGATGATGCAGGCCTGCGCGGAATGGGACATGTCGGGCGTGCATCTGACATTCCTGAATGAGGATGACCGTCCCGTTCTGAACAATCTAGGCTTTGCCGCGCGGGAAGACCGCCAGTTCCATTTCATCAATCGAGACTATGCCGATTTCGACGCCTTCCTCGCCAGTCTGTCATCGCGCAAGCGCAAGAATATCCGCAAGGAACGGAAGGCCGCGCAGGACGGCGTCACGATCAAACGCTTGAGCGGGGATGACCTGAAAGACGAACATTGGGACGTGTTCTACCAATGCTATCTCGACACGTCACAGCGCAAATGGGGACGGCCCTATCTGAACCGAAAATTTTTCGATTTGATGCAGCAGACCATGCGGGATGACATCGTCCTTGTTATGGCATGGATGGACGACACACCTATAGCCGCCGCGCTAAATTATATCGGCAGTGACGCGCTCTATGGACGCAATTGGGGTGCGCTCGTGCACAAGCCCTTCCTCCATTTCGAACTCTGCTATTATCAGGCGATCGAGGCTGGTCTGGAACGCGGCCTGCCCCGCGTTGAAGCGGGCGCGCAGGGTGAACATAAACTCGCCCGCGGGTACGAGCCCGTCATCACCCATTCAGCCCACTGGCTCGCCCATCCGGGATTGAGGCAGGGCGTGGAGGATTACCTTGACCGCGAACGCCTCGCCGTTGAACATGAAGTTAGTATACTGGCCAAGCACACACCGTTTCGTAAAGATTGAAATCTTGCTCGTCATTTTTCAACGCTATAATAATTTACCCGCGGCACATGTGGAGTTCGCAACGCTCGCGGCGGGCGGGTTTCACCCCAGTTTTCAGAACCAGCATCATAGTCTCCAATGTGGTCTGTATTTTACTGCATTTGGCGGGTTGATTATCACGGTTCCCGCTTCGGAATATGCTGCGGCAAAGGTTTTCCTCGCCGATATGCAAGCCGCTAAAGTTATAGAGGCCGAAGATATAGATAACATTCCCGAACGGCGCTTTGGTAAATGGAAAACCGGAACTTTTTTTTCGTTCTTATACGGATTTATCCTGCCGTTTTTCCTCATGCCGTTCTGGCTTCAAATTCTCGGATATGTCATTTTCTGGGCGTGGATGACAGTCTTCTGGATGGGTGAATTGACTTTAGAGATATGGCCGTATGGCATTTATGCTTTCTCGCTGCTCATCATACCTTTGGTAATGAGCTCTATAATTCTCCACGCAAAACACTATGCTGCACCAAAGCTACGGGATAATATTATCTCGACATCTGAATAGATTAGGAAAGACGTCTCATGAGCCTCGACGGACAGTATGACGAGCAAAATATTTTCGCGAAAATTTTGCGGGGAGAAATGCCTTGTGCGAAAGTTTATGAAGATGGCGGGACGCTGGCCTTTATGGATGCGTTTCCGCAATCGCGCGGACATGTGCTCGTCATTCCGCGCAATCCCTCCCGTAATCTGCTGGAGGTCGCGCCCAAGGATATTGGCCGTCTTTTCGGTACAGTGCAGCGCGTCGCGACGGCTGTGCGATCAGCCTTAAAACCTGACGGAATTGTCGTCACGCAATTTAACGGTGCGCCAGCCGGACAAACCGTTTTTCATTCCCACGTTCACATCATTCCCCGTTATGACGGTGAAGCCTTGGCAGGCCATGCGGCGGGCGAAATGGCCGATACGGACGAGTTAAAAACACTCGCGGAACAGATCCGCAATGCATTGGAGGCATAGATCATGCGCAAATATTTAACGACAATTGCAATTGCAGCGCTCATCGCAGGCTGTTCGAAAAAAGAGGCAGAGGTTGAGATCAGCGATGTCGATGCGCCCGCCAGCCAAGCTGAAACAAACGCACCGCAAGATACATCCAACCCGGAAACGGAAGTGTCTGACCTCAACACCGAAGCGGGCTCCAAAATCGAGCAGCAATATACAAAATTTGCCGAAGTTCAGATGAATCCCGATACGGCGTTTCTCTCGGATTCGGAACGGGCCGTTGTCAATAAATTGATCGAGGCGAGCGATTACCTCTCGCAAATCTACCTACTCCAACGGGGCGAGACTTATCCAGCGCTGCGCACGGAAATCAAACGCGCAGGCACGCCCTTGCAACTCGCCATGTTTGATCTCCATTACGGTCCCTGTGACGGGCTTGAAGAGGATTATGTCTTTGTCGAAGGTGCGCGCTGCCCCGAAGGTGCAGGGTTTTATCCCGAGGACATGACGCGAGACGAGTTTGAGGGTTGGATCAAGGCCAACCCCGCAGACAAAGCCGCCTTCACTTCCGGCTACACGGTTATTCGCCGCAATGATGAAGGTGGATTAAAAGCCGTGCCCTATCACGTCGAATATAAAGCCTTCCTTGAGCCCGCAGCAAAACTCATGCGCGAAGCCGCTGAAATATCTGAGAATGCCAGCCTCAAGAATTTTCTCAATTTACGCGCGGACGCCTTCCTGACGGATGATTATTTTGCGTCTGAAATGGCGTGGATGGATCTGGACGGAAATATCGAAATCGCGATTGGCCCTTACGAGGTCTATGACGACCAACTCTTCGGTTATAAAACCGCCTATGAGAGTTTCGTGACCGTCAAAAATCCGGAAGAGAGCGCGGCGCTGTCCAAATATAAAGATTACCTGCGCGATATGGAAGCCAACCTGCCCGTGCCGGAAAGCTATAAGAATTTCGGACGCGGCTTCGAGTCACCCATCGCCGTAACTTACCAAGTCCACGGCGGCGGCGATAATGAGAACGGCGTACAAACGATTGCGTTTAACTTGCCTAATGATGAGCGGGTCCGGGAAGCCAAGGGCGCAAAGAAGGTTATATTAAATAACGTGCTCGGTGCGAAATATGACCGCATCCTGTCCCCGATTGGTGAACGTGTCCTCGTCCCCGAACAGGCGGACCTTACGGCGAAAAAATGGATGAGCAATAATACGCTGTTCCACGAGCTCTCTCACTCGCTGGGACCCGGCACGATAAGTGTTGATGGTGTCGATACGACTGTGAATGCGCAATTAAAAGAGCTCGCCTCGGGCCTGGAAGAAGGCAAAGCCGATGTCATGGGCGCGTATAATATTCTCTATATGATGGATCGCGGCGAGTTGGATATTGCGGATAAGAACGCGTTTCTTGCGACCTATTTCACAGGTAAATTCCGCTCCATGCGCTTCGGCACGGGCGCAGCCCACGCCAAGGGCGCGGCCTTCCAATATAATTATTTCCGCGAAGTCGGAGCCGCCGAATGGTTGCCTGAGGAAAAACGGTTCCGTCTCGATTTTGAGAAATTGGAACAGGCGATTTCAGACCTGGTCGGGAAAGTCGTCATGATCCAAGGCGACGGAAACTACGATCAGGCGAAAGATTTCCTGGATGAATATCTCCCACTGGACGAGGCCGCGGAAACTGTACTCGGCAATTTGGACGATATTCCCTATGATATCCGTCCGGTCTATCCGGAAGAGATTTAAATGATTTAGCCGGCCTGAGAGAAGCTCAGGTCGGCGCCATCTTCAAATTCGATCTTGGCGCGGCAATCGGCGTCATCTTCTTTACAGAGGACTTCCGGTACGGTGATCGTCTCAAAGGCGTCACAACTTTGGCCCTCTAAAATCACGCGGGCTTCTGACGCCATACCGGATTCGGCGACGGGGGCGAACATATTGCCCTTTGTGTCTTCACCTGGTCCTGTGACATCAAACCCGATCATGGTGACGCTGACATCGCCCTCCAATCCGTTTTCAATGCGGATGGGCACGATACAGGCGCGAGGTTCCGAGACGGGGTCCTGCAAAACAACACGGACTTTGCCGTCTTTCTGAACCGCATCGTCAACGGCTTGAACGGAAGCGTCCGGCGCGCCGCGCTCTGCCTCGACGGCAATATCGCTGTCCACAGAGGGCTGACAGGCGGTGAGGCTGATGAGGGATAGCGTGGCGACGGTTTTCAAAAATAAAATCTTCATAATGACTATACGCCTCAAACGGGGATTGCGTTGCGTGTGCAGTAATCCTGCACGATTTCGCGCAAGGAGGACAGACGGGATTCGACATTGATATGCGGTTCCAATGTCGCGCTCAGATCCGCTGCGTCGAGTTTCAGGAGGGCCGCTTTCACGGGTCCAATCCCCGTCACGGGCATGGAGAGCGTGCGGTAGCCGAGCGCGGCAAGCGTAATCGCCTCAAGCGGGCGGCCTGCAATTTCGCCGCAAACGGAAACGGGTGTATTATTCCGGTCACATTGATGCGCGATGAATTTCAGCACAGACAACGCCGCCGGATGAAGCGGATCATAGCGGTCCGACACGCGGGCATTATCGCGGTCGGCGGCAAAGAAAAACTGCATGAGGTCATTGGCCCCGACACTCACGAAATCCGCATGGTCGCAGACGGCGGAGACTTGCCACGCGAGAGACGGCGTTTCCAACATGACGCCAACTTCAATTTTCTTGGGCAGAGTCAGCCCCAAATTCACGGCGCGTTCGACCTCTCGGTCAAACAAGGCGCGGGCCTCTATCATTTCGTCCACGGTCGTCACCATGGGGAACATGACCCGCAAATGCGCGTCCGCCCCCGCGGCCACAAGCGCGCGAAGTTGGTACCGCATCAGCCCGGGACGGTCCAAGGCAATTCGTATCGCGCGCCAACCAATAGCCGGATTTTCTTCGGGGACGGGGTCGATATAGGGCAGGATTTTATCACCGCCCAAATCCAATGTTCGGAAGGTCACGGGGCGCTCCCCTGCCGCCTGAATGGCGCCCTGATAAAGCGCGGTTTGTTCTTTCAGTTTCGGCATAAAATCCGAGACCATGAATTGGAATTCTGTCCGGAACAGGCCGATACCGTCCGCGCCCGCTTGATCGAGTTGCGGGAGATCGACGAGCAATCCCGCATTTAACTGCAATGAAATTTTTCGGCCATCACGCGTGATAGCGGGTTGATCTTTCAGCGCGTCATAGGCTTTCGTCAACTCGCCCTTGACTGTCATGCGGAGTTTAAACCCGTCAATAATGCTCTCCACTGGGCGGACGTGAACCGTGCCCGTTTCGCCGTCCAAGAGGACATCATCGCCCGTTTCAATCAGATCGAGAATACCTTCGCATCGCCCGACCAGTGGGATGCCCAGTGCCCGACATATAATCGCAGCGTGAGAGGTGGCGGACCCTTCCTCCAACACGATCCCTTTTAATTGTTTCCGGTCATAATCCAGCAATTCAGCAGGGCCGAGCTCGCGGGCAAAGATGATCGCGTCATCCGCAATCGTCCGGTTTCCGGGTCCGACCTTTTCCCCGGACAAGGCGCGGATCAGGCGATTGGCAAGGTCTTCCAAATCATGCAGGCGCGCGCGCAAATAGGGGTCCCGTGCCTTCATCAACCGCGCCCGATGTTCATTTCGCACGCGTTCTACAGCCGCCTCTGACGTCAGGCCCGAGGAGACGGCCTCCCGCAATCGCCCAACCCATTTCCGGTCATAGGCAAACATGCGGTAGGTCTCGTAAATCTCTTTAGACGCACGGGACAGCGAAGCCGCCTCGCCGGAGACCATGGCATCAACACTGGCGCGAAGAACCGCAATACCCTCTTCTAATCGCGCCTGCTCTTCCGACACATCTTCGGCGAGGAGGTTAGCGGGCGAAACAGGCGGCAGGTGCAAATGCGCCGTGCCGCGATTTAATCCCGGCGCGAAGGCTTTGCCTTCCATCGTTTCGGGCCTGACGGGCGCGAGTGTGATGCCCTTCAACTTACCCTTTTTCCCACCGACGCGTTCATCATCAATAATGATTTCGGCGAGGACCATGGCAACGGTCAACAAGTCTTCAACCTCGGCCTCGGTGAAGGTGCGCGATTGTTTGGATTGGACGACCAGAACGCCTAGCGTTCGACCGCCCCGCAGGATCGGAACGCCGAGGAAGCTGTTAAAAGGGTCTTCGCCCGTTTCCGGTCGGTAGGAAAAAAGCGGATGACCCGGCGCATCAGCGAGGTTGAGCGGCCGCGCCGTTAGGGCGACATGGCCGACCAGACCTTCGCCAGGCTTCATCCGGGTTTTATGGACAGCTGATTTCTTTAGGCCTTCCGTGGCAGACAGTTCCAATTCTGCGCCCGGGCGCAGTAAATAGATCGACGCCACCCGCACACTCATCGCGGATTGGATAGCCGTCGCAAATCCGTCGAGCCGTTCCTGAACAGATTCGGTTCCGGCCATAGCCTCCCGTATCGCGCGCATGAGTGGCGGCGGATGGCTTTCGGGTTTCGACGATTTGAGTTTATCTTGAGTCACAACGGCTCCTTAGCAGGATGCGCGGCAGAAAGCTTACAGAATTCTATGAAGACCCGTTAATCCAATGTGGGTGTCGCGGATTTGGGCGCGCTCTCATTCGGATCGCGGCCATTTACGGCCTCTTCGATATGGATGATGACGCGTCCCGCCTTCAGATCGACTTTCGGCACGCCCGCTTTGGTAAAGGGGTGAAACCAACTGGCCTGTTTTTCGGCGGATTTAGGCGGTTGGATTTCCAACATGTCACCCGCACCAAATTCATGGACGGCCTTGATCGTCCCCGCCCGTTTGCCGTCACTCGTTTTGACATCAAGACCGACAAGGTCAGCATAGTAAAAATAATCCTCATCGTCAGTGTCGGGCAGTACATCGCGCGGCACATAAAGCAGCGTGCCCTTCATTTCTAAAGCCTGTTCCCGTGTCGTAATTTCGGGGGAGCGCATGGTGAAGTCTTTCCCGACAGGACGCGGGTTTTTCGGTGTGAGAATAACGGATCCGTCCTCACCCAACAACGGACCATAGGCGGAAAAGTCTTCCGGCACTTGCGTATAGGATTTCACCTTTACGGCGCCATGCACGCCATGCGCTCCCGCAATGACGGCAACGCAAACCAGTCTGGAGTCCATACTCATTCGACAATCTCCTTATACGCCATCCTAATGGGGCGAATATCAAACTCTATATTTTTAATTGTGTAACGTCCCTCACCGGAAGAGCCGCGCCCCCAATGCCCACTAGCCTCTGGCGGTTGGGTGAAGCGGTAAATAAGGCCCTGATCGGAACCGTCGAAACTCAGGCGTTCAATCACTTTGCTGTCCGCATTATCAATTAGCCCCTCACCGATGACGTCCTGCAACATCTGTCCCGCGACCGCCATACCGCCACCGAACGAACGCGCTGTCGAGATATATTCATTCCCGACGGTGGCAGCTTTCCAAGCTGCAGGATTGATGTCGAGCGTTTTGAGGTCAATCTTATCCCCTGCGCTTACAAGCTGCAGTGTAACGTCGGAGATAGCGACATGATGGTCCGACATAAGTTTTCGTTTAGCGTTTCGGGCATCTATGATTGTCACATAGTCGGTCCCCGTAATCTTCGCCATTCCGTCGTGATTGATGATAAGCGCCGTATCCTCATCAACGCCAAAGCCGACCCGATTATCTATTTCGAACACAGCCATTGCCAAACGTCCGAGGCGGGCGCGCTCACCGAAATGTTGATCGATAAGACCGCCTTTGAGAAAACCGAGTCCCTGTGCCACTTCCAAAAGCTCGCCGGAGTCTTCACCAATCAGCGCACCCAAACTATCGCCCTGCAATATCATGCGCTCACTCATAATCGCAGCGCCTGCACTCGTGCCGCCAATCGCTGCGCCATTCGCATAGGCGGTGCGGATGGCGGAGAGGGCGGGTGTGTCCTGCCCGTTTTCGAGGAGGAGCTGAGTCGTTCGCGCCTGATCCCCGCCCGTGAACCAGAAGGCGGCGGCTGAGCTTAATTGATTAACTACATTCGAATTTTGGGCGTTATCGGCCCAATCGGACTCGTCTACAGATCCCGTTGATAGATCATCACGAAGCGCGAGAGGTGCGATTTCAATCCGGTTTTTGGGGACACCATAGTTCAGGAGCGTTTTCCGAACAGCTTCGGCTGATTGCACAGGCTGCCCAGAGGCAGACGGAATGATAACGATGGGTCCAGTTGATTTCGCGGACGCAATAAAATCAGACCAGATTTCGGCTGCATCAGCCTGTAGTCCACCCCCGACAATGAAGAGTGGGCCTTTAGAAATAGTGTCCTGCGCTGTCGCGTCCGGAATAGCGTTCAGAAGACAGGTGCATGTAATGACAATCCAGTGTTTCATGGACATTATCTAGCGCTTTGAAATTTATCAGGCCACGTCAAAGGACATGCCATTAGGATTAAAGCTTCGCCTTAATCTCATCAACCAAGTCCGTTTTCTCCCAGCTGAACTCTCCATTCGGGCCAGGGTCGCGACCGAAATGACCATAGGCGGCGCTGGGCGCGTAGATGGGTTTATTCAGGTCGAGATGTTTACGGATTCCGCGCGGGGTGAGGTCCATGACTTGGCGGATGATTTTCTCAATCTTATCGCCTTTAATCGGGTTATTATCATCGACATTGACGTAAATTGACGTCGGTGTGGCGACACCAATCGCGTAGCTGACCTGAATTTCCACCCAGGGCGCAACGCCTGCCGCGACGAGGTTTTTCGCGAGATAGCGTGTGGCATAGGCGGCGGAACGGTCGACCTTTGTCGGGTCTTTGCCGGAAAACGCGCCGCCGCCATGCGGGGCCATGCCGCCATAAGTATCGACGATAATCTTACGCCCCGTCAGACCCGCATCCCCATCCGGTCCACCAATGACGAATTTGCCCGTCGGGTTGATGTGAAAAATCGTATTATCCGTAATCCAGCCTGCGGGCAAAACTTCCTTGATGTAAGGCTTCACGCGGTCCGCAATCGCACGGCTGTCGAGCGAGGCATCCAGATGCTGCGTGGAAAGCACAATCGCCGTCGCCTCGACCGGGCGGCCATTATGATATCGCACAGTCACTTGTGATTTGGAGTCCGGGCCGAGCCAATCCTGTCCTTCTTGCTTTCTGGCCTTGGCCAAACGCTCAAGAATTTTATGCGAGTAATGTACGGGTGCTGGCATTAAATGTCCCGGCACATCGAGTGACGCATAGCCGAACATAATACCCTGATCGCCCGCGCCTTCTTCTGCATGAAGGCCTGTTCCATTATCAACACCCTGCGCAATATCGACAGATTGCGGATGGAGGAGCACATCGATGTCGGCATGTTTCCAATGGAAGCCGTCCTGCTCATACCCGATATCTTTGATCGCTTCGCGGGCCAGCGCTTCGATACGCTCGGGCGTGATGGAAGACGGGCCGCGCGTTTCGCCCGCAATGACAACTTTATTCGTCGTTGTCAGCGTCTCGGCCGCGACGCGAACCTGCCATGGGTCCATGCCCTCGCTGATGGCTTCACGGAAATAGAGATCGACGATTTCGTCGGAAATGCGATCTGACACTTTATCCGGATGTCCCTCGGAGACGGATTCGGATGTGAACTCGTAGGATTGGCGGCTCATGGTTTGTGTGTCCCCGGCTTGACCCGGGTTCTGGTTCGACCGGGCCGTGAAATCGATGGAGACCCCGGGTCAAGCCCGGGGACAGGCGATTAATTAATAACGGTAATGCTCAGGCTTGAACGGACCTTCGGGTTTGACGCCGATATAATCCGCTTGCTCCTGACTCATTTCCGTCAGCTTCACGCCGATTTTTTCGAGATGGAGGCGCGCAACCTTCTCGTCCAGATGCTTCGGTAGCATATAGACTTTATTTTCGTATTTCTTCGTTTTCGCATGCGCATCTTCCCACAACTCCATCTGCGCGAGAACTTGGTTCGTGAAGCTCGCCGACATGACAAAAGACGGATGGCCCGTCGCATTACCGAGGTTCAGCAGGCGACCTTGGCTGAGCAGAATCATGCGATTGCCACCCGGGAAGGTGATCATATCAACTTGGTCTTTGATATTCGTCCATTTATGATTCTTCAGCGCAGCGACCTGGATTTCATTATCGAAATGACCGATATTCCCAACAATCGCCATATCTTTCATCTCGCGCATATGGTCGAGACGGATGACATCCTTATTACCCGTCGTCGTGATAAAGATATCGGCGTCGGCGACTGTGTCTTCCAGCGTCGTAACTTCGTAGCCGTCCATCGCGGCTTGCAGCGCACAGATGGGGTCGACTTCAGTGACCTTCACACGTGCACCCGCGCCGCGAAGAGACGCGGCAGAGCCTTTACCAACATCGCCGTAACCCAGAACGACAGCCGTTTTACCGGCCATCATTGTGTCGGTCGCGCGGCGGATACCGTCGACGAGCGATTCCTTACAGCCATATTTATTGTCAAATTTTGATTTTGTGACTGAGTCATTCACATTGATTGCGGGGAATGGAAGGCGGCCTTCTTCCTGCAATTGATAGAGGCGGTGAACACCTGTTGTCGTTTCCTCAGATACGCCAACAATGTCGGCCTTTGTTTTTGTGAACCAGCCCGGAGACGCAGCCAGACGTTTCTTGATTTGCGCAAAAATCGCAGCTTCTTCTTCTGATCCCGGTTCGCCCTCAATGAGGTGTGTTTCACCGGCCTCAACGCGCGCGCCGAGAAGAACGTAAAGCGTCGCATCGCCGCCATCGTCGAGGATGATATTCGCGCCTTCGGGGAAGAGGAAGGATTTGTCGAGATAATCCCAATGCTCTTCCAGCGTCTGACCTTTAATCGCAAAAACAGGTACACCGGATTCGGCAATCGCCGCCGCCGCATGGTCCTGCGTGGAATAAATATTGCACGACGCCCAACGGACGTCCGCGCCCAGGGCTGTCAGCGTTTCAATCAGAACGGCGGTCTGGATCGTCATGTGAAGTGAGCCGACAATCCGCGCACCTTTAAGCGGCTTTTCTTCACCGAACTCTTCGCGCAACGCCATCAGGCCCGGCATTTCTGTCTCGGCGATATCAAGTTCCTTACGGCCATATTCGGCCAAGCTGATGTCTTTTACGATGTAATCTTGCTTGCTCATGGGAGAGGCGTCCTGTCTAAAAATTCGGTCTTATATTTGCGCGCGACTTACGTGGGATGGGCCCTAACGTCAACATATAAAGATTTCATTATATGATATCGCATTCGTGACTTCGCGAATGAAAACAGCTAGGGAGCGATTGAAATAAAGGTCAAATACCATTCCCGATATCTCCGTCATTATCGTCAATTTCAACGCCGCCGCTTATCTCTCACGCTGCGTGGAAAGCGTGCTGGCGCAGACCGATTCGGATTTCGAGTGTTTCATCATCGATAACGGGTCGACCGATGGGTCACTGGAAACGTTACCGGAACTGGATGACCGTTTCAGGATTATGGCGATGGGCGAGAATCTGGGCTTTGCTGCCGCGAATAATCGCGCGGCGGAGCGGGCCTCCGGTGACTGGCTAGCGCTGCTCAATCCCGATGCATTTGCCCGCCCTGATTGGTTGAAGCAGGGACTAGCCGCAACCAAATTTTTGCCCGGCACGGCCATGGTTGGCAGCACGCAATATATGGCGGAGGAGCCGAAGTTATTTGACGGGCTCGGCGATGAATATCACGCCTTTGGTTTGGCGTGGCGGGCAGGTCACCTGCATCCGGTGGCCCCGATCAAGACGCGTCAAGCCTTCGGGCCATGTGGTGCGGGCGCGTTTTACAAGCGCGAAGTCTTTCTTGAACTGGGCGGATATGACGAAGCCTTTTTCTGCTACCACGAGGATGTCGATCTCGCCTATCGCATGCGCTTGGCGGGTTATGTCTGCGTGCAGAGTGCAGAGGCGAAGATTGATCATGTGAGTTCCGGCATCTCCGGGCGCGCGTCGGATTTCGCCGTCTATCACGGGGTCCGCAATCGTGTCTGGACGTTTTTCAAGAACACGCCGCTGCCGCTGCTGCCGCTGCTCCTTATTCCGCATATCGGCACCTGTATGGCGCTCCTCTTCTGGAGCTCCATTCGTGCGGGGCGGTTCAAACCGACCTTTCGCGGGACATGGGACGGGTTCTTCACGCGTCCGAAAAGCCGGACCCCGAAAATCAAACGTCAGGTCGCCCTGAAAGACCTGTTGAGTAATTTCGGCTGGGACCCGCGCAAAGTCATCCGCCGTGATATTGTTCGCGCAGCCCCCATTGACATGGCATTGCACTTGCGAGAGCAGCCATTAAAGACATCTCAAAATCAGTCATCGGAGCAGACATAAATGTCCCGCAAACCCGTCCCCGCCATTCCCGCCAATACGCTGGAATTTGAAACGCTGCCCCTCGTCAAGCCGACGGGATTTCGCGAATATGATGCGCGCTGGTGGTTTGGCCTGCCGACGGAAGAGAAGCCGTCCGAATTAAACCTCTACGGTGTGCAGGCTCTTGGCGAGGGTCTTGGTACGCTGATGCATGAACGCGGCGTCGATCCAAATATCGCGGTCGGTCACGATTTCCGTCACTACTCCCTCGGCATTAAGATGAGCCTGATTGCGGGGCTGATGAATGCAGGCGTCAACGTCCATGATATTGGCCTCGCCATTTCGCCCATGGCCTATTTCGCGCAATTCCATCTGGACTGTGCGGGCGTGGCGATGGTCACGGCGTCCCATAACTCCAATGGTTGGACCGGCGTGAAGATGGGCATCGAAGCGCCGCTGACCTTTGGCCCGGACGAAATGGCACGTTTGAAAGACATCGTGTTAAACGGCAAAAGCGTGGCGCGCGAAGGTGGCTCCTACCGCTACGTCGACGGGGTACGTGAAGCCTATATCAATGATGTTGTCGGGGACGTGAAACTCTCCCGCCCGATCCGCGTTGTCGCGGCTTGCGGGAACGGCACGGCAGGCGCCTTTGCCGAAGAAACCTTGAAACGTATTGGCGCGGATGTTGTCCCAGTCGAATGCGATCTCGACTGGTCCTTCCCGAACTACAATCCGAACCCCGAAGCGATGGAAATGCTCCACGCGATGCGGGATGCGTGTTTGGAGAATAAAGCCGAAGTCGCCTTGGGTTTTGACGGTGACGGCGACCGCTGCGGCGTGGTCGATAATACGGGCGAAGAGATTTTCGCAGACAAGGTCGGCGTGATGCTCGCCCGGGACCTGTCGGAAATCTATGACGATGCGCAATTCGTCGTCGATGTGAAATCAACGGGCCTATTCAATACGGACCCCGTTCTGAAAGCCAATGGCGCGAAGACGGATTATTACAAGACGGGTCATTCCTATATCAAACGTCGCGTCAATGAATTGGACGCGCTGGTCGGATTCGAGAAGTCCGGCCACTATTTCTTCAATGCGCCCATCGGACGCGGCTATGATGACGGGCTCGTCTCCGCCATCGCCATCCTGCAAATGCTCGACCGCAATCCTGACAAGACAATGGCGGACCTGCGCGAAGCCCTGCCCAAGACCTGGGGCAGCCCGACCATGTCACCCTATTGCGCGGATGAAACGAAATATGGCGTCGTCGAGCAAATCATCGCGGAAGCCAAAAAAGATGCTGAGGCGGGCATGACGATTCTCGGTCAGAAAATCGTGGATGTGAACACCGTGAACGGCGTGCGCTTAACGTTAGAAGACGGAACATGGGGCCTGATGCGCGCCAGCTCCAACACGCCAAATCTGGTCGTCGTCGTAGAAAGCCCCGCGTCAGAGGAAAACATGATCGGCATGTTCCGCGAAATCGAACGCCGCCTTGCGCAATATGACGAAGTCGGTGAGTTTGATCAGAAGATTTGATTAAGTCCAAGCCCGCCAGCAGACAAAAGCAAGCGGCAACAGCCCGACCATGTCTGTCACAGCAATTTTTCTTAATGCCCCTTCGGGCAGGCCTGCCCGGACATAGACGACCAAAAAGCCGATCATGCTGATACATAAAACCAAAGCCGCGAGGCGACGGGCATCTACTGAGAACATCGCATATATCGCCGCCACGCAAACCGCGAGAAACAGCGCGCCGCGATGAATGAGTAGCACGCCCAAATCACCTTGCGGCGGAAGGCCGTAAAGTTTTTGCACCAAGCCCGACGCAAAGAAAGCCAGAGCGGGCGTTAGATGTACGAGGGCGAGACTGGCCCAGGCAAATTTTGTCAGCATTTCCATAAACTAGTAGATGCAAGTTATCTACGCTGTTTCAATGATGTCACAGGTCATCAGGGACTGCGCTCCATGCGCCTCAAAAGACTGGCTGTCTGGTCTGAGAGGTTCTAAACAAACCCATGGACAGTAAATTAACACGACGTGGACTTTTGGGATTGGGGGCTGGCGCAGGGCTGGCCGCCTGTTCGTCACCCGCATATATCACTGGCAGAAATGAAGGTGCAGCGGCCGAAGGGGCCTTCGCGCATGGCATTGCGTCCGGTGACCCTGCGACCGATTCCATCATCCTTTGGACGCGTGTGACGCCTGAAACTGACGGCGATATCGACGTCATCTGGGAGATGGATCAGGACGCTGATTTCAACTCTCTTTCCGCCTCGGGGGCTTTTACAACCAATGCTGTGCGGGATTATACGGTCAAGGTTGAGGCGACAGGTCTGGATTCGGACACGCGCTATTATTTCCGGTTTCGGACGGGCGATGCGGTTTCAGCCACAGGACAAACGAAAACACTCCCCGACGGCGATGTCTCGAAACTTCATTTCGCCATCGTGTCCTGCGCGAATTGGGAACACGGCTATTTCAATGTTTATGACGCTATTTCCAAGCGCGCGGAGACTGACCCCTATGATGCACTGATACATCTAGGCGATTATTATTACGAATATGGTCCGGCGGAGACACCGGAACTGGCAGACCGCGTCCATATTCCCCCGCATGAAATTGTCGAGCTTTCAGATTATCGCACACGCCATGCGCAATATCGATCCGACGCGGCCTTGCAATCTGCAACGGCGGCCATGCCACTCATCGCGGTGTGGGACGACCATGAGACAACGAATGACAGTTGGAAGACGGGCGCGGAAAATCACCAGCCCGAGACGGAGGGCGATTGGGACGTCCGGCGTCAGGCCGCCCTGCGCGCCTATTACGAATGGATGCCCATCCGCGAACCAAAAGCGGGGCGCGTGCGCGAGGAGATTTACCGCAATTTCGATTTCGGAAATCTGGCCAGCCTGACTTGCGTCGAGACACGTCTGACCGCGCGGTCGGAACCGCTCATTCCTGAAAATGATATTGCAGAAATAGATATTGAGGGCGGGGCTGAGAGATATAAGGCCGAGAAGCTCTATGCGCCCGACCGCGAAATGTTCGGGCAGGACCAGCAGGATTTCATCATTGACGCGCTGTCCAAATCAAAAACTGACGGTCGGCCGTGGCGCCTGCTCGCCAATCAGGTAATTATGGGACGATTGCTGACACCGGATTTCACACCCTATATTCAAGAAGACACTCTCGCCGAGTTAGAAACATTCTGGGCGGGCGTGCGGGATTTCCTGACCCTGTCGAAATATAATATGCCCGTCTATCCGGACAGCTGGGACGGCTACCCTGTTGCGCGGGAAAACTTTTACGCTGCGCTGAACGAAGCAGGCATCAATGATATGCTGGTCCTGACGGGGGATGCGCATGAATTTTGGGTCAATGAGTTGACCTCGGAAGCAGGTACAAAAGTAGGGATGGAACTCGTGACATCATCTGTCTCGTCGAAAACGCTCACGGCCTATATGGGCGAGGCGACGGCGGATCATAATCTGTTGCTGACGCAATCCAATACGGATGCGCGGTATTACAATGCGCTGCTGAACGGGTTTATCGACCTGACTCTGACCGAGAAAAAGGCCTCCGTGAAAATGGTCGCCGTGACTTCTGTCACCTCCCGCGAGTATGAGAGTTTTGATGCGGCGCGATTCACGCTGCGCAAATCGGGCGACACCATTAAGGTGAAATCACCCAAAGGCCTCAATCTGAAACAGCGGGCCCTGTTTCACGGGATTGGCTAGGTAATCCGGGCCGTCCCGCCATGTGTGGGTTGGCGGCCACATATGCGGCCTTGATATCAGCTGAGGACAGACGCGAGCCGTCATGGGAATAACCGGGCGGCGCGAAGAGATATTTCAGCCGCGCCCCGAGTGAGCGTTGCGGGCCAAAGGCGTCTTTCACGGCGGCGTACATTTCGGCGAACGCAATCTTGATCGGATTATAGGTCCCGACATTTTTCACGAGGCCGTATCTGATCTCGGTCGTCTCATCTTCCGGCACAAAACTGCCAAACATCTTGTCCCAGATGATAAAGATACCTGCATAATTCGAATCCAGATATTGCGGGTTCGTCCCGTGATGGACGCGGTGATGGGACGGCGTGTTCATCACGGCCTCGAACCAGTGCGGCAGCTTCTTGATGACTTCCGTATGGACCCAATATTGATAAAGCAGATTAATCGCCCCGACAAAGCCCAGCAGGAGAGGATGAATACCAAGAAAAACGAGCGGCGTAGAGAGCAGGACAAAGCCCGTAAAATGATTATTCCAGGGCTGCCGCAACGCCGTTGAAAGATTATAATGTTCACTACTGTGATGGACGACATGCGCCGTCCAGAACCAGCGGATGCGGTGTGCGGCGCGGTGTTTCCAGTAATATAGAAAATCCTGTGCAATCAAGGCGAGGAGGATAACGGGCAAACTGATGCCCAGATCAATCAAACGGAATTGCCACGCCCACATCAGGACCGCGAGACTGATAAATCCCATCGCCAAATCGGAGACGAGATTTCCAAACCCCATCAACATAGAGGTCAGCGCGTCTTTCGTTTCGTACCGACCCGCGACTTTACCCCGCGCTACAAACCACCATTCCAAGGCAACCGTAATCGCGAAAAACGGTACGGCCCAAGCGAGGATCAATGGAAATGTCGGTGCATCAATTGGCATGATCAGAAGGTCTGACTAACAGGACACGGTGTCAATACGGGCTATCACCGCATCTTGCAGGCGGGGCAGAAAGAAATGATTTCTCAAGACACTTCGATTATGACGTGACACAGTCAAACGCCTTCATTTGCAGAGATTGCACGCCATGAAACCCGTCACAAAAGCCGTTCTACCCGTTGCCGGTTTTGGCACACGCGTGTTGCCTGCCACGAAAACCGTGCCAAAGGAAATGCTGACAGTGGTGGACCGACCGGCCCTGCAATATGTCGTAGACGAAGCGATTGAGGCGGGAATTGAGCATTTCGTCTTTGTCACCGCGCGCGGGAAAATCGCGATCGAGGATTATTTCGATACTGCCTATGAATTGGAAGACGCGCTGGAGCGTAAGGGTAAGACGGATATTCTGGACCGTCTGAAATCCAAACAACCCCGTGAAGGCACGATGAGTTTCGTGCGCCAGCAACAGGCTAAGGGGCTGGGTCATGCCGTGTGGTGCGCCCGAGATATTATCGGGGACGAACCCTTTGCCGTCCTGCTGCCCGACGTCCTTATCCAATCCGAACATTCGTGCCTTGCCCAGATGATGGATGCCTATCACGAGGTTGGTGGGAATATTATCGCTGTTGACCCTGTTCCGGATGAGCGCGTGTCCTCTTATGGCGTGATCAAACCGAAAGCGGGCGCCGATAAATCGCAAAAACTGATTCCCATGGACGGAATGGTAGAAAAACCCCCCGTTGCGGAAGCGCCGTCCAACTTGAAAATTACGGGGCGGTACATCCTGCAACCCGAACTCATGTCTCTCCTCAAAGACCAAGCCGCAGGCGCAGGTGGAGAGATTCAGCTGACCGATGCCATGGCGAGATTAATGCAAGAGCAGGATTTCCACGCGGTGCGCTATGACGGGCAAGATTATGATTGTGGCTCAAAGCTTGGTTATTTCGAAGCCGTCATGGCCTTTGCTCGCGACCATGCGGATATTGGCGCAGGAGCCAGAGAGATGATCCAGCGCTTTGCGAAGGGCTAGGGTTTGTCCGACGCATTAAAGCGAACGGTTGGCCTGCCCGGCGCGGTCCTTTTGGGATTGGGTTCCATCCTCGGGACCGGGGCCTTTGTCGGACTCGGATTCGCCGTCGGGATTTCAGCGACGCTCGCCCCGATTGCCCTCCTCTTCGCAGGGTTACTGGCCGGATGTAACGCGATGTCCAGCGCCCAGCTCGCCGCCGCCCATCCGGTCAGTGGCGGCACTTATGCTTATGGGTATAAATATCTCTCCCCGACGGCGGGGTTCACAGCGGGGACCTGTTTCCTGCTAGCCAAATCGGCGAGCGCGGCTGCAGCAGGATTAGGGTTAGCCGCTTACCTGCTGCCGCAGATCGGATTGGGCGCCCTGCAGAATAATATTGTCGGCGCGGGATTGATCCTACTCATCACCGCTTTTGTCGCGCTGGGTTTACGGCGGGCCAATCTTTTGAATACAGTTTTAGTGACGTTTACTTTGGTGGCCCTCATTTGGCTGTGCATTTCGGCGACACTAACAATTGAACCGCCACGCGACGCCAGTTCTCGGCCGGTATCGCCGCCCGCGTTTTTAGAATCTATTGCGCTCCTCTTTGTCGCCTTCACGGGTTACGGGCGCATCGCAACGCTGGGCGAAGAAGTCACCGACCCGCGCCGCACAATTCCGAAAGCGATACTCGCGACGATCTTTATCTCAACCGCGCTCTATTTTGCGCTCATGCTGTCGGGTTTGAATGTGTTGGGCGCGGCAGGGTTCGCGGACGCGACGCGGGACACAGAAGCACCCCTACGGGCGGTTGCGGATGAACTAAAGCGCTCTCCCCTGATATTGGCGGTTTCCATCGCAGCGGGCACGGCCATGGCGGGGGTTGCGCTGAACCTCCTCCTCGGTCTCTCCCGTGTCGTCCTCGCAATGGGGCGTCAGGGCGATCTCCCGAAATTACTCGCGCAATTGAATAAATCGTCTGAACCGGTTCGGGCCGTCTGGTTGGTCGGTATTGCCATAGCGCTGATCGCGCTATTTGGCGGATTAAAACTCGTCTGGAGTTTTTCGGCTTTCACGGTCTTGGTCTATTACAGCCTGACCAATCTCTCGGCGCTTCGCCTGCCGAAGGAAGACCGTCTCTATCCCCGCCTATTCAGTTGGCTGGGCCTATTCGGATGCGCGGGATTAAGTGTGTTCGTGGATTGGCGGGTGATTGTTTTAGGCAGCGCTCTTATTCTGGTCGCGCTCGGCCTGCGCGCTATTTTATCCAATCGCGGTACCACGTAACAAAACGCTTAAGTCCATCATGGAGGTCTATTTTTGGTGCAAAACCGAAATCCCGTTGCGCCGCAGAAATATCAGCGAAGGTCGCGCGCACATCCCCGGCCTGTTGCGGCTGAATATCCGTGACGGCTTTGCGTTCACAGGCCGTCTCAACCGCGCTCACAAGATCCATGAGCCTATTTGGCGCGGAATTACCTAGATTATAAATCACGTGACCGTCTGGCGGCGTTGCGATGATTTTTGGCAGCACGTTCACGATATCGTTCACAAATGTAAAATCGCGTTGCATCATCTCCGGCGCGAATAATGTGATCGGGTCGCCCGCCAAAATCTTCTGCGTGAATATCCAATAGGCCATATCGGGACGTCCCCATGGCCCGTAAACCGTGAAGAAGCGAAGCCCTGTCTGCGGAATATCGTAAAGCCGCGCATAGGACTCCGAGATCATCTCACCGCTCAATTTCGTGGCGGCATAGAGCGAAGCGGGTTCCCGCACGCGGTCCGTTTCCTTAAATCCGTCCCCCGGTTCCCGTTCCCCATAAACGGAGGAAGAACTTGCATAAGCGACGTGCTCGACCGTTCCGGCATGCCGCGCATATTCCAGCACATTTAAATGCCCCATGACATTCGAGCGGACGTAGGAGTGGGGATCTTCGAGGCTGTACCGCACGCCCGCTTGCGCCGCGAGGTGCAGGATATGTGTTATGGTTTCCCCTTTTAGCGTTGTTTCCAACGCACCCTGATCCGCCAAATCCAGCTCATGAAATGTAAACCCGTCCAGCTTTTTCAGCTCCGCCAGACGCGCCTGTTTCAGCGCGGTATCATAATAGCTGTTTAGATTATCAACGCCGATCACGCGGTGTCCCTCTGCCAAGAGACGACGGGCGGCGTGAAAGCCGATAAATCCTGCAGCGCCGGTTAAGAGAATATCCATAGGGGCCGCATAAGCGGTATAGGCACAAATGGCCAATTCAATTAACGGCACGACCATGACACCGCGTAAAGACAATTTGAAACACAGCTCAGACCGCCTGACCAAATGGGTCAGTGAAAAAGCGCTGCCCCTCTGGGCAGAGCGGGCACAACTGCCGACGGGATGTTGGGTAGAACATTTGAATCTGGACGGGACGCCCGATCTCTCTGCGGAACGTCGTTGGCGGGTTCTCGCGCGCCAAGTCTATGTCTATGCGAAAGCAACGCAACTCGGCTGGACTGACGGTCGGGCCGTTGCGGAACGTACTTACGCCAAAATGCGAGAGACGGGTTATGTCCACCGCGTCGGGATGGATGGCGTCACGAATAACGAGACGCGCGATCTTTACGATCATGCCTTCTATATTCTCGCGGCCAGCAGTCTCTACGCATTGACCCGCGATACAAAATATCTCGCAGATGCCGAAGCTTTGTTAAGCTGGCTTTACCGCGATATGGCCCACCCTTCAGGCGGCTGGAAAGAAACAGATCAGTCGACCCTCTCTGACCCGCGTCGCCAAAACCCGCATATGCATTTGCTGGAAGCCAGCCTGTTCTTGCATAACATCACGGGTGAGGCGAAACATCTGCGATATGCGCGAGATGTCTTCAAATTATTCGAAAATCATTTTTACGATGCAGGCACTGTCAGCGAATTTTTCGAGGCCGATTGGACCTTGGCCAGCGGCAATCATGGGCAGACGAATGAACCGGGCCACGCCGTCGAATGGGTCTGGCTGTTAGGGCAATATTCTAAAGCGACAGGCACGGATGTGTCTCACTATCAGAGTGAACTTTATAGCTGCGCCATACGGGGTCGCGATATTTTCCTCAATGACGAGGAAGATAAATCCGGCGAGGTTCGCCGCGAGACGAAACGGTTATGGGTCCAAACGGAAGTTATCAAAGCCCATCTCGCCATGGCCGAGCGTGGCGTCGCGGGAAGTCGCGATATGGCGGCGGCGACCATTGACGCCTTGTTCCCGACCTACCTGACGCCCGAAGGATTGTGGAACGACCAAATCAATGCCTGCAATGCCAATATCGCCAAGACTATTCCGGTCAGCACGTTTTATCACATTCTCTGCATGGCGTCAGAGGCGGAACGGATCGCCCAGCTTTAATTCGGCGCATCCAAAACCTCGACCCGCATCCGCATGACATCCATGGACCGCGCCTCCGCTGTCTCACCCGGCCAGATTGAGAAATAGTCCAGATCGGGGTCTGCCGTGCGTAGGCCGGGTTTAAATTCCATTGTATAATCCACCCAGCCCGGTTCCAGCACACGGCGCTTCCAGCCGCTATCGCCGGCTCCGGCAGAGAAATAGGCCATGTCGAATTCGTCTAGCGGATTAATGCGGGAAGGCCGCGCGGTAATTGTCATCCGCAACTGACGCCCGGAAAAGGCCCGCTCATAATCCGGTCCCAGCGGCGCGAATATGCCCGGCCCGGGCGGCAGGTTCGCCCGCGCGGTTGTCGAGGTCAGACGCGCAAAGGCGGGCTCATCGGCGACTGCGGCATTAAATACTGCCTGTGTTCCGGGTTGTTCAGTCAGGCGGGCGAGATCTTCGCCCTCCATGAGATAGCCTTCCGTCCAAATCAGCTCGTCGGACAAGTCCACTTGCTGCGCGAAAGAGAGTGCAAAGAACACCATACCAAGCGCGATGAGCGCGGCGACGGGGTAGAAAAAACGGTCTTTCAACATGGGAAACTGTGCGCACGATCTGCAAGACGCCCTTTCAGGGCCGGTTCAGCCTGTCCATATCATAAGTTTACAACGGAAAGCCATGCCATAAGTTTGGCCCCTGCCGTGTTTAAGGAGATCGTCATGTTTCGCCTAATTTTTGTAACGTCCCTGCTGCTCGTCCCTGTTCTGGCTTTTGCCCATCCGCATAAGACCCCTGATCCGGAAGACGAGATCGAGATCATCATTGTCGAAGATGATGTTATGAGCGGCGGGGAGCTGACGGATAAGTTGGACGAAAAACTCTCCAAACACCGCGTCATCATCGCGAAATCCATGTCCAAAGTGAAACGCAATCTGGATAAAAATCAGGCCAAGGCCGATGGTGATTTCTCTGAAGAGGTGGAAGCTGTCGCCGAGGCCCTGGAAGAGGTGTTTGCCGATGATGGCCTTTTCAAAGACCTGACCCTCATGTTCAGCGACTTTGCCGGCGATGTGGATGTCGAGCGCGAGGACGGCGTCACGGTGTTAAAATTTGACGGTGCGACTGTCGGTAAAATCGCTAAGTCCAAGACACGTAATAGCGAAGACAGTCTTTCCATTTCCGGCCTCGGTCAGAACCTGACACTGGACCGCGAGACAATTGTGGAAGACGGGAAATCTAAGACCCGCATTGTCATTGAGATGGAGGGCGGGGACGAGATTGATATTACGCTGCCAAAACTAGACGAGGAATAGCACCGCGCGTTCATCGGCGCGTTCCCGCAAGGCATTGCCGAGCATATCCGTCAACTCACCCGAAAAACGCTCGGATGCGGCCTCGCGCCATGTTGTTTGAACAGCTTTGATTAGCTCGGACCTCTGTTTATTCACCGCGAGTTTAATCCGGCCATCCGTCAGAATTTGCCGGGCCATAATGGGCAGTTTCGCACTCCGCATTTTACCCGACAGCGCTTTCTTCCCGAACAGATAGGTGCCGCCCAACATCGCCCCGCCGACCAGAATACCGACCGGGTTCAGGAACAGCGCCGCAAAGACATTGGCATGGGCGAGCAGTGACCCGATGAGGACAGCAGAGAGCGTCGTCCCGACCAACGCCGTATCCGATTCCATCGACCCGACGGCAGGCATGGACAGGGACAACCCTTCCAGATGCCGCGCGACGTGCTGGCTGTCATTTAGGCTCAACACCATGGCGGGCAGACCGTGATCGCGGCAGAGCGGATCTGTGACCGTTTCAATATCGCGCTGCAATCCCGCGAACCAGACATCAATGACGGGCCGCAGGGCGGCTTGCGCCGCATCTGATCCCAACCACTCCGCAACGCGCTCATTCAATCCCGCCTCGACATCATCGAGACTTTTGACCTTCCCCGTCCGCCAATCGCGGAAGGCAGGCAGAATACAGGCCTCCGTAATCGCATCGACGAGCACGGGGGCGAGTGTCGCACCGAGATCGCCCGCCGCCTTTTCCGCCTTGGCCGCAATATCACCGTCCGCGCGGGTGTGGCGATCGACTTCGGATTTGAAACTGCCATGCAGATATTCGAACCGCCCGAGCCAGGCGAGACCACGTGCAATCGCGAATTCGGGTTCCGCGCCACGCACGACACGGGCTTTCGGGAAGGCTTTTTGCGTCGCGGGCAGAACGAGCGGCAAGCGCGACGCTCCGCCCGTCAGCAAGACTGTGTCAGGGGCACGACCGCCAAGATTCTCAATCGTTTCCGTCAGCGCATAATCAAAGGCTGAGCGCCAGCTATAGCCATGCAGCGCGGCCAAGGGCTTATCCAAAATCGCATCGGCATCCGCCTTATCAATACGAATATCGAACACGACACCTTTCCCGATGGGCAGGCGTTTCAGGAGCTCGACCGTCACCTCTTCGCCCGTGAAATAGGCTTCCTTCGCCTCGCGGCACCAAAATTCCATGATGGGGCGATAATGGGGATATTTCGCGATGAGCTGTTCAATCTTCTTGCGGTCTTTTTGCCGGGCTAAGTTTAATTCAAAAATTTCTGTATCCAGCAAGCCGGAGCCGAGGACATTATGTCCGACATCCTGTGCGTCGAGATCGCGGCAATAGGTGAAATCCGTCGTGGAGGATCCTATATCAACAATCAGAACAGACGCCCGCGTATCCTCGATAGACAGATAGCCCTGTTCCAACGCCGTCATCAGGGCGGCGCGGGATTCCGGCACGATGCGAACCGTTTTTAATCCGGCGGCATTGAACACATCACGGTAATCCTCCCGGTCTTCCGCGCTCCACCCGCTGGGGCATCCGACGATGAAACGACTGTCTTTCGCGCCGCGAATGGTCCCGTCCGCTTCCAATCCCGCGATCAGCGTTTTCGAGAATAATTCTGTCGGCGCGCGGACGGCGTCGACATCCAGATCGCGCGACTTGAACTTCACCGCGACATTGGCTTTCGGTCCCAGTGCGGCGAGGTTCAGCGCATCCGCGCCGATCTTCACGCCGGATTTATCCGTTGCGACAGCGGTGACGAAGCTGCGCCGTCCGCGCCATTCCAGGATTTCCGGCTCCCGCACCGTCGCGCCAAACGCCCGACCCAAGGCCGTTTCGCCGTGACCGAGATCAAAGCCGATGAATTCTTGCTGCACCGCTTTTTTGTTCATGACCGCACCCAGACCGTCCCGCGTCGCAGGACTGTGCCGTCTTCACGCAACAGGGCGGGCGCCGCCATTTCGATTTTCGCGCCCTCGCCCATGCCCGGCAATTCGTCGAAATATTCGCGCGTTTTGCGGTCATAGGTGACAACGGAAATCCCGCCACTCGCCAGCAAGCCCGGCAATTCCTTGCCAATTAATTCCATCGCGAAATCGCTGTCTTCCGCGCCGCCCGCTTCCAGCAGGTTCTGCAACAATGCGGCGAGGCGCGGCGTGTCCGCCCAGTGTGTTTCCGGTGTCGGCTCGGCGAGGCGCTCCAAGATCGCATCCGCCGTTTTCAGCGCGTCCATGATCTGTCCGACAAGGCCCGGCGCATCAGTCGTCAATCGCGCCTCTGCCGTGAATTGCCGCCCGCTTTGGTCTTCCAAGGCGGCGGGTGGCTTGGAGCGCGGGAGGAGCGCTAATAATTTCTTGAACCGCTTCGGCTCCAGCGTATGCAACGCCGCCAGCACGGCTGCGCTCAAAATCGCCAGACCCGAAGCTTGCACAACCCCAACAAGGGCCAGCACACCCGCCGCGCCGTAGAACAGGGTCGGCTGTCCCAACAGGCCCGCAATGCCGGTTGTGGGCGTGCCTGTTTCGACATAGGTCACTTCCGCCTGCGTAGCGCGGTCCAAGACGCCAGCGCCGGATTTCACGACCTCGATCAGCCACAGCCCCGCCTTTTGCAGCGCCGGATCTTCCGTAGTTCCCGCAAATCGTGCGGCCGCGCGGTCCAACGCGGACCGGACAGCGCCTACCGTTTGTGCGGGCGACATGTCCTCACGCAACGCCAATTGCAGAGCGTCCCGCTCGCCTGAAAATGCCGCAATGAGGGACGGTGCAGAGACAGACGTCACGGCAGGTTTCGCGAGGGATGTGGGGCCTTTGACCATAATAGGGATGTTGTAGGCGCAGGGACCCGTGTCAAGCACGAGCAAACTGGACGCGTCTAGGCTGTTCTCTTTTTTCTTCCACGACGGCGCACGAGAAAAAAGATCAAGGCCGCAATTGCGAGTAAAAAGACCAGTCCAACAATTTTCGCCACGCGTTTCACGGCTTCCAAGCCTTCGCGTATGGGCGAGCTGTCATAGGCGACGACATTTATATTGGTAATTTGGCAACACTCGCCCTGCGAATCGAGCGCATATTGTGTTGTGACTGTCATATACCCGTCCTGGGTCTGAATTTCAGAGACCAAATTAATATCGCGCGTTTTGCCCGCGCTGGATGAAAAAGAGGATGCGCTGTTCACCCCGACATAATCCCGACGGATTTCATCACCGCCCGATACATTGTCGAGGATCGTTTCTAATTGGGCTTGGGTGTCCTCATTTTCCACATCAAGATCAAAGGCCCTTTCAATCCGCGACGTGTCGCGGTCCAACAGCCTGTCAATATGTGCCATATGGTCTGCTCGTATATCTTCGGGGACAGTTTTTTCCACCATACCCTGAATGGAGCAAGCGGAGAGGAGGAGCGCAGACAGGGCGAGGAAGAAATATTTCATATCCTACCCGTAACCGCAGACAAGGTCCGTGTGAAGACACGTTGGGTTAACCCTAACCCTAAGTTTTGAGCTTTGTTTGAGCGGGCTTTTACCTTTCGCCGTTAGAGCAGAAATGACTGGGAGAGGGTCAGCATGCAGCCAAAACAATCATCTATGAGCCTGTCTGATATGCGGGCGCGGCTGCAGGCCTCGCGTCAGTCACCGCAATCCGGTGGATATGACTTTAAACAAGCCCCGCAAGCTCAGGTTCAGTTCAGCCAACCTCCGCTTTCCGTCAGTTATGAGGAGGAGCGGGCGCAGAAAATGGAAGCCCTGAAAGGGCGGCTGACCCACTTGCATCTATATTGGCACATTTATGCGATCGTCGGGTTCTATTGTCTCCTCCAAGCCATGATGCTGTTTCCAGATATTTTCCCGGGCATGTCGGGGGTGAAAACGCCCTATCAGATGGGCGCACCGATTATCGGGTTACTGATCCCCGCAGTAATGTGTACGGGCCTTTTTGTCATTTTGAGGGGCTTCCGGCGGTCCTTGCAGAATGCTGCCAAAATCACCGAAGCCAAAGGCTGGTCCAAAGTCGAATGGACAGGCGCGGCTATCGGGTTCGCTGCCATGTTTTATATGGCGTTTCTCTATGCGGGTCCGCTCGACGGGATGATGTTAGAAGAATATCGTCATGTTCCGTTCAAACTCACGCCGCGCGAATGGATTATGGCGGTTGTGAAATGTCTGGGCGGCGCGGTCGGTGGCGCAATGCTATCCCGACGGTTTTTCGGCAGCGGGGCCTGAGCTTAGCCAAAGGGCGCGTTGATGCTTCGGCTCGGCTGCGTAAACCATTTCGGACCGTTCGCGGTCATATAGAAATGATTTTCCAGCTGAAAGATGAATTTCTCCCAATTGGATAAAATCAGTTATGGTTGACAGGTTAAAGATAAAGTAATATCATTACATTACGAGGTTGGTATGTTTCGAAAATTTGGAATCAGTGTTGTTTTTATACTGGCAGCCGCCACGTTCGCGTCTTCTGCGTTTGCAGGTATGATGACAGACCAAGAGATAGTTTGTCCGGTTGGAGGCGAGACATTCGTCATTACCGGAACGGCATCCTGCTCGACTATGGGGCGTAGACTTTCATTAAAGCCTGTGACGTCTTGTGACTTTGTCACACGTCTGCCAGTCTGCCCTTCAAACGGGTTACCTGTATATCGTGACTTCGAAGAGGGCGACATAAAAGCACTTGAGCGTTTCATGGAAACGGAAGCCTATTCAAGTTTGCAATCTGAACAACCCTATCTCCGAGCCTACTATATTGCGAAAGCAGTAGAGACGGCTGATAGTCAAGAGCCATTTTTCCTCCTTCAAAATGGAGTGTGGTATGGTGAAAAAGACGCAAAGCTGGACGAACTTTATCAAGCAGAACTCGATCTAATAAATGAAAGCCTGCCTGAAGAAGATAGGCCTTTTTGGCTGGCCGCAGGCGCTCATCATGCTTGGGCGAGTGGAAAAAGTGAGCGGGCCGCTCAGCTTTTTGTAACCGCAAAAAGTCTGGACAGTGGTGAAAACGATTATCTGAGTGGTTATTTAGATCGTCTCGACGCATGTTTCAGAGGAAGTCTGGAAGCTGATGAGTGTTCGTCCGACACGCATATTCCAAAAAACTGATTTCGCATGCCTCTCACCCAAACGGCGCATCCACACCCTTACTCGGCTGCGTAAACCATTTCGGACCGTTCGCGGTCATATAGAAATGATCTTCCAGCCGCACGCCGAATTCTCCGTAGAGACAGATCATCGGCTCGTTTGAGAAACACATGCCGGGTTGTAGGATCGTATCATCGCCCCAATTGAGGTAAGGCCATTCGTGAATGTCGAGTCCGATACCGTGACCCGTGCGGTGGGGCAGGCCAGGTGTCGCGTAGCCGGGGCCGAAGCCGCGTTTTTCTAATTCTGCTCGCGCGGCGAGGTCGACATCGCCACATCGCGTGCCGATTTGCGCGGCGTCAAACGCCTTGGCCTGTGCGGCTTTTTCCGCATTCCAAACCTCGCGTTGTTTCTCTGTCGGCTCGCCGAAGACATAGCTGCGCGTGATGTCGGATATATAATCATGCAGCTGACAGCCCGTATCAATCAGGACCATATCGCCCTCTTCCAAAGCTTTCGGCTCGCGGACGCCGTGCGGGAAGGAACTGTCAGGACCGAACAGGACGATTTTAAAATAACTGCCCTTGGGTGCACCAACTTTACGGTGTGCCGCGTCGAGAAATTCGCCGACTTCCGTCGTGGTAATCCCCGCATGCAGCATGGACGCCGTAGCTTTATGGACGGCCAGCGTCATCTCTTTCGCGCGGGTCATCAGCTTGATTTCGGAGTCTGATTTGATCATGCGACAGGTCGCCGTGATGGATGCGCCATTGGTTAGCGTGAAACCGGGCGAGGCCTTGGCAATCCCGTTACTGACGAAAAAAGGCGTGGCTTCATCAATCCCGATCTGCCCTGACGTGATACCCACATCTGCTAAATGCGCGGCGATGAGGCCGTAGGGACTTTCATGTTCTTCCCATGTGGCAACCTCGCCAGCCACCGTCATGAACTGTTCGAGTGTACCTTTCTCAAAGGCGGGCGCGATATAGACTGGGGGTCCCTCTCGGAGCACTAATGCCCCGACCATACGTTCCGACCCGTGCCAGCGCGTGCCCGTGAAATAATAAAGCGACGTTCCCGCATGGAGATAGAGCGCGTCCATATTTTGTGCCGCCATCAGGGTTTGAGCCTTGTCCAACCGTGCTTGATATTCCGCTGGCGCAATCGGTGACACGCCCGCCGTCATATCGGACAGGGTTGAGAGGGCTTCTGCTGCGGTTTTTCCGCCGACACCTTCGGTCATAATCGTCTCCTGCGTTGCGTACGTTCAAACATCTCCGCCCTCCGGCTGCAACCGTGAAGGCGCATGTTGACGAACAGAACATCCACCGCTATGTCGCGCCCTCGCGAGCGGGAGACCCAAAAACGCAACCCCGTGACCAGATAAAGGCAAAAACCATGAAATCCGATACTCACCCAGACTACCACATGATCACCGTGCAAATGGTGGACGGCTCGACATACCAGACGCGCTCCACTTACGGCAAGGAAGGCGACACACTCGTCCTCGATATCGACTCCAAGACGCATCCGGCTTGGACAGGCGGCGACGCGAAATTGATGGACCGCGGCGGACGTGTGTCCCGCTTCAAGGACAAGTTCGCAGGCTTCGGCGTTTAAGCTGAGTTTACAGACAAAACGAAAAAGGCTCCCTTTGAGGAGCCTTTTTTATTGAATGAAGCTCTATCTTCATGTCCGGTCACTCCAGCGAAAGCTGGGGTCCAGAGCGTCTATGTCGTTTGGTGATTTAATGGAGCTCTGCTAAATCTCGCTCTGGACCCCAGATCAAGTCTGGGGTGGACGGAGAATGGGAGAGAGTAGTCGTCAATTACCTGCCGCGATTAAACGCCGCTTCCAGACGGTTGATCTGATCCGCGACTGTATTTCCGGCCTGTGCCGCGATCGTGCCATAGAGCGAGCGGTCGAGGCGCATGATCCGCTCATAGAGTTGTTCGGAGCGGGCCAGCAAGTCGAGCAAGCGGGCGGGAAGCGCATAGGCATCTTTCGCCAAATCGGAAAAGCTTAACGTGCCCTCGGATTTTTCTTCCGCGACGAGACGGTATTTATCCGCGCGTGCTTCGGACAATTCCATCTCGTCCTCTTTCAGGGCGCGTTGCACGAGGAGCCAGCTCGCCACCTGCATGAGGCGCGTTGTCAGGCGCATGGACTGACTGGCATAGGTCATGGCGTCGTCGCGGCCCAGTTTTTTACTATCCTGACGACCGGGACCGTCCAGATAGGCGGCGGTTTCCTCGACGAGGTCCATGCCCTCGCGGAAAGTCTTGGCGAACAATTCCGACTTCGTGAAGGCGAGCAGACGGGCTTCCGCCTGCGGAGTCAATGTATCAGTCAGGTGTGTTTGCGGTGTATTGGGCATGGGGGCAGCCATAATATTCATCTCTTTGCGCAGTGTGTCGTCGTTGGGACAGTATTGCAAGGCGCAAGCCAGACTGTCGCAGGTCATCAATAATGGCTGTTTTAACTCTTCTTGCCGAAAAGAGCGTGGGCGGCGTCCTGCTCTTTGGCTTTCTTGACGCGTTCCGCCTCGAGGCGCGTAATCTCAGCCTGATAGACAGCAATGCGCTCGGTCAGTTCCGCAACAGACAGACCGTAAAGGTCTTCACCGGGTTGCGGGCTCACGCTCGCTTTTGTCGGTTCATCGCCGAATATTGACATTTACACGCTCCTATTACCCGAGTGCTAGCCTCTCTTGCCAAAGAGGGATTAATCTATTATGTGCAGAGCACGATTTGCTTACTCACACAGTAAAAAAATCGTAAAACCACCCCGCTGAGCGGGGTTTTTTAATGCCTGATGATTGGCACCCGACTGGGGAGAGACACATGACACAGATTTTGATGCCGAAAGCGACTGCCGTCTGGCTGATCGACAATACCGGCCTGACCTTTAAGCAGATTTCCGAATTTTGCACGCTGCACATTCTCGAAGTCGAAGGCATTGCCGATGGTGACGTCGCCGCGGGTATTCGCGGTGCGGACCCGATTGCAAATGGACAAATAGACCGCGCGGAAATTGAGAAGGCCGAAGCTGATCCAAATTACGCGATGAAGCCCAATACATTCGATGCGGACACGATGGAGCCCGTGACGAAGAAAAAAGGCCCGCGCTATACGCCGCTTTCGCGTCGTCAGGACCGTCCTGACGCCATTGCCTGGCTCGTCCGGAACCATCCGGAAGTGACCGACCCGCAAATCTCCAAGCTCATCGGCACGACGAAGCCGACGATTAAAGCCATCCGCGAGCGGACCCATTGGAAGATCAACACGATCAATCCGACAGATCCCGTCAGCCTCGGTCTTTGCACACAAATTGATTTGGATGCCGTTGTGAAAAAAGCGGCTGAAAAACGCGCGAAAGAGCAGGAAAAGCTCGACGCGGAAGGTGGCGGTGAAACCCTCGCACCCTTGCCAACGCCGGAACCCGAGGCTGAAAAGCCAAAG
Source organism: Litorimonas sp. WD9-15 (assembly GCF_050271975.1). Lineage (NCBI taxonomy): Bacteria > Pseudomonadati > Pseudomonadota > Alphaproteobacteria > Maricaulales > Robiginitomaculaceae > Litorimonas > Litorimonas sp. WD9-15. Next base: position 720,630 of record NZ_CP189850.1, read on the forward strand.
GTCGAACACACGCTGGAGAGCCTGTTCAAGCCGAGTACGGACTAGCCTGTCTTAGACATTTAAATGTGAGAGAGGCGGAGCGGTCTACCCCTCCGCCGCCTCACGCAAGAGCTCCAGCTCAATCCACTCTTCTTCCAGCGTTTCAAGTTTCTCTTGTGCCTCGCCAAGCGCGAGAGACGCCGCCATGAATTTATCCGCATCTGTGGCGTAAAGTTCAGGATCGGCCAAAACGATATTGTATTCGGCGATCTGTTTTTTGACCTTTTCCATATCCTTAGGCAGATTTTCCAAGCGGAACTTATGTTTATAAGACAGCTTGATTGAGCCGGAACTCGGCTTGTCCTCGGACTTGGACGCCTTCTTCTTTGCCGTGGCCTCCGCCTTGCGCGACCGCACACCTGAGCCGCGCTGGTTGATGAGGTCGGAATAGCCGCCCGCATAGATCTGCCACTGCCCGTCGCCTTCATAGGCCAGTGTGCGCGTGACGGTCCGGTCGAGGAAATCGCGGTCATGCGAAACAACAATGACGGTGCCGGTATAATCCGCGACAATTTCCTGCAACAGGTCCAGCGTTTCCAGATCGAGGTCATTTGTTGGTTCATCAAGGACCAGAAGGTTGGACGGCAGGCGTAGCCCACGCGCGAGTTGTAACCGCCCGCGTTCACCGCCTGACAGCGCGTGAACGGGGGTTCGTTTCTGTTCGGGCAGGAAGAGGAAGTCTTTCATATACCCAATCACATTGCGCGATTGATCCGCGACGATCACGGTATCACCGCCGCCATCGGTCAGCGCATCGGCCAGCGTCCAGTCGGGGTCCAGCGTTTCGCGGTTCTGGTCAATCACGAGGGGTTCGAGATTCAGACCCAGCTCCACGCGACCCGCATCCGGTTCCAGCTCACCCATGATGAGTTTCAGGAGCGTTGTCTTGCCCGACCCGTTCGGCCCGACGACGCCAATACGTTCGCCCCGATGAATGCGCATAGACACGTCATCCACGACGATGCGCCCGTCAAAACCCTTGGTGACATTTTCGAGACGGGCCACGCGTTTGCCGGAGGTCTTGCCCTGCGTGACGGTGATGTCTGCTTGGCCAACGCTTTTCTTGGCGGATTTCAATTCCTGCCGCAAATTGCCGAGCTCCTTCATCCGGCGGACATTGCGTTTCCGGCGGCCGGACACTCCATGCACGACCCAGTGCTGTTCGCGGTGTATCTGCCGCGCGAGCTTATGACGGTCCAGTTCTTCCTGTTCCAGAAACTCATCGCGCCAGTCTTCGAAATGCGCAAAGCCCTTATCTAATTCACGCGTCTCGCCGCGGTCCATCCAGAGCGTTTTGCGCGACAGGGATTCGAGAAAACGCCTATCATGCGAAATCAGGACAAGCGCCGCGCTCATCCCGGCGAGCTCACCTTCCAGCCACTCAATGGCGGGTAGGTCCAGATGATTTGTCGGCTCGTCCAGCATCAGAATATCGGGCTGTGGGGCGAGTGTGCGGACGAGGGCCGCACGACGTCGTTCGCCGCCCGACATATGCGCGGGGTCTTCGCGTCCCGTCAGGCCGAGCGCATCCAGAAGGTAGGGAATGCGGAACCCGTCATCGGCCCCGACCAGGCCATCGCGGACATAGCTCTCCACATCGGCAAAAGCGGATAGGTCAGGGTCTTGAGGAAGATAACGCCAGCTCGTTCCCGGCTTCACGAAGCGTTCTCCGCCATCGGGCTCAACCAATCCCGCCGCGATTTTCAACAGCGTGGATTTACCCGACCCATTGCGTCCGACCAGACAGATGCGGTCCCGCGCATGAACGGCGAAATCCGCCCGTTCCAACAGGGGCGTCGACCCGAAAGTCAGCGAAATATCTTTAAGTGTTAAAAGAGGTGGAGCCATGGCGCGGTGAGATAGGCGAGGCCGCGCGGAATTGAAACACCTAACCTCTGCTGCATGCCAGCCCGGACTTGGCCGCATTCTCTTCATACTTTACTCACCCTGTTGCGCCAGAACGCCCCTATGTCGCATCATGTCCTCGTTTTTGATTCCGGTGTTGGTGGTCTGTCCGTCGTCGCGGAAATCCGTAAACGCTTGCCGGGGGTACATTTATCTTACGCCGCCGATGATGAATTTCGACCTTACGGAAATAAGACAGAGAACCAGCTGCGGAGAAGACTCCCGGGTTTACTCCAAACGCTGGTGCTGATGCTCAACCCGGATGTCGTGGTTGTCGCCTGTAATACGGCCTCGACAATCGCGCTGGAGGCTATCCGCGATGTAATAGATATTCCTGTGATTGGGGTCGTCCCCGCGATTAAACCTGCGGCGGAAAGTTCTCGCATGGGCGCGATTGGTGTGCTGGGCACGCCGGGGACGGTGAAGCAAAAATATGTCGATGCCTTGATAGCGGATTTCGCCGCGGATTGCCGCGTTGTGCTGCAGGGGTCGACCCGCCTCGTGGTGCAGGCGGAACAGAAGCTCGCGGGCAAAGATGTCGATATGGACGTCATTCGCGCGGAGGTCGCGCCCATATTTGCAGGACGGACCGGCATGGATATTGATGCCGTCGTGCTGGCCTGTACGCATTTTCCACTCCTGCGGGACGAGTTAAAACAAGCTGTCCGTCAAAGCGTGCAATGGATAGATAGCGGCGAAGCGATTGCGCGGCGGCTGGAAGACGTTCTGAAAAATATATCTGAAGCGGGTGCCCCACCCTATCCGCAAACTGCCTTCCTCATTGGACCTGATACAGACCCCATTCGGGGACAGGCCTTCGCGACTTACGGGTTCCCCCGAACGATTGGCCTAATGCGGGACGAGTGATTTATACGCAAAATACATGGCGACCAGCACGGCGAATAAGCCGATGGAGAAAATACCGAAATGCTCTTTCATCCAACGTTCCGCCGTCTCACCCAAAACGCGGACAATCCCCGCGACAAGGAAGAAGCGCAATGTGCGTGAAATGACGCTGGCAATGACAAAGATCCCAAAGGCGACGGGAACGGCGCCGCTCATGATGGTAATCACCTTATAGGGAAAGGGCGTAAATCCCGCGCCAAAGACCCATAATCCACCATGTTCCTGAATACTGGCGCTAAACCGTTCCATACTCTCGGCCTTGCCGAGTTTTTCGAGCAGCGGTCCTGCGATCGTCTCAAAAAACAGCATGCCGAGCATATAGCCGAATATACCGCCGAGGACAGAAAACACGCTTGCCCAGAGCGCAATCCGCCACCAGGATTTCGGCTTGGCCTGCACCATAGGCATGATCATAACATCAACGGGGATGGGGAAAAACGAGCTCTCCGCAAAGGAGAGCGCGCAGAGGATCGGCATGGCCCGCTTATGGCCAGCGGCCGCCTTGGTATTATCATACCAGCGTTCCAGAAATGCGAGCTTACCTTTCACGTCATCCTCATATGTTGATCGTGGACGGTCGGCTATATGGCCAAAAGGCTTGACGCCGCAAGCCCTGCGTTTATGTAGACGCCACTTCGAGATGCGGGTGTGGCGGAATTGGTAGACGCGCGGGATTCAAAATCCCGTTCCATTGGAGTGTCGGTTCGATTCCGACCACCCGTACCACGGCTCAGGTCAGAGCTTTTACCGCCTTACCACGAATAAATCTGACCCACGGCTTGAATTAGAACCATCCCGCCAAAGGCAACGAAGCTGCACGTAGCTTACGCGCCTAATGTTACGATGAGCACGGCCTTAATCGTGTGGACGCGGTTCTCGGCCCGCTCGAGCTGGATAGCTGCGGGGCTTTCAAAAACCTTCTCCGTGACTTCCATCTCGGAAATGCCGAATTTCTCTTGGATATCCTTACCGACTTCCTTCTCTGCATTGTGAAAGGCGGGGAGGCCATGCATAAATTTGGTCGTGGTCTTGCCGGACGCCGCCATAAGTGCGGCATTGACCTGATAAGGTGTCAGCAGCTTGATCCGTTCCTCCCATACGCTGTCATCCTCGCCCATCGAGACCCAGACATCGGTATGGATAAAATCCACGCCTTTGACAGCCTTCTGTGGGTCTTCTGTGATCGTCACGGTCGCGCCTGTCAGTTCGGCCTGCGCCTCCGCGGCTTTACGGAACGCATCGCTGGGCCAAAGAGACTTCGGCGTGGCAATGCGGACATCCATGCCCATCATACAGCCCGCAATCATCAGCGAATGGCCCATGTGACCCACATAGGTAACGCCTGCACCTTGGTCCTGTGCGGCGACTTCGAACGCACAGCGCGTACGCATCGAACCTTTCTCTAAGATAAGCACAATGCTCTTACCGATCAGGCGCCGTTTTTCGACGCCGCTCTATATTGCGTGCTTCAGGTCGCGTGCAAGACCTGGCGGTCATGCAGTGGCCGCGACCACCTCCACGCCTCAATTCAGAGCCGCTGAAAATCATAACCTCGCCACCCGGCTTGCGCAAAGATCGTGTTGTGCGCGCTCATTTAACGGGCCTAATCATTGTGACTAAATATGTGATAAATTGAAATTTGAGAGTGCGGGATGTCCCTCTGCAGGCACAGCTTCGACGTAAAAATAACAATTTACGGTCAGAACTTTCGCCGATCGTTTCCAGTATAATGACCTATCCTCTCATCTCATTTTAAACTTTCTCGGAACGCAAAGCCGCGTGCTGTGTTGATTTAGTAACAGCGCTAACGCTGAACAACGCAAGGAGAATTAAATGTTAGAAGGCTTATTAGGTCTTATCCATCTTATCATCGCAATCTGGGCCATCCTAAACATAATCGGCTCATCAGCCTCCGGCGGTAAGAAGATCCTGTGGACACTCTTCGTATTATTCTTCCCGCTTGTCGGTCTGATCATCTGGTTCTTTATTGGACCAAAATCGAATGGCCGCATCGGCTAACGCAACCCCAAATCTTTAGAGGAGATGTAAATGACATATTCAAATGAAAACAATCAATCCAACTCCAATAAGAGCGGCGGATCAAAAATTGCCTTCATCGCAATTGGCGCCGTCCTCGTCGCAGGGGTCGCCGCAGCAGGTTTATACCTGACAGATGTGGACCAAACGCAAGAAGCCAAACTTCCAAGCGTTGATGTCCAAGTCGTAGACGGCCAGTTGCCCGAATTTGACGTAGATGTTGCAACAGTCGATGTCTCAATGAAGGAAAAGAAAGTTGATGTCCCCAAGCTAGGGGTCGAAACAAAGACAATTGAAGTCGAAGTGCCAGTCGATGTGGAGGCGGGCATGGAAGAGGAAGCCATTGACGTTCCGACAATCAGTATTGAGCGTCCGGAAGAAGACAATCCGGCGGATAATCCAGTCGACTAGACTTTTTGGAGTTTTGAATAAATAAGCCGCCCCTCGGGGCGGTTTTTATGTTTAAAGAAGCATATGTATAGTCTTGAAATCATAATGCGTATCTGGGCCCTCGCGCTCTTAGTCGGGGCCGTCATTCCCTATTTTCGCGAACAAACCTGGTGGCTCCGCGCTTGGACCTATTCACGGTTGCAGATGATTCTTCTGCTGAGTGTAACGGCGGTCTTATTCATATGGCTTCCTGGACTAGGGGAGCTTTTTGATAAAATTCTATTCGTCGCAATCCTGGCGGCCGGTTTAGGTTGCCTTTCTGATATCATACCCTTCACGAAACTCTGGCCCGTTCAGACACCGAAAGTAAAACCTGGTGAAGCGCATGTTCCCATCCGCCTCATGGTCGGGAATGTATTGATGGAGAATGATAAATATGAAGCCTATCTTGAGCAGATAAAAACAATCTCACCGGACATTCTTTTCCTGGTTGAAACAGATGAAACCTGGCGTGAAGCCCTATCTGGTCTTGAGCCAGATTATCCGCATAAATATTTACTGCCACTGCCGGACTTTAACGGGATGCTTTTCTATTCCCGTTATCCGATTATAAAATCAGACGAGCGCTATCTTGTCCAAGACCATATTCCATCGCTCACACTGGATTTGGATGTTGGCTATGACCAGCCATTGAGGTTTTACGGTGTTCACCCGCGCCCACCGCGACCGGAAGATGACACGGCAGATCTCGACAAAGAACTCGGCTTCGTGGCGCATGAAGTCGGGCATTATGAAGGCCCGGCCATCGTCACAGGTGACCTGAACGATGTTGGTTGGTCATCTACCACAAAGAAATTTTTACGCGTGAGCGGATTAAATGATCCGCGTTTGGGGCGTGGGTTATTTAACAGCTATAATGCAAAAAACCCATTTGTGCGGTGGCCGTTAGATCACGTTTTCCACTCAAGGCACTTTGCCCTGAATGATATGAAGCGATTGAAAGCGCATGGCTCCGACCATTTCCCGCTCTTAATAGAGTTCGCTTTGCGAACCTAATTTAGGTCGGCAAGGCCAATCTACGTGGCGAGGAACGTGTCGGTGCGGTAGTTAGAGATCGTAAAAGGCCGGCTTTTGCAGGCGCCGCCGTTCACGACCTTTCGGTTTTCGACCTTTGGGGGCCTGATACCAATCATCAGCATCATAGTCGCCATCAAAGCCCGACATTTGCGGGTTGAGGAACTCTTTGGTTTTACGGTGACGTTTGGACATAGTGCCTCCTAAAAACGTCTGCCACGGTCCCTGAACGCCAGACCATCTCATATATAATATCTCAACATGATAGAAACTGGAAAGCGAAAAGTGACGCGTTTCACAAATATTTTAATCAGCGCAGCATCCTTATGAATTATCGTTTCCGCCTCTTGGGCGCAGCGGGTTGAATTGCTCTCACTCCGCCGTTACTAACGGGACAACACGGCAACTGCTGGCGCATCGGGCGGACGGCTTGCCGGACTTTTCAACCGGAAAGGCCGCCCGTGACCTTATTTCGACCTGCTTCATTAGACGATGTTTCCGCGATTGCAGCTTTTACGTCAAAAGCCGCCTCCGGCCTGACGACCGTACCGAAGACCGAAGAGACCGTTGGCGCCTATATCACCGAATCCATGAAATTTATCGGGGGGGACGATAGCGCCAACCGGCTGCTCTTCGTGGTCGAGCGCGACGGCAAGGTTGCGGGTATATCCGGCATTATTCCCCGACTTGGCGTGGACCGTCCCTTTTATTCCTTCAAGAAGTCCCGTCACGCGCGCAAGGCCTCGAAAGTCGATCTTTCGGTCAGATATGAAACGTTACAACTGACGACGGATTTCGATGATTACACCGAACTGGCCACCATGTTTATCGCACCGGAATCGCGGGGGCAGGGCATAGCGCGGCTTCTGTCCTATGGTCGTCTGGGCTTTATCCAAAACCATCGCCGACGTTTTAATGACAGGCTGATGGCGGAAATTCGCGGCTGGTTTGATGAAAATGAAAACTCGCCCTTCTGGGATCATCTGGCCTCGAAATATATCCAAACCGATTTCAAAACCGCCGATGAACTCAGCAATGGCAGCGGCGAGTTTATGATAGAACTCCTGCCCGCCCTGCCGATCCTTCTGAACCTGTTACCCCAAAGCGTGCGGGATTGCGCGGGTAAGCCGCATCATTTGTCTGCGGGGGCAATGAAATTGCTGATGACGGCCGGATTTGAAGACACGGATATTTGCGATATTTTCGACGGGGGTCCAGCCGTACAATGCCGGACAGATAAGACGCTCATCGCGCAAACGGTCTATCAGGCCACGGGCGGCGGCGTGGAAACGTCCGATCATAAATATCTTCACTTCACCGGCCAGAATGAGGGCTTCCGTGCCGCCATGGGACCCGCCTATCCAGGTGCGGAAAAAGCCGGAAAAGAACCGTGTGATATTCTCGGTACCATCACGCCCAAGGTCGCATTGGCCCAAGACCGGAAGGCGTAAACCATGACGGTCGAAATGAATTTTGACGGTCTTGTCGGGCCGTCCCATAATTATGCGGGGCTGAGTCACGGGAATATCGCGTCCTCGACCCATAAGGGCCAAGCCGCCAATCCGCGCGCCGCGGCCCTGCAAGGTCTGGCCAAGATGCGCCATATGATTGACCTCGGTCTTCCGCAGGGTTTGCTACCGCCACAGGAACGTCCCTATATTCCGGGCTTGCGGGCCTTGGGCTACAAAGGCTCGGACCCGGCTGTCTTAGAAGCTGCGTTCAAGGACAGCCCCGCACTCGTCGCGAATTACAGCTCCGCCTCCTGTATGTGGACGGCCAATGCCGCGACGGTCACACCGGGCGCGGAAAGCGCCGATGGCCGCGTGCATTTTACGCCCGCCAACCTGATGGCCATGCCGCACCGCGCGCTGGAAGACGCGCAGACGCACCGCATGCTCTCCTTGATTTTCGCTAATCGCGAACGGTTTATGGTCCACGCGCCGCTGGCCCATACCCCGTTGCTGGGAGATGAGGGCGCGGCGAACCATAATCGTCTGTGTAAATCGCACGGCGCGGCGGGGCTGGAATTATTTATCTATGGCCGCGACGCGCTGGGGGGGAATTCGGATCTCAAATTCCCCGCACGGCAAACCCTGCAAGCCAGCGAAGCCGTCGCGCGACTGCACGGTTTGCCGGAGGCTAATACCGCCTTCCACCCGCAATCCGCCACCGCCATCAATGCGGGTGCCTTTCACAATGATGTTGTCTGCGTGTCGAATGAAAATGTCCTCTTCTTTCATGAAAACGCCTTTGATGATCCGGCGGCGTTGGAGGAAGTGCTGTCCATCAAAGCGCAACGGCTCGGCTTCCGCCCGCATTTCATTATGGCACCGACCAAAGATGTGCCGCTGGCCGATGTGATTTCGAGTTACTTATTTAATTCGCAACTCGTGACGTTACCCAATGGAAAAATGGCGCTCATCCTACCGACGCAAGTCGAAGAAACGTCGAGCACGAAAACCTTTGTCGACTCCGTGCTCGCGGGCGATAATCCGATCACGCAAGCGCATTATCTCGACCTCCGGCAGAGCATGGCCAATGGCGGCGGCCCTGCCTGTCTGCGCCTGCGCGTGGTGCTGGACGCCGCGCAGCAGACGGCCGTCCATTCCGGTGTCGTGATGGCCCATGAAAAAATCGAGGCGTTGGAGGGTTGGGTCAAGGACCATTACCGTGACCGCCTCACGGGCGGAGATCTGGGCGATCCCGCCTTCCTGACCGAGACCCGCACGGCGCTCGACGCAATGACCCAACTTCTCGACCTGCCAAACCTCTATGATTTTCAAAGGACCGCGTCATGAATGCCGATGACCTCCCACTGGGCGAATTATCCGATCTGGACCGCAAAGCCCTTGACCATCTCGCCACGCGGCAGGATGCGATGTTGGAGAGAACGGTTCAGTGGGCGAAGATTAATACGGGCAGTTGGAATGCTGACGGGCTGAACACACTCGCGCCGATGATTGTTGACGCATTCGGCGAAACGGAAGCCAAAGTCGATTTAATTAAAACCGACTTGATTGAGAAGGTCGACGGCAAAGGCGTGATGCAGGGTTTCCAATCCGCTCCCGTCATTCGCGCCACCGCTCGTCCCGACGCACCGTTACAAGTCGTCATGACGGGCCATTATGACACCGTCTTTCCCGACGGCACATTTACCGAGATCACAGACCTCGGCGGTGGGAAGCTGAACGGCCCCGGTCTCTGCGATATGAAGGGCGGCATTTGCGTCATGCTGGAAGCGTTGAAAGCGTTCGAGTCCGGGCCGTTGAAAGAGCGCGTCGGCTATCAAGTCGTTCTCTCCCCCGATGAGGAAACAGGCAACCACGCCTCTAATTCCCACATCATGGACGCCGCCCGAACTGCGCATATCGGCCTGACATTCGAGCCCTGTATGGAGGACGGGTCCTTCTCCGGCGCGCGGAAAGGCTCCGCTGTTTGGGATGTGATCTTTCAGGGCAAGTCCGCCCATGCGGGCCGCGAACCGGAAAAGGGGCGCAGCGCCCTGATGGCGGCGGCCGAGTTCGCGTTGAAGATCGAGGCTCTGACAGATCAACGCGAGGGCACGACCTTTAATATCGGCTCCATCGATGGTGGCGACGCCGTGAACGTCGTCCCCGCGCTCTGCGTCGTGCGCCTCGGCGCACGTGCGCCTGACGGACCAAGTGCCGATTGGGCGCAGGGTGAGGTGGACCGCATCCTCGCGGAAGTCACCCAACGCGACGGCATCACGGCCCACACACATGGCGGCTTCTACCGCCCGCCAAAGCCGCGTAATGCGGCGCAGAACCAACTCTTCGGCGATGTCGCGGAAACGGCCAAAGCGCTCGGCATTGAGATTAACTTCAAGGATACGGGCGGCGTCTGCGAGGGCAATAATGTCTTCGCGGCAGGCACACCCAATATCGACACATTAGGTGTCAGAGGTGGACGCATCCATTCTGCCGAAGAATTTATGATGGTCGATAGCCTGTCTGAACGCGCAGGTCTTGCCACACTGATCCTGCACCGGATTGCGGATGGCCGCATCGACGCCAAGGCGATTAAAGAATTGATGAAAACATGAGCAACATAATTAAATCCATCTGCCCCGCCACGGGCGATATCGTCTGGGAAGGCGCTGCTGCGTCGGAGGCTGAGGTTCATGCTGCCGTCGCGAAAGCCCGCGCCACCTTTGCCGATTGGTCGTTGACCTCGTTCGATCACCGCGCGGATATCGCCAAAGCCTATGCGGAAAAGGTCAAAGCGAAATCGGAAGATATCGCCCTCGCCATTTCCCGCGATATGGGCAAACCGCTCTGGGAGGCCCGCACGGAGGCGGGTGCGATGGCGAATAAGGTCGCCGTCTCGATCGCCAGCTATCACGAGCGCACACCCACGCGCCGCACGGATACGACGCAATTGACCCATCGTCCGCATGGCGTGATGGCCGTCTTCGGCCCATTCAACTTTCCGGGCCACTTGCCCAATGGGCACATTATTCCGTCGCTCCTCGCGGGGAATACGGTTGTGTTCAAACCGTCAGAACTGACCCCGCAAGTCGCGGAGATCATGGCGCAGTGTTGGGCCGAAGCGGGCCTGCCGGACGGTGTGTTGAACCTCGTCCAAGGCGCGCGGGAGACGGGCGGCGCACTGCTCAATGCAGAGATTGACGGCCTCCTCTTCACGGGCAGCGCGACGACGGGCGCGTTTTTCCACAAACATTTCGCGGGCCGACCCGAGGTCATTCTCGCACTGGAAATGGGCGGAAATAATCCGCTCATCATTCGCGAACCCGTCGATATAGACGCCGCCGCAGACCTCGCCTTTATGAGCGGGTTCATCACGGCGGGGCAGCGCTGCACCTGCGCCCGCCGCCTCATCCTGCCCGAGGGCGCATTTGGTGACGCCATCGTCGCCGCGCTGGAGGCCCGCATCGCCAAAGTCAAAATCGGTCGCTGGGACGAAGAGGATATCTTCATGGGTTCCGTCGTCTCGGAAGGCGCGGCCAAAGCCGCCATAGAGTTCGAAGCCAAATTGAAAGCCGCGGGCGGAACCTCCATCCGCGCATTGGAACGCGACGGCGCATTCCTGCGCCCCGGCCTGATCGATGTAACCAATGCGGACGTGCCGGATGAAGAGCTCTTCGCGCCCTTTATGCAGGTCATCCGGACGCCTGATCTCGACACCGCCATCGCGCGCGCCAATGCGACTCGATTCGGCCTCGCCTCCGGTCTTATTTGCGATCAATCCTCGGTTTGGGACTATGCCAATCCCCGCCTTCGCGCGGGCATCGTCAACTGGAACAAGCCCACAACCGGCGCCGCCTCCAACATGCCCTTTGGCGGCCCCGGCCTCTCAGGCAATCACCGCCCCGCCGCCTATTACGCCGCGGATTACTGCGCCTGGCCACAAGCGGGGCAGGTGAGTGAGGTGGCGGTGGGTCCGGCTATGCGGGGGTTTTAGTCTCACTATTGATAGACGTTCAGGAATATATTTCTGATTGCCGATGAGCACGACTTGAGTTTAGATTTCTGTAAACCAAAGTTATAAAATAACAAAATTAGAAAGCGAAATCAAAATGGTCCGAATCTTTATTGCGCTCTGTGCTGTTGCTGGCTTGTCAGCTTGTGCAACAAAACCTGCTCCTGCTTTATTTCAAGGAAGTTCAGGTTGGAGAACACTTCCGAACACGACTGAGCTTGTTTCAACTGACGTCGCGGCAGGTGAGTTAATTGCGGATCGTGAGATTGAGTTCACAAGGACTGGAATTTTGCAAAATGATGTCAAAAACATGCTTGGTATTGTTAAAATGAAAGCAGGATCTCCCGTATATGCCATGTCATATGGAGGGGCGCCTCGATCCTTTAGTCCATTAGCGTGGTGTGCACCGTCGACATCTGAAAACAATGTTGGTTCATTCCTAACGGGTGAAAACGATGTTGAATGTTTGATGTATAACGGCCTGACCGGGCGTGCTGTCAGAACGGATGGGAATAGTTCGAGTCGCTTTTTCGCGGCCAACATGACGCCAACCAGCACATCAATCGCCATACCAGATATTAAAGAGGGGCCTGTTGATTTTGGCAGAGACTTGTCTCTTCGCTTGTCAGCCGCCTCTCTGACAGGAAAAACGCTAGACGCTATTCAATATTTTCATGATGGAGAAGACCAAACAATCCTCCGTCAACAAAAACTAAAATATGATGAAAACGATTCGGTTCTTTGGTCAGTATGGGGCGGGCTATTAAAGCTTACACGTACAGGCTCCGAAGAAGCGCCGCGATTGAAAGTCGAACAAGTCAGGCCTTTCAGCGATGTCAGTTTAACAAACGCTCAAATGCTACAACTCCTGGAAGCATTAGCAGCCGTGCAAAATAATAAAGCAGGGTCTGTTGAGGGTGATAACTAAATCTTGCGAGCATGTTTTAACCCCGCATTTATAAAAAACATAATCCCCACTTTCCCAAATGCCCCTATATTCAAACTCGTTCTTTCAGACATGGGACAGGTAGAGCTCATCTGCTCGTTTGAAGGACGGTGTGTTTATCGGTGTGGTGTGAGAGCCATATCGGGGGACCGGATTTCGAGTGCCTGACTCCCTGTGACGGGAGCAGTCAAGTAAGGCCGTTATCTGTAAAACACCGCCGCGTTGGCAGTGTAATTGGCGCAAGCCAAATACACTGAGCGTAAGGAGTTTATCGTCTTACAATCGATGAACTTCGAGATTTGGAAAATGTAACGGTATCGCCGACCACTCAACCTTGTCTCACGCGCTTGGCCTCCTGCGTAAAACATTAAAGTTCTTGGTCTCCATCGCGGAGGTCACCACGCGGACGTCCCATTTTATTTGGACACTCGCCTACCCCGCCGCACGCGCAGATCGTCGGTCGCAGCTTCCGCTTGCCTGTCTAACGCTTTCGCGACTTGCCCTCATGGATAGGTCTGCCTAGACAATCCTCAAAAGATAAAGGGACCTCACTCATGTCGCGTATTCACGATATTCCACTCCTGCTCCTCGTTGTCATTGCGGCGGGTTTGGCGTTTCTCTTCTGGTTCCTCGGATTTTCGTGGTTGGCGCAGGATATTGCGCCGGGCGGAACCTATCTTGTTAAATCTATTGCAGGCTTGGCGAAAGACGCGCTCTTTGTGCCGCTTAAGCCGCTGATGTATGCGCTCATCATTCTCTCCATCGGGTCGAGTATTGCGATCTCGCGCGGCGGGCTCGGTGCAAAATTCATTCGGGTTTTGGCGTTCTTCGTCATGTTCTCTCTCGCGGGCTTGATCCTTGGAATCATCGCCTATCTCCTATTTCAAAACTTGCCCATCCTGCCGGACCCGGCCACGATTGGTGCAGGCGGCGGCAATATTAAGCAGACGCCATTTCTTGCGAAAATTTACGGCGTGCTGACATCGGCATTGATGATTTCGATCTATGCGGGTGTGTTGCTGGGCAAGGCTCTGTCCAAGCTCGATCTTGGCGTTCAGGCGGATAAAGTCTCGGACCTCTTCATCGCGGGCTTTCGGAAATTCCTCCAATATACAATTCCATTAGCTGTCTTTGGCTCCATCACATTGGCCTTGAACAGTCCCGGTGGTGTGCAGACATTGGGCAATCTCTTCCCGCTGCTGCTGCCTTATCTGATGGCGATGATCCTGACATGGTGCCTCGTCGTGGGCGTGACGGCGGCAATGCAAAAACGCGGGATTGGGTTCGTGTTACGGGCCGTGCTGCCACAGGCGCTCGTCGCCTTCTCGACCAGTTCCTCTATTGCGACGCTGCCCGCGACGCGGATGGCCTGTACGCAGCTCGGCGCGAATGCGGATGAGTCGACACCGTTCTACACGATTGGTGCGACCATCAATATGGTCGGTACACTCATCGGTCTGCTGCTGCTGTCGCTCTATGCGATCAAAGCCTTTGGTATTGATCTCTCTATTGCGGAAATGGGTGTCGTTGGATTGCAATCGATGATTTTCGCCACAGCCGCCGCGGGCACACCCTCAGCCTCCGTCGTGCTGTTACAGGATATTCTCATCAGTCAGGGCGTCTCGGCCGAATATGCGACCTATGTCACCGGATTAATCATTACGATCGACACGTTGATACTGGACCGTCTGCGGACCGTCATGAATACACAATCGGATTCCATGAGCACGGCGAATGGGCTGAAGCTCTATTACAAAACACCAAAAACACTTGAGAGTTAGAAAACCCATATCCTTACAAGGCGGGTTGAAAGGAAAATTATAATCTAGAGGACGCTTGAAATCGTAACTTAACTGTTACTTCGGATGCAAATTCCGATGGGAAAACCTGTTTCACAGGGTATAATCTGGAGATTTCAGTGGAAAATAATTACCTCAATCTGGCTAATATGGTCGCCCTCTCAGACGTTCATTGGACTCTTGGGTCTCTGTCTCTCATGGTGGCCTATGGGGCGTGATTTCAACCGTCTTCTTCGCCTGGTTGCTCTGGGAAGTCTTCGCGACCATCCGGGCGGGTAAGGCAACAACACCTGCCACCCTTGATAAATGGCGGACAAATCTTTGGTGGTATATCCTGCCAACATGGGGTCTCTACCCGCTCGCCTACGCCCTGCCGCAGCTCGGCCAAACGGCGGATATTGTTGTCGCGCAGCAATTCATGTTCACGACGGCCGATATCACGACAAAACTTGTTTATGGTGTCATTCTCTCACGCTTCTGTCTGCGTCGCTCCGCTTTGGAGGGTTATGCCCCGGCTATCTCCGCTATGGACGGGACGGGTGTAACATCATCGCTTCAGACGAATGTGAAATAGTCACCGAGAAGATCGGATAATAAAAAGCGCCCGTTAATTTTACGGACGCTTTATTCATGCATTTAATTTTGACGACTTAATCTTAGGACGTCTCTTCCGGAAAGGTTATCGCACTGGAGAGGTTTTCCAGAACCTCGCGGGCATTGAACGTGTTCGGGCCGTCCGGTCCGGCGCCGCGACCAAATTTTACTTCGGATGTTGCGCGGTATTTCGTAATTTCGCGGACATCAAAATCGTCAAAGAACGGGTCATAGAAGGGATCATAAAATCCACGGCGGCCAAACCCGCGTCCCCGGTTGAAACCGGCAAAGCGGGAATAACGATAGCCGCGCGACCAGCCAAAGCGGGGGCGGTAAAAGCTGTAACCAAAATAAGGGTCATACCCACCAAGGCCCGGCGTGACACGGACACGCGTATTTTCTTCCGTCTCGCGCTCTTGCAAGGTGAACGTATCAAAGCCGCGTTCAACGGCCATTTCCGCCGCGCGGTAGAGCAGGTAATTCTCAACCGTGTCGCGTTTGGTTAGAGAGTTACCGCCAAATGTAATCCGCGCGCGGTCATTCTCGATCATCTGTTGGGAAAAACCGTCAAAGCCTCCGGGCTCTGACGCGGCTTGATATGGGGTCGCCGTGGCGCAGGCCATGAGGGCGCAGGCAGAGGCCGCCAGCAGCAGGTGTCGGGCTTGTCGGAAGGGGGGTAAAGACAAGGATGTCATAGTCATATCTCCTGTTTGGCCAACTAAATACGCGGTTCAACCTGAACAGAGGCTGAAATAATGTGATAAACTTACATCAAATTCCGTCGGATTGCACATCACCTCTACTTAAAGATCGTGTGTGGTGATGCCGAATATCCAGTCCAAATGACACTAGCGCCCATACTGAGAGGAGCGTGGCGAGGCCAATCGCGGTGAACCCGACCCAAACCGGGAGGGGCGTATATGTGACCGATAAGGCCCCCAAGACGACCCAAGGCAGCATGAGGAATAGGGTCCAAAGATAATGCGCGAGCCGCCCGCCCGTCCGGTAAGCGCGACGTGCAAATTCTGCGACCACAGCAAAGGGGACGATTGCGAGGACGAATAAGCCGAGCGTCAGAATAAAGACTGAGACCAGATGTTCAGGTCGCGTATCATTCTCCGCAAAGCCTGCGAAAAACCAGATCGCTGCAATGACGCTCAGGATGGTGCCAAGTGTTGCGAGCAAGGTCGCGATTAAGTCAGCCGGACGGCCTACTACGCGGGGCAGTGATTCACTTGGTGTGACGGGTTTAATGGCATCATCTGTCATGTCGCTAGGATAGCCACAGGAGGGCGAGCCTGTCACCTCGGCAATTGAGGTCATTTTAAGAGCGGCGAAATATTCCGAAACAAAGCGGAACGGATTGTAACACACCTTAATTGGACGACAGCCTGTAAGACTCCCACGGTTGATATCTCAATAGGGGAGATAAAATATGAAAAAATTAGATTTAGCCGCGGCAACGATAGGCTTGATGACGATATTTGCGACGCCTGCGCAGGCGCAAATGAGCGCGGCTTTTACGCCAGACTCTGACTTGCAAGCTCGCGCGACATTCACCATTCCATTTGGCGGGGACAGTCAAAAATCGACCTCGAAGCCACAACTGTCTTTGGGTTTTCGCAGTGAGACTGTTCGTCCCGGCGTGTCGGACTGGGCATTGCGTCCTAATTATGAGTCTGTGGATGTGCGGGAATTTAAACTCTCGCTGACTGTGGAAGACACGCCAACTCTCTTGCTAAATGATCAGGCGTTGATGTTTGGCGATCAGTTTTCCGCGAAGGACGATAAGAAAAGCGGGTTGGACACGTATGACAAAACCGTTCTGACTGTCATCGCGGGATCGTTAGCGATTATCGTCGGTGTCATAGCTGTGACGGCGGATTAGATCATGACCTTTAAACAAGTAGCTCTCACACTCTCCGCCTGTCATCTGGCCATGCTCCCCGGATTGGCGCAGGCCCAATCCTCAGACTTCGACAGAGCCTATGCCCCACAAGGGGCAGAGGCGCGGTTCAGCCTGACCATTCCATTGGGGGAAAGTTCGTCAGCTTCAAAAACTGCACCTAGGCTCGACTTTGGCGTTCGCAATTATGCGCAGTCCTCGGATATTTCTCTGGATTGGATGCGAAATGATGAACCCAATTACCGCGAAATGCGCTTGGGCTTTACTTTGGAAGACTCTCCACAGCTTATGATGAATGAGCGCGTGATTGTCATGAGTGAGGACGAACAGGCCAATATTGGCACCGCCGGTAAAATCGGCTTAACCGTTGTCGCTGTTGCATTAGTCGGCGTTACCGTCATTGCGGTTGCCTTCGCGAGTTGCGACCCGAATTGTTTTGATGATGAGTAGATAAAAAGCCTGCCAAGATTATTTATCAAGGCGGGTACAGGCTTAGTAACAAACAACTCTGCCAGCCGTGTCTTTATAGCAGCTGGTACTCTCACCATCGGTTCGCCAACGATCTTTCGATGACTCCAGTGCACGCATTGCATTTCCGGATCGCTCATTCTGTGCGCGGATTCTTTCAGCCTCTTCTGCAGCGAGTGCGCGTTGTTTGGCCCAATAAGCATTGGATTTCGCAGTCTTCTCACGTTTGATTTCTGCCGCGCGTTCTTTCTCGCGGCGTTCGCGTTCCGGCGCGGTCCTCAACCATTCCGCATATTTCGTTTGTAGTCGGTTAGACGTGAAGCTGACGGCGGACTCAGGCGTATATCTTGCATGGGACGGGTCATGGAGATGGCCTTTCGTATCAAGCAAATACCCCGTTAGGCTGTGCCACTGCGCAGAATCTTTAAGTTTATAAGCTAATGAATGCGTCCCGGGTAAATAGACCTGCGGGTCGTAAGGATTGATAATAGGGTCGACAATTCGGATATCATCCAGCAGATCGTAATCTCCGTGCCGCGCGAGAACATTCCGTCCATTCATATCATGTCTCAGCATTCGTCCGACGACATTATAATCATATTCGATACCGTCCGATCTGACGATGATCCATGCGGTATATCGGTACTTCGAATTCTCCGGTTGTTTTGGACGAATTGGAATAACACCCAAAATACCTTTGGCTTTATTATAATAATCATATCCCCCGCGTACGACGTCGTAATAAACCCGTTGTTCCGGCGTGCCCCCGACAGAAGGTGGGAGCGTTCCAGCGGGTGCGAGAACGGAGGTTCCGCGTGCAGTTTGAGCAAAGAATAAGGCGGGCCCCTCTCCACCTGTCATATCAGGATCAATATATTTTGAAACATTGACGCCGTCTTTATTGAGGTAATTAAAATAAATGCGATTAGAAAAAACGGCATATCCTTGTTCTTGGCTGGTGGCACCGCTCGTAGATCCGATTATATTCTCCACGCGATAAGCTTCACGTCCATAGCTATCCAGTCCAATGATATCGAAATAACCGTTGCGAATATTTGTTTGAGCAATTGCGACACTCGGTTTTTTATCACTGAATGAGGTCACCAAAACCCTTTCATAATTCTCAGGTGCGGGAATCATGTCTCCTGTTTTTAAATCAGCAAAACTATAGCTTCCGTCAATCCGCTGAACATAAGCGACAGCGTCAGAAATCGGCAGAACTTTTAGGAAGAATGGCTCTAAGATCAGTTTTCCCTTGGCATCCCGATAGCCAACGGTGGATCTGTAGGAATATTTAGAAACATCTTCAGGCGTCTTATCCAACCCTTGCTGCTTGATGGCTTTCGCGAACATCTTTTCTATATAGGCTTTATCGCGTTCCTCTACGGGCACGCGCGGCCTCGAAACCGTTTTAACAGCAACGGTTTCCCCGGTTTTGGCCGATTTGACATGGAGGGTTACAGTAAATCTATCCGTATTTACCTTATACTTTTTGGCAAAAGCGGGGCTTGAGCTCATCACAGTCATCGCAATCGAAAGCGTCAATATGGTGATGAAAGATATAAACGAATGGTATGAAATTCGCATAATGTGCCCCTGATTAAATATTGCGCCATTTTTATATAAATCAATCGCGCGCAAATAAAAAGCCCGCTCCGGCCAGACTTTGCGTCTGTGCCGGAACGGGCCACTCTCCCCAGAGATGGCTTCTGTCGTTAGTGCGCGAGCACAGCCAACAGAAGCAATGCGATGATATTTGTAATCTTGATCATCGGGTTGACGGCGGGTCCGGCTGTATCCTTGTAGGGATCACCGACTGTGTCGCCCGTCACGGACGCCTTATGAGCTTCAGAGCCCTTGCCGCCATGGTTGCCGTCTTCGATATATTTCTTGGCATTATCCCAAGCGCCGCCACCGGCGGTCATGGACAGGGCCAAGAACAGTCCCGTCACGATCACGCCCATAAGCATCGCACCGAGTGAGGCGAGCGCCTGTGACGTACCTGCAATGAAATAGATCGCAAAGTAGAGCACGATTGGCGCGAGGATTGGCAGGAGCGATGGTTTAATCATCTCCTTGATCGCGGCCCCTGTCAGCAGGTCAACTGCTTTGGCATAATCCGGACGCGATGTGCCCGCCATAATACCGGGGTCGGCTTTGAACTGACGCCGGACTTCTTCGACAATCGCTGTGGCTGCGCGTCCAACAGACTGCATGGCCCAAGCGCCGAAGAGGTAGGGCAGCAGGCCACCGATAAATAGACCGACAATCACGTAAGGATTGGTCAGGCTGAAATCGACGGAAACGCCGGAAAGCGGATTGCCCTCCTGTTCGCTGAAATACAGGATGTCCTGGTAATAAGCAGCGAAGAGCACGAGCGCGCCCAAACCTGCGGACCCGATCGCATAACCCTTGGTTACGGCCTTGGTTGTATTGCCCACAGCGTCAAGCGCATCGGTCGTATTACGCACTTCCGGATCCAATTCGGCCATCTCGGCAATGCCGCCCGCATTATCGGTCACAGGACCGAAGGCGTCGAGCGCAACGATCATTCCCGCCACGCCAAGCATAGCCGTCACGGCAATCGCAATGCCGTAGAGACCTGCAAGGCTAAACGTGATAATGATACCGGCGACGATAATGAGCGCTGGAATAGCGGTCGCTTCCATGGAAACGGCGAGGCCAGCAATGACGTTGGTACCGTGTCCGGACTCGGACGCGGCAGCGACGGATCTGACGGGGCGGTATTTTGTACCCGTATAATATTCCGTGACCATAACAATGAGGAAGGTAATCACCAAACCGACGATTGAGCAGAGGAACAGGTCCATGCCCGAAAAGCCCGTATTGGCGACGTCGCCAAAGCCGAGCATTTGATGCGTCAGCACACCAATGGCCGCGACGGACAGAACACCCGTTGCAATAAGACCTTTATATAAAGCGCCCATCACATTCGAGGATCCCTTGCTGAGTTTGACGAAATAGGTCCCGATAATTGACGTGATAATACAAACAGCACCAATCGCCATCGGATAGAGCGCGAGCTCGCCCACAGCACCAAAGAGGATGGAGCCGAGGATCATCGTGGCCGCAATTGTCACAACATAGGTTTCGAACAAATCGGCCGCCATGCCTGCGCAATCGCCGACATTGTCACCAACATTATCCGCGATGGTCGCGGGGTTGCGGGGGTCATCTTCGGGAATGCCCGCTTCGACTTTCCCGACAAGGTCGCCGCCGACATCCGCACCTTTGGTGAAGATACCGCCGCCGAGACGGGCAAAGACGGAAATCAGGGACGCGCCCAATGAGAGCGAAACAAGTCCGTCAATCACGCCGCGTTCTGATGCGGCCATTGGGCCTGTCAGAAGCATGTAGTAAATGGCGAGACCCAGCAGGGCGAGACCTGCGACGAGCATGCCCGTAATCGCGCCTGCCTTGAAAGCGACGTTGAGGCCCTTGCCGAGCGATTCCCGCGAGGCTTCCGTCGTGCGAACATTGGCCTGCACAGACACGAGCATGCCGACATATCCGGCAATGCCTGACAGAACCGCGCCAATGACGAAACCGAGTGGCGCAATCAGGTTTTGGAAGAGCGCAAATAGGATGACAACGACAACGACACCCACAATCGCGATCGTTTTATATTGCTTGTTGAGATAGGCTTTCGCGCCTTCCTGAATGGCCCCGGCAATTTCATTCATACGTTCATTGCCTGTCGATTCTTTCATCAAACTGGCACGGGTCACAATCCCGTAGAGAACGGCGAGAACCCCCGCCGCGATAATCAGATAAAGAGCCATAACACGGTCCCCTTGAATAAGGGCGCGGGTCCAGCGTTTGCGCGAAACCTCACGCCGTCAATGTTATGAAGTTGGCCGTGCTCTGCCTTATCTCCCCGATAAGTGCACGCTTCCCCTCGCGAGTATGAAGTTGGCCGCGTCCGGCTTTCCGGCTCGCGCTTCCCTTCGCGTAGAATTGTTTTGTGACAAAGCCGTAAGGCGGCGTCAAGGCTTCATGTTTAGGAGGGCTCTATTGTTGCGAATTAGCAACAGTTGCCTCAAAAAACGGGATATGAAGTTGCATTTAGTTAGGCAGTTAGAAAATTCCGACGCAGAATGCTTTCATAACTAAATAAAAATATACGGGAAAATTCATGAAGACATTTGCTTCTCTATCCGTCAGTGCGCTTGCGCTTGTGACGGCCATCGGTTCAGGTTCCACTGCTTTTGCACAGGACAACTCTCAAACTTCCATGACGGAAGACGTCGTGATTGCCACAGGAACGCTTATTCGGAGGCAAGCGCAAGCGGATCGCGCCTCTCCGGTTGTCTCCCTTGGAGAAGCAGATATCAGCAGCACGGGCGCGAAAAACATCGCTGACCTGACGCAAACACTTACCATAAATACGGGGTCTGAAAATAACCCTGATGCGTTCACACAAAATGGAACTACGGGCACATCCAATATCAACTTGCGCGGTTTGGGTGTTCAATCGACACTTGTCCTCTTGGACGGACGGCGTCAGGTTCTTTCAGCTGCGACAAATAATGGTGGTTTCAACTTTGTTGACACGGCGTCTCTTGTTCCTTTGATTGCTGTTGAAAATCTTGAAATTTTGAAAGACGGCGCTTCGGCGACTTATGGGTCTGACGCTGTTGCCGGCGTGGCCAACTTCACCACGTTCGATGATTTTGATGGTGTGCGTTTGAATGCGCAATATCAGTTCGTTGACGGCACAGGCAGTGCGGATGAAATCATCCTACAAGGCATGGTCGGTAAAAACTTTGATCGTGGCAATATTATGGGTGCGGTCAGCTATACAGATCGGTCCCCGTTGACGACGGCAGAAAAGCGTTTGTCGCGACCACAAGATGATACATCGGCCTTGGGCAACCCCGGTGCTTTCGTTCCTTTGGGTGGGCCTCTACCTGCGGGTTTACCCTTGATTGATCCCGGATGTGCTGCAGTTGGCGGATTCCCGAACGTGCTTGCTCCGGGCAGTGCCTTGGGCGGACTGCCACTTGACGGCGGGACTTGCGGTTTTGATTTTGGTGACTTCTTTAATCTGGTTGCGGAAGAAGAAAGACTAACAGGTCTTGTACGTGCTGACTTCGATTTGACGGACACTATTCGGTGGGACGGTCAGTTTAGTTATGCGGATAATGAAGCTATCCGCGGTAACTCGCCTTCCTTCCCCTTCCTCGTGGGTGGAGTTGTGCCCGCAGATCACCCAAATACGATCTTTGCAGGCCCGTTAGCGCCATTAGCACCTGGTGGAGCCGTATTCCTCGGGCGTGCCTTTGGTAACGGAGCAGAGGTTTCACCGAACCTGACAGAGTCGGAAACATGGCGCATTAGCACGGGACTAGAAGGCGATTTTAACGAAGATTACAATTGGCGCCTCTCTTACACTCAGGCTGAGAATAATCACGTCATCAACACCGAGGATACATTAGTGGACGAGTTCCGCTGTGCTTTGGACGGTTTCCGGTCTGACGCCTGTAGTGGTTTCGGCATTGCTGCCGGCACATTCTTCAACCCATTCTCAACATCCTTTACGTCGGCGCCTAACAGTGCCGAAGTTGAAGACTTCATCATTGGTACACAGGTGCGGGACCTGACATCCGAATTGCAAGTCATTGAAGGTGTGGTTTCTGGTACAGTCGGGGATAGCGGTCTGGCCGCGGCTCTCGGTGTTCAATACCGCAAAGAAGATTTCACGGGTGAATTTGATGCGAATTCCCAGAGAGATAATTTCGGCTTTTTGATCGGCGATCAGGACTTTGAAGGTTCACAGGATGTTTACGCCATTTTTGGTGAGGTTAACATGCCATTCTGGGATAACCGTCTCGAGCTACAAGCGGCGCTACGTTATGAGGATTATGGGGGAGCTATTGGCTCAACGCTTGATCCTAAATTTGCCGCTCTGCTGCGAGCAACAGACCGCCTGTCCTTGCGAGGCTCTTTCTCGACCTCATTTAGAGCGCCAACGGTTTACCAGCAAAATGGTCAGCAGACAGCGCTAAACCAAGTCAGCGATCCGTCTCGTAACGGCGCGACGTCATTTGCCGGCATTCGGACTTTAGGTAATCCGGACCTGACACCTGAAGAGTCGGAAGCCATCAATCTTGGCTTCACCTGGGAGCCTGTAGATCGTTTGCGGATAGATATGGATGTCTATAATTTCGACTTTACCGATGTGATTATTGCTGAGAACTTCCAAGCTGTTACAAATCTTGACCCACTGGACGCAGACCGTGTTGTCCGAAATGCAGGTGGATCTATTGTTCAGGTGAACACAAATTTTGTGAACGCCTCCTCCGTTCAAACAAGTGGTTTGGACTACGGTATCAGCTATGAAGCGGAACTAGGTTCCGTGACTATTGTGCCGTTTATTCAGGGCACGATCG
The DNA here is from genome assembly GCF_050271975.1 of Litorimonas sp. WD9-15. NCBI lineage: Bacteria > Pseudomonadati > Pseudomonadota > Alphaproteobacteria > Maricaulales > Robiginitomaculaceae > Litorimonas > Litorimonas sp. WD9-15. The sequence goes on from NZ_CP189850.1 coordinate 744,567, forward strand.
TATTTGACTATGACCTGGAGGACCCTCAGGCGGGTGACGTCAGTGGTGTTGGTAACCGTAACTTCACAAACTTTGGAACATCTGTGCCGAAGAATCGCTTCAACACAGGCTTCAATTTGATGTCAGGCGCGCATCGCTTGGATGTGTTTGGCCGTTATATTGAATCATATGAAGATGATCAGAATGCGAACCAAAGAATTGACGACCATTTTACAATTGATGGACGTTATAGCCTCAATATCGGCCAATATTTCGATGCACTGGGAGAGGCAACATCCTTGAATGTCGGCGTCATTAACGCTTTGAATGAGGACCCACCACAGGTCTTCACAAATGGTGGGTTTGATTCCAAAGTTCATGATCCCCGTGGGCGGCTGCTTTATGCGGGTGTAGATATCGAATTCTAGGCTTTGGCCGATTGATGATAGATAGCCCCGCCCCGGCGGGGCTTTTTATTTGCTTATTAGCCCAGCGCGTCCAAAACAGCCTCGGCGAAAGCCCGCGTTCTCGCGGCCGTGCGACGTGTCGGAGGATAGACGAGATAAAGGTTCATTTGCGACCACGCATAATCCGTGAGGACCGCTTCCAGTTTTCCGCTCTCCAGCCAAGGCGCAAGAATGAAATCCGGCTCGACCATAAACCCGCAACCATCATGGGCGAGTCCCGCCAGGAAATCGCCATTCCCGGCCAGCACACCGACGGGTGGATGGACGGTTCCGCGCGTGCCTTTCGGTCCCCACCACGGAATTGCGCCGGGTGTTTTCAAATTGAGATAGCGAAGCGCGGAGAGCTTGGCCAACTCATCAGGATGTGTCGGCCGTCCATGCTTATCCCAAAAGGCCGGGCTCGCGGCGACCGTGTGACCAACGGGTGTGACCTTGCGGGCAATCAGGCTGCTATCCGTCAGAACGCCAATCCTCAGCGCCACATCAAATCCATCTTCGACAAGATCAATCTTGCGGTCCGAGAAATCAATCTCGACTTTGACCTCAGGGTGGTCGCGTATGAATTGCGAGAGAATGGGTTGCAGGACCGAGAGCCCATAAGAGAGCGGCGCCGCAATCCGCAAACGCCCCTTCAGCGCGGAGGAATCCTCACGTACAGCGCTTTCCGCATCGGACAACTCATCCAAAATGGACTCCGCGCGTTCTAGCAGCTCCGCGCCTGCATCCGTCAGGTGCATCGCCCGGGTCGTCCGCGCAATCAGGGTCACACCAAGTCTGGCTTCAAGGTCGGAAAGCTTCCGCGACAGAACGGATTTTGACTGACCCCGCTGGTTTGCCGCGCGGGAGATGGAGCCCGCCCGCGCGATGTCAGTGAAAATGGAAAGGTCTTCAGTGTTTAACATTGTTGCGGATAATAGAACAATGATTTGTGAAATGCACGTCTTCTGTGCCGAAGTGTAAACATCTAAATCTACCTCATCGAAATTCACAAGCTCGAAAGGCAAAGACCATGACAACCGCAACGCTTTCTAAACCCACTAAGACGCTGGAGCGTCTCGCGCAGACTTACATCCCTCCCGTCGCCAGAACGGCCTTGGTCTCCGTCTTCCTGATCTCAGGTCTGACGAAGCTCGGTCAATATGCCGGAACGCAGGGCTATATGGAATCTGTCGGCGTGCCGGGTGAGTTATTGCCGCTTGTGATTGCCCTCGAAATTCTCGCGCCGCTGGCGATCATCATTGGTTGGCAGACACGGATTGCAGCGGTGCTTCTCGCAGGCTTTGCCGGACTGAGCGCCCTGATGTTTCACTTCGATTTCTCGGACCAAATCCAGACAATCATGTTTCTGAAGAACATCTCGATTGCAGGGGGGTTAGGTCTCCTAGCCGCTTTTGGCGCCGGCACGTTCGCCCTCGATAACAGAAAAGGATAATTGAAAATGACAAAGATACTCTCAATACAATCCAGTGGACGTCAGGACGGTTCTGTGACCCGCAAACTCTCTGCGGCCGTCCTTGAGCAGCTCGGAGGTGACGTGAGTGAGCGAGATCTGACAACCTCTGTCCCGCATGTGGATGGGGACTGGATCGCGGCCAATTTCACGCCCCCAAATGAGCGGACAGCACAGCAATCGGCCACTCTGGCCTATTCCGATGCGCTGGTCGCTGAAGTCAAAGACGCGGACATTCTTGTCCTGGGTGTACCGATCTATAATTTCGGCGTTCCTGCAGCCTTCAAAGCATGGTTCGATATGGTCGCGCGCGTTGGCGTGACGTTTAAATATACAGACACGGGTCCGGTTGGATTATTGTCTGGAAAGCGGGCGGTTGTCGTCATCGCGTCCGGTGGTACCCCCGTCGGCTCTGATATCGACTTCGCAACGCCTTGGATAAAACAGGCTCTGCATTTTATCGGCATAGATGACGTCACCGTTATCGCCGCCGATGCGCTGGGCCGAAATGCGGAGGCGAAACTTGCTTCTGCTAAAAATGACATTTTGAAACTTGCAGCCTAAGGAGATGCACATGACCAGACGTACAATGATGGTGGCCACGACAGCTGCCGCCGCAACTGCCACAACAGCGAATGCCGCTCTTCCAGCGGCGTCAGGATTCCGCCTGCGTCCCGCCAATGAACGGGGCATGGCGAACCACGGCTGGCTGAATTCGGCGCATAGTTTTTCCTTCGCAAATTATTTCCATCCCGATCATATGGGCTTTGCAAATTTGCGCGTGATCAATGATGACCAAGTCATGCCGGAACGCGGCTTTGGTGAGCATCCCCACGACAATGCGGAGATTTTTTCTTACGTCTTGGACGGAGCGTTGGCCCATAAGGACACAATGCGCAACAGCTCGACCGTGAAGGCGGGTGGCGTGCAATATATGTCCGCCGGGTCCGGCGTACGCCACTCCGAGTTCAACCCGTCTGTAGATGAGCCCGTGCATTTCCTGCAAGTTTGGTTGCTACCCAATCAGGATGGCGGGGAACCACGATATGATACGCTCGACCTGAAACCGGAAGACAAGGCAGGGCAGTTGAAATTGTTCCTCTCGCCCGATGGTCGGGACGGCTCCCTCGCCATGCGGGCGGACGGCTTGATCTATGCCGGAACCTTTGACGGCGCGCAGTCGGCAGAAACCGTGCTACCGGACGGTCACAAAGGCTGGATTCAGGTCGCGCGTGGTTCGGTTGATGTGAACGGGCAAAGACTCGAAGAAGGGGATGGCCTCGCCATCACTCAAGGTGGAAAACTCACCGTCTCACAAGGACGTGAGGCGGAAATCCTTTACTTTGACCTCTTTGGTTAGGAACTGATACGGGTCTCGCAACGTAACTATTGCGAGACCCATTCCTGCAAGGAGATTATTATGCGCGTTTTACTACTATCTGCCGCCGTTTTGTCATTCTCGACAGCCGCTTACGCTGAAACTGTCACGGGGACCAAAGGGTCCAAGATTGAAATCACGACCCTCGATACATTTGACGGGCCTTGGGCCATGACACAACTTCCCGATGGACGGATGTTGGTGACGGAAAAATCAGGCGCCATCTGGTTGGTGGGGCGTGACGGCAAAAAGCTCGGTAAAATCGCGGGCGCACCCTCAGTCACAGAACGCGGTCAGGGCGGTATGGGCGATATTATTATCCATCCGGATTTCGCCTCGAATAACCAAGTCTATATTTCCTATGTTGAACGCGATGCCAAAAATGATGCCCTTTCCGGGGCGGCTGTCGACATGATGACACTCAATCTCTCCGCACGTGGCGGCTCGCTGTCAGCCGCAAAACGCGTCTGGGAACAATCGCCGAAAGTCACGGGCAATGGTCATTACGGACACCGCATGGCGGTCAGCCCGGCCACGGCCGAAGATGGCGGCGGCTATCTCTATATCACATCCGGTGAGCGTCAGAAATTCACCCCGTCCCAAAATATGGACATGAATTTGGGGAAAGTTGTTCGTGTGAATATGGACGGATCTGTTCCCGAAGATAATCCGTTTTACGCGCAAGGCGGGGTTACGAAAGAGATTTGGACACTCGGTCACCGTAATCCGCTTGGCATCGATTTTGATCCGGATGGACAACTTTGGGTCCACGAAATGGGTCCGCGCGACGGCGATGAATTAAATCACATCGTACGGTCTTCAAATTACGGCTATCCTGTTGTCTCCAACGGGAAACACTATTCCGGTGTCGACATCCCGGATCATGATACCAACCCCGTTTTTAACAGCCCGGAAGCCTATTGGGTGCCAGCGATCAGTCCGGCAGGATTCACCATCTATGACGGTGATCTTTTTTCTGATTGGAAAGGCGACGGCTTCATTGGCGGTCTGAGCTCGCAGGCCCTCATCCGCGTCGAATTTGGCGAAGGCAATCGTCGTGGTCCCTCTGCGGAAGAAGCCGAACGGTTTGAATGGGGTAACCGGATTCGCGAAGTCGAAACAGGGCTCGACGGCGCGCTGTATGTGCTGGAAGATGATGGTGGGCGGTTGCTCCGCATCACGCCGAAATAAAGCTACGGCTCAACGATATTAAACCATAGCTCTGGTGTTTCCAGAGCTGTCAGGTAATCCCGTGCCGCGAGGGGGTTGCCATCCAGCTTTATCTCTCCAGTTTTCATCAAATCCGCAAACTCCGCTTGTTGGCCCAGCAATTTATTGAAAGCTGTGCGGGTTAGGGTGAGTGTGACGGCCGGATTGTCAGACAGACTTGGACGGGCCAATGCCGTTGAGCGGTTGACCTCGACTGTGAAAACTTCATCCGTATCCGTGAAGATGAAATTGATAGATTTCGGGGTTTTCGAAACCTTCGAGCCATCGAAACGGACCGCCATCGCATCCAATAAAGTACGGGTTGGGACAGAGCGCAGGACATCTGCACTGCCGGGATTGGTCGCATTGCGGGCGACGAGGCCGACGCGGAGTTCCTGTGCCCCCGTCAGATAATAGCTCCGCCACGCTCCGCTCTCGGCCTGATAGCCCATCTGCTCATAGGTTGCGGCCAGCCAGTCTTTGGCGGGTTGGCCGCCTTCCTTCGCAAAAATGAGGTGATTGAGAACTTCCGCCGCCCAGCGATAATCGCCGGTCTCAAAGGCCTCAATTCCTGTCCGCAATACAGCATTGGTCCCGCCCATCGCAGCGACATATTTAACAGAAGACTGTTCGGGCGGAAGTTTGTGGTAGTCAGCTGGGACACCCGACCACCACCCGAAATAATGTTGATAGACGGCTTTCGAATTGTGGTTCAGCGTTCCGTAATAGCCTCTTGCGCCGAAATCCTCGGAGAGGAATTCCGGTTCTTCCATTGCTTCGGCGGCCTCAACCATACCCGCACCGCCATTGGCCGCGCGCAGTGTTGCATCATGCACATAGTGGTAGATGTCCCGCTGATTCTTAAGGTGGGTTTGTACGCTCTCTGTCCCCCACTTTGGCCAGTGGTGACTTGCAAGGGTGATCTCTGATTTTGCGCCATACTCCGCCAGCATCGCGTCAATACCTTGCGACCATGCCAGCGTATTACGGGATTTCGCCCCGCGCAAGGTCAGAACGTTGTGGAAGGTTCCGCTGACAACCTCCGCCGTATGGAGGGCTTTGAAATCGGGGAGATAGAAGACGAACTCGCTCGGCGCCTCGGTTCCGCCCATATCCATGAATTCGAACTGGATGCCATCAATTGTCTTCTTCGTGATGCCCGCACCCAATTCTTCCGTTGGGAGGATGAGGCTGACATTGCCGCGCGGCAGGCCGGGGCCGAGGCCTGAACTGACATGCCCTGTCGCGCTTCTCGGAAGGGTCGAACCAAACATCAGCGTTGCGCGACGTGTCATGTGATTGCCCGCTAATACATTTTCACTCACAGCCTCATTTGAGAAATGCTGCGGCGCAATGACGGGCACATCGCCCGCGCCGTCGGGGAGGATACCTTTTGCACCGCCGAAATGATCGGCATGGCTATGCGTGTAAAGCATCGCGGAAACGGGGCGCTCGCCGAGTGTGTCATTGGCGAGTTTTAAAGCGGCTTTCGCCGTTTCAACATTGGTGAGCGGGTCGATAATGATCCAGCCTGTATTCCCCTCAATCAGGGTCATGACGGAGAGATCATAGCCCCGGATTTGATAGAGGCCGGGCGAGACTTCAAACAGGCCATGTTTGGCAACGAGTTCCCCTTGCCGCCAGAGCGAGGGATTTACGCTCTGCGGGGCCGGACCTTGCACGAAATCATATTGCGCAATCTCCCAGACAGGATTGCCGGCATCGTCGCGAATGGCAGGTGCAGTGATTGCAGCCAAAAACCCACGTGAGGCATCTTCGAAATCCTGCTGATCGGACAAGGGGAGGCGTTTTGCCAAATCGTCATTTGCGGATTTTGTCGACGCTGAAACAAATCCGGGCGCGGGCGCAGCGGGAATGACGGCTGTTGACGGGTTTTCATTTTGCGGAGTGGGCGATCCACATGCTACCAAAATTAAAGTTGACCCTAGAAGTAGCGTTCTCAACATAAAAATCCCCAGTCGTTTTACGAACGGGGATAGCATGAATTTATTTCTAAGAAAGCGTTTGGGAAATTTATCCCTGATACGATTTTATACCGGCCATGATCAGCTCACCGGCTTTTTCCGGACCTTCCCAGCCCAAAACTTTCACCCATTTATTCTTTTCAAGATCTTTATAATGTTCGAAGAAATGTGGAATGCGATCCTGCATGACTTGCGGCAGATCTTTATAGGATTTGATATTATCATAATATGGCGTCAAAGCCTGATGCGGGACAGCGACGATTTTCTCGTCCATACCGGCCTCATCTTCCATCAACATGACCCCAACGGGCCGGGCCCGGATGACACAGCCCGGCACGAGGGCGCGTTGCCCCACGACCAGAATATCTGTCGGATCACCATCCTCAGATAATGTGTGGGGCAGAAAGCCGTAATTACATGGATAACGCATGGAGGTGTAAAGGAAGCGGTCCACAAACATGGCGCCTGATGCCTTGTCCATCTCATATTTAATGGGTTCGCCGCCCTTGGGGACTTCGATAATGGCATTGACGTCAAATGGCGGGTTCTCACCTACCGGGATTTTACTCATATCCATGGGGAATATGTCCTTTGTCTATTCGCAGGCCTCTTAGCGGCAAAGGCTCTATTTGCAAGAGTTTATGCCGTGGACAAGACCGCAAACACGCCGGAGGCCATCATCACGACACCGATAAGCACATTGAAAATGCGTCCCGTGCGAGGACGTTGTAAAAAGCGGCGAATACCTTTGGCGGCATAGGCGTAAACGGAAAGGCCGAAAAGCTCGAGAACTGTGACCGTGACTAACATCGTCAGAAATTGTGGCGCGAGCGCTGTGTCCGGCTGGAAGTAAAGCGGAAGGAGCATCCCGAAATAGACCAAAGGCATAGGGGAGGTGATCTGAAGCAGGAATCCCTTGAAATAGAGCCGTCCTCGTCTGGGCGCATCATCCGGATCCGGTTCCAAACGGGGCAGGGGGCCGAACATGACGGAAATCGCCATATATCCCAGAACCAGCATTCCCAGGACTTTTAAACCCAGTGTGGCGCGCGGATAGATCTCGAGCAGCGCCGCTGTCCCGCTGGCCGCCAGACAGAGCCAGACAACATTGGCCGAGGCTACGCCGAGCGCGGGCAGAAGCGCGGGTTTGAACCCGTAACGAAAGGAAGAGGCCAGCACGAGCATGACCGCAGGGCCGGGCGTTAATCCGCCCGTGAAAAACAACAGAACAAGACTGAGCCAGAGCTCTAATTCCATTTTCCGACTGTCCCATTTGAGTGTCTGCGCATCATTGCATTTACGACTTGCGCCGTAACGTCATAAGTCACATTTGTCACGTCACATGAGCGAACCAAAAGACAATGCAGCAGACACACCGCTCCAGAGTGTTCTCGACCAGGTCGAGACGGCGATGGATGGTGGAGAATCGGTGGATTTAAAAACGGTTGTTGAGAGTTTCGGCAACCGGGCCTTTGGGCCCATCATGGTGCTCTGCGGCCTCTGTATGATGACGCCTTTGGGGGCAATCCCGGGTATTCCTCCGGCTTTTGGCGTTATTGTTATTGTTTTCGCGTTGCAGCTCTTATTTCGCCGAAACACGCCGTGGATGCCCAATGTCTTGGCGCGCGTGAAAATTCCGTCGGCAAAGTTGACGGCGGTTCAGAATAAGGTCCGCCCCATCCTCGCAAAGATAGACGGCATTATCTCCCCGCGCTTGGAATGGGCGGCCACGGGTCCGGCGCAGGTGATTGTCTCCCTGATTGCGATTATCCTATCACTGACATTTTTCCCACTGGGTATGGTGCCATTTGGCGTCGTCGCACCGGCCTTTATCATCTTGCTGCTGGGTCTCGGGATTACGGCACGGGACGGTGTCATCGTTCTGTTAGCCTTTGGCCTCAGCATGGGGGTCTTTTTCGGCGTGGTGTCTTTATTGCTCTAAGGCTTCCAGTCTTTCCGCGATGGTCGGATTATGGCGGGGAGCGAGATCAAGAGATTTTTGGTAGAGTAATTTTGCAAGGCGGATTTCGCCTTCCATCTCCGCCTGAACTCCGGCCTGGCCCAGAAAGACGCTTGCCTCTTCAGACGTTAATCCGACAATGGCGAATTCAACACGCCCGAGCTTTACTAAGGCTCTACGGCGGTTGTTGTCGAAACGGGTGTCGCGTGGGTCAGCTTGGACCGCTTGTTCGAAAGACGTTAAGGCCTGCTCGAACTCTCCGGCTACCCAATGGGACTGTCCGGTATTATTTTCTGCCAGTCCTGCGCGCTGACCCAGAAGGTTTGCCCTCGCGTAAGCTTGTCGAGCGGCGGCAAAATGGCCTTGATCATCTTGTAAATGCCCCAGTGCATTCCAAAGCCGCGCATCCTGATGCGTTTCCAAAGCCGTTTTTAGCTCAACCGTCGGATGATCAGATCGCCCCATTAGAACACGAATGAGAACCGCATCTGCCGAAGTCGCGTCATCAATATATCGCGCAGCTTCCTCAGCCTGACCTGTCGCGATTAGCGTGCGCCTCAATCCCGCACGCGCGGTTCCTAAATCCGGGTCGTGAAGCAAGACACTTTCATATCCTTTTTTCGCGGAGAGATAATCGCGAGCTCGCAAGGCGGCCTCAGCCGATGCGAGAGTTTGCAGGACTTGGAAGATATCCGTAGAGTCGCGCTCAATCGCGCGAATATCCGGCAGATCCACACTTTTTGCCAAAGACGCCGTCGGCCAAAGGAGCGCCAGACATATTAAACCCGTGCGCACCATCACTGTACCGCGAGACCTTCCATCAGGCGGATACCCGCCGGCATCATCAACATGACCATGATTGTCGGAAAGATAAAGACGATGAGCGGCACGGTCATTTTTGCGGGTAAGGCCATCGCTTTTTCTTCGGCTTTCATCATGCGTTTATGGCGCATGTCCTCGGAGAACGTGCGTAAGGCATGCCCGACAGAACTGCCCATTTCTTCAGCTTGTTTCAGCATGACCGCCAGCGCTTTGGCTTCATCCAGATTGATACGGTCGGCAAAATTAATCATGGCCTCATTGCGTTCGCGTCCTGCGCGAAGTTCCAAATTCATGATGTCCATATTCTGTTTCAGCGCAGGATATCGCCCGCCTAATTCATGGCTCACCCTCACGAGGGAGGCGTCCATGGACAGGCCCGCTTCGACACAGGCGGTCATGAGGTCCATGAGATCGGGAAAGCCCAGACGACAGGAATTTGTGCGTTTGGCGGCCTTACGTTTCAAGAATTGAGTGGGTCCCAACAAGCCGACTGCAGCCAGAACCATGATGAGGATTAAACACACACCAACGCTCAGCTTAGCCGAAAGCGGCCCCCAGAGTGCGAGGAAAATAATCTGGGGCGCGAAGAGTGAGACAACCCGTACGGCCAGAAACGTCTTCACAGATGAGGGGTCATAATAGCCCGCCCGTGCGAGCTCAAACCGCAGTCGTGAAATTTCTTTCGCATCCGGTAGCGTGAGATGAGATCCGAGTTGTGAGAGCAAGTTCCTTTTGGCCTTTGCCTTGGCGCCGATCCCGACATCTGTATCCGCGTCCAGACTCGCGCCTCCCGCAAGGCGCCTTTCGACTTTCGCATTATCCCGAATGGCTCCACGCACCGCAATAAAGCAGAGCCAGAGTGATATCCCCAGAAAGGCCGCGGAAATCAGGATTGTGAGGGCGTTGGTAAAGCTCATATCTTGAAATTGATCATTTTGTACATGACGAGATTGCCAAGGCCCATCCAGATGACAACGCCCCAAAGCGTATAGGTGACGGATTTTAAGTGCTTCACTTCGCCGTAAAATTCCGGGCTCATCTTATTGACGGCTATGAACAGAAAGATTGGCGCAACATTCAAAATCATTGCGCTGACGCGCCCTTCGGCCGAGGCGGCTTTAATTTTGAGTCGCATTTTCTGGCGATCTCGGATTGTTTTCGCATTGGAGCGCAGGAGGTCAGCAAGATTACCACCCGTGCGTTCCTGCAACCGGATCATTGCAGAAAATAATTCAAAATCTTCATGCCCCACGCGATCCGCTAATTTCTGGATGGCAGAAGAAATCGTGGATCCAAAACTCACTTCATCCGAGGCAATTCCAAATTCACTTCCGATGGGATCCGGCATTTCCCGCGCGACCAGACCCATTGCGACCGGCACGGGATGTCCGGCGGCCAGCGATCGAATGATAATGTCCAACGCTTCCGGAAGCTGTGCGACAGCTTTTTTGCGACGCCGTTTGACGAAGAAACTTAGGATGAGAACTGGCGCGATACTGCCGAGGCCAAACCCGAGAAATCCCCAAACAGGTGTGCCTTTGACAAGAAACAACGTCATGCCCAGCGAGACGGCAAAACCTAGGCTGGCATAGTAAAACCCATATGTGCCAAGCGGCAATCCGGATTGCATAATCAGTTGCGCGATTCGTGTGTTCAGGCCTGCAAGCTGGCCTTCTTTTGTCAGTGACCGCGCGCGCCGCATCTTGTCGAGTACATCTACTTTATCGTCAGATTTGGACAGGCGCCGAAGGCGATCATTGGCCAAACGAACATTTTTTCCGGCTTGACCCATCAAACCCAAAATCGTTTGCAGCATGAGAAACCCTGCGCAGAAAATCAGCCCGTAAATAATAATTTGCTGCGTTGAGGACATTATCCAACACGCTCTTTAATGGTCTGATCAGACGTTTTTCCGGGCTCTAAAACCTTTGGTTCAAACAAACCTTCAGGCAATGGAATAGCGCGGGTCACAATTTCATCCAGACATTTTGGCCGGATGCCTGTCGAACGGAATTCCCCGATGACTTCGTGGTTGGGCCCGGTCCCCGTACGCGTGTAATTAAATAATTCCTGCATCTGGATGACGGCGCCTTCCATGCCTGTGACTTCGGCAACGGATGTAATCTTGCGCTGTCCGTCAGAGAGACGCGTAGCTTGAACGATAATCCCGACGGCAGACGCAATTTGTCCGGCGACGGCTTCTGGTGTGATCTTCATATCGCCCATCGCAACCATCTGCTCCAATCGGGTGAGGGCATCACGTGGCGTATTCGCATGTAGTGTCGCCATAGAGCCTTCATGGCCCGTATTCATAGCCTGCAACATATCAAAGGCTTCTTCGCCGCGAACCTCGCCGAGAATAACGCGGTCTGGGCGCATCCGGAGAGCGTTCTTTACTAGACCGCGCTGTTTAATTTCGCCGCGCCCTTCAATATTGGGCGGACGTGTTTCCATACGCGCGACATGTGGCTGCTGCAGTTGCAATTCCGCCGCGTCCTCAATCGTGATGAGACGTTCTTTTGGTGAAATCGATTGCGAAAGCGCGTTCAGAAGTGTCGTTTTACCGGACCCCGTTCCGCCGGAAATCAGGATCGTCACGCGGGCTTTGCAGGCCGCCCAGAGGAATTGCGCGACGACATCGGGAATAGCTTTAAACTCAACGAGTTTGTCCAGCGTGAGCGGATCTTTTGAAAATTTCCGAATGGACACAAGCGGCCCGTCCACGGCGATAGGCGCAATCGCTACATTCACCCGACTGCCATCTAACAAGCGGCAGTCACAGAGCGGTTGGCTTTCATCCACACGCCGTCCGACCTGCGCCACGATGCGGTTGATAATACGTAAGAGATGCGGCTCATTCGCGAATTTTACGGCGGAGAGTTCCAACTCGCCCCGGCGTTCAACAAAGACACGTTCATGGCCGTTGATCAAAATATCCGAGACGGTTTCATCCTGAAGCAGAACCTCCAACGGCCCGAGACCTGTCATCTCGTCATAGACGCCATCAGCGAGAGATTTAAGATCCCGCGCATTGAGTTTCATTTTCTCTTCACGGGCCATCTCCACGACAATGTCATGGACTTGCTGACGAAGTTCGAGGCTTTCCAGGCCATCTAATTGCGCCAGATCAATTTCATCAATCAGGCGCGTGTGAAGTTTGATCTTTGTATCCAGCCACGCATTTCCCGCGGCGGTTGGTACGGTTTGCGCCTCTGGCTCAGGCGCAGTTTCAACTGGAGGCGGCGCCGCCGTGAGCTCCACCTCTTCCGGTATGAACACGGGCGCGTCGTGCACGGGCGCGGGTTTCGTTTGCGCCTCAAAAGCCTGTGAAAATCTTCCCATGTGTCGTCTCTACACGAGAGGGTTTAGGTCGCCGTTACGGCTTAAGGTGAATCTGCGGTTAAGCGGCTTCTTCCAACAATAGGGGTGATGCGTTTTTCAGTTTTCCTGCAATCGTCCTGACATCTTTCACAAAACGAGAGTCTGACTTTAAAACGCCCGCCGGTTCACCACAATTCAGAGCTTCGCGTGTCGAGTCCGGGTCTTGGCAAATCGTGGCGAAAATATCGCGTCCCAAGGCTGTTTCGGCATCGCCTAATTTCAGCATATTTTTGAAAGACCGTCGCTCATATTTCCCGATAATAGCTTGCGCATTCACGCTCCCATTGGCTTCATGCGCGATCTGTGTCAGCATTTCGCGCGCGGCATGAAGGGATGGAATGGTGAGTTCTGCTGTGACGGCTAAAACATCGACCGCCTGCATCACGGGCAGTGACCAGGACTGACGATAACGTGGCATGTCAATGATAACGACATCATAGAGATCGGCGGCTGCGTCCAAAATCGCCATGACAGTCCGTGGATTAACCCTCGCATTTGCGCCCACCGTATTGGGCGCAGCCAAGAGCGAAATTCCGCTTTCATGGGTTGAGACGAGGGCGCTGGTAAAGGCGGTGTCAATCTGATCTGAGGGGCCACAAAGATCTTCCAGTGTGAGGCTCGGCAAGAGATCAAGGTGATGCGCGCAGGCCCCGCTTTCAAAGTCTAAATCAATCAAGCAAATTCGCGGATCAACAGGTCGTATCCCGAGCGAGGGTTGCGCGGTCGAGACGGCAAATTCATGCGCGAGCTGTGTTGCCAAAGAGGTTGTCCCAACTCCGCCAGTCGCACCGATGACCGCAAAGATTTGAGGTGTGTTTCCCGTGGGAGTCGCGGGGTGTTCAACAGATTCAACCTCTTGAACGTCAGGGTCCTCTCCTGCCTCAAGCTCGGGTTCAGGTTGAGGAATAGAGAGATCATCCTGTTCCAGCTCTAGGTCTGCGTCCTGAATCAGAGCGTAGTCTTCTTTCTTGGCCACACGATCATCTTCGCGTCGGCGGCTCCATCTGCGTCGTTTAACCATTCTTCAAATCCTCACCCATGACGGTTGCCTGAACAGGCGGTAGCGTCGCAATATTTGAGAACCCCACGAGGTCCAAAAAGACAAATTTCAATGGCACGTCTTTCAGCGTGACTGTGACCAAGGGCGCGGGATCAGTCTGATATCCGGCTTTGCCCAAGCCTGAATTTTGATAGGCGACACTCACATTGGCGCGTTTGGTTTCGCTGAATATATCGCACATACCGCGCCGGGCCCGTGTTGTTGCGCCGCAACGATTGTCACCATCAGGCCCGAAAACGATACGGCTCATGGCCGTGGCGTCATAACCGCCCGCATCACAAGTCTTGTTCTTATTGTCACATTCCAACCTGTAATAAGGCATCGGGTCACCTACGGCGACACTATTGGAAAGCCCGGTCATCGTGTTCATCTGGGTGGCAACAGGATCAGAGGTCGCCGCAATTCTGGCACCCGTTCGGGCCGCTGTTTGCGCGCCGTTCCATTGGAAAAGCGCATAGCCGGCCTCAATTGCGCCGCCTGTTAAAATAATTAGGGATAGGATTAAAAAGGACGTTTCAACGGTTACTGCGCCGTCATCATTTTTACGGAAAGATCGAAACAGTTTCATCTTGCCCTCACCAGTCTTTCTTCATGTTCCACACGGATTCGGATTTTTCCGCCGGACGCGAGGCGGATAAACCCCAATCCCGAATAGGCATGATCTGCAGAAAGTTTCGCGACGAGCAACGTATCATTCCCGCGATATTGTCCATTATTCGCGACAGGAACGATATTCAGCGTGACATCGCTGGGCGTCCAACCGGAAATCCGTTCTGTGCCGGACGCGCTTGGCGTTCCATATGCCGCGATATTTCTGGCATTCGTCTGGATATTGGATTGGTCAGGGTTTTCTGCCCGCGCGAGATATCCTCCGCTTGAGACAAGGCCTTGCTCCATCGCGTGGGTCTGACGCAGAAGCATGGACAGGTCGACAACACCGAAACCAATAAGGGCGAGAAGTGGGAAGAGGACCGCGCCCTCAATGGCGGCACTTCCCCTTTCATCGCGGTGATATTTCGACAGCATTTTCATTACCGGACGACCGCCACTAATTCATTGGCTTCGCTATCTTTGCCCTTGACTAACGGTCCAACGATTTCGCCGTAGATAACATTTTCCTGCCCAGCACCCATGGGTTCCGTCAGGAAGACTTTCACAAAAGTTTCGACAGGAAGAGGGCCTGATTGTTTCGACATGCCTGCAGCACTGGATGATTCTATTTCAAGACAATTCAGAACTGCAACCGTGATGACCCGGCGGTCGGCAACCGTGGTCGAATGGCCTGAGCTATGACACTGTGGTGTCCCTTCCTCAGGCGTAATTGCATTTGATCCATATGTCTTCGCGCCCGGAATGCAGTTATTGTCGATCTCCCAACGATATAGAGAATACCGCGATGGTGGATTGCGCGTTGTGAACTGACCTAAATTGTCTTTGCTATAGGTGACGCCTTCAAGCGTGATGCTGTGAAAACCCGGATGATTAACTTGCATATATGTGTTGAAGTCCCAAGCGCCCGTGCCCTGACGCGATGAACATGTACTGTCATTAAAACAGGTGTCCCGTGGCATGGCAAAAGCCTGTGGCGAGGGCAGCGAATCACAACCGCTCGCATTCTTCTTGGGCTGCCCATTCCCTTTAAGAGGGGGACCATAACCTTTCACCACATTTTCTGCGGGAGCATAACGCGGATCGCTGGAATATTTCTTGAAAGACCCTTCATAAATATCGAAACGGGTGTTTACAGCCGCGCTCATCGACGCGATATTCCCTGTGCGCAGCACGACGCCTTTACTTTGCGAATAACACGTGGGTGGAATATCAATCGCGATTGCATCGGCTAGTTTTGAAGCGCCGGAGTTGCCACCAAAGGGATCAAGCCAACCAAAATTCCCGCGGCCATAAGGGTCGCTCACATTATTGGGTGTTTTCAATTTAAATTGAGTCCGTTTGAACGCAGGGTCTTCCATGGCTTCGTAAATCGTTTCGGATAAACCTTCTCTCGGATTACAAATGAAGACGGGTGCCGTCCCGCAAACGACTTCATCCATGCCCGCAACAGAATGCGCGTCCAGTGTCGTGTCTGTGAGCTTTTTCATGAAAGAGGACGGGAAGATTGTCGCCACGTCTTTGGGTTTGATTTTGACTTCGACATAACGGGCCTCTGACGCATTTGTCGTGCGATAGGATGTCGGAATGTCCTCATAATCATTTGCAGGGAGTTGTTTGAAATACGTAATCGTATCCACTTCGATAGCGGAAGAGCCTTTTGCAAATTTTTCCTCATGGGAGAGAAGTTGCAGGATAGCGCGAGAGGCCCGCGTCGTCGCATCTCCGCGCTGGTCTAATTCCGCTGCTCCAGCCCGGGACAGCGCATCAGCTGCGGATTGGAGATCAGCATCCACATTATACACGCGGGCCATATCGACAGACAGCGTGGCTCCCCCCACCAAGACGGGTGTGGACATGGCGACCCAAACGGCAACGGACCCGGCCGTGGCGCGGGTTGTTCCGGTCAGGAAATCTTTAAAAATGGATGTTGTGGAATTGGAGCGGGGGAGCCTCATAAATCCTCTCTTTCTTATTATTCGTTCTCAGTTGTGCCCAATTGCACCGGATCCGGCGTTTCGCCTTTTTCATAGGCTTCGCGGGCGGCTTTTTGCCGGGCGCGATTGGGCGGAATAAATGTATTGGCTTTCTGCTCGGCCGTGGGCGCAACCCGTTGGGCCGCAATATTATGCGCTACAGCCTGTCCGAAATGTTCGGTTTTCGTTTCCATAGCAGGCGTGGACGCACAGGCGGAGAGCCCGGCACATAGCGTAAGAGACGCAACCATGAGACAAGTTCTATTCAAGTGCATGGCCAAAGCCTCCTTCAATGTGTCCGGCAAAAAATGCGCTGGCCTCTGAGGGAACAGAGGCATTATCCAGCGGGGTCGCCAACAGGCTGCGATCCGAGACGGGCCGCGCGAGATGCGGTGTCACGATGATGACAAGCTCGGTCTCTGATGTTTGATAACGGGTTGAGGAAAAGAGCGACCCGAGGATCGGTATTTTACCCAGCCACGGCACATCCCGACGCGTGTTCGAGCTGTCATTTTGCAATAAGCCGGCAATGGCAAAGCTCTGTGAATTACGAAGTTCAATCGTCGTATTGGCCCGTCGCACGCGCAGGGCAGGAACGGAAACGCCCGCGATTTCAACAGCATTTGAAAAATCGAGCTGGCTGACTTCCGGCGCGACTTTCAAATTAATAACACCGTCATCCAAGACGGTTGGCGTGAAGGCGAGACCCACGCCGAATTTTCGGTATTCAATCGCGATTTCGCCGAGGCCACTCGGGACGGGAATGGGGAATTCGCCGCCTGCGAGGAAGCTGGCGGTTTCACCTGACATGGAGACCAAGTTTGGCTCCGCCAAGGTGCGGATGACGCCACGTTCCTCCAGCGCGTCGATCTCGATATTCAGCGCAGCTGCACCAATGCCGCCGCCAAGCGCGGCGCGCAGGGCCGGGTTGACCAAGCCATTATCGCTTCCCACACTGAAATCACCCGGATCGAATGACATGTCGCCCGTGCCTCTGGAAGACAGAAGATTAACGCCCAATTGTTTAATTGTATCGCGGCTGGCTTCGACAAAGCGAACTTCCAACATGACCTGATGACTGTCGCGGACCGCAAGGCCGGATGTCACGCGCGACGGCGCATAGGCTTCCGCGATAGAGACGGCGCGTTTGGCAATATCTTCCGACGTCACGTCACCCGAAAGATAGATGCCGCCCGCGAGGGGTCGGACCTCTACTTTTTCTTTTGGAAAGGTCTCAAATAATGTTCGCTTTAAGGACGCGACATCATACCCGACCGTGACATCCACGATATCGACGAGTTGGTTTTCGCCGTCATAGAGCATAACATTCGTCTTACCGCCGGCCTTGCCGAGAAGCTGGAAGGAGCGGTCCGAGAGCACGACAACATCGGCGACCTTTGGATTGGCGACACGGACCTGGGCAAAGGACGTATCCGTTCGCATGACGAGTGTGTCGTCTTTGGTGACAGAGGTCGCAGTACGGTCACCGCCTGTTTTGGTGTCGACCCATGCGCCTGCATGTGCGGAGGCACTAAGCCCTAAAAGACAGGTGGCCAATGTCAGTGATAAAATAGATTTGGTCATATTATCCTCCCGCCAGATTGAGCTCAGTGACAGTCGGTTGATTTTCACGTTTGACGGAGACGGATTGCGTCTCCTCCCCGCGAATGACTTTGATATTTGCGACGGGTGGCGGCGCGGGTTTTGGTGTCACTTTGACGGGGCGTTTAGGTTTCTTGGCAGCGCTGCCGGAATTGGCGCGGGCGTCTAACTCACGTGAATTCAGGGAGCGCGTCGTTGACGGCAGAGCTTCACCCACAGCGCGCAGGACGAGGGAGAGACGCCCCCGGGATTGTGCAACGGCCAGCGCTTGTGCATCCATATGGCTGACTTCCAGTGTGACAGTCCGCGCAATATTTGGTGCCTCTTGCCCTCGGTTTTGCGCCTGATCCACGCCCAGCACGCGAATGGATTGAAGGATGATATCAGATCGAAAATTCTCAATTTTTGCATCGGGGTTCGGCTCGGAGATATATTGGATATCCACTAAATCCCCGGGCACAACAAAGCCCGCAACACCCGTCACATCGTCAACCCGAATAGACGCGGCGCGATAGCCGGGACGGATGCGGGCGGATAAAGACCCCCGTCCCCCGAGGCCGGAAACGCGGTGCGGCAGGATGACTTCATTCATTTTAATGTCTGCCAAAGCGATCATCGCACCATTTTCCAGCACATCATAATCCGGCGTGAAGATATCTGATAAGTCGGACAGTGCCTCTACAGGTGTCGTACCTTTCGGCATTTCAACGACGCGTAAAACATCCGGTGTGATTTGATCGCCAAAGACGAGGTCCGCATTCGCGACGACAACAGAACTCATCGGGATAGCGGGTTGCTGTGGCGGGTTAGTTTGCTCGGCACGTGCAGACGGGACCTGGCGGAACTCGTCTTCAACGGCGCCTTTGATCCAACCGCGCGCCAATACAATCGCCATAACACCAAAAGCGGCGCTGGCGCCAAGTGTAACTAACGTATTTGTCCGCATTGCTGACAGCCCATCCCAGTTTATCTGTTTTTTATCCGGTGCAAGGGTAGCTCTTGGCCTCCAGAATGATATGAGACTTGATATGACAGGCTTGCGGTAAGGTTTCGTTCAGGTTCAGAGTGAAGAAACTCGCAAAATATTTAATAAATAAAGACTTAACATTCGGGATGATCGGTTCGCGCTTGTCTCTATGAACGTAGGTTAAATGACTGAAACGTGAGCTTCGGGTTTAAACCCTCGTTAAGCCTAAAACCTTAGACTGATCGGGAAATTAAAGGACAATGTCCGCATTAGGAGTTTACACATGTCTATAAAACGTCTCTCTATATTAGGCCTTTCCGCCCTCTCTTTGGTTTTCGCAGCCCAGGCCAGCGCGCTCACCGCCAAGCAAACAGTGGAAAAGGAAGTCGTGACGGTTGCCGCTGACGGGACGCAGGTCACGACACGCGTGCCGGCTGAACTCGTGACCCCCGGGGAAACAGTTGTTTATACGGTTGATTTTGTGAACGACTCTGCTGCGGCCGCGACAGACCTTGTTCTGGCGATGCCCGTACCTGCAGATGTGCGCTACCTGGAAGGTACGGCTGATCGGTCCGGTGCGGTCGTCCTTTATTCAATAGATGGCGGTTCCACATTCGATAAACGTGACGCGCTCGCACTTCCGGCCGTTGGTGGCGGGACACGACCGGCGCGCAGTGAAGAGATCACACACATACAATGGACGATTGCCGGCCCGGTGCCTGTCGGTGCAAGTGACAGCCTCGTTTTCAAAGGCCGTTTGAAGTAAGTTTTAAGATTAGATGAATCTGAAGAACCGCCGGAAATTTTCGGCGGTTTTTTTTGTGTCAAAATGGTGCAAGAGCCTCCAAAAGTTTGACAGATTTATTGAAAGTTCAAACGCAATAATTTCCCTTTTGACAATTTGTGAATCGTTTTGACTCTTAATAGAGAGTAAATTGAATTTTGCTTAAACGAATTTAAGATACTGAAAAATAACATAAATTTTACCTGAATATAAAATGAACGCAGTCTATTTCATATCAAATTAACCATGCTGCTTCGCATCGACTTAACCAAAGTTCCCTAAATAGGGCAGGTCAAACAACTTTGGGAATATCAACATGACGACATCTAAACTCATGAAAGGCTTACTCGGCGCTTCTGCCTTTGTAGCCTTATCAACAGGGACCGCCTTTGCGCAGGTGCCCAATAATTTCACACCCGCTGATACGGACGTGTCCAACACATTTACACTCGACTATGATGTCGGTGGTGTAGAGCAGCCGCCAATTACGAATGATGGCAATCCAGGCAATGATGCGCCAACCGTGTTTAAGGTTGACCGCCTCGTGAACGTTACAGTCGCGTCAAGCGGTGTTGCAGGAACATTCGCACCCGGTTCAACTGATGCAGTCACGCAGTTCTCCGTCCGCAATGATGGTAACGACTCGCACACATATCTCCTTGATTTTGAAGAAGCTGTCAGCGGCACGGGTAACGATAATTTTGATACGCTCGCATCAACAAGCGGTGACCGGATTGTCTATTATCCTGACACCAACGGAAACGGTGTCTTGGACGGAACAGAAGGCGACGCTGCCAATGCCGTTGATTATGATCCAGCTGACGATACAACATGGCCTGTTCTTGGTGCTGACGATAGCATTATCGTTCGCGTCGTTCGTAACATCCCGGCAAGTGCTGCGGATGGGGAAGAAGCGATTATCTATCTCTATGCTGATACACGTGATTCTGCGGATCCATCTGGCACACCGATTATCGCCGATCCGATCGCCGGAAATGAAACGAACGTGACAGAGAACGTCCTCATTGATGCTGACGGTCCGGCTGGCACAGGTAATGATGATGATACTGACGGCGCGCATTCTGCACAGGGCGCTTATGTGATTGTCGCCGCTGATATCACCGCGACGAAAGATGTCTTCGTCTTTGATGCGGATTATGACGGAACCTGTGACGCCATCGGTGCGGCTTACACACCACCTGCACCGAGCACGGATGCGCCGGCCGGTCCTGTGCCAAATAATGGCTATCACCGTCCGGACGCCTGTGTTGAATATTTCATCACAGTTCGTAACGATGGATCTGCGGATGCAACAGACATCAATCTTTCAGATATCCTGTCCGAGCACCTCATCTTCGAATCAGCCCGCGCAGTTGGTTTCCTGACCGGTGGTACATTGTCGACAATCGCAGCAGACACATCCTGTAACGGAGACCCTGTTGTTGGATCGCCAACCTGTAACGTCACCCTCACAGGGGCGACACTGGCCGGTAAAGCTGCACCGGGCGATGCGCCGGTTGAAGGTCACCTCGTTATCCGGGCGACCATCAAGTAGGGATTAGTCCCGAAGCCTTTTGACAAGGGTCGTGTCCGCGAAATGTGGATGCGACCCCGTCAAACGACATGTGGGAAGACACGCCGTGAGGACGGCGACTCTGAACGCTTGTCTGAACCGAGGTGTTCGAGACGGCCCCCGCGATTGCCCCCGCAACTCGTGACCCGCACAACTACACATATCCCCGGACTTCTCGTCCTCGCTGCCACGGCCTGGCTCAGCACAGCGGCTTCCGCTGATGCTCAAACCGGGCCGAATAATTACGGCACAGAGGTCGTCAATGTTGCGACACTGACTTATACGGTCGGTGACAATACGGCGACGGTCGAGACCGCACCGGCTGTATTTACAATTCGTCCCCCGCAAACGCCTGCGCAGATCGAGTTCTTTCGCCATGCGCCAACGGCCAGTGATATAATTATCCGACCTATTAATGGCTCTGACTACAGTCCTGACGGCAGCCTAGAAGGCCCATTCGTACAGACGGGTACGCCTGTGACGACGGGTGGAAATGTCGTGGATTTATCCTCACCCATTCCACTGATTCCCGCCACGACCTATCTCGCCGGTGAGTTGATGTTCGTGCGCGTCACCGATACGGGCCAGAATCTCGACAGCACCGTCATCGAGAATGTGGCAATCGTCATCGAAGGCTCCAATGGCGATCTCATCACATTACAACTTTATGAGACGGGTCCTGATACAGGTGAATTTTTCGCCTATCTTCCGTCCACATCTGCGCCCACCCCGCAAAATGATAATGTTATTAGCGCCGCCGGAAACACGCAACTTCGTGCAACTTATATTGACGCGCTCGACTCGACGGATGTGGTTGTCGATACAGCCATCCTGAACCCGCTCAACCGCGTTTTTTCCTCTGTGGATGGCAGCTTGGTCGACGGCGCGACCATCAGGCTCATCAATCTTGACACAGGCGCGGAAGCCGAAGTCTGGGGCGTTGACGGTTTCTCGACATTCCCGTCAGAGGCCACATCCGGTGAGGATCAGATCGACGCCTCCGGCCTGACTTACGAAAATGCGGAAGGTGAATTCCGCTATCCGATCGTGGAAGCTGGGACATATGAAGTCCGCGTCGATGCGCCGGAAGGATTTAACTTCTCGACAATTCTGGACGAGGATCAGTTGAGCGATATCACGTCGCAAAATGGCTTTGTTCTCACGCCGGGGTCTTTTGGTCGCACATTTACAATTGAAAATGACGGACCCCTTCGGTTCGATATTCCCTTGGACCCAGAGTCAGATCTGGTTGTTGAAAAAACGGCAGACCGTGCCACTGGCGATGTTGGCGACTATGTGAATTACACCGTGACCATCCGCAACCAAGGTATTGTCACCGCACCCGTGCGTTTGTTCGATACACTGCCCGTGGGCTTCCGTTACGTTCCGGGCACAAGCCGCGTGGAACGCCTGCCGGGCGAAGATCCGATTGTTTCCGATGACGCTGTTCTGCTGACATTTGAAATGGGGACAGTGGCACCGGGCGAAGCGATTACACTGGATTACGCCCTGCAAATCGGCCCCGCCGCGCATATGGGCGACGCCGTGAATGAAGCCGTTGTGCGTGACGCAACGGGTGCACCTATCTCAAACGTCGCGCGCGCTGAAATTCAAATCCGCGAAGACCTGCTGCGCTCGACCAGTACCATCATTGGTCGCGTGACGGAGCAATCCTGTGACGGCGAAGAGGAATGGGTGCGCCCTATTAATCGCGGGATTGGTGTCTCAGGTGTCCGCATGTATATGGAAACGGGCGCCTATGTCGTGTCTGATGCCGACGGTCTCTTCCATTTTGAAGGCGTGACTGAGGGCACACATGTCGTTCAAGTTGACGAGGAAACTCTGCCGCAGGGTTTCGAGTTGATGAAGTGCGAAGAGAATACGCGCTATGCCGGTGCAGTAAATTCGAAATTTGTTGATGTTCAGGGCGGCGGAATTTGGCGTGCGAATTTCTATCTCAAGCAAACGGGTGAGGTCGCAGTTGAGACGGAAGTGGAAACCTTCTCTGACGCGAAAGAACATCTGAAATTCGATGACGCTTGGTTGGAAATGCAGGACGGTGCGCCGAAATGGGCTTATCCCTCACCAGACCGTACGCCCTCTTCGCCGTCTACCCACGTCGGGATCCAACATGCCTATGGACAGAAAGTCTCCATTCGCCTGAATGACCGTGATGTGGAATCTTATTATTTCAACGGTCAGACTGTCACGGCGGACCGGACAAAATCAATTTCGCGCTGGCGGGGACTGCCTTTGCAGGACGGACGTAACGTTTTCATTGCAACCGTGCGCGATGCGGACGGCAATGTCGTCGACACACTCCGCGAAGAAATTTGGTATGTGAAAACAATTGCGCGCGCCGTGCCAATGCCGGACCGCTCTACGCTCATTGCTGATGGTCGCACACCGCCCGTCGTCGCCATTCGTTTGGAGGATTCCTCCGGTCGCCCCGTTCATGCGGGCCGCGTGACCAAAGTTAATCTTGAGCCGCCTTACCGTCTGTTCGACTCGGACGGGACAGACCGCCTGCGTCAGGAAACAGAGAATTTGACAGCACCCCTCTCCGCGCAGCAGGACCTCTCTGTTGGCGTGGACGGTATTCTGAATGTCAAATTAGAGCCCACACTCCGCACGGGCAAAGTCACGGTCCTCGCGACCATGGATGATGGCCGCGAAATCCCGATCTACATGTATTTGGAGCCGGAAAAGCGGGACTGGATTTTGGTCGGTTTGGCTGAGGGCTCCGCCGCGTTGCAGGACATCAAAGGCAATGCACAGACATTTGGCGGTGACGCCGATGACGTCATCACGGATGGCCGTGTTGCGTTTTTTGCAAAGGGGATGATCAAAGGCGAATGGCTAATGACCCTCGCCATCGATACGGATAAGCGTCGCGGTTCACGGGATGATGCGTTTGGCGAAGAGATTGACCCGAATGCTTACTACACACTCTATGGCGACCGCACCTATCAGGAATTTGAAGGCGCGTCCCGCTATCCGCTGTATGTGAAAATCGAAAAATCACACGCCTATGCGCTGTTTGGGGACTATGACACGAACATCACCGAAGGCCGCCTGACGAGTTATAACCGTCGCCTGACGGGTCTGAAGGGTGAGTATCTGGGCGAAAATATTCAGGTGCTAGGCTTTGCTGCAGAAACCAATCAAGGTTTCGCAAAAGATGAGATTGCGGCTGAAGGTATTTCCGGCAACTACCAACTCTCTAATTCGCGCATCCTGCCGCAATCTGAAGAAATCACAATTGAAACGCGCGACCGCGTGCGCCCGGATATCGTGCTCGAGCGCAAAGTGCTCGTCCGCTATCTCGACTACACACTCGATTATTATACGGGTCAGTTGATCTTCCGCCTGCCGGTTGACGCAACAGATGAAAACTTCAACCCGAATGTGATCGTTGCAGACTATGAGACATCCGAGGATGCGGAACGCAACCTGACGGCAGGTGGCCGGGTGCAAGCACAATTTATGGACGACAAAGTTCAAGTCGGGTCCACCTTCACACATGAAGATGGCAGCAACCTGACGGCTGGCGCGAAGTCGCAGCAGATCGGCATTGATGTCATCGCGGATGTGTCTGACTCCACGCGCATCCGTGCGGAATATGCGGTCACAGATCAATCCGGTGACGGCGAGGGCGTGGCTGATGCCAAACTCTTGGAAGTCGTTCACACTTCTGAAAAATTAACAGCCGAAGCCTATTTCCGCGAAGAAGATGCGGGCTTTGGTCTGGGTCAAACTGCCTCTAACACAAATGGTATCCGTCGCTATGGTCTGCGGTCTAACCTGCGCGTGAACGAGACGGATGATAAGGAAACGGGCCGTCGCTCGACCAGCCGTCTGGAAGCCCAGGTCTACCGCGAAGAAAACCTGACAACAGATGATGCCCGGAATAATGGTGAGATCATGGCCCATCACGAGGGGACGCGGACCCGCGTCTCCGGTGGTCTGCGCTTTACAAGTGACGAACTGGTTGATCAAGAAGACCGCAATTCGCTGCTCGCCGTTAGTCGCGGGTCTTACGATATTCCGAAACATGGCCTGACCTTAAAGGCCACAGCCGAAGTCCCGATCCACGGTGAGGACGAGGTCTCCGGCCAGCCCTCCACATTCTCCGTCGGCGCGGATAAGCGTCTCGGCAAAGTTGCGGTCGTCAATGTCCGTCACGAAGTCACAAATGGCGGTGGTCAGCAATCCATGAACACAACTGTCGGTTTGTCCGCCACGCCCTGGATTGGCGGCACGGCAACCGTCGCGGCGGATAATCTGGCAAATGAGTCCGGGGACCGTTTGGGCGCGACTGTCGGCCTGGATCAAACCGTTCGCTTGTCCGACAAAGTCTCCGGCTCCGTCGGTGTCCGCGCGCGTCACATGCTGAAGACGGAAGAAGCTTTTGTCGAAGTTGCACCAGACGCCGCCATCTCGCCGTTTGAGACAAATGAGGATTTCCAATCCGTCTATGTCGGTGCGGCTTACGGCACAGAAAAAACCAGCGCCTCTGCCCGTGTCGAAGTCCGTGATAATTCCGTTGACACGACTTGGATCGGGACGAGTTCCGTTGCCCGCGAACTCACTGAAAAACTCTCTCTCGCCGGAACGGTTCGCGCCCGCGCGTCGAATGGTAAAGGCGACGTTGAATCTGATGCACGCATTGATGCCCGTCTTGGCGCCGCTTGGCGTCCGCGAGATGAGGGTACGGTCGTCTTTAACCGCTTAGACTTCATCCATACAGATGATCAGTCCGGTCAGAAGGGTACAAAAATCGTCAACAACGTTGCGATTAACACGCTTGTCTCTGACCGCTGGCAGCTCTCCGCCAATTGGGGCACGAAATATGTGAAAGCCGAAATTGGTGATCAAACACTCTCTAACTGGTCCAACCTGTTGGGCGCCGAAACGCGCTATGACGTGACTGAGAAAATCGATGTCGGTTTCCGGGGGTCCATGCTTGCGGGTGAAGACACGGGCACGGCCTATAGCTGGGGCCCAAGTGTCGGTGTGTCGCCCGTCGATAATGTTTGGATTAGCGCGGGTTACAATGTTGCCGGATTCAAAGACGATGATTTCGAAGCCGCGGAATATACGCGCAAAGGTGTCTATCTGCAGATGCGTATCAAGTTCGATCAGAACACAGCGCGCGGATTATTACGACGGATTAGTCCGAGTGCGGAAACTGTTGGTCCGCGCAGCGAGCCACAAGTTCTCAGCACGCCTTAATCCAAGGCCCGCCCAAGATAGGTATAAAGTTCCGGGAGTAATCCGGCGTCACCAACGGCGACGACACGCCCGCCATCGGCTGCGCTGCCGCCATGCCAATTGGTCAGTTTTCCGCCCGCGCCTTCGACAATCGGGATGAGGGCGCGGACGTCACAGGGCTTCATCCCGGCCTCGACAATGATGTCCATCCGCCCTTCCGCGAGGAGGCCATAGCCGAGCGCGTCGAGCCCCAATCGCATAAACCGCGTGCCCGATCCGATGATTTTGAAAGCCGCCAATTCGCCGGGTTTGAACATCCCAAACGGCGCGGTGCAGCCGAGGATACCATCACGGATTTCCGCGCAAGGCGACGTCTTGAGATCGGTTTTTGTACCATCTTCCTCAAGCCAGGATTTGGACGTCGTCTCATCAATGTGACCCATATAGCGCTTATTAAGAGCGGGCAGATCGATCATCCCGAGGACGGCTTTATTTTTATGTGACAGCGCGATGAGCGTGCTCCAAACCGGAACGCCCGCAACAAATCCGCGTGTCCCGTCAATGGGGTCCAAGGTCCAAGAGAAATCATTCTTACCGACATGATCGGGGAGTTCTTCACCCTCGATGGAATCGTCGGGAAACGTCGCCCGAATAGATTTTCGCAAAGCTTTCTCGGCGTCGATATCGGCCTGTGTCACGGGGTCATAATCGGACCCTGACGCTTTATTTTCAACGCCTTTCGGGTCAGCGAAAAGCGGAAGCGTAATTTCTCTCGCAATTTGTGAGAGCGTGTGAAGGTGTGTCAGGCGGGCCTGAATGTCTTTTGAAATAGTCATAGGCGGGCCGCTAACAGCCCGCGCAGAGATTGTCTATTGCGCGACGAGCCGCAGGGACGGCTTAGTCGCGCCCTCCAAGGATTTCGCTAGATCGAGAAAATGCTTTCGCGGCGCTTCGGCCATATTGTAATAGGCGCGGACGAGGTCCATCGTTTCCTTACGAGACAGCACATCCGGCGCAATAACATCGGGATCGGTCTCGCCGGAAATGTGGTCCGTTTCGCTGAGACCTTCATAGAAATACTGAATGGGTACAGACAGGGCTTCGGATAATTCAAACAAGCGCGCGGCAGAGACACGGTTGGCCCCGCACTCATATTTCTGGATTTGCTGAAACCGGATGCCGACATGTTCCGCCAAGGTCTGTTGCGTCAGGCCCAGGAGGCGACGACGGCGGCGCAGGCGTTTGCCAACATGGAGGTCAATATCATTTGTCATGGGCCAGCTCCTTCAAGCGTGTGTTTCGCCTGAGAGGAGAGCAAGTCGCATGCCAGACAGCCGCGTTAAAAGAGAATTTCTGGTTGGATTATTGCGCGGCTAAGGATTGCGGGACGGCACTGTCAACAATTTCCCGGGTGATTGCTTTCAGGTCTTCCATCAATTTCACATAGCCGGATTTGGGTGAGAGTGTGACGGGATTGACGTAAAGATCGCGGTTCACTTCTATTTGAATGGCTTCGACGCCGTCAGACGGTTTGCCGTAATGGCTCGTCACAAATCCACCCGCATAGGGATAATTAATACCGACAGAATATCCGGCGCTTTGGAATAACTCGCGAAAAAGGGCGATTGTGTCGGGGTGACAGGACGTCCCAAACCTGTCGCCCAAAATAATGTCCGGACGCCGTGCGCCCATCGCCGCAAAGCCGGGCATGGAGTGACAATCGACGAGTAAGACTTGCCCGAACCGCGACAGACCGTCCTCGACCAAATTCCGCAGGGCCGCGTGATAGGGGCGGTAGAGCGTTTCAAGACGCGCTTTGACATCGGCCTCCGTCGGGAGACGTTCGTAAATCGGCAGTGTCTCACTCAGGAAGGTCGGCACAACCCCCAATCCGGCTGCCGCACGTGGTGTCGGTTGTGTTAAATCTCCGTCGTTTACTATGTCCGCCCAATGCAAGGGTAACTCATCTTCCGCGCGATTGACGTCCACGACAACGCGCGGAAACACAGCCCGTAGGTAGGGCGCTCCTGCTGCGACAGCGCTTTGAAACAGATGGTCGATGTAAATATCCTCATTCCGACGCATCTGGTGCGGTGAAATTTTCGCACGGGAGAGAAGGTCTTTCGGATAGGTCGAACCGGAATGGGGTGAGGCAAAGACAACACCCGCGCGCCACCCAACCGTGTCAGGGCGCTCAACAATATGCCCGGGCGCGTAGGCATCGAGGTCTTCCGTTGGTTTCTGTGAGCGTCTGAATCGCATAATCACAACCTCTATAAACCGAAAACAATCGCCGCGTCGTTAGACAATTTTAAGGCCTACCCCCGTAGCACATGCATGACTGGTGCGGGCCTTGCATGATTCGTTACAGTCCCTGATAATTGATACGAAACGGAACAGCGAACATGGCCACAATTCTCTACGCCGAAGACGATGATGCCATGCGCAAGTTTTTCGAGAAAGCCCTCGAAAAAGCCGGACACCACGTTATTGCCTGTGCCGATGGAGAGCGGGCCCTTCGCGCCTTGAAATTCGCGGACGGGGCGTTTGACATGCTCCTGACCGATATCATGATGCCGGGCATGGACGGAATAGAACTGGCCAAACAGGCCGAGATACTCTCCCCCGGAATCAAGATCATGTTTATTACAGGGTTCGCCGCCGTCGCCATGAGCGATCAGGACGCCAGCACGCAGACAGTCTTGTCGAAACCCGTACATTTGCGTCAGTT
Source organism: Litorimonas sp. WD9-15 (assembly GCF_050271975.1). Lineage (NCBI taxonomy): Bacteria > Pseudomonadati > Pseudomonadota > Alphaproteobacteria > Maricaulales > Robiginitomaculaceae > Litorimonas > Litorimonas sp. WD9-15. The sequence continues at coordinate 773,714 of NZ_CP189850.1, forward strand.
GGTGAATGAAGTCGACCGACTCATTGCGGCGTAAATCACACGCATTTTTTTAGGAATGGTGGGCGATACTGGGATTGAACCAGTGACCCCTACAATGTCAATGTGTGGCTAAGCCGAAGGGCCTGTCACAGTCACGGTTAGAGCTTCAGAACCATGTTGTTGAATCTCTTACAGTTTCTAGGAAATGGTTCTTTTTAGCCCATTTTTTACACCGACGTTATTTACCCCATTTTGCACTTACATTGCACTTAAGAAAGCAATGTGACCATGAAAGTGACTATCACGCAGGCCGTAATCGACAAAGCTCAAACCAGATCAAAACCATATGAGATAAGAGACAAAAAGTTGGTGGGTTTTCTCATAAGAGTCCAGCCTACAGGAAAAATGACTTACTATTGCGAGTACCGCCGCGGTGGAAGGGTTAAGATTGGGCCTGAGAGCGCCTACTCGGTTAAATCTGCAAGAGTTCTAGCAAGACAAATCATTGCAGAGTTTCATCAAGGTGGTGAACCAGCGATTACGGCTAAGAAAGCCAAGGACATTGCGACGTATCAGGATTTCCTTGAAGAACATTATTTCAAATGGGTGGAAGCTAACCACAATGCCTCAGGCGCCACAAAACGTTGTTTATTATCAGACTGTGCACCTTTCCTAAAAAAGAAACTCGATGATATAACCCCTCAGAGCGTCGAAAAATGGCGCATTGGACGCGTTGCTTCTGGTTTATCACCTCATACAGCCAACCGTAGCTATGCGACTCTAAGGGCCTCTCTGAGCAAAGCAGAAGAATGGGGGATCATAGCAGAACATCCTCTTCGTAAAATGAAGCTACTCAAGACAGATTCAAATCTGAAAGTTCGCTACTTGTCTAATGAGGAGGAAAAAAGACTGAGAGAGGCTCTAGGCCAGCGTGAAGCTGTAATGAGAAGCCAGCGCCATAGTGGAAACCTATGGAGGGAACAACGTCATATTCGCCCAATGGTCGACTTGGAGACTGTTCCATTTTGCGACCATCTCAAACCTATGGTCCTAATTTCCATAAACACGGGTTTAAGGCGCGGTGAGCTGTTTTCCCTAGAATGGAAAAACATCAATTTCGATCTTAGGCAACTCACCGTCGAAGGAACCAATGGCAAAAGCCGAAAGTCGCGACATGTTCCGCTCAATGAAGAAGCTTATTTCATAATTTCAGCTTGGCAGTCGCAAAAGCGACCATATTCGAACTTCGTTTTCCCCAACCAAAATGGGCAGCGGTTTAAGGACATTAAGACGTCATGGAAGTCCGTATTGAGCTCGGCTCAGATTAAGGATTTTCGTTGGCATGACTTACGTCATCATTTTGCATCAAGGCTAGCAATGGAGGGAGTGGATTTGAATACCATTCGAGAACTTCTCGGACATAGTTCTTATGAAATGACCCTTCGTTACGCCCATTTATCGGCAGGCCACAAGGCTGAAGCAGTAAAACGACTCATCAAAAAAGCAGATAAAGAATTGAAAAATATATAAAAATATGAGTTTTGAAAATTCGTCGATCAAGATAATTCTTGTCAACTGGATCATTCCTGCGCTAGAGGTCAGGAAGTAGTACTCGTGCTACGTCACGCCCTCGCGGGCGGGTGCCACAGAAAAAGAAACAATCAAAGAAACTTAAACAGAGACAGAAGCGCTTTCCAGCGCACGTGTTTTCGCGTGGCAAAAGGAAGGCCTGCTGGGAACAGGCACCAGACACGAGGAGGCTCCACTATGGACTCTCAAGCAATTATGCGGGCTTATCTGCTGTCCTTATTCGCAGACTATACGGAAGGGTATATTTACCTATACCTGCCCGAGGAAAATCGAGTTTACTGGTATGGTGTAAACGATATTGAGCAAATGATTGAAGACGCTCAAGGATTTAAAGACAAAACAGTATTTGTATCTGTTCACCCTTCGTCAGTTTCTAAAACCAGCCGCAAACGAGCGCTACGTGATGACATCTCAAGTTTAGCCAATGTATTCTTGGACTTTGACATCGCTAATTCTGACGCTCACGCCCAAACGAGCCTGCCAAAATCACAAAGTGAACTAGACCTCTTTCTCTATGATATTGGTCTTAAAGATAGAATTTCTTTGTATCATTCAGGCAATGGTTGGCATGGGTATGCGTCCCTTCAAAACCCAATTGAAATCTTGACAGAAGAGAACAGAATTCAAGCTGAAAGAATTTCGAAAGGGCTAAACAACTATATAAAAAGTGAAGCTACCCGCCTTCGAGGCTGGAAGTTCGACAACGTTGGTTCGATAGAGCATGTCGCAAGACTGGTTGGATCGTACAACCACAAAACTGGCGAACCGAAGCTGGTGCACCCGATTTCCCTTTCTGATTATAAGTTCTCATCAGAGGAACTAGAGGCACTAGCTCCAGCGCCAGTCCAAATACCTGTAACTTCCGACCCATTGGCAGGGTGGATTAAGCAAGCAGAAAGGCCTGATAGGAAACCAGTCTTCGAAACAATAATGGTAGCATGTGAATTCGTTCGCCATTGCGTTGTAGATGCGGCGAACTTGCCTGAACCCTTATGGAAGGAGCTCATTAGCATAACAGCGAGATGTGAGAATGCTGAAGAAGTCTCTCACCGTGCCTCTAAGCCACACCCAAAGTACTCGCGGGCAGAAACGGATGCTAAAGTTGAGACATCCCTGAAGACTGTTACTGGCGTTGTGACGTGCAAGCACATCCGTGAAGAGATTGGGTTTTCAGGATGTAAAACTTGTCCGCTCGCTGCTTCAAAAATGAAGTCTCCCATCGCTCTTGGCTATATTGATGAATACCTCGCAGGGTTGTTTAGACGTTTTGTATACGACCTGAAGACAAAGCGATTTTATGAAATCAATCCTCAGCGGAGGGCTTCATAATGGGTTTGGTATTAGACAAAGAAGGCTTTAATGATGCTAACGCATGGGCGTTCAGTGGTAAAAAGATAAATCCCGTAAACGCTTTCAATCGCTCAAAGCTAGCACCTCAAGTGAATGGCACAACATATGTGCCGGGCGGCGACAAGCTTATCACCGATGGAACTTACCCTGTTTTGAATAAATGGAACGGATTTGGCTTGGTTCCCACGGAAGGCAACTACCTTACGATAATCGAATATCTCATTTATCTTTTTCCTGAAGGTAAAGTTCTTGAGCATATTCTAAATGTGTTAGCCTGTTTGGTTCAAAGGCCTGACGAGAAGGTCAGACAGTGCCTTCTTATCACAGGCGGACAAGGTATTGGAAAATCTACTCTACGAGTAATTCTTACAAAAATTCTTGGTAGAGAGAATGTGGGTCTCGTTAACACAGGGGATTGGCAGGAGAACTTTAATGCTCATCTATGTGATTTGCACGTCGCAGTGATTGAAGAGTTTATGAGTGGCGATAGGCTGCAATCCTATAATGCCTTTAAGCCTTATGTCTCTGACGACACTGTGAAGGTCAATCAGAAGCATTGGCCTGTATATGATGGTCGCACACCGTATTTTTGGATGGCGTTTTCAAATCATGAAAGACCAATCATTATTGAAGCTGATGATAGACGGTTTTTCGTCTACAGGACACCAGCGGTAAGAGAGTCAGAAGCCTATTATGATGCTCTCTATGAGGCCATAGAGACAGAGTCAGCGGCCTTCATGTATGCGTTGATGCAAAGGGATATCTCGAACTTCAATCCTGATGCACCGCCGCCTATGACGCCTGACAAGCAAGCTCTTATAAAAGGGTCGTTTACGCCCACTAAGGCGAAGCTTTCAGAGCTAATCGAAGGGGCTCATAGTAAGTTCCAGTCAGACGTACTGTCACTGCATGACATTCGTGCTGAGTTGGGTATTCACATCAACGTTACACCGAGGTCGCTGGAAGATCGAAATCCTTCTGCGACTTTGAAGGAATTGGGAGGTGTCTCCCTCGGCCCAATCAGGATTGGTAAATCTAAGCCATCCCTATGGGCCATTAGGAATGCTGGCAAGTGGGTGGAAAGCCTGCCTGCTGACATCAGGAAGGAGTATTCCAATGAATAGGCCTCAAACATCACGCAGTTCTCTGCGTGATGTCCGCCTGTCCAGTTGTCTACCCTCTTTTATTTTTAAAATGGAGAATTATTATTATGAAAGGAACAATTAAAAACAAAACTCAAAAGACCCTAGACAAGTGTACACTTGACCAAGGGCTTAAGGAACAAGGTTTCCACCTGCCACCACCACCGTGGCATGTGTTTTCTAGCCAAGAAGTAGCACTCGCACTCGGAATTAATCTCAACTATATGAGCACGATGAAGCTAAGAGGCACTGGGCCTCTTCCAGAGCCGTTTGAAGACTACCGCGCTAATCGTGTTCATTATCGTCACGATAACCTCTGTGCGTGGCTCACAGGTCGAGAACCTTGGGAGTTTCATCATGAGTGGCTCGAACAAATGCACCCAAATTTACCTAGGGAAACTAAGGAACAGTGTTTTAAGACTTCTAAGCAGCTAATTGATATGCGCCTTTATCGTCAACCCAAATGGAAGCGGAAAAGGAAAGCTGGGCCTATCAAAGTTTTTGGAGGTGCGTAATGAGAAAAGGTTTTCAACCCTTCATTGACTTCAGAGATTTCATTGACCGCAGGATTGTAAAAGACCCTTCATCAACCATTGGAATGTTTGTTATTGATGCACAGCATGACGCCAATCTGCCAAATGCGAGAAATTGGAAGGAGCTTAGATACTATTTCGAGAACTTTCATTTTGGACAACGGCCTGATGTCATGGCATCGGCTAGAAAAGTGTGGCGGCAATACAGGAGTCGATATCCAGCTTACCTTCAACCCCAATAGCTTTCACTGAGCCGCGCTATGCGCGGCTCTATTATCTTGAGCAATTAGCTAGTGCAAACTCCACCTTTAGATGCAATAAACATAAATCATTCAACACTTTGCTTAGACCCAAATGAAACATAACGAAGACACGAGAGTAAAGATCCCCACTATCTTACACCTGACAAGATTGGGCTACGAATACTTGTCTTTGAAAAATGCCAATTGGGATGAAGACACCAATATCTTCCCAGATATATTTCAAGAGAGCCTCCAACGCATAAACCCTGAAATCGATAAGTCTCAGATAGACAGAGCCTTTGAAGACATAAAACTAGCTTTGGACAATGAGGACTTAGGCAAGGCGTTCTATGAAATTCTGGTCGAACGATCTGGATTAAAGCTGATTGATTTCGAAAATTTCGATAATAATAGCTTTCATGTTGTCACAGAGCTGCCCTGCAAAAATGGCGACGACGAATTCCGACCAGACATAACGCTACTGATAAACGGAATGCCTTTGGTTTTTATTGAGGTTAAAAAGCCTAATAATAAAGAAGGCATTCTCGCCGAACATCGGAGAATGGAACAGCGGTTCGAAAATCCGAAGTTTCGCCGTTTCATCAACATCACTCAGATAATGGTATTCTCCAATAATATGGAGTATAATGACGACTCTCCAGCCCCAATAGAAGGGGCTTTCTACGCCTCAACCGCTTATAGGAAACCAGTCTTCAATTATTTCCGTGAAGAGGAAGCCCTAGACTTATCCGTTATTCTATCACCACCTAACGACGTGATTGAAAACGATGTTCTTCAAGATACCAATCTAAACGTCATCAAAAACCATCCTGAGTTTGCGACAAACAAAGAGCCAGATACGCCAACTAACAGAATTTGCACATCCCTGTTCAGCCGAGAAAGAATTTCATTCCTTCTGCAGTATGCCATCGCTTATGTGAATGAAACTAATGGTCTCGAAAAACATATCATGCGATACCCTCAAATCTTCGCCACTAAAGCGATTGAGGAGGAATTAGAAAGCGGTACCAGAAACGGAATAATCTGGCATACACAAGGTAGCGGAAAGACAGCTTTAGCATATTACAACGTCAAACATCTGACAGATTATTTCAGCCAAAAAGGTGTCATCCCTAAATTCTATTTCATTGTTGATAGAATTGACTTGTTGATTCAAGCCAAACGAGAATTCACGAGCCGTGGCTTGGTCGTACATACCATCGCATCCCGCGAAGACTTTGCCAAAGACATCAAATCAACGGGGGTCATCCACAACTTATCTGGCAACCCAGAAATCACGGTGGTCAACATTCAAAAATTTGAAGATGATCCAGATGTCGTCAAAACCGAAGACTATGACCTCAGCATTCAGAGAGTTTATTTTCTGGATGAGGTTCACCGAAGCTACAGTCCAAAAGGCAGCTTCCTTGCCAACCTGACACAGTCTGACAAGAACGCCATCAAAATAGGTCTCACCGGAACTCCTCTTTTAGGAAACGATTACAATTCTCGACTCTTGTTTGGGGATTACATTCACACCTACTACTACAACAAATCTATCGCCGATGGCTACACGCTACGTCTAATCCGAGAAGAAATTGCCGCTAAATATCGAGTATCTTTGCAACAGGCTCTGGACGACATCCAAGTTAGAGAAGGTGACATTGATAAAAGGCACTTGTTCGCACATCCACGTTTCGTTGAACCGATGCTCGACTACATAATCGAAGACTTTGAGAATAGCCGAATTGCCCATGGTGATAACAGCATTGGCGGCATGGTGATTTGTGACAGTTCAGATCAAGCTAAAAAGATGTTTGAGATGTTCGAGCAAAAATACGCCTCAGACTCAAAAAACCAAGACGTCAAGGTCAAAAGCGCTGCTCTTATTCTTCATGATGTGGGAAGCAAAGACGAACGCAAAGACAAGGTCGAAGAATTTAAGGCAGGAAATATAGACTTCCTAATCGTCTTTAACATGCTCTTGACCGGATTTGATGCCAAACGGCTCAAGAAGCTTTATATCGGACGCGTTATTAAACGTCATAATCTCCTACAGGCTTTGACTCGCGTAAATCGGAGATACAAAGACTTCCAGTATGGCTTCGTGGTCGATTTTGCAGATATCCGCAAAGAATTTGATGCCACCAACAAAGCTTATTTCGATGAACTACAGAGTGAGCTTGGGGATGAAATGGAGCACTACTCCAACATCTTCAAATCCAAGGAAGAAATCGAAGAAGAAATCGAAAATATCAAAGACGTTCTCTTCCGTTTTGACACCACCAATGCAGAAGTATTCTCACAACAAATTAGTCAAATTCAAGACCGTGAAGAGCTTCGAAAAATCAAACGCGCACTGAACGACGCCAAAGGTCTATATAATCTGATCCGGCTTTTCGGGCACTATGGCATAGTCGATAAGCTAGATTTCAGAAAACTGACCATATTGTTCCGAGAGGTAAGTAATCATCTTGATCTGGTTAACCTGAAAGAAAAACTCGAAAACAGTTCTGACAGTATCAACCTGATCAATGTCGCGCTTGAAGATGTCATCTTCAAGTTCCAAAAAATCGGCGAAGAAGAGCTGGTCTTGGCAGATCAGTTGAAAAATACACTACGCCGAACAAGAGAAGCTTTAGCTGGAAACTTTGATACAAAAGACAAGCAATTCATTAGCCTGAAAGACGAACTAGAAAGACTCTTCAAGAAGAAGAACCTAAGCGAAGTTACACAAGAGGAGATGAACGCCAACATCAAAGCTCTCGAAGGTATCCATTCACGGGTCAAAGAACTTAATCGACAAAACAATCTGATAAAAACGAAATACGGCGAAGATGTGAAATATGCCCGTGTTCACAAGCGATTAGTAGAAAGCGGAAAAATCAAAGAGTCCGAAAGACGAATTCATAGTGCGTTGACGGGCGTTAAGGGCGTTGCTGATGAAGAGGTGCTCAAAAATACACAAATTCTCGACAATGAAAGTTACTTCGAAAGAGTGACAATGCCGTTGATTATCGATGAGTTTAAATCCAAAAATAAAATCGATCTTGATGCTAGCCTTTCGCGCTATATTAACGGCCTAATCGTCAAAGAGTATATGAACGAATTTAGTGGGGCACGTTTATGATAACGCTCGAATTTGAGCGCAAAACCAAAGAGCTTATCGATAGTCTCAAAGGGATTTGCGCCTCTAATGGCCTTGGCAATGATGGCAATGAATTTAAAATTATTACACAGGTCTTTTTGTATAAGTTCCTGCACGATAAGTTTGCCTATGAACTTAAACGATTAGATAAACGTGTGGGCTCTGCTGATAATTGGGAACGAGCCGTGAAAGCCCTCCCAGAAGGCGACCTTGAAATGGCAATGCTTCAACTCCCTGCAAACACAGCAAGGTTAAAGTCCGAGCATTTAATTTCATCGTTATTTGAAAGGCAAAACGACAAAGATTTTGCCAAGCTGTTTGATGATACGCTTCGAGACATTGCTATCGAAAATAATGACATATTCGCGGTCAGAACAGCAAGTGGCTCGAAAATTATTCTCTTTGATCGTGTGAGCGAATTCATAACTGATACTTCAAAGCGCGATGCGTTTTGCCGTGCCATAATTAATAAACTAGTCGAGTTCAGTTTTGAATATATTTTTACTGAAAAATTTGATTTCTACGCAACGATTTTTGAATATCTGATCTCGGACTACAACAAAGATAGCGGCGGGAAATACGCTGAATATTATACGCCGCATGCCGTCGCCAAAATCATGGCTGCCATTCTCGTCCCAGAAGGGGAAAGAGGACAAATCCAGAATGCATCTTGTTATGACCCTTCAGCAGGTTCTGGGACACTTTTGATGAACTTAGCTCATGCCATAGGTGAGGATCGCTGTAGTATTTACTCTCAAGATATCTCTCAGAAATCCTCCAGTCTTCTACGTTTGAATCTGATCTTAAACGGTCTTGTGCATTCCATTCAAAATGTCATTCAGGGCAACACCATTTTGTCACCATATTTTAAGGATGGAAAAAACCTCCAATTGTTTGATTATATCGTTTCCAATCCACCGTTCAAAATGGACTTCAGCGACTTCCGAGACGATTTAGACAGTAAAGAAAATCAATCTAGGTTTTTCGCAGGTGTTCCCAAAATTCCGGCAAAGAAAAAAGAGTCGATGGCCATCTATCAACTCTTCCTGCAACACATTATTCACAGTCTCAAGGACGACGGTAAGGCCGCAGTCGTCGTGCCAACTGGGTTTGTAACAGCCAAAGGGATCGATAAAAAAATTAGAGAAAAACTAATCTCGGAGAAAATGTTGGCAGGCGTTGTCTCCATGCCAAGTAACATATTTGCCACGACAGGTACTAATGTCTCAATCTTGTTTATTGACCGCTCAAACAAAGGTGATGTGGTTCTAATTGATGCTTCCAATCTTGGTGAAACGATCAAAGAAGGTAAAAATCAAAAAACAGTCTTGAGCGAGGAAGAGGAAAATCTGATTATTTCCACTTTCATCGCAAAGAATGAAGTCGATGATCTTTCTGCTATTGTTTCATACGAAGACGTTGCGAATAAAAATCACTCTTTTAGTGCAGGCCAGTATTTTGAGGTAAAGATTGAGTATGTAGATATTAGTCACGATGAATTCACAGATAAATTGACGGCAAGAAAAGCTATTTTGGACAAGTTGTTCGAAGATTCCAAAACACTCTCAAAAAGTATCAGTGATGGCCTGTCGAAATTGAATTATGAGTAGCATTACATCTCATAAGTTCAGCGATCTCTATAAGATGAGTTCCGGAATATCTTCAAAACCAGAACAGGCTGGGCATGGAAGCCCGTTCCTTTCTTTCTCCTCGGTTTTCAACAATTATTTTTTACCAGAAAACTTGCCCGACTTTATGAATGTATCTCAATCCGAACAGATGAGATATTCAATTAAAGAAGGTGATATATTTCTAACGCGCACAAGCGAAACTATTGACGACCTTGGGATGAGCTCAGTGGCGGCGAAAGATTATCCTAGTGCGACCTATAGCGGATTTTTAAAACGTCTCCGTCCCACACAATCAGATGTCACTTATCCCAAATACATGGCTTTTTATTTGCGTAGTAAATTGTTCAGAAAGACAATGACGAATAACGCTGTACTCACATTGCGGGCTAGTTTGAACGAAGATATTTTTTCTTATCTCGACCTACTTTTACCTGAGTATACGGAACAGGTAAAAATTGGAGATTTGCTTCATCTTATATCCCAAAAAATTTCTCTGAATAATACAATTAACTCCGAACTAGAAACCTTGGCGAAGACCATATACGACTATTGGTTTGTCCAGTTTGACTTCCCAGATGAAAACGGCAGACCCTATAAAACATGCGGTGGGGAATTGGTATATGATGATAAATTAGGTCGTGAAATCCCATCAGGTTGGTCGGGTAAGGACTTAGGTGATTTGTGCAAACTATATCAGCCCAAAACCATATCTGGGAAAGATATGGTGCGTGATGGAAAGTACTTAGTTTACGGGGCTAACGGTATTGTTGGACGATATGATCAGTACAATCACAAAGATAGTGTTGTGACTGTGACTTGCAGAGGAGCTTCTTGCGGCACTTTAAATGTTACCCTGCCTTGCTCGTGGATCACAGGTAATGCAATGGTCGTTCAACCATTTAATAAAGATCTGAATATAGATTTCATTACAAATAGTCTTACTTGGGCAAACCTTGACTCCGCTATTACAGGTTCTGCGCAACCGCAAATAACTAGGACTAATCTAGCTCCAATAAAAATATGCCTCCCAAAGGCGAATGTTCTTGAATCTTACAACCGTATTATTAATCCAAGTTTCGAGAAAAGAAATGATAACCTTCTAGAAAACCAAAAGCTCTCTAAACTCCGTGATTGGCTTTTACCTATGCTAATGAGTGGTCAAATTACAGTTGGTGATTGAGGTGACTTACCAAGAAAAAATCTTATATTATTTGTCTGAAGAATCCATCGAGTTGGAGATGGCCGAATTCCTCAAACTCGGAAAGACTAAATATAGCGAGCGAGCTTCTGATTTCTTAGACCTTGGCAAGGTCTCTTCGTCTCGGTCATATTTTCTGGAAACCAAGCATGGCCTCATGCCAATGAAACTAATCGCACGGACAGCCTATGCCAAGAACTACAAAGGCTGGCATGATTATAATTCGATCGCTTATGCGAGGGCATTAGAAAAACTAGGTTTCAAAGTTCGACATGAACGTAGCAAGTCGAAGCAAGAACCGAAAATTAAGCCAAGAGCACGGAAACGAAAATACTATGACGTTCTCGTACGACCAAATCAGGCTGACTTCAGACGACGTGTCATCAAGAAATTCAAAGGCCGATGTTTCCTGACAGGATGCCGAGTGGAAGAAGCTATGGAAGCCGCTCATATCCTGCCAGTCGCAGAAGATGGAAGCGATGAAACACGAAACGGCATTTTAATCAGGCGTGATATCCACCGCCTCTTCGATCTTGACCTAATCACTATCTCTCCCAAAAATGGAAACGTGAAAATCGCCAAAGAAATCCGCGCAGAATACCGCGATCAAATCGAAGCCAGTGTCGACCTCAAAATGCTCGACATTGAAATGCTCAAACTCAGATATGGCTGAACTGTGAAGTTGTAATATTTCTAGCGCGTTTTTTAGGGCCTATTTTGAAGGGTATGACGATTTCTCAATCTTGTATTACTTTCCGACCTTATCTGCATTAGCAAAATATTCGTCTAGCAAATCATGCGCATCAAGAATTCTAAACGGGTTAGTTTGGCTCGCCTCATGGTTTTCTTCATCTGTAATTCTGCACCAAGGGCATAGTTCCATTCGATCATCAATAGGCTCTTCGCATTCGGAACAAAAATGAGGAGAGTTTTCAATTGATCCGTCAGAAAAAACAAAAGAGTCGTTATTAGCACACTTCAGGTAAGGGGTGATTGAGCTTTTCCCAATATTAAGCTGATACCATTCTGCGCCTATTTCTCTAGCCACGGTGCTAGAGTGCTCTAATTTGCCAGTGGGGAATTTTGGCCCCACGATAATTGCGGTTATCAAATCTGTCGGAATGAAAAGTATTTGATGCCCTCCAATTGTTTCTATTGCCTCTGGGTCTGCTACCAATCTAGTCTCGCGTTCGTAGCTCCATTCTTTTAGTTTTGTGAAGTATGCGGTATGAATGGCCGCATTTAACAGAAAATAACTGTGCCGTGGTTTCTTAGTTCCGGCAGCCAATTCTAACAAACCATTTAGTTTGTCATTGGCGGCTTCTTGGTAAATAACATCTTCCAGCCTAAATTCTGAACTCCAATCTTTTAGAGCTTCTGTATCAAATTCTAAGACGAACCCCGTGTGATTGTCAGCATAGTGCGCCCACATGGGCGTCACAATTGGTGAACGAGAAAAACAAGTGGTGGGTAATTGGGGAATGTCCTGCACGACATCATTATAAAATGCCAACAAGTTGGAATCGACCGACAGATCGATTGAAAGAAAGAGTTCGAATGGGTCGTTGTAGTCTTTAGGAAAAGAGCACTTTATTCCGCAATATTCATCGCGCGCAAAAACTATCTCTAACATTTCATGAGAAAAGTACTTATAAATTTTACCCATGGAGTTCACTCTCGATTTAGCTCCCGAAGTTGCCATTGAGTACCAATGGGGATTCAGAGCGTAGTATGGTCCCAACCTGTAAGGAAGTAGTACTTTTTTCTAAAACCTTCACGAAACCTGTTTAAGACGGTTCAGCGTTTTTACAGTCCCAGTCACACGTTTTATGTGGTACCCTTCGTTGAGAGTTTCCTACCAAGTTGGACATGAGTAATGGACTATAAAAACCACGGTCGCTCACTTGAGCTATTCTTTATCAATGGCCGGCCTGATGGAATGCTAACAGCGGAAGTGTTTGTCTGGACGGGTCACATTCTTGCCGCCCCTCGCACGCAAATTGGCGAAGCTCTCAAAAGACCAGCGTCAATGTATACGGGTGTATATGTATTGATTGGTGAAACTGAAGACGGGGCAAAGCTCTATGTGGGTGAAGGCGAGGATATATCCCAGCGCATAAAGAGCCACGACACCAACAAAGATTGGTGGACCAAAGCCATCTTGATTACTTCGGCCGCTAACAACCTAAATAAAGCTCACGTCAAATATTTGGAGTCTCGCTTAGTAGAAGAGGCCAATAAAGTTGGTCAATCAATTGTTGATAATGGGAATGCTCCAACAAAGCCTTCTTTGTCAGAAGCTGCTCAAGCAAACATGGAGTCATTCCTTCAAAATATCTTGATGGTTATGCCTGCTATTGGAATTGACTCATTCTTACAAAAAACCCGCCCTAAGAAAGATCGATCTAGCTCCAGTCATAAAGACGAAGCCGAAACCGTCTTTGAGGTTCATTCAACCCGCATAGGTTTACGCGCTGAAGCCGTTTTAAAGAATGGTGAGTTTATAGTACAAGAAGGTTCTGAAGCGCGTTCAGAGTGGCAAAGCGATAGAAAGCATGGTTATTCAAAGCTCTTCGAAAAATTGGTGGATAGCGGCGTGATGAAGCTAGAAGGAAAAGTTAGAGTTTTTCAAAGTGACTATGCCTTTGCCAGTCCCAGCGCTTCAGCTGCAATTATATTTGGCCGTCCATCAAATGGCCAGACAGAGTGGAAGCTCAAAGGCACAAAGAAGACATACAAGCAATGGGAAGCTGAAGAGATCGAGAAGGCCGTTTAGATGCGAAACTAAGCACTGAAATTGGCCACTTTGCACTTACATAGCACTTAAGTTTTAAGGATGGACTTCAGTAAGAACTTGAAAAATATGGGCATTTAGCCTAACGTGTTGTTATCGTTAAACTAAATGTAGGTCAGGATGGTGGGCGATACTGGGATTGAACCAGTGACCCCTACAATGTCAATGTAGTGCTCTCCCGCTGAGCTAATCGCCCGTTCCAAATCGTGAACGTAAAGTTTCGAAGAGTAATCTTCGACGTTCGGGAAACGGCGATATACGCAAGGGTGTGGGGGCATGCAAGCCCTAATCCGCACCTCTTTTTGGGACCCTCAAATCTGAACAATCGCTCGGCTACACCTGTCCGCTTGTCGCCCTTCGGGGGATGGCCTATGCGCTGTGATTATGAAACTGTTGTCCTCCTCTTTCATTGCGATGTCAGTCCTGCTGACCGCCGCTATGCCCGCTCTCGCGCAGTCTCTGACGCGGGCGGAGCAGACAGTCTGTGCCTCGCTGCGTCACTGTATGGATATCGTTACCCGACATGACGCGAGCGAGTTTGACTATGATGTGCTGACGCAGGAATTTCAGCGCTTTGGCGACAAAGGCCGACGCGCGCTGTTGAGTGGACTGACCCGCGACGAGGCGAGATCGGAAATGGCGCTTCTGCTGTCCCGAACGGGGCCATTGGCGGCGGAAGAGGCGCGGGTCATTGATACGCTCTGGGCGGGTCCGAAGGCGGCGCTCGTCACGCCGCTCCTGCGGGACATGACGCTCGCCAACCGGAACCGCTGGGTTACGGGCCTGACCCATCCGGATGAGGCGGTGCGGAACTTTAGCCGTCGCCTTTTCCGGATGGATGAGACAGTTATGCAGGCGCCTTTTTCTGGCGAGCAGATTTCGATTATTCTGAAAGATATGTCGAATTCTCCCAGTGCGTTTCACGTAGCGCTGCTGTCCAAAATCCCCGCTGCGGGCCATGAAGCGGCGTTTGAGAAACTGCTCCTGACCGGCTTCAATACGACGGTTGTGTCCGCAGCCTATGACGCGCTCTATCGGGAGAATCCGTCTAACGCGTTCGCGTCCCTGATGCGGGCCATGCGGTCTGTGGAGACGCCGCGGCAGATAAATAATTTGGCCGGATTGCTGGCCGCCCGCCATGAAAGCCGAACCGACGGATTTTACGGAAAATTCGCGGTGGAGCTTTCCGGTGACCCTGAAATTCCGCCGCCAGCTCGCGCGGTTGCTTTGGATGGGTGGTTCAAGATCATGGCCGCAAGAAATAAATCCCAGTCGACATCGCCGCCCCTGCCACAGATGACACCCGCAAGGCTGGAGGCCTTGACCCTTTTGCTGACGGAACGCGCTGCTGATGTGACGGCCTATGCCCGCGTTCTGGACGGCATAAATAACCCCGTCACCCAACCCGCGATTGACCGGATTTGGCGCTATGCAAAGCTGAATAATCTTGCAGATCGTGCCAGTCTTTTGAGAGCCGTTTTGGGAACGCCTCTGGAAGATTTTGCCATTCAGGATGCTCTGACATCCAGTGACATATCTTTGCTTCTGACGGGTATAAAGGCCGCGCAAACCCGCCCGAAATTTCTGCCAGTGCTTCAGCAATTGGAAAACCATCCGCTCGTCGATATTGCCGTCGCCGCCCGCTTCGCACGGGACGGAAAGTTCGAAGATGGGACTCAGGCCTTTATACAGAAAAGACGTGTAGCGCTCCAATCTGCCGAAAGATGCCAATTGAACACTTTCGACATCCAAGATCTCGTCGCGCAAATGCCGTTCTTTGACGAAGCACCCGTCAACACGACGGATGACTGGGTGAAGCGCGTGACGCGAAAGACACTCAACGCCGCCCACCCGACTAAATCCGGATGGTTGGCGTCTTATTATCAAGGCGCGCAGAATGGAGCGCTCGTCTATTTCGATAACCAAACGGGCGAAGGCCGCAGAGTTGGAAATTTCCGCTCGCCCTTTGCCATTCTGCCGGACCGCCCGCTGCGTTTGGGCGAACGCGCCGACACATTCTGGATTGTCGACACGGCAGGTCATATGGGGGCGCGGCAAGACCTCTATCAATTGAAAATAACGGGTGATAATTTTGATGTCCGACGCGTTGTCGAATTGCCGAATGATCCACGCGCCGTCTCTCTGGCGCAGAACGGCAATATTCTGGTGAGTTTCGAGACTAAAAACAGACAAGATGTACAACCACCTCTCCGCATTTCGGCAGAGGGAAAAATCTCTCTGGCCTGCGGAAACGGGAGTTAAGTCATGACCTATTCCGAAGACAAAGCGCTCAAAGCGCTGGGAGAAATCTCTGATCCGATTAAATCGGGCGACATTATCTCGGCAGGGCGGTTGGCGTCGCTTGAACTGGTAGACGGCACTTTGCAGGCAGTGTTGCAAATTTCGCCGCCGGATGCAGACGCCTTCTTCCCTATCCGCACGCAAGCGCAAGAGGCCCTCGAAACACTGGACGGTGTGAATAAAGCCCGCGTCATTCTCTCGGCCCATAAACAAGGGCCGCAGATCGGCGGCGCGCGCAAACGCGGAAATCCGCACCAGCCCAAACGTCCCGACGGTGTTCAGGGCGATGCGGATGTAAAACGGGTCATCGCGATTTCCTCGGCCAAGGGCGGCGTCGGCAAATCGACACTGGCGGCCAATCTTGCCGTGGCGCTGGCGAAGACCGGGATGAAAGTCGGGCTGCTGGATGCCGATATTCACGGGCCCAGCCTGCCCATGTTGATGGGGACTTCCGGCACACTCGCACGCGCCATTCCCGTGGGCGCGCGAAAAATCATCGTACCGGTCGAGGCGCACGGATTGAAAACCATGTCCATCGGATATTTGACGCCCAATGACGACCCCATCGTGTGGCGCGGGCCGATGGTGCAGGGCGCGATGTCGCGTATGCTCTGGGATGTGGATTGGGGCGAGTTGGACCTCCTCCTCATCGATATGCCGCCCGGTACGGGGGACGCGCAATTGGGCCTCGCACAAGACATCAAACCCGCGGGCGCGATCATTATTTCGACGCCGCAAGACCTTGCCCTGCTGGATGCGCGCAAAGGCGTGGCCATGTTCCGCAAGGTCGATATTCCGGTCCTCGGCCTGATTGAAAACATGGCTGTTTTTACTTGCCCGACCTGCGGCAGTGCGCATCATATTTTTGGTACAGGCGGTGCAAAGCGTGACGCGGAAGCGATGGACGTGCCCTATCTCGGCGCGGCCCCGCTCCACATGGATATCCGCGCCAGCGGTGATGCGGGCGAGCCCGTTGCGAAAAATGACGGCGAGATTGCAGATATCTTTGCAACGCTGGCCAAAACAGTCTTTGATAAAATTGAACAGAATGAGGGAGAGACGACATGAAGAACTTATTTTCAGTAGAGGGTAAAGTGGCCGTCGTGACAGGTGGGTCCAGCGGGATTGGCGCGATGATGGCACAGGGCCTCCTCGAAGGCGGTGCCAAAGTTTACATCACCGCGCGCAAGGTTGAGCGGCTGATGAAAAAAGCCGAAGAGCTGTCCGCTTACGGCGAGTGCGTTGCCATTCCGGGGGATATGTCCTCTGTCGAAGGGATTGAAGCTTTCGTGAAAGCGCTCTCTGAACAAGAAGATCACATCGATATCCTGATTAATAATGCGGGCGCAAACTGGGTCGCGCCGATTGATATTTTCCCTGAAAATGGCTGGGATAAAGTCATGGATATCAATGTGAAATCCATGTTCTTCATGACACAGAAATGCCTGCCGCTCCTGTCCAAAGGGACAGATACTGATCCGTCCCGTGTCATCCTGATTTCCTCCATTCACGGTCTCTCCAACCCGGGATTGCCGAGCTATTCTTACTCCGCCAGCAAGGCGGCCTGCGCGCATCTCACCCGACATCTCGCGACGGATCTGGCGGGTCGAAACATCAATGTGAACGGAATTGCGCCCGGCTTCTTTCCATCCGATATGACGAAAAGCCTGACCGAGGATGAGGCCGTGAATAAAATGGTTGTGTCCAAGATACCTCGCGCCCGTATGGGGCAGCCGGAAGATATCGCCGGAACGGCGCTCTATCTCTGCTCCCGCGCAGGCGCGTGGACTTGCGGGCATACGATCGTGCTCGACGGCGGCATGACCGCACGTTCGGATTGAGGGTATAACTTCATGTTGTCACCCCGCACTTGATGCGTGACGAAGATATTTGATTGATAATCAAATATCGAGGAACCGAAGGGCAAAGCCCTTCGGCGCGACACTGCAATCGACTCACAGAATTGATTGCGGGCGTTCCGCGCCTCGGAACTGTTGAGTTCCTGTATCTCTTAGTTATGTCCGTTTGTTTCGTTTTTAATCT
This sequence comes from Litorimonas sp. WD9-15, assembly GCF_050271975.1. Lineage (NCBI taxonomy): Bacteria > Pseudomonadati > Pseudomonadota > Alphaproteobacteria > Maricaulales > Robiginitomaculaceae > Litorimonas > Litorimonas sp. WD9-15. Next base: position 791,665 of record NZ_CP189850.1, read on the forward strand.
CAAAAAAAACGGGATGTCCGCGTGGGTATTCAGGGTTCTGGTCGCAAACCAGGGTTAAAGCTAAGTTTTCGAACCCCAACGGGCCCACGCGGCGATGCCTTTTCGCACTAACGGCCGAACCATTCAGTCGGGGAACGATCAGCTCTCGATAGGCCACCCAAGCTCGAGGACGTTAACCCTTCCGCTCCAATGACAAGCACCGCTTCTTTCCGAACAAGCCAACGATCGCTTGGTCGCCCGTTGAAAGAAGACAGCTTTAAAATTGCACAACTCTCAGGGGGTGTGGACGCAGTTTTTGAAATAAATCCCAATCCCCGTTTATAGCGGGTCTGAGAGACGAGGAAAGTTGAGAATTTTATAACTCAATCCACACCTTCAAAAACGTCATAACCGAGGATTATCTTTTTAAGCGTCATTATTTCCTCTCCTCGTTGTTTTGAAAAAACAACATAGGGAGAGGATCATGCCGCCTTTTGTTTGCTTGCAAACAATTGGCGGCTGTGGGGTGAGGGGGCGCGAAACGCCCGTAATTGACCCTGAGCGTCAATTACAGTGTAGCGCCGAAAGGCTTTGCCTTTCGGTTCCTTGTCATTTGATTGATAATCAAATGCCTACGTGACCCCGCATCAAGTGCGAGATGACAATATAAGGCTTTCTCCACCCGCCGACTTATCCAAAAAAAGACCCGGCGCTCGAAAGCCACCGGGTCGATAGGGTCTCCACATCAAGGGGAAAGTCGATGTATGCTCTCTCATATCCAGTTTCCGTCGTCCGTCCCCGGAAATCATATGCACAGGTGCAGGTTCCACGCCTTTGCCACGCGGCAGGGCGCAGATCTTCAGGATTCGGACAGATTCTGTGCGTGGGGGTTTGGTTGTCGCGTCGGGACTTTAAAAGCGCCGTCTTAAAATGAGGGTTTTTAAGCGTTTAGGGCGTCCCACAAAACATTATCTTCACCCAACCACCCCTCTGCAATTACGACACCGCGATGATCAATAATTAAATTAGTTGGAGCGGAGGTAATATCTAAAGCTTGTGCAAGTTTGTCTTCGACATCATGCAGAAGACTCACTTTTATGCCTCCTTTCTGCAGTGCAGGCTCCATAATTGGAAGCGGGAGGTCTCGGGATCGACTGGAGTCCCAAGCTGTTACAATATGGACTTCTTGGAAGGCTTCTAGGCGCAACAAAGGAATGAGAGCTCTGTTGAAACCTTCGACATACGGACCGTTCGTTCGGTAGGCGGACATGAGGACCAAAAGTATAAATTGACCTTGGGAGAGTGCTGCAACCTGCTCACTTAGCGATACGCGTCCAGACTCTTGCTTGAAACGTCCTGCTGGATCAACGCGTGGAAGATCATAACTTGGCTGCATATCCAGAAAGGATGAAGGGGGTGGTGTGACATCTGTATTCGTCAGTGCGGATAAACGACGATATAATTCTTTCACATCCGGCGCCATCTCTATCCCGCGCTCAATATACGTGATGGCCATGTTGGGATTAAAGCGGGCTTCTGCTAATAAAGCGCGTGTATCTTCCATCGCCGCGAATGCGTTCATCATGCCGCTATCACCTGTTTGCTCAAAATGTGCATCGACTTGCGCTTGAACGTAAGACGCGCGTTCCATTTGACCGGCTTCTGCCGCGCAAAGAGCCAACCATCCAAAGAAACCTGGCCAAATATTTTCTGGTGGTGGGAGAGGTGATTTGGGAGAAATTGTTTGTGGGAGCGGTCCGTCAAATGGATTTCCATTCAAATCGCGTAATCGTATCAGATAGGCCTCAAAGGGAATCCACAAATCGGCGAGGGCTTGACGGTCTCCGGCCTCCCAGAAGGTTGCGACCTCTGATGGGTCAGGGTCACCATTTCGGAGGATGGCGATGAAACTTTGCAAGCTGTTTTTTAAACGAAGGCCGTAGGGAAATTGGGCGCCTTTAACTTTGAAAATTTCGTGGGTGGATGGTCTAAAAAAACTAAACTTATGAGCGCGTCCGAGTAGTCGCGGTGTGAAAGTTTTGTCCAAATCGTCTTCGTCAAAGATACCGCCATTTATTTCATAGAGAATATCATCAACCTGAATCCCCAAATGGCTGGCGGGACTGCGAGGATGTACAGAGCTGACAATCATTCCCGTAAAAGCCAGCGTGTCGACGCTTAGGTTTTTTATTTTACTTGTGGAGACTGTGTATTCTGCTGCAACCCAATCTGCCACACTGCCATATGATTTTGTTCTAGCCATTTTACCGTCTCGGCCGTTCATCAAACAATTCCGCCAGCTTCTCCGTCATCGCCCCACCGAGCTGCTCCACATCCAAAATCGTGATCGCTTTTTTATACCAGCGGGTCACGTCATGGCCGATGCCGATGGCGACGAGTTCGACTTCGCTTCGGTTCTCGATTTTATCGATCATCATGCGGAGGTGGTTTTCCAACAGGCCGGATTTATTCTGGCTCTGCGTCGCGTCATCCACGGGGGCGCCGTCGGAAATGACCATCAGGATGCGTCTCTGTTCGGGGCGAGACATCAGGCGGCGGTAAGCCCAGTCGAGCGCTTCGCCGTCAATATTTTCCTTCAACAGACCTTCACGCATCATCAGGCCAAGATTTCGTTTCGCGCGACGCCACGGCATGTCTGCGGCCTTATAGACGATATGGCGGAGGTCGTTCAGGCGGCCCGGGCGGGGCGGTTTACCCGCCGCCATCCAATCCTGAAAACTCTTGCCGCCCTTCCAGGCGCGGGTCGTGAAGCCGAGAATTTCGGCTTTGACGCCGCAGCGTTCCAATGTCCGCGCCATAATATCGGCGGTGACGGCAGCGACCATGATGGGGCGTCCGCGCATAGAGCCGGAATTATCTATCAGGATCGTCACGACCGTATCGCGGAAATCGGTTTCCTTTTCTTCCTTGAAGGTCAGGGCGCTCATTGGATCAATAATCACACGGGTCAGGCGCGCGGTGTCGAGCATGCCTTCTTCCAGATCAAAGGTCCAAGAGCGTTGTTGCTGCGCGAGGAGGCGGCGTTGCAGACGATTGGCGAGGCGGGAAATCGCCCCGCTTAGGCCCTGCATATGGCCGTCCAGATAGCCGCGCAGACGTTCCAACTCTTCGACTTCACAGAGCTCTTCCGCCTTGATGACCTCATCATGGTTCGTCGTGTAGACGGTGTAGGGGTCGGGCAGATTGGTCGGTTGCGGGCGTTGCGGATTGGCGTCGGGGGACTGTTCGGCATCGTCCTGCTCGCCGTCAATATTTTCGGCATCGACCATATCCTGTGGATCAGAGTCCTGGTCTTCCATCGCATCAGCATCGGAGACTTCGGTTTGACCGGGCTCGTCTTCTTGTTCGGAATCCGGCGTTTCGTTATTATCCTGCTCTTGTTCGTTCTCCTTGGACTCGTCGTCCTGCTCGTCCTCTTCCTCTGAATTGGCCCGTTCATCCCCGAGGTCGAAATCCGCGATGAGGTCCTGCACGAATTGACCAAACGCATGTTGGTCGTCCAGCACACTCGCAAGGTCATCCATGCGCCCTGCCGCCTTCATCTCGATCTCGTCCCGCCAGGCGGCCATGATGCCGTTGGTCGTCGCGGGCAATTCGCGGCCCGTCAATTTTTCACGCGCATAGAGGCCGACCGCCTCGGCAAAGGAGGTGTCGTCCATCGCGATATCGGCCTTGTCAAAGCCGCGCTTCTTCGCCCGCGCCGACAGTGCCGCCATCAGGTTATCACCGAGACCGGAGAGATGCTTCCCGCCCAGCGCTTCAACCCGCGCCTGTTCCATCGCTTCGAACACCTGCCGCGCGGGACCCGATTGCGGTTGATTGCCCGCATGGACATCTTTGTCATGCAGGGCGAGGCGGAGGGCCAGACCATCGGCTTCGCCGCGTGCCTTCGCAATTAATTCGGGTTTTGGTTTGGGTGGCAGCGAGGGCAGCATGACCTGATCCCGCACAATCCCCGCCACATCCCCGCCAAAAGACACGTCCAGCTCAGGCTCACCGGAGATGGCCTTGGTCGAGGCGGAGAGGGCGCGTTTGAAATTATCGAGGGGTGTGGCGGTCAATGGGGATAGCTATGATGTTGTGAGTGAACTGCTGGGACAGCATAAACAGGTTTATACGAGATATAAACCGCGCAGATGCGCACGGAAGAGTGAGTAGATTAATAACACAGCCCTGACGGTGACGTGACTGTCATGTCTGGCTTCGTGAGTTCCCTAACGCAGTGCTTTGTGCAGATAATGGGCTATGAAAAACTCTATCCTCCTGACCACGGCTCTCGCAGCCGGCGCTCTGCTTTCCATAGTCTTTGTGAATGCGAATGCGCAAACCAATACTGCCATATCTGCGGCGACGGCCAGTGCGGCAGCCCCTGTCAATCCCGTGTCGAATGCCGCATCTTTTGACGCTCTGGACCGCGCATTATTACTCGCACTTTTAGACCGTTCCGCCGCGTTTGGAGACCCTGAAATCCGGAATCAGATATCTGCCCGCTTTGATGCGACGTGGGTTGCACCGACCTTGGAAGTCTTCAACTTCGTTTATGACCCTACAATCCGGAAACACCTCCTGAATGAATTGCGCCATGAAACCGGACAGGATTTCGGCACGAATATGAATGATTGGTTCCGCTGGATGTGGAATGAACCCGCGCTCAATCCGCCGGGATATGATGCGTTCAAAGCTGAGTTTTATGAACGCATTGATCCGCGTTTCGGTAAATATTTCAGAGATCGCGGCGAAACATCTACAATCCGCTTGGATGAAGTCCGGTGGGGCGGCGTAAGACAGGACGGCATCCCGCCTCTGCGCAATCCTAAAATGTTAAAAGCTTTAGATGCAGATTATCTGGATGATGAAGATGTCGTCTTCGGGATAGAGGTCAATGGCGATTTTCGTGCCTACCCCAAACGTATATTGGCGTGGCATGAGATGTTTACGGACACGGTTGGCGGCGTCGATGTTGCGGGCGTTTATTGCACACTTTGCGGGACAGTCATTCTCTATGATACGACGCTGAACGGAACAGATTATGATCTGGGTACGTCCGGCTTTTTACTGCGCTCGAACAAATTAATGTATGATCAAGCGACTCAGAGTCTGTGGAATACAATTAAGGGTGAACCAGTGGTCGGCCCGTTGACGGGAAAAGATATCGCACTGAACCATCGCAGTGTTGTCACCACGACCTGGGGGAAATGGAAATCGCTCCATCCACAAACGCAGGTTCTATCGCTGAAAACGGGGCATCGTCGCAACTATGACGAAGGGGTCGCCTATCATGATTATTTCGCGACGGATGCCCTTATGTTTAATACGCCGTTTCAGGATTCGCGTCTTGCCAATAAACAGGAAGTACTTGCCCTGCGATTCAAGGGACAACCCGGCAGCATTGCAATCGATACGGATTATTTAAATAATAACCCCGTCTATGCCGGAACACTCGGCACGCAGCGTTTCGTCATATTGACGGATGAGACCGGGGCGAACCGCGTCTATGACCCGGGCACGGTCGAGATTGTGACGTCTGACGGACGGGTCGCCGCGGATAAAAATGGCGGCACATGGAAAATTTCGGAAGCCCGCCTCACCGCAGAGGATGGCCGCGAATTAAAAAGACTCCCCTATCACCGCGCCTTCTGGTTCGGCTGGCAGGCGGCCTATCCGAATACAACATTGGTAAAGTAGGGTCGCCGACAGGTTTGGGTGGTCAGCCCTCATAATCACTCGCGGATTTATACTTACGATCCTGTGAGACTTTTCCAAACATCCAGTTAAAACATTCATGACGAGCCTTGCCGCAGCCAGACCGAGGGCAGCGCCCCCGATGAGAGCCAGAAAACTAACCCGGTAAGTTTCCGTCGAAGGACTATAGGTCGCAGCTGCAAATCCGAGATTTGGAATGGCGAATATGATCAGTCCAATCAGAATTGAGATGAGCAGAAAAATGAAATAGGCCACGTTGCGTTGCGGGACGATATAATTATCTGTTTGGCAGCGAAGGCACAGAACGGTCTTGCTCCGCAGTTTTAGAAGGTAGCTGAAAAACTCCGGCCCCTCAAAACGTTCACCGCAACTCAGACATTGATGTTTCGCCATGATAGTCCCCCAACTATTGTTTAATATACTTCATCGCCAGCAATGAAGGCGCTCCGTTGTAATTGATACTTCGTATCAATTACGCCCACTACGCGACCATCACGGTAACCGCGCTCTCCTCCAACTCGCTGCCAAAGGCTCGCTGGTAGAACTCCGAGATAATCGGGCGTTCTAGCTCGTCGCATTTATTCAGGAATGTGAGTCTGAAGGCCTGCGCGATATTGCCGTCGAATATGCGGGCGTTTTCGGCCCAGTTCATGACCGTTCGCGGGGACATGACCGTGGAGATATCGCCGGCGATGAAGCTGTTCCGTGTCATGTCTGCGACACGCACCATAGAGGCGAGGATGTCCCGGCCTTCGGGTGTGTCGTAGGCGGGGGATTTTGCGAGGACGATTTTCTCTTCTTCGTCATGGGCGAGATAGTTGAGCTGACAGACGATTGACCAGCGGTCCATCTGCCCCTGGTTGATCTGCTGCGTGCCGTGATAGAGGCCGGACGTATCGCCGAGGCCGACTGTGTTCGTCGTCGCAAAAATGCGGAACGCGGAATGCGGTGTGATGACTTTATTCTGGTCGAGCAGGGTCAGGCGGCCTTGCGCTTCGAGGACGCGCTGGATCACGAACATGACGTCAGGACGACCTGCATCATATTCGTCGAATGTGAGTGCGACGGGATGTTGCAGTGCCCAGGGCAGCAGGCCTTCACGAAACTCCGTGATCTGTTTCCCGTTTTTCAGGACAATCGCGTCCTTGCCGATCAGGTCGATCCGGCTAACGTGAGAGTCCAGATTGATCCGCACCATCGGCCAGTTCAGCCGCGCGGCGACCTGTTCGATATGTGTGGATTTCCCCGTCCCGTGATAGCCCTGCACCATGACGCGGCGGTCAAATGCAAAGCCCGCGCAGATCGCTTGCGTGGTCCTGGAGTCGAAACGGTAAGCCTCGTCAATCTCCGGCACATATTCACTGCGTTTGGAAAAGGCCGGAATCTCCATGTCGAAATCCACGCCGAAAGTTTCACGGGCGGAAACGGTCGTGTCCGGCGCGAACAGGGGAAATTTATCGTCGGTCATTTTACAGTCTTTCCGGAAATACTATTCGAGGCATGTCTACCCCTTGGCTACGGTGAATCCAAGCTCACCGATTGAAGATATATCGCTTCTGAACGGCAAATGACAGAAAGGGCCAGATGGCAAAATAAGTGGCCGCGATAATCCACGGGTAGAGATGTGTGAGCCGTAATCCCGCCTCGACCCATATAATGTTCAACAACACCCCAAAAGCTTGCAGTAAGAGAAATAAAAAGAGGGAGCGCCCTGCGGAGGTTTTGGACGCAAAGACCCATTTATAGTTTAGGGCGAAAGAAAGGGCTGTCGCCGCGATGTACAGCACCACATTTGTGGGACGGACTGGCAAATGCAGTATTTCTGTCCCAAACCAGACGCCACCCACATAAAGGGCGACTGTGCCCAAACCTGCCGTGAGGTAGCGCCCGAGTTGACGGCTCATGTTTACCCTAAATTTGTGGTTTTCAGAACTTTCATGGCGGCGACGACGCGTTGGAAGCTGTCTTCCGTATTCCGTTTGCCTTGGTTCGCATCGGGATGGAGTTGTTTGACAAGTTGCGTGTAGCGTTTGCGAACCTCGGATTTTGTAGCCGTATCGTCTAGGCCAAGATCGTTGAGCGCTTTCATCTGTAGCGAGGAGAGACGACGCGCTGGCGCGGCGATTTGTTCCTCTTTCCCGTCGCCAAAGATATTATATCCTTCCGATGTCGAGGATGTACTGCCCGCGCGGCGCTTCTTTTGCGCTTGTGCGCGCTCGGCTGTGTTCTTGCGGACATCCCAGGTCGGACGGTGACCGTGTCGCGCACCGATTTGCCATTCCTGAATTTCCTCATCCGTCTTGCCGGAGAAGAAGTTCCAGTTCTTATTATATTCCCGTGCATGTTGCTGGCAGAAATTGAAATAATCGCGCAAACGGTCCGGAGACTTGGGAGCTTTACAGCCGCCCATGCTGACACAACCCGCCCATTCGCAGGGCAATTCGTCAGGTTTCTTTTTTTTCTTTGACCGGGAGGCTCGAATATCGATGCCTTTGGGTTTGTATTCAAAGTTGGAGGGCATAAGTAAGGTCTTCGTCACGGATGATTTAGGAACAGGGACCGCGCAAGATGGGCATATTGGTAGACTCAATCAAGGAAAAACTGGAGCAGATGTTCACTCCGTCGCAGTTGGAGGTGCAGGATCAGTCGCATTTACATGCCGGACATGGCGGCGCGGCGGAACATGCAGCCAGTTTTCCCGACATGGAGCGAGCCGCGGAGACACATGTTCACGTCATCATCACGAGCGCAGCTTTTGCCGGGATGAACACATTGGCAAAGCATCGTGCAGTCATGGACGCGGTCGCGGAAGAGGTTGCAAAGCTCCACGCGTTTTCGTTGGAAGCGAAAGCTCCGTGATTAAAGGGCGTTAACGTCAAGCGCCTGTGACTTGCGCGAGCCCCGATTTTCCTTCAGCAAAGGTTAATCTGTCATTTTGTAGGGCTGTCGCATGATGAAACGCATTCTTTTAGCCTCCTCCTTACTGAGCTTAGGGCTTCTCGCGACAGGTTGTGCCTCGACGGCGCAAGGCGTCAAAGCGTCTGTCGTCACACAATCCGCCCCCGTCGAGACACTCCGCGGGGAAGTCCCAGAGGGCAGCGTTCTGACCGTCATCCGCTATCCGGCGATTGTCACAGAGGATGCCCGCGATGATTACCACCGCGCCTATGCCCGCCGCGCGATTGGTGGGGCGACGGGACGGGGCGTCACCAACACGATTGAAACGGTCGCAATTGCGGATAGCGCCGTCGTGAAATCCAATTATTTCGCGTTGTCTCTTTATAAGGAGTTAGCTGCCCGTTTACCGGAACATTCTGTGCTACTCTCGCCTCATGCTATTACGCTGGGTCCCGGTGGGGAGCTTACGTCGGAGCCTATGACGGAGGCCGAGGAATTACCCGCTGTTACTTCTATCGACTTTTCGACCTATAGTTTCCCGGACAGCAAGAAGATGATGGGGAATGTTCCGCTGACGTTTGGAGACCTGGTCACACCCTTGGTGACCGTTCGCACCGACCACCGGGCCGCCGCACCGACACACGGATTACTAATGGCCTCCGCGCCGCTCGTGTCGCGGGCTGCGGCGGAAGGGCAGGAAACGGCGCTGGAAACGATTAATGCTTTACAGGCGGGAAATCTCGATCCGGTCATCCCCGAACTAGATTTCATTTCCTATCTCACAAATGACACGCCCATGCGGGTCGAGACGCAGGGATTGGATGTGCGGTCAGAGACTAACTCTGTTATGTCGCTGCCAGTCGAAAAAATTAAATTGCAGAGCTCGGACATGTATCTTTTGGACGGCGCGTCGGACGGAACCGTTGATCCATTGGACGATGTTTATACCGACGCCATGGCTCGCCGTATTATTGCGCTCATCAACGGTTTGGACTCAGACAAGGCTGTTATGATGGGCAAGGCGGCCAATGTCGCGGAGTTTGACCCCAGCCTCGCGGCGCTGACTTTCGTCGGCAGTGACGAGGCTGATTATGCAGCCCGCGCTGCTTATGCGGACCGTCTGTTGGAGGCCCAACGTAAGTTTCTCTCTGTTCAATCCTTGCGTATTTTCGATGGCATCCATAACGGCGAATTGGGCGCGCAAGTCCGTGATATGATTTCTGCTGAATATGATGTTCTGGAAAAGCGTCGTAAAATTGCGCGGCAACAGAATGCCGCGACCATGATGGCTATTGCCGGTGTCTTGGGTGGAGCTGCGATTGCGAGCGGTGGCGAAAACTGTCGCAATAAAACCACCCAGCGCGAATATGATGCCTGTGTGCGCCGCAACCGCGCGCGCAGTGCAGCGTCCTCCGCTGCGATACAGGGCGGTATTTTTGCGGGAACGGAAGCTTACTCTAAAGCACAATTGTCGCAGCAGGTCGGGAATAATTATCTAAATTCTATCGTTCCCGTCTTGGAACAACAAACGACCGTGACGATTGACCTGCTCGATTCAAACGAGACCATCACAGCCATCCGTTATGAGGATTTGCAGGCCAAATTGCAGTCGCTCTATACGTCGAAACAACGCTCGCTGGAAACGGTGGCGACGCAATGTGCCTATCTCGGAACGGACCGGGTCAAACGTGGAACATGGCTAGGCGTCTGTGAAAACGGATTGGCCAATGGGACCGGTGCAGGTGTGTTGGAAGATGCAGATACGGTGATGGAATATTACGGCTATGCCCGTAACGGTTTGGCGAATGGGCCGGGCCTGATGATCCGCCATTCCTCCATTGGGTCAATTTCTTACGAGGGCAGCTTTACCGACGGGCAACCTGACGGGACAGTGCGGGTCTCCCAATCCGGTCGTGCGGATAAGGTCCGCAGTTTTGAAAGCGGCGTGGACCGCGGCCCATCCGATCAGCCAATTGCCTCGGCCTTTGACGGCGCGACAGGCGGCGCGATCAACTGATGTTTCGCGCAACCCTTATAAGTTTGGGCGCATTGAGCCTGCCTGTTTTGGCAGCGGCGCAAGACATTGCCCCCGTCGCCCTTCCAGCGGTTAATCAGGATATGTGCATCACGCAAATGGCGGAATTTCCAACGGATGATGCCGTGGCCCGCTACCAGTTTTTCAAACTTGTCCAAGACACAGCCTTCGGCGCGGATGAGGGCACGCAGATTTTGCTGAACCATTACGGTCAACCCGCTGTCGAATCCGGCACGCCCGTTTTGGCGGTTATCGAAGATATCGCCAATCCCGTCCTGCGTCAGGCCGCACCTGAAATCATCGTGGCCAGCATGGATTATATGATCGATTTTGCGCAAGCTTGCGATATTTATATCACAGGACAGATGGACAGCCTGCTCGCCTTTGATGCGACGCTGACCAATCCCGATTTCAATGCGGCGATTGCGGAAGATGCGCTCTTCCTGCGCCAGATCCTCAGCGAGAGTTTGACAGATCTTGGCGCGGATGAAGACCCGCAATGGGCGGGTCTCGTCGCGGGCTATTCCTCCTCCCTGATTGCGCAACGCGATGCCGTCGAGTTCCAGTCTTTCGAAACGGAAATTGCGGAGCTTGAAACGCTGTTCATGGACGATCTCGACGGGCGGCTGAAGCGGTCCAATGATGTGATCAATAGCGAGATGGATCGCGGTGTGCTGCGCGATTCCGTGCGGCTTTCCAATGATATGAGTGAGGCCGCGCTGGAAAAGGCCAAACAGGAACGTCTCTACCGCCTTATTCGAATCTTTGGCGGTGGCGGATAAGTCGTGCGGTCCAAGCGGCGCTCCATTGCTGTTTTCTCTATATCGGCGCTCGACCTCTTCGCGGCGGCTTTAGGGGCGTTTATTCTGATCGTGCTCGTACTCTTTCCCTATTACAAATTGGGCGGCACGGATGTGTCGATGGAGGAGCTGGAAGAGCAGGTCCGCAAACGCCGCTTCGCCGCCGAAAGCGAGCAAACTGACCTTTCCGCCATTCGCGCCATTCAGTCTGAAATCCGTCTGCTGAATAAACAATATCTGACGACTGAGACTCAGATGAGCGAAACGGAGGCCAAATTACAAGAGGTCCTCAAGCAAATGGCAGAGGTCGAAATTCCCGACCCGCAGCCGCAGCCCGAACCCGTTCCGGACCCCGAACCCATCGTGGAACCTGACCCGCCGGAACCGCCGCGTTCAATTAACCGCGGTGTGCCGTTCTCAATTCTGGGCCTCTCGACGGATAAGCGCGATGTCGTCATCCTCGTCGATATGTCCGGGTCCATGCAGGCCCATCGTCAAAATGTCGTGCAGGCGTTGAATGAAATCCTGTCGCAGATGAAGCCGGATAATCGCTTCGCCATTATCGGCTATCGCGGTGGGCCGACCTTTGACAGTTTTCCGAATAATGAAAGACTGGTCCGCGCCGACGCGGTAACGCTGGACCGCGCGCGGCGCTTTGTCGATAATATGCCGTCTAATTTTGGCGGGGGGACGCCGACGCAAAATGCGTTGATCCGAACACTGAACCTGAAACCAGAAGCGGTCATTCTGATTAGTGACGGGCAACCCGATGACGGACAGCCCGGACGGATTGTCCAGAATGTCACATCGCGAAATCGCGGACGGGTGGAAATCCACACCGTCGCAATTGGCGATTACACCTCGGATAAAGCGCTGACGATATTCCTGCAGGAACTCGCCAATCGCAATCGCGGTGAATTTGTGGGACGGTCCCGATGAAAAGAAGATCCGAACGCACGATCGAAGTTTTCTCCATGTCGGCGATCGACCTTTTCGCCGCCGCGATGGGGGCCTTTGCGCTGCTCGCGATTATTCTGCTACCCTATTATCAGAATGAGCTGCGCGAAAAGACGCCGGATAATGCAATTTCAGAACTCCTCCGCGCAGCGCAGGACAGCTCTGTCGAGACGGAAGAGAAGCGCAAGGCGCTGGAGATTAAGCGCTCGGCCAAACGGCAAAATGTGTCCGATATAAAATCCGACGCGCAGCAGCTTCTAGAACGGCTCCGCGCCGCGCAATCGGACCTCTTGGAAAAGCAAGCTGCCGCCACGCCGCCGCCCGCCACACCCGTCCCCGAACCCGTCGCCGAGGATCCCGGCCCAACACCTGAACCCGCGACGGTCAGCTTTCGCTTTCTCGGCATGAAAACAACAGCAGATGACGTTGTCGTCGCGATAGATATGAGCCGTTGTATGGGCGGGCATGAGGCGAGCGTGAATAAAGCCGTCGAACGGATTATTCTCTCCCTGCAGGATAATCACGCCGTCAAAGTCGTGGGTTTCCAACAAACGGATCGCGGTCCGCAAGTCCGGCAATGGCCGGCGACTGGCCGTCTGCGCCAGATAAATACGGGCGGCACGAAAACGGGCGCCATTGATTTTGCACGCGGCCTGACGCGCCAATTTGGCGGCTCGGCCTCCATGCTCGACGCATTTGACGACATGCTGGCGGGGCCGGGGCAGGCGATCTTCCTCGTCAGTGACGGTCTGCCCAATCCAAATGCGAATAACGGTCTCTCGCCCAATCGTCTCGCGGATGAAATTGCGCGCAGAAATAATGGGCGTAAAGAAATCCATTCCGTCGTGGTTGGAAATTATTTCGACTATCGCGGGACGGTCGAATTTATGGAACGGCTCGCGGACAGAAATAATGGTCAATTCATGGCCCTGGCCTCGACCAGTGCCGGTGTGTGTGATTAGGTTGGATCTGAGGAAAGATTATGAAAAATCCGAATGCTTTAATGAAAAGACTTTTCGTCTTCCTCGTCGCCATCGTCGGTGCGATTGTCACCATCGGCATTATCCGCGTCGCGGCATCTCCGGCGTTGCAGGAAATTCTGCTCGATGCGGATGCCAGCTTCTGGCCCTTCACTGTGCAGAACATTATGTGGGTCGCGCTTTTTATCGGATTTGGCGAATTATTCTTGCGCTGGTCCGCGGCGAGTGACGAGGAGAACCAACTCAAGCGCGGCTATCTCCCGACCGACGGGCGGCAACTCGACCCCGATGTGTTGGGACGCATCAAGGCAGGCATTACCGAACGTCGCTTCGGCCTCAACGCGTTCCTCCCGCGCATGATTTCCCGCACCATCGACCAATACCGGATGAGCGGGAATGAGGATCAGGCGATCTCCGTCCTGAACTCCTCGCTCGAGCTTTACATGCATGAAATCGACTTGCGCTATTCAATGCTGCGTTACCTGACATGGCTCATCCCGTCCCTCGGTTTTATCGGCACAGTTATGGGGATCATGTTCGCCCTGCAATATGCGGGCGTCCCTGCCAATGCGGAAGCGGATGATTTCCTCTATCAAGTCACCTCGCGATTGGGTGTGGCCTTCACCACGACCTTGTTGGCGCTCATCATGTCGGCCGTCCTCGTGCTCATCCAAAGCCTCGTCCAGAATAAGGAAGAACGCGCATTGAACGAGGCGGGGCAATATTGTTTGGACAATTTGATTTTGCGGTTAGGCGATGGGCCGGATGCTAAAGGTAAAGGCTTATCTGGTGGAGGATAAGGTTGAAGATATTGAATTAATTGGAAGTAGAAAATTTTGGGGATTCTACTTAATCTTCTTAATCTCAATAGCGGTTTATATGTTTTTCAAATTCTCTTTGAATGAAATTTTAGAACATCCGAAAGGCCTTGCGTTCATCGTTGGGTTTGTTCCAGCAATTGCGTATATTCTTTATATGTTTTTGCGACCACCAAAACTTTATCTTCATCAAAAAGGTTTTGAGATTAAATCTGCGTTTCCAAGTTTCGAAGAAAAATGGTCCGAAGTTTCCAGCTTTCAGATTGTAGAAAAAGGCGTCTTCAAGATTGAAAAAATTTCTTACAAGCACGTTTCAAATATGAGTTCTGACGAAAACAATATCGATAATTTCATCCCATTCAGTTTTTCTTATTCGATTGAAGAGCTTGTGAATTTGCTGAACGGGTATCGCCATCAGGCATTAACGAGTAATCTAAATGACTAATCATAACGACAATTGGCAGCCCCCACATGAGCGCAACGAATTTGCGGTCCGTGAAGAATCTGCGCCTTGGCTGAAATATGCCGTCGGTATTATCGCGCTACTTCTCGTCGCGGGGGGCGGGATTTGGCTGGCATCAAAAGTTGTCATTGCGGAGGATGTTCCCGTAATTGAGCGGGTTGAGAAACCGATTGAGGAAAAACCCCAAGCCCCGAAATCCGCCGATGACGAGGCGTGGGTGCAGGCGCTGGAAACGGATACGTTGGAGGGCTACCGCGCCTATCTGACCGCTTTCCCGAATGGGCGGCACAAGGAAGACGCCATCCGTCTCATCAATGAATTTGACGGCAAAGCTTGGGCTGTGGCTGAAGAACGCGATACGATTGAAGGTTATGAGGATTATTTGGAGGCGTGGCCCGACGGCCTCCACGCCAATGAAGCGCGTGAACGGATTGCGCAGATAAAGGCGGAGGAAGAGGCCCGCCGCAAAAATGCGGAAGAAGCCGCGCGACAAGAAGCAGCGGCTTGGAAAGCGGCGGCCGAGGCGAATACGGTCCCGTCTTACGAAGGCTATCTCTCCAAATTTCCCGCTGGGAAAAACGCGGCAGAGGCACAGTCCCGCATTGACCGGTTGAAAGCCACAGCGGCGGATGAAGCAGCATGGGCCGTGGCAAAAGCCTCAAATGCGTCGGATGCCTACCAACAATATCTGACGAGTTTCCCGCAGGGTGCACATGTGCCCGAGGCCATTGCGGCGCTGGAAAATCTGCGTCCCGCGGCAGGGAAAACCTTTAAAGATTGCGACGCTTGCCCGACCATGGTCAGCCTGCCCGCCGGCACGGCGGAACTCGGCGCAGGGGCGGGCGACACGGACGGCAAACCGAATGAGAAACCTTCGCGTCCCGTGACCTTTACCAATATGTTCGCGATTGGCGTTACCGAGGTGACCTTCAATCAATATCAGGCCTGCGTCAGTGCGGGCGGGTGTAAATCCATGCCGTCTGATAATGGTTGGGGCGGCGGAAATCGTCCCGTCATCAATGTCAGTTGGTCTGACGCCGTTGCCTATGCGCAATGGCTGTCCAACACGACCGGCAAGTCCTACAGCCTGCCCTCCGGAGCCCAGTGGGAATATGCGGCGCGTGCCGGCGACACCAAGATCTATCCGGGCGGTTCCCCCGCAGCGCTCTGTGCGTTTGCCAATGGTGCGTCGAAAGAATCCGGTCTGCCCTGGGCGAATGAGGCCTGTACCGATATGGCCGCGGACCGCACCTTGCCCGTGGGGTCGCTGTCCAAAAATAAATTCGGGACGCAGGATATGATCGGCAATGTGTCAGAATGGGTGCTGGATTGTAACACGCTGAACTTGAAAGACGCGCCTGTAGATGGTTCTGCTGATGCGCGCGGGTCCTGTTCCCAACGGATTGTGCGCGGTGGATCGTGGTTCTCAGGCGCGGAAGGTCTGCGCTATGCGGCGCGCGCGGTTCAGCGTCGCGGGGACACGAATGACTTCACGGGATTTAGGGTGGTTAGAAACTAACGACCTATTCATCCCGTGCTCAGGCAAAATATGTTATGGCTCTGCCATGATCATACGTGGATTGACAGTTTCGCTCCTCTTCGCCGTTCTGGCCGCACCTGCCTATGCGCAGGACTCAGACCCGAATCCGGTTCAGGACAATCCTGACACGCGACAAACCGATCAGTCCGAGGAAGATTGGCGGAAGTCCCGCAAGAAGCGCGATAGTGGTGATATTTTCAAAGATATCGTCACCAATCCCAATAGTCAGGGCGTCGGTTCCTTTCCGGGGGGCGAGGTCAAGGCCATTGACCTGCTCAACCCTGAATCCCGTCGTCACCTGAACCGTCAGCGCGCAAAAGCTCTTGCCGGAGCCGAACCCGGTGAGCCTATTGATGCGGCCTATGAACCCTCGGAAGAGGCGAAAACGGACGAATATATCGCCAAGCAGGAAGCGCGGGCCTGGAAAGAAATGGTCGAGGAGGCCAATAGCGGCCTTGGCGGAATGGGTGACGGAACCGGAGATGGTAAGTCCGGAGAAGGTGAAGGCACCGCGAGTCAGGAGCCTGCTGAGGCAGGACAGGGCGGCGGCGAAGGGCAAACTAAAGGACAAGCGGGACAATCCGGTGGCGGGTCTTCCGGTCAATCACCTATGTCGCAAAACTCGCCCCTGCGCGGTGGGTCTGCGGCATCGGCGTCGGATATTCTGAACCAGATCAAAGGCCGCGGCGCGCCCTCGGGCCAAAACCCTAGCGGCCAGACAGCGGGACAATCGGCAGGGCAGGCAGAAGGACAGGCGCAAGGTTCGCAACCCAGCGGTCAATCCGACGCGCAACAGGGTCAAGATTCCGGTCAGGCGCAAACTGATGGGACCGCTGATGCGGATGCGCAATCTGCCTCTGATGCCTCGGCACAAGCCCAAGCTGACGCGGCTGCTGCCGCACAGGCACAAGCTGTCGCAGACGCACAGTCCAATGCTGAAACAGCGGCACAAGCCGCCGCCCATGCCGAAACAATCAGTCCGTTGGAACGGTTAAAGCGCGACCCCGTGGACCGCGCGGGAACGGGCGGTCGGACGAGTGCGTCCGACTACCTCAAGAAAAAACAGGATTAGTCCTGCGCGACCGTCATGGCGTAAACGCGTGCGGTTGCACCTGTTGATTTTGTGACGGGTTCCAGCAGGAAGCGTATGGACTCCCCTGCAGGTAAACGCTCGGCGGCCTCTGTTTCGCCAGTCGCTGGACCGAAGCGATAGGTCAGTGTTTGGCGACCTGCGGCAGCATCAAAGCTCCGTCCGATAGCCGTGTAACCTGTACGGCTGACGGGGGCGCCATTGGCGTCCAGCGCCCAAGCGACCATGCGGAAGCCGAGATCGCCAATCACATTTTCCGTTTCCAGATCAACGGTCACAACGTAATCTTTTGCAGTAGATGTCGGGAAGGTTTTGGAAAGTCCGAGGGACGGACCCTTTGGGTTGAGGCGCAGGGTCACCGCGTCATCCGTAATTATAATATCATCGGATTTTGCCGCGCGGACACCGCGTCGACCCGTGATAAATTGGCCGGGTTTCAGAGCGGCTTTTATCTCAGGTTTAGGCGTTTCTGGTGTCGTCGTTTCAATCTGTGTTGGCGGGGTCGGAGCTTTTTCGGGCGCAGCAGCCTTGTCTCCGCAAGCCGTTAATGCGCAAGCGATCAGAGTTGTCGTCAGAAGTCGATAGATCATGAATTTGGCCCGTATAGTCTTTAGTGAATTTGCGTTCTTATAAATAAGTCGTGTGATGATAAAACCCCTCATTCACGGCTGGGTTCCACAGCATTTTTTCGCAGGTAAATAAAAAGCCCGCTCTGGAAGGAACGGGCTTTCAAATCTTAGACTTGAACAGAATTTAGGCGGCCTTGGCTTCCGCTGCGAGGTTCCGCAACACGTAGTGCAGGATACCCTCGTTCTTATAATATTCATGCTCATTATCTGTATCGATCCGGACATTGGTGGTGACTGTTTTAGTCTTTCCGTCTGGATAAGTGATGACGACGTCGAGTGTGCCGCGTGGTTCCAGGCCTTCAATGCCGGAAATAGAAACCGTCTCATCACCTGTCAGGCCGAGTTGTTCCCAGCTCTCACCCTCTTGGAATTCCAGGGGTAGGACGCCCATTCCGATCAGGTTGGACCGGTGAATCCGCTCAAAGCTGGAGGCGATGACGGCTTTCACACCGAGGAGGATTGTGCCTTTGGCCGCCCAGTCGCGGGAGGATCCGTTACCGTAAAGCGAGCCGGAGAAGATCACGAGGTCTTTATTCGCGTCCTTATATTTTTGGGCCGCATCAAAGATGGACATGATTTCGCCCGTCGGGACATATTTTGTCACGCCGCCCGTTGTGCCCGGTGCCATCAGGTTCTTGATACGGATATTGGCAAATGTGCCGCGCATCATGACTTCATGGTTACCACGACGGGAGCCGAATGAGTTGAACTCATATTTCGGGACATCATTGTCTTTCAGGTAATCACCCGCCGGACCGTCATGTTTAATTGCACCGGCCGGAGAGATGTGATCGGTTGTGATAGAGTCGCCAAGAAGCGCGAGAATATTTGCATCTTTAACGTCTTCAACCGCATCCGGAGTCGCGCTCATGCCGTCAAAATAGGGTGGGTTGCGGACGTAAGTGGATTTCGGTTTCCAATCATAGGTCTTGCCGCCCGACACTTTAATATCGCGCCATTGCTTGTCGCCCTTGAAGACGTCGGCATAGCGGTCCGTGAACATTTGACGGGTGATGATCTTCCGTACAACCTCTGCGATTTCCGCTGAGGTTGGCCAGAGGTCCTTGAGATAAACTTCATTGCCCTCCTGATCGACACCCAGTGGATCCGCATCGAAATCGTGATGCATCGAACCCGCCAGCGCATAAGCGACGACGAGGGGCGGTGAGGCGAGGAAGTTGGCTTTGAGGTCCGGACCAATCCGGCCTTCAAAGTTTCGGTTACCGGACAGCACAGAACATGAGACGAGGTCGCCGTCTGCAATGGCTTTGGACAATTCCGGCGCAAGCGGGCCGGAGTTCCCGATACAGGTCGTACAGCCATAGCCGACAACGTCGAAACCGAGCGCGTCGAGATCGTCCTGTAGTCCGGATTTTTCGAGATATTCGCCGACAACCTGCGAGCCCGGTGCGGTCGATGTTTTGACCCAAGGCTTAACCTTCAAACCTTTCTCGCGGGCTTTTTTGGCCACGAGGCCGGCCGCCATCATGACTGAGGGGTTGGATGTGTTGGTACAGGACGTAATCGCCGCAATCATAACGTCGCCATGGTCGATGGAATAGCCTGCGCCTTCGACCTCAATGGCAGTGTCACCGTCCGGCGTTTTGCCAAATTCATCGCGGAGGATTTCCGCGAATTTCACATTCGCGCCTTTTAGGTCGAAACGGTCCTGCGGACGCTTGGGTCCGGCAATAGACGGTGTGACCGTTGCCATGTCGAGGCTGATTGTGCTTGTGAAGGTCGGTGTGCTTTCATCGCGCCAGAAGCCCTGCTGTTTCGCATAGGCCTCGACGAGGGCGATGCGTGTTTCGTCACGACCTGTCGCTTGCAGATAGCGGAGCGTGTCATCATCAACGGGGAAGAACCCGCAGGTCGCGCCATATTCCGGTGCCATATTGGCGAGTGTTGCCTGATCTTCGAGGGACAGGTGATCCAGACCCGATCCGTAAAACTCAACGAATTTTCCGACGACGCCTTTTTGGCGCAGCATTTCAACAACGCGCAAGACAAGGTCGGTGGCGGTCGAGCCTTCCGGTAATTTGCCCGTCAGCTCGAACCCGACAACTTCGGGGATGAGCATGGAAATCGGCTGGCCGAGCATGGCGGCTTCGGCTTCAATTCCGCCAACGCCCCAACCCAGAACGGAAATGCCGTTAATCATGGTTGTGTGGGAGTCGGTTCCGACAAGTGTGTCAGGGAAGGCATAAGTTTTACCATCGGCTGTTTTCGTCCAAACCGTCTGTGCGAGGTTTTCCAAATTCACCTGATGACAAATGCCTGTTCCGGGAGGGACGACGGAGAAATTATCGAAGGCGGTCTGACCCCATTTCAGGAAATCATAACGCTCCATATTCCGCTCATATTCGCGCTGGACGTTTTTCTTCTCGGCTTCGGGTGTGCCGAAATAATCGACCATGACCGAATGGTCGATGACGAGGTGAACGGGGTTGAGCGGGTTAATCGCCTCGGCAGATCCGCCGAGCTTCACAATCGCGTCGCGCATGGAGGCCAGATCGACAACCGCCGGAACGCCTGTGAAATCCTGCATCAAAACACGCGCCGGACGATAGGCGATTTCGTGTGTGGAGGTCTTTGGTCCAAGCCAATCCGCAATCGCCTGAATGTCTTCTTTTTTGACCGTATTGCCGTCTTCGTGACGCAGCAGGTTTTCAAGAAGGACTTTGAGGGAACGCGGCAGATTCGAGATGCCCGTCAGTCCGTTCTTTTCGGCCTCTTTCAGGTCGTAATAAGTGTAAGTTCCGCCGCGGACTTCCATCTCGCGTTCGCAGTTAAAGCTGTCCAATGAGGCCATGTGGGGCGCATCCTTTATAAAGGTTGTGTCTGTTGCGCGGCTTATGACAAAACCCCGTCACATTATCAATGTTTGATACAGGCCTATGTTCTAACAGCTATGAATAGCAGTCAGGCGGCTTTACTCGCGGCCAGCATTCGCCAGGCATAATCACAGAGCCGTTTTCCGGCCATACGGCGGGTGAGATATATATTCAGCTCTATTTCATTTTCCGTGAACGGTTCAAACCTTCCAACATTTTGGGCGGCTCTTAAAATGTAGAAGTGAAGCTGTTCATTTGATTCTGCGGTGTCCCAATCAGAATCGTGTTCTATGGCTTCGCGGATTGCGCTAACCGCCGAAACATCTGACCCCATGATAATTTAATCCCACATTGCTGGGGCAACCGAGAATTCGACCTGCCCGTCCCGCTTTCACATCGCTGCGACATATTGGCAAATGAGCCGTTTGAACAGAGTTAACTTGTGATTAATCCGTTTTCATTTCGCCGAATTTGTTCAGAAATGGGATTTGGGTCAGGGTAAACAGAATCGTCAATGGAAGAAATCCGAAGACCTTAAACCCGGCCCAAAAGTCTTCTGAAAAATTCCGCCAGATGATCTCGTTTAGAATGGCCATCGCGAAAAAGAAGATCGCCCAGCGGATGGCGAGGACGTTCCATTTATCATCAGGTAATTCAAAGGCCGATCCCATGAGGAGCTTGATAACATTTTTGCCAAATATCACGCCGCCGATGACGACCACGCCGTAAAGGGCGTTCAAGAAGGTGGGCTTCATGTAAATAAAGCGCTTATCCCCCGTGAGAAGCGCAATCAGCGCTGACCCGCCAATGACGATTGTCGAAAAAATGAGAACAGGCGACAGGGTCCGGTGACGGACCCAGCTTATCAATAAGGCGAAAGTGGCCGCGATAGCCAGAACGCCAGCCGCCCAAATCAGGGCTTCATCCGGATGGTTCCGCCGCCAATAAAGAAACGCCGCGAAGAAGATGAGCAACGGCCCGAAATCGAGCCAGAAACTCGTTTTTTTCGCCGCTGTCGGGACAGTCTCTTCCGTCATTATTTGAGGTCGTCCTGATCGACCAAACCATCATTCGCGATCTTGTCCTTGTCGAAATATTCTTTCGCCAATTTAAACACGACGGGCGAGAGCAGGATGAGCGCGATCAGGTTTGGCGCAGCCATGAGACCCGTCAAACTATCCGCCACGAGCCAGAACGTATTGACGACAAGATTGTCATTACCTTCCGTTTCAAAATGCAGTGCGAATGTCGACGCAAAGACGGCCAGAACCCAAACACATCTAAACACTGGGATGGAGCGCTCTTTAAAGATAAATGCTGTACACCTCTCGCCATAATAGGACCAACCGATAATCGTTGTGAAGGCGAAAATTGCTAAACAGATATTGACGATGTGATTGCCGAATCCCGAGAGAGTTGCTTCAAATGCGGAGGCCGTGAGAGGAACACCTGTCTCGCAGCCGGAGGGCGTATTCCCGTCTTTCAGCATATCGAGGATTGCTGGATTAGCGAGACAACTATCTGCCACAACTCCTGAGGTCAGAATGACCAAGGCGGTGATCGTACAAATGATCAGTGTATCAATAATTGTTCCCAACATGGCGATAATTCCCTGATTGACGGGATCATTATTCTGCGCTGCCGCATGGGCAATGGGCGCGGAACCTTGTCCGGCCTCGTTCGAGAAAAGACCACGCGCCACACCTTTTTGCATCGCCAACATCATGAGGCCGATTGCGACACCTGTCCCCGCGCTTTGTAAACCGAAGGCATATTCAAAAATGAGACCAAAGGCAGCGGGAATTGCGCTGAAATTTAATGCAATAACAAGTAGTGCCGCAGATAAATAGAGTACAGCCATGAAAGGCACGAGTTTGGAAGCAATTGCGCCAATCCTTTTGATTCCACCAAAGACTACAGATGCGACAAGCGCGGACAGAACCAGAGCCACAATACGGGCATCAAAACCATAACCCGTCACATCCGATACAAGAGCATCACCGATGGAGTTAGCTTGCACTGCATTCCCTGTTGAGAGTGAGCCGATGATACCGAAAAGGGCAAAAGCCACAGCCAGCCATTTCCATTTCGGACCAAGACCGTTTTTGATATAATACATGGGTCCGCCCACGCGGTTACCGTTGGCATCTATCTCGCGGTAACGTACTGCTAGTACACCTTCGCCGAATTTAGTGGCCGTACCTAGAATGGCCGTAACCCACATCCAGAACACGGCACCCGGTCCACCGATGGCAATCGCGGCAGCCACGCCTGCAATGTTGCCTGTTCCGACCGTCGACGACAGGGCCGTCATGAGTGCGGCAAAAGGTGAGACATCACCTTCCTCGGCTTCGCCCGTTCTCTTCTTGAAGAGCTGACGGAAGCCGTAACCTATTTTCGTCAAAGAAATGAAACGGAGACCAACGGTTAGAAAAAATCCAACGCCCAATAAAAGACCCATCATTGGCCATCCCCAGACAATGCTGTTGAGCACCTGCATGGCTTTATTGAAAAATTCCATCATATTCCCCTTGCCCCGTCGGGGGCGAAATTTGTTCTAGCCGCCTTCTTCCGCCTCACCGCGCATAAGGCAACGGAAAATTTCGTCTGAACACGTCTCAACGCTAGCCGAGTGCAGTCAAACCCGCTATCGGTGCGACCTAACCGCAATATGGAACACACTTTCATCATGTTTGAATATCTCGTCCCCCGTGCACCCGACGCCATCATCGCCCTGATGCAACAGGCCAAGGCCGATCCGAACCCCGATAAAATCGACCTTGGTGTCGGTGTTTATAAGGACGACTCGGGCGAGACGACGATTATGAAAGCCGTCAAACTGGCCGAAAAACAGCTTTGGGAATCTGAGACGACGAAATCCTATGTCGGCATTCGCGGCTATGAAGGCTTCCGTCACGGGATGTTGGATATGATGCTGGGCGGTGAAGATGGAAAAATTGACTCCGCTTTGTTGAACCGAACGGCCAGTTCGCAAGCCGCAGGCGGTTCAGGGGCGCTACGCCTCGGCGCGGAGATTATCAAATCCGCTGCGCCCGATGCGACCGTCTGGGTCTCCACCCCGACTTGGGCGAACCACATTCCCCTCATTAGTTCCGCCGGATTGAAGATGGAGAAATATCCTTATTATAACCGCGAGACGCTGGGCGTGGATTTTGAGGATATGCTGGCGCATCTGGAAAAAAAGGCCAAACCAGGCGATGTCGTGCTCCTACATGGTTGTTGTCACAATCCGACGGGC
Organism: Litorimonas sp. WD9-15; assembly: GCF_050271975.1. Classification (NCBI taxonomy): domain Bacteria; kingdom Pseudomonadati; phylum Pseudomonadota; class Alphaproteobacteria; order Maricaulales; family Robiginitomaculaceae; genus Litorimonas; species Litorimonas sp. WD9-15. Next base: position 815,671 of record NZ_CP189850.1, read on the forward strand.
GCGGACCTGTCCGAGGCAGAGTGGGACCGTGTCGCGGACTTCATGCTGGCAAAACAGCTCACACCATTTGTTGATCTTGCCTATTTCGGGTTGGGGCGCGGTATGGCGGAGGACACATATGGCCTGCGCAAGGTCGTCGAAATTTGTCCGGAAGTCGTGATCGCGGCCTCTTGTTCGAAGAACTTCGCTCTTTACAAAGAACGTGTCGGTCTCGTCGCGATTGTCTGTAAGGATGAGGCGACGGCGGACATTGCCCGTTCGCAACTTGGCGCAACGCAGCGCAAAATCATCTCCATGCCACCCGATCACGGCGCACGGCTTGTGTCCAATATTTTGGCAGATGCGGACCTACGTAAAGTCTGGATAGAGGAGCTGACAGAGATGCGAGAGCGCATGCGCGATTTGCGTCGACAATTATCTGAGGCTCTGGATGTGCAGGGCGGAGAGACAATTGCTGCAGCGGTCAAGGATCAAAACGGCATGTTCTCGACGCTCCCGCTCTCCGTCGCGCAAGCGCAAAAACTTCGCTCGGACTATTCCATCTATATGACGGATAGTGGTCGGATTAATATCGCGGGCGCGAATAGCGAGAACATACCGCGTCTAGCCGATGCGATTTTGGCCGTTCTCTAATCCAGCTTTAGACAGCTATCATATCCACTCGTGCGGATGACCTCCGCACGTTGCATCAACGTTCCTGCACGTCCGCTTACATAGTCGCCGGGCGGGTCGACGCGCCATTTATTCGGGCTTGGCAACACGGCGGCGAGCAGGGCGGCTTCGCGTTTGGTCAGGTCTGTGGCGGGTTTCTCGAAACGGGCTTGCGCCGCGGCTTCGGCGCCGAAAATCCCGTCGCCCCATTCTGCGACGTTTAGATAAATCTCCATCGTCCGCCGCTTACCCCACACGACATTTACCATCAGCGCATAGTAAGCTTCTGCCGCCTTGCGGACATAGCCGCCGCCATTCCAGAGAAAGACATTCTTGGCCGTTTGTTGCGTGATTGTCGATCCGCCGCGACGTCGCCCGCCTTCTGCATTATCTTCCAAGGCTTGGGTGATCGCCTCGAAATCCACGCCGCGATGATCGCAAAAGCGGGAGTCTTCGCCGCCCATAACTGCGCGAGGGAGGTGCGGGGATATATCTTCCAATCGCGTCCAATCCCGACGGATATCTTCACCCGCCAAGGCGCGTTGCGTCATCAGGATTGTCGTCGGTACGGGTAAGAAGCGCAACGCCACTGCATAGAGATGGAGGATGAGGACAATCCAGAACAGGACTTTAAAAACTCGCCAGAACCACCGAGTCTTTTTATCATACGGCCGGGTCGGGCCATAAACATCCCCGTCGGCTAAAACGAAATCAACCGTCTCCGCCGCCTCAGTCAATCTGGAAATCATCCGGTCGATATCCCGGATCAGGATATTGCGGGTTCATCTTCTCCAGCGTGTCCTTCACAATACCGGAAATAATCGCGCCGCGTGTCGAGCGGCTATCAGACGGAATAATGTGCCACGGCGCATGCTCTGTGGACGTCTTCTGAACCATCGTCTCATAGGCGTTCATAAAGTCCGGCCAGAGCGCGCGGTCCTCCAGATCGCCGGGATTAAACTTCCACCGTTTATGCGGTTGCACCAAACGGTCGCGCAGGCGCTCGCCCTGTGTCTCATGCGAAATATGTAGCATGAATTTCAGGATGGTCGTCCCGCTCTCCACCAGCAGCCGCTCGAAATCATTGATCTGGGCATAGCGCTGCTCAATCGTCTCGGGGCTGGCATAATTCTTCACCTTGACGACGAGGACGTCTTCATAATGGCTGCGGTTAAAAACGGTGATCTGACCCGCCCCCGGAACGACTTGATGCACGCGCCAGAGATAATCATGTGCGAGTTCTGTTTTCGTCGGCGCTTTGAACCCTGCGACTTTGACATTCAGAGGCGGCGTACGGTGGAAAATGGCTTCCGTCGTGCCGTCCTTACCAGATGTATCCATACCCTGCAATACGATGAGAAGCTTCCGGTCCGCCTCGCCGTAAAGCTTATGCGCGAGCGGTGCGATGGCCTTGGCGTGGTCCTTGATCGCCTCTTTCGCAGTGTCCTTATCCTTATACACATCTACCCGTGTCGGACAGATGGAGAGATCAAACAATTGACCGGGTGTGGCGATATAGGGCGATGACATAGCAGACCTTGTGTTAAACGGCGTCGAATTACCCCTATCAACTGCATTTCATGCTATGAAGCCTAAATATTGAACAGGATTCTACATCTCGCGGAAAATTCATTTGCACAAACAGCTCTTACCATGCGTAGAGAAACCATGACCTTTACAAAATCACTTCGTTTATCTGCCGGCTTCCTCATCGCTGCGTCGCTGGGCGCTTGCGGAAATGCCAGTTCAGCCGAAGCTCCGGCGGATGTGCCCGCGCCTGCCAGTGCGGCGAGCGCTTCCAGTTGGAATATTGTGGCGGAGGATTCTTTTATTCAATTCACGGCAGCACAGGAAGGCGACGCTTTTACAGGAAGCTTCGGCGAGTTTTCCGGCGTCATAAATTTTGACCCGGATGCGCTGGGTGGCAGTTATGTTCGTATCGAGATACCCTTAAAAAGCGTCGATGCCGGATCAAAAGATCGCAACTCGACTCTACCGGGCAAAGTTTGGTTTTCAACAAAGGCTTTCCCAACAGCCATTTATGAGGCAACTGAAATTGTGAGCGTTGGCGATGGCTATGAGGCTAAAGGCACGCTGACCCTAAAAGGAGCAACGCTACCTGTTGAGCTCTTTTTCAACTTAGCACTGGATGGCGACCGCGCCGTCATGACGGGTCAGGCGACGCTTGATCGGACGGCTTGGGGTGTCGGTGCCGCGCCTTGGGATACAGATGAGTGGGTTTCAAAAGCTGTTGAAATCGACGTTCAAGTCACGGCAGATAAAGGGTGATCTGTTAAGGATTAATTGACCCAGTCACACGTAAGCCGCGCATTTACGTTTGATTCATATAGAATATTACCGCTTCGTAAAAATTTGGCTATTAAGCCGTGCGCCTCATGCGAAATTTTTTGAAAAATACGTCTGCTTATGAGCAAGATGAAAACGGTCAAGTCGCCATGTTCTTTGCGATGATGGCTGTCCCTTTGCTCGCAATCACGTCAGCCTCTGTTGATTACACAAATGTCGTCCGTGAAAAGGGTGCGATTAATGGAGCTTTGGATGCCGCTGTCATCGCGGCGGTAAATAATAATGCTATCCCGTTAAGCGATAAGGGGGCATATGCTGAAACGCATTTCCAGTCGAATTATAAGGGTGGCGTCACACTGGAGCTTTTTCCAACTGTTGCAGAAAACCAAGTCACCTTGTTGGCCGATGGATCAATTGATCTCTCATTCGGACAACTCATCGGTATAAAAGACCCGCTTGTGAAAGCCCGCAGTTCCGCTGTTATTTCAACGGAAAATACGATTTGCCTAATGGCTTTGAATCAGACTTCGGCACAATCTATTTCTTTTAATGGCGGTATAAAATATTCCTCACCGTCCTGTTCTGTTCAATCCAACTCCAGCAGTTCCAGCGCTATCGTTTCCGTGGCCTCTCTTCCGCCCGTTGCGAAATCATTCTGCACGGTGGGCGGTGCCTATGGGGATTTCGATCCCTACGTAAAAGGGGAATGTAAGGCGATTGACGATCCTTATGAGTCGACCGCTTTGCCCACAATTCCTGATACCTGCGTCGTGCCCTTGCGGGATCTGGTTATTTTAAAGGACACAGCTCAACTCTCAACACTGGATGCACGTGAGTTGTTTCGACTGAGGCTGTCATCAGCTTACGATGTTTTCGAACAGACAGGGTCACTTCGGGCGGCGGTAGAGGATTTCGTAACATCAGGGACGACTCCTCTTTTTGATCAAGACGCAAACCGCGTGATCGAAGTGTCGCAAAACCTGACGGGCAGTTTCGTTGATATTAGGCCGGGTACATTTTGTGGCGGACTGACCGTGGACGGCATTGATGTCGATTTTCTACCCGGTGAATATATTATCAAAGACGGACCCCTGAGCTTTATTAACGGCGCAGAGGCGGTCGCGAAGGATGTGACCTTCATCCTCGCGGGGGAGGGCGCTGTCCTTAACATTCAGAGCCAGGCTCAAGTTGAATTGAAAGCCCGCAATAGCGGTGCCCGCAAAGGTCTTGCCGTTATGGAAGCCGTTGATAAAACAGCACCCGGAAACCGTTTATCTGTTCAACAACAAAGCCTCGTATCAGGTGGCGGCTCATTGAGTGTTCTCGGCACGATATACTTACCAACGCAAAAGCTCGAAATTCGGGGTGAAGGTACATCTGTCGGTTCTATGGCTCCTGCCACGAGTTTCATCGCCGACACGTTACATATTGATGGTCAGGCAGGCGCAACCATGGTCGTTGATGTTGATCACAAGACGGCTGGGATTCCGCCACTTCTGCCGCGCGCCGAAGACGGTGCACGGCTGGTAGAGTAATCTATTTACACTCACTTAGCCGTCCGGCGAGGCCGCCCAAAGTTCCGTCAATCGGTCAACGTATCGACGTCTCACATCATCTGACGTTCCGTCAAAATGCATGCGGGTATAGAGCAAGGCAACCCCCATCAGAATGCGCGCATCGGACCGGTCATGTTCCGACTGTCCCAGCCTTGCCTGCAACATATCCAGCTGCTGTTCTTGAAACGTAATGTACCGTTCCCTGACGGAGGAGAAGGCCACGGACCAAGCCAGCGCGACTTTCATCAAATCCGGTTCGGTCAGGCATAAAACATCGAGGCCGCTGGCAAAGCGGTACAGCATATCCGCCACACTTAATTGGGATTGAACGGGGATTTGGGTGATGAGATCTGTAATCGTCACCTCGACCCTGTCGAGAACATCATCGACAAGGGCGTCCCGTGTCGGAAAATATTTGAAAACTGTCGGTGTCGAAACACCCGCCAAGGCGGCGACATCCGCATGGACCGCGCGCTCTATACCGGCCGCGGCAAAGGCTTTCATGGCAACATCGCGTAATTGCCGCCGCCGCGCATCCGGACTCAGCCGTTTGCGCGGTTTCGCGGGCATCGCCTTCATATCTGAGCGCTTGGCATCTTCCATGCGCACATCATTAGAATGTGCAAGGCAGAGCGCAATGAAATCTTCTTATTGACAAATCTATCACTAGTGTGCATTTCAGGGTCAAGAGGACAGCATATGGCATTTCTAGACCCCAAATTTGCGGAATATCCGGCGCGAAAGCGGCATCTCTGGCTGATTTCGCTGACCTATCCGCTCTTTCCGCTGCTCGGTACACTCGTTGCGCTTGCGACGGGGCAGGCCGCGTGGGTCTGGTTGCCAGTTGCGCTCGTCTATCTCGTCATTCCTGTCATCGAGACTATAGTCGGGGACGATCACACAGATATTCTCGGGCAGATGGATGCGGAAGCTGCCATGTCGCCCTTCTACCGCTATATGGTCCACGGCTTGCTGCCGATTATCTATCTCACATGGGGGTTGGGGGCGTGGTATGTCGCGACTCAATCGCCCGGTATTTTGACGCTCATCGGCCTTGGGGTCAGCCACGGGCTCGGTCTCGGCTTCGCGATTAATTCCGGTCATGAGGTCGGGCATAAAACTGACCGCACGAGTAAATGGATTGCCCTGCTCATGCTCGCGCCAAGCTTTTACGGGCATTTCCGGATAGAACATAATGTCGGGCATCATTCCCATGTCGCCACGCCGAAAGATTCGGCCACGAGTTATTTTGGCGAGAGTTTCTGGCACTTTATCGGCCGCGAAATTCCGGGCGCGTGGAAACGGGCCTGGGCGATTGAGAGCAAGCGCGCGGACCGCAAGGGCTATTCACGCTTTTCTATCAAGAACGAAGTCGTGCTGGCGACTCTGTTGGGCCTCGCCGTCTGGACCACCATGCTCATGATTTTCGGCTTGGTCGTGCTGCCCTATATGCTCATCGCGTGGGCGTTTTCTGTGACGGGCCTGTCACAGCAAAACTATATCGCACATTACGGATTATTGCGGGATCAACGCCCCGACGGGAAATACCTTCCCGCCCGTCCGGAACATAGCTGGAATTGCAATAAGATCGTGACGAACCTGCTAACATTTAATTTGGCGCGTCATTCCGATCACCACGCCAATCCCGCGCGCCATTATCAGAATTTGCGGACCTTTCCCGATGCACCGCAATTGCCGCATGGCTATGGGTTCATGTTTTTGCTGGCCTATTGTCCGCCACTCTTCCGCCGCGTGATGGACCCGCTCGTTCTCGCCAATGTGGACGGAGATATGGACCGGGTTTTGACGAAGGATATGATGCTGTAAAATCTGAAATGGTTTGGACTAAACGGACCCGTCCATCTCAGCGATAAAGGCGTCCGCCGCTGAAATTGATTGCTCCATTTCCGCGATGAGACGGGCGACGTCATCTTCGAGGTCTGCTGTCTCCGCATTCAGCGCGGCGATAGCACGGGCGTTGAGATTGTGTTTCAGATAGAGGACGCGGTCTTTGAACACGGAGAGTACAGGATCCATCGATCCAGTCGCGTCGTCCATTTTATCGACGAGCACTTCATAGCGACGTTCCGTTTCACGAAGCTGCCTTTCCGAGGCGCGGCGTAATCCGGCGTCGGAATATTCGCTTAATTCCGCTTCCCATTCTTTGAACAAATCCCGCGATACACGTTTGACGGATTTCACGCGGGATCTGACTTCATTCGCTTGATCATCTGCCCGGTCATAGGCCCGGCTGAGGTCGTCATAGACATCTTCTAACTCACCCGCATCGACTGCAACGACGGCGCGAAAGGCTTCCAGCGCGTCGGCAAATTCCTCTTTGGCCTCAATTTGCGACTTTGCCACCCCTTTGACGCGGTCGACCAGAATATCGCGTTTCTCAATTCCAAACCGTTCTTGGACTTCATAGGCGGCTGTCGCGCAGCCCGAGAGGAAAACCGGAGCCAGCATGAGGGCCGCCATAACAGGCATGAGTTTCAACATAAGGCTAATCTTTCTTTCAATCTTGCTCACGGTTGTCGTTTTCAACTAGTCCTCGACATCTATCATATAATTTAAAGCTAATCTCCCGCCATCAGCATAGATGTGCTGGCCGGTAATATAGCTACTTTCTTCCGAGAGGAGAAAGGCTGCGACTGAGGCGATTTCATCGGGCAGGCCCGGACGACCAAGCGGTGTGCGTTGCTTGATTTTCTTCATCGCGTCCGCATCATTGACGACACTGGCGAGCATATCTGTCTTAATCGACCCCGGACCTATGCCGTTGACGCGGATGCCATAGGGCGCGAGTTCAAGCGCCATCGCGCGGGTCATCTGATGCAATCCCCCTTTGGAAATTGTATAAGCGAGGTAGTCCGGGATGGCGACCGTATCGTTGATTGAGGACATATTGACGATGGCATAGGGACGTTCTGTTAGACGGGACCGGTCCGCGCGCTCCTCAATTTCGCTGACCATATATTTGGCGACGGCTTTGGACATCAGGAAGGCTCCCCTCAGGTTGACGGCAAGGTTTCTGTCGAAATCTTCAATCGCCATATCCAGTGCCCCGCCTTTGACTGCGATGCCCGCATTATTGATCAAGCCGTCAATCCGATCATAGGCACCCAGTGTCTCTGCGATGAGGTTGTGGACGGAGAGCGGGTCGGCGACATCACACTCCACAAATATTGCGCGGTCTGAGCCAGCTGCGAGATCTTTCCCGGCTTGATAGCCTGCATCTGTATCGCGGTCAGCAAGAACAACGCGGTGGCCATCACTGATGAGGCGTTGGGCGCAAGCAAAGCCAATCCCGCGGGCGGCCCCGGTCACGATAAAAACGCGGTCAGACATAATGGTACCTCATAAAACTAAAAAACCCCCGACAGTGCCGGGGGCTGATCTTACGGCCTGATACGGCCTGTGACGAACGGCTTCAACTGCCGCTTATCGTGCATCAGCAAATTGGCTGATCGTATCTTTAATCTGGAGTTTTTCTTTTTTGAGTTGAGAGACGCGGAGCTGATCCGGCATCGGACTTCGGAGTTCTGCCTGGATTTTCTCTTCCAGGCTCGTGTGTTTTGTGTGCAAGGTTTCCAAATGTGCCGATACTGCCATAGATCTCTCCTTAAAATGATATCTTCCTCCTAACATAAAATCTTACCGGAGTCCTAACCAAGCGTGAAAATTTCCGCTTTTTCATATTTCCCGCCTCAAATCTGTGCTTCCAGGTAAATCATAGAAACGTTTTGCGCCGCCTTACACAGGCGGTTAAAGAGGCGACCATGGATGAAACGCCGCCCGAAACACACGATGAAGCCAACTCTGATGACTTGTCGGACGAAGAGCTTCTTATTTTGCTCACCAAGTTACGCGCTGAGCATCGCGCAATCGATAATGAGATCAAGGCGTCGTTCGAGACGGGCGTCACGGATATGCTGAAAATCAAGCGGATGAAGAAAATAAAATTGTCGATGAAGGACAAGATCGCTTTTCTCGAAAATCAGCTCACACCCGATATCATTGCCTAGCCGGCGAATGTGAAGCGTTTATCACTGACGCCGTCCACGATCATATTTGCCAATAATTCACCTGATCCCGCGCAGAGGGTCCAGCCCATATGCCCATGACCCGTATTGACCCAGAGGCCGGGAATTGAGGTCGACGAGATATAAGGGCGCCCGACGGGTGATACGGGGCGTTGCGCATGCCACGTTGAGAGAGGCGCGCCGAGACGCGCCATGAGCTCCGGCGAGATTTCCTGCCATCTTGCAAGGATACTCTTTGGGTCTGACACATTCCAGCCACCACTGATCCGAACATGGTTATCAAAAACGGTCAGGGCGGTTCGCGACGCAGCGTCCATGACGGGACGACTAGGTAAGTCTATTTTATCGTGAGGCAATGTAAAATTGACTGCAACGCCTGAGACCGGATCGAGTGTCATCCGCACATCCAATCTTTTGAGAACTGCCGGCGTTTGAATACCTGCGGCAATAATCAGCTGATCACAATCCAGACGGGCCTCCCCCGCCATGATTTTAAAGATGCCGTCTTCCTGTCTTCGCACAGCAAAATTATCTGTATTGTAGAGAGAGGTCACACCCCGCGCTGTCAGGTCTGCGGCCAAGGCGCATCCGAAATCTTTTGCATTGCCGGACAGATCATCCGGAAAAGCGCAGGCGGGTTGGTTGAATGTCTCGATGGGATCAATCAGAATATCCGCGTGTATCCCGATGACATTAAACCCTGTTTGGGCTGTTCGTGCCGATTCGACACTTGGATAAATTTGAACGCAGCCTGAGGGGCGGTCCGGCAACCCCAATTCCCGCATTCGGGTTTTGAGGAGGACGGCGGAGCGTTTCCCTAAATCCGCTGTAACACGCGCAGCAGCAGCGTCGAAATTGGCATGCGCGTCATCCTTGGCCCAGCTACAGGCCTGGCTTGGGTGGATCATGCCGGAATTGGAAAAGCTGGTACCTTCGCACGGACCGGAACGAGCGTCGATAACAGTAACTTTTGCGCCTTTTGCCAAGAGATGATCTGCCGTGCAGAGCCCGATAAGACCTGCACCCAGAATTACGATATGCGGAAATGTTTGAGACACGGCGTGCGCCCTACACAATCATATGTCGGGTGGCAAAGGGTGAAACTTGCACTGACTGCGCTTTCATTCGTATGAACGCTAAAACAAGGAAAAAGATATGCGCCTTTTCACGATGACAGTTGCAGGTCTAGTCTTGGTTGGCTGCGGCAGCGTTGATGAAGACATCGCGGCAGAAGCGCTGATTTCAACACCGCAAGGCCCCGTCCAAGGTGTTACGACGGCATCTGCGGATGTTTTCAATTTCAAAGGCCTTCCTTTTGCGGCTGCACCCGTGGGTAATCTTCGCTGGACCGCCCCTGCGCCCGCACCCCGTTGGAAGGAAACAAGGATTGCGGACACATTCGGTAATCGCTGCATGCAGCCCGAGGGTGTTGAAGGTGGATTTTTTAACCGCCTCATTGAGGGCCACGGGCTGAGCGCGACGAAAAACTTTCTCATAAAACAGGCGGTCAAAGCGCAAAAACCGGGCCCAATGAGTGAGGATTGCCTTTATCTCAATGTACGCACCGGAAATTTGAATGGTGACACGCAACAGCCTGTCATGGTCTGGATTCACGGCGGAGGACATCAATTCGGGTCCAGTGATTTTGCATATTACCAGTCTAACGGCCTCGTCGAAAAAGATGTCGTCCTGGTGACAATTAATTACCGTCTCGGTGCGTTCGGCTACATGGCGCATCCGGCGCTCTCTGCGGATGACCCGAATGGCGTGTCCGGCAATTACGGTGCATTGGACCAAATCGCGGCCCTGAAATGGGTGCAGGACAATATCGCGGCCTATGGTGGTGACCCCGATAATGTCACGATCTTTGGCGAGAGTGCGGGCGCGTGGTCTGTGACGGAAATGATGGCCAGCCCCCTCGCAAAGGGCCTGTTTCACAAAGCCATCGCACAGAGCGGCGCGTCGACCTATCATTTGGGACAAATGGACGGTGACGGTGTCGGTTGGCCGAGCGGCTATTCCATGGGTAAGCAGGTTGCGGAAAGTGTCGGCCTGACTGAGCCGACGGCGGCAGACCTTCGCGCAGTTCCAGCGGCAGAAATTATGGCGAACCTGCCGGAAAAGGCAGATGAAGCGTTTCATCATATTCGCGACGGCTATGTCTTTCCGAAAAATGTTGGACAAGCCTTTCGTGATGGCGAGATGAATGCTGTGCCGTTCCTCACGGGATATAATTCGGATGAGGGGACTTTGTTCTTCCCCGATGATCCGCAACCGTCCGTTTGGGAGCCTGATATGCCACGTGACGGGGCTGAAATGCTGGCCGCATTAAATCAACATTATCCCGGTCGGGGGGAGCTGATTGCAGAGCTTTATGATCTCGAGAACGATTTCATAACGGGTGGAACCCAGATGATGGGCGACGAGATTTTTGGCGTAAATGTTCGGTTCGCGGCACAAGCTAATGAAGCAATGGGTGCGCCAAGTTATGCCTATTTCTTCTCCCGCGTTCCGCCCTCTGACAAGCAAACTTTGGGCGCTTTTCATGCGGCGGAAATTCCCTTTGTCTTTGACAGTTCTGAACCCATTTTAGGGCTGACGGAAGATGATAAAGCGCTCACAGAGATGATGGTGTCCGCTTGGACAAATTTTGCAAAATCCGGCGATCCAAATGGGGGCAATTTACCGAATTGGGAACCTCACCAAGGCGAAAATTGGATGCATTTTTCCGCCAATACATCTTGGGACATCGCAGAGGCGTTAGATAATGTTCGCGTCGAAAAACTAAATGCGCTTGAGACGGGTCTTATCCAGAAACTCGACGCGCTGGACCAGACAGTTAGCGGCACAGGACCGCAGGGCGCGTTGGAAGATTAATCTTTAAAGATGACCGTCGTCTGACGCCGACGATCCACCGTGAGCTGCGTCACATCGGGGCGGGAATAATGTCCAGCCGGATCAAAATTTTGGCGCTCTCGCCGGACAAAAGCTGGGTCCAAGTCGCAATACCGAATGCCTGTTCCGCCTGTCACGGGTTCCAAAAGCCACGTGCCATCCGGGGCAGACACGCAAGACCCACCATTTGCGGGCATCGTGCCCAGAGCAGCCTTGATGTCTTCTGCGAATGGTGTGTCGTCGCGGACATCTTCCGCCCGCATAATGGCAGAAACTGAGACGCAATAACTACGGCCTTCCTTCGCCAGAACGCGGGTTAAGTCTTCTGTGTTTCGGTCGCTTCCGGGCCAGCCCATGACATGTAAATCCTCGCCCTGCGCATATAGCGCCGCCCGCGCCAACGGCATCCAATTTTCCCAGCAGTTTAATCCACCGACCGTGAAACCGCCCAATTTATGCGTTACTAATCCATGTCCATCACCGGGGGACCAGACGAGCCGTTCTTCATAGGTCGGCTGTAACTTTCGGTGGACCGACTGAACCAGACCCGTCGCATCAATATAGACATAGGAACAATAGAGTGAATGCCCGCTACGGTCTTCCGGTCGTTCAATAATGCCTAGATAGCAGGCCATATTCGCGTCTTGAAGGGCCGCGCAGACGTCATCCAAATGCCCGGCCTCAATCGTGACGGCTTGATCGGCATAATGCGCGAAAATTTGTTTTTGACGGTCATTATTAAATTGCGCACCGCCCGTTCCGTCGAGCCAGAAGGGATAGCCAGGCACGAAACTCTCCGAGAAGGCAATCAACTCCGCCTTTTCCTTTGCGGCGGTTTGGATTGTTTCAATAACTTGTGCCAATCCTGCGTCGCGGGAGAGCCATATGGGGGCGAGTTGAGGAAGGGCGAGTTTGAGAGTTTGGGTCATGCGTCCCCGTTAACGTAAAATTCACCACAAACCCAAGCGAAATAGAAAGAGCTTTCACGTTATAACGATAACAATTCAGTGTGGGATTTAAAAATGTTCAACAAGTTCAACAAGTTCAAACGCGAAACAGGCGGTAATGTCGCCATCATGTTTGCGTTGACAATTTCAACGATAGTTATCGCAGTCGGAGCTGCTGTCGATTATAGTGGAATATCCAGCCAAAAACAGGATTTACAGGATGCCATTGATGGCGCGACGCTGGCTGCGGCGAGAGCCAATATCACGAATGAAGCCAAACTCAAAAAAATTGTGGAAGAGTTTGTTGAGCAGAGCGATCCAAGCCCTAATAAAATAAAACTGAATGTTAAAGTTATTGATGATGAAGTTTACGTTACTGCCAAGACTGTATACGACACTGTTTTAATGGGTTTTATCGGTCAAAAGGCGATGGATGTTCAAGTTGCAGCTGCATCACCGATTGCCTCTAAAACTCCAATTAAACTGGCTTTGGTTTTGGATACAACCACGTCAATGGAAGGCAATAGAATAGCGTCCCTGAAAGTCGCGGCGAATGCCATGGTTGATGAGTTTGAAGAAAACAATACGACGGCGGCGGTCTCAGTGATACCTTTCGGTAAATACGTCAATGTTGGTATGAACCAAAACCGTGAAAACTGGCTTGATATTTCCAAAGACGGTACATCTGAAACAGAAGAAGTTTGCTGGGATGAAAGACGGACAACAAAACCGCGGGAATGTACGGAGACCGGAAGAACGATATATTATGATGATATTCGCGATGGCGTAAATTTTGGTCAAAATAGCTATCAAGAGCAGACCTGCACGGCAGCGGAATATGAATATACGGGCAACCGAATTTGCGAAGACCGAACGACGACTTACACATGGCACGGTTGTGTCGGATCCCGTAACGCGCCGTATAATGAGCGTGCGGCCTTTGGCAGTCAGCGTATTCCTGGCATTATGAATGAGACATGCGGGACAGAGTTACAGCCGCTCACCACGAATATGACCGATGTTAAGTCTAAAATTTCTTCCCTCAACACGAACGGGAATACTTACATACCGGCGGGTGTTGTTTGGGGGTGGCGGACATTACAGGATAAAGCCCCTTTCAAAACCGACGTGAAACTCAAGAGCGATAATAAGCGACAGGTTGAAAGTGCAAAAGTCATGCTCATTATGACGGACGGAGCGAATACGCTTTCACAGGGAGGCAATGAAACGTTCAAACATGATAGCTCGGATAAATTAGAGGCGAATGCCCGTACCCTCGCGCTTTGCAATGCGGCTAAAGATGACGGTATCATGATTTTTACACTCGGGTTCAAGCTGGATGCGTCGGACACAGCCACGAAAACGATGTTGGAGAATTGTGCGACAACACCCGCAGGATTTTTCCAAGCTGGCGATGGGCCGCAATTGAAAAAAGCTTTCAAGGATATTGCCGGTCAGCTCGACTTTACCCGACTATCAATCTAGCCAAGGCGAATATGAACAGATCTAGAAAGGCGCGCGGCTTTGTCTCGCGCTTTTTTTATATCCGTATCTCTGGCCAGCGCGACCCCTAATCGACGTGTGCCATCAATGTCCGGCTTTCCGAACAAGCGTAATTGTGTGCCGGGTTCGCCCAAGACCTGTGGGTCGATCTCAAATCCAATATTATTTGATTGCCCGTCGCCCAATATGACATGGCTTGCCGCAGGACCTGAATATTCAATCTTCGGAATGGGAAGGCCCAATATCGCGCGGGCGTGAAGGGCAAACTCGCTCATGTCCTGACTGATGAGCGTGACGAGACCCGTATCATGCGGACGGGGCGAGACCTCGGAAAAGATGACCTCGTCCCCTCGCACGAATAATTCGACACCAAAAAGACCATATCCACCTAGGGCCTCTGTCACGGATTTTGCCATCTCCTCCGCTACCGAAAGCGCGGCTTTCGACATCGCCTGCGGCTGCCAGCTTTCGCGGTAATCGCCGTCCACTTGTCGATGTCCAATCGGGGCGCAGAATGTGGTTCCGCCCGCATGGCGAACGGTCAGCAGCGTGATTTCATAATCGAAATCCACAAAGCCTTCGACAATCACACGCGAAGGTCCGGTGCGACCGCCGGATTGGGAATAGGCCCAGACATCTGCGATATCGCTCTCAGTTTTCGCCGTACTCTGTCCTTTACCCGAACTGCTCATAACGGGTTTGACGACACAGGGCAGGCCGATCTCCGCTATCGCGGCGCGGACCTCCTCTTCCGTATCGGCAAAGCGGTAGGGCGATGTTGTCAGACCCAACTCTTCCGCCGCCAGACGCCTTATACCCTCGCGATCCATCGTGAGTTGTGTCGCGCGCGCCGTCGGGACGATGTTAAATCCTTCGGCTTCCAGCTCACCCAATGTATCCGTCGCAATAGCTTCAATTTCCGGGATAATAAAATCAGGTCGTTCCGCCTCGACGATGCGACGAAGTTCCGTCCCATCCGTCATATCAATGACATGGGCGCTATGCGCGACCTGCATGGCGGGTGCGTTGGCATAGCGGTCAACGGCCACAGTTTGGACGCCCAGACGTTGGAATTCTATAACAACTTCCTTGCCCAATTCGCCTGAGCCGAGGAGAAGAACTTTCGTTCCGTGAAGCGTGATCATAAACGGGCTTTCATAAGGCGTTGTGGTTTTGCACCCTCGACGCGCACGATCTCGCCTTCAACCTCCATATTGAGTTTAACTGTGGTCACATGCCAGCCGAGCGAGCCGAGTTTCGCAAGTTGATTGGTCGTCAGGGCCTCTTCGACAGCCGCGTTGAGATGCTTAAAATAAATATAGCCGGTCTCGGCCTCTTCTAAAGCCTCAAGGATGGCGCGTTGGATACACTCATATTTCCAGCGGGGAATTTGAGTGGTCCCCTTCCGTCCTTGAGTGGGTGTCCGACATTCAACCTTGTCAGAGTCCGTATTCGCCATGCTGTGCCCTCCCGCGCATCGCTATAACAGAAATTTTCGAATGCCCAAATCGTAAAGAGGCTTGCAGCTGGTCGCGACGCTGATTAGGGCTGATTCCCATGCAAATTCGCCTCATATTTCCGCTTCTCTTCACAATTTTCCTGACGGCTTGCGGCAACCCGCCGCCGGAAAAAGCGATCATCGGAACATGGGTACAGGCAAATCCAACCTCGACAACTCAGGCCGGCGTGCAGGCGACGACCTCTGACACTGTGCTGACATTTGAAAAAGATGGCGATGTCCGCCTCCGCCGACAGCTTGATTTACGCGGTGCGGGATTCCCGGAAACAGGGGTTGGCGTTGACGTCGACCTGTCGGGTCAATGGCGCATGGAGGGGGATGCCTTATTCCAAACGCTTGAAAACTCTATCGTGACGGCACGGACGTCTGACCAGGCATCCATGGAAATTGCGCGACAATTGCAGGACCAATCAGGGACCATGTCTGAGAGCCAAAAACGCATCATTGCTTTGGACCGGGAACAGTTAATGCTGCAAGACTTGGAAACAGGTGTCACAGATGTCTATCGGCGGAGATGATGGTGTTGCTTGCGGAATGGCCATGGCTAACCTAGCGTAGCCGTGAGCTTTAATAGGATTGCCTTGTGATTTCATGTCTTCGTATCGGCGCAGCAGCTGCCTGTCTAACATTTGCATCTCTTGCACCGGTTTCTTCGTTTGCGCAACCGGATGAGACCTCTGTATCCTCCGATCGCTCGCAAATGCTCGTTGGAAGCTGGACGCAAGGTGCGGAGAGACTTGTCGGCGAAGGCAATGAACAGGTCCGTATTTCACAGGGTCTAGAAGATATCAGAGGTGACGGAACGTCCAACTCATCCTTGCGAATGGAAATTATGAGTGCGGAGATGCCGGAGGATCTCCGCATTTATGATGTGGTTGTGGAGAGCCAATGGCGCCTTGTGGGGGATGAATATTTCACGACACCCATAAAGGTAGATGTGACCTATGCCGGCGATAATCCTGTCGGACTGAACGTAGCAAAAGCGATTGAGGCAGAGTTCATGAAGCCAACAGAGCCCATGATTATTGTAAGCCTAAATAAGGACAATTATGTTGCACGTGGCACGGATGGAACGTTAATCTCCATGCAGCGCAAGCGACTCACACCATAAATATTCATTCTGATATTTATAATTCATCCAAAACTGGAAATTTTATGAAACCTTTTTTCAAACCCTCAATCCTAAAAACAGTCCTTGTCACATCGGCCATCGCATTAGGCGCATGTTCCAAAGCAACACCGGAAACCCTCATTGTTGGCGATTGGAAACAGGGCGCACCAATTACGATTGAAGAAGCTGGAACGACAGTTTCCATGACGGACACAAATATTACTTATGCAGCTGACGGTACGTCAAAAGGCGATGTGCAAATGACATTGAGCGGCGTACCTGCCGATTTTGCATCTTATATGATTTCGACGACCGGCACGTGGAAAATTGAGGACGGCATGTTAATCGAAGGCATTTCCGACATTGATGTGAAGCCCGGGTCCAACGCGGCGCAAGCGATTGCAATCGCGGCGCAAATGGAAACGGCCATGGCGGCAGAAGTTGAATCCCGCAGTGAGATTAAAACGCTGACGAAAGACAGCCTTGTTGTATATCAAGCCGAAACCGACCTCACGATGAACTTCACACGTTAAGACAATATGGGGGTCTATGCCCGTCATATTCTGCCCTGTTGCCTTGATCGCGCCTGCTCTATCGGACCGATTGAGAAACAGCGGGCGAAAATTGTCCCACTCGCCAAAGGGCGGGTGGTGGAAATTGGAATCGGGTCAGGTTTGAACCTTCCACATTATGATCCTGAGCGGATCACATCCGTCACAGGTGTCGACCCTGATGAACATATTTGGAAGCGAAGTGCTGCGCGACGGGAAGCGGCAACTTTTCCGATTGACCGGATTGGTTTGTCAGGCGAAGCGATTCCTTTAGAGGACGCCTTCGCAGATACCGTTGTCGTGACCTATAGTCTTTGTACAATACCCGACCCCGTTCAGGCTCTGAAAGAAATGCGCCGCATCTTAAAACCTGACGGTGAAATCTTATTCTGTGAACACGGACAAGCGCCGGATACCGGCGTGGCGAAATGGCAATCCCGCATTGACCCGCTCTGGAAAAAGATTGCGGGTGGATGCCATAGTGGACGGGATATTCCGTCTCTTATCCGTGCGGCGGGATTGAGCATTAAAGAAATAGACCAGATGTATATTCCGGGTCCGAAAGTTTTGAGCTATAATTACTGGGGTCGCGCGGCCTGAGGCGGGTTTGCCTTTAGCCAAGCCGTGGGGCTCATATTGTACCAGCGTTTGAACGCTCGGTTAAAGGCCGCCTGATCGTTATAGGCCAAGGCCTGTGAAATCTGCGAAAGACTATGGCCTTGTGAGATCAAGTCTATGAACATGTTTTGGCGCACGCCATCGACACGTGCCCAAAAGTTACGATCCGTCTCTTTTAAAGCCTTTCGCAGGGCAGGCCAGTCCCTGTCCAGTCGTTCCGCAACCACCAGAGTGCTCACACGGCCCGACTGGATGGCGCCGCGAATAGCTGCGTCGACGGCCATATCTAAACTGGCAGCTGCTTGTTTTGTGTTTAATAGACTATCTAATTGCGCTTGAGCCCGGGTTAGCTTTTCCGCGTCATATGTTGTCAGGTTTTCGGACATTGCCGCCTCGGTGAAAACCAGGGCCGCTGTTCCGCACTCAGAGCTAAATGTGACAGGGCATTGAAATACACGCTCATATAAATCCGTGTTGTGAGGACGATCATAAGGTAGCCTCGTTCCCATGAGGTCCTCTCCAGACGCCCAAGACAGCCAACGATAGGCTGTACCATATGCGCCCATGACGAGATCTGTAATATGTCGAAAGGTATTCTGGTCAGAATAATAGGGACGAAACCGCATCAAATGACCTGCATTCGCGTGGTCATATTCGACCGTGCCCGCATCAATGGCCAAGTGTTGATAGCGGGCATTCATCTCGATCACTTGTGCCAGATTTCGACAATATCCGTAAATAGATCCGGTTTTCGCAAATGTTGCAATCCGGAACCTATGTCCCATCCGCAACCCTATAAAAGGGTCGTCCAAACGGATGGCGGCGGTTTCAAGAAGGGTTAGAAAGGGTTCAATTGGAAACCGGTCGGTGGGATTGCCCATCCAACCCTCCGCCAATTCAAGACTTTCCAAAGAGTCTGCCTTTGGAAATCCAATTTTATCAAGCACGTCAAGATTCGCATCAAGGTAGCGATGGGAGAGAGTCATTTTCATAATGATTCGCTCGCAGAGTGATGCGACTTTTGCTTTCCGGTCATTTGATCGAAAGGCGGAGGACTTGTCATTTTTGTGCAGATCGCGTTGTCATCTTGTGTTTATGACAGGCTGGAAGAAAATGACAAAGAGATTCGATGCGTGAGGACAATCTATTCGACCCGGATATGACTATATTTATGTCATGGGGCGGCACACCCGCAGGCAAAGTGGCCCAAATTTAGCTTTATAGCTACAAACGGGGCGCAAACCACTTAGCGGTGGGTCCAAGACCAGGTTCAAGCGGGGCGCTTTGAACCTGGTCTTTTTTTTAGCCTTTTTTCAAAACGGGTAGTTCCTGAAAATTGCCGGAGCGCTTTTGTTTGCTGGACATCATCGCTTCCATCATCTCGACCGGAATCAGCATGGACATGTTCCAGACCGCAATATTGTCCAGAGCGTCGGCTGTGGAATGGTCGCGCGAATAAGTAATGGCGCGTTTACAGCCATAAACGGCCAGCGGCGGCTTTGACGCAATCTCTTTGGCGGTGTCCATAACGGCGGCCAACATCGTTTCGTGGTCAGAATAGACCTCATTATAAAGTCCGCGCGCCTTACATTCCGCCGCACCCATCTTACGACCCGTATAGGCCAGCTCGCGGACAATGCCTTCCGGCATATGGTTGAGTATGCGCGGGAAGGTCCCGACATCCGCCGTCATGCCGACATTGATTTCATAGATCGTGATGAAGCTGTCTTCCGTCCCGTAACGCATATCGCAAGCCGTCGTTAGGTCGACGCCGCCGCCATAACAACCACCTTGTATCGCGGCGACAACGGGAATGCGGCACTCTTCCAGGATAGATAATGCGGCCTGCAATCGTTTCACATTCTGGTAAAACCCTGCTCCATATTGCGGGTGGTTCTTATCCTGCGTCCCGCCAATATCGTTCTGGAACATGCCAATATCGATCCCCGCACAGAATACGGGACCTGTGGAGGACAGGACAATGCAACGCGCTTTCGCGTTATCGTCAATGTCGCGCACAATCTCCGGCAGCTCTTTCCAGAATTCCGCGATCATCGCATTCCGCTTTTCAGGGCGGTTCATGATGATATGGGCGACGCCGTCTTCAATTGTGACGTCGAAACATTTATGATCAGACATAAAGCCTCCTATAGTGTGAAGAGATAGCCTTTATCCGGAGCGCTCTGCCCGTTCAAAAGGTCTTTATAATTTTCCAGCACGGCCTCCATGCCTTCGGCTTTTTCCACCGTCAGCCAGTCTTTTGCGCTGTCGAGGAATGGCATCCAGCGCGCGCCGAGATTTTGGGCAAAACCCGCCTGTCCCCAATCCGCGATCCGTTGTTTCGCGCGGTCGGGCGCAAAGAAGAACGCTGTAGGAGTCGCGGTACGTTTCGGCGGAGCTTTTGCGGCTTCTTGCCAATGTGAAATGCCGACGCGGCAAATATATGTTAGGTTTTCCTCGAAGTGATCTTCCAGCGTGCGGATGACGCCCATATTGCCGGACATGTCCACGACCACGGTTTTCACATCAGGGTTCATATCGGTTATAGAGTCGTAGCTGAAGACGTCTTTGTAAAATCCGGTTTCTTCAACGAAGGCTTTGTTGCTCTCTGACGTCAATCCGACAACAGGAAGCCCGCCGCGTGCTTTTAAACAATAGGCTGTGCCAAGGGCTGTTTTGGACGAGGCGGAGAGGAGTAAAACCTGCTCTGCGCCAAAGAAATTTTCATCATCCAGAAAATCGTCAATCAGGAAACTTGTTGTGAAAAGCGGGCGAAGGACGGGCTGTAGGTCCACATGTGCACCGTAACTCGGATCGGCATCCGTGAAACTATAGCTGCTATAAAGACCGTGCAGGCCGGAGCGATGTTCGGCTATATCCGTGAAACCATGCGCGGATAGTTTTCCGGGCTGCATGTCCATGGATTTGGCAATTGGGAAGAAGCCGTAAAGTTTCGTGCCGACCTCGATTCCCGGGAAGTTGGACTCCCGCACAAGGCCGTAACCCCATACCGGCATCCGGCCCTGATTATTATCTTCCGTCAGGTCATAGGCGGTTGGGTTGAAAACCGACCAATATCCAATCTGATCACCGGTCACCATATAGGTGACGTTATTCGCGGTCAGGGCGAAGGGGCCGATATCGACACGGATCTGCCCGTCGGGGAGCGCGCCTGCGTCGTAATTGACGATGGAGACATCCGCGAAGTCCGTTTTATTGACGAGGAGTGTTTGCATTATTTTTCCTAACTAAAATCAATGTCATATCGACGTGGTCGCAGACCACCCGGTGCCTATACCGTGAAGACGGCGAATTAATTCGATGCTATTTCATCCCGCGACTTTCACGAAATGGGCACCGGGCGAGCAAGCTCGCGACGGTGTGACACCCTGTGTTTAATCTAAAACATCCCGCTGCCGTCACAGGCAATTAGTAACTGCCCTTCCAGCCCGGCTTTGCGGTGTTTATGTATCTTCCGATATTCATCCGAACTCACTGTCTCGAACATGGTCTTGGCATCGGGATAACGGAAAATCGCGACCGAATCCCACTCGCCTTCACCTTGCCCGATCAACCACGCGCCCATCTTGCCGCCAAAGACGGAATGCGCACCGTCAATATTCAATCCCGCCACCATCTCGCCAAAGGCTTTGCCGTAACGGGCATAGGCCTCCGCGCCGGAAATATCTTCGCCGTCGTGATAGGTCGCCTTGTCCTTGAACTTGAGCAGGTTGAGCATAAAGACGGGTTCACCGTCCGGATGGTTGGCGAGAAAGGCTTTCACCTGCTCCGGTAGCGGTTCAAGGGAAATCCCGCTCATCCCTCATATCCGGGATTTTGAATAATCTTGGACACGGATTTATCGAGCCAATCCTGCGGAATAAAGAAATCCGCCATGAGTGGTCCGTCATAATCCGGCTGTTGATATTGCGCGAAATCGGTTGTGCCGGTTTCGCCTAAGATAAATTCGTCAATGATAAACTGGCCCGTATATGTCTTCGCGTCCTGATTTAGCACGATATAGGCGGCATCCGCCATGATCTCCGGCGTGCGGCTCATCTTCGCCATGGAGTCTCCGCCCAGCACATTGCGGACGGCGGCGGTATCAATCGATGTCATCGGCCAGAGGGAATTGACCGCGACCTTGCCGCGAAATTCTTCCGCCATGCCCAAGGTACACATGGACATGCCATATTTCGCCATCGTGTAGGCTGTATGCATTTTGAACCATTTTGGATTCATATCCAGTGGCGGCGCGATATTCATGATGTGTGGATTATCCGCTTTCATCAGATGCGGCAGGCAAGTCTGGCTGACGAGGAAGGTCCCGCGCGCATTGACCTGGTTCATCAGGTCATAGCGCTTCATCGGCGTGGCCGAGGTTGGCGTCAAGGAAATGGCCGAAGCATTATTGATGCAAATATCAATCCCGCCAAACCGTTGGACGGCGGCGTCTACGGCCTGTTTGACATTGGCTTCGTCGCGGATATCGCAGACGACACCCAGCGCTTTGCCGCCTGCGGCTTCAATCTCTGCCGCCGCTGTGTGGATGGTCCCGTCCAGTTTCGGATGCGGCTTATCCGTTTTGGCCGCAATCACGACATTCGCGCCGTCAGCGGCACATTTTTTCGCAATCGCGAGACCTATCCCGCGCGACCCGCCTGACATGAAAATTGTTTTACCGTCTAATGACATAACGTCCTCCGTAAAGTTTTCTTTAAGTAAAGGTCAAAGCGGGACAGAGCAACTGCGTGAAAATGAAACGTCCCTAAACGTGGTTGACGAGGGGTTAAGCGTGGACTTACCGGAATTTAAGGCTCTTGCGATATGTCTCCCTCCAAAAGGTGGGCAAAAAAGGACTTTACCATGCGCAATTCAATGAAACTCATTCCCGTTCTTCTGTTGGGCAGCACGCTGGGCGCTTGCTCTATGGCGGGAACAAATGATTATTATGCGGGCGAATATGCCCAGATGCAGGAACAGCAATTGCCGCATATTTACGGGCCTTCCGCTGGGTGCGCCTATACAGGATGCGCCGCACAAAGCAGCTATCCCGTTGCACAACAAAATTATGGCCACGCGCCACAGACACCGAACCAACACGCTTATGGGCAATCCGTTCAGGGTCATCCCGGATATGGCGTCCCGGCCTATGCCGCACCGACACATCATGCGAAACACGGTCTACGCGGTCCGAAAAAATCTTACACTTACGGCTCAATCGGCGCGACAATGTATGATGTCGATAGCGATCTGTTCGGTGCGCAGGCACGTCTCGGTTGGCAATCTGCAAGTTTCTTTGGCGCGGAAGTCGAAGGCTCGCTCGGCCTGACGGATGATGAGTCTTTTGAGGATTTCGGGGCGGGCCCCGTCCTCGCGACCAGCGAAATTGATAACCAGATAGCAGCTTTTGGTGTTGCGCGTCTTCCCGTGTCGAACCGCTTCAATGTGCTGGGTCGGGTCGGATACCACAATACCGAAATTTCGGCTGAGGCGGATACAGCTGCTGGCCTGTTAGAAAGTGAATTTTCCACAGACGGTATCGCCTATGGTGTTGGCGCAGAATATGCCTTTACACCAAAAACCTCCCTACGCGCCGATTACACGCGTTACGATTTTGACGGTCCCGATGCGGATGCCGTCTCCCTCGCGATTGCGCGGAAATTCTAAAGGTGATGCGCTCGCCGATTTAAATATTGGCGAGCGGTTCCTCATCCGGACGTAGCGAGTTTAAATAGGCATTTGTGAAATCGACCTTCAACTCGACCCAGACGGGCTTATGATCTGATATCTGGAATGTCCGCCAAACCGACCCGTAATATTTTTTCGTTAACGCTTCTTTTTTAGCGTCATCAAAAGGGACGAATGGCACCTTCTTTTTCTTAGCAGATTTTTTGGCGCGGTTTTCCGCTTCGCGAATATATTTATTCACAGCAGTCTTGCCCATATGAGGCCGGTAAGCTTTGAAATCAGACGTCCGAAAACACGCCTTTTCAAAATCAAATACATCAGCCTGTCCGATTTCCAACATTTTGTTTTTCACACGCAGCGCTAACTGGTCATAAGGTTTATTGCCCTTTAAGTTGGTATTCGCCCCCACCAAATCGGGCGGAAGTGTGAAGCCTTCATCAGTGAGCGCTTTCATCGTCTCATCGGTTTGGCTTTTAATGTTAAAGTCTCCGAGCAATATATAATCGCCCGTTTCTTTTTCCTGCCGTTTTCGCATGAAGGATGCGAGGTCATTGATTTCTTTGACGCGGCGCGCAAACTTATCGCCGGAATCTTCGCCGAAATAAATATGCGTGGTGCAAAGGTTGAATTTAAACCAGCCCGCTTGAAAACTCGCGACATAGGGTGTCCGTGCAAATTGACGGTCTGATGTGCCAGGCAGGACAACCTCGCCCGCAATATTCCGAAATTGAATAATGTCTTTATTATAGACAAAGGCGAGCCGCTCCTGATTGCCCGATATGCCTTCCGTTGTGTCAGAGGCCATCCACGCCCATTGCGGGCCCATCGTGCGGACAAGGCGTTCAATGCCGGACAGATCGCGGTTTACTTCTTGCAGCGCAATGAGATCAAATGCGCTCATAATTTCGGCCATATAGAGATAGCTCTCATCCAGCCTTTTGCCGTGTTTGAATTTATCGCTGTCAAAATCGCGCAGGTTCCAAGAGGCGAGCAGAAAAGAGCCCACATCGCGTTTATTGGTAATGTCGCGGAAGATTTTACCGCGTAGGCGAAGTAACGTATCAATCGTTCTCGTTTTTGCCGTATTGTCTTTCCATCGCCGGATGGGTGAATAATGAACCATGGTTGCGCCTCCTTGTTGGCAGCAGCCTACCATACGGCTCAGGCTTTGGCGAGGGACTCCTTTTCCTGCTGTGCCCAGAGATGGGCGTATAGGCCGTCCCGTCGCAGTAAGTCTTCATGCCGTCCGCGTTCCCGGATGCGCCCCTCTTCCATGACGAGGATCTGATCCGCGCCGACAATTGTGGAGAGTCTGTGCGCGATCACCAGCGTTGTGCGGTCGGTCGAAATGCGGTCAAGCGCCGCCTGAATATCCCGCTCCGTCGCGCTGTCGAGGGCAGAGGTCGCTTCATCTAGAATCAGGATTGCCGGATTTTTCAGCAATGTCCGTGCAATCGCGACGCGTTGTTTCTCGCCGCCCGACAGTTTCAATCCGCGCTCCCCAACAATCGTTTCGTAGCCATTGGGAAGTGACGCGATGAAGTCGTGAACCTGCGCGTCCTGCGCGGCTTGTTCGATTTGAGCCTGTGTCGCGTCCGGGTCGGCATAGCCAATATTATAAGCAATCGTGTCGTTAAACAGAACTGTATCCTGAGGCACGATACCCAGAGCTTGTCGGACGCTGGCTTGTGTCAAACGTTGAATATCCTGCCCATCAATTATCACCTGCCCGGCGGCAATGTCGTAAAAGCGGAAGAGAATGCGGGACAGCGTAGACTTCCCTGCGCCTGTTGGCCCAACAATGGCGACCGTCTCGCCGGGTTTAATCTTGAGGCTAATGCCTTTGAGGATAGGGCGGCCCTCATCATAGTGGAAATAAACGTCATCAAATTCCACACGGCCCTCAACGGCTTTCAGATCCGTTGCATCGGGATGATCTAAAATTTCCGGCGTGCGGTCCATCAGGGCGAACATATTTTCCAGATCCGTCAGGGCTTGTTTAATTTCGCGATAAGCAAAGCCGAGAATATTGAGCGGACGGTAGAGCTGCGCCATGACGAGCGTAACGGCGGTGATGTCACCGATTTTCATATCGCCGTCCAAAATGACAGTTGCAGCCAGTAGGACGACCGCCACGGTTCCGATATTCATCAACAGGCTCTGCCCAATATTCACGGTCGAGAGCGAGGTCCGTGACCGGATCGCGGCCTTCATGTAACCCGCCATGGCGCCGTCATATCGGGTCGTTTCAAAATTCTCTGAACTGAAATATTTCACCGTCTCGTAATTCAGCAAGCTGTCCACGGCTTTCGCGGCGGCCTCATTGTCCTGACGGTTCATCTCACGCCGAAACTTTAGCCGCCATTCCGTCGTGATGACGGTAAAGGCAACATAGGTGAGGACGATAACCACCGCGATGGCGGCAAAGCGCCAGTCAAAGGCCAACGTAAAGGTCACGGCGACGATGGCCAATTGCAGAAATGTCGGACCAATATTGAACAGGAGAAAGCGGAAGAGAAAATCAATCGATTTCACACCGCGTTCAATTATCCGCGTAAGCCGCCCGGTGCGTTTTTCCAGATGATAGCGCAGGGAGAGCCGGTGCATATGCGCGAAAGTCTCGGTTGCCACGGCCCGTTGTGCGGATTGCGCGACGGGGGCGAAAATATATTCCCGACCTTCGGAGAATAGGGTCGAGAGCAGGCGTAGCGCACCATAGCCCACGGCGAGCGCGATAATCGCGACCGTGATTTGCGTGACAGCTGTCTCTTCGGCCAGCTCCGTCGCATCAATCGCCCGCCCCAATAGGAACGGTGCGCCGACAATGACGAATTGACTGGCCACGGTTAGTAACACTGCAATGATTGACCGGATTTTAAAGCCGATATTCCCATCCGGCCAGAGATAGGGCTTTAACCGCCACAACCCCTTAAGTTGCTGGAAAATGCCGCGCTCAACCGCATCATCTTGTTCTGTCGAATTTCGGGACGGTCTCATAATTGCATGACTTTCTTCCCCGCCATGTGGCGCGTGTAAACCTGATGTCAACCACGCGGTGGTAAGGATAGCGCGAAAGGGTTGGGAAATGAACCAGACAGCAGAAAAAATGGACACGCCGCGCGTTCCAACTTTGGCCCGGGGGCAAGACCGTCGAACAGATGAACGACCCGACCAAACCGATTGGCGGATCAATCCGCGAAGCTATGAATTTATCGGCGCGACCTTTGACCCGCTGACGCCTGTGCAAACTTTGTCTCGCGCAAAATGGATGACGGCGGAACATGGGTTCCGCTTCCTTGTGACGCCGAATGTCGATCATCTCGTACGTGTCTCGAAAGAACCGGATGTGTTTGATCCGCTCTATGCGGCGAGTTGGCTCTCTGTCTGCGATTCCCGTATTCTGGAGCTGCTTGCGAAGTTTTCCGGTATTCCGTTGAAAGCTGTGCCGGGTAGCGATTTGACGCAACAATTATTTGATAATGTTATCACGGCGGGCGATACAATTACGGTTATCGGCGCGGATGCGGAAATTATCGAGACCGTTAAATCTCTCTACGGGTTGGATAAAATCAATCATTATGAACCACCCTTTGGCCTGCGTCACAAACCGACCGAAGTTGCCAAGACGGCAGAATATATCGCGGCCAACCCCGCGCGCTATGTCTTTATCTGCGTGGGTAGCCCGCAACAGGAAATGGTTGCGAAGGCGTGTCTGGACCGCGGTGATTGCGTCGGTCTTGGCCTTTGTGTCGGGGCCTCACTCGACTTCCTCTCCGGCCGTACAAAACGCGCACCGAAATGGATGCAAAAAGCCCGGATTGAGTGGCTCCATCGTTTGGCGTCAGAACCGAAACGGTTGTGGAAACGCTACCTACTTGATGGCCCGAAAATCTTCTGGCTTTGGGCGAAATGGTCTATGCGCCGGGGCTAAACTCGTAAGGCTTTCAATTTGACCGTTCCCAAAACGATCAGGGTGATATTAAAAATGACGATAATAAATAAAGCCGGCAATCCGCCGAGGTTGGACAGCATTTTCACGCCGTCTATTCCGGATAACGTTGTCATCATCCAAGCGGCGAACCCGACGGCCAGCGCCCAGATGAATTTCAGTATGAGAGAGGTTTTTCGGGCTTTCGGCCCAGCCGTCATATCTGTCTTTAATTCCACCGCTGTCGTTTTTCGCCGTGTCAGGGTCGCGATGACGTCCAGACTCGAATCCGCTGCCGTCACATAGGATAGGAAAGAGACGGTCACGACCAAGAGCGCCAAACCCGTCGCGAGTGGGAGAGTATCCAGAACAGCATAGAGAACATGTTCCGGCCCCAGGTTCTCCAAAACATCGTTTAATATTTGCGGCTTCGCCAGTTCAATATTAATCGCCAATCCCCCGAAAATCGTCATCCAAAGGATGGAAAACATCGCGGGCAAAAACAGGTTCACCAAAATATATTCACGAACGGTATAGCCCCGCGAAATCTTCCCCAAGAACAAAGCGGCCAAAGGCGCCCAAGCCATCCAATTCGCAAAATAGAAAACGGTCCAGCTTTTCAACCAGGGCTCGTCATTATGCGGTTCCAGCATGAGGGAACGCGGGATGAACTCTTTTGCGTAAGTCACAAGTGACTGACGGCCCAAGCTAAGAATCTCCAATGTGGGTCCGGCGATCAGCACGAAGATCATCAGGGCGATAAATATCTTTGTATTTATATCTGACAGGACCCGAATACCCCTCTGCAATCCACTGGCAGAGGACATAAAGAACGCGCTGATAATTGTGAGGGCGACGAAACCTGTCAGAACGGGATTAACGCTCAAGGGGGAGAGACGGTCTATCCCGCCCGAAATGGACATGATGCCTGCGCCCAGACTCGCAGATAAGCCGAAAAGCAATGCGATGAGCGCGAGACTGTCAAGAAGGTCTGCGCCAATGCGTGGCACGGGTCGATTGATCAAAACAGAAATCGGCGCGGAAAGAGAGAACGGTTTTTTCAAATTATAATAGCACAGCGCAAAGGTCAGTCCGGGAATCGTATAAATCGCATAGGGCGTGAAAGACCAATGGAGATAGAGAGACGCCATGGAAAACCGCGCAGCCTCCGCTGAGTTTGGTTCAATCGGTAATCCGCCCGGCGTGTAAAGATGATAGAGCGGTTCCGCCGTCGCCCAGAATAAAATCCCAATCGCCACCGTTGTCGTGAGTGTTATGGCCATCCAATTCCAACGCGTGAGAAGCGGGACAGCATCATGACCGCCGATCCGTATTTTTCCCAAAGGCGAGACTGCGGCCCAAAGACAGGTCAAGACAAAGGCGAAAGCCGCCAGCGAAAAAGCTTGCGAAAAAATATCTAATATCAAATTATTTAAAGCGGTGGCGGCGCGCAGAAACTTGACGGGCATGATCAAGCTCGTGACGACAAGGGTGGTGAAGAGAGTGAGCGGTAGCCAGAAAACGATATGACGGATGGGCCCTTGGCTCATAACCGATGTTCAAGCGCCGTGACCCCATGGGGATATAAATTCTGTCCTTTGAAAACCATCTGTCAGCTACGCATTTATGACGCCTGACTACAAGCGCTAAGCTGAAACTGATTAATTGTTTTTGAGGCGCTTATTTTGTGTTAAAGCAAATGAATAGAGGAGCGCGCAACTATGTCCCACAAATATACTCGACCCCTGCTCATGGGTGTACTCGCCCTATCCATTTCGGGTGTCGCGCAGTCTCAGACATCTCAAAACGAGGCTCAGATTATGACGGTACAGGCGGATGATACGCAGGCTAAAGCGGATATTCGAGCGGCTTTGGCGAAAATAGATAGAGGCCTGCAATCCCGTCCGGTTCCGCGCCCTATCTACCCGCCTTTTGAAGATGGACAGATAGAAAAATGGATTGAGGACGCCGCGCTCGCCCGCAAAACAATTCTCGCCAGTCAAGACTATCTCCCGAAATTTGCTAAAGTCGATCTCGGCAGTAATCCAGGCACGGTCTCGCAAGGCGCACCTTATGATAATAGTGATGTCCAAAGGATGCAGCGTTATGCGGCGTCGCAGCGGGCGAAATCTGATAAAAGCTATGCAGATATGTCCAAAGCCATGTCGGATGGTCTGAATGGTTATCAAAATGAAATGCAATATTACAAAGGTCCGACGGCAGAGGAAAATTTTGCGCGTTTGCGGGCCTACGGTAAGGCGGCACTCGCAATCGAAGAAGGTTTGGGACGCGATGCGGCCAAGCCGAAAGCTTTTCTCAAAAGCCTTGCGGGCTATGAAAGTAAACTGGCGGACGCGAATGCGGCGACGTTGGAAAATTTCAAACTGCCAAAAGCCCAGTCGAAAGACCGCAAGCGTTTAAAGGCAGGGAAAGCGATTTTAGAGACTAAAAAATATGGCTTTGGCGACTACGGCCCCATCGTTTTAACGACCAAAGAAATCGTGGAACGGGAACGTAAGGATAAAGAAATTGAAGTTGAAGACGTGGACGTTTCCTTGAGTGGAGATGTAACATGGTCGGGCACAGAAACCGTTTGGACCTATAAATAGGACGAGTTTAAATTCGTCGTGCCCATAAAGGAAGACGATAGTGATGATTGGTATATGTGGACTATCACAGCCAAGACATTCTCATCCGGCGGGGAGCGAACACCCATTGGAAAATGGGTCTCCGGTAAATCCTATAAAGGCTCTCAAATTCTGAAGAAGAATTTCTAATCTGGCTTAAGCCTTCGTCACTTCGCTATGTGACTTCAAAACGGCGTCGCCGTCATCCTGTTTGATGTAATAAGCGGGCTCATCCTCACTGGCCTCTCGGGTAACTTCCGTGCCCTTGATTTTCCGTGTGGTCTTTTGGGTATAGACGGTCTCAATTTCACCCGTGGCTGTGCCATTACCCCATTCCCATTCGACTTTCGTGCCTTCGCTATAACCTGACATGATTAACTCCTGTATTGTGTGCAAATAAAACGGAACCACACCCATTCCGTTCCAAATTTTTTACGCTCAATCATGTCACAGCTATTCACATGTCTTGAACAACAGGATTTTAGTCCTATCTCGGACTCGAAACTGAACACTCTTTGAGGATCTGAAACATGGATATTCAAGCCTATACACAACGGGCGCGGGGCGTGATCCAAACGGCACAAACCGAGGCCGTCACGCGCGATCATCAGCAATTGACGCCTGCGCATATCATGAGCGCGCTGATTCACGAGGATGGCGGTCTGCCGCGTAATTTGCTGCAAATGTCCGGCGCGTCTCCCGATGCCGTGGATGCGGCCGTCAATGCAACATTGAAGAAATTGCCTCGCGTCGAGGGCGGGTCAGGACTTTCTCTCTCCAGCGCGTCGGCCAAGATTTTTGCCAAGGCGGAGAAGTCCGCCAAAGATGCGGGCGATGCCTTTGTCACGGTAGAAAGGTTGCTCCTCGCCACCGTTTCCAATGCGGATAAAGAGCTACACGCGGCGCTCTCACAGAGCGGTGTCGATACTGCGCGATTGGGTGAAGCCATTAAATCCGTCCGCTCGGATGGCCCCGTCACCTCAGACTCCGCCGAAGATCAATATGAAGCCCTATCTAAATATGCCCGCGACCTGACACAGGCCGCACGGGACGGAAAGCTCGACCCCGTCATCGGACGGGACGAAGAAATCCGTCGCACGCTGCAAGTCCTCTCGCGGCGGTCGAAAAACAACCCGCTTCTAATTGGTGAACCCGGTGTGGGTAAGACCGCCATCGCCGAAGGGCTCGCTGTACGCATAGTCTCCGGCGACGTGCCAGAGTCTGTCAAAGATAAAAAATTACTCGCACTGGATATGGGCGCACTCATCGCGGGCGCGAAATATCGTGGCGAGTTTGAAGAACGCCTGAAGGCCGTGCTGAAAGAGATTGAGAAAGCCGAGGGGCAGATCATTCTCTTCATCGATGAAATCCATACCCTCGTTGGCGCCGGGAAAACGGATGGAGCGATGGACGCGGCCAACTTGCTCAAACCCGCCCTCGCGCGTGGAGAGCTGCATTGTATTGGCGCAACAACACTGGATGAATATCGCAAACATTTGGAAAAAGACGCGGCGCTCGCGCGGCGTTTCCTGACCGTCTTTGTGAGTGAGCCGACAGTGGAGGACACAGTCTCCATCCTGCGCGGCCTCAAGGAAAAATACGAAGTCCATCACGGTATTCGCATTTCTGACGCGGCGATTGTCTCTGCAGCGCAACTGTCTAATCGTTACATCACAGATCGTTTCCTGCCGGATAAAGCCATCGACTTGATGGACGAGGCCGCCAGTCGTCTGCGGATGCAGGTCGACAGCAAGCCCGAAGCGCTGGACGAAATCGACCGCCGCCTCGTGCAGCTTCGCATTGAGGTTGAAGCCCTGAAGAAGGAAAAAGACGACGCGTCCAAAGATCGTCTCGCCAAACGCCAAATTGAGATCGATGAATTACAATCTCAGTCTGATGAAATGACGGCGGCGTGGCAGGCGGAGAAGGCCAAACTGGCTTCTGCAACGGATGTGAAGGAAGAGTTGGAACGCGCGCGGTTTGAACTGGCCGATGCTGTGCGTCGCGGGGATTATGAAACCGCCGGACGTCTGCAGCACGAGGATATTCCCGCCTTGGAGTCGCAAATGGCGGAACTGGAGCAGACGGCGGATGCGCCCAGCCTCGCGAGTGAAACCGTGACGGCGGAAACAATCGCCGCTGTCGTCTCGCGCTGGACGGGTGTGCCGGTAGAGAAAATGCTGGAAGGTGAGCGGGAGAAATTGCTCGATATGGAATCCGTTCTGCGCCAGCGCGTCATTGGACAGGAACGCGCGGTCGAGGCTGTCTCGGATGCCGTGCGTCGGGCGCGGGCGGGTCTGCGCGATCCGCAGCGCCCCATTGGCAGTTTCATGTTTCTCGGCCCGACGGGTGTGGGGAAGACCGAACTGACCAAGGCGCTGGCCGAATTTATGTTCGATGATGACCAGGCCATCACGCGCATGGATATGTCGGAATATATGGAGAAGCATTCCGTCGCGCGGTTGATCGGGGCCCCTCCCGGTTATGTTGGTTACGACGAGGGCGGCGCCCTGACCGAGGCCGTGCGGCGCAGACCCTATCAGGTCGTGCTGTTTGACGAGGTCGAGAAAGCCCATCCCGATGTGTTTAACATCCTCCTGCAAGTCCTCGACGATGGTCGCCTGACGGATGGTCAGGGGCGCACGGTGGATTTCCGCAATACCCTCATCATCATGACGTCCAATATCGGGGCGCAGCATCTGCTGAACCTCGCGGATGGCGATAATGTGCAGGCGGCAAAGGTTGGCGTGATGGCTGAAGTCAATGCGCATTTCCGTCCGGAATTCCTGAACCGCATTGACGAGATCCTGCTCTTCGAACGGCTAAAGCCCGAACATATGGGCGCGATTGTCGATATCCAGATTGGTCGTTTGCAGGGCTGGCTGAAGGATAAAGCAATCACGCTGGAACTCTCGGATGCCGCCCGCACACATCTGGGTGACGCGGGGTACGATCCAAGTTTCGGCGCGCGTCCCCTCAAACGCGTGATCCAGAAACAAGTACAGGATGAGCTCGCCCGTGAACTTCTTGGTGGCCGCATCAAGGACGGCGACACGATCAAGGTCGATGCGGCGGGGGGAAGGATTCGCGTCAGCGTCTTGAGCTCTGCTGCATAACTACTCTCCGGTCTCGTCACTTCCCGTTATTAGGCTGGTCTGCTTTAATACTCACATGAGAAATGCAACGAGTTTTGGGCGACAAGCCTCTACCTATGCCAAAGGGCGACCCGGATACCCAGCAGAGCTCTATAACTGGATTGCCGCGAATAGTCCTGACACTGAAAAAGTCTGGGATGTCGGGACGGGGAACGGTCAGGCCGCGCACGCGCTGGCAGATCGATTTGCAGAGGTCCATGCGACTGATATTTCAGAAGATCAGATTGCTGCCGCGCGACCTCACCCCAATATCAATTACACCGTCGCGCCAGCGCAAGCTTCGGGCCTAACGGATCATTGGGCGGATGCCGTCACGGTTGCGACAGCGGTGCATTGGTTCGCGGATGTGGCGTTCTGGGAAGAAGTTAAGCGCGTCAGTAAACCGGATGCGCTCTTCTGTGCGTGGACCTATCAATTACCGCGCAGCACGGCGGAGGTCGAACGGGATTTCCTGACACCTTTATTGGCGTTGATTGATCCCTATTGGGCGGAGGGTAACCGCCTCTGTATGAGGGGTTATTCTGCGGATAATCTAAATTGCCCATTTCCAACATTGGACATACCTGCCTTCGATGCGGGAGCCGACTGGACCGCTGAACAACTTGCGGATTTTGCGCAGAGTTGGTCAGCGCATTTGCGCGCCAGAGAGGACGGACAGGCTGAAACACTCCAGACTCTTCGGGATAAATTATTGAGCGAATATGCTGGGCAGACTCTGCCCATCTCCCTCCCGCTTAGCCTATTGGCGGTTTGTGTAAAATAAAAGGCGGCCCCGAAAGACTGCCTGATATTGAATTGATTAGGACTTGGGCTTCGGTCCCGGTTTCTTGCGCGGCGTGCCATCTTTTTTGAGGAGATTGCCGTCCGCATCGCGAGGAGCTTTCGAACCTGGCTTTGGACCGCGTTTCTTTGGGGCTGTTTTCGCTTTCGTTGTCGTCGTCGTTTTGGTCTTGTTCTTTGACCCAGCCGGACGGCCCCGTTTTTTCGGCGTAGCCGAGCTTGCAGGTTTCGGTTTGTTGGTTGACCCTTTTGGTCGTCCCCGTTTCTTCGGCGTATCAGCGGCGCTGGGTTCCAGAATTTTGACGGGTGTCGGGTCCTGATCCGGATGCGGAACGCTGCCTTTACCCATAATAGATTCTGTTTTTTCCTTTGAAGATTGAGTCACGGATTTCGCCTTGGCCTGAACCGTATCGGCCATATCGT
The DNA here is from genome assembly GCF_050271975.1 of Litorimonas sp. WD9-15. NCBI lineage: Bacteria > Pseudomonadati > Pseudomonadota > Alphaproteobacteria > Maricaulales > Robiginitomaculaceae > Litorimonas > Litorimonas sp. WD9-15. Next base: position 849,979 of record NZ_CP189850.1, read on the forward strand.
CGACATTCTCGCGCACGGATTTTGTCGCAGCGCTGGCTTTCTCGCTCACGGATTTTGTGGCTTCCCGCGTTCGTGCGGCGGCCATTTCTGCAGCCTTGCGGGCCTCCAGCATCGGGTCAATATCGGCGAGTTCGGATTTTCCTTTATCGGGCGAAAGGTTGTCATTAATTCGGAAGATCGCAACAACAAGCTCCGCGACGATCCGAATGACCAGTAAAGTAAACAGGATCTTTGCAATAAAACTCACGGGTCCAATGAACCAGTTAAGTGGATGGAGTTGGACGGCGTCCACAGCCTGAACAAGATATTTAAGTCCGTAATATACGATTGCCAACCAGAAGGCAGGAACGATTAATTTCTCTTTGAATAATTTATCGAAAGAGAAAAAGAAATTTACAAGATTTTTCATGCCGTTGGACCCAATTGAAATTCAATTGACATTGTCCCTAACCCATTAAAAAACGGGCCGCAAGGCCCGCTCTCTTTGCGATTAATTTCTGAGTTAATTTATAGATATTAAATTCGCAACCTTGAAGAGGTGAAAAATTATTCCGGCAGCGCTTCTGCGGTTAAAGTCGCACCGATGGCCGGCGCGGGTTGAATAATTTCCGATGTGTCACGCATCGCTTCAATTTCAACACGACGGGCTTTGAAATCAGGCATCTGGTCTTTGGACAATGGCTTGCCTGATAGTTGTGAGAGTTTGCGTGGATTAATCTTCTTGCCGTGATGGATGACTTCATAATGCAAATGCGGTCCGGTGGAGCGGCCCGTTGTGCCGACATAGCCGATGACTTGGTCTTGCTTGACATAGGCACCGGATTTCACGCCACGGGCAAACCCCTGAAGATGCGCATAGGCGGTTTTATACCCATCCGTGTGACGAATGCGGATATAATTGCCAAAGCTGCCATAGCGATTGGCGCGCTCTACCGTGCCTGACCCCGCCGCCAGAATGGGCGTGCCGCGCGGCGCGGCGAAATCCACACCGGCATGCATTTTGCGATAGCCGAGGATTGGATGTTTGCGGCGGCCATAGCTGGATGACAGGCGCGCACCATTGACGGGTGTCGCGCGGAGCTTCCGCTTCGCCGTCTTACCGACCGCATCGTAGAAATTCTCGCGCCCCTTGGCGTCTTCAAATAACCAATATTCAGATTGCTTCCCGCGTGGGGAGAAGGAGGTGTAGAGCAGATCTCCCGCTTTCACAATTTCGCCGCGTTGATTGCGGGCGACTTCGAAAAACATCTCAAAGGCATCACCGGGTTGGATGTCGCGTTGGAAGTCGACGGAATATTCATAGATATTCGCAAATTGTACGACGACCTTATCCGGCGCACCGAGGCGAGTCGCATCGACGTAGAGCGAATTTTCAACGGTCGCTTTTACAGCAATCGTTTCATATTTGAATTCTGCATTCACTTTGCGGGCTGTGTATTCCTCACCCGCACGGTCAATAAAAACGGTGCTCTCGACATTCGGTTTAAAGGTCAGGTGATCCAGCGTCTCTCCGGTAAAGTGCAAATTAAAGCTCTGGCCAGCGCGAAGGTTGCGCGGTTGGAACACATCGCCAAAAGCCTGCGTGACGCGATAAGCTTCCGTGCCCGTCAGACCGTTGCGTTGGAGGAGGGGCCCGAGATTATCACCGGGCTTGAGCTTGACAGTCTTCACTGTAGAGCTGGGCGTAAAATCAGTCTCGAGACCCATATCAAAACGCGTCAGGTCAATTTTCGGGGCGGTTATGGTTTCCGTCACCTGAATGGGGGCAGTTTCCGTCTGGCCATCGGGCATAAAGATAAAACCGATAACAGAGGCCGCCGCCGCGACCATCAAAAACCGAAATCTGTTTTCCGTTGGAATAACGGTATGTCGAAAAGTTGCAAAAGCCACAGCCCGCTCTTTGAGCGCGTCTTTTATCCGATGTGATGTCTCAGTCATGGTCAGCCCGGCGCTATATATCTCAAAAGGAGTTTGATTGCGCCCACACTGCATCACCCTTCCCTAAATCAGGGTTAACGCAATGTTACATCCGCTGTAAACTGACCGATTTGTAAGGGTCGGTTTTATTGGTTTTGTCGCGAAACGTCCTCTATGCGTGAAATCTAGGAGGTTGGTCCATTTCAACGCAAGCCAAAATCACAGCGGGAGAGGGTGCGAAACCGTCCGAGATCCGCCGCAAATGGTATTTGCGGTGGTGGGCGTGGTGCCTTTGGGTCTTGCTGACACTGCTCATCGTGCTGGGCTGCCTTGCGGCTTGGCTCTGGTCCGAGCGTTACGATATAATGGAAGGGTATTTCATCGATAGCTTGGCTGAGGCTGGTTTTGAAGCCGAGCTGGATATCGTGTCGGCGACTGACACGCGCGCCGTGGTGCGGGATATTCGGCTTCGCCAGAATGGACAGCCCGTCATTTCGGCCCGTGAGTTGCGGTTGGACTATGCCTGGCCGGATGTTCGCGATGGAAAAGTTCTGCGCGCAGAGTTGGATCAGCCGGAGTTTACACTTCGTTTGGATGAAAATTGGCAGGCATCCGATGCGTGGTTAGTTGATTTGCTAAGACCGAAAGATGGCACCCAGATTGACGGACACGCTAATTTTCCGGCCAATGGTATCGCTCTGAATGACGGGATCTTGACAGTTATGTCCCCGCTGGGTGAAGCCACATTTTACACAGATACAGAGATTGCCTCCGCAGATGCATTCACGCTCGCCCTGACACTCGCGCCGTCTGATCTCGCCTATCGCGGCTTTGGCGCAGAAGGGGCGGGCGTCATGGAAATCACGCGTAAAGGAAACATGTTCGAAATTGATGGACAGGTTCAGACGGATATTTTGTCGAATGAAGAGCTGTCTATCCGCAATGCGCATATTTTTGCGAAAGGAAATATTGATCTGGAGAGTCGAGCCTATCTTGGGACGATTAAAGTTGACGGTGAAACCATTGAAAGCGAGCCTTTTGCTGCGGCTTCGGTCAATTTGGACTGGGACGGGAACATCATTTCTGACGAAAATCTCACTGCGAGCGGTACATGGGTCCTCTCGGCACAGAACGCTAAATTGCCGCGCCCTGAACGTGTTGAAGCCGTCGCGGATACGCTTTCACTATTCCCGGCGCTGAATGTTGTTCCTGTCTCGGAGCATTTCGCCGCGTCCGTGAAATCGACGATTAAAGACTTCCTCATGGGTACAGATTTAGACGCTGCCGGTCGTTTAAATTTTACGCCCGAAGGTTTCACGATCTCACCGTCAACCTCCGTGACAATAAAAAATAAGGATAATACACTCACTCTCACACCCATTGAGGCGCAGACATTTTATGAATTTGACGCAGGCTCTGAGTCCTTGCGGGCTCGCATGGAGGCCCGGTTTCAAAAACCTGTCGGTCTGACCCTGCGGGACATTGATCTGCGCGCGGGTTCTTCAAACGGATTGCGATTGGAAGGCATTGATGGATTTATCGCTCGTGTCACGACGGATAAGAACTGGCTGGCCAGCGCGACCACCACGGGGGAGGCCGTACGTTTGGGGCCGCTTTCGACTCGCGTGGATTATAGTGTGACGGAGGGGAACCCACGGAAACTCTCGCTGGATACCGGCCTCGATTATGACGGACCGCTGCCGGGTGGTGTCGTTGAGGGTTTGAACCTGGCGGGACGGATAGATATCCGGCTTTATGAAGGACGGCAATCCATCGACTTTACGCCTCGCAAGAATAAGCGTGTAACCGTGACCCAATTGGAAACGCCGACGGATTGGACCCTGCGGGATGTGAGTTTTGATTTGCCTGCAACGCAGAAGATTTTTGTTCGAAACCGGCAAAAATCCACGATTGCCGCGAATCTCCTAACTCCTGAATTTTCCGCAACGCGACCAGAGGATGAGACCGGCCCGTCACAACGTGTGGAGATAATGGCAGAGGCTCTCAAACTTGAGGGCGTCCTGAACCCAGACATGACGCAGGATTGGATAGCGGATTTCACGACCGTAAAATATAACAGCGAGACCCTTCCCGGGCCGGGCACAACGGCACGCGCGCCAAAGGCCCAAGTCAACGCGCGGCTAGCTCCGAACACGCCTGCAAGTTTAGCGCTTGATGCAGTTTCTGTGACCGCCGCGACACCCCTTGTTGAAATCAATGATATGATGGTCGCGTTGAACGGGACACCGGATAATTATCTTGTCAATCACTCCAGCGGCACTGTGAAACTCATCGGCTCAGCCCTCGCGGAACAGGCGGCTGCGGCAGGCCTTGCCAGTTTCCCCGCGACGGGCACCGTTCGTTTGGCTGATGGCGCGTTTACGGGCCAAGCCCAGCTTCGTGTGGCGAAAGCGGGGAATGCAAAAGTCGATGTGGATTACACCTATGCGGGCGGGGCTGGCGAGGCGGATATTGATGTGCCCGCCATTTTGTTTGAGCCGCGCGGGCTCCAGCCGCAAGACCTCATTCCGGCTTTGCGCGGTAAGATTGCGCGGGTCACGGGGAATGCGCGCGCGCAATTTCATATCGAGTTTGCGGAGGGCGCACTGACCGGGTCTGACGGAAAGCTTGATCTTGTGGATATGGATATCGGTACGGCGCCGGGTCCGCTAAATGGCGTAAACACGTCCATCCGATTTGACTCACTCTGGCCCGTTCAAACGCTAGGGACGCAGACCCTGACCATGACGAGTTTCAACCCGGGCTATAACTTAAAAAATGGAGTCATGACCTACCGCTTGATCCCGGATGGCGTGGTTGTTGACGCGGCGAACTGGCCCGTCGGGAATGGACGACTTTCGCTCGACCCATTTACGTGGACCTATACAGCAGAGGAAAATCGCGTGACGATGCGGGTAGAGGATATTTCGCTCGGAGACTTCCTCGAGGATGTCGGGAATAGCAAATTAGAGGCGACGGGCACGGTTATTGGGACCTTCCCGATTGTCGTGCGCGGGGTCCAAGTCCTCGTCGAGGGCGGAGAGATTGCCGTGCCTGACGGTGGTATCATCAAATATGACGCCGACACGCCAGGCAAGAGTTACACGCAGGAAGAGGCGCTGGAAATCTTCCGCGAAAAACGCAGTGAGGAATATGCGGCGCTGGCTCGTGACGCGCTGAAAGAGTTTGAATACCGCTCGCTCAGTGCCGCCGTGGACGGACCGCTGGACGGGACCGTTGCGATTGGCCTTATCTTTGACGGGTCAAACCCGAAAGTCCTGAACAGTCAGCCTTTCCGCTTTGATCTCCGCGTCAATGGAGAGTTGCTCAACATCGCGCAGAGCTTCAACTCCAACGCCCAGATCAAATCCGAAATCCTACGCCAGACGGGGCTGGACGTTGATAAGGCGCTTCCCGAAACGCGCTAGCGCCTTAACTAGCCGGGGCCGGATGTATTCGGTGCGCTCTGCCCGATGACAGAATCCGCGACAAAAGGATTGCTCCGACGTTCCGCCCCAAATGTGCCCATCGGGCCATGACCGGGGACAAACCGCATCTCGTTCCCGAGGGGCCAGAGCTTTGACGTGATCGAGTCCAGCAATTGTTGATGATTGCCCTTCGGAAAATCCGTCCGCCCGATGGAGCCTTGAAACAACACATCCCCGACAAAAGCGATCTTCATGTCCTGATTGGCAATCACGATGTGGCCCGGTGTGTGACCCGGCGTGTGGAGCACGTCGAATTGCACGCCCGAAAATTCCAGCACATCGCCGTCTTCCAGATAGCGGTCCGGCACAACCGCGCGGCCCATTCCGGGATGCCCGTATTTTGCCCAGTGATTGCCGATATCATCCATCCAGAACTGGTCATCCTTATGCGGGCCAATTACTTCAACACCGAGCGTTTCGCGCAACTCATCTGCCCCGCCGGCATGATCCAGATGCCCGTGGGTCAGCCACATCGCCTTTAACGTAATGCCCATTTCCTCCAGCACGGATTTCAACCTTTCGGCTTCTCCGCCCGGATCAATCAGCACACCTTCCTTGGTGTCGACATCATAAAGCAGAGAGCAGTTCTGCTGGAACGGGGTGACGGGAATGAGTTTGAGATCAAGACGGGCCATAGCGTCCATGTGTGCCGCGCGGACTGTAACGTCAAGTTCACGCAGCTGTCATCATCTTGTCATCCGCAAGGTGCAAATAGACGTCTATAGAATGATTATCCCTTCCCCCTCTTCCCTTGAGGGTTCTCGGGCCGCCGCACAAACCACGTACCTTCCCCTCGACCTGTTTGTGCTGCGGCCCAATTTTTTTCAAACTTTACTATGGTTAAGAATGACTCTTTTGTCATGAAACGGACAATGTTTGGACAGGTTGGCACTGTCAGATTAGAAATGCTTAGGTCCGTGGGTTGCGGTGACTTCCTCCCCCCTACCCGTCACTGCACCTACGGCCCAAAATGAAAGACCCGCATCATATCCCAAATGATGCGGGTCTTTTTTATTCAGATGAGGCTGAAGCCTTAAGCGGCTTTTGCAACCTCGCGGCTGTTGAGGTAGGCCATCATTGTATCCGCATCGGACACTTCAAACGGGTCGGTCGGGCAGTCATCCATGAAGCCGGGCTCAATGAAAAGCTTTTCGATCTTGCCATCCACGACCAGCATGGAATAGCGCCAGGACCGCTCACCGAAACCGAGATTGTCTTTCTTGACGAGCATGTTCATGCCGCGCGTGAAGGAACCTGATCCATCGGGGAGCAATTTGACGTTCTGATTGCCCTGATCCAGACCCCATTTATACATGACAAAGGCGTCATTCACGGAAATACAGGCGACTTCGTCGACACCGTGTTTCTGAAACTGACCATAGAGTTCGTCATAGCGGGGCAAATGAGAGGAGGAACAGGTCGGTGTGAAAGCGCCAGGCAGGGAGAAAACAACAACCGTGCGATCCTTGAAAAACTCGCCCGTGGACAGCTCTTCCCAACGGAAGGGGTTGGGGCCTTCAACAGACTCGTCCCGCACGCGCGTTTGCAATGTCACGTCAGGCACATGTGTTGGATAATCAGTCATACGTTTACTCTTAATTTTGAAGGTGAAAATTCAGGTGATTCCGCATTCACGAAACCGTGCGCGGGGCCTAATGAACACATGACGGATTACAAGGTTCCATCTGGCGATAGCGGTATGTTTTCACAGAGTGACGCAGTTTTGTGCATATCGAGGTACCGAAGCGCTTGCCCTTCGGCGCCACACATCTCTCATTGCCCTGCACGTGATGCGGGGCCTATCGTGTATGAACGCAGGTTTGAGCGAGCAACCGATAAGTCTTGCATCTCCACTGCGTTGCGTGCGGGATGACAGGCGGGGGAGCCGCTGATTTGGTGGTCCTCGGAAGCGCTGGCTTCCTGTATCTCTTATTTTGTGTCCGTTTCACTCTTAATAAAACGGGATGTCCGCGTGGGTATTCAGGGTTCTGGTCGCAAACCAGATTATAAGCTAAGTTTTCGAACCCCAACGAGCCCACGCGGCGACGCCTTTTTGCACGACCGGCCGAACCATTCAGTCGGGGAACGATCAGCTCTCGATAGGCCACCCAACTCCGTCGGCATTACTCGACTTTGTCCAATGACAAGCGCCGCTTCTTTCCGATTAAGCCAATGTACACTTGACCGCCCTGTGAAAGAAGACAGGTTTAAAATTGCACAGGTTCTCTAGGGTGTGGACGCAGTTTTTGAACATTTTTCCAATCCCCGTTTATAAGCCCGTCCACGGCCCGTTGTTTGTGAGCAAACAACATGGACCGGGGCCTTGTCCGCAACAGAGGGGGAGTCGATTAACGCAATGATTTCAACAACCCACGAGGCCCCAGCCTGCGCTGGGGACGGGCACATGTATCTCAGAAAGAAACTTGCTAATCCACGCTTATAAAACCCGCATTACCGAGGATTATCTTTTTGCTGCGCCTCAAAACGGCGTAAATTACCGCGAATAGCGACGTCGCCTGGCGCGACCTTTTTTCGGGCGTGTGAACATATCCAGCCCGCCATAGCGGAGCTGTCCGAGGATTTCCGCTGGATTGGGGAAGTCCTTCGTGGCTGACTTCACCTGCCATTTCAGTTTCTCGAACCCCATGACATTTTCGATTCTCGCGTCGAGAAAGGCGCGGGCTTTGGTCTTGTCCGGATCATTATCCGAGAGCCAGACGGGGAGGGTCGCGCCGATAACGCCCGACAGAATGGTGCGTTTCGAATAATAATTCGCATCGGTCGACGTGTCGCCAATCGCGGTCCAGATTGTATCTGCGGCGCGCCAGATTTGCTGCAATCCTGTGCCCGCCATATCCGGCAGGATGAGGCGGGAGGACGCACGACGGGCGGCTTCCTCATGGGGACCGAGGGCTTCTAATCGGGCGAGGACGCCCTGCGTCACACGTTCCCGAATTTTGAGAGAAGCGAGATCCATCTCGCCAATGGCGGCTTCCGTTTGGACGTCCATTTTTGCGGCCCAATGGTCGAGGAGGCTGGCCACGCCTTTTTCGAAATAGAGGCCTTCTGCGCCGTCCGGCAGGCCGACATCCCGCACGGCCCGTTTCAGGGTCAGCGAGGTCCAGCCCTCAAAAGGCGCGATCTTCAGCGCTGCATCCAGGATCAGGTCGCGTTTATCATCGGTCATGCTCATAGGCTCCACATAGGGAGCTTACACGCAAATGTCGATTAGGCTTTGCGCCGCAGGACCGTGCGTTTGAACCAGTTCGTCACGACTTCCAAGCCCGCACCGGAGAGCAGGCCGAAGCGGAAGATGCGACTGGCCACCGAGATAACGATCACGCACCAAAGCGCGAGCCATGCCGTGGACAGCAGAAGCTGCCAGAGCGGCGGGTCGGAGGGCAGGCTGATAATCGCGGCAAAGGGTGCGGAGAAGGGAATGAAACTCGCAATCGTGATGAGCGGACTATCCGGATTATTCAGCCCGATTGGCACGACAATCAGCGCCGCCATCATGACGAGCATGATGGGTGTCGTGAGCGTTTGCGCATCCTGCATGGAAGAGGACAGCGCTCCGAGGGCGATAAAGAATGCGCCGTAGAGGACATAGCCGAGGATGAAGAATATAATCAGGAAGATAATCATCTTTGCCGAGAAGGCGGCGATTAATCCCTCTGCGATTTCTTTGTCCGGGCCAAAGAAAATAAAATAGAGTACGCCCACTACCCCCATAATTAAATAGGGTGCCATTGCGGTCAGTGTCAGGGCCGCGACCCCGATTAACTTCCCGAAAATAATTTCTGCAAAACGGGTGGAGGCCAGCATCATTTCCAGTAATTTATTCAACTTCTCCTCCAGCATGGAGGTGAGCAACATATAGGAGCCCGCGAAAATATTGAGCCAGAGAAGGCCAGCAAGTGCGCCTGCCGCGAGGAATGGAATTTTATCCGTCATCGTGACTTGTTGGCCGCTGCCCTCTGTGTCTCCGCTTTTCGTGGGGTCGAATGTTTCAACTTCGGGGGCGCTTTTGCGGGCTGTGTCGAGGGCTTTTGCTTCCAAACCGCCGCTGGCCAGATAGTCGTTCTCGGCGAGGTCTTTGAAATATCCATTTACCAGATTTTCGGCCTGCGTATTTGTGAATTTCGTCGTCCAATAGGCAATAACGGGTTCGCCCGTCTCGCCTGTTTTGATGGAGACTGCACCGGAAAGGGGCTGTTCTTTACCATCAATCATGAGCGTTTTTGTCTCGGATAACCACGGGGTTAAATCTTCGATCGTGTTCGCGGGTGCATCGACGAAAATCAGGTCACGTTCAACGGGTTTGAGGCCACTTGCCAAACCCGGGCTGCGGTCATTTAGAAGATCAAGTGCGGCGTCTTTCCCGCGTGTGTCATAAGTGGTTTCGAGTTCCGTCCGAAAATCTTCGGGCAGGATTGTCGCCGCGGCTAAAATTGCGGCTCTTTCCCGCGCCTCATATCGCGCGTCCAAGCGCGCCAAAATCCCGGCTTCATGCTGCCCTGTTTCGTCAATGATCGTCTCGTAGCGCGGCGGGGAAATATCGAAATCCGAATTGCCCGCAAAGAATCCGATCACGCCGAATAGGATGGGCGTAACGAAGGACAGCCAGAAGCCCCAGGTTTTAACGTAACCGAGATAATCGCGTCTTGCGATCAGGAAGGTCCGGCGCAAATCGACTATAGGTAAAAAGCTCATAGCTCGCCCTCCAATTCCATGGTCTCCACGACGTCGCGTCCGACCAAGGCCACGAAGGCCTCATGCAGCGTGGCGCGGGCGGGCTCATATCGCGTCAGGCGGAGGCCGTCATTGACGGATTTCTCCAGAATATCATGCGCCTGTGCTTTGGGTTTCAACGTCAGGACAAGGCTGCCATCCGGTTTGGTCTCCACCGACTCAGAGAAGGGCGCGACGAATTCGGGCAGGGTCTCATCCTTTGAAGCCAAAACCACACGGCGCGGGGCTTGGGCGAGGGCTTCTTCCGTCGTGCCGTCAAAGACTTTTCGTCCCGCCGCCATCAGGATGATGCGGTCACAGAGCCGTTCCGCATGTTCCATGACATGGGTCGAGAAAATGATCGTCCGGTCGCGCGAGGCGATTTCGCGCACAATCCCCTCGAGGACTTGCTGATTGACGGGGTCGAGGCCGGAGAATGGCTCGTCCAGAATATGAAATTCAGGGTCATGGGCAATCGCAGCGAGGAGTTGGACCTTCTGCGCCATGCCCTTGGACATGTCCTTATTCTTCTTCCGCTTGGCTTCCGAGAGACCGTAGCGATCCAGCATCTCATCTGCGAGTTGGTAACTCTCGGCCTTCTTCATCCCATTCAGGCGCGCCATATGGGAAATCGAATCCCGCGCTGTTTGTTTCTTATAGAGGCCACGTTCTTCCGGCAGAAATCCAATCCGGCCAAAGGCGGCCTCGCCCGGCTCCTCGCCGAAGAGTTTGACCGACCCGATATCAGGTTTGATCAGGCCGAGCGCCATACGCAGGGTCGTCGTCTTCCCTGCACCATTCGGGCCGAGAAAGCCGATGATTTGGCCCGGTTCGACTGTGAATGACACATCCTCCACGGCGGGTTTTCCGCCAAAGGATTTTGACACATTTTGGAGCGAGAGCGGTGAGGTTTTCATAAGCCTGCCTATCGCAGAGAATGTGCGAAGAACAGGTTAATCCGCCTCTAGCTTTGCTAGCGTCGTTAGAACAATTTCACGTCCACCCATTAACCAGCCATTATGGTGTTCCCCGTTTTCCAGAATATGCGCGGTTTTTGGCCCGCTATAGCCGTCATAAAGCGATTGTCCTGAGGTGAGCGGAATGACCCTGTCATGCGTCCCATGTATCCAAATGAGGGGCATATCCAAGTTTCCCAAAGCTAAGTCAGACCGATAGGTATCTTTCATCAAAATTCCGACGGGAAGAAACCACATTGATTGTTTTGCAATCGCCTGGGTAGACTGAAAGGGTGCGTCCAAAATGAGGAGACCCGGCTGTTGGTTGGCTGCGACCTGTGTTGCAACGCCGCTGCCCAACGATGTCCCGTAGAACACGATGCGGTCCGGCGAAATGCTTTGCGCCAGCACCCAATCATGTTGTGCGATGGCGGAGGCGACGAGAGTCCTCTGCGTCGGCTTGCCCGCATTGCCGGGATAGCCCGGATATCCGATGGACATCACGCCATAGCCTTGCGCGTGAAGATCGCGAAAGATCGCCATATTGCTGTCTATCGCAGAAGCATTGCCGTGGAAGACGAGGATGACGGGCGCGGTATCCCGTGCGGGTGCGACCCACCAAGCCATGCTGCCATCCGCCGCCTCTATCTCGACCATCCAATCAGGCGGCGGATTATAGAATTCCGGCGGAAAATAGAGCAGGCTCCGTTGAAAAATATAGGCCAGCAGCAGAAGGATGAGGTAAGCGGCCAGCGCGATAAGAAGAAGGCGTTGTATCCAGATCATACCGAGGTGATGCCGCGTGGCTTCGCCCTTGTCAAAGCTGTGGCTTCGCCCCACAAGACAGACATGAAACATATTCAAACACTCCTTCTGTCCACCGTTCTTATAGGTGGCTCCGCCGCCTGTTCGCCGACCTCTATCGCGCAAGCGCCGCCTCTCGCCCCGGCATTCGACACGGCGGCCATGGACGCCATGTTGTCCGAGGCCGTGGAAAGCGGTGAAGTGATCGGCGTGCAGGCGCTCGTCTTTGATGAGGGGCAGACTGTTTATCGCGGCATGTATGGTCTCGGCGACCGAGAGCGGAATGTTCCCGTTGCGGAAGATACGGTCTACCGCGTTTATTCCATGACCAAGCCCATGACCGCGGCCCTCATCATGGACTTAATAGAAGAGGGAAAGCTGAACCTATCCGACCCCGCGTCAAAATATGTGCCGCAACTCGCTAATATGAAAGTGGCGAGCCTGGACGCGAACGGGGTCCCGCAATATGCGGACCAAGCCCGCCCCATGACGATTGAGGATCTCCTCCTACACCGCGCGGGATTGGCCTATGGCATTTTTGGCGTCGGCCCGATTGAGCAAGCCTATCAAAAGGCCGGATTATTTAACTCCAAGGAAACCGTCGCAGACCAGATGGATAAGCTCGGGGCCTTACCCCTCCTCGGGCAACCGGGGGAACAATGGTTTTATTCCTTCTCCATCGACGTCCTCGGAGTCATCGCGGAAATCGTCACAGAGCAGACATTGGGTGAGGCGTTGCAAGCGCGTTTCCTCGGTCCACTGGGTATGACGGAAACATCTTTCCAAGTCCGACCTGACCAAAAGCCGCGCTTTGTGTCTAATTATCTCCTGCAGGAAGATGGCAGTTATATCCTCGCCGATGATGGCCAAACATCTGACTATACGACGGGCCATAAATATGAATCCGGTGGCGGAGGCCTCGTTTCGACCACGGATGATTGGCTGAAATTCGCACGGATGTTGCTGAATGAGGGCGAGTATGAAGGCACGCGCATTCTGGAGCCCGAAACCGTGCGTCTCATGATGCAGGACCATGTTGGCTCTGACACGCCCTACCTCCTGCCGTGGTTGGGCGGCGAAACGGGCGCGGGCTTCGGCTATGGCGGGTCTGTACAAATGACGACAACGCCGGAACAGGAAGCGGAACGTGGACGCTATCCCGGCCAATTTGGTTGGGGCGGTGCCGCCCGCACAAATTTCTGGATCGACCCTGAAAACGACGCCATCGGCATCATCATGCTACAATTTTTCGGCGGAGATGATCCGGAGATACATGACCGCTTTCAGGCGATGGCCTTGGAAGAGACAAGGGATGACCGCTAGGCTTTGCATTTCTATGATGCGACTGTAAACCCTGTATAATTAAACTTCTCAACCTATTGGAACGTCAAATGGGTAAGCTTGTAAACACTGTTAAGGCGACGCTTTCTCCGTCGGACCATCCTTATCTAAACGGTGCGTGGACGCCGAATTTTGAGGAATATGATGATAATGCGATGGAAGTCATCGGGACGATTCCTGACGACATTGACGGCATTTATATTCGGAATACTGAAAACCCGGTTCACGATGCGATTGGCCGATATCATCCCTTTGATGGCGACGGTATGTTGCACATGATGCGTCTGTCCAATGGTCAGGCTGAATATAAAAACCGGTTCATCCGGACACGCGGGTTTGAAGCGGAACAAGAAGCCAATCGATCTCTCTGGATTGGCTGTATGGGCCGGCCGGATAAGTCTGAGCGACCCGGTCGGTGTGCCCATCCCTATATCAAGGATAGTTCGTCGACCGATGTCATTGTACATGCCGGTCAAATTCTCTCGACATTCTGGCAATGCGGCGAGGGCTATCGCTTGGACCCTGAAACGCTCGAAACTTTGGGCATAGAAGGCTGGACGCCGATTGACGGGATTTCCGCCCATCCAAAGCTGGACCCGCATACGGGCGAGCTGTTATTTTTTAATTATTCAACCCATGCGCCCTTCATGCATTACGGCGTTGTGGGGGCGGATAATAAATTAAAACACTATATTCCCGTGGACCTACCCGGTCCGCGCCTGCCGCATGATATGGCGTTTTCGAAAAACTATTCGATCCTGAATGACTTCCCGCAATTCTGGCCGGAAGCCATGATCGAACAGAATTTCTACATCCCCGTTTATGACGGCACAATGAAATCCCGCTTTGCCGTAGTGCCCCGTTACGGGTCGTCCGAAGAGGTACAGTGGTTCGAAGCAGACTCAACCTATGTCCTACATTTCATGAATGCCTATGAAGAGGGCGACGAAGTCATCATGGACGGATATTTCCAAGATAACCCACGTCCCGATGCATTGGAACATATGCCGGATAAATATAAGGTTATGGGCTCGAATGTCGATTTGCATTCCTTGCAAACCCACCTCCACCGCTGGCGTTTCAACCTGAAAACGGGCGAGACGATTGAAGAGCGTCTCTTCGATGATGAGATCGTTGAATTTGGAACTATCAATCCAAAAGTGGCCGGTGAAAAACATCGCTATATTTACAGTGTGCTGGGCGAGGATGGCTGGTTCCTCTTTACGGGATTGCTTAAACACGATTTGGAGACCGGTGAAACACAGCACTATGATTTCGGTCCCAACCGCTTTGGCTCAGAAGCACCCTTCATCCCGCGTCAGGGTGCCACGTCAGAGGATGATGGTTATATCATCAGCTTCATCACAGACATGACCTTAAATAGATCCGAATGCGTGATTTTGGACGCTAAGGATTTAGAGGCCGGACCCCTTTGCCAGATCATTCTGCCACACCGCATTTGCAGCGGCACACATGCCGTTTGGGCGGATGCGAGTGAATTAAAGGCGACCGCATAATGGCAGGGGATATCTATATTCTCGGCGGCCATCAGACTGATTTTTCGGTCAATTGGGCGCGGCAGGAGAAGACATTATTCGACATGTTTTCCGAGGCGGTTTTGAAAGGGTTGGAGACAAGCAAACTGGACGCGAAAGATGTCCAAGTCGGCCATGTCGGTAATTTTGTGGCGGAGCTTTTCACGGGTCAAGGCATGCTGGGCGGGTTTTTCGGTCATGTTCATCCGGACTTTTCCGGCATGCCGTCCTCCCGCCACGAAGGGGCCTGCGCGTCCGGTTCGCTGGCTATCCTCGGCGCGATGACGGATTTGGAAAGCGGGCGTTACGATTTGGCCTGTGTTGCGGGTATAGAATTAATGCGCAATGTGCCGGGAAAAATTGCGGCGAATAATTTAGGCGCGGCGATCTGGGTCGGGGAAGAAGCGCAAGATGCGTCCTATATCTGGCCGGCCATGTTCTCCGATCTCGCGGAAGAGTATGATCAACGCTATGGTTTGAAATATGATCATCTAGCCGAAATTTCGAAAATTAATTTTGCCAATGCGCGGCGTAATCCCAATGCGCAGGGACGGACATGGACATTTGAAGCCGAGAGTTTCACGGCCAATGATGAGTATAATCCCGTCATCGAAGGTTGGATGCGTCGCCAGGATTGCGGTCAAGTTTCTGACGGGGCGGCGGTTGTTTTTCTGGCGACGGAAACACGCGCGCAAGCCTATGCGGATACACACGGTATCGCACTTGAGACACTGCCGCGTATTCGCGGCTGGGGCCATACGACCGCGCCAATGTTGATGACGACGAAGCTGCAGGAAAGCGCGGCGCGAGAAGACGGGCAGGGTTACATGCTCCCTTGGACGCGCAAAGCCATTACGGACGCTTATCGCCGTGCGGGAATTTCCGGGCCGGATGATTTGGACGTGATCGAAACGCATGATTGTTTTTCCATCACAGAATATATGGCCATTGAACATTTTGGCCTCACGGCACCGGGTGAGGCGTGGAAAGCCATTGAAACGGGCCGTATCGGTTTTGACGGCGACCTGCCTGTCAATCCATCTGGCGGATTGATCGGTATGGGCCACCCCGTCGGCGCCACAGGTGTGCGCATGTTGTTAGATGCTGCCAAGCAAGCAACAGGCCGCGCCGGAGACTATCAAGTCGACGGCGCAAAGACCGTCGGGACTTTTAATGTCGGCGGCTCGGGTACGACAAATTGTTCCTTTGTCGTTGGTCTATAGGGTGGTGCGGCTGTGAATGGATAATCCATCACCGCTTTCATACGATGATGTCAGAGGGCGGCGCGGGAGTATCCTTAACCTCCGACAAGCGGCGTGAGCTTTAAGAACGTAATGCTCATATCCGGTAAAAGCGAAATTCTCTGTTCCAAACTTTCCGCTTGAACATCATTGATAAGAAGAATGTAACCGTTCGCAGTAAAGGCTTTTAGGGCTGTCTCAATTTGTTGGCCTGAATCAATTTTCCTGCGTGTCTTCATCGCATAACTATTCAGAACTTTTTCCGTTCCAGTGGGTTGAATGAGACCTGCAAAGCGGTCCTGTTTTTTTCGGTTATAAGCGTCGACTTCATAACGGACACGTTCGCGGATAATATCTGCAACACTGACGTCAGCCGTTAAAAACTCCAGTGCAAATTGGTTTAGGGTTTCGCCGCCCATGGTTTCATCTCGGATTATAACGTTTTGAAAACCCATCTTAGACTCCTATCTCAACTGGCTGAGAATTGTTGTATCAGTGATGTTATCATCTTCGGCCAAAAGGAAGGCCTTGGAAAGGACAATGGAAAGTCCCCGATCACCTTCAAAGGGCAGGTAGAGATTATCGAGTGACTTATTCTTACCTCGCCCGGGAACAATACAAAGGTAACGATCACCACGACTCGCAATTTGAATATTACCGCTACCGATATGGATGTTGTAGAGATGACGCTTTCCCTGAACTTGAAGGAACCGACCTTCGATTTTTGCAATATCTCTGATTTTTAAACGGGGTAATAGTTTCTCCAGAACGGCCTTGCGCGTTTTGGCCGTTTCATTGAGATTGCCAAAAGCAAAGCTTTGCCAATATTGTTGCGTCCGCGGGGCTCCGCCTCGGTCGGCCCAAGTCGGATCATTCCCTACGCTAGCTACACCCACAAAGAGATCCGCATCCCGCAGAATTTCAGAGAGGATAATCGGTGGAATATCTATAAGGTCGACGGGCGTATCATCTGCCTTGACGAAGCGCACCTGATCCGTCGCGACAAAATCCCAAATACCGGAATCGTTGAAACTATCCGCCTCGTCTAATATTTCATCAATCCAGAACTGCGCCGTCAAATCATAGGCGGGTAAAGGCTTTTGGGCAATTTCATTGTCCCGCCCATCATCATAGGCCCCCATCAGTGAATAAGACCATCCGCGTATGGCCGCCAATGCGTTGAGCTGATGCTGTTTAAGAATATGTGCCGCCATCCGATTTGAATAAACACGTGTAGTAATTTCCGCATCGGTGAGAATGTAAACTTCGCGATAGGCTTGCTTTAACGGTTGCTGAATTTGTAGTATTTCAAAACGGTCTCGCCAAGCCATGATTGTGTCAATGTCACTCATAACGGGGTGCCAAAGTCGTAAAGACGTAATGTCAGCATCAATGGTTTTCCCCGTCACATCTTCCCATTTTTCATTATGGAAAAGGGCGGGAACTGTATCGCCGTTAATTTCTAATTGCCAAATTAGTGTTCGGGCCAAAGGTCCGACGAGACCGTGATTCAGGTAGGCTTTGCGATGCGCTTCGGGGGTCCAACTCATATCCTCGGTATAGAGACGGTCGATCCGGTCACGCTGGGCGGTCGACGCCTTCTTGATATTTTTGGCCGTTGCACGGATTGCGGTGAGTTGCTTTTTCAGCGTCTCACTTTCCTTGATAAAGCTCGGCACAGATTTTTGCGCTGAACCGTCAGGCTTGATCCAAGACAGTTTTGCCTCGCCAATGCGTCGGGCATCCAGACGCAAGGTATAATCTTTGAAAGCATAATCACGCAGGCCTTGGGTCAAACCAAAATCCGGCGCAGCCATTTCTTCGATTTCTGCTGATTTCAGGCCCAAGCGTTTTGCGTTTTCGTCAATTTTCTTTTGTATGAGTTTTTGGGTATTGTTCTGCTTTACGCGGAGCTTAAGGCGTGAAAGATGCGCGACGCCGGATAGGCCTTTTGAGGTGGACAGTGTGTAAATACAGGCATTGCCAAGCGCAGGTGCGGCGGGGCCAATTCCGGGAAGGCGTTCGAAACATTTTTCTGCGAGCGCTGCGATTGAGGCAAGGCTCTTCTCATCATGAAATCTGGCCATACCCCAAACCAGGCCTTTTATCATGGTTTGCAACGTGCCGTGCAATTGACCACGACTATAATAGTGGCGCGCCTCTGCTTCTGGGTAATGAAAGGCATTGGATGTTTTGCCGGCCCAGCTCGCCCAATCCTGAAAAGCGGTCCGAAATTCATCTTTACCAAGACGTTCGATATCTGTCGTCAAAGCGGTTTGAAGCTTCTTCGTCGGCTTTGATCCGTTTGCAGATGCTGCTGAGTTGAAGAGGCGGTTCCAATTCTCTAATTGTTTTTCCGAAAGGCCATTTGTCCAATTCCGAATATGCTCAGCGAGATATGTATTTCCCAATTCAAAAACGGGCGTAGGCCCGTCCTCTCCAACGATTGCGGCAATTTTTAGCTGAGCTTTTTGTAGGTTGGTACCATAACTGCGGGTTGCCCATTCCGGCCAAGTTAGCATGTCTTTCAGGCTAAGGAGCTCTGAATCTGTCAAACCTTCTCGCTTAACAGCCTTCTCAAGCTGAGAGACGATAAGTCCGATGGGCCATTGATAGAAGCGTCCCGATTTTCGAGCTTTTAAGATCGCCAGCAGATGAATAACCTGAGTCGGCGTAAACTCCGCCTTACGTCTGAGAAGAAGGCCATATGCTTCGCGGAGATTATACCCATAAGTCTCGTTCCCTTTCTGAGCAAAAGGCGGGTTTTCTGCGAAGAACAGGAGAAACTCTGCGCGTTCGGTCGGGCTCAGCTCGGTATACCCAATGTCAGCGGGAGAGCCTTTAAACGGTTGGTATCTGTGATAAGCTCCGTCTTTCACAAAGAGCTCAAAGAATTTTTTCATGAGTGGAGGGGCCGGTGTTAGATTTTCTTGTCCGGCTTGCCGTTGTTCAGATTCGGCTGGTGTTGATTTTTTCTTGCGCTTCCAGAACATAAAAAATCCCCCTTCGGTTTATATGGCGAAGGGGGACTGTAATTCATCAATCCTAAGATTGTATTTTAACTACTCAATCGGGGACAGCAGTTCTGGTGCTGTGACGAGCTGGCGGACGCCGTGGCTTTCTGTCTCGTTAAAGACGTTACCGGACTTTGCCCACGCGTCGAGGGACGCGATGTCGAGCTTTTCACATTGTGGGCGGACCGACCATGTGACTTGTGCTGGCGAGCAGACGGACTGATTATAGCTCGGCCCTGTTGTGGAGCCACGGAAGACGATGGGTGTGCCGTTTCCTGTTGGGAGGGCTTTTGGCTGATACTTAAAGTTCAGACGATTGCCTTGGTAAGCATAGTCCATGAAGTCGGACGCATTGCGGTCATTGACGACGAGGAAGACTTGCGTCTCCACGCGCAGAACCGGATCCGTACAAGTGTCCGGCACACAGGCACCAAGGCCTTCGCCCGGTGTTGCGTCACAGGATGTGTGGACCCAGTGGACCTCGATCGTGTCGCCGGATTTAACTTTGCCGTAGCTGCCTTCATAAGGCGCGAGTTCTGCTGCCGTCAGATCAGCCGTTTCATTACAGGCATATCCACCGTAATCGCTATCATCGACAAACATCTCAAAACCCGGACCTTTATGTTCGGCATTTGTGTGGGTGTGAATATTGCAGAGATTCATCTGACCGCTGGACGGGGCCATTGTGAAGTCTGTCAGGTTAAGACCGACTTTGCTGGAAATATCGCGCGGTGTTTGCGGGCCCATTGTCGTGCAGAGCGGGCCATCGGCTGTCGCCATTTTCACGTCTGTTTTGGCCATTTCAGCCTCTTTGACCATCGGGTCGGTTTCACAGGCTGCGAGACCAAGTGCGGCGACGCCCATGACGAGTGTGGATTTCATAAATTTGGACAAGATAGTCTCCCCATTGAAGGTAATGCTATGCCGCCGGTCCGACGACTTGTCCTTACATACGCGATAGCAGGTGAAACGGTTGCTGACTCTCTTTCTATATTTTCAATAGTCTAAAGCTATAGTGTTCTGATATCATGATGCTGTAATTTATGAAGGTATGAAAATCCTATCTAGTTCTGCTTTCACAAGTTTCAGGCTTGGTGGGTGATAGCCAAAAGCTGTGTGGCTGCATTGGACCTCATGATGTCGGGCATGGGGTGTCCAGCGATCCAGACTGGCGGTCCAACTCACAATCGCATCTGTTTTTGAATAGATGGATGTAACGGGGCATTGGATGGGCGTGTCCTGCCGCGCGAGTATCCCTGCATCTATCCAATCAATATCATAGCCGCGCTTTTCATATTTGCGGCGCGTTAGGGTATATTTTGGGCCCCCGACAACAGGGGATCCGAGCGTGATGACGCCTGCCACATGAGCCGGATAATCCCGTGCGGCTTCGCGGGCGATGAAACCGCCAAGGCTCCACCCGACTAGCGCGACGGGGCGGCCCAGCTCTTCTGATATATTTTTCACTCGCGCGCCGAACCGATCACACAGGGCGGGAACTTCACCTTCGCCATTGTAATGTTTATCGGCTTTGTCTTTCTGCCAACCGTCGGACAAGTCTTCCAGATCACCGTCCCACCCTTCACCGGCCATATTTCGGCCGAGCCCCCAGCCTCGGGCATCATAACCCGCATTTTTGAGATATTGGCGCAGGAAGCGAAGGCTGCGGTCCGACGCCCAGAGACCGGGTACAACAATCACGGGCGGAGAGCCGTCTACATCAGCTTCCACAGTCGCAATCGTGCGCCGCAATCCCCGCACTTCCAATGGGAGTAGCAAACTCCGTAAAAGGTCCCGCTTTCGCGGGCCTTTTAGAGGGATTTCAGACGTGTCCGGGCTCACAATTTTTCACGCATATATAATGTATGCTTATTCGGCCAGAAGGTCGGCGAGAATGCGTCCGATCTCGTCCTGTTCCATGACGCCGTTAAAGCGCTCTGCGCCGGGGCCCGTCGCGAAGAGGGCGACATCCTCTCCCGCATGGGTTTCACTCCGAAGGCGGACGGCCGTTTGCTGGCGGTAATCGGGGGCTTGGACCATGTTGTCGGTCAGCGTTTCTGAATCGGCTTCGCGCACATTTGGTCCGTTCTGATAGCCCAATGTCGTGTAGGTCTTGCCGTCATCGTCCAGCGCATATTCGAGATGGGCTATTCCGGTCTCCGGATCGACGGGGCGCGAAAGGCCGAGTATTGGATTCCCGCGGGCTGGATAGCCGGCCATTGTGAAGACATGGCTGTGGTCAGCAGTCACAAGGATGAGTGTGTCATCATCCGCTTTTGCAACGGCTGCTGAGACGGCCGCATCCATCGCTTGCAAATCCTTCAATGCGCGAAAGGCGTTCGTGCCGTGATGGGCGTGATCGATACGACCCGCCTCGACCATCAGGACATAGCCGTCGCCATTGGAGGCCAGGCGGTCCATGGCGAATGTTGTCATCTCCGCAATGGAAGGCTCTTCCGTCCCGGCACGGTCGGCTTCGAATGACATATGTGACGCATTGAACAGGCCGAGCAGGGGTTGGCTCGTATCTGCGGCCATCATATCGGCCTTTGTGCTTGCGGTAGCGCCCGGCCAAGCCGCGACTTGCGCATCTGTGAATTCTTTCCGCCCGCCTCCAAGCGCCAGATCAACCTCGCTTTCAATCAATTGCTGCGAAATGCTTTTACAGCCCTCCATGGCAAAGGGACCTTCTAGGTCTTTATCCGCTTCGATGTCGCGACTAGCGGAATGGGAGTACATAACGGCGGGTGTCGCGTGGGTCAGGCGGGCCGTGGAAATGACACCAACGGCCTTTCCATCGGCTTTCGCCTTGTCGGTCAGCGTAGGGGAGGTGTCGCCGCCACAGCCTTCGGCCAGCATATTTTCCAAATTCGCATCGGGCCGAACATTCACTGCGCCGATATTTGTCTTATATCCGGACAGGATCGCCGTTGCCGTTCCGGCCGAATCCGGCACCTGTGCATTTGTATTATAGGTCTTGATGAGGGCGAGCTGCTCAAATGTGTCCCAAGACAGCTCGTGCTCCTCCCCTTTTTTGCCCATTTCCTGCCCGACAAAGATTCGACCGGCGGTGATTGTCGAGATGCCCATCCCGTCCCCAATGAAGACAATGATGTTTTTCGGAGTCGAATCTGACATTTTTTGAGTCGCGACTGAATTTTTTTCGCCTGAATCAGTATTTTTTTTCATGGTGATTTGGGTCGACGACTCGCCCGAATTGCTATTTTCAGTGCTTTCTGCTATGCATGCTGTCTGAAAAAGAGCTGTTGAGATCAGTAAAAAAGCGGAAAAACGCTTCAGGTGCTGGAGTTTAGCGGCCATTTTGGGTGTTCCTGTGGATAAGTGGTTTATCAAAACCACGGTTTTATGGGGGTTTCCGTAGCACAAGGTGGATAAGCTGCAAGCAAAAGCATCTTTCTGCACTTTTAGCGAAAAAAGGTGTTGCGGAAAAAAAATCACCCCCCTATATAGCGCTCCTCGCTGAGAGACACACAGTCAACCGGCGGGAACGGGAGCCCCTCTCCTCGAGCGGGGCTTTTAATTTGGAAGCGGATTAAATTCGTAACCAGCTGTTTTACATCGTGAATATTGGGAAGAGAGACGCAGGCGGCGTTTGGCTGTGAGCAGATGTGGTAACACACTGCACATTAACTGAACGACTATGTCTGAAGTTTCTTTTCGAAAGTTATGACATTGCTTGGCCTATTTCGATAGGTTGAGGAACTCGTAATTTTCTTTGAACGCAAAACGTTGAAATGTATTTATGCATTTCAGACGTCAGTGGTTCTTGATTACTTCGGTGATCACGAACGATTAACAACGACATGGTCAGTTTCACTCTCAACCTGAGAGTTTGATTCTGGCTCAGAACGAACGCTGGCGGCGTGCTTAACACATGCAAGTCGAACGAGAAACTTACTTCGGTAAGTGGACAGTGGCAGACGGGTGAGTAACGCGTGGCAACCTACCTTTCAGTACGGGACAACAGTTGGAAACGACTGCTAATACCGTATACGTCCTCCGGGAGAAAGATTTATCGCTGATAGATGGGGCCGCGTTAGATTAGCTTGTTGGTGAGGTAATGGCTCACCAAGGCGACGATCTATAGCTGGTCTGAGAGGATGATCAGCCACACTGGGACTGAGACACGGCCCAGACTCCTACGGGAGGCAGCAGTGGGGAATATTGGACAATGGGCGAAAGCCTGATCCAGCAACGCCGCGTGAATGATGAAGGCCTTAGGGTTGTAAAATTCTTTCGCTAGGGAAGATAATGACTGTACCTAGTAAAGAAGCCCCGGCTAACTCCGTGCCAGCAGCCGCGGTAATACGGAGGGGGCTAGCGTTGTTCGGAATTACTGGGCGTAAAGCGTGCGTAGGCGGACTATTAAGTAAGGGGTGAAATCCCGAGGCTCAACCTCGGAACTGCCTCTTAAACTGGTAGTCTTGAGTTCTGGAGAGGTGAGTGGAATTGCTAGTGTAGAGGTGAAATTCGTAGATATTAGCAGGAACACCAGAGGCGAAGGCGGCTCACTGGACAGATACTGACGCTGAGGCACGAAAGTGTGGGGAGCAAACAGGATTAGATACCCTGGTAGTCCACACCGTAAACGATGAGAGCTAGTTGTCTGCAAGCATGCTTGTAGGTGACGCAGCTAACGCATTAAGCTCTCCGCCTGGGGAGTACGGTCGCAAGATTAAAACTCAAAGAAATTGACGGGGGCCCGCACAAGCGGTGGAGCATGTGGTTTAATTCGAAGCAACGCGCAGAACCTTACCTACCCTTGACATGCCGGTCGCGATTTCCAGAGATGGATTTCTTCAATTCGGTTGGACCGTGCACAGGTGCTGCATGGCCGTCGTCAGCTCGTGTCGTGAGATGTTGGGTTAAGTCCCGCAACGAGCGCAACCCTCACTGTTAGTTGCCAGCATTTAGTTGGGCACTCTAGCGGAACTGCCGGTGCTAAGCCGGAGGAAGGTGGGGATGACGTCAGGTCCTCATGGCCCTTACGGGTAGGGCTACACACGTGCTACAATGGCGCTGACAGAGGGTTAATCCCTAAAAGGCGTCTCAGTTCGGATTGTCCTCTGCAACTCGAGGGCATGAAGTTGGAATCGCTAGTAATCGTGGATCAGCATGCCACGGTGAATACGTTCCCGGGCCTTGTACACACCGCCCGTCACACCATGGGAGTTGGTTCTACCCGAAGGCGCTGCGCTAACTCGCAAGAGAGGCAGGCGACCACGGTAGGGTCAGCGACTGGGGTGAAGTCGTAACAAGGTAGCCGTAGGGGAACCTGCGGCTGGATCACCTCCTTTCTAAGGAAAGATTTGAGTGTCTTCTTTGCACATTCGCTTGCGAATGTTGCTTAACGTACGCTTTTATCTTTTTAGAAAATATAACGGTCCATTGGCTCACGCCACGTGGATCACATAGCGGTTAAACGCCGTCTTCGTTTTTCTTCCCATTCGTTTGCAACCGCCGCGCGGTTGATTGTTCTTACAATCAACTTGCTGCGATGAGGTTGTAAATGTGTTGATATGGAGGCCGGTAGCTCAGCTGGTTAGAGCGCGCCCCTGATAAGGGCGAGGTCGGAAGTTCAAGTCTTCTTCGGCCTACCAACATCAATTTTGCTTTAGCAAAAATGATGACCCCGAGGCAGTGATTGGCGAAGCCAAACACGTTCGGGCCTAACCTTTCGAGATGCAAAACGTTCCCGCATATTTGCTTCGCAAATATTGCTCTAAACGTTCCGCATTCTGAACATTTTTGCTTCGCAAAATTGTTCTGGGGGCTTTAGCTCAGTTGGTAGAGCATCTGCTTTGCAAGCAGAGGGTCAGCGGTTCGAATCCGCTAAGCTCCACCATTTTCAACACACAAAGTTTTGTCACCGACCTGGGTTTACTCAAACTGGATGGCAGATATTTGACATCGTATAAGGAGGGCTCATCCGCCCAGAGGCTTTGCGCTGATTTAATCAGGCAAGGACTTTAATCGACAAGGATGGGCTTTAAATAGTAAAGATATCGTCTGGCAGCTCATGTCAGTGAGGTTGTCTGGGACACTAAACCCGGGCATTTTATTCCTCGCGCATGGGCGCCAAACATTGACGGTTGTGGTCCTAACTCTTCTGGTCGGGACCATGACCATCTCAAGAATCTGAAGAATCAAGCGTTACAAGGGCGTTTAGTGGATGCCTTGGCGCACAGAGGCGACGAAAGACGTGATACGCTGCGATAAGCCTGGGCGAGGTGCGAATAACCTTCGACCCCAGGATTTCTGAATGGGGAAACCCACCTTTACAGACCCCGGTACTTTTCTCATGCTTGCATGAGATTGTTACCGAGGTTTGTGTTAGGTATTTTTAACTGAATACATAGGTTAAAAAAGCAAACCCGGGGAACTGAAACATCTCAGTACCCGGAGGAAAGGACATCAACCGAGACTCCGTTAGTAGTGGCGAGCGAACGCGGATCAGGCCAGTGGCAATTTACAACTAATCAGAACAAGCTGGGAAGCTTGACCATAGTGGGTGACAGTCCCGTATGAGTGTTGTTGTTTATTGTCCTCGAGTAGGGCGGGACACGTGAAATCCTGTCTGAACATGGGGGGACCACCCTCCAAGCCTAAGTACTCCTGTGCGACCGATAGTGAACAAGTACCGTGAGGGAAAGGTGAAAAGTACCCCGACGAGGGGAGTGAAACAGTTCCTGAAACTGAACGTCTACAAGCTGTCGAAGCTACCTTGCGTAGCGACGGCGTACCTTTTGTATAATGGGTCAGCGACTTAGTCTTACTAGCAAGCTTAAACCGTTAGGTGTAGGCGCAGCGAAAGCGAGTCTTAATAGGGCGACTGAGTTAGTAGGATTAGACCCGAAACCAAGTGATCTAGCTATGAGCAGGTTGAAGGTGAGGTAACACTCACTGGAGGACCGAACCCACTTATGTTGAAAAATGAGGGGATGACTTGTTGCTAGGGGTGAAAGGCCAATCAAACTTGGAGATAGCTGGTTCTCCGCGAAATCTATTTAGGTAGAGCGTCAAGTATTACCCTCGGGGGTAGAGCACTGGATGGGCTAGGGGGACTCACCGTCTTACCAAACCTAACCAAACTCCGAATACCGAGGAGTACAGCTTGGCAGACACACTACGGGTGCTAAGGTCCGTAGTGGAAAGGGAAACAGCCCTGACCGCCGTCTAAGGTCCCTAAGTAATGACTAAGTGGTAAAGAATGTGAGAATGCTTAGACAACCAGGAGGTTGGCTTAGAAGCAGCCATCCTTTAAAGATAGCGTAACAGCTCACTGGTCAAGCGTTCCTGCGTCGAAAATGTACCGGGGCTTAAGTCATTCACCGAAGACGCGGGTGCACATTTATGTGCGCGGTAGCGGAGCGTTCCGTAAGCCTGTGAAGGTCATCTGTCAGGATGGCTGGAGGTATCGGAAGTGAGAATGCTGACATGAGTAACGATAAAAGGGGTGAGAGACCCCTTCGCCGAAAGATCAAGGTTTCCTGCGCAATGCTAATCAGCGCAGGGTTAGCCGGCCCCTAAGACGAGGCAGAAATGCGTAGTCGATGGGAATCACGTTAATATTCGTGAGCCATTGGGTGGTGACGGATGCTGTATATAGTTCCTCCTTATTGGATTGGAGGGGCTGTGAAAGCGTTCCAGGAAATAGCCCCCATTTGAGACCGTACCCCAAACCGACACAGGTGATCAGGTAGAGCATACCAAGGCGCTTGAGAGAACTCTGCTGAAGGAACTCGGCAAATTACCTCCGTAACTTCGGGAGAAGGAGGCCCACCATCGAGGCAACTCTTTGGTGGGGGCACAGACCAGGGGGTGGCGACTGTTTATTAAAAACATAGGGCTCTGCGAAGTTGCAAAACGACGTATAGGGTCTGACGCCTGCCCGGTGCCTGAAGGTTAAAAGGAGGAGTGAAAGCTCCGAATTGAAGCCCAGGTAAACGGCGGCCGTAACTATAACGGTCCTAAGGTAGCGAAATTCCTTGTCGGGTAAGTTCCGACCTGCACGAATGGCGTAACGACTTCCCCACTGTCTCCAGCAGAGACTCAGTGAAATTGAATTCCTCGTGAAGATGCGAGGTACCCGCGGCTAGACGGAAAGACCCCATGCACCTTTACTACAGCTTCACAGTGATATTAGATAACATTTGTGTAGGATAGGCGGGAGACTTTGAACCGTGGGCGCCAGCTCGCGGGGAGTCGTCCTTGAAATACCGCCCTGATCTTATTTGATATCTAACCGCGGTCCGTTATCCGGATCCGGGACCCTGTGTGGTGGGTAGTTTGACTGGGGCGGTCGCCTCCCAAAGAGTAACGGAGGCGCGCGAAGGTTGGCTCAGACCGGTCGGAAATCGGTCGTTGAGTGCAATGGCATAAGCCAGCCTGACTGCGAGACTGACAAGTCGAGCAGAGACGAAAGTCGGTCATAGTGATCCGGTGGTCCCGCGTGGAAGGGCCATCGCTCAACGGATAAAAGGTACGCTGGGGATAACAGGCTGATGACGCCCAAGAGTCCATATCGACGGCGTTGTTTGGCACCTCGATGTCGGCTCATCGCATCCTGGGGCTGGAGAAGGTCCCAAGGGTATGGCTGTTCGCCATTTAAAGCGGTACGTGAGCTGGGTTTAGAACGTCGTGAGACAGTTCGGTCCCTATCTACCGTGGGAGTAGGAGTTTTGAGAGGATCTGCCCTTAGTACGAGAGGACCGGGGTGGACATTCCTCTGGTGGAGCTGTTGTCACGCCAGTGGCATTGCAGCGTAGCTATGAATGGACAGGATAACCGCTGAAAGCATCTAAGCGGGAAACCCCCCTCAATACGAGAACTCCCTTGAGAGTCGTTGTAGACTACAACGTTGATAGGCTGGGTGTGGAAGCATAGTAATATGTGGAGCTTACCAGTACTAATAACTCGATTGGCTTGATTCATTTCAGATTGTTTCTTGGCCAAGGTTGACTGCTCTTCGGAGTGATTAATCAAACAAGAAACGTTAGCGCCCATGCGCGTGGACTAAAATGTCCATACGCTGGGGCTGTTCAGACGATATCTTTACTATTTAATCCGTTTATTCGGCTCGTGAGAGCCGTTTAAACAACATAGCTTGCATTGACCGGGTGGTTATTGCGAGAGGTCCCCACCTGATCCCATCCCGAACTCAGTCGTTAAGCCTCTCAGCGCCGATGGTACTTTGTCTTAAGGCACGGGAGAGTAGGTCGCCGCCCGGTTTATCCAAGCTATAGTTTTTCCTCCTTATATTATACACAAGAGCCCTGTTTGGTTAACGCCAGCGGGGCTTTTTGCGTTTTTGATTTACACATATAGTCTGAAGATAGCCAGAAATTGCCTGGCGGGATTTAATTTGGATTGAAAAGGAACGCGATCTTGGATCAAACCTCCAATAAAGCAGATCCTCGTCAGTTCAATCATGGTGAGAAAGCACCTTATCTCGACCAAAGTCTCTTTTCGACGACAATTGGCAGAGACAACCCCGAAAGATCTTTCCATCTCAGAATTTTAACGGCGGCCTATAAGGCATTACCAAAGTCTTCCGATATAGAGATGTTGCTCGAAGATGCACAGGCTGCAGAGGCGCGCGGATATTATAATCCAGATGAAGATGAACGGCTGCGTGTGACCTATGCCCGCTACCTCGCGATCCGAGTGTCTCTATGGGAGGTTATAAAAGAATGTGAGGCCGGCGCAAAACGGGTACAGTCTGACCCTGATAGCGCTTCGCAGAGCGACATTTGTTATTTTGGCCTCGCCTTTTGCGCGGCTGAAATCATCGTTAGGACGGGTGAATATCTAATAGATCTCGCGCGCCAACGTAAGGCTGTATGGCAAAAGCTAGATGAAGCTGAAAAACGCTACGGCATCCCGAGAAAGAGTTTCACGCGCCTTTATCGACAACTCACTTCCGCGATACGCATGCATGGGTTTTATCGGGCGTGTGATTTTTTTGATGAATACCGTGGACAGGTCTTCGAGGCCCTAAAACTGTCGGGATATGAAACTGTAATAGACATTCTCATTGACTTAAACCTACCAACGGCCTCTCGCGGGAACCACCTTCGCCGTTACCGTCGGTTTTTACGGCACTCCCTCAAGCGCCGACATGGCTCAGCGCTACGAAATATTCTCTTTTCAGTTTTTGAAATGATGGGATCTGATATTGCGGACCTAAAGATCCCGCTCGTGAAGCCCTTAAAGGCAGAAAAGCGCGTGACGCCTGAACTTCGCCACACACTGAAGAGCATATTACAGCCGGGTGATGTATTCGTCACCCGGCATGACGATGCGATGAGCAACCTATTCCTTCCGGGATTCTGGCCCCATGCCGCACTCTGGCTCGGGGCAGAGGATGCCGATATTCTGGAGGCGAAGAAAGACGGGGTCCTACTGCGTAATCTTGAGGAGACCTTGCAGGTTGATGCTTTTGTGCTCTTGCGACCCAAGCTTAAACCTGCGCAAATTTCAGCAGCTCTCAGTCGGGCGCGCTCTCATACGGGCAAATTATATGACTTTATTTTCGATTTCAGCACGGCCGATCGGCTCGTTTGTACGGAAGTCATTTACCGTACCTATAATGGGGTCGGCGAAATTGATTTTAAGCTCGGTCGACAGGCCGGCCGCTATTGCTTATCTGCTGAGGACCTTTTGAACCAAAGCCTTCAGGCTGATTGGTTCGACGTGATTGCGGTCTACGGATTGGACGGAGATAATTTACAAAAAGGCGTTCCTGCAAGGAACCGCTTAAGGACCAGCTTTTCCGCCACTTTTTAAGAGTGCCAGATAGCGCAAATAGGTCATGGTCATCATATTCCGCTTCCGTCTATAAGGCTGACGTTAAATAGGGATTGCTCTGATTATGGCAGATCAAAAATCAGCAAAAACCACGTCGAAAAAGAAGCTATATCTTCATATTGGGCGACATAAAACGGGTACATCTTCGTTACAGAATTTCTTCACCCAGAAATCAGACCTCTTGGCAAGTCGGGGCATTTTATATCCTAAAACCGGTCGAAAAACACCGCACGGCACGGCGGCAACAGCCCATCATGAATTCAGTCATACCCTACATTATAAACCCGCTGAGGAGGTTGAGACACTTTTTCGAGATTTAGCGAAAGAGGCTGAGGGTTTTGATACCATTCTCCTCAGCAGTGAGGATTTTCAAAATCAAAAAGATTTCAAGCGTCTTGCCGTTCTTTTTGCTGATTATGACCTGACCGTCATTGCTTATATGCGTGAGGGCTTAGGGTATGGGCTGTCCGGATTTGCGCAGCGCATCCATTTTAGCGGAGAGATATTCAATATCCGCCAGTATATGGAGCGTCAGAATATAAGAATTACGGCCTTTATAAGAAATTGGAGTCGCCTCGCGGAACGTTCGGTTTTCCGTCTCTATGAGCGGGATAAACTCAAAAACCGTGACATCGTGGAGGATTTTCTCGACATTATTGGTCTCGATGATGTTGAGGACACAAATGTCGTCATCGAATCCAACCCCTCCCTCTCAGGAAATCTTCTGGGCCTGAAAATGCTCCTGAATTTAATGGGGCAAAGTATGTTAATCCCCTATGTCGCGTTCGAGGCTGCCGCGCGATTGGCCCCGACTTTCAATGGAAAGATATTTGTAAGTGACCGCCTCGCGCAAGAATTGCGGGGTCTGGATGATTATAATGCCGTACTAAAAACTATGTTCCCTGATATGACGGAGCCTTCATTCGAAACGGGTTCAAAAGTTTTTGATCTCTCCCGTTGGGATGCAGATATGGACTTGATTGCGTCTATTCCCGAATTCTCATTCGCCAAAACGCTTCGGTTGGGCGCCCTGGGACAGGTTCTGGAAAATCATGGTGTTGCTGCTGACCTGGGTGAAACAGATTTCCTCACGCAGGATCTGATTGAATCCATCCAATTGCCTGGCGGCGCGCAAATTCAACAGGTTCGCGAACGTGCAGTCGCCGCTGCCAATGACGCAGTCCTCGCCCGTAAAGCCAGATCTGTCGCCGAACTTGCCGCTGCCAAAGCCTTAACAGATGCGAGGGCCGCATTTGCCAGTCGCGATGAGATGGCGGAGAAGTTGAAAGTCCGCACGAAAAAGCTCGAAAAGGATATGGCCGACGCCAGTCTAAAAATTGAAGAGATTAGACGTGAACGCGATGACGCAATTGCGACCTATAAATTATCCGCTGAGACAGCTTTGAAAGATCGCGACGCCGCGCGGGCTGAGCTGAAATCTCAAGGGGAGAAGTTGAAGTCTGACGCGGAAGCGACGCTCAAGATTTTCAATGAGAAGATTGAGAAATTAACGACGGATCGTGATGCTCTTGCGGCGAAATTGAAAGAACAGGCTGAGAAATCCTCTGAGGATATAAATGTCCTGACGGAAAAGGCTGAGACAGCTTTGAAAGATCGCGATGCCGCGCGGGCTGAGCTAAAATCTCAAGGGGAGAAGTTGAAGTCTGACGCGGAAGCGACGCTCAAGATTTTCAATGAGAAGATTGAGAAATTAACGGCGGATCGTGATGCTCTTGCGGCGAAATTGAAAGAACAGGCTGAGAAATCCTCTGAGGATATAAATGTCCTGACGGAAAAGGCTGAGACAGCTTTGAAAGATCGCGATGCCGCGCGGGCTGAGCTAAAATCTCAAGGGGAGAAGTTGAAGTCTGACGCGGAAGCGACGCTCAAGATTTTCAATGAGAAGATTGAGAAATTAACGACGGATCGTGATGCTCTTGCGGCGAAATTGAAAGAACAGGCTGAGAAATCCTCTGAGGATATAAATGTCCTGACGGAAAAGGCTGAGACAGCTTTGAAAGATCGCGATGCCGCGCGGGCTGAGCTGAAATCTCAAGGGGAGAAGTTGAAGTCTGACGCGGAAGCGACGCTCAAGATTTTCAATGAGAAGATTGAGAAATTAACGACGGATCGTGATGCTCTTGCGGCGAAATTGAAAGAACAGGCTGAGAAATCCTCTGAGGATATAAATGTCCTGACGGAAAAGGCTGAGACAGCTTTGAAAGATCGCGATGCCGCGCGGGCTAAGCTGAAGTCTCAAGGGGAGAAGTTGAAGTCTGACGCGGAAGCGACGCTCAAGATTTTCAATGAGAAGATCGAAACGTTGAGCGGAGAGCGTGAAACGCTTGCAACACAATTAAAGTCGCAGGCTAAAAAATCATCCGAAGATATAAAAATTCTGACAGATAAGGCCGCAAAAGCTTTGAAAGATCGCGAGGAACTGGCAAAAAGACTGAAGGCGCTTACTGCAGCCTCTTCTAAGGACATAGAAACATTCAAGCAGCGGGCAAAAAAAGCGATCAGTGATAGAGATGCGGCGCGAGCTTCACTGTCCGCAAGGGATGCTCAGTCCAAAATATTAATGGGACAAATTTATTATTTTCGCGCGGAAAATTTCCGTTTGAAAGGTAAACCTGAAACGGCTCAAGAAATGTATCAAAAAGCCATTGAATGTGATCCAGACAATCAAGATTATATTCAAAAATTAGAAGCTTTAAAAGTCAGCTAATTTGTGACGATTTGAACCTTCCGATGTCTCGGTGTTTCTTTGATCTTGAGGTGTCGGGTTGTAGTTCTCGGTGATGCTTGGGTTTGTTTTTACTTCGAGAGACGCATAAGAAGAACGCGCTAAGGCTGCGCGTTTTTTCTTCGCTTTGTCCATAAAAAAACCGCCCTTGCGGACGGTTGTGTTTTGGACTGGTTGCGGGAGTAGGATTTGAACCTACGACCTTCAGGTTATGAGCCTGACGAGCTACCGGGCTGCTCCATCCCGCGCTACCAATACTCTCCGTGTTTCGGAGAATGAGCGATATATGGGCGGCACTTGAAAACATCAAGGCCTGAATCAGGTCTGGGCCACTTTTATTGCACCCAGATCGCACTGCTCCAGGCGCGGTCTTGGACCGTCGGTTTGAGAATAGGGCTCGGCGCTGTGCCGTTCCGAACGGCGTCCCACGTACTCCAACGGCATTTCGGGGCTTCCAGCACGCGGATGTAATAAGCAACCGTTTCATCCGGCGCATAGTCAGGATCCGTCCAGAGTGTTCTCAGCTCGCCTGCGCCGTCGCCGGACCGCGTGCAGGTGGCAAGATCAAGCGCGGTTGATTGCGCGGGACAGCGCTCATTCGAAGGTTCTCCTTCCGCGCAGGCAATATCGATGACGCTCTCCCGTGGCGTGTCGCCCTCCATCCACGTCTTGATCATTTGCAAGCGCTCCAGCGGGGCGGATCCTGCATCACGGCTGGCCCAAGCGAGAAAGGTCGGCGCGGAGTCAACATCCAACTGTCCGCCCATCGGAACGCCGCGCGCATAGGATTGCGAGATCATATCCGCATCCGAAGGGTCGGGCGCTTCCCCTGTGAATCCAAAGAAGCGGACTTTCATGCGCGGTCCTGACGTGCCGAATGTCTCCCGCGCTTGTAGGGCCGAGAAAATATCCTGCCGTGTATTTGCTTCGGCCCAGACACCGGCCAGACCGGACGCGCCATATTGCGGTGTCGAGATGAGGTCGGCGGGTGGCTGATACTCCTCCGGCCATGCATCAGCCCCCTTTGGTGGGGTGGATTGACGATTATCGGGATCGAGATCATGCGGGAATTTCCCGAAAAAATCCTCTTCACTCAAACTCGGCCCGCCTAGATGCGTGTCTGAACTGCCGATCACCCCAAACTGATAGGGGTTCACACCTGTTGCGGTTTCGATACCGAGGCCGCGGGCAAGGGCTTGCCGGATAAAGCTGCCCATTTCAGGGGTGGATTTGTCACGCGAGCCGATCAGGTAGTCATATTGCTCAAAATCCGACCACTCATCATTGGGCGAGAGGGCGGGATGCGTTTCCGATGTGCCTTTTAACTGTGTGATCTCGACAAGGGGTTCATTCCGTATGCGAAGAGCAGCCATATCCGCAGACATAGACCCCGCAAACATCATCCCGTTGGAGGCGTTGGAATTATGTGGGATCGCCATAACGGCATTCCCGTCCGCCCGCTGTTCGTCCATCCAGGCCCAAAGGTCCTCCGGGTTCGGACTGTCCAATGTCGTGAAGAGACGCTCTGGTGCGCTATCCTTAAATATGACATTCCGGTGGAGGTTCGCGGCGGCCGTATCCGTGACTTGCCGCATGGCCGTATATTCATAACCCGCAAAAGTCGTGAAGACGCCCGGCTGGTTATGGACTTCGGTGGCGGCGACTGTGGAGGCCCAGACGACGTCCATATGACTTCGATCATAGATGTCTTCCAGTTCGTCGCCGCTGACGACGGTCTGCCCGATGCGTAGGAAATTTGCGCGGCGATCTGTGGCCAGCAGGCCGAAAATGGATTTGGCGGTCTCCGTCTTTGAAAGCTCTGTACCCCGCGTTGCCATGGCCGGGACGACACCCATATATTCGCCGTGATCGGTGACAGAGTAGAAGTCGAGCGCAGGTCCACCCAGTTCTATCGTCGCGCCCATACCGTTTTCCATCGGCTCACCTTTGGCAAAACGGTAGGCCGCATCCGCATCTGCGCGCGTCCCGAAAATATAGGCGTCGAAAGAGTTCATCGTGTGGACGTGGAGGTCGCCAAACAGGGCTGTCTTGGTCGGGGTGCGGATAATTTCTGCCGCTGTGGTCTCGGCCTTTAGGGCGGGTTTTGCAGGCGGCGCTGAGGTTTCTGCCTGACAGGCCACGAGTGCGATACCACTGACCCCGATTATGAGTGCACGCATAATTTTCCCCTTAGACTCTTTTGCAGAACCTTAAGGGGCGCTCGCAAATTGCGCCAGATGCAAATCTGAACGTTACTTCTTCAAACCATGTTTGCGGAGCAGGCCTCGGAATTGGTGGTAGCTCAGGTCTAATCGCTCTGCCGCTTTCCCCTGATGCTGCCCGCTCACCCGCAGGGCTTCGTCAATCAGGCCACGTTCAAACCGCATGACGCGATCCGCAAAACTGGCGGTCGCAGTGTCCTCTGCCTGTAATGGCGGCAGCGTATAGGCGGGCAGGGGGGCGTCGGTGTTCGGAGGCGCTGGGACGGCAGGCATAGACTGACGTGTTGCAGGATGTATCGTTGGCGCTGGGGGCTGCGCATCCCGCAACCGATGCGGTCCTGCAAAGGGGTCAAAGCGCAGGGGACCAATGGGCTCGCTGAGTGTTTCATCGGCCAGCCAATGCCGCGCAGTATTCCGTTCAATGACGGCCTTTAACTCCCGCACATTCCCCGTCCATTGGCGTTCCAATAGGCTCTCACTGGCTTCCGCCGTGAAACCGGGGAAACTATCCGCACCCATTTCCGCAGCGATTTTTCGTCCGAAATGTTCTGACAATGGCAAGATGTCATCGCGCCGGGCTCTCAACGGCGGAAGTGTGAGAACGGTAAAGGCGAGCCGGTCCAGCAGGTCTGCGCGAAAATCGCCGCGCTGTACGGCGGCGGGCAAGTCGATTGCTGTTGCCGCGATGACGCGGACATCGACTTCCTGTTCGGAATGTTCGCCGCTGGCCTCGAACCGTCCATATTCAACGGCCCCCATCAACTTTTCCTGAAGGCGGGGGGAGACGACATGTATATTGTCGAGAAAAATTGTTCCGCCATCGGCGTGATAAAACTTGCCATTCGTATCTTCGCGGCCGTCCAGAAAGCTCTCCCCGAACAATTCTTCGTCCAAACGTTCATCTGTATAGGCCGCGCAATTGACCGTAATAAAGACGCGCTCCCATCTTGGAGAGAGGAAATGGAGACGAGAGGCGATCAATTCCTTGCCGGTTCCGCGCTCTCCGGCGATCAAAACGGGGCGTTCCAGCACCGCAGCATCGGAAACTTGATCCAGAATCGCGAGATAAGCCTGCGACTGACCAATGGGCTGTGGGGGGAGAGCTGCCATATTTAGCTAAATATACCAAATATGGTTGGTGTAAATAACTAAATTTATAATATTCCTACTATTCATCTGGGCGTCAGAATTTGAAGAAAGTAAAAAACGTATATATTTCAATAGTTTAAAAAATATCGACAAAAACGCCGCACTCCGCCATCTTTTGTTTGTCGGCGGGAGGCAACAGCCAAACGCCAAAAGGAGACGAAACGCCAATCACGGCAAAACACTTTGGAAGACTAAGGAGAGATAAAATGACCTTCCGTACAATCGACACAGACATGGAAACAGTGGGTGCCACCACTGCACCAGAAACGGGAGGCATTACTCGCCGTTCACGTTCCGCACGCCGGTCCGCCATCCTCGGGTCCCGGACCCGTCCGACACGCGTCTGGTGCTACGGCACAATTTAAGGAGACGAACTATGGATCGTTATAATGGATCTTCGGACAGCTGGCGCATCAAAGGTGCCCGGTTTGTCCGGTACCTGAAATCCCGCCCAACAGAATGCTGGGGCTTTTTCGCCGCCGGCGCTCTTATCGGGATGATTTTTCTTTAACCTCTAACCCGCCCGTTTTCGGGCAATTTATCAAAAGTCACTAGGAGACGAAAACATGGGTATTTTTTCCCGCATGGGCGACATCATTAACTCGAACCTCAACGCCATGATTGACAAGGCAGAGGATCCAGAAAAGATCGCCCGCCTTATCATCCAGGAAATGGAAGATACATTGGTCGAAGTCCGCACGGACGCCGCTCGGAACATCGCGGAACGCAAAGAGCTGTCCCGCAAAGCCGATGACTATGCCTCGCGTGCCAGCGATTGGGAAGCCAAGGCCGAACTCGCCCTGAATAAGGGGCGCGAAGACCTCGCCCGCGGTGCTCTGTCTGCCAAGCAGCAGTCTGAAGCTATGGTCGATGTCGTGGAACGCGAAATTGCGGTTCTGGATGAGGCTGTGTCCAAAGCGGATGATGACCTCGCAAAGCTGCAAACGAAGCTGAACGAGGCGAAGGCCAAGCATAAGGCGCTGTCCATGCGCTCATCGGTTGCCAAAGGGCAGATTAAGATGCGCACAATGGTTCGCGACACGAAAGTCGAAGACGCCCTCGCCCGCTATGAGCGGATGGAGCGGAAAGTCGACGAGCTGGAAGCCCATGTCGAGAGTTTCGACCTCGGTGCCGGTGGTGATA
The DNA here is from genome assembly GCF_050271975.1 of Litorimonas sp. WD9-15. Taxonomy (NCBI): domain Bacteria; kingdom Pseudomonadati; phylum Pseudomonadota; class Alphaproteobacteria; order Maricaulales; family Robiginitomaculaceae; genus Litorimonas; species Litorimonas sp. WD9-15. Next base: position 887,096 of record NZ_CP189850.1, read on the forward strand.
GCTTAGAGAGCCAGTTCGCCGAACTGGAAGCCAATGACGCCGTTGAGGACGAATTGGCCGCGCTGAAAGCCCGGATCAATAAACCCAAAGCCGCAAATGGCGGTTCTAAGAAAAAGGCTGGTTAAAACCCACCCTTGCCGAACTTGCGCCCGGGCTTTACCCCGAACCCCTTCCGGACGAAACTCCGGACAGAGCCCGGGTGCAAACAATTAAAAATAGGAGAGAGATAGGAAGGCATGGATATGGGAATTCTAGTCGCACTCGCCCCCTTCATCATGGTGCTCGGCATCGTGTGGGTGAGCTTACATTACAAACATCTGAACAAGACGGCCGGTACGATTACCGAAGACCAGTCAGTTGAGTTAACACAGATGTCAAAAATCGCAGATATTTTGGACAGACGCGTCTCCGTATTGGAGAAAATCCTGGACGACGAAGTTCCGGATTGGAGAGAGAAATGAGTACACGTTACAAAAATGAGACTGACCGTATGATGCGGGATGCGAATTGGGACGGAACTGATGATGGCTATAATTACAGCCGCGAGCCCGCCCGCCGCCTGACCCGGAATAAAATTGACGGGAAATTAGGCGGCGTCTGCGCCGGGATTGGTGATTACCTTGGATGGGATCACACGCTGGTCCGGATCATCACAATCCTGCTGATCATTTTCACAGGCGTTCCGGTTATCGCCTATTTCATCCTCTGGGTCTTGATGCCCAAGGACCCCCGCGCACCGTATGTCCGCGAATATCGCGAGCAATATGAGGCCCGGAACACGATGGAAGCGCCAGCAGGCACATCCGGATCGAAAACGACCTATAATGACGTAAAGTCAAAGTTCCGGTCTGTCGAAGTTCGCTTACAGGATCTGGAACGGTCCATCACCTCCAAAGAGTGGAAGCTCCGTCGCGACTTCCGGGATTTGGAAGGCTAAAATAAATCGAGGCGCGGTGCCACGCGCCTCATTCATTTCAACGATTGGCTAAAAGGGAGACACGGCCATGATCAAAACAACATTTACAATATCCGCACTGGCCCTGACGGGGGCAGCTAATCCGACAGCAGAGCAGGTCATCCTGCCCCTGCCAGAAACACAGGTCGTCGCGCAGATTGCCTATCTGGAAATCGGCCACGGTCCGGCAGGATTTGAATTCACATTGGGTGAAGATACCGCTGTCTTTGTCGACCTCGAATTTCCTGGAGATCACCATATTCGGATTGGGTTTTAGATCATGACCTTCAAAACATTCTACCTTGCCATTGGCGCAACGGCCCTCATGGCGACAACGGCTCACGCGGATGAAGCCGTTGAAATCCGGGATTTCGTCGGAACGATTAATTGGACAAATGGTCCATTGGAGGCTGACGTCACAGACAATGCCGATAAAGTCGATGTCTCGACCCGCAATGGTTTGACGATTGATGGTGGCATTGAAGACATTGATAACCAAGGCTGTAAGAACACTTATGCCAATTGGTCATGGGATTGGGGCAAGAAGAAAAGCGAGGGGACCTATGGCGGCTATAAAGACCTCAAGGACTATCCCGTTATAGATGTTACACTGCCGGAAGATACAGAACTCATTGTTCGGAACTCCGTTCTCTTTACGATTGGTGAGCCTAATGTCGGGTCCGCCGATCTCGAACTCGTCAGTTGCGGGAACGTCAAATTGGGCCGCATTGACGGCGACCTTAAGCTCATATCACGCGGCTCTGCCGATCTGGATTTCGGTGAGGCTGCGTCTGCGGATATTGAAATTCGCGGATCAAGTGACATTGATGGCGGCGACATTTCTGGAGCGGTTATCTTAAATTCTCGCGGGTCCGGTGATGTGGACTTGGGTGATATTGAAAGCTTGGTCGCCGACCTACGCGGGTCCGGAGACTTGGATGTCGGTGATATTGACGGTGGTTTCGCGGGGAGTTCTCGTGGCTCCGGTGATGTCGATACCGGTGATATTCGCGGAGACATGGTCTTCGTCGCCCGTGGGTCAGGCGATTTGGAAACAGGCGACGTCTTTGCGGAGACGGCAGAAATTGAAGTGTCAGGCTCGTCCAGTTTGCAAATTGACGGCGGAGAGATAGAAACGCTGATGGTGAAAGCCAGCGGGTCGTCCGACATTACTGTTGAAGCTGATGTCACGGATGCAAATCTCCGGGCCTCGGGTTCCAGTGAAATTTATGTTGATCGTGTGACGGGCGTGGCGGAGCTAAAGACTTCCGGCTCTGCAGACATAGACATTGACGCCCGCGATTAACTAGCGTCGTCGGAAGCGGGCTATCACGGCCCGCTCCAAGGGTGAGACTTCGCCACATATTTCAGAGACCAGCGCTTCCGCGAGGAGCGGAGCAAAGGTGAAGCCTCGCGACCCTAATCCCGTCAGCACCCATTTTGTATCATCTATCTGGTCGATAACGGGTAGGGTGTCGCGGCTGGTCACACGCACGCTGGCCCGGCTTTGTCGTTTGGCGGGTGCGAGAGTTCGCCCTGTTATGGTAGAGTAAGCCTCGAAATTTCTTTCATCATCCCTGGGCCTTATCTCAAATGGATCTCCCTCATCCAAACGGTCATGGGTTGCCCCGACCAATGTGTGTCCATTCATCGGAATGACGTAACCCCCATAGGCCAATGGCTCATCCACGGCCTCTGTGGCCCAGCTTAATTGCCCCCGCGAAAAGCGCATATCCAGATTGGGAAGAAGGGCTTTGATGCCGTATCCGGCCGCGAAGAGGATGTGGCTGTACGGGCCTCTTGAAATCGCGTCCTCAGCATTTTCACGTCGAATTTCGAAATTTGCGTAAACTTTCGACGGGTCAATTACGACGGCGCTTTTCATGATCAGTGCGTCGCCCGTCCATTTCAAATGGTCCATGCCCAAGGAGTTTTGTGCCGCCAGTTTTTCAAATCGTTCCGTTTCTTTTAGCGTTTTCGGAATTTGTCGGACACCGCGCGAGAGGACAGCCTCAGCTTGATATTCCCGTAAGGCATAGAGATAAGATGACAGAAAAAACCGCGCTTCCGGACGGTCCTGCAAATCCAATCGTGGTTTGACGAGTGCAGCAGGATTTTCGCTGGCGGCCGGGTGTGCGCGATTATCGATGATGTCGAAATCAATCGCGCGTCGTCTGAGCGCGCGTGCGAGGGACCGTCCGGCAATACCTGCACCGACGATAAGCACCTTCCCGACCTCAGTTTTACTCGCGGTTTCAGCTCCTTCATAGACGGCCTCTAGACGATGGCGTTTCCGTCCAAACCCGGGTTGTTTCGTGACCGTAAAACCCGCTTCCATCAGGCCGCGTCGTACATGGCCCGCGACCGTAAAGGTCGCAAGCCGGGCACCCGCCGCAGAGCGCGTTCCGATCTTTGCCAGAACTTCTTCTGACCACATCGCTTCATTCTTACTCGGAGAAAATCCGTCGAGGAACCAAGCCTCTGCCTTCAATGAAGGTACAGCGTCCAAAGCGGTCGAGATATCATCATGGATGAGCGTGAGAGACACCGAGCCGAATTCTAGGCGATGAAACCCTTTCACGCGGCCCGGCCAAGCGGCGATGAGTTGCGCCGATAATTCAGTGAGTTCCGGCCATGCGGCAAGTGCACGGGCCAGTTGTTCCGCATCAAACGGGAATTTTTCAATGGAGACGAAATGCAGTCTCTGACCTGCTGCATGTGTCTTCAACCACATTTGCCACGTCGCAAGGAAGTTTAGACCGGAGCCAAACCCCGTTTCCGCAACCGTGAAAATGGCGGTGTCCGCCCACCGTTCCGGCAGCCCGCAACCGTTTAAAAAGACAGCACGCGTTTCGTCCAACCCACCATCTGTTGAAAAATAGATATCGCCGAAATCCGAAGCCGCAGGCGTGTCCGGGCGCGACCAATCAAGGGCCGGGGCATCTGTTTGGGTCAAGGGAAGGGGGGCTGGCATGTGAGGATCATAAATGACCCAGATCTAAAGGTCACCACTCTGTTCAGGGTTGTTGCAAGGCCGCAACAGACGGAAAGCAATTGTTTCAACCACATCCCTATCACTTGCCATATCGTATTCTCCTATATAATTGAAATCTCAACCGTGGCGACAAAGTCCACGATCCACAAAACCCACTGGGGAAATATGACCAAGACAACTACCCTTCTGGCGGCTTCCGCCTCTGCCTTTGCCCTGCTCGCAACCGCACCCGCTTTTGCTCAATCTTCGGCTGATGATGTCATCATCATTAGTGCCACTAAGCGGGATACAACCCTTCAAGAGACACCGGTTGCCGTGACTGTTACGACAGCAGATGTGATTGAAAAGGCGCAAATTCTCGACATTAAAGATCTTCAATCTGTTGTGCCGACTTTCCGTGTATCCCAACTGCAAAATGCGGGTAACACGACCCTGACCATTCGCGGTTTTGGTAATGGCGGTAACAATATCGGTATTGAGCCATCTGTTGGTCTGTTTATTGATGGTGTCTACCGTTCCCGCGCGGCGGCTCAAATCGGCGATCTGCCGAATTTGCAACGTGTTGAAGTCCTCTCCGGACCGCAATCCACACTCTTTGGTAAGAATGCCTCCGCGGGTGTCGTCAGCGTTGTCACGGCCAAGCCTGATTTTGACGCCAATGGCTATGTTGAAGGTGGGATCGGCAATTATGGCCTGAACTATGCCAAAGGCTATATTACCGGTGGTCTTACAGACACGCTCGCCGTCAGTCTTGGCGGTGGATATCAGGATCGTGGCGGCTATTTCGAGCCAGCAGCCGGAACATCCGGCGGCGATTTCAATGATCTTGGCCGTTTTAATATCCGCGCCCAAGCGCTTTGGGAACCAACGGATAATCTCAGCGCCCGCTTCATCTGGGATCAGTCTAAGATCAGCGAAAATTGCTGTGGTGTGACAACTGCGATTGTCGGCCCGACAGCGGGTATCGTGAATGCTCTGGGTGGTATTGTCCCAGCTGCTGATGGCGAGGCCTTTAGCTATGAAACCGCTGTGAACCGTGAAACAGATAATGATATCACGGATGGTGGTGTTTCATTGCAGTTGGACTGGGACCTCGACCTGCTTGGTGGGATGACCTTCACCTCGATCACATCTAATCGTGAAAACTCCTATGATTATAACAGTGACAGCGACTTTAATACGTTGTCTCTCTTGGAGAACACATTCCAGTTCGTCGATATTGATACGTTCACACAGGAATTCCGTCTAACATCAAATAATGGTGGTCCGCTCGCGTGGATGGTCGGGGGTTATTACTTTGACGAAAATATTGAGCAGGACTCAGGTTTCGTTTACGGAAATGACCTGCGCGGCTATATCGACGCGCTTGCTTCAATTGACACGGATCCGACATCCCCAACAGCCGGCATTCCGCTGACATTCGTGAATGGCCCAACGGCATCCCCGCTCTTCGGTATTGAACAAGCTCTTGGGTTTGAAACGGGCGCGTTCTTCGAAGGTGGTACGGGAACAAGAGAAGATTTCCGTCAGGATAATGAAGCCTTTTCGATTTTCGGTACTTTGGATTTCGACGTAACAGACCGTCTAACATTGACCCTCGGTGGGAATTATACTGAAGATAAGAAAAATGTTTCTGCCAGCACTGTTAACTCTGACGCTTTCAGTAATGTTTCCCTGACGGGTGCTCAAGGTACTGCGCTTGTACAGCCTGGTGTTGCTGATGCGATTGCGACGGGTCTGTTCACGACAGGTAATCCAGATGCAATGATACCGTCATTTATGGACGCTTTGGGGTTGGACTTTACACCTGAAAACTTAGCCGCAGCACAAAGCGGAGCCTTTGGAGCCGCAGCTCAGGGTTATGTCGAACAGGTTCTTGCGGGTGCAAATGCGGCGGCCGGACCCATCGCAGCAGGCCTGGCGGCGGACGAGGTGAATGGACCTTTTGCCGGTCTGCTGGCTCTGCAATTCCAACCACAATTCCTGGCTTTCCCGAACGCCATTGAAGACGGTCGGACACGTGATGATGAGTTCACCTATACGCTCAAAGCCGCTTATGAAATTAATGATAATTTCAATGCTTATGTCTCGACCGCGACGGGCTTTAAGGCCTCATCCTTCAACCTGACCCGTGACTCCCGTCCATTCCTTGCGGATGCCACGGCTCTGCAGACTGCAGGCTTGCTGCCGAACAATTTCACGCCTGCAACAGGTCGGAATTTTGGGACACGTTTCTCCGGTCCGGAAGAAGTTGAAGTCTTCGAAGCAGGCCTGAAGGGACGGTTCGATTGGGGTGCGTTTAACCTCGCGGTCTTTGACCAGACGATTGATAATTTCCAGTCCACAATTTTCCAAGGCACAGGCTTCGTGCTGGCAAATGCGGGTTCACAGTCCACACGGGGTATCGAATTTGATTCGACATTTACACCTGTCGAAGGATTGGCACTTGGTGTTGCTGGTATTTGGCAGGACCCGGAATATGATGATTTCCAAGGTGCTCCGGTTGTGACAGGCGGGGAACTCGACTTGGCTGACGGTGTTGCCGATGGCGTGGGTGATCTCTCCGGTTTCCAACCTGCCGGTATCAATGAACTGTCGATGACATTCTCCGCGCAGTATGAGTTTACACTCTCTGATCGCTTGGATGCGTTCATTCGCGGTGATTATCAGTATGAGGATGAAGTTCAGGTCGTTGACAATATCGTCGGGGTTGACCGTGATACGAGCATCTTTAACGGCTCCCTTGGCTTTACCTTTGACGAAACACTCGATGTTCGTTTCTGGGGCCGGAACCTGTTTGACCACGAGACTTTCACAAGTGCCTTCCCGGGTGTTGTGCAGGCCGGAACGGTCAATGCTTATCCGAACCAGCCACGGACTTATGGCGTGAGTGTTCGCAAGAGCTTCTAACTCAGTTTAGATATGATTTTGAAAAGGCGGTCCTTCGGGGCCGCCTTTTTTATTGGGATGCTGTTCAGAGTTTTTCATTGCCAGCGCACTCTCCGCTGTTCACTCTATCCGCATGACCCAAATTACCGGATTGCCAAACCCATTTGACACGCCCGAGCGAAAAGCCTTTCGGGAAACCGCGACCAATTTCGTTGAGACCGAAATCCGGCCCTATGCTTATGACTGGGACGAGGCGGGGCAAGTGCCTTGGGCGCTTCATGAGAAAGTCGGTGCGCTTGGCGTTTGGGGTTTTGGCATCGATGAAAAATATGGCGGCCTTGGATTTGACGATCCTTTTATGCGAATGGATTTCGCCGTCGCTATGGCGAAATGCGGCGCGGGTGGTGTTCCGGCGGCTTTAGGGGGCAGAGGGATTTCGCTGGACCCGATCCAGAAACTGGCGACGGAAGAGATTAAAAACCGCGTCCTGCCGGAGGTCATCTCCGGACGGGTCGGCAGCTCGCTCGCTATTACTGAACCCGGCGGTGGGTCCGATGTCGCTGCACTCAAAACGACAGCTCGCTTGGAAAACGGCGAATGGATTTTAAACGGCTCGAAGACCTTCATCACGGGCGGGATGGAAAGTGATTATTTTGTCGTCGGCGCGCGAACGGGCGGCGAAGGTCTGACAGGCATTTCGCTCTTCTTCGTCGAAGCGGACCGCCCCGGATTTTCCCGAACCGCTTTGAAAAAGAAAATGGGCTGGTGGGCGTCCAATCAGGCGACGCTCTATTTCGATGATTGTCGTATTCCTGAGTCGCATTTGATGGGTCAAAAAGATTACGGCTTTATCCAGATCATGCAGAACTTTAATTATGAACGACTGACCCTCGTCGCCTGTTCGCTGGGTATGATGCAGGTCTGTTTGGAGGACTCTATCGCTTGGGCGCAGGAGCGGGAAACTTTTGGCAAAAAACTGATCCGGCATCAGGTTATCCGCCATAAAATCGCGGATATGAGTGCGAAGATAGATGCCGTGCAATCCAATCTCTGGATGCTCTGCGCGGCCATTGATGCGGGTCATATGCCTGTCGCGGAAATCTGCAAGGCCAAGTTCTTCGCGACAAAGGCGCTGGAATATTGCGCGTCAGAAGCGATGCAAATCCTCGGCGGTGCAGGATATTTGCGCGGCAACCGCATCGAAAATGTCTACCGCGAAGTCAAAGTCATCGCGATTGGCGGTGGTTCGGAAGAAATTATGAAAGATCTCGCCGTTCGGCAAATGGGCTTATAGTGTTAAAAATCAATCCAATAAATTGATTTAGCTGCAAGCCGAAAATGCAAGATTTCGAGCTCTTAATTCCGCTAGATACAGCTGTAAGCCGCATCGACCAAGCTCTGGCCGCGATCATTTAACAAAGTTCCGCCGCCCATTCGGTTCATTGTATACCCAAAGGCGAAGCCTGCCACCGGATCCGCAAAGCCAATCGATCCGCCCATACCGACATGGCCAAATGCAGCTTCGCCCATAATGGCGGAATTCCCTTCGCCGTCCAAATGACGGTTATCAATATTGAGCATAAATCCCTGCCCAAATCGCGTCGGGATGAGGAGTGTGAGATCATCACCCTCGGAGACAGGCTTTGCCATATCCGTCTGACGGTCTTTCGACAGGAGAGGCGTTTCACCGAAAAGGCTGCCAAACATACCCGCAAGGCCCCGTGCATTGGAGATACCACCGGCCCCGCCTATCTCGGCCTGCCACGCGTTCGGCGCGTCGAAATACCACCCGCCATTATTCGCAAAAGCCAAGGCTTGAAGAGAGGTCGGGTCCGTCATCATGGCTTTGACAAAATCTGACGGGACATCCCCTGGCGTAGGTTTATAGAGAATCATTTTTGAGACGCGCTCAAACTCTGATTTGGGGAGGCCGATATGAAAGTCGACGCCATAGGGCGTGGCGATTTCGTCCTTGAAAAACTGACCCAGACTTTTGCCTGATACCCGCCGCACTAATTCCCCCACGGTCCAACCAAATGTCACCATGTGATAGCCGTGATCGGTGCCGGGTTCCCAAAAGGGTGTTTCTGCCGCGAGTTCTTCCGTGACATAATCGAAATCCAGAAAACCGCCGGGTTTCACAGGATTGCGCAGGGCCGGAACGCCGCTGCGATGGCCGAGCATATCGCGAACAGTTGTTTCGCCTTTACCCGATGCCCCAAATTCCGGCCAATACTCCGTGACCTTCGCATCAAGTTTGAGTTGGCCGCGATCAATCAAGATCTGCGCGCAGAGCGCCGTGGCGGCTTTCGTGCAAGAGAACACAATCGACATTGTATCGCGTGTCCAAGGTGTTTCCTTATCCGCATGGCTTCCGCCCCAGAGGTCGACAAGAGTTCGGCCCGAGGCGTCGCGGATACAAATACTGGCGCCGACTTCGCCGCGTTCCACGAAGTTTTGTTCGAAAACCTCCCGGACAGATTTATATGCGGGATCGTAATGGCCTTGAACAGCGGTCATGAATGCGTCTCCAACCATGCCAGCGCCGCATCATAATCTTCTGCGAGAGATTTCGCGCGGATATCAATCATGGGTCTGGCCTCCGGGTCGTTGAACACATGCAATCGTCCTTCGGCCATCATGGCGAGTGTGAGATCTGCTAAGCACGACGCTTCCATCCCGTTAGAGACGAGGTCCTGTGTCATCGTCAGAGCGCTGCTGGTGGCGGCGTCCAATATGCTGGCGGACGGACGATTATCCCCCGAATGCGCGATATTGGATTTCACCCAAGTCGGGCAGAGTGTTGTGACGGTGATATTTTTCTTCGCGAGTTCCTGCGCGATGGATTCTGTATAGCCGACGACGGCAAATTTTGTCGCGTGATAGGGCGGCATATATTCGGTCGTCATGTGACCGGCCATGCTGGCTGTGTTGAGGATAAACCCGCCTGAGGCTTTTGAAATGAGCGGCGTGAAAACTTCCACGCCGTGGACCACACCCATCAGGTTGATATCGACAATCCAGCGCCAATCCTCAATCGGGGTCTTCCCGGACCGTCCGGCCAAGCCAACGCCCGCATTATTCATGACGATATTCACGCCGCCAAATGTCTCGACGGTTAGGTCGGCGGCCGCTTTCACAGCCTCCAAATCCCGCACATCACAAAGTGTGGAGGAGAGATTATCCGACGCGCCGCCCAGTTTTGCAATGGCGTCCTCTAATCCCGGGCCATCCACATCCGCCATCATGACTTTCGCGCCTTTGCTCAAGAGGGCTTCGGTCAAGGCATAGCCAATGCCGGAAGCGGCGCCCGTGACGAAGGCGATTTTATCTTTATAGGGATTCATGATGTGGCCTTATATCGGGTTCCGGGGGCAGGGGGCGTTTCGGCGCCACCGGCAAAACATTGCGCATTCGCCATCCAGCTTTTCGCCGTCTCACCAATGCAATTTAAATCAGTATCCGCGACGTTCCGGCATTGCGTCACGATCTGGCAGAAGCTTTCCGCCGATCCTTCGACGCGATTGTCCGTCTGCGGCTCGTTCCATGTCCAAATCTGGCCGGAGGGCGCGGTGAGCTTAACGAAAGGTTTCGGCGTAGGGGGTGTTTCTCCGCGCACTTTGAAAGACCAGCTATAGGTTGTCACACCGATATGCGCGACATTTTTCAGACGGTCGGCATTTTTGCGCTCGACACCTAGCACATCGAAGATCGCCTGCGCATGGGCCCAATGTTCCATCTGTCGCGCAATGATGCAGGACCGCACGGACATATCCGGCCCGACCCATTTCACGCGGGTATCGGGGGCGGCGACTTGAAAGCGCTCGCACATAACGGGGAAATAACCCGCCCAATCCGCAAAGATGTCTGCATCTGATTGGCCCGCAAAATAGATCTTTTGAAACTCAGGATGCGATTTGCCTTGTCCCAGTGACCCCATGGCAATGCCGATAAATTCTGCAAAACCATTTGGGTCGGTCAGTGTCAGATCAGCCGCAATATTCCAAGCGTGAAGGTGGCCGATAATGTCGCCAATGGTCCAGTTTTTGAACAATGTGACGCGGTCGAAAACCTCAGGACCATAGTCGGAGAGCAGGGCGTGAATTTGTTCACATTCCTCGCTAAAGTCTTTTGCTTCCGGGGTCATCGGTTTAATTGCGCGGCAATCTCTGCCTGGACTTTGATGGTCTGCGCCAGTAGGACCTGTGCGAAGCCTTTGGCCTGCGGGTCATTGCGCAGGCTCGCCGCACCGCCGCCGCCGAGGGCGCGGTCCATGAGGAAATTGATCGCGCGGGAACCGGGCAGATAGAAGCGTTCGATCTCTGCCTCATCTTCCATGAAATGCGCCATGGTTTTCGCGACAAATTCCGGGGTCAGAGCGGACCAGAGCGCTGACACATATTCCGCGTCCCGTGCGATAATGCCGATATTCCCCTTATCTCCCTTATCGCCGGATCGCGCCCAAGCGAGGTCTTCGACGGTGACCTCGACATCACCGGACACAGGTTCCGGTGTGGCTGGCCGCTGTGGATTTGGCGCAACTTCGAAGACGGCATCCTGATATGTTGTCACCTCCCCGTCGACATCTATCTTTGCTGTAATCTCAGCCTTCGGCGTGAGATAGGAAAAGAGCCGCACAACAGGCGAAGGCCGCGGACGCCCCGCCCCCGTAAAGGCCGAGAGGCCCGGCGGTGTTGCGAGAAAGACGCCCGTCATTTCTTTGAGGAAAATCCCCACACCTTTGGCCTCGGGATGTTTCACTGCAATTTTTAAGACGGCCTCAGAGGCGTCAATCTCCACGCCCATTTGTGACCCGCCGCCAATGATTTCCTGACTGATTTCTGTAAATTCACCGAGGTTCGAAGCGCGCAAAACTCTTTCGGCGCGTTTGATGGCGGCATCGCCAAAGGCTTTCGCCTTGGCGGTTGAGCGGTTACCGTAAAAGGTCAGATATTGTCCCGCGCGAAACCCGTCCGCATAGGTCAGGCAGGTTTTATAATGGGTCGGCGCGGCGCGGCCTTTGGCGGGGCTGACGTAAACGCGATCTTTGCCCTGTTGCTTGATCACGACATCGGAGAAATCACACGTCACATCGGGTAGGAGATAGCTCTGCGGGTCGCCAATTTCGTAAACCATCTGTTCGCTGACAGTGCCAACACTGACAAGTCCTGTCGTGCCGGAGGGCTTTGTCGTGATGAAACTCCCATCCGCGCTAACCTCCGCGATGGGATAGCCGATCTCTGCGATATCTCCCGCCAATTCCCAATCGGTGAAATTCCCGCCTGTAGTCTGTGGGCCGCATTCCAGAATATGTCCGCAGAGCGAACCACTCGCCAACAAGTCCCAATCCTGCGCGCCCCAGCCGAACTCATGGATACAGGCACCCAATGTGACGGCACTGTCCACGACACGTCCCGTAATGACGATATCCGCGCCCGCATCCAAAGCTTTCGCAACGGGAAAAGCGCCGAGATAGGTGTTCACACTGGCGACTTTATCAAGCTCTGGCAGAGGTGCGCCGGAAAACATATCTGTCGGCGGCGCGGCGGAAATCATGTCCAACTCGCCCATTCTGTTGTCGCCGGAAATGACAGCCACTTTCAGGTTTAATCCCGCCTCTGCAATAATCGCGCGCACGGCTGCGCCGCAGGCTTCGGGATTTACGCCGCCCGCATTCGCGATGAGCGTAATGCCCGTCTCCGCAATCTCTTTAATATGAGGGCGGATGACGGCTTCGACGAAATCAGTCGCATAGCCGCCTGTCTCCGGGTTTTTCGCTTTTGACCGCGCCAAAATCGACATCGTGATTTCGGCCAGATAATCGTAGACGATATAGTCCAAACGGACATCGCCGGAGCGGTGCGCGGCGAGCAATTGCGGCGTCGCCATGGCGCTCTCGCCCCAATAGCCCGACGCCCCTGCAATATTGACAGTTTTGGTCATGATGAAAGTGTCCGCATCATTTTGACCCTGACAGCGGTGCTTGACTCGGGCCGTTTGCTGAATAGTAATTCAAGAAAATTGAATACGCTTCAGACTTGTTAAGTCAAGTCGCAGCAGACCTCGCGGGAGAGCGATAGACATGGCATCCGGGCCGGCAGAGACGACACAAAGCGCCTCCGGCTCTGATGCCATGTCACTTTCCAGGCCCGCTCAGACCCGGCAATCGCGGGTGCGTCAGAAAGAAGGCGTTATTGTTTCTGCGGCGCGGGAGATCTTCATTGCGAATGGATATGCGCGGACGACGATGGCGATGATCGCGCGGGAAGCGGGCGTCGCCGACGGAACGCTCTATACTTATTTTGAGAATAAGGACGCTTTGGCGCGGGGTGTCATTTCCGATTTTTATGCCCGCCTGACTGAGAGTGCGCAATTGGGTGTCGATGCGCGAAAGACAACGCGTCAGAAATTGGAATTCCTTGCGCGCAATCACATTGAATTGGTGATGGAGGAATATGGCATTTTGGAAATGCTGCCCATCCTGACCTCCAGCCTGTCTGAATATTCGGGCAGTGATATTTACACGCTGAATAAACACTATGTCGGTGTGTTTGATGCGATTATTCGCGATGGCCGCGCCCGGGGCGATATCGCCGTTGAGAGCAAGGTCTGGATGTTACGCGACATCTTCTTTGGCGCATTGGATCACGGTGCAAAGACGATGATGATCCGGTCGAATAAAACGGACACGAAACGCCTGATTGACCAGCTTGTCACAATGATGCTCGGCACGGGCGCAGGCGGCGGCTCACTGGCCGAGCGGATGGAAGCGGTAGCCGAGCGCATGGAAAGCGCATTAAAACAGGTGGAAGATAAATGATTTCTGTTGAAGATTTTGCCATCGAGGCTGAAAAATGGTTTGCGGAAAACACACCTGCCGCGCCGGATTTTATGCTGCCGCTCACCTTTATGGAGGTCGGCACGGATGAACAGTTTGAGTTCCTCCGAGATTGGCAGCGCAAAGTCTATGAAGCTGGATTTCTGGGCGCGGCGTGGCCGTCGGAATATGGCGGCGGCGGCCTGACCGACGCGCATCAATCTGCAGTGACAAAGGTGATGCGGAAACTGGAAGTCCCGATTATGATGAATACAATCGGGCTCAGTTGGGCGGGCCCCCTCATTCTCGATATTGGATCAGAAGCGCATAAGAAAAAATATATTAAAGGCATTCTCTCAGCGGATGATATCTGGTGTCAGGGCTTTTCTGAGCCGGAAAATGGTTCTGATCTGGGCAATGCGCAGCTTCGGGCTGTGCGCGATGGTGACGACTATGTTCTGAACGGGTCTAAGATTTGGACAACCCACGGGCATTACGCGAAATATATGATCCTGCTGGCGCGGACAAATCCTGACGCGCCGAATAAATATGCGGGCCTCTCCTTCATCCTGACACCGATGGATGTACCCGGGGTGGAGACGCGCAAAATCAGGAAGCTGACGGGTGAGCATGGCTTTACCCAAACCTTCTTCACGGATGCTCGCGCGCCCGCAGATGGCCTGATGGGCAATGAAGGCGAGGGATGGAAAATCGCCATGCGCACGCTGGAATATGAACGCGGCGCGCGTGGGGGTCAGGCGGGAGGTTACTCTATAACCGAGCCCGACCCGCTCGCGATTTTGGATCTCGCGCGGGAAACAGGTCAGATCAATGACCCGGTCGTGCAGGACGATCTCATTGATTTTATTATTGATGCCCAAACGCTGTCACTCAATCAGAAACGCGCCAAGATCGGCTCGCTCATGCGGGATAAGCCTGCGGGACTTCCCCTCATGGACAAGCTCGTCAAAACGGAATTTGCGCGGGAAATCAATCAATATGCGCTGACGCTACAGGGGACGCGCGGCGCCTATTATGTCGATGAACCCAATGCCGTCGATAAGGGCTGGTGGCACCGGAATTATCTGAATGCTTTCTCAGCAACTATTGGCGGCGGGACGTCGCAAATCCAGCGCAATATTATCGGGGAACACGTCCTCGGCCTGCCTAAGAGCTATTAGTCATGGATTTAGGATCGCTGGGAATAACCGAAGAGCAAGTCGAGCTCATGGATGTGGCGGAAAATTTCTGCCGTGAAAAATCCGATATGGCGACGGTCAGAAATCTGCTGGAAGACGTAAACGGGTTCACCCGCGATCTCTGGGATGAGGTTGCCGCGCTCGGTTGGCTAGGCATCGCGGTTCCGGAGGAATACGATGGCGTTGGCCTCTCTCTGGCTGAGGTCGTCCCCGTTGTCGAGCAGATGGGCCGTCGCATGATGGGTCTGCCATTTGTGACATCCACAGTGGCGGCACAGGCTATTTTATTCGGTGGGACCGAGGCGCAGAAACAGGACATTCTGCCAAAGATTATAAACGGGGAGGCGGCGACGCTGGCGTTGTCCGAGATTAACGGGTCCTATGACCTTACAAATATCGAATGCGAAGCTGTTAGGACGGCGGAGGGATTCAAACTGTCCGGGACAAAAATCCTCGTCCAAAATTTAGACATTGCGGGTTGGATTGTTTTGAGCGCGAAGCTGGACGGGAGTCCGGCGGTCTTTGTCTTTAATTACAATTTAATTAACGCCACCCAGATGCGCCGAGAAAAGCTGATTGATGAGACGAAACGGTCTTATGAGCTAAATCTCGACGGATTGGTTCTGCCGGAAACGGCCTTGATGGACCTAGACAAGACGGCAGTTACACTCGACCGTATCGATCTCGTCGCCAATCTGCTCGGCAGTGCGGAAATGGTCGGCGGGGCGCAGGCCTGTATTGATTATACCGTGGACTATCTCACGACGCGCAAACAATTCGGGAAATTGATTGGGTCCTATCAGGCGCTGAAACATCCAACCGTGGACGCCTATATCGGCTATGAAAAAGCGCGGTCCCTGCTTTATGCGGCGGCCAACTCCTTCGAGGATCAGGGGCAGGGCGAAGTGGCCACGCGCATGGCGCGTGTCGCGGCGGGGCGCGCGCTGTCTTATGCGGCGGACCGGTCCATCCAATTTCACGGCGGGTTTGGCTTCACCTATGACTGCGACGCACAACTCTATCGTCGCCGCGCGATTTTCCATGACAGTCAATTTGGTGACGCCCGCTGGCACAAGGCGAAATTGGCAAAAATCTTATTTAATTAGTTTCTATCTTTCTTTTGTGCCGTTAGGGTTTCCGTATGACACAAGACACACGCGGACCGTCCATTCCTCGCGATAAAGCGGATAACTTTACCCAAGGGGCGATTCAGTCCCGCCTCGACTTTATACAGGCGCAGACAGGCACGGCTCTGAAACATGTTCCGCAAACGAGTCAGGACCCCGCGCAGCTCCCCGGAAATTTAGAAAACCCGATCGGCGCGGCGCAGGTTCCCTTGGGTTTGGCAGGCCCTATCAGAATTAATGGCGAACACGCGCAGGGTGATTTTTATGTGCCGCTTGCGACGACTGAAGGGACTCTCGTCGCCAGCTATTCCCGGGGCATGCGTATTCTGTCGGAAGCGGGCGGTGTGAAGACAACTGTGGTTGAACGTTACATGCAACGCGCCCCTGTATTTCATTTTGCAGATGCCCGCGCCGCGCGCGCGTTTCGGGATTGGTTCAAGGCCAATTGGCTGGAAATCAAAGCGGCGGCAGAGAGCACAACCCGATCCGGGAAATTGTCCCACGTGGAACATTACGGCCTCGCGAAAATGCATTATACGCGCTTCAACTACACAACGGGTGATGCCGCCGGACAGAATATGTGCGGCAAAGCGACGGACGCGGCGTGCAAATGGATCATGGCGCATTACGAGGCCGATATTCGATACACGCTGTCCGGCGCAATCGACACGGATAAGAAGCATAGCCAATTAAATACGATCCATTCGCGCGGAGCACGTGTTGTGGCGGAAGTGACTCTGCCCCGCGATCTCGTCTTGAAAATGACGCGGGCGGATACGCGTGATCTCTACCGCGCGCGGCAGGTTTCCATGATGGGTGGCATGCATGCGGGGACATCGAATAATGGCGTCCACGCGGCCAATGCGCTGGCGGCCATTTTCATTGCGACGGGACAGGATGCGGCTAATGTTGCGGAAAGTCAGGCTGGCCTGACTTATGTCGAATTATTGGAAAATGGCGATCTTTATTGGTCCATTACACTCCCATCCCTTATCGTCGCGACTTATGGCGGCGGGACTGGATTGGCGACGCAGCGCGAATGTCTGGAAATGCTGGACTGTTATGGCAGCGGCAAAGTCGCGAAATTTTGCGAGATTGTGGCGGGCACAGTTCTGGCGGGTGAGATCAGTCTCGCGACCGCCGTCGTGTCGGACGAATGGGTCGAAAGTCACGACGCGCATGGCCGCAATCGCCCGTGAGGCGACTTGTCTTTGGCTTGGCTGTTCTTCTGACGGCCTGTACGCCTAATCCTGACACATCGACAGAAATCCAGACCCAGATATCTCTCATTCAACCTGCTACCCCTTTTAGCGGGAAACCTATTACACTCGATTTTATAGGTCCGGAAACATCGGAAACGGCTGAGCCCAATCCATTTACCGATATGCGCCTGACGGTTGATTTCACGCAGGGAGATCAAGAAATCCAAATACGAGGGTTTTTTGCAGCCGATGGTGACGCGGCCAATACAGGGGCGACCCGCGGAAATATTTGGCGGGCGCACTTTTCTCCGCCTCGCGCCGGGCTTTGGAATTGGAGCGCACGACTGGAAAGCGGTGAGGGCATCGCGCTGGATTTTGAAGCAAGCGGTACTGCCATCCCCCTTAATATGTCGAGCGGTAGTTTTGAGGTCACAGACCCCGTCCCGATTTTGCGAACCGAGGGCCAGTATTACCGGTTTTCGGATGGGCGGCGGTTTCTGAAAGGCGGCACGAACTCGCCAGAAAACCTGCTCGGCTATGTGGATTTTGATGGAACTTACCGCATGGAGACGCAGATGCGCAGCGGCGAAAGCAATGCGACGGACAGGGTGCTGCACAGCTATGAACCGCATATTTCCGATTGGCAGGCCGGTGATCCGACCTGGCAGGACGGGAAAGGTAAAGGTCTGATTGGCAGCCTGAATTATCTATCGGATCGCGGGATGAATGCAGCCTATTTCTTGACCTTTAATATTGGCGGGGACGGCAAAGATGTTTGGCCGTTCCACGCGCCCGATGATTTTACGCGCTTTGATGTGTCCAAGCTCGAGCAGTGGAATATCGTTTTCGATCATATGATGTCCCGGGGTATCATGATGCATGTCGTCTTGCAGGAGACCGAGAATGAACTGACGATGGATGCGGGCGAGACCGGACCGGACCGCCAGCTCTATTTTGCTGAACTCATCAGTCGGTTTGCCCATCACCCGGCATTGGTCTGGAATTTGGGCGAGGAGAACGGCCCCGTTTTCTGGAGGCCTGAAGGGCAGACGGATGATCAGAGGCGTGACATGGTGACGGCGCTGACACAGCTGGACCCCTATGATCATCCCATTGTTTTGCATACCCATTCTGAACCCGCAGATAAGGATCATATTCTCGACCCACTGCTTGGGTTTAACGGGCTGGACGGCCTGAGTTTTCAAATCAGCAATCGTCGCCTGGTCAATTCAGAGACGCAGAAATGGGTGGCGAAGTCCAAAGCCGCCGCACAGCCTTGGGTCATGACCATGGATGAAATCGGACATTGGCATACGGGGGCCCGTACAGATGCTGTCGACCCCACACATGACAGTCTGCGGCGTCACGCACTCTGGGGCCACCTTCTTGCAGGCGGTGCTGGCGTCGAGTGGTACTTTGGCGGGTTACATGAGGCGAATGATCTGAAATCAGAGGACTGGCGGAAGCGTGAAAACCTCTGGGATCAAACGCGCCACGCGCTTGAATTTTTCGAAACGCATTTACCCTATTGGGAGATGGTGCCTTGTGCAGGAATCATTGATCGCGCGGATAGTTATTGTTTTGGAAAAGACGGATTATACGCCATTTACTTAATCGAAGGTGGAACGGGGATTTTGTCCCTGCCTGAGGACAGTGGAATTTGGGAGATTAAGTGGTTCGATCCTGTGACAGGCGGCGTCCTACAAATCGGCACACACGAAAATGTGACGGCGGGATCCTGGGTCGAGCTGGGTTTTCCTGTGCCGTATGATGGTCGTGACCGCGTGGTCCTGTTAGAGCGAACACCATGACCGAAGGTTCTCTCAGACTGAGCATATTTCTAGGCGTTCTTATTACAATGGTCGCCCTAGAGTCTCTGTTTCCGGCACGTGAGCGTGTTCAAAAACGAAGCTCGCGCTGGATCACAAATTTCGGGATGGTCGTGATTGATACGCTGGCCATTCGCATTCTCTTTCCAATTATTGCCGTTGGGGCTGCGCTTTGGGCGGAAAGTCAAGGGCTGGGTCTGTTTAATGTGACCAACCTCCCCGTCTGGGCGGAGGTCGCGCTCGCCATTATCTGTCTCGATCTGATTATCTATTGGCAACATGTCGCCTTCCACCGCATTCCGGTGCTGTGGCGCTTGCATAAGGTCCATCACGTGGACCGCGATCTGGATGCAACATCCGGACTCAGGTTTCATCCCGTGGAAATCGTTCTGTCCATGTTAATCAAGATGGCGGCGGTCGTCGCACTCGGCGCACCGGTCCTGGCCGTGATTATTTTCGAAATTGCGTTGAATGCGTTTGCGCTTTTCAATCATGCAAATGCCCGGCTGCCTAATTGGCTCGAACGCCCGCTGCGGCAAATCCTTGTGACGCCGAAACTCCACCGCATCCATCACTCTGTGATTGAGCGGGAAACGAATACGAATTTCGGATTTTCCGTCATCTGGTGGGACAAGATATTCCGCACCTATACGGATAAACCAGACGGTAATTTGACGCTGGGTCTGTCTGAACACCAAACAGATGCGCCGTCAAAACTCCTCTGGAGTTTGGCGCTGCCCTTCCGGCGCAATTAATTATTCGACAGTCACCGACTTCGCGAGGTTTCGCGGTTGATCCACATCCGTGCCCAAATGCACCGCCGTGTGATAGGCGAGCAATTGCACGGCGATCGTTGTCAGAATGGGCGCGACAAAGCTATCACTGCTGGGTACGACAATCATATCGGCTGCCATATTGGCCGCGGACTTCGCGCCGATTTCATCGGTGATGAGCGTAATCCGCGCGCCGCGACTGGCGACTTCCTGCAGGTTTGAAATCGTTTTTTCAAACAGCTCATCATAAGGCGCCAGCACGATAACCGGTGTACCGTCCTCAATCAGGGCAATCGGTCCATGTTTTAACTCGCCCGCCGCATAGCCTTCGGCGTGAATATAACTGATTTCTTTGAGCTTCAGCGCACCTTCGAAGGCAATAGGAACTTGACTGCCGCGCCCCAGATAAAAGGCGGATTTTGCCTTGGATAATTCAAAGGCGAGTCCTTCAATCATTTTGTCCAATTCCAGGGCTCCGGTGACTTTTCGCGGTAGCTTGATGAGTTCACGCGTCAGGCGGATTTCGCCTTCGCGCGACAATGTTCCACGTGAAACAGCGGCAGAGAGCGCGAGCGCCGCAAGGGCCGTCAATTGCGATGTGAAGGCTTTCGTCGACGCCACGCCGATCTCTGGGCCCGCGTTAATGGGTAGCGCAATATCGGCTTCCCGCGCCATGGTTGACGTCATGACATTGACGAGCGCGGCGGTTTTCAGTCCCGCCTCCTTACAATATCGCAGCGCTGCCAATGTGTCGGCGGTTTCACCGGATTGCGAGACGGCGAGGAAGAGCGAGCGGTCGCCCAAGACGGGGCGGCGATAACGAAATTCTGAGGCGACATCGATATCCACGGCGAGGCCTGCGACTTGTTCAAACCAATATTTTGCAACCATTCCCGCATAACAGGCCGTCCCGCAAGCAATGATGATAACGCGGTCAAAGTCTTTAAAGTCGACAGATTCCGGAATATTCGCGCTGAGCCGGAACTCATCGACATAATTGCCGAGTGTTTGCGTAATCGTTTCGGGTTGCTCGTAAATTTCCTTGAGCATGAAATGGCGATAATTACCTTTTTCCGCCATGGCCGGGCCGCCGGAAATGATGGTAACATCACGCGTGACGGGCTGGTCTTTCAGGTCGAAAATTTCGAAACCGTCAGGCCGTATGACGGCCCAATCGCCTTCCTCTAGATAGATGAGGCGGTTCGTTAATTGCGCCATCGCCATCGCGTCAGACCCTAAATAATGTTCATCATCCCCAATCCCGAGGGCGAGCGGAGACCCCGCACGGGCGCAGAATATTTCGTCTTCCACACCGTCAATGATAACGCCAAACGCGTAGGCCCCATGGAGTTTTTTCAGGGTTGCGGCAAACGCTTCGCGGGGTGTTTTCCCGTTTTCCAACTCAACATCGACCAGATGGGCAACGACCTCTGTATCCGTTTCTGTCCGAAACTCGCGCTGGCCTTTCAGGCTTTCGCGTAGATCTAGAAAGTTCTCAATGATACCATTATGGACAACGGCAACACGGCCTGATTTATGCGGGTGCGCATTGGTTTCATTCGGAACGCCGTGCGTGGCCCAACGCGTATGTGCAATCCCCGTCTGACCGTTTAAGGGATGATCTTTGATATGGGCTTCCAGGTTCTTAATCTTGCCTTCGGCGCGCGCCCGGGAGAGTTCTCCACCGCTCAGGATCGCAATTCCCGAACTGTCATAACCCCGATATTCCAACCGTTTTAGACCGTCGACAAGACGGTCCGTGACGGTTGTTTGTCCGGCAATCCCGATAATCCCACACATATTTCGGTTTCCCTCTCAATTTGAACGTTTCTAACACTTGATGCCTTATAAAGTCTAAAAATGGGTCAAATTCGGTAAACTTATATTCTACTTTCAGTTTTCTCATAAAACGGCTGATCTGTATGAGTTGGGCATATTTATGAAGTGGGAATAGAGACCAAATTATTGGACTTGTTGCGTCGCCAAGTTTAAGTCAAAGGCCGATAGGCGCCGATATGGTCCCAGCCTATAATATGCGACCTATATAATACAGACGTGATACGCCTTATGATAAGAGATTTATGAGACATGATGAAAATACCGTTCAATAGACCCGGCCTGCACGGTAGAGAGCTTGAGTATATTCAAGATGCTATTAAACGTGGGAAATTAGCTGGCGACGGGCATTACACATCTCTCTCAAATGCTCTCATTGTGGATTATACGGGCGCGCAATCTGCACTCTTGACCCATTCAGCCACGGCAGCTTTGGAGATGGCGGCTATACTCTTGGATCTTGGGCCCGAAGACGAAGTTATTATGCCGTCTTATACATTTGTCTCTACGGCGAATGCAGTTGTCTTGCGCGGCGCAACGCCCGTCTTTGTTGATATTCGCCGTGACACTTTAAATATTGACCCTGAAAAAATAGAAGCTGCCGTCACCTCAAAAACAAAAGCTATATTCGTCGTTCATTATGCGGGTGTCATTTGCGATATGAAGGCCATTCAGGCCATTGCGGATAGGCATGATTTGATTGTTGTGGAAGATGCGGCACAGGCTTTGCTGTCCGAACAGGACGGGAAAAAAGCAGGCAGCTTTGGCGCAATGGCGGCTTTTTCCTTTCACGAAACAAAAAATATCATTTCCGGAGAAGGCGGCGCCCTCTCGATTTCAGACCCGCGTTTTATTGAGCGCGCGGAAATTATTCGCGAGAAAGGCACGAACCGGAAACAGTTTTTCCGCGGTGCCGTCGATAAGTATACATGGGTCGATTTGGGAAGCTCTTATTTGCCGTCTGAACTTACGGCGAGCTTTCTTTTTGCACAGTTAGAGATTGCCAAGGATTTGACGAAAAACCGTCTTGCGGCCTGGGATAGATATCATACTATTCTGGCTACTTATGAAGCGGACGGGGTAATTGAGCGGCCGACAGTTCTGCCGCAGGGACAAACACATAATGCGCATATGTATCAAATCTTACTCTCGACACCAGAGTTGAGAGAAAATTTCATTGCCGGTATGAAGGCACAGGGCGTCATCACGCCGTTCCACTATGTGCCCCTGCACTCTGCGCCTGCCGGGAAACGCTTTGGCCGAAGTGAGGGAGATATGAGCGTGACGGATGATATATCAGCCCGTCTTGTCAGACTGCCAATGTTTGCCGGTGTAGATGCGGAACAGGATGAAATTATTGAAATTACGTGCTCTGTTTTGGATACCCTTTAATTTTTAAACCTGTTTCGTGCTTAAGAGGCTCCTTCTTCATGTTTTTTATTTTAGAGAAAAAAATAAGCCTTTATGTCTGAAACCCCTCAAACAAGATTTTGGCGTCTTCAAAATATTCTTACGGGTGTTCTTGTGATCGCTCTCGCGTCATTGTGGCTACATTTTATATTGGCGATTACACCCGGAAATTATTATACGGCAGACGACGTCAATTTTTTTGCACCGCTTATAAGCGAATATCTGGCGACAGGGGACAACTCTCTCTGGTTGAAGCCACAAGGGCCTCATATTCACATATTTTACAAGTTTCAGACACTCATTTCGATGAAGTATTTTGGTTGGAGTACACATTTCACTGAAGTTTTAGGCTTGATAACGTTAGTCGGTTTTGGCTGGTTTTTTAAACACAAAGAAGCTGAGCTGGCTACAGGTTCGCAAATCGCTAAGTCTAAACGTCAAATGCATATTCAGAGTTTTACATTCTTTTTCTGTAATATTGTTTTCCTGGCTGTCGTCCTTGGACATATGAATAAGCGCAGCTTCGAGTATCATATGTTGGCTTTGAACAACCCGACCTTGTTGTGTTTAGGCGCTATTTGTCTTTTTAGTTTTGCGCAATTATTGACAGAGAAGAAGCCGTTCACATTAATGCCTTTTATAGCATTTGCAGTGAGTAGTTTTCTACTCATCGTAGTCATGGCAACCGCGTTTAATTATTTTGTACTCTTAGCGCTCCTCATCATGTCGCTTGTTGCGGCAGGCCCGTCTCTTCTGACAGCTTTGATGAATATTATCCGTCGACGCGAAACTGGCTCTTCCTTACTCAAATGGTTCGTGACTTATCGGGCTGCATTTCTGGCGGGTGTATATTTCTCCATACTGACCCTTATTTATTATGCATTAGCGTCCGGTGAAGCGTCTCGTCCTGCAGCAGGTGGGCTTTCACTTTCACTGAAATTTTTCTCAGATTTAGCTTTTTCAAGTACAGGTCTGACTGGTTTTCCAGGGTTAAAACAATCAGCATCACTGAGCTACGGCGTGCTCGCCCTCGCGATTTTAGTTTCCGGCCTTATTTTTAAGTCTAATCATGTCAGAAAAATTGATAAAGTTTTTTTCACAGGTGTCATTTGTTTTGTGATTTCGTTTGCAATTGGATCTTCCTGGTTAAGAGGACAAAATGTTGTTTTGGCTCCGCGATATATTTTTAGTTTCAGTTTCTTTTGGATAGCTGTTGCCTGGATATTGGGGAGATTGATTTTATCCACTGTCGCAGGTCATCAAACAACAAAAAGGACTCACCGCTCAAACGTCGAGACCGTCATCTCGGCTACAATTCTTTTAACGATGTTGGTTTTTTGTTTTAACGGAATGCAGAAAACAATGAGTTCAGTAAAATTTCTCAAAAAATATCACCAAGCCCGCGTTCACACTGCATTATATACACCTTTGGATGAAATTGAAGATAATGACTTGAAGGCGTCTGTATTCTGCAATCTCAAATCAGATCAATGCACAACTCAGGTTCTAAGGATGAGATGTTTTGCGAATTCTTTGTCAGGTGAATTTTGTGCGACAGGTACGCAGGAGCAATTGATCACCGCTCTGGATAAATTGTAGAATATTTACTTAACGATCGATTTTTAAATGTCAGATACTCTTAAACCTAAAACCCATATTGCCGTGATTGTTCCGGTCTATAACAGCCTCAAAACACTCCCTGAATTGATCGATAGGCTTGAGGCGACGTTATCAACAATAACGTCGGATTATCAGATCGTTCTTATTGATGATTGCGGTCCGCAACCCGTTTGGCCGGTTATTGCTATGCACGCCAAGCGTAATCCCCGTATTGTGGGGCTTCGACTGAGCCGTAATTTCGGTCAGCATGCAGCCATCACGGCTGGAATTAAATTTGCCAATTCTGATTGGTATGTTGTTATGGATTGTGATTTGCAGGACAGGCCTGAGGATGTAGCTCTTTTGTATCAAACCGCAATGTCCGGCAACCATGACTCGGTCCTGGCCGTTCGCGGAGATGAAGACGTTGGGACCCGCAAGAAATTAGGGTCAAGAGTCTTTAATTTCGTCTTGAATAAACTGGCTGATATTCCCGTGAGTACAGATGTTGGGAACTATAGAATATTTAATCAAGACATGGCCGAAGCCTACCGGATGTATAACGAGCAGATGCGCCTTTTTCCCGCACTCATGTCCCACCTTGGATTTGATGTTGGACGTGTTGAAGTTAAAAGACCCGCGCGACTGGAAGGTAAAAGTGGCTATTCATTTTCTAAACTTTTTGAACTCGCATTTGACAGTATCGTGTCAAATACCATCAAGCCCGTTTATTATATAGCGACTTTTGGTTTTTTAGTGGCCTTAGCGGCCATATTATACACAGTCATTCTCGTTGTCCGAAAATTGGTGTTTGGCATTAGTGCAGAAGGCTGGGCTTCTACAATGGCGGCCATTTTAATGTTAGGTGGCATACAAATATTGGTGACAAGTTTTGTCGGGATTTATGTCGGAAAGGTGTTTTTCCAAGTCAAACAAAGGCCGAGCTATATTCTACGTGAAACGACTGTTGATAGAATTAAAGCGGATATGAAATAATTTTATTGGGCGTATCATTCCTCCGCCAGATATTGTTTTTCAAGCTCTAAGAGGTCCCGCGAGCGATCTTTAATACGTTTTGCAGGGACGCCAAAGTAAATCGACCAAGGCTTAGTCGATCGTGTCACCATTGACATCGCGCCAATAGATGTCCCTTCCTCAATTGTAACGCCAGGTAAGATAACGGCGTTTGTGCCAATGATACAATGGCGACCCAGTCTGACCGGGGCTTCGATTTCTTTCTTATACTTAGCCGGTACAGTTGGATTGGTGAGTGTGCCTCCTGAATAATCATCTGATTGTGCAAAAACTTGTGCGCCATATGCAAGGCCGGAAAAATCTTCCATTGTCACGCCAGGGCGTCCTCCCGCTATATGAGAATAGACGGCAAGATGGACATTTCGTCCGATTGTTACATTTCCTGAAACAACACAAAAATCATCAATTCTGGAATTATCGCCTAAGCTGATTTGACTGTGCCCATATATGGCTGCGCGCTCTGAAACTTTGACATTTTTCCCAATAGATTTAAATCCAAGCTTGGCCAAATCGTCTTGACTGTAAAACCCCATGATCGTTTCCTTTTAAATTAGACGAGGTGCTGTGCCCCATTCGCGGTTAATGTGCTGCCTGTAATGAAACTCGACGCAGGGTCTGCTAGGAACTCAACACATCTCGCGATTTCATCAGCTTTACCGAGACGGCCGATAGGTATTTTTGCTATGATTTTATCAAGAACTTTTTCCGGGATACTCGCCATCATATCCGTTTCTATATAGCCTGGTGCGACGGCATTGACGGTTACGCCGCGCCGCGCGCCTTCAAGCGCTAAGGTCCGCGTGAACCCCAAGACTGCAGCTTTTGTCGCGGAATAATTCGCTTGTCCCATTTGCCCTGTCTGGCCGTTAATAGAAGAGATATTTATAACGCGACCATATCCGTTTTCGATCATGGACGGCCAAATTAAATGCGTTAGGTTGAAAACACCGTTAAGGTTTGTGTTTATGACATCTGACCACATTTGACGATCCATTTTATGAAAAAATCCGTCTCTCGTAATACCTGCATTATTCACTAAGACAGATATTTTTCCATATTCATTTTGAATGTTCTCAATTGTGTCTGCGCAGGTGTCATAATGGCTCACATCGCATTTTAAAATATGAACGTTCGTCTCGCGTTTGAAATTATTCGCCTGTTCTTCATTTTGATTATATAAAGCTATGACCTCATATTCGGCCTTTATAAGCCTCGCCGATATTGCGGCTCCGATACCACGTGTACCACCCGAAACCAAAGCGATCTGTTTTTCGGGCATTATTTATCCAGACTCATAAAAATTTTAACGACTTTATCCATTAGTCAGCATTTCAACGAGGTTCAAGACAGTATAAAGGCAAAAAATGCTGAAAGACATTTATAGGTCGAGCCTTGAATTTGTGAGTTCGAAAACGGGTTTGCCAAGTCAAAAGCTCTCGCAAATTTTACGTTTTTTGATGGTTGGTGGCGGCCTTAATCTTGCTTTGTTAGGCCTTGTTTTTGGACTTGAACAGTCCGGGTTTGGGTATGATTTTGCGTTACTGATCACGAATATAGTGGGTTTGTTTATCAACTATATTTTGAATCGAACATTTGTCTTCGGCAGTTCAGGCCGCGTTATTAGAACGGCCGCCCTATATGCTTTAACATATGCCAGTGTATATGTGCTGCAACTTGGTCTTTACCGCGTTATCTTTGCAACAGACCTTTTTCACGAATATCTCGCAATTATTTTGACTGTCGGTATTACGGCGATATACGCTTATATCATGTTGGAAAAAGTCGTTTTCCCGGACAAATAAGAAAACTGTAGATGGACAAAAGAGTCTATCTACTTGTTTGAAAATCGAGCCTTAAGCATCCACCGTATCATCAATCTCCGCGCTCCACTCGCCCTTACTTGCGAGGCCGTTCATGCGGGCGCGGTGATTGAAGGCGGTTTGTGCGGCATCGTAGTTCTCGGCCTTGCCCTTCCACGCAAATAGTGCGGATTGCTGTAGCGCACGGCCGAAGGAATAAGTCAGCTTCCACGGGAAGCCTCCAACCTTGTTCATCATGTCGAGATTGCGTGTGGCTTCCTCATTCTCCTGCCCGCCGGAGAGGAAGGCGATGCCGGGAACGGCGGAGGGCACAGTGTCTTTCAACACTTTGATCGTGCGCTCCGCAATTTCTTCGCGCGAGGGCTGCTCCGCGCATTTCTTGCCCGCCACAACCATATTCGGTTTCAAGATGGTGCCTTCCAGTTTCACGCCCTGCTCATAAAGCTCGGTAAAGAGGGAGTTCAGAACTTTCTCCGTGACTTCGTGGCAGCGCTCAACTGAATGATGCCCGCCCATCAGGACTTCGGGTTCGACGATGGGGACGATGCCCGCTTCCTGACAGAGCGCGGCATAGCGGCCCAGCGCGTGGTTATTAGCCTTCATACCGCCGCGGGTCGGGGTGCTGCGGACATATTGGTCGGGATGGGAGATTTCGATGACGGCGCGCCATTTGGCGAAACGTGCACCGAGCTCGTAATATTCCGCGAGGCGCTCGCGCAGACCGTCAAGGCCTTGCGTAATCGTTTCGCCCGGACGTCCGGCCAGTGGCGTGATGCCCATATCAACTTTAATGCCCGGGATTGCGCCCGCATCCTGCATGAGCTTCACGAAGGGTGTGCCGTCGGCCGCGCTCTGGCGGATCGTTTCATCATAGAGGATGACGCCGCTAATATGGTCTTGCATGGCGGGTTGCGTGCGGAACAACATTTCGCGCCAATCGCGACGGTTGGTCTCGTTATTTTCGACATTGATAGACGTGAAGCGCTTGCCAATGGTGCCGTGGCTCTCATCCGCAGCGAGGATGCCTGTGCCGGGTTCGACCATTGCGACGGCGATTTTATTGAGGGCTTCGATATCCATGGGACGCTCCGTTAATCTATTTATTTAGGCTGTTAAAATGTCGACGCCGGGCAGGGGTTTGCCCTCCATCCATTCGAGGAAGGCCCCGCCGGCTGTGCTGACAAAGGTGAAATCGTCGATAACATCGGCAAGGGCGAGGGCCGCGACAGTATCGCCGCCACCTGCGACGGCGATGATCACATCTTTTTTGCAGAGCTTTGCCGCAAACTTTGCGCATTCGACCGTGGAAGTATCAAAAGGCGACATTTCAAAGGCGCCCAGCGGTCCGTTCCAGATGAGCGTCTTGGACGCTTCCATCACGTCGAGAATGGCGGAGACCGTGTCCGGTCCGGCATCCAAAATCATTTCACCGGATTTCACGTCGTCCAATCCGCAGACGCGGCTCTCGGCATGGGCTTTGAACTCGCTGGCCACGACGACATCGACGGGCAAGACGATTTCGCAATTGTCTTTTTTGGCTGCCGCGAGAATCGCCAGCGCTTTATCCTTCAGATCCTTCTCGCAGAGCGACGCGCCAACATCATGGCCTTGCGCAAAGAGGAACGTATTCGCCATGCCGCCGCCAATGACGAGTGTATCAAGGCGTGTGACGAGGTTTTCCAGCAGGTCGATCTTTGTGGAGACTTTCGCCCCGCCGACAATCGCCATGACGGGCTTAATCGGGTGGTCCAGCGCAGACGCGATATGGTCCAATTCCCGCGCCATAGCGAGGCCGGCATAAGCGGGCAGATGCGCGGCCACGCCAACAGACGACGCATGCGCGCGATGTGCTGCAGAAAAAGCGTCCATGACGAAGAGATCGCCAAATTCCGCGAAATCTTTGGTTAACGCCTCATCATTCGTCGTTTCGCCTGCATGGAAACGCGTATTTTCTAACAAGGTCACATCGCCGTCTTCCATGATTTGAACGACATTCGGATTCATGTCTTTCGCGAAATTGACGGGATGGTTCAGGGCTTCGGCGAGGGCCGGAACGACGAATTTGAGGGATAGCGCCTCATCCACTTCGCCCTTGGGTCGGCCAAAATGCGAGAGCAGCACAATTTTTGCGCCCTTCTCCCGCAGATGATTAATCGTCGGCAGCGCCATGCGGATGCGCATATCATCAGTAATATTGCCGTCCTCATCGCGGGGCACATTAAAGTCCACGCGCACAACCGCTGTTTTGCCTTTCAGCTCCGCATCTTCGAGACGTTTGAAATCCATTAGGCTGTTCCCATTTGCTGACCCATCACACGGGTCACATCTATCATTCGGTTAGCAAATCCCCACTCATTATCATACCACGCAATAATCTTGACGAGATCGCCATCCATGTCCTTGGTCAGGAGCGAGGCAAACGTCGCGCTGTTCGGGTCATGGTTGAGGTCGGAGCTGACGAGCGGATTTTCAGAATAACAAATTACGCCCTTCATCGGACCTTTGACCGCGTCGCGCATGTAGCTGTTCACTTCCTCGGCGGATGTCCGCATTTCCGGCTGGAACGCCAGATCGACCATGGAGACATTCGCCGTCGGCACACGCACGGCAGAGCCGGAGAGACGCCCTTGCAATTCCGGAATGACAAGGCCGACGGCCTTGGCGGCCCCGGTCGAAGTTGGGATCATGTTCAACCCGGCGGCGCGGGCGCGGTAAAGATCTTTGTGGGAATTATCGAGGATGCGCTGATCCTGCGTATAGGAATGGACCGTCGTCATAAAACCGCGCTTAATCCCGACACTGTCCATCAGGACTTTGGCAACGGGGGCGAGGCAGTTGGTTGTGCAGGACGCGCAGGAGACCACACGGTCATCCTTCGTCAGATTCTCATGGTTCACGCCGTAAACGATGGTTTTATCGACATCCTGCCCGGGCGCGGAGATCAGCACAGCTTTCGCGCCGGCTTTCAAATGCGGTTGTACGCTCTCGCGTGACCGGAAAATACCCGTACACTCCATGACAACATCAACGCCCATCTCGCCCCATTTGACGGCACCGGGATCGCGTTCATGGCTCATCGCCACTTTGCCACGCCCGTAATCAATGTAATCTTCCCCCGCATCAACTTTGAATCCAAAGCGTCCATGCACACTGTCATAGCGGAGGAGATGTGCGGAGGTTTCCAATGCGCCGGGCGAATTGATCGCGACGAGTTCTATGTCGGCAATATCATATTCGGCGAGCGCACGCGCGACCAACCGTCCAATGCGGCCAAAGCCGTTAATTCCGATCCTGACAGTCATTCCAGCGTCCTCTTTGACGGGCTGCGTGAAGCCCGCACCCCATGGGCAGGCCGTACAAACAAGTCAACATTAAGCCCTTGTTTAAACGCAAATTGCGGGCCATTCTGTGCAAAATTCGGATGCGATTGGAAAATTAAATGCATGACAGCGCTGACATGAATTCTGCCAAGGCGGCTCTCGAGTCTGCGGTCGATTCGCTGGAGGCCGCAATCGGTCCCATTCTCTCCCGCATGAAGACGTTGGAGGCCTCGTCCCAGGACTCGGAGGCTTTCCGCGAGGACCGCTCCAAACTCGCCGCGCAACTGGACGAAATGGCGGCCAAGGCTGAAGAGGCGGCGGAGCGGGCACGGCTGGAGGCTGAGAAAGCGCAGGCCGCGACCGCGCAATTGTCAAAACGGGAACAGGAATTTTCAAATCTGGCGCGGGAGAGCGAGGCTGAACTTGACCGTGTGATGGGCGTGGTACGCTCAGTCTTAGGAGCGTAAGCCATGGGTAAAGTCAGCCTCGATATTAATGGTCGTAAATATGCGATGGGATGCGAAGACGGTGAAGAAGAACGCCTCCTGCGCCTAGGCCAGAAACTCGATGACCGCGTCAATCAGATGGCCAATCAATTCGGCCAGATCGGCGATCTCCGTCTGCTCGTCATGGCGGGGATTACGATGATGGACGAGGTCGAGGACACAATGCAAAATATCGACCTGCGCGTCGATGCCAAAGCTGCGGGCCTGCGCAAAGAACGCGACGCCGCCACGCTGGCCAGCGCGAAAACGCAGGCGGAGGCCGCGAAGACATTGCACGCGGCGGCGAGACGGATTGAGAAATTGGCGGCGAAGCTAAGCGATTAATTCGCCTATTGCACTCAATGGTGATGACGCCCACATAGCCATTCGACGGTCGCTGCGGGTTGCGTGTGAAGCACTAATCCACCGGACCTTACTATTCCTTAGGGAGCTGGCTCTGTTCAGACCGTGGTCTGTTTAATTCCGGCGCCCACCTCAAATTGAGGTTCACGAGGATTCTTAAGCCTCCACGGACATCGTGGTGGCCGTCACACTCCCTTAAATTGACATCTGACGCGCGCCACGGGCACGACGCCTTCACGTTCATTCTCGCCCACGCCTTCCCCCACAATCCAATAGAATTTGTCGGGTGAAACAAAGAACATATGCCATTTATGTAAATCACCATTTTCCAGCGTTCGTGTTTCATCATCATATTGTAATGTAATCCACCGTTCCTGCACATCGAGAACGGGTGATGTGGAGGTGAAGTCATTTTCCCCAGTATGGATAGCCTTATAGCGCAGGTTTTCTTTATCGATGGTGATCCTCACAGGAGATGTATCGCAATTTCTATAGGAATCTATCTGCTCTGGAGTCAGGTCTTCGGGGATATTTTCAACATCTATCCCCCAAGATCCTGTTGCCCAATCCAGAGCGCCTTCTGCATGGGATGCGGCAGGGAGACTTGTCGCGATGAGTAGGATAAACGCACTTGATATTGGTTTCATCATAAACTTGGAACATCGTGTAGATATTGGAGATTGGTACACGCATGCGCGATCAGATTTATAAACTCAAGGCGCAGGCGCGATCAGACTCTAAGGAACGCCGCGCAGATATTTATAAGCAAAATCCTAAAGTCGATCTCTTAAGACTGTCCGGTTTTAAGTCTCACTCAAATATTGTGGCTGGTTTTTCCCCGATTAACGATGAAATTAATGTCTGGCCTTTGCTCTATGATCTTCAAAAGGAAGGCTATGACATCTGTCTCCCCGTCGTTGAGGCGGTTGAAAGGTCTCTCATTTTTAGGCGCTGGACCCCTCAATCCGAGATGCAGACAGATCGATATGGTGTGTCCTATCCAATAGAAGGCGCAATTTTGACTCCAAAATGTGTCCTCGTCCCGCTCCTTGCGTTCACACCTGACGGCAAACGCCTCGGTTATGGCGGGGGTTATTATGACAGGACGCTGGCAAAGCTCCGTGCGGAAGGTGACGTTTTCGCTTGCGGTGTCGCCTATGCGGGGCAAGAGGTGGCGGACTTGCCGACGGACGCGCATGACGAACGTCTGGACGGTATATTGACGGAAAAAGAGTTCAGGACGTTCAGATGAAAATTGCCTTTTTTGGAGACGTTGTCGGACGGTCAGGCCGCAATGCCGTGACGCGGCATCTACCCGGTCTGCGCAAAAAGCTCGGTCTCGACGCGGTTGTAATCAACGCGGAAAACGCGGCGGGTGGTTTCGGCATTACGCGCGCGACGGCCGAGGAACTTTTTGATGCGGGCGCGGATGTCCTCACCCTTGGCAATCACACGTTCGATCAGGCGCAAGGTATTTCGGTCATTGATAATGATAGCCGGATCATCCGCCCTTGTAATTATCCAAAGGGCACGACGCCCGGACGAGGCGCCGGCCTGTTCGAGGTCAATGGCTACCAACTCCTCGTCGTGAATGTCCTCGGAAGCGTGTTTATGGACCCGCTCGACAATGCGTTTCACGCCGTGGACCGAGAACTGGAAGCCGCTCCGCTGGGCGCGGTCGCGGATGTCGTGCTCGTCGATGTCCATGCCGAAGCCACGTCAGAGAAAAACGCCATGGGATATTTCTGCGACGGCCGCGCCAGCCTCGTTGTTGGCACGCATCAACATGTCCCGACGGGCGATACGCGCATCCTGCCGGACGGCACGGCTTACCAGACCGATGCGGGCATGTGCGGCGATTATAATTCCGTCATCGGGATGGAGATCGAAGAACCGCTGCGTCGATTCACAACCAAAATGCGCGGCGGACGGTTCACAACGGCCAGCGGCCCCGGCACGCTTTGTGGGGTCTATGTTGAGACGGGCGCGAACGGATTGGCGGTGCGTGCGGAACCCATTCGGATGGGCGGGCAATTGGCGGAAGTGGTGCCCGCAGTCGAGCTAAGCGCCTGACATTTACCAAGCTGTCATTTGAAACATGGTGGCAGGCATTTAAACACGGAGCATGAAACATCCTGCCTTGTCCTGTCTCGCCCTCTGCCTGCCGTTCTTTGCGTCATCGGCTCACGCTGAGGATATAATGTCGATCTTGGCCCGCAAGGCTGAGGCCCCTAGCCCACTTGCGCCAAGCTCGATTGATTACACTTACACGCTGACATTGGACGTTAAATCGCGCGAGGGCAAAGACCTGTCCGAGGGCCAAGCCGTCTTGCGCATTGATCCAACACAACCGCCC
Organism: Litorimonas sp. WD9-15; assembly: GCF_050271975.1. NCBI lineage: Bacteria > Pseudomonadati > Pseudomonadota > Alphaproteobacteria > Maricaulales > Robiginitomaculaceae > Litorimonas > Litorimonas sp. WD9-15. Next base: position 921,106 of record NZ_CP189850.1, read on the forward strand.
GGTTCACGCGCGCAGATACTCTCTGCCAGCGACGCCGAGAGCGAGGCGCTTCAAGACTTCCTCAAAGAAATCGAAGACGAAGACAATACGATGGAAAAACAGGCCGAAGGATTTTGGTGCGGCCCTAGCGATGTGGACTCGCAATCCGATTTCTCCCCTGACAATTTCACTGTTGTCTCAGAGGATGAAAGCCAAGCCATTCTTCGTCCCAATCCTGATAAGCTCGCTGAGCTTCTTATGCAGTCGGATGAAAACGCGGATGAAAATGGCCGGAAGATGATGAAGAAATTGCTGAAACGCATCGAGGGGGATGTGACGTTGTCAAAGCCGTCTGGCGATATGACGGGCTTCTCCGTTCGCATGACGCGGCCTATGACAATGATGCTTGTCGCCAAGTTGAAGACGATGACGGTTGAGCAGAGCTGCGAACTTGCGCCAAATGGTCATTACAGAATCGGCGTGATGGATATGAATGTGGAGGGTAAAGCGCTCGGCTCCCGTTTTGGACAAGAGATCTATATGGAAATTTCAGACCTGACGCCGATTCCCTAGTCATTTGCCCTGAGACCGAAGGCCATCCTTGCCCCCATCCGCGACCCTCGCTAAAGCCCCTCTCAATCAGGATTAACGACGAAGAGGTCTCCCATGGCAGGTCATTCCAAATGGGCCAATATTCAGCATCGCAAAGGGCGTCAGGATAAACTGCGGTCCAAGCTGTTTTCCAAACTCGCGAAAGATATCGCGATTGCGTCTAAAATCGGTGGTCCCGACCCCGATATGAACCCGCGCCTGCGCTTGGCGATTAACAATGCCAAGGGCCAATCCATGCCCAAGGACAATATTCAGCGCGCCGTTGATAAGGGCGCGGGCGGCGAAGGCGATGATTACGAGGATATCCGCTATGAGGGCTTCGGCCCCGGCGGGATCGGCTTCATCGTCGAGGCGTCTACCGATAATCGAAACCGCACAGCGATGGAAGTTCGTACCGCGTTTTCTAAAAATGGTGGCAATATGGGCGAGACGGGATCAGTCTCCTTCATGTTCGACCAAGTCGGTAAGATTGAATACCCGCTGGACGTCACGGATGAAGACACAATGATGGAAGCCGCGATTGAAGCAGGTGCAGAAGATTGTGAGACTGATGATGCGGCCGAGGACCAATGGGACGAATTTGAGCCCGTTCATACGGTTTGGACGGCCCGCGACGATCTTGGCACTGTCGCGCCGGAACTTGAGAAAAAGTTCGGCGATGCGAAATCTGTCAATTTGGTCTGGAAGGGTCAAAACGATATCGACAATCCCGAACTTGCCGCACAAGTCATGAGATTAAACGATGCGCTGGAAGATCTGGACGACGTCAATAGTGTCTTCCACAATTTTGATCTGACGGACGAAGCCGCCGCAACGTTAGAAGATGACGAATAGGGCCTAGCCCACACCCATTTGCGCGAGTTGTGTTTTCAGACCTTGCGCATAGGCGCTTTCCGAGAGTTGCGGAATGCGCGTTTCATCGGTCTCGTAATTTTCTGCCTTCAGGCGGGCAATAAAGCGCTGCGCCTGTTTTGGATCAGGGATCAGCTTTGTCGGACATTGGCGGGTTTGCGCACCAATCCTGCCAATGGCCATGATGTCTACATCGCGTGAAAAACGGGCAAAGCCGCGATATTGGAAGGTCTGTTCGACAAAGCGGTCGCTCTGCGCGATTAACATTTCCATCAAACTATAGAGAATATCGTTATCGTCGAGTGACGGGGATATCAGTGTCATTTGTGTGGGCAGGTTATCAATAAACAGACCCTGGGCCTCGGATTTTTTAGAGAGCGTTAGAATGTGTTGGCCCGACACAGTCTTTAACTGTTCAACTAATTTAAAACCAACACCCTCAAATTTTACGCGTTTCAGGAGCGCCTCAACCGATCCGCATGTTTTTGAAAGGCGATGCAAGGATTTACCCTGCTGCGCGAGCAGTGGCAGGTCGTGATGCCCATTAAACGGTGTCGAGACGCGTCCATTTGCGCGTAGGACAAAACATTCCCGCAACTCATGTTCGCGCGCTTTTTTCAGCGCCAGAAAGACTGTCTGAATGATTTCAGAGGTCGGTAGGTTTGGCTCAACCCGCCACCGCCGTCCATAGACGAGCTTTTCCGGTCCGTCCTTATAATTGTCCGGGCCGATAACGCCGATCTGAATAAATAATCCGCCCTTATCTTCGCTGACGAAAATCGGATAACGCGCATCAAAGCTGATATCCTCAATGATCGCCTCAACCGAAGACAAGTCATGCGCATAGGTCAAAAAATGCTGCGGGATGCAGGATGTATTATCAGATAAATCCACGGCAGGGGCCGTGTTGATCGCAATTTCACCCGGATTTAAAGGCATTTGAGGCATGGTCGTTCCAAGAAGAATTTGACTCTTATACGCATGGTCCTTGAGCGTTGGATGGAACAGAGCTGGGGAATTTTGGTTAACCTGACGGGATGTCGCAGGGGCATATGAAGTTTCATTTTCCGCAGATATAGATATCCGATTTAGCCGATGACGCCCGTCTTCAATTGTCTCAGTCTGATATTGTCGTGGGTGCGGTTAAGATCGGTGGTCAATCCCCGTTTAAGAAGAGAATGATCCACGCTTTTTGAGGCAACCACCATGCTGTCACGCCGCGCTTGAGCCGCGGCCTTAGTTGAAGGAGATAAGTACCGAGACTACGCGTTTATTGGACTTTGCAGCAGACTCGAAGCCAAAGGCCCCGGCTCGGGGCCGGGGTGACATTTGGAGCGTGTCGCTAAGGTGTGCTGCCAATCCCACATTTAGAAAAACATAATCCTCAGTTATAAAACCTATGCCATATTCATTCTCGTTCTTTCGGACATGGGACAGGCAAGTGATCGTTGGCTTTCTGGTTTGAAAGACGGTGTGCTTAGAAGCATTCGGTAACGCGGATGTGGAGGAGCCCAGCCGCGAGTGCCTGACGGGGTGGAACCCCCGCAGTCAAGTAAGGCCGCCGTTGGAGACGCACCGCCGCGTGGTCGTGTAATCGGCTTTCGCCGAATACACCTGTGTGTTTGGCATCAGCCAGATACGGGAAGCGTAATGGATTTGCCATCTTACAATCGGTGAATCCTGTGATTTGGATAATGTAACGGTATCGCCGACCACTATTTATGTCTCACGCGCTTGGCCTTCCTGCGTAAAAACTTTTTCTCTCTGGTTTCCCCATCGCGGGAGGTCACCACGCGGACGTCCCGCCTTTTATGGATAGTCGCCTACCCGCCGCACGCGCAGATCGTCGGTCGCAGCTCTCGCTTGTCTTGGATTAGGGTGCTGTTTCTAATTAAATACCTTATTTTCACATTGAAATTAAACTGAGGAGAGACATCATGGTTGCTGCCACATTTTTGAATTCTACCGTGAATACCGTTCGCCGCACACGCCGGGCCTATATCGGGGCGCATGTCTTGGCTTTTGAATTTGCGCAGAAACGCGCCGCGCTTCGCTTGAATCAGCTAAAATCTCTCGGTACAGTTCTTATCGCCAAGGGCGAAGGCATTGAAAGAGATGCCGCCGATATGTTGGATATGGCCAGAGATAAAGTCGCGGACCTCGTCCCCGGAAAAGGGGACGGCTCTGTGACATTGGACATGAAACCGACACGGGTTGTGAAAAAAGCAAAATCTGTTGATCTGTCGACGGATATCACGCCGAAAGCGAAAAAAGCGTCTACACCGAAAACGGCGTCTAAACCCAGCGCGGCGCAGGCGGGGAAAGTTCTTAAAGATAAATATGAGCCCTATGTTGAAGCTGTTGCCAAATATGATGCGGATGTGAATCCGGTCATCGTCAAAAAGATTGTCGATCATTTGGGCGTGGCCCTCAACTCACGTGACGGAAAATTTGTCGCCTGTTCCGATCCGGCAGAACGGGAAACCGTTGCCAAGTCCTGGCTGTTGAAAAAGCTGGGCCTTGAGGCGGATATGGACGCCTTGGATGCCAAAGTCGGTGCGGTTTGCGAGACAATGAAGGCTGACCGGATGAAGCCGCGCGTGACCTTCTATTACCTGCTCGCCAAAAACGAAGGCAAGTTGGGCACACTCTAAAAAAAACGCCTTTTTTGGAACACTTTGTTGGGTTTGGGTGTTTAGTCTGCACTAATGAAGGAGTTTAGAATGAAAAAAGCATTGAAATGGGCAAGTATCGCCCTCGTATCCGCCGCCGCCATGACGGCAACAGCCTGCAATACCGTCCAAGGCGCAGGCCAAGATATTGAAAGCGCAGGCGAAGCAATTGAAGAGGCCGCGAAATAGGCTCTTAAAGACTAAAGAACTTAGCCCCGATCCACGCGATCGGGGCTTTTTTAGGCGCTATCCTGATTACACCACCAGATTTGAAAGCGGATCATTCATCGCCTTACGCAATGCTGCAATATTGATATTATAGGGGCTGTGAACAGATGGCTCGTAGGTTTCCAGTGACCCGGCATGATGGTATAAAGACTCTAATCGGTCGCAGAGTTCGGCAGGATTACCGCCCGTCAAGACGACGACATGGTGGCATCCTAAGGTATCACCATTTTTTGCGCGGCACCAGCGCTGTGCCGTGCCGACAAGTTTGCGGCCCTTATGAAGCAGGTTGAAATCCCCGTCGCAGAAGCTCCCGGGCTTTGCGCCAATCTCTGTTTCGAGGCCGAGCGTCGTAAATCCCTGCCTCAGGGCTGCGCACATCTCGTGGTAAAATTCGGTGATACCGGGAGCTTTCATGTGGCGGGTAAACAGCGTAATATTTGCGGTCCCCGGACCTTGTGGAACGGCGGTGCCGCCCGTGCCGCGAATGCCCAAAGGCTCTGCGTCAAACCCATCAAAATCCAACCGCGCGGCTTCCCGTCGGGAGAGGGAAATCGACCGCTCTGGCACCCAAACATAGTGCAAAGGTGTCGCCTCCCCGACCCGCATCGCATTCAGGCGGAGTTCTTCCCACGCATAAACCTCCGCCAAGGCTGTGCCGTCACGGGGCGGTTGATCCCAGTTTTCGGGCAGGGTCTTGTAAATGGTGTTAGGTGCGGCCGTGACGGATTTTAAAGTCATAGCTTCAATACGAGCGGGTCGTCAGTTACGATTAAAACAAGGCGCCTTTGACCCCGTCGAGAATAAACTGCGACGCCAGTGTCGCCAGTAAAACGCCCAACACACGGGTCAGGACATCGGTGAAACTCTTGCCCATTAATTTCATCAAAGGCCCTGCAATCAGGAATGTTACCAAGGTGATAGCCAAGGTCAAAACAAGGGCGAAGAGAATGGCGAGTTGCCCCATCCGCGTATCCGTATTGCCCATTAGGATGAGCAGCGTCGCCATGGTTCCGGGCCCGGCAATCATGGGAATGCCCATCGGAAAGACGGAGATGTCCTCCGGATCTTCAATATCTTCCAGTAATTCATCCGCCCGGTCTTCACGTTTCTCGGTCCGCTTCTCAAACACCATGTTCAGTCCGATAATGAACAACATGATCCCGCCTGAAATGCGCAACGCGTCGAGACTAATGCCCAGTTTTGAGAACAGCCATTCCCCGACATAGGCGAAGCCAATCAGGATAAAGGCCGCAATGCCGACGGATTTAAACGCCATAATGCGTTGGTGTTTCCGACTCGTGCCCTTGGTCAGGGTCGCGAAAATCGGCGCGCATCCCGGCGGGTCGATAATGACGAAGAGTGTCGTAAAGGCGCTGATAAATAGGGCGGTCTCAAACATAAGCGGCCCATAGACGATTGGGGCTAGGTCGCCCAGCCCAAAAGCGTTAGTCTGGGCGGGAATTACAGGAGAATAGTTATGCGGTTTCAGATGATGTTGGGCGGCGCGCTTATGGCTCTAACGGCTTGTGGGGAGGTGGAAGGACCTGAAGCCAGGCTTGAGGCGGAGCTGTCTGAACTCACCTATGAAACACCGAAGTTTTCAGAGGCGAACCGGGAAAGTCCCGTCGCGGCCTATGTGATGGCCAATGGCGCGACGCGGGCACAGATTGCGCCGGACGGAACATTTATCGCGCTCTCGTCCTCGAAGAGCGGTGAAGCCCAACTCTATGTCGGTGCGCCCGACGGGGCGGATTTGCAACAGGTCACGGACGGGGCAGGGATTTCATTTTTCGATATTCTACCCGGTGGTGACATCCTCTACGGCGCGGATAATAATGGTGATGAGCGGGAGAACTATTTTCTCTATGACGCCGAAACCGGAACCTCGGACCTGATCCTGCCCGCGACGGAAAAAGGCTTTCGGTCTTATGGCGGGGCGAGCGGGAATGGCAAGACAATCGCTTTCGCCAGTACGGAACGTAATGGCAGCGATTTCGATATCTATCTGATGAATTTGGAAAGCGGTGAGGTGAGCCGTGTCTTTGAAGGCGTCTATGGCAATTTTGTCGAAGCTGTTAACTACCTCGGTACAGAACTAATTGTATCTGAAACAGTGGGTGAAGACAGCGATAAAATATTCTTATTGGACGTAGAAAGTGGGGAACGACACTTGCTATCAGACCCAACTCCACGCGCAAATCATACGAATGCAGGTATTCATTTCTTAGAAAAAAGCCATATTTTATTAGCGACAAATATGACCGACGAATTCTCATCCCTATTCACATTGCAGGCTAGTCCGAACTATCCAACAATACCAAGAAAGTTGTTTTCAGTCGATGGGTCTGATATTGATGCAGTAGAATCTTGCGGACGAAACCTTGTTTCAATTAATCGAGATGGTTTCTCTGAGTTAGCAGTTTTAGGCAGTGGGGGAATTGAGCAGGTCAACCCTGTCAACGGTCTCCCTCGTGGTGTTTATTCAATTGATTGTTCTCGTAACAAAGCTGTCATTCGTGTCACGGGGCCAGATATTCCGGGTGACGTTTACATGCTCGATTTGAAAAATCCGGAACCTAAACTCATATATTCTTCTGAGTATGGTGCCTTAGATAAAAACTCCCTTATCACCCCAATCTCTATCCGTATGACCGCGCGGGACGGGTTGGAGGTCCAAGGCCTTCTCTATATGCCGTCCGACTCTTCCAACACAAAACCGCCCGTCGTCTTCATGGTCCATGGCGGGCCAACAGCGCAGGCGCGACCGTCCTATAATCCGACTGTGCAATATCTCGTCTCGCGCGGGATTGCCGTTTTCCAGACGAATGTCCGCGGCTCGACCGGATTTGGGCGAACCTATACGACGTTGGATGATCGTCGGAAACGGCTCGATTCTATTCGCGATCTCGTGGATATGCTGGGCTCCCCTGAACTGATGGTCCGCGTTGACACAGACCGTGCGGCGGTAATGGGCGGGTCCTATGGTGGCTATGCCGTCAATGCGGTCTTGAGTGAATATCCCGACGCTTTCGTCGCAGGGGTCTCGCTCTTCGGTGTGGCGGATTGGGTCACGGCCTTGGAAGTGGCCAGTCCCGCGCTGAAAGCCGCTGACCTGATCGAATACGGGAATATCGAAGAGCAGGAATGGCGGGACTTCTACACCGAACAATCCCCCATCCGGAATGCGGATAAGATCAAAGTTCCCGTCCTCTTCTCCCACGGTGCAATGGACCCTCGGATTGATATTGCAGAGACGGAGACCATGGTCCGCGCCCTGCGCGCCAACGGTATCGATGCGCCCTATATCCGGTTCCCTGATGAAGGGCATGGATGGCGCAAGGTCGATAACCAGCTTTACTATCAAAGACGGCAGGCGGAATTCCTCGAAGAGGTTCTGGGGGTCGAGTAAACAGCCGGAAAATTTCGTTCTGAATCAACGCCGTCCATTTGGGCGGCGTTTTTTCTTGGCTCTCCCATCTTGTCAAATTATCGAAAAACAACATATGTGATATATAAATGATATCACTTCATAGGGTGTGCCAATCCGGTAATCAGGAGTGATAGGGCTAAAAGAGGGAGAATTTCATGGCCGAAATTAGAGAAAGAGAAGTCAAATCCACGAGCGGTATACCGTTCCTGTTTGTATTGCTGGCTGCGTCAGCCGCGTTGGTTTTTGGCGTTATAAATATTGAGCCAAAGGGGATGAAATTACTTCTCCTCGTCATTGGAAGTTTAATTATTCTGACCGGTCTATCCGGCCTGTATAAAGTCGAACCCAACCAATCGGCGGTCCTGTCCCTATTCGGGAAATATATCGGCACGGTTCGCACACCGGGTCTTCGCTTTAACAACCCGTTCTACACGAAACAGAAGATCAGTCTGCGCGTGCGCAACTTTGAGAGCGGCAAGTTGAAAGTCAACGAACTGGACGGCTCCCCGATTGAAATCGCTGCGATTGTTGTCTGGGAAGTCAACGACTCTGCGGAAGCCGTCTTTAATGTCGACGATTATGAGAGCTTTGTACAAATTCAGTCCGAGGCCGCCATCCGCGCCATGGCGACCAGCTATCCCTATGACCAACATAGTGACGGTACGATCAGCCTGCGGTCGCATCCGACTGAAATCTCCGACCGCCTGCGGGATGAAATCCAGGACCGCCTATCCAAGGCCGGGATCAATGTCATCGAGGCACGGATTTCGCATCTCGCCTATGCTCCGGAGATTGCGGGTGCCATGCTGCAACGCCAACAGGCCGGTGCGATTATCGCCGCACGGAAGCAGATTGTCGAAGGCGCGGTCGGTATGGTCGAGGATGCGCTCAATGCGCTCTCCGCCAAAGACATTGTCGAGCTGGATGATGAACGCCGCGCGGCTATGGTGTCCAACCTGCTCGTCGTTCTCTGCTCCGACAAGGCCACACAGCCCGTCGTGAATACCGGCTCCCTCTACTAGGACCCTGTGCCGGATAAGAAATCATATCCCCTGCGGATCAGCGCTCCGGTGCTGTCCGCTATGAAGGCCTGGGCCGCGGATGATCTCCGTTCGCTCAATGGCCAGATCGAATGGGCCCTACGTGAGGCCCTGCGCCGCGAAGGACGCCTCAAAAAGGAGACGAAGGATGAGTAAACGTTGGCAGTATAGAGTTGAGACGGTGAAGGTCTCAATGTGGAATTCAAAGATCGAAAAACATGATGCGCAGATTCAAGACCGCCTCACGCGATTGGGCATTGAGGGATGGGAGCTTGTCTCGGTCACGCCTTACGGCACGTCACAGCGCCTTTATCTTAAGCGGGCGAGTTAGATGTCGGACCGTTGGGAATATAAAATCATACAGGGCGACAGCAAAGGCCTGACAGGCGATTCCATTCGCGCCAGCAGCGAGACGATGCTGAATAATTTCGGCCTGCAGGGCTGGGAATGTTACCACGTCAAAACCGATACCTATCCCAGTGTGTTCTACCTGAAACGGCGGCGATGATCCGCCCATAGGCAGAACCCATATTTCCCATAGTAAAAATATGATGGCCCTGTTCGTCTCTCATTCGTAGGTAAATGTAAGAAACTATTACAGGAGATCATCATGCGCCTTTCAATCCGTCAAACGGCTCTCACATCCGCGGCCCTCTCGCTCATGGCGGCTCCGGCCTTTGCCGACGATATTTCATTCGCCGCCGCCGATACGGCGCTCAGCGATCATGTTGTGCTCTATCTGAATGATGACTTGAGCCTGCCGGCGGATATGAACGACGAGATGTCTGACGCGCTGACCCGTGCGATTGAAGGCTCTGGATTTAAGGGTGATTTCGGGACCAGCCAGCATTTCTATGGACTTGGGGATATGAAGTCCGTGACTGTCATTGGAACGGGCGGGGATGTTCTCACGCGTCGTAATCTTCATGATCTGGGTGGACATGCCGTCAAAGCACCGGGTGAGGGGGCGCTGACGATTGTCGTTGACGGATTAAACACGGATGTCACTGCACCAAGCGCGGATCTGGCCCTGGGTTACCGCCTCGGCGATTACAGCTTCACGACTTATAAAACGGGCGACCTGCCCGAAGATCGGGACGTGATTTTTGCGGGCTCAGATAACCGTGCGGCAGATGCGCTGACGGAGACGGATTATGAAGGTGTTGCCGATGCGATCTCCATGGTCCGCGATCTCGGCAATGCGCCGGGGCTTGAAGTTTATCCCGAAACATTTGTCGACCGCGTCCGCAATGAATCGCGCGGTATCGCGAACCTGAAAATCAGTGTCATGGGCGTGCGCGAGATGGAACGCGAGGGGATGGGCGCCATCCTCGGTGTCGGGAAGGGGTCCGTCCATGATCCGCGTTTGCTCATTCTGGAATATAACGGCGCGGCCTCCAGCGAAGCTCCGCTTGCTCTAGTCGGAAAGGGCATCACCTTTGATACGGGCGGGATCAGCCTGAAACCCAATAGCGGTCAGTGGTTGATGAAATCCGATCTGTCCGGTGCGGCGGCTGTCGCAGGGACATTGATTTCGACGGCGAAACGCGGCGCGGATATCAATCTTGTCGGCGTCATGCCACTCGCCGAAAATATGCCGGACGGGAAAGCCATTCGTCCGGGGGATGTGCTGACGACTTATAACGGTAAAACGATTGAAGTTATGTCGACCGATGCGGAAGGTCGACTCCTGTTCGTCGATGCTGTGCCCTATACGATTGAAAAATACGAGCCCGAGCTCATTGTCAATATCGCAACTCTGACAGGCTCTGTTGGACGCGCCTTGAGCGATGAATATGGCGGTGTGATTACACGCGATTTCGAACTCGCACAGACGATGATGGATATTGGTGAACGGTCCGGCGAAGACGTCTGGCCGCTCCCGCTTCATCCTAACCATTATAAGCAAATCAAATCCGACATCGCTGATATTAAATCGACGGCCGGTTCACCGGGTGCTTCTATCGGCGCAGCGGTGATCGGCACATTTGTCGAAGAGGATCAACCGTGGGTTCATATTGATATGGCCGGCGTCGACTGGCGTGACAGCCCAACTCCAACAGCCCCCAAAGGCCATGCAGGCTGGGGCGTTCGGTTTATGGATCAACTGGTCCGCGATTATGAGGCGGAGTAGGGCTTACCTTATAACTCAGGGGGTGAAGCCATATTTGGTCTTCACCTCGTTAATCTCTGCGGAAAGCTTTAAGCGTTGAGCCGCTCGTTTTTCCTCGGGTGAGGCTGAGCCCTCGATCATCATATCAAAGAGTTTTAAAGCGAGATCGTCGCCATTATCGGCGGCGACGATTAATCCCGCCAAACCTTTATCCAATTCCACAGCGCGGCCTTCACCCGAAATCAACATACCTGACAGGCCGCGCAAGGCATGGGCGCTCCCCAATTTAGCGGCGGTGTCATAGGCATCAAATGCGGCTTGAAAATTGACATCAGTGCCGTCGCCTTGCGCGCTCATAACGGCAAAACTGATTAATCCATTTATATGATTCTGTTCGGCGGACGCTTTTACCCATTTATAAGCCTCAGCCTGATCAACGGCTATGCCAAGCCCCTGTAAGAGGGCCATGGCATAATACCATTGGGCTCTTGCATCGCCAGCTTTGGCAGACTGTGCGAACCATGGGGTTGCGGCCGCTGGATCCGTCGGCCCGCCCCAGCCGCTTTGTAAAGCCCGTCCCATGATAAAAGCGCAATAGCTTTCTGAGGGTTCGTGTTCACTACATTGCGTCGCGGTTTCACGGACCTTATCCATTTGCGGGGCCCGCGCCCCATACCCCATGAGGTATGGCTCCAGAAGCTGACTGGCGGTGAGGGCGCCTATCGTTTCTGATTCACGTAAGGGATCCAGAAGCGAAAATGCGCGATCATGTGCAGCAGGGTCTTCATTCCCCAGCAACCGTAAGCCTAGATTGAGAGCAGCAGCCTCGCTGCCCCGCTCTACGGCCCGTTCGAGGGCAGCTCCGGCTTTCACAGAGTCAGGCGTCACGGTTTCAAAAATTTGTCCTTCATAAATCAGGGCGAGGGCATTCGGGGCTTCAGCACTGCCAAGCTCATCAGCCCGGAGCATCATGGCTATAACGGCGTCTGCTTGATCCGAGGTCACGGTCTGTTCTTCCAAAGCCTCCATCGCATTGAAGGCGAGCGTGAAGGCGGCTTGGCCGTCACCGGCCTCCATCAATTGCGAGAGTGTTGCATCATCCAGTTTGGCGTAATCGGGTTCTGCGGCGACGGCAGAAACCCCAATCATGAGGGAGAGGCAAAGGGAGAGTAAAAGGCGGAGAAACATGACGTCAGGTTAAACCTGACGGATCGTCAAACGCAACCTATTGGTGGGATAGGCTTTATAAGCTCTAAGCCTTCAACAACGTTTCCACTGTCTCGATCTGCGCGTTGAAGGCGGCGTCATCGGCGCGGAGTTGGTCGATGCGCTTGACGGCGTGCATGACCGTTGTGTGGTCACGTCCGCCAAAGCGACGGCCAATATCGGGCAGTGAGCGTTTGGTCAATTTTTTGGACAGATACATGGCGACCTGTCGCGGACGTGCGATGACGCGGGCGCGGCGCTTGCTGACCATATCCGTCGGCGTAACGGAGAAGACTTCGCAGACGGCGCGTTGGATGCGGTCTACCGTTAGGCGTTGGCCCATCATGTAGCGTGAATCCGAGAGGGTCTCCTGCACGCTTTCCAAGGTGATGGCTGTGCCGAGAAATTCGCTCTGCGCGACGATCTGGTTAAAGGCGCCTTCGAGATCGCGCGGTGTCGCATTCATGCGCGCGGCGAGATGGTCGCGCGCATTTTGCGGAATGGCAAGGTCCGGCTGTCCGCTGGTCCGGCGGCGCTGGATCAGGCGGTCGAGAATACGCAGACGTAGCTCATAATCCGCCGCGCCGATCTTACAAACCAATCCGGACGACATATAGCTCTTGAGGCGCTCTGACGCTTTGTCGATCTTGTCCGGATGGCGGTCGGCGGCGATCAGGATTTGTTTGCCGCCATCGACAAGGCTGACGAGCGTATGGAGCAGTTCTTCCTGGCTGCCCGGCTTATCCGCAATGAAATGCGCATCATCTATGACGAGTAGGTCGACGTCGCGCAGGGAGGCTTTAAACGCTGAAATCCCCTCGCGGCCCTGACCGCGCACAGAAGCGACGAAGGTTGAGACAAAATCTTCTGCGGAGATGAAGCGCATGCGTTTTTCCGGCGAATTCTCGCGGAACGCATTTTCAATCGCATAGAGCAAGTGGGTCTTCCCCATCCCATTCGTGCCGTGAATGACGATGGGATTATATTGCGGTGCGCGACCCTTTCCGGCATTCTGCGCGACTTGGCGCGCGACAGCCATGGCAAGCTCATTGGATTGGCCGACAACGAAATTGTCAAAGGTGAAGCGATCACGCGGGCTTTCGCCTGTGGCTGTTGCGGGCGCTATTTCCGCTTCTATTTTGGGCGCTGCCGCTGCGCGCTCTGAAGGGATGGATGCGCCAAGCCCTGCGACGCGGTCAGCGGGCTGGGCGGTCCGGATTGGTGCGCGGACGGCACCTGGATTGGCGACAAAGGACAAACGGCGCGGGGGATCGACCTGATCATGTTTCTCCCAGAGACGGCGGACAGTATCCGCGTAATTGGCTTCAATCTTGGAGGTGATAAATTTTGTGGGCGCGGCGAGGGTGACAATGGATTCGTCCGCTTGCGTAATGTGCAGGCGTCCGGTCCAAGAGCGGTGAACATTCGGACCCAATGCATAGGCCAAATCTGTCTTAACCTGTTTCCACGTATTATGTGCGGATTGCAGGGGCGGCTCACCTGTATAAAGATCAGGGGCCTTCACTCTGTCTGTCATACTGTCAGCCGCTCTGCCCATTGCCATCTCCTATCGAAAGACCATTTGTTTCCAAGCCGTACGAAACCGGCGACCTGAAAACACAAGTCTTTGAAATCCTTATCTAATGTGAACACCTGTCCCATCCTCACTTCCACAGTGATAGACGTGTCAGGGTTTCCCCGAACCGGATGGTCCTGCCCCCGCGGGCACATCCGATGACCCTTATTAACCAGCCCTTTTTCATACCGTCAACGTGATAAAAATCGAATCGGCACCGATTCAGTTCTTGACTCGAAAAGGCCTTTGAATCGCAACCGTTTTTCCACTGAAAATAAATTCACAAATTTGTCACAGAAAATTCTTGACTCTGAACGGTTCGTCAGGGGTGTTGGGACGCGGCGAGGTTTCACCCGATTCTTGTAAATTTTTGCAAGAGATCGCCGCGCGGAAACCGCCCTGCCGAGATCAACCCGCCATGAAAAAAGCCGCCTCCCTAAGGGAATACGGCTTTGAAATCTACGGGACCGCAGCGCAGGCGGCCAAAGTAAGAGAGCGGCAATTAGCCGATCGCTTTAACGCGCTTGTTCAGACGCGAAATTTTGCGGCTGGCTGTGTTCTTGTGGAAGATGCCTTTGGACACGGCGCGCATCATGGCGGGCTCTGCATCTTTCAGGGCAGCTGTTGCAGCTGTCTTATCACCTGCCGTGATCGCATCTTCGACGCGACGCAGGAAAGTCCGGACGGATGACCGACGGGCTTTGTTGACGGCCGTCTTGCGGGCCATTTTACGGACGTTCTTCTTAGCGGAGGACGTATTTGCCATGTTTCACTCTTTCATCTTCGTTCAATGCACAAAGCCCGCGTCCATGCGCGGGCAGGCTAATTCTTGGTGGCCATATACGGAGGGAGTCGCAGGTCGTCAATAGGGCGTTTAGACGGCTCTACAGTGCCCTACCGATTTTTAAAATGCGGTTTCCGCTTCTCGATGAAAGCGGCCATGCCTTCCTTCTGGTCATGGGTTGTAAACATGCTCTGGAACAGGCGACGCTCATAGCGGATGCCTTGGGCAAGGCTCATCTCGAATCCGGCCTCAACTGTCTCTTTGGTCATCATGGCGATGGGTTGGGATTGGCTCGCGATTTTGGCCGCGGCCTCTTTCGCCGTCTCCATCAACTTATCCAGCGGCACAACGCGACTGACGAGTCCGGCCCGTTCCGCCTCATCCGCGTCCATCATCCGACCCGTCAGACAGAGGTCCATCGTCTTGGCTTTGCCAACCGCGCGGAGCATGCGTTGCGTCCCGCCCATACCGGGCATGACGCCCAGATTTATCTCAGGCTGGCCGAATTTCGCATTATCTGCCGCGATGATGAAATCACACATCATGGCGACTTCGCAGCCACCGCCCAAGGCGTAACCCGCGACCGCCGCGATGATCGGCTTGCGGAACCGCTCTGTGGCCATGTGGTTTTCCTCGAACCGGTCATTTTTATACAGGCCCAGATAATCATCCTCGGCCATATCTTTAATGTCCGCCCCTGCGGCGAAAGCTTTCTCATTCCCGGTTAGGATGACACAGCTCACGGAATCATCCGCTTCCAGCTTGCTCAGCGCATCGGCGAGCTCTTTCATCATATTCAGGTTCAGGGCGTTTAGCGCCTTGGGGCGGTCCATCTGAATGATGGCCACCGCGCCGTCACGCGTCAGTTCAATATCGTCATAAGCCATTGGGGGATGCTCTCTCTCAAAATTCTATCGGCCCGCATAGCGTGGCAGGGCGGGGAGTTCAATTGGGTGCAACGTAGTGAAGGGGAACGGCACGCGTATTGGATTCGTAGTCCCACCAATATGTACCATCTTTGACATGGCGATTTCCGAGCCACGTTATGAAGCCTAAAAAGAAGGCGACAAAGCCCAGTATAAACCTGACGATGTAGTGAGGTTTTTCGTCAATAGCCGGTATGATTTGTTAACCCAAAACGCGCTGACCGACTGTGGCTTCGAAACAGGCATTCCCAATTGTGAAATAGAGAGAAAACAGTCCAAAAACTATCAAAAGCACAACGCCGTCTGACGGGTCAGCCGGTACGAAAATATTAAGCGGTATTCCGATTATGGCTGACAGAAACAGCATATCAACTTGTATTGCGGCCCACCGGGTTCCCAGCCCAACAGGAATCAATTTGTGCGTGGACCTTCTGGTCTTCACCTCTGACACGCCCCGCAATAAAACGAACTCCGCCCGCTCTGCACAATACGCTTAATCGGCGCGTCGCAGATCTTGCAGGCTTCCCCCTCGCGGCCATAGACGTCGAAACTGTGTTGGAAATAGCCGAGTTTGCCGTCCGTATTGCTGAAATCGCGTAGGGAGCTGCCGCCTGCTGCTATGGCTTCCGTCAGAACGTCTTTGATATGTCCGGCCAGCGCATCAGTTTCCTCGACCTTTAACCGTCCCGCCGCGCGGCGCGGTGAAATGCCCGTGCGGTAGAGCGCTTCGCAGACATAGATATTGCCTAGCCCCGCCACAATGCGTTGGTCGAGGAGTGCGGCCTTGATCTTGCTCTTCTTGCCTTTCAGGGCTGCGCGCAGGACAGGACCGCTAAAGCCATTTCCCAGCGGTTCCGGCCCGATATGGTCGAGGCGGTAGGGCGCGTCTGCGGCGACGAGTTCCATGAACCCGAACCGACGCGGATCGTTGAATGTAATGGTTGTGCCATTATCCATCTCAAACACGACATGATGATGTTTTGGATTGGCGGCATGTTCATGCACGAAATTGACGAGTGAAGGATCACCCTCAATTATGAACCGCCCGCTCATCCCCAGATGCATGAAGAGCCGCTCACCGGAGGAGAGTTCCGCCTGCAGGAATTTTGCGCGGCGGGTCAGACGAGTGAGGGTCTGCCCCTGCACCCGCGCGATAAAATCAGGGTCGAAGGGAAACCGCAGGTCGGGTCGGTTCAGCGTGACTTTCGCGAAAGTCGCGCCTTCCATAACGGGGGCTAGTCCCCGCCGGACAGTTTCAACTTCGGGGAGTTCGGGAATTTTAAGCGCTCTTGCCCGTACTCACCGCGACCATCGCCGCGCGCAAAGTCCGGTCACCAATCTTAAAGCCCGTCTGCATGACGGTCGCGACATTGCCTTTCTCCTCGGATGATGGGATGTTCGCGACGGCCTGATGAACGTTCGGGTCGAACTTGCTGCCGACGCCGGGGACAGCTGTTACGCCGTGACGGGCGAGGGCGGCCATGAGGTCTTTTTCTGTCAGTTCGATGCCTTCGACGAGGTTCTTCGCATTCTCACCAAGTTCGGATTTGTCTGTGCCTTCCAGCGTCAACAAGGCGCGGGAAAGATTGTCGTGGACTGAGAGAATATCATTCGCAAAACGCTCAATCCCGAAGACCCGCGCAGCGGCGACCTCTTTCTCAGAGCGGCGCTTGACGTTCTCGGCATCGGCCATGGCGCGGAGGGCTTGATCCTTGAGGGTCGCGAGTTCGAGTTCCAATTCCTCGATCCGCGCAACAGCCGCCGCACCCGCATCGGGTTCGGGCGCTTCCAAGTCTTCCGGCTCGGCCTTGCCTGCAGCCTTCAGAATATCATCGGCAGCAGCCTGTGCGGCGGCGCGGCGCTTTTGCTCTGACTTCTCAGAATTAATGTCTTTCAGGAGGTCATCCCACTCGTCACCTGCGGGCGTATCATTGTCACCGGTCATTGCTCGTCTCTCTATTTGTCGCCCATCAGGCGGCCTAGAATGGTGGCGGTGTAATCCATAATCGGAATGACCCGCGCATAGTTCAGTCGCGTCGGGCCAATCACGCCCAACGCCCCCAATATATTCTGGTCGCGATCGCGGTAGGGCGCGATCATGACCGATGATCCCGACAGGGAGAAAAGGGGGTTCTCCGAGCCGATAAAGATCTTCACACCGTCGGCCTGTTCCGCGCGGTCCAGCAGGTCGATCAACTCTTCCTGCCGCTCCAAATCGTCGAACAACTGACGGATGCGCTCCACATCGGTTCGAGCCTCCAGATTGTCAAGGAGTCGCGACTGTCCGCGGACAATCAAATTGCGTTTTGCGGCATCCGAGGGCGACGACCATTCCGCGAGTCCCTTTTTGATAAGCGCCTGCGCCGCCGCATCAATCTGCGCCTCACCGGCTGCGATTTCTTTGAGGACGTCAGCCCGCGCCTCGGACAGCTTCCGCCCCTTGAGCCGTGCTGACAGAAAATTACCAGCGCGTTCGAGGGAAGACGGCAGCAATCCGTCGGGACGCGGCATGATCCGGTTCTCCACCCGCCCATCGGCATGGACCATCACAACGAGGGCCTGCCCGCCGTCAAGATTCACGAACTCCACATGACGCAATGGCTGTTCTTCTGCCCCGCTTTCCGGTGCCAGCACAAGTCCTGCCCCGCCTGCCAATCCGGCGAGCATAGCTGAGGCTTGCCCCAAAAGCTGGTCCGGTTCCGCTCCGGCGGACGAGAGCCGCGCCTCCATACGTTGACGCTCGCCCGCGCTCAAGTCGCCAATCTCCAGCAGACCGTCGACGAAGAGCCGCAACCCCGCCTGTGTCGGCACCCGCCCCGCACTGACATGCGGGGAATGGAGCAGGCCGTAGCGAGACAGTTCCGCCATAACGGCGCGAATAGTCGCGGGGGAGAGCGACCGCCCCTCGGACAGCGCAAGAGTCTTAGAGCCAACAGGCTGCCCGGTCAGGAGATAGCTATCGACAACATCCCGAAAGATGTCCCGCGCACGGGTATCGAGGTCGGACAGGGTGAATGTGGGGTTGGCAGACATATGGAGATTATGTGAGGTGTTCGGGACGGGGATTCAATCGAGAAGTGCGGCAATATTCGCAAGTTTAACTCATTCTTTTAGCTGGCATTCTTATCCTAACTTTGGTTATCATCCTTGTTTTAGATACAGACTTTAATTCCCCAATATCGCCTTAAGAGACTTATTATGAAACGCTTCTTCACTCAGACATCTGCTACCACTGATTTTCAAGCGTTTACGTTTGACCGCGATGATCTGTTCAAGGATGTAAGCGCACTATCCGAAGTCACGAGCGTTCTAATATTCCCAATGTCGGATTACACACCCGCGAATATTCCTACGCCTTTCTTTGATGTTGATGGGACGAGTGGGAATGATGTCATAATTATCAGAAATGAGACTGTAGATACCGTTAATGGTTTCGACGGAAATGACTCAATCACGATTGCGTCCAACGGTATTGTGACGGGTACCATTTTCGCAGGGAACGGGAATGATACGGTTGAGAATAATGGACGTATCGATTCAAATATCTTTGGTAGCTCTGGAGATGATATCATACTCAATAATGGAACGGCCGGACAGATTTTCGGCGGTCTGGATGATGATACAATTACAAACAACGGAACGGCGAGGTTTTTATCTGCCTCCAGCGGAACAAACACCTTTACCAATAACGGTCTTGTAAATGGCGGTATTTCCGGTGGGAACGAAACTGATTTTATCACAAATGATGGCACGCTGACGGGGAATGTCTCGGCAAGTGATGGGAATGATACGATCGTCAATAATCAAGCTGGCACGATTGCTAATATTTCCGGCGGTATCGGCGATGACACGATCACCAATCGTGGCGAAGTCACGGGCAATATTCGCGGGGATGTTGGTGATGATACGATTTTAAACACCTCCACAGGCACAGCCTTAACCTTACAAGGCGGTGATGGCATAGATACAATTACGAATGATGGCGAGCTGACTGCCGGCATCAATGGTGGCGATGATGACGATGCCATCAATAATAATGGTATCGTTGGAGCGGAAATTGTTGGCGGCTCAGGAAATGATACGATTATAACTTCGGTAGATTCCGTCATCACGGGGCAATTTGGTAGAATTCGCGGCGGTACAGGTGATGACATCATCACGCATCGCGGCGAGCTCAGCGCCAGCATCCTCGGTGATGATGGTAACGACACGATTCTGAATGAAGGCACTGTATCTGAAGATATTAACGGAAATGACGGGGCGGATTTCATTACAAATAATAGCTTGGTTGATGGCTCTATTAACGGCGCAAATGATGATGACATGATCGCCAATAACGGCACAGTTTTTGGTGATGTCCTTGGCGGACAAGGCGTGGACACGATCAACACATCTGTCGGCTCCACCATTTTTCTAGGCATTTTCGCGGGTACTGAGAATGATGTGATCACGAACCGGGGTGAGGTCGGTTCAGATATTGATGGCGAGTCTGGTGATGACACGATTCTCAATGAAGGTGCGGTTTTATCGAACGTCAATGGCGGTAGTGGTAATGACACAATAACAAACGCAAGCAATGCAATCATTTTCAGTAATTTATTGGGTGGGTTCGGGAACGATATCATCACCAATCGCGGCGAAGTGAGCTCGAACATTGAAGGTGAGGACGGGGATGACACGATCACCAATGAAGCTGATGTTCTCTCCAATATTGAGGGCGGTGAAGGGAATGACATTATCACCAATACTGGCGAAGTCAGCGGAGACATTCTGGGCGGAAATGGGAATGATACAATTACGAATATGTTAAATGTCCTAAGCCGTATCCGGGGAGGCGACGGCGATGATACGATTATCAACATTGGCAGCGCAGATTCGGGTCTTTTCGGTGATACCGGCGATGATAGATTTATCATTGGTTCTGGAATGCATGACATCAATGGTGGCGAAGACCGCGATGTTATCGCGCTGGACGACAGTGTCGCGTCAGTCAATGTAGACTTTGGCACGGGCGAAGCGGACCTTTTTGATGCGGGTGGTGCTTCAATCGGCTCAATTATGTTCTTTTCGGTCGAAGGTTTTGATGGTGGCGCGGGTGACGACGTGATGGTTGCGGGCGCAGAACGCGCATTTTTCAACGGTCTGGGCGGCGATGACAGGCTGACAGGTGGTATCGAATCTGACGTTTTAAATGGCGGTGATGATGATGATGTTTTGTCAGGTGATCTTGGCAATGATCAACTCTTTGGCGGGCGCGGAAATGATGAACTCTTTGGTGAAGACGGTAATGACAGCCTCTTGGGCGGTTCTGGAAATGACAAACTCGAAGGTGGTGACGGCAATGACGCCCTTATTGGCGGCGGAGGCTCCGACAGATTGATCGGCGGCAACGGTGATGATGAACTTGACGGTCAGACGGGTAATGACATTTTGGCTGCCGGATTTGGTAATGACAATGTCACGGGCGCTGCCGGCGATGATATTATTTTTGGCGGGCCGGGAACGGACACGCTACTCGGCGGTGACGGGCTGGACAATATTCGCGGCGGCAGTGGTGGCGATATCATCAATGGCGGTGCAGGTAATGACAGATTACGCGGCGATGGCGGTAACGATATTTTTGTCTTTGAGGCGGGAACAGGCCGTGACCGTATTGTCGATTTTGATCTGGCCGGGAAGGACAAGATTGATCTGACGTTTTTCGACTTTAATGATTTCTCGGAATTAGAAGGCAATATCCGTAAAGCCGGTAGTCACGTCATCGTTGATTTGGGCAATGGCGACGATATCCTCATCCTGAATACGGATGTCGCAGATATCGACGCCGCAGATTTCATTTTGTAAGTCAACAAAAAGACAGGTCTCTCCTGCGACGGAATTCGAGGTGTTTTGAGGCTTAGTAGCTCAATAATGTTAAAACTTTTCGGGGCGGAGGACTTGCACGTCTGTCAGGCTCAAAACACCGATATGCGATCCCACAAGATTTTCCAGCTTTCCTATCGCTGTCTCCATATCTTTTGCGTCCAGAACTGAAATAATCATGACCATATCCCGACTGGCGGAGAGGTCCGTGCCGCGCTGCCACCGTGTATTTGCACCATATCCACCCATGGCAGAGAAAGTCGTGTAGCCCTTGACGCCTGCTTCTTCCAAAACGCGGCAGGCCCGTTTTAGGGCGGGCTTTTCGATGATGAGTTCTAAACGTTTTTTCGTATGCATGATGACTATCCTCCAACCCACTGCGCGAGCAGAATGTAGAGCGGAATGCCCAAGGTCAAATTAAACGGGAATGTCACGCCAAGGGAGAGGGTGAGATAAATAGATGGCTGCGCTTTGGGCAGGGCCAATCGCATGGCGGCGGGAACAGCGATATAAGAGGCTGACGCGGCCAGCGTGATGAGCAGGGCTGCATCACCGACGGAAAGCCCCATTAATGCACAGAGCCCCGTCGTAATCACCGCACTGATCAGGGGCATGGAAATACCGAAGCTCAATGCACCTATATCAAGTTGCTTCCACCCCTGGCGTAAGCCGCGCCCTGCATTTAGGCCCATATCCAACAAGAAGAGGCAGAGGACACCTTGGAACGGTGTTACGAAGAACGGCGCCACTTTTTCCATGCCTGCTTCTCCGGTAATCCATCCGATTACCAGCGCGCCGACGAGGACGACAACGGAGGCGTTGAGGAATACTTCGCGAAAAAGCTCACCTTTTTCAGAACCCGCGACCTCACCGCTCTTTTTCATGCTGCGTTGCGCCAGAAGCAGGGCTGACATAATTGCCGGAACTTCCATCAGGGCCGCCATCGCGACCATATATCCGGAGGTCACAATCCCCGCGAGTTGCAGCGCCTGCGTCGCAGCCACGAAGGTCACGATAGAAATTGAACCGTAATGCCCGGCCGTCGCAGCGGCGTCCAGACGGCTCATCTTGCTGGTCACCCGTAACATCATATAGGACAGGAACGGTGTCGCGAATGATAATAATAAGGCGACGAAAGCAATGAGGAATATATCAGCTGTCAGCGCGGTTTTGGACATTTCCACACCGCCCTTCAAGCCGATTGCCATCATCAAATAGATCGCCAGGCCTTTGGCAAAGGCTTCGGGGACCGTCATCTGAGATCTGAGCAGCGCTGCTCCCAACCCGAGAACGAAGAAGAGAACGATGGGCGACAAAATTGTCGAAAGTATCAGCTCAGACGACATAGACTTATTCCGTGACTGGCTTAGTGGGTTTTTCGCACAGAGCTTTTAAGTCCACGGGTTCCCCAATGATGGCGACTTCATCCGTCGCTTCTAAATGGGTACCCGGTGTGGCGACAATAATATCTCCATCCCGTTCAATAATTGCGATTAGACAGGATGCGGGCAACGAAATATCCGCAATTTTTTGTCCGGCCTGTTCTAGAAGGACGGGGAATTGCGAGAGCGGGCCGTGAAGGAAATGGTCATCCCGCATCAGGATTTCATTCATATCCCGTTCGCTCTCGGCTCTGGTCCATCGTCTCTCGAAATGATCGCTCTGTACAACTTCCGCGATATGACCGGCCAGACGGAGGTCGAGCCCTTCGGGTTTTGGCGGCACAATGAGAAACATTAATGTATGCGCTTCAGACGCTGTTTTAATATTTAGTCGTGCCTGCGGTCCAAAGCGAAGCACGAAGAGTTCCGGCTCTTCCAATTCTTCATGGGTTTGATAGACAATATGTACGCCGGGACTGATTGGGCGGAAGGAGAGGTTTTCTTCCTTCATCATCTCGGAGATAACATCCACGGGAACGTCAAATCGGGACGTTGCTTGCTCGGACAAAATTTCTTCCAGATGGGCGCTATCATAACTGCCATAGCGGAAGTCCATCATGACAGACCGTGCAATCAGGGCCTCATAGGAGAGGTTCTCGGCCTGTGTCCGGTCGTGAATGATCGTCATAAGCTCGCGTTCCAACCCCTCATAACGCTGTTGTCCCAGTCGTTCGTGGATGTGGAAAATTGCGCCGCGGCGTTCTAAATTACCGGAGGCATAGAAGTGATACCACAACACGCAGCCAATGATGACCATGCCCGTAAAGGCGATAGCGAGAATACCCATTTCAATAATCAACCAGAAAGAAATCAGGATTCCGACGATCTGTAGCCAAGGATAGAACGGTGCGCGGAAACCCGGACGATAAGTCGGGATTTTTGACTCACGCATCACGATCACTGCGATACAGACCAGACCAAAGAGTAAGAGCTGAAACGCACTGGCCAGCTTTGCAACAGAGGCAACGTCAAAGAGTAACAGGACGGCGACCATGGCCAGGACGGTAAATATAATCGCGACCGTGGGAGTTCCAAACCTGCCGATTTTTGAAAGTTGGTTCGGGACAAGCTTATCCTTTGCCATCGCATAAGGGTAGCGCGAGGCTGACATAATACCCGCATTACCGGTCGAAGCAAAAGCCGCAATCGCTGCCACGACGATCAAAATAACCCCAAGATCAAATGGAGCCCAGTTTAGAAACTTCCGACCCGCATCCGCAATGGGCGTCAGGCTGCCGTAAAGTTCTTCGGGTTCTAAAACTTCGATCAGGATAAGCGTCCCGAGTGTATAAATAACCGTGGCCGTAATCAGGGATAACGTCATGCCGAGCGGGATATTCCGGTCCGGATTTTGCACTTCTTCGGCAACACTCGCGACTTTGGTTAGGCCTGCATAGGAGACGAAAACGAGGCCGATGGTCGATACGAAACCCACGATGCCCGTCTTGAAATAGCTTCCATGTTCATCAGAGGGTTGCAAGGCGTTGACAATCCCGGTTTCCCGCAAACCCAATATAACAAAGACAATCAGTATGCCGACCAGCGTTGTCACAAGAATGCGTTGGAGCAGGGTCGTTTCCTTGGCCCCGAAAACATTAATAAGACCAAAGGCAAAGGTCAGCAGTATTGCCGTGAGTGTAAAAGGTAAATCCAGATAAATCCCCAGATAAGCCCCCATTCCCACAAGCGCAAAAGCGCTTTTAAAAACAACGGCAACCCAAGACCCCAGTCCACCAATCGTCCCCATAAGCGGCCCCATGGCCCGGTCGAGGAAGTAATAGGTGCCGCCGGCTTTTGGCATGGCTGTCGATAATTCCGCCATACAATACATGGCCGGAAGAATAAGAAAGCCCGCGAGGAAATAAGCCAGCCAAACGGAGTTGCCTGTATAGGAAGCGGCAATCCCGGGGAGTAAGAACAGGCCTGAACTGAACATTGCGCCTGTTGACATCGCATAGACGTCAAACAGGGTCAGGTTCTTCTTAAGTGTTTTCGTGTCGGCCATGTATTTTCCCCTGATGAGCCACTCAGACCCCAGCTTAGATACGCGTCAGGGTTTGAATGAAGCTTATCCGATTGGATGTTCTTCAACAGTTTTGGGCTCATTACAGAAGAACCGCAGTAAGGCAAACCCTAGTAGGCCGGATGCAATGGATCCCATCAACACGCCCAATCGAACAGCGTTCAAGGTTTCATCACCATCAAAGGCGAGCGTTCCGATAAAGAGGCTCATCGTAAAGCCGATACCTGTTAAACAAGCGACACCGTAAATCTGCAACCAATTGGCACCGGTCGGTAATTTCGCAAGGCCTAGCTTGACGGATAGCCACGCGAAGGAAAACACGCCGATCTGCTTTCCGACGAATAAGCCCAGTGCAATCCCGAGGGGGAGCGGCGCGAGGAGATCACCAAAACTGATCCCTTTCAGGGACACACCCGCATTCGCAAAGGCGAAGAGGGGTAGGATGAGGAAGGCGACCCAAATATGCAGACCATGCTCGGCACGGTGTAAAGGAGAGCTCGCTTCGGGGTTTTTGGCCTTTAGCGGAATGGCCAGCGCTGTGATCACACCGGCCAGTGTGGCATGGACGCCAGATTTCAACACACAAGCCCAGATGAAGACGCCGATAAGCGCGTAAGGCGTGATCCGCATCACGCCCATACGGTTGAGAATAACCAGACCGATTGTGCCAATACCGCCCCATCCCAGAGCCACAAGGGACAATTCCTGTGTGTAGAAAAGGGCGATGATGATAATGGCGGCCAGATCATCAATAATGGCCACAGCCAAGAGTAAAATCTTGAGGGAAACCGGTGCGCGCGATCCCACTAAAGCGAGGACACCCAAGGCAAACGCAATGTCAGTCGCCGCAGGAATGGCCCAACCCTGGATGGCTACGGGGTCGGAAATATTAAAATAGACGTAAATCAGCGCCGGAACAACGATACCGCCAAAGGCGGCAAAAATTGGCATGGCGGCTTTGCTAAAGTTGGAAAGCTCACCCTCCATGACTTCTCTTTTGATTTCCAAACCAACAAGGAAGAAGAAAATCGCCATCAAGCCATCATTAATCCAGAGCAAGAGAGGTTTTGCAATCTCAAACGTTCCAAACTGTACTTCCACCGGCGTGGTCAGGAAGCTGGAATAAAAGCCCGATAGAGGAGAATTATTTGCAATCAGAGCGAGTAGCGCGACACCCATCAGGACAAACCCAGCCGATGTTTCCAGTTTCAAAAAGTCCTGAACTTTATTGATAATACGGGGCATAAGACTCTTATCCAAAAATCCGCGCAGCTCACGAGGAACCGGGCGGTGTAATTTATAAAAATACGGGGGGAGTTGTGTTTAGGTTTGCAAATGCATGCGCAAAGGCTACGGCCTCAGCGCGTTATTTAGGTTGAGGTGAACGGATAATGCGCCGGACCTAGGCTGTCGCGCCAATCAGAACGATCAACATAACCATGGTCAGCTCCGCCTTCATCTTCCCAGCGCTGGAGGCAAGTGTCTTGAATGTCATTGGAATAATCCTGTTCGCTGGTTCGTAAATACTGTTTTGGCATGTTCGCCTCTTGCTCGAAATTTTAAGACGTTTCGTTTCGCCTAAAACCAAGCCGTCCTTACGGCTTCTGCATTCACACCTTTACGGGCTCTCCGCGCGCGACGGCGACGCTGTAGCGTCAGCGGGTTGGCTGCAACGGCGAGCGTAGAGTTTGTGTTGGGAATGGTTTGAATCTGAGGTGCGCGAAACATTTCTTTCTCCTTTTTTTATCGCAAGTTAAATATAGGAAACTGATTGCCATAGTTAAAATATAAAGATACTATTTTTGATATAACTTTTTCTTATATCTTATGCCGCGGACGAAGCATGAAACCCACATTACGCCAGATGGAATATCTCGTAGCCATTGCCGAGACGGGTACTTTTAGCGAAGCTGCTAAACAGACCTTTGTCAGCCAGCCCAGCCTCTCGGCGCAGATCAAGGATATGGAGGCTCATTTGGACGTGTCCTTGCTGGAGCGGGGACGTCACGGCGCATTATTGACCCCGATTGGAGAGGAGGTCGTGGCCCGCGTCCGCATTGTCTTACGTCAGGTGGAAGAGCTAAAAGTTCTTGTCCGGGAGTCCGGGGGCACATTGGCGGGGCGATTGAAATTAGGGGTCCTGCCAACTGTTGGTCCCTATCTTTTGCCGCAAGTGACGCGAGAGCTCCATGCCGCTTACCCGGAATTACGGTTATTCGTGAGGGAGGAACGCACATTAGATCTTCAAGATCATCTTACGGACGGACGTTTCGACCTCATCCTCTCAACCCCGGAGGATCATCCCGTCGATTGCAAGCGTTTCGATATTGTGCGCGAGAATATTTACATCTGCGTCGCGCCCGACGACCCTTTAGCGGAAAGCCGGGAGGATATCGCTTTGGAAGACCTGAAGGGGCGAGAATTTCTGACACTGGGTTATGGTCATAAATTCGCAACCGTCGTAAAAGATCTAGCCCTGCAAGCCAGTGCGACGACAAGCGGTGAATATGAGGGAACAAGTCTGGACGCGCTGCGTCAGATGGCGGCCATGGGCGGCAGTATTGCCGTCTTGCCCAGCCTTTATGCCATCTCAGAGGCCAAAAAAGATCCGCAGCTCATTGTCCGCCGCATCCTGCATCCAAAGGCGCAAAGACAAATCGGGCTTGTTTGGCGTAATTCGTCTCCGCTGGCTGAAAAATATGAAAAAATTGGACAAGTGATGAGGCGCGTTGCGGAAGCCATTATGTCGTGATTTGAGACTTCAAGCGTCCTTTTTGAGAAAAACCTAAGACTTGGGGGTTTGACGGTTAATCCACCAAACCCCGTTTGTTTTAGTCCAAATGTTTTCCGAATAATTCGTCGCTCGCTTCAAGAAGCTTCTTTCTTGAAATTGGAAGAGACAGATTATGATCATCATTCTCCAACAGTATAATATCATCCGACTGCCCCACTTTTTTGAGGGCCTTGGCCATTGTTTTAGATTGTTGGACGGGGACCGTCATATCATCTGTGCCATGAACGAGAACGATTTCCGCTTTAATCTTCTCTGCGTTTTCAGCGGGAGATTGTTCAATTAACATCTCCTTATCCGAATTACGGTCTCCAATAATTTTCCGCCAAAATTTGATGACACCACTATTTGAGCCCGTTCTGGCGACTTCGAATTTCAGAATATCGCGAATGTCCGACACGCCGTTCACGGAGAGGGCGCATTGGAACATATCCGGCTCAATCATGGGCAGGGCCAGCGCTTGGTAGCCGCCATAACTCGCGCCGGTGACGCAGATTTTATCCGGGTCGGCAATGTTCTGTTCAATTAGTGTGTTGACCCCGTCAACCGTGTCATGGAGCATACCTTTCCCGAATTCGCCGTAACCCGCTCTTTCGAAATTATAGCCAAAACCGGTTGAGCCCCGGAACTGGGGTTTAAAGACAACATAGCCCTTTGCCGCCAAATATTGGGCCCAAAAATCAAAATCTGCCGTGTCCCGGGCGGTTGGTCCACCATGTGGCATGACGACCATTGGCATCGGTCCGCTATCTGTTGTTTTTCCAGGTGGAAGTGTGAGGTAGGCCGGTATTTCAAGACCATCCCGCGCTGTATAATCCGCCCGGATTGTTTTCGCGATTTCGCTTGGTGCGAGTTCCGGATACATGCCGCCAATCGAAGAAATTTGCCCCTTGTCAGGTTCCATTAAATAGAACTCTCCGGCATTGCCTTCGCTATGGGCATAGATCGTCACCATTGAATTGTCGCGGGTTCTGGACAGAATGGACACTTCCATGCCTTTTAATGCCTTTTTGGCTTTTTCATGCCACGACTTATAAGGCTCCGCGCTATAAATGCTTCTTGACGTATCATCGGTATAACCGACACCAATCAATTCATCCGTCGCGGGGTCAAAAATTGGCCCGTAATCATAACCGCGCGGCACATCCGCATTCATCCGGAACGGCGCACGGGCCCCTGTTTTAGGATCAATTGTGAAGAGCGAAAACCCGCCTCTTTCTGTTTCCTGTAAAAGCGCTTTCCCGTCGACGACGGCAAAGAAATACTCTGTGCGGTTTTTGCTGGTATCAAATGTCTTCTCGTAGATGACGCGTTCATTACCCACATCTCCGAAGAATAATTTATAACGGCCTGATCGGTCATCATATTCTTCACGGGCTAATAATGTTTCTCCGTCTGTGGACAAAGCCGTTGCGCCCGTATTGATAGGCAGATTGCGATCTAGAGACTCTTTGCCCGTGTCCAAATTAACGCGGTAATGTCTTTCCAGCGGTTTCCCCGCATATTCGCGAAAGAGCATTAAAACATTATCAGGATCATTCGGCAGGCTATGCATGTATCCTCCGCCATTGACGACAGGATAGGATTTTTCCTTGATTCTATCATCCAGCAGAATTGCCGATTTTTCAGTCTCGATATTATATGACAACCACCGACCGTAGAGCGTACTGAATGTTTTCATTTTGCCTGTGCCCTTGCCGCGAATACGCGCATAGGTCACGACGTGTTTATTACTGGCCCAACTGACCGATTTCACAATACTGTTTTCCGGGGGCAGCATGATAATCGTTTTAGCGTCAGGATTTTCGAGGTTGTAAACGAAGACAGCTTTATCCGCGCCATAAGGGGCCAGCATGGCAATCCGTTTTCCGTCCGGGGAAATTCTGACAGAGGCCGTTCTTGGCAGTTGCGCATATATATCAATGTTAGGTGTGGCAGCATGGGCTTGGATGGACGTGCCGGGCGCATTGATGGGCGAAAGACTTAAGACGCCTCCGAGTATAGCAATCGGAGCGAAGCGTAGAAATTTAAACATAATCAGATCAACCCTATTGTTTGCCAACTTTTATTCTTATTAAATTTCGTAAGACAAGCCTCTTTTTCCGGAAAGTCAAAATATCGCAGTACAGGGCATGCCGGGTCTCAATGTTCTATCTGAAGCCTGAATATCTATTAAAACCGGACCCTGTGAGTCAGGATTGAGTTGAGGGTTTTAAACCTTCGCCGTAACCGCAATCGCGACGCGGCAGCCGGCTTCTATTACCTTGGATAGGGCGCGGTGGAACGGAGCTTCTTGGCTGCCGCCTTCAATGGCCGTGTCGCGGTGGTGGAGTTCATCTTCGCGGAACTCTAAGAAGGTCGCGGCGAGTTCGGGTTCTTCCTCGGCGCAGGCCTCGGCCTGTTCGGCGTAATGTTCCTCAATAACCGTCTCGACGGCTTCGGTACAGGCATGGGCCGCTTTTTCGCCCATCAGCGCCGTGACGACGCCGAGGCCATATCCGGCCACGTTCCAGAGCGGAGCCATGGCGGTTGGGCGGACATTTCGTTCGACGAGCAGTTTATCAAAAGCGTCGAGATGTTTCTGCTCTTCAGCTTCCATCTCGGCGAGTTGCGCGGCCATGGGCTGCGTCGCCATTTGATTTTTGAAGACGGCTTGCTGACCGCGGTAAATCGCGACGGCGCCATATTCGCCCGCATGGTCAACACGGAGCATTTCGGCGATACGAGGGTTTGTGCGTGTCTTTGTCATCGTGACTTGGATGTAGCGACCCACCCCGCCGCAATCAAGGAGACGAGTGCATTCCACGCCGCCATCGAGAGGCCAAGGAAGTGCCAGACGGCCTCGGAACAGGCGGGTGGTTTGATCGACTTATCCATAAAGCCCAGCGGGTCATTCGGGTCGATCACGGGCATCGCGTCGACATCGCCCACGGCGCAGGTGTCCGGTGCAGGGAAAATACCGAACTCGACACCGGTATGCCAGGCAGCGAGACCGAAACTGACGAGGAAGGCGAGGACAATGGCGTAGCGGAAAAGTTCGTTGGTTTTAACGGCAAAGATTTGCGCGAGGAAGGCGAGGATGGAGATCGCAATCACGGCCTTATGCGCGTGACGCTGCCAGAAACACATCTGGCAGGGCAGGTAGCCGAAACCGTATTGGAAAACCCAAGCGCCGCCGAGAAGCCCGCCGGAGACGAGGAGGGCGACCCAGGGTGCAGCTCGACGGGAGTGAAGTTTTCGGAGGGTGTTCATCATGCAGGCGATGTAGCGGGACAGAGCAAGTCTGTCACGCTACGAAACGGCAATGCGACCTACCTTCCCTCCGTGCCATATCCGCCGAGTTCCGGTAGCGGCTTCGGCTTTAATTCCGGAATCGGGTCACTCTCAATCTTCTCTTCCAGATAATCAATCGCGGCTTTCATTTGCGCGTCCTCACCCTCGAACGCGGCAATCGGCGGGTTCTCGACTTCGATATCCGGGGCGACGCCTTTGCCTTCGATCATCCAGCTACCGTCTGCGCTATATTGCGCATATTCGCCGATGCGGGCGACGCCGCCATCGACGAGGCGGTTGCGGTCGGAGAGCCAGATGCCTGCCCCCGCAGTCTGCGTCCCGATGAGCGGGCCGAGGTCGAGCGCTTTTACGCCGGCCGCGAAGGTCTCGCCGTCCGAATAGGTGCCCTCATCAATCAACACGGCAAGGTGTCCGCGAAATGCGCCCTGCATGTTGGAGGTCGGCGCACCGGGTCCGGGGGAGTCCCAGAAGGCCCACGCTTTTTTCAACAGGGCCGCGATGATGAAACTGTCGACATTGCCGCCATTATTGCCGCGGACATCAATGATCAGGCCGTCCTTGTCCAGATGTTCGCCGAAGTCGCGGGTGAAGCTGGCGACATCACCGCCCCCCATCGCGCGGAGGTGGAGATAGCCGATCTCACCACCGCTCATCTCGGCGACTTTCTCGCGGTTCGTTTGCACCCAGTCATGATAACGCAGACGGTTTTCCCGCCCGCTGGAGACGGGTGTGACGATCGCGCTCATTTCTGTCGCGCGGCGCAGGAAACGGCCTTCATTGCGCTCAAAGTCGAGGCGGACTTCCTGTCCGGCCTTATGTTGCAGCGCGGCGTGAAGGTTGGCAGGGGTGCTGACCGGACGACCATCAACAGCCATGATAACATCGCCATTTTGGACATCCACCCCCGGTTTCAGCAGCGGGCCGAGTTGGTCGAACAGGTCGCGTTCGCCGTCCAGTATCCGGTCAATGCGCACGCCGTTCGGGGCTTCGGAAAGTTCCGCGCCGAGGGCGGCCGCTTGTCCGGTGGCATCATCATTTTCCTGATCGCCCGTTCCGATCTGGCTGTGAAGAATACCCAGTTCAGACGCCATCTGTCCGAGGAGATCATTGACCTCATTCCGGTGTGCGATGCGTTCGGTCAGGGGCAGATATTTGTCCAGCACTGCGTCCCAATCGACGCCGCGTAAGGACGGGTCATAGGCGAAATCGCGATGCAGACGCCATGCGTCGCGAACCATCTGCGTCCATTCCGCCTGCGGGGTCAGGCCCGGACGCCAATCTTTGATGCGGAGCGTGTGCTCCGACATATCTTTCGGCGCTTCGGCGCCCGCGGGGAGGAGGGCGAGGGTCGGCTCGTTCCCGCGCGTTTGGGTGAAAACTGTTTTTCCATCCGCAGACAATTCATAATTCGCAACGCCGGACTGGAAGGTCTTCATCTCAGGCTTCAAATCGCTGATCGCGATTGTTTTCAGATTGCCTTCTGACATGACATAGAGATGGCTCTTATTGGCGGAGAGATTGTAATAATTATCAGCCGAAACGGGGACGGGCCAGATGCGGGAGTCTAGGCCGTCAAATTCGATCTCCATCTCTTTGGGCGCGGCGTCCTCATCTTTTTCGTCTTCAGAGTCAGGTGTTTTTTCTTCGTCTTTATCCTCTTCCATCAGGTCGAGTTCAGTCTTGGCCGTGAAGGGGAAGTCCGCTTCCGGATCCAGTTGGACGGCGTAGAGTTGGCCGCGTTTGTCAAAGGCCGGACCGGGCACACGCTCGCCCCACGGTCCGCTCGGGTTGGACCGGAAATTCCGGTCCGAGATGAAATAGAGCCATCCGCCATCAGCAGAGAAGGCGGGGCTATAGGCGGCATATTTCCCACCCGCGAGGACGGTGGCGTCGCCGCTTTTTACGTCCAACAATTCCAATTGCGAGAGGCCCTTTTGGTCCGACCCTGTGAAGGCAACATAGCGTCCGCCCTGGCTGAATGTGATATTGCGGAAGGCGTAATCATCATCACTGCCCGTCGTCGCGAGTTTTTTCTTCCGACCGGATTCGATGTTCAGTGAATGGAGGTGTCCGGCCTTGTCCTGATAGATCAGGGTCTCGTCATCTGGTGAAGGGTGGAGCGACCAGATGTGATGTTCCGAACCGTCTGTGA
Organism: Litorimonas sp. WD9-15; assembly: GCF_050271975.1. Classification (NCBI taxonomy): domain Bacteria; kingdom Pseudomonadati; phylum Pseudomonadota; class Alphaproteobacteria; order Maricaulales; family Robiginitomaculaceae; genus Litorimonas; species Litorimonas sp. WD9-15. Next base: position 954,088 of record NZ_CP189850.1, read on the forward strand.
GTTGTTCACCTTCCCCGCGCCCATCGGCGGCGTAGCGCCAGATTTCACCCTGTTCGCCCTGATCCAGAATGACGAATACATCTTTCCCGTCATTGCTCAGCGTTGCGGCCCGTGCGCGCGCCTCACCCGGAATGGCGATGTCGACACGGCGTCTCTGTCCGGGGAAGGCGACCGTGACGCGGCCCCGCGCGGTCAGGACGGCGGCTTTCCCGTCGGCGGACATATCGGTGGAAGAGAGGAAATTGAGCGGGTCTTCGATAAACCATGTGCGGGTCGGGTCGTTATCCGTGACGAGTTCGATATCCAGAATGTCGACATCGCTATTGGTCATGTCCAGCACGGCAATATCCGCACCCCATTGGAAGACGATATTGTCGCCGTCCATACGCGGTCCGCGAATTTGCCAATCGGATAGAGCGGTAAATTCCACTGGGTCCAAGCCGTCCATATTGACGCCCCAGAAATTATCCGAGCCGGATTTATCACTCACGAAAATGATGCGCCCATCACTGATCATCGGGTCACGCAGCGGGGCATCAAAATCTTCTAACAACCGCGTGGCGATCTTGTTGACGGGGTCATAGGTCCAGAGCTGCGCCATGGTTCCACCGCGATAGAGTTTCGCATTATCCCGGCTCATGGACAGGCCGTAGCGCGTGAAGACGATCGTGCCGTCTTCCGCGACGACCGCATCTGTCGCACCGTCTAGTGGCAGGGTTTCAATCTCTCCGCTCTCCGGATCAATCATTCTGATGCGGGTTGCGCGCGGGCCGGGGGCTTTGCGCGATTGGATGATGACGTGACCGTCCGGCGTCCAGCCTTTGACACTTACCCCGCCAGCCTCATGCGTCAGTTGCTTTGGCGCACCGCCCGTCACGGGCATGACCCAGGCTTCCGACGCGCCGTCATAATTTGCGGTAAAGGCCAGCCACTCCCCATCGGGTGACAGGACCGGATCGCGTTCCACTTCGACATGGGTGGTCAGGCGCACGGCGGGGCCGCCTTCGACACCCGCCGCCCAGATATCGCCCTCACTGCTAAACACAACTTCGCTGCCTTGCAGATCGGGTTGCATATAATAGCCCGTCTCGGTGGCGTGGCTCGTTAGGGTTCCCAATGCGGTGAAAACGGTTCCAAGAAGAAGGTGTCGGAGAGTCATGTACAGCCCCAGCTATGTTATAGTGTCCATCTTTCGTGCAATCTCACGCGAAGACAGTCAACCTGGCTCGCCTAACAGGCTTAATTGACCGGAAAACCTCGCGGGTGTGCAGTTTCCACTGGCCGTAAACCCTACCGTCCATTAACCAAACATTCAGGCGCATAACTCTAGACACTTAGGTTCAATGCCGGACCCGCACACACATATTGGACATCGCCTCCGCGCCCGTCGCGAGAGCCTTGACCTGTCCGTCTCGGACATGGCGATGTCGACGAACCTGCGTGAAGATTATATTATCGCGATAGAGCGTCTGGACCAGACCGCGTTGCCCGCCATTGGCTACGTCCTCGGCTTTGTCCGGACTTATGCGAAAGGCCTGAACCTCGACCCGACGGAAGCGGTCGCAGATTATAAACGCGATGTCGCACTGGCCGATGGGCTGCCCCTGCGCGGGTCGCCGCATTTTGTATTTCAGCGCCGCATCCGCCTGCCGCTCGGCTTTGCGCCTGCGCTCTCAGTCCTCGCGGCTGTTGCCATGCTCGGCACGTGGTACGGATTACAGACCGAAGCCGTCGCCGATCAACCGATCAGCCAGACCGTCCTGCCGCTCGATATCGACACACCCGTCGCGCCCGTCATGACGGACGGCCTCATCACGCTGCGCACCACCGCGCCGAGCTGGGTGCAGATTTCCGACGCAAATGGCACAACCCTCGTCAGCCGCATTTTTGTCACGGACGAGATGTGGCAAGGCCCCGTCGGCGAAGGTTACACCGTGTCCGTCCGCGATGCGGGCGCGGTCGAGCTCTATGACGGTACACGCCGCGTCGGCCCGCTCGGCGCAAAGGGCGAACCGCTGACCGATGTTTTGCTCTCGCCATAGCCGCAATCCTGTCTTTAATCCGACACATCCCCGCGCTATAGCCCCCGCATGAGCGGCACACCCAAAGACATTAATTCCATCCGGCCCTGGCGCACGATTGAACGGCGCAAGTCCCGCAAGATCAAAGTCGGCAAAGTCGAGGTCGGCGGCGACGCACCCATCGCCGTGCAATCCATGACCAACACCCTGACCCATGATGTCGACGCGACGGTCGGGCAGGTCCTCGCCCTGCAAGAGGCGGGCGCGGATATTGTGCGCGTCTCGGTCCCCGACCCCGATAGCAGCGCGGCCCTGCGGTCAATCGTCGATCAGGTCCAGGTCCCCCTCGTCGCGGATATTCATTTCCATTATAAACGCGGAGTTGAGGCCGCGGATCAGGGCGCGGCCTGTCTGCGCATCAATCCCGGCAATATTGGCGGGCAACACCGCGTGAAAGAAGTCGTCGCCGCCGCCCGCGCCAATGGCTGTTCCATCCGGATTGGCGTCAATGGCGGCAGCCTTGAGCGCGAACTCCTCGAAAAATATGGCGAGCCTTGCCCCGACGCGATGGTAGAGTCCGCCCTCATGCATGCCCGTATGCTCGACGATGAAAATTTCCACGATTACAAGATTTCGGTCAAAGCCAGCGACGTCTTCATGACCGTCGCGGCCTATCACCAACTCGCGGATGCCACGGACGCACCGCTCCATCTCGGCATAACAGAGGCCGGCGGCCTGCGCATCGGTACGGTCAAAAGTTCCATCGGCATGGGCAATCTGCTCTGGGCCGGGATTGGCGACACGATCCGCGTCTCCCTCTCCGCCGACCCGGTGGAGGAGATCAAGGTCGGGTTCGACATGTTGAAATCCCTCGGCTTGCGGACACGCGGCGTGAACATCATCTCCTGCCCGTCCTGCGCGCGCCAAGGCTTTGACGTGATTAAAACCGTCCAAATCCTCGAAGAGCGGCTCGCCCATATCAGCCAGCCGATCACGCTGTCTATTATCGGCTGCGTCGTCAACGGCCCCGGCGAAGCCATGTTCACCGATGTCGGCTTCACGGGCGGTTCCGCAGGCTACGGCATGATGTATCACGCGGGGAAGAAAACGGGGAAGACCGATAATGACGTGATGGTGGACGAGATTGTCGCGGCGGTTGAAGAGCGGGCGGCTGGGTTGGCTGATGCTTGATATTCCTTCAACTCGGAGCCTTGAGGGCGATATTGAAAGCCGCATTAAGAGGTAACCAAAACCCTCAAATGCCACCAATGCCTTACAGCCCGTATTTGAAGCCGTTAGCAACGCCTATCACGCCATTGATGACAAATTTAAAGGTGATGCGGTTAAGAAGGGCCGTGTTGATATTAGCGTTGATAACAACGATGACCCTAAAAATGTTGTCATTACTGTCGAAGATAACGGTATAGGTTTAGACGAAAAAAGATTTGATGCGTTTTGTACAACTGACACCAAGTGGAAGATGGATAAAGGTGGTAAAGGAGTAGGGCGATTACTTTGGCTTGATATGTTTGCCAACGTGCATATTCAAAGTACTTTTAAATGCGAAGAGGGTTTTAAGACCAGAAGTTTTGACTTTTCTCTTGGTAATTCCCAGCAGATTAAAAATCATGAAATTATTAAGTCGGCTTCTTCCAGAAAAACTGGCACAATAGTTACATTGTCAGGTATTAGGCAAAGCGATTATTTAAAACGCTTCCCGGTTCGGGCAGGTAATTTCACAAAACATTTTGGGAGTCATTTCTTTTCCGATTTTATTCTTCAGAAAGCACCTAAAACTTATCTGTCCATATCCGATAAATCACTCAATTTCCCAGAACATATTTTAAAGTTGCTTGTAGAGGAAAGAGATGAAGTTGTTGTTGAAACTGAAGAGTATGGAGATCTTTATCTGAAAAATTTCATCTGTTTGCCCGCGGCAAGTAGTGATCTTGAGGGTGACAACCAATTACATTATATCGCTAATGACAGAACTGTTGTTTCAAGAAAAATAGATGGTCTTATCGGTTTTAAGCGATTTGGAAAAACTGAAAAGGTTGTCTTCCATGGATGTGTATCTGGCGATTTTCTAGACAAAACTGTCAACCAAGAGCGTACAAATTTTACTTTTTCGGAAGCGATATCAAAAGATATAGCTAAGGCTTGTGCCAAAAAAATTCGAAAGAAAGTCTTGAAAAAAGAAACAAGAAAGTTTGATGGCAAACGAAAGAAAACTCTTGAGAAGTTTTTGGATGAATACCCTTCTTTTGGCTTTGCATCCTCCAAGAAGCTTTTATCAAGAGTCCCAAAAAATGCCGTAAAAGAAGAGCAATTTGCCAGAGCTTTAATTCCACTTCGGATAAGACGAGATATTGAGCGTAAAAAAACTATACAAAAAGTTGTTGATCTACTTGCGTCAGAAAAATCAGTTCCAGATGATTTTCAAAAAGAACTCTCTAAAGCTGTTGAAGATGTTAAGCAAGAAGAGCAGCGACAACTAACTGAATATGTACTTCGCAGAAAAATGGTTCTTGATGTATTAGACGTTCTTATCAGACGCGTCAGAACACTGGCTTCGGGTAAAAGAGACTTCCAGTTAGAAGAAAGCCTCCATGAATTTATATGCCCGATGAAAATACGTGGCGATGACCCGACTAAAATTGAGGCCTCAGATCATGATCTCTGGGTGCTTGATGAACGGCTTGTATTCTCAAAATACTTTGCGTCTGATGTGCAAAATAAGAAAATCTTAGAGGATAGTGAAGATGATGACAGGCCCGACCTATTCTTATTTGATAGGTTGCATGGTCTTGGAATTGAAGGAGAAGAGCCTTTAACTCGTGTGATGTTGGTCGAATTTAAAAAACCAGGAAAAAAATCATATCAGGATAAATACTTACCAAATAATCAAATATTGCGTTACATTGCTAAGCTCAAAGAACAGTCTATAGAATCCTACGATGGGGAACCAATTCGTTTAGCTCCAAATTGTGTATTTCATTGTTTTATTGTTGCAGACATAGTTGGCAATTTAAAAGACCATGTTGCATCTTGGGATGTTACTGCAAATGGTCGTGGTCGCTGGTTACCATTGCGAGGTGATTATCGAGGTTCGATTGAAGTAATTCAGTGGAAAGATTTAGTTAAGGATGCAATGTCTCGTAACCGAGGGTTTATTGCTGCTGTGGGACTTTAAAACATAATCCCCGCTTTCGGCACCGAATCCAACCCCACCACCCAAAAAACACACCCCGAAAATACCATTATATCCGAACAGCTTAGCGGCTCAGTACGCCATTAAAAAAGGTCCCCCGGACCTTTTTCGGACAATTTGCGTCCACGGTTATAAATCCCGCGCTATATTCACACTCGTTCTTTCAGACACGGGACAGGTAGGACGTCACCTTCTGGTCTGAGAGACGGTGTGTCTATTTTCGGGATGTGACAGTCGCGGGAAGGGGCCTGATTTCGAGCGCCTGACTCTCTGGAACGGGAGCAGTCCAGTAAGGCCGTTATCGGTAAAGCACTGCCGCAGGGTTCGCCCCGCGTAAAACACTATAGATATTCGGTCTCCATCGCGGGGCCGGACCCTGCGGGCTGTCCTTTTTTCGGACAAATATGCGTTTTGCCGACCCCCTTTGAAAAAGGTGATGGGCGGTGAGCGTTGGCGTTTGTCTTCTGCTCTTACACACCTCTGTCATCGTTATGACGCTGTCACCAAGATCGGCGCGGGTCAAAGCTGTGTCGAATGGATCCTCGGGTCAAGCCCGAGGATGACAAGGCATAAAATGTGTGGGCCTCATAAAGAAAGTGGCCCGTCCAATGAAGGACGAGCCACCCCGGGGGCTTCCCTTTCTGCGTTTTTTAAAACGCCAAGGGGAGCACGTTATCTCGGCCAAAGCCCTAGTCTTTGGACATGATAATGCGGGTTTGCGGGTAGGGTGTGCTCAGTCCCGCTGCGCCGAGGGCGGCTTTGACCTGTTCCGGCACGGAATAGGTGACGTCGAAATAATGCGCGCCATCAGTAAACGGACGGACGAGGATTTCGACGGACCGTTCGCTCAGGGACTCGACCTCGATGAACGGGGCCGGGTCGGATTTGACATGCGGGTGGTCGGCCAGGACTTTCTGGATGACGTCGCGGGCTTTTTGGACATCGTCCTCATAGGCGACGTTAAAGCGCATATCGACACCGCGCACCGGATGGTGGCTATGGTTGATGATCTTCTCGCCCCAGATCTTGCTGTTGGGGATGATGATCTGCTGATTGTCAAAGGTTTGCAGGATCGTTGTGAACATGTCGATTTCTTCGACATTGCCGAAAGTGCCGGCCGCGTCGATGAAGTCACCGACTTTATAGGGGCGGAAAATCAAGAGCATGACGCCCGCCGCCAGATTGGACAATGTGCCTTGCAGGGCGAGGCCAACCGCGACAGTCGCCGCGCCGAGAACGGCCACGATGGATGTGGTTTCAACGCCAAAGCGGCCCAAAACCGCGATGGCGACAACGGCCATAATCAGGAAGCCGACAATACTGGCAAAGAAACGGAACAGGGTTTCGTCCAGATGCTGGTACTTTTGGCCCATCTTTACGATGGCGTTGCGGACGCGTTTGGACACCCAAAGGCCGACGAGTAAAATGATGATCGCGATAACGACATTCGTCGCCAATCCCAATCCGGTACTGGTCAATGATTCCAGTCGGTCGGGGTTAAAAAAGTTTTTGATATTTTCCACGGGGCCCTCCAGCCATATAATTGCGTTGGTGCTTCATACCGTGGAACAGGGTGAACAGTTTATGAACGCTTCGAAATGTGGGCGTTCATCTATTATACACCTTCTTCGAAATATGGCCCCTCCAACAAAAATGAAGGAGACCTCGGTCATGAAACAAATTTCAAAAACACTCATCGCCCTCATGGCGACAACGGCGATGGCAACAACCGCGATGGCACAGGATGCGGATGGCTGGTCCGGCGAGGCGTCGCTGACGGGCTCTAAGACAACCGGTAATACAGAAACGACGGATATTGGGTTGGGCTTGCAGCTCGCCAAGGAGTCCGGCGTTTGGAAACATGCGGTCAATGCGTCTGCTGATTTTGGCCGTGCTTCAGGCGAGACGAATAAGGAGCGCTACGTGCTCGGTTATCAGGTCAACCGCGATATTACGGATCGTCTCTACGCGCTCGGCAATGCGGATTATTACCGCGATGAGTTCGGCGCGTTCGAGGAAGGTTACTTTCTCGGTGCCGGTCTGGGTTACGCGTTGGTGCAACCCGCCCCGTTGGGCTGGGATGTGGAAGCCGGCCTCGGTTATCGCTCGCAACTCCCCGCCGTTGCTGCGGGTCTGACAGCGGCGGAAATCGCTGTGCTGGAGGCCGCCGGTGATTTGGACCGTCAGAACGAACTCGCCCTGCGCGGGGCGTCCAAGATCGCCTATGATTTCAACGATGCTGTCTCGCTCTATAATAATAGCGAGGTCATCTATTCCTCCAGCGATACCTATCTGTGGAACGAGTTGGGCCTGACCGCCAATCTGGTCGGTAATCTGGCGGCGCGGGCCAGTTTCCGCGTGGACCATCATACGGACGTGTTGCCGGGGCGTGAGAAAACCGACACGATCACGCGGTTCGGGGTCGTTTACACGATGAACTAAGAGGGCTGTAGCCCTTACATTGAGTAACGGAATCCTGTAGGAATCACTATCGATTCACGCAGGATTCCATCCATGGCCGAGCCCGTACCCAATACCCCAGAATATGGGGCCGATTCCATCAAGGTCCTCAAGGGCCTCGACGCCGTCCGCAAACGGCCGGGCATGTATATCGGGGACACGGATGACGGCTCCGGCCTGCATCACATGGTCTATGAGGTCGTCGATAATTCCATCGATGAAAGCCTCGCCGGACATGCGGACCGGGTCGAGGTTGTGCTCCATCCCGACGGGTCCTGTTCCGTGCGCGATAATGGCCGCGGCATTCCCGTCGCCATGCACACGGAGGAGGGGATCTCCGCCGCCGAAGTCATCATGACCCAGCTCCATGCGGGCGGGAAATTTGACCAGAATTCCTACAAGGTTTCGGGCGGATTGCACGGGGTCGGGGTGTCGGTCGTGAACGCGCTGTCTGTGTCTTTGCAGCTGACGATCTGGCGCGATGGCAAAGAGCACTGGATGGAGTTCAAACATGGCGACTCGCTCGCACCGCTGAAAATTGTCGGGGACGCGCCGCAGGATAATCGCCGCGACGGGACGACCAAGGTCCTGACCGGAACGATGGTGCGCTTCCTGCCGTCGGAAGAGACGTTTACGATGGTCGAATTTGACCGCGCGACACTGGAACGCCGCCTGCGGGAACTGGCGTTTCTGAATTCCGGCGTCATGATTATCCTGCGCGACGAACGCCCCGAAGAACCGATCGAGACCGAGCTTTATTATGAGGGCGGGATCGAAGCCTTTGTCCGTCATCTGGACGCGAATAAAACGCCCGTGCTGGACACGCCTATCAATGTCCATGCGGAGAAAGACGGGATCACTGTCGATGCCGCGATGTGGTGGAATGACGGCTATCACGAAAATGTCCGCTGCTTCACCAACAACATCCCGCAACGCGATGGGGGAACGCATTTGGCGGGGTTCCGCGGGGCGTTGACGCGGACAATTAATACTTACGCGCAGAGCATGGCGAAGAAGAATGACAAGGTGAAACTCTCCGGTGATGACGCACGGGAAGGGCTGACCTGTGTCCTGTCTGTGAAAGTGCCGGACCCGAAATTCTCCTCACAGACCAAGGACAAACTGGTTTCCTCCGAGGTTCGTCCCGTCGTGGAATCTGCGATGAACGAAGCCCTCGGCGAATGGTTCGAGGAACATCCGCAGGAAGCCAAGCTGATCGTGCAGAAAATCGCCGAAGCCGCCATGGCCCGCGAAGCCGCGCGCAAGGCCCGCGATCTGACGCGAAAGAAAAGCTCACTCGACATTGCCTCGCTGCCGGGGAAACTCGCCGATTGCCAGGAACGCGATCCGGCCCTGTCCGAGATTTTCATAGTGGAGGGGGACTCTGCGGGGGGCTCCGCGAAACAGGCGCGGGACCGTCACAATCAGGCTATCCTGCCGCTCAAGGGTAAAATTCTGAACGTGGAACGTGCCCGCTTTGACCGCATGCTCTCTAGCCAGGAAATCGGGACGCTTATCACGGCGCTCGGCACTGGCATTGGTCGCGAAGATTTCAGCGCGGATAAGGCCCGCTACCACAAGATCGTCATTATGACCGATGCTGATGTGGACGGCGCGCATATCCGGACGCTGTTGCTGACATTCTTCTACCGCCAGATGCCGGAACTCATTGAGCGCGGCTATCTCTACATCGCACAACCACCACTTTATAAAGTCGAGCGCGGGAAGAATACGCAATATATCAAAGATCAGGAAGAGCTCGACGAATACCTCATCGATGCGGGATCGAAAGATGCCTCGCTGACATTAGATGATGGCTCTGTCATTGCGGGCGAAGATCTGAAACGCGTTGCCCGCGAAGCGCTGGCCGTTCAGCAAATTCTAAATCGAATGAAACACCGCGCGCCGGATAGTGCCATCGCGCAAATCGCGATTTCCGGCATTTTGACCGTCGAGGAACACCCCGAATTAATTGACGCCGCCGTAGCGCGTCTCGACCTCATCGCGGATGAGGGTGAAGATGGCTGGGCCGGACGTTATGATGAAGACGGCGCCCTCGTGTTTGAACGCGACGTGCGTGGAGTCATGGACCGGATCATCATGCGGCCCAGCTTCCGTGACAGCTCCGACGCGCGACGCCTGCAAAAGCTGGCGCCGTCGCTCGGTGAAACCTATTCAGGCACAGCGACGCTCCGTCGGGGCGAGAACGAGCCGATATATGTCTCCGGTCCTGCGCAATTGCTCGACGTGATTTTCGAGGCTGGTCGCAAGGGTTTCAAAATCCAGCGTTATAAGGGATTGGGCGAAATGAATCCGGACCAACTCTGGGAAACAACCCTTGATGCTAACGCGCGGTCACTCCTGCAGGTCCGTATCGAGGCCGCCGATGCCACGGATGAACTGTTTACGAAACTCATGGGTGACGTCGTCGAACCCCGTCGCGATTTCATTATCAGTAACGCGCTGGATGCTGAGGTGGATAGCTAGCGCGTCGTGCGATAGGCCAGTTTTATCATCTCGTCCATCCGCTGCGTTTCCTGGCCGAGCTTTTTCTCTATCGCGGCTTGCATGGCGGCTTGCGCCTCTTGGAAGTCAGCCTGCGCTTCGCGTTGCAGGCAGGCGATATGGTTCGTAATGGCTTGTGAATAGAGCTCCAGCTTTTCCTGTTTTGAAAGCGTTGGGTCAAAACTCTGGATAGGTTTCGGGCAGTCCATGCTCTCCCATTGGAAATCCGTTCCGGGAGCGGGGCGCAAAATTTCTCCGGCCTTAGCGGCTGGCACAAACGCTAAACTCGCCAAAATAAACAAACAGGTCGTCGTCGCCATTCCAAATTTCATCTTATCAGGTCCTTGAATTTCGCCGAGTATACAGTCTATACGCGAAACATGCGTAACGCCGTTATATATCGACAGCAACAGACACAGCATGATTTTGTGGTGTGTTTGCGCATGGTATTGGATTAAAGAACAGACGTTTCAATCTACACCTACTCAACCCACCCCTGTCGGTGGGTTTTCTATTTCAAAGTCCGCTGATATTTAATTCGAGGACATCCTAATGATCTATTCTTCCGATAAAGAAGTCCTGCATATTTATGAGGGCTTGTGCCGCAAGACCCTACCAAAACCCGACTGGAGCCATGCTGCGCATTTTGCTGCTGCCTGTGCGATTATGATTGATCCCGCACGGGACGCCTTCGCGGATATGCCGGACATCATCCGAGAATATAATGAAGCGACGGGTGTCGCGAATACGGACACCGAAGGCTATCATCATACAATTACGGTGGCGTCATTGCTCGCGGTTCAGCATCATATGAACTTGGAATTACATCTTTATCAGAACGTCAATGCAATCCTTACGTCGGAATATGGGCGGTCCGACTGGCTTACGGCTTACTGGTCGCAGGATTTGCTATTCTCTAAGGCTGCACGAAATCACTGGGTCGCACCGGACCGAAAGACCCTACAGTTTATAACCAAATCTTACATTGCGTTAAAGGGTTGAAGGAAATTGAAAGGTAGCGTGACTTGAGTCCGGTGCGAATGAACGGTCAGAGTGTAAGCGGGAGGCTGTCTGAATGCTCGAATCTCTTTTTGTACCCCGGCGTTTTTCGTCAACTTTTTTGGGCGCAGCGCTTTTAGCCTGCACCGCTCTTGCCGGATGTGGTGGGGGAGGTGGTGGCAGTGAGAGAGCCCCGACTGTTGTTACGCCGCCCGCGCCTCCACCGCCGCCGCCTGCGACGATTACGATTGATGTTCAATTGGCTGCTGGCGATGCAAATTGTTTCCGGGGCGGCACGCGCACGGATACGGGCTTGGATGATAACGGGAATGGCACGCTCGAATCCGGTGAAGTGGATAGCACGACTTTCACTTGTAATGTCGCGCCGCCTAACACGCTCGAGAACTTCACGCGCATTGCGACTTTCCCCGTCTGCCGACAACAGGACGCCGATTGCGATACGGATATTCAACGTTCAGCAGAGATTGTAGATGTGTCGCAGGATGGAAACACGCTAATCTATACCGACCCGCCCCGTCAGACGCTCGGCTTTGTCGATATTACGGACCCGTCCAATCCGGGGGCTGCCGGGACGCGTGACTTAGCCGGAACCCCGACCTCTCTGGCCGTGATTGGAAATTTTGCAATCGTGGCGGTGGACCGACCTGATACGACGGGACCTGACAATGGGTCACTGGAAGTCGTAAACCTCACAACGCGAACAATTGTCCGATCTTTTTCAGTCGCAGGTAATCCAGACTCTGTCGCGATTTCACCGGATGGGACGCGGGCGCTTGTCGCGGTTGAAAATCCAAATACGAACAGTTCCGACCAGCCGCCTATTCCTGGCTTTTTGCTCTCATTAGATGTGTCCTCTGACACGCCTGCGGATTGGACTGAGACGCAGATTGATCTGACGGGTTTGGCGGATGTCGATGGGAATGATCCCGAACCGGAATTTGTCGATATTAATGACGACAATATCGGCGTTGTCAGTTTGCAGACAAATAATCATCTCGTCCTCGTTGATTTAAATACGAATACGGTCACGGCTGATTTCTCCGCCGGAAGTGTTAATCTCGATAATGTCGACGCGCTGGAAGGCGAGATTGACGTCATCTCCCTCAGTCAGCGTCTCGTCGGTGTCGTCCGTGAACCAGACGGTGTGGCGTGGATTAACACGGACACATTTGCGACCGCGAATGAGGGCGCAGAACTGGGCGGTGGACGCGGCTTCACTGTGTTTGACACAACTGGCGCGATACAAGTCGAGGCCGGAAATGCCCTCGATCACGAGGCCGCCCGTCTCGGTCATTACCCTGACAGCCGCTCAGAGAATAGCGGCAATGAACCCGAAGGGGCGGAAGTCGGTATTTTTGGCGCGGATCGATATTTATTTATCGGCTCGGAACGCGGAGACTTGGTTTTTGTATACGACATTGCCGATCCGACGGCGCCGATTTCGGCGCAGACCTTGCCGAGCCCTGCGAGTCCCGAAGGCATAAAAGCCATACCGTCGCGTAATCTCCTCGTCGTCGCGGGCGAGGAAGATGACCGGTCCGAGGATGTTCGGTCCTCAATCGCAATCTACGAATATGTCGTCTCAGAGTTGACATACCCGACTATCAAGGCCGTAGACCGCCTCGATGGCACACCTATTCCTTGGGGTGCGCTCTCGGCCCTGACTGAGGACCCGAATAATGCGACGAATCTTTATTCTGTCGAAGATGCGGCTTTTGATGCCAACCGGATTTTCCGTCTCGACTTGTCGGAAACACCTGCGCGCCTCGCCGAGGATATCCAATTGCGCGACGATAATAACATCCTCTCAACCCTCACGGTGTCCGGCCCGGGTAGCGACAGAGACCGGTTTGACGGAAATGACCGTGACGACCTGACCAATCCGGACGGCACGGTTAATCTTGATCTTGAGGGCATTACGGTGGCGACCGGCGGCGGATTCTGGGTTGTGGCAGAGGGTGAAGGCGATGCGGAGAACACATTGTTTGAACCCATTGACGCGATCAACCTCCTCGTCAGAACCGACGCGGCAGGTGTGATTCAGGAAGCAGTTCGACTGCCCGCCAATGTCGAAGCCTTACAGGAAACGCGTGGGTTTTCCGGCGTGGCGGAGGAGGATGGTGTTTTATATGTCACGTTCCAAAGACCTTGGGGCATGGAAAATGATAATCGGATTGGCCGCTATGACACGGCGACAGGCCAATGGGATTTCATCTTTTACCGCGTTGATACACCGGAATCGCAAAATGGCGGGCGGGTGAGTTTGACGGATATCGCGTCCATTGGTGGCGGTGAATTCCGCCTTATGGAAAATGATTCACAAGCGGGACCGGATGCAGCCGTAAAGCGGATTTACACGGCTAATTTGGAAACTGTCTCTGCCGGTAACAGGGCGAGCAAAACGCTGTTTCGCGATTTAATTGTGTCAGAAGACCTGCCCGCAGGAAACGGGACCATTCCAAATAGCGTTGAAGGTTTAGCCGTGACGCCGGACGGACGCACATTTATCGTGAATGATAATGACGGCCTGCGCAGTAATGTCGGTGAAACGCGTTTGGTCGAGCTGGATTAATCCCCGAACTCTTCCGATCCATCATGCAGTGATCGGCCACCGCGTCCATCTTCTTGCAGGCCCTGTAGGAGGTCGGCGGGTTTTGCACCCAAGAGTGTGCAGAGCTTAAACATACGTTGCGCGGTTAGTCGCAGGCTTCCATCCTCATGCGCAATAATTTCTGAGAGCGGATAGCCGGATTTCGACGCGAGTTCCGTTCGGGTAAGACCTGATGTCTCGCGCAGGGTGGAGAGCCGACGCCCAATGGCGACATCCAAATTTTCATTTTGATCATCTGCCATGTCGTCTCCTAAACCAATCTTTTGTTTACCATAACGCCCTACATGCAAAGATATAATTTTTCATGGGTGCAGAACATGCCGAACAAAATTTTATTCATGACGGCCCTTATCGCCGCATCGGCTCTGAGCATGACGGTACAAGCGCAGGAAAGTTCCATCATTTTGACCTCCACCGCGATTGGTCAGAATTTTGATTATCCGACGGGAACGGAGGAGATTGAGACGGCTGTTGGAGACCTGGATGTCGTCGTGGAAACGGCCGTGTTCTTCAAGAATTTGGAATTAATCGGCTTTGATGATTTGGATGGGCAAACATTTTTTGGCGTCTTGGCCCCCATCCGGATGCGTTATCAGGCGAATGAAAAAGTGACATTCGAAGTCGGTGCGGTCTTGGGTCAGAATTTTGGGGATGATGACGGGCTGGATATTATAGAGCCACTCGTCCGGATTGCGGTCGAACCGACGCCGGATGTACACATCATTGCGGGGACACTCCTGCCGACCCATGCGTCGCATCAGGCCTTGTTCGATGATACAAACAAATTTCAAGATTTGGCGGAGCAGGGTTTCCAGTTCCGCGTGAATAAGAATTATTTCAAACAGGATAGCTGGATCAATTGGCGCATTCGCGAGGGCGATATCCGCGCGGAAGAATTTGAGATTGGAAACGTCTCTCAGGTCCGTCTCTTCGATGATGTCCTGCGTCTCGACGGGCAATTCCACTATGCCCATGCGGGCGGACAAATTTCAGAATCCCGTCGTGTCGATGATAATTATGCAGGTCTTTTGGGTGCGTCCGTTGGTGCTGGGAATGCGCTGGGCTGGGACACAATTGAAGATGTCCGCCTGCGCGGCGCCGCGATCTTTAGTTCGGAAAATACGAAAGATGCGCCGTCCACCGATGGTGATGGGTGGGAAGTCGGTGCGAATGTTGATTTGCGCGTGAGCGACTCAACGCTCGTACGACTGGATGCCAGCTATTATTCCGGCGAAGACCTCAACGCGCAACGCGGCGATGCGCTCTATCGTTTTGACGATTACGGACAGCTTGGTGCGGCGGCTGTCTGGAATTTCGGTCCTAATATGAACATAGAATTTGGTGCGGCCTATCAACGGAGCGATGGCCCCGGCACCGGCGAGGGCGACTTGGATAATTGGACCGCCAATATTAATTTCACCTATGGCACAGCGTTTTTGACGAACGCATTCAAGGCTCGCCGCTAAGCGAAAATAGCTATTGATTGCATGCCTTCGACGACGAGTTCGCCTGCCGCGTTCCATATCCGCATGACCTGTGTGGAATAGCCGCCGCCGGCAGCGGTGAGGCGGGATTCGACCTGCCACCAGCCGTCCTCTGTTTCCGGTTTATCCGACAGAATATTGACGATCCAGCTCATGGAACTGACGGGTGCCATCGTCCGGATGAGCGGCAGGGCTGCGGGCGGTAGGACATCGGCCAGACAGAGCAGGCTGCCCGTCCCTTCACGAGACGCAGGGTCCATATGCCGGGACCACGTTCGGATGTAACCTTCCGTACCGGTCATCGGACGTTCGCCCGCGATCAGGCGCGTATCGAAATTGTGGAAGAAGGCAGGAACCATGGGTTTCGCAAATTCCGGTGTGAACAATTCACACTCTTCCGGCAGCGGTGCGTCGGGTGCAGGGAAATCCACGCCTACCTCAGATGTCCGTGATGCCCCGAAGAGAAAGTCCGCGCGGCCGACACATTGCTCTCCCACATCTGCACGGCTGGAAACATTCGTCACATTCCGTCCACGTCTTAACAGTTCTGATGTCAGGACAGGCGTATCCGTGACGGGTCCGACAAAATTTACAATGGCCGAGCGCAGGGGCGGTAAGTCCTCAACCTGCTGTAATGCGGCTTCATACATTAATGCCGCGGTCATCCCCCCGTAACAGGTCCGGCCCTGCCGCCAATGATCGGGGATGGGCGCGGACAATCCGTCGCCATCCCCCTGTATCGCGTCCCGGATATCATTCCAGCCTTCATTCATGATTAACCCTGTCTTTTCACGCTGTCTTTTGGTCGATCTGATAGGCCGCCCTTTTCCGGCATGTTGGGGCAATGCCGGTCGCTTGGGAAGACCTATCCGTGATGATCCGCAATACAGTCTTGAAACCTGCGCTATTGGCTATGACGGCGCTCACCGCGATGTCTGCCTGTGGCGGAGGCGGAGGCGGAGGAAGTTCGCCGACGGTCTCAACACCGCCGCCACCCCCTGTTTCCGAACCGGCTCCTGCGCCCACATCTGTTGGTGCTGAAAAAGGCTGTGCCGCCCGTACGAAAAATGCGAATGCCAGTCGGGCCATTGCGGCAGGTGATGCGAGCCTTGCCACGATGGGAGATTTATTTTCCGATGTGCTGGATGTCGTCACCTGTACATCCGCTGATCATGACAGCGTGAAACGTGCGCTCTTTAATTTGGCCGAAGACGGGGCCGTCACGGCGGATTCACTGACCTCTATCAGCTGGGACCCCACCCATGATACCGGACTCCTGATCGCAGGAGCGGATGCCGGAATCGTGCTGCGCTCTAATGCCGTGACGCGCGATGGTTATGAGGTGCAGTCTGCGGGTTTGGCCGTGGCGGGAACGACAGGTGAGGCTCGACATTTGGTCATGGGGTCTAACCCGATGCGGAATATTCATCGGGGTGCATCGCCCGACGGCATGGATGCATTTTTGAAAAACGCGGTGGCATGGCTCTCGGGGCGGGACGATCTCGATACGGGAACTCTAAATGTCGTTATCGCCCAGATGGACCAGAGCTATTATTTCCCGGATCAAAACGGCACGCGCGCTTGGCTGGACGTGGCTTACGATACGCGCGTTATATATAATGAGGCCGCGGCATGCGACGGCGCGGCTTTGGCAGGCTGTCTCGCGGATAATCCTGATCTGCTCATCATTAGTCAGGTCGGCGAAGATGACGGTGTTTCTGCTGCGGTCGAAACTGCGCTCGCACGTGGACAGGCTGTTCTCTATCTACATCATGACGGCGACCTGAAACCGCTGGGAGCGAGCCTTATCTCGATGCTAGGTGCGAATTATGCTGGAGATAATTACTGGCGGCGGCAATCCATGGTCGCTTTTGACGGCACGGCTAATTATGGCGACCTGTCTGATGAAGCCGCTGCGCTGGAAACACTCCTCACGAATTTACGCGATGATAGTTTCGCGTTCGATCTCTCGACTTGCGAAGATAAATCCTGCCCTGACGGCCATGCCTATAATACGGATTTCCACGAGCCTGCGCAAAACCTGAAATCTCGTATTGATGGCTATGACCGCAGCGCGACGGATGTTTTTCAACTCAGCGGTCATCGTTTGGATAAGGGCTTGGTCCTGTTGGCGGATAAATTTCGCGAGGATGTTACCTATCCCATGGATAAAGTCGCGACACTGCGCGGTGATTTCCTCCGCTCAATGTTTGCCGATCACGTCGTCCATACCGCGCGAAGCTCTACACCTGTTCAGGCTGACCTCGGCAATTTCTCACGCAGTGATTTTACGGGAACGTCGCTGACGAATAAGACTGTCGATCTGACAGCCCGCCGTCATTATTCTGCCGCCGGAGTCTATGCTGTTCCGGGGCAGACCGTCCGTGTGACGCGATTGGATGATTCCGATGTCGGGACGCATATTCGCATCAACCTCGTGCGCTCCGGTGCAACGCATGAGTTCGAGACGAACGGGTATAAGCGCCCTAAATATCTGTCGTCACAGGATATGCCGATTGCGCCGGGGGAAACGCTGACATTTACGTCTCCACTAGGTGGTCCCATACAGGTGCGGTTTGACGGCAAAGATGTCGAAACGCAGTTCCGCTTCGAAGATGTCGGCGAACATGCCGTGTGGCGCGGGCCCGAAGATGATGCCGATTTCGAAGCGAAATTAGATGCGGGGACGTTTGATTGGGCGGAGCTGATCACCCCCGGATTTCAAGTTCACTCGACGCTGGAAAAAATGCGCGAAACTGTCAATCATCCCGTCTGGCCCAGTGCCGCACAGGTCGCGGAAGCCACGCAATATCATCTCCATAACCTGCCCCATGTTCTTGCGGGATTAAAAGGTGACGGTATCGATGTTGTGCCGGAAATCCACGATTTCGCTGCTGCGAATGGTCTGGAGATTTATACGCTGGACACGGTCAAACATATGAATGCCGATCAGGCGACCTGCGGATATGGCTGTTCCGGCAACCCCTATGACGCCTATTGGGATTTCAACCCGATTGGCCACGGCGATATTCATGAACTGGGCCACGGTCTGGAACGCAGCCGTTTCCTCTACGCCGGCCAGCCCGGACATACGGGCACGAATCCTTACAGCTATTTCTCAAAATCTGAATTTTTCAAGGAAACGTCGAATACGTCCGATCTGGGCTGCCAAAACCTGCCCTATCAAAACCTGTTTGAGACGGTTCAGGCCAGCCGAAATGAGGCGGATCCCGCGCAATATATGCGGGATCAAAACCTCACGAATTGGAGCGATGGGGCGGCGATAAACCTGCAAATCATGATGGCTGCACAGGATTTAGGATTGCTGGAAAACGGATATTTCCTCCTCGCGCGTCAGCATATTATCGACCGGGAATTTAATCTTGCCGATAATAACGATACGGCTTGGGCGGAAAAGAAAGACGGCCTCGGCTTTGGCGCATTTACGCGAGAAGAGGCGCGGGCCCTTACGAATAATGATTGGAACCTGATCGCACTCTCTCATGCTCTTGATCGCGATATGAGCAACTATCTTGAGCTCTGGGGGTTTGAGTTGTCCGAGAGTGCGAAAGCAGCTGTTGCGGAGAAGGTCGATTTCCCAACGGATTTCTATGTTGCAGATTCTCAAGCGCATTGTACCGGCTTTCCGACCGAGAAACGCCCTGTGGACGGTGCGCAGCTCTGGCCGCTTTCGGGCAAGCCTATGGCTACAAAATTCTCTAGGGATGACGCGCACTAAACTTTCCGCTAGCGCAGTCCTATGACGAAAATTGCGATATTGGGTGCGGGTTCTATTGGCTGCTGGATTGGTGGACATTTGGCGAAGGGTGGTGCTGATACCATCTTGATTGGTCGGGCGCGCTATGCCGATCAGATTTTGGAACATGGTCTGACACTTACGCATTTCGAACGGCCTGATATTCATTTACCGGATGTGACTTATGTGACGAAGCCTGATGTGCTCGGTGAAGCGGATATCGTCGCGGTCTGCACAAAGAGTCAGGACACCGAAGCGGCAGCGCAGCAAATCCTGCAATTTGCGAAAGCCGATGTGACCGCCATCAGTTTCCAAAACGGGATTCGAAATGCAGAGATTTTGCAGGCTGTATTACCCGAGGGCATGAATATCATTCCGGCCATCGTACCGTTTAATGTCACCCCAACCGCGCCGGGTGCGTTTCATTGCGGGACGGCGGGCGATCTCGTCATGGGGTCTGTTCCCGGCGAAATCGAGGCGGCTCTCGCAGCAAGCGGGCAGGGCGTTCGCCCGTCGCCCAATATCATTGGCGACCAATGGGCGAAGATGATTGTGAATTTGAATAACGGCTTGAACACGCTGTCCGGCGGAACCTTGCGCGAGGGTCTGATGCAACGCGATTATCGTCGCGCTCTGGCCGCTTGTGTTGAAGAAGCGCTGGATATTGCAAAAGCCGTTGGTGTTGAGGTGGGCACCTTTAACGGTCGAAAGCCCAACGCACTTGTCAAAACGTTGAGACTGCCAAATTGGCTCTACGCTCTCGTCATGCAACTCATTGTTAAGATCGACGCACAGGCAAGGTCTTCAATGTTGGATGATTTGGAGGCAGGCCGTCCGCCCGAAATTGAATATTTACAGGGTGAAATCGTGCGGCAGGCGGCGAATGTCGGGATAATTGCGCCAAAAAATGAAGCCATTCAATCCGCTGTTGAAGCCGCGTTTAAGCTGGGTGAAAGTCCACGCCTCTCCGGCTCTGTTATTCTGAAATTCATATCATAAAAACAAATGCGGCGTCGCTCGGTCTGGGAGGGATAAACCGAACGACGCCGTCTTTTATGCGCGTTTCACGCGGCGGTAGTAAAAGCCCTAAGGGGGAGAGCGATCCGCCGCGTGTTGCGTCATAATTCCAATCTAGGCAGCCTTTTTGGATTTGCCAGACTTGGCCTCAATTAACTTTTCGCCATTATCAGCCGCTGCATTTGTAATCGCGATTTTCTGCGGACGCAGCGCTTCCGGTACTTCGCGCACCAGGCTGATGATTAGCAGACCATTCGTGAGATCGGCAGAGCTGACCCGGACATGATCGGCCAATTGGAAACGACGCTCAAAGCCGCGCTCCGCGATACCGCGGTGCAGATATTCTGCCGCGTCATTTTCGGCCTTGGGCGCCTGCGTGCCCGTGACGGTCAGGATGCCGTTATGGCTCTCAATGTCGATTTCGTCAGCCGTAAATCCGGCCACGGCCAGTTCAATGCGAAAGCTGTCTTCCGACAGACGCGCGACGTTATAGGGTGGATAGGTGGAGCCTGATTGCGCGGCTTGGCTGGCGGCGGCATCAATCATGCTGGCCATGCGGTCAAAGCCGACAAAGTTGCGGTAGAGGGGGGAGAAATCATAAGTTCTCATGGTGTCATCCTTTATAAAAGCAATGTGTGTTTGGCCCCCAAAATGGCGGGCCGTGTAAGCTGCAAACCCGACAATCGGCGTTTGCGGGATTAGAAATGGGAATATCGTCCTGACCTTCAAGGGGGCTATCTGCAAAAAACACCCCACGAGAAATTGAGTTTACTTTCCCGCGCGTGCCCCTATCTCCCTTGCAACGCAATTCGCGAGATGGAGAGATTTATGCGAGTGACAACAACAATGGCGGCGCTTTTGAGTGCTGCAGCCCTGACCCTGACCGCCTGTGGCGGGGGTGATACGACAGCTGAAACAAAAGCTGAAACTGTAACCGAGCCCGAGGTGAAAATGGTCACGCTGGATGACGTGCTGGCCCATCCCCGCCGTGCCGAGGAAGCCAAGCGCGATCAGTTCCGTAACCCCAAGGAAACGCTCGAGTTTTTTGAAGTCGGTCCTGGCAAGCGCGTCGGTGAAATCTGGCCGGGTTGGTATACCAATGCGACGGCACCCTACCTCGCCGCGAATGATGGCCAATATGTTGCCGTCCTCTATCCCATGGGCGTGAATGAGCGTCTGGACGAACGGATTGAAGGCTACAAAAAGAAATATTCTGATGCCGATGTTTATGGCGAGATCGAATATGCCGAATTCCTGAAGGATTCGGGGCCGATCTTGTCCGAAGGTCAGGAACCGCTCGATGTGCTGGTCACCTATCGCAACGTCCATAACTGGATGGGCGGCGATTATGCACAGGACGCGTTTGACCGCTTTTACGAAGCCTTGAAACCGGGCGGAATTCTGGGTGTTGTTGAACATCGTCTGCCCGAAACAGCCGAGCAGAATCCAAAAGGCCGGTCCGGTTATGTGCAGGAAAGCTACATGAAAGACTTGGCGGCCAAGGCCGGCTTTGAGTTTGTTGCCTCATCCGAAGTCAATGCAAACCCGCGTGACACGGCGGATCACCCCTTTGGTGTTTGGACGCTGCAACCGCGCTCCCGCACACCGGAAGAGGGCAGTGAAGAGGCCAAGGATTTTAATGCGGAAGCCTATTTCAATATCGGCGAAAGTGACCGGGCCACATTGAAATTCCGCAAACCTGAATAAGGGCTTTCCCAAATTTTGGCTTTTAATGGGGCGGCGGACGCCCCATATATATTTTACAGATTCTAGACTGGAGAACACATCATGGAAAATGCAGAAATCGCGACAAAGATGACTGAAGCCTTGGAGAAGGCCGGCGGTCTCGATAAGTCGGTAAAATTCGACTTTGGCGATGGCGGACAGGTCTTTGCGTCCGGCACAACGGCTGAAGTCGCCGATAAGGACGCGGATTGCACGATCTCTGTCGATAAAGCAGACTTCATCGCGTTGGCGTCCGGCTCCATGGACCCCATGATGGCGTTTATGTCAGGCAAGCTAAAGGTCGCAGGCGACATGTCCGTTGCGATGGGCCTGCAAAGCCTTTTCGCCAATATGTAATTTGAGATCGGGCGTGAGGGGATAAAGTCCGCTCGCGCCCTTCTTATGTCCAGCGTCCTTCCAAATTTCGAAGAAGCCGAGATCGTCCGTCCGGGCGGTCGGCCCGTCCCTGCGGTATTAGAGCCACGGCTGAAGACGTATTACATAAACCGAAACGGGTTGCGACTTCGCGTGATGTTTGCCAGCGCAGCGACGGATAATCCGCGTGGTTCCATCATTTTTTCGCCGGGCCGCACTGAATTTATCGAGAAATATTTCGAGACGACTGCGGATCTGATTTCGCGCGGATTTAATGTCTTGATGGTCGATCCGCGTGGGCAGGGCCTGTCAGATCGGTTGATGGAAGACCGCCTGAAATCCTATGTTGGGAATTTTCAGGATTACGCCGATGATCTGGCCTTTGCAGCGGAAGAATTTGCGCCGCTTCTTCCCCGGCCCCACCTCGCGATTGGTCACTCTATGGGCGGCACAATTGTGTTGCAGGCCATTATTTCAGGCGCGTTAAATCCGGATGCGGTCATTGGTAGTGCGCCGATGTTAGGGCTTTTTGATCTGGAGACACCCTTATTGCGAGCTGTGATCGTGACCCTGTCACGGCTCGGTTTGGACAAGCGGAACCTGCCCTTTCAACGGCAGCGTTCGGGTCTACCGATCCCGTTTTTGGGCAATAAGCTGACCTCGGATAAGGATCGCTATAAAATCTGGTCCTCCTATTTTCAGACGACACCGCGATTGCGTGTTGGACAGCCGACCTATGGCTGGATACGCGCCTCACTGGCGGCCATGTCTTATGTCAACCGGAATGCGGATAAATTGGGCATTCCTGGCCTGATGATTGCGGCGGGGGCGGACCCAATCGTTGATCCGGCGAGTGTTGAGAATTTTGCGCGGAAGGCGGGCTGCGATTTCGAAGTCGTGCCGGGTGCGCTTCACGAATTATTCCTTGAGCGGGATATCTATCGCAACGCTTTTTTCGATCATATTGATGCGTTTTTAGAACGGCAAAAATTCTAGCTAAGACTTGGGTGTCGGCTTTCCGCGCATAATTTGCCAAATCCGCCGCAAGCTCCGTCTCAGAATATGAAAAGGGCTCGAGGCGATTCGTGTCACACGCCGCACCCTTCGCCAGCGCTTTCGCGGTTTATATTGCGGCGTGAGCAGCTCAAAAAACACATCCGTCACCGCGTCCCAACTATATTTATGTGCATGCGCAATGGCGTCTGCGGGCTTTAGCTTCAGCGCCGCGAGGCAAGCCGTTTTCAGGTCCTTATCGAGAATACCTGCCTTCGATCCCGGGATGATATCAATCGGCCCCGAGACCGGATAGGCCGCCACAGGCAGTCCCGTTGCCATGGCTTCAATAATGACGAGACCGAATGTGTCGGTTTTCGACGGAAAGACGAAAATATCTGCATCGGCAAAATGGCGTGCCAGTTCGACTTCAAATTTCGCGCCCGTAAAGGTCACTTCCGGATATTTCTTTTTTAACTCCTCTAATTGAGGCCCGTCCCCGACAATGACTTTTGAACCCGGGAGATCGAGATCCAGAAAGGCTTGCAGGTTTTTCTCGACGGCGACCCGCCCGACATTGACCCAGATGGGGCGCGGCAGTCCGGCATAGACATCGTCTGGTGCGGATTTTTTATCCGGGTTAAATAGAACCGTATCCACGCCCCGCGCCCAAGGGGCGAGTCGCGTAAAGCCGCGCTCATCCAGAAACTCAACCATGGACGGTGTCGTCACCATCGTGCGCCCGCCCGCATTGTGAAATCCCCGCACGAACCGATAGGACCAAGACATCGGGATAAAGGGCATCCGGGCCTTAATATATTCCGGGAATTTTGTGTGATAGCTTGTGGTGAAAGGCATCGCCCATTTATGGCACAGCATTTTCGCCATCTGCCCCAATGGTCCCTCGGTTGCGATATGGATGGCCTCCGGTCCAAAGGCCAGCATCCGCCGCTTCACATCATTATAGGCAAAGGGCGCGAGCCGGATATCCGGATAAGTCGGAAGGGGGAGGGTGAAATACCCATCGCTCGGCGCAATCACTTCGACCTCATGTCCACGCTTGCGCAGACTTTTCATGGTCTTATCCAGCGTCCGGACGACGCCATTCACTTGAGGATGCCAAGCATCTGTGACGAGTAGAATTTTCATTTCAGTGTGCCAGATCTCACGTGCTTTCTACCAAACCTGCACAAAATAAGGTCGCCTCTCTAAATTTTGTGCGTTTTTGAGTCATTCACATATTTTCTCAGTCTCTTTGATTGCCCGCGTCACGAAATTAAAGCTAACTGTTCTGTAATAATCAAAAAATTTAGTCTCGGAGACTTAGACTATGAAGTTCCACATATCACAACAAGCAAAACCCGTGCGCCGCGGTCTGTCATGTTCTATGCTCGCACTCGCCCTCGCCGGTGCGCTCTCCGTGCCATCGCAAGCCCAAGATACATCAGACGATGTCATCGTTGTGACGGGGTCGCGGATCGCGACTGACTCGGCTCTGACGGCTGCAAGCCCTGTGCAAACCGTTACGATCGACAGTTTTATCAAATCGGGTGACATTGAAATTGCCTCAGGTCTTCGGAATGTTCCCGCCCTTCAAGGATCTGACCCGGCTACGCTTGATTCCGCGCAAGGTTTTGCTGCGACAGGTGTAAGCTCCTTAGACCTTCGTAACTTGGGCGCGAATAGAACGCTAGTTCTGCAAGATGGCCGTCGTCATGTTGCTGGCCTCGAAGGTACGGCGATTGTTGACGTTGGCACAATCCCGCAGGCTCTTATTGCCAGAACTGAAGTTCTCACAGGCGGCGCGTCCTCGGTATATGGTGCAGATGCTGTGTCGGGTGTCGTTAACTTTGTCATGCGGGATGGAAGTGATTTTGACGGCGTTGAATATCGTCTCCAAGGCGGGATTTCTGACAAAGGTGATGCGGAAGAGTTTTTTGGATCCATTGCAACAGGGACTGAATTTGCAAAGGGTCGTGGTAATTTTGTTGTGGCGGGGGAATATAATCACTCGACATCCATCGTGAATGCGGATCGTCCTAATTTTGCAGGCGCGGGTTTCTCCTCGTTGAACAATAGTAACGCGTTTCTGAACGGTATTCTGGGGCTTGACCCGAATGCAGAGCAGGCTTTTGTACCTAACCGTACGCTTCCTGTGTCCAGCCCAGGGTCGACAATTGCAATTGACCCAACGCCTTTTGCCTTCCCATTCGGCCAGTTACTTTCCTACGTCACGGACTTTAATCCAACAACAGGAACCGTTCCACTTATTGACGGCACAGATATTCCAGTTCTTCAGGTTATTGACCCTGTGACTGGCGAGGTTCGCGCATTTAATCCAGGCTTCTCCACCGGAGCGTTCAATGCCATCGGTGGTGACGGTATTGCGATTGCTGAGACGGCGCCTGATTTAACATTGATTCCCGAAATTACCCGCTTTGTGGGCTCTTCGGCGGTGAGCTTGGAACTCAACGATAAAGTTGAGTTTTTTGCGGATGCTAAATATTCACGTGTTGAATCTGACTCAGTCGCCGGGATTCCGTTCTCAGACGATATTCCAATTGCTTTGGACAATCCGTTTCTACCGCTGGCCATTCAGAACCAAATACCGATTGTTGACGCGCTTTTACCGGATGATACGCCCAGTATTTTTGTTGCCCGCGATATATTGGGGTCCGAGACGAATTCGGGAACATCGGCAGAGCGTGAGACATTCCGTCTGTCCGGTGGTTTCCGAGGGGAAGTTTTGGAAACCGGTTTTGATTATGAACTGTCCTATAATTATGGGCGGACAGACGCCACTGTTACGTCCCGCAATGCGCGTCTAAATGACAGATATTTCACGGCAATTGATGCAGTTGCGCTCACGGCTGCTGACTTAGACGGCACAAATCCAAATGTAGCATTTGGTGCGAACGGTATTGGAACATTAAATGCGGTCCGCAATGGCGAAGATATTGTTATCAATCCCGGCAGTGCGCAGGTCGGGGATATTGTCTGTCGGTCTGAATTGACCGGACTGCCTTCCCCAGCCGCCCTTTTCGTAGGATCGCCGCCTTTGTTCGAGGACGGCGCAACGATTAACGGTGTTGATGTCAGTAGTCTGACACGTCCCGTAACTTTCGCGCTGGGTGACGGGCAATGTGCGCCTGTGAATATTCTAGGCGCGAATGCTATTCAGGGCGCGGGTGCAGGCTTTGCCTTCTTTGATCTCGAAGACGAGACGGAAATCACGCAGAAACAGTTGCTCCTCACAGTATCAGGTGATTCTGCAGATTATTTTGAACTACCAGCCGGCCCAATCGGGTTTGCCGTTGGGTTTGAATGGCGTGAAGAGGCCTCACAATTCACGCCTGCCGCTTTCAGTGCGATTGATGCTCTGAATGTCGTTGGGAACACGGAGGACCCAATTCTACCATCCCCTATCGATGGTCAGGGCATTAGTGTTCATGAAGTTTTCGGTGAACTCAAAGTTCCGGTTCTCGCAGACTTACCTTTCGCCAAATCACTCGAAGTTACAGCCGCTGGTCGTGTTTCCGATTACAATACGATCGGGAATACTGAGACATATTCCTTTGGTGGACGGTATCAGCCTATCGATGGGTTGACCCTGCGCGGCACCTATTCGCGGGCTATTCGTGCGCCAAATATTGGCGAGCTTTTTGGCCCTCAGGTTGGTGCGTTTATCGGCGTTGATGCGGATCCCTGTGATGATGGTAATATTACACAAGGGAGTAGTAACCGGGCTGCAAACTGTTTGGAATTTGTCGCAGACGGCTTCGATTCTTCAGATTTCCTAACGGCCTTCGTAACAGGCACGACCGGCGGCAACCCCGATTTGACGGAAGAAACATCCACCAGCTTTACTCTGGGGGGTGTTTTCCAGCCTACAGGTGCACTTGAGAACTTGGTCATCGCGGTGGATTACTATGACATCGAAATTGATGATGCGGTTGGCAGTTTGACGGGTGCAGGCATTGCATCCGCCTGCGTGGACTTACCCTCAACGGATAATCAGTTCTGCGATGCGATTGAGCGTGATGCGGGCAATGGCGGTGCGATTTCAGGATTCACATCCGGGAATATTAATCTCGCCTTCCTGAAAGCCAGGGGTGTCGATTTCGATGTTCGCTATGGTTTTGACGCTCCATCAATTGGCGGACGGGATATGGGCTTCATTCAGGCGTCTGTCGTCGGAACACATTTCTTAGAGCGGTTCACAGAAAGTGATCCAATTATCAGAGAAACGATTGCTTCCATCGAAGATCCGCTGGAGCAGCAATTGCTCATCGAAGACCAAGCGACGGTCAGTGACCTGTTAGGCGTGATTGGGACCCCGGAGTGGATTTTCAATATGGGTCTTGATTGGGAAATCGGAAAACTGAGCGCCAATTGGACGGGTCGTTTTGAAGAATCGACATCATTATTTTCAAATTCCGCCCGTACAGATGTAGAAATCGTTGACGGAGCCGTCGTGGTTTCTGAGAATGTCGGCCTGGCCGATCCCTCCCAGCTGAACACGGGGGATAGTTTCGAAATGGATGTCAGCCTGAACTATGAGTTTTCTGAAAAGCTCGCGCTTTATGGCGGTGTCGCAAATGTGACCGATAGAGAGCCGTTCCTTGGCTCGCTCGCACGCCCTGTCGGGCCAAGAGGACGCTTCTTCTTCTTCGGTGTGCGTGGGGAGTTCTAGATACGTCTAGATAAAGATACGATAATCTAAGATACCAACCCGCCCCTGCCGTCGCAGGTGGTGGGTTTTTTCATGCTCGAATCGCTTTGATCCCCGATTTTATTCCGGTCCCGCAATGATGCCCGTCCCGCCGTGTTAAGCGCTTGTTTTGCAAGGTGCGACACTGTGGATTGCGGGATGTGGACGGTGTTGTGGATAGCTTGCGGGGTTTCAAAAAATTTGCGGCAAATCCAAAGGGTTAAGAGTCTAGTAACCTTTTTTCGCCTTAAAGAGACACACTAGGTGTTGACCATATGGGGCAAATCAACACTATATGTTGTGGAACGTAGCGGTTCACATCATATTACTATCCTCGACGGGAACACCTGCAAACTGCGGGAAGGGGATGGATTTTGCGCCGCTTTTGGGGATAAGGACTGAGAAACATGGCTGAGAATAACGAAGACTTCCGTACGGCTGAAGTAGACGCGGAACTGGCTCAATTGGACGGACAAAACATGGATATTTTAAGCGCAGATCTCGACCCGAACGCCCCGTCCGGCATTCCGATGAGTGATGCCGAGGTCGCGCGCGAGCCGGAACTGGAATTCACACCCAAACCGGAACGTCCAGTTCAGGTCAAAGCCCGCAATGAATTGCTGACGGATTTCGGCAAGCGCACCCTTCTGGACCGTTACCTTCTGCCCGAAGAGAGCTTTCAGGATATGTTTGGTCGCGTGGCACAGGCCTACGCTGATGACACAGCCCACGCACAACGTCTTTATGATTACATGAGCCAGCTTTGGTTCATGCCGGCAACGCCCGTCCTGTCTAATGGTGGCGCGGATCGTGGCTTGCCGATTTCTTGCTTCCTCAACGCCGTGGACGATTCGCTCGATTCCATCGTTGACGTCTGGAACGAGAATGTCTGGCTGGCCAGTAATGGCGGCGGCATCGGCACCTATTGGGGCAATGTGCGTTCTATTGGCGAGAAGATCGGCCGCGCGGGCAAGACTTCCGGCATTATCCCGTTCATCCGCGTGATGGACAGCCTGACCCTCGCCATTTCGCAAGGGTCCTTGCGTCGCGGATCGGCCGCCGTCTATCTCGACATCCACCATCCGGAAATCGAGGAGTTCCTCGAAATCCGCAAGCCCTCCGGCGACTTCAACCGCAAATCCCTGAACCTGCATCACGGTCTGAACATCACGGATGATTTCATGATCGCCGTGCGTGACGGTGCGGAATATCCGCTGCGCAGCCCGCATACGGGCGAGACGATCAAACACGTCAATGCGCGCAAGGTCTGGCAGAAAATTCTGGAAATGCGCCTCGCCACGGGTGAGCCCTATATGGTCTTTTCTGACACAGTGAATAAATCCCTCGCCAAACATCAGCGCGATGCGGGGCTCAAGGTTCAGCAGTCCAATCTCTGCGCCGAAATCATGCTCGCCACGGGCCGTGATAAATATGATCGTCAGCGCACAGCCGTTTGCTGCCTCTCCTCCATCAATGCTGAAACATATGATCAGTGGAAAGACGTTCCGGGCTTTATTGAAGACATCATGCGCTTCCTCGACAATGTTCTCGAGAGCTTCATTCAGGGCGCACCGGAAGCGATGAATGATGCGAAATATTCTGCCATGCGCGAACGTTCCGTCGGCCTCGGCCTGATGGGTTTCCATTCCCTGTTGCAGAGCAAGAATATCCCGTTTGAGAGCGCAATGGCGAAAAGCTGGAATATGCGCCTGTTCAACAAGATCCGCGGTGATGCGGATAAAGCGTCCGTGACTTTGGCTCATGAACGCGGGGCCTGTCCGGATGCTGCCGATATGGGCGTCATGGAACGGTTCTCTCACAAAATGGCAGTGGCACCGACAGCCTCAATTTCCATCATCTGCGGCGGGACGAGCGCGGGGATCGAGCCTATCCCGGCTAATATCTACACGCATAAAACACTCTCCGGCTCCTTCACCGTCCGCAACCAGATGCTCGAAGAGCTGTTGGAGACGAAGGGCAAGAATACGGACGGTGTCTGGGCGACGATTCTGGAAAATGAAGGCTCCGTCCAGCATCTTTCCTGTTTGGACGACCATGAAAAGGCCGTCTTCCGTACAGCTTTCGAAATTGACCAACGTTGGGTGATTGAGCATGCCGCCGACCGCGCGCCAATGATCTGTCAGGCGCAATCGCTCAATATTTTCCTCCCGGGTGATATTGATAAATGGGACCTTCACATGTTGCATTGGCAGGCCTGGGAAAAAGGCGTGAAGTCGCTCTATTACTGCCGCTCTAAATCTATTCAGCGCGCAGGATTCGCCGGATCGGAAGCGAAAACCGACATGGAAAAGAGCATGGAGGCTGCCGCTCCCACCGATTATGAGGAATGTCTCGCCTGCCAATAAGGAATGATTTTTTGAAATCCGGTTCAGTCCGGGTTCATAAAATATAAATGATGATAAGGCTGTCGCGGTTTGTGGTGGCCTTTTTCGTTTGTGTTAAAGCGGAAAACCGCCTGTACCAAAGTAAAACAGTGTTGCAGATGGAACACATTCTTTACCAACGAGTCTTCGGGGGTCACATTCTTGTGGTAGAAAAGGCTTCGACCTGATAAGACAGAAGAGAATAAAAGGGAAACAGGCGCAATTTATGGTCCTCAAGGGAGTGACATACGCAAAATCTGTCCGCAGCACGCTTGCTGTGGCCCTAACAGCTATGTGCTTTGTTGCAACCCCGGCTTTTGCGCAGGATGCGTCTGAGACGCGCGTGGAAACGCTCGGGGCCAATAAGGCGATGGCCCCAACGGAGGGCTTGAATTTCAACCTTCCCGCACCGGCTGATCTGGGGACGCAAACGGGTCCGCAGCTTGAACTGCCATTGGATGCCGTTGGCTCAACACTATTTAAACTCGACCTGTCCTCCCCCGCCTGTGCCTCTGGCGGCGAAGGCTGTTTGAAGCGCAATGACCGCGTAAATTTGGGTCTGTCTGACACATTTAATCGTCGCTCTGAAAAAGGGCTCGATCTTAAACTGATGCCGCGGGCTTCCATGCGTTTCAATGATGAGGTTAGCTCTGCCGTCGTGGGGGCCGTCATCGAAATTGGCGAAGACCTGCGTCAGGGGTCTGAGTTCGAGAATAATACGTGGTATTTCTTCGCGGGTGCGGATGCGGAAGCGCTGACCTATGCGCCGAATTCCGTGGGCAGGATCACCTCGGGCCAATTCCACCTGCAGGACCGGATCATCGTCGGAGATGCGCAGGCAGGTCTGGGTTACCGGATTGGTGATGCGGATGTGTCGCTGTCTTACATGCGACGTGAGGCTTCGACCGAGGAATTCAAGATCGTCGAAGATGCAGCGGCGCTGTCCTTTACGTGGAAACGCTAAACGCGCTTTTCCGATCTAGGGAATTTTCATTCTAAAACTAAAGCTGGCCGTATTCCCTGGATAGAGTGACCCGGGGCGGACATAACCTTTGGGGACGAGGCAGATATGGCGAACTTGATCGTCATAGCTGGCGTTTAAGTCCGCTTCCGTTTTATCGCATTGTCCGATATTTGTGGGGCGCGCACTCGCAAAGGAATAGGCAACATCCGTGCTGGGTGAAAAGCTTAAACCGCTTGTGCCGGGCGAGAAGAGGATAGGGCCACCACCTCCCATGTCGCCTGTGAAAAACTCCATTTCGTCCGGAACGCTATCAACTAGAAAAAGACTATTCAGGTCTACGGGCCCGGTTCCCGTATTGTCCAATGTGATCGTGTAGATGACATCGCTTCCCGGTACGGCGTAGATAGTGGGATTATCCGTCGCCATGGCAACGGTTTTTGTGCCGGAGAAAATGGCGGCCTGAGTTGATCGAAAAGCGCTGTAATAAACTTCTTCATTAATGTGGCGACGGCTTGTGTCACCCGCGACTGTTTCTTCTTCCACAGCGAGTTGGATGGATCCATTTGGTAATGGATCAGAGCCGAAGAGCACAGCCCACCCACCATTACCGCCATTTTCAGCGGCTTGGGTCAGAATAGCGGTCTCGAAATCACCGGAAATGCTATAGCTATAAGGCGGCGAATTCCCCGTGCCTGCAATCGAATTTCCGCCGCGCGCAAAAACATAGGTCACACCGTTAACCGTACCAGTGCCGGGCTCTGCCACGATATAACCCAGTGTTTCGTTGAACCGAGTGTCATTGATCATCCCGATATGTTTCCCGACGCAAAAGGCGGTCGGTGTTGGCGGGGTGTTTCGATTACCGCAATTATTCGTCCAAAAAACACTCGCTTGAGCATCGTTGAATGTCATGACTTGTCCGAAAACGGCGAGTGACGAAAAGCCGGATGTCAGACTGGCTGTAACGTTTTCGGTCTCTGTACTGGTCCAGCCGACTGCATTTCCGCTTGTATCATCAGAGAGTACTGTTCGGGCTTCGATTTTTCGCCCGTCAGAAAGTGTATGCGCACCTGTTTCCACGACAAGGCAGTGAACATCCGAAGCGGTGAACGCCGAAGAATCTTCAAAACGTTGAACGCGAACTTCAAAAGAGGTCGGCATCACGTTTCTAACACGCGTATGAGCTTCGTTGCTGGCCGCCGATGGTAGGACATAGGTGCAACTTACGACGGGTGCGGTGTAAGCATTCGCGAGTGCAATCGTTTCCCAGTTCGCCGACACATTCTCAATGCGATGTGTCTCGATAAATGTGTCGAGGACCATGACATTTGTCTGTGCCGCAGCCCATTCCGGAGCTAATACCATTCCAAATATCAGGCATAGGCCGATATTTTGTTTCTTCCACATGGACCGAGAATAGCGAAAAATCCTTAATAATCGTAAAGTTGAGCTGTGATAGATCAGTCAGGTGAACGTGTCCGATTGACGCTGTCCCGTGCAAAGCCTAATCGCCGCATATGACAAATGAAATTTACATGACCTCCAAAGCCTGGCCGTTCGATCAGGCCCGCGCCATTCTCCGCCGGCTCGATATTGAAAAAAAACGCGGGATTGATCGCGGCGATAAACCGGTCGTATTCGAGACGGGCTATGGTCCTTCCGGCCTGCCGCATATCGGAACATTTGGCGAGGTTGTGCGCACGACAATGGTCCGGAACGCATTTATTGCGCTGACCGAAGGCAAGATCGCGACACGCCTTATCTGCGTGTCTGATGATATGGACGGGATGCGAAAAGTCCCCGGAACGGTGCCAAACCCGGACGAACTCGAAGCCTATATGCAAAAGCCACTGACCGATGTGCCCGACCCGTTCGGCACGCATGACAGTTTTGGTAATCACATGAATGCGCGTTTGCGGGCCTTCCTCGACAGCTTCGGCTTTGACTATGAATTTATGTCCGCGACAGAACTCTACCGCTCCGGCGCCTATGATGAATATCTCCTCCGCGCCCTGAATAAATTCGACGACATTATGAAAGTCATGCTGCCGACATTGGGCGCAGAACGTCAGGCGACTTATTCGCCCTTCCTCCCGATTTCTCCGTCTACGGGCCGCGTGCTCTATGTGCCAATGAAAGCCGTCAATCCAGAAGACGGCACGATTACTTTTGATGATGAGGACGGCACGGAAGTCACGATGTCCGTCACGGGCGGGAATGTGAAATTCCAATGGAAGCCCGATTTCGGGATGCGCTGGGCTGCGCTCGGCGTGGACTTTGAAATGTTTGGCAAAGACCATCAGGATAATGCGCCGCTCTACTCCCGCATTTGTAAAATCCTCGGCGGTAACCCGCCCGTGCAATTCGTCTATGAATTATTTCTCGACGAAAAAGGCGAGAAAATTTCCAAGACAAAGGGCAACGGTATTTCCGTCGAAGACTGGCTGAAATACGCGCCGCCGGAGAGCCTCTCGCTATTTAATTTCGCTAAGCCCCGCGCGGCAAAGAAACTCTATTTCGATGTCATTCCGAAAACGGTCGACGAATATTACCAGCATCTCGATGGCTGGTCGCGGCAAGACGAAAAACAACGCGCGAATAATCCGGTCTGGCATATTCATAACGGCACGCCCCCGGATGAAAACCCGCCTTTGACATTTGCGCTGCTGCTCAATCTGGTCAGCGCGGCCAATGCGTCGGATACAGAAACACTCTGGGGCTTCATCAAGAAATATGCGCCGGACGCGACGCCCGAAAACAGCCCGGGTCTTGACCGTCTGACGCATTATGCCGTCGCCTATTACGAAGATTTCGTGAAACCGAATAAGGCCTATCGCGACCCCACAGATCAAGAGCGCGCAGCGCTGGAGGATTTGGTCAAACGGTTCCGCAATGTCTCAGCGGCGGAATCTAACGACGGCGAAGCTCTGCAAACGATGATCTTCTCTGTTGGGAAGGACCATGAGTTTGAAAACTTGCGCGATTGGTTCAAAGCCATTTACGAAGTCTGCCTCGGCCAGAGTCAGGGTCCGCGCTTTGGGTCATTCGTCGCGATTTACGGTCCTGAAGAGACGGCGGATCTGATTGAAACCTCGCTGGCGGGCAACTTATCGTAACAAACCGCAATAACGCGTTCTGTCGTATTCACTTTGTGACGCGGCAGAAATGTGGAAAGCTTGCGGGGATGATGACATTATTCAAATCCACCATCGTTATCTTGGGCCTTCTCGCGCTCCCGACGGGGGCCGTGGCCGCCAATGTCGCGGAAGTCCGACGGGCGATGGCGGCGGGCGATTATGACGCCGCTTTCACCGTCGCGGAAACGATAGAGACGGCGGAAAGCCTTGCCCTTGCGGCGGAAAGTCTCCTTTCCGACATCATGTTGGGGACGGCGCATAAAAATAAAAAACAGGCAAAGCAGGCCCGTGAATTGGCGGACAAAGCGCTGGAACTTGATGCCGCACATCAAAATGCGCGGCTACAATTCACAATCGCGGACGGGTTTGTGACGCGGGAGACGGGCGATGTCTCGGCGTGGATGAAAAAACTGCCGCAGAAAACGCAGGCGGTCGTGCAGGCCTACCGCCTCGACTATCCCGATGATGTGCGGGGCGATGCCCTGATGGGCGCATGGCATCTCGCCATTGTGCGCAAGGCGGGCGATGGGAATGCGCGGAAATGGTTCGGTGCAAATGTCGCCGACGGGCAGGCCTTTTATGATAAGGCGATTGCGTTTGAGCCGGATAACGCTGTGATCGGCGTGAACTATGCGTTCGCGATGATTGCACTGGAGGATGAAGATATGCCGAATGTGAGTGCAGCCTGGGCGATATTGGAACATCTGTCGGCACTTGACCAACCCGATCATCTGAACCGGACGGTGATGGATTACGGGCGGGAGGCCCTAACGGTGAAAGCCGACCGCGACGCCGCGCGGGATTATGCGGGAATGTTTCTGGACGGTGAAAAGCCGGAGCTTAATTAATTTGTCACACCGTCGCGGCCCGCACGGACGTCCGGTACCCATGCCGTAAAGGTCACGTTTAAATCGAATTTGCGAATTTCGGAAATTTTACGGCATGGGCACCGGATGGCCTTCGGCCATGTCGGTGTGACATCAACGCTCAATTTATCGAGTTATTGAGAGACCCAAATAATCCGCCCGATCCACTGGACCTCATGCATGTGCAGCGTGCGGTCTTCATATTCCGGGTTGAGCGAAATGAGCTCGATTGTTGTGCCCGTGCGTTTGCGCAATTCCTTGGCCATGACTTC
Organism: Litorimonas sp. WD9-15; assembly: GCF_050271975.1. Taxonomy (NCBI): domain Bacteria; kingdom Pseudomonadati; phylum Pseudomonadota; class Alphaproteobacteria; order Maricaulales; family Robiginitomaculaceae; genus Litorimonas; species Litorimonas sp. WD9-15. The sequence continues at coordinate 989,601 of NZ_CP189850.1, forward strand.
GCCCTGATGCGTTTTGACGACAACGCGGTCGCCACGGCGGCACTCCGCATTAGGCGCGACAAGGACTTTGTCACCCGCGCGCAGGACGGGGTCCATGGAATCGCCCGCGATTTGCAGCGCATAGACATTTTCGTCCTGCAACCCCGGCACCCGGACATCTTCCCAGGATCCGCCAATCGGAAATCCAGCATCATCAAAAAATCCTTCACCACCGGCTTGGGCCAATCCGATGACGGGAATGGCGGGACCGCGAGCGCCGCGATCTGCGGCCATACAGGCGAAGTCCTCAAAGCTCATATCGACCTGTCGCAGGACTTTCGCGATAGATTCGGTCGAGGGCCAGCGCGGTTTTCCCGCAGATGTCACCCGTTTGGATTTGTTAAATGTCGTGGCGTCCAATCCGGCTTCCTTGGCGAGGCCGGAAGGGGACATAGACCGTTTGCGGGCGAGGCGGTCGAGTGCCGCCCAAATATCTGTGTGCGATAACATGGAGAATGGGCTAGGATTAAATCCCTATCAGGTCAAATAAAAAGGCGCTCCAAATGGAACGCCTTTTCGATAATCTTTATGAGGCGGGCGTTTAATTATACGCGCTTTCACCGTGGAGGCTGATATCCAACCCCTCATATTCCTGCTCTTCCGTGACGCGCAGGCCGAGTGTCATTTTCAAAACGAAGAGGATGACAAAGCTGGCCAGCGCTGACCAGAGAACGACGGCACCCGTCCCGATCAATTGCGCGACGATATCCCCATCGCCCGTCCCGCCGAGGATTTCTGCAGAGAGGAAGGGCAGCAGCAGAATACCGAGCATGCCGCCGACACCGTGAACCGCGAAAACGTCGAGGCTGTCATCAATTTTTAACTTCACACGAATGAGGTTGACCGCGAAATAACAGACGAGCCCGCCTGCCAATCCGATCAGCAAGGCGCCTCCCGGACCGATGACACCCGCCGCAGGGGTCACCGTTGCGAGGCCTGCAATCGTGCCCGTCGCCGCGCCGACCAGTGTCGGTTTCTTATTCGCAATCGCTTCCATCACGACCCACGACAATGTGCCGACTGAGGCCGCGATATGCGTGACGAGCAAGGCCATGCCTGCGCCGCCATCGGCTGCGAGTTGAGAGCCGCCATTAAACCCGAACCACCCGACCCAGAGCATGGATGCGCCGATCATGACGATTGCGGGGCGATGCGGCACGGCAAGCTCTGTCGGGAAGCCTTTGCGTTTCCCCAACATGAAGACGTAAACCAGTGCGGAAATACCCGCTGTCGCATGGACAACCAAACCGCCCGCAAAATCAATCACGCCGCGTTCGGCCAACCAACCACCACCCCAAACCCAATGGGTGACGGGGGCATAGACGACCAAGAGCCAGAGGGCCGTAAAGATCATGACGGGCAGGAATTTCACCCGCTCGACAAAGGCCCCGACAATCAGGCCGGGCGTGATCACGGCGAAAGTCATTTGAAAGGCGAGGAAGACGCTTTCGGGGATTGTCCCCGAGACCGCGTCGCGCTCCAGATTATTCAGGAACAGATTGTCCAGTCCACCCCACCACGCATTGCCTTCGCCAAAGGCGATGGAATAACCGGCAATGACCCAGATGATGCTGGCCAGTGCCGCGATGGCATAGACCTTCATCAGGACGGAAAGATAGTTCTTCGCGCGGACAAGCCCGCCATAGAAGAGGGCGAGGCCCGGAAGGCTCATAAACAAAACAAGTGCCGTGGCCGTTAGGATCCAGGCGGTGTCACCGGAATTAAGGGTCGCGTCTTGCGCGAAAGCGACTGACGGTAGTGCTAGCGCAGCGAGCCCCGCGCCAGCGGATTTAAGATAGTGTGACATGATTTCCCCTCATGTGATGTTTATATCTTTCACCTAGTTGAGGGAATATTGTGCGGCTTTAGCCGATTTTGCACAAGATGTGGACATAAGTACTTCGCACAACTGAGGGGCGGAATTTCGAATGATTTGTCGAAAACCTGTGCGTCAGCCAAAGAAAAAACCCCGGCCCGAAGACCGAGGTTATTGCGCCCGTTTAACCGTAGAAGTCGTCTATGTGTTGACGAACTCAGGGTAGGCGACGAGGCCGACTTCGGAGATATCGAGACCAGCTGTCTCGTCTTCAACCGATGGGCGGACGCCGATTGTGACCTTCAGGACCAACCAGATGATGGCGGACACGACACTCACAAAGATACCTGTTGCAACGATACCGACGATCTGAGCGACGAGCGTTTCCGGCATACTGATGGCGACAGCCAATGTACCCCAGATACCGGCGACCAAGTGAACTGGGATCGCACCAACGACATCATCAATTTTAAGCTTGTCGAGCAGTGGTACTGTTAGACAGGCCAACAGCGAACCAACCGCACCGATCAGGACGGACATGCCGATGGACGGAGCCAAAGGCTCGGCGGTGATGGCGACCAGACCAGCTAGGGCGCCGTTGATGGCAAAGGTTACGTCGATCTTGCCATACCGCAGTTGCGTGTAGACGATGGCGAGAATGACGCCAGCTGCAGCGGCCATGTTCGTGTTCACGAAGATACGGGACACGTCGGTGACATCGCCAATTGAACCGGATGCGAGTTGTGAACCGCCGTTGAAGCCGAACCAACCTAGCCACAGGATAAACATACCCAATGTTGCAAGCGGGATGTTGGACGCCGGAATTGGGTTGACCTTACCGTCAACATATTTGCCCAGACGCGGCCCGATGATGATCGCACCCATAAGAGCGGCCCAGCCACCTGTCGAGTGGACAAGGGTCGAACCGGCGAAGTCGGAGAAGCCCATGTCGTCGAGGAAACCACCGCCCCATTCCCAGCCAGCAACGACAGGATAGATAAAGGCTGTCAGGATTGCGACAAAAATGAAGAATGGCCAGAATTTAACGCGGCCTGCGACCGTACCGGACACGATCGACGCCGTTGTAGCGCAAAACACCATCTGGAAGAACCAATCAGACGCAACCGAATATCCTGTATCCAGTGCAGCAGCCTGATTTGCGGCTGTTTCAGCGTCAGTAGCGCCGGCCAATCCAACGGGTTCCAGCGGATAGCCGGGAGACAAGACAGACGCGAAATTAATGAAGTCTGACGCGCCCGCATAGAGCATGTCGTAACCGAACAACCAGAACATCAGACCCGCCAAGCTGTAGAGCATGATATTCTTCAAACACTGCATAGAAACGTTTTTCGTTTGCACGAAACCGGCTTCGAGCATGGCAAAGCCAGCTGCCATCCACATGACCAAAAATCCACCGATCAAGAACAGCAGCGTGTTAAAAATATAGGCCGTTGAGTTGGCCGCTTCGACGACCGTGGTGGCGTCCTGCGCCATAGCCAGTGCGGGTAGCGCGGATAATAATGCCGCCCCTCCCAAGATTTTTGCGAAACGTCGCATTTGTGTTCCCTCCAAATAAGATGTGTGGGATGTCATTGCACAGGCGATGACGGGCAGGGCGAGTCAGGTTTGCGGCAATGCGGACCGTATTCAAGGTAGGCGCATTTTCTGTGCGCGTTCGTTTAAAGAATGCCCTATGGCTGTGCGCGACCCGAAACTGACCGATTCTTGAGGCCCCAATGAAAGACCGTTATATTTTTAAAGTGCTGACACCGGATCAATGGGTAACGTTTCAAGCGAATAAGGTTTTTACAGGCAGTCCCGTGGACCTCGCCGATGGGTATATTCATATGTCCTGCAAAGCTCAGCTAAAGGAAACGATGGATAAATGGTATGCGGATGAGACGCGCGTTTTTATACTCGAAGTCGACAGTCATCCGATTGCTACTGACCTGAAATATGAAGTCTCGCGCGGCGGGGCGGAATTCCCCCACCTTTTCGCGGACCTCCCCCTGTCCGCCGTGGGCAAAGTGTGGGACGTGTCCGCTGATGTCGGCAGCTATACACTGCCGGGTAATTTGAAAGCCAATTAATATGAGCCTGATTTACAAAACCGGAACAGCCGTGCTGCGAAGCCTTCCGGCAGAGCGGGCCCATGTCACGACGGTGAAACTCCTTCGTGCGGGGTTCGGGCCGAAATCTGGCGTCATCACATCCGACTTGTTCAGAACAAATGTCGGGGGTCTCGATTTGCCTAATCCGGTCGGTTTGGCCGCAGGCTTTGATAAAGATTGTGACGTGCCGGACGCCATGCTCGGCGCGGGGTTCGGCTTTGTCGAATGCGGCACAGTGACTCCGCGCCCGCAGATCGGCAATGCGAAGCCACGCCTCTTCCGCTTGGTCGAGGACGAAGCCGTCATTAACCGGATGGGATTTAATAATCAGGGCTTGGATCATTTCCATGCGCGGCTCTCCGCGCGTCAAGGCAAGGGCGGCATTGTCGGCGCCAATCTCGGCGCGAATAAGGATAGCGATGACCGTGCCGCGGACTATGTCACGGGCCTGACCCGCCTTTGGGGGATGGCCGATTATTTCACGATCAATATCAGTTCGCCCAACACACCGGGCCTGCGCCAACTCCAAGGCGCGGATGAAATGGAAGACCTGCTCGGGCGTTTGTCGGAAACCCGCGCGGAATTGACGGGTGATAATCCCTCCGTCCCGATGTTCCTGAAAGTCGCACCGGATGTCGACGTCACGCAAATTGACCGCATCGTCGAACAGGCGCGGACTTACGGCATGAACGCCATCATTGTCAGTAACACAACATTGGACCGTCCTGACAGTTTACAGAGCGGACATGCGGGTCAGGGCGGTGGATTATCCGGTCAGCCACTCTTTGAGAAATCGACCCATATCTTGCGTGAGTTTGCAGATGCGGCTGACGGCTCTATTGATTTAATCGGAGTCGGGGGCATTGGGTCCGGCGCGCAGGCTTACGCGAAAATCAGGGCGGGCGCGAAAGCGGTGCAGCTCTATTCCGCGCTCGTCTATAAAGGCCCGCAATTGGTTGCGGAAATCTGCGCGGATTTGGAAGCGCGATTAAAGGCGGATGGGTTTGAGTCTGTTTCGGATGCCGTCGGAGCAGATATTTGATCCAATGCGGATGTTCGCGGCTATTTTAATTGCTAGCACGACTTGTCTCGGGGCGTGCAACGGGGAGCCAAAAGAACTTCAAGCCGAAGCCACAATCTCTGAAGTGACAACAATATCTCTGCGTAAACGGCAAGGGAAAGGATGTCTCGTGACTGTCAATTATCAGCCTGAGGGTCGAGGAGAATTCGTTGAAGCTGTTTTGGCTAAACGCGGCGCGGCATGTAACCGGTTCAAGAGTGGTCAGAAATTGAGAATTATATATGACCCAAAACGTCCGACGAAGGTCGCGCTACCCTAACCTAATTTAAACGTCGCATTGGCGCGGGCGACGATCGCCTTTTCCGTCACCAACTGACACTGCACGAAGCCAAGACTGCCGCCGAGCTTTACCATCTCGCTTTGTGTCGCAATCCATTCGCCGACCTTTGCCATGCCCGTAAAGTCGACGGAGAGGTTGACGGTGATGAGGCTTTTCATCTCGCGGCCCTCCGCTTTCATCATCTGTGCGCAGGTCAGGCCCATCGCATTATCGGCGATGGATGAGATAAATCCGCCGTGAATAATCCCGCGCGAATTACAATGCGCCTCGCGCAGGACCGCGCCGAGACTGATTTGGTCCGGCGTCATACGGGAATAGAGCGGCTCCCACGGATCGGTGAAAGCGGATTTTCGGAAGTGGGGTTTATAGCCTTCAGGAATGCTCATGCAGTCGCCTCCATATGTCTCGTGATCGCCGGATAGGCGAAGCCTAACGTCACAGCCCGCATGACGTAATAGAATAAAAACGCGATCCAGATGCCCGCCGCGCCGAAGATCGGGTACACGACATAATGCGCGGCGATATATAAAATGACGGCGACAATTCCCGCATTCCGCATGGCGGCGGTACGGGTCGTGCCGATGAAAATCCCGTCCATCTGATAGGCCGCAAAGCCCATGATGGGCGCGAGGGCGCAATAGGGGAGATAGGTCATGGCGCTCTCGCGCACGGCAGGATCTGTTGTCAGCAATTGAATGAGATAGGGCCCGCCGAAGTAAATCAACACGCCGATCAGGAGCGCGAAGCCGACGGAAAACTCGCTCGTCAACCGGACAGCGCGTTTGAAGCGCGGTTTGTCCTTCGCCCCATAAGCGGCCCCTGTCACGGCTTCGGCGGTGTGGGCAAACCCGTCCAGCACAAGCGCGGCCATGGTGATCATCTGCATCAGGACGTGATAACCCGCGAGGAAGGTCTCGCCTTCCGTCGCGGCCGCATTGCCGAAGAAATTAAATCCAACGGTCAGGGCCATTGTTCGGATAAAAATATTCCCATTGGCCACACCCAGTTTCGACAAGGCGTCTCTGGCCAATAGCACTTTCTTCGTGAACGCGCCGGGCCTCCAACCGCCGCGCCGCCGCACCTCGCGGATCATCAAAAACAGGCCCGCCGCAAAACCCGCCCATTCTGCAGCCGCACTCGCCAGCCCTACGCCGACCAAACCGCCGCCTAAGACAATCACAAATATTGGCGAGAGAATAATGTTCACGATATTGAGGACGATCTGAAGCCAGAGCGCTAATCCCGCGCGACTGATCCCGACAAACCAACCCATGAGTGCGATTGTGCCGAGGGTAGCAGGCAGCCCCCAAAGCCGCGCCATGATATAATCCCGCGCGCTGCCCTCAATTTCCGCGCTCGCGGTGAAAATTTTAAATGCGCCTGTCAGGAGAGGGATTTGCAGCGCGAAGACGAGAAGTCCGATGACAAGACCAATCGGAATAGCGCGCAGAATATGGGCCTGCACTTCGGCCTCAGCGCCCGCCCCGTCACTCTGCGCGGCCAAGCCCGCCGTCGACATGCGTAAAAAGCCAAATCCCCAATAGGCAATCCCGTAAATGACCGCGCCCAAACCGATGCCTGCTAGAGCCTGCGTCCCAACAAAACGACCGACCATCAATGTGTCGACAAGACCCACAATCGGCGCGGCGCCATTGGCGAGCATAATTGGCCAAGATTGGTTAAAGACATTGCGTCGGGTGAGTGTGGCGGCGGCAATCATGGGAGAGGCATAAAGAAATGCGCCTATGAAGTCATGCAATATGCGTCGCTGTTAGGGCTGCAAAATATACTACCTTGGTAGGGAATAGGAAATTTTATTGTCACTGGATGTGATATAATTTGAAGCGGTCAATTTGTTGTAAAGCGCGTTGACTTCTGTCTTAGTTAAACCCTCTTTAAAAACATTTCGCATGACGTTTTTGAGAGTCTTTTCCGTACGGGGCTTTGCCTGACCCCGCCCTATAAGATTTTTGATAATGGCATCAAATTTTTCGTCTAAATCTGCGTCCTTGCTGATATTTGATATTGGAATATCAGCAAGCGCTTCGCGCCGACGGACATTGATATTTTCCAACATTAAGTGATCGATCAACGGGTCAAACCCCTTATCCTTTGTTATGAGATGAAAATATGCGTCGGGATCACGGGTGACGAGTTGCCCCAGATAATATGTCATATGAAAGTCGAGTGCGTTGGCGCGCGTTTCCGAGACTCTAATATATCTGGCACGTTCAGGTCCAAATTCGTGCATGGCGGTCGCGAGTGGAACATCAATGCGGGTTTGTTTTGCGCCTAGAAACAAATAAATTTTGAAGTGTTCTCCTTTGAGTACATTCAAATTTTTGGGCTGAACGTTCTCGAAATCGATTAATACGTAATTTGTCAGAAATCCCACGAGCTTTGTCATGTGGCGCCAGTAGCAAAAAGCCGTTCAATTTAATTTAAACCTTAGCGTTAATTTTTGTTTCCCTAACGCTGCAACATTTCGATGGCTTGCAGCAGATTTTTCCGGGCCTGAGTCTCAAGCTTTTCGTAAAAATATTCCGTCGCATAAATCCTATTCCGCTCTAGAAAACCGCTCAAAATCTCCGCGCGTTTCTTGCGGAAGATAAATTTTGGGACGCGGCGATATTCAAACCGCACGTCTTTTTCGAATTGGTCATAAACATGTTTAGGTGTGCCGAGGATGGAGAGGTCTATGTCGAGCATGAATTGCCCGTCCAGAGATTCTGGCGTGCCGTGGCTTTTGGTGTTCAGAATATGGGTTACTATTCGCGAGATGACCGCGTCTTCCGCCCCGCGTTTGGCCAGCCAGTCTGCCGCCCAGTCCGCGCTGTCTTCTTCATTTGTGCCGGAGAGCGGTTTATAGATAGCGTCGTGAAACCAGAGCGCCATTTCGATTTCATCCGGGCGTTCGGTTTGGTCCCGAACCTCATCCAAATGCCGCAGACAGGCGGCGATATGGTCGAGCGTATGATAAGCGCGGTGTTTCTCTGCATGAGCCACAACCAGATCACTATAAGTTGCGGCATCTGCCGCAAGGCCCATCCGTCGGCAGAGCCTGTTCCACCGTTCGAGTGAACAGATCTCCATCACTGGCGTCATTTATCATCCGCACGGGGTAGGAGGAAATGCCCGCTCAGGGCCGCGATGGGTTTGTCTTCGCGCTCCTGCCAGGCGCGCACGCGGACATTGGCGACGCGGCTGCCTTCTTTGAAAATATCGGCGCGGGCATAAGTCTCGACGGGTTTCCCGCGGCGCAGGTAATCGACATTGATTCCGATGGTCTTGGCGAATTTCGCATGAGGGTCGCCCAGCTCAAGGCTCCGGCGTTTTAATTCCGCCATCGCGCAAACTTCCATGAACCCACCGACGACACCGCCATGGAGCGCGGGCAGGGCGGGATTGCCGATATTACTATCTGTGTAGGGCAGGACGAGGAAAAAATCGTCCCCCATGAGGCGGGCCTCAATACCGAGGCTCTTCGCATAGGGAATGGACTCTACCAGCTTCTGGGCGTCGCGCGGGGTCATGTCTTGTCTCCCGCCTTGTAAGTTTCTTCGACGGTATATTGTTTTCCCGTGACCATGAAACAGGATTGCGCCGTGGCGACTGGATCTTCCTCATCGCCGTCATGGGCGACGGCGCGAACAAAGGCGACATTACGCGTGACCTTATAGCAGATGGCTTCGGCAATTATGGTTTCGCCCGGTTTGGCGGGGCGCTGATAATCAATGCGCAGGGAGAGTGTCGCGACGGGGCCGAGCGCGTCGAACCCTGCAATCGCGGCAAGGCCGCTGGCTTGGTCCAGCAAGGTTGTCACCGCACCGCCTGCCACAACGCGCGTTGCGGGGTCCCCGATGAGGGCCGTGTTATAAGGTAGGGACAGTGTCGCCCGACCCTTATCCACGGCAACGAATTTCATCCCGATTTTTTGCGCGTGGGGCGTGCCCTCCACCATTGTGGGACCGAGTTCCCAAAGTCGTTCTACAAGTGCGCTCATTCTAAAGGCTTTCGTAAACAGCGTCGATCAAGGCGCGCGGGCGGATATCACCCAGCAACGTGTTGCGCTGTCGGTTCATTGTATAAGCCCCGTGCAGACCCGTGACCGGATCGGCAAAAAGGCACGACCCGCCCCAACCGCTATGGCCGAGTGTGGACGCCGTCGGACCATAAAAGAAGTTAGGTGAATTGCGCATGACTCCCGCCGCGAAGTCGATCTCGAAAGGCAGGACGAGATTCTGGCCGGAGATGCGCGATTTGGAGAAGGCGGCGAGTATATCTTCGCTGAGGAAAGGTGCGCCCGCCAACCGTCCATCCGCGCCGATCTGCATCAGCGTCGCCAAACCACGCGCTGTGGCGTGACAGTTCGATCCCGCCAGTTCCGCTTCACGCCAAGCCTGTGTGCCTTTGCCGCCGGGGGAAGACCATTTTTGCATGAAGGCTGCTTTGGAGGCCTCATTCATCTCACCGAGATCGGCCATGGCTTTCGGCTTTTGCATCTGAGTGCAGCGCGCATGCTCGGCTTCCGGCAGGCCAATCCAGACATCCGCATCCGCTATGTCGCAAAGCTCTTCGCGCAGGATTCGGCCCAAGGTGCGGCCTTGATCGTCGGCGCGGCGTGCGATTTCTCCTGCGAGGAAACCGTAAGTCACAGGATGATAGCCGGAGGCAGAACCGGGTTCAAACAGGGGCGTTTGGGTTTCCAATTGTTGAATGGTCTTCTCCCAATCGAACCAATCCTGAGGCGTCCAATCGGGATTGATGATGCCGGATAGACCGGATTGATGCGACATGAGTTGACCAATGGTCAGGCCGGTTTTTCCGGCCTGCGCGAATTCCGGCCAGATCGTCTCGACCAATTGGTCATAGCCGATTTTATCTTCTTCTACGAGCCACGCGATGACGAGCGCGGCGACGGCTTTGCCGGAGGAGAAGACGGCGAAGAGCGTGTCTTCATCGACGGGTGCGGATTTTTGGCGGTCGGTCCAACCCGCCTGAATATCAATAAGCGTGCGGCCATGTTGCATGACGCAGAATTGAAAACCCAACTCCTCATGTTCTGTGAAGTTCGTATCAATCGTCGTCCGCAAGGAGCTGAATTGATCTGGTAATTGGCCGCTCAAGGGATAATCGGTCATTATATGTAGTCCTTCACGTCTAGGCCTTGCGGCGCGATGAGCGCCCCTTGGCAGCGCACGAGTGGCAGCTCGCCCGCATCCGCTTCATTGGCGGCGCGCATAATATCGAAGATTGAACCGACAGCTGCACTGAGAGCCGTCCGTGCGTCCAACCCGCGCAAATGATGGGCCAGTAAGATCGCGCCGAGACTGTCCCCGCCACCATGCGGCACAGAGGCGAATTTCTCGTGCGAGCAGATGAGCGCATCCTCTGGTGACTCCCAAGCTGCGCCAATGTCCTCTCCATCCGGCACAGAGGTGATGAGGACAGAGCCATAAGCCGATGCCGCTTTTCGAATATTCTGTGGCGTGTCTAATACCTGACCGGACAGCCAAGACAGCTCCCAGAGGTTTGGCGTAATACAATCCGCGAGGGGGACGAGGGCGTCCCGAATGGCCGCCGCACGGTGTTCGGGAATATAGAGGTTTCCGTGATCGCCCATAACAGGATCGACCCAGATTTTGACCGCCGGATTTTTCGCACGGATGTCGCGAATAATATCTGCCGCCAGATCAATATGTCCGACTTCGCCCATATATCCCGTCAGGACACCGTCAAAATGCAGGTCCTGTTTGCGGATGGCATGCCACATCTTGCGCAGACGTTCAGTCTCCACTGCCCCACCACCGGGCGCACCCCATCCAGGATGCCGCCCCATTAGCGTCGTGGGCAGCACAACCGTCTCCACGCCCAATCGCTGCAAGCAAAAGCCGGCCGCTGTTGCGCCGACGCGCGAACTGGCGACGGTGGAACTGATGAGCAGGACTTTTGGGCTGGCTGTGGTCACGGGACCCATTTGGCGTTACACGCGCACTCTGGCAACCCGCAAAAGAGAGGATCTCCCATGTTGACGATCTGGCATAATCCCCGCTGTTCGAAATCCCGACAAACGCTGGCCCTCATAGAAGCGGCTGGCAAACCTGTCGAAATTCGTAAATATCTAGACGATGTGCCAACGGCAGCAGAGATCACGGGAATGCTGAACCAATTAGGTCTCGACGATCCTCGCGCGCTGATGCGGAGGGGCGAAGCGATATATAAAGAGCTGGGCTTAAAGGCCGTCAATGCGTCTGACGCCCTGCTCAAAGCCATGTCCAAACATCCGAAATTGATCGAACGTCCCATTGTCAGTGATGGTGAGCGGGCCATCATTGGACGCCCGCCAGAGGCGGTGAAAACACTCCTCTAGGGAAAATCTCACGAAAATCTCCCGCCTAAACGGGTTGTTAAGCAAAATCATTCACACCCCTATTAACCATGACGGGGCGAGTGCGTCCCGTGCCCAAATCTGGGTTTGCTTTCGGGGGACGATATGCGTCTGTATTCTGTTGCTGCTTCTGCTGCTTTGTCTGCGGTTTTACTGTCAGGGTGTTCTTTTATCACGGGTAAGCCGGGAAAATATGAAAATCCTTATGCCAAGCAGAAAGCGGCGCATCACGGTCAATATGGCTCACATAACGTGGCCAATCGCTGTCAGGTCTTTTCCCCGCGCCAACAAATCCCGCAAGGTTGCCGTCCGGAGCAAGTCACCCTCGCGACTGCGCCGCAAGGTCAGTACGGGGCGGGTCAATACCGCTCCACCAATGGTTTTCCGCAACAACCGCAATATGGCCAACCGCAATATGCGGATGGATCATATGGCACGGCAGTCGGGCAAGCGCACGGCCAGACGCAACATTATCAGACAGGGCCCAAGCTGAAAAAGCCAAAACTGCGCGGTTCACTGTCTCTCGGTGTCGAGAAAAGTGTCTCCGGCAACCTGCTTGATTATGGCGTCAGGGACGATCTCGACCCGCGTAACGGATATAATCCTCAAGTTTATAATGAAGGCCGTGTTACGGGTTCTCAGGCCGAGGGCCAGATCGTCACGACCCGTTTTACTGCAAATGAACTGGATGCCGCAAATATCTTTGCGCCAAATACATTTGAATCCAGCACACGCCCGACAGTTTCTTTTGATGATGTTTGGTCAACACCGGCCAGCCTGAAAGCCGGATTGGAATATGTCGCCGGTAAGAACACAACTGTTTTCGTGAATGGTGGATATACTCACGCAGAAGGTAATTCTGGCGATGGTGCGACTGTGACTGCAACGCTGTATCAAGAAGACATTATACAGAATTACTCGCCGGTCCTCAATGCTGAGGGTGACCCTGTGCCGGGTGCATTTGTGCCAAGTGGCGGTCCGATCCGAAATGTAACTTTTATTCCTAATAATGAAATTGCGCGGTTCACTTATGATTTCTCCGACCTCAGACAATATGATGTCGAAATCGGTGCCCGCCATTACCTGAAGCCATTCGTACAGTCTGAAGGCTTCCGCACGGTCACGCCCTTTATCGGCGGTGCCGTCGGGGCGTCTCATGTCAGCGCGGTTGATGTTACGGTCGGACAATCGCAAGCTTTTTATCAGCGCACATTTGAAGAAACGGGTGACGCTGAACATTTCTACACCGTTCCGACACCGGCAAATTCGACCCGCCTTTATGACTCACAATGGATTCCACAGGGTCAGTTAAATGTTGGGGCCGAATGGCAATTGACTCCGGGCTTCGCGCTCGCGGCGGAAACAGGTGTCCGGGTTCAGGGCGCGCGAGAATATGCAGATTTCACCAATGCGGCGGGGGAAACAATCTCCGGCGAAAAGGGCGATGCGAATATCTCCATCCCGTTCACATTGCGCGGATCGGTCAATTTTTAGGGTTTGGGTTCATTAACCAAGCAAAGACTTGGTTTTGTTAAGGTTTTGTTTCCGGTTTGGGAACGGTTTTTTAAGCATCCTCTGTTTTAAGTTGAGACAAGAGGACGAAGGTTCAAAATGAAGGAGGCCGACATGAGGCTTGCAGCTTGCGCATTATCAGCGGTATTATTGTCGGGTTGTTCCTGGCTTGGAATGGGCGGACAGAAACACCATGCGGGCTACGGTGCGGCAAATGGCGCCTACGGTGCCGGATGTGGACCGACACAGGCCTATGGTCAACAAGGTTACGGTCAAGCCTATCAGGCACAGGGTTACGGCGCGGGATGCGCCACCGGGCAAGCGGGTTACGGCGGACATGCCGGTCATGGTCATGCAGGATACGGCCAAGCTGGATTTGGTCAGGCGGGTTACGGTCAACAGGCCGGGTATGGCGTTGATCCTTTTGCAGGCGTCGCAGGATATGGTCCGGCAGGCGCAGGTTACGGTCAAAATGTCAGTGCGGGTCTTTCCGCACAGGGAATTGGCGGCGAGTTTGGCCCGGGCGCGATTAACTCAGGTTACGGCGCAGGTGTGACAACACTTGGTGCGGCTGCCCCTTACGGTGCCGCGGCCTACGGACAAAATGTTGTCGGAACACAGCTTTCCAATGGCCAATATATCAACGGTCAATATGTTCAAAATATTCAGGGCGCACCGATTTACGTGCCGCAGCCTTACGGTGTTGCAGCTTATGGTGGCCAAGCCGGTTACGGCGCGGCGCCTTGTGGTCCGGGCTCAGTCCCTTGTGGCACGCAACTGCGCGGTGGGTCAGGTGCTATGCCCTTTGGCTTTGAAGTCTTTGGCGGTTCAGAATTTGATATTGACGGTGACCTTTTCGGTGGAAAAGAGGCTGGGCCGGCTGACGGAGGTGGCGGCGAAGCCGGTGCAATTGATGCCATCAGCTATTCTGACGCATTTGGAGACGGGTTCACAATCGGCGGCGGGACAAGCTATGATATTTCCCGCAACACAACGCTCTTGGCGACTGCAGGATATTCAAAAAAAGAAGGACAGTCTGTTTCAACAGGATCCTTTACATCAGGTACATATGATGCGGCGGGTACGTTCACACCGGATGTCGGCGCAACAGAGCGCACACTCAGCGGTGAGTTCAGCGATCTTGAGCAATACACGCTCGAAGCCGGTGTTCGTCAATATGTTGGCAACAGCTATGCGCTTCGTCCTTATGTCGGTGCGTCTGCAGGTTTTGCCTATAATGACGCGGTCACACTGACCCAGACATATGATGATAATGGTGACCTCTTTAATGAGCAGCAATTCATCGATAGTGGATGGCGTCCAACGGCGGCAGGTGTCATCGGTGCGGAAATGGCTGTAGGTCCGCGTGCCGCGATTGGTGTCGAAACCGGCATTCGTTGGCGCGATAACCTGAAAGCGAATGACCCGGCAGCAGAAGACCGGATTTCCATTCCGGTCAGCCTCCGCGGACGGGTTGCTTTCTAAGCAAATCCAAAGATAAAGTTTCAAAGCCCGGCCTTCGCGGTCGGGTTTTCTCGTTTTAGGGGAGTGTTTTCAAAAACTGGCCTCTGCTTTGCACCCTCATCCTGCAAGATACCGGAACAAATAGGCGATTGTGCCAATCCGGAACATACAGGATGATACTATGCGTATTCTCATGCTCGGCGCCGCCGCCATCGCATTGTCGGGATGTTCTTTCCTCGGCCTCGGCGGAAAAAAAGACCACACAAATTATAATCCGCAAACCGGTTATTACGGCCAGCCTGCGGCGCACACACCGGATAAACGCTGCCATTCCGGCAATTGTTTGGCCCGTTGGAACCTCGAAGGCGGCATTGGTCCGTCATTTGCGGCCGGGAATAATATCGTAACAGCCAGCCGCTCAAATAATTTGGAAGGTACGGAATTTGACTCAATCTCTTTTGGTGATGCTTATGATACGGGCGTCCGCGCCGAACTTGGCGGGTCTTATGCACTAGCGCCGAATACAAAGGTCAGCTTGCTGGGTCATTATGAGCAAGCCGATAGCGATGGTGTGCAGAACTTCGGCTCCATCAATGGCCGGGCCATTACGGGCTCACTCAGCGACTATGAAGCCTTTGGTGCTGAAATCGGATTGCGTCAATATTTCCAACCTACAAATGGTATCATCCTCGACAGTGTGCGTCCTTATGTAGAGGCTCGCGCAGGTGTGTCTCGCGTCGGTGACATCTCCGTCGATAATGCCCGCAATGGCGACCGCGATATTAACGGTGGCTCTTTCGGATTTTACGAAGATAGCTGGGTGCCAACTGGTGCCGCGCTCGTCGGCCTGGAAACGCCCGTCGCGCGTTACACAACAATTGGTTTGGAAACGGGTGTCCGTTTTCAGGGCGGATTAAAGTCGGATAACAGCCTGCTGGCGCCGGGAACGGCACTGGGCGGACTGAATAACAATCAGGGTCGTGTCACAATTCCAGTGACAATACGCGGACGCTACCGCTTCTAACCTACCCAGATAATGGGGGCTGACAATGCCTGCCGAAACCGACCTTTTGAGGTCGTCTTTCGGTGGGCATTTTCAATTGGGGCTAAAGCGGCGGCGCATTGACCGGGTTGGCGCTTTCCGAAATTCGTTGCCGTTCGGAAAAAATAAAGCGATTAATCCGCTCTTCCAACATATCCAGTGGAATGCCCCCATTTTCCAGGACGGCATCGTGGAAGCGGCGAATGTCGAAATCCGAGCCTAATTCCGTTTTGGCTTTGTCGCGTAATTCCAGAATTTTCAGCTCGCCGATTTTATAGGCCAGCGCCTGTCCGGGCCATGAAATATAGCGCTCGACTTCCGTCTTGATATTATGCGGAGCGAGGGCGGAGTTCTCCAGGAAACACTGTTCTGCCTCCTCCCGCGTCCAGCCTTTCCAATGCAGACCCGTATCGACAACAAGGCGGCAAGCGCGCCACATCTCATAAGATAACTGCCCGAACCGCTCATAAGGTGTCTCGTATATGCCCATCTCTCCGGCGAGTTTCTCGGCATAGAGTCCCCAACCCTCGCCAAAGGCATTGGGATAAAGGCTCTGGCGGAATTTCGGAAGGCCTTTGAGTTCCTGCCCAATCGCGATTTGCATATGGTGTCCCGGCACGCCCTCATGCGCGGTCAGGGCAGGGAGGTTATAAAGCGGGCGTTGCGGCAGGTTATAGGTGTTCACGACATAATTGCCGGCCTGTCCGCGATCCGGATTTCCGCCAAAATAACGGCCGGTGGTATAGGTCTTCTCGATCTCTTTCGGCACGGGAATGACGCCGTAGGACAGGCGCGGCAGGGTCGCGAAATATTCCGGCATCTTCCCGTCCAGCTTCTTCGCCAAATAGCTCGCATGCATCAGCAGCTCTTTGCGCGTCGTTGCGTAAAATTGGGGATCGGTGCGCAGGAAATTCAGGAATTCCGTAAAGGTTCCGTCAAATTCCGTCTCCGCGATGATGCCGTCCATCTCGGCCCGAATGCGCGCAACTTCGCGCAGGCCCAGTTCGTGAACCTCGTCCGGGGACATATCCAATGTCGTGAAATACCGTGTGAGGGCGCGGTAGTATTCGCGTTCCGTCTCGCTATCGCCGAGGCCTGCCGTTTGACGTGCGGCGGTCGCATATTCATCACGCATAAATTTCGCCAGATCGCGATAGGCGGGAATGGCTGCGGATTCGAGGGCTGCTCTGCCCAATCCGCGCAGGCGGGCTTGATCGGCTTCAGCCATGTCTTCGGGGAAGGATTTGAACGGCGCGTAGAGCGGGTGGCTCTCCGGCGTACTTTCCGCCATGTCGTCGATCATCTCTTGGATGCCTGGCAAGATAATATCGCTGGCCGTAAATCCGTCGCGTATCCCGCGCCGCATATTTTCCTGCGCCTGCCCGAAGAAACGCGGCAGGCGGGTCAGGCGGGACGCATAGGCTTCATAATCTTCAACCGTTTTGAAATCCGTCTGACGGACGACAAAAGAGAGTTCGTTGAAAAACCCGCTATCATTCATAAATGGAATGCGTGCTGCATCAAATGGCGCGAGGCGTTGACGCTGCGTGAGGACAAAGCCGAGCAGATCATAATTCATCCGGTCCGCATCCGTCATCGGAACGGTCGACAGCGCGGCATGGCGGGAGAGGAAGCGGGTGCGACGTTCATCCGCCTCCGCCGCCGCTTCGGGTGAATTATCCGGCAGCAGGCGAAGGGCGGCTCTGTCGCCCTCCTGCCCGCGGCGGTAAATGTCGAATTCAAGTTCGGAGGCTTCAAAATCAGAGATTAGCAGCGCCAGCGTGTCTTCCTTTGCACAGGCAGGTTGACCGTCCAATTCGATAACCGCCCCGCCCGGACAGACGGGCATGATGGAGATGTTGCTTTGCGCGAGTGCAGGTGTGGCCGTGCCCAAAAGCAATGCGAAAACTAGGGCTGGCTTCATGACGTAGCCTTTTCCATGGCATTGGCCAGCGTAACATCTTTTTCCGTCACACCGCCCGCATCATGGGTCGTCAGGGTCACGTCGACACGGTTGTAAACATTATACCATTCGGGATGATGATCCATTTTTTCCGCGATAATCGCGATGCGCGTCATAAAACCAAAGGCTTCCGCAAAATCTTCGAATTGGAAAACTTTAGTGATGAAATCATCGCCGCCGGTCCAACCATCCAGCTCATTCGCAACGTCTTTGGGGTCAAGTGTGTCCATGGGAGAATCCGTCAAAACTATGGGGCGTGTCTAAGCCCGAATTTGGCCATAATGCGGCCCTTCATTCGGGTATTTGCCATATTCCCGCCACATTTACACCTGCTTAATCATAATATGTGCTGTTGTGGGACAGATATCCGGCGTGGGCCGACCAAAAATGATCGTGATTTGGTCATCGCCGCGCCCGCTTGTCCCGCCTATAGCGGGGCCCATGACCCGACTCATCCAGATTCTCTCGATCCTCGCCACGCTTGTCGTGATTTACATGAGCCTGCGCCCCAGCTTTTCGACGGGTGGCACACCACATGTCGACAAGGTCCTGCATCTCTTCTCTTATGGTGTGCTCGCGGGACTGACGCGTCTCGGCTGGCCGCGCCTTTGGGGCGGGTGGGTCGTCGTTGGATTTATCAGTTTAGGAATCGTTTTAGAGTTCGCACAACATTTTATGGGGCTGGGACGGACGGGCTCGGTCGCCGACGCCATCGCCAATGCTCTTGGCGTGCTTCTGGCCGTCATCCTTTTTCATCTTATCCGAAAACGCCTTTTATCCTGAACCGGAGTGTCCCATGCGTCAGCTAAGCCCTATTTTGGCTCTCATCATAGCGGGGACGGCGACGTCGGCCTTTGCGGGTAATCCCGCCTTTCCCGAAGCCCTGCCGCCCGTCGCCAATCCCGGTGAATGTTACGCGCAGGTCCGTATTCCCGCGCAATATTCGACGGGGACGCAGACCGTCATCAAAAGCGAAGCACATGCGCGGTTAGAGGTGACTGAACCCCAGCTTCAGGCGCGGCAGGAAACAATCATGACGAAGGAACCAAGTGTCCGCTATGAGGTCCGCCAACCGCGCTATACCACCCGTACGGAACAGATCGTCACGCGTCCTGCACATGACCGTCTCTCGGTCAGTGCGCCGCAATTTTCGACCGTGACGGAACGCCTGCAAACGGGTGCGCCGCATCTCGTCTGGAAACGTGGCAATCCTGCGGAGCTGCAACGGCAGGGTTATATCATTCGCTCGACGGCGGATGGGCGCTTGCGGGACAGCTCCGGCTATCGCGGTGGCAGTTACGCCACGACGCAGCAGGGCGGCGACACATGCGGTCCGGGCTGCGAGATCTGGTGTCTCGTCGAAGAACCGGGCACCTCCGTCACAACGACTCGCCGCGTCATGAGCGCGCCGTCTCGCGTTATCCGCACGCCGATTCCCGCACAGACCCGCTCGATCACGAAGCAGGTGCTGGCGGATCCCGGCGGTGTGCGGGAAATCCTAGTCCCTGCGGAGTATACGAATGTAACGGTGGAAGATCTCGTCCGTCCGGCTGAAGCCTATGAAGTCAATGTCCCCGCCGAATATGGCGATGTTCAAACGCGAAACCTGATTTCGCCGGAACGCTATGAATGGCGGCGGGTATTGTGTCAGCCCGGAACGGGACGCGTGTCGAATACGTCCGGTTATTCGAGTGGCAGCTATACCAGCGGGCATTATTCCACCTCGTCAACACATAACGTTGATGTATCGACAGAGGTGATTTCTTCATCACAAGCAGATGCAACGACGGGCTATTACGGCACAGAAAACCACCCCGCCTATCAACGCCGTGCCCCGCACCGAAAGCGGAGATAAAACTATCTCTCTTCCGTCATTATCGGGACAAGCCCGGTAATGACGGTTTGAAAATAATCACAAAACTATATCCGCATTTATGTGTCTGCGACTCATCAATAAATTCAATGCGCTAATTGAATAACTAAGAGAATAATCCCCACCCCGAAAAACAACGCTTAAACTCACGCTGTTCTCCTCAAGGGACGACCGGGTTGCAAACCGGTCCGGTCGCGAGGGGGACGGGCAAATATCATCGAAAGTTTCGGTGGTCCGTTCAGATTTGAAACTCGACTGACGACGGGTTTGAATGTGGTTCACACGGTTAAAGGAAACGCTCAACACCGCGTGGGTCTGTTCAACAGGCTCTCACCCGTAAGTTTAACCTCTAACCGTAAGTTCAACCCTCAACCGCCTGAAAAACCCGCGCGGACTTCCCAAGATTGAAATCAATTAAATGATATTTTTAACTTAACCAATCAAGGGCGAACAAATCCGTTCCATATAATATTCCCCATTCGATAAGGGCGTCATAAATTCATGAGGTCCGGAGATTGGCACACCCATCATATCTTCGATACGGTAAGCAATGCTGGCTGTAATATTATAAGCCGCCACAGGAGTCCCGTCTTGCCGTTTTTTATCATAGACCCATGACGATAATGTCCGGATAGACTCTTGGCGATAGACTTCATCTGTACAATAAGTCGCCTCTACGTTCTGTGTTCGGCCATCTCTATCGATGTCGTAGAGCATGCAACAATATCCACTTCTCATCGCGCTTTCAGGGACATTGGGAAGCGGTTTTTTAATATATGTGAATGTCTCCGAGTGATGGGCTGCGACAAAAGCATATGAAAGCGCAGTTAAAAGCGCAAAGAGGGTAGCTGTTGTGAACCGAAAAGCCATCAGTTCAAAGCATCCGCTACGCCGGACAGCGCTGCCGCGAAGACCGGGGCGCTGAAATTCTCTAAATCCTCGATCCGTTCACCGATGCCAATATGATGGATGGGCAGGGCGTATTTGTCTGAGAGCGCGACCAGCACGCCGCCTTTCGCTGTGCCGTCCAGCTTGGTCATAATCAATCCCGTCACATCCGCCGTGTCGCGGAAAGCTTCTGTCTGCGTCAGTGCATTCTGTCCAACCGTCGCGTCGAGGACGAGGATGGAATGGTGCGGTGCGGTGGCGTCTTGTTTGCGGATGACGCGGATGATTTTATTTAATTCTTCCATGAGTTCCGAGCGATTCTGTAACCGTCCCGCCGTGTCGATCATCAGGATGTCAAAGTCTTCGTTCTTGGCGCGTTTCATGGCGTCAAAGACGAGCCCCGCCGCGTCCGTGCCCTGTCCCGAAGACATAACGGGTGCGCCCGCGCGTTCGCCCCAAACGGTGAGCTGTTCGACTGCCGCCGCGCGGAATGTATCGCCCGCCGCGATGAGAACCTTCTTACCTTTATCCGTATAGCTCTTGGCGATTTTGCCGAGCGTCGTCGTTTTGCCCGAACCATTCACCCCGACAAACAGCATGATCTGCGGCTTGGCCATGCCGAAGACGATGGGCCGTTCCAATGGGGTCAGGATATCGGAAATCACATCGGCGAGGGCGATTTTAATTTCCAAATCCGTGACCTGTTTATCAAATTTCGTTTCGCGCAAACGATCCGTCACCTGCGCTGTGACCCCGTAGCCGAGATCTGACATGATGAGGATATCTTCCAATTCCTCAATCGCGGCTTCGTCCAAAGTGCGCTTCGTAAAGGCCGCACCCATCTGGTCGGACATGCGCGTCGTGGATTTCCGTAGACCCGCCGAGATGCGGTTCATAAACCCGCCTTCGGCCAGTGGTTCAGGCTCGGCTTTTAATTCGGGCAGGCCGGCTTCTGCGCGTTTGGCGGCGCGATTTCTTTCGGCTTGCTCGGCGGCTTCGCGTTCGGCGATCTCGCGGGCGGCGCGTTCTTCGGCGATGCGGGCGCGGCGTTCGGCTTCTTCGGCTTCGCGTTTCAGACGTTCGGACTCGGCTTTTTCTGCGGCGAGTTTTTCGGCCTCTATGCGCTCCGCTTCCAACCGTTCGCGTTCAAGACGTTCCGCTTCAAGGCGCGCTGTTTCTTCTGCTTCGCGTTTGGCCTCTTCAGCAAGGCGGGCCTCCTTGCGGACATTCGCCTCAGCCTCTTGCTTCGCTTTCAGCGCGGCGGCTTCCGCCTCGTCTTTCGCCTTGGCGAGGGCGGCTTCTTCCTCGGCTTTGATACGAGCAGCTTCTGCGGCTTCCGCTTCGCGACGGGCTTGATCTTCGGCCGCGCGTTTAGCTTTGGCTTCCGCCGCTAGCCGTTCTTCTTCGGCGAGACGCGCAGCCTCAGCTTCCTCGCGGAGGCGGGCCTCTTCCTCGGCGCGGGCTTTCGCGGCAGCGGCCTCTTCATCCTTACGCGCCCGCTCTTCGGCCAACTGTTTGGCCCGGGCGACGTCGCGGGCGGCTTGGATTTCGGCGAGGCGTTTTTCCTCAAGCTCTTTTGCCGCGACTTCTTCGGCTGAGAGTCCCTGGGACGCCTCGTCCTGTTTCCGGGCAGAGGCGAGGGCGGCCGCGTTAATCGCGGCCATGCGCGCGGCCATTTGTTCATCGACGCGCTGCTGCGCCGCCGCTTTGGCTGCCGCTTCTTCGGCAAGTTTATCCGCTTTGGACTTGAACCCGAGCTTGCTCAGAAAGCCTTTTTTCTTTTCAGCCATTTAGATCAAAGTTCCAATTAATTGCGTATCCGTCGCGCCCGTGATGCGGACACGCGCCAAGCTACCTGCTTCGGCTGGATTGTCCACCTTCACCATCGAGAAATCGGGGAGGCGACCTAGACCTGTTTCTTCGAATAGAGCTTCGTCCTCATCGCCAATGCGCGTTTGCAAATGCGCCGCTTTTTCTGCTGCGCCCGCCTCACGCAGAAGCTTCGCGCGGGCTTTGACGATATTGCCGTCAACAGGCGAAATTTTTGCAGCGGGCGTGCCTTGTCGCGCGGAATAGGGAAAGACGTGGAGCCACGGAATACCGATCTCCGAAACCACGGAAACGGAGTTTTCGAACATCGCGTCATCCTCGGTCGGGAAGCCTGCAATGATATCCGCGCCGAATGTAAATTCCGGCCGCGCGGCTTTCAGACGCTGGCACAACGCCACTGCATCGGCGCGGGAATGGCGGCGTTTCATCCTTTTTAAAATCATATCATCCCCCGATTGCAGGGAGAGGTGGAGATAGGGGCTCATCCGTTTATCCGTGACCAGTAAATCAAAGAGCACGTCATCCACTTCCGCCGGATCGATGGAGGACAGACGTAGGCGCGGTAGGTCCGGCACCAATTTCAATATCCGCCTGACCACATCGCCCAGCGGCGGCGTGCCGGGCAGATCTCCGCCCCAACTCGACAGGTCCACACCCGTCAGCACGACTTCATTATAACCCTGCCGGACCAAGGATTTCACAGACCCAACAATCTCGCCCGCCGGGACGGAGCGCGAATTTCCGCGCCCATAGGGAATGATGCAGAAGGTACAACGATGGTCGCAGCCATTCTGGACTTGCAGAAAGGCGCGGCTGCGCGATTGGCTTTTTATGGGAAGCGCATTCTCGCTGCCCATAAATTGGGGCGCGGTTTCGCGGACGCTCATAATATCGTTTACGCGAATGCGCTCCATCGGCGCATCCGGGCCGAAAGAGAGCGGGTTCATCTTCTCTTGATTGCCGAGGACTTGGTGAACTTCCGCCATATCGGCGAACATGGTCGGGTCGATCTGCGCGGCACAGCCCGTCACGATAATCCGAGCCTCAGGGTTTTCGCGCGCGGCTTTGCGGACCTGACGGCGGCTTTCCGCCACGGCGTCATTTGTCACGGCGCAGGTATTAATCACAACCGCTGCACTTTCACCTGCGTCGCGGGCATTCGCCGCGATGACATCAGACTCATAGGCGTTCAGGCGACAGCCTAATGTGACGACTTTCGTCTTTGATATGTCAGGGGTTTCAGACATTCCCGCTAAGTGGTGGCAAAGCGGTGTTGGGTCAAGTCGTGTCGATTGTTCGATCTGCTATCTTGCATTCAAGCCTTTCGGTTCACATCTCTATAATGTGCAAATTTTGGAACATTCTTCATTCGGCTTGAGAAGTGCTTATCGAGTGATGGTAAATGACCTCGGAGCGCCACAAATACATCTGTTTCCGATGGTTCATTTGGCGCAGCAATCATTCTACGATGATGTGAAATCAAAGCTTCAGAAATGTGAAACTATTTGCGTTGAAGGCGTCAGGTCCCGAAAAGTACTTCGGTTGACTTCAAGTTACAGATTTGCGGTCAAGAACCCTAAACTCAATCTTGTGTTGCAATCGAAAATCAAGTCTTCCGATATGTCGGGAGATATAATTAATATAGATGTGGACCCTTGTGAATTCGATAGAAAATGGGCCGCCCTATCTTTTCGGTTGAAAGTTGAGGCGTTTTTCCTCTCGCCTCTATTCGGTTTCTATATGCGCTTCTTTGGAACACGGGAGAAGATTGCAAAGGCGATGAACATGGATGTTCTCAAATCAAGAGAGGATATTTTATGGTCGACCCCTCAGAGTTATGAGATGAATGATATGATTTTGCACTGGCGAGATTTGGAACTCTTAAAGAAATTGGATAACGAGCTCTCAGTCTCATTGAATAAAAAAAATGATATAGCGATTGTTTTTGGTGCAGGTCATATGAGGGCAATTATACGGCATCTTTGTGATGTTCGAGGATATCGTGTCGGAGCCTCTGAATGGATGACCGTTTTCGATCTTTGATTAGGCATTGCAAGACAGAGTTTGACCTCTATTGAAATTCTAATGAAACGATTTCTAAAAGCCATTCTGCCCGTCTCCGCGCGCATCGCGATTAAGCGTGTCGGTCATGCCCTGCATGATCTGGTTGACCCGATTAAAGACCCGCGCATTCCGCCGCGACGTGATACGCTGATCGGGGGCGGGGATTTTGCGAAAGTCGGCGAGAGTTTTCGGGCGCGGTTTCGTCAGCACGGCCTGACACCCGATATGGATATTCTGGACGTGGGTTGCGGGCAGGGGCGGATGGCGCGGCCTTTGGTGGGGGAATTGGACGGCGGGTCCTATACCGGGTTTGATATTGAGCGGACGGGCATTGACTGGTGCCGGGAGCATTATGCGGATGTGCCGAATTTCACCTTTGACCATGCCGATGTTTTCAATGCGCGGTACAATCCGTATGGTGCGGTCGCGGCGAAAGATTACGTTTTTCCCTATGCAGATGGCAGGTTCGACTTCGTCTTCCTGACCTCCGTCTTCACCCATATGTTCGCGAATGATGTGGAAAATTATCTTTCGGAAATTGCGCGGGTATTGAAGCCAGGCGGCAAAGCCCTCATCACATGGTTCCTGTGGGATGAGGCGCCGAAATTAAATCCCATCATGGATTTCCACGCCGAGGTCGACGCGGTTAGCCGGACGACCCTGCCCGAAAACCCGGAAGCTGCATTGGCGTTTAACCGCGATTGGGTCGAGGCGCTCTATGCGCGATTGGGGTTGGAGATTGAGGGGATAGAATTGGGCGGTTGGCGCGAGAGTGTTCTGGATGGGTCAATTCAGGATTTGGTGGTTGGGGTGAAAGCGTAGATTATGACTCATCACACTCTTAATGATTTAAAAAATGGACGCCTTGCCGGTCTGCGCGAAGTCAAAATTTCCGATGGCTTGACCGAGGTTCCACGAGAGATTTTTGATCTGGCCGACACACTCGAAATTCTCGATTTATCCGGCAATCAGATAAAATCTCTGCCGGATGATTTTGCGCGGCTCTCGCACTTAAAAATCCTGTTTCTCGCCAATAATGATTTCACCGTCTTTCCCAAAGTTTTGAGTCAATGCGCCAAGCTTTCAATGATCGGATTCAAGGCGAATAAAATTTCGCAACTGCCAGAGTACGCGCTCCCGAAACAGACGCGCTGGCTTATCTTGACGGATAATAAATTGACGCATTTACCGGACTCCATTGGAGACTTGCCGCATTTGCAAAAACTGATGCTGGCGGGAAATCAATTGGCGGAGTTGCCGCTTTCCATTGCGCAGTGTCATGCGCTGGAACTGATCCGTATTTCCGCCAATCAATTAACAGCGTTTCCGGGCGCGTTGCTCGGCCTACCAAAATTGGCATGGCTGGCATTTTCGGGCAATCCGTTTTGCGTGCCTTTTCCGGAAAATGACGCACTCCCTACTGTCAGTTTTGACGACGTTTCGCGGGGCGAGATATTGGGGGCGGGCGCGTCGGGTATCATCACGCGGGGCGACTGGATCAATGCGCCAACAACGATTGAAAATCCGCAAGGCCCTCTCGCCGTCAAAACATTTAAAGGCGCGGTGACATCCGATGGTTATCCGCGTGATGAGTTTGCCGCTAGCCTCGCCGCGGGGGTGCAGGACGGCCTGATCCCTATTTTGGCGACGATTATATCGGAGTTAGAAATGGGCCTCGTCATGGAATTAATTGAGGAGCGTTTTTCCAATCTGGGCCAGCCGCCGAACCTTGAGACTTGCACGCGCGATGTGTTCTTAAAAGACACGGTTTTTAGCCCTGAAAAGGTTTTGAAAATGGCACAAAGTCTGTCGCGCATCATGGTGCATTTGCGCGCCCGCGATATTTGTCACGGCGATCTCTACGCGCATAATATTTTAGTCAATGAGGCGGGTGACATCCTCCTCGGCGATTTCGGCGCGGCCTCGCATTATGTGTCCTTGAGTCACGCACATGCCAAAGCGCTGGAATCTATTGAGGTTCGAGCCTTTGGGTGTTTTCTGGAAGATATTCTGGGCACGATGAAGCTCGAGGACTGTCGGATAGATTTCATAACGACTCTTAAAAAATTGTCGGAATCCTGTCTACGACCCAATGCGAATCAAAGACCGGATTTCGCAAGACTCCAAGAGCAGCTTTGCGCTTTGCCCGTCACGTAACGAAACCCATATTTTGTGCCAATCGCCATTTATTTTCGGTTGATGAGGCCACTTGTGACAGTTCGAATCGTCAAAACCATGATAAAAAATAGAAAGTAAATTGAAAGCTTGGATAGAAGGTCGCTTTTATACCATTCGCCGCCCGTTTCTTTCACGTAATGAAAATCACTTACGGCGATATTATATGATCTCTCAATTTTCTCGAATTTTGACTGTCGGAAATTATGGTCTTCCGCAAAGTCCACAGCTTGGCGATAGGCGTGTTCTAGAGTCTCTAATGAAATTTCAGTTTGAAATACGGAAAGAAATTTATTTTTGAAAAACGGAAGTCTCGTATCGCCGTGCCGGGGGTCTCGCTCTCTAACAAATGTGGATTGCTCTCTTAGGAAAAAATACATGAAAGCTCTCTCATAATCTTGATTGACGCCGTCTCCATAAAAATAAGCCCAAGCTAATTTTTGTGAGGCTTCCCAACTGTCACCAGCGGCGGCAGAGTTTAGCTTTTCGACATAGTCATGATTGTCGCCAGCTTCCAAGGCTTGTTCAGCAAGATAGTAATTGGATTTTCCATGACCCTCTTCTGCGGCTTGTTTGGTAAAATAATCAAATTTTTCAGAATCGGGTTGGACGTCGAGACCTTTTTTGTAGATTTCTGCCAGGTGGATGGCAGCTTCTGTTTTGCCTGCAAAGAATGCTTTTTCCAAATAGTGTCGTGACGCGACATAATCTTTTTTTATGACGCCATAATATTTTTTCTTATCTTTCTTCAAATAATAATTGAGGGAAGAACTCCCATGAAACAAACGGTCTCCGCGCTTTAACCAACAATTTGGATCCTTTGCCAAGGCGTGATCTTTTGGAAAATCAACGAGACCTTTTCGACATAACCATTTTAAATTTTTAGTGGCGGACGCTTCCGCTTTTTCCATGCCACTAATTTGAGGGCTGGTATGTGGACCTTGGGCTTTTATCAACCAAGGTAAGGCGTCCTGATATCTGGGCTTTTTACGATCGCCAAAAGCCAGAACTTGAGCGACGGCGAGCTCAGATTTCGCATGACCTTTTTCAGCAGATTTTAAGTACCAAAAAAGAGCTTGATCCAGATTCTTTTCGACACCGCGTCCGTAATAATATTGACTGCCTTTTTGGAATTGAGCTTGTGCGAGCGTTAATTCACTGTCAGTCGTTCCTGCTTGTGCGACAAAACTTACCGTTAAATGTAAAAATAAACCAATCAATATAGTTAAAGATTTCACAAAGCGAGACACGTTCAAAAACTAGCATTTAATATTTAAATAGCCGTAAAACGGTGAGGTTAATCGAAATGTTAAATATGTGTATAGCGTGCATTTAGAAAAGTTCATTATTTAGGCGGGCTTTCGTTAAATTAAAGATATAGGAATATAGTCTTATCCACAGGCTAAATCCCCCACTCGCTCGACTCTCCTTGTTTGTTCTGCTTTCGTTCTC
Source organism: Litorimonas sp. WD9-15 (assembly GCF_050271975.1). Classification (NCBI taxonomy): domain Bacteria; kingdom Pseudomonadati; phylum Pseudomonadota; class Alphaproteobacteria; order Maricaulales; family Robiginitomaculaceae; genus Litorimonas; species Litorimonas sp. WD9-15. Next base: position 1,017,579 of record NZ_CP189850.1, read on the forward strand.
GTATGAACACACCGTCCCAATTTCCGCCTCTGATGGCGACCGAGCCTAAACGTAACTGGTCCATGTTTCTGGATTTTGACAGTTTTTTTGCCCATGTGGAGAAGCAATCCGACCCTGCGCTGCACAACTTGCCGGTGGCTGTTTGCCCCACGCCGACGCCTTATTCAGGGGTGATTGCGTGCTGTTATCAGTCCAAGGCGGCGGGTGTGAAGCGGGGGATGAAACGGGCGGAGGCCGAGGCGCTCTGCCCCGACATCGTCTTCCGCCACGCGCGGCATGATGTTTATATCCGCAAACACCACACGATCATTGAGGTCATAGAACGCCACGTCCCCGTCGAGAAGGCCTGGTCCGTGGACGAGATGTCGATCGATCTAAAACGGATGCGGATTTCCGATGCGGTCGCGCTGGTGAAGGCGATCAAGGCGGATTTGGCCGAGGCGCTCGGTCCCCTTGTCACGGCGAGTTTTGGGATTGCACAGACGGGGCTGCTCGCCAAAATCGCGGCGGAAGCGAATAAACCGGACGGCCTCGTCGTGTTCCATCCACGCGAAATGCCCGACCGCCTCCACGGGATAGAGTTAAAAGATATTCCCGGCGTGGCGCGGGGGATGCTCGTGCGGTTGCGGCGGGCGGGCGTGACGACGACGGAGGGGCTGCTAAATCTACAGCCGAAACAAGTGCGTCGTATTTGGGGTAGTGTCGAGGGCGAACGGCTCTGGCGGGCGCTGCACGGGGAACACACGGAACGACCCGCCACCAAGCGTTCCATGTTCGGTCATTCGCGGGTGCTGGCGCGGAGTTGGCGCAACCCGAAAAAGGCGGGCGAGTGTCTGCGGATTCTGACGACCCACGCGGCGCGGCGATTGCGGGCGGATGACTTCTTTGCGACGCGTCTGACGGTCTCGGTCAAGACGGGGAAGGGGATGCGCCTCGCCATGGATCGTGAATTTCCAGCGGTACGGGATGATTTCTCGCTGCACCGGATTGTGGCGGAGACCTTTGACGGGATTGTGAGAAAATCGCGGGAGTCGGACTTCATGCACGTCTCCATCATGCTGCACGGTGTCATTAAAGAAGACGAGATTGTCGGCGATCTGTTTACCGGCCCGCGCGATCTGCCGAGGACGGATAAGGCCGTTCACGTCATGGATGCGCTAAACCAGAAATATGAAAAATCAGTCCTGAAACTCGGCGCACCGGACGACTTACCCGGCGGCTATGACGGCGTGAAGATTGCGTTTGGGCGGATACCCGCCAAAGCGGATATGTTCGCGGCGGGGTCTGGCGGGATGGGGTGAGTTAATTTCACAGAAATAATTAATTGCAGATGTCATCCCGCACAAGCCCGAAGGGCGCTGATGCGGGACCTAACGTTTGCAGAACGCAGAGTGCATCATATAGGCAATAGGCCCCGCATCTCCACTGCGTTACGTGCGGGGTGACAGCGCCATTAAACCGTCCCCTCACTTTCCAATTCCACAGGCCCGGTCATGATCACGTGGCCGTCACTTTCCCGCCATTCAATGTGCAACACGCCGCCATCGACCTCTACTGTGACATCGCGTCCCGTGCGTTTCTGGCGGTGGGCCGCGACGACCGCCGCACAGGCGCCCGTGCCGCAGGCCAGGGTCATGCCGACGCCGCGTTCCCAGACTTTCAGGCGGATGCGGTCATCTGCGAGGACTTTGGCAAAACCGACATTGGCTTGTTCGGGGAACAGGGGGTGGAATTCGATCATGGGGCCGGCGAGGTCCGGTTTTACGGTCGTGAAATCCTCGACGAAAAAGACGCAATGCGGATTGCCCATACTGACCGCGCCGGGGTTGCTCAGGACCGGATTATCTATCGGGCCGATTTTCACGTCGATATGATGCGTATGCATGGATTCTTCCAGCGGGATTTGCGTCCAGTCGAGTTTCGGTTCGCCCATATCAACCGCGATTTCGAACTCGCCTGCGCGGGTGCAATAGAGCAGCCCGTCATTCGTCTCGACGACGCAAGTGTCTGTACCGCTATCGCGCATATGAAGCCAAGCCGTCGTGCGCGTCGCATTCCCGCAGGCATCGACTTCGAACCCTTTTTGGTTGCGGATTTCCATGAAAATATTGGCGTCCGGTGATTTCGGCGCGCGCAGGATAACAATCTGGTCCGCGCCTTTTTCGCCCATAATCGCGCCGCCTGGCTTTGCGATCTCTATCGTCTGCTCATCGGACAGGCGGAAGCCGGGATCCTTGCGCGCATCAAACACGCCAAAGCGGTTGCCCGCACCGTTCATGATCAGAAATCTCATAAGCGCTCATATAAGCGTACGGAGGATGGGCGCAACCTCATCAAAGAGCGCCTGATGCACCGTGAACTGGTTGGCCCGCGTTCCTAAATTTTCTGGGCCAGTCATGGTCGCATCATCCGCACCGGAGCCGAGCCGGGCAAAGGCGAATGTAATGTCTGTGCCCGGCATAATGAACATGGCCGTATGCGCGCCGTAAGCCCAGCCGAGATGCCCGACGAGAGGGACGCCGGAAATAGGTGAAATGTCGGCGTCATAGACATAGCTTCCGGAACCGAAAGCGAGGAAATGCGCGTCTTCGTCATCGCCGTTCTTCCCGTCAAATGTCCAGACGGGTTTGTGGAAGTCGGGACGTTGATGAAGAATTTCTCCAACTTTGATGAGGTCGGACAAACTCATCCGCATTCCGCCTTGCGGGGAAAAGAGCGTTCCGTTTTTTCCGATTGAATAACTGTCAAGTCGCGCAATATCCCGCCTCAGATAAGTTGGACTGGCAAGGGGAATATCTGTGGGGAGATCGACAGTCGCAGCCCAGTTTCCTGCCTCGTTTTTGCGGTAAAGGGCAGCAGCAGATTTGCGTCTGCGGGGTGATACACCCGACCAGTTCAGTCCTGCGTCAAACCCATTCCGCGTCAGCCAATTCCAGACAAGGCGATCAAATCGTTCGCCCAAACGCGCTTCGACCACGGTCGCCGCAAGCCCGTAATTCAGATTGGTATACCGAAAATATGTCCCGGGCGCGTGAGTGAAGCTCTCGCGATTATAAAGCGTTCGAATATCCGTCTGGATATCGGCCCAATAAACCTCCGGGTCTTTCAAGCCGGATTGATGAGAGAGCAGATGGCCGAGTGTGAGCCCGTCCGGCGTATAGGGTAAAATATAGGAAACAGGCGCGGCCAGATCAATTTTGTCGTCTGCTGCAAAATCACGGAGCGCCATCGCCACAACGAGTTTCGTAATCGAGGCAATCCGGAAGGGCGTTTCCAGCGAGAAATTTGGTCCTGTTCCAATGACGGATTGGCCCGTGATGCTAGATGCAATGGTTTTACCGCCCTCGTTCAAGATCCAGCCCCGACCGGGCTCTGCCGCGGCAGGCATAGCGCCCCCGCAGGCCGTTAATCCTACCATCGCGGCGCTGCTTGCCAAAACTGTGCGTCGATCCATCATGTCGGGACAGTAAGCCGCCTTGCTCTGACGTGCAAACTCCGCTTTATGAGTGCCAAGAAAAGGAGAGATGATATGACCTTAAAAGGATTTTCAAAAACCGCATTGCTGCTAACCGCCTCTACGGCGCTCATCGCCTGTTCGGGCGGCGAAGCGGAGACAACAAAAACGACCGTCACGGATGCCGCTGAGTTAGCTGCCTCTGATGTTGGATCTGACACACTTTACAAAGCTGACGCTAAACCGAGACCTTATGAAATGATCGAATATACAACTGCTGGCCAAACGGATGCCGACCATCTCTATCTGGAAGAGGTTCTTGGCGAAGAGGCATTGGGCGAAGTTAAGGCGTGGAATAAAACGACACTGGATCGTCTCAAGGCCGATCCGCGCTATGACACATTTTATAATGATGCGCTGGAAATCCTGAACTCGAAAGATAAAATTCCTTACGTCTCCTACCGCAATGACGAAGTGCATAATTTCTGGCAGGACGCGACACATGTGCGGGGCGTCTGGCGGAAGTCCACATTGGACAGCTATCTCTCGGACGAGACAGAATGGGAAACGGTAATCGACTTTGATAAGCTGGCCAAGGACGAGGGCAAGAACTGGGTCTATAAAGGCAATAGCTGCCTCTCCCCCGAAAATGAGCTCTGCATCGTCAATCTCTCAGATGGCGGCAAGGATGCTGTCATCCGCCGTGAATTTAATACCAAGACCAAAACTTGGGTCGAGGACGGCTTTGTCACGGAAGAATCCAAAGGCACGATGTCTTGGGTGGACGCAGATACCGTCGTGATCGGCGTTGATTTTGGCGAAGGCACCCTCACAGATTCCGGCTATCCTATGGTCGCGAAAGTCTGGAAACGTGGCACACCACTCTCTGAGGCCGTTGAAATCGGGCGCGGCGAGCAGGCGGATGTCGGTTATTGGCCGGGTGTCTATGAATTCACAAATGGCGACCGTGAAATCGTCGTCTCCCGTAGCACAACATTTTACGACACGGAAACATTCTGGTTCCCGATGAAGGACGGAAAAGTCGGCGAGCCTGTCAAATTCCCAATCCCGACTATGTCCAATCTGGGCGGCGAGTTTAAAGGTCAAATCCTGCTAACCCTGAATGAGGATTGGCGCGGATTTGAAACCGGTGACCTCGTCAGTTTCGCTTGGAATGATTTCAATGAGAATGGTGAAATTGAGGATATCAATCTCGTTTATCGCCCTGACGCGAAATCTTCTATGAATGGCTACGGCACAACGAAATCGAAACTGCTCCTCGCGACGACGACGGATGTCAAAGGATCTGTGCATGAATATGATTTCACGAATGGCAAATGGTCGTCGAAAAAGCTCGACTTCCCCGCCAATGGCTCGGTCAGTGTCGGCAATACGAATGACAAGGAAGAGGTCGCATTTATCTCCTCTGAGTCTTTCCTAACTCCGGATACGCTCTGGACCTACAATACGGAAACGGGCGAAAAGGCGAAGGCCAAATCTCTGCCGAGCTGGTTCGACGCGTCCAATATGGTGTCTGAGCAGTTCTTTGCGACATCGACGGACGGCACAAAAATTCCTTATTTCGTCGTGCGCGATAAGGACATTGAAATGGACGGGACGAACCCGACCTTGCTCTATGGTTATGGCGGGTTTGAGATTTCCCTGAACCCGTCCTATTCCGCGACACGCGGGAAACTCTGGCTGGAAAATGGCGGTGTCTATGTGCTGGCGAATATTCGCGGCGGCGGCGAATATGGTCCGAAATGGCATCAAGCCGGATTGAAAACCGAACGCCAGAAAATCTATGATGACTTTATTTCGGTCGCAGAAGACCTGATTGCGAAAGATATTACATCGCCAGACCATCTCGGTATTGAGGGCGGCTCCAATGGTGGTCTGCTGACGGGCGTGATGTACACACAGCGTCCGGACCTGTTCAACGCGGCGATTGTCGCTGTTCCACTCCTCGATATGCTCCGCTTTAACAAGCTCTTGGCGGGTGCGTCATGGATGGGTGAATATGGCGATCCCGATGATGCGGAGAAACCGGAAGAGCGGGAATTCCTGCGCCGGATTTCGCCCTACCACAACATCCGCCCCGACGCGGATTATCCGGAAGTCTTCTTCATCACCTCGACGAAAGATGACCGCGTCCATCCGGCTCATGCCCGTAAAACGGCGAAGCGGATGGAAGACCAGGGTCATGACTTCCTATATTATGAAAATATCGACGGCGGTCACTCGGCGGCGGCGAACTTGAAAGAAACGGCGAACCGTCTGGCGCTGCAGCATGTTTATCTGATGCAGAAGCTGGCTGACGCGGAATGATCGCAATCAATCCAGTGGATTGATTGCAATGAAGCGCCGAGGCGGCCACGCCTCGGAAACTCACGTTAAGCGCCCGCTTTGGTTCAAACTAAAGCGGGCGTTCCTATGTTTACACACCGCTCAAAATACGCCACCCTCAAAATATGAGGCATGTCTCGCATATTAAACTCGCACAGCACGTGCTGCGCCATTGGCTGACAGGTCACGCCTAGTTCGGTCTTTCCCCTTTAAACATTTAATTTGGAGAGACTTATGAACAGAGAAAAATACCAAGAGATGATGCGCGGGGCGGGGAAACTCGACTACGAAATCTATCTCAACACAGAACAATTACTGGCCGCACAGAAAGCGCCGGATGCATTCTGCAATCCCGACGAATTACAATTCATGATCGTTCATCAGGTCGAGGAGCTGTGGATGAAGCTCATGGCGTCGACGCTGCTCGACATTGATGAGGAGATGCAGGCGCGGAACTCCTTTAAGGCGCTGACCTTGTTCCGACGTGTCCATATCTGTCAGGAGATGATGACGACACAGCTCAGCCTTTTGGAGACAATGTCGCCCAAGGATTATCAGGAAATCCGGCTTCTGCTCGGCAATGGCAGCGGACAGGAAAGTCCCGGGTTTCGTGTCCTCTTAAAAATGCCGACTGATCTCTGGGCGACATTTTCAGATGTTTATCTGGAGGGCGGAAAGCGTACACTGGAACAGATTTATGACAGCGAATATTCCCATGACGACGCCTATATGATCGCGGAGGCGCTGGCCGAGTTTGATGAACAATTCCAGAAATTCCGCAACGCCCATATGCAATTAATTTATCGGTCCATCGGGGTTGCGGCTAATTCACTCAAAGGTCGCCCGGTGGAGATCCTGAATGAAGGCCTAAGGCAGAAATTCTTCCCTGATCTCTGGCAGGTGCGGGCCGAGATGACGGATCGTTGGGGCGGCGAATATGGCCTAAAACGCGCGAAACTGGATAAGAAATAATGCGCAAAAATTTTCACGTTCCGGAGAATTACTTCCTGTCTCATAGTGTTGGGTGTTTGCCGAAAGTCACCGAAGCCGCTCTGACATCCGACTTTCTCGGCCCGTGGAAATCCGGGGCGAGTTGGGCGGACTGGATGCCTGTGTTGGATAGGTTCCGGCACGGCATGGCGCAGATCATGGATGTGACGGCTGCGGAAATTTGCCCGCAGATAAATGTTTCAAGCGCCCTGACGAAAATATTGCACAGCTTGCCACCATCAAGTTCCCGCAATCAAATCTTACTCTCCAAGCAGGATTTTCCGACGATTGGATTTGTCGTGAAACAAGCGGAACTTGCAGGGTTTGAACTTTGCTTTGTGGAGGGCGATGTGCTGGATGCGCAGCGTTGGGGCGATGCGATCACTGACCGCACGGCCTTTGTCCATGTCACCCATTCGCTGTCCAACACATCCCACCTTCTTCCCGTTGCAGAAATCTGTGTGCTCGCGAAACAGGCGGGGGCCAAGAGTGTCATTGATGCCGCGCAATCAACTGGCATTGTTCCCGTGACTCCAAAAGACTGGGGCGCGGATTTTGTCATCGGGACAGGTGTGAAATTTTTATGTTTCGGTCCGGGCGCTTGTTTTCTCTATGCCGCGAAAGAGATCCTGCCGGACTGCAACCCCGTGGATGTCGGCTGGTTCAGTCACGAAAATCCATTCGAAATGGATATTACCCAGTTCCGTTTTGCTGCTAATGCGATGCGCTTTTTCGGCGGCACGCCATCGCCAGCACCGCTCGTGGCAGCTAATGCAGCCATAGAGGTTTGGTCAGGTCTCGAGGCCAAAACTCTGCACGCCCGTATTCGCGAGAATCTGGATACACTTTGCGAAGCCGTTCCGGATGAGGCGCTTGTGTCGCCCAAACATCCGATAGCTCGCGGCGGGACCTGTGTCGTCAATCCGGCGGACAGAACCCTCTTGCGGAATAATTTGAAGGCAGCGGATATCTTGCACGACGAACGGACTGAGGGTTTTCGCTTTTCCGTCCATGCTTATACGCCGCTCTCAGACTGTACCAAGCTGGCGTCTGTTTTTAAGGCAAGTCTCTAAAATTTTCGTGTCTCAGGCGGAGACGCTTGACGCAGAGAAGCGACCTGCGCAAGCTGAGATGATTTATAAAATAGGTGCATCATGAAAAATCTTTATCTGGGCTTACTCCTCAGCAGTGTTCTGGCTGCACCCGCATTCGCCGACGACCACAATACCAAGGTCGTCTATGCCGGGACCATGATTGACGTTGAGTCCGGCAAGGCTCTCAAAGACCGAGTCATCGTTATTGAGGACGGGATGATTACGGCCATCGGCTCCCGCGCGACCATTGAAGATATTGAAATTCCGGATGACGCGGAATTGATCGACCTGTCCGATATGACGGTCTTGCCGGGCCTCTCCGACTCCCATGTTCACCTGACGTCAGATGCCAATGTTCATGGCTATAAACGGCTGACACGCTCCACACCGCGCGCAGCCATTACGGGCGTGGTCAATGCCGAGAAAACACTGATGGCTGGCTTTACGACCGTTCGAAATTTGGGCGCGCCGGGCTTTGCTGATGTGGACTTGATGAACGCCATTGATGACGGCGATGTGCCCGGGCCGCATATGATTCCGGCGGGTCGGTCTATTGGTATTACGGGTGGGCATTGTGACAATAACCTTCTACCCTATGAAGCCCAAGCCAAAGGCGGCGGTGTCGCGGACGGACCTTGGGCCGTTCGGGCGAAGGTGCGGGAAAATAATAAATATGGCGCGAAAGTTATTAAATTTTGCGGCACCGGCGGTGTGCTGTCCAAAGGCACAAAGATCGGGGCACAGCAATTCTCATTTGAAGAAATGAAGGCGATTGTGGACGAAGCGCATCTCTTAGGCCTGAAAGTCGCTGTCCATGCTCATGGGGCGGACGGGATTGAAACGGCCATCCGTGCGGGCGTCGACTCGGTCGAACATTCCAGCCTCATTACAGATGCGGGCATCCGCATGGCGAAACAAAAGGGGACTTATCTCTCCATGGATATTTACGTTTCGGATTACATCCTGTCCGAAGGTGAAGCGGCGGGTATCTTAGAGGAAAGCCTCGCCAAGGAACGCACAGTTGGCAAAGCTCAACGCGAGCGGTTCCAAGCCGCCGTCAAAGCGGGCGCAAATATCGCTTTTGGGTCTGATGCGGGCGTCTATCCCCATGGTCAGAATGGACGCCAATTCGCCTATATGGTCGATTGGGGCATGACCCCGATACAGGCCATTCAAGCCTCCACCATCGGTAATGCCAAACTTTTTGGCATTACCGAAGATCGCGGTTCAATCGCCGTCGGAAAACGCGCGGATATCATCGCTGTGGATGGTGACCCGCTGGCGGATGTGAAAGAATTGGAAGACGTGGATTTCGTGATGAAGGGTGGCTGGGTCTATAAAACAGACTAAGTGACCTAACCCCGCAGAAAAAACTCATAGACCGGATTATGTGTCTCCGGCCACATGGGATAACCCGTGCCGGAGAGTTGGGTTTCCAGATCTTCAACGTCACCCTTTGGCACATGAAATCCACAGAGGACATGCCCTTCTGCCGCGCCGTGATTGCGGTAATGGAAGAGTGAGATATTCCATCGCGCGTCCAGTGTTTCCAGAAATTGGGTGAGCGCACCGGGGCGTTCGGGAAATTCGAAACGGTATAAGACTTCGGCTTTATCATCCCCGCGTCCGCCAACCATGTGCCGCAAATGACGTTTGGCCAAGCGATCATGGGACAGGTCTGTGACGGTAATACTCTGTTCCGCCATGTCCGTAATAACTTGCTCGCGATCCTCCATGTCACGTGTCTTAAGCCCCACGAGCACATGCGCATCCTTACGCGGCGCATAGCGATAATTAAACTCCGTCACCGCGCGATGGCCGAGCGCCCGCACAAAATTCAGAAACGCACCTGCCTGTTCCGGAATGGTTGCTGCGAAGAGCATTTCCTCGCCACTGCCAAATTCCGCGCGGTCCACAACATGGCCGATCCGGTCAAAATTCACATTCGCGCCGGAGATCGTGACAACGAGATCGCCTTCAGGCGCTTCGCCGGATTTGATGTGCTGGATAACCCCTGCAAGGGCTTGTGCGCCTGCGGGTTCTACGACCGTCCGCGTGGCTTCGAAGACGTCTTTGACGGCGGCGCATATTTCGTCATTGCTGACGGCAATATGGCCGTCCACAACTTGTTTGCAAATCTCGAAGGTCGTCTCGCCAAAGGTGCGCACGGCCGTCCCGTCCGCAAAACCGTCTACGCGGTTCAGGCTCACGACTTTTCCGGCCTGCAGAGATTGGCCCAGTGTTTGCGCCCCCGCCGCTTCGACAGCGATTATTTTCGTTTTCGGCGCGTGTTTATGCATCCACGCGCCAATACCGGAGACCAGTCCACCGCCACCTGTACAGACATATATGGCGGCAGGTGTGCGCGGCATTTGTTCTAAAATTTCGCGTCCGACCGTGCCTTGTCCGGCGATGACATCTATCTCGTCAAAGGGGTGGATGAACACCGCGCCCGAGTTTGCCGCATGATCAATGGCGGCCGCGCAGGCTTCATCATAATTATCACCAATTAATTGCGTTTTTGCGCCCATGGCTTCGACAGCATCGACTTTAATCGGCGGGGTGGTCACAGGCATAAAGATGAGCGCGTCTGTCCCGTAATATTGGGCGGCCGCCGCAACACCCTGCGCGTGATTGCCTGCACTAGCCGCAACCACACCACGTGCGCGTTCTGAGTCACTTAGGCCGGAAATCCGGTTGGCGGCACCGCGAATTTTGAAGGAAAAAACATCCTGTAAATCCTCACGTTTTAACCAGATGTTTTGCCCGAGTTCCGCCGACAGTTTCGGTGCAAGTTGCGTCGGCGTGCGTTTGGCGAGGCCGTAGACGTCAGCTGCCTCAATCCGCGCGGCCAGATCATTGAGATTGACCTTAGACATTCGCGGCGATCCATTCGCCGACAGCGGATGTATTTAACTTGCCGCCAAGGTCACCCGTTGTTTGGTTCTGTTCCAAAGCATTGGCGACAGCCGTTTCAATCGCATCGGCTTCCACCTTCAATCCGAAACTCAACCGTAACATCCATGCCGCAGACAGGATCATTGCCAGCGGATTGGCCTTACCCTGTCCGGCGATATCGGGGGCACTGCCATGAATCGGTTCAAACATGCCCGTCTTGCCATCAGAGAGTGACGCGGAGGGGATGACCCCCATTGACCCGCAGAGGACGGAAGCTTCATCCGTGAGGATATCGCCGAACATATTCTCCGTCAGAATGACGTCGAAATCCTGTGCCCGCGTCAGCATATGCATGGTCATCGCATCGACGAGGAGGTGCTCTAACTCGACCTCGGGATAGTCTTTCGCAACGTCAATGACGGTTTCCCGCCAGAGGCGGGAGGTTTCCAAGACATTGGATTTATCGACAGAGGTGACTTTCTTGCGCCGTGTCTGCGCGAGGTCAAAACCCTTGATAGCGATGCGGCGGATTTCGGCTTCCGAATAAAGACATTCATCAAAAGCCCCGCGGGTGTCGCGGCCTTTCTGTCCAAAATAAATCCCGCCCGTCAGTTCGCGCATGACGACAAAATCAACGCCTTCCAGCCGTTCGCGTTTCAGAGGCGCCCGCTCGATCAGAGCCGGATAAGGTTTACAGGGCCGGATATTGGCGTAGAGGTTCAGGCGTTTGCGCAAGGGCAGGAGCGAACCGAGTTCAGGCCTGTCTTCACCCTTCAGATGATCCCACTTGGGTCCGCCAACCGCACCCAGCAGGATCGCGCCCGTGCGCTGGCATGACTCAAAACTTGCGTCCGGCAGGGGCTTTTCCCCCGCATCAATCGCGGCCCCACCGACAAGATGATGTTCAGGTTCTAGTGTATGACCGAATTTAACCGCGACAGCGTTTAAGACCTCTATCGCGGCCTCACCAACTTCGGGGCCAATGCCGTCACCGGGAAGATATGTGAAATTGATATTCATCTTTTCGCCTCAAACGCTGCAATGGCATCGGATTGGTTTTGCAGATAGCCCATCTCGTCCACGCCCTCCATCAGGCAGTGGCGGGAAAAGGCGTCGATCTCGAATCCATATGTGCCGCCATTGCGGGGTAGGCGGACTTCGCAGGCGTCGAGGTCAACTGTGACCTCTGCCCCCGGATTGTCGAGTAGCCAGTCATGGGCGCGCTTCTCAATTACGATGGGGAGCAGGCCGTTTTTGAGGCTGTTCCCACGAAAAATATCCGCGATTTCAGAACTAATCACAACGCGGAAGCCGTAATCGGTCAGCGACCAAGGCGCGTGTTCGCGGGAGGATCCGCAGCCAAAGTTATGACCGCCGACAAGAATTTGGCAGGCCTTGGCCGCGTCGCTATTTAGTTCGTGATCGGTTTCCGATCCGTCCTCATCATAACGCCAATCATTAAACGCATGTTTCCCGAGACCATCGCGTGAGGTCACGGTCAGGAAGCGCGCAGGGATGATCTGGTCCGTGTCGATATTTTCAGCGGGCAGAACGAGAGTTTTCGACGTAACGGTTTTTAAGGGTTGGAAACTCATGCTGCCGCTCCCAATGTTCGGGCATCCGTAATCACGCCCATGACCGCCGCCGCCGCCGCCGTTTCCGGCGAGGCGAGGACTGTGCGTGCGCCTGGTCCCTGACGGCCCGCGAAGTTCCTGTTGCTGGTCGAGACGACGAGTTCACCCGGAGCCGCCTTATCACCATTCATGGCGATACACATGGAACAGCCCGGTTCGCGCCATTCCGCGCCGGATGCCTTAATTAATTCGTGCAAGCCTTCGGCTTCGGCCTGAGCTTTTATCTGTTCTGACCCGGGCACGACGATCGCTTTGACATGGGCGGCGACTTTGCGGCCGGAGAGAATCCCCGCCGCTGCGCGCATATCTTCAATCCGAGCATTCGTGCAGGAGCCGATAAAGACGCGGTCGACTTTCATGCCCATCATAGCTTTGCCGCCTGTGACCTGCATATAATCCAGCGCCTTCGTTTCCGTTTCATTCTCGGCGACGGGGACGAGGGCATCCACAGGCATGGCCATGCCGGGATGGGTGCCATAGGTGATCATGGGCCTGATATCTTCCGCCCGCAGCGTCACGACCTTGTCGAATGTCGCGCCCTCATCTGTGGCGAGTGACGCCCAGTCTTCGCAGGCGGCCTTATATTCATCCGGCGCGAATTTCCGGCCTTTTAAATAATTAAATGTCGTCGCATCCGGCGCGATCATCCCGCAACGTGCGCCCGCTTCAATCGACATATTACAGACCGTCATGCGGCCATCCATGCTCATCTCTTCAAACACATTCCCGCGATATTCCAGGGCGTAGCCCGTCCCGCCGCCAACGCCGATTTCGGCGATAATGGCGAGGATGACATCTTTTGGAGTCACGCCCGGTTGCAACTCGCCATTGACCTCAATCGCCATCGTCTTGGGTTTACGCATCAGGATACATTGATTGGCGAGAACGTGCCCGACCTGTGTCGTGCCAATGCCAAAGGCAATCGCACCAAACGCCCCGTGGGTGGAGGTATGACTGTCGCCGCAAACAATCGTCATGCCGGGCTGTGTCGCGCCCAGTTCCGGCCCCATGACGTGGACGACCCCGCGATAGTCACTGTCCCAGCCATGGGTCTCGATTCCATACTCAGCCGCGTTGGCCAGTAACATCTCAACCTGTTTCCCCGCTTGTTCCGTCACGAAAGGCCGGGACCCATCCGCATTGATGAGGGTCGGTGTGGAATGGTCGATTGTCGCCAGCGTCCGGTCCGGCCTGCGGACTTTCAACCCGCGCTCGCGGAGCACCGTAAAGGCCTGCGGAGAGGTGACCTCATGGATGAGATGTAGGTCGATATAAAGCGTCGCCGGATGCGCGTCTGTTTCAGCCACGGCAATATGGCGGTCCCAGACTTTGTCGAAGAGTGTTTTTCCGTTATCAGACATTATCAATTAACCACCAACTTGTTCGTTCACCATTCTGATATTCACGTGCTTCAAATAGGGAGTCAGGTAATTCGCCTTTATTAGCCCAACAAAATAGATGACCGTTTGAAAACTCAATTTTGCAAGCGCGAATGCCATTAATAGATGAGAAAAAAACGACTTTTTTTTCTAAAAACGAATAGACAGTCTCCAGAATACGAGGATTATATGTGTCATATTCACTGTAAGGTGAAAATAAATTCTCTTGCTCCAAACAAATGTCTGCCATTGTCGAAAGCCTAAGTTCTGTCCGACTTTCTTTCTCACCTGAAAAGTTTAGCGTAAGACCACATTTACCCACAGAAAATCCACTTAGCCATTTTCCTACGAAGGGTCGATATTCATCAAATTTCGCCATCATCAATGCTGCGCGGAGATTGCGCGCTCCCTGACTTGTCTCCGCTCAATCCGGTTGATGACGTCGAGATATGCGAGGGCGCTGGCAAGCACCGTATCCGTATCCGCGCCGCGGCCCTGATAGGTTTCAAACTCTGTCGCCACGCGGACCGTGGCTTCGGCCATGGCGTCTTCCCCGCCGGAGACGGAAGACACGGCATAATGTTCCAACTCCATCGGGATTTTTGCGATTTCCGAGATCGCGGCGAAGACAGCGTTCATCGGGCCTTTCGCGCGGCTGACATGCGTTTCCGTGCGGCCGTCTTCGTGGCTCAGGCGGACAATCGCCTCGGGTTCGCGGTTATCATCGGACCCTGCTGAAACGTAGAGTGAATTAATTACCCACGGCCCCTGCGTCCCGACAGCTTCGCCGAGAATGAGGGCTTCAATGTCGGAGTCGAAGACTTCCTTCTTATCATCAGCCAGCGTTTTGAATGCTGTGAAAACGCTCGCGAGTTGATTGTCGGCGAGGGTGAAGCCGAGCTTTTCCGCGCGGGATTTCAACGCCGCACGTCCCGAATGTTTGCCGAGCACGAGATTATCCGTGCTGACGCCGACATCCTCGGGGCGCATGATTTCATAAGTCTCTCGGTTCGCCAACACGCCGTGTTGATGAATACCGCTTTCATGCGCGAAGGCGTTTTTCCCGACAATCGCCTTGTTGCGCGGCACGGGATTACCCGTAATCGTCGCGAGGAGTTTTGACGCGGCATAGATGCCCTGCGTTTCGACGCGGGTAGCCAATTGAAAGAAATCTTTCCGTGTGCGCAACGCCATGACGACTTCTTCTAATGCGCAATTGCCCGCGCGTTCGCCGATACCGTTCAGCGCGCATTCGACCTGTCTCGCGCCACCTCTGACCGCTGCCAAAGAATTTGCAACGGCGAGGCCGAGATCATCATGGCAATGGGCGGAGAAGATGACGCCGTCGCCACCTTCAATTTCCGTCGTCAAAAATTCGAACAGGTTCTGGATTTCTTCTGGCGTTGTATAGCCGACCGTATCGGGAATATTGATCGTTGTCGCGCCCGCCTTGATCGCGGCTTCGACCACACGTTTCAGATAGTCACGTTCCGTGCGGATGGCATCTTCGCAGGAAAATTCCACATCGTCTGTATAGTCGCGGGCGAGTTCAACACCCGCCACGGCGCGGCGGACAATTTCGTCCTTGGACATTTTTAATTTAAATTCGCGGTGCAGGGGCGAGGTTGCGATGAATGTATGGATACGGCCCCTTCCACTTCCTCTTTTGGTGGCGGGTTTGATCGCTTCACCCGAGGCGCGGATATCGCCTTCATTGCAGCGTGCGAGGGAGGCTACGGTCGAGTCTTTCACCGTTTCCGCAATCGACTTAATGGCGTCGAAATCGCCCTGTGACGCGGCGGCAAACCCTGCTTCCATCACATCGACTTTTAGGGCTTCGAGCGCTTCCGCCATGCGAAGCTTCTGCCCTGCCGTCATGGAAAAGCCGGGCGCCTGCTCGCCGTCGCGTAAGGTGGTGTCGAAAATTTTTACTTGGTTGGTCATGATAATCTCATTTCAAAATGTGGGGAAATGAGAGGCGCGCCGCTAGGCTCGCTCTGCTCTTTTACGTCGTCCCACTTTCTCGGCTGAGACGACGTTGTAAAGTCGTTCCAATTGCAGGCAGAGCGTATCCAGATCATTCGGACCGCCCGTATCCTCGACATGGACTAGCAAATCAAAATCACCGTCCACACGCTGCGTACAATGGACATCCCGGTAATCATAACCGCGCCGTTCAATCGTACCGAGCGCCCGGATCAGCGTGCCGCTGACATCGTGCAGCACGACCTTCAGCTTGCCGGAAACGCCGGACGGCGCAAAAGTTTTATCACGTTGGAGTTCGGTCATTCGAAAATGTCCTCCACTGTTTCGAGTGTTTGAGTGTCCATCGGCCAGAGCGTGCAGGCCGCAAGGAGTGTAATGAGAAGGCTATTCGTCAAAATGAACCTGACGTTCTGGATGATGGATCCAGAGCCGTTTGCAAGAGACCCAACGGCTTCAACCAGTTGAAAGGCTAAGGCCAAGCTGGAGAGGACGGCGAAGATACGAAACAAGTTTTGTTGAAAGTTAGACACGAGAAAATCATTTCTTGAAATCCTCCCCGCCAGCCAAATACCGATGAGAGGCAGTGCTAAAGCCAATCCATAAAAATTTAATTCCAGCCAAAAGGGTCGCCCGGACCGATTAATAAAAGACATGACGAAATCAATTGTCACCAGACCAATCGCAAGAAAACTGATGGTTAGGAGGAGCTTACGAATAATTTTCAAATCCGTTGTCATTTATGACTCCGCCATTTTCCGGCCTTTGGCTCTTGATTTCAGTTGTAAATAGGCAAAGGCGAGAAGGGAAAGTTCCGCAATTGTATAGGGCAACCAATCCATCAATCTGATGAAGGCCAAAAACTGACTGGAGCTTACATTCGGTAGATACGGCGCTGATTGCTTGAAATAGACGGCTGAGCTGACAATCAATCCAATGATGGCGACAATCAGGACGTCTTTGATGATGGATGCAAATGTCAGATCATTGATCCACCGAAAGGGTTTTAAATTATGCATGGCCCATAACAGAATGATGATAAGCGGTACGCCCAGCATTAATGAACTGATGGAAGACATAAGGCCGGAGAACGCAGATATATCCATGTCTTTTGGCGCTAAGACAGCCACGATGAAAGCTCGCAGGCTGTAATATGTCAGCCAGAGTGCAGAGAGGAAAAGCCCCAGTCGTATGAGTGTGGTGCTCATCTTACAGCTCCCACAAATCCGTCCGCCCGACGAAGGCTGGGGTCCAGAGTGCCGCGCGTTGTGACAAGCGCTGGATATCAGCCTTCGCTGATATCAGCAGGGTAGTGGGGTAAAATTCGGTCATGATCTGTCTTTGATAAAAATACTCATGAGCATAATTATGCCGAAGCCTGCTCCCAAAATGGTGCTGACAATCAAAATTATTTCAAAAATTGGATATTGCTTTCCATAATACAATCCTTGCATCCACAACCAGTCGAAAGCCGCAAAATAAATAACAGCAGTTGCTAGAAGTAAGCCCACACCAATGAGCGATCTTTTCAACCTGCTCACTCTACCGCCCCATCATTATTTCCGTTTATCCAAGCATGTCCGTCCACCCCAGCGTAGGTTGGGGTCCAGAACGCCATGCGTCGTGTCATGCGCTGGATATCAGCCTTCGTTGATATGGACGGGATGGTGAGTTGGATTTGCGTCATGGTGTTTTAGATTTTTTTTTAATTTTATATAATTTACGTATACAAAAGAACGCGACTAAAAAAGGTGGTAGAACAAGTATTAAAAACCAAACAATATTGTTTGCTAAGCTAAATTGATAGTTTACGCCCTCTTCCATTCGCGAAATGTCGTTGAAAATCGACATTAATATCATTCCAAAAGCAACTGCTGCTATCGCGAGCACTAGGAATGACCCAATAACAATTTTCTTTTTCCTATTCGACACCTATCGCTCCATCATGTCAGCATTGCTCCACCCCGGCGGGACGAGCAGCCAGACATTACCATTTGTCCCGATCACCCCAGCGAAGGCTGGGGTCCAGAGCGTCATGCGCGGTGATAAGCTCTGGATACCAGCCTTTGCTGGTATGGACGGTTTTATGGGGGTGAGACAAGTCATGACACTAATTTCTTAGAAACAGATTTGTATAGCCAGATAGGAATAAGACTTAAACAAACTGGAATGCCTACGGATAGAATAATGACTATCGACCAGAACTTCCATCCGAGTTTATCGTCGACATCAAATGTCATTCCTAAGACAAAATGATAAGAAAATACTATGAGAAGGCCGACAATCCCAAACAGGACCGCCAGAAAAGAGTATAGCCATGGCGAAGTGAAAAATCGTTTGATTTCAGACACCGCTACCGCTCCATCATGTCGGCATTGCTCCGACCGGGTGGGACCAATGGCCAGACATTCTCGTTCGGATCGATTTTCACGTGCATGAGGACGGGGCCGTCTGTTTTTAGCAGGCGGTCAATTCCGGCATCCATTTCGTCGGCTGTGTTGACGGTGAACGCATCGATTTGAAACGCTTTGGCGACTAATGCGAAGTCCGGATTGTCATCCAAATTTGTCTCGGAATAATTTTTGTCAAAAAAGACTTCCTGCCACTGCCGCACCATGCCGAGCACGGAATTATCCAGCAGGACGATTTTGAGCGGAATGCCGTAGCGGTTCAGCGTGGCAAGTTCTTGAATATTCATCATGATGGAGCCGTCACCGGAGACCGTAATGACGGTGCGTTCCGGTGCACCGAGTTTTGCGCCGAGGCCTGCGGGCAGGCCAAAGCCCATCGTGCCGAGACCGCCGGAGGTGATGTGGTCTTTCGGTTCGTCAAAATAGCAATGTTGCGCAACCCACATTTGATGCTGGCCCACATCACAGGTGAAGATGGCGCTATCATCCGCTCGGCGGGAGAGATCGTGCAATAGTTTCGGCGCATAGACGCCGGGTGAGGCTTTGGCCTGTGCGCCCGCATAATCCCATTCATGTTCCGTGCGACGGCCATAGCAGAGTTCGGTCCACTCACTGATATTCGGCGCGGCGCCTCCGTCAAATGGGTCGAGCGCGGCGAGGTTTTTCTTGAGGCTTCCGTCGAGGCCGACATTCACGCGACGGAGTTTATTTATTTCCGCAACATCAATATCCATATGAATGACTTTGGCATCCGGCGCGAAAGTGTCGAGTTTGCCTGTCGCGCGGTCATCGAAACGCGCGCCGACAACGATTAACAGGTCACATTCCTGCACCGCGAAATTGGCGGCTTTTAATCCGTGCATGCCCAACATGCCGAGATAATTGGGATGGTCAGATGGTAGGGCGCCCAGACCCTTCAGGGTTGAGACCCCCGGAATTTGGGTGCGCTCAACGAGTTCCCGTAATTCCGCCACGCCGTCACCCTGAGCCACACCGCCACCAATATAGAAGAGCGGTTTTTTGGCATCGCGCATCAGTGCTTCCGCTTTTTCAAGCTCGGCGCTCTGGCCCATTTCCGGCTTTTGCTTCGGGTAGGGTCGCCATTTATGACGCTGCGTTGTCAGGGCGTTTTGGACGTCTTTTGGAATATCGATCAGCACGGGACCGGGTCTACCTTCTGCGGCGATGAAATAGGCCTCGGCAATCATCCCGGGCAGGTCCGCCGGGTCGCGCACGATATAGCTGTGCTTCACAATCGGCATGGTGATGCCGATAATATCGACTTCCTGGAAGGCGTCTGTTCCCATCAAATTTGTTGGGACCTGTCCCGTGACAAAGACCACGGGCACAGAGTCGAGATAGGCATCCGCAATCGCGGTGACGAGGTTCGTGGCACCTGGTCCGGAGGTCGCAAAGGCTGTCCCGACTTTGCCCGTCGCCCGCGCATAACCAATTGCCGCCATGCCGCAGCCCTGCTCGTGCCGGCAGAGGATGTGGCGCAGTTGCGGGTAATTCGGCAATTCGTCATAGACGGGCATGATCGCCCCGCCGGGATAGCCGAAAATCAGATCCACACCCTGAGCCGCAATTGATTCCAGCAGAAGCTTAGAGCCGGATTTCGGCTCGCGATCCGCGAGGATTTCTGTCTGCTGACGGTCAAATTGTGTGGCTGTGGTCATGGTGTTTTCTCAGTTTGCGTAAATTTACCTGCAGAAAAATACTCTAATTCACATCCTTATCGATGATCTTATTCGCGGAAATCCACGGCATCATCTCGCGGAGTTTTGCGCCGACTATTTCAATCGAATGTTTTTCCGTATTGCGACGACGGGCTGTCATGCTGGGATAGCCGAGCGCGCCTTCTTGGATGAAGGATTTTGCGTAATCGCCGTTCTGGATATTCTTCAACGCGGTGCGCATGGCTTCGCGGGAGCTGTCATTGATAACAGCTTCGCCCGTGACGTATTCGCCATATTCCGCATTATTGGAGATCGAATAATTCATGTTGGCGATGCCGCCTTCATAAATCAAATCGACAATGAGTTTGGTCTCATGCAGACATTCGAAATAGGCGAGCTCCGGCGGATAACCGGCTTCGGTCAGAGTTTCATATCCCATTTTAATGAGTTCCACGACACCGCCGCACAGAACGGCCTGCTCACCAAACAAGTCAGTCTCTGTCTCGTCGCCAAAAGTCGTGTGAATGATGGCCGTGCGGCCACCACCAATGGCGGAGGCATAGGATTTGGCGACTTCCAGCGCGTGTCCGCCATTGGCGTCTTGTGCCACGGCGATGAGGTCGGGAATACCGCGACCATTCTCGAACTCGTTCCGGACCGTGTGACCCGGCGCTTTGGGCGCAATCATGATAACATCCAGATCGCGGCGCGGTGCGATTTGACCGTAATGAATGGCAAAGCCGTGACCAAACGCAAGGGCGGCGCCCTCTTTCAAATTCGGCTCAATATCTTCGCGGTAAATGCGGGCTTGCAACTCGTCCGGCGTCAGGACCATCACGACATCCGCGCCTTTGACGGCATCGGCTGTCGCTTTGACAGGCAACCCATCCGCGATGACTTTCTTATTCGTTGAACTGTCAGGACGCAGGCCGACAACAACGTCCACACCGCTATCTTTCAGGTTCAGCGCATGGGCGCGACCTTGCGAGCCATAGCCGAGAATGGCGACTTTCTTTTTCTTGATGATCGAGAGATCGCAATCTTTATCATAATAGATATCGAGTGATGACATGATGGTGGTCCTTAAGAGTCTGGAATAGAGTTATTTAAATGGGAAAGAGGTAATCGCGCCTTTGGACGCGGAGCCGACGAGTTTGGCGAATTTGGCATATGCGCCGGAGGGATATTTGGGCGTAGGTGGCGTCCAGCTTTTGGCCCGTTCCGCGAGGTCAGCCGCGACATTGATCGTCTGCGCCTCAACATCAATCGTAATTTTATCGCCGTCGCGCACATGGGCGATGGGTCCGCCATGCGCCGCTTCGGGGGCGACGTGACCGATGACAAAGCCGTAGCTCGCGCCGGAGAAACGGCCGTCCGTGATAAGAGCAACATGATCGGCAAGATCTTGTCCGACGAGGGCGGCTGTCACGCCGAGCATTTCCCGCATACCGGGGCCGCCTGCGGGACCTTCATTGCGGATGATGACGACATCGCCTTTTTTGATTCCATTATTTTGCACGACTTCGAAACAGGCTTCCTCGGATTCGAACACGCGGGCCGTGCCCTCAAAGAAGAGCGCGCCATGTCCGGCCAATTTCACGACGCAACCTTCCGGCGCGAGGTCACCATAAAGAATGCCGTACCCCCCGCGCGATTTTACGGGGTCGTCAAATGTACGAACGACGTCTTGACCGTCAGTCTCTTTGGCATCGAGAATTTCTTCAAACAGGCTGCGGCCGGTCACAGTCGGCTGATCGTCAATCATGCCCGCTTCAACGAGGCGCTGCCCGATCAGGCCGGACCCGCCGGCGGCATAGAGATCAAAGGCCATATATTTCCCGCCGGGTTTCAAATCGCCGATAACGGGGGTGGAGCGGGAGATGGCGTCAAAGGCGTCAATCTCAAATCCTTCGACTTCGGCCTCACTCGCAATGGCGAGCAAATGCAAAATCGCATTGGTCGAGGCCGCCGTCGCGGACAGAGCAATCGCGGCATTCATCAGGGATTTCTGTGTGATCATCTCGCGGGGCAGACGGTTTTCTTTCACACAATCGACCACAATTTGTCCGGCACGATAGGCGCTCTTATGTTTGTCCTCATCAATGGCGGGGACATCATTCGCGCCCATGGGGGACAGGCCGAGAAAGGTCATGGCCATGGCCATGGAATTGGCCGTGAATTGACCGCCACAGGCACCCGCACCGGGGCAGGCGGCTTTCTCAATCTCTTTTAATTCCGCGTCGTCAATAATACCTGCGGCACAGGCGCCGACGGCTTCAAACACGTCCTGCACGGACAGGTCTTTGCCCTTGTGATGGCCGGGCATGATGGAGCCGCCATAAAGGACAACGCCGGGAATATTCATCCGCGCGAGCGCCATACCCGCCGCCGGAATTGTTTTGTCACAGGCCACGAGAATAATCACGCCGTCCAAAGAGTGACCCTTCACGGCCAGTTCAATGGAATCGCAAATGACTTCGCGGGACATCAGGGAGGCGCGCATACCCTCACTGCCCATCGTGATACCGTCACTGACGGCGATTGAATTGAAATCGACGGGCGTGCCCCCAGCAGCACGGATACCGGCACGGACGGGAACGGCCAGCTTATCGAGGTCCATGTTGCACGGCCCCATATTCGTCCATGTATTGAACAGGGCGATGATTGGGCCTTCAAAATTTTCGTCATCCATACCCGTGGCACGCAACATCGCCCGTGCGGCGGCGCGGCTGGGTCCTTTGACGATGGCATCACTTCGTTTCGACATATTCAATCCCAAGTCCCAAACATAAAAAAACCCGCTTCCTCTCGGAGCGGGTGGTTCATGCTAGGAATGTTTCCTTCACATAAGTCCCGCAGGTCGCCCAATCAGGACGACGACCGATACAAGAATGAGAAGAAGCAGTCCGCCGATGAGGGCGGTGTCGTTGGAGACCGTCTGCTGACGCGTCGCAACTTTCACTTTGATCTCGTTATCCTGATACGGGTTCATATCTATCCTTAAAGCGAGTGTCGGTTAACGAGTCAAGCGCTCACCCTCAAGCGAAAAATTTGCGTCAACTGCGGAAAATTGGGTCAGTCTGCAGTCAATATAAGTCGCAAAATTATGAAACGGCAGAAAATCCTTTCGTCAAATCGGCCAAAAGGTCGTCTATTGCTTCGATACCTACGGAAAGACGCAGCAAACCGTCGCTAATTCCAGCTTCGCGCCGCGCAGATTCCGCCATGCCGCGATGGGTCATGGTCTCAGGTACACAGATGAGACTCTCGACACCGCCGAGCGAGGCCGCGAGTTTGAAGATGGAGAGGGCTTCGCAGAACTGCGTGGCCGCGTCCAAGCCGCCCTCTATCTCGAAAGATAGCATCGCACCGGGTCCGGATTGTTGGGCTTGGATGATCTTATATTGCGGGTGCGAGGGGAGAGCGGGCGAGTAAACCGTTTTGACCTGTGACTGCGTGTCGAGGAATTTTGCTATCGCGGTCGCATTGGCTTCCGCCGCGTCGAGGCGCAGGGCTAGGGTCCGCAATCCGCGCAGGGTCTGGTGACAGTCAAAGGCGCTCGCCGTGACGCCCGTACAATTCGCCCACCAAGCGAGTTTTTCGGCGTGGTCTTCCGATTTCGCCACAACGCAGCCGCCAATAATATCGCTATGGCCATTGATATATTTCGTCGTCGATTGCACCGCGATATCCGCACCGAGGTCGAACGGGCGCAAGCGGAGGGGCGAAAGGAATGTGTTGTCGACGACACTGATCGCGCCTGCAGCTTTCACGGCCGCACAGATCGCCTTTACATCCACGACCCGCATCAGGGGATTTGATGGGCTCTCTATCATGACGAGGGCAGGTGATTTCGCGAGGGCGGCTTGTAAAGCCTTTTCATCCGATTGATCTATAAACTCGACACGAATGCGACCTTGTTCCGCGCGGTGCGTCAGCAGGCGGTGCGTTCCGCCATAACAATCATGCGGCGCAATCACGAGGTCATCCGCCTGAATCAAGTTCAGCGTTAGGTCGAGCGCAGACATCCCCGAAGATGTGACAACCGCTCCCGCGCCGCCATCTAACTCGGCCAGCGTTTCGGCCAATCCGTCGCGGTTCGGATTATTCGTCCGCCCATAATCATAAATGCCCTTCTCCGACGGGCTGGGCCAGAGATAGGTCGAGGAGAGATAGAGCGGCGGCGGAACCGAGCCATGGGCGGGGTCAGCGCCGATCTGCGCTTGGACGATTTTGGTTTTGGGGTCAGTCATCAGACTTCCAATCAGGGTCAGATTTATAAGCGAAATTGAAAGAGCGGGAAATTGCGTAAAGAACTATAATAACTGTTCCAGAAATGAGTGCCCCGAAAAATAAAGCGATTACAACAATTCCGACTGCACCATTCGGCTCATATCCGCTTAGCCTCCAACAGAGAGTGATAATCAGTAAAATTATTGTCAGGCATAGAAGAAGCCAGAAAAATAATTTCGAGCTTTTTGAAAGCATTTGTCCTAATTGATTCAACATTATCGCTCTTTTAGACTTTGTCGCTTTGACAGAATTTTTCGATTTCTTTGATTAGATTTCCATGTCCGATAGAAAATCCATACCGCCAATAATAACCCAAAAATAACAGCAGCATATCCGGCATAAAGGGCCGCAATTTGAAGACGCTCAGCCCAGCTATAACCTTCCGCTTCAGTCCCAACAGCAAAGAGTATAAGAATGATAGTTGTGATTATCATCCAGAGAAAGGTGACACAGCGAACTGTCAGCCAGAGGAAACTAATGAGTGCTCTCATTTTTGTTTACCCTGATAATATTCAAAGCTTTGACGTGCTCTCCACGTCACAAATTTCCAAGCTGCTGCTCCAAATGCAGATAAGACCAAGCAAATGGGAGCTAGGACCTTAAAGACTTGCGACAATGATTCATCCTCAAAGACGCCACTTACAAACGCATAAATAGACAGCGAGACATACAAAGCTAAGAAAAATACGAAAAGAGATCTATAGCTTCTCTTTTTAATTATTATCTCAAATATAGAAAATATTATCTCCATCCTACACTAGGCCGTTACAAAATTCTGCCAATCTCGGGTCCATCGCGTCATATTCCTTCAGGAACGCATCATGGCCGTAGAGCGACGTGAACGTGTAGAGCTCGCTCTTCCCGCCGAGCCTATCCCGCAATTCCCGCATATCTGGCAAAGGCGCGAGTTGGTCTGAGATAGCTGTCATCAGGAGGGTTGGCGTTGTGATACTTTCTGGCTCGACGCGGTGTAGGTCGATGGACTCACTGAGGGCGAGGAAGCGCCTCGCGTCCATATTGGCGGCAAAGACATCGCCGCGACTGCCGAGATAATCGCAAATGTCGAAGCGCCCCTTGGCGGTCTCTTCGAGGTCGAAACGATCCGCGAATTCTTCGGGTGTGCGGTAGGTCGTCATGGCAAGCTCACGGGCGAGTTTTAGGCCGGCTTCCGGTTGTCCGGCATCCAGTCCTAAACGGACCAAGCGGCGCTGTATCCCGCGCCAGCCGACGCCAATGGGATAAGGGCGATGGGCCGCGCCGATGATGCAGAGGTTTTCGACCCTCTCCGGATAATCGCGGGCAAAGGCCAGGGCGCACATCCCGCCATAGGAACTGCCGATAATGGCGGCCACAGTTTTGATTTTCTGACTGTCGAGCAAGGCCTTCAATCGCGCGGCTTGATCCGTGGTCGTGATGGTTTCCGGACAGCTCAACCCGCCATCATTTGGCGCGAAGTCATAGCCGATGACTTTGAACCTGTTCAGGTCAATCGCGCCGCCTTCGCGGACCAGACGTGACCACCAACCGCGATCCAGTTTCCCGCCGTCACAGACAAAGCGTGTCGCGGAAATGCCGCCGAGCACAATAATGACCGGCCCATCGGGATTGCCATAGACACGCCCCCGCACGACATCATCCATGATTTCACAGCCGCGTTCCAATACATGCGTGCCGAGATCAATCTCTATGTCGTGGCCTGATGCCATGATCGCCTTTCCATCGCAGACTGAGGTGAAGGGGAGGGGGCGGGCCGTGCCGCTTTTCCTCATCTTCGCCGCTTGCCTCGCAAGTTGCAGGATTTGGCACCGTCCAATAAATGGGGTTGCCCCAACATCACAGGGCCTGTCCCTCCGTTGGTCTTGATGATGTTAGGCGATATGCGCGGCAAGCCTTGCCGCGTCAAGCGTTAGAGCGCGATGTCTATATTCAGATCAAACTCTATTTCGGCAATCTGCAAAATTTCGGCGTCCAGATCATAATCGATGGGCGCGACCGCCGTTTGAACATTTGAGCCTTGCGCCTGCGCCACACTCATCCAGCCACCATTCGGGCCGTTAAAATAGAGCCCGTCAATATCGAAGAGTGTATCACTGCCCCAGACATCATGGCTGAGTGTGACAGACCCATTCGCATTGGACGTGACGGTATAGTCGTCAAAATCGCCGTCATAATTCACTTGGTCATAGCTGTTGGCGAGGCCGCGATAGATATCATCTCCCGTCCCGCCATAGAAGTTCGTACCGCCAGCTTCTGCCCGCATGACATCATTCCACGGTGTGCCGTTCAGGACATTATCGGCGTCTAATCGGAAACGCGGCAGGTCCGCCGTGATCGCAATCGCGTCCTCGACGGAATACCACGCGCCTTCGCGGGTGAACCAGAACCCGTCAATATCGGTCAAGACATCCTGCCCCCAAGTCGGGTGGCGCACGACCAGTGATCCATTGGCGCGCTCTATAAATGTATATTCGATCAGTTCGCCATCATATTCGACTTGGTCATATTCATCCCCGCCGCCGATAATCCGGTCATTGCCGCGATTGCCGTAAAATGTGTCAGAGACCCCATCCGTTCCGCGCAGGACATCCCGTCCCAGCGTTCCCGTCAAAACGCCTGCTGCATCTACAAATGGACGGTCCGCCGTCAGGCGTAGCGCATCTTCCATGGAATACCACGCTTGCTCTCCGCCGAACCATAGGCCTTCGATTGAAATCAACCTGTCCACCGCGACACCACTTTCAATAACGCGAATTGAGCCATCCGCATTCATGCGGAAGGTGTAATCCTCCAATGCGCCGTAAAAATTGACCTGATCGTAATTGGGCTCCGTACCCCGAAAGGTATTATTGCCCGCGCGATTATTGAAGACTGCCATGGTCAGCTCCCGTTAAGTCCCTGCGGTCCAAAATAGGACGGCATAGTTTAAACGGGGCATTTATCATGCCATTTAACTATCCGTCGTGCCCTTCGCCCAGATAATCGCCATAAATAAGCCCTTCATCGGCGGCAGGGCAATGAGGGCGATCGCAGTGGCGAGACCGCAGAGTAGAGCAATCAACATCCAGGTCGACATCCCCGTATTCCAGAAAAAGAAATGCCAGATCAGTACGACCAGATGCGCGGCAATCGTCATCGCCGCCCAGGCAGGGGCGAGGTCGGCGCGGACATGGCTCCACTGCTTTTCACAGTTCGAACAGGTTTCTACGGGTTTCAGGTAAGACTTGAACAGTTTTCCCACGCCACAGCGGGGACAGCGCAATTTCATGCCCCGCCAAAGGCGTGGCCAGATAGAACCATCCTGCGGTAGGGGGCCAAAATCGGGGTCTGACATAAAGGTCTCCAATTGACAGCTGCGGGCGGGCCGCATAGCCCGCGTTGCTTATTAATACGAGACACAATCATGCCCGTTCCGGTTATCGTTCTAAATTTCGGCCATAGCGTCCTCAATTCGCTTGAAGACTATACGCAGGCCGCGTCCGAGATTTACCGTCATTATCGTCAGGGACAGAACGTTGTCGCTGTGACATCTGCGCAGGGCGACCAGACGGATGTCCTGATGGCGGAAGCGCGGCGCATAGGGCCGGAGGGCGAGGCGAAAAACCTGCCGGAACTCTTACAGCTCGGCGAACGTCGCTCGGCTGCACTGCTGGCACTGGCGCTGGAACGGATCGGCGCGCCCGCTTTTGTCCGGCAAGCGCGGGATTTGGGATTGACGGCGGAAGGCTCCTTTACAGAGGCCCGCCTGACCGGATTGGACACACCGCAATTGCTACAGGATTTGAAAGATCACGATATCGTCGTCATGCCGGGCTTTGTTGCCATTGGTGAAAAAGACCGTGCGGTGTTGCTAGGCGATGGCGGGGCGGATTTGACGGCGCTTTATGTGGCCGACCAACTGGATGTCGAAGCGGTATTGCTCAAAGATGTCGACGGGATTTACGAGGTCGACCCTAAATCCAATCCTGAGGCCAAACGCTATGAGGAGATTAGCTGGGACGACGCGACCCGCGTCGCAGGGCCGCTCATCGCGCCGCGCGCGCTCGGTTTTGCGCGGAAACAGCAAGTGCCGTTCCGCGTCGGGACGCCCGGCCTGCCGTCTTACACACGTGTTGGTCCGACGACAGGTGCGATGAAAATTGCGCCGTCGCCGCAAAAGTTGAAGATTGCGATGATGGGTCTGGGCGTCGTTGGCGGCGGTGTGTTCCGCCGTGTGAAGGCGCATGCGGATCAGTTCGAGATCGTTAAGGTCATGGTACGTTCGCCGGATAAATATATTGATCAAGGGTATAAGCCTGAGCTTCTCGCAACAGATTTTGACGCGCTACTCGCCGCAAAACCGGATGTGTTCATTGACGTCTCGGGCGGTGTTGAACCTGCGCTCTCTCACACCAAGACCATGCTGGAAAACGGCGTCCATGTTGTGTCCGCCAATAAACAGGCGATTGCGGCAGGGGGGCAGGACCTGCTCGATTTCGCGGTGACGCATAAATCCCAGCTTCGTTTTTCTTCGGCAGCGGGGGGCGGCATGCCCGTGCTGGAAATGTGTCTACGCGAAGCGGGCCGGATTACCCGCGTGCAAGCCCTGCTAAATGGCACAACGAATTACATGCTCGACGAAATCGCAAAAGGGCGGTCTTATGCGGAAGCCCTCAAAGATGCGCAGGATAAGGGCTTTGCCGAGGCCGATCCGTCAGGTGATGTCAGCGGCGCCGATGCGGCGGCGAAAATCCGCCTGATTGCGCTGCTGGGATTTGGTGAGACGATTGGGCTGGACAATATCCCGCAGGACACGATTGACAATTTCGCACCCAACGCCCCCGCCAAAGGTGCGTGGAAACGCGTCGCCAATATCTGGAAAGACCGAAACGGATTTTCCAGCGCATTGGAACTCAAGGACCTCTCAAAGAATAATTTCATCGCGCAGGCCGAGGGCGAGGAAGCCCATGCCGTTTTCGATTTCGACGATGGCGATCAATATCGCATTCGCGGCAAAGGCGCGGGCCGCTGGCCGACAACTGAATCCGTCATGGCGGATCTGTTCGATATTTCTGCAACGACCCTGACTTAATTTGAACGCGGCGGCGGCTCATGCGTAAGTAAAGCATGTCCGATAAAAATCCCGTCATCGTCTGGTTCCGCCGCGACCTTCGCCTTTCTGATAACCCCGCGCTGGATGAGGCGCGGCAGGGGGATAAACCGCTCATCCTGCTCTATATTCTGGAAGAGGGTGGGGGGCGTGAACCTGGCGGCGCGAAACAGGTTTGGTTGCACCACTCCCTGACATCGCTTTCGAAGGATATTTCTGACAAGGGCGGGCAGCTTATCCTTCGCAAGGGAAAGGCCGCTGATATTATTGATGATCTGATTGAAGCCACAGACGCAGATGAAATTCATTGGAACCGCCGCTATGAAGAAGAGGCGCGGGATGTCGATGAAGCGATTAAATCCGATTTGAAAGACCGTGGCCTCACCGTCGAAAGCCATAACGGAAATCTGTTGAGCGAGCCGTGGGAAGTTAAAACGAAAACTGGCGGGTATTATAAGGTCTTCACGCCTTTCTGGCGCGCGGCGAAGGCTGACCTTGCCGTGCCGGAAATTCTTCCAACGCCGCGCAAATTGGCGTGTTATTCTGGCAATCTTGGGAGTGATGATTTGGACAGTTGGGGGCTCCTCCCGACCTCCCCGGATTGGGGTTCGAAAATGATGGAGAATCACACGCCGGGCGAGGCGGGGGCGGCTGATCGGTTGAACTCCTTCCTCGCAGGCCCCGTCGAGGATTATGCCGAAGCCCGTGACCGTCCGGATGATGAAACCGGGACATCCAAACTCTCACCCCATCTTGCGCATGGCGAAATTTCGCCGCGCCAGATCTGGCATGCGACGAAAGACAATGAGTACACCTCTGACAAATTCCTGACAGAAATTGGCTGGCGCGAATTTTCCTATGTGCTTCTTTTCTATAATCCAAAGCTGGGCAGCGAGAATTACAAATCCGATTTCGACGCGTTCCCGTGGGATAGCGAGGACGCCAAAGTCGAAGCGTGGCGGCGGGGGCAGACGGGTTATCCTTTTGTCGATGCGGGGATGCGCCAACTCTGGCAGACGGGCTGGCAGCATAACCGCGTCCGTATGGTCTGTGCGTCCTTCCTGATCAAACATCTGCTCACCGATTGGCGTGTGGGCGAGGATTGGTATTGGGATACATTGTTGGAGGCTGACCCTGCATCAAATGCGGCGAGTTGGCAGTGGGTCGCGGGGAGTGGCGCGGATGCAGCGCCCTATTTCCGGATTTTCAACCCGTTCTCCCAAGGTCAGAAATTTGATCCGAATGGGGATTATGTCCGCAAATATGTACCGGAATTAAAACATCTGCCAAAGAAATATATTCACACACCGTGGGAAGCGCCCAAAAACGTTTTGGATAATGCACGTGTCAAACTGGGCGAGACTTATCCAAAACCAATTGTCGATCACAAAGAGGCGAGAGAGAAAGCCCTCGCAGCCTATAAAAAAAGCCGAGAATAAGTCACAGCTTTTACACTCCAATGTGATTGGAACACGGCGGGGAATTCATGAATGATATGAGTATGAAAACACTATTTGTAACAACATCTATCCTTCTCATGGCTGCCTGCGCACCTGCGCAATCGGCTGAGAAATCTGACATAACAACTAGCGCAAATGTTGCGATCGCAACCGCCGGCCCACAAGCCCCCTATGAAATTACCCGCACGGACGGTTTGTCCGAAATGATTATCGCGGGTGGTTGTTTCTGGTGTGTGGAATCGGATTTTGAAAAACTTACCGGTGTGACCGAAGCTATTTCGGGTTATTCGGGTGGAACATTGGACAATCCGGATTATAAAACTGTCTCCTATAAAGAGACGGGGCATTATGAGGTCGTGAAAGTGATCTTTGATCCGACTGTCGTAACTTACCGTCAGCTGGTGGACCATTACTGGAAGACGGTTGATCCCACCGACCCGCGCGGTCAGTTCTGCGACAAGGGTAGCAGTTACCGTACTGCGATCTTCGCCACACCCGAACAGATGGCAGCGGCGCAAGCCTCCCGCAAAAACATTATCGAAACCAAACCTTTTGCGGCTGAGATCGTGACACCTATTTTACAGGCCGTGACGTTTTACGATGCGGAAGATTATCATCAGGATTATTACAAGAAAAACCCGGTTCGCTATAATTATTACCGGACAGGGTGCCGCCGCGATAAAACGCTCAAGAAGCTCTGGGGTGACTCCTAAGTCCTATCCTCACGTTCCGTGATTGAATAACCCGACGCTTCATAGAGATAGAGACGGCGGGTTTTTTTGGGCCCGAGATTAATTTCGAGCGTCTCGATTGGCGTGATCACCTCAAAATCTTCGCGGAAATAATCTGCGAAACTCTCATAATAAGACACGAGTAGAATCTTGCCGTCACCTTGCGGCAGCGTCTTTGTCAGGTCCGCATGATGTTTCGGCGTTGCATTTAACCGCCACATACGCAGCGGCGTTTCGCCGACGCCGTAATGTTCCAGATCGTAAAAGACGAGCCGGTTATCCGTTGCGATGAAATCGTAATCTTTCTCTGCGGCTTTAATCTCGACGGCCTTCGCCGTCTCAGGCCAAGCCCGCAGGCGCTTGACCGCATTATCCAGACCCAGCGCATCCACGCCAGCAGTTGTGGTAGCGGCCAAGCCGACAAAGAGCACGACCGCCGTTTGAACGGCCAAACCGCCCTTGAGCCAAGTCATGCGTTTTTTCGACTCTATAGCCCATAGCGCGACGAGAATAGGGGCTGCGCCATAAGCGGTCACCGCCCAATTCGCATTGGCGCGGGAGAGGAGGGCTTCGAGTGTAATTGCCAGCAGGGGCAGCATTGCAAATCCGGCTAACCATTTCGCAGGTGTGCTGAGTTTGGATTTAAACGTCGCAATAATCGCCAAAATGAGCATCGGGAAAACAACAATTCCGAATACGCCCAATTGGTCGATCCAAAAGGTCAGAACTTCCATCGGGTTAAACAGGTCCTGCTGCAGGTTTGCGTTCTCCGCCGTATGGGAAATCGTCGCGAAATTATTGGCCGCGTTCCACATCAGGTTTGGAGCAAGACAGGCCACGGCGATAAGCCCGGCGACACCACCTTTCGGGCCGAGCAAAGCCTTACGCGTGGGCGCATCAAACAGAACGGCCAAGACTAGAACTGGCGTGAAAAACGCCATGGCATATTTGGACAAGAGGCCAAGTCCAATGGCCAGACCCAGCTGAACCGCGCGGGGCCAAGTCGGATGCTCCCGCAAACAGGCCCAAGCGTGAAGCGCTGTCACCCAGAACAGCAGCAGAGTCGCATCGGTGCTAATAATGAAACTCGATAGCCAGACAGCAGGCATAAGCGTATAAATCAGGGCCGCCCAAAATCCGATCCGGGCTTCAAATATTTTAAGTCCCGTCAGGAAAATCATCCAGGACGTTGCGATATGGAGGAAGGGCGCGGCGAGGCGCACCGCCCATTCTTCGTTCCCGAAAATTGAGGTCGTACTCGCAATAACCCAAGCGATCATCGGGGGTTTAGAAAAATACCCGAAATCCAAATCCTGCGACCAGGCCCAATATTGCGCTTCATCCCCGTGCAAACCCCACGGCGCTACAAAAAGTCCAATCAGACGGATCGTCAATAATCCCGCTAAAACCAGGACCAATCGATTTCTATAGGTGCGCGGCGTCGTCATAACTCGCCTATGACCCGTCACCGCGCAGAAGGGAAGTGACGACCCCGTCACAAAGGGAGCGTGATGTGAAACAAAGTGCCGCTTTGCTTTACTTTTCCGACGCTTTGTCGTTCAAGACGCACATGGTCGCTTTCCGTCATATTTTTAGTCTTTTGGCCTGTCTGGTCATCGCTTGGCCAGCAATGGCGCAGGACATTCCGGCAGCGGTTGAGCCGACCTTTACGGCGCAGTCTTTGGAGACACGGATCAAGGCGTTGGAGGATCAGGTCGACCTTTCACAGGAACAGCGCGAGGTTGCGCAGACTGCCCTGCGGACCGCCGCGGACCGCTTGGCTGAAGCCACGCGTCAAACGGAACGGCGCGCCCAATTTGCGACCTCTGTTGAAAATGCGGCGACCATTCGGGCGGATATAAACCGTGAATTGGGCCAATTGCGCGATGTGCTGGCGAGTGACCCAGAGCCTATGAAACAGCCTAATAGTGAAGCCGAATTGTTTGATCTGGAACAGGACCTGATTGCGCGACAATCGGATCTCGCCGAGGTTACGTCCCGCTTGGAGGGGATTGACGATACATTGCAAACCCTCACGGCGCGACAGAGCACGGCACCGCGGGAATTGTCTGAGGCGCGCACGGCGCTGACAGATCTGCAAAACCGCTTGAACACATTGGGCGACGGTGAGCTGGAAACCTTGTCCGAAACACGCCGCACGGAATTGAGGGCGCGGGCGTGGTATCGCCGAAATCAAATTCGGGCCTTGGAACAGGAAATTGCGACTCTGCCCCTGCGTCAGGAATTGCTAACGGGTCGGCGTTCCGTGGCCGATTTAGAAGCCCAAATTTTGCGCCGTGAAGTACGGCTGATTGCCGAGCAAACCGGACAAAAACGAGTGAGAGACGCCCGCGATTTACGCAGTCGGATTTCGGCTGAGGCCGAGGCCGTCGCGGAAAGCCATCCGCTCGTCGCGAGTTTTGCGAAAACAAATCTCGACCTTGCCAATCAACTCGCGGAGCTTGCGGGCGTACCGATGGGAGACGAGGAGGAAGCACAACCCGAAGGCATGGAGGGCGAGACTGCACCGGAAACCTCGCAACGCACGGCCAATGTGCGCGGGCAATTACTGGATGTTGAGAGAAACCTCTCTGCCGCTGAAAAACTCGTCGAGCGGGGTCGTTTGGACCGGGAGGCCGGTGAAGTTTTGCGGCGTCTGGGCCGACAAGTCCGTTCTCCGGACAGTATCCGGGCGGATCTGCGTGAATCACGGGACGCCCTGACGACGGCGACACGGCAGGGCATCATTGCTCAGGAAGATTTGCGCGCCCTGCCCGTCGGGGCCTTTGCTATTGATGTGGCGATGGAGTCGGCACGGGATGATGCGCCTGCTCTGCCCGATCTGACGGAGACGGACCGCGACGCGTTAAATGATATCCTGACGACCAGACGGGACCTTCTCCAACAGGTTGTTTCTCAGGCGACGGCACAGTTTAATGATGTGTCGGAATTGGAAACGGCCCAAGTTGAATTATTGGAAAAGACGGAAAAGCTGCAATTGCTCTTGGATGAAAATCTACTCTGGGTTCGGTCCGTCCCGGCCATTGATAAGGATTTCCCGCGCAAAGTTATGCTGGGGGCGTTGGAACTCTTATCTGTCGAAAATATGCGATTGGCTGTGTCTGAATTCATTAATCAGGCCAGGACTTACTTTTTCATTGTTTTAGGTTTTCTGGTTGTCATCTTCCTATTTGCCCGTCTGCGTCCCGCCATTCGTGAGGATGTAAATAGACGCGCTAAGTTGGTGGGACGTGTCAAACAGGATAGTGCGTGGCATACACCGGCTGTGATTGCGGCAGGCATATTTAACTCTCTCCCACTCTCGCTCGCCTTCCTCCTGATTGCCTTACTCTATATTTTGTCTGAAAACCCAGACCGTCTGATTAAAGGGCTGGCAGATGGTTTTCTGTTCCTAGCATTGTTCAACTTTGTTTTTGCGACTTGGATTCGATGGGATCGGGAAAATGGTCTGTTCGACGCCCATTTCAAATTGCCGGATAATCTACGCCGGACAATCGCGATGAATCTGCGGTGGTTTGTTCCGGTCGTGGCGACGACGTCGACATTGCTGGCCGTGACTCGGGATATGACGGAGCAGAATATTGCGGAAGGATTTTCCGTTTTTGTGTTCATCTTAACGGGCTTGTCCATGATGGTCTTTGCCATACGTGTTCTCTGGGCGAAGCGCCGCGATATTGTGGGTTTCGTCGCGCCTGACACACCGATTGCCCGGTTCCGTGGACCGATTGCACTTGTTATCGTTGGGCTCCCGCTCATCTCGATCGGCTTGGCGGCTGCGGGTTATTATGAGAGCGCGGATGAACTACTCTGGCGGATGTTCCTTTCGGGCGGGCTTATCCTGCTGACCTATGTCATTTACGGGGCCATTCGCCGGGCGATTGTTGTCGCCCAAAGACAGATTAAATATCGCCAGGCCCTCGAAAAACGTGAGGCAGAGTTAAAAGCCCGACGCGAGAAGGAAGCCGCCGAAGAACGCGGTGATGAAGCCCCACCTCCACCGCCCGTCGATACGAAAGAAATTGATGTCACGACGATGACGCGTCAAACGTCTAAGCTCTTACAGACGGCAGTTCTGCTCGGATTTGCGGCCATACTCTGGTTGATCTGGTCCTCTCTTGTTCCCGCTCTGTCTATTTTTGACGGGTTTGAAGTTTGGAAGCTCGACACCGGCCGCACGGATGATCAGGGCAATACAATTGAACAAATTGTTTCGCTCTGGGATGTTGTGCAGGCGGGCGTGATTGTTGCGCTCACCTTTATTGCGGCGCGAAACCTGCCGGGTTTCTTGGAGATTTTTGTACTCAACCGCGTCGGTGTGGATGCCGGAACACGCTATGCCGTCACAACGATTTTGGGATATATTATCGTCGCCGTCGGTATCTTTGTCGGTTTTAATCAATTGGGTCTGCAATGGGGACAATTGAAATGGATTGCGACGGGTCTGTCTGTTGGTATCGGCTTTGGTTTGCAAAAGATCATCGCGAATTTTGTCTCCGGTCTCATTATTCTATTTGAACGTCCGATTAGGATTGGCGATTATGTCACGATTGGCGATCAGTCGGGCACGGTCAGCCGGATTAAGATCCGCGCGACGACGCTCAAGGATTTGGATAATCTTGAAATCCTGATTCCGAATGAAGCCCTGATTTCCGAACGGGTGACGAACTGGACACTGTCCTCCTCGATCACGCGTCTGATCGTGAATGTTGGAATTGCCTATGGGTCCGATACGGATGCCGCGCGAGAGATCATGCTGGATGCGGTGAAGACCCTGCCAAAGGTTCTATCGACGCCGCCGCCCAATGTCCTCTTCATGGGTTTTGGCGACAGTTCTCTGGATTTCGAAATTCGCATCTTCCTTAGTAGTTTTGATGACCGTGTACCAATGACCCATATTGTTCATACGGAAATCAATAAAGCACTGGAGGCCGCAGGCATCCCGATCCCGTTCCCGCAACGCGATCTGAATATTGTCAGTCAGGGCGTCCCGCTCGAAATTCGAACAAAAGCGCCGCCCGCGCGTAAGAAGACCAGCGGTAAAACATCACCGCCGAAAACGTCTCTGAATTAAGGTTTCCAAAGATGAGAATATTTTTACTCGCAAGCGCTGCGGTGCTTGTCTCAGTTTTACCTGCGGCTGCACAAGTCTCAGAGTATGATGAAGAGGTTATTCTTTTAGGTATCATGCCTCTTGAAGTCGGTGATATTGTTGTCGCCAAAGGCGTGCAGTCATTGACGTCGGAGCAACCCGAGACAATTGATGTCATCATTCCGACCTCGCCCGAAGGTCTGACTCTCGCCCATCCGGCGGAAATTCTGAACACGGTTGCGGGCGTGAATATCCACCGCGGTTCGGGGCAGGAACATCTGACGGCGATCCGCTCGCCTGTTCTGACGGGCGGGGCGGGGGCTGGCAGCTTTCTCTACACATTGGACGGCGTGCCGCTTCGCGCGGCAGGCTTTGCCAATGTAAATGGTTTGCTCGAGGCTCCGACGGAATTAGCGAATACAATTGAAGTTTTCAAAGGTCCGGGCCCCGCAGATTATGGCTCCAACGCTGTGCATGGCTTGATTAATGTCGTTTTAGGAGAGCCGGGTCGGGGCGAGAATACGTTCTCTGTTCAAGCTAGCAGTCGTGGGTTTGTGAATACTACTCTGGTTACAGATGTGACGCAGAATTTGCGCGTCTCTGCCGATATTTCACATGATAGCGGCTTTCGCGACGATAGCGGATTTGACCAGCAAAAACTGGCGGTTCAACACGTAATACAGTTGGGCAATTGGGATATTTCCAGCCTTATCGCCCTCAATAATTTGAACCAAGAAACGGCAGGATTTCTTCAAGGCGATGACGCCTATCTCGACCGCGATCTCATAACGACCAATGCCTTTCCCGAAGCCTTCCGCGACACGCAAGCCCTGCGCGGACAAATCAAGGCGCAACGCGAAACTGACCTTGGTACGCTGATCCTCCAACCCTATGCCCGTCGTACGCAGCAGCGTTTCCTTCGCCATTTTGTGCCCGGACAAGCGCTGGATAAAAACGGCCATACGAGCTTCGGTCTGAAATCCGGTCTATACGGAGATGGCTGGAGCGCAGGCGTTGACGCGGAATATACATCCGGTTTTCAATATGAATTTCAAGAGAATCCAAACCGGTTTAGTTTCGTTCAAGGGCTTCACTATGATTACGAAGTTGACGCGATTGTTCTCGCGGGTTTTGCGACGAAAGACTTTGAAATCGGTGATCGCGCAACGCTCCATTTCGGCGCACGCGGTGAATATACGTCCTACGATTATGATAATCAGGTCGAGGCAGGACAGTCGGGCCGTTTCATTCGGGCGGCGGACCGCACCGATGATTATTTCACCCTAACGCCCAAGCTTGGCCTGACCTATGATCTGGAAGACGTTACGTTCTTTGCCCGAGCAGCCAGAGGTTCTCGCGCACCACAGACGTCTGATCTTTATTCCGCACAGCAAAACCAAGTGCCGGGCGAGGCCGAAGTTGAAACACTGGACAGTCTCGAAGCTGGTTTGCGTGGGGACTTAGGTCGCGGAAATTTTGAAATCACGGGTTTCACAATGTGGAAGGATAATTTCTTCTTCCGCAATGCGAATGGGTTCAATGTTGTAAATGGCAAGACCCGGCATGAAGGTATTGAGGCGAGTTTTGATCTATCGCTTGGCAAAGGTTTTTCATTGAACGGCGCAGGGACGCTCGCCCGTCACACTTATGACTTCACAGAAGACGTGGGCAGTGCCGCCAATAATATCACCGATGGCGACCGTGTGGATACGGCGCCCGATACGCTGGGTAATCTCTCGCTGCACTATGATGGCGACCGCGCGGGGGGCTATCTCCGCTGGACCCATGTTGGTGAGTATTTCACCAATCCAGGCAATACGAATGACTATCCCGGCCATGATATTTTTACACTGGGCGGGCAGGTTGATTTGACCGAGGCGCTGCAGTTTTCTCTGCGCATGGATAACCTCTTCGATATCCGTTATGCAGACCGCGCGGATTTCGCCTTTGGCAATGAACGTTTCTTCCCCGGACGCCCGCGAACCGTATTTGCGGGTTTGACCGTATCGCTCGACTAGACTAACCCGCGCTCATGCATATCCCAGATATAAAACTCGCCCAAGTCGTTGACCGTTTCGACCAGATTACAGCCCGTATGGGGGCGACCACGGATAGTGATGAAATTGTGCAACTCGGCAAGGATTATGCCGAGCTTCGACCCGTTGCTGAGGGCGTGAAAAAGCTAATGGATGTGCGGGCGGAGATGGAAGAATTAGAATCTATGCTGGACGATCCTGAAATGGGTCCGATGGCGAAGGAAGAAATCCAAACGCTGAAAGACACTTTGCCGGAATTGGAGAAGGAAGTGTCGCTCCTCCTCCTGCCTAAAGATAAGGATGACAACGCCTCCATCGTGCTCGAAATCCGGGCGGGGACGGGCGGCGACGAAGCCGCAATTTTCGCCGGCGATCTCTACGCCATGTATGCGCGCTATGCCTCCTTGCAAGGCTGGAAGGTCGAGATTGAGAGCGAGAACGAAGCCGATATGGGCGGCTATAAGGAAATCGTTGCCTCCGTCTCCGGTGCGGGCGCCTATGGTAAAATGAAATTTGAATCCGGTGTTCACCGCGTGCAGCGTGTGCCCGTCACCGAAACACAGGGGCGTATTCATACCTCTGCGGCGACTGTCGCCGTCCTGCCCGAACCTGAAGATATCGACACGGGCTTCTCTATGAATGATGTCCGCGTCGATACGATGCGCGCCTCCGGTGCGGGCGGACAGCATGTGAACAAGACCGACTCCGCGGTTCGTATGACTCACGTCCCGACAGGCGTTGTCGTTGTCTGTGATGCAAAGTCCCAGCACATGAACCGCGCCAATGCGGAACGCCTGTTGAAGATGAAACTCTACGATATGGAAAAGCAGCGCATGGATGCCGAACGCGCCGAGGAACGGGCGGGACAAGTCGGCTCCGGGGATAGGTCCGAGCGGATCCGTACCTATAATTATCCGCAGGGCCGCGTGACGGATCACCGGATTAATTTGACGCTTTATAATTTGGATAAAATCGTGGCGGGCGACGCGCTCTCTGACGTCGTCGATGCTTTGATTGCCGAAGACCAAGCCGCCCGTCTCGCACAAATGGAAGCCGGATAAATTACATCACGGCCTATTCGGGTGGATCGGTTTCGTCGAAACGTCTGATTTCACCTTTTTCGGGATAGCCAAAAATCAATCCATTAAACGCATTATCCCGATTAGAGCCTGACACAGATCTTGTCGCGTAAACGAGAGCGGCGCCCAGTCCGACTTCGAGATAGGTTGCGTCTAAGGGCACACTCGGATCGCCAAAGAATGGTCGAGGAAAGGCGACAGCCTGCGGTGTGCCCGGCGTCGCAACAATCAGATAAGATTCAAAGCCCTCGTCGAACCTGCGCACCGCTAAATCTGTCGGAACGCCCAATGACCAGTGACCCGTGCGTATTAGAATATCTTCGACCATAGGTCGTGTTCTGCTGTCCGATTGGTCGAAGATATAAAGAAGGCTGTGTTTGCCTTCCCGCATGCCATCGCTGACGATAATAGCTGTGGTGCCGAACGAATTTATCTCTTCCAAGCCTTTTACAAAACTCTGCGTGTTTGGGTCGAGGCCCGTTTCTGCAATCCGAAATGTAGGCGTCAGTGTCAGTATCCCGGCCTCATTGTCCCGAATTTCGAAACCTTGAATACTGAAATCCTCGGCTCTAATGGCTAAAAAGTCCGTAGCGCTGGAATTCCTGCCACTTGCAATCAACGCTCTTGGAAGGGTCAGGGCGCAATAATCATGACCGTCATTAATGCTGCTCTGGAGTGTCAAGGAA
This sequence comes from Litorimonas sp. WD9-15, assembly GCF_050271975.1. NCBI lineage: Bacteria > Pseudomonadati > Pseudomonadota > Alphaproteobacteria > Maricaulales > Robiginitomaculaceae > Litorimonas > Litorimonas sp. WD9-15. The sequence continues at coordinate 1,057,928 of NZ_CP189850.1, forward strand.
GTGAAATCCGGCTCAAGAAACCCGTTTTCAGCTTCTGCCAAGCTATAGCTATAAAGATCGACCCCGCCTTTTCGACCGATAATAATGACTCCGCCAGCGCTGGAAAAGCCTGCAGAGACCATTTCCACAGCACAGGCTGCATCCACATCAAGCTTGCCGGTGATCGAAAAATTGGCTGCACTGGTGTTTGAGGTATCCAATTGCAGGAAAGTGATACCGTCGGACTCGGTGAGGAAGTAAAGCCCGAAACGACCTTCTTCCAATTGTAATCCGCGTTCGAACTGGGGCGATATAAGCGGGGTTGATCCCTCAATAAAATCGGCGCTGGCATTGACCCTGACAGCGCGAAGACCAACAGGTCCGGCATCGCTTTCACTTACGGCAATCAATCCCTGACTTCCGGGATTGAGAACATCGTCAATCGCGAATAATTCACCGTCAACTGACAAAGATTTGTCGATTTCAAACGTGACGGGAAAGGCGGGCGTCTGCTCTACATTGCGTAGATTGATATCGACGCGCTGTGATGAAACATCGCGGCCATCGCTAACTTGGACCTCCAGTGTGACGACACGATCGGTGTCCACCTCCGGAGCTTCGGTCGTAAAGGTTTCACCCGCTCCGTCCAAATTGAGCGCGGGACCTGCGATCTGAATATATGTAAAGGTGAGGGGGTCGCCTTCCGCATCGGTTGAGGCGGACGCATCAAACGTGACGTCGACTCCTTCATCCACATCGTCTGGCGTCGCGACCAAAGAGGCGACGGGTGCATTATTGTTCAGAATGTTGATGTCGACGGTTTCCACTGCGACGTCGCGGCCGTCATCGACACTGACGTCTACAGTCAGGACTATATCCGTATCGACATCCGGTGCGGTAAAACTTGCCATCGATCCTGTCTGGCCTGAAAGATCTATATCGGGGCCTGATGTAATCGTATATCTATATGTCAGCACGTCGCCCTCTTCGTCCGAAGATGTCGAGGCGTCGACCGTAATCACTTCGCCCTCGCGTACAGTTGTCGCTCCGGTTGTCAGAATTGCGGTCGGGGCGGCATTATTCAAAATTGTGATATCCGCTGTTGCCGTTGCGCTGGCTCGACCATCACTGGCTGTGACCTGTATCGTTGCGGTTGTATCCGCATCCACGGCAGGGGCTGAACCCATACCGGTCGTACCGGAAACGGAAAGGCTTAACTCTGGCCCAGCCGTCGTGGCCAATGTGAAAGTGAGCGCGTCTCCATCGGGATCAGAGCCGGAAATATCAAAGGATAAAGCGTCTGCTTCACGGATTTCTGTGGGAACGTTTGTAAGCGTCACAGTTGGAGCGCGGTTAGCGGCTGGCGGGGGCGGTGTGGTTGGAGCACTGCTGCCGCCATCGCCACCACAGGCCGCTAACACGCTGGCTAATCCCGTAATCAAACCACAACGCGCGAGACGTCCTCCGGTTATTTTGTATGTCGTCACCTTGTATCCCCCAAAATGCACTCCCCCTTTTGCAAGTAACAGAGATTATGCCCATCACAAGACCCGTTTAATCCACTTGCGTTGGAGATTTCGCTCCTCTAGCAGCGGCTCGAAACTTGCTGGTAGATGCTCATGACATCCGATCGTAAATCCAAACTCGCTCTCTATGCCGTCCTAATGGTCGTCATCATCGCGGGGGCCATCTTTCAACAAAAATTTTCAATCGGGAAAATTGACCGCTGCGAAGTGGGCGGTGGGACGTGGGATCATGACCGTCGGGTTTGCGTGAGCGAGGCGGACGTCAATTAAATGTACTGCGTCTCCTACCGCTTCCAATTGCTCTCGAATAACTCCGAGACGCGGCGTCAGTTTATTGCGGTCTGGTCGGGCATTACGGAATTTTTTCGGGATGATTGCGGGGCGCTTGGGTCACGCCTGCATTACGGAAATGACGGTGCGTTCTATGCCTATGCGCAATGGCCTGATGTCGAGACCATGACAGCCTCGCAAGAGGTTGAGGTGACATCGGAATTTCTTGCGCTCCGCGTGAAATGGGCGGAACTCTGCGGCCCGAGTGAGGTGCTGTGGGAGGGGGAGGTTTTGGCGGATATGTTGGTTTGATCGTCTAATATTTGCCATTATCCGACTTGATCAGACAATCTATTCGACGAGTTTTAAATTTCGATGGATTTCCGAATGGATCCTCCGGTCAAGCCGGAGGATGACATATTCAGAGAGATTTAACCCGCCGCCTTCACATCAATCAGCGTCTTGCGAAGCGCATCAATCGCCTCGCGGACGTGATCTTCGGTGATGATCAGGGGTGGGGCCATGCGCAGGACATTGTCGCCCGCCGTGCCGACCAGCAAATTATGGTCGAGCGCTTTAACTTTCACATCCACATTCGGGACTTTCATTTGCAGACCCATCAACAGGCCTTTGCCGCGCAATTCCTCGATCATGTCCGGAAACTCGTCCTTTAGGCCTTCAAATTGTTGTTTCAGGAAGTTCGAGACTTTCACGACATTGTCGAGAAACTCTTCCTCTTCCATCAGGTCGAGCGCCGCATTGCCGACCGCAATCGCCATCGGGCCGCCGCCATAGGTCGAGCCATGCGTGCCGGGCACCATATATTGCGCGGCCTCTGCGGTCGCGAAACAGGCGCCGAGCGGATAGCCGCCGCCAATGCCTTTGGCCGCGGCCATGATGTCTGGATGACCGCCTTCGACCCATTGGTGGGCAAAGAGTTTACCCGTTCGTCCCGCGCCGCATTGCACTTCATCATAGATGAGCATCAGGCCGTGTTCGTCACAGAGTGCGCGTAGTCCGCGGAGACATTCCGGCGGCAGCGGACGGAGCCCGCCTTCGCCCTGAACGGGTTCGACGAGGATCGCGGCGGTGGTCTCGGAGATCGCCTCTTTCAGGGCTTCGTGATCGCCAAATTCCAGATTGATAAAGCCGGGAATGGCAGGGCCAAAGCCCTTCATATATTTCGGATTACCACCCGCCGTGACGGTGGACATCGTGCGTCCGTGAAATGCGCCGCTAAAGCTGATGATATCGACGCGTTCCGGATGGCCGCTATCATGTTGATAGCGCCGCGCGGTTTTCATCGCGCATTCGACCGCTTCCGCACCTGAGTTCGTGAAAAAGACTTTGCCAGCCCAACCCAGATGATCGCAATAGCGTTCCGCCAGACGCTCTGCGCCCTCGACCCTGAACATGTTTGACAGATGCCAGAGTTTTGACGCCTGCGCGTTCAGGACTTCGACAAGTTTCGGATGCGCATGACCCAATCCGGACACGGCGATCCCTGCGATAAAGTCGAGATATTTGTCCCCGTCTTCGGTATAGAGATAAGGGCCCTCACCGCGCACAAATTCCTGTGCGGGCGGGCGGTAGCAATCATAAATGTGGTTATTGGCAGCCATGTGAACTGTCCTTGAGAAGCATATCAATCCGACGGTCTGCGCAAAGCATCAACACGGCGGGTAAGGCCCTAGCATATGAGAGCTATAGCGGATGGCAACCGAAATTAAGACTTGATGCGCCAACCGCTTTTCAACACGCGCAGGACGATCACGAAGAGGATCAGATTAATGGCCGCCGTTAACGCGACCCCGATCATAACATTACCGTCCGCCTCGCCGAGGAAGCCGTAGCGGAACCCGTCAATCAGGTAGAAGAGCGGGTTACACAGGCTGATCGTTTGAAAGACAGGCGGCAGGATTTCGATTTTGTAAAATGTACCTGAGAGGTAGGAGAGCGGTAGAATGACGAATTGGTTCACGACGGCGAGTTGATCAAATTTCTCCGCCCACACACCGGATAACACACCGATCATACCCAGCATGACGGCTGCACTGATCCCGAAATAAAGGACCGCCCAGAGTTTTACCGGAATGAGTGGGGTAAAGAAAATGGACAGCGCAATCGCCGTCACAAAGGCGACCAAAATGCCGCGCGTCGCCGCCCCGCCAATATAACCCAGCGCGAGTTCGATATAAGACAGCGGCGTCATCAAGACATCATTGATGGAGCCCATCATCTTGCCCGTCATGATAGAGGAAGACGAGTTGGCCGAAGCATTGTTGAGAATGCCTAACATGACGAGACCCGGCGCCAGGAAGACAACGAAACTATCGGTCGCCGTGCCTTCGCCAATTCCGCGCGTTTGCGCAAAGGCGAGCACGAAAACCGTCATAAAGAGCAGGTTTGAAATAATCGGCGCGAGAATGGTCTGCGGCATGACTTTCCAGAACCGTTTGACCTCTTTCACATAAAGCGTGCGTAGCCCCATCCAGTTCAGCAAACCATATGTACGCCTTTGAGGGACTGTGGCGGATAGATTGAGGGAGTCGGGCTGTTCAGTCATATGCGGGCCATACGCCGCGTTCGGTCATATCGCAATATGGAACAAAACCCGGTTCCATTGATTGTTTTAGGGTATTCATGACGTCCAACACATCGGTCCAATTCGATAAGACGTATGAAATACAGGTTTTACATATTCATTTTGGAGATTTTTTTATGAGTTCAGACGCTAAATTCGATCAATATATTGTGGCCCATGTTCGCGACGGCGAGACATTGGACGCGCTTGTCCAGGCGTTAGAAACAGGCGGTTTTGATCGGGCACAGCTTTCTGTTTTATCGCGGGAAGGGACCTCCGATCCGTTCAATCACGAGAGTGAAGCCGTCGAGAAACCTGATGACCGTCAGCAATTTCGTGTCCTTGTGACATCTTTTTCCGCGGCCGTGGCCGGCATGGCCGGAGCGGGTCTGGCGGCTGCCATTACGGGCGGCATGGCAATCCCCGCAATCATTACAGGTGCAGTCGCAGCGGGAGGCGTGGCAACTGTTTCAGAAACACTTGGCGTCAATTACGCGAAGGGGCACGAGGAATGGATACATCGCCAGATGGCGATGGGGGGCGTTTTGTTGAACATCTTTCCGCGTACAGCGCAGGAGGGTCAAAAGGCCGTTGAGCTGTCCCGTAAATATTGTGGGAATGCGATCTTACACAGTTACGACGAAGACTAACGCCGTCTTCGAGACAAATCTGCTAGATATAAAGACGTCTGGTCAAACGGGCGTCTTTTTTTGAGATAAATCCGACTTCTCCACAGCAAATCGAATCAGACCCTGTGCTTTTCTGTGGAGAACCTGACCCTTCATCTTGTGGTGAAACCCTCGGTCCTTACGATATATAGTGTTGGAGAGTGTTATCGCTCTTCCTAAAATATTCACCGGAAATTGGCTGAAATCCCGTCGGATTGCGCCTTTGCCGTCAGACATTAGAGGTTAAACATGGCTTGGACAGACGATCGCGTTGCGACATTGACGAAACTCTGGGCAGATGGATTATCGGCCTCGCAAATTGCGAAACAATTGGGCGGCGTGACTCGCAATGCCGTGATTGGGAAGGTCCATCGTCTGGGTCTGTCCGGTCGGGCGAAACCCTCCAGCCCGGCCCGCAAAGCAGCGGCCGCGAAGACGGCAGCAAAAGCGCCAAAGGCGGCCGCCCGAAGTTCAACGGCGACACCGAAGCCGAAAGTCAAAACGGTCCGCGCTCCGTCTGCGCCGCGCACGCCCAGCGTCATTGTCAAAGCGTTGAAAGCGCCGGAGCCGCCGCTCGAGGCCAAGCCCATGTCCAATGGGGAATTTGCAACAATTCTGACGATTACGGATCATATGTGTAAATGGCCGATTGGCGATCCGGGCGCAGATAATTTCCGCTTTTGCGGGCGCAAGACGGATCCGGAAGAGCCCTATTGCCTCGCCCATAGCCGCGTCGCCTATCAACCCTCACGTCGTCGCGGCGCGAGTTCCAATACAAAGAATTTTGGACCCCAACCGACCAGCCGGAAGCGTTTGCGCTAAGGACGCCGTAGGCATTTGAATAAGAAAAGCCTGGTCTCGCGACCGGGCTTTTTTGTTTAATATGACAGCTGCGATTTGGCCTTATTAAGGCAATGTTCACCACAAACGCTCACTCTTCATAAATTACGGAGGGAACGGCGAGATTATGAATGCAAAAAACTGGGACGATACGCTTCACTTACTCTGCATGATGATTCTAGTGGATGGAAAAGTTTTCGAGGAAGAAGTCGAAGCCTTCAAAGATGCCGCAATCGCCTTAAAAGATATCGTCAATCCTAAACTCATGCTGACACGGCATATGGCCGGAGATTGGTTCGCGCTCCACCGTGACGATATTGCGATTCGAGTCTCACCTGTTTTCTATGACAGCAGTCTGTCCGGAATTCTAAAAAGTCTGGATACGGCTGAAAACAAGAAAGAGCTCATATTCGCGTTGCTGAAGGTTGCGATGTCAGATGGGCGAAAACACATTTCTGAACAGAAGTTGCTTTTCTCTGCTTGCGCGGCCTGGAATCTGGATGTTGACCTTGCAAGCTAGAATCAATTTGAGGATGAATAAGTCTTATCTATCAACTCATTAGGATGGGTTTGCAAGGATATTGATGACCGTTAACCATAATAAAAATAATATTCAGGGTTAGTTCAATAGAAGCTCCCTAGAGATCAATTATCGAAACAGAGGAACGTCCAGTGCCCAATTGCAAATCTATCGGATTACCCGTCATTATCGCTGCTTGTTGCCTGTTTTCTACGGCGGCAAACGCACAAACTTCCTCTGAAATTCTGAAGATTGAAAATACCGCATCGTCTCCTGTGACTAGCACGGAAAATGAAACCGCAGCACCGTTGGTACCCAAACGTTACAAGGTGAAACGCGTTGTAGAGCCTGTGCCGGTAAGAGCTACCGGCCTGTCAGCGCCAGTCACAAACGCATATGGGCGCAAGGTTCTTGTTAATCAGATCGACAAAACCGACCTAAGTCGTTTTGTTTATAAAACTGAACCCAAAAAGACACAGACGCCGGTTTATTTCAGCGCAGAATCTCTCAAATCTAAGTAATTTATCCGCTTGATTATTTAGATCCTACTCCGGCGCTTTGATGTCTGCGTATCGATCCCGCAGCGCGCGTTTCAGGATTTTACCGCTGGGCGTGCGCGGAATGACATCGGTGAAACGGACGACCTTGACGGATTTGAAACTGGCTAGTTTTGTTTTGGTCATTGCGATGAGTTCTGCTTCTGAGACCTCAGACCCCTGTGCGCGCACGATAACGGCCATGGCACTCTCGCCCCATTTCTCCGACGGAATACCGATCACAGCAGCATCTGCCACACCGTCATGCGACAGCAGGACATTTTCAATTTCGGCCGGATAAACATTTTCGCCACCGGAAATCAGCATGTCTTTCAACCGTTCGACGATGGTCACGAACCCATCCTTATCCGCCACGCCGACATCGCCGGAATGCAGCCAACCATCGACGATCGTTTCCGCTGTCGCGTCGGGGCGGTTCCAATAGCCGACCATATTATTGGGCGCGCGCATGCAGACTTCGCCGGACACACCCGGTGGACATTCCGTGCCGTCCGGGGCCGTGATACGGACTTCGGTGAAGAAATAGCCTTTGCCGGTGGAACCTGGATGCGCCGCCGCGTCCTCGCCCAAAATAAGACAGCCCGGCCCGCAGGTTTCGGTCATGCCGTAAACCTGATTGATTGCGATATCCATTTTCGCGAAATCCTCGATCATGGAGACGGGAACAGGGGCCGCGCCACTGACCATGGACCGCATGGTAGAGGCGTCATGTTTGGCCGGATCATAGACGGCCTTCATCGCCTGCAACATGGCGGGCACGAGCAGCGTATTTGTGATCTTCTCGTCACCAATAAGCTCCCAGCTTTTTACAGGATCAAAACTCTTGGTAATGACGAGGCGGGAAGCAGAATAAATTGATTGGAATGCTGGCGTCAGCGCTCCGACGTGAAAGAGGGGGAGGGAGAGCAATGTTGTCTCGTCAATCCCCGTCTCATTCGTCGCCATCATATTCGATATCGCGGCAAAGACCGAATTATGGCTGTGCATAACCCCCTTGGGAAGGCCCGTTGTCCCGGAGGTATACATGATGAAGAGCAGGTCATCATTACCGCCCGCGATTTCCGGTTCAACTTGAGATTGACCGTCTGTCAAACGTTCATAATCTTTGGCAAAGCTCGCCGTTTCACCGCCGACTTGGATGTAGCGCAGAATATCGGTCTTAGGTCCGCGCGATTTAATCTCCGTGACTTGCCCACCAAATTCAGGCCCAAATATCAGCGTTGTTGTGCCGCTATCTTTCAGCATGAATTCCAACTCATCTGGCGTCAGACGCCAGTTTAGCGGAACAAGGGTCGCGCCGAGCTTAGCCGTTGCAAAGAACGTCTCAATAAATTCAACACCATTCATCAGCAGGATGGCAATCCGGTCTCCCGCAGAAACCCCCTCCGCCCGCAGGGCATGGACGAGACGGTTGGTCCGGTGATTGAGGTCTAAATAGGTAAAGCGACGACCGCTGGCGGCTTCGACCAGGGCTTCACGCCTTGGCATTCTTTTGGTCCGGAAGGCGAGTGTCTGCCCGATATTGATATTCATATTATTCCCCATCACTGACTCCCATTTGTGGTTAAGTCTCTGTCACTTGCACTCTTATGTCATCTGGTTACAGGGCTGTACAGGCGGGAACCTTTTTCTGTCCGAAAGCGTAATTAGCTTAAATAAGGAACCGATTAGGCCGAATGTTCAGACGATTAAAATATGGCGTGGCCTGTGTCGCGCTACTGGCGTCAGGCGCGGCTGTCGCAGCGGAACCGATCGTCGTCATCGAATCCGATCTTCCGGAAGCGCAGTCTGAATTATTGCGTGATGTTCTGGGTGATGTCGAGGCGCCCGCACGCTCCGTTGCACAGGCCCGCCGCCGCGTCGTCAGCGCCGCTAAATCCGCCCGCTCTGTCATGCGGAGTCAAGGCTATTATGATGCAAAAATCGTAGCGGAAGTCATCGAAACTAAGGCCGAGGCCAGAGAGATCAATGCGGAGAATGAACCCCTGGTCGATGACGCGGAAATCCGACGTCCACCCCAAGCTATTTTGCGCATTATTGGCGGCGAACAATTCACTTACGGAACGCTGAATATTTCTTTTGAGGATGGTGAGCCAGACTTAAAAAAACCTCTGATATCTGAAATTGTTATAAAAACGGGTGAACCTGCGGAAGCCGCCCGGGTTATCGCGACTGAGCTTCGCCTGATTAATTACCTTCAGACGAAGGGATATCCAGAAGCCAAAGCCCTGACCCGGGAAACGATTGTCGATCACGCCATGAAAAGAATGAATGTGACGTTCAGAATCGCGACAGGCCGAAAAACCCGTTTTGGGACGATCAAAAAGACCGGAACGGCGAAACTCGCCGAAGGTTGGCCAAACATGATTGCGCCTTTTGAAACCGGAGATGAGTTTAACATCGCGAAGATGAACCGCTTGGCGGCGCGTGTCACGGCGACAGGTGTTTTTGACGGCGCGGTGGCGACACTGGCAGATGAAGTAACAGAGAACGCAGATGGCACCGTCACACGCGATGTGATTTTAGATGTCGAACAGGGTGATGTGAATACGATCTCGGGCGAGGTCGGTTATTCAACCTCTGACGGGACGGGCGTAGAGGTCACCTATGAGCGCCGGAACTTTATCGGCTATGCACAGACGCTGGAATTGCGCGGGACGGCAAAAACGAATGAAATCAGTGCGGGTGTGGCTTATAACATACCTTATGCTTGGCGGGATGATCGGGAGTTGGATTTTGACGCCGAAGTCGCGAGATTAGATACGGAAGCCTTTGAAGGTGAACGCGTTAAAGGCAGTTTATTGGGCACACAGAAATTCTCTCGCAAATTCCGAGTCGGGCTGGGTCTCGGCCTGGAAGCCTCACAATTCGAACAGAACGGCGAAGATGTCCGCGCCTATCTTGTCGAAGGTTTGGGTCGCGCCGTTTTTGATAATCGTGATAATGTTTTAAATCCGGAGACAGGCTTTAATATTGAGGGCTCAATCGTCCCGACTTATAACTTTGGCGATGAGGCGGGGTCGTTCACGACACTGCGATTGGGCGGCTCTACCTATAAGCGTGTGAGTGATAAATTCATTCTGGCGGGTCGTGTTGGCACGGGAACCATTCTCTCCAAAGATTTTGCAACCGTGCCGCAAAACCGTCGTTTCTATGCGGGCGGTGGCGGTTCGGTGCGTGGATTTGAATATCAAACGATATCTCCGCGCCGAAACTTTACCGCATTAAATGATGAGGGCGAATTGGTTGAGGACTTTGAACGTATTGGTGGACGGACGCTGATCGAAGGTTCCGCTGAAATCCGCTATAAGGGCGAGGGGCCGATAGGTTATGTTGGTTTTGTCGATGCGGGTACGGTATCTCGTGAACAGGCGTCGGGTTTGGACGATGTACGCTTTGGGGCGGGCATGGGTGTGCGCTATTATACAAGTTTTGCGCCGCTCCGTGCAGATATCGCAATTCCCATAAACCCTCGCTCCGGTGACGCGGATTTCCAGCTTTATATTTCCATCGGGCAAGCTTTTTAAGATGGCCGAGACCGAACAAAAAAAGACGGCTAATTGGGCCAAGCGGCTACTACTATCGGTGTTGGTTTTGGGCTTTCTCCTCCTTGCGCTAGCGATCGGGGCAAGGGTCTGGATCACGACATCCGGCGGTGCGCGGTTCATTGAAAGTCAAATCAATACCCGACAATTGGGGCCGATTAAACGCACCGAAATTTCGGGACTGTCCGGTGATCCACTCAATGAATTTTCTATCTCGTCATTGAAGCTCTATGACCGCGACGGGCTCTGGTTAAGTGCATCTGACATCCAAATTGATTGGTCGCCTTGGTCGTTACGCAATCGTCATTTGGATCTGCGTGATTTCGATGTTGCAGAGATAGATATTTTGCGGCGCCCCGCATTGGAAGTCACTGAGCCCGGCAAGCCTTTTACCGCTCAAATCGGCGATATAGATATCGCGGCGCTGACATTACGGGAAGAGTTGATAGGCCAAGACGCTGTTTTGCAGGTCGTTGCTCAGGGCGGCATACTGGGAGAGGGCGCAGCGGAAGCTGTATTGAATATTGTCCGACTAGACGCGGCGGGCGATGAAGTCAGTCTCGATTTTACGCGCAAACCCAATGGCGATATGGTGGGCGATTTTAAATTAAAGGGCGCGATTGGCGGAACAGTCGCCACAATTTTACAAGCCCCTGAGACTGCGCCCGTGACAGGTTCCGGGAAAATAAACGGGACCCTCGAAAGAGGAGAGGGCGACGCCATCATCAGCTTTGGCGAGACACAAGCTATTGATGCCAGCGTCAACTGGACTCCCGATTTCGTAGCTTTAACGACTGACATCACCACGACAAGCTGGCCAATATTCAACTCTGCCCGCAATATGATAGGTCAGAAATTAAATATAAATGCAAATTTGGATCGCACGAAAAACCCACGCGCCTTTACAGCTAAAATAGAGGCGGAAAGTCTTGAGGCAAACGTGTCAGGTGATTTGGGGGATGAAAGGCTCATGCCTGAGGCTGTGAATTTTGATATACAGTCTAGCCAACTTGGAGCCATTCTGCCGCTGCCCAACGGTTACACATTGGGTACAGGCACCGCAAAGGGGCAATTGAATTTGGGTGAGGCTATCTCCGGTAATGCGACCGTGGATATTGTAAATATTTTGACGCCCTATGGCCGAATGGCGAAACTCTCCGGTCTGATCACTCTGTCTCCCGAGGGTGAGGCCTTTTTGTTCGAGACGAATCTGACGGCAATGCAGCCCGTTTTCACGCAAGAGCTTCCGATTACGCTCAGTCAAACTGTTTTGCTCACTGCGAAAGGACGGGCGGATTTAGATGCGCGTCGGGTGACGACATTAGAGGCCGCTCTCACTTCTGGGCAAGACCGTGTGACGGTGAAGGGAAGTCTCTCTTTTGATAGCACTCGTTTGGATTTAGCCGGACGGGTAAATGCGCGTTTGAAGAGCGTGGGCCAATTTCCCTCCGGACAGATTGTTACGCGTTATGCTGTTCGTAAAACAGCGCAATCCGATCCAGCTATCAGCGCGATGGGTAACTTTACAACGACAGAAAATTTCTCCGCCCCGCTCGATCAACTTCTCGGAAATGATATAAATTACGAGATTAAAATGCAGCCTATTACGGGTGGCGTTCGCATTACAGATGGTCGTATTCGAACAGAAAATATGCGCACGGCCTTTGCGGGACGGGCCACCGAAACACTGGATATCTCGGCGGAGCTTTCCATTCTCAACGCGCTCACTCTGAATGCCGTGGATCTGAGCGGACCGAGTGAGTTTTCTGCGATGATCACTGGACCTCGGACAGACCCCAATCTGAAACTGGAGGGGTCCGCCCCGTCAGTTCTGGTCGCGGGCCAAAGAGCGACAAGTGTCAGATTGCGCACTGAGCTTATGGACCTCGTCACCGCGCCGAAAGGTCCTTTGCGGCTGGAGGCGCAAACAGATTATGGCCCGCTTGATTTTTCTGCTGACTTGGCCTCCACCGAGACTGGCTATGCCGCCCGTGAGATTGATCTGAAAATTGCAGGTCTGAGTGTCGGCGGTGATCTCGCTTTGGGAGCGGATAAACTCGCGACGGGTCGTCTTGGAGTAAACCTGCCGCAGGAAGGCGAGCGTTACGCCCGCGCCTTTGTCGACCTTTCAGCTGTCAACGGGGAACAAGGCATTGCTTTTACAGCCGACGCCAAAGACGTTGCCTATGGCGATTATGCGGTTCAATCCCTCGTCGCGGAAGCAACTGGCACATTGGCCGGATTATCCGGCAAGATAGATATTTCCGGTCGTCGGACAGACACAATGCTAATTCGCGAATTCGGGTTTCAATCCCCCCTGACGCTCAACCGGACTCCGGAAACAGGTTACACGCTGACCCTCATGCCGGAAGCTGATTATGGGCGCCACCGGATTGGCCATAGTGAAGCGGTGACGCTCCGGTATCATTCAGGCGATATTGCCGCCGAAGCGCCGCTGCTCCTAAACGGGCAGCCGCTTTCGCTTGATTATGCCAGAGCGAAGGGATTGGAAACAATTAGGGTCCGCGCGCGCGACTTGCCGATGACGCTCCTGCCGCTTCCCGGCACGCTTGCGGAGTCCAGAGGCACAGTGTCCGTTAATCTCAATGCGCGTCATAACACGTCTGAACAACTCTCGGGGCAGGGCGTTGTCCGGATTAAGGATTGGCGCGGTATGGATATCGATGCGGGGAGGGGATTGACCCTCACAACGACATTGGATCTGCAGCCTTCTTCCGTCATTTGGCGTCTGGAAAACCGGACGGAATCTGATTTGAAACTTGCGGGGACAGGGCAGTTTTCGCTCATCCCGGGTGATAATATTTCTGCCATCCGTCCAAATATGACCGCGCCTTTATCCGGAGGGTTGACTGTTTCAGGCTCTGCCAAACCTCTCTTAAGTCTCGTCACATTGGATGACGCGAAACCGGACGGAACACTCGCGGCGGAACTTGAACTGGCGGGAACGCTCAATGCTCCTCTGATTGAAGGTGATGTTAGCGGAGAGAATTTGCGACTGGAAATACCTTCGCTGGGGACCCGAATCCGACAGGGACGCTTTACGGCGGATTTCACGAATGACACGATTGATGTGCGCGATGTCTTTGTGGCCGATGCGAAAGACGGAACGTTACAGGGCGGCGGGCAGTTTAAACTGGGTGAATTTGGACGTCCGATTGGAAAGCTCGAAGTGAAGGCCAAAGACTTCCGCGCGCTCGACCGCAAAGATTACGAAGGCCAAACGACCGGAACGCTTTATTTTGACAGCACAGCCGAGAGGGCCACAATTGGCGGAGATGTAAAATTTGATCGCGCCGAAGTGAAACAATTCGTCGCCGGACGCGTCGCTGTCGTCGAAATTGAGGTTGAGGAAATTAATGGCCGCATGGATGAATTAGATACAACGGAACGGCCTGAGGCCGCCCCGATTTATCTCGACTTGCGTGTCCGTGCACCGCGTCGCGTTTTTGTCCGCACACGCGGTCTTGATGTCGAACTTGAAATGGATGTGACACTAAAAGGTACAACGGCCGCACCTGAAATTTACGGTACGGCCAGTGTTGTGCGCGGTGGATACCGTATCGCGGGAAAAGAACTGGCCTTTAGTACAGGTAGTATTGAATTTGATGGCAAATTGCAGGATGCCAAAGTCAATCTCGTTGCGGAGACTGACACGCAGAATATTTCGGCGACTGTCAATATCACGGGGACGGTGGAAAAGCCTGAAATTGAACTCTCTTCGACGCCCGAAAGACCACAAGATGAAATCCTCTCCGCTCTTTTATTCGGACGGTCTGTGACTGAACTCTCAACCATAGAAGCAGCGCAACTCGCGGGGGCGCTGGCGCAGTTTTCCGGCGCAGGTGGCGGCTTTGACCTCTTGGGGGGATTGCGGGATGCGCTGGGCGTTGGGCAACTCTCTATTGGTATTGATGAAGACGGTCAGGCAACGGTATCAGGTGGACGATATTTGGCAAAGGACGTTTATCTTCAGGTCTTCACAGGCGCAGGCCCCGACTCCACAGGGGCAGTCATTGACTGGGAAATCCGAAAGAACCTGTCTCTTCGATCAAAGGTTCAAGCCGATAGCCAGCAGAGCTTTTCGTTGCAGTATAAGAAAGATTTTTAAATATGGATGTGCGCGCTTATCTCAATCGTATCGGGCTAAATTTTACACCGCCTACAACGATTGATGGGCTGTATGTTTTACAAGACCATCATATGCGGCATGTTCCATTTGAAAATCTGGATGTCATTATGCGACGTCCGCTCAATTTGTTGCCTGACTCATTATTTGATAAAATTGTAATGCAAAAACGTGGGGGCTATTGTTTTGAATTAAATACGCTCTATGCGGCGCTTTTGAGAGCATTGGGATTTAACCCCGTTCCGATGTTGGGTCGGGTCTGGTTGCGTGATCCGGAAGAGACGCCCCCACGAACGCATCTCATGCACCGTATATCTATCGGAGACGAAACGTGGGTCACCGATGTGGGCTTTGGCGGGCGAGCGTCCCGTATTCCTCTAAAGATGGGAACGGAGACTGCCCTTGATGACGGAGATGGCCGCATCCGCATAATTCCGGAGGACTCATTTGGATTTATGGTACAACGTGAACAGGACGGTATGTGGTCCAATCAATATAGCTTTGAGCCGACGGCCGCGCCTCTGGCAGATATTCTTTGTGGCAATCACTGGACGGAAAGCCACCCCGACTCGCATTTTCGCCAAGGTATTGGTGTGGGCCTTTTTACGACCGAAGGCCGGACAAGCTTTTATGGCGGCATGTTGACCCATCGCGGGCGAGGCACTCAAACCGTTCAAGTGTTGGGCTTGGATGCTACGCTCAAATGTTTGCGGGATGAATTTGGTATTGAGTTAAATGCGGACGATAAAGAGACGGCAAATATTGCCGCTGCCGTTATCTAATAACGCGGCACCGCATTGCTGATCAAATTCAACGGAACCGCCGTTGTGTCCTTGCTCTGACGCAGGACAATTCGGCTTTGCACGTCTGAGATCAGATCGATGGATAGCAGGTCTTCCCGCAGGAAGCTCTCATAGGCGTGCATGTCGGTTGTCACGATGCGCAGCATGAAATCGACGGCTCCCGTCACGACAGCGCATTGCACGACTTCCGGCATACGCGCGATGGATTGTTCAAACTTTTCCATATTCACACGGTTGGGCAATGAGAGTTTCACGGCCACAAAGACTTCGAAATCCAGACCCAGCGTTTCACGGTCCAGCAGGGTCACGCGGGCCTTTATGATACCCAACTCTTCCATCCGCTTAATCCGTCGCCAGCAGGGGGAGGAGGACAGGCCGACCTTATCGGAAATATCCGAGACAGACAGACTGGCATCCGATTGAATCAGATGCAGAATTTTCGCATCGATATTGTCCAGTTTCTCGTTTGTTTTGCCAACCATGTCGTAAACCCCGAATTATCGAACAGTTCTTGCTGTTCAAATTCACTTTATTGGTATTTTCTACTATAGAAAAGCCGAAATTGGTCAATGATATTTTCGTGAATAGTGAGTAAAGGGGCAAAACTAGCCAAGCGCGATAATAAAACCTATAAGCGCGGGGTATTTCGAACAAAATGAAGATGGCCGCTTATGTCAACGCCCAAGAGATCCAACAGTTCGCGTCTCTATGTGCCGGAACCTCAATTCCGGCCGGGTGATACCCCGGATTACTCCCATATTGCTGTGCCCGTCGCGCATACACCGCCACGTCCTGACCCGCTCTGTGATCCGCACGAGACTGTGCCGCATGCAACAAAGCTTATCCGTGTTCTCCGGTTCTCCGGCGAGGCGGCGGGCGATTGGGTGCCGGAGATTTCCGCTGAAGCGCTGCGCGGGGCTCTTCGCGATCTGGTCCTGACTCGCGCCATGGATGACCGCATGTTTAATATGCAACGTCAGGGCAAGATGAGCTTTTACATGAAATCCGCAGGGGAAGAGGCCGTCAGTGTTGGCCATGCCATGGCGCTCCGCGATGCGGATATGATTTTCCCGACCTATCGTCAGCAGGGCATCCTGATTCATCGCGGTGCGTCGATTAAAGAGATGATGTGTCAGTGCCTCTCTAATTCCGGCGACCCGCTGGATGGGAAGTCTATTCCGGTGCTTTATTCTTTCAAAAAACACGGCTTCTTTTCCATCTCCGGCAATCTCGGCACGCAACTGATCCAGGGTGTCGGCTGGGGTATGGCGAGTGCCTACAAAAACTCTGATGAAATCGCGTCCGTCTTCACGGGGGAAGGCGCGACGGCGGAAGGTGACTTCCACTATGCGCTGAACTTCGCGTCCACTTACCGCGCGCCCTGCATCATCAATGTCGTGAATAATCAATGGGCGATCAGTTCCTTCCAAGGCATCGCAGCGGGCGAGGGCGAAACATTTGCCGCACGCGGCACGGGCTACGGCCTCGCGACCTTGCGCGTGGACGGCAACGATATTCTTGCGGTTTATGCGGCGACGAAATGGGCGGCGGAGCGCGCCCGCAAAGGCGGCGGCGCGACACTGATCGAGCATTTCACTTACCGCAAATCCGGTCACTCAACGTCTGATGACCCAACAAAGTATCGCCCAGAAAATGAACCCGATGTCTGGCCTTTCGGGGATCCGGTGGATCGTCTTAAAGGTCATCTCATCCATATCGGCGAATGGGATGAAGACCGCCACGCCGCTCTGGAAGAAGAGGCCAAACTCGAAATCCGCGAAACCTATAAAGCCGCTGAAGCGATGGGCAATCTGTCCGGTGAAACGCAGGTCAATGATTACACGATGTTTGAGCAAGTCTATGAACACGCCCTCCCGCATCTGGACGAACAAAAGCGTATGTTCGCGGCAGAGAGAGATTAGACCATGCCCCAGATGAATATGCTCGAAGCCATCCGCGATGCGCTGGATGTGAAGATGAGCCAGGACTCGGATGTTTTAGTTTTTGGTGAAGATGTCGGCTATTTTGGCGGGGTCTTCCGCGCGACGGCGGGCCTGCAGGAAAAGCACGGTCTGCACCGCTGTTTCGACACACCGATTTCAGAGGGCGGTATTGTCGGCATCGCGATTGGGATGGCGGCGAATGGGTTGCGCCCCGTCGCGGAAATCCAATTCGCGGATTACATTTATCCGGCCTATGACCAAATCGCGTCTGAAGCCGCGCGTCTGCGTTATCGCTCCAATGGTGACTTCACCGCGCCGCTCACCATCCGGACGCCGGTTGGTGGCGGCATTTACGGCGGCACAACACACAGCCAATCACCGGAAGCTTTGTTCACGCATATTGCGGGCTTGAAGACGATTATCCCGTCCAATCCCTATGACGCTAAGGGCATGTTGATTGACGCGATTGAGGATAATGATCCCGTCCTCTTCTTGGAACCTAAACGCCTTTATAACGGCCCCTTTGACGGCGACCCCCATGCTCCCGCAAAAGCGTGGCGCGGTCACGAATTGGGCGAGGTTCCGGCTGGTCACTACACAGTTCCGATGGGCAAAGCGCGGAAGATTTCAAAAGGCTCTGACGTGACCATTCTCGCCTATGGCACAATGGTCTGGGTGGCGGATAAAGTCGCGAAAGATATGGGCCTCGACGCCGATATTCTCGACCTCCGCTCACTCCTCCCGCTCGATATTGATGCCATTGAAAAGTCGGTGAACAAGACGGGACGTTGTGTCATTTTGCACGAGGCGACCCGCACATCCGGTTTCGGCGCAGAGCTGTCCGCCCAAGTGCAGGAACGTTGTTTCTATTCTCTCGAAGCGCCCATCCAACGCGTGACAGGCTGGGACACGCCCTATCCACACGCGCAGGAATGGGCCTATTTCCCCGGACCGAAACGTGTCGGCAATGCGCTGCGCACCGTGATGGAGGCCGCGTAAGATGGGTATCTATCTCTATAAACTTCCCGACATTGGCGAAGGTGTTGTTGAAGCTGAAATTACGGCTTGGCATGTCTCTGTCGGTGACACGGTCTCCGAAGAGGACCCCATCGCGGATGCGATGACGGATAAGGCGACGATTGAACTGACTGCGCCCGTTGACGGCGTGATCAAATCCATCGCCTGCGAAGAGGGCGATATGCTGGCCGTTGGCGGCGTGTTGGTCGAGTTGGAAGTCGAAGGCGAGGGTCATGCGCCAGCGGCTGAGCCTGAGGCCGATCCGGTCGTGGCTGAAACGCCTCAACCCGAACCTGAAAGAACACCTTTGTCGACGGCAGGTGTTGGACAATCTGCCGCTGCCCCTCTCGCGCCGCCTGTTAAAATCGAACGAAAAGTCTCGCAGGGCAAAGTCCTCGCGTCGCCGGCCATACGCAAGCGGGCCGAGGCTCTGAACATTGACTTGGCGTCTGTACCCACGGCTCATGAGCGTCTCACACATGCTGACCTTGACGCTTACCTTTTGTCGTCTATTGCAAATCCATCCACTTCTCCAAATCCGGGCGCTGCCTCTATCCTCCCCGACAGAGAGGCTTCCGGTTCAGCGGCCCCTGCGACCCCCAAAGCGCAGGGGTCGTCAGTCGCCTCGGATCCTCTTCCGGGGGAAACACGGCAGAAAGTCATCGGCCTCAGACGTGTCATCGCGACACGGATGCAAGAGGCCAAGCGTAACATTCCGCATTTCACCTATGTCGAGGAAATCGACATGACTGCATTGGAAGCGATGCGCAAACGGATGAATGCAAATTCCGGCGAGGATAAACCGAAACTGACGGTCCTGCCGCTGCTCATCCGGGCGCTCTCCGTGACCCTTGATGACTGGCCGCAATTTAATGCGCGTTACATGGACCAAGAGGGCTATGTCTCCCGCTTTGCCGATCTCAATCTGGGTATCGCGACCCAGACCGATGGCGGCTTGATTGTACCCGTCGTGCAAAAGGCGAACAGTCTCTCCATCTGGCAACTTGCTGAAGAGATCGCGCGTCTGGCCGAAGCCGCGCGGACCAATACACTCGCGACAACAGACCTAGAAGGCGCGACGACAACGCTAACCTCGCTGGGACCACTCGGCGGTATTGTGACGACCCCCGTTATTAATCGTCCCGAAGTCGCAATCTTTGGCCCGAATAAAATCCGGGAAAAACTCGTGCTGGAAGCGGGGGAAGTCTTTGCGCGCAAGGTCATGAATTTCTCCATCTCCTGCGATCACCGCGTGATTGACGGCTATGACGCCGCCAAAATGATGCAGGACCTGAAAGCCCGTTTGGAAGACCCGCGCAGTATTTTCATTCTATAAAATTTCGTGCAGACGGGGACTTGCGCGACCTGCGCTAATCCCCTACATCGCGCGCCTATCGGAAGATGGTGAGGTAGCTCAGCTGGTTAGAGCGCAGGACTCATAATCCTGAGGTCGAGAGTTCAAGTCTCTCTCTCACTACCATCCTTCGCTTTTTCTTCGAAAAAGCTTCGGCTTGGCAGGCCATCCTAAACCCAATATCCGCCCAACCGCTCAATCACCCAGACCATGGCAATTCCGGCAATGGCGTAGGTCGTGACGAGTTCTGTTGTTTTTCGCCAGTTTTTACCCAGTTTCAATAAACCGAAGAGTGCGAATAGGGCCATCCCAATCACGGCGAATTGTCCCAGTTCTACACCCAAATTAAACAGAAACAGCGCGAGGAGTTCTGTGCCTTGGGGGAGACCGATATCGGCGAGCGCCCCTGCAAATCCGAACCCGTGGATGAGGCCAATTGTGAACGCGATGAGATAGGGACGTTTGACGCCGAGAGTCGCCTTGCCCTTGCCCTTCGCCATAATCTCCGCGGCGAGTAAAACGATGGACGCTGCGATGAGAATTTCGACGGGTCGGGAGGGCAGGGAAACGCCGCCAAGCGCGGTTGCCGCAAGCGTGAGCGTGTGTGCCACTGTAAAGGCCGTCGCGACGCCCCAGACTTTCCGTCCACCGACCAGCAGAGCCAAGCCAATCACAAACAACAAATGGTCCCATCCGAAAATGATGTGTTCCACCCCAATCCATAAATAATCTTTGGCCGGACTGGCTTGCGGACCTTCAAGAGGGAGGACGGGCTCAGCGGGTTTGAGGAGCGCCGTGCGGGCCTCTCCATTTAAATATCTAACCTCTACAAACGCATCTGTAAGTGTGCGTTCCAAACCGGGGAGGGAGAGTGCGCCGCTTAGCAGGTCGCAGGACACCGTGAACCGTTCAGCCACCGTATCGCCCGTACGGTCCAGACGCGGCGTGGATTGTGTGCAGCCTTCCGGAAAAGTCGGCGTGATGCGTAGCCTTTGCCCGGACAGGACGGGCTGTTTCCAGATCACTTGAAACTGCGCGGGTTCGACCTCTGTCGCGCGCAGGAAGGCCGGGCGGACTTCATGGGCGAAGGCCGTGACAGAAGACATCCAGAGGAGACAAATCGTGAGAAGCAGTCTCACTCTTCCACCTCGACCTTATATTTGCGCATCAGGGATTTGAGCGCTTCCGCATTTTCCTCACGCTTGGCGGCGTCCAACCAGACCCGCTCAATTTCCGGCTGAATGGTTTTAAAATCGGGAAGACGCTCAGGCGTGATATTTGTGAGGCGGACGAGATGAACGCCAAAGGCGGAATTGATCGGGCCTTGCCAATCATCGGTTTCCGGTAGATCGAAGAGTTTTTCGGCAAAGGCCGTTCCGAAATCCCGCCGAACGGAGTCTTGCGATTGTCGGGTGAAAATACGCCCCGTCATAAAGGCATCGCCTTGTCCTTCCCAACCGGTCGGAATTCCCGCCGAGAGGGCATCCGTGGCAACTTGCACAACGGTGTCGGATCGGTCGCGGGGAGAGAAATAAATATGTTCGAAACTGCGTGTTTCGGGACGGATAAACTTCTCCGGATTTTCCGCAAACCAAGCTTTTAGATTGTCGACGGGTGGCAGGGGCGGTGCGCCGACATCATCAATCATGAAGCGCATTTTTTGGGCCAGCCGTCGGCGGATGATTGTGTCATCCGCATCGAGTCCCAGCCGCCTGGCCTCGCGCATCAAGACTTGCTCCTCGACATAGGCGAAGAGCAAGGCTTCCAGATCGGCATCCGTGGGTTGGCGACGATTTTCCGTCGCAAAGATTTGCGCCTGCCGTTCCATTTCGGCGGCACTGACGATCAGCGTGTGATCGGCTTTCTGAACATGTCTCTGCCAAAGGGAATGTCCCGCAAAGAGCAAGGCACCCAACAGGACAAAATGGACGAAAGGCTCGCGTAAAAATCGTTTCATTTAATTCGATGAAATCCAAATAGGGGAGGACCACGCCCGTTCTTTAATCGTCGCGGGCAGGTCAGGATGGCGTTCAACATTGGCTCGCAATGCTTCCCATGTCGACCAACGACAGGTCGGATTTTCCAACACGCGCACATAATAGGCGGCGGCGATAGAGGCGTCGTGATCGGGGTCCGTCCAAACCGCACGAAGCTCCGGATCGCCCGCTCCCGTGCTGGCTGTGCAGGTGGAAAGGTCGACACTCGCCCCATTATCAGGACAGCGTTTTGTCGCGGGATCGGGCGTGGCCCCGTCGGAGCACGCCATGTCATAAACCGCTTCCTGCGGACCGTCCGCCGTGTGCCAGCTTTTGATGATTTGAATCCGGTCCAACGGAGCGCCACGCGGATCGCGTGCAGCCAATGCCATGAAGGTCGGCGCAGTCTCGCCGGACAGCTTACCCCCCATCGGCACACCTGCCGCGTAAGCCTGCGCCGTGACATCTGTTGCGTTGAGCATGTCTTCCGTCATCGCGCCGCCAAAGAAACGCAGACGGATGCGAGGGCCGGATGTGGCGTAAGTCTCGCGCCGACGCATGGCGTCAAAAATGGACTCGCGTGTATTCTCTTCGGCCCAGACGGCAGCGTAACCGGATGCGCCCCATTTGGAGAACCAGTTCTCCGCATTCACGTCGCGTTCAACGCCTTCCCACGTCTTTGCGCCGCCGGGCGGGACGCTACCGCGCTCTTCCGCTGTGCCGTCAACAATGCCGACCTTGGACCAGTAATCCTCCTCATCAAAGGCGCCGCCCACAACGTGAGAATCGGAACTGCCAATCAGGCCGAACTCATAGGGGTTGGTTCCCGTCTCGGCTTCCAAGGCTAAACCTCGTGCGAGGGCCTCGCGAATGTAGGAGCCGTTGATTTTCGACTTCGCCGTCGAGCCTAAGAGGAGCTCATAAATTTCAAAATCCGCAAATTCATCATTTGGTGAGAGGACAGGATGTGTTTCCGATGTCCCCTTCACCTGTGTCATTTCGACAATGGGTTCATTGCGCAGGCGCTGGGCTGTGTAATCCGCATCCATGACTGAGCCGTCCATTTGGGTCATGTCGAACATCTGCCCGTTTGACACATTGGAATTATGTGGAATGGCAAGGACGTCCCGCCCGGCCGCGCGTTCCGTGTCCATCCAATCCCAGAGGTCTTCCGGATTGGTGGATTCCAGTGTCGAGAAAAGGCGGTCCGGCGCATCGTCCGCAAAGAGAACATTCCGGTGAAGATTACCGCCGCCAAATGTGTCGCCACTCTCGCGATTGGTCGTGACCGCCGTGTATTCATAGGCCGCAAAAGTCGTCAGTTCTCCGGGTCGGTAAAACTCATTAGCTGTCGCCACCGCGCTCTGCCATGTACTGTCGACAAGGTCGCGGTCATACATACCGGGCAGCGCTTCGCCAGAGCGCACAGATGTGCCGACTTTCTGGAACGCGCCAATGATTGTCGCGGGGTCCGTGCCAAACATACCCTTGGCCAGTTCTAATTCTGAGAGTGGACTGTCCGGATTATCCATCGCGGGCAGGATGCCCATGTAAGCGCCGTGATCTGTCGCCGCGACAAAATCCAGAGGATCTCCGCCCAGTTTGATCTCGTAACCTGACGGATGTCGCACGCCTTCGCCGAGGGCGAAGCGGTAGACATCTTCAGGTGTTGTACGCACATTGAAAATATAGGCATCAAAACTGTTCTTCGTATGAATGTGCAGGTCACCGAAATAGACATTTCGGGTTTCGGAATAATCCGCTGTGCGCGTGTCTGTTTTGACCGCGTCGGATAGTTTGGCTGTTTTTTGGTTGTCAGTCTCCGTCCCGCACCCTGCTAAAAACAAAGCCAATCCCGAGACGCCCAGCATCATAAATTTATACATATCTCTCTCCCCAGAGTGGTGTGACTGTGGCCCATGCGACACAATGTGTCAAAATGCAGTTTGGTATGAACAGTTTTGACTTTTCCGGCGTAGTTAGTGAGATTATGAACATTGCAGATACTGCAGACTTTGGATGTGAGCGTTATGGCTTTGCAAGAACTGATTTATACGAGCTTGGCGAACCCGGCCTCCTCTCATGCCGCCGTGCAGGACATTCTAAAATCCTCGCAGCGCAATAATGTTGCGCATGAGATTACGGGACTTCTTCTTTTTGACGGTGACCGGTACATCCAAATTTTGGAAGGTGTTCCGCAAAACCTTGATCTGCTATTTTCTAAGATTTCATCGGATAGTCGTCATCACAGTTTGGAGCTGCTGCACCGTGGACCTGTCGCGTCGCGGGCTTTCTCTGATTGGCGCATGGCCTATGAGGAAATGCCCAAGGGCCTGCTGGATGATCTGGCTGAAAATATGGCCGTCTATGCCATGGAAAATGAAGGCGAAATCCTTGATCCCGAAGACAGTTTTGGCGCGCGCCTAAACGGCATGTTTATGGACGCGATTGCTGCCGAATAATCTTTTGTAATTTCCGATAATAAAAAACGCCGTAGTGTGGGGCTACGACGTTCATTCAGACCTTTCAGTCTAAATTTAGAACAGATTTAGCGCGGCGCGCGCTTGGCCAAAATACGTTGTAGCGTCCGGCGGTGCATGCTGAGACGACGGGCCGTTTCCGACACATTTTTCCCGCAAAGCTCATAAACCCGCTGGATATGTTCCCAGCGCACACGGTCCGCGCTCATCGGATTTTCGGGCGGCTCCGGCGCTTCGTCTTTTTCCGCAAGCAGGGCTTTGCAGACATCATCCGCGTCAGCGGGCTTCGCGAGGTAATCCACGGCACCACGTTTTACCGCCGAGACCGCCGTCGCGAGATTGCCGTAACCTGTCAGCATGACCATTTTCGAATCCGGTCGCTGCTCATGAAGCAAGTCAATCACATCCATGCCGTTGCCGTCTTCCAATCGCATGTCCAGCACGGCGAAGGCGGGCGGATTGGCGCGGACCCGGGATTTCGCGTCCAGCACCGTTTCCGCGGTCTCTACAGTAAATCCACGTTGTTCCAATGCGCGGCCCAGTCGCGTGCGAAACGGTGCGTCATCATCCAAAATTAACAAGGACGCATCTTCGGGAAGGGCGTATTCAGTACTTGGCATGTCTTAATCCTCAGCTCGATTAAATTTAGTCTCACTTTAGGTACGCACGAGCGAAGCAAATAGTCTGATATTCCTTAGTCATCTGAGAGGCGCAAACTGTCCTGCGGCCACATCGCCGTGATGCGGGCCCCACCAAGCGGCGATACGCCGTAGCTCACAATGCCGCCGGTCCGCTCAATCAGAGTCGCGGAAATAAACACGCCAAGGCCCAGCCCCGTCTTTTCCGATTCGGGCGCAGTCCGGCCTTTGCCGCGCGTGCTGGCATAGGGCTGTCCCAATCGTCCGAGAAGTGCTGCATCGAAACCTGACCCGTCATCATCAATTGTGATCGTCAGACTTGCCTCATCCCATTTCGCGCAGAGTTCAACGCGGCCCTTCGCGAAATCCACGGCATTGTCGATATAGTTTTTCAGCGCATAGAGCAGTTCCGGTTGCCGTCGCAAACTTGGTTCCGGTCCGTCGCCCTTCGTACGAATGACAATATCCACATCCCGGCCAATATAGGGCTCCGCCGCTTCCTCCAGCAGGTCCTCAGGCGAGAGGACGTCATGCATCATGTCGCCCTCATCTCCGCGAACGGCGAGTTGTTCGAGGATCTCGCGACAGCGCTGCGCCTGGCTGAGGATCAGCGCCGCATCCTCGCCCAGCGCCGTGCCGGGCTCGACTTCGCGGCTCATCTCCTTCGCGACGACTTGGATGGTCGCCAGTGGCGTGCCCAGCTCATGCGCCGCCGCCGCCGCCAGCCCGCCAAGGGCGGAGAGCTTCTGCTCCTGCGCGAGCATGGCCTCGGTCGTGGCGAGGGCGACACTCATCTTGCGGCTCTCCTTTGTGGTGCGCCACGCATAGAGCGACGTGAAAATCGAACCGACGAAAATCGCCATCCAGATCCCGACGCGGAAGACAAGCGGCAGGTCGAAACTCCCCGCAGGCGACCACGGCAGGGGCTGGTGAAAAAATACGAGCGTAAAGGACAGGCCGAGCGCCATTGTCCCCAAGGCAAACACCACCCAGCGTGACAGCGTCACGGACGCTGTCACCACAGGCGCAAGGAACAGGATCGAAAACGGGTTCGTAATCCCCCCCGTCAGCCAGAGCAGCGCCGCGAGTTGCCAGAGATCAAACCCCAATTGCATGAAGGCCTCGAAATCACTCACCCGCCGGTCCAACGGCCACGCAAAGGTCACGACGAGGTTCACGACGACCGACGCCAAAATCACGACCCCGCAGGCGAGCAACGGATAGGCAAAGCCCAAAACCTGACTGACGATGATCAGGGCCAGCGCCTGCCCGACCACCGCGCCCCAGCGCAGCGCGACGAGCGTTTCACGCCGCAACGCGCCCATCGTCGCTACGGGGGACCGTCCGGACAGGGCAGCCGCGCCACCAAATCCATGCAGGGCTGCGTCGTTAAGCGCTTTCACAAAGTCTCCGGTTCTCTATAAGCCACGTTTGAACTTATTACGCATCGCATGAAAGGTATGACATGGGAAACGCGACGAATTGGCTTTTAAAACTCTCCATGGGCGCAATGGCAGCCTCCGCATTGGTCGCGTGTCAGGCCGAAGACACCAACCGCGCCGGAACCTCCGGTAAGACGGTGACCAGCACGGGGACCGCCGCGATTGGCGGACCGTTCACACTGGTCGACACAACAGGTGCGACCGTGACGGAAGCCGACCTGCTCGGAAAGCCGCACCTGATCTATTTCGGCTTCGCCTTCTGTCCCGATGTTTGCCCGACGGCTTTGTCCAAGCTCGGTGCGGCGGAAACGCTTTTGGGCGAACGCGGTGATGAAGTCGGCTATATCCTCTTCACCGTCGACCCCGAACGCGACACGGCTGAGAAGCTCGCCGAATATGTCGCGTTTGACCCGTTCCCGCGCGGGCTTAAAGGCTTCACCGGAACACCCGAACAGGTCGACGCCGCCAAAGCCGTTTACCGCGTCGCTAGCAGCAAAATCATGCCCGACGGCTCCCCCGTGCCCGAGGGGAATATGGACTACACCGTCGACCATTCCGATATTATTTATCTCATGGGCGCGGACGGGCAATTCGTGGATTTCTTCTCGGCCAGGTCCACCCCGCAGGATATTGCGATACGGGTGCGGAAGGTTCTGGCCGAGGGGGAGTAGGGCGCACTTAATTTTTTCCTGACTGCGCGGGAATCAAATAAAAACAGCTAATATGCCAAATGTCATCCCGCACGTAGGCGCAGCCGAAGATGCGGGACCTAACGTTTGCAAACGCAGGTTTGAGAATGTAGTCGACAGGTCCCGCATCTCCACTGCGTTACGTGCGGGATGACGAAGCTATTTGATTATCAATCAAATAGCTGAGGAACCGAAACGCACAGCGTTTCGGCACGACACTGCAATCGACTCACCGGGTCGATTGCGGGCGTTCCGCGCCTCGGAGGCTCTTGACTCCTGTATCTCTTATCTTGTTTCCGTTTCGCTTCGTTTACTCTCGAATAAAACGGGATGTCCGCGTGGGTATTCAGGGTTCCGGTCGCAAACCAGATTATAAGCTAAGTTTTCGAACCCCAACGGGCCCACGCGGCGGCGCCTTTTTGCACTAACGGCCGAACCATTCAGTCGGGGAACGATCAGCTCTCGTTAGGCCACCCAAGCAACCGGGACATTACGCCCTTCGCTCCAATGACAAGCACCGCTTCTTTCCAATCAAGTCAATGTGCACGTGACCGCCCTGCGAAAGAAGACACCTTAAAGATTGCACAACTCTCAGGGGGTGTGGACGCAGTTTTGAAATAAAACGCAATCCCCGTTTGCTCTGGGACTAAAATTCGGAAATTATTGAGAATTTAATTCATCAATCCCCACTTTCAGAAACGTCATAACCGAGGATTATCTTTTTCGCTGCACCAAAAACCAGCTGTCACCCCGCACTTGATGCGGGGCCTGTCGTTTGTGAACGCAAGTTCGAGAGAGCAACCGACAGGTCCCGCATCTCCGTTTCGCTGCGTGCGGGATGACAATCTGGCTTGTCACCCGACTATCTTATGACTTTGAGAGATAGTAAAATTAAGAGTGAGGTTTTCAACCCCGTCATTACCGCCTCGTCGTTTGGCTCCAAACGACTAGGCGGTAATCTAGTCCCAACTTGTGCCACTCTATGGATTACCGGGACAAGTCCGGTAATGACAAAGCGAGGGAGTTCACCCTAAATTTGTCTATTATGCCGAGTGGCTTAAAACGCCCAGAATAGGACGCTCATTGATTTTCGATAATCCCCAATGGCACCCATAGTCAAAAAGAGTAAATTGGGGTTCTTTCACTATTGAACTGACACTAAAAAATGAAAGTTAACCTATATCGTTTAAGATATCGTGGCCAATTTCAATGAAAAACTCTTTCAAACTTTTAAAAGTTTTTTGATCGGCAATAATGCTAGTATCATCATTAACGAGCATTGCTGTGCAGCTGAAGCAAATATTAAGAGGCATAATGATTTTGTTTTTCTGATTTCGAAAAACAACTGCATCGCGATAAATAGGTGCGCACATCCAGTCAAAATGACTTTCATAGGGGATAGATAAAATAGACATCAATCTCTGTGCGATTGGCTCGTCAAATGCATAACGATTTGTCCTTACTGCTGAAGAATTCAGTCGCTCTCCAGTACCAAAGAGCATAGATTGTGAGTAAAAAGTATTTTTGCGGTCTAAATTGTCAAAACTCTTTAACAGTAACATGTCACTTTCTGATATTTCTTTTTGCGACACCTTTTTATAATAAAGTTGCTTGTGTAGAGTTCTTTCCGTTTCAGACAGATGATTTCTCATTATTGAATAGGTTTCAATATATGAAAATTGTAATCCTTTTACGATTTCATCTAAATGTTCTCTGTTGTCAATGAAGTTATCCATCTTGTGATTGTTACCGAATACTTGAAGTTTGTCACGTGTGATTGTTTGAAGTATTGGGAAGAAAAATTCTTAATCTCTGCCCAGTCTAAAATCGAGCGTCCTAGAATCACCCAATTAAAGAAGCTCGCAAGGTCTCAAACCTCTACCGATTAGCCCCCGGCACCCATTTCACATCCGCATCCCCCTGACCATTGCACCAGCGTCCGGCGACAAACAGGAAATCCGACAGCCGGTTCAAATAAGACAGCGCCGCCGGATTGACCGCCTCTTCCTCCGCCAGTGCCACACATTCCCGTTCCGCGCGGCGGCAGACGGTTCTGGCTTGGTGGAGATAGGCGGCGGGGGGCGTTCCTCCGGGGAGGACGAAACTGTTAAGCGGGGCGAGATCCGTATTGAGCGCGTCTAATTCCTGTTCCAACCGCGTCGTCTGCTCCGGCACCATACGCAGGGCATATTCGCTATCCGCTTCGCCCGCATTGGGGAGCGGTGTGGCGAGGTCTGCGCCGAGGTCGAAGAGATCGTTTTGAATGCGCGAGAGCATGTCGTCGAGCCGGCGATTTTCCAGATGCAGCCTAACAAGCCCGATGACGGCATTCGTCTCATCCACATCGCCGTAAGCGCGGACGCGCTGCGCGGTCTTGGACAGGCGCGACCCATCGACGAGACCCGTCGAGCCGTCATCGCCCGTGCGCGTATAAATCTTGTTCAGCTTGACCAACGCTAGACGCCTTTGCCGCGCATATAAACGGTGAGCGCGAGCAGGCCGATGGCGGCGACCTGCGCGTAAATCCGGCGCCACATCCAGTCATTGGATTTCTTGCGGCTGGCTTCGCTTTTCTGGGTCATGGCGGCGGTCCCCATGACGAGGGTCACGACGACAAAGACAAAGGCGAGGCCGGTCAGGATATAAAGAGCGATGAGCATGGGAGGCTTTCTGTAATGTGTGTCGGCTTTATATACGGCTGACGGAGCGGGGCGACCTGAAATAATGTCTCATCCACATATTTTGGTGCGGCGGGGCGTGGCGTCTGCGCGTGCGGGGCGCTATGAGCCTGCTTCCAGTTTATCCTTTTGAAGAGAAATAGCCATGATGAGTGAGTCCGACCGCGCCGATCAGATGGGCCAAGCCACACGCGAAAAACTGCGCCAATTCATTGCGCGGGTTGAACGGTTGGAGGCCGAGAAAGCCGAGCTCGCCTCCGACATCCGCGATGTCTATGCCGAGATGAAGACCTTCGGCCTCGACACGAAAGTCATGCGCAAGGTCATCGCCCTGCGCAAACAGGACGAGAATGAACGCGCCGAGCAGGAAGCCCTGCTGGATATTTATCTGGAAGCCGCGGACGGGGTTTAAGAGCAGGTTTTTCTGTTCCCTTTTCGTTCTAAATACTCTAATCGGGCGCTATGTCCGATTATGATCGACAGCAATGGCAGGCCGAGACCGAGGCGCGGGAGCGCGCGGAGACCGCCTACCGTGATAAAATGGCCAAGGCGCGGGAACGGTCCTCATCTAACGCCAAACGCAAAATCGCCCGCCTCCATGCCAAGCTGACCGAGTTGGGCCATATCTCAGATTTTGAGGATGAGTTTGGCGAGAGCGTCTTGGAACGGCTCGACACTTATGGCTCTGCCTTTCATGATCTGGAAAAGGGTCGCGCGGGCGATGCACTCTCTGCGGCGCAGAAACAGGTCGTCGCGCGGATGAACCGCAAAGTGAAAGAGTTGAAGAAAAAACAGGCGGAAGCGCCGACAGAGCCTGATCCGGATCGCGACTATACACGGACGGCGGATCGTTGGAAAAATGAGGATGGCGCGCGGTCTTCTTTCAAGTCAAAACGTAAATCGAAATTCACGCCGCGTGTTCGTAACATTGAGGATGATTTCGAGGAGGAAGAAGTTTCGCCCCCGCCCGTCAATGCGGGCCCGCCGAAACTTGTCGCCGTCACAGACGCACCCGTTGCGCCAAAGCCGAAACCTGAACCCTATATTCCCGAATATGTCCCGCCTGCACGACCGACGGCCAAACCGGGGCAGAAGCGGCCCTTCCTGCGAGTCGTGAAAAACGATTAGGCATGAAAAAACCCGCCGGAAACTCCGACGGGTTCTTGTTTTAGAATGGGGTGGAATTAATAAATTTCACCGTCTTCGAGTGTTGGTTCTTCCACCTCGACATCCGTCTCGGTTTCAACCTCAATCTCCGGCTCTGGTAAATCCGTCACGCCTTCCTCTAAGGGCGTTTCAAGCTCCAGCGGGAGGTCGGTAACCGGCTCAGGCGCTTCCAAAACGGGGTCCTGAATCGGAGTCGCGTCCAGTGTCTCCTCGCCCAACTCTTCAACAGGGGCCTCCTCAACGGGCACCTCTTCAGGGGCCGGTTCGTCCATGACGGGCGGCTCAATCGCTTCGACGGATTGCGGGAAGCTCTCAAATGTCTCGACAGGCTCTACCGTTTCCACGGGCTCATAAGGCAGGGGTTCCGTGATAAAGGCGTCATTCTGCAAGACATAGGGCTGGTTTGCAAAGGCGCTCGCCATCAGCATTTCATCCTCGGTCACAATCGCGTCGCCTTGGGCGATCCGCGTAAATTCCTGCGCGGCGAGGGTGACCGTTTTACCTTCCGCGACGGCATGGGCGCTATATTCGGTAAAGCTGACTTGCCCGTCCGTATTGGTGTCGAGCGTAGCGAAGTCTCCGGCGCTGGCCGTGCCTGCAATTGCGGTCAGGGCCAGTGCGGAAATCGTGGTTTTCATCATAGTCATATCATCTCTCCTCTGGGTTGGGTTCGATATGAACCGATAGGAGAGCGAGCAAATGTGTTCCGATTATGCCGATAATCGGGCGATGATGCGCCGCGATGTTACGATGCGCTCACGCGGTGTTAAGGCGTGAAATCAGGATCGAGGATGGCTTGCAGGGCGGATTTCGCATTACGGTCCCGGTCCCAGAGCAGCGGCGCATTGGTCCGCGTGATCGGGAAATTATTGAGCCAGCTCTGCGCGTCCGAGACGCCCCAGAGTGTCACGGAAGTCACAGAAGATCGCGCCGCAAACCCTTCAAAGAGATCCCGGTAAAGCTCCGCCTGTTGCGTGATGACGCTGGCGGGGATGTTGTCACCATAGTCGGCACGGCACCCGGTCTGGTCGCCAAAACAACTGCCCGGATCATTATAAAGCGAGATGTCGAGTTCCGTAACATGTTGGATTAGGCCCATAAATTCATCATCAATGGCATCAATCGCAGCTAAGGCCTCAGCCAGTGGTGTTTCGACATGAAGATGCATTTGATGCCCGACACCGTCCACGGGGACACCTCGGTCTACCAAGTCTTTGATGACGGTGACATAGCGGCCGCGCTTACCGGGTAACTCGGTATTATAATCATTGATGAAAAGCTGACAGTTCGGATCTGCCGCCCGCGCGGCATTGAACGCCCAATCAATATAATCCGCATTGCCGCCTGAGGCGTCCCACCAATTGGACCGGCGATAGGGGTCGGATGCACTATTATCATCCGTGATAACTTCATTGACGACATCCCAGGCAAAGACGCGGTCTTTATAGCGCGTGACGACTTCGGTGATGTAAGATTCCAATCGTGTGCGGACTTCCGCGGGCGTTCCGGCGAAGAAATAATCCGGCGTCGCCTGATGCCAGAGCAGGGCATGTCCCCGAATAACCATATTATTATCTTCGGCAAATTGGACGAGGGCGTCCGGCACGGTCCAATCAAACACACCTTCCGTCGGCGCGATGATTTCCGGTTTCATCTGAAATTCCGCTGTGATGGAATTAAACTGGTCTTTCAGGATTTGCGAATCTTGATCGGCATCCAGCGTTTGGTCCTCCTGAATGGCAGCACCGATTTCGAAATTGGCAGCGAAGGCGTTTTTAAACTGGCCAACTGTCGGCTCAAAGGCGGCAGGGGGAGTTGGTGGGGTTGGGGGGGGTGTGACGACCAAAGGGGGTGTGACACCACTATTGCCGCCGCCCCCGCCGCCACATCCGACAAGCGCAAAAGCTGACCCCCCGAGGAGCAATTTCAAACGGTCTCGCGCCGTAAAGGTCAACTTATGTGCCATAATTAAAGATCCCGATCGCCGTTCTTATGACAGCGTTGTCATTTTTCTCATGGGTAGAGCAGGGCTGACAACGTTGTCAAGCGGGGGCTACATAAAACACAAAATGGCCACGCACTCCCCCGAATGCGTGGCCTGTCCGCACGCGTCTCAAGACGCCGCGGGAGTCAGGGGTAGGTTGCCCCCTACACTGTGTCAGACGGGTCGGTCTAGAACCGCGCCTTAAAACCTATATTGATAGCGTGGGCTTCGGTTTCGTCATTGGACACCTGCTGCGGTGCGACGAAGGGAATGAAACCTTTATTGTATACATACTCAGCACCAAACTCGAGATAATCATTGATTGGATATTCGACTGAGAGGGCATGTTGTTGGTTTTTCTCGAAGCTTGTAGGTTGCCCGAACAGCCCGATATTTCCAGTGTCATCGCTGATATTCCCCCAGCTGCCGACGGCTGAAATCGACATGCGACGTCCATTTACCATCGGTTTGATCCGGGCTTGTGCCACCAAAACAGAGAGCTTTTCATCAAAGTCGATATTGTCAATGTCTGTTGTGGACCCCAATGGATCGATGAGGAATTGCGGTAGCGGTGTCCCGTCAACAGTCTGTGGAATGGCGGCACCCCAAGGCTCCAATGTCGTCGTATACTCCACCATCGCGTCAAAGAACGGACTATTATATTCCGCGAATCCGTTCACCGCACTATTTCGGTATTCGATGAAATTAGCAGGCTGGGTACCATCGATGCGGCCTTGGAAGGTGTGCGCCGTGAAATTGTCACGATAGATCGTATCGTGAAGATAGCCCCCGCCCACGGTGAACGCATTGCGGCCCTCGCGGCCAAAGCGGAATTCTTTCTCCGCATTAAAGGCGTAATTTCCGAGATTATTTTCTTCACCGGCGAGGGCGACGCGAAGCTGACGTCCGGCCGAAAAGGCCGAGCCTGTCAATTTAAACCCATTGGAGTACATCCCGACTTCGAGGACAGGTTGGTCTGAGACGGCATGGAAATAATGCGCGCCCTCATTATGGGTGAACGCATTATAGCTGTCGAAATTACCGAAATCGATCGTCTTGCGACCAAAGGCGGCGTAGAAGGGCGTCTTCTCTAAATTACCAAAAACGACGAAGGCCTTGCGCAGTTGGAACTCGTCCTGATCGCGGCCATATTCAGTCTCAGAATATTCGGGCTGCAAATAAACTGTCGTCCAATCCCCGAAAGTCGAGGTGAAGGCGAGGGCAGCATGGTCAATGGCAAAGACACCTGCACTGTCATCCGTGCGGTCACTGAAGAACGGGAAGCGCGACAGGATCGGGAATTGCCCGTCCACAGACGTTTTCTGATATTTCAGACCGCCTTGGAAACCTGCACCGAGATAAACGGAGTTGGGTTTGAGCGTCCCATTGGCGCGATTAGCGAGTAGGGTCATGGTCTTGCCCGTCGTGTTTTCCTGCCAATCCAACATATCGCGGGTGTGGAGTGCATTCGTTCGAACGGTGACGCCGCCAACATTGTGGTCGCGATTAAACCTTGCGCCATCTGCCGCATTATACCGAACGGCACGCGGGGCGGAGAGGCCGCGAAGGCCTTCGTAAGAGGCGAGAGAGTTCTGCTCTACCGTCACATATTCGGGCGCATAACCCTGCTGCATTGTCCCCGCATATTGTGGGGCGGCCGTGTAGCCGTGTGACGAGGGAACGACCTGATAGCCCGTCGGGCCATAATTGTTTTGTCCATACATCGCATTGACTTGCGCCTGTAATCTTTGTTGCTGCCAGGACCCGGCGGGCACATAGTCCTGCGCCGCGACGCCTGCGCCGGAGAAAGTCCCGCGTAAACCATGGCCCTGATGGGTCGCGGCAACTGGTATAGCGATGATGAGCGCAAGCGCGGCGGCACCGCCCAGATAAAAACGTTTTGTCATTGGTCTATCCCCCACAGGATTTCTAGGCGGAGCGGACGTCATCGACGTCCAACTCATGTTCGCGGACTTTGCGGTAAAGCGTCGATCGGCCAATCCCGAGGCGTCTAGCGACTTCGGACATGTGACCGGAATAATTATTAATTGCGAATTCGATGAGATCGCGTTCGATGTCTTCGAGCGTACGCAGATGACCATCGCGGTCCAAAACGGTAACAGCTGAATCCGGCGACACGGGTTCGGGACGCAATTCCACGGGGATGAGGCTGTCCATTGGATTGTCATCTTCCGCTTCAAGGGCGGGCAGACCCGGTGTCAGGCCGGAAATTTGCGGGAAATCCTGCGGGCGTAACTTATTGCCATCGGACAGGATCATGGCGCGGAAAATCGTATTTTCCAACTGGCGGACATTGCCTTTCCAGTCGTGCGATTTCAGCAAGTCCAGCGTCGCGGCTGTTATGCCCGCTACGCTCATCCGTTCCGCGGCATTGATGCGGCGAATGAAGTGGTCGGTCAGTGCAGGGATGTCTTCACGGCGCTCTCGCAGGGGCGGGACGGCAATCGGGAAAACATTGAGGCGGTAGAAGAGATCCTCGCGGAAAGTCCCTTCTTTAACGGCTTCGGCCAGATCGCGGTTCGTCGCGCTGATAATGCGGACATCGACGGGCACAGTACGCTTCGACCCGATGGGATCGACTTCGCCCTCTTGCAGCACGCGCAGCAATTTGACCTGCATGTCGAGCGGCAATTCACCCACTTCGTCGAGGAAGAGCGTACCGGAATGGGCCTCTTGGAACTTACCAAGATGCTTAGAATTTGCGCCTGTGAAACTGCCTTTTTCATGGCCGAACAGAATGGACTCCACCAGGTTTTCCGAGATGGCACCGCAATTGACGGTTATAAAGGGTTTATCTGATCGCTCACTCGCGCTTTGAATCGCGCGGGCGATGACTTCTTTACCAACACCCGACTCACCCGTGATGAGGATCGGAATATTGGCGCGAGCCCCGCGTTCGCCCATGGCCACGACGGAGCGCATAGAGGAAGCATTGCCGATCAGGTCATCGAAAGATAGCCCGCCTTCCGCCGTTTTCTTGAGGCGTTTAACTTCGCCGACCAGATTGCCGACATCCAGCGCATTGCGGATGGAGACAATAATCCGTTCCGGCGCGGCGGGTTTCACAACGAAATCACGTGCGCCGCCCTTCATGGCATTGACGACGGCTTCAATGGAGCCTTTGCCTGTCAGGACGATGACGGGTAGTTCAGGACGCTTCACAGCCAGCTCAGCGAGAACCTCCATCCCGTCACGGCCGGGCATGACAAGGTCGAGCAGCATGATGTGAATTTTATCCGATTCCGCGCCCAGCGCCATATTCAGCGCGGCATCGCCGTCTCCGGCTTGCAGTGTTGAAAAACCGGATTTCTCTACGACGGCCTGTAACAGACGACGTTGCGTCGGATCATCATCCACAATCAGAACTGTCTTGCCCATGTCTCTCACCATCATCGTCAAATTTCAGGATGTCCGTGCGATTCGCCCGTCTCCCATTTCGAACCGGAATATGACGCAGGGAGGTGAATTTCGGGTTCGGAGATATGATTAAGAAAGACTAAACCTCAAAAATGGCCATGACAGCGATGTCACGCAAAATTTTGCTTTTCATTGCCGGCGAAATCGTTTTAACCGCTCCGTTCATGCCGCTTGTCGGCTGAAACGACCCATGATAGTCACGCGTCAACTTTTAGGCACTGACTTTACAGGACAAAACAATGGCAGGCGGAAACTCCGATTATCAACGCGGCACGATGGAAGTGGGCGCACAAAGCGGCACTTTCTCGGGCTTTATGAGCGGCACAGTTTATGGCGGAGCAGCGGTCGCGCTGGTCGTCATTATGCCGACCCTCGTTTTTGCCGTTGGGATGCATTGGCTACCGGCGCTCGTGGCGACGGTCATTCTTGGTTTCGTTTTGGGCATGGCCTTGAAACTCAAAGGCGCTTGGTATGTCAGCATTGTGGCCGCGGCGATTTTCACCGCTATTGTCTGCGCCATTCTCTCTCTTTTCGCTGCGTAAATTATTTTTCCATAAGGGCCATTAAGACGTGAAATTAACAGTTCTAAATGATGTGGCCCTAATCAAAGGTGGCGCAGAAGCCCGCGTTGCCGCCACGCCTGACACGGTCGCGGGCTATGTGAAAGCCGGTCACGATGTCACCGTCGTCAAAGATGCGGGCGCGAAAGCCGACTTTGCGGATAAGCTCTATACCGATGCG
Organism: Litorimonas sp. WD9-15; assembly: GCF_050271975.1. Lineage (NCBI taxonomy): Bacteria > Pseudomonadati > Pseudomonadota > Alphaproteobacteria > Maricaulales > Robiginitomaculaceae > Litorimonas > Litorimonas sp. WD9-15. Next base: position 1,094,914 of record NZ_CP189850.1, read on the forward strand.
GGCGCGAAAATCGCGGCGACCAACACGGCAGGCGTGAAAACGGCAGACCTCGTTCTGTCGATCACGGGCGGCAACGAAAAACTCGTCGTTGGTATGAAAAAAGGCGCCGGCATTACGGGCGTCATGTCGGCCACAGACAATCCGAAATTCGCCGAGGCCTGTGCCAAAGCGGGTGTGACGGCTTTCGCCCTCGATTACATCCCGCGCATTTCCCGCGCGCAGTCCATGGATGTGCTGTCCAGCCAATCCAACCTTGCAGGTTATCGTTCTGTGGTTGAGGCAGGCGGGATTTACGGACGGGCATTCCCGATGATGATGACGGCGGCGGGCACAATCGCGCCTGCCAAATGTTTTATCATGGGTGTCGGTGTCGCGGGCCTGCAAGCGATTGCAACGGCCCGGCGTCTCGGCGCGGTTACAACAGCGACAGATGTGCGTCCGGCGACGAAAGAACAAGTTGCCTCCCTCGGCGCGAAATTCATCGCGGTCGAGAATGAAGAATTTAAAGCGGCGGAAACGGCGGGCGGTTACGCCAAACAGATGAGTGCGGAATATCAGGCGCTGCAAGCGGACCTCACCGCGTCGCATATCGCGAAGCAGGACATTGTCATCACAACCGCACTTATCCCCGGCCGCGCCGCGCCGATCCTTGTGACGAAAGCCATGCTCGACACGATGAAGCCCGGCTCCGTCCTTGTTGACTTGGCGGTGGAACGCGGCGGAAATGTCGAAGGCGCAAAGCCCGGCGAAATCGTCACGACGAAAAACGGGGTCCATATTGTCGGTCACCTGAATTGGCCGTCCCGCATGGCGTCTGATGCGTCCAATATGTTCGCACGGAATATCAAAAACTTCCTCCCGCTGGTCACGGCCGACGACGGTGCCTATTCACCCGATTGGGAAGACGAGATTATCAAAGGCTGCGCCCTGACCAAAGACGGCGCGGTTGTACATGAAAGGCTAACATCATGAGCGCTTTCCTCATCATGGCGGGCGGCGCGGCCGTTTCGCCCATCGTGTTTCAATTTGCCGTTTTCGTCATGGCGATTTTTGTTGGCTATTATGTCGTTTGGTCGGTTACGCCCGCGCTGCATACGCCGCTCATGGCTGTTACCAATGCGATTTCCTCTGTGATCATAGTGGGCGCGCTCGTTGCGGTTGCCGCGGGTGTGCGCGGTGGGTCAGATATTTCCACATGGACAGGCTTTGCCGCCGTCGCGCTTTGCGCTGTGAACATCTTTGGCGGGTTCTTGGTGACCCAGCGGATGCTCGCCATGTATAAGAAGAAGGCGAAATAATGCCCGTACTCTCCCCTGATCTCGCGGCGATTCTCTATACGGTTTCCGCTGTTCTCTTCATCCTCGCCCTGCGCGGATTGTCGTCTCCTGAAACATCCCGCCGGGGTAATACTTTTGGGATGATTGGTATCGCGATTGCGATTGTCACGACGCTTCTGGTCTCAGGCATGAGCGGATTTGGCCTGCTCCTCGCTTTGGGCGGTCTTGCGCTTGGCGGCGTCATTGGCGCGGTCATTGCGAAGAAAATCCCAATGACGGATATGCCCCAACTCGTCGCGGCCTTTCATTCGCTCGTCGGTCTGGCGGCGGTGCTTGTCGCGGTTGCCGCGTTCTTCTCGCCAGAGGATTTTGGCATTCTGTCCGAGGGCCGCATCAAAGCCGGCTCTTTGCTGGAACTCGGCCTCGGTGCCGCGATTGGCGCGATTACTTTCTCCGGCTCGGTCATAGCTTTCGCGAAACTGAACGGCAATATGAGCGGGTCGCCGATCATGATTCCGGGGCGTCATTTCATTAACTTGGCGCTGGGTCTCGGGATTGCGGTTCTCATCGGTATGATGATGAAATCCGGCGGGACGGAGCCTTGGATTATCTGGGCGCTGCTGGCCGCGACGTTCCTCATCGGCTTCCTGCTCATCATCCCCATTGGCGGTGCGGATATGCCCGTCGTGGTGTCCATGCTGAACTCCTATTCCGGTTGGGCTGCAGCGGCACTGGGCTTCACATTGGGTAACTTGGCCCTGATTATTGTTGGTGCTTTGGTTGGGTCCTCGGGCGCAATTCTCTCCTACATCATGTGTAAGGCGATGAACCGCAGCTTCATCTCGGTTATTCTCGGCGGGTTCGGTGGCGATAGCGCATCGGCACAAGACGGTGACCGTGAACAACGGCCCGTCAAGCGTGGCTCCGCAGAAGATGCGGCCTTCATCATGAAGAATGCCTCTAAGGTCATCATCGTGCCGGGCTACGGTCTCGCCGTCGCGCAGGCGCAACATGCCATCCGTGAAATGGCCGATACGTTGAAGGAAGAAGGCGTCGATGTCGTCTACGCCATCCATCCCGTCGCCGGCCGGATGCCGGGCCACATGAATGTGCTCCTCGCCGAAGCCAACGTCCCCTATGACGAAGTGTTCGAGCTGGAAGATATTAATTCCGAGTTCTCCAACGCGGATGTGGCGTTTGTTATTGGCGCGAATGACGTGACCAATCCCGCCGCAAAAACGGATCCGCAAAGTCCGATCTTCGGGATGCCTATCCTTGATGTCGATAAGGCTTCTACCGTCCTCTTCGTTAAACGGTCACTCTCTGCCGGCTATGCCGGAATCGACAATGATCTCTTCTATGAAGATAAGACAATGATGTTGCTGGCGGATGCCAAGAAGATGGTCGAGGATATCATCAAGGCGCTTTAACTCGCGCAGGCGATCTCCGCGACTTCCAAGCGGAAGTCGCCGTCAATGCCGTCGGCGAGGATGATACCCATTTCGCGGACATCACTAGCGTCGAACGGGGCGGCGGAAACGCTGCACCCGAAGACCGAAGTTGAGAAATTTTCCAAATGGATCTTTACCTCTTCCCATTCGCCTGACCGGGTTGACGGAATAGCCAGTTGATAGCTCACAGAGCGCCCGCGGAACCGTTCCGACGTCCGGAAGGTCAGTTTATAATCGCGGTCATCCTGTTTCACGCGAAGGCGCAAGCTGTCCGCGCCCGCCATATCACCCGAACTCATTGACCGTCGGATTGAGGAGAACCCGCCGCCATTCGTATTGATCGTGCCTTGGAACACCATGTGATTGTCTTCTGCAAAACGTACGCCCGAAGACCGCCCGCCCATCACGCCGTCCAACACGGTGCGCCATTGCGAGACTTCTGTTTCTTCCGAGAAATCCATTTTCATCGTGCATGAGCTCGTACTTGCATCGGTCATGTCTGTTGTCCCCGCATTGGCTGAACACCCGAACAGGGTGAAAGCTGAGATTAAGATCGCATGTTTTATCATACCTCTAGTTACGGATGTAACCAATCAGCAGACTGCGTCAAAAGCTCGTGGGTCGAAGAGGGGAGTCAGGTTTTGACGCCTTTCACTTTCATTCTTCTTCATTTCCTTTCGGAACAAAACCGCGCGGCGTCATGCCCTGCCGTTCCAACGCCAATAGAACGCCCGCATCCTTCTCCATTTCCAATTGATGGGCCAACAGGTTCGGATAATCCTCTAATGCCATCGGAGTTTTCTCGACCCACCGCCCGATAGTATAGAGATAGGCATCGGCATAGGATTTCCGTTCGAGTAGCCACGGGCCGTCTGTCTCTGCGATTTGCGCGTCCAGTTTTTCAAATTGAGAATCTAACCGCCAATAGGCTTTGTGGCGTGTTTGCTTTTCCGTCTTCGGACTATTGGCAAAGAGGTTTGGCGCGAAATGACATTTAAAAGTCGCGTGAACTTCTGACGAGAGATAGGAGAGCGTTTCCGCTTCCTTGCGTCCCAACTTCTTATCGCGTGTATAGGCGGCATGGCCCTCGCCGCCATGGGCCGCGCCGATATAGTCTAAAATGGCCGTGGCTTCGGTCAGGACATCTCCATCATCAAAGACCAGCGCGGGAACTTGGCCTCTCGGGTTAATCGCGAGATAGGCCTTTTCTTTGAGTTGCTTGCGGTCGAGGCAGATGACCTCAATCGGCGCGCCGGACCAGGCAATCGCGATGTTTGGCGCGAGGGCGCATGTGCCGGGGAGGGTGTAGAGTTTCATGATCGGTCTTTCTATTCGCTTATATTGATTACGCGAAACTGCCCGGACCGTTCCACTGCTTTCAGGCCAGCGTCAATTTGTAATTCCGTCTGATCAGTGATTTGGCGATCGTGAAGTCTTTCAAGATTTGCCCGTCCGTCGCGTCCAAAACCTCATCCGCTTTCGTTCTTTCATCAGGTGTCATACTTTTGTAAATTTCTAAACCGGCCTGTAACCGGAAGAGCGAAAACGGGCGGGCGAGAGTCTGGCCTGTCGTATGACCGAGTGCAAAGGGTACCATCCCTAATGCGCGGGGGAGATCATCTCCGTTAAATGCAGCGAGTAAATCATTGGTCGCCGAGAGGACGGGCAGGTGTTCAATATTGTTTCGGCGCAGAAGCGGCAGCAGCGTATCAGGAATCATATCATCCGCAATTAATTGCCCTTCACCATGATTTCCATCCCGCAAACGCTCGACCCATTTCGCAACTAACGGCGCGCGGGATTTCATAAGCGCGCCACTCGCGGGATCACGATAGAGATGGGCGTAGAGCGGACCGTAAAGCGCGAAATCCGCAAGGGTTGGCCGCCCGCCGAAAATGAAATCATGCTCTGTTAGATGGGCCGAGAACTCATCGAGAAACGATTCATAGCTGGTTTCAATCGCGGGTGCGGTGTCTGGGGTGACGCCCAGCATCGGAACCATGCCTTTAAACATCGCCCCGCGTTTCGTCCCGATGGCGATCTGTGTTTCGCGGTCCGCGTCGGGTGCGGCGAGCTTGCCGAATTCTTCCAGGACCCAGGCCTCATTATGATTCCAGCGGTAATGCATGGCGGGCAAGGTCAACCATTGGTCCGCGTAAGTATGGAGGAGTTCTGTGACAAAGCGCTGAATGGGACCGTCCGGATAAACAGACGGGCCGCCATAGGCCGCCTCAATATGGGCGATGATATCCCCCGTGTCTTGGATCAGCTCGCAATCAGGTGTTTCCAAAACCGGAATGACGGGCCAGCCAATCACGGGCAGGAGTTTGGTTTTCATGACCTCCGGTGTCGGCGAGATCTCTTGAAAATCGACACCTTTCCAGCGGAGATAAGATCGCGCCTTTCCGGAGAAGAGGCTTACGGCGGCGGCGTAGAGAATATAGGTCATGGAGCGGATTAAACGTTGGACGCGCCCGACTTCAAGACACGGTTTTGCGAGAGTGATTTAGCCCGCCGCGCGTTTGGCCATATACATAGCGCGGTCCGCGCGATCGAGGATATGTTCGACGGGATCACCCGGTTCGCAAGGGGCAACGCCCCAAGCGGCAGAGACGGAGACGCGGCCTTCGGGCAGGATCACATGCTGTTCTGAAATCCGGCAGGACAGGGCGGTGGCTTTTAATTTTGCGACCGTCAGGTCGGTTTTGAACAGGAGTACACCGAATTCATCGCCGCCCAATCGCGCGACCATATCACAATCCCGAACGCCGGATTTTAAAACAGTGCCAATTTTCTTGAGCAGGATATCGCCGGTCTTGTGACCGAAACGATCATTCACGCATTTGAAATCATCCAGATCAAAGAACAGCACCGTAGAGAGCATGTTGTACCGTTCCATAACGGTTTGCGCGCGTCCGACTTCGCGTAAAAACGCGCGGCGGTTATAAACGGGGACGAGCGGGTCGGTATCCGCCGCTTGCTCCAATTCCAAAACGCGCAGGCGCAACCGCGCGATTTCTGTCGATAGGTCCGCATTGGCTTGTACCAAGGCGTCATCCGCGCCCGGACTGCGTTGATGCAGGGGCGTAGCAGAGTCTTGCAGGACGCGTGTGAGACGGTTTGAACTCATAAAACTGGGTATCTTATCAAAAGCGAATCAATTCATCCCAATCTTATCGTCAGGGCCGTTAAGAAAACGCCAATGCGGGTTTGACGCATGCAGTGTGGTGAGTATGGTGCGGGGCTTCCCAGTAAGGGGTGAGGAGGCATCATGGCATCTGATATTGCGATCATTATGGGTTCGACCAGTGACTGGCCGACAATGGAACATGCGGCGGTTGTGCTCGATGATTTGGGCGTCAGCTATGAAGCCAAAGTCATCTCCGCGCACCGTACGCCGGATCGCCTCGTCGACTTCTCCAAATCAGCCGCCTCTGAAGGATTTAAAGTCATTATCGCGGGCGCGGGCGGTGCGGCACATCTGCCCGGTATGTGCGCGTCCATGACCCATCTGCCCGTGCTCGGGGTCCCTGTTCAATCCTCGACGCTTTCGGGACTCGACAGCCTTTTGTCGATTGTGCAAATGCCGGGTGGTATTCCCGTCGGCACGCTCGCGATTGGCAAGGCGGGGGCAAAGAATGCGGGCCTGATGGCCGCATCTATTCTGGCGCTCTCGGATTCCGGTCTCTCGACACGCTTGCAGGATTGGCGAGCGGCGCAGACTGACTCCATCGGTCACGACCCAAAGGGATAAATAGACATGGAACGCGGAGCGCAAACAATCCTGAAACCGGGCGATACGGTTGGAATTTTGGGCGGTGGTCAATTGGCCCGCATGCTCTCGGTCGCGGCGTCCCGGCTCGGCCTGAACGCGCACATCTATTCTCCGACCTCTGATTGTCCCGCCGCAAGTGTGTCCGAGCGATTGAGCGTCGGGGCCTATGATGACGCGAAATCCGTTCTGGCCTTTGCCAAGACCTGCGATGCCGTGACATATGAATTTGAAAATGTCCCGGCCGTGACGGCTAAAGCGGCCGCATCTGTCGCGCCGCTGCGTCCCGGGGCAAGGGCATTGGATGTCAGTCAGGACCGCCTTGTCGAGAAATCTTTTTTGCGGGCGCAGGTCGGCGTGGACGTTGCGGGATTTGAAGACATTACCAGCGTGCATGATCTGCGCCGTGCGGTGAAACGCTTGGGCCTGCCTGCCGTTTTGAAAACACGCCGTTTCGGCTATGACGGCAAGGGACAGGTTATTATCAAGACCGAATCCGAGGTCGATCAAGCCTGGGAAGTCGTCGCACCACTGCCCTGTATTCTCGAAGCCTTTGTGCCGTTTGAACGTGAAGTTTCGGTCGTGGCGGCACGCGGGTTGGACGGGCAAGTCGCCGCCTATCCCCTGACTGAAAATGTCCACCGTAATCACATCTTACATACCAGCAGCGCTCCGGCCTCAAATGATAACGGCACGGCACAATCCATTGCTGCGCGTATTCTCGATCATCTGGATTATGTCGGTGTCATGGGCGTCGAATTTTTCCAAATGGCAGATGGGGCCCTCATCGTGAATGAGATCGCGCCGCGTGTTCATAATTCCGGTCACTGGACGCAAAATGCGGGCTGCACGGACCAGTTTGAACAACATATTCGCGCCGTCGCGGGCTGGCCGCTGGGTGAGGTAACACCCAAACAGGGCGTGGTGATGACGAACCTGATCGGGACGGATGTTGAAACGTGGCAAACACTCGCCGCAGAACCCGGCACGCACATCCACCTTTATGGAAAGCGGGAAATTCGCGCGGATCGGAAGATGGGGCATGTGAACCGGATCATCTGATACGATTTATTATCAATTGTGTGAATTTATCTTCAATCAAACTGCGCTCACCCATGCCTTGACGTTTTGTTAACGCACGCTCTATGGTCGTGACAGAGATCGGGGCGCGATATCTAACCTTAATATAATGCCTGCGGTCTAATTTGTGACCGGGGCGGTCATGAGTAAATACTCAAACGGCTCTCCGGTCCGATTTATCGGTATGGGAGCCCATGATGCGAAATAAACTAAAATATCACTTTTTAACGGCTGTCTGTCTAACTGGTTTGGGTGCGTTACCATGCACGGCGGCCGCACAGGCAGTGTTTCATGATACGAATGGTATCATTGACGCGCGAGCGTGTATTGGGAATGCGTGCGATACGTTGCCCAGTTTTTCACAAGAGCCTCTGACACTCCGGTGGAGTAATACGGGAATAATTTTTGATGATAGTTCAACGAGTAGTTTCCCTGACAACGACTTTGCGATCATGATTAATGATTCAGGTGGAGCCGCCGGCACTGATGAATATTTTTCAATTATGGATATTACCGCAGGTTTGACACCTTTTACAGTTTCGGCGGGGGCACGGCAGGATGCGCTCTTTATTGATGAGGACGGGCGAATTGGTCTGGGAACGGATACGCCTACAAGCGCTCTTCATATTGTCGATGATTTTCCGGGCATTGTTTTTGACGCACCGGATACGGGTTTTGGGGCGCAGGAATGGAGCTTTTTTGCGGGGCCTACCGGGGTAGGGCTTTCAAATTTAACCCGCGACGCAGGTTTTATCACGATTCCAACCTTTCTTTTTGATGAAGATATGCGGACATATTCATTCGTAATTGATGAGGAGAGTCGCGTCGGTTTCGGTCTTCAAAACCCCGAGGAGTCCGTCCATGTTCGCGGTAATACCGGTGAGAGCACATCCTTCATGCTGGAAAATATCGGCGTCGGCGGCGCCGGCGACGGACGTTGGGAATTCGTCATGCGCAAGGCCGATGGTGAGTTTGCAATTAATGATGCCGATACGCCGGGTGGGGATTTCATCTTCACCGGGCCGTCCGATCAAGTTAATGGTAGTACGGCGATTTCGATCTTCAATCCGACGCGTGGCGCACGGTGGGATATGGAAACGCGCGGATCCGATGGCGACTTCGCGATAGATGACCGCCGCACAACGGGGGCGGCAGATTTTATCTTCCGCAGTTCGATCACAAATGATCCGGACGGGGCCGGTCTGTTTATTAATGGCAAAGTCGTGACAACAGGGTCGTGTTCTATGGGCTGTGATGCTGTTTTTGATGCAGATTACGATCTTCCGAGCATTGAGGAACATGCCGCTGAAATGTTCGAAAAGAAGCACCTGCCCACCGTCGGGCCGACGGAGTCCGGCCAAATAGATATCACGCAGAAAATGCTGACCATGCTCAATGAGTTGGAAAAAGCCCACATATATATCGCGGAATTAAACGAAGAGAAGAAAGCTCTGGCTGCGCGTTTGGAAGCGCTCGAAGCCAAAGTCGGACAATAGGAGAGTCTCATGTCGAAAACGAAAATTATTCTGACCGGACTCGCTCTAGCGGCCATGTCAGCTTCGCCTGTCTTAGCGGCGGATGCCTATATTAGTGGTGGAACGCTGCGTGTGACGCCAACGCCCGGTCTTAAAAATATATCTCTGACCGTAACGGGGCCTGATGGCTATGCCGTTCGGGTTCCACGCGGGACCGGCTCGCTTTCGGTCAATTTGATGGAAGGGTTGAGCACGTTACCCGATGGGACCTATCGCTGGCGGATTAGTGGCACGACGAATAAGCGACTGGAGACACCACGTCGGTCACGTCCCTCATTCGGTCAATCAGAGGCCGACATGAATAAACCGCGTTACGAAATGAAGGTCGAAAGCGGCGCTATCCGCGTGGTCGATGGAATCCCGCTCGTGATTGATCGAGACGCGACGGAAGAAGACTAAACGGCAACTAATAATCCGGCCAGCGCGGCACTCATCAGGTTTGCCAAGCTGGCCGCAAAGACGGCTTTAACACCCATCTTTGCCATATCCGGCATCCGGTCAGGGATGAGAGCACCCAAACCGCCCAAAAGAATGGCGATGGAACTTAGATTGGCAAAGCCACAGAGCGCAAACGTTAGAATGACAGAGGTGCGCGGGGACAGGTCACCCTGAATATTGACGAGCGAGAGATAGGCAATGAACTCGTTCAGCACGAGTTTTTCGCCAAATATGCCACCTGCGACTTGGGCTTCTGACCACGGCACGCCAATGGCCCACATGATGGGGGAGAAGATCCAGCCCAGGATCATTTGCAGGGTCAGATCATCCACCCCAAACCAAGCTCCGGTCCAGCCTAGCAATCCATTTGTAAGGGCAATGAGGGAGACAAACGCAATCAGCATGGCCCCAATCGCCACGGCCAGCGTGACGCCATTTTGTGCTCCGACAGCGGCGGCCATGATGACATTGGCATGTTTACGGTCATCGCCCATCGCGTAAGTCGCTTTGGCGGCCGCTTTCTTTTCCGCTTTCGTGCCGGCATTCACATCAGGCATGATGATCTTCGCCATCAACAATCCGGCGGGTGCGGACATGAAACAGGCGGCAATCAAATATTCAGGCGGGATACCGAGCTGAATATAGCCCGCCAGCACTGTGCCGGAGATCGAGGCGAGTCCCGAGACCATGATTGTAAAGAGCTCCGGCTTTGAAATACCGGGCAGATAAGGTTTGAGTGAGAGCGGCGCTTCCGTTTGCCCGACAAAAACATTGGCGATGACATTCAGGCTTTCGACGGGGCGCGTATCGGTCAGCTTGCGAATGCCCGAACCCAGATAGCGCACGATGAATTGCATGACTTTCAGGTGATAGAGTATCTCCATCAATGAGGCGAAGAAGATGATAACGGGCAGCACGCGCACGAGGAAAGAAAACCCGTCCACGCCCGTCGCGAGGTTCCCGAAGATAAACTCGATCCCGAAATTCGCATAAGAGAGCAGTGTCGTCGCCTTTGTCGCGAGAAACGCCAGAGCGGTTTTCCCGGCGGGGACGTAGAGTACGAGTACCGCAATTGCGACCTGCAGGGCAAAACAAACGCCGACAGTGCGCAGGCGAATGGCGCGACGGTTTTCAGAGGCCAACCAAGCGACGAGCAATATAAGGGCGATGCCGACAAGGCCGAAAGCGCGATGGTCCATGTGAGGGTTCCCCGAAAAATCCAACTTTGTCCTTAGGAGCCTTTATTGACGAGCGCCACGACGGATTCCACGACTCCGGTCATATCACTGATATATTCCGTTTGGTCGATGGCCAGATCGGCATGGACCTGTGACGGGCTGACATAGGCTTGGTGCGCGGGTTCGACCTGCCCGTGAAATTGGCGCAGGACATCTTCCCGTGTGCGGCCACGTTCCGTCGTGTCGCGCTCGAGCCGGCGGGAGAGGCGAAGTTCCGGGGCACAGCGCATGTAGACGCTGTGATCGAAGACTTCACGAAGGTCGGGCTGATCCAGTAACAATATACCTTCTATAATGATGACAGGTCGTGGCGTTCGCGGTTCTGTTGGTGTGCGTCTTTGATGTGTTGTGAAATCATAGCTGGGCAGGGCGACGGACTCGCCGCGCTTAAACGCGAGGAGATTGTCGCGCAGAAGGTCAAAATCCAGGGCTTCCGGCACATCAAAGTTCACCATGGGGGATCCGCCCCGTTCGCGAATATCGTGGTAATAATCGTCTTGGCGCACCAGGCGGCAATTATCCGCACCAATATAGTCCCGCAAATAGGCCGCCAGCGTGGACTTGCCCGAACAACTCCCCCCCGCAATAGCGAGAATCAGGGGCGTTTCAGGAATGGGGTCCAATTTCAACATAGCGTGACAAATAGGTGACACCTGCGATGAAATATAGGTCTATTTGTAAGTTATCAGAAGGTTTATGTGAATCACTGTTAACATCCGATTTTGATATAAAGTTCTTTAAAAACAATATTTTAAACTATGTTTCGGGCGCGAAACCACCTCCTATGGAGGGGGAGTCATGGGAATCGTCCCCTTGCGCGACTGAAAGACTCACAGTCTTGTCACAAAATCGTTAACTTCTGCCCATAAAGGGCCCCCAATTCTAACCAACCTTTCCGAGTCTTAATCATGAATAAGATTATCACATCCTTTGGCTATCGCGCCATTATGTCGGCTTCGGCCCTCGCCCTGACAATGGCCGCCACATCCGGCGTCGCACATGCTCAGCTGACATCCTCTGCCATTTCCGGCACTGTGACAGATGCGAATGGCAATGCCGTTTCAAATGCCAATATCACAATCGTATACGGCCCAACGGGTTCCGCCCGGACGGCAACAACATCCGGCAACGGTGTTTTCTTTGCCTCCGGTCTTCGCGTTGGTGGCCCCTACACAATCACAGTTTCCTCCGCAGCCGGTAACCTCATCGAGGAAAATATCCGCCTGACGCCATCGTCCAACAATATCAGATTGTCCCTCGCGCCACAGGTCGAAGACATTATGATCGTCACAGGCCAACAAACATCCGGTGCGGATATTGGCGACGGTGTCGGGACGGCATTTTCTGAGGATGATATTCTTAACAATGCTTCTACAAACCGTGACTTGATCGGAACACTTGTTCGCGATCCGCTCTCTAACTCTTCCGGCGAAGGTATTCTGTCAATCGCGGGTGCGAACCCACGCTTTACGGGCCTTGCCATTGATGGTTCTTTACAGGGTGATGATTTCGGTCTGTCTTCATCTGCATATGCGACACAGCGCTCACCCATCTCGCTTGATGCGATTGAAAGTGCCTCTGTTGTCGCATCTGAATATGATCCGGCTGTTTCCGGCTTCACAGGCGGCTTGATTAACGTCGTGACGAAATCCGGTACAAACGACTTTGACGGCTCGCTTTATTATTACAGACAACAGGATAACTATTTTGGTGACCGCGCCTTTAATCAAGACATCACTGTCGCCGATTTCAAAGAAGAAGAATACGGCTTCTCACTTGGTGGGCCCATTGTAAAAGATAAGCTCTTCTTCTTCGTGAACTATGACAAGTTCGAAACGGGTTCAGCCCGCGATTTTACTGAATCTGATCGTAATAACGACGTTAACCCCGCTATTTTTGACGGTATCAACCAACTTGTTTTGGATAATTACGGTTTTGACCTTGGCGGACGTCCTCTGACAGTCTCACTGCCGGAGGAAACCGAACGTTTCCTGGGTAAAATTGACTGGGAAATCAGCAATAATCACCGGGCATCTTTCACTTACCAAGATACAACTGAGAATGGTTTCTCAGGCGTAGGCGGAACAACTTTCCAATCCGCTTATTATCAGACACCGCAGGAAATCAAGACCTATACAGGTCAGCTTTTCTCTGATTGGACGGACCGTCTTTCAACGAATTTCCGTGTGAACTTTAAAGAAAATGAGCGTGGTCAAAACTGTCTTGCAGGCGACGGTGTCGGCGCATTTGATATCCAACTCTCAGAAGCTGATTTGGTCGGGACCGATTTCGAAGGTTTCATTGATGATGGTGACGGTGTTGTTGACACTCGCGATTCACTCTTCCTCTCCGGTGGTTGTGATCGTTTCCGTCAAGGCAACACATTTGCCGATGAGCGCTTGCAGGTCTTTGGTCAGGCAAATTATAATGTTGGCGACCATTCCATCAGCTTTGGTGCAGAATTCCAAAACTATAATCTTGATAACCTCTTTGCGCAGCGTTCAGTCGGTCTCTTCCGTTATGATACGATTGAGGACTTAGCCAACCAAACTGCAGACCGCGTACAGGTTCAATTGCCGGACACAGGTAATCGTGAAGATATCCGTGCCGTTTGGGGTTTTGATACACTCGCGCTCTTCGTCGGCGATAGCTGGCAAATCTCTCCAACTTTCCGGTTGGATGCGGGTCTGCGCTATGAGACTATTATGCAGGATGACGAGCCTCAGGAACGCTCTTTCTTCAATGACCGTTTTGGTTTCTCAAACTCTGAAAACTTGGATGGTTTGGACGTCTTGATGCCACGGGCATCATTCAACTGGCAGCCGCTTGAGAACACAAGCATCACCGGTGGCTTTGGCCTCTTCGGTGGTGGCGCTCCGCAGGTTTGGGTGTCCAATGCGTTCACGCCTCCCGTTTTCTTTGAGCAGGCCTTTGATGTTGAAAATGCAAACCCGGCCAATGGCACGCCACAAGAGTTGCTGAATAGCATCACAGCGAATGACGCAAATGCACCGGGTCCAATTGATGTCATCAGCCCGGACTTTGAAACACCAACAGATTGGAAAGCCTCCATCAGAATTGATCAAAATTTTGATGCAAAAATCGGCGGTCTTGACCTCGGCTCCGATTGGCGTTTGTCACTTCAGGCGCTTTATGCGGCGACAAATAACGGCTTCCGTTGGGAAAACCTGTCTCAGACCCAACTCTCAGACGCATTACCAGTTGGAACAGCGCCTGATGGCCGTCCAATTTATGCGGATTTGGATGCTTTGGACATCAACAACGCGATTGCATTGACCAATTTTGATCAAGGCGAGTCGCTTACATTATCTGCGAGCCTCTCCAAGGCTTGGGATAATGGCTTGAGCATGGATCTCTCCTATACAAACCAAGACGTTGAAACTGTCACAGAGGGTGGCAGCTCGCGTGGTGTGTCCAACTTCCGCGGTATTTTCGATATTGATCGGAATAACCCTTCCGCAGGTCGATCGCCTTTCGAGACGGAACATGCTTTCAAGATTAATTTGAACTATGAAGATGAGATCATTGGTGACCTGACAACACGGATGAACCTCTTTGGTCAAATCACATCGGGTGAGCCTTTCTCCTACACGTTCTCAACAGACCGCAACAATGCTTTGTTTGGTCGTTCAGGTGACGGAGAGAGCCCATTTGATAATGACTTGCTCTATGTCCCAACAATTTCAGGTGGCGCGATTAATGATCCGCTCGTCGTTGTAGGTTCGGACTTCCAAGAGCAGGAGTTCATTGATTATGTGAACGATCAGGGCCTCGATACCGGAACAACGCTTGACCGCCATTCAGATAGCTCTGCTTGGAACCGTCGTTTTGACTTCCGTTTCGCACAGGAACTGCCTTTCATTAACGATAAGCTTGAGAAATTCGTTGGCGAGAACAGCCTTCAGTTTGAATTGGACATTTTCAACGTTGCAAACTTGATCGATAGCGATTGGGGCAAGCAACGGTCCGGCGCCGGGTTTGATGCTATTAACCTCGTCGAGGCTGATCTTGTGACAGCTGCGGATGTTGCTGCGAATGGCGTTGATGGCGCGTCTGCTCTGACGGGTGACGATGCCCGCACGGCTTGCGTGAGCGCAACGGATTGTGTCTATCGCTTCAACCAACTTGATACAGATCCAATCTCGTTCCAGAACAACATTGCATCTGTTTATCAAATTCGTGTGGGTCTGCGTTACACATTCTAAGTCACGCAACTGACATCACTAAAATCCGAACGGGGGGCCTTGTGCTCCCCGTTTTCATTTGTGGGCCGATTGCATTGTGCGGAGGGGCGTGGAACAGATTGAGTTATATCCATGAGGGGAATCGCGTGTGACCGGATTAATTGGAATTGTCGTGCTTCTGGCGCTGGCGTGGCTGTTTTCCGAGGCCAAGAGCAAGATACGCTTTGACCTCGCGGCGCGGACACTCGCGCTGCAAATTGCGATTGCCGTTTTCGCGCTCCTGACACCCGTTGGCGACGTCGTACTGGGTGTGATGTCCTCCGGCGTCGAAGCGATGCAGGCCTATGTCAAACAGGGTACGACCTTCATGTTTGGCGAGTTGGGGGATGAGAAGGGCGGCACGAATGTCATCTTCTTCTTCCAAATCCTGCCCATTATCATTTTCATCGCAGCTCTGTTTTCCGTACTCTTCCACCTGCGCGTCATGACGTGGATTATTCGCATTATCGGCTCTGCTGTGCGCTGGGTGACAGGGGCATCTCGTCTGGAAAGCACCTGCGCCGCCGCGAATATATTTGTTGGCATGGCGGAAGCGCCGCTGACCATTTTGCCCTACCTGCCCAAGATCACGCGCGCCCAGCTTTTCGTGATGATGAGCCTCGGCTTGTCTTCCGTCGCGGGCACGGTCCTCGTCGCCTATTCCGCCATAGGGATTGACCCAAAACTCCTGATTACAGCCGCGCTGATGGCCGTGCCGGGCGGCTTGTTGATGGGGCGTATCCTCGTGCCGGAAACGGAAACACCCTTTGATATTGACAGCGCGGAAGCCAAGGAGATGACGACGGATCGCGCGGGTTCCCTCATCGAAGCCCTGACTAATGGGGCGATGATCGGGTTGCAAATCATGCTGGCCGTGATGGCGCTACTGATTGCGGTCCTGTCTGTGATTGCGTTGCTGAATGGTATCCTTGGTGGCGTTGGTGGATGGTTCGGCCATCCAGACCTGTCGCTGGAAGGCATCTTCTCCATCCTCTTCCGCCCGATAGCGTGGATGATCGGTGTGCCTTGGGATGAGAGCGCGGTGGCCGGACGGTTCCTCGGAGAGAAAGTCATTCTGAATGAATTCCTCGCCTATTTTAATTTTGTTGGCGTGAAAGAGGATTTCAGTGCGCAGGGGCAGGTCGCCATTACATTGGCGCTGTGCGGCTTTGCCAATTTCGGGGGTCTTGCCATCCTGATTGCGGGGCTCTCCGCCGTCGTACCGGAACGGAAAACGGAAATTTCAAAGCTTGGACTGAAGACTGTGTTGGCGGGCAATCTCTCCAATTTTATGAGCGCCGCCATCGCCTCCGTCGTGGTCGCAATTGCCGTCTCTTTTGGCATGTCCCCGCTATAACTGCGGGTTGTCATAAAAATTTCTAGCCAAAGCATTATAAAAACTATAGGTCCTGAAAAATTTCAAACCTCACGGAGACCCCATTGAACTTGCTCGGCCACATTCCCTCTTTCTTTAACGACCTCTCGCCCTGCGAAAATATGCAGGATGCGGTGCGGGAACTGGGCAAGCTCTATAACGGCGCGGTTGAAGCCTTGAATGAGGCTTTCGAAGCCTATGCAAAGGACGGAATATCGCCCTCCGCTCCGCGTCCAACCTATCCCTATTTGCTCTTGCGGATTGGTCAACGCCGCGCTGGCGATCTCAAATTTTCCAGCTTTGTGTCCATTCGCGGAGCGGGGTGGTATGGTGCCACAATTACACATCCTGATATTTTCGAAGGCTATCTTTTAGATCAACTGGGACGGATCGAGACCGTCAATGAGGTCGAATATTATGTCGGATATTCGGAAACGGAAATTCCGCTCGTCTTTGCGATTGATCCATCCGCCTATGAATTAACGGCGGAGCGCCAGGCCGCGATTGGTCAAAATTTTGCCCTCCCGAATCTCACACTGATCCATGATGATCTGGCTGACGGTGTGACGGAACGTCCGACAGACGCCCCCCTGCCGCTTGCGTTGTTCTCTGCTTTGCGGACGGATTATTCGCTTCAGCGTTTGAAACATTATTCTGGAACAAATCCCGCCTGTTTCCAACAATTCGTGATTTTCACGAATTACCAGCGCTATGTGGATGAGTTTGTTGAACACGCGCTCAGCGTCGTTGAATCTGACGAATTTACGGGTTTCTGTTCCCCGGGGCAGGGCGTGATCACGGATAGTAAAGATTATGTCGCCGATCCGGATTACAAGCTCCCACAAATGCCGGCCTACCATCTCATGTCCGAAGACGGGATGGGGATTACGCTGATCAATATTGGCGTGGGGCCGTCTAACGCGAAAACGATTACTGATCATATTGCAGTTCTGCGCAGCCATTGTTGGTTGATGTTGGGCCATTGCGGTGGGTTGCGGAGTTCGCAAATCCTTGGCGATTTCGTCCTCGCCCACGCCTATTTGCGCGATGATCAGGTACTGGATGATGTCCTGCCGCCGGACATTCCGCTGCCAACGATTGCCGAGGTCCAGATTGCACTGACAGATGCCATTGGGGACGTCATGGACCTGTCGGGACAGCAGATGAAAAAACATGTGCGGACGGGCACAGTTGTGACGACGGACGACCGGAACTGGGAAATGCGCTATGAGGCCCTTCGCCCGCGCCTGAACCAATCCCGCGCGATTGCGATTGATATGGAGTCTGCGACAATTGCCGCGAATGGCTACCGTTTCCGCGTGCCATATGGAACGCTCCTCTGCGTCTCTGACCGTCCGCTCCACGGCGAAATTAAACTCCCCGGCACAGCGGCGGCGTTCTACCGCTCCCGCGTGGCGCAACACCTGAATATCGGGTTGGAGGCTATGCGGATTATGAAAGCGGGCGCGGAATCAGGGACGCTCCATTCCCGGAAACTTCGCAGTCTGGACGATCCGGTCTTTAGATAATTACGCTGAGATGAGTTTGAGGCAGGCTCTCTCGGCCTGTACCAATCCGCGCTCGGGCTCGGTCTTCAAGCTCTCCAGCAGAGCTTGTCTGTCTTTTCCTTCCATCCTTACAAGGTCGATGACTTTGGGATGGATATAGCTGGACCGACAAATAGCCGGCGTATTGTGAAGTCTTTTGGCCGCCCTTTCGCTCAAGGATTTAATGGTTGGGCTCTCCTCATGCGCGGCCTCAAAGGCGGCAACCGTGCCGTGCCAAGTCCGGAATGTTTTGGCTGTGAAATCGTCGTGAATATACGCATTCACATCGGCGCTATCGATTTTTCGAAGGGCTCCGTTTTCATCGATAAAGTTAAACAAATCCCGTCCCGGAAGGTCATCGATTTGCTCGAGCGTTCTGGCTAAAGTTTTGTCGCGAATAGTCTTCCGAACTCGCTTCCCGCCCTTGGCTTTGAAATCCAGTTTAAACCCGTCATCGGTGAGTTTCAGATGCCGTGTCCGCAATGTCGTCGCGCCGTAACTATCGCCCGCATAGGACTGACTGCCAATGCGTAAGGCGCCCTGATCAATCAACCGTGTCAGGGCGGCACAGACAAACCGAAAGTCGGGTATGTCACGACGAAGGTCGCGAGAGACTTTGGCTCTGATACGCGGCAGATCTTCGCCAAATTCTGCGAGTCGCGCATATTTATTTTTGTCACGGAAATCCCGCCACAAATCGTGATAACGATATTGTTTGCGGGTCTTATCATCACGACCTGTGGCTTGGATATGGCCGCGCTCGTCCACACAAATCCAAACGTCGGAATAGGCGGGCGGCAGGCCCAATGTTTCAATCCGCATCAGCTCGTCCTGATTGCGAATATGTGTCCCGTCCGGCGCGTAATAGGCAAATCCGGTTCCTCGCGCTTTACGGGAAATTCCGGGTTCACGGTCAGAACTATGTCTGAGTGTATGCGGCAGGTTGGACATGTCATCTATACGCGCGAGCACGGGATCTTGTTTCAAGAGCATTGCCAGCCCACCCCCATCAGGACTAGGCTCATGACATGTTATCCGTTCTCGATATCTTCAGAATCGGTATTGGTCCGTCCAGTTCCCATACGGTCGGACCAATGCGGATTGCGGCTCGGTTTTTGCGGCGTTTGGACCGGCGCGGGCATCTGACAGAGGCCCATCGCATTCAGATTATCTATCGGGGGTCGCTCGCCTTTACGGGTGTCGGTCACGGCACCCCGCGAGCGGGTATGTTGGGGCTGTTGGGGTTCAAACCAGAGACCATCGATCTGGATGCGGCCAAGGCTGCCTTAGACCGTTTACATCAAACGGGTCAGTTTCAATTCAGGGGACAGGACCTGCGGTTTGATCCGGCGACGGACCTGATTACTGATTATGAACAGGCGGCTGAGCTTCATCCGAATGAGATGGAAATGCAGGCCTTCCGCGCCAATGGCGAACGTCTTTATAAGCGGACCTATTATTCGACGGGCGGCGGGTTCGTTGCAACTCATGCGCAACTCTCCCGCCCTGTGAAAGATGATATGATTAGCGTGGGCGATGAGGCCGTGCCGTTTAATTTTGGTTCTGCGTCAGAGCTCCTTAAATTCTGCGATGCGCAATCTGCGTCCATTGCAGATATCATCCTGACAAATGAGGATGTGCGCCGACCACGGGCTGCGACGGAAAAGAAACTCGACCGCGTCACGGATGTGATGCTGGCGGGAATTGAGAGAGGTTTATCTACGCAGGGCATTCTACCGGGTGGCTTAAAGGTCGCGCGTCGTGCGCCGGATATCTGGGCAAAATTGCGAGGCAATCCGGGCGCGAATGAGCGTGAAACGCTTTTCGATTGGCTCAATGTCTACGCCATGGCGGTGAATGAGGAAAATGCTGCGGGGGGGCAGATTGTAACGGCGCCCACCAATGGCGCAGCCGGGATTATTCCGGCGGTTATCCGTCACTATTGTTGTGATGAAAATGGCCAACCGAACCGTGAAAAGATACGCTTATTTCTTATCACGGCCGGGGGCATTGGCTTGCTCTATAAACAACGCGCGTCAATCTCCGGCGCGGAGATGGGGTGTCAGGGCGAGGTCGGGGTGGCGTGTTCCATGGCGGCGGGTGGTCTCGCGGCAGTTTGGGGTGCTACGCCGCTACAGGTGGCCAGTGCCGCGGAAATCGGGATGGAACATAATCTCGGCCTGACCTGCGATCCCGTGGGCGGTCTGGTCCAAATCCCCTGTATTGAACGCAATGCGATTGGCGCGGTCAAGGCGGCCAATGCCGCACGGCTCGCCCTCCACGGGACGGGACACGGCAAAGTCAGTCTGGATCAGGTGATTGAAACCATGCGCCAAACGGGTCTTGATATGAGCAGCAAGTATAAAGAAACCAGCCAGGGCGGCTTGGCGGTCAATGTGATTGAGTGTTGAACGTATTACCGCGTATCGAACTTATCCTTGCGTCGTACACCCATCAACATTTGGCTCTCCAGCCGTCCGCGTAGCGCGGCGTAATAGGCTTTGAGAAAGCCGTAATCGCTCTCGCCCATTTCCCAAACCCAGCCGATTTTCGTCCTGATGCGCATTGCGACATCGGCGACGACTTGGGGGTCACGGGCGCGGAGAACATCCTCTAAGACGTGCAACTCCTTAATGCCGTAAGCGTCAATTTGTGCGGGCGTGAAGACGAATTTATCCGAAGCACTTGGCGCGTCAGAAAGCTTAGTCTCAACCAAATCCGCCGCGAGAAGGGGGCGCGGCGACCGTACAACCCAGGTGCCCGCGACGAGGTCTCCGACCCGCAATCTATCTTTATTAAAGAGCGGGAAAAACAGAAAAACACCGGCCCATATTGCCGCCAATAAACTCATCCAGCCATCGACACCGCCATTGCCAATGCCAAAGATAAATCCGATGGGGAGGAAAAATCCAATCTCCCGGAGAGCATTGCGGGCAAAGACGGAGGCCGCAGATAGACGGGCTTTGCCGCGTGCGGCGACGCGGATTTTCATCATCATTTTTCCTGGTGTGGCGGCGCGTCGACCTAACTCAAACAAGGTGAAATAGAAACTGCGTAGAAAGAAGGCGATCAGGATGAGAAGCGTAAAGGCGCTCTCGGTCCACATGAGTGTGAGCGTCCAAGCCGCAGCAATGAACACGACAACGATAATGATCAGGTCGAGTGCAAAGGCCCCGATCCGTGTGCCGACATCGGCCAGTTCAACCTGAAGGTCCACGCCCTCCGGTGTGACCAAATGGCGGCGTCCGGGCGGCAGTTCTGTTTGAAACGTCGCGCTGCTCACGACTCTTCCTCCAGCGGGTGAAAGCTTTTGCGGGGCAGGAAGAAATAGAGCAGCCAGAAGAGCAACATTCCGCCCCCAATACCGTAACGCACCCAATCATTTTGAATGAGCTGCCGCCCGAATCCTTCCAGCAATCCGGCGACGAGTAGCATGACAACGACACCGCCCAACATGATGGAGGCTTCTTCAGATTTGGACCGCAGCGACTCCATCCGGCTCATATCGCCGGGGAAGGCGACGGCCCGTCCAATCATGAAACCACCCGCACCGGCGAGGGCAATCGCAAATAACTCCGTTGTGCCGTGAATGGAGAGCCAGCCACCAATTTCGAACCCGAGATCTTTTTCGGTAAAGACCGCGATGAAAGCCCCGATTGATAAGCCGTTATAAAGAAGCAGAGCCACTGTCGGCAGTGCAAAGGCAAAACCCAGCGCAAAGGCCAGAATTGAGACGCGACTATTATTTGAAAACAGATAGGCGGCGAAAGCGGCCAACCCGCCCGTATCGTGATCCCCGTAAATCGTGTCCCGCAAGAATTCTTCCGACGCGTCGGGTGTGCGACCGGACGCCATGCTTTCATCCATAAAAGCGTAGAACCAATCCGGATTATTCGCGACAAGGACGAAGCCGACTAAACCGCCGAGAAAGAAAATCAGGGAGGAGGCGAGCGTATCCTTCCACGCGCTCTGTACGGCCAGTGGCCAGTCGCGGGCAAAGAAACTGATGATACGATCCCGCAGACGTTTCTGGGAGCCGTAAATGACGTAATAGGCGCGGGTGGACAGACTCTCCAAATAGTTCACGACGCTTTGGTCCAGTGACGTCGCGCGGGCCACGGAAAGCGAAGAGAGTGTCGCGCGATACATACGGGGCAATGCGATTAATTCCTCATCCGACAGGCCACGCACGGATGACGCCTCAATGCGCGAAAGAAGACGTTCCATCTCCTTCCAATCCGCTTGGCGCTCCTCGCGGAAACGTTTGGATTTTAGAACAATATCAGATCGCATTGCGCGCTTTCAGCATCATATAGGTGTTCAGAACTTTCATATTCAGCGTGTCGGCATCGGCATCAATGACATTGACGCCCATCCGCATCAGGCGGCGGAGGACCAGATCGCGTTCGCGCATCAATCCGTCACCGATCAGGCTCGCCGCCGCTTCCTCAGGTGTCTTGGCGGGGCGTTCGATGAGTTGGTCCAGCGCGGAATTCCGGAAGGCGACGAAGATGACGATATGCCGTTTTAGAAGACGCGCCATGTTCTCGACCATTAATTCCGCTTGGGTGGAATCGACGAAATCTGTGAAGACAACAATCAGGGTCCGGCGCTGCAAATTCTGCGCGAGTTGCGAAAGACCGAGCGTGAAATTTGTTTCCGCATTGGAATAATCTATCTTGGCAGAAACACGACGAATTTGCGAGAAACTGCGCGTATTCCCGATGGCGGGAGCATAGAGATAGGGCTTTTCGTCAAAGGCATAGAGCCCGACTTTATCGCCGATTTTCAGACTGACAAAGCTCATGAGCAGCGCTGCGTTTAAGGCGCGGTCGAGTTTTGTCATGGACTCGCCCGTCTCCACATCTTCAGCCGCTTCGGCCATAATATGGCCCGTGTCGAAGGCGAAGACGATATTATGATTACGTTCGGTGCGAAACTCGCGCGAGAGCAGCGTGCCGTGACGGGCGGAATGTTTCCAATCAATGGAGCGCTTATCCATGCCGGGCATAAATTCTGTCAGTCCGTCAAATTCCGTGCCGTCGCCGCGCATGCGCTGGAGCTTTTGACCGATATTCGCGTCTTTCGTGAAGATTTCCGCCGCCGTATCGCGGACCATTTTTGTATCAGACGTGACGGGAAATTCTCGCAAAAGCGGGTCAATCCGTTGTCGCCAGACGAGACCGAGCGGGCCCTGCCACCGCGTCCATAGGCGTTCCAATTCCGCCGTGCCGCGTAATTCCGTACGAATGTTGAAGAGCGCCAACATTCCGCCATCGCCCAATCCGGCCTGTGCCGTTGAGGGGCTTACACTCAGGCGGTCATTAGCTGTCAGGCGTAATTCCGGTTTACGCGGCGGGACGCCTGCTGCGAATTCCGTCGTGATACGCACATCATAGTCATGCCCGACATATCCGGACCCAGGCGCATCAATGGACGGTTCCATGCGCGGGACCGATGTTGCGAGAAGCGCATCCAGCGCGACCAATCCCAAAATGGCCGCGACCCATCCCGCACCCAAAACCCAAAGGTCTGGCACGACAAGCGCCAGAATAAGTGTCGCCGGCAAACCAAGCGCTGCCGTAAAAACGGCCCGTCTTGTGGGATATGTCTGGGTACGGAAT
This sequence comes from Litorimonas sp. WD9-15, assembly GCF_050271975.1. NCBI lineage: Bacteria > Pseudomonadati > Pseudomonadota > Alphaproteobacteria > Maricaulales > Robiginitomaculaceae > Litorimonas > Litorimonas sp. WD9-15. Next base: position 1,118,495 of record NZ_CP189850.1, read on the forward strand.
TTCAACTGTTGGGCTTAACGCGGTGCGTGGGTTTGTTCGATGACGGCCGTGATAACCTCATCTGCTGTCCGGCCTTCAATCTCTGCTGCCGGGGAGAGTACGGCGCGGTGACGCAGGGCGGGGAGGGCAATCGCTTTGACATCATCGGGGATGACGTAATTGCGGCCTTGTAACGCGGCATAGGCGCGGGCGGAACTGGCAATCATCGCTGCGGCACGGGGCGAGGCGCCCGTTTCAAACAGAGGATTGTCGCGTGTGCCGCGTACGAGGTCGACAACATAATGTGTGACTTCGTCGTTCAGGTGGATCGCGGAAATCGCCTTACGCACTTTGGCGAGGGCCGCTTTTGTCATCACGGATTTCAGACCGAGATCGGCCATGCCCGGTGTGCCGCTGCGCTGACCATGTTGTTCGACGATTTTGATTTCCTCGTCACGGGAGGGATAGGACAGGATGTGTTTGAACAGGAAACGATCGAGTTGCGCCTCGGGCAGGGGGTAGGTCCCCTGTTGTTCAATTGGGTTCTGGGTCGCGACGACCATGAAGTTCTCACCGAGTGGGAAACGTTGCCCGTCAATCGTCACTTGGCGTTCCTGCATGGCTTCGAGCAGGGCGGATTGCGTTTTAGGTGGGGTCCGATTGATTTCGTCTGCCAAGAGCATGTCACAAAAGATTGGACCCTTCACAAGGCTGAACTCATTCGTCTGGAAGGAGAACAGGTTCGTTCCAAGCAAATCACCCGGCAACAGGTCCGGCGTGAATTGTATCCGTCCGAAATCCAGCTTTGTGACATGGGCGAAAACTTGCGCGAGAAAAGTTTTCGCGGTTCCGGGAACACCCTCCAATAGGATATGCCCACGCGAGAGCAGCGCGGTCAGGAGGAGGTCTACCGTATCGGTCTGGCCGATAATGACTTTTGCTACTTCCGTGCGGATATTATCGGCGAGTTTTTGAACCTCGGCCAGTTGGGTCTCTGTGACAGTGGAATCGCTCATGATTTCGGGTCCTCTTGCAATGTGCCTGTGTCGATCATCTTTTCGCGCCAAACCGTCAGGGCTTTGGCATATTGGCCATAGCTTTGAGGCGTGGCTGTGCTGATCTTCGTTTTTAATTCTGCGTAAGTTGGAGACAGCGCGCGGCGTTTCTCGCGTCCGTCCAATAATTTATCCGTCGCGGCCTCGGTCCGGCCCTTAAAGCCCAACTCGTCCACGACTTGCCGTCGGATGAGAGCCGCATAATTCTCGCCTGTCTTATGCGTGCGATTGGCGACGTCCATAAATTCCGCCGCGGTCTCAGCCAGGCTGACGGGGCCTTGCGCATAATCGGGTCTGACCCGCGCAGGATCGCCAAAGCGGTTAAAGCCCTGCCACGCGACAAGCCCCCCCGCGAGCAGCAGACAGAGCGTAGCGGCGAGGAAAGGTGGCGTGACCATAAGTTTAATCAGGTTCCGGCCATTCTCAATTCCGTGCAGGCTGACATCAAAATCGGCGTGATAGAGCTCGGCCTCTGACGCGACGAGAACCTCGTCAATCACACCTAATGCAAAGCGCGCGCCCGTCTGGGTCTGAAACGCCATTGTGTTGATCAGGTCAGGTTCCGACAGGATATAGGTCTGGCTATTTTCCAACCGGATGAGGACCGGCTTTTCGTCAATGCGCATCAGCACTGTATAATCAGGAAGGGGGTCTGGTTCAGAAACCTCTTCCTCATTTTCCTTGCCTTCATCTTCTTCTGTCTCAGCTTCTTCTTCTTCTGACAGGGGAATATAATCTTCGCCGCGTTCCTCGGCGCGTTGTTTCCGGAATTCTTCAATTTCTTCCATTCGAATGCGCATTAACTCTGCCTGGCGCTCGGACCAGCGCGTGTCCAAATCAAAATATTGGAGAGCTTCAACATCCAGATTGGAGAGGTCCGGTAGGTTCCGCTGGAAATTCATTGTGAATTTGACGTCAATATTTTGCGAGATATCGTCGACACGTCGGATGACGGGGATATCCTCGAATAAATAATTAAATTCGCCCAAACCGGATAAGCCGTCCTCGCCGTTCTTGCGTGCCCAGTCTGTCGATCCTTGTTCATTTTCCTGCGGAATAAATTGCCGGACGGACCATTTGGGTAGGACGACCAAACGTATCTCATTCGTATTTTTTTCGAGAGTCGAGGATAGGCGGGAATAGGTGCGGGACGGCGTATAAATGACAAGCTGGCTTTGTCGCGCATAATAATCGCGGTCATCACGCGTTTCATGCGCGATATAGCCAACTTGGTTCATATAGTCCTGCAGAGCCTTATAGCCGACGGCGGAGACGGAGCGCGGCGTCGCTTGCCCGGGCGGTGTTTTCCGCAAATCATCCGCAAATCCACCCAAGACGAAAAATGCACCAAAGGAGAAGAGGCCAATCGCCATGAGCGCGAAGAGCGTCATCGGCTTAAAGAGGACATTTGACAGGCCCTGCCGTTTCCGGCCCGTCTGACGACCTGGCAGGCTTTGCGCCAGATGTTTACTGCGCGCATTCACCGTCTGCGCCTCCGCGCCGCGGTCTCATGCGTTTGTCCGGTCAGGTCCGCATAGGCCTTTCGCGCGACCTCAAATCCGGATTGACCGATCGGCGTGCCCCCAAAATGCGAGAGCTCAGATACGCCCGCAATCGTCGAGAAAGCCTGACGCGAATTCTGGGTCAGGACGGGGAGTTTCCCGATTTCTCGCGCCGTCAGTGAGCGGCGCACAACATTGGGACGGTTGCGATCAATATCCTGAATGGAACGGAAGAGCAGTGTATGAACGGCTTCGCCGTAGCGGCCTTCTGCGGCCAGTCGATCAACCTCATCTAACAGGATGCGGGCTTGGGCTTTGGCGGGTTCATAAAGCGGAATTTCGGGTGTCTCGTCTTTCTTCTTAGAGGTCGGCTTCGCAAAGCGTGTCTCATAGACCGCCCGGCCAATCAGGTAGAGCGCCCCCAGGACCAAGGCCCCCAATCCGAGCCAGAACGCGATTTCCAGTAGCGGTGCGAGAAATCTAAATATGGTGCCAAACACTTTTGATAACCATTTGGAGAAAGCGGATTGAGGCTTGGGCGGAATGGGATCTGCCAATTCGAACTGATAGGCCTCATCACGTTTGACGTCACGGAACCCGTCTTGAATGACGACCTCGTCATAAGTCGGATAGGGATTATAGTCTTCAGTTACCGTTTCACCCGTTTCGACCGGCGTAGTGGATTGCGCAAAAGCGGGGCTGGAGAGGACCAGCCAAGTCGTCGCGAGAACGAGCCAGAATGAAAGAAAGAACCTCACGTCTGATCTATATCCATTTCATCAGACGAAAGATCAATAATTGTAATGCCCCAATTCCGACGACAATGGCGGTTACGAACCAGAACCCCATACCATTTTCTACCCAAGGCATCCCGCCAACGTTAATGCCCATCATGCCAGAAACGAGACCGAGCGGGAGAAACACGGCGGACAGGACTGCGAGAATCATCATATTATTATTCATCTGTTCCGCGCGAAGATCGGTCAGCTGATCTTTCACAATGGCGCAGCGTTCCCGTACAGCGTCCAATTCTTCGGTCACACGTGTCGCTTGGTCCGCGCTATCACGCAATCGCAATTGGTCATCCTGCGTAATCCAAGGCAGTTTTTGCTGGGAGAGTGAGTTCAGCGCATCACGCTGCGGCGCGAGATAACGGCGCAGCATAATCGCCGTCCGCCGGAGTTCCGAGACGAGCGGCCGCGCCGTTTCTGTATCTCCCGTCTCTATTTTGTCTTCCAGATCATCCACTTGTTCATTAAGGGCGGTAATGGTCGGGATCATCCGATCAATCATGCTCTGTGCGAAATTGGCTAAGAAACCGCCCGGCGTCGCGGGGGGAGGTTGCGTGAGGAGCCGTTCGGCGATGTCACCTGTGGCTTTTAGCGGGCGTTTTTCAACCGAGACAATGCGTGTCGGTTGAATGAAAAAACGAATCCCAATCATATCCTCAGGTTCAGCGCCCGGATTCAGATTGACGCCGCGCAGATTGATGAGGACGTCATGGTCCCGCAGGATTGTCCGTGGCCGGGAATCTTCTGCCAGCAGTGTGATTTCCGCAATTTTATCAAGACATTCATCCGCCTCAAAAACGGTCTGGATGGAGCTGTCATTCCGGTTGATATGGTACCAATCATAACCATCTCCGGCTTCACGCGGCAAGCCCATTTCCGTTTTGGGAAGCGCGACGGCTTTGCCCTCGGATGAAATATGAAAAGCATGGAGTATGAATGCCACGGTGTTCAGACGTCCCTTTCCCTAGGTTCCACCTTCGTGGAAGGGGTCGATAGTGTCACCTTAACGTGCAACAGGAAGGCGTCAATGCGCATGGGTCAATGTTCCAAATAATCTATGAATGTCGCGAGTATGAGTCCGCGCAGGGAGTTTCCGACATAAACGGCGTCTGCTGATTTTAAGTCATCGATTGTGAGGGAGGTTTCATGCGCTTTTCCGGTCTCCACAAGCTCCGCGCGCAGAACACCCGGAAGCAGTCCGGAGGATAATTCCGGGGTCAGAAGTCGTCCGTCTTTTTCAATGAAGAGAGATGTGAAGCTGCCTTCACAAACTAATCCCGCTGCATTTAAAAAAATGACCTCCGCAGCCTCTGTTATCGCTGAAATGCGGGCGCGTTCTCCGTCGTAAAAATCCCGAAAACTTGTTTTGAAACGCGTATTCTGAACGTCAGATGTCAGAGGGTAACGGGAGAGCGCAAGGGGGAGGGGCGTTTCCAGACTTTCATAAGGGGTCGCCGTGATGTCTATTCGTCCGGACTCAGCTTGCAGTTTTACTCTCAAATCCGATTTAGGTTGAAGCGTTTCCACTTTTTGAAATTCCCGCGTCACATCATGCCCGACGATGTCTGACAGACGCGCGATATGTCTCTCCCGTCTGGGAATTTTGCCGCTCGGTAATCGCCGAAATGTCTCAATCGCGCCCTCGTCTTGTGGCTTGAAGATTTGCGCTTTTAATAAACATTCCCGATATTCATCCTGCCCGTCGCTATCCAAGACAACGCCGGAGCCTACGTCATAACGTAATTCTCCGTTCGACATCTGCACGGTCCGAATGGCGACGGAAAAACTGGCATCGCCATTGGGCGCGATATATCCGACGGAGCCGCAATAATTTCCGCGCGAGCTGCTTTCCAATTCTTCGATAATTTCCATCGCCCGGATCTTGGGTGCACCCGTGACAGAGCCGCACGGAAACAAACCCTCAAATATCTCGTTCCATCCCACATCATGGCGAAGCTGACCTGTCACCTGCGACGTCATCTGGTGCAGGGTCGGATAGGTTTCCAGCGCAAATAATTCGGGGACTTTGACACTTCCTGCCTCGCAAAGCCGCGAAAGATCATTCCGCAAGAGATCCACAATCATCAGGTTCTCGGCTTGTGATTTCGGCTCGGCCCGCATTTCGGCGAGGATCGCGGCATCATCCTGTCCGCGCGGTCGCGTGCCCTTCATCGGTCGCATCCGCATCTCCCGGCCGCGTTTTTCGAAGAAGAGTTCCGGTGAAAAACTTACGCTGGCGGAACTTCCCAATTTGACAATGGCGCCATAGCGTCCGGGTTGCCGCCGTCGGAAGGCTGCATAGAGCTGTGTCGGCGAAATGTCGCTTTCCGCCCGCATCGGAAATGTCAGATTAACCTGATAGCAGTCTCCAGCGCGAAGGTATTTTTGGACGCGCTCAAAGCGGGATAAATAATCCGCTTCCGACCAGTCAGGTCTGAAGGACAGGGTGGGCACATCCCGCGTGTAGAGCCACTCTATTGGTGCGTGATCTTTCGGGGCTTCAAACACGCCGAGTTGAATGAGGGGAGCACTTTCAGGCGGCGCAAATTTATATTCCAGCGCGTGACCCAATTCATAAGCCAGCGACCCGGCCAGCCATTTACCGCTCGCCTGTGCGGCTTTGATCTCGGCGAAGGCGGTGGGGAGCTCGTCTCGTGTCTCGGCTAGAATTATGGCGCTGGGGTCTTGGAAAACCATTTGTTTCCCGCTGCCCTGATCGTCGAGATAAACGAATGGCATGATTAGAAGCGGAAACCCGGAATCAGGTCCGCATAATAGGAGTTTTTGGCCTTCAGAATGGCCGAGCTTTCCTCCGCCAGACTTCGCCGGAAACTGACGGCCGCGCCGGGCGCGATTTGTCCTAAAAGCCAAAGGTCCGCCTGAATGACTTGCAGGGCCCGCGCATAGCCGCCGGTACAATGCCCATCGGCCAGCGCTAAGATGGGCTGTCCGTCGGGCGGCACTTGCAGTGTACCGGGCAGGAGCGGGCTGCTCGTCATATTTAAGGGGGCATTAAGCGCAATTTTATCGCCCTTTAACCGCGTACCCATCCGGTCGGTCGCAGTCGTCGCGTAAAAGGGTGTCGTGAAGAGGTAGCGTTTGCCCGCATCCGAGAGCGTGTCCCATTCGGGTCCCGCGCCGGCGCGGAGGACGACATGATTGGACAAGGCGGGCACATGACCTTTGGGCAGGCTGTTCGGCTCGCCCTGTTTCTCACCAACCCGAACAATATCTCCTGTTTTCAACGCACCACCATCCAACCCGCCGAGGCTGGCAGGAAGATAGGTCGAGACGGAGTCCATAAAGGTTGTGGCTTCCACACCGCCCGCAATGGCGAGATAGGCGCGGCAGCCCGCGCGGGTGAAACTCATCGTCAGGATGTCGCCTTTTTCGACATCCACCGCCTTATTCATCGGCAGGTTCATACCCTGATTTTGCGCCCACATCTGCGCGCCTGAAATCGCGATGGTCGCCGTCCGTTCGAAGCGGATATGCAATCCCCCCAGCGCACATTCCAGCGTAGGTGTATCCCATCTGTTACCCACAAGATGGTTCGCAATTGCGAAGGAGAGTCTATCCGCCGCACCGCCACCCGGAATGCCCTGATGTCTGTGCCCGGGACGCCCCGCATCCATGACCAGAGTCTGCGTTCCGGAATGTAAGACTGTCAAACTCATTGTGGTATAAACCTCACGCGATCACCCGCATTGAGGAGGAAGGGCGCCTCCCGTTCGGGATCGAAAATGGAGAAGGACGTGCGGCCAATTATCTGCCAGCCGCCGGGACTTTCCAATCCGTAGATGCCCGTCTGCCAGTTCGCAATCCCAAGACTGCCGGCAGGAACCTTGGCACGAGGGGTCGCGTGGCGCGGATGGTGGAGGGCTATTGGGGCGGGCGAGAGAAAACTAAATCCCGGAATAAATCCCATCATGCAGACGCGGTAGATCTGCCCGCTATGTAAAGCGATCACGGCGTCCTCTGTCAGTTTTGCCGTCGCGCAGATTGTTGGCATATCCGGACCATAGGTCCCGCCATAATTCACCGGAATTTCAACGAGTTTGCCGGCTGTGGTTGTTTTCGAGATGTGTCGCGCAAGGCCATCTTCGACATGACGTTTTGCGCTACTCATTGAACGCAGCCCAAGATCAAAGACGCAGACGATGGAATCATATCCTGGCACGACCTCGATATATCTTCCGCTCTCCCGCAAATGCGCGGCGAGGTGGTGGACCGCATCATTGACGGGCTCTGAGAATCCATCTGTCGGCCACCGGATTAGAAGCGCGTGATCCCCGTAATTTGAAATCGTAGGGGTCATGCGAAGGCCTTTATGGTGAGGCCCGCCGCTTCAATAACGGCGCGGGCTTGTTTTGCCGTCTCCACCGCACCCGCACTGTCCCCATGCACGCAGAGAGACCCGGTTTGCAGCGTCAGAAAATTGCCCGATGCCGTCTGAACTCTACCTGTTGTCGCAAGGTTTTTGGCTTGGGCTAGCCGTTCGTCCTGATTCTCAATCACGGCACCTTTGACTTTACGGGATATTAAATGCCCATCATCCGTATAGCGACGATCAATAAACCCTTCTGCGACAAAGCGTAGGTCAAAGGCTTTGGCCGCCTTTGTCATTTCCGAATTTGGTCCACCGAGTAGGATAAGGTTCATCTCCAACCGGGCCATCACGTCGCAAATCAATTTGGATTTGTAATCATCACTGACGGCGTCGTTATAGAGCGCGCCATGGGGTTTCACATATTTGAGGACCGCGCCCTCCGCCGTACAAATTTCGGTCAAATCCAGGATTTGAGCGCGGAGCGTTTCAATGAGAGCTTTTGCGTCAATATCCTCGCCAATGACCAGACTCGTCCGTCCGAAATTGACGCGGTCGGGATAAGCCGGATGTGCCCCGATGGTCACGCCTTCAGCTCTGGCATTGCGCACGGTCCGACGCATGGAGGCCGTGTCGCCCGCATGTCCGCCGCAGGCAATATTGGCGCTGCTAATCGCGGTCAGGATTTGAGACTCAGACTCCGCCCAATCGGGATTATCCGCCTCGCCAATATCCGCATTGAGATCAATACTCTTCATAAGGGCTTCCTATCCGCTTCCGCACACGGCATGAAGCCCGAAATGTTATCCGATCCGATATTCCTCATCAGTGCTGTTTTCGCCGTCATCATTACAGGTATTTCCAAAGGTGGCTTTGGTGGCTTAGCGCTGTTTGCGGTACCGATTCTTTCGCTCAGTATTTCACCTGTTCAGGCAGCTGGTATTCTCCTGCCGATATTGATCGTCATGGATTGGGTGAGTATCTGGGCATACCGGAAACATTGGGACAAGCGGTTGCTCCTCCTGATGCTACCCGGCGCGATGATTGGCATCGCCATTGGTGGGTTGCTGGCAGATCGCGTCAGTGAAGATTTCGTACGGGTCTGTGTGGGCTTTATTGCCGTAGCCTTTCCAGTTTATGCCGTCCTTGGGCCAAAATTTCGCACGGGCGGAGATTGGCTCAAGGGCAACCGCCCCATGGCGTGGGCGTCTGGTATCGCGGCAGGCTTTACGAGCTTTGTCGCCCATGCGGGGGGACCTCCTTTTCAGACTTACGCCCTGCCGCAAGGCCTTGATAAACGCATTTATGCTGGCACAGCGGTCATGTTCTTCATGGTTGTGAACGCGGTGAAACTCATCCCCTATGCCATGCTGGGCCAGTTCGACCGTACAAATCTGACCATATCGGCGGCCCTAATCCCGCTTGCGCCGATTGGCGTGTTAATCGGCGTCTGGCTCGTGAAACGGATCGACCAGCAGACTTTTTACCGCGTCATGTATGCCCTGATTTTTGTGACAGGCGTGAAGCTGCTTTGGGATGGGTTGATTTAAATCGCTTCCCCACACGCCACCCCACTGGCCCAGGCCCATTGGAAATTGTGCCCGCCGAGATGGCCCGTCACATCAACAACCTCGCCGATGAAATAGAGCCCGCTCACCGATTTTGCTTCCATCGTTTTGGAGGACAGCTCATCCGTATCCACACCGCCGCGCGTGACTTCGGCCTTGCGGTAGCCCTCCGTTCCGGCAGGGCGGATGTGCCAGGCTGAGACTTGCAGCGCGAGGTTCTGGATTTCGCGATCCGGCATATCAGCAAGACGTGTGTAATTAATGCCCTGCGCCAAATGCGCGGCGAGGCGTGCGGGAATATGAGAGTTGAGCCATTTTTCCGGCGAGAGTTTGGGCGTCGTGTCTTTCGCCTCTCGCAATTCTGTCAGCGTGTCGCGTCCCGGATTCATGTCAACTGTAATGGCTTCGCCCGACCGCCAGTATGAGCTGATTTGTAAGACTGCGGGGCCTGATAATCCGCGATGGGTGAATAGCAGCGCTTCATCAAATGTCGCGCGGTCATTGGTAATCCGCGCGTCAACACTCATGCCGGAGAGCGCGGCAATCGGTTCCTTGAGTTGATCGGTAAAGGTCAGCGGGACGAGAGCGGGTTCGGTCCTGACTATGTTCAATCCGAATTGTTCGGCGATCTTATACCCAAATCCCGTCGCGCCCATTTTTGGAATGGAGGGGCCACCACAGGCCATGACCACATTGGCGCAAGCGATTGTCTGTGTGGGGGTTGTGACAGCAAATCCATCGCCCAATTTTTCCACGCCCATGACCTCTGTGTCGAGGCGGAATTCATTGCCCGCGTCTTCACATTCCTCGACGAGCATATCGATAATCTGTTGGGAACTGTTATCGCAGAAGAGCTGGCCCTTGGTTTTCTCGTGCCATTTGATGTCGTATTTCTCGACCAGCCCGATGAAGTCCCATTGGGTATAACGGGCGAGGGCGGATTTCGCGAAATGTTCATTCTCGGAAATGAAATTCTCCGGCCCGCAATAGAGATTGGTGAAGTTGCAGCGCCCACCACCACTAATCCGGATTTTCTCACCCGGTTTTTTCGCATGGTCCAACAGGACAACCGACTTCCCGCGTCGTCCGGCAACTGCGCCGCACATCATGCCCGCCGCACCTGCGCCGATAATGACGACATCATAATCCATTACAGACCGTCAAGCTCGCCCGCCGCCCGCATCAGCGCCAGTTTGTAAATCGCTGCTACGCCGAGCGAATGCCGGATTTCGCCTGCTTCCACGGCGGCAATAGCATCGTCCAGACTGATCTTCATCACTGAAATATCCTCGCTGCTCTCATGCTCCGTCTCGCCGGGGGTGAGGCCTGTCGCGAGGAAGATTATCGCGCGCTCATCCGTGACAGAATTAGACGTTTCCATCTTGATGATCGGCGTGAATGTTTTGGCCGTAAATCCCGTTTCCTCTTTCAATTCCCGCGCCGCCGCCAGTTCCGGCGGGTCATCAAAACTCCCGCCACCCGCGGCAATCTCCCAGCTATAACTCTTGAACCCAACACGGCTCTGCCCGACAATCCAGATGTGATCGTCCTCATAAGGCACGATGCCGACCGCCAGATTTTTAAAATGGACGAGCGCATAATCCGCAGGCTTACCGTTTGGGTCCAACGAGTCGATGACCTGCACATCCATCCACGGATTTTCAAAAGCCGAGCGACGCTCACGCAGCGTCCAAGCGAAGGGTTTGCGGGGGAGTTTCATATTGCGCCGTTAGCAGTCTGACTGTGTCGGGGGAAGGGCCACTGGAGGTGAGGATGGGATTCGAACCCACGTTAGGCTACAAACCTAAACACGCTTTCCAAGCGTGCGCCTTAAACCACTCGGCCACCTCACCCTAGCAGGCAAAACGTTCTATCGAATGAGCGGTATCCGATAAGGGCCGCGATATAGCGCACCCCGCGTCGGGCGCAACCCTTTTCGTCCGCCCTTTACATAGGTTCTGACTCCCTGTTACCGACAGGACTATGGTTGATAAGCTCACACTTGGCGTTGAAGAAGAATATCTCCTCGTCAATCCCGTTACGCGGAATGTGATGGGCAATCCGCCCAAGGGCTTTTTCAAAGCCTGCAAAGCCGCAATTGGCGAGCGTGTCACACCGGAATTTCTGCGCTGTCAGATCGAAATCGCGACCGATATTTGCGACACCGTTGCCGATGCAAAAGATCAAATCGCGAATATGCGCGGCGAGATTTCGCGCATTGCCGAGGATATGGGCATGGCGCTCATGGCGGCGTCGACCCATCCCTTCACCCCGTGGAAGCGTCAGCGCCCCACGGAAGGCGAACGTTATGAGCAGCTCGATAATGATATGCAGGGGGCCATCCGCCGCATGATGATTTGCGGCATGCACGTCCATGTCGGTTTGGAAAATCCCGAACACCGGATCGATGTGCAGAACCAGATCCGCTATTTCCTGCCCCATATGCTCGCCCTGACGACCAGCTCGCCCTTTTGGGAGAGCCAGCCCATGGGGATGAAGTCCTACCGTCTTTCGGTCTTTGACGGCATGCCGCGCACGGGCATTCCCGAAGCGATTGACAGCTTTGCCGAATATCAGCGCCTCATCGATGCCATCGTTATGACGGGCGCGATCGAGGATTCGTCCAAAATTTGGTGGGACATCCGTCCCAGCGCAAAATTCCCGACGCTGGAAATGCGTGTCTGCGATGTCTGCACGCGTCTGGATGATGCCATGACCGTGACGGCGATTTACCAATCCCTGACGCGCAGGCTGCTGCGGCTGAAGGAAGATAATATGAAATGGCGAGTCTATCCGGCTTTCCTGATTTCCGAAAACCGCTGGATGGCGCAACGGCATGGTGTGACAGGGGACCTCATCGATTTCGGTAGCGGCAAGGCCGTGCCCTATTCTGAAATTCTCGAAGAATTGATCGCGTGGATATCCGAGGATGCGGATGCGCTGGGCTGTCTGACCGAGGTCGAGAACGCGCGCAATATTCTCGAACGTGGCAGTTCCGCCTGCCGCCAGCTCGCAACCTATGAGCAGGCCCGAACGGCGGGCCTCCGCAAACGCGATGCGTTTAATGCAGTCGTCGATATGCTGGTCGCAGAGACGAAAATGGGATTTTAACGCCTCTGTATCCGATGCAATTCCGTGACTAGCCATTCGTTACAATCCCGACTAAACCGCCTCCTCTATGTCCGAACCTTTCCATCACATTCCGGGCGACACATCCGTGCCGCTCTTTCTTTTCGGGGATCATGCGTCGAAGTTTATTCCCGCGCGCTACGATAATCTTGGCCTGTCGGGCGATGACCTGACGCGGCACATTGCGTGGGATATCGGTACGGAAGCCGTCATTCGCGGGCTTTGCGCACGTTTCGGAAATACCGGTATCGTCGCGGGCTTCTCGCGCCTTCTGATTGACCCGAATAGAGGCCTCGAGAATGAGAGCCTGATTCCCGAATTTTCCGACGGCACCGACATTCCCAGCAATGCGAACGTCACCGCGGCGGTGAGGGAAGAACGGATTGAGACGCTGTACCGCCCCTATCACAATGCCTTGAGCGCGGCACTGGATCAGCAGGACAACCCGCTGACCATTTCCGTGCATTCCTTCACACCCAAGCCTAATTTGGGGGACTTCCGCGCCGTAAATTTTGGCTTGCTTGTCAAAGATGATATTGAAACAGCAGAGGTTTTTCAGACGCGGCTGAGCGAGCTGGCGCCCGAATTGTCTATTGGCGTGAACAAACCTTATTCCGCCTATGACCTCAACCATACGGTCGATACGCATGTTTCCCCGCGCGATCTGCCGCATCTTGCAATCGAGATAAGACAGGACCACATCGGTGATCAACAGGGTGTTGCGCGAATGGTCTCCATTCTGGGCGACGCGCTCGAACCGATGATGGGAGCCTGATAATGGTCACGATGAACACCCGCCTTTGCAAAAATTCCAAGCACTTCGTCAATGGTCGCGACATGTTCGCGGCTGTTCCGGACGGGATGGAAGAAGCCCAATTCGGCTTTGGTTGTTTCTGGGGCGCGGAACGCATCCTGTGGAAACTGGACGGCGTGCATGTGACAAGCGTCGGTTATTCCGGCGGTCACACGGCGGACCCGGATTACCGCGCTGTCTGCACGGGCCGGACGGGTCATGCGGAAATGTGCCATGTCGTCTTTGATCCCTCCGTGGTCAGTTACGAAGAATTGCTCAAAGCCTTTTTTGAACATCACGACCCCACGCAGGGCAATCGTCAGGGCAATGATGTCGGCCCGCAATATCGCAGTGCGATCTACACCTATTCCGACGCCCAGATGAGCGCGGCAAAAGACGCAGTCGCGCGTTACGGCGAGGCCTATGGTCGCCCGATCACAACGGAACTCCGCACCGTGCCGGATGTCTATTATGCGGCGGAAGACAGCCATCAGCAATATCTTGCCAAGAACCCGCAAGGCTATTGCATGCACGGTCCAACGGGTATTTTCTGCGCGTTGCCGGAGAAAGTTGCAGCTGCGGAGTAATTGGACACTGCGAGTGTTTAATTAAATAAGACTCCTATCTCTGTTTCTTTTTGTTATCCTCCGGCTCGACCGGGGGGATCCATTCGCATTCGAGTGGCGGATGCGATCTAAAACTTCGTCAGTTTACGATAGTCTATGCGAGTGGGTCGTCCGAACAAGTCGGACAATGACAAAACTAAACTTACAGTGATAATCTTTAGCCAAGCATAATCTGCGACTGCCCATCTGGGGGTCAGCGAGGCCTTCAATTATTAAGCGGGACGGCCCGCAGGGTCAGCACTCGCGACGGAGTACCGAAGATAATAACTCTGTTTTACGCGGGTGTGACCCTGCGGCGGTGGTTTATATCACGACGGCCCGTATTATGCCCCCGGAGTCAGTGCCTGACTGAACAGATCGTGTTGTAAATACGAAATATTCAGCCCGACCTGCCGGTCGGCTCTCGAACAGTGATAGGCCCGGCACAGGCTTGGGACTTAAATCCAAGCTGCTCAACCCCACCGTCCTCCAGACCGATCAGAAAGCGCTAATCTGTCCCGTGTCTGAAAGAACGAGAGTTAATATGACATAGCTTTTACAGGTGGGAATTATTCTCTTTATAATTGGGGACTGACGGCCCAGTCTTTGCGCCACTCTCCCATGTCATCCCGGCCTTGAGCCGGGACCTTTAGCTTTGCGCTCGGCGCAAAGTCCCATTAACACGCGATCTCCGCATTCATCTCATTCTACAAAGGCCCCGGCTCGGGGGCCGGGGTGACAGTTTGGTGGTAAAGCCGAAGGTGGGGATTAAGTTTGCCGCAATAGTGGATTGACGAAAAACAGCATCAATCTCACCCACCTTCATAAACCGCCCCACCTTTTCGCTGATAAACCCGTTTCGCCGTTCCGTTCGCGGGCAGGTCCAGGTCGATATCCGGATAGACCGCATGATCCGTTTCCGGATTGCGGCCACCGATGACGAGGAAGGTGACATCAGCCTCCGTCTCGTTCTTCATATGGTGTCCGATCCCGTCGCCCATCGGGTGAACGGTCACGTCACCGGGGGAGAGGGGTATGCCTTCGGCGCCTTCATAGAGGGTTGGCCGCCCGGAGATAATATAGACGACTTCGTCCTCTGCCGAATGATGATGCCGTTGCGAACTCCACGCATCGGGCGGCAGCGTGATGAGGTTCGCCCCGAATTGCGTCAGCCCGCCCGCATCAGACAGGCGCAGGCCTGATCTAATTTTGCAAGGGGCGTCAAAGGGCGCGGGATAATCACTGCCAATGCGTGGCTCAATTGTGTTCAAGTCCAGTTTCGGCATGTCGCCCTCCTTGATGTGGTTCCGTCCCTCCCTTAAACGGCGGGCATGAACCCGTTCAAGTCTCTCCTCGGCACCTTTGCCGTTCTCGGCACCTGGCCGGATTGGGAAAGTTATTTCGATCTCTCGCGTAAGGGATTGAAGGTCAGTTTTATCTGTCTGGCGGGTAGTCTGCTCCCGCTCTGGATGGTCGCGCAAGGTATCCAGATTGAACGGGCGAGGGTGCTGGACGCCGAAGTCGCCTCGCCGCAGCTCTTACCTTTCGTCATAACGGTCGGGCTCTGGCTCTTTTCTTTCCCCGCCATGGCCTATCTCATTGCGATGATTTTGGAGAAAATGGACCGCACGCGGCCTTGGATCATCACGCGGAACTGGGCGGTGTTCTGGTTGTCCGTTCTAACAGGCGCCTGTTTTGGATTGGTCGTTTTGGACATTCTGCCTTTTGCAGCGGCCAATGGCGTCGCATTTTCGGCCTATCTCGGTCTCTTGGCAATCGATATCCGCCTGACACAAAAGGTCGCCGGATTTAATTGGGGCACGGCCATTCTCATTGCCTGCGTGATCGTCGCGGTCGGTCTAACCTTCGTGCAATTGTCAATCAGCCGCTAATAGACGACCTCGACAAGGTAGAGCCCGTCCGGTGGGGAGACCGGCCCGCATTCTCTGCGGTCACGGGCCTCCAGTGCCAGTCGCATATCTTCCGCATCCCATTTCCCCAGCCCGACTTCGACGAGGCTGCCTGTAAAGCTGCGAACTTGTTTGTGCAGGAAGGATCGTGCGCGGAAATGCAGGTGGACTTCATGACCCGCGCGAATGACCCGCGCTTCGTCCAGTGTTTTGACGGGGCTTTTGGCTTGGCATTGTTGGTCGCGGAATGTCGTGAAATCATGTTGCCCGATGAGTTCCTGCGCCGCTTCTTCCATCGCGTCGACATCCAATTTGACCGGAACACGCCAGACACGCCCGCGATCCAGCGCAAGGCGGGGGCGGCGATCCACGATCCGGAAAAGATAGCGTCGCTCGATCGCATCGAACCGCGCGTGGAATTCGTCGTCGACCTCTTCTGCCGCCAGCACGGAGATTGGCGCTTTGCCCAAATGAAAGTTCAAAGCGTCGCGAACCTGATCCGCGCGCAGGGCCTTGTCGAAATCGACATGCGCAATCTGGGCGAGGGCGTGGACGCCGCTATCCGTTCGGCCGGAACCATAGACGGTGACGGGGCCGCCATTGATTTTGGCCCCCGCAGCTTCCAGTTCGCCCTGCACTGTGGGTGCATGGTCCTGCCGCTGCCAGCCCTGAAACGGCCCGCCATCATATTCGATTTTTAGTTTGAAACGGGCCATGGGGCAGTTGGGATTAGCCGATATTCAGGCGATCCATGGCTTCGGCGACTTCTTCGTGCATTTGCAACGCGCCCGTTTCTTCGTCGAGTTTTGCAAGCGCGGAGGTCCAAGTTTCCTTGTCCGTGCCATCAATTTCAAGGCCGAGATGTTCGGCCACTTCCTTACCTAATTTGGCATAATGCGTATTGGCAGAGGCCTGTGTTTTCCAGCCCGCGGCTTCGGCTAATTCCGCCGGAGTCATCTTGCGGTCTTCTGCGCGGCGATGGGCGACGAGCATCAGGCGACGGGCCTTGCTCATCTTTGTAATGCCCAGAATTTCGGTATAGCCCTCGACCGTCCCGATATGAGCTTGGCGACGGTCCGCTTTGCGTTCCTGCGTTTTTTCGTCAATCCAAGCCTTGGATTGTGTCAGGGCGTCTTCGAGCGAAATCGCCCGGAATTTCGTTTCCAGATTTTTGGACCCGTCAATAAATACCATCGCGGCGGTATCATTCGCGCGGATCAGGTGGCCTTCATAGACCTCTTCGTGAATTTTCATGTCATCTCTCTTTCAATCCAGTCGCGTTCCGACCGCGAGGGTCGTACCGCGTAAATAGTCATCCGCTGTCATGCGGGATTTCCCCGCAGGCTGTATGGAGGTCAGGCGAAGCGCCTGTTCTCCGCATCCAATCAAAAGACGGTCATCCAGCACTTCGCCGGGGTCACCCTGCGCGTCTTCGACCGTCGCGAAATGGACTTTCACTCGCTTGCCCGCGATGTCGCACCACGCGCCCGGGAAGGGCGCAAGACCGCGAATGTGGCACTCAAGGTCGCGCGCCGGGCGGCTCCAGTCAAGTCTCGCCTCGGATTTCTCTATTTTATGGGCATAAGTCGCCTCGCCGGATTGCGGTGTCGGAGTCAGCGCGCCCCGTTCAATGGCACCAAGTGCCCGCGGCCACATTTGGGAACCGAGTTGGGAAAGGCGCTGTGAAAGCGTCTCTGCCGTATCTGTTGGGCGGATATCTGTCGCTTCGGAGAGCAGGATGTCGCCCGTGTCCAAGCCCTTAGCCATTTGCATGATCTGCACACCCGTCTGCGCATCCCCCGCCATAATGGCACGTTGCACGGGTGCGGCCCCCCGCCAGCGCGGGAGGAGGGAGCCGTGAAGGTTCAAGCATCCATATTCCGGTGCATCCAAGGCCCGCTGTGGTAGGATTTGACCATAGGCCACAACGCAGGCGACATCGGCGTTTAGCTCTTCCAATTCGTCAATGACTTTCGATTTGCGAAAGCTCTCCGGCGTCGCGACCGGAAGACCCATGAGTTCGGCAAATTGATGAACGGTCGATTTGGTCAGTTGTTTCCCGCGTCCCGCCCGACGAGGCGGCTGCGTGTAGACGCGGATGATATTATGGCCGGAGGATATGATCTCGGCGAGGGACGGTACGGCAAAATCCGGCGTGCCCATGAAAACGATGTTGAGGGCCATATCAGAAAGGGAAAAATAATCCTGTATATCCGTAATCGGATATCATGCAGCCCCAAACGAAGAAATCATTGCTGCCCATCCAAGGGAAAATAGTATCGCTTAGAGCGTAACTTGACCCAACAATGAATTGAGAGAGGGCTAAGGACCATGTAGCAATTTTACGCATTATCCCGCCGCCCGTAATTTCTCAGCCTTCATGACCTTCTTCACGGCCCGTTCGCGCTTCAGACGCGAGAGGTAGTCGATAAAGACGACGCCTTTGAGGTGGTCCATCTCGTGTTGGATACACACGGCATAAAGGCCTTCTGCCCATTCCGTTACGCGTTCGCCATTATAATCCAGATAGGTCAGCTTAACGCGCTCGGGGCGGTCCACATCATCATAGACATCGGGAATGGAGAGGCAGCCTTCCTGATAGGGTTGGGTCTCCTCAACCGATTCCAGAATTTCCGGATTGACGAAATATTGTGGATTTGGATCTTCGCCTTCACGGGCAAGGTCCATCACAATGACATTGACGGGAACGCCGATTTGCACGGCGGCCAACCCGATACCGGGCGCGGCATACATCGTTTCCAACATATCATCCATCAGCGCACGGGTTTCGTCTGTGACGGCCTCTACAGGTTTGGAGACCTGCTTAAGAATAGGATTGGGAACAGTGAGAATGGGTCGAATGGTCATTGTGGGGAGATAGTAACCCCACGCCCATTAGTCAAATTCAGTGATTAAAAACGGGTCGCCCGAAACTGTCCATTTCCGTCTGGCAACGCTCGCACGTCCAGCCGCCAAAAAAGAACTGGCGCAGATTTTTTGGAAAACGAAACTTTGGCTGACGCGTGTTGCAACGCGGGCAGTTTACAGCGTTCAGATTTACGGCAATCGCGGATTTTGTGCGGTCTTTCATGATTTACAAATGGGGAGGGCGGAGCTTGTGGTCAATAGTCAAGGCGTCGCAGCGCCGTTCATTAAGATGACAAAACGGTGAGGCGACACACTTTTTAACGCGCCGCCGCGTAGCCAGACCATGAAACATTTACTCGCATTCTCAGCCTCGCTCCTTTTCGCGCCCCATGCGGTCGCCAGTGGGGGACAGGCACAGCCCGTGAAACTGGCGCCCGGTGCGATCAATCAACCGGGACAGATTACGCTCACCCCGGCTTTCACGCCCGATGGTTTGACGGCTTATTTCCCGCAAAGTGAATGCGCGCAGATTAGCCCCTGTCCACAGACCTTGCGCATCTCGCAAAAGATCGACGGCGTCTGGCAAGTTTCAGAAGCCTTCCCCCTCCCGCAAATGGGCCGCATTGACTGGCCGAGTATTACGCCGGATGGAAAATATCTCTTGATCTCATGGTCGGCGGACCGGGCGAAATATGCGGATTTAGACGTGGAAGAGGACTTTGATCTCTATCGTTTGGACCTCACCAAAGCAGACGCCGTGCCCGAACCTCTGGATATTATTTACGGAGAGGCCGGGGATATAAACCGTCCCCGTTCGGGCGCGATCAAACGGTTGCGTTATGTGCATAACGAGACATCGCCCCAAATGACGCTGGACGGTGACCTCTATTTTTGGACGGAACGGTTCGATGCTGTGGGAGAGCGGGACATATTTATCCTGCCTCAGGAAGATGACGGGAATTACGACATTGCAAAACCGCTGCCCGCGCCCATCAACTCGACGGGCCGTGATAACCATGCTTGGGTCTCGCCCGCAGGCGAGCTGATGTTCATCACTTATAATGAACGTGGCGGAGAGGGCAGAGCGGATATATTTGTCTCGCGCAAGATTGACGGGACTTGGACGGAGCCGGAAAATCTCGGCCCGCATCTCAACGGACCCGCATCCGATATTGCGGCAAAGATGACATCGGATAAATCCGATATTGTTTTTACCTCAACGCGTGAGGGCGGGCTATTGCAGGTCTATACCTTGCCGACAGAGGTTCTGATCTCAGCAGGTACGCTGACCGAGGCGGATCTGAGCCGCTAGGTGTTCTCGCCCAGCCATCCCGCCAGATCATCGGTGATATAGTCGACAAAATCGGCTTTCGAGTCCGCCCCCGCCGGACGGGCGGCTTCGGGTTCGTGGCTCCAATCCTCATTGGACGTGACGAGGATAGTCGCCATGCCCATATCTTTGGGGACTTTTAGATTGCGGAGGTTGTCTTCGAAAAAGGCGGATTTTGTCGAGTCGATGTCAAAGACCTTGAGGAACGTCTCATAGGGTGCCCGCTTGGGCTTGGGCACGTAATCCCCGTCCTCAATCCCGAAATGACCGTCAAAGAGGTCGAACAGGTTCAGATGCGTCGCAACATTGCGGGCATGACCCTTCGATCCATTGGTATAGATAAATTTCCGGCCGGGCAGGGCGGCGATATTTTCGCGCAAGGTCGGATTGGGCTTTAGAAATTTCAAATCGACATCATGAACGTAATCGAGGAAGGCTGCAGGATCCATACCGTGCACGGCCATCATACCGGACAGGGTCGTCCCGTATTCCGCCAGATATTCTTTCTGAAGATGTAGCGCGGCCTCAGACTCCAGCGAAAGATAGCGGGACACAAAACCGTTCATTTTTTTCACGATTTGGTCGAAAAATTCGACATCCGCCGGATAGAGCGTGTTGTCGAGATCGAAAATCCAATTTTCAATATGGTCGAGTTTTTTATTCATAGCGGGGGCATAGACGAATTGATTAGCGCCGCAACCCATCCCCGTCAGCAATCGTGAAGTCGGCATCCGTCACACGTAGAATTTGCCCATCCAGCTCGGTCGGAACTGGTCTGAAATCTGCAACGGCATATCCCTTATCCTGACAATTTTCACGACCCAAGGCCGAAAAGCGGGACTCGGCAATACAGAACTGCGCTGGCACAACCGTCTCAGACCGGAGGCGTTTATCGGGGGCCGCCGTTCCGTCCTCGTTCTCAGCTTCCTGCAGGGCAAAGACATGGGCCTGTGTGCCCGTCAGGGTTTTGTCATAGGGTTTGACGCATTGCCCGATCTCCACAGGCCACCAACCGCGCGATGTCCAATTGCCGTCTTCCTCAATAGCGATTGCGCCGAAAATACGAGCGGAGCTATCATTGCAAATATCAAGTCCAACATCCTCACGGGCTTTCTGCGCCACGGGGATGAGCGCGTCGATCAGGCTTTGTGTCGTCGCGTTTTTATCGAGACTTAAATCCGCTTTGGCCTCCGCGATTGTTCGTAAGGTTCGGCGCCCCGTTAATCCGTCCACGCGGGTGATGTTATAGCCGGCATCCTGTAAAATACGTTGTACGCCCGCGACCTCCGCATTTACGCCGTAATCAGACGCTTCGATAAAGGCGGTTGTGCGTTCTGTCGGTTTGACGGCGAAGTAATCGCGCGTTTCGAAATTGCTGAGCGCGCAATTATCCGTGGAATCGGAGATGAAGTCTTCCTCCGAGGCGCAGAGTTCAACACTCCCCTTCCATTCGCGAATACCGCCACGATGGACAGGTAAGCTCTCTGCATAGAGAAAGCGCGGGCTGGAGACGGGTGTTTCCACGGCGACGCAGGCTCCGGGTTGAACGGTCGTCCAGCCGACTGTTTGCATCCGGTCTGACCGGATAAAGGCCGAGGCAAATCGCAGGACGAAGCTCGTCTCGTTGCAAACATCCCAATCCGCCGTTTGCCCCGTCAGCGGCGCGGGTATTGGGGCCTCGGCTTCTTGCGCAAAGGCAGGGCCTGCACAGAGCCAAAACAGAAAGATGAAACCAAACGCGCGCATATTAGTGAATCAACGTCCCGGCACCGACATCGGTGAAGAGTTCGACGAGGAGACCATGGGCCCGCCGTCCATCTAATATAACAACGGCTTCCACACCCGTTTCAACGGCATCAATGGCGGTGGTCAGTTTCGGGATCATCCCACCAATGGCTGTACCGTCCGCAATCAGGGACTTGGCATCTGCAACGGAGAGGTCGGTGAGCAGGTTTTTATCTTTGTCCATGACGCCTTCTATATCCGTCAGCAGCATCAGGCGGCTGGCCCCGAGGGCGCTGGCAATGACACCTGCGGCGGTGTCGGCATTGATGTTGTAACCGTCGCCATTCGCGTCCGCACTGATGGGGGATATGACGGGGATAAAGCCTGCATCCTGATGGGCGAGCGTTTGGATAACACTCACGTCAATATTGACGGGTTCGCCCGTAAAGCCGAGATCCGCATTGACGGGTTTAGCTGTGATGAGACGCGCATCGCGGCCTGAAATCCCGACGGCTTTCCCGCCCGCGACATTGATCGCGCTGACGATGGATTTGTTGATGGCCCCGGACAGCACCATTTCCGCGACGCCGACTGTTTCCATGTCAGAGACGCGAAGGCCGTCTTTAAACTCGGTCTTGATTTGAAGCCGTTCCAGCATGGATCCGATTTGCGGTCCGCCGCCATGCACCACGACCGGACGCAGTCCCGTCTGGCGCAGCATGACAATGTCTCTGGCAAAGGCTGCGGTCAGATCCGCATCACCCATGGCATGGCCGCCAAATTTAACAACAACCCAGCGTCCCGCATGGCGTTGGATGAAAGGCAGGGCTTCGGAGAGCACTTGCGCGCTGGTCCATCCGGATTCATTTTTTCGGCGTTGCATAAGACGCGTTATAATCAGTTTGCGGGAAGCGCCAAGGTCGCAATTTCAGCGCGGAGCATGTCGAGCCCCGTTTTCTTCTCGGACGAGGTCACCATGAGGATGGGATGGGCCGCTGGGCGCTTGGCGATAATGCGCGATGTCTTGCGCATGGTTTTGTCCAGATCGACGGATTTTTTCTTGTCGACTTTTGTCAGGACGACCTGATAGGTGACCGCCGTTTCGTCGAGCATGGACATAAGCTCGAGGTCAGAGTCCTTCACGCCATGGCGACTGTCGACCAGCAGGAAGACGCGCCGTAATCCCGCGCGCCCGCGCAGGAAAGCCCGCGTGAGTTGGGTCCAGTTCTTAATGTCTGATTTCGACGCTTTCGCATATCCATAGCCCGGCAGGTCGACGAGGTTCAGGCGGTCATGGACGTTGAAATAGTTCAATTCCCGCGTCCGGCCCGGCGTGTTGGAAGCGCGCGCGAGACCTTTGCGGTTGGTCAATGCATTGATGAGGGAGGACTTCCCGACATTGGACCGTCCGGCAAAACAAATCTCCGGCCGGTTCGCAGGTGGGAGTGACTCAAGATTGACGACCGATAACATGAAGTCGACATCCCGCGCGAAAAGCAAACGGCCTTCCTCGATCTGCGCTTTTGTAAAGTCCGGCGCGGAGGCCAAAGGTGCAGAACTGGGGGCGGGCGTGTTTTCGCGCTCGCTCATTCCTTATCGGCTTTCTTTTTCTTGTTCTTTTTCACCTTATTGGGCTCAACCTCAATCGCTTCGCCTGCCACGATCGGGTCGGGTTTGCCCGTAATCTTGCGGAAGAAGGCATCCACGGGTGTGTCCACGCCATTCTTGCGGGTGATGTAATATTGCTGGCCGAAGGACAGGATATTGTTCCAGATCCAGTAGATCAGGAGGCCAGCCGGGAAACCCGCGAGGATGAACATAAACATCCAGGGCAAAAATTTGAAGATCTTCGCCTGCATCGCCGCTTGCTCGGACGCGCCCATGCCTGGTGCGGGTTGGAGCGTGTACATCAAGCTCATGGAGGCACCGTAGAGGATGGCGAGCGGACCAATGGCGAGGAACTCAATACCAATTGGATTCATGCCCCAAGGCAGCAGACCGAAACCGTTCAGGATGGAAAGCGGGTCCCGCGCGGAGAGATCCTGAATATAGCCGAGGAACCCTTCATGGCGAAGGTCAATATTGATGAATACGGCCTTGTAGAGCGCGAAGAACACGAAGATCGTTGGAATGATCGGGAGGCAGCCCGCCGCCGGATTAACGCCCTCTTTTTTGTAAAGGGCCATCATTTCCTTCTGCAACTTCATCCGGTCATCTTTGTACCGCGTTTGAAGCTTTTTCATCATCGGCTGGACCTTTTTCATCTTGGCCTGTGACGCATATTGCTTGTTATAAAGTGGGAACATCAGGATTTTGATGAGTAGTGTGAGCGCGAGAATGCCGTAGCCGTAATTGCCGAGTTTCTCACCCAGCCAGGACAGAACGCGACTGATCGGTTTGACCAGAACGCGCATCAGGCCCCAACCAATCGCATTGGTGAAGTCCATGATTCCCGCATCCTCATAGGATTTCAGCAGGCCGTAATCTTTCGGTCCCGCAAACATGTGACCCGTGGAAGTGACGCTCGCACCGGGTGTGAGGGTCAGAGCGGAAGTCGTATAAGACGCCTCATAGATTTCCTGATCATTGAGAAGTTTAAAGCCCGTCTCGGATGTGACCAATTTACCTTGCGGGGCGATGGCGGATTGCAACCAATATTTATCGGTCAGGCCGACCCAGCCGCCTTCGCCCGTATCCGTGCGGCCACCTTTTTTCTTGACCTTCTTATATTTCTGCTCGTGATATTTGCCATCAATGACGGAGATTGGACCTTCTTGGATAATGAAGAAATTCGTCAGGTCATCAGACAATCCATATTGGCGGGCGACGCCTTTACGTTCCAGATTGAAATTGGCAGAGCCTTTATTGGTCAGCGTATCCGTTAGGGTGATGAGGTAATTGTCATCGACGCTCATCACGCGGTCAATTTCGACGGGCCCGACGGATTTGCGCAGGGTCACGGGAGATGTCGGTGTTAGGGTTTCGCCTGCGATCAAATTCCAGGCCGTCTGCGTGCCGGAGCCACCATCCACGGCGGTCCAGTTATCGGCGATATAGGCGCCGCGCTCTGACCCTTCCGGGTTTAGCAAATTGACGAGCCCGTCTTCCGGGTCGAGCGTCTCATTATAACGCTTAAGCGAGAGATCATCCAGGCGTGAGCCTGTTGTCAAGAATGACCCCGTAATCCCGGGCGAGTCGATCTTGATGCGCACGGCATCGCCGGAGGAGATAATCTCCTCGCGGGATTTCGGCTCGGTGATGACCATCGTGCTGGTTTCACCGACGGATTCCGCATTGAGGCGCTCCATTTCGGCTTGCGCGTCCAGACGGGCGGCCTGTTGTGTCGGGCCTTCGATGAAGGTGAAATAGAGCAGCACGACAATGGCTGACAATATCATTGCCCAGATCAGGTTCTTCTGCTCGTTCATTGTGAGGCCGTCTCTTACTTTTTTGTGTCTCGTGCCGCGTTTTCCGCGCGGCGCGAGAGGGTTATGAGGGCTTTGCGCGCGTCGTCAAGGAGGTCATCCCAAATCCGCACAGTCGTCCCATCTCTCCCCATATGGGAGCTTCGGGCGATAAAAACATAATCATATCCACAAATCCCTAATTCGGGGAGCAGCGCGCGGGCGACTTCGCGAAGCCGTCTCTTGGCGCGGTTGCGGCTGACGGCATTGCCAATCTTCTTTGTGGCAGTAAATCCGACGTGAATACCGTCTGTTCGGGTGGGGTGTTGGCGCATCTGGATGACGACGCCGCCTTTGGCGGAATAAAACCCTTCCCGCACATGTAAAAACTCGGAACGCTTCTTCAGCATTCCGAGTTTGGTGTTAGGCGTCGTCACGGCGGTCATAACCGCGCGATAACTGAATTTATGCGGAAAGGCGCTTACGGCCTTTGGCACGACGACGGGCCAAGACAGCACGGCCGTTTTTCGTGGCCATACGGGCACGGAAACCGTGGCGACGGGCGCGGACAAGGTTGGACGGCTGGAACGTACGTTTCATCGGTTTTCTCTTTTATCTTCGGTCAGACGGAATCGAAAGATGCCGCTGGGTATCTCAAGCGGCGGCAATTACGCGTGATGTCTAAAACTGTCAAGCCGTGTTCTCAGACTCTGACCGACCTCACGCGCGGGTCTCGGGGCAGGCACAAAAACGTGACGATGCGTGAGCAAGGCTTTCAATGACGCCGCCATATTCAGTGTATAGGAGACGGACAAGATTAACATAGGAGATCGCATCATGCGCTCATTCACAGTTTTAACATTGTCCACTGCTTTCATGCCCGTCGTCGCCTTTGCAGGTGCGGATTGTGGCAACCCGCCCCTTAAAACGGCAGAGGCTGTCTATACTATCAAGACTCCCGAACAGGCCGCATCACGTATAGAAGCTCCGGTTGTTGTGGAGACGCAAAACGTTCAAACAGTGGATGTCGTGAAGACAGCCCAAGTGGAAGACGTGAAGATGGTCGAAAAAACTCAAGACAAGATGATGAAAACCGCCGCACCTGTTGCCGCTTACGCTGACTTGCTCAAAAATCGTATTTCGCGCGGTGAGGGCGGTTTGAACTTGTTTGACTATGAAGCCGCGCATAATGCTGGAGAACTGGCGACGGTTACGGCTTACACGGATTACCTTTCGTCTCAGAACCCGGATGCCATGTCAGAGAATGACCAAATTGCATATTGGGCTAATCTTTATAATGCGCTGACCCTGAAGGTCGTGCTGGAGAATTATCCGGTCAAATCCATCCGCAAGATTAAATCTGGTCTTCTGTCCATCGGGCCGTGGGACCGTGATGCGACGGTTGTTAATGGTGAGACATTGACGCTTAATAATATTGAGCATGATATTTTACGGAAGAAATACCCGAACCCATCCTATGTCCATTATATGGTGAATTGCGCCTCTATCGGTTGCCCGAATTTGGCAGATAAACTTTGGACGGGTGCAACACTGGAAACGGATCGTGAGCAAGCGGCTCGTGATTTCATTAATTCCCCGCGCGGCGTGAAAATAAAAGGCGATACGCTGGAAGTCTCGTCCATCTATCAATGGTTCAAGGGAGATTTCGGCGGATCGAAATCTGAGACCCTGAAACATCTTCGCGAATTCGCAGGACCGGACCTCGCCGCCGCCATTGATGCGGGTGCCAAAATTGACGGTCACGATTATAACTGGTCGCTGAACCAGTAAGCCGTCAGAGAAGACTAAGAAGAGAGATACCGACATGTCCGAAACAGACGTCAAACAAGACAAACCGATCTGGATTAAACTCTGGCCGATTTACATTATTCTGGCAGGCCTCGGCCTCGCCATCTCGCAGGGATGGCACACCTATCTGTCGCCGACCTCGCTGGCGGAAAATGCCGTCTATCTGAACACGCTGGTGCAGGAAAACTTCATTCTTGTTCTGCTGGCTTTCATTGTGATCTATATTCTGGCGACGACCTTCATGGTCCCCGCCAGTGCACTGACGATTGGCGGCGGATTCCTGTTTGGCCTCGGTGTCGGTGCGCCCGCGACAGTGATTGGCGCCACGATTGGTGCTTGTATTCTGTTTACAGCGGCGAAGACATCTGTGGGGGAAGCCCTCAAGAGCATTGCGGGTCCTTTTGTTGGCAAGATGGAAGCCGGATTTAATGAAAGCCCGTTGTCCTATCTTTTCACACTTCGGCTCATTCCGATTTTCCCCTTTGCCGTGGTGAATATTGCGCCGGCTATCCTCGGTGCGAAATTCCGTGACTATTTAATTTCCACGCTCTTTGGGATTATTCCGGGCACAGTGGCCTATACGTGGATTGGCGCGGGCCTGCGTGCTATATTACTGGATGCTGCAGAAGCTGGTGAGGCCGTTGATGTCAATTCGCTCGTCGCTTCTTCTGCCAAAAACCTCATTCCCGCCTTTTTCGCCCTCGCCGTCGTGGCGCTGATCCCGGCGATTTACAAAAAATTCTTCAAGAAGAAAGCGGTCGCGGCGTAAGGCCCCGACCTGCACAAGAGAGAGATAATCCGATGAAAGAGTATAATGTTGACCTTTGCGTCATTGGCGCGGGCTCTGCCGGCCTGACGGCAACTTGGGTGGCGTCGAATCTGGGCCGTTCCGTTGTCCTGTTCGAAGGTGAAGAGATGGGCGGCGATTGCCTGAACCATGGGTGTGTTCCGTCAAAAGCGATTTTGAAAGCGGGTAAAGTCGCGCAATCCATGCGGTCCGGTGCAAAATTCGGTATTAACCCCGTTGAACCCGAAGTCGATTGGAGCGCGGTGAAAGCCCATGTGAAAGATGTCATTGAGTCGATCGCACCTGTTGATTCTGTTGAACGGTTTGAAGGGTTTGGCGCGACAGTCATCACAGAACATGCGCATTTTGTTGACGCCAATACGGTTGAATCAAAGACCGCGCGTGTGAAGGCGAAACGCTTTATCGTCGCCGTGGGCAGCCGCGCATCGGCTCCGCCAATTCCCGGTCTCGACACGGTGGATTATATCACGAATGAGACTGTCTTCAGCCTCCCTGAATTCCCGAAACATCTACTCGTCATCGGGTCCGGTCCGATTGGTCTGGAAATGGGTCAAACGTTCAAACGTCTCGGCGCAGAGGTGACCATTATTGATATTGCCAAGCCTCTGGGTCGCAATGAACCGGAACATGCGGAAGTCCTCGTCAAAGCCTTGGAAGATGAAGGGATCACTTTCCATGCGCCGGCCAATACAAAAGAAATTCGCAAGACAGACACAGGCGTTGAAATTGAACTTGAAGACGGAACCGTCATTCAGGGGTCTCATCTCCTCGTCGCTGCAGGCCGTGCGCCAAGTGTGAACGGGTTGGGCCTCGAAGCCGCGGGTATTGAGTATGATCGCGGCGGAATTCACACCGACGATAATCTCCGGACTTCGAATAAGAAGGTCTATGCGGCTGGCGATGTTGTGAAAGGCAGAGGGGGATTAACCCATGCGGCCGGTTTCCACGCCAAGCAGATCACAACGGGTTTCTATTTTATCCCGCCGCTTCCATTCCTGAACAAGAAACTCTCCAAGGCGACAACCAATGTCATGCCTGGTGTGATTTACACGGAACCAGAACTGGCCAATATTGGTCTGACTGAGGCACAAGCGATTGAGAAATATGGCGCGGAGAAGGTGAAGTCCGTCCATTTTGAATTTGACGAAAATGACCGTGCCATCGCGGAGCGTTCAACAGCGGGCGGCGTGAAAATTGTCGCGACGAAGAAAGGCGTGATTCTGGGCGGCTCCGTTGTCGGGATGCAGGCGGGTGAGATTCTTCACATGCTGTCTGTTGCAATGTCCAATGGCGTCAAGATTTCGGGCCTTGCCGGGATCATTTCGCCTTACCCCACACGGTCGGAAGCTGTGAAGCGGGCGGCGGGGAGTTGGTATACGGAAACGCTCTTTGGCGAGAATGCAAAAGCGAAAAAGCTCTCCGCGCTCTGGACGAAGTTCCACTAGGCATCCGCGCCGTAACGGATTACAGCTTCCGCCATGATTGACGGTTTCATATCCAGGCGTCTGTCGTCCAAGCTGCTCTTGTTGACGATTGGGTTCGTCATGCTGGCGGAAATGCTGCTCTTCATTCCGTCAGTCGCGCTGGAGCGTCAGTCTTGGCTGGAAGACCGGGCTCGACAGGCTGGGCTCCTCGCCCAAGCTCTCACGGGTGTGCCGGATTATCAGGCGTCCCAGACCCTGACGGATCAGTTTGTGGCTGATACAGACGTGATGGTCATGGCGGCGAAACGTGACGGGATGACGGAGCTTGTTCTTGGTACGCCCGGTGGAATCACGGGCGAAGTCATCATGATTGACCTGCGCGAGTCTGGAAGATTCCCGTCATTAACTGCGCCTTTCAGTGATTTGTTTAGCGATAAAACGGATTCGCTCCGTGTTATGGCGGCCAGTCCCGTTGACGGGCAGGACGCGATAGAATTAATTATTCCCCGCAATAAATTACGCTGGGCTTTGCGGGATTATGTCCGCAATATATTTTGGCTCTCTGTATTTATTGCCATTATTACGGGCGCCCTGATTTTCTGGGCGATGTCCGCCATGATTATCCGCCCCGTTCAGCAATTGGCGGAAGATATGACGGCCTTTCGCGAGGATCCGGAAAAGCGTCGTGCGCGCCAGGTGCGCTCGAAACGTCATGACGAAATCGGGCAGCTCCAACGAGAATTTACTGACCTCAAACAATCGCTTCGGGCGGCTTTCCGGCAGCGGGAACGGCTGGCGGGGCTGGGTATGTCTGTTGCGAAAATTAACCATGATCTCCGCAATGTTCTAACCTCGGCACTTCTCATCTCGGATCGCCTATCCATGAACCCGGACGAGAAAATGTCCACGATGGGCGAACGTCTAACCCGTACTGTTGAACGCGGGATAAGCTTAACAGAAGACGTCCTGTCCTATTCCAAGGCCGAGACCGCTGACCCGCAAATCCAAGACGTCCGTATCGCTTTCACGATTGGCGAAGCGGCGGCCGATGTCACCGCTCAATTCCCCGGCACGCGGTTTCGGAATACAATCCCGACCGACCTGATGGTGCGCACCGATCCTGATCATGCTTACCGCATTTTCCACAATCTCTTCCGTAATGCCTCCCAAGCGATGGCTGCGACGGAAAGCCCAAATCGTGTATTGAAAGTCGGGGTAGATATAATGAAGGACAGCGTAGACCTTCGCATATCTGATACCGGACCGGGCCTTCCTGACCGCGCCCGTGAGAACCTGTTTCAAGCTTTTTCAGGTGGGCAAGCCCATTCCGCCGGGACAAAGTCGACGGGCCTTGGCCTTTCCATTTCCAAGGAACTCGCGAAGGCACAGGGCGGTGATTTATGTCTTTTATCCTCTGATGAAAACGGAACGACGTTTCAACTGACTCTGCCCAAATCCTAAATGGTGGAACCTTCGGCGTGGCGGGGGCTTTTTCTTTTATGAATATCTATCCTAAACTCCTGCCCGATGAGGCGCTTCCTATCCGTGTTTTGACGGCCTGCCTCCTCATTTACATTCTCATAATTGTTGTGACCCGCTTTGCCGGAAAACGCAGCGTATCAAAGATGAACAGTTTCGATTGGATCGTGACTGTTGCGGTTGGTTCTATTGTCGCCGCCGCCGTCGTCGCTCCGGATGATTTCGGCCCCGCCATTATCGCAGCAACAGCGCTGATCGTGTTCCAATGGTTGCTGACCTATATCAGTACGCATTCCAAAATGTTCCGCAAGACACTCAAGAATAATCCAACGCTCCTCGTCCGGTGTGGAGAGTTGGTCGAGGATGGTATGCAAAAAACCCATGTCGGCGAAGGCGAAATTCTGGCCGCCGCGCGGGGTGCGGGCATTGCTGATATTAAAGAGGTCCGCGCAATGGTTCTGGAAACCGATGGAAGTTTTTCTGTCATCCCAATGTCTGCCGATGATCCCGCAGGCTTTGAGGATTTAACGCTCAAAAATCTTTCCGAGGTCGACAGTCTCGACGACTAATAAGTTACTGTGCTTCCGCTGTCCCCTCACGGCGCGGGTCCGCGCCGCCAATCAGTGTGCCGTCTTCCTGACGATAGATAATATGCAGGCCGGAAATTTCGCCTTTTGAGCGCCGGACTGTATGGCCCATCTCTTCCAGTGCGGAGACGATGTCTTCCTCCATACCGAATTCAACAGCGCCCGCGCCGCGGTCCAACTCGTCCGTTTCGGCGTCTTTCAGGTTCTTGGCTTCCAGACGCAGCGATCCGTTCCGTGCAATAACATTGGGCAGCTCAATCGCCTCTTGCGGGCTTAGACCCCAATCCACCATGCCGACAATGGTTTTCGCCGTGTAAGCGATGATCGAATTGCCGCCCGGCGATCCCGTCGTGAAGAGAAATTCTCCATCCGGCGCGAAGACAATATGCGGCGACATCGAACTGCGCGGGCGTTTTCCGGCGGCGACGGCATTGGCAATCGCGACGCCGTCCTCATCCACGGCATAGGAGGAGAAATCCGTCAGCTCATTATTGAGCATGAATCCACGTACCATCCGTTGAGAGCCAAAGGCGCTTTCGACCGTCGTCGTCATGGAGATGGTCAAACCGTTCTTGTCCACGACGGTGAAATGTGAAGTGCCCGGACTGTCCGGTGTGGCATCTTTCCCGGGTTTAAACCCTACGGGGTCACCTGCCGTGACATTGGTATTGACTGTGTCGACTTTAATTAATTCGGCACGGGATTTCAGGTAATCCTCATCCAACATTTCTGCGACAGGAACCTCAACAAATGCGGGGTCGGCCACGAACTCATCGCGGTCCGCATAGCCGAGAAAGCTGGCTTCGGCGAAGAGGTGCCAGCCCAGCGCGGAATTGCCCGCCTCGGCCATATCGAAATTTTCCAACATGCCGAGAATGGATTGTACTGCGACGCCGCCACTGGCGGGAGGTTGCGCCCCGCAAATGGCATGTCCGCGATAATCTGTGCAGAGTGCTTCGGATTTCTTCGGTTCATAAGCCGCCATATCGGCGAGGGTCAGCGTGCCGGGACGCGGTTCCATCCGAATGGATTTGATAATATCTTCGGCGATTTCGCCTTCCAATAATGCGCGTGGGTTTTCCGCAATCGCTTTTAGGGTTTGCGCATATTCCGGATTATTGCGGACATAGCCTTCTGGAATGGGCGCATCGTCCGGGAAGAAATAGGCATTGGCATTCGCATCATCGCGTAGGATGTAGGGTGCAAGGCGTTTGACTAATCCCGCCATACGCGGACTGACGACAAAGCCCTCTTCCGCCAGTTCAATAGATCCGTCAAATTGCGTACCCCAGTCCATCACGCCGTAATCCTGATGCGCGCGGTGTAGCATGACAACTGCTCCTGGCACACCCGTCGACATGCCCGACCCAACACGGTTGAAATAACCGAGCGGTTTGCCCGTTTCTGGATCGAGGAACATGGTTGGGTCTGCGCCCGCAGGTGCGGTTTCGCGCCCGTCATAGGACCAGACTTTTGCAGTTTTCGGATCATAGATAACCATGAATGCTCCGCCGCCGAGGCCGGAACTTTGCGGCTCCACAAGGCCCAATGTGGCCTGCACCGCAATCGCGGCGTCCACGGCTGACCCGCCTGCGCGCAAGATTTCCAGTCCGGCTTCCGTCGCATAAGGATTTGCAGCCGCCACCATGCCCGTTTTCGGGGTGGGTGTCGTGCTTATCATTACGGCGCTTGCGGATTTTAGGTCTGTGGACGGAGCAGTTTCCGTCGCCACACATGCGGCGAGAAAAATAGTCGAGGCAAGGAGAAGATGTTTCATAACTGTCGTGTAGGGGAGGGACGAGGGCGGGGCAATATCATCGGCGCATGCAGATGGAGTGGATCGACAATGAACCTGTTGGTGCCAAAGGTTGGGGTTATAATTGTAGGGACTACAGAATGTCTCGGACTGATCTCTTGACTTATCCATGATCTTTCTAAGCCGACCGTGGTTCAACCATTAACGCATTTCATAAGGCTCATATCCAACAGGGAGCGAAAGCGGCGTAAAGCCGGATTTCCCTACTTGATCGCCCAAAGCATTATAGGCTTGGAGTTTATCCGCGCAGACAAGATAATCGTCCCGGCAGCGGGAACTGGCGGATAAACTGTTAGTCTTGACAATAAAGACAATGCTGTATGTTTCAAATGCGCGGTAAATGCCTTTATCTGCCGACGTTGTGGCTGTTTCCTCGCTGGGACGAATGTTCTGTGTCGCCTTCGCTTGGCCTTGCGCATTTTGGGTGGCTTGGGCGCTTCGTTCATTGGCTTGCTGTGCTGTCATTTCAGCCAGTTCGGATCGCAATTTCGTCAGCTTCGATTCTCTGGCCTTTATATTTGCGTCTCTAACATCTTTTAATTGTTTGCGCATTTCATCAGCGTCAAATTCTGCGCCCGGAAAGCCTGAGACCGCAGCTTTCATTTGTGCGATTGTGGCTTCGTCATCGCCCGCGCGAAGCTCGTTCAGACGCTCTTCCGCTCTTGCGATATCACGCTGCTTATACTCAATTTTCCTGTCACTGATACCGCCGCTCGACCGGTTTGCACGTTCCGCATTTTTGAGGCGTTTCGCCGTCATTGCACGCGCCTTAGTGTCAAAACGGCCTCGATAATAAGATGTCTTATCGTTCAAAGCGATGCCTGTTTTCTTCTCAGACATATAGATATCAGATGTCAGGAACACGGCGCGGTCAATGGCCTCTGTCTCCGTCAAATTCTGCGAGGCAATGAGCAGCAAGTTTTGGGATGGATTGTGGATCAATAAATCGGATGCCGATTGAAAATCATCTGAGAGGTCTACCCAACCTTTTCCCCAGAGTGCGTTGTCCATCTCGTCACTTTTTGGATCCGTTGAGTCAGGCCGGTTCAGCACATAGCCGCGTGTTGCGCTTTCCGTTTTCGTGTCTTTTACGAAGAGGGGAAACCTATCCCATCCGACGGCTTTGGCTTCAGCTCTGTATTTTTCGAGGCAGGCCGTTTCTTCCGCACGATTTCTCGCGGAGTCGGAAGGTTTGAACTGTCGCAGGGAGACGGGACTCAAGGGTGTCCTGCAGGAAGCCGATTTCTGTTTGACATCAAATTGCGCCGCAATTCGCTCTCGGTCTCCCGGAATTTTATAGCGAATATCATGAATTTTTCGGGATCTTGCTGGAACCGTCAGTCCGAGGTCCAACGTGTCATTGAGCAGACGCAAGTCCACCAATGTGCCTTCATCTCCGATCGACTCTTCCGTGCGCGCGTCCCACATTAAATCAAATGCTGCGACATCGTCTAAGCCTGTGCAGCCCAGATTATATGATCTGCGCTCGTCCCCATATTGCGTCCCTTTACGGGCAACGCCCCAGCCATAATAGACAACTTCTCTTTGATTTCGATAATTCCCAATCGAGAGCGGTGCCATGATGGCGTAATTATAACCATTA
Organism: Litorimonas sp. WD9-15; assembly: GCF_050271975.1. Classification (NCBI taxonomy): domain Bacteria; kingdom Pseudomonadati; phylum Pseudomonadota; class Alphaproteobacteria; order Maricaulales; family Robiginitomaculaceae; genus Litorimonas; species Litorimonas sp. WD9-15. Next base: position 1,153,007 of record NZ_CP189850.1, read on the forward strand.
TCGAGCGCGCGTTGGGCTGCCTCCCGCGTGTAGGTTTTGAACGTTTTTGTACCTTTACCGGAATCGCCATCAAAGTTGAAAATTGCATCCAATCCACCCAATTTATTATTGCTTTCAAACATCGACTTTGAGGCCGTGCAGTTAAATGTTGCCGTGCTGGAACCTGTCTCTTTCAATATATCGCGTAGGTCTGGCGCGGACTGCGCTTGCGCGAGGCCTGCCGTGTTCAGGAAAAGAAGGAGGCTAAGGGCCGAGAGATTGAGTGTCTTCATAGATATAAGATACCGCTTTTTTCGTAAGAGGCTATCAAAATCACAAATGTCATCTTAAGGCAGATTATATGTCTGATACTCTCGTCGTTTTAATTACCCTGATTTCTTATAAAGTCGTCCTGTTGGGTGTTGGATGGTGGGCATCGAAACGGGTGTCTGATGAGTCGGATTATTTCCTCGCGGGTGGCGGTCTGGGGCCTTGGACGGCAGGACTGTCCTATGCCGCGTCGACGAGTTCCGCTTGGGTCCTCTTGGGCTTTACGGGCATGGTTTTTACGCAAGGCGTTGTCGGACTCTGGCTCGTGCCGGGCATTTTTGGCGGCTATCTGATGACATGGCTTGTCATGGGCCCACGCTTGAACGCAGAGACGGCGGCCAAGGGGCATATCACAATTGTTGATTTCATCACGGAAGGTCTTGCCCCGAAGGCCAAACGCGTGACGGGATTGGTCTGCGCGGCGCTCATCCTCTTTTGTTTTGTCTTTTATATTTCCAGTCAGTTTCAAGCGGCGGGCAATGCGCTGGGTGAGGTTTTCGGACTCAGCATCGCGGAAGCTGTCATTATCGGCGCGGTCGTCATCGTGATTTACTGCGCGTTGGGCGGTTTCTGGGCCGCGAGTATTACGGATGCTCTACAAGCGGGCGTGATGATGTTGGCTTGCGTGCTCGTACCCCTGGCGACGGTCATGGCGGCGGGTGGATTTGGGTCTGTTATTGAGACCCTGCATGCCACGCAAGATCATGATTATTTCAGCTTCACCAATGGCGCTGCAGGTATGGCAGGTATTGGTCTGGCCATGGGTTTGCTAGGTACGGGTTTGGGCGCATTGGGGCAGCCGCAACTCCTAAACCGGATTATGGCCGTCCGCTCTGATGGAGAGCGAAAGAAGGCGGCCGCTATCACGATTGGCTGGGGCGTCGTGATCTATTCCGGTCTCATTTGTCTCGCCTTTGCCGCGCGGGCGTTGAATGTCGACACGGGCGGTGAGAGCTTATTTTTTGCGGCGGCGCAACAATTCCTGCCGCCCGTGCTTGCGGGTGTTGTGATTGCGGCCGTTCTCTCTGCAGTTATGTCGACCGTCGATAGCCTGCTTCTCGCGGCTGCGTCGGCCGTCTCGCATGATAGCGGCGTGACCTATGTCAGCCCGAAACGCGCGTTGATGTTCGGGCGCCTTGCTATGGTCGGCGTAGCGGTTTTCGCGGTCATTTTGACACTGGCTCTTCCACAGGAAATTTTCAGCCGTGTGCTTTTTGCCTGGGTTGCGCTGGGCGCTGGGTTCGGTCCCGTGATTCTCGTTAAATGTTTAGGTTGGACATTGCGCGATGGGGCTGTGCTGCTAGCGATTTTAGCCGGATTCACGATAGCAGTCATCGCTTATAACATTGACGGACCTGTCGCCGAGGTCGTGGAAAAATGGGTGAGCTGGTTGGTTGGTCTGATAATTCTTTTCATCGGGAGAGTGCGTTAGGCCGCCTCTTTCGTCAATTCTTCGGCCCGTGAAATATCACGGACGAATTGCGCATACTCCCTGTCCCGTGCGGCGGGGTCGGGCAGGCGGAGTAGGAAACTGGGGTGCACGGTAGGTATAATCGTCTCGCCAAACTCCCCCTCAAAACTGCCCCCCCGTACGGCTTTCAATGTGCCTTTATGGCCCGTCAGGGACAGCAAAGCCGTTTTTCCCATGGCCAGAATGACCTTGGGTTTCACGAATTGCCGTTCCAGCGTCAGCCAAGTGCGGCAGCGCTCAACCTCATCCGCGACAGGATTGCGGTGGAGGCGCATTTTTCCGCGCGGTTCGAATTTGAAATGTTTGACCGCATTGGTCACATAAAGCCCCCCGCGATCCAGCCCTGCTTCATTCAGCGCCCGGTCGAGGAGTTGTCCGGCGGGGCCGATAAAGGGCACGCCCGCAATATCTTCCTGATCGCCGGGTTGTTCCCCGACTAACATGATCCTTGCATCTATAGGGCCTTGTCCGAAAACAGTCTGCGTTGCGCTGCAATGGAGGTCACAATCTGTACAGCGACGGGCCGCGTCCTCGGCGTCTTTCAATGTTGAGATATTGGCGGGCGCAGTTGTCTGGGCATAGACGTCGGGTGCAACTTTACTTGTGCGAATATTTGGCGCGGTTTCAGCCGTCGCCATAAATTGTCGGCTCATGGCTTCGGATTGCTGAATGAGTTGCGGAATCAAGTCCGCCTCTGGCAGGTTCTTCCAATATTTCTTCGGCATTTCTGCCATCATCGCGCCAATCTTCACGCGCGACGGATTAAAGATGGACGCATAATAGGCCTTCCACGCCTCTTCCGTATCATCCGCGTCGGGCGCCATGGATTTATCGACACCGGGGGAGACGGTGATATTTTTACCGTCCCAATGGGTGCAGCCATCGGGCGTGAGGATGGACCAATCCATGCCCGTAAAACGTCGGGCGAAGAAATCAGCGGTATGTTCGACAATCCGGTGATCGGGTTCAAACCAGGCGCAGAAATTTTCCCGCATCATATTTCCAACCAACCGTTCGCCGACTTTTTTAAACCGGACAAAGGCGTGCATTTTGTGGACGTCGCGACGGATATTCTTATCCGCCTCCCGCACCCATAACCCGCTCGTGAAGAGCGGATCATCCAAGGCATAGGGATCGGTCTGTAATCGCAGCAATGTCGCATAGAGGTGATAAAGCCGTTCCGGAGAGCGGTGACAGAGGACCCGTTTGCACATCGCCACCTGGGTCTTTGTAATCCGGACGGGATATTGTGGATGGTCGGTGACTTTGAAGAGGTCGCTATCGCCCGTCGTAGAAAACAGGTCCGTTGCAGTATTACCCACACGCCAACCCAAAGCTTCGCAGGGAATCCGCGCCGCGAGGAGGGGGCGCACGGCATCCCGCCAGCCGTCGAAATCTGTCTCACTGTCGAGGGTGATACACCTCATAGCCCCATATCCCTACAAAAGTGCGAGTTGTTCCGGCTCCGGCGCAAAGACTTGGCGCAGGGCGACGCTGTCGAGCAGACTGCCGGGGTTCCAGTCCGAGGTCTCAATAAAGGCGCGGCACGTCTTAATCGACCGGGCAATCGTTTTCACATCGGCGAGGCGGAGCTTTGTCTGTCGTCGTGCGCGGAGTATCCGGTCAATCGATTTCAGACCCAGCCCAGGCACGCGCAAGAGGCGTTCTTTTGGCGCCGTGTTTATATTCACCGGAAAGCCGGAGCGATTGGCAATGGCCCAGCTGAGTTTGGGATCGATATCCAGGTCGAGCATGCCGTTGCTTTGACCTGAAAAAATCTCGCTCACTTTAAAACCGTAAAAGCGCAGCAGCCAATCCGACTGATAAAGACGATGTTCCCGCATCAGCGGCGGCTTGACGAGGGGCAGGTCTTTCGACGCATCCTGAATGGGCGAGAAGGCGGAATAATAAACGCGCTTCAATTTATAACTGGAATAGAGCGTCGTGGAGGATGTCATAATATCGGCATCCGTGCTGGCATCTGCGCCGACGATCATTTGTGTCGATTGCCCGGCGGGTGAGAATTTCGCAGGGCGGAAACGCGAGCGTTCTTTAATGTCCGGACGGGCATCCTCAATGCCCTGTCGCACATCGGCCATGGCCGTTTTAATGGTCGTGGTTGATTTCTCAGGCGCGTAGGATTGCAGCGCGGCTTCCGTTGGAAGTTCAATATTGATTGAAAGTCGGTCCGCTAAAAGCCCTGCTTGTTTAATGAGGAGTGGGTCAGCTTCAGGGATTGTTTTGAGGTGAATATAGCCTTTGAAGAGATGATCTTCACGCAAACGCCGTGCGATTTCGACCATCTGCTCCATTGTATAATCAGATGACCGGATAATGCCTGAGGAGAGAAATAGCCCCTCAATATAATTCCGCTTGTAGAAATCGAGCGTCAGCGTGACGACTTCTTCGACGGAAAACCGTGCCCGTTCAACATTGGACGACACGCGATTCACGCAATAGCGGCAGTCATAGATGCAGAAATTCGTCATCAGGATTTTGAGCAGGCTGATACAGCGGCCGTCCGGCGCATAAGAATGACAAATCCCCATCCCTTCCGTCGATCCAATCCCACCGGACGTTGCACTATCTTTGCGATTCGTCGCAGAGGAGGCGCAGGACGCATCATATTTTGCGGCATCCGCGAGGATCTTCAGCTTATCAATAAGTGTCTTGGCCATGTGTGAACATAACAAGAACATTTGGCTCCGTAAATATCGAAAACGACGCAGGGCGGAGTTTTGGAACAAGAGCGCGGTCTTTACGTTAAAGTCCGTATGCAATTAAAAATCTGAAAGGAAAATTTATGTCAGACAAGAAAAACACCGAAAACCCAGCTTGGGAAAAAACCCGCGATGCAGCAAATGAGGCGACCACGGCGAGCTCGAAAGCCCTGCAGAATGATGCTTTGACTGATGTTGACTCCGGCGTAGCCGCCAAAACCGACCTGAAAGAGTCCACAGAGGAAGAATAAGGTTAGGGTTTCACACCATTTGCCGTCAGAGGCGAGGTTATTTCAATGACTGTGCCGTGTTTGGAGCTCTCAAAACTGATCTCCCCGCCAGTTAAATCCAGAAGTAAGCGGGTGACGGCTGCGCCGTACCGTCCAATGGCGGGCCAAGGCTCTACGGTCGAAAAACCCGTCCCGTCATCTATGACGGAAAGTGTCAGTGTATCATCGCTTAAGGTCATCAAAACTTCTACAAACCCGGTGTCCCGACCATGAAAAGCATGACGCAATGCGTTTTCCAAAATTTCATTGAGGATCAGGCCAATACGAACTGAATAATCAATGGGTGCGGGCAGGCTTTCCGTTCGGATATTTACCCTGACACCAAAGCGGGCAAAGCGGGCTGCACATATTGAGGTAATATGACTGACATAGGCCCCCAGATCGACCAGTCCATCTTCTGAAAGATGGGACCCCAAATCACGATAAAGCACGTCGAGACTTGAAATTCGTTTCAGGAAGTCGCGTTTCACATCTGATATTGTAACGGTCTCATTGTCATCCGCGAGAGATGAAATGTCCATAATGACATCTAAATGCGACGTAATATGCCGCTGTATAGAGGCGACAAGGTTACGACCCTCATCTTTCGTAATGTCCTGAGAGATGGCCTCATTGATAACGGTTTGAACGCCGACATAAAAGACGAGCCGATCTTGCTTGTCATAGATCGGCGTTAGGATGAGCTCGTTGAGAAAGGGTGTTTTATCCGCGCGGTAATTTGTCAGGACTTCCGTGACCGGTTGACCTTTTTTGAGGGCCTGCCTTATTCTTCGAACAGTTGCGGGATCAGTATCCTCGCCCTGCATAAATCGACAATTTCGTCCGACCGCGAATGAGCGCGCATAGCCAGTTGTCATCTCAAAGGCGCGGTTAACATAGATAATCGGAAGGTCCGGTTCCCGCGCGTCGGAAATGACGACGGACATATTTGTGACATCGAAGAAATGCGAAACGTCAAACGCGCCCAAACTGGGCGCGTCGCCATCAAATGTCATATCGTGACGCATGACGTCTATCCAAATTCACCTTTCGAATGATCGGATGAAAAATTTGCATCGAAATTGCTGCTCGCAATATCGGCAAACCGGTCCGTATAGTCACTTAGCTTCAGTAGCGCGTCCCGGTCCAGGACACGAAAATCATACCGGCCTTGTTTCTCGATAATCCCATTTTTGATCAGTTTTCCGACCTGACGTGAAACATGCACGGAAGAGAGGCCCAGACAATCTGCAACAAAATTTTGCGAGAGCGGGAGGTGTAGAATATCCGTCTCTGTTTCCAGAATAAGATTTTGACGAATGAGCGTATCCGCCAGGAAATAAGCTAATTTCTGGTAAGCCCCCAGACGGGAGACCGCGGTGATCCGGTCCAAAAGCAGCCCGTTATGCACCATGTGCAGCGCGTAAAAAATTGCGTTTAGGCGCGGATTGTCCATGAGGAACTGACGTGCCGCTTTAACGGGAATTTGATACACGACGCCGTCTGACGCCGCAGCAACGCTGGACATTGATGTCCCCCAAGACAGATGTTCTGTCCCGATTACGTCGCCCGCCGTGAAAATTCCGTGAACCTGACGGCTTCCATCGGGTAGAATGGCATAGGAATAAAACCAGCCGGATTTGACAACATATAAATTGGATTGAGGCGCACCATCCGTCAAAAGCGTCTGGTTTTCGTTTAACGTCCGCTCAGTCTGAGTCAGGGACCTATATAGATTGGCCTCAGCCTCGCTCAATTCTGCAAAGATTTCGAGCTTTTTTAAAAATTCACCCGCCATGTTCTACACGCCGTTCTGATCGACGAAGCACAATGCCTCGTGACGATGGCGTTGCTTAAGACCGCCATTTCTAACATCTGCTAATTTGGGAAGGCTATGGAGCCATACAACTGTGGCAGGATAACGCAGGCAGATTTTATTCTTAAACAATATATTCAAATTAGTAATCATAGTTTTAGTCGTAGGCAATCTTAGTCTCTTTTATAACGATTACGATAACTGGCCAGCTCAATCAGTCCGTCTTCGTCCTTAATTGTTATAAGCGTTCTGGACGGTCTTGCAATCAGACCCTCTTGCGTCATCCATGTCAGAGTTCTGGAAATGTGAACCGCTGTTAGGCCGACACAATCTGCGAAAAGGTCCTGCACCATCGGGAGATTGAAGGTGAGGGAGTTCCCGCTCTGTCCGCTATGGAATTTTGACGTGACCCGCACACGATTGGCCATTTCCAATAGAAAATGCGCAACGCGCTCGCGTGGATTCTGACGCGCGATAGATTGCATGCGGTCCATCATGACAATGTGGTTGAGAGAGCTCACAGCGTAGAGATAGCTCGCAAATCGCGGATGCGATCCTAAAATGTTATTTATAGCTGGAATGTCGATCTCGCAAATGCGGCCCGCCGTCAGTGCGCCTGCTGAAAAAGCGTTTTTACTGTGCATCATATCTTCGAAACCGATAAAGTCGCCTTCTTGATAGATATGATAAACCTGCCGCCGGCCATTGGGCAGGAAGGAATAGGCGTAAAACCAGCCTGATGTTACAAGATAAAGACGTTTGCTCATCGCACGATTGTCGATCACGATATCGCCCTTTGAGACCGCCCTTGGCTGCATTGGAATTTTTGCAAAGGGAGCAAGGTCTCCCATTGTGGCAGGTGTAAGACTCGTCAGTTTTCGGAAAACAGCCGTGTCTGGGTCTTGAAGTGTCTGGTTTAGGGATCCGCTCATCATCGTTTCAGGCCTGTCGCCGGAAACGTCAGGCAGACGAATTCAAATGGCGCATCTGAATAACATAACATTTCAGAAGAGGGCTGGCTTTAACACAGGTTGATTGGCTGGAATTTTATACAGGCAGTTTTTTCGGGCCGCATCGTCATAAATCCTTTTGTCAGAGCCCAATTTGCGTCCTAAGCCTGCTCCATGATTGACCTACTCCCTGGATATAAAATCGGACAGGCGCAGGACGCGCGGGTGAAGACCGGCGTTACCATTATCCTGCCCGATAATCCCGCAATTGCCTCGGTGGATGTGCGCGGCGGCGGGCCTGGCACACGCGAAATCTCTGCGCTGCAAGATGGCGGGCTGATTGAACAGGTCCATGCCCTTATGCTCTCGGGTGGCTCGGTCTATGGGTTGGCGGCGGCCGATGGGGCGACGGCATGGCTTGGCGGAAAAGGCATAGGTTATGCGCCCGGTCCCGCCCCCATACCGGTAAGCCCCATTGTACCCTCCGCCATTTTATTCGACAATGCGAATGGGGGCGACAAAGACTGGGGCCAAACCCCGCCTTTTCGCGACCTCGCGATTTCGGCCTGCGAAGCTGCAGAAGCGTCTGCAAATGAAGGCAGCGTTGGAGCCGGGTACGGTGCCACGGCAGGGCTCTATCCCGGCGGTCTGGGGATTGCGACGGAACGGGTCGAGAATATCTCTGTTCAAGCCGTGATTGCGGCCAATCCCGTCGGATCCCCCTTTATGCCTGGCACGAATTGCCCGTGGGCCTGGGTTTATGAACGTGACGGAGAATTCGGGTCCCGCCGCCCGCCAGAGGGTTATAGATGGTCAGACCCCCAAGACACAAAGCTCGCATTCCTAAAGGCGGCAGGGCAGTCCACGGTCATCGGCGCAATCATGACAGATGCGGCCCTCACGCAGAAACAACTCAAACGTTTGGCGATTATGGCGCAGGACGGCATTGCGATGGCCGTACAGCCGGCCCATACGCCATTGGACGGGGATACATTATTTGCGCTGAGTCTTGGCGATAAGTCCTGTGAGCGCCCGATTGACTTGGCAGCGTTAGGCGCTGCTGCGGCACGCGCAGTCGCACGGGCGCTGACGCGTGGGGTTTTACTGGCCCTATGATCGTTGCCTTTTCCTCAGAATATAAAGCGCGTTTTCTACAGCTGAACGCAGAATTTGTGCATTGGCTCTCGCCGCTGGACAATAAGGGATTGGATTATCTTCTCTCTAAAACCAGTTATCAAAAATGCATGATTGATCCTGAAACAGGTCAGTTGCTGGGGGCTTTGTTGGCATATCCCCATGATATCGATTACCCCGATCATGCGAATTTGATATGGCTGCGTCAGAACTTGTCCGAATTTTTCTATATTGACCGTATAGTCATTGCAGCCGAGGCGCAGGGGCAGGGTGTGGGTCACGCGCTTTATCAAGACTTGGCGGTTCACGCTCAATCACAGGGTTATAAAAATTTGGCTTGTGAGGTGAACACGCGTCCCGACAATCCTGGCTCGCACATGTTTCACCAGCGCGCGGGGTTCATAGCCATAGGTAAGCGGAACATACCGGAAAAAAGCAAAGCCGTATGTTACTATGCAAAAGCTATAAATTAGCGGCAAAAAGCGCTTGCGGGCGCGGGCATTTTCCGCTTTAAGGCGCACCTCGTTGAAAGACGACCACGCACTGGTAGCTCAGTTGGATAGAGTACTTGACTACGAATCAAGGGGTCGGGGGTTCGAATCCTCCCCAGTGCGCCATTTCTCTGATATAAAGACTTTGTGGATTATTTGATATGTTGTGCTTCTTTCACAACATAAAATATCTTTGAAAGTGTTTCACTTGAACTTTTTCTTTTATGTTGATTCGACATGTCAGCATTTCGGGCCTATGGCCGGTCATGTCTCAACCGATCTTCTTCTTCTGCAAAATGGTACCGGGTGATGTCTCAGCATCATAGGCTTGGCGGATCGTTTCTATTCTGGCCTTGTTCCGAGCACCCCAATTCATCAGATTCTGCAAGTGCTCGATATAGCTGTCACCCAAAGGGGTGAGGCTATAATCGACTCTTGGCGGCATACCGGGACACGCATCCCGACTGACCAGACCGTCGCGTTCAAGCGTCTTCAAAGTCTTTGCCAGCATCCGTTGAGAGATGTCCGGAATCGCGCCGCGAAGCTCTGAGAAACGGTGAGTTCCGAAGGAGAGGTGGCACAGAATGAGGGATGGCCATTTCTGTCCAATATGACCTAAAACGCCGCGTATCGGGCAAAGGTCCGGTGCGTAGAATATATCCGGCGCTTTGTTGGGTGCGGGATATGATTTCGAAGATCGGGTCATAGATTAAATACTAAGTTACGAATCGTAACCATGGTTTAACCGAAGAAATTCGGATGTGCAATCTCAATCCGTAACCCATATGGGTTCCGATTTGTGAGTCACCCTTCGTCTCAATTCGCCGCAAAGGACTACAATCAAAAGTGGCGTTACCCGAATGTAGGTCAGGGCATAAGTTAACGGGTGAGATTTTGAAAAAAGAATAAATACAGATGGTTAAGTGACGTGCTCATGTAGATATTAACCTTTTTGAACCGCAGATAAATGCAAATGAATTTGTTAACCGTATTTCGAAAGGGAAGTTAACATCTGCGTAACATTTGGGTCACCACGCTCTGGTTTCGATTTTATGGAAACCGGTCATGCCGAACTTATTATATACACTGTTCACGCGTACAAAACGCCTTTTAAGCCGCACAGCGAAAGCCTCGGCGGTCGCCGCCCTCCTTCTCGGGGGGACGGCCGCATCCCAAACGGCCTGGGCAACAACCTTCACGGAAACTGTTCCAAATGGGAACGGTCCAATCCCGGATACATATCCTGCTGTTGGTGGCACGATGTTTGTTTTGATAGGGGTGAACGGAAATATCTACTACCAGTTCGTCAACCCTTCGACGCAATTCCAAGGTTTTGCAGGGACAGGCACTCCCACCGCCTTCCGCGGTATTCCGACATTTCAACTGGGCCCGCAACAGACACTGAATTGCGGGATCGTCTCGTGTTCTGACTATTTCGGTGGGTCCATTGCCGAAGGTTACGCTCGTCTTACCGTTCGCGATGCGGATGCCTGTCCGGGTAACTTTGATTTTGAAGACGTGGCCTTTCTGGTCAACGGGATTGAAGTCTCCAGCCTGTCCAACCTTGGGCCAACGGATGTGCAACGTACAAACCTGACCGGGACGACCCAAATTGCCAGTCAGGAAAACTGCTTCCGTAATCAAGGCACAACTGAAACAAGTACAGGGTGGTTCGATCTTCCTGGGCCGCTCCTTACAAATATTCTGTCTGTCGGAAGCACCACACCATTCATTCGGGATGACGATACTGGGAGTAGTACAACACGGGGTGATAATGCCTGGTTCTTCCAAGACGGTGTAGACGCAACAGGCACACCGGAAGTCGCGCCGGGTGTTACGATTGAAAAAATGGCTGACCGGACGGATTACGACGCCGTGGGCGATATTATCAATTATAGTTTCGAGGTGACGAATATCGGATCCGTCAGACTCAACAGCATTGTCGTCGATGATAGTTTCATTACAGGCGCAGTCTCTTGTCCGTTTACATCGCTCAATTCGGGCGACTCAATGACCTGTACGGGGCAGCATATTGTCACGCAGGAGAACATTGATAACGATGTCGTTTTTGTGAACACGGCGGAAGTGACGGCGAACCCAACTGAGGGTCAATTGGGCAACGTGTCCGGTACTTTGTCCATTCCCGGCCCCGCCGCCAATAATGTCATGACGCTGACAAAAGTCGCCGACAAGACGACGAACCTGACGGCGGGTGAGACGGTCACCTATACATATGTCGCAACAAATAATGGCAATATCACACTCAACGATGTGAACATCACGGATGTCCATTCAGGTGAGGGCACACTCTCTGCTGTCACGCCTGCCTCAGTTTCATTGGCGCCAAATGGCGGGAGCCAGACATTCACCTCGACCTATGTCGTCACGCAGGCCGACATAGATAGCGGCGCGGATATTACCAATACTGCGACGGCCAATTCCACACCCCGCCGGGGAACGATAGTCGCGCCCACAGCGGATGAGAGTATTTCCGTCACGGCCCCAACACCGGAAGCCGTCTTCTCCAAAATTGCTTCACCTGATTCGGATTTAGAAGAGGGCGATACCGTCACCTATACTTACACCGTTCAGAATACGGGTAATGTTACGCTGACCAATACCTCCGTCTCCGATGTTCATTCGGGGTCGGGCACACTTTCCGCGATTACGCCAACTGGCGTCGATATCGCGCCCGGTACGTCGCAGGACTTCACCGCGACCTATGTCATCACGCAGGACGATTTCGATTCTGGGGCGAATATCACGAACACAGCGACCCTCAATACTACACCGGCACGCGGCACATTAGGCGCACGCACAGCCGATGAAAGCGTCAGCCTCGCTGCGCCCGCACCGTCCGCCACCATGACCAAACTCGCCGATGATGATACAGATGTCGTCGAAGGCCAGACCCTTACCTACACCTATAATGTCGTGAACACGGGCGATGTGACGTTGGAAGATGTGACAATCACGGATGTCCACGCGGGCACGGGCACACTCTCCGCGATCACCCCTGCAACTGCGGATATTCCCGTCGGCGGCAATCAGGACTTCACGGCAACTTATGTTGTGCAGCAAACCGATATTGATGCGGGTGTCGCGATTACGAATACAGCGACCGCGAATGCAACGCCGACCCGTGGCGTATTTACGCCTGCGACTGCGGATGAATCCGTCACAACCGCAGGGCCCGCCCCGGCTGCGACACTTTCTAAGACGGCGGATAAAACCACGGATGTCGTAGAAGGCGACACGATCACATATACATATGTGTTTGAGAATACGGGCAATGTGACCCTGACAAATATCTCGGTCTCTGACGTTCATAACGGGGAAGGGACGCTCTCCGCCATTGCGCCCGCGACAGTCGCGACCCTTTTGCCGGGTGATGATGTCAGTTTTACCGCCACTTATGTCGTTCTGCAGGAAGACATTGATGCGGGTGGCCCGATTACAAACACTGCAACGGGTAACGCCACGCCTGCCAATGGCAGTTTCACTCCGCCGACGGATGGCGAGTCTCTGGCATTGGCCACACCCAACGCATCCGCAACACTCGTCAAGACACCTGATGTTTCGACGGACCTCTCGGCAGGTGACACGGTCACCTATACGTATCGCGTCACGAATAACGGCACAGTTACGTTAAGTAACCTCTCAGTTTCAGACGTGCATAGTGGGGAGGGTACGCTCTCCGCCGTCACGCCCGCAAATGTAACAACATTGGCCGTTGGTGATTTTGTTGACTTCACGGCGACCTATCTCGTCACGCAGGAAGATATTGATACGGGCGCGGCTATCACAAATACGGCCACGTTGAGCGCGACGCCGTCACAAGGCACGCTGGTCCCGACAACGGATGATGCGTCGGTTGCCGTTGAAGCCGCCACGCCGTCTACGACCCTGACGAAGACAGCTTCGGACGATGTTGACCTCGTAGAAGGTCAGACGATCACTTATACATATGTTGTGGCGAATGATGGCAATGTCGATTTGACAGCTGTTTCCATCAGCGATGTCCATAGTGGTACAGGCACACTCTCCGCTATTATCCCCGCCTCGGTTGATCTTGCGCCCACGGAAAGCCAGACTTTCACCGCGACGTATCAAGTCACACAAGCCGACGTGGATGCGGGCACAGCGATTACGAACACGGCCACGGCTAACGCAACGCCTGCTCGGGGAACTTACACACCAACGACAGCAGATGAATCCGTTGCCGTCGAAGCCGCAACTCCGGCTGCGACCCTGACTAAGACAGCCTCTGACGATACGGATGTCGTCGAAGGTCAAACGATCACCTATACATATGTCGTCACGAATACGGGCAATGTCGGGCTTGATAATGTCAGCCTGTCCGACAGCCATAGCGGGACGGGAACGCTCTCTGCGATCACGCCAGCTTCCGTTGATCTCGCCCCGACTGAAAGCCAGACTTTCACCGCGACCTATGTCGTGACGCAGGACGATGTGAATGCGGCCACGCCGATTACAAATACAGCGACCCTCGCGGCCACACCAAAACGTGGAACACTGGCCGCTGTCACAGCCGACGAAAGCGTCACCGTCGAAGCGCCAAATCCTTTACTCACCGTTGTAAAAACGGCGTCTGACACGACGGATGTTCAGGTTGGTGACACGATCACTTATACATATGCCGTCGTAAATACCGGCAATGTGACGATGGAGAATGTGTCCATCTCTGATGTGCAGAGCGGCGCCGGAGCACTCTCCGCCATTACGCCTGCCAGCGTCACATTGCAGCCGGGAGACAGCCAAGATTTCACCGCGACTTATGTGGTTCAACTGGAAGATATCGACGCGGGAACGGACATCACGAACACGGCGACTGTCAATGCGACGCCAGCCGCCGGTAGTTACACACCTGTCACCGATAATGAGACAGTGACTGTCGAAGCTGCCAATCCATTACTGACGGTCGTGAAGACCGCTTCGCAGACGACGAATGCCTCGGTTGGCGATATCATCACCTATACATATGTCGTCCAAAATACGGGCAATGTGTCTATGACGGCCGTCTCGGTCTCTGATGCGCATTCAGGTGTCGGCGCTCTATCCGCGATTACACCCGCCAGTGTCGATCTGGATCCCGGACAGTCGCAGACCTTCACCGCAACATATGAGGTCTTGCAAGCGGATATTGATGCGGGCACGTCGATTACAAACACGGCGACGGTTGCCGCTACACCTGCGCGTGGAACTTACACCCCCGCAACGGATGATGAGACGGTCACCCTCGAAGCCCTGACGCCGGATGTTGATTTTGCAAAGACAGTTTCTAAATCCTCGGACTTGGTTGCTGGTGAAACCATCACCTATAGCTATCTCGTTATTAATTCCGGCAATGTCACCTTGACGGATGTTGGTGTTTCCGATGTGCATGGTGGTACGGGCACACTCACCGCCATTACGCCAGCCAGTGTCGACCTTGCGCCAATGCAAAGCCAGACCTTCACGGCAACTTATGTCATCACACAAGAAGACATCGACTCCGGTGCGGATATTTCCAACACGGCGACGGTGAATGCCGTGCCTGCTACAGGGACTTTCACACCGGAAACGGATGACGAGACGGTCTCTGTTGAAGCTCCTAACCCTGCGCTGACATTTACAAAATCCGCGTCGCAAACATCCGGTCTCGCGGAAGGTGATATCGTCACCTATTCCTACACGGCAACAAACTCCGGTAATGTCACGATGAACGGTGTCTCGATTTCCGACGTGCATTCCGGGACGGGCATATTGTCTGCGATTACGCCAGCCTCTGTCGATCTTGCGCCAACGGAAAGCCAAATTTTCACGGCGACTTATACAATCACCCAAGCCGATATTGATTCGGGAGCAGATATTACAAACACGGCGACGGCTGCGGCGACACCCGCATTGGGCGCTTATACACCTGTGACAGCGGATGAGACGGTTGCCGTTAATGCGCCCGCGCCGGAACTCTCCATGACAAAGACCGCGGACGCGACGGCGGATGTCGAGGTCGGGCAAGTCATTATATATTCCTATGAGGTCACGAACTCCGGCAATATTACGATCACAGGTGTCTCGGTCTCCGATGTGCACTCTGGGTCTGGCACATTGTCTGCGATTACACCCGCATCTGTCGACCTCGCGCCAATGGAAAGCCAGATTTTCACGGCGACCTACACGATTACACAGGAAGATATCGATTCCGGCGCGGATATCACAAATACCGCGACAGCAGACGGCACGCCCGCCAATGGTGCGCTGACTCCTGCGACCGCCGATGAAACGGTTTCGCCGGAAGCGGCGGCCCCGAATGCGACCTTCACAAAAACTGCGTCTGACACAACTGATGTCAGCGAAGGCGACACGATTACCTACACTTACGTCGTCACGAATACGGGCAATGTCGGCCTAGACAATGTTTCCGTGTCTGATGTCCAATCCGGTACGGGAACGCTCTCCGCGATTACACCCGCCTCTGTTGATCTTGCCCCAACGGAAAGCCAGACTTTCACGGCGACTTATGTTGTCACGCAGGACGATATTGATGCGGGCACGGACCTGACAAATACGGCGACCCTTGCGGCCACACCAAAGGGTGGCACACTCGCGCCGATGACAGCGGATGAAACCGTCACGGTTGAAGGTCCAAACCCACTCTTGGATGTTCAGAAAACCGCGTCCAAAACGGCCAATGTTCTGGCAGGCGATATCATCACCTATAGCTACCGCGTCGAGAATACGGGCAATGTCTCCATGACGAATGTCTCGGTCTCTGATGTGCATTCAGGGCAGGGCACGCTTTCTGCGATTACGCCTGCTTCTGTCGATCTGGAGCCGGGTGAGGTGCAAATCTTCACGGCGACTTACGAAGTGACACAGGGCGATATCGACTCCGCGACACCGATTACGAATACGGCCACAGTTTCTGCGACACCTGCACGCGGCAGCTACATACCCGCGACAGATGATGAGACTGTCACACCTGATCCGGGTTCACCTGACGTCATTTTCAATAAGGTCGCGTCTAAAACCGCCAACCTCGTGGCGGGTGAGACGATCACTTATAGTTATACTGCCCAGAATACGGGTAATACGACCCTGACAAATGTCAGTGTGTCAGACGTTCATCAGGGTGACGGTACACTCTCGGCCATTACGCCGGCCTCTGTGGCCAGTCTTGCACCCGGTGCGACGGCGACCTTCACGGCGACGTATGAAGTGACCCAAGGCGATATTGATGCGGGCGTCGCTATCACGAACACGGCGACCCTGACGGCGACGCCTGCGACAGGTGTGTTGAACCCCGTTGATGCGACCGAGTCTGTCACACCGGAAACCTCCGGACCGGAATTGACCGTGGCGAAAACGGCGGATGCGACAGCGGATCTGTCTGTGGGCGAGACGATCACCTACACTTACCGCGTCACGAATACGGGTAATGTGACGATGGCCGATATCTCGGTCTCGGATGTACACTCAGGGTCAGGGCCGCTTTCCGCGATTACGCCTGCGACGGTTGCGACGCTGGCCATTGGCGATTTCGTAGATTTCACAGCGACTTATGTTGTGACCCAAGAGGATATCGACGCCGCTACGCCGATCACAAACACGGCGACGGTTGCTGCGACACCGCCCAGCGGGACTTATGTCCCTGCGACGGATGATGAGAATGTTGTGCTCGACGGTCCTGCGCCTGAACTGACGCTCGTCAAGACGGCAGACGTGACAGCTGATGCCGCCGCCGGTGATACAATTACCTATACTTACCGCGTCACGAACTCCGGCAATGTCACCGTCAACAACGTCATGGTTTCCGATGTCCATGAAGGGACAGGGCCATTCGGTGCGATTACGCCTGCCAATGTGCCTACATTAGACGTCGGGCAGTTTGCAGATT
Source organism: Litorimonas sp. WD9-15 (assembly GCF_050271975.1). Taxonomy (NCBI): domain Bacteria; kingdom Pseudomonadati; phylum Pseudomonadota; class Alphaproteobacteria; order Maricaulales; family Robiginitomaculaceae; genus Litorimonas; species Litorimonas sp. WD9-15. Next base: position 1,170,067 of record NZ_CP189850.1, read on the forward strand.
TCACCGCGACCTATGTCATCACACAGGCCGATATTGATGCGGGCACACCCGTTACCAATACAGCGACAGCCAATGCCACGCCTGTCGCAGGCACACTTACGCCCGCCACAGACTCGGAATCCGTCTCACCCGATGCACCCGCGCCGCTGGTCGATTTTGCAAAGACGGCTGACATCACAACAGATGTCGCGGTTGGCGATATCATCACTTATACTTATACCGCGACCAATACGGGTAATGTCACCCTGACCAATGTCAGCGTGTCCGATGTCCATGACGGCACAGGCACGCTCTCTGCGATCACACCGGCCAATATTGCAACACTGGCCGTGGGTCAGACAGTAAGCTTCACGGCCAGCTATGAAGTCACACAAGCGGACATCGACTCTGGCACGCCGATCACAAACACGGCGACCTTCACGGGCACACCAAGCGGTGGAACATTGCCACCGACAACGGATACAGAATCCGTGGGACCGGAAACACCAGCGCCCGTTCTGACACTCGACAAACGCGCGACGTCCACTGATTTCGTAATGGTTGGTGATGAACTGACCTATGAATATGATGTTGCGAATACTGGCAATGTCACGATTTCCGGTATCAGCGTTTCAGATGATAAAATTGCGACAATTAATTGCCCGGTCACGGAACTTGCGCCCGGGGCCTCCACGACTTGTACCGCGACATATGAAGTCACACAGGCAGATTTGGACACGGGGTCCGTCACGAATATCGCGTCTGTTGATGGTGCGCCGACAGGGGGAACACTCGTGCCGCCAACGGATACCGAAACAGTCGGCGGCACGCAATCTCCCGCACTGACACTCGCCAAGACCGCGATTGACACGGACTTCGCCATGGTCGGAGATGAGCTGTCGTACGAATATCTCGTGACCAATACGGGGAATGTCGAAATTACCGATTTGGTCGTCTCTGACGATAAAATCACGACAGTCGTTTGTCCTGTAACAACGCTGGCCCCGACAGAGTTCACAACCTGTACAGCGACCTATGCCGTGACGCAGGAAGACCTGGACGCTGGATCCGTGACGAACATTGCATCCGCGAATGCTACACCAGCGGGTGGAACCCTAACGCCTGCGGGTGACACGGCGACTGTGGACGGGACGCAGTCCCCGGCTTTGACCTTGGAGAAAACAGCGCTCACATCCGACTTTGCTGCCATAGGCGACACGTTAGAATATGAATATCTCGTCACGAATACGGGTAACGTCACGATCAGTTCTGCGATTGAAGTCGAGGATGATAAGATCACGGTTCCGGCCATCGTAACCTGCCCGGCCCTACCTGCGGGTGGGTTGCAACCGACGCAGAGCCTGACTTGTACGGCCAGCTATTCCGTGACCCAAGCCGATCTGGACACAGGTTTTGTCACAAATATCGCATCTGCGTCTGACGGAACAACGACATCGCCAACGGATGATGCAACGGTTTCGGGCACGCAATCACCTGTCCTAACAATCGCAAAAATCGCGCGTGAGACCGAGTTCGACGCGATTGGAGATTTAATTAATTACGACTATACCGTCACGAATACGGGCAATGTCGGGATCGCCGATATTGTCGTAACTGATGACAAAATCGCTTCCGTCACCTGTAATGTTGCGGCTATCGGCAATGGCGATGCTATTCTCGACCCGACAGAATCTGTTGTCTGTACGGGTACTTATGAAGTCACGCAGGCTGATTTGGATACGGGCTCTGTCACGAACCTCGCCTCTGCTGGCGGGACACCGAATGGCGGAACACTGACACCACCGGAAACGTCTGAGACAGTCGACGCCGTCCAAATGCCAGCTCTGACATTGGCAAAGGCTGCGGGCGAAACATCGTTCAATGCTGTTGGCGATATTCTCACTTATACTTACACCGTCACGAATACGGGCAATGTCCTCGTATCCGACATCACGGTCACCGATGATAAGATCGCAACCGTGGTCTGCGACGTTGCGGCGATTGGCAATAATGATGACAATCTCGACCCGACGGAAACGGTTATCTGTACGGCGAATTATGAAGTCACGCAGGAAGACCTGGACGCCGGGTCTGTTACGAATAATGCGGAAGCTTCCGGCACGCCTGCGGGCGGCACGCTAGCGCCTGCCGGTGATGACGAAACCGTGGATGCTGTGCAAACGCCGTCACTTGAAACTGTCAAAACGGCCACAGATGTGAATTTCGAACTGCCCGGTGACATCACGACCTATGAATATGTCGTCACGAATACGGGTAATGTCACGATTACCGACCCCATCACAGTGACAGACAACCTGATCGCGACCGTAAACTGTCCGGCTCTGCCGACAGGTGGTTTGGCCCCGAATGCCAGCCTGACCTGTACCGCAACCTATGAAGCGACACAGGCCGATTTGGATGCAGGACAGGTGACGAACTTGGCCTCTGCCACGGACGGTACAACGACCTCGACGCAAACGTCCGAGACAATTCCGGCGGATCAATCTCCGGCTCTGTCCATCGTGAAAACACCGCTCTTCAGTGATTTCACAATGGCGGGCGATGTTGTTGAGTACCAATTCGACGTCACGAATGAGGGCAACGTAACCCTGACGGGTGGCGTAGATGTGATTGATGATAAGATCGGCACAATTTCTTGCGTCACCGGAAATCTCACACCCGGCGCAACGCAAACCTGCACGGCCAGCTATACGATCACCCAAGCGGATATTGATGCGGGTGAGGTGATGAACCAAGCCTTTGCACAGAACGGAACACTGGTCTCTGCACCCGTCGATGTCACTGTGACGGGGACCCGTACGCCGTCCCTCGGTTTCGTGAAACGCGCCACAACCGCGGAATTCGTCAATGCGGGCGATGTCATTAATTACGAATTTGACGTTGAAAATACGGGCAATGTCACCCTGACATCTGTTTCCGTCTCTGATGACATTATTGCCAATGTAGTTTGTCCTCTGACGGAACTTGCCCCTGCGCAGACCATGGTTTGTACGGCCAGCTATACCGTGACACAGGCCGATGTGGATGCGGGCGAGGTCGTTAATAATGCCTCTGTCGCGGGGACACCTCCGGGTGGCGGCACACCGACGGAAACGCCGGGCACGACCACAGTTGGAAGTGATGCGCAGCCAAGTCTGACATTTGACAAACGTGCGGTTTCCACCGCGTTTGATATGGTGGGCGACATTCTCAGCTATGAATTCGATGTTGAAAATACGGGCTCTGTTACGCTCTCTAATATCGTCATTGAAGATGATCTGATTGCGTCTGTCATCTGTCCTCTGACGACACTCGCACCGGCGCAAAGCATGGTCTGTTCCGCGACATATGAGGTGACGCAAGCGGATGTGGACGCGGGTGAAGTCATCAATAATGCGTCGGCCAAATCCGATCTGCCAAATGGCGATCCGCTGCCGGAAGTTCCCGATACGGTCACAATTTCAGGCGATCAAACGCCTAGTCTCTCCGTCGTCAAAAACGCACTCACAAACAGCTTTGACGCTGTGGGCGATATTGTCGACTTTGAAGTCATCGTCACAAATACGGGCAATGTTTCGGTCTCCGGCATCGTCGTGGACGATCCCCTGATCCCAAGCCTCTCCTGCTCGTCCGCAGCTCTGGCACCGACCGCAAGTTTCACCTGTACCGGGTCCTATACAGTCACGCAGGCCGATATTGATAACGGTTCTCTGACAAACACCGTTTCCGTCTCCGGCACACCCGCTGGCGGCACATTGTCTCCTGTTGGGACAACTGAAACTGTCGATGCAGATCTCGTGCCAGGTTTGACCGTTGTGAAGACGGCGCAAACCTCTGATTTCACACGGGTTGGCGATACAATTAATTACGATTATCTTGTCACAAATTCCGGTAACACGACCTTGACTGATCCGATTTCAATTACGGATGACAAGATCGCGTCTGTCTCATGCCCGGTCATTCCGGCAGGTGGATTGGCGCCAACGGAAAGTCTGACTTGTTCCGCGACTTATGTTGTGACGCAGGCCGATTTGGATGCGGGGCAGGTGACGAACCTCGCCACGGCAACAGACGGTATCAACACATCGCCGGAAGTGTCCGAGACGGTGGGCGGCGTACAAACCCCGTCCCTCGCCATGACGAAGACGGCCTCTCCGCAGACTTATGCGGCGGTCGGCGATATGGTGACTTACAGCTACGTCATCACGAATACGGGTAATGTGACCGTCACAGACGCCCTCTCCGTTTCCGATGATCGCATCGCCTCTGTCGCCTGTCCGGCTCTGCCAGCTGGTGGATTGGTTCCGGGCGCGAGCCTGACTTGTACGGGTACAGACACCGTGTCCCAAGAGGACATTGATAATGGATCCGTGACGAACCGGGCGACAGGTACCGATGGCACGACAACGACGGATCCGGTTGACGAAACCGTATCCGCCGATCTCCAGCCTGCACTCGCGATTGAAAAGTCTGCGCGTAGTACATCCTTCACGACTGTCGGTGAAATTGTCGATTATGATTATCTCGTCACGAATACGGGTAATGTTACCATTACCGAGCCGATCACGGTGTCTGATGACAAGATCGCGTCCGTTTCCTGTCCGGCGCTGCCGGGCGGTCGCTTGGCCCCGAATGCGTCGCTGACCTGTTCCGCGCAGTATGAAGTCACGCAAGCTGACATCGACGCTGGCGAAGTCACTAATGTGGCGTCCGCCCGCACGGGAACAACAGTTTCCTCAACAGATGACGTCACAGTCCCGGCAACGCAGACGCCTGCGCTATCAGTTGTGAAATCCGCGCTGGAGACCAGTTTCTCCGCACCAGGTGATGTGCTGTCCTATGAATATCGCGTCCGCAATACGGGTAATGTCACATTGACGGGGAATATCTCCGTTGCGGATGACAAGATTGAAAACGTCATCTGTCCGGCCCTGCCCATGGCAGGTTTGCAGCCGAACGAGGAGATCGTCTGTACGGCGACTTATCTTGTGACACAGGCCGATTTGGATGCGGGTGAGGTGACGAATATCGCCTCCGCGTCTAATGGTGGAACGACATCGCCAACGGATAGCGCGACGGTGGAAGCTGACGACATGCCAGCCCTTTCCATCCGCAAATCTTCCGATCTCTCCACGTTTAACACACCTGGGCAGATCATCACTTACACCTTTGACGTCACCAATACGGGTAACGTGACACTGACTGATCCGGTCACCGTCTCAGATAACCGCATTCCCGATGTCACTTGTCCGGCGCTGCCGGCGGGTGGATTGGTTCCGGGCGCATCCATTACCTGTACGGGTACGGACGAAGTCGAACAGGCCGATATTGATGTAGGCGTGGTTGAGAACACGGCGTCAGCCGCCAGCGGTGATACAGAGTCGGACGAAACAACGCGTCGTGTCTTTGCGACCCGCACGGCTGAACTCGTGATTGAGAAAACGGCAACGAATATCGACTTCACCCTGCCGGGCGATATCGTGACCTATGAATATGTCGTCACCAACTCGGGTAACACAACGATTACAGATCCGATTACGGTTAGTGACAATCGCATCCCGAATGTTGTTTGTCCGGCTCTTCCAACGGACGGTCTGGCGCCGGATGCGAGCCTGACTTGTACCGCCGATTATGTCGTCACACAGGACAATCTCGACATTGGCGTGGTCGTCAATATCGCGACGGCGACGGACGGCACAACGACCTCTGCGCCGGATAGTGAGACGATTCCGGCCAATGCCAATCCTGCGCTAGAAATCCGTAAGTCCTCGGATGAACTGCCATTCTCGGCGGCGGGCGATATCCTGACTTATTCTTTCGAGATTGAGAACTCAGGTAACGTGACTCTCACGGGCAATATCTCCGTCACGGATAACCGGATCGGCACCTTTGTCTGTTATACAGGCAACTTCATTCCGGGGCAGATTGAAACCTGTACAGCGGATTACGAAGTCACGCAGGCCGATATGGACCGCGGCTCCGTCACCAATGACGCGTTCGCGACACATCCACGGACGAATAGCCCGACAGATTTCGTGACAATTCCGGCCGATCAGCAGCCTGAAATCGGTTTGGTCAAAGACGCCGTCACGACAGAATTTACAAATGTCGGCGACACGCTGGACTATACTTATACCGTCACCAACCTTGGTAACGTAACGATCATGTTCCCGGTTTCCATCTCGGATGACCGCATTCCGGATGTGACCTGTGATGCATTGCCCGCGGGCGGCCTCGCTCCCGGTGGCACATTGATCTGTCGCGGTACGGATACAGTCTCCCAAGAGGATATTGATGCGGGCTTTGTTACCAACACGGCGACAGCCACGGACGGCACAACGACATCGACGCCGCAGACTGAAACGATTGGCGGTGTACAAGCCCCTGAACTGACGATTGAGAAACTCGCACAAAATAGCGACTTCACAGCCGTGGGCGATACGCTCGACTATAATTATGTCGTCACGAATACGGGTAACATCACATTGACGGACCCCGTCACAATTACGGATGACCGCATTGATACCGTCACCTGTCCAGCCCTGCCCATTGGTGGATTGCAGCCGGGCGCGACATTGCTCTGTACGGCCACAGATACAGTCACGCAGGCCGATCTGGATGCGGGCTTTGTGACCAACACGGCTTCTGCGCGCTCAGGCGCCACGCAGTCTGATGAAGACGACGCGACCGTGACCGGCACACAAACGCCAGAACTGTCCCTCGAGAAAACTGCCACATCCGGAGATTTCTCGGCGGCGGGTGATATTGTCAGCTATGATTATGTTGTGACCAATACGGGTAATGTGACGGTCACTGCGCCCATCACCGTGTCCGATGATAAAATCGCCTCCGTTACCTGTCCGGCCCTACCGGCCGGTGGCCTTGCGCCAACGCAGACCCTGACCTGTTCGGCTGATTACGAAATCACACAGGCCGATGTGGATGCAGGTTTTGTCACGAACCTCGCGACAGCGACTGATGGCGAGACTAGCTCGGAAGAAGTGTCCGAGACGGCAGAGGCTGCACAAGCCCCGTCACTCACACTTGTGAAAACCGCGCTGACGACTGAATTCGCAGCGGCGGGCGACACGTTGGATTACGAATATCTCGTGACCAATTCGGGTAATACGACAATCACACAAGCCATCACCATTAGGGATGACCGGATTGCTGCGATCACATGCCCGGCGCTGCCAGCGGGTGGATTGCTGCCAAATGCGTCCATCACCTGTACGGCAACGGATACGTTGGATCAGGCCGATATTGATGCAGGAACAGTAACAAATGTCGCGACTGCGACGGATGGAACGACATCTTCGAATGAAGAGACCGAGACTGTTTCCGGCAACATTACGTCTGCCTTTACTATTGATAAGGTCGCGCAGACCAATGACTTCTCGATGGTCGGCGACGTGCTGTCCTACGACTTCATCATCCGCAATACGGGTAACGTTACGCTGACCGATGCCTTCACAGTGTCCGATGACAAGATCGGTGAAATTAATTGTCCGACAAATCCGGGCCTAGTCCCGAATGCGACGCTGACCTGTTCGGCAGATTATGAAGTCACACAAGCCGATCTAGATGCGGGTCAAGTTACCAATATCGCGACGGCGAGTTCCGGCGGTGAAACGTCTGAGCCTGATGTTGTGACCATTACGGGCACACAGACACCGGAACTGACGATTGAAAAGTCTACAGAGACGGCGAGCCTGACAGCTGCCGGTCAGTTTGTGACCTATAATTATCTCGTCACAAATACGGGTAACACATCCATCACGACACCGATTACGGTAACTGATGATAAGATCGCGGATGTCATCTGTCCGGCGCTGCCAGCTGATGGTTTGGCACCGCAAGGCACACTGACTTGTTCTGCGGATTACACAGTTACGCAAGCTGATCTCGATGCGGGTCAAGTCACCAATATCGCGACTGCGTCAGATGGTGAAACAACCTCTGCACCTGATACAGTCACAGTTGAGACCGAGGCTGAGGAAAGCCTGCTCATCGTCAAACGCGCGACAACCGAAGGGTTCTCCGCCGTCGGTGACATCGTGTCTTACGAATATGACGTGACGAATACGGGTAACCTGACACTCACAACGCCTGTCACCGTTTCTGATGACAAGATCGCGGATGTGACCTGTCCGGCTCTGCCAGCGGGTGGTCTCGCGCCGCAAGCCACGCTGACATGTTCCGCAGATTATGCGGTGACACAGGCGGATCTGGATGCAGGGCAGGTGACGAACCTCGCCACGGCGACATCCGGTGGGTCCGAGTCCGAGGAAGTATCGGAAACGGTCGAAGCGATGACTAACCCCGAATTGGATGTCCGCAAGACGACAGAAAACACACGCCAAATGTTCGGGCCGATTTTCGAAGTCACCTATAATCTCGAACTTGAAAATACGGGCAATGTCACGCTGACCAATGTTCAGCTGGAAGACGATCTCGCGGCCAGTTTTGCGCCTGCGACGCTTGTCGGCACGCCGACACTCGACGCCACAGGTGTGACCGCAAATAGTGAGTATGATGGTGTGACAATCACCGACCTTCTCGCGGGTCTGGATAATCTCGCCGTGGGTGAGATGGCTTCTCTAACGTTGACGGCCCAACTCGATATCACAAATGGCGTCCCTGCACAGGGCAATACGGCCTTTGGGTCCTCGCCAGCCTTGCCGCAGCCCGTCGCGTCCGATGATGAAACCATCACGCCCAATACGCCGGAGGATACCAATCCTGCGCCTGTCGACCTTGGCGACGAGGATGGTGACGGCGCACCGGATCGTTTCGAGAGTCCAACAGCAGACCGCGATGGTGACGGAATTCCGGACAGCATGGATTATGACCCAACAGGTTATTTCTATTGCGAAGAAAACGGCAACATCCTGCCGGGTGGTGGCATCTCTGTCGCGGGTCCCGCAGGTGTGAACAGCGCTGTCGGGACACTCAATAATATTGTGATTGTTGAAGATGGTTCCAACGGCTTCTATCAGTTCTACGTCACGGCACCGGGGCGTTACACATTGACGCCGACCTATCCTGATACGGGTCTGGTCAGCACAGCCCGTCTTCCCATCGAAGAGGGTCTGGATGTCAGTACACGCACAGATAACCCTGCCATCCTCGGCTCGTCCGAAGTCGGTGACACGGGTCAAATCGCGGACTTCTCCGCAGACGCCAATGCGCCGTTCTACTTCGAATTTGAATTCGAAGCTGGCGATCCGTCTGTCTTATTAAACAATATCCCGCTTCGCGCCTGTGGTATTCCAGCGATTGAGCTGGCGAAATCCAGCACGGGTGACCCGGAACGTCTTGATGATGGCCGTCAATTGGTCAGCTATAATTTCGATGTGACGAATACAGGTGAAACGTTGGTTGAGGATATCCGAATTGAGGATGATCTGGCTGCTGTCTTTGGCATTGACCGTGTTGAGGTTCAAACGCTCGACATTACCGCCGCACCTGATGGCTTCGCGGGACAGGTCAATCCGGGTTTTGACGGACAGACTGTGACGGATCTTCTGATCGGAGCAGGCGACCTCGCGCCGGGTGAAATCCTGAGCCTCAATCTGCAAGCCGCCGTTAATCCGGCTGTGGACGGCGAATATACAAATGTCGCGACAGTATCCGCCACGGGTCCACGGGACACAGGGGATATTTCGGGCGAGGGCACAGCCACGCTCGAACTTCTGCCACTCGCCGATGCCAGCTTCCTGCGTGTCACGAAAACGGCCAGCCCGCGGACGGTCCAGATCGGTGATCCGGTGCTCTACACAATCTCGGTCACGAACGAGTCGGCCTCGACCCTGACAGGCGTGGATATTGTTGACCGCTTGCCGGAAGGGTTCGCCTATGTGCCGAACAGTTCCCGTGTGTCCGATGCGTCTGATGTCGTCGAATTGGAACCAACTGTCCGCTCCCGTGGCGTGTTGAGCTGGTCACTGAATGCGGGTGAAGTCACGCCGCTGGATGCGCTGCAACCCGGTGAAACGATCTCGGTCAATCTGCAACTCCTTGCGGGTCCGAATGTCACATTCGGCGCGCATGAGAACCAAGCCTTTGCAGAAAATACGGCAACAGGGACACGGTCTGACATCGCCACGGCTGTCGTCGATTACATTCCTGAACCGAGCTTCGATTGTACGCCCGTCATTGGTCGCGTCTATGATGATGTGAACGTTAACGGCTATCCGGATGACGGCGAACCCGGTCTGCCGGGTGTCCGCCTCGTGACCGTGAACGGCGACATCATCACAACGGATGAATATGGTCGCTATCACATTCCATGTGCGATCTTGGCGGATGCTGAAAACGGGTCCAACTTCCTGTTGAAAGCTGACACGCGTACATTGCCGCTCGGCTATGCGCCGACGACGGAGAACCCGCGGGTTGTCCGCGCTACGCGTGGTAAATTCGTGAAGATGAATTTTGGTGCCGGTTTCCGCACGAAGCTCCGCGTCGACTTTATGGCCGAGGACTTCAATCTCGACGGGACAGGTATTGCGGCTGCCAAAGTGCAGGAGCTGCAGAGCTTCCTCGCACAGAATGATGCGGCCGAACGCGCTGTTCTTGTCTTCAATGCAGAAGACGACATGAGCGTTGATGCCGCCCAAGCCCGCCTTCAGGTAGCTTTGGAAGCTGTCCGCGATCTTGCGCCAAACTCTCTTAAAGACATCGCGCTTGAGGCGAGTTGGGGTCAGGCTAAATATTACGAAGAGTCCGGCAATATTGCAGGCGAAGTCTTTGGTGGACGTGTACCATCCGATGAAGGTGAGATGGACGCTATCAAAGATAATGGCCGAGAAAACGGGACAGATCGTCAGGCCTTCGCTCTTGGTGAAAATGGCCTGATCGGACCTGTCGGACGTGATGCTTTGACAGATCGTGATGAAGATCGTCGCTGGAATAATGGTGGAGGTCTGCGTGACAATCATACTGACCAGGATGACGAGGGTGCGCTCGCATCTGACACGCGTCGCAATCGCGCGTCTGTTCTGGGTCGTCGTGACCGCGTGACGGAAGCGGATCAAAGCCCGGCTCCGGGTCGTCTGCAACGTTGGCTGGGCTGGGGTAACTCCACGTCTGCCTATGTTGACAGTATGGAACTGGAAACGACTGTCGATAGTCTCGATCCCGTCAAGCGCCTGAATGCGCAGGTGGATGTCGTGAACTGGAACGGTGTCCGCACGCTGAAGGCTGCGACCTATTCCAACTATGCGGCCTTTACGGACCGTCTGGAAATTCGCGTCTTTGATGCGCGACGTTCCGCACGGGGAGAGCCGCTCTTCACGATACCTGTGACAGGGACAGAGGCCTCAATGGCTGTGCCGGATATCCTGCCTGAAAACATGCTCTATATCCTGCGCGCTTACGGCAAAGACGGGGCCTTTGATGACACTGCACCGAAACGTCTGCGTGTTGGTGAGGCTAAGTTCGATCTGACGGAATCCGAGTGGGTCGCGGAAGCGCCGAACAGCTTTGGTCAGAATACATTACAAGTCTCGAACATCCTCGTGCGCGGCGGAGCCGTGCGCGTCTATGGCCGCAATGTTGCGGGTGAAACTGCGACTGTTATGGGTGAGCAGGTCCGCGTCGATGAGCAGGGACGTTTCGTCATGGAACAGCTTCTGCCCGCCGGAGAGCAATCCGTCATGATCGAAGCCGGTGGTCAAACCATTGCCCGTATGGTCGATGTCAAAGCCCGCGAGACATTCTATGTCGCGCAGGTCGAGGCGACGATTGGTCAACGCATTGGAGATGACGATACGTTTGAGGAAGGCCGCGTGGCCTTCTACGTCCGCTCCCGCCTGAATGACCGTTGGACGGTCACAGCAACAGCGGATACGGGCGAAGCCGGATTGGGCGACCTTGTCTCCACATTGGATGATAAAGACCTTGATCAATTGCTGCGGCGTCTGGACCCCGATCGTTATTATCCGACCTATGGTGATAATTCCACGATTGAGCAGGACGCGCCGACATCCGGTCGTATCTATGCCCGTGTGGAACGGGACGATGATTATGCGCTCTGGGGCAATTATCAGACCGATTTCAACGATACGGAATTCGCCCGTGTGAACCGGACGCTCTATGGTGCGAAACTGCACTGGGATGAAAACGGCTTCACGACGCTGGGCGATGCCCGCACAGCCGTCACAGCCTTCATCGCAGAAGGCGGAACCCGCCAGGCGCGCGATGAACTGCGCGGCACGGGCGGCTCGGTCTACTACTTACGTCACGGTGATATTTCGATTGGCTCGGAACAGCTCCGCGTGGAAACGCGCGATAGTGTCTCCGGTCTGGTTACAGAATCCCGTCGCCTACAATATGGGACAGATTATGATCTCGACTTTATCCAAGGTCGTGTGATCCTGACCCGTCCGCTGGGCAGTACGGGGGATGACGGACGTCTCTTCCGCGACGGATCACAATCCGGCAATGCGCAAGTCCTTGTCGCTGATTATGAGTTTACGCCCGTCTTCGGTGCGAATGACACGGGCGCTGTCTATGGCGCACGGGCCAAACGCTGGTTCGGCGATCACGTCAAACTCGGCGCGACCTATAATCATTCTGATGATGGCGGCGTGGAATCTGACCTCTATGAGATGGACCTGACCCTGCAATATGCGGCTGGGACTTACATCAAAGGCGAAATCGCCCGCAGTGAAGGTCTGGGTGTCGAAACCTTCGCTTCTATCGATGGTGGCTTTACCTATAATGCCGCCGACCGTGGAGAAGTCTTTGGCGACGAGAATGTCGATGCCATGGCCTATGCGATTGAAGCAGCGGTCAACTTCTCCGAAGTGTCTGATCTCGAAGGCTCCGCCTATACTTATTGGCGCAAACGTCAGGCCGGCTTTGCGGGCTATGCAGAAGCGACCAATAGCTCGGTCGAGCAGTTTGGTGGCGGTATGGATATCGTGATTGCCAAGGGCCTCGAATTCGGCGCCCGCGCGGATATCTCCGACTCCGAGATCATCGGCACGAACAGCTTCGCCGAAGCGCGCGTCGATTACGCCCTGAACGAGAAGACAACACTTAGCGGTGGTCTGTCCTTTAATGATGATGCACGCGGCAATGCCGGAGCGTCTGTTGGATTGCGCGGAGAGTATCAGTTTACGGATGACTCTAATCTCTATGTCTTTGGCCAAGTTGGTTTGACAGGTGACAATACCCGAACAACGGACCGTCTGGGCGTTGGCGGCGAAGTCCGCCTGTCCAAGACATTCTTCGGTGGCGGCGAAGTCTCCACGGGCGAAGACGGTCTGGGTGCGCGCGCAACACTCCGCCGAGAGGAAGAGGATGGGGACGAATATTACCTCGCCTATGACCTTCCGCTACAGGCGCAGCCGACATCTAATTACGGCACGTTCAATGTCGGGGCGCGCAAGCGTTACGGCGATGCACTCTCCGTCTTTGGTGAGGAACGTTTGCAGTTCAATCAACGCGGTCTGAACGGAATTACACATGCCTATGGCGTCGAATACACGCCCGGAAAGTGGAACTTCGGTTTGAACGGCGAAGTGGGTCGGATCGACCAACTCGACCGTGAAGCCTTTGGTCTGTCGACCGGATTCGCGAATGAGCGATTCAAGGCCGGCTTTGCCGCTGAATGGCGTCAGGACAAAAATATCGACACAGACGCCGAGCGCGAAACTTGGCTCCTGCGTTGGACCTCGCAATATCAGGCGAGCGAAGAGCTGCGTCTGCAGGGTAAGTTCAACCGCGCCATGTCCAAACAAACGGAAGATGGTGATCTAGGTCCAGTCGACTTTAATGAGGCCGAGTTCACTGAAGGCTCTATCGCGGCGGCGTACCGCCCGATCTGGGATGACCGCTTCAACTTGCTGGCCAAATATACCTATCTCGAAGACCTATCTCCGACGAGTCAGCGCTTTGGCGGCGAGACTCTGAACTATCGTCAGATTTCGGAAATTGTCTCCGTGGATGCCGCCTATGACGTGTCGCAGAAATGGACGCTGGGCGGTAAATATGCGCATCGTTCCGGACAGGTCACATCCAACCGTGAGAGCCTCGACTTTACGAAGTCCTCGGCTGACCTCGGTGTCATCCGCCTCGACTACCACGCGACCCACCAATGGGATCTGCATCTGGAAGGCCGCTGGTTGGATATCGGTAACGGCGTCATCACCCGCACAGGGGGGCAGGCCGGCGTCTATCGCCACATGAACGACAATGCCAAGCTGGGCGTCGGCGTCACATGGGGCGGTATCGAGGAGCAATATCTCGGCGCGCTGGAAGACGAAGATGATCTGGGTTGGTATTTGAACTTGGTCGGAAAATTCTAAGGCCGTAAATACGGTAATTATAATGACGGTCGGGTCCTTTTGGTCCGACCGTTTTCATTTATATTTCGCTATGTGACAGTCAGAATGTGACAAATATGACAATAACTGTCATAAATTTGTAAAAAATATTCTCAATATAAATTTATCTAAATAACTGTTTCTTATATAAAAATTTCCTCCCACGTGAAGTGAGTAGCCCACCTTAACGCCCCGTTAACACCTTATTTCTTGACAGTTTTGTGACAGTTTGTGTAACAGAGATGTCACAAGAGGTTAGGCTTTCGGTGCGTATGCCAACGGCGCGCGTCTGCAGCCCCATAAAAGAACAGAGTTGGTGAACTCGCCCGAAACATTCGGGAGCAAAAAAGGAGATCACAATGAAACGGATCACAACAACACTTCTCGCACTCGGCCTCAGCGTCGGCGCCGCCCATGCCACTGAGACATTCTCGCAGGATTCGCTCGCAACCGCACTTCCCACTGTGGATGTTCAAACACTCGGTAATCTGTCGGATTGTCTGAATGCGGATATGAGTGATGTCTCCTCCCGCGCAATTCGCGCCTGTACAAAAGCGTACCGGGCATCCGTGCCGGATTATGATATCCGCTCTGATCTTCTGACACGTCGGGGTCTGTTGCGCCTGTCCTCCGGAAAAGTTGAGTCCGCGACACGCGATTTCGACAAGGCTGCGCGCCTTGTCGACGATAATGAATTTGCCAATCTCGGTCTGGGCTTTGCGGCTTTGCTGGAAAATGATGCGGCGACGGCGAAAGCTCGCTTTGCGGATTGCGCGGATCATCAGCGCGCTGCGCCATTGGCGGCTTACGGCTTGGCGCTCACGCTCGAAATGTCCGGTGACCGCGCGGGGGCGATTGCAGCCTATGAACGCGCCCTGACGTTACAGCCTGGATGGAGCATGGCGCAGGAAAATCTCGCCAATTTAAGAGCCGCGATCTAGAGCTTATCCCTCAATTCTCTGACTCTTAAATAGTCTTTAACCTTATCCACAGGCGTTCCGTTCATTTGGGACGCCTTTTTCGTGGGACCAAGCCCACGCGCTGTCATTGAACTGTCACGGAATATTCAAAAAACCTCTAACTATTTGTGACCCGCCTGTCACATTCAGACGTCAAACGCCGCTTTGTTACGACGAGGTTAGGTAACCGATTCTGAAATGCCTCGTCTTGAAAGAATTTTCGTAGGTGAGGCCTTCACATGACTCTTTTCTCCAAATCCTCCGCTGTCCGCGGTCTTCTCTTATCTTCTGTAGCGGCCTTTGCGCTCGCGGCCTGTGATGGGGGATCAGTCGCATCTCCGGGTGATGTGGGGCCGGTTGTCATTAACCCGCCAACGACCGGTGGCGGTGCAACGGCTGCTGATGTCGACTTGGTCCCGAATGATAATTGTCCGACAGGCACAACGCTGGAGACGATCACAAATACAACGGGCACAGTCGAGGCCTGTACCATTACGGGCACAGTGACCGAGAACCTCACCCTCACAGCCGAAAACGGCTATGCGCTGGACGGCCCGGTCTTTGTCGGTGAAGATGGCGGCGCAAATGTGGCCCTGACCATTCCGGCAGGGGTGACGCTTTTTGGTAAGGCAGGCGAAGACTATCTGGTTGTCTCCCGCGGGTCGCGTTTGAACGCGCTGGGTGAGGCGGATTCGCCCGTCATTATGACATCTATTGAAGACGTACAGGGTACGGTAAATCCTGACACGGATCGGGGTCTCTGGGGCGGTTTGGTCATTAACGGTTTTGCACCGATCAATGATTGTATTGACGCAACAGCGACGGGTGGCTCTGCAGATTGTGAAAAATCCGGCGAAGGCTCTTCCGGTCTCTTTGGTGGTGATGATGCCCAGGACAATTCGGGTACATTGCAATTCATGCAGGTCAAATATGCGGGTAACCTCATCAATGATGAGGATGAATTGAATGGTATTGCTTTCCAGGGCGTCGGCGCGGGCACGACTTGCGATCATATTCAGGTCCATAATAATGCCGATGACGGCGTCGAGTTCTTCGGCGGCACGGTCCAGTGTAACTTCCTCGTCCTAACGGGTATCGGCGACGATAGCCTTGATTGGACGGATGGCTGGCAGGGTGGCGCACAATATGTGTTGGTCCGTCAGGGTGAAGATGCGGGGGATCGCGGGATTGAGGGCGATAACCGTTCCTCGAACAATGAGCTGACCCCACGCTCCAATCCGACAATCGCCAACTTCACCTTCCTCGGCGGCGCGTCCGGCGATACGGGCGTCGTCAATCGCGCTGGCACGGACGCCAATATCGTGAATGGTATCATCACGGGCTTCCAGGATGCCGGTATCGACATTGATGACGGCTCCATTGCCCGCGCCCAGAACGGCTCTCTGACATATGCGTCACTCTTCCTCGACAATGCGGATAATATCGAGAGCGGCGATAGCAGCGAAACATTCGACACGGAGAGCTTTGTCGCTAACTCCCCCAATGTCGTTCAGGGCAATAACTCTCTGTCCAACGATTTCTTCCCGGGAAATGCTGAATTAGGTGTCACGGCAGCAGACCTGTCGACTGAGCCCGGCTTCGAGAATGTCGACTATATCGGCGCTTTCGGTCCGACCGAAACACCGGACAGCAACTGGGCTTCCGGTTGGACATTTGCGATTACAGAAAGCCCGACGGAATGTCCGGCGGGTACACTTTCCACGGGTGAGAGTGTTGATGGCAAAGACATCTGCGAATTGGCAGGGACGGTGACATCCAATGTCCGCCTGAATAATAACTTTATCTATCAGCTCGATGGTGCGGTCTTTATCGGTGAAGATGCCGGTGGTGACCCGGCAGCCCCAATTGCGGGCGCAGCCTCTGCGATCCTGACAATTGATCCGGGCGTGACGATTTTCGGTCGCTCCGGTGAAGATTACCTCGTCATCGCCCGCGGCTCGCAAATCCGGTCCAACGGCACGGAAACGGCGCCGGTCAACATGACATCCCGCAAGGAAGTCTTTGGCGAAGATGCAGCGGGCAATGCCTTTGACCCGCTAACAGATCGCGGCGAATGGGGTGGCCTCATCATCAATGGTCGCGCGCCAATCAATGATTGTATCGATGCGACAGCCACAGGCGGGTCCGCCAATTGTGAGAAATCCGGTGAAGGTTCTTCCGGTCTGTTCGGCGGGAATGACTCAACGGACAACTCCGGCAACCTTTTCTTTACGCGGGTCTCCTTTGCCGGCAACCTTATCAATGACGAGGACGAGTTGAACGGCATCGCATTCCAAGGCATCGGTTCCGGCACACAGGTCGACTTTATTCAGGTTCACAACAATTCGGATGACGGTATCGAGTTTTTCGGCGGGACGGTCAATGTCAAACACGTCTTCCTGACGGGTAATGGCGATGACAGCATGGATTGGACAGATGGCTGGGTTGGTAACGCCCAATTCGTCATCGTGGACCAAGCCGATGATGCGGGCGACCGCGCGATTGAAGGTGATAACCGCTCTTCAAACAACACGCTTCTGCCTCGCTCTAATCCGACTGTGTCCAACTTTACCTTTGTCGGCGGCGATGTCGGCGATAGCGGGATGGTCATTCGCGCAGGCACGGCCGGTGAATTCCTGAATGGTCTCATTACGGGTTTCCAGGACGCCGGTGTCGATATTGACGATAGCGAAACAGTTGCTCAGGTCACATCCGGCGATATCACATTTGACAGCATGCTGGTCGTGGATAATGCCGAGAACCTTGAGACGGATGACGACGCAGGGGATGCCGCGACGGTCGCCGCGTTCGATGCCGGTGCAAACAATGTCTCTGCGGGCACATCCAGTGTCGATAATGACCAATATGTGCCTGCCGATGGCGACACAACAACACCCGCGACTGACCCGTCTACAATCGACCCCTTCTTTGATGCAGCCGATTATGTCGGGGCCGTCGAAGATGCGGATGACACTTGGTATGAAGGTTGGACACTGCAGGTTGATCGCAGCTCGACCGCAACAGTTGCACAACAATAGACCTTAATGAACTGCCGTCCCCTCAAGGGGCGGCACAGGGCTGACGGTCACTAACCTCGTCGTCAGTCCGCTTTTTCTTTCAGCGCTCAACCGGACAGTATCCATGACGCACATGACACAAAAAAAACTCACCCGCCTCCTCATGGGCGCCACCGCACTTTCCACGCTGACAGCCGCGCCTGTATTGGCGCAGGATACCAGCACTGAGGATGTGGTCATCGCGACCGCAACGAATATTCCTGATACCAAACGCGTGACATCTGAGATCACAAGCGTGCTCGACACAGGTGCATTCGAGACAACGGGTGCGGGCGATATTGCCTCGGCCCTGACCCGCGTGACGGGACTTTCCCTCAGCCAAGGCAAATTCGTCGTCGTGCGCGGCCTGAATGAGCGTTACTCCAGCGCGACATTGAACGGTTCGCCGCTCCCGTCGCCGGAACCGCTGCGCCGTGTTGCGCCGCTGGATCTGTTCCCGACTTCGGTCCTGTCCGGTGTGGTCGTGTCCAAGACTTATTCGCCTGAATTTTCCGGAGAATTTGGCGGTGGTGCGATTAATATGACGACCAAATCCTTGCCGAATGAACCCTTCCTCGAAATCTCCGTCTCCGGTTCTTATAATTCTGAGACCACTTTGGAAGAAGGCCTTACTTATGACGGATCAGGTTCCGACTTTACGGGATTTGATGATGGTTTGCGTGATGCTCCGCCTCTGGATGCGAATGGCGTTCCGACAGAAAATTTTGAGAGCTTCTCCACGCTTATCATTGATCAACAGGACGAGATTCCATTTAATGGCGGTGTCCGCGTTTCCGGCGGTCAACGTTGGGATATGGATAGCGGCATGTCCGTCGGACTGCTCGCCACGCTTGGCTATGACAATAGTTGGGAAACGCGCGAGGGCGAAGACAACACGGCCAATATCGGCTCCGAAGGCCTCGAAATTCTCGACCAAGGTACGCGTCGTTCTACGGAAAACAAAATTTCGCTGAACGGCCTGCTAGGCTTGGGAATCGAGTTCAACCCAGATCACGACATTCAATTTGTCGGTCTGGCGACACGTCAGTCTTCTGCTGAAGCGCGTATCCTGACCGGTGTTGACCGCGAAGACCGGATTTTCCGTCAGGATTTCACCGAATGGTTTGAGCGCGAAGTCTATATGGGACAAATCCTCGGTTCTCACTTTATTAGTGGTTTGAACGATGCCGAGATCAATTGGCGTCTCGCCTATGCGGAAGCGGGCCGTGATGCGCCCTATGAGCGTCGCGTGAACTACGAGGATTTTGAAAACGGCAACGGCTTCCAATTCCAGTTTAACCGTCCCGGTACAAATAACGATATCCGTTTTTCCGAGCTGGACGACACGACATTCGATGCAGGACTCGACTTCGTCATACCTATTTCTCTCGGTGGGTTGGAAACAGACCTGAAATTTGGTGGTGCTTATCTCGATAAGTCCCGTGACAGCGAACAGGCGGATTTCCGCTATTTCGGTTCTCTGCCAGCGGAACTCCGTAATTCGCGAATAGACCAGATTTTCTCCGATGAAGT
Organism: Litorimonas sp. WD9-15; assembly: GCF_050271975.1. NCBI lineage: Bacteria > Pseudomonadati > Pseudomonadota > Alphaproteobacteria > Maricaulales > Robiginitomaculaceae > Litorimonas > Litorimonas sp. WD9-15. The sequence goes on from NZ_CP189850.1 coordinate 1,189,927, forward strand.
TGTAAACGCAGGCATCCTCGAAATCCGTCGCGGCGGCACAACAGGCTTCCCGGATCAGTCTGAAGCGGCTTTGGAGGTCATCGGTGCCTATGCGGGTGTTGATGTTGAGGTAAACGAGAAGCTCCGTTTCTCCGCGGGCGCACGGTATGAAGATTCCACGCAGGACACGGCGATTGCTCAAGCCACTGTCGAGGGCAGCCGGTTTGAATTTGACGCATTGGCACAGGATTTTTTCCTTCCCGCTGCGACTTTGACTTACACATTTGCGGATAATTTGCAGCTGCGCCTCGCAGCGTCCAAAACGATAAACCGCCCGCAATTCCGCGAACTCACACCATCCATTTTCGTCAACACGGAAACGGATGACCGTTTCGTCGGTAACCCCTTCCTGAAAAATTCGGAAGCCAATAACCTCGACGCGCGCGTCGAATATTATTTCGGGCGCAAGCAATTTGTGACGCTCGGTGGGTTCTACAAAGACTTCACCAATCCGATTGAGGAATTTATCTTTAACGGCCTCGGCGAGTCTAATGCGACGAGTTTCCTGAACGCCCCGTCCGCAGAACTTTATGGGATGGAAGTTGAGTTCGAAAAAGTGACCGAGCTTTCCGGTCTTGGCGTTGATGCGCTAAACGGGAAAGACTTCATCATTCGTGCGAATTATACATACACGGACAGTTCGGTGAGTGCTAACGGCGATGTCTTCATCACCCCGCCCAGTGTTAATCCGGCGCAGGGTGTCGATCCCCTCGTTTTATCGGCTTCGGGTCTTTATTCCGATGGTCGGAAATTGCAGGGACAGAGTGATCATCTCGCCAATCTTCAGCTGGGTCTTGAGGATTTCGACGGTGGATGGGAAGCAACTTTCCTATTGAACTATTCTTCCGAGCGTATCCGTGCGGTTGAAGACCTCTCAAACGGCTTGCCCTCCATTATCGAAGAACTGCCCCTGACGGTCGACTTTGTTTATAACCATGATTTCAACATCAAAGGCGGCGAGTACGAACTGGGCTTTAAAGTCCAGAACATCTTTAATGATGGATATGAAGCCAGCCAGACGTTAGGTGACACAACTGTCATCACAGACAGTTTTGATCGTGGCACAACCGTTTCTGCGAGTTTGAAGCGGATTTTCTAAGCTTTTCTGAAACTCAGTAGCTTTAAAGGCGGTGCCGTGGCATCGCCTTTTTTATTGCGTCAGAGGCGTTAAATCTGCACGTTCGGTTTATGACAAAGATAATTATCGTCGGGGCAGGGATTGGGGGCATCACGTCTGCAATTGCCTGCCATCGTCGCGGCCTAGAGGTTGTATTATTAGAACAAGCTAGCGCCCTCAAAGAGGTAGGCGCCGGTATTCAAATCTCACCGAATGCGGTGAAAGTTCTAAAGAAATTGAACCTCTTAGATGACGTGGCCACACGGGCCTTTCGCCCCGTTTCAATTGAAGCGCGGATGGGGGAAAGCGGGCGTCCCATCTTTGATATCCCCTTGGCGAACCAAAGCGAGACGCGCTGGGGAGCGCCCTATTTTCACATTCACCGCGCGCATTATATTGAAGCGCTGGCCGCTAATCTTCCACCGGGCGTGTTGAAACTAGGCTCAAAAATTCAGTCTTATGAAACATTGGAGACCGGTATTCGGGTCATTCTAGAGGGTGGTTCTCATATTGAGGGTGATATCCTCATTGGGGCGGATGGTATCAAATCCATAATCCGAGAGACCATGTTGGGACCTGAGAAAGCGCGATTTACAGGAAATGTCGCGTGGCGGGCTGTTGTGCCCATGGACCGTCTGGGCCGGAATGCACCGCGGCACACCGCCTGCGCTTGGTTCGGGAAAGGTCGGCATGCGGTGACATATTGCTTAGGCGCGGATGCTTCGCTCGCGAATTTTGTGGGCGTCGTTGAACGCACGGATTGGCAAGAGGAAGGTTGGTCTGTCAAAGGCGATAAGGCTGACGCATTAGAGGATTTCGCAGGCTGGCATCCAACGATTACGTCACTGATAGAGGAGGCGGAGACCCTCAATAAATGGGCTTTGTTTGACCGAGACCCGCTTCCAAAATGGACGGATGGGCCGGTTGTTTTGCTTGGGGATGCCGCCCATCCCATGCTGCCTTTCCTCGCACAGGGCGCCGCAATGGCCGTGGAAGACGCTTGGGTGCTGGCAGAGGAACTCGCAAAAGTGCAGTCTCCCAGAGGCTTGCAAGCTTATCAGGCCAAGCGATTGGCGCGCACGGCAAAAGTCCAAGCCGCGTCCCGCGCAAATATGCAGACATTCCACAAACGCACCGTCCCGGAACAACTCGCGACTTACGGCCCCATGTGGTTGGCAGGGCGCATGGTGCCGTCCATTGTCCATCGCCGCATGGATTGGCTCTATGGTCATGACGTCACGGCTGCAGACTGACATGAATTGGCGGTTGCAGTTACGCTGTCACGGCCTTAATCCGCACGCATAATGATGGATGCATTCAGGGATATCGGCAGCGCATTGGGACGCACCAATTTATGGGCGCGTCTGGCCGTGACCGATATGCAGCAAACTTATAAACGCTCCATCGTGGGTGTCGCATGGATTGCGTTCGCCTTCGCCCTGTTCGTGGCCGTGAAGCTCTTCATCTTCGGATCCTTTGCCCCGGGCGAGCCGGGCGAGTTTGCCATGTGGCTGACGTTCGGGCTCTGGCTGTTTTTCTTCCTGCAGCAAACGGTCGTGGATGGGTCAAATATATTTGTGCATTCCCGAAACTGGTTGCTGGCAACAGACCTACCGCTGACGGGGTTTATCCTGCAAAGTATTCTGCGCGGCCTGATTAAATTCGCCTACCAAATTCCCGTTATTCTTTTTGTTGTTGTTCTGTCGCCATGGAAAATCCCGTTGGAAGGATTATGGGCGATTGTCGGCTTTATCGTGATATTAATTAATACGGTCTGGGTCCAAATTGTCCTCGGCATTATCTGCACGCGATTTCGCGATGCGGCGCATTTAGTGCAGGCGATTATGGGCGTAATGTTCTTCCTCACGCCCATCCTCTACTTTCCGTCACAGGTCGGCAAACGCGCAGCCATGCTCGATTGGAATCCGCTGACACATTATATCGCCATTGTGCGTGATCCGATTGTTTATGGCACGATGCCGATTAAGGCCTGGATTGTCGTGGGCGTGATGAGTTTGGTCGGCTGGATACTAGCCATTATCTTGCTGCAAATTTTCCGTAAACGCGTCGTGTTCTGGGTCTGATGTCATGAGCCGCAAAACCCTCATTGACGTCAAAGACCTTTCACTGACCTATCCGCGTGTCGCGGGTGGATTGAAAGGCCTTCTGACGCGCAAAGCCGCGCCGCCAAAGCAAGCGCTCTCCGGTATTAATTTGAAAATTGTGGAAGGTGAAAGCCTCGCATTGGTTGGGCTGAACGGCTCCGGAAAATCAACGTTGCTGCGTATTCTTGCGGGTATCTATGAACCTGATACAGGCAGCGTCGAAATTAACGGTCGTACAGCGGCTCTGTTTAATCTCGGTATCGGGATGCGGATTGATATGTCGGGTCGGGCCAACATCCTCCTGATGGGGATGATCGCAGGGTTTTCCCGCGCCGAAATGCTTGAGATCATGCCCAAAATTATTGCGTTCAGCGAGTTGGAAGCTGTGATTGACGACCCGATGGTGACCTATTCGCAGGGCATGGCGATGCGTCTCTCCTTTGCCACGATCACGGCATTGAAGCCCGAAATTCTCCTGCTGGACGAATGGATTGGGGCGGGTGACCGCGTCTTCCGGCTGAAGGCTGAGAAGCGTCTGAAAGGCATGGTCGAGGGTGCCTCGGGCTTTGTCCTTGCGAGTCATAATACCAAAATCGTTCGCCGCTATTGCAAGACGGCGATTTGGCTCAAAGACGGTCATGTCGAGATGCAGGGCAGTGTAGATGACGTGATTGATGCCTTTGACGCGTTCACTGACAAGGAACACGAAAAGCGCCAATAGGCGTCTTGCGTCGCCCCACTGAGCGTTTATCCTATTTCCGAAATAGGAGCCTCCCATGAAAACCAAAGCCGCCGTCGCCTTTGCCGCCAATAAACCGCTCGAAATTGTCGAGGTCGATCTGGAAGCGCCGAAAAAGGGCGAAGTCCTGATCGAAATTATGGCGACGGGGATTTGCCATACGGATGCCTATACGCTGGACGGATTGGACAGTGAGGGACTGTTTCCCTGCATCCTCGGCCATGAGGGGGCGGGTATTGTCCGTGAAATCGGGGAGGGCGTGACGTCGCTCAAAGTCGGCGATCACGTCATCCCGCTCTACACGCCGGAATGTCGTGAGTGTAAATCCTGCCTCTCCGGCAAAACAAATCTCTGCACGGCCATCCGCGCGACGCAGGGCAAAGGCGTCATGCCGGACGGGACGTCGCGGTTCTCTTATAAGGGCGAGTCGATCTATCATTATATGGGCTGCTCAACTTTCGCCAATCACACTGTCCTGCCGGAAATCGCAGTCGCGAAAATTCGCGAAGACGCACCGTTTGACAAGTCCTGCTATATCGGCTGCGGCGTAACGACGGGCGTGGGTGCTGTGACGAATACGGCAAAGGTTGAACCGGGCGCGAATGTCATCGTCTTTGGCCTTGGCGGAATTGGACTCAATGTGTTGCAAGCTTCCCGCATGGTCGGCGCGGATAAGATTATAGGCGTCGACATTAATGACGACAAGAAAGAGTGGGGCGAGCGTTTCGGCATGACCCATTTTGTCAATCCGAAAGACCATGATGATGTGGTCGCGCACCTCGTTGACCTTACAGATGGCGGTGCGGATTACACATTTGATTGCACCGGAAATACGGATGTGATGCGTGATGCATTGGAAGCCTGCCACCGCGGCTGGGGCGTCTCCGTCGTCATCGGTGTCGCAGAGGCTGGCAAAGAAATCTCAACCCGCCCCTTCCAACTCGTCACAGGTCGCGTCTGGAAAGGCACAGCCTTTGGCGGCGCGAAGGGCCGGACAGACGTCCCGAAAATCGTAGATTGGTACATGAGTGGAAAGATCGAGATCGATCCGATGATCACGCATGTGCTTAAATTAGAAGAGATTAACGAGGCGTTTGATCTCATGCATGCGGGTAAGAGTATTCGGGCCGTGGTGGTTTATTAGATGGTAAACTTCTCGGACAGACGAAAGTTTTCTAAACTTGTTCGAAAACTCGTGACAGGTAGGATGACCAATCACGAATTTGAACTCTCATTATTTAACACGAACGAACGGGTTATCCATGAATTGGAAGATATATTATGGTCGACATACGATGATTTTAAAGAGCATACTTTAAAGCCTGACAGCCTTAGCCCGAAAGGCAGGCGTTTAGTGGAAAGGTGTATTCTTTTTCTTCATTCTGATCTGGAATTCAATTGGCCTTCTTATCCATCATGGTGGAAAGCTCTTTTGGGATGGATTACTCTGAAACCAAATAAATATCAACGTCAGCTTGATGCATACAGAAACTATGGTGATGAAAATTTTTGGCCTTTCAGATCAAATGAAGAACTCAAGATCGAATCTGCAAGACCTAGAATTGGCTTGAGTTTAAAATATCAATCAAAATAGTTCACCAAAGGAGAAACCCTATGTTCACACACGTTATGGTCGGGGCAAATGACCCGGACAAATCGATTGCCTTTTATGATGCCTCACTCGGGGCGCTTGGTATTTCCGGTAATCGCATGGGGAACCGGTCTTTCTATGGAAATATGGGCAAGGGCGGAGCTTTCGCCGTAGGTGAGCCGATTGACGGCGAACCGGCAACATTTGCGAATGGCGGGACGATTGGTTTTGGAGCGAAATCACGCGCTGAAGTCGACGCGTTTCATGCGGCGGGCTGCGCCAATGGCGGGACTTGCGAAGGTAAACCGGGCGAGCGCTCAGGTGCGCCGGGTAATCCTTATGGGGCTTACCTCCGAGACCCGGATGGCAATAAAATCTGCGCTTTTACGACAGCGAAATAATGGAAACATTATCCCTGAATAAATCTCATGGCGGAACGCAGGGCGTCTATCGCCATGAGAGCACGTCAACCGGAACGCCGATGATCTTTTCGGTGTTTGTGCCTGAAGGGAAAGGTCCGTTTCCGGTCCTGACCTATCTCTCCGGCCTGACCTGTACCCACGCCAATGTGACAGAGAAGGGCGAATATCGTGCCGCCTGTGCGCAGCATAAAATTATCTTCGTTGCGCCGGACACCTCGCCGCGCGGGGAAGGTGTCGCCGATGATGACGCCTATGATTTTGGGCAGGGCGCAGGGTTTTATCTGGACGCGACGCAAGCCCCGTTTTCTGAACATTTCAAAATGGGCAGTTATATCGAGCGGGAATTACCGGACTTAATTGCCGCAAATTTTCCCGCTGATATGCAACGGCAGGGGATAACGGGACATTCCATGGGCGGGCATGGGGCACTGACCATTGGCCTGCGTCATCCGCGTGCCTTTAAATCTGTTTCCGCTTTTTCCCCGATTTGTCATCCCAGTGACGTATCTTGGGGCAAGAAAGCGTTTGGTGGATATTTGGGTGATGATACGGCGGCATGGCGTGCGCATGACGCCGTGTGTTTGATTGAGGACGGTGCGCGCACGACTCGCATTCTTGTTGACCAAGGAATAGACGATCAATTTTTAGCGGAACAGTTACGCCCCGAAGCGTTGGAAGCGGCCTGCAAGACTGCCAAAATTCCGCTGACGCTACGCATGCAGGAAGGCTACGACCATTCCTATTATTTCGTGTCCAGCTTTCTGGATGAACATATCGCGTGGCATGCGCGTTATTTGAAGGCCTAATCCTTGCGGTAAAGTTTTGCCGCCTGTCGCGCCATGAACCCGCGCGGCAGTAATTTCCCGGCTGCGGCCACGAGCTTATTTTCTCTGCCCGGCACAGAGAGGGCGGGCATGGTGTCATAGGCTTTCAGGGCGGCTTTCGCGACCTCTGCAACGGGCGCGAGGTTTTTCTCCAAATGCGACATGGCTGGAATGTCCGTCATTTCCGTTTTGATCCCGCCTGGCGCAAAGACGCTCACTCGCACGCCGGAGGGCGCGAGTTCTTCGCGCAGAGACAGTCCGAAATTCACCATGAAGGCTTTCGTCCCCGCATAGACGGATTGATAGGGCACAGGTGTTAATCCGCCGAGGCTCGCGACCAAAAGGATACATCCTTTGGTGGCGGTGAGGGCCGGGAGGCAAAGCCGGATCAGCTGCAGGTTTGCAAGCACATTGGTTTGCACCATAGCTGCGTCTGTTGCGTAGTCCCCACTCTCAAAATCATCCGCAAAGGTCACACCCGCATTAAGGATGAGTCCGTCTAATGAACCCAGCTGTGCGGAAAACGCTTCAATCGCGTCAGGATCATTCATATCGAGCTGATATCCTGTGATAGAGCCTTTGGCTTCCAGCTCCGCCAATCTCTGAACCCGTCGTCCCGTTGCCAGAACATGTGCGCCGCGCCCCGCAAGTTGCAATGCTATCTCACGCCCTAGACCGGAGGTCGCGCCAGTGACGAGGATTTTGGAGGGATTTTTCATAGGTGTTATTGAACAGGGTTTTTCACTGAACGCAATCTCTTGATTTTCACGGGCATGGGGCGGACAAGGTGTCTATGGAAACTCACACAGATCCCGGCGTAGTCATTGTTGGCGCGTCTCATGCCGCATCGCAGCTTTGCGTGTCCCTGCGACAGGGCGGATATGCGGGCAGTGTGACGGTCATCGGGGACGAAGCCGTTCTGCCTTATCATCGCCCACCTCTGTCCAAGGATTTCCTGTCCGGAAATAAATCATTGGATGATATTTTTCTGCGCCCTGAGTCTGTTTACGAGACTGCTGACATCGAAATGAAATTAGCGACACGGGTTGGTGCGATAGACCGCCATGCAAAGACAGTGCTCACTGATGAGGGCGAGACGGTTGCCTATGATAAACTCGTTTTGTGTACGGGCGCGCGGGTCAGACGCTTGCCGATTGCGGGGGAAGATCTGGCTAATGTGTTTTATCTGCGCGACTCAAAAGATGTGCTTTCGATAAAATCAAAAGTTTCCGCAGGACGACGCGCCGTCATCATTGGTGGCGGATATATTGGTTTAGAAACCGCCGCGAGTTTGCGACAGCAGGCGATGGAGGTTACCGTCTTAGAAGCCATGCCGCGTATCCTTCAACGTGTGACGGCCCCCGAGCTCTCAAGTTTTTACAAACGCATTCATAGGGAAGAAGGCGTTGATATCCGTGAAGAGGTGATGGCGTCGGCAATCATTGAATCCCAGTCCGGGTTATCTGTGAAAACATCTACTGATGAGGATTTCGACGCTGATATCGTCATTATTGGAATAGGCGTCATTCCCAATGTTGAATTGGCGGAAGTTGCGGGATTGGACATTGGCAATGGCATCGCCGTAAATGAATTCTGCCAAACGTCTGATCCGGAAATTTATGCTGCGGGTGATGTAACGTGGCATCACAACCCGCATTATGATTGTCATTTACGCTTAGAATCTGTGCCGAATGCAACGGAACAGGCGAAGACGGTTGGGCTGCATATTAACGGGACGGAAAAACCGTATGATGCGCTGCCATGGTTCTGGTCGGATCAATTCGATCTCAAACTTCAAATCGCGGGCCTGTCAGATGGATATGACGAATTAATTATTCGCGGAGACATAAAAGGTAGTCGAAGTTTCGCAGCTTACTATTTCAAGGATGGAGACCTTCTTGCCGTTGATGCCGTGAATGCGCCACGTGATTTTATGTTTGGTCGGCAGGTTCTAACGAAAGGGATGGAACTTGATCGATCCCGCCTCGCGGATGAGGTCGTTCCACTCAAGCAATTAATTCTCTAAATTCTGCCATCGAGAATTGTGAAAGTTCCACGCCGTCTTGATGATATTTTCCAAGCTGGAATGAATGGGCTCAAACCCTAACACTGCTTTCGCTTGTCCCTTATCAGCATAGAGTTTGGAGAGGTCGCCGTCTCTGCGGGCGCCTTCGACATAAGGCACAACATGACCTGTCACTTCGCCAATCGTTTTCAGAACGTCAAGATTACTGACGCCATCGCCTGTGCCGATATTGATTTCAGCTTTTGATAATCCGGCCTCGAATTTCTCAAGTGCACATATATGGGCGCGGGCGATGTCATTGACGTGGATGTAATCGCGAACGCAGGTCCCGTCGGGCGTGTCGTAATCTGTACCGAACAGGGTCAACTCTTTCCGGCGACCTGCCGCCGCTTGCATCGCAATCGGGATCAGGTGGGTTTCGGGATCGTGCTCTTCGCCGATTAGTCCGCTTTCATCTGCGCCGGCCGCATTGAAATAACGCAGCGTCACATAGTTCAGACCATAGGCTTTGTGATAGCTCTGTATCATATGCTCAATGGCGAGTTTGGTTTTGCCATAGACGGAGAAGGGTAATTGAGGATCGCTCTCCTCAATCGGCATTTTATCTGTCTCGCCATAGGTCGCGCAGGTGGACGAAAATATGAGCTTATCGAGCTTTGCCACGCGCATGGCGTCGAGCAGGTTCAATGCGCCGACCACATTATTTGTATAAAATTCTGCGGGCTGCTTTTCACCAATACCGACTTCGATAGAACTGGCAAGATGGACCACGGCAGTGGCGTTGGACCAATTTTTGAATGCTGTGTCCAAGGCGGCGCGGTCACAGAGATCAACTTTTTCAAGCGGCCCCCATTGCACGGCATGTTCATGTCCGGCGGAAAGGTTGTCGAATGTGATGGGGCGGCCGCCCTGTTGCGCAATCATTTTGCAAACATGGCTGCCAATATAACCCGCCCCGCCGACGACGATAATATCCTGTCCGTTTAAGTCATACATATCAGCAAACCCAAAAAGCGTCTGGATGAGCGTCGAGCAGAGCCGTCCGCCAAGCGCCCAGTTTTTCTTTTTCAATACAAGCAACAATACAGCCACCAAAACCACCGCCGGTCAGACGGGCGCCCGTTGCGCCGAATTTTTGCGCGTCCGCCACGAGTGCGTCGACGGGTTGAACTGACATTTCGAAATCATCGCGCATGGAAATGTGACTCTCATTCATGAGCACGCCAAAGGCTGCCATCTCGCCTTTTTGCAGTGCTACTGTTGCGGCCACTGTGCGGCGATGTTCCGTCATACAATGCTTTGCGCGACGGCGCAGGGGCGCGGCCAGGTGCGCCAGTGACGCGAATTCCGCGTCCGTCATGAGGCAGAGATCATCATGGCCGAGAGCAGCTTTCACGGCGTCACATTCTTCTTTGCGAATTTTATAACGCCCTTCATTCAACTGCCGGAACACACCGGAATGGATGACAGCCATGTGATGTGTTTCAGGAAGATTGACGAGGCCAAACTCCAAATACTTTGTGTCCAGTGATAAGGCCTGACCGGGTTTCGCAATCGCGACGGCCATTTGGTCCATAATACCACAGGGCATGCCGATATATTCATTTTCGACCCGACGGGCGAGAACGGCAATGTCTGTGTCTGTAAGGGAATTATCGGAAAGACCGGCCGCCGCGCGTATCACGCCGACTGTGACAGCCGCAGAAGACGAGATACCTGCGCCAAAGGGTAGGGTGGTTGTGACCGCGATATTTGCCCCGTCCGGCCCGAACCCCTCGGATCGCGCGAGTTGTAGGGCCCCCGCAATATAATCGGACCAGTGATCGCTGGCGGCATCCGTCATCTTCCGTTCGGCAATACCGTCAAATTTATCGGACCAAATTCTGATCAGGCCATCTTCACGCGGGGCGAGGGCGAGGGTCACGCCGAGATCAAGTGCCGTCGGCAGAACGTTCCCCCCATTATAATCCGTATGCTCCCCTATCAGATTTACGCGACCGGGCGTGAATCCTGTGACGGAGGGTGCAATATCGAAGACGCGTTTGAATTCTGCGACGATCATAAGGCTCGGAGCTCCTGCGCCGCACGTTCGGGCATAACATCAACAGTAAATGTGCCCGTCGATTGTTCGACAGATGCAAGATATTTAATCCGTCCGGGCGCCCGCATCAGGGGATAGAACTGTGCAGAAAACTGCCAGTCTTTTTCCAAGCCAACAGGCGCCGCATGAAGCGAGAGCATATAGGGCGTGGTTTGCCCGAATAGCGCATCATAGCGGCGGGTCATGTCCCCGAGCAAATGCGCGAACCCGTCGGCTTCCTCCTCTGTGAATTCCCAAGGCCCTTTCACAGGGCGCTGCGGGACAATGTAAGTTTCATAGGGGAAGCGAGCAAAGGGCGGACAGATGACATCAATTCCACCTGCCGAGGTCACGCCATAGGTTTCACGACAGTCCGCCATATGGCCGACCAGATCATATCCGTCTTGGAATCCTGCGGCGGCGTCGCGTTGAACTTTTGGGACGAAAGGAAATGTGTAAATCTGACCGTGTGGGTGATGCAATGTCACGCCGACCGCGTCGCCACGCGACTCAAATGGTAACACGAATTTCGCGCCATTGGAAAAATGCGTTGCATAGCGATCATTCCAAGCCGCGAGAAGAAGGCGTCGTTTGTCCTGCCCAATTGTGTGGAGATTACCTGTGTGCTCCGGCGTGTAGACGACGACATCGCAATGACCTTTTGCAACTGCGCTCTCGACGCCTATGACCTGTTGGGGTTCCGGAGCTTCGCGGTGAAGGCTCGTGAACTTATTTTCGAAAATTGCGAGTTCGAAATCGGTAAACGGAATTTCGGTCTCGGGTCCGCCGGGACGAGATGGCGCGAGCGGGTCGTCTGCTGAAGACGGTTTAAAGGTCCGGTTCTGACGATGCGGGGCATAAACATTCCACTCGCGGCGCAAGGGGTGCCAACGGAGTTCTCCGCCCTTAGCAACCTCGGCTTCTTCTTGAGGTAGAGCCGTTTCGGAATGGGCCTTATATCCATAGAGGAAAAGTGGGCGCCCATCCCGTTTTGTGAAATGGCGTCGATAAACAGTCCGGCCTGCAGCCACCGTAGAAAGTGTGTTCGTTTCATCAATCATAGAACGTCGTCATTTTCGAATTCGAACATTCTCTATCCAAGCTCTCCGCTCATGGCTAGGGGGAATTCGTGTGATATTTCATGTTGGTTTACGTTCGCGGCGAGATTGTTTAGACAAACGAACATGACAAACTTTATACCTTCTGATCGTCAGCAGGCCATCTTGGATATGGTCGCGCAAAATGGTTTCGTCTCAACGGAAGCTATGGTGGCCGAATTTAAAGTGACACCTCAGACGATAAGGCGGGACCTGAATGAACTTGGGCGTGAGGGTCAACTCACGCGGTTTCACGGTGGGGCCGGGCAAGCCAAGAGTGCTGTCAACCTCCCCTATGAGGATCGACGCCTGAGCGGTTTGGAAGCCAAACGCAAAATTGCCGAGCTAACATCCTCGCTCATCACGAATGGGTCCTCGCTTTTCCTGAATATCGGTACGACAGCAGAAGCTGTGGCTGAGGCTCTGTTGGATCATAAAGACCTCCATGTTGCGACGAATAATATGCATGTTGCAACGATCCTGTCGAAAAATGAAAGCTTCAGAATTATGCTGGCCGGAGGACAGGTTCGGCATCATGATGGGGCCGTTGTTGGGCTCTCTGCCATTAGTTTCGTCGATAGTTTTCGCATGGATGTGGGAATTGTCGGCATTAGCGGGATCGATGAAACAGGGGCATTACTGGATTTTGACGCGGATGAAGTCCGAACGGCGCAATCCGTTATGCGGAATTCGCAGAAAGTCGTTCTAATCGCAGATCATCATAAATTTGGGATTCGGGCGATGAATCGGACCGGGCATTTGCGCGATGTTGATGCACTCGTCACAGACGCGCCCTTGAGTGAAAAATATAAAACCCTCTGTCGAGAGTCCGATACAGACGTACATGTCTGCGAGGATTAGGTTTATTGAGCTTGTAAAGACTTATCGTGCGATAACACGTCTGAGGGCGCTTATGAGGCTCGTTTAAATCAGGCCACATTATGATTCCGTGCATCTGTTCCGTAAATCCACTATGTCCGGAAATATTCGATACCGAAATGTTTGAGTGGCAAATGACAGCGATGTCATGATGCTAATTTGTCACAATGTTCGAAAAACAACATTTTTCTATCTTGACCGTTCGAAAACGGACAGGCACATGAATAAAAAGTATAGAAGACCCGATAAAAATAACGGGCGAAAACATCTGAGGGAATCGAAAATGAAATCCACAAAAACAATTTTGGCCTGTTCCGCAGGCGCATTCGCAATGGTCGCGTCCTTACCTGCTATGGCGCAAACCGCAGGCGACGATGTCGTCATTGCAACAGGTATTCGCAGCTCGCTCGAACAATCACTCGATGTGAAGCGTAATTCTGATTCCATCGTCGATGCCATTTCGGCAGAAGATGTTGGTAAATTCCCCGACACAAATATCGCTGAAAGCCTTCAGCGTATTACGGGTGTCGCAATTGACCGGTCCGGCGGTGAGGGGCAGTTCATCACAGTTCGGGGTCTTGGGCCGGAATTCAACGTGGTCACGATTAATGACCGTACAATCGCAACAGATAATGACGGTCGTGAATTCTCATTTGACGTACTCTCCTCCGACATTATTCAGCGCGCAGAAGTCTTCAAAACGCCGGATGCGTCCCGTCAGTCAGGTGGGATTGGCGCTTTGGTTAATATCGTAACGAACCGTCCGCTAGAGCGTCCGGGTACGAATTTCGCAGCGTCTCTCTCCGGTACTTATGACACGCTACGTGATCAAATTTCACCAGAAGGGTCTTTAGTTGGCTCTTGGACAAACGAAGATAACACAATCGGTGTTGCAGGTGGTTTGTCTTATTCAGACCGCCGTTCACAACGCGACCGTGTCCTGACAGGTGGTTTCTCTGAGCGTTCCGGTGCACCATTCATCAATACAGGTGGTGCAGGAACTGCGGGTGCAACAGGCTTGACTGATGCTGACAATGTTGAGTCGCTGCCGGCCGGTACGCGTGTTCAACAACAAGCAATTGTTAGCCGTGACACGCAAGAGCGTGAACGTCTGACAGCCAATGGTACCGTTCAGTTTGCACCGACAGACGCTGTCACTTTAACGGTTGATGGTCTCTACACAGAATTTAATGTCAGCTCTTTTGATCGTCAGTTCTCCGGCTTTTTCAGCCCGCCATTCATTGATCCGGTCGTTGATGCGAACGGTACAGTCACATCTTTCTCTCGTCCGGGATTGGATTTCTTGGGTCGTAACCCCGGGTTGACGACAGGTCCGTCACAGAACGATAACGTGCTGACATCAGCTAATCGCGAAGCGGAAACTTATCTTATCGGTGCTAATCTGGATTGGGAATTAAATGATCGCCTCACTGCGAATTTTGATGTTTCGACGTCAAAAGCCGAACGTGACGGTATCAACCCATTTGTTGTTTTGGGTGCCCTTGCGCCGACATCACCTCTGATTCAACTGCCTGATGGTGATGACCTGACAACGATTACAAACCTCACAAATACACTAAACCCCTCCATCCAACGCCTTCACTTTGTGAACGTCAACCGGACAGTCATTGATGACGAGGTTTTTGAAGCCAAAGGGAAATTGGACTGGGAGTCCAAAACCGGTGAGGAAATTATCACTGTTGGCGCGTCCTATTCGGATCGTACAAAGTCCCGCGACTTGTTTGACAACTTCTCCCCGACCCAAGGTGGCGGCGTGTTCTGTGCCTATTGTGGATATGCGACAGATTTTGATGACAGCATTCTGCGTCAGGTTAATCTGGACGGTTTCCTAAGCGGTGTCAGTGGGCGTGACGGTATTCCCCTTAATTTCCTAACGGCGACATTCGAAGATGCCTTTGGTCAGCTTAATTCTGATGCGGCGATTTCTGATCCGAACCGGTCCGGTCGCGGGGCTCTGTCGGACGCAGAGCTTCGCGCGCGGCGCGACGCGACGGACTCATTCCTTGGTTTCTATGATCCGGAATTTAACCCGGCGGGTAGTTTTGCGGTTGATGAAGAAGTCACATCCGTCTTCTTCAATACGGCATGGCTCGACAAGCAATTGGGCGCCATTCCTTTCTCCGCAAATTTCGGCCTCCGTGTGACGCATACTGAAACATCCAGTTCCGGTGTGGATCAGCCCGTGACCCAGTTCCGTGAATCTGATGGCGATACACAACTTATTCCGATTTTTGCCGATCCAACAAATATCACGATCGAGAACAGCTACACGAATGTCTTGCCATCCGCGAATATCAAATTTGATGTCACGGAAGATAAGATTGTGCGTTTCGCAGCGTCTAAAACTGTTACGCGTCCAACGCTGACGGCGCTGGGTGTCGCGAACCAGTTTGGGGGACGTGCAAATGCACCGACATCAACAGGTGGTAACCCGAACCTCGAAGCTTTCGAATCCACAAACTTCGATGCAGCCTTTGAATGGTATATGGATGACCTCAGCTTCTTTGGTGTGACGGGTTTCTACAAAAGTTTCGATAATTTCTTGGAATCGCAAACTCTACCTGTTCCGGGACAAGTCGTCTTCCCGGCAGGTAACGCCTCCAACCCGGGTGGAACCGATGTCACACGTGATGTCACCTTCCTCGATACACGGACACGTAACGGCGAGACCGGTAGCATTGTTGGTATTGAAGCGGCCTTGCAAAAAGCTTTTGAGAACGGCTTCGGTGCGGCCATTAACTACACATATGTTGATAGCTCTATTGACCGTGCCGAAGGTTCAGGAAATTCCGATCTGGATTATAACGGATTGTCACCCCACTCTTTCAACATTAGTGGTTTCTATGAAAAAGGCCCGATCCAGGCACGTGTGACCTATAACTACCGTGATGAGTTCTTGGTCGCAGCCTTCTCAGATCAGGGCGAACCGCGTGAGCGTGAAGCTTATGGTCAGTTGGATGCGTCTGCTGCCTATGACATCAATGACACATTCCAAATCTTTGCAGAGGGTATCAATATTCTCGACGAAGACACACGTGACTTCTCGCGCTTTGAGAACCGCCTCCTGACATATGAAGATACAGGCAGCCGCTTCACAATCGGTGCACGCGCAGCTTTCTAAGCTGACACGTCACACTCTAATATGCGAAGAGCGGCGGTAAGCCGCTCTTTTTTTGCCCGCTAGATATTGAGGTTGACCGCTAAATCATGACAGCCCTGATTACTGTTTCCGATGATCTGACATTTGCGCTCTCAAATGCACATTTATCCTATGTCTTTCGTGTCTCCGCCGAAGGAATATTAGAACACCTCCATTTTGGCGGTGCGCTCTCTGACCCGTTAAATGTGGCGGTTCATCACCGCCGCACAATCCGGCATGTGGCCTCGACCTTTCAGGGGGGGAAACATTATTCCCTTTCGGATACGCCGCAGGAATATCCGGGCTTTGGAACATCGGATTATCGGTTTCCCGCCGTCCATGGTCGGAATGCGCATGGGAATACGATTTTTTCCCTGCATTATAAAAAGCATAAAATCGTCAAAGAGAAACCCCGCCTAAAAAAGCTCCCGTCTGCCAGAGGAGGCGAGTCAGAGACGCTTATCATCACATTGCAAGATCGTCTCCATAAGCTACGCGTCGAGCTTTATTACACGATCTGGGCGGATCATGGCGTGATCGCGCGATCCGCGAAATTCAGGAATTTGGGCAAACAAGAAATACAGTTGCAGCACGCGTTTTCTTCCGCGTTGGATCTTCCCTCGGGTGATTACGAAATTCAACATTTCCACGGGACTTGGGCGCGTGAATTTAATGAGGAACGTATCGACCTCCCGCAGGGACGGTTCGTCTCCGACAGTGCGCGCGGGACATCCAGCGCGGCGCATAATCCTTATGTTGCGGTCCTTCAAAAAGGGGCGACTGAGGATTACGGAAAGTGTTACGGTACGACGCTGCTCTATTCCGGGAATTTTGCGATTTCCGTTGAGAAGGGCGAGTTTGAAGATGCTCGCGTTCTGGCAGGTATTAATCCGTTTAATTTCCACTGGCGTCTCAAACCCGGAAAAAATTTCTGTACGCCGGAGGCCCTACACGCCTATTCCGGTGAGGGTTTGCGTAAGCTCTCCCATCATTGGCATAGATTTATTCGCGCGTGTGTGACGCCTGAGCGGTTCCGCGACGTGCCGCGTCCGACCTATTTAAATACATGGGAAGCCGCTTATTTCGATGTGGATGAGGACAAAGTCCTCGATCTTGCGGATAAGGCCGTAGAGATCGGCGTCGATATGTTGGTCCTCGATGATGGCTGGTTCGAAGGCCGGCAGGATGACACGACATCGCTGGGTGATTGGCGGGCGGATAAGGCTCGCTTCCCCTCCGGTATTCCCGCGCTGGCGGCGAAAGTGAAAGCCAAAGGACTGAAATTCGGGATTTGGTTTGAGCCGGAAATGGTCAATCCCCGCAGTCAATTATTTGAAAAACATCCCGATTGGATTTTACACGTGCCGGACCGGGTTTCATCCTTGGGACGCAATCAACTGACGCTTGATCTCTCACGGTCAGATGTTCAGGATTACCTCTATAATGAAATCGATGCGATCCTGTCCTGCGGCGATGTGGATTATGTAAAATGGGATATGAACCGCAATATGACGGAGGTTGGGAGCGCGGCGCTTCCCCGAAACCGCCAACGCGAAACCTCGCATCGTTATATGTTGGGCCTATATAAATTGCTCGACCGTCTGACGACTGCTTATCCGGATGTCCTGTTTGAGAACTGTGCCTCCGGCGGCAACCGTTTTGATCTCGGTATGTTGTCCTACATGCCGCAGGGATGGATTTCCGATATGTGCGATCCGATTGCGCGTCTGTCCATTATTGGCGGGGCGTCACATCTCTTCCCGCTGGATGTCACGGCCGCCTATATCGGGCCATCCCCCAACCATCAAAATGGGCGCGTGACATCGGTGAAGACCCGTTTCATGGCAGGTGTATTCTGCGCCGCCCGCGGCGTCTCTTTGTCAGAAGCGGATATTGAAACGCATAAAGACGAGGTCATAGATTATATGGCCTTCGCCAAGGCGACAGCCGATGACATGATCGGCGGGACCTTTGACCGCGTCAAAAAGACCGCAAATGAAGTCGCGTGGCAATATACGACGCGCGATGGGAGCACTATCTATCTCGCCTATTTCCATATTCTCTCCGCGCCGAACCTGCCCTTCCGTCGCGCCCACCTCGTCGGTTTGGACCCGTCCGCCGATTACCATCTGGAAGATAGCGACGAAAATTACCGCGGGGATGCCCTCATGCAGAGCGGGATGCCTATGCCCCAAGTGGCCGTGGGCGAGAAAACACCGGGCGTGCGATATATGGATGATGGGGATTTCAGTTCTCACCTATTTGTATTTCGCAGGGCGGACGGCTAACCAATTTATTCAACGACTTCGAAAACGAAGCAAAGGGGAAACCGATGGAATTAAATGTAACGCAGTTTGCGGTGTTTTTCGGCATCAGCGCGCTAATCGGTTTTCTCACATGGTGGTTCTGCCGGGGCAGCGGCACGCGCGGCGAAGGCACAAATGGTGAGCAGGAATATTTCCTCGCGGGGGGCGGCCTGAAATGGTATTTTGTGGCAGGCTCGATCACACTTACCAACCTTTCTACAGATCAACTTGTCGGTATGAACGGCGCGCAAATGGCGCTGCTGGCCTGGTGGGAATTGGCCGCCGTCGTCGGATTGATGATGCTGACTTTCATCTTCATTCCGGTCTATTATAAATATAATTGTACGACGACGACGGAATTGTTGGAGAGACGCTTTAACAACCCACATATTCGGGCGTTGATTTCCATTCTCTTCCTACTCGGGAATATTTTCATCTTCCTGCCCGCGATCCTTTATGGCGGCTCGCTCTTTATGCTCAACCTTTTTGGTTTAGATATAAATCTTTATATCGTCGCGGCGCTGTTTGCGATTGTGGGCTCTGCCTATGCGATTTTTGGCGGGTTGAGAGCGGTCGCGGTTTCGGACACATTCTCAGGTATTCTCCTATTGGGTTTGGCGATCACCGTTACCATTATTGCGCTCAATACAATTGGCTGGGATTTCTCGGGTATTCCGAAAGAACGACTGACCCTGATCGGGTCTCCGGAGAGTGATATTCCCTTTGCGACGCTCTTTACCGGCATGTTGTTCATCCAGATGTTTTATTGGTCGACAAACCAGACCATTACCCAACGCGCTATGGCGTCGCCTTCGGTTAAGGAGGCGCAAAAGGGTATTCTGGCCGCTGCAGGCATTCGCTTGCTCATCATTCCACCGATCATTGTTTTGCCGGGGATCGTGGCATTTAAGCTCTATGGCGATATTGGCGATACGACCTATGGCCGTCTAGTTGGCGATATCCTGCCGACCTTCCTGTCGGGTGCATTCGCAGCTGCCATTGCGGCGGCGGTGTTGACGACATTTAACTCCATCCTCAACGCGTCTGCGGCGCTCTGGGTTATGGATATTCACGAGACCTATGTGAATAAGAAACCAAATGTGCGCAAATTGTCCCTCTGGGTGTCAATCGCCATGGTGCTGCTCGGGTTTGCGATGATCCCGATTTTCAATAATCCTGAAAATTCGATTATTGATTTGGTCCAGCGTCTTTATGGGTTGCTGTCCATGCCGATCCTCTCGGCCTTTATCGTCGGGCTGTTATTCCGCAATGTAAATCCTTACGCCATGATCTTGGGCGTTCTCTATGGCGTCGCATTCTACGGTTGGGCAACCAACCCGTTCGGTGAGGCGAATATTGATCTGCACTATATTCACATGATGGCGATCACCTTGATCTCCGGTGTGGCTCTCTCGCTCTTGCTCTCAGTCCTGATGGGCCGGAAGCCGGTCTGGGATGCGCATAATGTGTTCTCCCGTTCGAAAGAAGCCATGACGCCGATTGACTAACGGTTACCCGTTTCAAATCCCAAGAGATTGGCGATGTGAACCACAACCATGAATCCGACCGCAATAGAGCCGAGGGAGATCACCATCCAAGGCGGACGATGCGGTCGGATATCGTGCTTTTCCTTGAAATTATTGCGCATGCCCAAAATGGCTAGTCCCGCACAGACGGCAACGGCAATCAGACTAATCGTGAGATCTTGAGCGGGTGTCATGATGAGTCTGTATGGCCTCTTGCTGCGCAATCTGCGTTTGATCTTCGGGAACGGTTCGACTGACCCCGTGTCGGGTTTTGTGCCAGTGGAATCGCTTTGTTCGCATCTCCCTAAACGCACGCAATGTGGGCTCAAACAGAAGTGTCCAGTAAATAGGCATGAAAAGCGAAGATGCAATCAGGTGATCCTTTCCGCTACGAATGGCGCCAACGGCTCCGATGAGGCAGCCAATCGTAATGGAGACGAAAAAGGTTCCGCCATAAATGGGACCAATCTCAATCGGTGTCCCGATCCACCACATGACGGCGGCTAGCAGAGCCAGCCCGACGACGACCGGTGTATAGAATAAAACGCATAAAAGAGTCAGGCCGAGGGTGAGTTGGAGCGTGAAGAATCGCTTCAATCCCGCCCAGCCACCCGGCGCAAAGGCGCAGGCCATATGAACATCCCAGGTCTGGATGTAACCTTTAATCCACCGTGCGCGCTGATATCGCCAATCGCGCAGGATAGAGACGGCTTCTTCCTGTGTCGGCGGATGGATATAACCGATTTTATGACCGTGCGCGGCGAGGCGAAAAGACAGGTCCGCATCCTCGGTCACATTATGGGCGTCCCACCCGCCGGCAGCATCCAAAGGGGCGCGACGCATATGGTTGGATGTTCCGCCCAATGGGAAGGGGAGCCCAAGCCGTGTCAGGAACGGGACCCAGACGTGAAACAGCGCCGCATATTCCAAAGCAAATTGGCGCGTCAGCCAATTATCCCGATCGTTGAAATAATCCAGCGGTGCCTGAACGGCCGCCCAGTCGGGTCGGACCCGAAAGGCGCCAATCGCGGCGAGAAGTTGATCGGGATGGGGACGATCTTCTGCATCGTAAATTGTCACATATTCGCCGCGGCAGGATTGAAACGCATAATTCAAGGCCCGCGGTTTGGTCTGCGGTGTGCCCTTTGGAACGACGACTTGGCGGAATGGCGGGTGGAGGGCTTTCGCAACAGCCGTCGTTGTAAAAGGGTCGACAGCTTCCGTAATTAAAACAATATCGAGTTTATGAATCGGATATTTTAACCGCGCGAGGCTGGCCATCAGGTGCGGGACCATCTGTGCCTCATGGAACAGGGGCACGAGCACAGAGTAATGCGGTAGGTCAGAGGTGAGTTCTGCCAGACCCGCTGATTTCGGTTTCGGTGTGATGACTGCCGCAACCCTGAACAGGGCGAATACCACGCTGACCCAGGCCATTGTTGCAAATAATCCGGTAACGGCGTCTCGGACATCCAAGCAGAGCCAAATTAAATATCCAAAGATACACAGCCGGATCATGGATTTGGAAAGGGGACGGGTTGCGGGCTTATCGGCAAAGCCGAGCTTTTCCCTGCTCTTCAATTTTGGTTGAGGTGTTACTTTGCTCTCACGCATCCCAAGCGTGTGGCGAATTCAACCTCTGGGGGAAACTAACCCAAGATTGTAATTTATAAATTTATTTATTTAACTGCGAGATGGCCCAACTCGCCGCGTCGCGAATAACAGGCCTTTCGTCACCAGAATAATCTTTGGCTAAAGTGACCAGATCACGCTGTCCGCTATTCCCAATCGCATAGAGTACGTTTCGTAAAAATCGTGTCCAGCCAATCCGCTTGATTGGAGAAGCCGAAAACATTGAGCGAAAACGGTCTTCCCCAAGACGGGAAAGCTCTGCCAGATTAGGGGCGTTCAAATCCTCCCGTGCGGCGAGTTTAGTTTCCCGCCCGACTTGGGCGAATTTATTCCAAGGACAGACCGCGAGACAGTCATCACAGCCATAGATACGGTTGCCCATCCTAGCGCGAAGTCCTTCTTCAATCGGACCCTCATGTTCAATCGTCAGGTAGGAGATGCAGCGCCGCGCATCCAGTCGATAAGCGCTTGGAAACGCGTCTGTCGGACAAATATCCAAACAGGCCCGGCAAGAGCCACAATGATCAAGTTCGGGCGGTGTCGGCGCAAGTTTCGCTGCGCTCAATATAGACCCGATAAAGAGCCAAGAGCCAAATTCACGGCTTACCAAATTTGTATGTTTTCCCTGCCAGCCGAGGCCCGCCGCCATGGCGAGGGGCTTCTCCATGAGAGGCGCGGTATCAACAAAAATTTTAACATCCTCGCCAGTATCCCGCGCGAGCAGACCCGCTAGTTCTTTCAGCCGGCCCTTCATCACATCATGATAATCACGGCCGCGCGCATAAACCGAAATTGTACCACAGTCACGCTGCGAAAGACTCGCCATTGGATCTGTTTCCGGTCCGTAATTCATACCGAGCACGATCGCCGATTGCGCCTCCGGCCAGAGGTTTCGTGGGTGGGACCGACGAAAGGCCGTCTCCTCCATCCAGGTCATGGAGGCATGATGGCCTCGCGCAATCGCCTCTTGCAGATGCTGCCCGGGCTGCTCACCAAACCTGTCGAGATCAACGATATACGGGCGCGTGAAGCCAAGCTTTTCGGCGCGCTGCGTTAGTCTTTTCAGTGGGTTATTCGGAAGCCCGGACGCCACGTCTATTCAAGCATAGAGAGGCGGGCGTCGAATATTCTGGCGCGATCTTCCAAGAGTGCGAAAAAGGCCAGATCATTTTCGTCAATCCGCGCGGAAATCGCGTCATCGCTTTCATCGGATAAATAGAGCCGCGCACTGCTCATCGAAGAGGTCAGGATTTTTTCTTCAATATCGAACGTCTCCTCAAAACTCTCATAGAGCCGAATCACTTTAGGCAAAAGCTCTGCATCCGCAGGCGAAAGTGCACCACGCCCCGCCGCTTCCAAATCTGCAATTTGGCGCACCATGTTGGCGCGGCCTTGGCGAATCAGGGGACCGATAGGAAGGAGTGCATCCCGCATCTCCCGGCCATAGCTCTGGCGTGTGGCCAGGTCAGTATTGGCTTCCGCTGACCATTCGATTTCCGGAATCGTGGCAATATTAAATTGTTTGACGACCTTCTGGAATTGGTGGTTCGGGTTTTCAGGCTCAATTGCAATGAGATAGCCGTCAATTTGGCGGTTTTCGATTTCGATCATACGGATGGAACTTCGTACTTGAACCTGCTGCAGCTGCAAAAGGGCATCCTCATCCATTGTTTCGAGATTGATGAACATGTCTGACATACCGCCCGACATCTTGGCATATTCGTCATAGGTCTCTTGCATGGAATTATATTGCCCCAGCGCCGCGCGGTAAGTCGCACTTTCCTGACGCGAGAAGAGGCTGGGGTCGATATTCCATCTTTCAGGTTTCGGCAGCGCATTCATCTGTTGTTCCGCGCGTGTGAGAACCGCTTGGCGTTGCGCTTCAAACCGTTGCCCAAACCGCGCGATTTCGTCCATATCACCGGCATTGAGCACAGCATACATTTCGCCCATCATATCGGCACTGAAAAGAGACATCAGGTCCGTTTGAATTTGCGCAGACGCCTGCGTCCACGCGACCATCTCATTGAGGGCTTCGATCTGTGCATTTGTCGAAGACTGCGCCCAGGCGGGAGAGGGCGCTAGTGTTGCAAATGAAAGACCCGTTGCGATGACGGCGGAAGCAAGTAAAGATTTCACGAAATAAAGCCCTGTTGAGTTAGAATGTCTGCCTAACACTCCGTCTCCCGAAACCCAAATCAGAAATCTAGATCGGTATAATGCCGCGGTGGGCGCAGCCCCGCGACCCGATCCCCAAGCAGGCCACGCAGGGCCGGGCGGGATTTAACTTTTTGGTACCACTCTTTCAAAATCGGCCGGTCCCGCCAGCTAATCTCCCCTAAAAAATCAAGACAGGAGAGATGTGCCGCTGCCGCAATATCGCCGAGGGAATAGCGACGTCCGGCCAGCCAGTCCCGCTTTTCCAATAGGGTTGTAAGGTATGTCAGGTGATCATCCAGATTCGCCCGACCCTCGCGCAGGACGTCCGGATCTGCGGCCCCCACATCAAACTGCGTTTGTGACAGGACGGCCCGTTCGATTTTCTCGGCCAGAATGTAGCTGTCCACTTCCTCCGTGAACCGCGTGTCAAACCACGCGCAGAGGCGGCGGGCCTCGGCACGTTCAAACGGGTCCTCTGAGAGGAGAGGGTTTCGTTTCGATCCGTCATTCGCATATTCAGTAATAGACCGCGCCCCGCTAATCGTGAGTGTTCCGTGTTGCGTCAGGTCGACAAGAACGGGCGGTGCGCCTTCTGCCGTCAGGTTTAAAAATTCAGGCTCAGGTGACCACGGATCAATGATGATCTCTTTCACCTTTAGCTTTTTTTCAGCCAAGGCGATCCGCGCCATGCGGGAGGGCGGGTGGAGTGGAAAATGGTAAAGCGTACGCATCCGACAGGTCTTAGTCGAAACATGGCAAATGAATCTTTAAGACGCGTGGTTAATTGGAAGTTACGGGGAGACTTCGCCCAGTTTCTGGAATCGCTTGTTTCCGTGACTATGCCCACACCCTGCCGGATGAGGATGGATAAGAATATCCGCCGCCGGAAATTCCGTCATAATATCTTTCTCTACGGCCAGAATAATATCATGAGCGTCTGACAAGGAGAGTGTTTCGTCCAAATCCAGACGCATCTGTATGTGCAAATGTGGGCCTGAGGCACGGGTCCGCAACTCTGTCACGGCGCGAACGGCCTTATTCGACATGGCGAGGCGGGCAATCGTGCGGCGCTCATCCTCATTTAACTCACGGTCCATCAATTGCGCCCAGGCGAGTCGGGCAATTTGCACCGCTGTGAAGAGCAGCCAGATCGCCATCAATCCACCGACAACGGAGTCTGCCCAAGTCAGCGTTGTATAACTGGCCAGTGCGATACCGATAATGACGAAAATATTGGCGAGAAGGTCCGCCATATAATGCGCGCGATCACCGCGCACGGCTATCGACCCCGTCGCACGAATGGCCCAGCTCTGCGCGATAATCAGCCAGAGTGTGAGGGCAATAAAGACGACGAGCACCATAATGGCGGGACCGGATTGCGTGACGCCGTGGCTATGCCCGATATGGCCGACGACTTCCTCCAGAAGGTGGAAGGCTGCAAAGACGATCAGGCAAACTTGGAAGACGGCGGAAAAACTTTCCGCCTTGCCAAAGCCAAACCGGTATTTCCCGTTGGGTTTCCGCACGGCAAACCGCACGGCAATGAAACTTGCAACCGCTCCGAAAATATCCAGCGCGGAATGCACGAGGGATGCGAGAATACCGACAGATCCCGTCTGTCCCCAAAGCCAGAATTTCCCGACCGCCATGAAAAGCCCCAAGCCCACGGCGAGGGCTGTGATCCGGCGTGTGATAATGGCAGAATGATCCGGCGGCAGACGACCGGGACGCCCACGCCGGTTGGGCTGGTCAAAGCGGTCGTCTGCAGTGACCTTGAGGTCCGCCTCTGATATGTCGCCATTCGCACTCATTCGGATAGTGTTATAGCATAACTTTTGTAAAGGCGAGATTGATTTTTGTCGGAATGTGCTTGCGAATTGGAATGTCTTGCCTGTTGAAATAGGTTAGGCGCGAGAAAATTGACAAATCGGGAATTTGACCATGCGACTTTCTAAATTATTGGCGGCGGCCAGTACAGCCGTGCTCTTATTGGCCTGCCAGCCCGCCTCGGATGCACCGGAGGTGAAGACACCCGAGGTCACCGAGATTGTGACGAAAGCGGGTACGGAGATTCCGCATGCTCAGCTCCCCGAAACGGCCATCCCGCGCGAATATCGCATCGACATGACGATTGATCCGCAAGCGGACACGATGTCCGGCACCGTCGCGATTGATGTCGAGATGAAAGATGCGGGTGAGCAGGTCTGGATTCACGCCAAGGAAATGACGGTTTCCTCCGCCTCTATCGCCTATACAGATGGCACGACGATGGACCTGACATTCGAGGCGGTTCCGTTGGAAGATGCGCCGTCCGGTCTTGCGAAACTCATTTCCGCAGAGGCACTGCCGAATGGTATGGCGACCATCACGCTGAATTACGAGACGCCCTATAACCAGAACTTAAATTCCGCCTATCAGGTCAAGCGCGGCGATGATGCCTATATCGTCACGCAGTTCGAACCACTCGGCGCACGTGAAGCTTTCCCGAGTTTTGATGAACCGAAATTCAAAGTCCCGTTCACGCTCTCTATCACGTCGCCGTCGGACAATGTCGTCATTTCCAACACACCGAAAACGGGCGTCGCGGATGGTGAAGGCGAGGATGGCCGGGCCTGGACGACGCATAATTTTGCGCAAACCCGTCCGCTGCCGACATATTTGATTGCTTTCGCCGTTGGTCCATATGAGATGAATGATTTCGGCACGATCCCGCCAAATTCAGTGCGCAAGACACCGCTGGCGCTGCGCGCGATTGCGGCAAAGGGCGAGGGTGAAAATCTCGACTTCGCACTCGCTGGCACAGAACCCATTCTGACGGCGCTGGAGGAATATTTCGGGATTCCTTATCCCTATGAGAAACTCGATCTGATTGCTGCGCCGGAATATGCCTTTGGCGCGATGGAAAACCCGGGCGCGATTGTTTACCGTGAATATCTGCTCCTCATGGATGAGGATTCCCCGCTTTCCCAACGCCGCGCCTATGACCGTGTGCATTCTCACGAACTTGCGCATCAATGGTTCGGTAATCTCGTCACCCCCGTTTGGTGGGAAGACATCTGGTTGAATGAGGCCTTCGCGACGTGGATGGGGAATAAGGCGATCGATATTGCCTATCCGGAGGCGAATTATGACCGCGTGACCCTCAATGCATCCCTAGGCGCGATGAATATTGACACGCTGTCCACGACCCGCAAAGTCCGCGAACCGCTGGCCCGATCTGAAAATGTCATGGATCAATTTGACGGCATTACCTACCGCAAGGGCGGCGGCGTGCTGTCCATGTTTGAGAGCTATCTCGGTGAAGAGGCGTTCCAAAAAGGCGTCCGCCTGCACATGGACCGCTATGCCGATGATGTCGCCACAGGCGATGATTTCTTCCAATCCATCGCGGATGGGTCCGGCAATGCGGATGTCGTCGACGCGATGAAGAGCTTTGTTGATCAGCCGGGATTGCCGTTGATTAAAGTCGAAGCCACATGTGAGGATGGAAATTCTGATACGAAAGTCGAAATTTCGCAATCGCGTTATGCCCCGCTTGGGTCTGCGACGAAACAGGGGCAGAGTTGGCAAATTCCCGTTTGCCTGTCCACAACGCAAGGCGAAGCCAAGGCTAAGTCATGTGACCTTGTCAAAGACACCTCCAGTGTGATGACGGTTCCAAACCGTTATAAAACCTGTCCCGCCTATATCATGCCGAATGCCGATGGTGCGGGTTATTACCGTTTCACATTGGACACAGCGGGCTGGGCGGCGCTTATCGACAATCTCGATCAATTAAATACACGCGAAGCCCTCGTCACACTCGACAGTCTCGTCGCCGCTTTCCGTGCAGGCGAGGTCGAAGCGGATGTCTTCCTCGACGGTATGGCGGCCTTTGCCGCCCATCCCGAATATGACGTCGCGTCGGGTTCCACACGTCTGATTGGGTTCATGGCGTCAGAGCTGCCGGAGGGCAGCCGCGATGATGTCGCGCGCAATGTGCGGGCGATGTATAAGGACCGCTATAAACGCATTGTCGGCACGGATACGGTGGAGGGCAATCTCCTCGCGCCGACCCTTGCCAGCCTCCTCGCGCGCACCGGCAAGGATCAGGAAATCCAGAACCTTATGGTCAAGCGCGGCATTCAATATCTGGGTCTGGAAGGCGAGGCGGATAAATCCAAACTCGCGCCGAATATGTTGGGTCTGTCCTTACGCGAAACGATGCGTAAGATCGGCAAGCCTGCCTATGAGCCCTTGCTCAACATGGCGAAGAATGGGTCTTCGCTGGAAAAAGGCGCGGCAGCTGGTGCGCTCGCCTCGACGCAGGATGAAGCTGTTTATGAAATGTTGCTGGCCGATGTCGTCCTCGCGGAAGACAGCCCCCTGACGGGTCGTCAGGCGGGAACTGTGCTGAACGGCTTGCTCGCCTCCGATAAATTCGGTGATCGGACGTGGGATTGGTTCAAGGCGAACCTTTCAACTTACGTCGCAAAAGTGCCGGATGTCCGCAAGGGCGGCCTGCCGGGTGCGGGTCGTAATTTCTGCTCGATTGAGGGGCGCAATGAGGTCCGTGACTTCATGACGGCCAATGCGGAACTCATGCCAGGTTATGAGCGCTCGCTGATGCAAACGCTGGAGTCGATTGAGCTCTGCGCGGCCTTGAAAGAGGCGAAAGCGGACGACCTCGCAGCGGCGTTAAAGGCGCGCTAAATTAATTAAATCTCGCCATTGCGGAGACGTTCGGCGAGATTTTCACTGTTCCGGTAAGCCAGCGCCATAATATGCAGCGTTGGATTTTTATGGGGGTTTGTCGGCAGGACGCCCCCATCCATGACGTAAAGATTGTCCACATCCCAACATTGGCCGAACGGATTACAAACAGTCGCGTCGGGGTCTGTCCCCATCCGTGTCGTGCCGACTTCATGCACCATTCCGCCGGGTTTGCTGATCTCGTCTTTCGGTGCGCCGAGGCCGGAGACGACCTCGCCGCCCGCCCGTTCGATAATGGTTGAGAATGTCTCCTGCATATGTTCGATCTGATTATATTCGTAATCAGACCACTCGAAGGAAAAGCGCAGGACGGGATAGCCCCATTTATTCTTCATCTCGGAATCTAACGCGCAATAGGACTTTTCATTCGCGACCATCTCCCCACGCCCGTCCAGATAGACAAAGCTACCCCAATGGCGGCGGATGTCGTCGCGCAGTCCCGCGCCAAAGGCCAAGCCGTTCCGGTCGGAATATTGCTGCATGGCATTGAGCTCCGGCGCGTCGCGGAAGCCCTGTCCGACTTCGATATGATAGCCACGCGGGAAATCCATGACGCCTTTTTTCTGCGCTTCATATCCCCACCACGGCATATAGACGTGGTCCATATTCGCGCCAAACTCGTCATAGCGTGGACGGTTTTCCAAGCTTGCAAACTTCCCCGTCACGCGCACGGCTGGTGTATCGGTCAGGTTGCGACCGACTTGCCCGGAGTTGTTGGCCAGCCCGTCTTTTGAACCGGCCTTACCAGAGGTCAGCAGGATTTGCGCCGTTGCGCAGGCACTCGCGGCGAGGACGACGGCCCGCGCTTTTATGCGACCCTCCACGCCCGTCTGCGTGTCGACAAAGGTCACGCCCGTCGCCTTACCATCTGCACCCGTTTCCACCGTGCAGACCTTGGCCCGCGTCACGATGGTCAGTTTGCCCGTCTTATCCGCCAACGGGATGAGGGAGGTCGAGCTGGAAAACGCCGCGCCAATGGAACAGCCGCGCATACAGGGCGTCGCATAAAAACAGGCCAAGCGGTCACCGAGGTTCCGCGTTAGAATAGCATTATGACGCTGGAAAGCGGGCACGCCGACTTTCCGCGCAGACGCCATCATGAGAAGCTCATAGGCGCGGGGCGCGATAGCGGGTTGGAGAATATCCTCCGGCGTTCCGGGATGATTAAACATCCCCGTATTCACGCCGCTAATCCCGACCACGGCTTCTGTCGCGTCATAATAGGGTTTCATCTCGTCATATGCGACAGGCCAATTGGGGGAGAGACCGTCGAGGTCGCCCTGAATAAAATCATATGGCCCCATGCGTGGACTGTGGCGCGCATAATGGTTTGTGCGGCCGCCCACCACTTGCGCGCGATACCATGAGAAATCCACGCCTTCATCCGACGTATAAGGTTGGTCCGGCAGCCACGTGCCGCAAATGCCATTATCGAAATAACCCCAATTTTTATCCGGTGTCCCAATCGCGCGCAGTGGCGCTTCGTCATTGCGTTGGAACATCGGGATGTCTTCGGGGGCTTGGTTCGGGCCTTGTTCGACGAGGCAGACTTTCACGCCCAATGCGGTCAAACGGTAAGCCGCCATACCACCCCCGCCGCCGGACCCTACGACAACAACATCATAGTCTTCATTCACGACATTAGTCATTTGGGCTCATCCCCCGTGAAGGCATAGGATGTGTCATAGGGCGGAGGTCCCACGGGCAGATCCTCCCACTCCAAATCCAATGACAAAATAAGGTCGCGCATATGATCCAGCGCCTCTCCCGTCGGGCCGGGATAATCCCCTGTCAGCGGTTGCGCCGCGACATGGCCCAAATCGACTTCACCTTCCGGCGTCGTGTAATAGGCCCCAATCGTCAGCTCACGCAGGTTCTTATACATCCAGGCGGGCTGGGTCAGGGGCCCGCTCTCGCGCGAGGATTCGCTCATCATGGTCAGAATTTCAGTGGCCTGTGCGTCCGATAGGTCCAGCCACTTAGTTTTGAACATCAACTCCGCTTGTGCATCTAACCACGCAAAGCCGTGATGCACCGTCCGCCGCGTATCCGTCATCCAAGGGTAGGGCGCGGAGACCCAGTCATCAAAGAATTCCGCTATCCCTACGTCCGACGGCGCGGGGGCCGTTTCTGTTGCTGGCAGGATGAGATCGGCGAATTTCTCCAATTGCCGCTTATGTTGATTGGATAGAATTTTCGGCCACGGCCCGACTTCTCCGATCTCAAAATAATCGGGGAATTGACCGTAACCCGCATGGTCGACTTCAGGTACTGCTATGTTAGACGGCCAAGGTGCAATCCCATCTACCGCCGCAGTCTTGGTCGACTTTGGCGCGCAGCCACTCACTACGGAAAGCGCCGCAGCCATCTGCAACATCCGCCTGCGTGATATTTTGATTGCGCGTCGTGGAGGTCTACCAATGGGTAATAGTGTCAAAAGGTCCCCTTCCAATCCGCCCGCGCCATTCAGGCTTGATGGGCATTCTATCGGGAAGACTAGGCGAGAGAATTAAAAATGACAAGGTTGTCATTTCTTGATTTATGATTGTTTCAAGCTTTGGGGAACCTAAGGTGGGATACGGCGTTACGAATATGCCCAAACATTCCATAAGGGGGATATATAATATGGCAGACAATTCAGGAGGCGGAAAAGGCCTCTATCTTATCGTAGGTGGCCTTGTGGTTGCCGTGGCCGTTCTGGCCTATTTCCTGTTCGCGCCGAGTGAGCAACCGGATTTGGCCATCGACCTCGATGACGGTATCAAAATCGAAACGAACTAATTCAAAGAAAAACCCGCCTCGAGGCGGGTTTTTTATTCTATTCTGCCGCGTCTTGTAACGGGACATCCAGACGAGTCAGCATTTCCTTCGGAATGACCTGCCAGAACTTACCCCGTGCGAAATCCCATTCCGCCAGAATCTTCTTCGAAAACTCTGAACCTGTCTGGCTCGCATGTTTGCGGATCAAGTCTTTGCACTGTTCCTCATAGAACTCCGAACCGAACCGCTGCCACACGACGCTGTCCGGATTGACGGCTTTTTCGAATGCGTCTTCCTCGTCATAGAGATAGGCCATGCCACCCGTCATGCCCGCGCCGAAATTATCGCCGACAGAACCGAGTACGACGACTGTGCCGCCCGTCATATATTCGCAGCCATTGGTGCCGAGTCCTTCGACCACGGCGTCTGCACCTGAATTTCGAACAGCGAAACGTTCCCCCGCGCGACCTGCCGCCATGAGCGTCCCTTTGGTCGCGCCGTAGAGACAGGTATTGCCAACAATGGCGGAGACATGCGGATCAATCGGCGTACGGCCCTGCGGCGAGACGATAATCTCCGCGCCTGACAGACCCTTGCCGACATAATCATTGGCATCACCGTCCACGACGAGGCGCAGACCGTGCATCCCGAAGGCGCCGAGAGATTGTCCTGCACTGCCGCGCAGACGCACAGTCAAATGTCCGGCGGGCAAGCCTTCCGCGCCAAATTTCTGATAAATATGGCTGGAGGTCCGCGTCCCAACCGCACGGTGCACATTCTGTACGGCGTAAGTCAGATAGGTTTTCTCGCCGCGCTCAAAGAGTTGTTTGGCATCCGCCACAATCTGTGGGTCGAGCGTATCAGGAACCGCGACGCGACCCTCACGACTATCCATCACACGCAGGCTGTCGACCTGCGCGAGAACAGGGTTGAGATCAAGATCATCGAGATTTTCCGCGCCGCGGCTGACCTGTGCCAACAGATCTGTGCGGCCAATAATTTCATCCAGAGTCTCAAAGCCCATCTGCGCGAGAATTTCGCGCACATCTTCGGCAATGAAGGTCATCAGATTGATGACTTTCTCCGGCGTGCCCGTGAATTTCTCACGCAGGGCAGGGTCCTGCACGCAGACCCCAACGGGGCAGGTGTTAGAGTGGCACTGCCGCACCATGATACAGCCCATCGCGACGAGCGAGAGCGTCCCGATACCGTATTCTTCCGCGCCGAGCAGCGCAGCTATCACGATGTCACGGCCCGTCTTCAACCCACCATCGGTGCGGAGCGTAACTTTGTCTCGTAGGTTATTGAGCGTCAGAACCTGATGTGCCTCTGATAGGCCAAGCTCCCAAGGAATACCCGCATATTTAAGCGACGTATTGGGTGACGCACCCGTCCCGCCATTATGACCGGCGATCAGGATTGTGTCAGCTTTCGCTTTTGCCACACCCGCCGCAATTGTCCCGACGCCGGAACTGGCGACGAGTTTGACCGCGACGCGGGCCGTTGGATTAATCTGTTTGAGATCGTAAATTAATTGCGCCAGATCTTCGATGGAATAAATATCGTGATGCGGCGGGGGTGAGATGAGCGTCACACCCGGAGTCGCATTGCGGAATTTCGCGATGAGTTCCGTGACTTTAAAGCCGGGCAATTGCCCGCCTTCGCCGGGCTTGGCACCTTGGGCGACCTTGATTTCAATCTCGCGACATTGGTTTAAATATTCCGCATTGACGCCGAAACGCCCTGACGCAATCTGCTTCACGGCAGAGTTCATATTGTCGCCATTGGGCAGTGGAATATAACGCGACCGGTCTTCGCCGCCTTCGCCGGAAACCGATTTTGCGCCGATGCGGTTCATGGCAATATTCAATGTGCCGTGGGCTTCCGGCGATAGCGCCCCCAGCGACATGCCCGGCGTGCAGAAGCGACGGCGGATTTCATTCACCGATTGAATGCGGCTCATGGGGAGGGCGTCTTCTGCGGGTTTAATGTCCAGCAGATCGCGGATTTGAATCGGGGCTTGGCCGTTCACGACTTTCGCATATTTACGATAAAGTTCGTAATCCTCCCGAGTCGTCGCTTCCTGCAACATGTGGATCATCTCGGCCTGATAGGCATGACGTTCACCCTTGGCCCGTACGCGGTAGAGACCACCGACAGGCAGGCGCACGACGTTGGAATCATAGGCGCGTTCATGCGCGTCGAGAATTTTTATCTCCAGACCCGCAAGTCCGATGCCGGAAATACGGGATTTCATGCCCGGGAAATTTTCACCGACAAGCGCGCGGGAGAGGCCGAGCGCTTCAAAATTATTCCCACCGCGATAGGAGGAGATGACCGAAATGCCGATTTTGGAAATGATCTTCAGCAGACCGCCTTCGATGGCTTTCTTATATTGTGCGACGGCTTCATCTGTCGACATATCCAGCAGGCCGCGACGGACACGGTCCGAGAGCAAATCCTGCGCCATATAGGCGTTGACCGCCGTTGCGCCTGCCCCAATCAGAACGGCGAAATAATGTGTGTCGAGACATTCAGCAGAACGCACGATGATGGAGCACGAGGAGCGCAGCCCTTGTTCAACAAGATGCGTTTGAACAGCCCCGACGCAGAGGATCATGGGCGCGGCGGCTTTGCCCTCAGATGTGAACTCATCAGACAATACAATATTCTCAGCGCCCGCTTTCACGGCGTCTTCGGCCTCGGATTTGATCCGCGCGAGCATGGCTTTCAGCGTTCGCCCGCCCGGTTTGCGCAGGGCGGCTTCGGGGTCAAAGGTACAGTCGATGACTTTGACTTTCTTTTTCCCGACCAGTTTGACGAAACGCTCATACATGCCCGTCGTCATGACGGGACTGTCGAGGACGAGCATTTCCTTCGTCTGCGTGCCGGCCTCGGCGAGGATATTGCGAAGATTGCGGAACCGCGTCTTCAAGCCCATAACGCGGGTTTCGCGAAGCGGGTCAATCGGCGGGTTCGTGACCTGACTGAAATTCTGACGGAAATAATGCGACAGCGGGCGATAGATATCGGACAGCACGGCCAGCGGCGTGTCATCGCCCATAGAGCCAATCGATTCCTTACCCGTTTCGGCCATGGGCGAGAGAATGAGTTCCAGATCTTCCAGCGTTTGACCGCAGGACATTTGACGCCGCGCGAGCTCTTCGCCTTTGAGGGTGATCGCTTCCGGGCCGGCCAGTTTTTCGTCCAAATCAATCGATTTTTCGAGCCATTTTTTATACGGCTTTTTATTCGCCAATTCGTCGATGATTTCCGTGGAATTATAGAAACGGCCTTCTTCCAGATCGACGGCAATCATCCGGCCCGGCTTCAACGCGCCGCGCTGCACAATGTCGGCTTCGTCCATCGGGCACATGCCCGTCTCTGACCCGACGGCGAGGATACCGTTAGAAGACAGGGAATACCGCAGGGGGCGCAGACCGTTGCGGTCCAGACCCGCCATGACCCAACGCCCGTCATAGGCGGCGAGGGCGGCAGGACCGTCCCATGGTTCCATCACGGCGTTGCAATATTCATAAAGCGAGCGCCAAGACTCCGGCATGAGGTCGCCACGTTTGGAATAGGCTTCGGGCACCAGGAGTGTTTTCGCCATGGGCGCTGTTCGGCCCGCCCGGACGAGGAGTTCGAACACAGCGTCCAGCGCGGCAGAATCAGAACTGCCTTTTTGAATGACGGGTTTGACGTCTTCCGCCCGGTCAGAAAAGGCAGAACTCGCCATCTTGATCTCGTGGCTTTTCATCAGATTCACATTGGCTTTTAGCGTATTGATTTCGCCATTATGGGCCAACATGCGGAAGGGCTGCGCGAGTTGCCAGGACGGGAACGTATTGGTCGAGAAGCGCTGATGATAAATCGCCGCGCGGGAGATAAAGCGCTCATCCTTCAGGTCAGGATAGAAATTATCAATGTCCTCCGCGAGGAACATGCCCTTGTAAATAATGGTCTGAACGGAAAGCGAGCAAACATAGAAGCTCGGGATGGCGGCCTCGATCACGCGTTTTTCGATCCGGCGACGGACGATATAAAGCTCGCGCTCCAACGTATTGCCTTTGCGGCCTTTCGGGTCGCGGAACATGACCTGTTCAATCGCGGGACGGGTCGCGCGGGCTTTGTCGCCGATGATGGAGACATCGATCGGCACTTGCCGCCAGCCATAGATATAGAAGCCTTCTTTGAGGAGTTCCGTTTCCACGATGGTCCGCGCGGCTTCCTGCGCGTTGAAATCCGTGCGTGGCAGGAAGATCATCCCGACGGCGATTTTCACGTTGGACGGTTTGTGACCCGTGCGTTCGACCTGCGCGCGGAAAAATTTCTGTGGAATATCGAGGCGGATCCCCGCGCCGTCACCGGTCTTGCCGTCCGCGTCCACCGCCCCGCGATGCCAGACATTTTTCAGCGCCTGAATGGATTTCTCCACGACATCCCGGCGGGGTGAGCCGTCGACAGAGGCGACGAGTCCAACGCCGCAATTGGCGTGTTCATCGGCAGGGTCATAGGCATTCGCGTCTATCAACGCGTCGCGTTTTGCTTCGTAATCGGTGAGCCAATTTGTCATGAGTTATCTGCTTCTTTTTGAGCGGCTTTTTCCATTCGCTCCATGAATTCCTGAATGACCTGCGCTTCGGTCTTGTGCGGCGCGTCGGTCGGCACAGTGTAATAATCGGGCGCGCTATCCGTGAAGATGTGAGAGTCGAGTGTGATTCCGGACGTGTCATCCAACGCGCCGAGGCTCACGCCCATACTCTCAGGCTGGCTCTGCAAACGCCACGCAATGGACGCGCCGCAGGCCGTGCAAAATCCGCGCTCGCCATGGTCCGACCCGCGATACCAAGCCAGCGTGTCAGTCTTATCCAATGTCACGCCGCCCTTGAACTGCACCGCGAAATAGGGACCACCGCCGCCCTGACGCCGGCACATGGAACAGTGGCAGGCATCGGCTTCTTTGACCTCGCCATGGGTCGTGAAACTCACGCCCCCGCAGAGGCATTGTCCGGTGCGTTCGGTCACTCTGCCGCCTCCAACATCTCGGCCCGCTCCAACCCGCGTAAATATTTGTGCATATGCGCGGCGGCATCGCGCCCTTCGCGGATGGCCCAAACGACGAGGCTCGCCCCGCGGACGATATCTCCCGCGGCGTAAACGCCCGGAAGGTTCGTCTCAAAGGTCAGCGGGTTCACACGCAAGGTGCCCCAGCGCGTGACGGTGAGTTGCGGGGACAGGACTTTCATATCCTCCGGCGTGAAGCCGAGCGCTTTAATCACGAGATCCGCGTCGACATCGAATTCTTCGCCTGTTGTTTCGGGCGATTGACGCCCCGACGCATCTTTTGGGCCGAGGCGCATCCGGTCTGTGCGGACTTTCGTCGCGCGACCATTCTCGTCATGGACAGCTTTGGGCGAGGCGAGCCATTCAAATGTCACGCCTTCTTCCTGCGCATTGGCGGTTTCGCGGCGGGAGCCGGGCATATTGGCGTGGTCGCGGCGATAGAGGCAGGTCACGGACTCCGCGCCCTGGCGCACGGCGGTCCGGACGCAATCCATGGCCGTGTCGCCGCCGCCAATGACAACAACTTTCTTACCCTTGGCAGGTTCAGCGCCGACATCATCACCGAGGCCGCGTTTGTTTGAATCGATCAGAAAGTCGAGGGCGGGGGAGACCCCGTCCGCACCTGCGCCCGGCACTGTCAGGTCCCGCGCCGCATAGACGCCCGTGGAAATCAGGACAGCCTGGTGTTTCTCGCGTAATTTCTCGAAACTGATATCCGTGCCGACATCGCAATTCAGGACAAATTCAATTCCGCCTTCTTCGAGCCGTTTCACGCGCCGGGCGACGATGGATTTATCCAATTTAAAATTCGGGATGCCGTATACGAGCAAACCACCCGCACGGTCATGACGGTCATAGACGGTCACTTGCCAGCCCTGCTCGCGCATCTGCTCTGCCGTCGCGAGGCCTGCCGGACCCGCGCCGATAATACCCACAGACAGAGCCCGTTCGCGACGCGGTTTGATCGGTTTGATCCAGCCTTCCTGCCACGCGGTATCAGAGAGATAACGCTCGACCGAGCCGATTGTGACCGTGCCATGACCGGATTGTTCAATGACGCAGGACCCTTCGCAAAGACGGTCCTGTGGGCAGATTCGGCCGCAAATCTCCGGCATATTATTGGTCGCGTTGGACACTTCCCAAGCCTCTTCCGTCCGGCCCTCGGCGGTGAGTTTCAGCCAGTCGGGGATGTTATTTTCGAGCGGACAGTGATTTTGACAAAACGGCACGCCGCATTGTGAACAGCGCGAAGACTGCTCCTGCGCCTTTTGGTCAATGTAATCGCCGTAAATTTCCAGAAAATCCTCGTTCCGAACATCGGCCTCCCGCTTTTCCGGCATATCGCGCGGCGTCGTCACGAATTGCAGCATTTGACGCTTTTCGAGCGGCGGATTGGTTGTGGTGCGTTTGGCCATGGTGGCAGGTCCTTTAAATCAGACCTGCCCTATAGAGAGAGAATCGGAGTTCCGCAAGATGCGACAATTTGTCAAGTTGGGGTATAATTTTAAAAATAAAGTGGGTGTAAAGTTCTG
This sequence comes from Litorimonas sp. WD9-15, assembly GCF_050271975.1. Classification (NCBI taxonomy): domain Bacteria; kingdom Pseudomonadati; phylum Pseudomonadota; class Alphaproteobacteria; order Maricaulales; family Robiginitomaculaceae; genus Litorimonas; species Litorimonas sp. WD9-15. The sequence goes on from NZ_CP189850.1 coordinate 1,227,741, forward strand.
AAATAAAATGTTTTATTGGTATTTGTTCATAATTTTCCTATTTTTGAAAAATGTATTTTTATCATAATTTTAGATTATCCACGTTTATGAGAAACTTAATCCTCGCTATCGCGACTGTAACAATTCCCGAAACCACATAGCTCTGTCACCCCGCACCAGCCCGCAGGGCGCAGATGCGGGGCCAAACGTTTTCAGGGCCTTAGCTTGGGTTTGCAGACGACAGGTCCCGCATCTCCGCTTCGCTACGCGCGGGATGACAGTAGGAGAATTGACAGAAGGTTTGGTGACCAACCCGCATTTATGAAGAGAATGATCCCCACTTATCGAACCTATGTCATATTCAAGCTGTTCTTTCAGACACGGGACAGATTAGCGCTTTCTGATCGGTCTGAAGGACGGTGGGGTTGAGCAGCTTGGATTTAAGCCCCAAGCCTGTGCCGGACCTATCACTGTTCGAGAGCCGACCGGCAGGTCGGGCCTTACGTATTGTATTTACAACACAATTCGTTTGGTCAGGCACTGACTCCGGGGGCATAATACGGGCCGTCGTGATATAAACCACCGCCGCAGGGTCACACCCGCGTAAAATAAAACTAAACTTTCGGTACTCCGTCGCGAGTGCTGACCCTGCGGGCTGTCCCGCTTATCATTAGACTGCCCCGCCGCACGCGCAGATCGTCGGTCGCAGCTTCCGCACGCCTGTGAACTGTTACGCGTCATTAACCCTGTTTCCCTAAGGCTCTCCCATGACGTGGCTCCAACTGATTCTCATTGCCCTGATACAGGGTCTGACGGAATTTCTTCCGATCAGTTCGTCTGCCCATCTCATTCTTCTGCCGCAAATTCTGGAGTGGCAGGATCAGGGACCATTGATTGACGTCATGGCGCATTTCGGGTCCCTCTTCGCGGTGCTGGCTTATTTCCGAAAAGATGTTGTCGATATTTTGAAAGGGGTCGGGGACCTTCTGCAGCGCAAGTTGAATGTGAATTCCGCGCTGGCCTTGAACCTCATCCTCTCCACGCCGCCCGCACTTCTTCTGGGCTTCACGCTCTCGGTCACGGAGTTGGACGAGGCTATTCGGTCTCCCCTCATCATCGCGATGACGACGATTGTTTTTGGCGTGTTGCTATGGCTCTCAGATGTCACGGCGAAAGAGGATAAGCCCGTTTCTGATCTGACATGGCGCGGAGCGGTTGGTCTTGGTCTCGCACAATCCCTCGCGCTCATTCCGGGCACATCGCGGTCCGGCATTACGATGACGGCAGGGCGGGCTCTGGGATTGTCACGCGAAGCCGCCGCACGGTTTTCGATGTTGATGAGCTTGCCGATCATCGGGGCAGGCGGCCTCTATGCGACGCTGAAATTATTCTCTGCCGAGGCGGGCGAGCAAACCGCTACCTTGGCGAACGGCCTCGTCGTCGCGGGTCTGTCCTTCGTGGCCGCCTATGCCTGTATCGCGCTGTTTATGAAATGGGTCGGGCGGATTGGGTTCCTGCCCTTCATGCTCTACCGTCTCGCGCTTGGCGCAGGATTACTCCTCTGGATTTTCGCGGGATGATGAAATTGTAATGCGCGACCCAATTGTCCCGAAATTAAACGATGGCTAGAGCCCGATGGTGAAAATGCTTCTCTCATTCGTTCTGGCGCTCAGTCTTCCGGCGGCTGCCATCGCGCAGAGCGCGGTGCAAACCGGATTGCCGCTGCCCGCCGCTCCGACAAAAACCGTGTCCAAACTCGACGTGGAAGAACTCGACCGTCGCGCGTCGCTGCTCATGCAGCAACTCGAGATGACGGGCATGGCCATGGCCATTGTCGAAGACGGGAAAACTGTTTTCGCCAAAGGCTATGGCGAAGAACTGCGCGATAGCGGGATGTTCGTCACGGAAGATACGGTCTTCCGCTGGGCGTCCGTGTCCAAAGGCGTTGCGGCGAATACGCTGCTCTCCCTCGTCGAAGACGGCGACATTACGCTGGCGGACATGGCCGAGGATTTGGCCCCGTCACTGGACCTGCCCGGCGAAGAAAAACAGGTGAACCTCGTCCATCTGCTCTCCCATCAAACGGGCATCGTCCGCAATGCCTATGATGACCGGATTGAGGGCGGGAAGGCGGCGAAACCGACGCGGACTTCGCTCGGGAAATTGGGCATACTTTGCGAACCCGGAACCTGTCACACCTACCAGAATGTCGCCTATGACGCGGCGGCGGAAATTATCGAAGGCAAGACGGGCTTGCCCTATAAAACCGTCGTACAGGAACGCGTCTTCGATCCGCTCGGGATGGACACGGCGTCAATGACGTTGGAAGGACTAACCCGCAATAAACGTTGGGCGCGGCCGCATGGACGGTTTGGAAAGAAGATTAGTTCGGTCAAACCAACCTATTACCGCGTCCCGGCGGCGGCGGGCGTGAATTCCTCCGTCAAAGATCTCGCTAAATGGATGACCGCCCAATTCCCGGAAAGCGGACAAATCCCGTTGGAACGGTTGGACGCCATGCAGACTCCGGTGATTTCCACGCGGGGGGAACAGCGCTTTCTCAATCGGCGGTTCGGCGATTTGAAACAGGCCCATTACGGCCTCGGCTGGCGCGTCTATGATTTCCACGGGCACAAGATTGTGGGCCATCGCGGCGGCGTCGATGGGTACCGCTCGCTCGTCCTGTTTGATCCTGAGGCGAAGGCGGGCATCGCGCTAATGTGGAATTCGCCCCACACGCGGCCTATTGGATTGCAGATGGAATTTCTCGACCAATTGCACGGCCAACCGAAAAAGGACTGGCTGCGCCTTAATGAAGGGCGGCTTTAACGGTCTCGATAATTCGGTCCTGCGTCGCGACGTCCAGATAGGGATGCATAGGCAGGCTGATCGCGCGAAGCCGCGCCGCATCCGTGACCGCCATCCCGCCCGCGCCCGTCGGGTAATCGGCATAGGCGGTCTGGCGGTGAATGGGTTTCGGGTAATAACGCGGGGCGGGAATCCCGACCTCGCCTAATGCAGCTTGCAGGGCGTCAGGCTCGTCGGTCTCAATCGTGTAGATCGCCCAAATTGGACGGACGCCGTCCATCACCTGCGGGACCTGCACATATTGCGCGAGGCCCGCATTATAGCGGTCTGCGACCCGATTGCGGGCGGCGATTTCGTCCTCAAAGACGGAGAGCTTGGACAGAAGAATAGCCGCCTGCATCGTGTCTAAACGGGAGTTCAAACCGATGCGGACATTGTCATATTTATCCGTGCCGGAACCATGCATCCGCAGCGAGCGGAGCGTATCGGCGAGTTCCGCGTCATCGGTAAAAATCGCGCCACCATCACCGTAACAGCCCAGAGGCTTGGCGGGGAAAAAACTGGTCGTCGCGGCATCGGCCCAGTGGATGGGATGCTGGCCGTTCAGGGTCGAGCCAAAGCCCTGCGCGGAATCGGCGAGGAGTTTCAGGCCGTGTTCGCGGACAATTGGGGTGAGGGTATCATAGTCTGCGCATTGTCCGAACAGGTCGACACTCATAACAACTTTCGGGGTCAGATCCGACGGACAACCCTCAATCGCGGCGCGCAAACTCGCGGGGTCCATATTGTAAGTCAGCGGATCGACATCGACGAAAACCGGCGTCGCGCGCAATAGGGCAATCGCTTCCGCACTGGCGCAATAGCTCCAACTCGGAACGAAAACTGCGTCGCCCGCACTCACGCCCCACGCCTTGAGCGGCAGGATGAGCGCATCGGTGCCGTTCGCGCAGGAGACGGTCTCCGCAGCGCCGCAATAGGTCGCGAGTGCCGCTTCGAGTTCCTTGACTTCATCACCGAGGATATAGCGATTATGATTCAGGACCGTCTGAATTCGCGCATCAATATCGGATTTCAGCCGTGCATATTGTGCGGCCAAATCGATAAACGGGACAGGGGCATGTTTATTCGGGCGTTCCATATCCGCCTTGTGCCAATGGCGGACGGAAAGGCAAGTGAGAAAGGTCTAACCTTTCGTCACACGGCGTTACGCTTAGTCGCGGAGCAACTCATTCACGCCCGTCTTGGCGCGTGTCTTGGCGTCGACCGTTTTGACAATCACGGCACAGGCTAGCGAGTGGCTGCCATCCTTGGACGGGAGTGTCCCCGGCACGACAACGGAATAGGCCGGGACTTCGCCATAGGAAATCTCGCCTGTCGCGCGGTTATAGATCTTTGTCGACTGGCTGAGGAAGACGCCCATAGCGAGGACTGCGCCTTCGCGGACGATGACGCCTTCGACGACTTCGGACCGCGCGCCAATAAAGCAATTATCCTCAATAATCGTCGGGTTGGCTTGCAGCGGTTCCAGCACGCCGCCAATACCAACACCGCCGGACAGATGAACATTCTCGCCGATCTGTGCGCAAGACCCAACCGTCGCCCACGTATCGACCATTGTACCGGACCCGACGCGCGCGCCGATATTGACATAAGACGGCATCAACACCGCATTCGGCGCAATATAGCTGCCGCGACGGACTGTGGCGGGCGGGACGACGCGGAAGGCGGCATCTGCAAAATCGCGCTCGGTCCAGCCTTCGAATTTGGACGGAACCTTATCGTAGAAATGCCCGTCCTGCGGACCGCCCGTCATCATGGCATTCGGGTGCAGGCGGAAGCCGAGCAGCACGGCCTTCTTCAGCCATTGATGAACAACCCAATCCCCATTGCCGGATTTCTCGGCCACGCGGAGTGCGCCATTATCCAGACCCGCAATTGCCGCCTCGACGGCATCACGCGTTTCGCCCGTTGTCTCGGGAGAGAGCGACGCGCGGTCCTCCCATGAGGCGTTAATCGTGGTTTCGAGCGAAGTGATGGTCATATCGGAATCCTGTTTGGGAAAGCGCGCGCAACATAGGGCGACCCCCTGCCGCGTCAAGCCACTGTTTAGGGCGTTGTGAGGACTGTGCCGGAGGCCAGATAAATATCATCATAGCGCACACCGCCATTGCCATAAGGCGCACGCTTTGGCCCCGTATTGGAGATTGCCACAAATCCCGTCAGTGGCTCACCACGGCCGATGCGAAATTTTGCACCTGTGAAGACTTGTGTGACCTCGGCAAACTCTCCGCCACGCAGATAGAGGTCATAAGTTTGGCCATCGTCTTCCGAGGCTGCATTATTGATCACACCCCACATCTCGTACCAGAGACCAGATTCCAAGGGTTTGGCGCTTTGGCCTGTCGCGGGATTGATGATTTTGGAATAGGTCTTCTCCCCGGTCAGGACCATCAATGTTCCGTCATTTTTCGTCCCGTCACTTTCCGCCTTATCCGTGATGCGGAACATGGGTTCGAACGCGTCATAGCCAAGTTCCTCAATCGCGGACGCGGTCTGATTGGTCAGCCCGAAAGAATGATTATTTGGAAAGCGTTCGACATTAAATCTCAGGTAAAGCGTCGCGACCTCACCTATTTCAATGGGGCGAGGGAGATCACGGCGTCCGATCGCTTTGCGGTTCCCGACCACCCCGTCGGCGGCGGGTTTACGTAACATGAAGCGATTGCCATTGGCGGATTTGATTTCGCTGATTTGCGGGTCGGAAATGAAAGGATCGGTTTGATTGTCGACATCCAAGCGGGCCCACGCCGTCATGGCACCCGGTCGCTCGAAGTCGTCAACCAAAACCCAATTTGAATCCGTACAGGCTGTCAGAATGAAAGCCGAGATAAGCGCAAGCCAAACCCTCATTTCGTGCGCTCCGCCATCAAATGCAGGGCTTCTAGAAATCTCGAACGGTCGCGTTGCGTGAAAGCGGCAGGACCGCCAATATTAGGTTGTTCTGCCCCCGCCCGTAGGTCCGCCATAATCGCACGGACGGCGATCTGACTGCCGATTGTGTCAGTCGTCATGGGTTTGCCCGTCGGAGCCAGGACGCGGGCGTTTGATTTCAAAACACGCTCCGCCAGCAGGATGTCGGATGTGATGACAATGTCATTCGGCTTAACTGTCTCCGCAATGTAATCATCTGCGGCATCAAAACTGTCATCGACCAGTTTGAATGTCATATCCTTCGGCGTGCGGATATAAGAATTGGAGACGACGGTGACGGGAATGTTGTGACGCCGCGCGACGGTATAAGTCTCCTCCCGCACGGGACAGGCATCGGCGTCAATATAGATGTGAAGGTTCATAGGATGGACTTAAGTCGGATGATCGCCTCACGCAAATGTGTATCCTTCTTCATTCTGAGAGTGATAGGGGCGAGGCATGAAAATCAAGTCTTTTATTCTTCCAATCTTCGCCCTCATCCTGTCCGCCTGTTCCGGTGGAAGCGGAGGGGGTGGCGAGAGTGTCTTCGAACCTGCCGTGGATTATACCGTCTTCCCCATGATAGAAAATTGCGCGGAAGAAAATGTGCGCGAGGTCAAATATCACGCCTGTCGTAATTCCCGCGATATTTATGAGGCGGCTTTGGCATCGGCCAAAGCCAAGAACCAGCCGCTCATGGTGACATTCGGATTCAATACCTGTCCCTATTGCGCTGTATTGGAAGCCGAGATTTATGATCCAAAAAATCCAGTGACGTCCGAAGATGTGACGCAATATCTCTCAGGAGAGGCCGCAGCAGAATTTGGTGACCGGAAAATCTCGACTGTGCGTCTACACGCCCGCTCTGAACATGGATTGAAATTAGCCAATGATCTCGGCGTCACCCGTATGGCACGGGCGCGGGGATGGCACCGTGTTTGGTCACCCTTCGTCGTCATGGTCAATCCGGAGACGGGCGCGATGGCGTCTGAGAGCCTTTGGGAAGCGAAGGAAATCCATTGTGATTACGCTGCAAACCTCGCCGTCAATTTAGAAAATATACGCTATGTCGACCGCGGGACGCCACAGCTCCGTCGCGCCCGGTGCCCGAAAACCTAGACTGGCTTTCACTGGACCTGCGGTCTAAGCCGCAATATGTCCACAACCGCCCCAGATGAAGACCGCTTCGCCGCCTTTCGGCATAGCGCGTTTCAGCGCTATTTCTGGGCGCGGTTCCTGACGGCGACGGCGACACAGATTGTTGCGACGGCTGTTGGGTTTCAACTCTGGACGCTGACCAAGGATGCGTGGTTGCTGGGTCTGATTGGTCTCGTGCAATTTCTGCCCGCGCTCATTCTTGTTCTCGTGACGGGTTTGGCGGCTGACAGATATGGCCGCCGAAAAGTCATGGGCTTGGCAATTCTGTTAAAGATGACCTGCGCGATAGGCATTCTCACGCTGTCTGTGACGGAGCAATTCCTGCCCGTTCTCGTCCTCAGCGCTCTGATGCTCTTCGGCGTTGCCCGTGCATTTCACACGCCGGCTTCCAGTTCGCTCGTCGTCAATGTGGTCCCGCGCAAAGATTTCGCCAATGCTGTGGGGTGGATTACCTCCAGCTGGCAGCTCGCCTCCATCGTCGGGCCAGCCATTGGCGGTGTGCTCTATTATCTCTCCGCGACGCTCGCCTATTCGTCAGCTGTCGCAATTTTCGCGACCTCGGCCACGCTGATTTTCTCACTCGAAAAACCCAATCAGGAAATGGAAACCGCGCCAACGAATTGGCAGACATTGGTCGGCGGATTTCAATATATTTGGAAAGAGAAGATCGTGCTCGGCGCGATCTCACTGGACCTCTTTGCTATTCTTCTGGGTGGCGCTGTCGCTCTTTTGCCAATCTATGCTGAAGATATTTTGAATGTGGGCGCGATCGGAAATGGCTTTCTGCGTGCTGCGCCCGGAATCGGCGCGCTTGTCATGGTCGCGATTCTCATCCGCTTTCCGGTGCGCGACCATGCGGGGACAATTCTTCTACTTTCCGTGGCAGGCTTCGGTGCCGCGACGGCTGTTTTCGGTGTGTCCAAACTCGCGTGGCTCTCCATTCTCGCGCTCGCCTTGCTCGGCGCATTTGACATGGTCAGCGTTTATATCCGCGAGATTATGATCCAGCTTTGGACGCCGGACAGGGTGCGCGGTCGGGTCAATGCGGTGAACGCGATCTTCCTCGGCGCGAGCAATGAACTGGGCGAGTTTCGCGCGGGCGCGATGGCGGCCGTTTACGGGGCAGTTTTTACCGTTGCCGCAGGGGGGGTCGCAGCTGTTGGCGTTGCGGGCGCATGGCGGTTTCTATTTCCGAAAATGTCAAAGACGCGCAAATTGGAAGCGCCGGAATTACAGGATTAATCGAGCATTTCTGCGACCCAATCCGGCACTAACTGTGTGGCAGGTCCAAGGCGGCTTTCCGCGAACATGGCTGAGCCTTGCGAAGGCTCCAGATTCAATTCCAATGTCTTCGCACGGTAGGCATGGGCGAGTTGGACAAAGCCTGCCGCCGGATAGACGGCACCCGACGTCCCGATGGACACGAACAGGTCGCAGGCTTTGACGGCGCGTTCGATTGAATTCATGGCGTAAGGCATTTCCCCGAACCAGACGATATCGGGGCGCGGCCCGCCCGCCGTCTGACAGGCCGGGCAAATCGACGTGATGGACAGGTCTTCGCGGTACTCCCAGCGATGCCCGCAGGCGGAACAGAGCGCGGAATTTAATTCACCGTGCATATGAATGACGTTCCGGAACCCGCCGCGCTCATGGAGGTCATCGACATTCTGCGTGATCAGCGTCACCTCGCCATCAAATTCATCCTGTAACCGTCCCAATGCGAGATGCGCTGCATTCGGCTCCACCTTTTTCAACGCCGCCCGCCGTAGATTATAGAAGCGGTGGACGAGGACCGGGTCTGCGGCAAAGGCCTGCGGCGTCGCGACCTGTTCAATCGGATGGTTCTCCCACAACCCGCCTGCGTCGCGAAATGTATCAATCCCGCTTTCCGCTGAAATGCCTGCGCCTGTCAGGATGACGATATGTTTTGGATGTGCCATAGGCCCCTATGCCATCTGTTCTCTTCGTTTGTCTCGGAAATATTTGTCGGTCCCCCACAGCGGAGGCCGTCTTTCGGACAAAAGCTGCGGGAACCGATATTATCATAGACAGCGCTGGTACGGGCGCGTGGCATGCGGGCGAGGGGCCTGACCCGCGCAGCCGGGCTGAGGGAGAAAGCCGGGGTTACAGTTTTGCGGGACAAGCCGCGCGTAAAGTCCGGCGCAGCGATTTCACGGAATTTGATTACATCCTCGCTATGGATGCGGCGAACTTGCGGGATCTTGCCGAGATCGCGCCCCAGCATATGACGGCAAAACTCTCATTGTTTCTCCCCGACGGGCAGGATGTGCCCGACCCTTATTACGGCGGACCGGACGGGTTCCGGGATGTTGTTGATCTCATTGAAGGCGCAGCAGATCACTGGCTGTCAATTATTTCCGCAGACTCATAACGGATATTGACCTGAATGCCCTATCTCCCGCATGACCTGTCTAAGGGAGAATTAATGCTGCGGTTTATCTTTACGGGTCTGATACTTTTGGCTTTTACGGCTCAGTTGGCTTGGGCCAAACCGCTCAAAATCGAATCTGAAAACATTGTGCTTTATGGCGATGTTGACGAAGGTGCGGCGCGCGACATTGTCCGGGAATTGGAAATCTACCGCCGGACAATCTTTGCCTTAGTGAAAAAAAAGCCACAGCCGTCCGAGACGAAGCTCACGATTTACAGTTTTGATTCCTCCCGCCCTCTCGCAAAATATTTCGGGAATAAGGGCACGGCAGGCCTTTACACGACGGGCACTGACGGTCCGATTTTTTTCACCTCTATAAAAAAATCTTATCGGGATGACACGTTTGAGGAGCAGGTCGCCAAGCATGAGTTTTCGCATCATGTTTTACATAAAATCGTCGCAGATGATTTCCCCCGTTGGTATGATGAAGGCTTCGCCAATTATCTCTCCACCTTTAAAATTGAAGAGGATGTCATTTCCATCGGCGCGCCAACCATTGGACATGGCGGAGCTCTGGAGCGGCAGCGCTGGATGTCACCCGAAGATGTGCTGCGCAGTGTCAGGCTTTATCCTTGGGCCAAGAAAGGAGAGGGTCGGAGTCAACTGGTCAATTCTTTCTATGCGCAGAGCTGGCTATATGTCCATTACATGCAGAATAATCCGGAATTTGGCTCCGCCCTGCCGGATTATCTCGCACGACTAAAACGCAATGCGGATCCGTTGGAGGCTTTCGAGGGCGCGTTTGGCATTTCCGTCAAAGACTTCCATAATCGTGCTAAAAAATATTTCGGCGCCAACGCTTTTCCCGTTGTACAGTTCAAAGCCGAAGCCGAATTTTTGACCGTGGACATGGTGACATACGAATTGAGCGAAGCTGAACTCGATCTGGAAATGCTGACGGGGCAGAGCAATATCCTGTCAGAGGATAATAAGAAGGATTACCGCAAACGCTTAGAAGCCGCGCGTGAGGGGCTCGGTGATTCGGAACGTATTTTGATGGCGAGTGCGGGACTGTCTGTTTTGGAGGACGAATTTGATGCGGCTGTCGCGGCGGCTGAAAGTTTGAACGCATCAACGCCAAATAAGATCGAAATTTTACGCCTTTTGGGTGATGCCTATTTGGGACAGAGCCAGATGACGCGGTTTCAGGATTTAAAGGAAACCGACCTTCATCATTATGAGAGCAATGCGGACCTCCAAACAGCGTTGCAACATTACGGGTCGGTCTTGAAAATGAACGCGAAAGATGACCGAACTGTGCGCGCCGTCGTCCGGATTTACGGACGCTCCAATGAAACCCTGACAGACGATGCGCGCAAAGCCGTGCAGTATTATGAGGGCACGATATTCCAAGGTAAGAATCCACACGCGATGTTGCATCTTGCCAATATTCATCTGCGCGACGGAAAGACCGTTCGCGGTTGCGATTATCTGAAAGCTGCTAAAGCACAGGCCAAATCGGAAAAATCCACCTATAAGAGCGATCTCGAAGCCCGGCTTTCTTACTTTGACGGGGAGTACGCTGAGACTTGTACAGGTTAATTTGCCTGTAGACACATCGCGCCCGCGGGCCTAATCCGCGCGCAATACACTCATTTAGCCAGGGTCTCGTCATCATGACTCCCACATCCAATCTCGTCACCGTCTTTGGCGGTTCAGGTTTTCTCGGTCGCTACGTCATCCGCGCGCTTGTCGCCAATGGCTGGCGCGTGCGGGCGGCCGTGCGCAATCCGCATACCGCACATGAGCTGAAAGTTATCGGCGATGTCGGCCAGGTCCAACTGATGCAGGCGAACCTGCGCTTTCCGACGTCCGTTGCCCGTGCAGTCGAGGGCGCGGATGCGGTCATCAATCTTGTTGGCGTGTTGTTCGAGGCCGGGCGTCAGAGCTTTGAAGCGCTTCACGCCACCGCCCCCGACACAATCGGAGCGGCCTGTACCGCTGCGAATATCACCAATGTTGCCCATGTTTCCGCCATCGGAGCAGATGTGAACAGCGAGAGCGATTATGCCCGCACGAAAGGCGAAGGCGAAGCGAACTTGCGGGCCCTGATCCCGACGGCGGATATTCTGCGTCCCTCTATCGTTTTTGGCACAGAGGATGAGTTTTTTAACCGTTTCGCGAAAATGTCTGCTTTTGCACCTGCACTGCCTCTGATTGGTGGCGGTCAGACAAAATTCCAACCCGTCTTTGTCGAGGATGTCGCCAAAGCCGTTGCGGAATCTGTGACGCGGGGAACAACGGGCATGACCTATGAATTGGGCGGTCCAAAGACCTATACATTCAAAGAGCTTTTGCGTTTCATGCTCGACACGATTGACAAAAAACGCCTTCTTCTGCCCATGCCGTGGTTTGCGGCGAATATGATGGGATTTTGCGGCGAGCTCTCCGGCGCTCTGCCATTTGTGGAACCTTTCCTCACGCGTGATCAGGTCAAAAATTTGAAAGTCGATAATGTCGTCGCCGAAGACGCTGTCGGGTTTGAGGCTTTTGATATTCAACCGAAAACGGTGGAAGCGATTGTCCCGACATATCTCGCGAAATACCGCAAATATGGTGAGTTTTACGAAAAGCGTGAGGCGATTGAGGATTAATCTCGACGCGACGCGTTCGCAGTCACAAGATGGTGATACCCACCTATTAGGTCCATTTGGACAGCGGTCTTTTTTTCTGTTATCGGAAAACGATAATTTAAAAGGAGACTCCCCCAAATGCGCAAACTTCTCGCCCTCTCTGCGACTGCAATCCTTCTCACCGCCTGTGTCGGTGGTCCTTATTCCAAACCGCCCGCTGTCGATACAACCGCTCTGGCCACAGTGCTCGAGGCCCAACCCGAAGACGCGCAAGCCCGCTATGACGCCCGTAATCCGGACGAGACGTTGGCGTTCTTCGGAATTGCACCGGGCATGAACGTCGCCGAAGCCCTGCCGGGTGGCGGCTGGTATTCCAAAATTTTGATTCCTTATCTTGGGCCGGAAGGCGAATTGGTCGGGATCGATTATTCTCCCGACATGTGGGGTGAGTTCAGCTTCGCGACTCCTGAATTTATCGAATCCAAGGAAGGTTGGGCCGAGGAATGGTCCGCGAAAGCCAATGACTGGGTCGAGGGCGGCGCGCCCGTTTCCGCCCTGACCTTTGACGGCGTCGGCGCACCGGATGGCGACATGGACGCGGTTCTGTTCATCCGCGCGCTGCACAATTTCAATCGGTTCGAAGACGATGGCGGTTACATGACCCAAGCGGTTGAGTTGGCCCATGATATGCTCAAACCCGGCGGCGTCGTCGGCGTCGTGCAACATCGCGCGCCGGAAACCGCGCCGGATGCCTGGGCGGATGGCAGCAAAGGTTATCTGAAGCAGAGCGCTGTGATTGCGAAGTTTGAAGCGGGTGGTTTCGAACTTGTCGAAGCCTCTGAAATTAACGCTAATCCGCTGGATAAGCCGGGCGCGGATGATGTCGTCTGGCGTTTGCCTCCGTCTCTGAACGGTGTCGGTGATGACGAAGCGCTGAAAGTTAAACGGATGGCGATTGGCGAAAGCGACCGCATGACGCTGAAATTTCGTAAGATTTAAAAAGAAGACCATAATCAATCTGGCAAGCGGAGACGCTTGCCGCCCATCATCGGGAACGGCGGGGAAGGCGATTGTCCATAATAAGCGGGACGTCCGCGTGGTGGCTCCTAGTGCAATTTTCTGAAAGAAAAATGCACGAGATGGGGAAACCAAAAGAAAAAGTTTTTACGCAAGGGCCAAGCGCGTGAGGTTCGGGTCGTTGAATTTTCTAATAGAAAAATCAACTTAGTCGGCGATACCGTTACATCATCCAAATCTCGAAATTGCCCGATTGTAAGACGGCCAACTTCTTGCACCCTGCGCATTTGACTGACGCCAATTGCACGAACCAACGCGGCGGTGTTTCTCCAACGGCGGCCTTACTTGACTGCGAATGTTTCAATCCGTCAGGCGCTCGCGGCTGGGTTCCTCCACATCTACGTTACCAGATGCTTCTAAGCACACCGTCCTTCAGCACCCGTGCATTTTGCTTACAGCAAATTGCACCGGTCAACGATCACTTGCCTGTCCCATGTCCGAAAGAACATCTTGAATATGACACGGGTCCTATAAGTGAGGATTATGTTTTTTATAAACGTGGGTTGGCCGCTGAAGTTTGCGGGAACTAACAATTGTCATCCCGCACGCAACGCAGTGGAGATGCGGGACCTATCGCATAAAAACCCAAGCTAACGTTCTGTAATCGTTAGGCCCCGCATCAAGTGCGGGGTGACAGTGAAGTGAAGTTTCGAAAGCGAGGATTAATATCGGCTTATATGCGGATTAATCTCCCCACATAAGAGGATTAAGTTTTCATCGCCGCGATTTCACTACTCTCTAAGGCCACTTCACCACAGGCGGCATACTACTCAAAATCGTTTTCACATTCCCGCCTGTCTTCAACCCAAACGTCGTCCCGCGATCCCAGAGGAGGTTGAACTCTACATATCGCCCGCGCGTGATGAGCTGTTCTTCGCGTTCGTCTTCCGTCCATGGCTCATGCATCCGACCGCGCACGATGTCTGCATATGTCGAGAGGAAGTGCCGTCCGACATCTTTTGTAAAGGCGAAGTCTGCGTCCCAATCTCCACTATTTAATCGGTCATAAAAAATGCCGCCAATGCCGCGCGGTTCATCGCGGTGATGGAGGTGGAAATATTCGTCGCACCAGTCTTTATAGCGTGGATAGTCTGCAACCGCGTGATCGTCACAGGAGGCTTTCATGCCTGCGTGAAACGCTTTTGCATCGGGAGAGTCCTGTGTCCGGTCCACCGCTTGGGTCGGAGTCAGGTCTGCACCGCCGCCAAACCAATCTTTTGTTGTCACAATATAGCGCGTGTTCATATGCACGGCGGGGACGCGGGGGTTGGTCATATGCGCGATGAGAGAGACGCCCGCCGCCCAAAAGCGGGGGTCATCCGCTGCACCCGGTGTGCGGGCCGCCATTTCCGGTGTGAACTCGCCTTGGACGACACTGATATGGACGCCGCATTTTTCGAACAAACGCCCGCGTAACATGCCGCCCGTCCCGCCGCCGCCATTCTCGACCTTGCGCTGCCAGTCCTCGAATTCGAATGTTCCGGGCTCGCCGGGATAGAGGTCTGCCGGGGCCTCGCGTTCCAGCGTTTCAAACTCGGCGCAAATTTTATTGCGCAGGTTCTTGAACCAATCGGCGGCGGTGATTTTCTTTTCTGCAAACGGGTCGGTCATTCTGGCTCGGTTTGTTGATCGTCAGGGCGTTCGCGGGCGAGATACATCGCCCCCAATATAATGGGAATGGCGATAAACATATCGAAGACCGAATTATACCAAATCCATTGATCCGTCGTCAGGATGAAGGCCAGCGGCGTGTCTATGCCCATGAGCAAGAGCGTCGCGCCCGCCAATGCGAAAGATGCCCGTTTTGGGTTCAGTCGCCCGAGCCCCTCCATATACATCGCCATGCGTTTGCCGAGATATCCGCCATTCAGGACGATCGCGTCAAACAGGGAAAAACCCGCGCCGATTATCGCCATCCATGTGCCTTTTAATTTCACGGCGAGGTCTGTCTGAAAGCCGAGCGCCAATCCTGCACTGATGAGGGACATGGCTGCGCCGAAGACGGCGAACCCGCCCAGCAGGTCCCACTTAACAAAAGGCTGGACCATGAACAGAACTGCCGTCGCACCTGCCCCCGTCAGGGCGGCTGTCACCAGCCCGAATTCCCGCGCGATAAAGAAGAAGAGGATGCCGAAAGAGATGTCGACGATGATGGAAGGCCGTAATGCTTTCTGCCGCGCGAGTATCTCGCGTTGCCGCTCGGCTTTGTTGGGCTCAACTTCAGTCATTCCAACCGCGATCCGTCATCAGGTAAGTTGCGAAACTGGCCAGCCAATGACTGCCGGAATAATGTTTGTCACTCACGGCAGCAACGCCTGCATCGCGGTGGATGTCGGCGGCGGCGACAAGGCTGGCGCGGCGGGCGTCACCTTCGGGCAGGGCACGTGCGATATTATAAAGGTTCCACGCACGAGAGGAGTTGACACCGTCGAGATGGACGAGCTTGCCGTCGCTGGCGTCTTTCACAATGGCGGGGGCGAGCCAGTCGGCGGAGCCGTCCGTCGGGATTTCAGGAAGATATCGCGTCAGCCAATATGAAAATGTTTCTGCATTACCTGTTACGCGCCGCATGAGGTCGGCCGTCATCAGGCAGGGCGACAAGAAGTCTTCGCCGGACGGCTCATAGGCGAGGGGGCAATCCACATCATTTGCGTGAAAATCCCCGGCCCTCATTCTGATTAATGTCGCGAATTCCGCGTCGCCCGCGACCTCAGCCCAATCGAGCATAAGTGTGAAGGCAAAGGACGTTTGATTATGTGTCCCCAACCGGATGGGATAAGCGAGTTTCGGGATCCAGTCTTTCGTCGCAGCGACGATATCGGATTCTAGGGGTTCGAGGATGTCCAGCCAGGCTTTTGCCTGCGGGTCATTTGTTTCCTGGGCCAATTCCCGCAGCTCCGCCGTTAATTGCAAGACCCACGCCCAGCCATATGGCCGTTCCCAGGACCCCCGCGCAGCACGGCGGAAATTGGCGAGTTCGCCCGCGACATTCTCCGTCGTGAAATTCGTGTTCAGTTTGGCGATGGCTTCCTCTCGCCAAGGGGCGTCCTGCGGGCCTTCGCGCAGCAACCGCACGAGTAGCCAATGGCCATGCACGGCGCTGTGCCAATCGAAACACCCGTAAAAAACGGGGAAGAGTTCGCGCGGTGCGCCAATCTCTTCCGCCGTGTCCGTCGTGCGGGAGATTTTATTCGGAAATTCCTTCTGCACGCAGTCCAGCGCGAGACGGGAGAAGCGATCCGCGAGTTCCGGTGAAATCTGGGACGGATAGGCCTCCGGACCGGGCAGGGTCACATCGGATTGAGGGTCGCCACATCCTGAGAGCAGGGCGGCGGTCAGAAGGAGGGCAAGTTTTTTCATAAAAGCGTTATGGCAGGCTGGCCGTCTGCCGCAAGGCTTCGAACAACGTCACGGCCACAGAGTTGGACAGATTGAGCGACCGCGCATTCGCGACCATGGGAATCACGACTCGCGCATCTACACTCTCGTGAACAGCCTCCGGCACACCGGACCCTTCCGCGCCGAAAACCAGCGTGTCATCTGCACTAAATTCAAAGTCGGGCAGGGGCGTCGCGCCTTTGGTCGTCAACAGGACGAGTCGTCCGGTTTTCGCCGCAACAACCTCGTCCCAGCTCCCCGCGACCTGCAAACCGCCCGGAACAGCGTAATCCATCGCCGCCCGCCGCATGCGTTTATCGCCCAGCGGAAAGCCACAAGGTCCGATCAATGTCAGCCCCGCACCGAAACAGGCACAGGACCGCATCACCGCGCCAACATTTCCCGCGATTTCCGGTTGGTAGAGAATGATGTTCATGGCGAGGCTTTAGCCCTGTGACGAAGGGTTGCAAAGTAAAGACATTGCGGCACGGGCTTCTGATGTTAGAGTTCCGTATGGCTGAAAATGAAAAAAGCCGCCGCGACTTTATCTTTGTGGCTACGGGCGCCGTGATCGCAGGGGGGGCAGCCGTGGCAGCGCGTCCGCTGATTCATCAGATGTCACCCGCAGCAGACAATTTGGGCGTCATAGGTTTAGATGTCGATCTGTCTAAATTGGAAGAAGGGCAGCAATTGACTGTCACCTTTTTGGGAAGACCGGTGGCCATTCGATACCGCACAGCCCTCGAAATTGCGACGGCACTTTCTGATGATCAGGTTGCACTAAGGCATAAAGAAACAGATCTGTCGCGATTGCGGCCAAAGCCCGATGGAACAATTGATCCGCGATTTCTCGTCTTTACGCCGATTTGTACGCATTTTGGCTGTGTTGTGGTCGGTGAAGCGGGGGATTTTGACGGCTGGTATTGCCCCTGTCACGGGGCGCATTTTGACACATCCGGGCGGGTGCGGAAGGGGCCTGCGCCCATAAATATGGAGATTCCCAACTATCGTTGGATATCAGAGACGGCCATAAATTTGAGATAACGATGTTCCCCTGCCGCAAAATGGGCCGAGGAACTGTAATCTCCATGAAAATTGCGTCGCAATGCCGCGAATCCCCACTGGCAATCCTTCCTATATCCTTCTAAGAACCGCCCGATTAATCAGACTCGCCGGATCACCCGGCCAAGAAGGAGTGGACGCAGGCTATGTCCGACAACCAACCCGAAGACGGATCAAAGCGCGATTTTATCTTTTTAGCGACCGGTGCCGCCGCCGCGGCGGGCGTCGCCGCGATTGGCTGGCCGCTTGTTGCACAAATGGGCAAAGCCGCCGATACACTCGCAGCAGGCTCGATTGAAATCGACCTGTCCAAGATTGCCGAAGGGCAACAGCTCAAGATGCTCTGGCGCGGCAAGCCCGTATTTGTGCGTCACCGGACGGCCGAAGAAATCGCGAAAGCCGAGGCCGTTGAACTCGCTGATTTAAAAGATCCCGCAACCGATGCCGAACGTTTGGTCCCCGGCACATCCGGCGAAGTGGATCCGAAATATCTCGTCATGGTCGGCGTCTGTACGCATTTCGGCTGCGTACCGGTCGGCGAAGCCGGCGATTACGAGGGCTGGTACTGCCCGTGCCATGGCTCTCACTATGATACATCCGGCCGTATCCGTAAGGGTCCGGCCCCGACGAATATGGCCATTCCGCCATATAGTTTCGTCAATGAAACCACAATTAAGGTAGGCTAGATTATGTCCGGACATCCTTCAACCTATGAGCCCAAATACGCCGCGTCCAAGTGGTTGGATCAGCGTTTGCCGATCGTTCGCATGGGTGCGGATTTCATGACGTTTCCGTCCCCACGGAACCTGAACTATTGGTACACATTTGGCGGCATTCTCGCCCTGTGCCTCGTCGTGCAGATCATTTCCGGCGTGATTTTGGCCATGCATTATGTCGCTGACGTCGACAGCGCTTTTGCCTCTGTGCAGCGTATCCGTCGTGACGTTCCATTTGGTTGGCTGCTGCAAAGTATGCATGCCGTGGGCGCGTCCATGTTCTTCCTCGCCGTTTACATGCACATGTTCCGGGGGCTTTATTACGGGTCTTATAAAGCGCCACGTGAAGTCCTTTGGATTATCGGCTGTTTGATTTACCTCGTCATGATGGCGACGGCTTTCCTCGGCTATACATTGCCATGGGGACAGATGTCCTTCTGGGGTGCGACCGTGATTACGGGTTTCTTTGGCGCCGTTCCGGTCGTCGGTGAAGCCCTGCAACAATGGCTTCTCGGCGGATATGCCGTTGATAACGCGACCCTGACGCGCTTCTTCGCGCTGCACTATCTGTTGCCTTTCGTGATTGCCGCGCTTGTCGGTCTCCACGTCTGGGCCCTGCATCATGTGGGTCAGAACAACCCGATCGGGATTACAGAAAAAACCAAATCCGATACGCTCTCCTTCCACCCGTTCTACACGGTCAAGGACGCCTTCGCGATTGCGGTCTTCCTGTTTATCTTCGCCTTCTTCCTCTTCTATCTGCCGGATGCCCTCGGCCACGCGGATAACTATATTGAAGCGGATGCGATGAAGACCCCTGCGCATATTGTGCCGGAATGGTACTTCCTGCCCTTCTACGCGATTTTGCGGGCTGTGCCGTCCAAACTCTTTGGTATCCTGCTCATGCTCGGCGCGATTGTTGTACTCTTCGTCTTGCCATGGCTAGATACGCATAAGGTCCGTTCCATGCGCTTCCGTCCGGTCGCCCGTTGGTTCTTCCTCATCTTTATCGTGATGTGTTTCATCCTCGGTTGGTGTGGTGCCGGTGTGCCGGATGATATCGCAATCCCACTGGGCAAAGATGCAGGCATTACATTCTACCGTCTCGGCCAGGCTGCGACGCTCTATTACTTCGCTTATTTCCTCGTAATTCTGCCCGTCCTCGGCTTGATTGAGAAACCCGTCAAACGACCGGACTCGATCACCAAAGCCGTCCTCGGTGATCAGAAACGCGGTGCCGGCCTCGTGCCTGCTGAATAGCGCGACACACATTTCGAATTGGAGAGCGTAGACATGGCGTTCAAGACACTCAAAACACTGATGCTAGGTGGCGTTATCGCCACCGCTTCCGTTGCCGGGATCGCTTATGCGGCAGGCGGCGGACCCGTTGGTGACTATAAAATGAAATATGTTGACTGGTCCTTTAACGGGGCTTTCGGTCAATATGACCGCGCAGCAATGCAGCGTGGCTACCAAGTCTACCGCGAAGTTTGTGCGGCCTGTCATGGTTTGAAATATGTCGCTTTCCGCCATCTCGGCGATGAAGATGGCCCATATTATCTCGACGATTTTCCGAACCCGAACGACAATCCCTATGTGAAAAATTTCGCAGCGGACTGGACGATTGAAGATATCGATAGCGAGACAGGTGATACGATCGATCGTTCCGGTATTCCGGCAGATTATTTCCCGCCAATCTTCCCGAATGATGCGGCGGCCCGCGCCTCCAATGGCGGTGCGCTTCCGCCGGATCTGTCCAGCATGGTCAAAGCCCGGACGGGCGGGGCGGATTATGTCTATAATCTGCTCATCGCCTATGATGTGCCAAAGCCTGACGAAGTTGAGCTGACACCGGGGCTCTATTGGAACCCCGTGATGGAAGGCGGAAAGATCGCCATGCCGCCACAACTCTCAGAAGGCCTCGTCGATTATGAACCGACGGAGATCATTGATCACGGCGAGAGCAAGATGGTCGACGCACCGGAAGCGACTGTCGAACAGATGGCCTATGACGTCACACAATTCCTCGCCTGGACAGCCGATCCAAAACTGGAACAACGCAAGTCGATTGGTATCATGACGCTCGTTTATTTGCTGATCTTATCTGCGCTTCTATTCGCGTCCTATAAGCGCGTTTGGCGTAACGTAGAGCACTAGGCTCGTTCAAAAATTACGACTTTTAAAACCCGGCCCTTTGGTCGGGTTTTTTTATATCCGCTCCTGTTTTCGAACTCTGCGACCTTTTCGCGCGTAGCTACTCCTGAGAAGAGAATAGGGATTAATTATGAAAATCAAAAATCGTCCGGAATATGGTAATAAACCCGTCCCGCTTACCTGTGGCCCTGACATGACCGTTCTCGCGGCTGTCAAACTCATGGCGGAAAAAAACTTCGGGTCTATCATCGTGGTCGACGCGGAACGCCGTGTTCTCGGCCTCATGACGGAACGGGATATTTTCAAACGCGTCATGGCACCCGAACTTGATCCTGCGACGACTAAAGTTGAGCAGGTGATGTCGACCGAACTCCGAAAAGCCAATGAAGAAGATGACCTGACGGATTGGTTGCGGATTATGTCGAATGAAAGATTTCGTCGCTTGCCGGTCGTTGATAATGAAGACCGCCTCGTTTCCGTGATGAGTCAGGGTGACTTCGTCTCCTATACATGGCCGCAGCTTCTCAATCAGGTCTCGACCCTCGCTAAATCCACTGTGAGTAAGAACTCGCAGCAAAGCCTGATTGTTTTTGGCATTATCGCCTACGCCCTGATTACTTTGACGCTCGTGGTCGTCAGCCTGCGTTAGGCTTTGCCTCGAGCGGTCTCGCTCGCTAGAGCGGGATTATGAAACATAAATCTGCCTCACACTGGACAATCGGTATTCTCGGGGGATCCGGTCTTTACGATATACCCGGATTGGAAAACCCGGAATGGGTGTCGATTTCGACGCCTTGGGGTGAGCCATCTGACGAGATATTATTCGCTGAGATGAATGGTGTACGCCTGCGGTTTCTCCCGCGTCACGGGCGGGGTCACGCACTCTCGCCGTCTGACGTAAATTACCGCGCCAATATCGATGCGTTGAAACGGGCGGGCTGTACCGATATCCTGTCGATATCCGCTGTAGGCAGTTTGCAAGAGGCCTATGCGCCCGGTGATTTCGTGATGGTCGATCAGTTCATTGACCGGACTTTCAAACGTGAAAAATCATTTTTCGGTAAAGGCTGCGTCGCCCATGTCAGTGTCGCTGATCCGATTTGTGAACGGCTGTCCGCGCTGGCCGGGGATGCGGCAGAGGCGGCGGGCGCGACGGTCCATCGCCCGCAATCCGGCGAGAGCCTGACCTATCTCGCGATGGAGGGGCCGCAATTTTCCACCAAATCAGAGTCGCATATGTATCGCGGCTGGGGATGCGATGTCATTGGGATGACAAATATGCCCGAAGCCAAACTCGCCCGTGAAGCCGAACTGCCTTACGCGACCATGGCCATGGTGACGGATTATGATTGCTGGCATGACGGTCACGGCAGTGTCGATGTCGCGAGTGTAATTGCGATCATGCGCCAGAATTCAGCCGTTGCGGCGAAGGCGGTTTTGGGGCTGGTCGAGAGATTGGCCGAGATGGACCGGACGCCGTGTCCCAGCGGAATTGAGACAAATCTTGATGTCGCAATAATCACGCCGCCTGAGGCGCGGGACCCAAAGCGTATGAGGATGTTGGATGCAGTGGCGGGTCGGGTTTTGAAGACATAAAAACACCTCTCCCCGAGGAGAGGTATCAAATTACAATCATCGCATCCTCACCGCTATCGCGGTTCGGCGCTTCGCTGCGATGGGTTCCCCGGACCCCTCACGGGCGCGAAGCGCCCCACAGGTCTTGTTTTTTGGCCCAACCTTTCAGTCCGTTTTCCGCCTTCACCTGACACCAGCCATTCCCGTCGCAGCTCTCCAGCCGCATGACGGCTTGGACGTCCGTGCGCGCGACTTCGCGAGCTTCGGGTTTTGGTTTACTGCGCAGGCTCGTCTCGCGCAGGGCGATGACGGTTCTCGCACCGGACAGGGCAGGCTTGCGGACCCAGGCTTCGTCCCCGGAAATATCCCGGACTTTCCGCCACATTTCGGTTTCCGCCACGATGAGCAGCGGTAATCCCCGACGTTGATATTGATAAGCAATGGCGTGATCGCGACTCGGACCCGTCCGCGCATTGACCTTGGTAAATTTCAGCGAGACAAAACGGGGCACGATAAAGCCTGACGGCGTCTGGTCCGCACTCACGCGGTAAAGATTTTGAATGGACGCCGCCGCGGGTAAGGGTTCAACAACACGCGTCGTGCGGTCCTGAGCCAGAGCCGGGCTCACGAAAAGAACGGAAATGAGAAGAGAGATAGAGAGTTTGCGCATAGGCCTTGATGTGCACGCGATTTGGTTAATCCATTCCTAATACAGGGCGCGTCGCGCATTGCTTTTGTGCAAAGATTCCCGCATCAACGCTTTATGAAGAAGAGTCCCAAAGTTGTCGTCACCCGTCGTCTCCCCGCCGAGATTGAAAGCCGTCTGACGGATTTGTTCGAGACGGAATTGCGCACGGATGATTTGCATGCGACGCGGGAACAACTCTTGACCGCCATTGCCGATTGCGATGTCTTCGTCCCGACGGTGACGGATAGAATTGATGCGGAAATCATTGCGGCGGCGTCTCCGCGGCTAAAGCTCATCGCGAATTTCGGCGCGGGGACCGATCACATTGATGTGGCCGCTGCCCATAAGAAAGGCATCGCCGTTTCCAATACGCCGGGTGTGCTGACCGAGGATACGGCAGATCTCGCCATGGCTTTGCTGCTCGCCGTCCCGCGCCGTCTCGTCGAAGGTGATCGCCGTTTACGGGCGGGGGAGTTCAAAGGCTGGAGCCCAACCCATATGCTGGGCCACCGTGTGCGCGGCGGGGCACTCGGGATTGTCGGCATGGGCCGCATTGGTCAGGCGCTCGCAAGACGCGCGCATGCTTTTGGTCTCGATGTCCATTATCACAACCGTCGCCGCATCCCGAAGGGGATTGAGGACAGCCTCGGCGCGACATGGCATGAAAATCTCGACGAGATGTTGGGGCAAGTGAATTTTGTCTCGCTCCATTGTCCGTCCACGCCTGATACGCATCATCTCATCAATGCGGATCGTCTGAAATTGATGCGGCCTGATAGCTATATTGTGAACACGGCGCGCGGCGAAATCATTGACGAAGCCGCCCTCGCCACTGCATTACAGGCGGGTACGATTTCAGGCGCAGGTCTGGACGTGTATGAAGATGAACCGTCACCTCATCCGGCTTTGCTGAATTTGCCGAATGTGATCCTGGCGCCCCATATCGGGTCCGCCACGTTCGAGTCCCGTCGCGAGATGGGGGAACTCGTGCTGATCAATATTCGCGCGATGATGGATCATCACGCTTGCCCTAATCGCGTGCTGCCGCCCGGCGCGTCATTTCAAATTGCCTCTTAAAGGATTGCCAACATGAAACGTATTTTACTCGCCTCTACACTTCTCCTCGCGGCGTGTTCACAGGCTGAAATTGACGCTAATGCTGCGCCACAGGATGCGGCGGAAGCTCCGGCCAAGCCCAATATTACGAGTCAGGATTTGGGCGGTGGGATCTATGTTCTTCTCGGGCCTGGCGGCAATATTGGCGTCAGTACGGGCGAAGACGGCGTTTATGTGATTGATGATAAATTTGCACGATTTGGTCAGGAGATTATTGATGTTATCGGGACGCTTTCTGACCAGCCCATTACCTATGTCTTGAACACGCATCATCACGGCGACCATACGGGCGCAAATGCCGAAATGAAGGCCGTTGGCGCCACGATTATGGCGCATGAAAATGTCCGAAAAAGAATGGGCATCACATATATGAATGAGGCCTTTGGTCGCCAGCAGGATGCGCGGGATGCCTCGCTTTGGCCGACCCTGACTTATTCCGAGAATATGACGCTCTGGTTTAATGGCGACGAGGTTCGCGCCATCCATGTGCCATCCGGGCATACGGATGGGGATACGATTGTTCATTTCGTAGGCGCGAATATCATGCATTTGGGTGATAATTTTTTCTATAACATGCTGCCCTTTGTTGATGTCGATTCCGGTGGGTCCATCCAAGGTATGATTGCCGCGCAACAGATAGCTTATGATGGGGCGGATGCGGAGACCGTGATTATTCCGGGACACGGTGCAGCCACGACAACGAAAGCTGAATTGGGTGAGAGTATCAAACGTCTGCAGGCTATCCATGATCGTGTGAAAGCACGGAAAGATGCAGGCGAGAGTCTGGCCGCAATCACAGCAGCAGACCCACTGGCCGATATGACGGATCTCGAAAGCTTCATCACAAAAGACGCGATTATCATGGCGACATGGCGTTCGCTTGGCGGCGATATCTAACTCTATGTCCTATGGCTCTCACGCTTACGTACCTGATGATCGGAACGCCTCAGTTCTCTTTAATGTAAATGGTGAGTTGGTCCGGCGGGATAAAGCCGTCGTGAATGTTTTCGATTCGGGTTTCATGTTGGGCGACGGCGTGTGGGAAGGTCTGCGGGTCCATGGCGGACGGGTTGCTTTTCTAGACGATCATCTCGAGCGCCTCTGGGAAGGCGCAGCCGCGCTCGACATTGATATTGGCTTGACGAAGGCCGCGCTCACGACGCGAATTTACGAGACGCTGTCTGCCAATGAGATGGTGGAAGATGTCCATATCCGACTCATGCTGACACGCGGATTACGCTCGACACCGTACCAAGACCCGCGTGTCATTATCTCTGATGCGACCATCGTCATTGCGCCGGAATTTAAAAAAGCCAATCCCGCGACAGCCGTCAACCCGCTCCGCCTCTATACCGTTTCCGTACGGCGCGGTCGATCCGACGTGCAGGATCCGGGCCTGAACTCGCATTCGAAAATCAACTGCGTCACGGCCTGTATTCAGGCGATCAAGGCGGGTGCGGATGAAGGACTCATGCTCGACCCGCAGGGGTTTGTGGCGACCTGCAACTCCACGCATTTCTTCATCGTGCGCAAAGGCGAAGTCTGGACCTCGTCGGGCGATTACTGCCTCGGCGGGATTACACGCGGCAAGATCGTCGACCTTTGCAAAGCCAATGATATTCCGGTTTTTGAGAAAAATTTCAGCCTGATGAAATGTTACAGCGCGGATGAGGCCTTTACGACGGGGACCTTTGCAGGCCTCGCACCTGTCGGTGACATTGACGGCCGCAAGATTGGTGACGGTAAACGCGGGCCGATGGTTGAGCGTCTGCAAAAGCTCTATCTCGATCTCATCCATAAAGACACGTCTGCATGATCATCGCAATGTGGTCGGGGCCGCGGAACCTGTCCACGGCCATGATGCGCAGCTTCGGGTCGCGGGCGGATTGCACCGTGATGGACGAGCCGTTTTTTGCCCCCTATCTGGCTGTATCCGGTAAACCTCATCCGGGGCGAAAAGAGACTTTGGCGCAGAATGAGACCGATCCGGACAGGGTTGCAGAACTCTGCACAGCCCCAGTTGCGCAGGACTATTTCTTTCAGAAACATATGCCGCATCACATGTTGGACGGCTTTCCGATGGATTGGGCGAAAGATGCAAAGCATTTCTTGCTCATCCGTCATCCGCAACGGGTCATCGCGAGCTATGCCAAAGAGCGCGGTGATTTTGAGGTGGGAGATTTGGGCTTCGCACCGCAAAGACGGCTTTGGGAAGATTTAGGTCGTCCGCCCGTCATTCATAGTGAAACAATCCTGCAAAATCCTAGTGCGGCACTCCGAGCACTCTGCGCGGCGATAGACATTCCCTTCGACCCCGCCATGCTGTCCTGGGAAGCGGGTAAACGACCGGAAGATGGTCCTTGGGCACCGTGGTGGTATAAGGGCGTTTGGGCCTCGACCGGGTTTGGTGCGCCGCCGAAAGCGATGCCGGAGATTGCGCCGCACTATCACGCCATGCTCGACGCCTGCCTGCCGGATTACATGGGGCTGGCTGGGTCTGCCTTACAAATTTAGGGGTAGCCTTTCGGAGGTTTTCGCGTCGCACTTGTAAGGCATTGCGAATTTCGTATGGTTAATCAAAGGTAAAGACCTAACAGGAGTTTGCCATGATCCGTGCCGGAATTCTAACACTTGCGATTTTAGCCCTGCCGGGCGTTGCGAGCGCCCATTGCGGCGCGACACAGGGTAGCTTTGCCGTGACCTGTGAAAGTGGCGTCAAAGTCTTCCGCCATAATGCGCCGTCCTCTCTACCTGCAGGTCCGACTTCTGCGCAGATCCAACTCGAAATCGCGAAACTGCGTCAGCAAACCGCGCAACAACGAATTGCGGCGGACCGTCAGGGGCAGGCTGAACAGGCTGAATTGCGGCGTCAGGAAATCGAGAATGAGCGCTATCGCAACCGGATCGAAAATGCGCGCCGGTTGCGGATTGCCAGAGGCTATGGATTTAGTAACGGGTTTTACGGCGGGGGCTTCCAATTGGCACGGCCCGTGACCGTCCGCACGTTACACTAAGCGCAAACGGGACAGGCCGGGTCTTTATTCAGGCGTAGCGTTCGTCCTTCAGCGCGAAGAGCGTCGTACATATAGAGCCTTCCCGATAAAGGCTCGCCCGCGCCCGTGATTGATTTCACAGCCTCCATCGCCATCATTGAACCGCACATGCCTGCCAACGCGCCGAGAACGCCTTCCGTTGCGCAGTTTCGATCCGTATCCGGGACATCGCCAACAAAACAACGGTAACAGGGGCTTTCTGCACCCGTGTTAAACACGCCAAGTTGCATATCAAAGCGACCCAAAGCTCCGGAGATGAGCGGTGTTTTCAACGCATACGACGCTTTATTGACGGTCAGGCGCGTCGCGAAATTGTCCGTTCCATCCAGAATGACGTCATGCGAGGCGAGGCGAGCTTCCGCATTTTCTTCGGTTAAGCGCAGATTGTGAACGGTCACATCACAGTCAGGGTTTTGGGCCTGTAATCGGTCGGCCAAGGTTTGGGCTTTGCCTTTTTCGATATCAGCATCAACAAACTGAACCTGCCTTTGCAGATTGGATATTTCTACCGCGTCATCATCAATGATCGTCAACTGTCCTACGCCCGCCGCGGCAAGATACATTGCAGCAGGACCACCTAATCCGCCCGCGCCAATGATGGCGACACTGGCCGACAGCAAAGCGTTTTGTCCGGGGCCACCGACCTCGCGCAGGACGATATGACGGGCATAGCGTTGAACTTGATTGGGGGTGAGGGGCATTAGGTTGAGGCTAGGGTGCCGTAACCGTTTTCCCGCGCACTTCCGGTGCGTAGTCCCCATCAAATAATGGCGTGGAAAGATAGCGTTCCGCGAAGCTCGGAATGATCGTGACGATGCGTTTGCCGCGCATATTCGGGCGTGCACCGACGAGAAGCGCGGCCGCAACCGCCGCACCTGACGAAATACCAATCGGAACGCCGTCTTCTGCTGCGACATGTTTAGCTGTGCCAAAGGCGGCGTCATTATCAATTGTTACGACGTCGTCGACGAGGTCTGTATCCAAATTGTCAGGGATGAAGCCTGCCCCAATGCCTTGGATTTTATGCGGGCCTTTTTCGCCTTTGGAAATCATGGGCGAGCCAATGGGTTCGACAGCTATGATCTGACAATCGGGATTTTTCTCTTTCAGGAACTTACCGGCACCGGAGAGCGTTCCGCCCGTCCCAACGCCCGCGATAAAGGCATCGACTTGACCGCCGCAATCATTCCAGATTTCAGGTCCCGTCGTATCATAATGAATTTGTGGATTGGCGGGATTGACGAATTGCCCCGCCTGTACTGCGCCGGGCGTTTCCGCGACGATCTCATTCGCGACTTCAATGGCGAGTGGAATACCGCCGGACGCTTCGGTCAGGACGAGTTCCGCGCCGAGGAGTTTCATCATTTTGCGTCGTTCCATCGACATTTGTTCCGGCATGACGAGGATAGCTTTATAACCCTTGGCCGCGGCTGCGAATGCGACACCGATACCCGTATTGCCGGAGGTCGGTTCGACAATGGTTCCGCCGGGTTTAAGCTTTCCGGAGCGCTCAAGGTCTTCGATCATGGCGAGGCCGATACGGTCCTTCACGGAAGCGATGGGGTTGAAAAATTCCAGCTTGAAACAGAGGTCCGCCGGAACGCCTTCGCTAATCCGTGGAAAGCGCACGAGGGGTGTGTTCCCCATGGTCTGGGCGATATTGTCGTAGATGCGACCGCGAATAAGATCTGTCATGGTAAACTCCGATAAATGTCGCCCTCATGTAGGCGTTTTATGAACGGGTTTCTACCAGTCGCGCATAATATCTCGGGCGAGCAACCCTGAAGGTGTTAGATCCTCATCCGTCCAACCGCCCTCAGAAGAGGCTCCGGGTTTAAACATAGAGGCGGTCTCATTCTTGTCACTGACGGACCAGTTGAGATGGCTGAGATTATTCTTCTTGGCGAATTCCATCCATTTTCGGGTCGATTTAGCATCCATATACCCATCACCATTATAGGTCACCGTCCCCCATTCCGAGATGATGAGCGGCAGACCTTTATCAATCGCATATTGCGCTTTCTTACGCAGCTCTGCCTTATGTGACGCCGCGTAGAAGTGGAGCGCGTAGAGAATGTTGGCGTGGCCGGTGATTGGATTGTCCGCCGCCTTATCGACATCCTGTGCCCAGCTCTGCGTGCCGACAATGATGAGGTTGTCCGGGTCCACCGCACGGATCGTTTCTATGAGCTCCTCAGCATAGGGTTTGACGACTGTGTCCCAATCCGTTGTGTCCAGCGGCTCATTATAGATTTCATAAATCAGGTTTGGTGTTTCGCCGTAAGCTTCCGCAAGGGCCGTGAAGAAGAGCTTGGCCTCCTCAATATCCTGCTCCGCTTGATGGGAATGCCAATCGACAATGACATAGAGCCCGTTTTTGATTGCGGCGTTCACGACCGTTACGACACGGTCAATATTTCCGTCCTCATCGTCGAGGTAACTTCCATTGCCCTGTGCGCCCATTGCGACGCGAATGATGCCGGCGTTCCAATCTTTGGCGAAAGTCGCCACTGTGCCTTTGGTGTAAAACCGCTCTTGCTGCCAACCCGTGTTGGACCAGAAAAAGCTCGGCCCTGCGAGGGAGATGATATTGTCGCTTTGATCCGTGATATGAGGGCCGGAAACGGAGAGCTGTCCGTGTTCTGAGACGGGTGTGATGGGACGGTCTTGGGCGTGGGCCGCCGTCGGAATTGCGGCGAGTAGAATCAATATAAGAATTCGAAAGAGGTGTGTCATAATTATTTAATTTAAAGTTATGTCGTTCCCGTCGAGCCAAAGCCACCCGCACCACGTGCGGTGTCATCCAATTCTTCGACGAGTTTGAATGTTGGCTGCGTAATCGGGGCGACGATCATTTGTGCGATGCGTTCACCCCGTCGGATGATGAAATCATCATGCCCGTGATTGATCAGCAGGACTTTGACCTCGCCGCGATAATCCGCGTCGATGGTTCCCGGCGTGTTGAGACAGGTGATGCCGTGTTTATATGCCAAACCCGAACGTGGCCGGATTTGCACCTCATAGCCGGCAGGGATTGCCATGCAGAGTCCCGTCGGGACGAGGGCCCGATGTCCGGGGGAGAGTTTGAGCGGCGCATCTTCCGCAACCGCTGCGCGGAGGTCTGCACCCGCCGCAAGTTCGGTTTCATAGGCAGGAAGTTGCAGGCCTTCGAAATGATCCAATGCTTTGAATTCAAGGGTCAGGGTCATTTTTTGGATTCTTCCGTATCAAGTTCCGTGTCTTCTGCGTCTACCAGACTGTCGTCCGTTTTAATGTCCATGGCTTCCAGCGCAGACGCGCTGTTTCCGACATCTTTTTCAACCGTTTCAGGCTGAGGTTCAGCGTTTTTGAGGTCAGGTTCTTCATCAAGCCGAACGGATTGGGTGGAAATCACGTCCGGTCCTTTTTTCTTTTTCACGTTCAATCCGTGATCGCGTCCTGCGAAATCGGCGAGTCGATCTTTGAGCAAGCCTTCCGTGTCTTCTGAAAGCGGGTATCCTTTATAGACATAATCAAAATGGTCGTGTCGCCAATAGATTGTCAGACTGTCCGTTTCGGTATCGTCGAAATCCTGCGAGAGGATAAATGGAATGCCCGTTGCCATGAGGGCGTAATCTGTCTCGACGGGAATGACATCATCGCGTTCACAGAGCAGCGCGCGGATCGGGTCGCCCATGAGCTTTTTCAAATGTCCGTCTTCGTCATCATAAACAGACGCAATATAGTCTTCGGCCGGGCCATAGGTCGAAACCTGCATCCCGCCATTGCCCGCTTCATCCGCCACAAAGCGCATCATCAGGACTTCGCAATCTGCGAGATTATCCGGAAGGTCGTTGGCCACAGCTGTTCCGGCGCAGAGCAATCCGGTGAGGGCGATAAAACGGGCTAAGTTCTTCATGATGAAAACACCTTTGCAATTTCCCGCGCGAGCTTGCGGGCTATCGCGCTTTTAGACGCTTGCGGCCACTGTGTTTCACCCTTTTGCATTACAATCGTGACAGCATTTTTGTCTCCGCCCATCACGTCGCCCGACACATCATTGGCGACAATCCAGTCGCAGCCTTTGCGGAGGCGTTTGGCGCGGGCCAGTTCGACCACGTCATGTGTTTGCGCGGCAAAACCGATACAGAGGATTGGGCGCCGGTCAGAGTTGCAAATCGTCGCGAGGATATCGGGGTTTTCCGCCATCTCAAGTGCAGGCGTTTTGCCGACGGGTTTCGGCGCTTTCTTGTCATAAGACTTCGCGGGACGCCAATCTGCGACGGCGGCGACGGAGACAAAAATGTCTGCGGGCAGAACGGACTCAGACGCACTCAACATTTCCCGCGCGGTTTCGACATCCACACGTGTCACACCCTGCGGCGCTGGCAAGGCGGTCGGGCCGGAGATGAGCGTGACCTCTGCGCCCTGATCAGCCAGCGCCTGCGCAATGGCATAGCCTTGCTTGCCGCTGGAATGGTTAGAAATATAGCGGACGGGGTCAATTGGTTCGCGGGTCGGGCCCGCTGTGACGAGGGCTTTGCGACCCTTAAGCGGTTTGTCCCCGCGCAATCCGTCCAGCGTCATATCCCCCATTAACGCGCCTTGGACGGCATCGGCAATCGCATCGGGTTCGGCCATACGGCCTGCACCAAATTCGCCGCAGGCCATATCGCCGACATCCGGTCCTATGAAGAGGGCACCGTCTTGCCGGAGCGTCTCGACATTGCGCTGCGTCGCCGACGCTTCCCACATGCGGACATTCATCGCGGGGGCGTAGAGCACGCGTTTATCTGTGGCGAGCAGCGTCGTCGTGGCCAAATCATCCGCCACCCCATGCGCCGCACGGGACATGAGGTTCGCGGTTGCGGGCGCGACAACAATCATATCGGCGGAGCGGGACAGCTCAATATGACCCATCTCGGCCTGCTCATCCAATTCCCAAAGATCAGTATAAACGGGCTTGCCCGACAGCGCTCCGGCGGAAAGCGCTGTGACGAATTCCGTCCCGCCCTTGGTCAGGATGATTTGCGAAGAAATCCCACGCCGCGCGAGCTCCCGGATGAGGAGCAGCGATTTATAAGCGGCAATGCCGCCACCGATGATGAGGAGAACGTGTTTGGTCATAGAGGTGGTTTACGCGCTCAATAACCTTGTGCAAAGCTATATGTCCCATGGCCGAATTCAAATCCTCTATCTCTGACTCTGTTCGGACAGAAATCCTCTCGCAACTTGAGGGGATTGAAAGAGATCACAAAGTAGAAATTTTATTCGCGGTTGAAAGCGGCAGTCGGGCATGGGGGTTTCCTTCGCCTGATAGCGATTATGATGTGAGATTTGTTTATGCTCACGATCCGGATTGGTATCTCTCATTAACGCCGGGTCGAGATGTTATCGAACTACCAATTGATGATGAGCTGGACATAAATGGCTGGGATATTCGGAAAGCCTTGAATCTTATGTTGAAACCGAATCCGGTGATGCTTGAATGGTTGTCGAGTCCCATTCGATACAGATGGAGTTCTGAAATATGCGGGAAACTTGAAGACTTCTCCCGCGGAGTTTCGCACGAGACGGCCTGTCTCAATCACTATCTCAGTTTAACGTTGCAGCAATGGGAGAAGCACATTGAAGGCCAATCCAATGTGAAATTGAAAAAGTATTTTTATGCAACTCGCCCTGCCATGAATATTTGTTGGTTGAGGACTCATCCCGACATTATTCCGCCTATGAATTTTCAAGCTTTGATGAACGGTCTCGACCTTACCAACGAACTGAAGTCCGAAATTCAAGCACTGATTGAAGCAAAAAGTCGAGCAAAGGAAATCGGCCTTGCGCCACGCGTGACTGTCGTAGATGATTTCATAAAAGCTGAGATTAATTGGGCGAAGGGAACTGTGAGCAAACTAAATCCGGTTCGGTTTGATAGAAGAGAAGAAGCCAATCAGCTTTTTAGAAATATCGTAAAAGATTGCTACCTTTACAACTGAGCCGCGGCCCAGCTTGCGCCCAGCGCTATGGCTGCGCCCAATCCTGCATAGGCGACGGGGCGGACGATATCGCGTTTCCGTGTCTTTGCGGGCTTGTTCCGGTCCACCGAGAGATCAATCTCTCCATCCGCCCAGGCTTGCGCGAGTTTTGCGATATTGTCGGTGGCTTCGGGGAGGATGCTGAGCGTGCGGCGTGTCTTGCCCAATCCATCAAGGAAGTCATTGAGATACCGTTCCGGCCCCAATTCGCGGCGGACGGCTTTCTCGACGACGGGACGCGACGCTTCCCACATGTCGAATTCCGGGTCGAGGCGGCGGGCGACACCCTCGGCTTGCATCATTGTTTTTTGCAAAAGAATTAATTGCGGCTGCAATTCCATATCGAAAATATCTGTGATTTCGAGCAGTTGCAGCAAGACTTTGGACATGGACACGTCTTCGGCGCGTTTGCCAAAGATCGGCTCGCCGACCGCGCGCAAGGCGCTGGCAAATTCTTCTACGCTGTGATGCGGGGGGACATAGCCGATATCAAAATGAACCTGTGCAATTTTATAATAATCACGCTGGAGAAAGCCGAATAGTGTATCAATCTCGAACCGGATTTCTTCTTCGCCCAAGCGACCCAAAATCCCGAAATCGAGCAGGACCAATTGCCCGTCTGCATCCATGATGAGATTGCCCTCATGCATGTCGGCGTGGAAGACGCCATATTCGAATGTGGAGGCGAGGAAAGATTGAATGACTTTGGTGGCAAGGTTTTGACGGTCTTCCAGCGGCATATCCAAAATTGTGTCAGAGGAGAGCGCCGTGCCGTCAATCCACTCACTGACGAGGACGTCTTTTCCAACCAGATCCCAAAAGAGATTGGGCACGCGGTATAACCCCGTATCTTCCGCAATTTCCGCGAGCTCACTTTGCGAGGCCGCTTCAAGGCGCAGGTCGAGTTCCAGCATCACGGCGCGGCGGGCCTCTGCGACAAAATCTTTGGGCCGCAAACGGCGGAGTTTCGGTACCGCGCCATGTGCCAATTTTGCCACGAGCGCGATCGTGTTCATATCATTCGTCATGCGCGTCAGGATATTCGGACGCAGGACTTTCACGGCGACGGTTTCGCCCGTGTGCAACACGCCCTTATGGACTTGCGCAACAGACGCTGCGGCGACAGGTTCAGATAGGGAGGCCAGATGTTTTGACCAGGGTGCGCCCCATTCTGCCGCCATCATAGCTTCAGCTTTTTCCATGGGGAAGGGCGGAACTTTATCTTTCAGGACGGACAGACCACGGGCAAATTCCGCGTCAAACATATCGCCACGTGTCGCGAGGACTTGTCCGAACTTGATATAGGCGGGACCGAGATCTTGTAACGCTCGCGCAAAACGCTCGCCGGCATTGCCTTTGCGATTGCCAAGGCTGAAAATACGGCTAATCGCGCCGATAAAGCGCACTGGCCACGGCACAAATGGCGCATATTCCGCCGGGACCAGCGCATCATGCCGGATCAGCACCCAAGCCGTGCGGAGCAGGCGGAAAAATGTCGCGAAACGTTTAAACATGAGGGGCTTATAGAGAGGGGGCGCACAGGAATATAGCAGCGATTTCGACACATCTGCATTGCGCAGTTATAGTCGTAAGCCATTCGCGCATGGGCGTGTCTCGGATTTATGTCCTGACATTTCGGGGGCTGCGTCTTACACATCTTCTATGACCGAACATTTTGATACTCTCATTATTGGCGCAGGGCTGTCCGGTATTGGTGCGGCTTGTCACCATCAACGCGATTGCCCGAACCGAACCTATATCATTCTGGAAGCCCGGACCCGCATGGGCGGGACGTGGGATTTGTTTCGTTATCCCGGGATACGCTCTGATTCTGACATGCACACGCTGGGTTATGATTTTAAACCTTGGACGGACGCGAAAGCCATTGCCGATGGTCCGGCCATCCTGTCATATATTCAGGAAACGGCGGCGGAGTTTGGGGTCGAAGATCACATCCGATATGATGCGCGGGTCGTGGCGATGGAGTGGAACTCGGACGCGGCACATTGGCATGTGACTTATCAATCCGAATCCGGCGCAACCTCACAGATGACCGCGAATTTTATTATCTCCGCGCCCGGCTATTATCGCTATGACGAAGGCCATAACCCGCATTTTGAGGGGCGCGAGGATTTCACCGGCGATATCATCCATCCGCAGCATTGGCCGGAGGATTATGAGTATTCCGGCAAGAAAATTGTCGTGATTGGGTCCGGTGCAACGGCTGTGACGCTGGTTCCATCGCTGGCCGAGACCGCCGCGCATGTCACGATGTTACAACGCAGTCCGACCTGGATTGCTTCGCGCCCTGATACCGACTGGGTCGCAAATACATTACGAAAAATTCTGCCGGAAAATGCCGCCTATGCCGTCTCCCGCGCCAAAAATATCGCCTATACACGGTTCATTTATAACACGGCGCAGAAGAAGCCGAAAAAGGTCGGCGATCATTTATTAAAGCTCATTCGAAAAGAACTGGGCCCGGATTTCGATGTCGAAAAACACTTCACACCCAATTATAACCCGTGGGATCAGCGGCTCTGTCTCGTCCCGAATGCGGACCTGTTTAAGGCCATGAAAGTCGGTAAGGCGGATGTCGTGACCGATCATATCGAGCGGTTCGTCCCCGAAGGTATAAAATTGAAATCGGGCGAGATTTTAGAGGCTGACCTGATCGTGACGGCCACAGGCTTGCAAGTTGTCTTTGCAGGGCAGGCGAAACTCTCCATTGACGGGGGTGAGAAAAATCTCGGTGAGACCTTCGCCTATCGCGGGTTGATGTTCTCTGATGTCCCCAATCTCGTCTCAATTTTTGGCTACACAAATGCAAGTTGGACATTGCGGGCGGATTTAATCTCCCGCTTCTCCTGTCGACTCATGAACCATATGGACGCGCAAAACTTGGATTACGTTGTCCCGAAAGCGCCAGCAGATTTAAAAGCCAATCCGTTTATTGATTTCGAGGCGGGGTATATCACGCGGGTTGTTGAGGAGCTGCCGAAACAAGGGGACCGCGACCCCTGGCGCAACCGACAGGATTACCGTTTTGATAAATCCGTTCTCCTGCGGGATGCGGAGTCGCATGAAGGGTTGGAATTTGGTCGGAAATTTAAACAGGACGCAGCGGCATGAGTGTTTTTAAAGATAAAGTCTGCGTCATTACAGGTGCGGCCTCGGGCATGGGGCGCGAACTTGCGTTGCAATTGGCTGCGCAGGGTGCAGTTCTTGCAATCTCCGACGTGAACGAAACGGGGTTGGAAGAGACGAAATCGATGGTTGGAGCCGGTAACCGGATTTTGGTGGATGTGCTGGATGTCTCCGACAAGGCTGCCATCGCCGCATATCCTGCCAAAGTGGAAGCGGCCTTGGGACCGGCCGATTTTGTATTCAATAATGCGGGCATGACACGCGTGGGCGATGTGGTGAATACGCCGCTGGAGTCGATGGAACAGATTATTGATGTCAATTTTTGGGGTGTCGTGCGGATGACAAAAGGATTTCTGCCCCAATTAATTCAAACCAAAGGCGTCGTGACGAACATATCCTCGCTCTTCGGTTTTATCGCCTATCATGGGCAAGCCCATTATTGCGCGTCGAAATTTGCTGTACGCGGATTTACAGAAACGCTCGCATTGGAGATGGAAGAGGCGGAAACCGGTGTTGGCGTGTGTTGCGTACATCCCGGTGGTGTACAGACCAATGTCGCGCGAAATGCGGTCGTAGATCATATGCCGGATGGGACGAGCAAGTCCGAGCTGGACGCTGACTTTGATGACCTTGCAATCACCCCCGTCGATAAAGCCGTGCAGATTATTCTTGCCGGAACGGCAAAACGGAAGAAACGTATTGTCGTCGGCTCAGACGCAAAGATTGCAAGTTTTCTACAACGCCTGATGCCTGTCAGCTATCAAAAGATTTTGGCGAAATACACAAAAGGTAAAGCCCTCGGCGCGTCGAATTAATTCAACACCAAACCTTCATGCGGGCTGTCCAATAAGAATGTCGGGACGGTGATGTCAAAGCTCTCACCCTGATCATCTTTGACCGTGTAAGACCCGCGCATCATGCCGGATGGCGCCGTCAGCGGCGCACCGGATGTGTAGCGGAACACTTCGCCGGATTTCACGACGGGACGTTCACCGACAACGCCGGACCCCCGGACTTCGTGAACTTGACCGCGACTATCCGCAATCTGCCAGAATCGTTCGACAACGGTGAGGTCGCGTCCGCTCTGATTATCAATTTCGACCGTATAGGCCCAAATGAAGCGCGAATCGGAAGGATTAGATTGATCGGCCAGAAATTCCGGCTCAACGCGGACAATTACACCGTCCGTGCGGTGTTCGTAGAGGGGAAACCCCTGAATGGACGGTAATTCGTCCTCGCTATGTTGTTCTCTCTCTCGCACGCCCACTCCCGTTCGTCACGATTTTTCAGGTTTTCCCACAAAACCAGTCTCTCTCTATCGTGACCGTGACGAAAGAATGTCGCACCTGCAAGGACTTTCCCCAGTGAATACAGGATTCAAAACAGGGAAAACTCATGTACAGATTTGTGGTCGAACCCGTTGCACATCACATAGAAAAGGGTAGCTTGCCCGCATGAGCTACGGAATTCTCCCCCAACAGGACATTGCTGACTTCGTTGCGCAGGGGCGTATTACGGGTCTGAAAACCGACCCGGCTCATCCGCCCTCGGTTCAGCCTGCAAGCCTGGATTTATGCCTCGGCGGAACTGCTTATCGTTTGCGTGCCAGTTTTCTGCCGGGACGCGATCGCACGGTTCGCGAGAGCCTGGATTTCGTCAAAATGCACGAAATCGACTTGAACGGTGGCGCGGTTCTGGAAACGGGATGCGTTTATTTACTCCCGCTTTGCGAGAGTTTGAACCTACCGGAAGATGTCGAGGGATTGGCAAATCCGAAAAGTTCGACCGGTCGACTGGATGTCTTCACCCGTGTCATTTGCGATGGCGGAGAATTATTCGATCATATTCCGGCTGGATATTCCGGACCGCTTTACATGGAGGTCGCGCCGCGTACATTCCCGGTTCTCGTCCGTCCCGGTGATCGTCTCGGACAGATTCGATTTCGACGCGGGGCTCATAAAGCGTTACGCACGCAACATGTCAGTATTGATCTGGAAGGTGACGGTCCCGGAGCGGTTATCGGCTACCGCGCGCGGCGTCATTCGGGCATGGTGGATTTACGCGGTCTTGGCGCACATGCGCCAGAGGATTTCTGGGCCCCCTTACGTGCGCCGCAAGGGCAGTTAGTTCTGGATCCTGAGGAATTTTATATTCTCGCAAGTCGCGAATCCGTTGAAATCCCGATTAATCAAGCCGCTGAAATGGCCCCCATTGCGCCCGAAATTGGCGAATTCCGGGCGCATTATGCCGGATTCTTTGATCCCGGTTTTGGTGTAGCCAAACAAGGCGGTGCTGGCAGTCGCGCGGTCTTGGAAGTCCGCGGCCGAGATGTCCCCTTTCTTCTACGACACGGACAACCCGTCGCAAAGCTTGTCTTTGAAACCATGTCGGCCATACCGGACACGCTTTATGGCGATCAGGGCAGTCACTATCAGGCGCAAGGATTACGATTGTCGAAACATTTTTCGCAGGTCTGATTTAACTAATATTAAATTCAACGTTTACGTCTTCAAATTTCAATTATCCTTCTGAACAAAATCAAGACTTAAGAAAAATGTCAGCTGAATAAGTTGCGGTTTGGATTTCATCCCTCATAGTTCCTCATAGTTCGAAACATTCATTAGGGTTGGGTTATGCGCATTTCATTTTTTAACGTCGTCATCTTTGTGGCTGCTTCATCTTTGTTTGGCGCGCTCTCCTCTGCAACCTACGCGGCGCCGCCTGCCAAAGCCTTTGGTGAATTGCCGGTCTCGTTAGACGCGGATTTGTCGCCAGATGGGAAACGAATCGGCGTGATTTCCAATCAAGGTGGTAATTATTTTGTTTATACGAGTGTGATCGATGATCTTACCGTTAAGCCGACCGTCCTCGCCCTCGGGGAAGATATCAGACCTGAATATATCCGTTGGATAAATAATGATCGCTTTGTTGTTTCCGTCGCGAAACTTGAATCCTATCGCGATACACCGTTTATGATTGGCTATCTCTACACACAGGATGTGTCCGGTGATGAAAAAGGCCGCTTAGTGGTCAAACCCCGTAACATGTTTCGACAGTTCAACAATCGAGTGGTGGATTGGTTGGAGGATGATCCGGATCATATTTTAATGGCCTATTCGGAAGAAGAATTTAGCGCCTATCCCGATGTTTATAAGGTCAAAGTGGAGAATGGCCGGGACCGACGCGTCAAAAGCGGCGTGAATGGCATCGAGCGGTGGATGACAGATGATAATGGCGTTCTACGTATCGGCGTCGGCGAGACCGATAAAGGTAAAGACCGGATGAGAATTTTTGATCCGCTCACAGAGAAATGGGAAACTGATTACGAATATCCCGGTCTCGAAGCCGACACGCCGATTTTTGGTATTTTAAGTGACGGAAGAGAATTGATTGTCGGGCGCTATAATGGCCGCGATACACTCGGGCTCTATATATATGACCTTGTTGAGAAGAAAGTGACGCGCGAATTATTCCATAATGATGATTATGATGCCTCGGGCGTCGTCGTCAGTACGGACGGCGAAACTGTGATCGGGGCTAAATATATAGCCGACGAAGTCGAGACTGAGCTCTTGGGCGAATATTCTACCCTCATTGATGAACTGCGCGCGAAATATCCTGATTATTCGGTTAGGTTTGTTGATCAAACGGACGATTACCGGACCCTCATTGTGAGAATGAGTACGGCATATGAACCGGGCGGTCTGTTTATGTATTCCAGCGGTGACGAAAATGTGCGGTTGGTGGGACGTCAATATAACGGCTTGGAAGCTGCCGATATGGGGAGCGTCGTTGCCGCCTCCTACACGGCGCGGGACGGTCAAAAAATTCCGGCCTATATTACGATGCCCGTGACTGTGACCACGCAGGCGCAGTTTAAGAACCTGCCCTTTATCATTCTGCCTCATGGCGGCCCCTATGGACGTGATGCGAAGCGATTTGACTATTTTGCACAGTTTTTCGCCTCTCGCGGTTATGGGGTTATGCAGATGAACTTTCGCGGATCTGACGGATATGGAAAATCTTTTGAAGAGGCCGGACGAAACAATTGGATTGTCATGCAGGAAGATGTCGAGGACGCGACGAAATACCTATTTAAAAAAGGATATGCTGATCCGGACCGAACCTGTATCGCCGGTTGGTCCTATGGTGGCTATGCGGCCTTGATGGGTGCGGCGAAAGATGTGGAAAATCGATATAGTTGCGTCATCGCAATGGCGGCTCTCACTGATATTGCGGATGCGAAACGTGACCTTGCAAAATATCGCGGGGGAAAAAATGCCGCCAAAACATTTTTTGGCGAGGCCA
Organism: Litorimonas sp. WD9-15; assembly: GCF_050271975.1. Taxonomy (NCBI): domain Bacteria; kingdom Pseudomonadati; phylum Pseudomonadota; class Alphaproteobacteria; order Maricaulales; family Robiginitomaculaceae; genus Litorimonas; species Litorimonas sp. WD9-15. The sequence continues at coordinate 1,267,963 of NZ_CP189850.1, forward strand.
TGGATGACAAAGAGACCCGCAAAGCGAATTCGCCGACGCAACGGGCGGACGATATCAAAGTCCCCGTTTTTCTGGCGCATGGCGACTCGGATATTAATGTTCACTTTGATCAATATAAGAAGATGAAGAGAGCATTGGAAAAGGCGGGTGTTGACGGGACCTATATGGAATTTGAGGATGAAGATCATTACCTCTCACGTCAGGAAAACCGCGAAGCCTTTTTCGAAGGCCTTGATAATTTCCTTATCAAGGTGAACGGCGAATCTGAATTTATGGCGAAATGAAATAAGGATTAGGCGGAGCAGCTCGCTCCGCCTAATACGCAGAACTTTGCGCAATGCGGATGGTTGAGGGCCACGGGTCCGAGGCTTTGTGAAAGCGTTTTGCCCATCTCGAATTGCGAGTCATCCCACAGCAGAGTGCAGGCAAGGATAACGGGGCGGGCTTCGCCTTTCCGTCTTACAACCATCCGCGAATGACTGCACATCAGACTATCAGGGTGGATGTCCAAAATACCCCAACAGGCTGTCGTGATTTCCGGTACGTCCATGGTGTCATCCATCTCCGGGAATAACATGACATGGGCTGGATTTGATGCATCGACTTTCCAACCGTGCTCTTCAATGAGTTTTGCATATCCCGCGCGTGCAGCGACGTCTGATTCTGAAAATGTTGCGCGTCCGGCAATATGCAAATCAAACCCATTATCTGTCAGCCAGCGAAGTCCTTCTAGCGCAATGTCGTAACTTCCGTCCCCACGTTCCGCATCATGGCTCTGTCTCGTGAAATGATCGAGGCTGACGCGCAGTGTCATCTTCCCCCGAAAGCGGTGTTGTAAATCCAAAAGTCCAGACTGTACCCGTGGCCGCATCATCGGTTTCATCGCATTTGTGAGAACGAGTAGAGAATGCCCCCGTTCCAATGCCATTTCCGATAGACGGATGATATACGGGTTCAAGTAAGGTTCGCCGCCTGTAAAACCGATTTCGATTTTACCCATATCCAGAGCGTCTATTTCATCCAGATAAGGGGCCATATCTTCCGGTGTTAGATAGATGAAATGATCAGCGGTGGGGGAACTCGCAATATAACAATTCGCACATTCAATATTACATTGTGATCCCGTGTTGAACCAGAGCGTGTCGAGCTGCTTGAAGAATACCTTTGCCCGCTTTTCACCTTTGGCGGTGATAAGAGGGTCTTTGAACTTCGCCGGATCAATCAGAATAGTCATCTTGTTATCGTAGCGAGCCAACCGAACCATGTCATATAAGAATGCGTTAAAGACCGTAATTATAAAATGGAAAGCTTGCTTGACATGTAAAGTGTGCTTGACTAAGTAAAGGACGCTTTACATAAAAAGGAGAATAGTGATGTCAGCAAAAACGCATTTAAGACGCTATATGTTTGGCATTCTGGGAGGATCACTCGGATATGCTGGCGCTATGATCGGGGTCAGTTTGGCACTCAAATCAACGGCGCTGCCACTCTCGGCGCAAATCGCATTGAGCTTAATTCCAGGATTATTCGTTTTATATATGCTTCACACAATCTGGCAGTTTGTGAGATGTGTCGATGAGGCCCAGCGCTACTTCTTCACGCAGAGTTTTGTTGTGGCGACATTTGCTGTCTTAGCTTTTAGCGGCGTATGGGGATTAATCGAATTGCTTGTCGATGGCGTACCAGATGTCCCCATATTTTGGATATTCCCCGTATTTTTTGTCTCCTTGGGCCTCTCATCATGCTTTGGTCCGGCGCGTCACATGGGTTTAAAATAGGCGGCTATCAATATGGAAAACCGTTTAAAAGAATTACGCGCCGAAAAAGGATGGTCTCAAGCTGCGCTTGGAGATGAGCTCAATATCTCGCGCCAATCCGTCAATGCGATAGAAAAGGGACGATATGATCCGTCCCTGCCGCTCGCGTTTAAAATTGCCAGATTATTTGAAATGAAAATTGAAGAGATATTTTCTGATAATTAAAGACTTTGCCCGTCGGGCGTGATGCGGAAAACCTGTGCCAGGGTCTCGATATCCAAAGCTTCATCGGGTAAGTGATCTTTGACGAGAATACCGTCTTGAATCACCCAAATGCGGTCTGCATATCTGCGCGCCAGGTTGAGGTCGTGTAAAGCGGTGATGACGGTCCGGTGCTTTCCGGCATATCCGCGAAGAGCATCCATGACTGTGAGTTGATAATAGGGGTCAAGCGCTGTGACGGGCTCATCGGCAAGAAGAATTTGTGCCTGTGTCGCAAAAGTTCGCGCGAGATGGACACGCATTTGTTCGCCTCCGGAAAGTGTACCGAATTCCCGGTCTGAAAACTCGCTCATGTCACAGCGTGAAAGACTGTCTGAAATGATCACATCATCATTCGAGGTTAGTTTACCAAGCGGCCCGATATGGGGTGTTCGGCCCAGCGCAACAATATCTCTAACTTTTCGGCGGACAGGTGCGGTCGCGTCTTGGGCAAGATAGGCCAAAGAGCTTGCGCGGGTGCGCGTATCTGGTGGAAGGTTCGTCTGACCTTCATGCGGTATGAGACCTGTGACAGCTTTAAGAAGGGATGATTTTCCCGACCCGTTCGGTCCCACCAGAGCGATTAACTCTCCGGCTCGTGCTTTTACAGTTATGCCCCGTATGACCGTTTTGCCGGAATAAGCGACGCGTATATTATTTAATTCTAACGTCATGTCTGCCGCCAAGCCAACCAAAGGAAGAACGGAACTCCGATCAATGAAGTGACAATGCCAAGATAGAGAGGGGTGCCGGGTCCGGAGGTTGCCCTGATAAGCGTGTCCACAATGACGAGGAAGATTGCGCCGCCCAATGCGGAGAGGGGGACGAGGCGCGCTTCATCAGGCCCGGTTAGGAATCGCAAAATATGAGGTACAAATAGACCGACAAATCCAATCGCACCTGCGACTGCTACGCCCGCGCCAATACAAAGCGCACAACCCGTGACGATAAGAGCTTGTGTTCTAGCCACGGAAATGCCGAGGCTTTGTGCCGTCTCTTCACCAAGCCCCAGGACGCGCAAGGCCGGACCACTGAGACAGAGTAAAGTCAATCCAACAAGTGTCAGAGGGCCGCTAATCGCGACATCTAACAGGTCAGCGTTTTTTAACGACCCCATTAACCAATATACGAGTTCCGACAGCGCCCATGGATTAGGGGCGAGGTTCATGACGAGCCCCGTCACGGCTGTCGCAAGCGCGCCAATCCCAATCCCCGCCAGGACGAGTCCTGACGCGCCCGGCTTACGGCGGGAGAACCCCGTCATTGCAAGGGCTCCCAATAGGGCCAGTCCGATCGCGGCGGGCGTGATGAGTGCGTTGAAATCAAAATACAGCGCCAGAACCGCCCCCAAAGCCGCGCAGGCTGAAAACCCGAGGAGTCCGGGGGCCGCAAGCGGGTTGCGGGTAAAGCCTTGTAGGGCTGCGCCGGATGCGCCCAATCCCGCGCCGACAATTGCGGCGAGTAAGGCCCGCGGCAGGCGAATGTCCTGCATGATGGTTTGAATATTAGCGTCCCCTCTGCCGAGCAGACCATTAAAGATTTCGGCGATTGAAAACGCGGTCGGGCCAATGATCAAACTCAATAGGCTGACGAGAATGAGCAAACCCGCGAGAGAGACCGTCCAGAGCCGCGCGCTCACAACTTCGCCAATTCTTTAGATAAAAGCTCTGCCGCATCGACAAGGCCCGGCCCTGCACAGGGCCATAATGCGCCGGGAATATCTATCTGCGGAACTGCCTCTAATCGTTCTGCCAATGCGGCGTGCCGGATGGCACGGTCATTCGTACCTTTATAATTTGAGGCCATGAAACTCGTGACAATGATATCGGGATTTAATTGTAATAGGCTTTCCGTATCGGGGCTTTGCCAACCCGGTGTTGAGATAATGTTTTCGCCACCGACGACCTCAAAGACCGCATTCACAAATGTACCGGGTCCCGCCGTCCCGCCCGCACGATTAAGATAGAGGAGTTTGGGTGGCGTTTTAGACCGATCAATTTTATTCAGACGATCTTTTAAACTGTCAGACGGGTTTCTGGCCTCTAGCGTTTTTGAAAGCGCCTCAAAATTTGTCCAAACTGTCTCGAAATTCTCGCCCCATGTTAAACTGACAGCGGGAGATTGAAGCTGCGACGGCCCTGGGCCAACGATAATTTTCGCGTCGGAAAAGGTTATCAAGCGTTCGAGATTCTCTCCCGCCTGCGGTAAGTCTTGTAATGTGTCTGGTGCGCGGGAGAGTGTACTGCGCGACTGCCAAGATAGTGCCCCAATCCGGTCGCGCAGGTCCGGCATGGCGAGAAGGTAGCTATCCGCGCAGAGCGATGTGCTGACGATTTGATCTGAGGTCAGTGCGGTATTTTTGACGGTGCAGGCGCTCAAAACGGCGACCCCAAAGGCGGTCAAGACCGCTGGATAGAGTTTTGGTCTCAGTGCTCGCTCTCGGCGACCTTGGCGAGGTAATTGCCATAGCCGGATTTCTTGAGCGGTTCCGCCAGCGTGAGGAGCTCGTCTTTCGTCAGCCACCCTTGGCGGAAACTCTCGACTTCCGGACAGCAAATACGGATGCCCTGACGGTCTTCCATCACGGCGACGAATTGCGCAGCGGCGAGGAGGGAGCGATGCGTGCCCGTATCCAGCCATGTAGTGCCTTCGTCGAGGAGTTCAACGCGCAGTTCCGAACGGTTGAGATAGATCTCGTTCAGAGCGGTAATCTCTAATTCGCCGCGGGCGGAAGGGGTGACCGTTTTCGCATATTTCGGCGCGTGCTCGTCATAGAAATACAGACCTGTGACGGCGTAATTCGAGGCTGGGTTTTCAGGTTTCTCCACGAGGGAGATCGCGTTCATATCCTTGTCAAATCCGACAACGCCGTAATCCGAAGGGTTCTTCACGTGGAAGCCAAACACGGTCGCACCGCCCGTATCTTTGACTGATCTTTTGATGGTTTTGGCGAAACCTGAGCCGAAGAAGAGGTTGTCGCCAAGGATGAGCGCGGACGGCGCGCCGTCGAGGAAATCTTCCGCGATGATAAGGGCTTGGGCTAATCCATCGGGTGACGGTTGCACCGCCCATTCAATGTTTAATCCCCAGGCTTTCCCGTCGCCCAGCAATTTTTTGAACTGCGCTTGATCGTGCGGCGTTGTGATCATCAGGATGTCCTGAATACCTGCCTGTACGAGGACGGAAAGCGGATAATAAATCATCGGCTTGTCGAAAACCGGCATGAGCTGTTTGCTGACCGTGATCGTGGCGGGATGCAGGCGTGAGCCTGTTCCTCCGGCGAGGATGATGCCTTTGCGTTGTTTTGTCATTCTGTGCGCTCCATTAAAGCTGCCGCCAATCCCTTTTGCCACTCGGGTAGGGGATGACGGAATGTTCGTTCGAAACTATCCGTGTCCAGCACGGAATAGGAAGGTCTTTCTGCGGGTGTCGGGTATTCACTGCCCGGAATTCGTTCGACACGCGTGTTGCGGTCTGTGGATTGGAAAATGGCCACGGCGAAATCCGCCCAGCTAATAGGTTCTCCGCCACCTGTGACGTGATGAACAGAGGTTTCCAAATCCGGTTCTGTCGCGAGCGTTTCTGCCGCTTTGATAACCGCGCGAGCGAGATGTCCGGCATAGGTTGGGCGACCGATTTGATCGTCCACAACGCGCAATTCGTCTCGCGTTTCGGACAGGCGCAACATGGTTGTCAGGAAGTTCTTGCCGGTCCCGTCAAACACCCAGGATGTGCGAAGGATAACCGCTCTTGCGCCTGAGGACAGAACCGCCAATTCGCCGTCCAGTTTTGACGCTCCGTATACGCCCGGTGGGTCCGTATCATCATCCGGCATATAGGGTTGGTCGGCCTCGCCGTCGAACACGTAATCCGTCGAGATGTGGACCAGCGGAATATCATGGCGGGCGCAGGCGCGTGCAATCGCGGCGGGAGCCGCGGCATTGACGGCATAGGCGGTGTCTGCATCGCTTTCTGCTGCGTCTACGGCGGTGTAAGCAGCGGCGATAATGAGTGCGCCTACGCCCGACGGTAGCATCTCGACGGCCATCTCAATCTCTTGCGGAGGCGCTGTCAGGTCGAGCGCATCACGGCCAAGCGCAATGATCTCGTGACCCATATCCTCACCCTCGCGCAGGAGGGCGCGGGCGAGCTGCCCGGTCTTTCCTATGATGGCGAGGCGCAGGGACATTACTTTTTGCCTTCGAGTCCCAAACGGGCACCGAACATATCGGCCTTCACGAGAGGTCTCCACCAATCCTCATTCTCAAGGTACCAATTGATGGTTTGCTCAAAGCCTTCATTCCAAGACACGGACGGTGTCCACTCCAGATCATTTTCAATCTTGGACGCATTGATCGCATAACGGCGGTCATGGCCGGGACGGTCTGTGACGAAGGTGATGAGCTCTTCATGTTTGAAGCCATCTTCGACTCGCGCATCCATCAATCCGCAGATTGTTTTGACGAGCTCCAGATTGGTCCGCTCATTGTTTCCGCCAATATTGTAGGTCTCGCCAATGGCACCTTTTTGTAGGACGGTTAGCAGCGCATCCGCGTGATCGTCGACATAGAGCCAGTCGCGGATATTATCGCCCGCGCCGTAAACGGGAATGGCGTTGCGGTGCAGCGCTTTCAGGATGACAACGGGGATCAGCTTTTCCGGAAATTGGAACGGCCCGTAATTGTTGGAACAATTTGTAATCAGCGTGGGGAGTTTATATGTCCGCGCCCAAGCCCGGACGAGATGGTCCGACGCCGCTTTCGAAGCGGAATATGGGGAAGACGGATCATAGCTGGTGGTTTCCTCAAATGCCGGATCGTCCAGTTCCAGATCGCCGTACACTTCATCAGTCGAAATATGGTGGAAGCGGAAATTCTCTTTCTTCTCACCCGTTAGACTATCCCAGTAAACACGGGCTCCGTGGAGGAGGTTGAACGTCCCGATCACATTCGTCTGGATGAACTCCCCTGGACTGTCGATGGAACGGTCTACGTGAGATTCTGCTGCCAGATGCATAATCGCGTCAGGTTGATGACGGTCGAACAGGCTCATCATGGCCGGGCCGTCATTGATATCGAGCTTCTCAAATGCGTAATTCGGACTATCCGAGACGGATTTCAGGGATTCCAGATTGGCCGCATAGGTCAGGCAATCCACATTGATCACAGAATGACCGTCTTTAATGGCTTGTCGGATAACGGCGGAGCCAATGAAACCTGCGCCTCCGGTAACAATGATTTTCATGATTTATCCTTGATAGGTAAACGGATTGTCGAAATCGGCAAAACTCTGTGCCTTTTGGTCTTTTTCAGAGAGGAGTGCATCCCCCGAATCCACGCCCCAATCCACGTTTAAGTCGGAATCATTCCACATGACTGACCCATCGCACTCCGGCGCATAATAGTCCGTGCATTTATAGGCAATTTCAGTGTCCGGCGCGAGTGTCCGGAACCCGTGGAGAAACCCAGGGGGCACCCAGAGTTGTTTGTCATTTTCGCCCGTCAATTCGACCGCGACCCATTGTTTATAAGTTGGTGACCCGATCCGTGCATCCACGGCGATATCCAACAAAGCCCCGCGTGGACAGCGGACGAGTTTCCCCTGTGCATGAGGTGGTGTCTGGAAATGAAGGCCTCGAATCGTGCCTTTTTTGGCGGAGAGCGAGAAATTATCCTGCACAAAAACAGGATCATGCCCGGTCGCCTCAAGAAAGGCCTGCCGCTTATAGGTTTCCATGAAATAGCCGCGCGCATCGCCAAAACGGCGCGGCGTCACGATGACGACGTCGGGTATGGACGTGCGTTCGAACTTCATGATTGATCCCAATATAAGTGCGACAAAACCGTCGCATTTTGTCGCGTCTTAACGCTTGGTTGGTCCCGCATCAACAGGGAAGGCCAATCCGCCTTTAAGAAGAACATGATCCTCACTTTTACGGGGTCGGCTAGTTTCTATGAAAGTCAATTCAACAAGGATCTCACAGATGCCCACGCTCGCTCAACAACAAACACCTTCACTTGGCCTGCCTTATATCATGCCGGGGCAGGCGCTGAGTTATATTACGCATAATGAAGCACTCAAAGCGTTGGATATTCGCGTGCAAACCCGGGTGGTCAGTCGAACGATGACCGCGCCGCCTGTGTCTCCAGAAGAGGGTCGCGGCTATATCGTTCCTGACCCTCAAGGGGACTGGGAAAGACCGCCCGGCAGTCTGATACGGTATCAGGAGGGTGGCTATCTGACCTATCCGCCTGAGATGGGGTGGCAGGTCTGGGTCGAGGATGAAGCGCGGTTTGCCGTTTTCGACGGGTCGGATTGGCAGGTTATTGGTGGGAGCGGTGATGATCTCAGCTCTCTGACCCAACTGGGCATCAATGCAACTGCGGACGGCACTAACCGACTGGCCGTGTCATCAGATGCCACACTCTTCACCCATGCCGGCGCGAGCCACCGCTGCGTCGTGAATAAATCTTCTAGCGGAGAGACGGCCTCCTTCGTGTTCCAGAATGATTTCCAAGGCCATGCGGAATTCGGACTCGTGGGCAATAATGATTTTTCGCTCAAGGTGAGCGGAAATGGTCAGGCCTTTAACGAGGTATTTCACGTCGATCCTTGGACGGCAAATCTGCGTTTGCCGGACGGGCAACAGCTGGAATTCGATGTGGATAGCGGAAATAAGGCTGGTGTCAGCTATATCCGAACGCGGCAAGGCAATATGAGTTTTGAAAAGCCGACCTCTGATGAAACACTGGCGGATGGGACCGCCTTCGTCTTTGTCGGGTGCGGGGGCAAGAATACGGGTAATCCGTTCTGGCAGGGTCTGCAACTCACCAGCACGGTCGTGACGCGAAATGGTTCAAACGTTCTTCCCCGAACGAGTCTGTATTGGCGGTTTACGGAAAAGGATGATCCGGATGATCTCTCTTTCGTTTTTAAAAATACCGCTGCAGGACTCGATGCCGATATCACATTTGTCCCTGCGGGTGATGGGGCCTTTATCGTGGATACGGCAACAGGGATGCGCGTCGGCCCGAATATTCAACCGATTGAAGCCATGTTGGATGTTCAGGGGGCGGTTCGCATGCAGACTTACACGGTTGCAACGCTTCCTCCAGGGCAGGGCGGCGGCAGTATCGCAATGGTATCGGATGCCGTTGGCGGAATGGCGCTAGTCTTCTTTGATGGAGCGGATTGGCGAACGGTTCATGATCGTCAACCGGTGTAAGCGATAAGGCCATTACCTCGAATGTGGGGTTGAAGAGTCGCGGTCCCTTTCGTAAGGGGCGCGGAACTATGCTTTGCCGTCACTCCGACGGCCCCACTATTCAGGCGCTAAAATGTCAAAACGTCCCGTTATCGTCCATTTCCACCTTTTCAAGAATGCAGGCACGTCTGTTGATACGATCCTACAACGTAATTTCGGCGAGCGTTGGATTGAAATTGAAGGGCCGAACAACCGAAAGCTTGATCCGGAGGACTTGATCAAATTCATTCGTGAAAACCCTCAATATGATGCGGTCAGTTCCCACACGGCTGTTGTAACCGTACCGGAATATGAAGATATTGAAATCATTCCAATTTTCTTCTTCCGTCATCCGATTGATCGCATCCGGTCAGCCTATGATTTTGAGCGGAAACAGGATGCGCAAACACCGGGTTCGATCAAGGCCAAGGAAGGCGATTTCAAATATTATATGGATTGGCGGGTGTCGACGCCTAACCCTTGGCAAGTGCAAGAATTTCACGCGTTCCGTCTTAAGGATTTCCATGACTTTACGCCAAATAAGCAAATGCAGCTCTTTGAACCACGGGCCCGTAAAGCATTAGAGGCATTTCCGGTTGTGGGCCTTGTTGAGACATTCGATGCGTCCATGTTGGAGTTTCAAGCTCTGATTCGTCCACATTTTCCTGACTTTGAAGCGGTCAGTGTGCATGAAAATGTGACGTCACGTGGTCGAACCGTCGAAGAAAATGTTGCCAAATTCGCAGAACGGATTGGCGAAGAGACCTTTGATGCACTCTTAGCACTCAATGCGATAGACATGGACCTCTACAAAGCCGTAAAGTCCGGTGGTATTTAAGTCTTCGCGGCCAGCCACATCCTAACAAAATAGGCGTTTTCCTTCGTGTCCAAAACAGACAAACCCGTCATACAACTTGTCGTCGGCGTCCATAGATCCGGGACGTCCGTCTGCACGCAGGTTCTCTCTGTTCTCGGGCTTGATCTCGGGCGGACCTTAATGCTGCCTGCCTTTGATAATCCACGTGGATTTTGGGAAAATTCAAAAATTGTTGCGGCCCATGATGCGCTCTTCGAAGCCTTAGGTGTTGATTGGACAACGGCGGCGGCGCTACCAGACGCGTGGCCGGACACCGAAGCCGCGGATCAGGCGATTGATAGTTTAGTTAATGTTCTTGCGACTGATTTCGATAACGGCTCAAACAAGCTTATCAAGGATCCTCGTCTTGCAGTTCTTCTTCCGATTTGGCCACGCGTTGCGGAAAAGTCAGGTCATGACCTGCATGTTATAGGTGCGCTGCGGCGGCCGTCCAAGGTCAAGGCCTCCATATCTAAGCGTAATGGGTTTTCAGAAGCAGCGGCAGACCTCGTCGTGCAATCTCAGTTAAGTACTTTAGGTGAAGTTCTGTCCGCGCATCAGCCCCCCGTTGTTCTGTTTGAACGGCTCACTTCCTTAACATCAGATAGTATCGTTGAGGCGATGACGCAGGCCCTTCCGCATCTGAAACTTCAGGCTACGCCGAGTATGATTGATATGATTGGCCGAATCGTCGGGCAAAGAGAGTCTGTATCTGGAAAAGATGATACATCTTATGACGCATTACTGGCTAAGACTGACAATGATTTATTTGCGCATTGGTCTGCGGCATCAACCTATCTCGAGTCCGTCACTTTTGATGTGAAAACACTCAAGGCCGGGAAGAGTCTGCTACCGAAATCCGCAAAAATGCTCACGGTTCCTGAACATCGTTTAGAAACTTTAAAGCAGGCGGAAGAGCAGAATGCTCAACTTTTGTCTGAAAGAAAACGTCTTCAGGCGGAATATGATGAAAAAGCTGAAGCGCTGGATGACTATGTCAAAAAAGCGAATGCGATAAAGGAAACATTTGCCGAAGAGAGAGAGAGATCCACGGCTCTAGACTCGGCTATACAAGCACGCGATTCCAAAATTCGTGAGCTGACGGCTGAGACGAACTCGATTGAGGCGCTCCGAAATACATTGGCGAATACCGAAGCGGATATTACCTCTTTACGCGAAACCATTGCGCAAAAAGATGCCGCGCGCTCCGAGGCGGAAAAGCAAATCGACCGCTTGAAAAGTGATATCGAATCCAGGGTTAAGGACTCCGAAGGCGCAAAAGCGCAAAGGGACGGGCTAAACTTGGAGATCCGAAAATTACGGGAAGCCGAAGAGTATTTAAAAGACAGAGAAGTGGAGCTTGTCAAAACGATCTCTGATGTAAAATCCAAATTATCACACGCGGATACACAAAAGTCTCAAATTGAGAAAGAAGTGAAGCGTCTTAACAGAAACCTCAAATCCGCTAAGACTCGTCATTCAAAGAAATTAGCGGTCATAGAAGCCGAGATTGAATTGAGACGTGATGAACTGGATTTCCTGAAAGACTCGATTTCGGACCTTAAGGGGAATTTGATTGAAACGCGTCAACGAGAGGCTGAGTATAAATCTGAACTAGAAAATAAGACGCAAGCCCTGGATGATGCGATTCACACAATTAACCGGATTGGCGGTGACTTATATGAAACAAAAGAAGCGCTTAAAAAGACCGAAAATAATTTAACCGAAATTACTCGCATCAAAGAGATGCAAGACACAACCATTGAGATGGAAAACCTTCGCTCAAAGATGGTTGAAGATGAGTTTTCTGCCAAAGTTTCGGTTCTGGAAAACCGGCTCGGATATTACGAGCGCGCGCCTTTGAGAGCGGGTCTAAAGAGCTTTTTATTCTCAACTTTGCGGATGATCCGTCGTGGTTTGCCCTTACCTGAGATGATAAAACTCGGCATGGCGCGAAAAGCTACGGGTTTGGCGCAACGCCTTCAACCGCCAGTCATGCAAGTTGAGGCCAATACGGCGTTGCCGACAACCGACAATACGATTAATTTTGCTTTCCCAGAGGTCGACAATCCGGTGATCTCTATTATTGTCCCCGTTTATAATGAGATCAGTCAGACGATTGCGTGTTTAAAGTCGATCTATCAACAGCGCGTGTCTTGTACCTATGAGGTTATTATTGCGGATGATGCCTCTCCGGATCCTTTCCATAAAATTCTTAAGGAAATTCCCGGTATTCGTTATGTGCGTCACCCGAAAAATTTACATTTTTTGTTGAACTGTAATCGCGCGGCGGAGCATGCGCGGGGCGAATACCTCATCTTTTTGAATAATGACACATTGGTCAAACCGGGCTGGATGGAAAATCTGCTCGCGACATTCCGCGAACATGGGAATGTGGGTATTGCGGGCTCAAAGCTTGTGTATCCAACGGGTGAGTTACAAGAAGCCGGTGGGATCATCTGGGAGGATGCCTCCGGTTGGAATTGGGGGAAGGGGCAGAATGCCGATCACCCGATTTATAATTTTGTCCGAGATGTCGATTATATTTCCGGCGCGTCCTTAATGATCCCGACTGTGCTTTGGAAAGAGATCGGTGGTTTCAACGAAGGCCTTGAAAAAGCTTATTATGAAGATGCAGATCTCTGCTTCAAAGTTCGCGAAATGGGTTACCGCGTCGTTTATCAACCGTCCTCCGTTGTTGTGCATATTGAGGGTTTGTCCTCCGGTACGGATTTGAATGCGGGCGCGAAACAATATCAACTCGTCAATCAGAAGATATTTAAAGAGCGCTGGGCTGAGCCGTTAAAACATCATCTGCCAAATGCGCAGACCCCGTTCTTGGCCTCGGACCGTGCCGTAAAAGGGCACATTCTTTATATTGATGCGGAAACGCCGGAGCCGGATAAGGATGCGGGTTCTGTTAATTCTGTCTATGCCATGCGAATTTTGGTGGAGCAGGGTTACCGCGTTCATTTTGTGCCGGGATCAAATTTTGCCTATTGGGGTAAAGCGACACAAGATCTGCAGGCGCTCGGTATCGAATGCGTCTACCACCCGTTCTACTCTAATCTCGATATGTTCATCGATGATCGCGGTGATATGTTTGACTACGCCATTGTGAGCCGTGCGGAGAGTGCTGACCTGTTCCTCGATAAAATTAAGGAACGTTTGCCCTCAGCCAAAACGATTTATAATACGGTCGACATGCACTTTCTTCGGATGCAACGTCGCGCCGAAACAACGGGCGATGCCGAGGTTGCCGCTGCAGCAGATGTCATGCGCGAGCGTGAACTCTCCTATATTGAAAAAGCGGATGCCACGATCATTCTCTCTTCTGTCGAGGAGGAGGTACTTCTTGACCTGGGTGTGCCAGCAGAAAAACTTTGGCTCGTTCCACTGATCCGTCCGCATTCCGAACGTCTGGTCGAATATGACACGACGGAAGATATGCTCTTTATCGGCGGGTATAAACATCCGCCTAATGTCGATGCTGTCGATTGGATGATGGAAAAGATTTGGCCGCATATTGAGACGGCATTGCCCGGTGTGAATTTGCGGATTTGTGGGTCCTCCATGCCTGAACGATTCCAAGCTTATGCATCCGATTCCGTCATTATTCAGGGCTTTGTTCCCGATCTTGACACTCTGTTATCGAAGACGCGTCTGACACTGGCGCCCCTGAGATTTGGGGCGGGCCTGAAGGGGAAAGTCGCATCGTCTATCGGTGTCGGTGTTCCCGTGGTCGGAACCTCCATCGCGTTTGAAGGTATGGCCGAGGAAGGTTTGGCTGAGGTCATTCTGAAAGAGGATGATCCGAAAGCTTTCGCTGAATTGGCTGTTAAAGCCTATATGGACCAAGAGATCTGGACGGGCATTTCCTATGCCGGTGTGGACTATCACAACGCAAATTACGCATATCAGAACATCGCCAAACATTATGCGGCGATGCTGGATTGGGCAAAAGAAGGGACTGCGGAAACCGCAGTAGCAGCAGAATGAAAACAGCAATTGTTACAGGGATCACCGGACAGGACGGGGCGTATTTAACCGAATATCTTCTGGGCTTGGGTTACAAAGTTATCGGCACATATCGTCGGACATCCAGCGTCGATTTCTGGCGCTTGGATTATGTCGGCGTGACAAACCATGAAAACCTCAAGCTTGTCGAATATGACCTGACAGACTTGTCCAGTTCTATCCGTCTTATGCAGGTTCACGAACCTGACGAGGTCTATAATCTTGCTGCGCAATCCTTTGTCGGTGTCTCCTTTGAACAGCCGATCACGACTGCGGAGATCACCGGTATCGGCCCGGTGAACCTATTGGAAGCGATTCGGATTGTGAATCCAAAAATCAAATTTTACCAAGCTTCCACATCCGAAATGTTTGGTGAGGTCCAGGCCATTCCGCAAAAGGAAGATACGCCTTTTTACCCGCGCAGCCCTTATGGCGTTGCAAAGCTTTATGCGCATTGGATGACAATTAATTACCGCGAAAGTTATGGTATTTTTGGAACGTCCGGAATTCTCTTTAATCACGAATCTCCACTTCGTGGACGTGAATTTGTGACGCGAAAAATTACGCATGGTGTGGCTGAAATCGCGACCGGTAGAAGCGAGGTTCTACGCCTCGGGAATATGGATGCGAAACGCGATTGGGGCTACGCTAAAGAATATGTACAAGGTATGCATGCCATGTTGCAGGCTGATAAACCTGACACCTATGTCCTCGCGACAAATCGCACGGAAACGGTTCGGTCTTTCGTGGATATGGCCTTTAAAGGCGCGGATATCGATATAGAATGGTCCGGGAAGGATGAGGACGAAATAGGACGCGATGCGAAAACGGGTGAAAAACGCATTGTCATTGCCCCCGAGTTCTATCGTCCAGCCGAAGTGGAACTTCTGATCGGGGATGCGTCCAAAGCGAAGGCCGATCTGGGTTGGGAGGCCAAAACAGACTTGGAAGAGCTTTGCCGGATTATGGTCGAAGCCGATCTGAAACGCCTCGGATAAATATGACCCGTTCAGGGAGTTTAGCGGGAGCAAAGGTCCTCGTCACAGGGGCTGAGGGCTTTACCGGGCAGCACCTTATTTCCGCTATTCGGGCTGCAGGTGGGGATGTGGCGGGACTCTCGCGCCACCCCATTATGTCCGCAGATTTTCCGGTTCACATTGCGGATATATGTGACGTCAGCGCGACGATTGCTGCTGTAAAAACTGCTGATCCAACGCATATTGTTCATTTAGCTGCGATCAGTGCGACACGTCGCGATGACGAAGAGGTTTACACGCGGGTCAATGTTGACGGTGCGGCGAATGTGTTAAACGCAGCACAGGATTATGCGCCGCGTTTAAAGCATATTACACTGGCGAGCAGTGCTGCTGTCTATGGCAATCCCGGTCCAGAACCAGTCTCCGAAAATCGCACCCCAATGCCTGCGAATGCATATGGGCAGTCAAAACTTGATATGGAAAATCTGGCGGCGGGGTCAGGTTTGCCGACACTCTGCCTCAGGCCGTTTAATTACACGGGACCTGAACAGCCCGATCATTTTATTGTGCCAAAACTTGTGAAAGCATTTTCGGGGCGGCAGCAGAGAATTGAGTTGTGGGAGACCGTCTCTATTCGGGAATTTTGGGATGTGCGCGATGCTGTTTCGTCTTACGTGGCCTTAATGGCACGCGAGGCGACGGGCGTTCTTAACCTCTGCTCAGGTCATGCCGCGAGCGTGGGAGATGTCTTGGAAACTCTGTCGAATATTACCGGACATCATCCAGAAATTATCACGACGGGCACGCCCGGGGCGCTCTTAAAACTCGTTGGGGACCCGAAGCAGCTGCGCGATGCGGGGGCTCCGAAACCTATCCATGATTTGGAAGCGACGCTCCGCTTTATGCTGGAGCGCCTATAATTATCTGGTATTAAGCTGAGACTGTTTCAACAAAACCAATCATATCGGATCCGCGCAGTGTGATTGAGAAGGCGCTAGATTGACTTGTTCGCTTTCCTTTCACTTCTGTGACAAAGATCGCGGCCGTGTCATCTCCGACCCGCGAGGAAATCTTTCCTAGTTTTACAGATGACTTTTTTGTTTCCGCATGACGGCGGATGGCCTCCCGAAAGGCTTCCGGGGCCGCCTCGCCCGTATAGACTTTTCCATCGCTCAAAGTTGCGGATCCAAAGACCTCTAAATGAGTGGCTAAATCCAAAACCTGCGTTGGGTCTTTAAACGCCAAAAAGTCGTTAAAAATCTCATATACATTAGACGTTGTCATCACAGTTTCTACTCTCGAAATTAAAGGTGTGGATTGAAGCCGACCTGGCCGTCTCATCATCTGCCCGATAAACCTTCATCATTCTCATGGCAAGAAATATGCCACCCCGTAGATAGGGGGCGTAAGTCAGGACGGTGGTATGGATGTTTCCAAATTGAACTTCTCATCGACAAAATATTAAGAGCGAAGTCGTGCGACGTTTTTGACTGACTTTCGCTTATGGCTGTCAATACAACGATGTTGCTAAATTACAACAAAACCATGAAATCGTTAATTGGTAGGACCAATATTAATTTATTGGTCAACATAAAGGTTGACACCGTTTTTTTCTTGGTTCTTTAAGTTGTTAATAAAAATCCATATTTCAGGGGAACAAAATGAAATATCAAAAAACCTTTCTAAAGGCTGCCTTGGCATCCGTGTCCGTCATGGCGATGGCGACATCCGTATCGGCGCAAGATGCCGAGTCCGATGACGTTGTTGTCGCGACGGGTATTCGTGCATCACTCCAAAATGCGCTGATTGAAAAGCGTGAGGCCGATAGTCTCGTTGAGGTAATTTTCGCTGAAGATATTGGTAAATTGCCAGATCAAAACCTTGCTGAGGTTCTGGAAAACATCACAGGTATCCAAATTACACGAACCGAAGGCGTTGGTACAGGCGTTCAAATTCGTGGTTCCGGTCAAAACCTTATTCAGTTCAACGGTGTAACAACTGTAGGGTCTGGAAATGGTCGCGTAGGTATCAATTTCACAGACGTCAATCCAGCGATTATTGCGGGTCTAGAAGTTATTAAAGCACCGGAAGCGCATCACATCGAGGGCGCAGTCGGCGGTACGATTAACCTGCGAACTATTCGTCCGTTGGACCTTACAGATATGCTCGCCTCTGTACGGATCCAAGGTGAAGATAGCAGCCTGACGGATGGAATTTTGCCTCGCGTGTCCGGCGCCATTGGTAACAAATGGGAGAACGCCAGGGGGCAAGAGGTTGGTTTTGTTGCAAGTGGTAGCTATACCAAGTCAGAGAATACGGCATTCCGCCCGCGTCTTGACCGCGATATCCTTAATGATTGTACGGTCGATGTTCCGTCACTACAGTGTCCTGCGGGCGTTGACCGATTTTTGGGTGTTCAGTTCTTGAATCAAGTTCAAAGAACACAGGAATTCGAAACGCTCAACTTGGCAGGTTCGTTAGAGTTTAAGCCAACACAGGATCTGAGATTGTTTGCCGACGTGGTCTATAATGACCAACAGCGTGATCTTTCAGGGTCTCGTGTTCAGGCGTCTAATGTCAGTCGTTTAAACGGTGCTGGTGATCGTGCTGTCGTCCCTGGGGGCAGTGTTGATTTCACGGCCTTTGACACTGTTGACATTGGATCTGTCCGAGGTGAAAATGGTAACCAAGATTTTGGTAGCATTGCCATTGTTACCCAGGGTACATTCACCCCGCTTCAGGCTGATGCTCAGGTGAATGATGGTCGGGGTGCTCCATTCTTCCGCGTTGCGTCTGATGGCGGTTCGCGCTTTACCGACACAACAACTGTCAGACTTGGTGGTGAGTGGGAAGCAACTGAAGCTTTAACGCTTAATGCTGAATTCGCACGATCCAGCTCATTCACTGAAAATCCAAACCTTGCGGTCAACCTCAACTTCATTAATCCGAACTCATTTATCGCGCCGAGCGGGGATGGATTTAGAGATGAGAATGGTACGCCGCTTATCTTCGACCTAGGTGATGGTTTCGGTTTCGACATCAATTTTGCAGATCCTTTCGCCCCATCAGAAGCGGATCTCTTGGATCCTAACAATTATGTCGTCGATGGTAACCCCACCTATAGTGCCGATGTTAGAGAAAACGTGGATCGGGCTTTTCGTTTTGATGCAAATTATGACTTTTCCGAAACAGGTTTCTCTGATTTCGTAAGTTCTGTAGACGTAGGGGTGCGTTTCGGAGAGCGTCAGAGTATCAGAGACGATCGGAACGCGCGTGTCAGCGGAAGCGGCAGACTCGAAGGTAGCTTGAATGCAGGTGGGATTTCTCAATTTCTTAATGAAATCCCTGATAATTTCGCTTCCGGAACTGGAAACAGCTTGGCCGTTGATGGTGTCTTGCAGGTAGATCCGAATTTAACTCGGAACTTGAGAGAGGCTACAGCTGCAATCAATGCCGCAGCAATACAACAAGGCCTAGACCCGCTCTTTGGCGGCGATTTGATTTCTGATGATGGTGCTTTCTTTGATATCACGGAAGATACACTTGCGATTTACGGTCAAGTGAATTTTGATATTTTTGATAAAGTTCGTGGTAATGTGGGTCTTCGTTATATAGACACGGATCTGGAATCGACTGCGAACCAGTTCACAGATGGCGTCGCGTCTTTGGTGACTGTTGATAATGGTTACGATCATTTCCTACCACGTGTGAACGTGGCTATTGATGTCACTGAGGACATTGTCCTTCGCGGCTCTTATACTGAAGACATCCGTCGTCCTGACTTCACCGATATTACAGCGGCCAGAACCTTCCCAGATTTTGGGGGCGTGAACGGTCTATCAGATGGTGGTAACCCATTCTTGGTGCCGGAAGAGGTTGAAAACCTTGATGCCTCTATTGATTGGTATTTTGCGCCTGAGGCTGTGTTGACAGTTGGCGTCTTCCGTAAAGAGCGTGCAGGTCTATTTGGTGAAGCCATTGATCAGCCAGATGAAACGGGTGGGCTTCGTGATGTCACTGCCCCTTGCGAAGGTGGCGGAATTTTCTCCCCAGGAACATCCTCAGGTATTTTCGGTCTGAATGATGAAATTGGGGTTTGTGTTGGTAACCGCACAACTTTCAACTCTGATAATTCAACGATCCAAGAGGGTGTTGAGGTCGCGATTCAATATAATCTTTCAGAGTGGGAAGATCAGCTTGGATTTGCCTCCGGTTTTGGTGTGCTGGCTAACTACACATATCAAGATGAGACAAATAATACCGGCTTTGTCCCTGTTTCAGGGAACCGAAACAATGTCATTTTCACGGCTCAAGGGGTTGCTAATCCCACACGTGAGCAGGCAACATTATTGAATCTCTCCAACCATGCCTACAACATCACGGGTTATTACGAAAAATACGGTATCTCTGCGAGATTGCGTTATACATGGCGTGATGCTTTTGCGACGGATGATTTACCGGGCACAGCTAACTCCTTTACACCATTTGGCTTCAGAGGCATTCAAGAATCTCGTGGTCAGTTGAACGGTAGCCTGAGTTATGAAGTGATTGATGGGCTGACGCTTCAAGTTGATGCGGTTAACTTGACCGAAGCAAGCTCTGATGTCTTCTGCCTGAGTGACGGTGGCCTGCTCTGTTACCAGGGTATTACGGATCGTCGTGTTGTGTTTGGTGCGAGCTACACATTCTAAGCGACGAAGCGTAAGTTAACATTGCAGGTTCTGCTTTGACGCCTCCCCTCGGGGAGGCGTTTTTTGTTTGCAAATTGGACTAGGCAATTATACTAACGGAAGAAAATTGGTATAGGGCGAGACATGGCTGAAAAACGATTATATCACACGGTCGCGAATAAAATTCTGGAACTGATCGACTCCGGCGTATTTCCGCCGGGAAGTCGATTGCCGGGGGAGCGTGATCTTGCGGAAAAATTTGGGGTGAGCCGTGTATCGGTGCGCGAGGCCGAAATTGCTCTACAGGCGCAAGGGCGTATTGAAATTAAGGTCGGATCCGGTGCCTATGTATTAGACGGCAGTCACTTGCCTCTCACGGGTTTACCGAAGGTTGGCCCATTTGAGTTAACGGAAGCTCGGGCCTTGTTTGAAGCTGAGGCCGCGGCTCTTGCGGCACCAATTATAACTGATGAAGCTATTGCGGAGTTAGAGAGATATATTGCGATTATGTCCGGAGAGATAAAGGCGAATATGTCGCCCGATGACGCGGATGAAGCCTTTCACAGCGCAATCGCGCGGGCGACAAATAATCACGCGATTATGTATGTGGTCGACAGTATGTGGGAAATGCGGACGGAAGCCGCGCAGCTTCAGAAAGTGTATCGTAAAGTTTGTGATAAGGATTCAAGTCACCGAGGTGATGAGCATCGTGCGATCCTTAATGCTCTGAAAAATAAAGATTCTTCTGCAGCGCGATTGGCGATGCGGGCGCACTTTACCCGCATGATCGAAGCGCTTTTAGAGGCTTCTGAGGAGGCGGCTTATCAAGAGGTCAAGCGAAAGGCATCTGAAAGCCGGTCTCGCTTCCTTCTGACCAAACAGCTCTCATAGAGCTATACCAATATCATGAATTGGTTGGCATTATTGGTTGACATATTTGGAAGGATTGACGACACCTCATCCCAATAACAATGCGAACAGATTGAGAAAGTCCAAAATCTTCTCACTGTTTAAAGGGGAGTATGGGGTAAGTGGGTCAATCTAAAACAATATTGCACTTATCTGTCGCAGCATCGGCTTTTTTATTGCTCGCCTGCTCGGCGGAAACTGATGGTCGACTTATCACTGACCAGGCGCAATATCGCGCTGCGGTCCAGAATGCCCAGCCTGGTGACACTCTGACGTTGGCTAATGGTGAGTGGGTGGATTTTGAGATCCTGTTCACAGGGCGTGGTGAGGCGGATAACCCTATCAAGCTAACGGCAGAGACGCCGGGTCAGGTTGTCTTGACCGGTCAATCCAATTTGAGGCTTGCGGGTGAGCATTTAGAGGTTTCTGGTCTTGTCTTTAAAGACGGATATACCCCGACTAGCGAAGTCATTTCCTTCCGTCGAAATAAAGATGATCTGGCCAATAACTCTCGCGTCAGTGAGGTAGTCATTGACAATTATAACAATCCTGAGCGCTATGAAGTTGACTCATGGGTTATGATGTATGGGAAAAATAACCGCTTTGATCATAATCACCTGATTGGAAAGCGAAATAAGGGTGTAACTATGGCTGTCCGTCTCAATACTGAGGCGAGCCAAGAAAACCGTCATCGCATAGATCATAATTATTTTGGGCCTCGTCCAATCTTGGGGTCAAATGGCGGGGAAACATTGCGGATTGGGACCAGTCATTTCTCCCGCACGGATAGTTATACCGTTGTTGAGAATAACTATTTTGATCGCGCCGATGGTGAG
The DNA here is from genome assembly GCF_050271975.1 of Litorimonas sp. WD9-15. Taxonomy (NCBI): domain Bacteria; kingdom Pseudomonadati; phylum Pseudomonadota; class Alphaproteobacteria; order Maricaulales; family Robiginitomaculaceae; genus Litorimonas; species Litorimonas sp. WD9-15. The sequence goes on from NZ_CP189850.1 coordinate 1,289,489, forward strand.
CTTGAAATTATTTCCAATAAGTCTGGGCAAAACGCTTTTAAAAACAACACATTTTTTGAATCCCGTGGAACGCTGACAATGCGTCATGGCAATAATAATCTTGTCGAAAATAACGTGTTTTTTGGAAATGATGCCGACCATACGGGCGGTATTCGTGTGATTAATGCGGGTCAGACAATCCGGAATAATTATATGGAAGGCTTGAAAGGCACGCGTTTTGGCGGTGCTTTGGTCGTGATGAACGGTGTGCCCAATGGTCCGATAAATCGATATGACCCGGTTATTGACGCAGAAATCATCAATAATAGTCTGATAAATAGTGACAACATCCAGCTCGGAGCGGGCAGTGATGAAGAGCGTAGCGGCGTGCCCGAAAACAGCACATTCGAAGGCAATCTGATCTACAATGATGATGGCCGCGATGTCTTTACCGTCTATGATGATATGTCGGGCATTGCCTTTAAGGACAATGTTCTGGGCCCGCAGGATTTACCCGATTTTACGGATGGATTCCGGCGACAGGAAATGGCGTTAGGGCGGCTCGAGAACGGCCTGATGTATCCACAAACTGGCGTGGAGGCGGGTATATCGAGAGATGTGACTGTGACGACGCCCTCTATGGTTGGGCCTGCTTGGTATCCGAAGGTGGATCCAAATATTGCCTTTGGTTCAGGGGAAACGCATCAGGTTCAGCCGGAAGAGGGGGCGATTTTTAATGCCCTAAAGAAGGCCGCACCCGGAGATATTCTTGAGCTTTCCGAAGGTGACTATACCGTCAGTAAACTATTGAAAATTGATGTGCCGCTGACCATTCAGGGGCGGGGTGATGTTAAACTGTCCTTTGGCCGTTCTGCGCTCTTCCAGATTGAAGATGGCGGTAGTCTTCAGGTCATTGGCTTAGGTGTTTCCGGCAAGGATAGTCCCGATAATGCCGGCAATTCGGTTATCAGAACCAGCCCTTATTCGATGTTGAAGAATTATCGGCTGGAAATTATTGATACAGAAATCACAGACCTTGACGTCAATCATTCCTTCAATGTTGTCTCTGTTGCAAAAGGCACATTTGCAGACGATATTCTAATCCGGAATTCAAAATTTAAGAATGTCTCAGGTCAGGTTTTAAAGTTGAATCGCGAAGATGACGATTACGGTATTTATAATGCTGAATATGTCACGATTGAAAATTCAGAATTTGAAAATATCGGTCAGGAGCTCGTAAGTTTTTATCGGGGTGGAACTGATGAAAGCACATTTGGACCTCATTTTGAGCTGCATAACTCGACGCTTTCAAATATCGGGTCGGATAAACGCAATAAATCAAAGGCGTCGCTTTTGCTGCACGGCGTTCAGGTCACAAATATCACTGGGAACAGCTTTTCAGACAGCAAGCCTTTTGTGATAAACCACACAGTTGGTGAGCCAAAAACAAAAATTACAGAGAACAATTTCACGGATGTTAAGCCGCCGCAAGTTCGTGAGCTTAACAGCATATTGGAAAATACGGCCTTTATTGAAGACAATACGGGGCTAAATCCATGAGTCAAACATTACGGTATGGCGTCGCTCTCATCGCATTGTCTACTCTGCTTGTAGGGTGCCATCCAGGAGACATGTCTCAACCTTCGGGTCAAAAACAAGTTTTGCAAAATTCCACTTTTCAGGGTCTCACTTTTGAAGCCACTTTAGATGCGGCTAAGGAGAAGCTCTCTTCACAAATGTCGGAACCTATTATTGTTCCCGTCCCGAAGGATCCGGGTGGTGGTTACACGCATGAAAAGCACAAGGCGAACGCTACCGTAATATATGAGGCTGGCCAAATCTATGCGTTGACAGGTGAAGAAAAATTCGCGGATTTTGCCGGCCAGCTTCTTCTCGCCTATGCGGATGTCTATTCGGATTGGGACTTGCACCCTGCCCAGAAAGAGCAATCTCCGGGACGTATGTTTTGGCAGAATTTAAATGAGAGCATGTTTCTCTTAAATGTGTCTCAAAGTTACGGTGCGATCAAAGAAACATTGACGGCGGATCAGCGGACTAAAATTGAAACGGATCTCCTCCGGAACATGGCGGATTTCCTCTCAGAGGGTTCACCGGAAACATTTAACAAGGTCCATAATCACGGGACATGGGCGACGGCAGCTGTTGGGTTGACGGGTTATGCGATTGATGAGCCTGAATATGTTGAGCAGGCTTTACTCGGTTTAGATAAGTCAGGCGAAGCGGGTTTTCTCAAGCAGATGGATAAGCTCTTTTCTCCTGATGGATATTATAATGAAGGGCCTTATTATCAGCGCTTCGCGCTCATGCCGTTCGTTATTTTTGCTCAGGAAGTTGAGAGAAATAATCCAGAGCGCAAGATTTTTGAAAAACGGGACGGGATTCTGAAAAAAGCGATTTATGCAACGATTCAACAAAATTACGGCGGGCTGTTCTTTCCAATCAATGACGCAATAAAAGATAAAGGTATCGCAACTCGGGAGCTCGTGCATGGTGTGGCCATTGCCTATGACCTGACGGGCGATAAGGGTCTCCTCTCCATTGCTCAGGAACAGGGCCGCTTTATGTTAACGGCTGAAAGTCGCAGAGTTTCGCAGGATATTGTTGCCGGAAAAACGGAAGCCTTTGATTACAAATCCATGCGTTTGGGGGACGGGGAAAACGGGACCGAAGGGGCGCTTGATATTATTCGCGCCTCAAATGACCCGGATGATTTGGTTGTCGTCGCAAAGAATACGTCACAAGGACTGGGCCACGGTCATTTCGATAAAATGGGACTCCTGGTTTATGATCAAGGGTATGAGGTTTTACGTGACTATGGCGCGGCTCGTTTTCTGAATATCGAAGCAAAATATGGCGGGCACTACCTGCCTGAAAATAACGCTTACGCCAAACAATCGGTCGCGCATAATACGCTCGTTATCGATGAGGTCAGTCACTTTGACGGTGATGTCGATATCGGCAACCAGAATGCGCCATCATTGGGCGCTTTTGTCGATGAGCCAAATTTAAAAGTTACATCGGCCCAAATAGAAACGGCCTATGATAATGTGACATTCGCACGAACGGTGGCTTTGGTTGAAGACAAGGCTTTTAATCGGCCCGTCATTATTGATTTGGTCGAAGCGGATGCGCAAGGGATCCATCAATATGATCTGCCTTTCCATTATAACGGGCAGCTCGTCGATACGAATTTTAATGTCGCGGCTTACACGGACTCCCGTGCGCCTTTGGGGACTGAAAATGGATATCAATATTTATGGAAGGTGGCGGCCAGCGAAGCTGTAAACGGTTTGTCTCAAATTACATTCCTACTCGATAAGACTTTTTACACTGTCACATCGTCCGTACCGGATAACACGGAAATCATTTTCGCTGAAACGGGTGCGACTGACCCAAACTTTAACCTTCGCCGAGAACCCGCATTTATTTTGCGCAGCCAAAAACCGGGCGGGGTGTCCTATGCTTCGGTGATCGAACCTCACGGAGAATATAACGCAACATCAGAATACACTCTGGAAAGCCATAGCCGCGTCAATACTGTCACACGTTTTGAGGCTGGTTCAGATCAAGTCATTCTGATTGAAACAAAATCAGGACAAACCGTGGCTTTCGGGCTTTCAGATGACACAAATGAGACGGAGTCGCATGAGGTTGTTGTTAACGGTCAGGCGCTGACCTGGATGGGACAATATCATATTTTTCATTCGGACTTACATCTTGAAGGTGTCCAATAAATGCGGCCCCTTAAGCAAGAAATTATTGATCACAGCTTTTCTGGAATATGTGGTGCATTCGATAAACATAACAGACTTACTCATTTGATTGGGCGCGCATTCACAAGCGTCTTTCCGAAGAGTTACAAAAGGGGGGATATGTCGTGAAGGGACATTTAAGATGGGTTGTTGTTGGCCTGGTCGCGCTCGCGACAGTGATCAACTATATCGATAGGCAAACAATTACTGTGCTCTGGCCGCAACATATGGCGCCGGACCTCTTTCCTGATATGGATGCCGATGGTCACAAAGCTATTTTGGGACTTGTTTCAGCTGTCTTCATCTTGTCCTATGCGGCGGGCCAAGCCATTTTCGGTAAAATATTCGATTGGCTTGGGACGCGGGTCGGTTTTGTGTTGTCGATTGGCTTTTGGTCAATTGCGACGGCATTACATGCATTTGCGCAAGGCGTTCTGAGCTTGAGCATTTTCCGGGTTTTACTGGGTGTGTCTGAGGCCGGGAACTGGCCGGGCGCGGCGAAAGCCAATGCGGAATGGTTCCCAACGAAAGAGCGCGCGCTTGCCCAAGGTATATTTAATTCCGGCGCCGCCATCGGGGGAATTATTTCAATCCCGCTCCTCGCTTATTTGGCAATCTATCTCGATTGGAAGGTCATATTCCTGATTGTTGCCGGCTTGGGTGGTATTTGGCTTATTCCTTGGCTTGTCATTGTGAAGGCTCCGCCGAAATACCATTCATGGATCACGGAAGAAGAACGTGAGTATATCTTAAGTGGTCAAATCAATGAAGATTTGAACGAGGACGGTAATCCCGATGGTGGTTATAATCCGTCAACAGGCGAGCTTCTGTCCCGCAAACAGAGCTGGGGCGTTATCACCGCCTCCGCCGCGATTGATCCAATTTGGTGGTTATTCATTGTCTGGATTCCAACCTATCTCTTTGAAGTGCACGGCTTTAATATTAAGGACCTCGCTGTATCCGGTTGGTTGCCCTATGTCGGTGCCATGTTTGGCGCATGGTTTGGGGGGCTTTTAGCGCAATATCTGCTCGGTAAGGGGTGGACAGTAAATAAGACGCGTAAACTTACAATTACGTTGGGTTGCTTGATCATGCTGCCATCTCTCTTGGCCATGTCTGTTGCTGTGACGCCCGGCATTGCCATTACGTTGATGTTTATCATTCTGTTCGGATTTCAAACGGCAATCGGAAATGTTCAAACCTTGCCGGCTGACTTTTACGGCGGGAAGACGGTCGGAACCTTGTCAGGTTTTGCGGGGATGGCCGCGAAATTGACGGCTTTTGCGTTGACTTTATTCGTGCCTGTTTTAACGGCAGGTGCTAATTACACACCCGTATTCATTCTTGGCGCTGTTTTAGCCCTCGCTGCTATCGCAAGTGTCTGGTTTTTATGTGGTCACATCCAACCTCTCAAGCCACGGCAAGAAAACTCTGCCGTAAATATCAATTAAGTAACGAAAATCATGATGGAGTTTATCAATGTCTAAGCCAGTTATAGGGTTCATAGGTCTCGGACTTATGGGTGGGAATATGGTTGAAAACCTTCAGAAAAGAGGGTTTGAAGTCATCGTCATGGATCTGAACAAGGATGCTGTGAAAACAGTTTTGGATCGAGGAAATGCCAGCGAAGCCAGCTCACCCAAAGAGTTAGCGGAAAAATCTGACATTATTCAATTTTGTTTGACGACTTCCGCCGTTGTGGAAAAGATTGTTTACGGTGAAAACGGTATTCTCGAAGGGGTCAAAGAAGGCTCAGTGCTTATCGACTTTGGGACATCCATCCCGGCTTCGACAAAAAAGATTGGTGCCGATCTGGCGAAAAAAGGTGTTGGTATGATTGATGCGCCGCTGGGACGGACGCCTGCACATGCCAAAGATGGACTGCTCAATATTATGGCAGCTGGCGACAAAGCCACATTCGATAAATATGAGCCCATGCTGAAAGAGCAGGGTGAGAATGTTTTCTATCTCGGTGATTTAGGGGCGGGTCACACGACGAAATTGATCAATAACTTCATGGGTATGACAACGGTGACAGCGATGTCGCAAGCCTTTGCGGCTGCAGAACTAGCAGGTGTTGATCGTCAACAACTTTATGACATCATGTCATCCGGTCCGTCCAATTCGCCCTTTATGAAATTCTGTAAAAACTACGCTGTTGACGGTGTTAGTGACCTCGGTTTTTCCATCAATAATGCGAACAAAGATCTCGGTTATTTTGTTCAGATGATGAAAGATTTAGGATCGAAGTCCTTGGTTGCAGAAAGCACGTCAACGAGCCTGCAAGCCGCCGTTGATGCAGGGATGGGGAATGGAAACGTCCCAGAAATTTTCGATTATTTCGTAAAGCTCAAATCCTAGGAAAGTTGGAAGGGTGATGTAAAAAACTGCGTAAATGTAGTTTGATAAATTTTTACATTTAACTTTTTTACGTTTATCCCCTCAACCTATCTCACGGGCAAAAGCCTGAACATAAATTATAGACTGAACGTCTTTGTAGGTATCACTATGTCAGATAAACTTATCGCCGCTCTGGAAAGTAAGCGCGTTGTCCCCTTGGTTCAATCAGATGACCCGAGAACGGCCTTGAAAATTTCAGAAGCCCTGCTGAAAGGCGGCTTGGATGTTTTAGAAGTCGTGCTGCGCACGGATGCGGCACTAGATTGCCTTGAGGCAATTGCGAAGGAATTTCCTAATGCACATGTCGGGGCGGGAACCGTTTTAAGCGCTAGCCAATCGGAAGAAGTTATTCGACGAGGCGCGAGTTTTATTGTTTCGCCCGGGCTTGACCCTGCGTCTGTTGAGGTCGCTAACGCTGCGGATATTCCCATCCTGCCAGGTATATCGACAGCAACAGAACTGCAGCAGGCTTGGAATTTAGGCCTTCGAACCGTCAAACTCTTTCCTGCGTCATTGGTAGGCGGACCTAAGATGCTGAAGGCTCTCTCTTCCGTCTTTCGTGACGTCAGATTTATGCCGACGGGCGGTGTAAGCCTGACTAATTTACACGAATATCTCGCAGTCCCTGCCGTTTTGGCTTGTGGCGGTTCTTGGCTGACACCTGCGGACGCCATTGCAAAGGGGGACTTTGATGTTCTCACCGAACTGGCAAAATCCGCCATCGCTATCGCGCAGAAAAATTAGATTCACTATAAATAGAGACACTCATGACTAAATTTCTTTCCTTCGGCGAGATCATGTTGAGACTTCGCACGCCCGGCTATGAACGGTTTTTTCAAAGCCCACAATTTGAGGCCACTTTCGGTGGTGGTGAGGCCAATGTGGCCGTGTCGCTCTCGAATTACGGTTTTGATGCTGCTTTCGTTTCTGCTCTGCCCGATAATGATATCGGTCAAAGCGCGGTCAATTCCCTTCGCGGTTTAGGCGTGGATACATCGCTCATCCAAAGACAGGGTGAGCGGGTCGGTATCTATTTTCTTGAAACAGGCGCTAACCAACGTCCGTCTAAAGTCATCTATGATCGTGCCAATTCTTCGATCAGCCAATGTAAGCCTGGCGATTTTGACTGGCCGACGATTTTTAAAGGCGCAAAGTGGCTGCATATTACAGGTATCACACCGGCTCTTTCGCAAGATTGCGCTGACCTTTCTCTGGAATGTGTGAAAGAAGCACAGAAGGCGGGCGTGACGACGTCTTGCGATTTCAATTTCCGCGGTAAACTCTGGAAATATGGAAAAACAGCTCCCGAAGTTATGCAGGATTTGGTGAAATATATTGATGTCGGGATTGCGAATGAAGAGGATTGCCAAAAATCGCTCGACATTTCCGTTGACGTTGATGTGGAAGCCGGACATTTGGACACAAGCAAATATGAAGCACTCTCGCAGAAAGTGCTCGATATTTATCCGGGTATGTCGACGATTGCTATTACACTGCGCGAGAGCATTAATGCTAACATTAACGGGTGGTCCGCCTGTATGCGCGATCGTGAAAACGGCTTTTTATTATCAAAGAAATATGAGCTTACTGACATCGTAGACCGTGTCGGCGGGGGCGATAGTTTCGCGTCAGCCTTTATTGCTGGCATGAACCTTTATGAAGACCGTCAGCAGTCTTTAGAATTTGCCGTCGCTGGCTCCGCTTTGAAGCATTCCATTCTGGGCGATTACAATCGCGTGTCCCGTAGCGAAGTTGAAAATCTGATGGGCGGAGATGGCTCAGGTCGCGTACAACGCTAAGTCTGTTAAAATACTCAGGCCTTACGATTCGCGTGAGGTCATTTTAAATGTATCCGGGCTGCACCATAAGGTGTGGCTCGAGAGTTTTTTTCTTTCAATGAGCTGCAGCTAAGGGTGTGTCTAAATATCCAAATGCCTCGAATAGCCCGCGCCAAACTAATCGTGAAGATATTTTCAGAGATTTCCGAAGACGTAACAGCTGTTTTATCTAATTAGAGATAGTGTATCACAACAGCCCCAGAGCAATCCTTGCTTAAAATCGCTTCAAAATACGTGACTGCAAACACACCCAAGTCTCAGTGGCTTTGTTACCACAATGACTATTTTCAATCGATGCGCTAATCTGCAACTATGAAAACCTCAATTTACACCTGACATCGCTTCCAAACAGACATCATCAAACGAGCCTTTGGATATATTTTCGCTTAAACTTGAATTTGCAAATTCCGACGACGCCTAATCTCAAGGAATACACTTCGGAAATTTCGGTCGCAGGCGCAATTAGTATGGAGTCCCATTACGGTGAAAGCTTGCGGCTAGGAGTACATCCAGAGAAAAATTACGGCTGGTTCAGTTAACGTGACAAAGCTATGTCGTATATATGGCTGACGGCCTTGGGCGCGCGCCGCACATAGTGCCATATATCACCGCGTCACCGTAGGTATTGGTCGGGCCGTCTAATCGCCTTCATCCTGCCATCTCCTGTTTATGCCTTTTGTAAGCCAAGAAGTGAGGCAAGTCGCGCGAGTTACTGTGTGGAAAGTAAAGGAAAGAGGGACTTTCCGAAGCTTTTCAGAGGCTTACGCAATTTGCTATGTCAGAAAAACGGTGCTCCCTCACGGCAAGATGCCGTGAAGAAAAACCCAAATAAAACAATAGTTTAAAATTTTCCAATTTTTTTGTAGCACAGTCATAGATACATTTCGTGCTACAAAACAGCAGCCTATCTATTCCTATCATTGTCCAGAGTGACAATCACCAAATGATGTTGACTTCAGATTTGTCTTTTAAATTATCCAAGGTCTTGCAAGGTGCCAAGATGCGTAGTTGAAAGCTATTTTGGGAGAGATGCCTGTCGCATACTCCCAGATCTGTAATCCATTACCTGAGAATTAAACCGCTTGCTTTCCAAGATCTATTGCGCCGTGCAATCCTGCGTCATCGCCGTAAAAGGGCGTGCAGATTAGATTGTCCGCTGTTGCAATGGAATTTCCCAAATATCCATTCAATTGGCTTTCAAATTCCGTTTGAATTTTTGGGAGCATGTTCTTGGCCAACATTAATCCACCGCCGATAATAATGCGTTCTAAGCGCAGGGTTAGAACAAGCGAGGCGCAGGCCTGAGCTAGATAATTAGCCGCCACGTTCCATCCCTGATGGTTTGCGTCCCAATCAATCGGATCGCCCCATCGTTTCTTCAGAGCTCTTACGGATGTCAGTCCCTCTAAACAATCGCCGTGAAAGGGACATACGCCCGGAAAACCCCTGTCGACATCATGTTTTTTTACGGCGATGTGCCCGAATTCGGGGTGATAAGGACGACCCAATATTTCGCCCGACGACATTATGCCTGCGCCAATTCCTGTTCCAACCGTTATATATGCCGCCGATGAAATACCTCGCGCGGCCCCAAACGTGACCTCTGCCATCAAGGCCCCGTTCACATCAGAGTCGACAACAACATTAAGATTTAACCCTGCCTCAAAAGCAGCCTTGAGTGAAAAATGAGACCAATTTGGTTTTGGAGTTTTCAAAATTCGACCATAATGCGGAGAGGACCTATCGACATCGATAGGTCCAAAGCTCGCAATTCCGAAACTAGACAAGTCATACTGGCGAAAAAACGTAAGACATTGGGCTACAGTCTCGACCGGGGTGGTCACGTCCACCCGCTGCTTAGCTATAATCTCTCCATTCGCTAATGCGACACCACATTTGAACGTAGTCCCACCCGCATCAATTCCGCCAGAAAGCCCGATTTTGGTCATTGGAAATCCTAAAATACTTTTTATGAAAGCCTTTATTGCAATCGATTGCATTATGCTATAGCCATTCGGGAAAGCAATGATAAAATTGCGTTTGGGAGGACATCAACATGGCTATCAGTGACCGCATTGCGCCGCTCTCCATCCGCGAAAAAGTTGGCTATGGCTTGGGCGACATGGCGTCGAACTTTTATAATGGGTTCTTCGGCATCTTCCTGCTTTACTATTACACAGATGTTTGGGGCATTTCCCCGGCTGCGGCCGGGACAATGTTTCTGGTCACAAAGATACTCGATGCGGTGACTGACCCCGCAATGGGCCTTATTGCGGACCGCACGCAAACGCGGTGGGGAAAATACCGCCCTTATCTGCTATGGATGGCCATTCCATATGCGCTTCTAGGGTATCTCTTATTCTTAGGGCCTGACCTCTCAGACATTGGGAAGCTCATCTTTGCTTACGTGTCCTATTCTCTGGTCATGTTGGCCTTCACAGCCATTAATGTTCCATATTCCGCTCTTTTGGCAGTCATTCATCCAAAGACAGAAGAGCGCGAGAAAGCCACGCAATATCGGTTCATCTTCGCCTCTCTTGGGACATTGACCGTAGGGGCGATGACGAAGCCTTTGGTGGAATTTCTGGGTCAGGGCGATGAATTAACGGGCTTCCGCCTGACCATCATTCTGTTCGCCGTTTTGTCGATCATCTTTTTCATGATTACATTTGCCAGCACAAAAGAACGGATTAAGCCAAAACGCGAAGGCGGGTCCATCTCAAGGGATTTTGGCGTTTTATTGAACAATATTTCTTGGATTGTTCTGGCCATTTCGGGAATTCTAATCGTCGTTGGATTAATTGCCCGCATTTCTTCTGCAGCGTTCTACATGAAATACTATGTCCCGTCCGGCGAAGGGGCAGGACTTTGGTGGATGGACAGAACTTCATTGCTGATTACGCTCGGCTTCGTAGGACAACTCTTTGGCGCAATGCTAACGCCAACATTTCTTAAAGTGTTTGATAAGCGGCAACTCATGATTTTTATGGCCGTGCTGAACGCCGCGCTTTTATTTGGCTGCTATTTCGTTCCGCCCGAATGGTATTGGTCCATCACCGCATTTCACACGGCTAGCATATTTACCTTTGGCGTGATGATTACACTGCTCTTTGCGATGTATACAGATTGCGCTGAATATGGCGAATGGAAGTCAGGGATTAACAGCGCGGGCCTAACAGTATCGGCGTCCATGTTTTCGCTCAAAACGGGTTCTGCCGTGGGAAGCGCCGTCCCAGCCTTCATCCTTGCAGGATTTGGGTTCATTGCAAATGAAGTGCAGACGCCGGAAGCCATTACCGGCATCCGACTCATGTTTAATATCGTGCCTGCTCTCTTTTTCGGTGCGGCAGGCCTTCTCATCGTTTTTTACAAACTCAATGGTGACACCGTGAAAACGATTGAACGAGAGTTACTTATTCGCCGTGGGGAGATTGCAGCGTGACGATGGCGACCAAAATACTGCCAAATCTAGTGAACACCCCAGAACCATATCCAGAAAAGTTCGTGGGGGAAATTGTTCATCCCGATCTCTGGCTTTGGGACAGTTGGATCGTTCGAGTCGACGGCACACTTCACCTTTATTGTTTGGGATTGGCACGCGTTACTAGCGTCGGCGCTCCTATCACAGTGTTTGAATTTAACGATTACCCGTTCCATTTTCGTCACTTCGTTTCTGATGACAATGGTGAAACGTGGCAGGATCACGGCGCAGTTTTGCATCCGCGTAATCTCTCTGACGGGTCAGATAACGGAAACGTCTGGAGCGGGAGTGTTCATCAATTAGCATCCGGGGAAATTCTATTTGGCTATACGGGGATTGAACATAAGTCTCCAACGAGACGATTTGTGCAGACTATTAATTTCGCGGTTGGTGGAGTTGACGGGCCTACGGCATTTCCCTCTGAGTCGCAAAGCCACCCGGTCCGCGATCGTGAAACTATTATTCAGGCAGGCTATTACCTACCGGAAGAAGGCCGGATAGGTCATAATGATGGCGAAGGGGATGGCCCTATTTTGGCGTGGCGTGATCCTTTCATCTATGAAGCTCACGATGGAGTCCTGCACGCTTTTTGGTCCGCGAAGGTAGAGCCTCGCATTCCAGCTGTTGCCCATGCCATTCTTGAAAAAGAGGGCAATCAATGGGTAGCCAAATTGCAAGCCCCGATCCGCCTGCCGGATGAGAATGAATATACGCAAGCCGAAGTGCCGAAACTCTGCGTCGACAAAGACACAGGCGATTACCTTCTCATGATTTCTTCCTGTAATCGTTTGCATGAGCAACAGCCCGATGGAGAGATTACAAAAGGCCTTCGGTTATATCGATCCAAAACGATAACCGGGCCTTGGAAATCTGTTTTTGGTCACGGTAGTTTGATTCACGGTTTAGACCATCTGTTTGGCGCTAGCTTTGTGGATCGCGAAATATCAGAAAAAACCGCGAAGTTAATCGCGCCTTATACCGGAAAAATTGGCGGGGACCGTCCAATGACCTTCGCCCCAATCCAAACGATTCATCTAGGCTGAATTAGCGCCACAACTCTGCCGAATGATAAGATTTGTCTGTGTGAGCTTGGAGGCAGCAGCCTTGCCTTCCAATTTGTCTATCAATGAACTCACCAGAAGCTCGCCGCCCTCAGCTATATTTTGACTGACCGTTGTCAGCGAGGGCTGTGACATTGAGGCTTGATTGATATCATCATATCCGACAACAGAAACATCATTGGGCACGTCCAAACCATTCTGACGTAGAGCGTCCATCGCGGCAATGCTTAGCGCGTCCGATGCCCCAAATATGCCATCAAAAGAAAGCCCTGATTTTATCAATGAGGTCAGTTTTGGAAACACCTCTTTGACCTGGAAACCAAAACCAATTTGCAGACTCAATCTTGGATCTACCTCTACACGTTCTTCAGCGTGTGCTTTCTGATAACCCTCATAGCGTAGCGCAATCTCCGGCAAGCTTGTATCGCCTATAAAAAGGATGCGCCGACGGCCTAATCCTAATAGATGCTCAGTCGCCATTTCGGCACCGCCAATGTTATCACTCCCGATCAGCGTATAGGGCGCTTCTTTCTGCAAACCGCCCCAGACCACGATGCGATTTTCCATTTCGCTTATCGCTTGTAAGCGGTCTTCACGGCCCGCTTGTCCGATAATAATGAGGCCGTCTGCACGGCCCGTCTGTAAAAGACGGCGCTCCGCAATGGCAGTTTCGTCCTCTGGCGTTGAGAGCAGTAGGTCATAGCCCCGCCGGGATGCGGCCATAGAAACAGCACCCACCATTTCCAAGAAAAAGGGGTCGGAAATTGTTTCACCCGAACCCGGCTTTATCGGAATAACTAGCGCTATGGTCTCGCTGGATTGCCGACGTAAATTTCGCGCTGCGACGTTTACGGAATAACCAATTTCTTGGGCGATTCGCAGGATCTCAGCCTTCGTTTCTGGCTTGACGAGCGGGCTATCATTCAAAGCACGCGACACTGTTGAGACGTTGACTTTCGCCAGTCTCGCCAGTTCTGACATCGTTTTACGAGAATTCGCCATTCACCATCCATTGGAAAAACCGAGCGGAATCGCTCGATCAACTTACACTTGGCACAAAAAAGCCTGCCACGCGAGGCGCGGCAGGCTAAGTTTTGCATCCGAGGGGTCGGAAGCTAGAAATTATAGCGCAATGTTGCAGAAACAGTACGACCATTGATTGGACGGAAGCGAACAAAGTCACCAATTGCTGGCGCGCCTTCTTCACCTTCGGAGAAGCCAACCGCGTCAAACAGATTGTTGGCGTTGAGGCTGATTTCCATATTCTCGCGAATATCATAATTGATGTAAGCGCCAACGGTTGTGTAGGCAGGCAAGTCAAACTGATTGCTGTCCTGAACAGGCGCTTTGCCTGTGCTAAAGACGTTAAATCCAAACCCATAGGCGTCAGCCTCGTAATATGGATTGAGGTTCACAATATACGGAGCCTGACGACGCGCAGTATTACCGATGTTTGGATTATTATCCGGCCCGGCAATTTTGGAGTCCGTGAATGTGGCGTTACCACGCAATCCAAAACCGTTGTCGAAATTAAAGTTACCTTCGACTTCAATACCGTTCGTATCGAATGAGTTTTGAATGACGTTCTGCGTTGACGCTTCTAATTGTCCGCCTTCATCGACCTGCGCATCAAAGTAGACAATGCTGAAATCACCCAGTCCGAGACGGAATTTTGCGCCAATTTCGAAAGCATCGACAAAGTTCAAGAACTGATCATTAGAACCCGTCAAGACCCCAGACGTGCTGGATGCCATAAGTTGACCAGTTGAACGGTCAGGCGCGGTTACAGATGCGCCTTCCGAATAGTTCGCAAAGAGCGCGACGGTGTCATTTACTTGATAGTTTGCACCAACAGAGAATGCATCATAATCCGCGTCATAATCGACAGATTGCAGTGCGCTGCGATCAATGATTTGAGCACCAACTTCGTTGGAGGCAATTGTGCCGTCGCCATTACCATCTTGCGGTCCAACGATTGACGCTTCGGTGAACCGCCCGGTGATATTATTTTCGCTGCGACGATAGCTGGCCTCAACAGTGAGAGCATCAAACTCTACATTCGCGGAAATGTACGGAGCAAATTGCTCGATTTCAAAATCATACTCACGTGTACAGCAATTGCCGAACGCAGGGTTGCCGAGACGGAACCCGTCAATATAGGACCCATCTGATGGGTTTGTGAAGCCGCCAGCCGGACCATTTGTCACAAGAACGCCGTTGACGAGTGTCGCGCGGGCCTGGTTGAAATTCCAGTTCTGCTCACTGTCTTGATTGGCATATTCAATACCGGCTTTGACGCTGAAATTGTCGAAATTGCCGGTAACGTTCACATCACCAAACAAATTGTCCATGTTGGAGCTTGTATTGAACAAGGCAAAGTCGATGTTTTCGCCACCTTCCAAAGGCGCGTCCGTAATCGCGAATGGGAACGGCGAATAGAAATTCCCCGCGATGTCCGCGTAACGACCCTTGGCTGCAATTGTGACAGTCTCGGTTACATCAAAATCACCTTCTATGCCTATTGAGGTCATATCAGCTTGGAAGCCTTCCTCATTGGATTCGAACTCGCCATTGGAGCGAGCCGTGAAGTCAGTCAGCCCAAGCGAGTTTGTCCCACTTCCAAGATCCAATCCGATTGTGCCGATATCGCCATTTGATTGGACCCGTGCAGGGAGTGGCAAATAAGTCGGAACCCGGTCATTCAAATGCTTCAAATGAACAGCAATGTTACCG
Organism: Litorimonas sp. WD9-15; assembly: GCF_050271975.1. Lineage (NCBI taxonomy): Bacteria > Pseudomonadati > Pseudomonadota > Alphaproteobacteria > Maricaulales > Robiginitomaculaceae > Litorimonas > Litorimonas sp. WD9-15. The sequence goes on from NZ_CP189850.1 coordinate 1,304,754, forward strand.
CGGTCATAATCTTTTCCAACGGTAGCTTTGATTTGATAACCTTCTTCCTGTGTCGTCATGACATCACGAACGCCTTCGCCTGTGCGAGCAAATCCACCGATGTGATAATAGGCATCGTCACCAAAAACGCCGCCATATTCCGCGTCCAGACGATATGAGTCATAATCTAAGCCAATTGTACCGGCCACTGATCCGCCATTCTCTACAGGCTTCTTAGAGATCAAGTTTACGATACCACCAGCCGCATTGGGCGCTTGAGTAGCGGCAGAGCCACCACGAATGGCTTGTACGGATCCAATCGTACTATCCACACGCACCCAGCTATCGGCGGTCGCGAAAGCAGTGTCACCAATCAGGAGTGTTGGAAAACCGTTCTCTTGAATGGAGAAATAACGCGCACCGCCTGAAGCGATTGGCAAACCGCGAACCTTGATGTTTGCGTTTGCGTCACCGCCCGTATCTTCTGCCTTAACGCCCGGCAAGCTGCGGAACAGCTCGTTGACGGAACGAGGTGCAAGATTTTCGATATAGTCATCAGGCAAGGCTGTAACAGATGCCGATGAATCAAACGCTGTCGTTGCTTTGGCGACACCTGTGACAATGATCACATCTTCCACCTCTGCGTCTTGCGCAAATGCTGCTGTAGACATCAATCCTGTTAAGGCAGTGCAGGTCAATAGTTTGCTGAAATTGTGGTTCATTGTACTCTCCCGTTTATGTTTTAAATGAGATCAAACGTCTCTTGAGCGTGCCATGGTTCAAAATACAAACGATTGCAACACATTATTGCAATCGTTTGTATTTCTGTAAGATTTATTCATAAACTGTGATATAATAGCCACATGCTCATTAAATCAGGGGGTAAAATCTTGATAAATCAAGTATTGGTGACCCTGAAATCTTACTAAAAGAGTGTGTCAGCCAAGCGTAGGCTAGAATTGATTCAATTTAGCTACTCTAAATGATGTGCAGATTCCGTAGTAATTATATCATTGAGAATCATAGCATCTTACTTCGCTGTTGCTTTGGGCAGGGCTCGCGTGAACCAAACCCGCTTCGCGGTCTTGGCCAGGCTGCTTTCGTCCCTGTGGCACATTTAAAGCCATCCATTTTATCGATAACAGTGAAGCGGCGGTCTAAAGTCGTATTATTGGCATTCTATAGGCTTCATTGTGAAATAATTTCTTTTTTATTTCAGAGGAATGGAGCCGGAAGACAAAATCACTGTTCATATCTGATCTTAAATTTGAACAATGGGCCTTTCGCATGACACCGATTTCGATAATACGAGTTCGCGAACAATCAACAAATTGATTTGAACACGCGCAAGCTATAAGCGAATTAGGACATCACATTTTCTTGAAAAACCGTGTGATTAAAAACCTTTAAAAAAAATATACGCGGCAAAAAGGTTCGTAGTTTTGCGAGGTGTCGTGTCGTTGATTTCGATGAAAGTTCTAGCTGATGAGAAGTTTCAAGTCGTGAAATATTCTGATGACTTAGTCCTAATGAAAAAAATTGCGGCCCGTGATGAAAGCGCTATGAGCGAAATATACTCGCGTCATGCGGGCCCTTTAACTGGATTCGCGAAACGTTGTCTTGCGCATGAAGCTGACGCGGACGATATTGTGCACGAAACCATGATGGAGGTTTGGCGTCGTCCGGAACGCTTTGAGGGCCGTTCATCGCTTAAATCTTGGATGTTTGCGATCGCACGGTTCAAATCTTATGACCGAAATCGGAAGTCCGGTCGGACTGTGCTGAGCGATATGGAAGATTCGCGGGTTTGCGAAGATGCGCTCCCGTCAGATGCCCTTGCCGCGTCTCAAGATGCAAGTCGTGTCCGCGCAGCAATGAATACATTGTCAGAGCCACACCGGCGGGCGCTGCATCTCTCCTTCTTTGAGGATATGACATATAAAGAGATTGCAGAAGTGGAGGGATGCCCTGTGGGAACCATCAAGACTCGCATATTGCACGCAAAGCGAAAAATGATAACGGTACTGGGACAGATGGAAGCCTAAATGAGGAAGGATTGAACCCTTTCTGTGTTTTGTGCGACTAAGTCCTGAAAGACTGAAATTATTTGGGGTCTGATGTGGATCCCTGAGGTGAAATCGAAACAATGGAAATTGAAAACCAAAGAGATTACTTCTCCCTCCTGATACCTGGCTATTTGCGTGGCGATCTTGATTTGGAAGAGGTCAAAAAACTTGAGTCGGCTGCGGAGCAGGACGCAGAGATTGCTGCGGATATTAAACTGCAGAGAAATTTGCGTGCAGCCATGTCAGACGAGAAACCTGCGGAAGACGGTTGGGATCGATTGCAGGCGGCCATGCGTACAGATGCGACTGAGGCGAAGGCGAACGCCCCAGCACTTTCTCTCGTGCCCTCACAAAATGAAATTCCAACACCTGCGCCAATCAAAGCGGCAAATTCCAACGAACCTTCCGGTGTTAATCCGTTTTGGCGTATCGCGGCTGTCGCGCTTGCTGTAGTAGGTCTTGGTCACATCACATTGTCGGGGATGCAAGCTGAACCCGGCAGCGATGTTTATCTGACGGTTTCTGAAGCGGGATATGTACCAAATGCGACTCTAAAGGTCGGCTTTTCGGAGTCCGCCTTGCTGAGCGATATGACTGATATTTTGACGGAAACGGGTGGACAAATTATCAACGGGCCCTCGACGCTCGGGCTTTATTCCGTGACGTATGAAACGCCAGATTCTTGTATAACTGCTCAACTCAAGCTATCGCGCGGGACTACAAATCCGACTGTAGAAACCATATCAGAATGCGAATAGACTCATAAGTCGGGATGTTGGCGCGACCAAAATCAGCGGTGTCGAGATTTAGAGATCTGGCGGGTGGGTTATTCTACTTTTGCCTAGCTGGATTTCCGAATATTGCTCAAGCGCAACATTCTGAAGAGCAAGTGCCGGAGGCGTGGCAGCTGTCTCCGCGATTTTCCTTAGATGTTCGAACACGGTATCAAAACACGACACAATCTGGGCGGCCCGATGGAGAGGCGTTAACCTCGCGGTTCCAGCTGGCAGGCGAAATTGATCTCCCGCAAGACACTATTTTCTTGGCCGAAGTCGAAGGTAATATTGCGTTGGTCGACAATTTTAATGATGGAACGCGGAATAAGACGGGGCTCCCGTTTATCCCTGACCCCGACGGGTTTGAGCTGAACCGATTGGCCATTATTAGCGAAGCTATTGACGGTGTTCGCGTCACGGCGGGCCGGCAAAGAATTGCCTTGGATGATTGGCGTTTTATCGGCGCGTTTCCATTCCGTCAAAATGATCAAACCTTTGACGCCATTCGGTTTGAGACGTCATCATTGGGGCCCGGTACATTGGATGTGGGATATATTGGCCGCGTTCTAAGGCCCTTGGGTGACGATAATCCGGGTGGGCGGTTTACGGGTGACTCCATCTTCGCGAACTATAATTTCGCAACGCCTTTGGGGCGTTTAACCGCATATCACTATAGATTGGATATAGAGACGGGCCCGCAGGGACCAAATAGGCATATTTTTTCTAATCGCGTGACGGGAGGTCGTTTATTTGGGCGTCGGCATTGGCAGGATTTTGGATTGGTTTGGGATTTTGCCTATGCACGCCAAGTCGACCACGAGGATAATCCCAGTGATTTTGAAACGGATTATTGGCTTGCAGAACTCACCTTGGAACCAGGGTCGTCCGGAGTTACACTTCGTGCTGAGACATTGGGAAGCGGCGATAATCAAGGTTTCCAAACACCCTTAGGCTCACTCCATCGGTTTCAAGGACTTTCCGACCAATTTCTCCGTACGCCTGATACGGGCGTCAGGGATGTATCACTTCTGGTGCGCCATGATTTCTCGCATGTTGGTATTTTTGACTCCGTAAGAGTTTTCGCCCGTCATCATTGGTTTCGTGCTGATGCAAACACGGCAAAATTCGGCACGGAATGGAATGCGTCCATTTCAGGTCAATATAAAGATGTCGTCTTGTCTCTGGAATATGCTGATTATGCGGCGGATACATTTTCTGTAGATACGCGGTCTGTTTTTTTGACAACACAACTGAGATTCTGACTGAACCTTTGCCGTTTGCCCAACGACAAAAGGTTGTAATACCAAAGATAAAGGCTGATCATGACTCACACTTGCCAGAGAAAATTAAAAGCCGGATTTCAATTGATCACGCTGACGGGTCTGGCATTTATCCTGCCTGCCTGTGCATCGACGCAACAAGTTTCGGTTCCGGTGGAGACCGTTGCCGAAGATGAGGCGCTTATAAATCGCTCAGAAGTCGTGGCGGTTGTGGCGAGCGTTGATGTGGCAACCAACCTTGAACAATCTGCTTTGCGCTGGGGTTATGAACTCAAACGTAAGGAGGCCCTGAAGGGTCTTGGGCTTTGGGTTATGACCTTTGACTGTCCACCGGGCATTGATCCCCGGGAAGCGAGTCTTGAGCTGGAAAGACTTCAGCCGCGCGCAACGGTCGAGGCAAACCACAAATTTCTGCTGCAAAGTGGGCCACTGGAAACCGGTCCAGCCTTCGCGAGCAAGCCGAGGCTCTACGCAAATCAGTTGATTGATTGGCCGGAGGACGGGTGTGATGTCACCATGCGTATCGGTATGATTGACGGCGAAGTTGATCCAATGGCTTTGAGCCGTCAGGATGCGAACATTAACCGTCGAGGTTTTGTTAATGACAAAGCCAGTCAAGCGGCCCGTAATCACGGGACAGCTGTTGCAGAGCTCTTAGTTGGTGAAGGGCGCTTACAAAATGCGGAATTATTTGCTGCATCCGTCGTGGCAGAAGACTTGAATGGTGTAACATATTCAGGTGTTGAGCCGATGCTGCGAGCATTGGATTGGTTGGTTCGCGAAGACGTGTCGTTAATCAATGTGAGTCTTGCGGGACCATATAATGAGGCTCTTGCAAAAGGTTTTGATTTGGCTGCTGATAAAGGCGTTGTGGTCGTCGCCGCTGTCGGAAATGATGGACCGGATGCGCAACCTCGCTATCCGGCAGCTTTAAAATCTGTCCTCGCCGCTACGGCAGTCGATAGTGCGCGTCAAATTTATCCAAAGGCCGTGCGTGGACAACATGTTGATTTTGCGGCTCCTGGCGTAGACGTCTATATCCCGACAAGAACGGGTGGACGGTATATTTCGGGGACATCTGTCGCTGCGCCTTTCGTAACGGCGCGCTTGGCGGTTAGAAAGAGGGGCGAGGAGATTTCGATCCATGATATACGCTCTCATCTCGCCGAGATGACTGAAGATTTGGGAGAGGGCGGTCGTGATCCTGTTTTTGGGGATGGTTTAATCACTTCTTATGGGCAATGCGACACCTGATATCTCTGTTTAGAATTATCTAAAATTACCCGGCCATCGTGCCGGGTTTTTTATTTTATGATTTAATTTTCATACTTTTTGAACCTTATTTCTGGCTGGCGCGACATAGAGGCGTAGTGGTCGGCTCGCTTCCCTCCCAACTCCCCCAATGAGTTGACCACTACAAAATATTGTACCCTTTTGGAGAGACTCCCATGACGACCAAGATAAACACAGGTAAGAATAAGGCTGGCAAAACTGCCACAAAAGCCGCACTGGCAGCCGCCGCTGGCGCTGTTGCACTGACGTCAGAGGCTCAGGCCGCTGACACAACATCGCAAATGGTGGATGTTGAACAACTAAATACGGTGGACTCCGTGCGCCGTCTTGATGATGGACGTTTGGAAATCACATTGAAAGACGGAAGCGTCACTATTCTCGGTGAGGATAGTTTTGTGGAAAATGCCGGACGCTTTATTCTGACGCCAGAGGCGGTTGCAAACTTAACGGATGGCGATGGCGCGCTTTTACTGCTTGCAGGTGCAGCCGTTGTTGGCGGGATCGCACTGGCGGTATCCGGTGGCGGCAATGATGATGACACTGATGTTGTTCTACCCGTCGCCAATGCGCCGACAGAAGGACCTGACCTCCTGACCGGGACCGATGGTGATGACACGATTAACGGCCTAGGTGGCGGTGATGAAATCAATGGTCTGGCTGGTAATGATACGCTTTCCGGCGCGGCTGGAAATGACACATTGCGTGGTGGGTCTGGCGATGATGTTCTGGCCGGTGGCCCGGGAACGGATGCTATTGATGGTGGAACCGGCAACGATACAAACTCTTTTGCAGATATCGGACAGGGTGTCACAGCTAGCATTGCCGATGGTACAGCGTCTTATGGTGGTGTCAGTGAGACTTTCACAAATATTGAAAACTTACGTGGATCCAGCAATGACGACGTTTTGACAGGTGATGGCTCTGCCAACATCCTTGAAGGCGGCGCAGGTGACGATATTTTGGCGGGTCGCGGCGGCGTCGATATTATCGATGGCGGCGAAGGTATCGATACGAACTCGTTCGAAGGTATTGGTGTTGGTGTCACAGCCACTGTAAATGCGGACGGAACGGGTACAGCCAGCTACGGCATGGTCGATGAGACCTTCACAGGCATCGAAAATCTACGCGGGTCAGATAACGACGACGTTTTGACCGCAACAGGTGCAGCGGCCAACGTAATTGAAGGCGGTGCCGGTAACGATCTTATCGCTGGTGGCGGGGGCCAAGATACTCTGGATGGCGGTGAAGGTAACGACACGAACTCTTTCCAAGGTATCGGTGTCGGTGTCACAGCCAATCTCGGTGACGGAACAGCCAATTACGGTATGGTCAATGAGACTTTCACGAATTTCGAAAACCTTCTTGGGTCTGATAATAATGACAGCCTACGTGGCGACGGAAATGTTAATGTCATCGAGGGTGCGGCTGGCGATGATCGGATCATCTGGTCCGGCGGCGAAGACACACTCGACGGTGGCGAAGGTATCGATACACTTGATTACGAAACATCATCTGTCGGTGTGAATATTGATTTAGGCAATGGTACTGCGGTACGAGAAGTTGGATTCGGAATTGCTTTCGAAGAGGCAGCTGTCGAAATTGATGGTATGCTGAACCCGATGCTCTCCGGTGACTTGCAAACGGAAGCTGAAGCTGGAAACCTCTACTTCAACATTCATACAACTGAATTTGGTGGCGGTGAAATCCGTGGTCAGCTTGACACAATCGTGTCTGATGAAACCGTGGACGGTGTTCGTACACTCGTACTGTCAGCCTCTCTTGACGCGTCACAGGAGCCTAATGACTCTTCTGACTCAGATGCGACAGGTTCCGCCACTGTGACATTTGTCTTCGATGCTGAAGGGAATGCGACATATTCGACGGATCTTGACGTGACGGGTATTTCCACATCGGAATTACTGCCTGTGGCCGGCTTCTCAGCTATCCATTTGCATAACGCTCCGGCTGGCACAAATGGCCCTGTTGTTGTTGATATTGTTCAAGATGCAGGCGGAGATATTAACGGTGTCGCGCAATCCGACGACGCTGATACAGGTGACGGAAACGTCTTTGCTGAAGTTATTGAAACAGACACAATTTCGAACTTCGAGAATGCTGTCGGTTCCGAAAATAACGACACTATTCGCGGAAATGGTGGTGAAAACCTCATCGAAGCAGGTGCCGGCGACGACACAATCATCTGGACTGGCGGCGACGACATTCTGGACGGTGGTGAAGGTAACGACACAGTTGATTATACGACGTCTTCTGCTCCGGTTATCGTCGAGCTTGACGAAAACGGAAACGGAACTGCAACACGCGAACTCGGATTTGGTGTACAAGTTGTGGACGCTGAAGTTGCAGATGATGCAGCATTCGTTGCAGCGGCCGAAGCTGGAAATCTCTACTTCAACATTCATACGAACGACTTCCCCGGGGGCGAAATTCGCGGACAGTTATCGGTGAGCTCAGATGAGACAGTTGATGGTGTTCGTACGATTGTTTTGGATGCCGCTCTTGATGGCGCGCAAGAGCCAAATAATGCGTCTGACTCCATCGCAACAGGTGTTGGTCAAGTCAGGATCACCGTCGATGCTGAAGGTAACGCAACCTACAGCTCCACTTTGGATGTTGATGGTATTGGTGTCTCTGAACTGATACCGGTCGGACCGTTCTCCGCGATCCATCTTCACAATGCCCCTGCGGGGCAGAACGGACCTGTTTTACAGGATATCGTTCAGGATGCAGGCGGTGACGTGAACGGTAACACGGAAGACGGTGACGTCTTTGCCGAAGTTGAAAGCGTTGACACTCTCATCTCAATTGAGAACGTGATTCTGTCCGAGAATGATGACCAACTGGCCCCAGCGGCTGGATCGCAATCTGTCGATGGCGGTGCGGGTGATGATGTTCTCTTGGGCGGCGCCGGTAATGACACACTCTTTGGTGGCTCTGGCGATGATATTGTTGGTGGCGGCGGGGGCTTTGATGTTCTCGATGGCGGCGAAGGCAATGACACGCTGACATTCGAAGGCATCGGACGTAACGTGGACGCAAACCTCTCGACAGACTCTGCTATCTATGTTGCGCCGAACGGCACGACGATTGAAGAGACATCCACAAACTTCGAAAATCTCACCGGCTTTACGGGTGATGACCGTTTGACAGGTGATGAAGGCGATAACGTGCTTGACGGTGGTGCCGGAAATGACACGCTTTCAGGTGGTGCCGGCAACGACACGCTGATCGGTGGAACCGGTGACGACACCTTGATTGGTGGCGGTGGCCAAGACTCACTTGATGGTGGCGACGGTGTTGATACAGCCGATTTCGGTAATATCGGCCTCGGTATCGACATAAACCTTGAAACAGGTAACGCGTCCTACGGCATGGTCGAAGCTGAAACGATCGTTAACGTTGAAAACGTGATTGGTACGGCTCAGGATGATGTCATCACGGGTGATGCCAATGACAACCTGCTCGCAGGTGGTGATGGCTCCGATGTTATCCGGGGTGGCGACGGTGACGACTTCATCCGCGGTGATGCAATCGGCGACGGTGAGACAATCACTATCTCTGTCGAGAACACACTCGGAGAAGGCGGAACCTTCCTCACGCCTGTTTGGTTCGGCTTCCAAGATGCTGCCAATTCCGATTTCGACCTCTATGACCGTGGCGGCGCCGTCAGTACCGGTCTGGAGCGTTTAGCAGAAGACGGAAACGTCAATGCACTTGCGACAGAGTTCAGCCAACTGGCCGGACGCAATGGTGTCGATGCGACAGTCTTCGGACTGGGACAGGGCGCACCCGGACCCATCGATCCAGGCGAGACAGCGACCTTTACAATCAATGTCAATCCTGACGATGTTGGTGTCGGTAACTTTGTCTGGGCCACTATGGTCATTCCATCCAATGATGCTTTCCTGGCGTCTCCGGGTAACCCATTGACGGATCCGATCTTCTCATCAGATGGTTCTTTTCTCGGCCCAGTTGAAATTCTGCGCTTCGGATCGGATGTGCTGGATGCCGGAACTGAGGTGAACACGGAACTGGATGCAGCCTTCCTAAACCAGATGGGTCCAAATACGGGCATCACTGAAAACGGTGTTGTAACGGTTCACCCAGGCTTTAACGGCTCCGAAGGCAATCTTGATGGCGGCCCGATAAATATTCTTGGCGGCACAACAGCTGCAGGAACTGTGATTGATCCGGCTGTTGGCGACTTCACTCTGAATGGCGGACAGCAACTCGTCCTGCGCATTCTCGTGGACCGTGCCATCTTCGGCGGAGATGATGAACTCTTTGGTGGAAATGGGAATGATACGATCGAAGGTGGATTCGGCGACGACCTGCTTGATGGGGGTGCTGGTAATGACACGCTTATCGGTGGTGACGGCAATGACGTCCTGCGCGGTGGCGGTGGCCAAGACACGTTGGATGGTGGTGAAGGTATCGACACAGCTGACCACTCCAATATCGGTGTGGGCGTCACTGTGGACCTCGGTGCGGGAACAGCCAGCTATGGCATGGTCAATGAGACACTCACGTCAATTGAGAATGTTATTGGTACAGCCCAAGACGATGTCATCCGCGGTAATGGCGGCGAGAACGTCATCGAAGCAGGAGAGGGTGACGATACGATCATCTGGACCGGCGGCGAAGACATCTATGATGGTGGCGAAGGCTTCGACACAGTGGATTACACAACGTCAAGCGTTCCTGTTATTGTCGAACTCGACGCAGACGGAAACGGTACAGCCACGCGTGAACTCGGCTTCTCTGTCGAAGTTACCGAAGCTGAAGTCGCAAATGATGCTGCCTTTATCGCAGCGGCAGATGCTGGGAACCTCTACTTTAACATCCACACGCAAGAGTTTGGCGGCGGCGAAATCCGCGGACAACTTGATACAGTGGTCAGCGATGAAACAGTGGACGGCGTCCGGACTCTGGTTCTCGAAGCGTCACTTGACGGCGCGCAGGAACCAAATGGTGCCTCTGACTCCGAAGCGACAGGTGAAGCTACAGTCACTATCGTGATTGATGCGGAAGGTAACGCCACTTACTCGGGTACGCTGGACGTTGCGGGTATCTCGACAAGCGAGCTGACCCCGGTCGGACCGTTCTCCTCGATCCATCTGCACAATGCGCCGCGCGGCGAAAATGGTGGGGTCGTTCAGGACTTCATCGTCGATGCCGGCGGTGACGTGAATGGCGATACAATGGACCCGATGGCCGATACAGGAGACGGAGACGTCTTTGTCGAGGACATTCAGGTCGATACTTTGGTCAGCATTGAGCAAGTCATTGGTCAGGATGGTGCACCGATTACATCGGCACCATCAGGCCCGATGGCAGAGTCCAGTCAGTTGGACGCCGCTGTTGTACAGTCTCTCTCCGTTGATGACGCATCCCTTATGAATGTTACGCAACCTGCTTCAGCCCAAAGCCTTGAAGGTAACTCAACATTCGCAGCGGATAGTTTCGCTATCGCATTAGAAGATGAATTTGAGGCGTTTATTGCCCAGGAACTCTTCGAAATCGCGTAATTTGCGAAAGTAATAAAAAGCTTCCCCGAACAAGGGGGAGCGGACCTGCCGGTCTCTCTCTTGGTGGGTTCGTTCAGGCCGGCTCCGGAATGCGCCCCCGGAGCCGGTCTTTTTTGTATGAATATCTGAAAATTTCAGTTCTGTTTTGAACCTTTCCTTTGGCTGGTGCGACGGAAAGATGAGCCGCTTTGGTTAAAGTGGTCCAGTGCGCGCATCGAATTGACAAAGAGAGAGACCGTCATGGCGAAATTGCAAACTTCAACGGTGAATAAATCCGGCTTGATTGGGTGGTTCATATCCATGTCCCGAGAATTACCTGGTACTGTCTGGCCCATTATGGGGTTCAGTCTCGTCAGCAATTTATTGCTGCTGGTCTCCCCGCTTTACATGCTACAGGTCTATGACCGTATTCTAACATCAGGCTCGCACGATACGCTAATCTGGATGACCGTAATTGCGGTCTTCTTGATGGGTATCTATGCCGCTGCAGAAATTGGGCGTCGCCGGATTTGTGCTCTAGCTGCCGAGCGTTTGGAAGAAGAGCTCTCCGAGCGCATATTCGCGAATTTCGAACGCCGTCATGATGCAGGCGGGCGTTTGCCGAATGACCTACGCGTTCTCTCACGCATTCGTGGGTTTTTTGCCAATCAAACCATTCTGCCCTTTTTCGACCTGCCTTTCGCGCCGCTTTTCCTTGCGGTCATGTTTATCATTCACCCATTGATCGGGTTTCTTGGTCTAGCGGGTGGCGCCATCCTGTTTACGATTGCCGTCATAGCGGAAATGACAAATCGGGCGACTAATGATGCGGCGAGCCAAACAAGCGCGAAGGCCTTTTCTCTCGTTAACGGACTGGCCCGTCAACGCTCGGCTATCGTTTCTATGGGCTTGTCCGGTCCGGCGCTGACAAAATGGCGGGCAACAAAATCTGAAGCCCGCGAACACGCGCTCAGGGCGACATCCCATGAGGGTAAGTTTTCCTCTATTACACGCTCGGGCCGTCAGACGCTTCAAATCCTAATTCTGGGTGCAGGTGGAGCGCTGGCTATTGCACAACAGGTTTCACCGGGTGCCATTGTCGCGGGGTCCATCATTTTATCCCGCGCACTTGGTCCGATTGATCAAATTGTTGGGAGCTGGCGTGGCGTCGCCGCTGCTCAATCTGCTTGGAACCAGATATTACCTGCAATCTCTCAAGAGCAAACATCTGCCGAGTACACGCCGCTACCCCGTCCTGACGCTGCCTTGAAGCTGGATCGCCTCAGCGTTGGTATTCCCGACACGGATGCTCCTATCTTGCGCCCGTTTATGTTCGAAGTAGATGCTCCTCAAATGATCGGCATTATTGGGCCGAATGGAGCTGGAAAATCCTCACTTCTTCAGACGATTTCAGGCGCGTGGTCACCGCATGGCGGCGCAGTTAAACTGGGCGGACGTGAACTGCACGATTGGGCCCCGGCGGATCGCGGGCAATATGTCGGCTACCTGCCGCAGGATGTTGAACTCCTCCCGGGGACAGTTGCGGAAAACATCTCGCGTATGAAAGACGTGGAGCCGAATAATATTATCGCGGCGGCTAAAGTTGCTGGAGCGCACGAGATGATTCTGGCTCTACCACAGGGATATGAGACACAGGTTGGTGTTCCAGGGGTCGGGTCACTTTCCGCAGGCCAACGTCAGATGATCGGCATGGCCCGTGCGTTATTTGGTAAGCCGGTCCTCTTACTCCTCGACGAGCCGACAGCTAATCTCGATCCAGCTTCCGCTCATCAGATCATTAATCGCCTCCATGCTGTTGCAAAGGCAGGAACACTCGTTGTTGTCGCCACGCATGACTTGAAACTCATTCGGGCTACATCTCAACTTCTCATCGTCGAAAATGGATCAGTCGGACAGGCCCAGACACAGGCTTACATCGCTGCATCACAGCCACGACCCACCCTTAAAGCGGTAGGAGCTTAATCATGACTCAATCAAAAACATTCATCAATCCTATGCGTGACAAGACGGTCCGTAATATGGCGCTTCTCTGTGCCATCGGTTTTGGAGGCTTCTGCACATGGGGCGCTCTGGCACCGCTCGAAGAAGGTGTCGCCGCGTCTGGACAAATTGTCGTCGAAGATAATCGCCAGATGGTCCAACATCTTGAGGGCGGTATCGTCTCTGAACTCCGCGTGAGAGAGGGTGAAACAGTTCAGGCAGGCGATGTTTTGGTTGTCTTGAAACGAACTGCGTCCTTGTCATCACGTGATCAGATTATTCAGGAATATGGTGCGCAGGCGGCATCTGTTGCCCGCCTTCGAGCTTTGCAGGATAATCATAACACGCCCGATTTCTCTGTTCTGGATACATTAGACCTTGGCGAAGCGGAACGTGAAGATATCATCCGCCGAGAAACAGAGCTTTTCCAGCAACAGCGTTATTCTCTGTTAGCCGATATTGCCGTTCTGGAATCACGCATTCAATCAACGCGTCAATTGCAAAGCTCTCGAGATGGGCAAATCCTGATTGCGCAAAAAGCCTTGGAGTCTGCCCGCGCTGAATTGGATGTTATTTCGAATATATTCGAACAACAACTTGCTCGTCGGGACCAAGTCACATCAGCTGAGCGGCTTGTTGCGACGTTAGAAGGCGACATTGCCGCCCTGACAAGTCAACGCGATGACGCACGGGCGTCTGAGGCGGACTTAGTGGCACAGATCGCTCAAACCCGGGCCTCGACCGCGCGTGATACCGCGACGGCGCTTCTGGACACCAGTGCCGAACTCTTGGCAGCGCAGGATCGCCTGAATCAAGCTCAGGATGTGCTGGACCGTTCAGTAATCATTGCACCGGTTTCGGGCGAGGTCCTAAATATGAGCTTTTCGACGATTGGTGGTGTTGTAGGCTCCGGAGAGACATTGATGGAAATTGTACCAGAAATTAGTGAGGTGACTGCTAGCGTCCAGATAAGCGCAACAGATCGGTCCGCGATTTCAGAGGGTCAAAGCGTCCGGACACAATTCTCATCTTACAAAGGATGGCAGGCCCCGCGTTTGACAGGTGAAATCATAGATGTTTCAGCCGACTTGAAAACAGATCCGGTCACAGGTGCGCCGTATTACGAAGCCCGCCTGCGTGTGCCGAAATCGGAAATCGCCCGAACTCAAGGTGTCGATATCATACCCGGTATGCCCGTTGATGTTTTTATCTATTCCGGCCGGTCGCGGACATTGTTGGATTACCTCTTCGAACCTCTGGGTGAGTCCCTCTTCAAGGGATTGCGGACGGGGTAGTGTCATGTCTCTTAATTCTACAACTATGCGACACGCCGCACTGACCTCATTGGTTCTGCTGACACCTGCTTTTATGATGACAGCTCAGGCACAATCATCAGAGATTATTTCAACGGCTGCGCCCACGAGTGTTGCACCTGAAGGATGTCTCCGGCTGAACGACGTTCTTGAACTGGCGGGTCGGCGCGATCCTTCTGTTCTTATCGCCAGAGCCGGAGAAGACGAGGCTGATGCAGATATTGATCAAGCCCGCTCACTTTACCGGCCCCGCCTTGATGCGGTTGGTCGAACAGGTGTGGGCAGCACTGGTGTGGTCGATAGCGGTGTTTCTAATTCCATCGGTTTTCGGGCCTCGCAGAGATTGATTGATTTCGGTGATGCGAAATATGCGCGTCGATCCGCCCGTGCAGATTTCGCAGCGGCACAGGATGACACTCGCCAAGCGGCTCTCGATGCGGCCACTCAAGCCGGGTTCGCTTTACTGGAATATCACGAAGCTATTGCTCAAATTAAACTAACAGAACGTCGGCGTGATTACTTTTCGCGGCAGCTGGACTCTATAGACAAGTTACTGGAAATGGGTGGCGCGACGCGCACTGAACGCGCATCAGTCGCCTCACAATTATCGGAAACGGAAGGATTCGTCCTTGAACTCGAATTTCGGCGCGACAGGGCCGAAACTCAAATCGAACTCACCACACGGGCTTCTTCACCGATATGTGCGATATCTGATAGTTCCGATTTTTCGTCTGCACCGTCCTATCTTGTGGCTCAACAAGCTGTCACGCAAGCGCTGGACAATAACCCGGCTCTCGGTGCTTTGAGAAATCGCGCGGAAGGCGAAGCCGCCAGAGCAAGGCGTGAAGCTCGAGCCAGACTTCCGATTATCAGTGTTGTCGCCACAGGGGCTTATTCTTCCATTGGTGGCTTCGATCAATTCGAATTTCGTGATCGGGTAGGTGTTGATGTAACCGTTCCGCTTTATTCTGGTAACGCTCTACGCGCCCAAAAGAGACGTGCAACGGCGCGAGAAACAGCTGCGCGGGCCCGCGTTTTTGATAGAGAGCAACAGCTTCGCGAAGATGTTTCCATTACTTGGCAACGCTTGAATTCTCTGGAAAAGCAATTGCAAACGCGTGTTGAAGTCGAGCATCAAACACGCCTGCAGTTCGAAGCTGCTGAAATTGAAGCTGGTGCAGGTACCATTACATACAGGGATTTGGTCGAGCTCCGGATTGAATTTGAGGAAGCCGGGCTAGCGCGAATACAAACGACGTTTGATCTTGAACAGCAGAAATTAGTCCTACGGTCTCTGACAGGGCGGCTTTAAAACTGATCCCCCTATCAGTATGAAAATTATGGTATAAATATTAACGCAAGTGTGAGGTTTAGTCGGACTTTGACACTGGAGTATCATGAAACTATCTAGTCTCGGTTTTTAGCATTTTAATACGCATAAGTTAAAGCAAACGCAGTAGATCAAAAGAAATAATTCGGTGAAGATTTCTGTTTACTTTATTTCTAATTTTTCCTGATCTTTCGATCAATCGGTCACTACCGAGAAAACTTCGAACTCTTTTCCTGGATGACGTGAGAATAATTATTACTGTGTTTTTTATGCCGAAGATTTCGGTGCTAAAGACATAAGTCATGAAGACCTTGAAATAGTGTTTGTGAGCCTATTTGACCATATCGGTAATATATTCCATGGGAATTGTAGAATCGAGAATGATGGCGTCTCCTTCGCTGGCACTTCGGGCCGGCCTGGCGTGGGCCAAGCCACCTTCGCGGTCTTGGCCGTGCGGCTTTCATCCCTAGCTCATGCCGCGGCTCGCGGCCGTTACTTCAGAATTTGAGACAGTCTGAGATAACTTATGGCGAAAATATAGGGGTTTCAGTGCCCTAACTGGTTGTCGGAGGAAAAAAGCTGGTGTCCAAGAGCGGCACTGAACCCCGAACTATCCGCATAAGCCGGAAAAAAGCATAAAATTACGGTTTTAAGGGGATAATTAAAGGAAATTACAAGGCTTAGAGACTTTTAGGGGTGGCTAAAGAGTAAAGTAATGGTGTCCCCACACAGTACGATGCTGTGTAGAAAAACACATGTAAGTCAATTGCTTAAGATTACAAAATTCGAATTTGTGGCACGTTCACATTTGATTTTGTTGCACACGGATATCTTCTGTTTTCCAAGTTTCTGTCAAATGGAATGTGGACAGGTGAACAAAGGGTTTGAGTATAGCGAATTTGAACACTTAGTTGATTTTTAAGCCCTCTAAAAGAAAGCCTATAGATTTATGATCATCGAATGAGAAAGTTCACTATTTCCCGCCATCAAGTCCATCTTGTAACTTTTTAAGCGCGTCCATTTTTCCGTCTCGCGCAAGCTTGGCTTGTTTTGGCCAGCTATTGGGTTTGTGGAATGAAAAACGAGGGCCGGCGTCTTTAAGAATTTTCTCCAATCTCCCGACTTTAGCTTTCGCCAAATCCGCGAAGGTGACGATTCCGTCGGCGTTTAGCAATCCAGCGATCTTAGGCCCGATACCTTCAACGACTGTCAGATTATCTTTTTTGATAGGTGATTTTTTTTTGGGCTTTTTCTTCGCAGGTTTCGGCTTTGATGTACTCGGCGCTGTTTCAACTTGGTGCCAATAAACATCAGGATGTTGCCGGAAGCCGTCCGCCTCAGCAAGCCGGTAGGCCTCTATCTGTTTCATCTCATAGGTTGTTTTGCCGGCCATTTTCATCTCCTATGTTTTTGTTCTGCGTTTTTAAAATCCTTCAGTCCTTAATATACTGAGCGTAAGTATCATATGTCGCTTGGGCCTCGCAGAACGAACGGTCTGGGGCGATATGGAATTGTTCTAAATATAAGTGGGAAGCACTGATTTTAATCACAGCTCGAGACAGTGGATTTAAGACTTATCTGTCGCAAAGCTAAAAATAAGGGTCGATAAAGCTGGCAACGTCAAAGACAGTGACTGTGTTTGCCCGTGAGCGCCAACGTCGTCTGACGCTAATCCGCCAAGATTGCCTTGACCCGCACCGCCGTAAAGTTGGCTATCTGTATTCAGTTTCTCTTGCCAGAATCCAGCTTTGGGTACACCAATGCGGTAGGGTGCGCGGACGGCCGCTGAGAAATTACAAACGACGAGCACTGGGTTTTGTCGGTCGTTATCCCACCGGACAAAAGACAACACATTATCCGCTTGAGCGCCGCCATCAATCCACTGAAATCCATCCTGTTCGCAATCTTTTTCGAATAGGGCGGGCGTGGCCAGATAAAGCTTGTTCAAATCGCCAATAAGCGTTTGCATGTTTTTATGTTCGGGATATTGGAGCAAATGCCAGTCCAACGAGGAATCCGCTTTCCACTCTTGGCTTTGCGCAAATTCGCAGCCCATGAACAAAAGCTTCTTTCCGGGATGGCCCCACATAAATCCGAAATAGGCACGAAGATTGGCATGCTTTTGCCAGCGATCCCCGGGCATGCGGTCCAAGAGCGAGCCTTTGCCGTGAACGACCTCATCATGAGAGAGCGGCAGGACGTAATTTTCAGAAAAGGCATAGTCGATTCCGAAGGTCATATTGTGATGATGGAACTGCCTGTTAATCGGGTCTTCGCCCATATATTCGAGCGTATCATTCATCCAGCCCATGTTCCATTTAAATCCAAAGCCTAAGCCGTCTTGATCGGTTGGTGATGTGACGCTGGGCCACGCTGTGCTTTCTTCGGCCACGGTGAAAATACCGCCCATCGCCGAATAAGCATCCGCGTTCATGGATTGCAGAAATTTGACGGCTTCCCAATTTTGGTTGCTGCCGTCAGGGTTCGGAATCCACTCGCCGTCTTCGCGAGAATAGTCCAGATAGAGCATGGACGCGACCGCATCGACGCGCAGACCGTCTAGGTGATATTCTTCGAGCCAGAAACGGGCATTGGCGACGAGATAATTGACGACCTCGCGGCGGCCGAAATTAAATATCAGTGTATTCCAATCGGGGTGAAACCCTTTGCGCGGATCAGCGTGCTCATAAAGATAAGAGCCGTCGAATTGTGCGAGCCCGTGTTCATCGGACGGAAAATGTCCCGGCACCCAATCGAGAATGATACCAACTTCAGCTTCGTGACAGGCGTCGACAAAGGCTTTAAAGTCATCAGCGGTGCCATGACGCGCTGTTGGTGCATACAGCCCAATGGGTTGATAACCCCAAGAGCCGTCAAACGGATGTTCGGTAATTGGCATTAGCTCAATATGTGTGAACCCCAAAGACTTCACATAAGGGATGAGTTTCTCTGCCAGATCCGCATAGGACAGGAAACCGCCGTCATCTGTGCGCTGCCATGACCCTAAATGAACTTCATAAATCGACATCGGCGCAGCGCGGTGATGGCGCACGTAACGCGACTCCAGCCATTTACTATCACGCCAATTATAAGTCGAAAGATCGCGCACTACCGATGCAGACTTTGGCCGCATTTCACCGCCAAATCCGAACGGGTCAGCCTTCAAGGGCTGCATATGTCCGGACGCATCGCGGATGGCATATTTATAGGTTACTCCATCACCGACGTCCGGCAGGAACAGCTCCCATATCCCGCTGCCGCCGCGAGACCGCATCGGGTTTTTTACATCGCTCCAATGATTGAAATCGCCGGCCACGCAGACACCGGCGGCATTGGGTGCCCAAAGCGCAAAGCGTGTCCCGCTTACGCCGTCTTGCTCCGTCACATGTGCGCCGAGTATCCGATAGGCATGCACATGACGACCTTCGGAAAGCAGGTATAAGTCCAAGTCACCGATAGTTGGTGCAAATCGATAAGGGTCCTCAAAACTATGGGAGCCGCCGTCATAATGCGCGACGTAACGGTAACCTGTTTTGATCTTAATGGGCGTCAGTGTCGTTTCAAATAATCCCGCGTCGTGAATCTTGGTCATTTCTGCAACAGGTTTATTTCCGCGTGGCGTAAATATCTCAATCTTATGCGCCTCAGGCGCATAGGTTCGTAATATATCTTGTTTACCGTTGCTATGATGCCCTAATCTCGAAAAAGGGTCGGCATGCGTGCCGGAAACAAGGCGGTGAATTTCGCTACTATTCATTCTCCCGCCTTCCTAATAATATTATATCGTCGGTGTCTTCCAGATGTCCTTGGCATAGCCACGAATTGTCCGATCAGAACTGAACCAACCCATGCGAGCCGTATTTAGGATCGCCATCTTGGCCCATTCCGAAGGCTTTTGATAGACCTCATCAATATGGCGCTGCGTGGCCCAATAATCTTCGAAATCCGGGACGACTTGGAAATAATCGTGATTTTTAATATTATCCAAAATATCGCGATAACGGCCTGTATCTCCGTCACTGAAGAAACCACTCTCAAGCTGCCCGATGATTTGCTGGAGGCGCTGGGAATCTTTGATGACTTCGGATGGCCGCGCACGGCGATGTTGACGTTCGGCCACAGCGTCGGCTTTCATACCGAAGATAAAGATATTATCTTCGCCTAAATGCTCTTGCATCTCGACATTGGCGCCGTCGAGTGTGCCAACGGTTAGCGCGCCGTTAAGCGCAAATTTCATATTGCCTGTACCGGAGGCTTCGAAACCAGCGGTTGAAATTTGCTCGGAGAGATCAGCCCCCGGGATGAGTACTTCAGCTGCTGAGACATTGTAGTTTGGCAGGAAGATGACTTTGAGCTTATCGCCGATTTCTGGGTCATTATTGACGACTTCTGCCACATCACTGATGAGTTTAATGATGACTTTTGCGAGAAAATAACTTGGTGCAGCTTTACCGGCGAAGATTTTCACACGCGGTTGCCACGGCGCGGAAGGGTTAGCTTTCATCTCGTTATAAAGCGCAACCGCTTCCAGAATATTCATGAGCTGACGCTTATATTCATGGATACGTTTAATCTGAATATCGAACATCGCATCAGGATTTACAGTGATACCTATGCGCGCTTCTAAGAATTCTGCCAGACGTTTCTTATTGTCTGATTTGATGTCCATATAACGCTTTTGGAACTTGGCATCTTCGGCAAATTCTTCGAGTTTCTTTAGTTGCTCGAGATCGTCAATCCAATCTTCACCGATTTTCTCCGTCACGAGATCAGACAGGCCCGGATTACACTCCAGTACCCAGCGCCGCGGCGTGACACCATTGGTCTGGTTAATGATTTTATCCGGGAACATAGTGTGCAGATCATGGAAAACGGTTTGCTTCATCAGCTCAGTATGAAGGGCTGAAACGCCGTTGACTTTGCGTGACCCAATAAAGGCCAAATTCCCCATACGCACCCAATCCTGCTGATGCGGATGGATCACTTGTATGTTGGCGATGACGTTGTGCTCTAGCCCAACCTTCAAGGCTTCCTGATAGA
Organism: Litorimonas sp. WD9-15; assembly: GCF_050271975.1. Classification (NCBI taxonomy): domain Bacteria; kingdom Pseudomonadati; phylum Pseudomonadota; class Alphaproteobacteria; order Maricaulales; family Robiginitomaculaceae; genus Litorimonas; species Litorimonas sp. WD9-15. Next base: position 1,325,357 of record NZ_CP189850.1, read on the forward strand.
AAGCGCCGTCAATCATATTGATAATCTGAAGGTGGCGCGGTAAAATGTGCTCGAACAATCCTTTCGGCCATTTTTCAAGGGCCTCGGGTAGAAGCGTATGGTTCGTATAATGCAGCGTCTTGCGTGTAATCTCGAACGCCCGCTCAAAGCTATAATCATAATCATCCATCAAAGTCCGGATGAGCTCTGGTACAGCGATAGCAGGATGTGTGTCATTCAATTGTACAGCAACATGATCGCCGAGATTATCCAAACTGTCATAGTTGGTGAAAAAACGTCGAATGAGGTCTTGCAGCGAAGCCGCTGTGAAGAAGTATTCTTGCTTCAGGCGTAACTCACGGCCTTCTGGCGTATGATCGCCGGGGTAGAGAACTTTCGAAAGTGTCTCAGCCAGAATTTGCTGGTGAGCGGAGGCCATAAAATCGCCCTCATTAAATTTTTTCAAATTCATGAGATCCGCCTGACGCGCAGACCAAAGGCGAAGTGTGTTCACATGCGCGCCCTTCCAACCTGCAATCGGCATATCAAAGGCAATGGCTTGAACACGCTCTGAAGGCTTCCATTCTGCTTTACCATCGTCACTTGTTTCAACAAAGCCGCCGTAATTAATGTCATAAACAACTTCGGGACGACGGAACTCCCAAGCATTGCCCTGAACGAGCCAATCTTCAGGTTCTTCCATCTGCCAACCATTTTCCATATTTTGACGAAAAATGCCGTGCTGATATCTGATACCATAGCCCATGCCTGCAACGCCGGTCGTTGACATGCTGTCCATGAAACAGGCCGCAAGCCGTCCAAGCCCGCCATTGCCAAGAGCGGCATCTTGTTCTGCGTGTAAGACATCGTGAAAATTTAAACCTTGGGCTTCGATAAAGGTTCGAGCTTCCTGCAAGTGGCCTAAATTGGTCAGGCTGTCTTCGAGCATACGGCCAATCATAAATTCCATAGAGAGGTAATAAACACGTTTTTGCTTTTTCTCGTAAATCTGGCGGGTCGTATCAATCCAGCCTTCGACCATACGGTCACGGATGGCCATAGATAGAGCCACACACCAATCGCGTTCTACGGCGTGAGATGTGTCTTTTCCGACAGAGTAAATAAGGTGACGCAGGACAGAGTTGCCGAAACTTTCATGCAAAAGATCCTTCGCATCTTCGAATTCATGCTGAACAGGTTTCATGGGGTATCTCGTGAATATTTTTAAATCGGATCATGCGCATGATGACAGCGCTGTCCATGAGTTACTTATATCGCGGCGGGAGGTAGTCGGCAAAAAGAGATGCGTCTAGTCTTTCCCGCATGAATTTCCCTTACTACCGTATAAAAACTATGCTTAGAGTAAGAAAAACAGGAAAAAACACCCATTGAGGGGAAATTGATGCAAAATAAGGCGGCCTCGTTGAATCGGCGACAAAGTGATAGAACCAATAATCGACGACTGGCTGAGAGGTCGATGGCTTTTGTTCTGGCCGGAGGGCGCGGGAGCCGCTTGAAAGATCTGACAGAGACTCGCGCCAAGCCTGCGGTCTTCTTTGGCGGCAAGTTTCGCATCATTGATTTTGCACTCTCTAATGCGATGAATTCCGGGATTAAGCGCATCGGGGTCGCGACACAATATAAGCAGCATAGCCTCATTCGACATTTGCAACGCGGTTGGAATTTTTACCGTGCGGAACGCAATGAGAGTTTCGACATTATGCCAGCATCTCAAACCATGTCAGAAACCCGATGGTACGAAGGGACGGCTGATGCAGTATATCAAAATATCCATATCATTGAGAGCTATTCCAACCTTGAATATATCGTCGTTCTCGCGGGAGACCATATTTACAAAATGGATTATGAAATCATGCTCGAAGAGCATGTAAACTCTAAAGCCGATGTGACCATTGGATGCCTCGAGATACCGACAGATAATGCCAGCGAATTCGGTATTATGCATGTAGATGAAAGTTACCGCATTACTGATTTTCTTGAAAAGCCGGCGAACCCTCCAACCATGCCAGGACAACCAGATAAATGTCTGGCATCTATGGGGATCTATGTCTTTAATAGGAATTATCTTTTTGAACAACTCCGCCGGGATGCAGCCGATCCAGATTCAGATAGAGATTTCGGCAAAAACCTCATTCCCTATATTGTGAAAAACGGGAAAGCTCAGGCACATCGCTTTACGAAGTCCTGTGTACGTTCTGACGGCGAGGAGGAAGCATACTGGCGTGATGTCGGAACCGTGGACGCCTATATGGAAGCGAATTTGGATCTGACATCTTTTGAGCCAGCTCTCAATCTTTATGACAGTAGTTGGCCAATCTGGACCTATAGTGAGTTAGCACCCGGTGCGAAATTCATCCACGACAAGGTTGGCAGGCGAGGCTCTGCCGTCAATTCTGTAATCTCTGGAGGCTGTATTGTTTCCGGAGCGCGCGTAGATCAATCTTTATTGTTTACGCGGTGTTATATTCATTCTTATTCGACGCTAAAACGCTGTATTGTGTTGCCGGAAGTCGATATCGCTGAAGTTTGTCAATTGACGAATGTCGTGATAGACAAAGGGGTTAAAATCCCTAAAGGTTTAGCCGTTGGGAATGATGCTGAACTCGACGCTAAACGCTTCTACCGCACTAAAAGTGGGGTCTGTTTAATTACACAGCCCATGATTGATAATTTGGATTTTTAGCCGATATAATGCGCATTTTAATGGTGGCCTCAGAGTGTTTTCCGCTCATTAAAACGGGAGGGCTTGCGGATGTCGTCGGGGCTTTGCCTCTGGCGCTTGAAACGCAAGGGGCAGATGTCACAGTCTTCCTACCTGGATTTCCATCTGTTTTAAGTGGCTTAACAGGCAAAAAAACAATCAAAAAACTTACTGACGTTGGTGGAGGTAAGGCCAAACTTATGTCCGGAAGAACGAAAGTGGGCCTCTCAGTTATTGCACTCGACGCACCGCATTTATTCAAATTTGAAGGCAATCCTTATCAGCTGGAGAGCGGCGTTGACCGTCCGGACAATGCAATAAAATTTGCTGCCTTTTCCCGTATTGCGGCTGACCTGGCCTCTGGAAAATTTGGTCTAAAAGCCTTTGATGTCGTGCATGCGCATGACTGGCAAGCAGGGCTTGTTTCAGTCTACCTCCAAGCCACAAATTCCGAAGTTAAAGCGGTTCTGACAATACATAATCTTGCCTTTCAAGGCCTCTTTCCGAAATCAATATTGACTGGCATTGGCTTGCCCGACGAGGTCTTCCACAAAGACGGCTTAGAATATTGGGATAAGGTTAGCTTCCTCAAAGGCGGCGTGGTTTATAGTCACCACGTAACAACGGTAAGCCCAAGCTACGCTTTGGAAATTCAATCCGACCAAGGTGGTATGGGATTTGGCGGAATTTTAAAATCTCGGCAGAAGGCCTTGTCAGGCATTTTGAACGGAATCGACCTTGAGGTTTGGGATCCTGAAACAGACCCGGCTATTACGGCGCCGTTCTCTGCCGATGCGCCGGAAGGTAAAGCCAAAAACAAAGTCGCCCTACAAAAGAAAATGGGATTGCGGGTTTCAAAAGATACACCGCTCTTCTGCGTGATTTCCAGATTAACCACGCAAAAGGGGCTAGATCTTCTTGGAGATCTCGTCGACCACATTGTCTTATCAGGCGGGCAATTGGCGCTCCTTGGATCGGGCGATAGCGCCATTGAAGATAAGTTCCGTGCTGCCGCTGAAAAACACCCGACTGAAGTCTCCGTCCAAATTGGATATGATGAACCGCTTGCCCATTTCATCCAAGCTGGGTCTGATGCGATTTTCATTCCGTCCAGATTTGAACCGTGCGGCCTAACGCAGCTTTGCGCGATGCGTTATGGAACGGTGCCTATTGCTGGCCGCGTCGGCGGGCTCAATGATACAATCATTGACGCCAGTCCTGCAGCGCTGGCAAAGTCAGCAGCCACGGGCTTACTATTTTTTGACATTACGCCGCATAATTTATCGGCCACAATTGACCGTGCCTTTAGCCTGTACAAAGCGCCCAAAATCTGGTCACAAATGAAGCAAAATTGTCTCTCTCATCCGGTTGGGTGGGAGCCGTCAGCTAAAGACTATCTCAATCTTTATGCAGGTCTGCTAGAGGTCTGAAAATGACCGCTTCACATTATATAGCCAGTGCGGGTAAACCATCTCCACTTGGGGCATCAACTGGCGCAGGCGGCATTAATTTCGCTCTGTTTTCTGCTCACGCGTCGCGGGTGACGCTTTGCTTATTTTCCGAAGACGGGAAAACGGAAATTGCTAAGATAGACCTACCGTTTCGGACAGGCGATATTTGGCATGGTTTCGTAGAAGGTTTAGAACCGGGCCAGCTTTATGGCTACCGCGTGGATGGACCTTATGCCCCGCAAGACGGCCATCGATTTAATTCTAATAAGCTGTTGCTAGACCCTTACGCTCGGGAGTTGTTCGGCAGAATTATCCAAGATGACGCGATATTCGGATATGATTTAAGTAGCTCCGAAAAAGATTTGTCGTTTGATAAGCGTGACTCAGCTCCGTTCATGCCCAAATGCATAGCGATTGCGGAGGCTGCGCCCTATAAATCCAAACGTCCTAAAACATCTTGGGCAGAGACGCTCGTCTATGAAGCTCACGTCAAAGGTCTCACGATGCGGCATCCGGATGTTGCGCCCGCCGCTCAGGGGAAATTTGCCGGAATAAAAGAGCCAGCCATCATCAAGCATCTGACCGCTCTGGCTGTTTCAGCTGTCGAGCTTTTACCTGTGCAAAGTTTCTTCACGGAGCCGCGCCTGACGGGGCTTGGGCTGACCAATTATTGGGGCTATAATCCCATAAATTATTTTGCTGCCCACTCGAGCTACGGCGAGGCGTCCGAGTTTAAGTCCTCAGTCGAGGCGCTACATGCAGCAGGTATCGAAGTCATATTAGACGTTGTTTATAACCATACGGCTGAAAGTGATGAGCTAGGACCGACCCTCTCTTATAGAGGTATTGATAATCTGAGCTATTATGGCTTGCAGGATGATAGACGTTTTTACGTCAATCATACAGGAACAGGTAATACGCTTGATATGACCCACCCGCAGGTTTTGGCGCTGACAATCGCCAGCTTGCGATATTGGGTTGAGCAGATGGGCGTTGACGGTTTTCGTTTTGATCTGGCCTCGACTCTGGCGCGGGGGCCGGATGGATTTACCCAGCAGAGTGATTTCCTAATCGCTTGCGAAAAAGATCCTGTTCTTTCAAAAGTAAAACTCATCGCTGAACCGTGGGACATCGGTCCCGGCGGCTATGTCTTAGGGCAATTCCCCAAAGGCTGGGGAGGATGGAATGATCGTTTCCGAGATGATGTTAGAAGTTTTTGGCGCGGCGATGAAATGGCCCACAAAGCGTTGGCGGCGCGTCTACTCGGCTCCGCGGATGTTTTCGATCACTCTGATAAAAACGCGCATAGTTCGCTGAACTTCATCACGTCCCATGACGGTTTCACGCTCAAAGACACCGTGAGTTATAATGAGAAACACAATCATGCGAATGGCGAAGAAAATCGCGACGGGCACGGACACAATTTATCTGATAATATGGGCGTTGAGGGCGCAACGGATAATTCTGATATAATCCACGCAAGACGCCGCAGATCAAAGAATTTGCTTGCGACGCTGATCCTGTCACAAGGCACGCCTATGCTGCTTGCCGGTGATGAGTTTGGACATAGCCAAGGTGGAAATAATAATAGCTATTGCCAAGACAATGACATCACTTGGTTGAATTGGGGGGCAGCTGATAGTGAGCTTCAAAATTTCGCGATAGAGCTGATTGCGTTGCGAAAAACCAAACCGCATTTTTCCCAAAGCGGTTTTTTACATGGCGAAGCCATTAATGACGACGGCGCGAGAAATGCCCTCTGGCTGTCTCCAAAGGGCGGTGAATTACAAGGCGGCGCTTGGGACGATCATGGGCTAAGCTGTATTGGATTAGTCCTGAACATGGACGCTGAAGGTGCGGTTTTGATTGTTATGAACCGCGGCGAAGCTCAGACGTTTCATGCTGTAATGAATGCGGATTGGAAATTTGATTTATCGAGCGCAAGGGCGTTTGAAGGGAACCTAATTCCAGCAAATAGTGTGAGTGTTTTTAGTCTGGATAGGCCCTACAAAACTGACGAACAAGAGACAGCGGATCTCAAAAAAAAAGCTGAAGTCTATGGGTTTATAGAGAGTTTTCGCGACATCTCAGGTCATACACATCAGGCCGAATCTCATTCACTCAGCAAACTTCTAAAAGCCGTAGAATCTGTACCGCCACAGGCCTACCCTGATGTTGAAGATAAAATGCCCGTCTATGGCGCAGAGGCTTTACGGAACCATGAGGGTATTTGGGGCGTCACTTGCGGATTATACGGCCTGCGATCCGACCGAAATTGGGGTGTTGGTGACTTTGAAGATTTAGCCATCTTAGCCGAACATATGGCCAGTAAAGGCGCTGACTTTATTGGACTAAATCCAGTACACGCTCTCTTTCCAAGTGCGCCACATCTCTATTCGCCATACTCACCCAGTTCGCGTGAATTTCTAAACATCATGCATATTGCGCCAGATAATGTTCCGGAACTGGCCGAGGCGAAGTTCAGTGCGCCGTCAAATCCCTACAAAGACGGTTTAGTGGATTATGAGGCCGTTTATAAATTAAAAACAGAAGCCTTTGAAAAGGCGTTTGCAGTCTTCAGAAATTTTTCGAAGACCCATCAGCGGGCAAAGGCGTTTGAGAGTTTCTGCGACGGCAAAGGTGAAGCCCTATCACAGCACGCTCTCTTCGACGCGTTGTTCGAAACGCTTCCCAAAGCCAAGCAAACTTACGATGGGTTTCATAATTTTCCTAAAAAATATCAGTCTCCTGAAAGTCTCGCGTGCCGCAAATTTGAAACAGAAAATTCAGATCGCATTAGCTATTATAAATATCTGCAATGGATAGCGTACACGCAACTCTCGGACGCTCAAGCTCGTGCCAAGGCGGCCGGAATGCGCGTCGGTCTTTATCTCGATTTTGCAGTAGGCGTCGTGCCGGGCGGCTCCGATGCTTGGCGTGAACAGACCGCTTTTGCAAAAGGCATAAGCTTAGGCGCGCCCGGCGATATGGCTAATCCCAATGGACAAAAATGGAATCTACTGCCTTTCAATCCCCACCTGTTAGTCAAAGAAAACTATGCCCCGTTCAAGCGTGCGTTAAAAGCCAATATGGAGCTCGGCGGCGCTTTACGTATTGATCATGTTCTTGGCTTGCAGCGGAGTTTTTTCATACCGCAGAGCGGCGGTGCCGGAGCTTATTTGCGTTTTCCTTTCGATGGGCTTTTAGATGTTGTCTCAGAGCTTTCGCATGAAACAAATTGTGTGGTGTTCGGCGAAGATCTCGGCACTGTCCCGGATGATTTCCGCGCCCACATGGCCGATTGGCAACTCATGGGCTGTTCAGTCTTACTAATCGAACGCACATCATCGGGCAACATTATTCCACTAGAGCACTTACGTGAGCTGGCTGTAGCAGCTTTTTCTAACCATGATTTTCCAACACTCGCCGGGTTTTGGGCCGGTGATGATTTTCTATGGCGGGAAGCGCTTGGGATTGGCAACGACCCCAATGTTTTGGCCCATGAAAAATATGTCCGCGAACAGGATAAAAACGTTCTATTTGAGGCGTTGAACCTCCATGAAAAACCGGAAGCCCTAGACGGCGAGGTCATGTCAAAACTGCAAGGCTGGCTCGCTTCTGCGCCGGCTCTGGCTTTCGCCATCCCTCTGGAAGATATAATGCTGGATCGGCAACAGCCAAATGTACCCGGCACGACGGACGAACAACCGAACTGGCGAAGGCGCAGCAAGCTTTCCCTTGAAGCATTGAAGACCGATATAGACTGCAATAAAATCCTCGACACGATTGCTGCCGTTAGACCCCGGAGACCTCGAAATGAACATAACTAAGACGACGCCATTTCAAGGTCAGAAACCCGGCACCTCTGGCTTGCGGAAAACTGTCGAGACATTCACCCAACCGAATTATCTGGAGAATTTTGTTCAAGCGATTTTCGATTGCGTCCCAGAGCTGCGCGGCAGTCTTCTGATCGTTGGGGGTGATGGGCGTTATTATAATGATGTCGCCATACAAATTATATTACGCATGGCCGCAGCAAATGGCGTCGCGCGGGTATTGGTCGGGCAGGGCGGCATTTTATCCACCCCGGCCGTTTCGGCAATTATTCGAAAAAATGATGCAGCTGGCGGAATCATCCTCTCTGCCAGTCATAATCCGGGCGGCCCGAAGGGTGACTTCGGTATTAAATTCAACAGCGCCAATGGCGGCCCTGCGCCAGAATCCGTCACCAATGCGATTTATGCCCGAACCCAGATTATCGAGAGTTACAAAGCCGTTTCGTCTGATACCGTTGACCTGAGCAAACGCGGTGAAAGCAGAATGTCTGGCATGAAGATTGAAATCATCGACAGTGTCGCGGATTACCAAGAGTTGATGGAAAGCCTGTTTGATTTTACTGCCATCTCCAAACTATTCATATCCGGCATGACTTTCTGTTTCGACGCGATGCACGCGGTCACAGGCCCTTATGCAAAAGCCATATTCGGTAAACTGGGCGTGCCTGATGCCAGCATTATTAACGCTGTACCACTGCCGGATTTCGGCGGCGGGCATCCAGATCCCAACCCCATCTACGCCAAAGAGCTATTTGAAAGAATGTTCTCCAAAGACGGGCCTGATTTTGGGGCGGCGTCAGACGGCGATGGCGACCGCAATATCGTCTTGGGAAGAGGTCTATATGTTTCTCCGTCTGACAGTCTCGCGATTATTTCGGCTAACGCCCATCTCGTACCTGGTTACAGCGCGGGTATAAAAGGCGTAGCGCGCTCTATGCCGACCAGCCGTGCAGCAGACCTCGTGGCGGAACGGTTAGGTGTTCCGGCTTTTGAAACACCCACGGGCTGGAAGTTTTTTGGCAATCTCTTGGATGATGGACAAATCACCCTTTGCGGCGAAGAAAGCGCAGGGGCCAGCTCAGATCATATCCGCGAAAAAGACGGGCTTTGGGCAGTTCTTATGTGGCTCAATATTGTGGCAGCACGCGGTAAACCCGTTACCGAAATCGTGCGTGAGCATTGGCAAGATTATGGCCGAAATTATTATTCGCGCCATGACTATGAAGAAGTTGAAACCGCTAAAGCCGAAAGCGTGATGCAAAGATTGCGGGATCAACTTGAGGAGTTGCCAGGTAAAGTCTTTGGAGAGGAAATCATCAGCGCGGCAGAGAGCTTCACCTATCGTGATCCCGTTGACAGATTTGTTTCAGAAAACCAAGGCCTGATGGTTAAGTTCAAAAGCGGAAGTCGCTTCGCACTTCGTCTGTCAGGTACGGGGACTGTCGGAGCGACATTGCGGCTATATCTGGAGAAATATGAGCCTGCAAACGGGAAATTGGATGCCGATTTGCAAAAGACACTCAATCCCATTGCAGACATTGCAAACACCATAACAGGACTAAAGCGTTTAACTGACCGAAGTGACCCTTCGACAATCTCATAATTTCAGACTGTTAAATTTTGGGCTTTTAGCAAACTTTGGCTAACGTCCGCAATGAAGATAGAGTCTTCATCTCAAATTTTGTGGCTTAAGTAACTTAAAGTGTGGGGCTTTGTCACGTTAATGGCAGTTTTCAGACATTCTGCTAAGCACACGCGATGAAAACCTCAATCTATTCTCGCTATCGCTTCCATCCGGATATTATTCGACGTGCTGTTTGGATGTATTTCCGGTTCAATCTCAGCGTCCGAGATTTGGAAGAACTCATGATCTAATGCGGGGTCGGATTATCTTACGAAAGGATACGAAGATGGGTCAATAAGTTTGGATCAACTTACGCAAAGCGCATAAAGTGTCGGTCCGAAGGGCCCTCTGCTGTTTGGCATTTGGAGGAGGTCTTTGCAAAGATAGGTGGCAAGATGGTTTACCTCTGGCGAGCGGTCGATGACGAGGGAATGGTCCTGGATGTTGCTGTTCAGCGACGGAGAAATACAAGAGCAACCACACGTTTGCTGCGGAAACTCCTTAGAAACCAGGGAGTCAAACTAGAGCGCATTTTTACAGATAAGTTTGGATCATATGGCGCAGCACTAAAGGAGCTGGGCATGAAACAATTACAAAACGTCGGCGGTAGAAAAAGAACAGAGCCAAACGCTCACACGTCCCCATCCGGCGAAGAGAACGAAAAGCTCAGAAGTTTAGATCGTTGCACAAGGCTCAAAAACTGCTCTCGGCCCATGGTCAAATTTACAATCTCTTCAACCATCGACGCCATCTCATCTCAAGATCAACACTCTGAAAATTTAGGCACCAAGCTCAATCTAAGTGGGATATTTCGACCGCACCAGTTTGCTCATAAGTCTTAAAGCAATGGAACTTAACACATCGCGTGATTAACGTGACAAAGCCTGTGCGGATGAGCGGTGTCGAAATGGTCAACGGCTACCCAATCGAGCCGGGTGCCTAAGTCCTCTTCCATCTGCGCCATGAGCGCTCGCGTTGTGTCTTTGAGGTTGGGCTTACCGTCGCCATTCACGCGGGCCAGCTCCGTGCCGTCTTCGGGTGAGATCATAATTCTAAACTGGTGCGGGTCGCCGCGTCCGTCAAAGCTCTCTTGCGAGCGGGCCACAAAATCCCGCCCGTCCACCTCAACGCCTTCCTCTGGGCCGTAGAGCTGGCCGCGCGTTGGGGTTAGTTCCGCCGAGCTATCCAGCCCTTCGGCTCGCTCCACACCTGCGCCTTCGCGCTGGAGGTAAGCCAAGTGGCCGCGAGAGACAGAAGGCTTGGCATTGCGAAGCTTTACAACGCGCACTTTCACAATCGCGCGGCGGGCGCGGTAGCGGTCTCCCGTTGCCTTGTGAACGCGCCAACCTTGCTTGGGGCCAATGCCGCGCTCTAACGCCGCTCGCCCTCGTCCGCGAGAGTTGAAGCGTCCTGTGCGGGGCTTCGCAGGTTTCATCAGAGCCCGCCGTCCAGAGACGGCCTGACCTCTGACCAAGGCGGCGCGAACCCCCTGATGGAACCCCTTGTAGTTTGCTGGGATATTGACCTCAGCGCCTCGGCTGCTGGTCTTGCGGGCTTTGGCTCTTAGGCGGAAATCATCTTCATCTGACATTTGCCTATAATATAATCGGGTACAAAAGGTGCGTTTGTCTCTAAGGAAGCCGTTTGAAAATTAAAGGGAAATGAGAGTTTCTAGGAATTTGCGGGATAGAGGCATTTTGGAGGCACCGCGCATGAGTTGCCGAAAATGTACCACCACAACTCGCGTAGCAAAAACAGAGCTTTAGCGTCGAAGTGCCCCCAAAGGGGCGGTTCGACGCTAAAGCTCTTTTCTTTCTTAATCTCTCTTCAAGCCTCATCCTATCTAATTAATTACGCTCTCTCAAAACAGAGCCGTCCGACGCGCCTGCCGGAGCCGCCCACACGAGCGGAGGCAGGAGCGTTGGACTCGCCGCAAAGCGGCGAAGGAATAAACCGCTTGATAAATATATAACGTAGGTGGTAATAGGGCTACTTTTTTCAAAAAAGTGACTTTAATTTTGGAACAAAAAATGCCCTTGAAAAATACATTGCCGCCTGAATACGAACGCTCTCTGTCCTTAGTAGCTAACGGAAAAGCAGGATACCAAGACACTTTCGAGGTTCTATTAAAGGAACTAAATCCAGCCCGCGTGACTTCTATTTCGAATGATATGCGTAAAGCGCTTTGGTCTGTTGAGTCACAAGGTTCTGATGGATGGTGGATGAAGTCTAAGAATGGCCTAAAATCTATACTGAAAACTTTGGACACATACCCTGAAATATCAGCGTTATTCTCCGTGTCATGGAACGGGTATGTTCGTGAAAAGGCGGTGAGAACATGGCCGCGAATCAACAACTCTTTCGAGTTATCACTCTTGCTTATTCGATTGAATGATTGGGTTGAACAGGTTCGCTACGCCGCAATTTCAAAGCTAGAAAACCTAATCGCATCACCCGTAAACGAAAGTGGTCTCACTCACGAAACCGTTCTGGGTTGCATGGACTTAATCTTGAATAAGAAGCGTTTCGGGCGAAGCCGAGAGGTAGAATTTAGGGTTTTAAACCAGCTACTAAACATGAACAATATGCCATTCGTTTTGGCCGAATACGTTACAAATAATTCCATAGATAGTGCTCCCCGATATCTGAAGCACGGATTGAAAAGAGGCATATTAGTCGATGCACTGCCATCAATTTCTAAAGAAGGAAAACACCCAGAAGTACGACGTATAGCGACCAACACACTGCTGAACGGCATATATTCTTGGAAAGAAAGCGGAAGCATTAGTCATAAAACGGTGGATATAGACATTGATAAAAATGAGATTGCAGCAACCGCATTAACTGACAAATCACCACCTGTTAGGAGCGTTGCGCTTAGTTATATATCTGACTCTAAACCTTACGGATTATACTGTGAGAAGACCTTCCGAGACCACCTGACTGACAAGCGCTTCTCAATAGTGGAGCGAGCAATCTATGGGTTAAAATCTCTTGAAATTGATTACGTTAATGAAGTTCGTCAGCAAATTACCAATGGGCAAGTCTCGGTTCGTTCGCTCGAAATACTTAGTCGTTATGGCTCAAATGAAGATGGTAACCTCATCTATAGCAGCGCACAAAAAGTCGCCAGAAATGATAGAGTGCCAGCACTGGGCGCTGCTGCGAAACTTGGCAATCGCTCAGCTATGGATGCTTTAGAAGCAATTGCTTTTGGTAAGCATGATAATGAGGCACGCCATGCTTCCAACAGGTTAGCTAAAACGGATTATAGTCCAAATGTAGAGCTGATTTTAAGCTCTATCAGAAGCGGTCAAGATATACGATCACGCGGATATTTGCGGCTTATTCGCAGGCTACCCACAATGAAATTAGCTTTAGCGATTGCTGAATTGCACATTTTGAAAGTGAAAACTGAAGACTCAAATCTATGGCAATTACTCACCAAGAAGAGAAATACAGGTGCCTTTTTGCCCTCGGAACGTGAGATGGTTTTTCTCAAAGAAACTGTTGGCAACTCTACAGCACTAAAAGAAAGATTTCATAAAACTCTGGGTTTAAAGCTCTAAGAGGAAGCTCTACACCTAGGTATAAAAGGATTGCTCCCGAACATTTAGAGAATATTGAATAACAGTCGACGTCATTATTTGACCCATAACCTTTGAATTATCCAACTCTTTTGCTCCATTAAAAACGTAACGAATGAGCTATTATCCATTCGTGGATAAAGCTCAAAATGTAATTGGAAGTCGCCCATGCGAAGAGCCGTCTCGCGCTGATATTAAGCGCGGCATGACTATGGCCGCGCAGCTTGTTCAGCGATACGGCCCTAAATACTGGCCTGTTTTGGAACGTCTTAAACAGGAATATGATGCGCTGGATGACCGCGAAGCCTTGCTTGCCTCGCTCCTATCGGATGCCGACCAAGCTGCATAAACTGATAAATTCAGCCCTTAAACGGATAGCTTTGCAATAGCGTGTCACTGACGGGGTGAGTTATCTTCAACAGCTCGTCTCGGCGGTAAGCAAGCGACCCTCCATCACCATATTCAGGGCGTGGGTTGCGGTGTCCCATCAATGTGCAGCGCAGTCCAAAGTCTAATCCAGCCTCTAACATTCGGCTCTCAAAGCTGTGCCGAAAGCTATAGATTCGGTGCTGCTTTGTCGGGAATAAGCCTCTCGCCTTGAACGCTTTGGTAAGTGATGCGCTCAACAAATAGCTTCTATCTCGATAGTGCGGGAACCCGTTTGGAGCCTGTCGCATGGCCTCCAGCGCAACGCCGACGAGCGGAATATCTCGTACGGATGCGCCTGATTTAAGCTCTCTGTCTTTCGTTGGGCGGATGCGGATGTGCGGAACCTCGGCGTCCAGCCTAATGTTCTCTGGCCTGATATTGGCCAGTTCACTTGGTCTGCATCCTGTCTCAATCAAAGCCATGCAAAGCAATGCGCCTTGGCGATTGAGGCCATCAAAAACGTCGGGTGCGAGTATGCGTGACCTAACCCAATCGTCTTTAAAGGGCATGACCTTCGTTAGAATTTTGTCTTTGAACCGCATATTTCGAAACGGGTTTTCGCGCTCTTCCTCGCCTATATGCTCGAAGTAACGGCGGTAGAGTTTCCGCAAACTGCCCAAGTCCTTATTGCCGCTGCTGCCGCTCATGGGTTTCGAGCCGTCTTTCGGATGGATGCGCTCATGCCAGAATTTACGCACGGCGTAGGCGTGTTCGCGGGTAATATCCCGCATATCTAAATCGCCGTTTAGGTTCACGAAGTTAGCGACGGCGCGGCGTTTAATTTTAGAAAAGTTGTTTACTTGTTCCGGTGATTTACTTGCGAGTTCGTCGGCCACTATCTCGGATAGGTAAAGCTCCATAGCCCCAGTGATAGTAGCGGAAGGCGTCTTGGCCATGCCAAGCAATGCGTCTTGCTCTTCCTTGGGGTGCGGAGCCTCCTTTAACGGCCCTAATGCCTGTAAGCGGTGCAATAAATCCGTGACGGTATCGCGTGAAATCAAACTGTCCATAGGCTCATAGTTGAATCCCAGCGAGAGGGCGTGATGGCTCACATCAGGATAGTTGACTTCTCTCGGAGTTGAGCGGAAGAGGCTCGGCGCGACCTCGCTACAGCGTTGTTCGTCCGCATCCGCGCAAATGTCCCGCCGCTGACGGGCGACCTTGCGGCTATCGGTATCGAAGGAACGATATATCAATGTGCGGTCGTCTATATGGCTGACCGCCTTGGGCACGCGCCGCACATAGTGCCAAATATCACCGCGTAACCGTAAGTACTGATTGGGCCGTCTTATCGCTTTCATCCTGCCATCTCCGTGCAGCCCAATGTAGGGCAAGAAGTGAGGCAAATCGCGCGAGTTACCGTGTGGAAAGTACAGGAAAGAGAGATTCTCCGAGATTTTTCAGAGGCTTACGCAACTTACTATGATAGGAAAATGGTGCCCCCACATAGCACGATGCTACGTAGCAAAAATACATATAAAACAATTGCTTATGACTGTCAAGTTTGGAACTGTGGCACATCGGCACTGCGAATCTCATGGAATAGTTTCGCAATAAGTAGGTGTTCCTGCAAAAATAAAAAAAAGACAGTCCGTGCAAAGCTGAACCCTGACACTTTTGCGGCTATAGCGGGCCGGAGCTGACCGAAGAGCCAAAGCCCGCTTTGGCCCGCAAGGGCGATGACTCAGCGTAGCAATAGATAAAAAATTTGAAAGTTCAACTATTTGCATTTTTTTATAAAAACACCCTTGTTGAGTGCATAAATATGGTTAACAAAATTTTCCTAATTATAGAGGTTTTCATGCGTTTACTATATAGAGCAATTCAGATTGCTTCCTTTTTAGTGTTATTTGTACCTTCTTTTATACATGCCTATGAAATCCCTGAGACGTTTAACTCAGAACCAAACTGGTGCGCCGTTAGTAACGAAATAAATGAAGATGGGAGCACTAAATTATATTGCTCGCCATCTTTAGAGGCTGCCTGTTATGATGCGATGCAGACATGGTATGATCCTTACGCGTTACAAGCCTACCGCGGGGCTATTACGTCTGAAGGATCATCTTCTGCAGTGTGTCATATTGATAGAGATTACTTGATTGAGGTCTTGGGCAGAGCGCATGTCGGTAGTCCGGGAGCGTCAAAAAAATGTACAGACAGTCAAATACAAAGCGGTCAGTGTACGCTTCAGCGTAGAGTCAGAGGTTCAGAATGCTCGGATGGCGGTGTTGAAAATACTGCTGGCAATCCGATTGATTTGATTTCAGGTATGAAGGTCGAAACTGTTAGTGACTTTTCGACGGCTGACGGCAGGTTTAACTTCTCCCGTTCATATGCGTCTATGGGTGGCGATACGGGGTCCAATTTTGGTGCGATTGGCGGTTTGGGACGAGGTTGGATGATAGACCAAATACCTCGGCTCACTATAAATGCTACCTTTAAAGAGGCGACTTTTCATCTACCGGGGCATCGTGCTGAGCAAGTAACTTGCATTCCTACCAATTCCGGCACGAGCTGTTCTTACACAACACCACAATATACAGCGTCTGGGAAACGCAGGATTATTCATGAGAGCAGTAGCTCAGCTCGTGACGGAGGTTTTCTTCAAAACCAAACCAATGTCTCAATAGTTGATAATGGTGGTGTGCGGTATATCTTTGAAGTTAAAGAGCATAATGGCGTTTATTATGGCGGTATTGCGCGCGCTGAATTTCCAGATGGATATGCTCTTACCTACAATACAACTTTTGACACAAACAGCGTAACGGTAGACGGCGAGATTGTGGCATTTGGGCCGGCAAAATTTGTTGTCAGTAGCATTGTCGACAGCTTCAATCGTTCAATGACATTTCAATATTACACGGAAGATTGGATATTGGTTGAGCCCGCTTTGTATACGCCGCCGTCGGCAAGTCATGATGTCGGTCTAAATGGAATTAGAGTCTATCCAGCAGTCAATGGATTTATTGTAAGGGGTCCAAGTGTTGGACGAATTAAATCTGTTGGTTTACCAGATGGCAGTCTGCTGGAGTTCAGTTACGACACAGTCTCTGATGATGCCAAAGCCTGGGGAGCTCTCGAGCGTTTAAAGTCCGTGGAAAGATTCGCTTTAGGCGAGGATGGGGTAACAGAAGTTAGGATTGCTGCCGAAAATTATCATTATGAAGACATCCGGTATCCCTATGCTTTAACTGGGGTGACTGACATTGCTGATATTAGATATGCCAGTTGGGAGTATAATTCCGTAGGGCTTGCAATAAGCAGTGAGCATGCGGGCGGTGTAGAGCGATTTGATGTCGATTATACTTATAGAGAAGATAGCGCCTATGGCCTCGAATTGGATAATGTTGCTGTAACCAATCCATTGGGACGCAAAACGAATTATTTCACTACTGGTTCGAGTTTTTCTTTCAATAGAATTGAAGGTGAGGCTACTCAAACCTGCGTTGGTGATGTTTCCACAATCTCGGAAGGTAGATACCACCTTCAGTCCGAAACATATTTGAACACAACAGACCGCGAAGGTCGAGTAACAAAAACTGATCGCAATTATCGTGGTTGGCCCATCAAAAAGATTGTGGCAGACGGCCTTCCTGAGTTTGTTGAAACAACTACGGACTGGCATAGCCGTTGGAGATTGCCTACGATACGCGTCACGCCCGGCCTCACGGATGTGCGCACATATGATGCGAAGGGTCGTCTCGACACGCGTAGTTTGAGCGACACATCGGGGGAAGGTGCTCCAGACCGTATTTGGGACTATGACTATGATGGCATAAATGTCTCGAAAATTGACGGGCCGTTGCCGGGAACGGGCGATACGGTCAGTTTTACCTGGGCAGGCGCAAATCTAACATCCGTTACAAATGAAATCGGTCAAACGACAACTATCACTGAACATAATTCCATTGGTGCTCCAAAAGTCATTATTGATCCAAATAATGTTCGCACCGTCATAAAATATGATACCGAGCATCGCGTCCGGGAAATCATACAGGATGAAGGCATGGGTCGCCTGAATGCGACTACCACTCTAACCTATACGGCTGTCGATTTGGTCAAGCGTATCACCCAACCCAATGGCGTCTGGATGGAGTTCGAATATGACGATGCCCGCCGCCTAACGGAAATTAAAAACTCCGCCAATGAACGGATCGTCCTGACGCTCAACAATATGGGCGGTGTCACAAAACAGGAGATTTTCGGCTCTGACGGCGTAAAGACATTCTCGGTCGATCAGGTCATAGACGAAATCAACCGCGTCCGCGAAATCAAAACAATCGGGGCCGTCAGTGGTGAGTCCATCACCAAGTTGGACTATGACCGCGAGAATAATCTCACCAATATCGAAGACCCGCGCCAAAATAGTTGGTCCAACAGTTTTGACGGGTTGGACCGTTTGAAACAACAGACCGACCCTCTGACGAGTACCGTGGATTACGATCTCGCCAAAATTGATAACGGTACGAACCCACTCACGAAAGTCAGTGACCAACGGGGTCTTGAAACGCTTTATGTCCGCAACGGCTTTGGCGATTTGGTCCGCGAAGTCAGTCTCGAACGCGGCACAACCGATTATGAATATGACGAACGGGGTCTTGTGACAAAGATGACGGATGCCCGCGGTGTGAGTGTGGATTACGTCTATGACGATACGGGACGCCTGTTGAGCGAGGATTATTCCGGCGGCACATCGGATGATGTGACCTATGAATATGATCAAGGCCCCAATGGTATTGGACAGCTCACCGCCGTGATCGAAGGCTTTGGCCGGACGGATTACGGCTATAGCCCGCTCGGCTTTCTGACGTCTGAGACGCGCACGCTCGACGGGCAGACTTACACGACCGGCTACACGTATGACCTCGCGGGGAATGTCCTGACGACGACTTACCCGTCCGGCTTGACGGTGGAACTCACACGGGACAGCCTCGCGCGGATTGAGGATATAGACCTCGTCCGGGCGGATGGGACGCGCGTGGATATTTTGTCCGGCGCGACTTACCGGCCTTATGGCGGTGTCACGCAAGCGACCTATGGCGACGGGAATGTGCTCGACATCACTTATGACGACTCGGACCGAGCGAGACGTTTAACGCGCGGGCAGGGCGGGACGGCCCTGATGGATATTGGCTTCACCCATGATAAGTCCGGCAATATTACGGGCATGCAGGATTATGTCCGTCCCACCCGCAGCCAGACATTTATCTATGATGAACTCTCGCGTCTGACAGACGCGACGGGCGGCTACCGCGTTACGGAATATAGCTATAATGCGCGCGGCGACCGTCGCTTCCGCACGTTGAAACGGAGCAACGGGCAGGTGCTCGCCAAGAACACGTCGCTCTTCGACCCGGCGACGGGACGGCAGAGCGGTGTGAAGAAGAACGGCTCACCCTATCGCCAGTTCACCTATGCGGCCTCGGGTCAGATGACCTCTGACACGCGGAACGGCGTGGTCATGGCGATGACGCTGAATGCGCGGGGGCGGATGGCCTCTGTCACGCGGGACGGCGTTGCGGTGGCGGATTACGGTTATGATGTGAATAATCACCGCGTGTCGAAGACGCTCAACGATGGGTCCGTCATTCATTATCATTATGATGAGCAGGGCCGGATGATGGCGGAAACAGATGGCCTGACCGGCGCGACGATCCGCGATTATATCTGGTTCGGCCTCTCCCCCGTCGCGGTGGACAGCGCGGCAGACGGCCTCCACTATATACACACGGATCATCTCGGCCGCCCGGCCTTTGTCACGGACCCATCGGGCACCTCCGTCTGGGACGGCGGCATCACAACGCCCTTCGGCTACAGCCTTGGCGTGGTCGGCACCTTCACCCAAAAGCTCATGTTCCCGGGCCAGTACCGGGATGAGGAGACGGGATACGACCAAAACTGGAACCGGACCTACGATCCGGAACTGGGACGGTATCTACAGAGTGACCCGATCGGCTTGGCGGGCGGGTTGAATAGATATGCCTATGTCGGTGGGAATCCGGTGAGTCGAGTGGATCCAAATGGATTGCTTACAATTGATTACTCACTAAATCTCGATCTCTATTTAGGGGTAGGCTTCTCAATTGATTTAGGTTTCTTTTATTCGAATGAAGATAACTGTTCTTTTACTACATGGGGATTTTATAGATCAGGTAAATTAGGAATTGGTCTAGACGGATCTGTAGGGGTGAGTACTGGTGTCGCAAAAGGAACTCCAGATGAGTTGTTTAATGGAGTCTACGGTGAAATAGAAGGTTCTATTGGGCCTGTGGCAGGAAATATCAATGCTTCACCAACAGATGACGGACTTGCTGGAGGTGGTGCTTTAGGTTTGGAGGCAGGTTTGCCCTTTGGTGCTAACGCAGGTATCGGTAAATCTAAAATTATCGGGCAGTGGGGCTTAGACCGCCCCCGTAGAAATATAGAAGAATGTAGGTGTGATTAATGTATTTTGGTGGTAACCCAAGAGTCTTTAGTACGATTATGGTCTGTACGACGACTTTAATGAGTTTTCTTGGATCAATTTATTTTATCATTGAAGTGATATCTAACTTTCCTGAATTCTCAAAATCATTCTTTCCATTTCTTTTATTGACACTTTTATCTATTATGTCACTTTACGGGTTGGTCGTGATATTTAAACGTGGGGTGTTTGTTGGATTGTCGCTTTCTTTTATAATAATATTGCAAATAATCTCGATTATTTCAATTTTTTTCGTCAACAGCTCAAATTTGTTTGAAGGATTAATTTTATATACTTTATTTGTTCACATTTTCTTTTGGATAAGTGTGCTTACTCGTTCAAAAACCTTTATCAAAGTTTCGAAACTTGGAATCTATAAACTTGACGATTGATCTAGCTTAGCAAGAGTGAAGATCCTAACGCGTTGATTTAACCCTTTGCCAATTGCGGCTATGACGTGAACCAGCACCGGGTGTCCAAGACGCTCGCGGATGGGTCCGTCATTCATTATCACTATGACGAGCAGGGCCGGATGATGGCGGAGACGGACGGCCTGACCGGCGCGACAATCCGCGATTATATCTGGTTCGGCCTCTCCCCCGTCGCGGTGGACAGCGCGGCTGACGGCCTCCACTATATCCACACGGACCATCTCGGCCGCCCCGCCTTTGTCACGGACCCGTCCGGCACCTCCGTCTGGGACGGCGGAATCACGACACCCTTCGGCTACAGTCTCGGCGTGGTCGGCACCTTCACCCAAAAGCTCATGTTCCCGGGCCAGTACCGGGATGAGGAGACGGGCTACGACCAAAACTGGAACCGGACCTACGATCCGGAACTGGGACGGTATCTACAGAGTGACCCGATCGGCTTGGCGGGCGGGTTGAATAGATATGCCTATGTCGGTGGGAATCCGGTGAGTCGGGTGGACCCGACGGGCCTTATTGCACCAGTTGTCGTAAGAGTCGTTGGCGGTGCAATTATTGGCGGTGGCGTTGATTTGGGAGGACAAGTATTAGCTAATGTCATAAGTGGAAAGCCCGCCTTGGAAAACTTAGATTGGAGGTCGATTGGGGTTTCGGCTTTGGCAGGTGGTTTCGGAGGCGGTGCGGCTGGATTAAGAAACAGCCTTTTTGGCAATGCTTTAATCTCAGGAGCGGTTTCAGGTGGAATTGATGCGGCCCTGCAAGAGTGTGCTTCCATTGAAGACGTTCTCATAGGTGTTGGAACTGGTGCAGGATCAGGTTTGTTATTTAATGGTTCAGGAAGATTCTTTAGAAACAAATATCGAAAGTTCCATAATGTAGTCGATTTTGATTATGCTGTGAAGTATTTGGACCAAGGCTGGGGTTTAACTCCAGCAATAAACGATCAATTTGGCAATGCACTCGTTCCTTTTACAATTATTGGAGGCTCTACAGGATTGTCAGCAGTACAAAATATTGTCTCAGAAAGAAACTGATAAGTATGAAAAAGCAACTTATCTTCTGGCTAAAGCAGTTCGGAATGATTTTTATAGGCTCTATTGTAACATTCTCTATATGGGATCGTGGAGTGTCAGTTGATGTACTTTACAAGGCGCTGATATTTATTACTTTTTGGGCAGTATTAATGATTGCTATAAGTCTGACCATGAGAGTTTTTAGTATGATTTTCAATAAGTCTTAGAAACTTTGAACTGGGGTAGAGCTAACTTTTTATACTAGATTTCACTCTAAACGCGCGGGGGCGGATGGCCTCTGTCACGCGGGACGGTGTAGCGGTGGCCGATTACGGCTATGACGTGAACCAGCACCGCGTGTCCAAGACACTCGCGGATGGGTCCATTATTCACTATCATTATGACGAACAAGGCCGGATGATGGCGGAAACAGATGGCCTTACCGGCGCGACGATCCGCGACTATATCTGGTTTGGCCTGTCGCCCGTCGCGGTGGACAGCGCGGCAGACGGTCTCCACTACATACACACGGACCATCTCGGCCGTCCCGCTTTTGTCACGGACCCATCGGGCACCTCCGTCTGGGACGGCGGCATCACGACGCCGTTTGGCTACAGCCTCGGCGTGGTCGGCACCTTCACACAAAAGCTCATGTTCCCGGGCCAGTACCGCGACGAGGAGACGGGCTATGACCAAAACTGGAACCGGACCTATGACCCGGAACTGGGGCGGTATCTACAGAGTGATCCGATAGGGCTGGCAGGCGGGTTGAATAGATATGCTTATGTGGGCGGGAATCCGGTCAGCTATATCGATCCCACTGGAGAGATTGCATTTCTTGCTGTGCCTTTGGTGGCTATTCTGGTGAGGCGTTTCGTAGCTGGCGCGGTGTTACCTGCAGTGATAGACATTGTTTCACAAGCTTTCATCCTTCAAAGAGCAGGGTGCTTGTCGATAAGAAATTTCGACGGTAAACGTATTTTCAAAAATGCACTTGCTGGTGGAGTGGCAGGATTAGTAAAGTTTCCTGGCTTAAAGTTTTCTAAATCTTCACCATCTGCACCAAATTTTGCCAAAGGCTTTATAAGCGATCGTCGCATGATGAAACAAATCTACGGCACGTCAAAAAATTCAAATCAATTCAAAATGGAAATAAAAGATTTTATTGACTCTTCTGCTAAAGGATTTTTAGCATCCCGCGTTTTCGACTACAAGATAAATCCCGATCCATTCAGAGCACCATGTGTGTGTCAATAAGGAGTTGATGGAAATGTTGTCATCAGTATTCGCTTGGGTTTATACAATTAGCACTGCATTCGCTGTGTCATTCCTCGCAACATATTTTTTAGTTAACTGGCTCAATTTGACTGATTTCTTCTCGGTTATACTAATGTCTTTCCTAACAGTAATTTTTGCGATTCCGATAAAAAAACACCTCTGGAATTTCTGATGATATCGATAACGGCTTTGTCACGTAAGCTAGGTCAAACATTATTTTTCTTTAATTGCTTTTTTAAACGCAAGTTAATGCCGTCACGAGATTTCATTCATTCTGAGCTTGAGTTCTAAATTTTCTTGGAGTGTTTCTTGAGATTTTGTGCGTCTGAAGTTGAAGAGATTGTAGATTTGACTGAAAGCAGAAAGAAGTCTTTGAGCGTTCCTGATAGATCTAAATCTCTGTGATTTTCGTTCTCTTCGCCGGATAGGAACGTGTGAACATTCTGCACGATTGTTCTTTCTTCCTCCAACGTCTTGCAAATGTTTCAGGCCTAAGGTTTTTGAGCGTTGCTCAGTACGAACCAAGTCGGTCAGTAACAATTCGAGTAGGTTTGATGCTTTGAGTTTTTTAGGAGTTTTCTCAGTAAACGCATGGCCGCCTTGGTGTTGCGTCGGCTTTGAATGACGATGCCCAAAACAGTGCCTTCATCGTCGACGGCTCTCCATAGATAGACCATCTTCCAAGCTATTTTTGTATAAACTTCGTCTAGATGCCAGACAGGTGAGGGGCGCTCGGATCTGAACTTTATCCGTTTTGTGTAAATGGATCCAAATTTATCAACCCATCTTCGGATTGTTTCATAGGAAACATCAATGCCACGCTCGATCATGAGTTTTTCAACATTCCGAAAGATCGAGGTGAATCGGAAATAGAGCCAAACAACCCGTTTGGTGACGTCTGGATGGAAACGATGCCGGGCATAAATTGAGGTTTTCATCGCTATGTCTTAGCGGAATGTCTGGAAACTGGCATTAACGTGACAAAGCCTATCAAATGATTTAAATGAAGGTCGGCTGCAGCAAGTTTCGGCACACTATGAGAAGCCACCGATCCCGATCCATGTGGTGTACAATGAAACGAAATTGAGCGCAGCTAAAATCACGCGGTTTAAAGAGCTCTTGGTGACACGGCTGCGCGAAAGAAAATTTGACTGAGAGATTTTGACTTTTTTATAGATTAGATGAGTCCGATGGGTTTCCCATCATCGCCTTAATCTGGTGTTCAGTCTCCGGTATTGTGTTAGCGCAAGTACACCAAGCAGTTCTGATGGTTGCCAGAACCGCAATTATTGTCGTGAAGCCAGCAAGGGTTAAAAACAAAACGGCAGCATACAGCGTTGCGCTGGTTTCAAAGTTGTGGAGTTGGAAAAACCCAGCGGATATGACAGAGATCGGAAAAGTTGCTGCCCACCAACTTAGGCATACGCCAGCTTGAGTCAAAAACCGTAATTGAAAACTGATAACGAGCACCAGAAAACCGCCGACAGACAATAAGGCGAAGGTAATTTCTGGGTGAATAAACGGCACGATTGTATGCAGTCCCCCCGCTAATAACCCAAAAGGTGCCCCCAGTATAAACAGTGTTGGCCGCAGGCCAGGCGCCATTGCGGGTTCAAACACCAAGCGACGGAATATGATGGGTAATAACATAAGCCAAAGTATTGCGCCAACACTCAGGAGAAAAAGGGGAAACTCAATCGGTCCATGTTGCGGCCAGCTCAACGCGGAGGTCATAATGCCCGCTGCAGGTAAAAACCACGTTGGATTTATGTCTGCTGGTGCGAACTCCTTTACTAACCACCGACCCACAAACTTAAACAACAAAGCGAGATGCCCTATACTTGCCATCAACCAGACTATCCAGCCAAGTGAGCTTGTTTCGGACCAAGCCCCACCTATCAGCATAGCCGCCATAAAGCCGGGTGCGAGCAAGTTGGCGCGTGTCGCTATTGAAAAGTCCTCTGACACCGCCTGACGTGCTCTTACAAATTTTGTAAAGTATAGTACAATATCTGCCAGCAGCACAAAAGCGGCTGCGATGAGTAATCCGCTACCGATGCTGTAGGCAAATAATATATCTAAAGTTTGGGCCGCTATTATAATCGCTGAACCTAAGCCTGCCAGCCCCAACGCAATCGGAAAGAGCGCTGTTGGGCTCCGAGCGAGCAAGCTTATTGCGCCTTTCACCGAAACGGCCATTACAGCATTTCGTGGATTAGAAGGTAGAGACATATGCCCCCCGACCCGATCAATCCAGTAAAGGACGGACTTTTATGGTGGGCTTCAGGCAGCATGGCCTCACACACCATTGCCAACAATATGCCGGCGGCAAACGCCTCTAGCCATGGTTTAAGACTAGGGCCCAAAGTACCGAGTAGAGCATAACTCATCAATGTTGCTAAGGTTGTGATTATCGCCAACCCAATCCAAAGGATCATGATATGTGCAGTTGAGATATTTGAGGCTTTTAACCCTGACGTACTTGATATGGACTGCGCGACATTGCCGAGCCCGAGCGCAACCGCCAACGGGATAGTGCTGCCATTTCCTGTGAGCGTGACACCAAGGACAAGTGCTTCTGGTATGGCATCAAGTATCGTCCCGAGCGTGATAGCTAGTCCATTGTCTGGCTTTAGCTCCGTCTGCATGTCATTCAGGCAAGTTGCACACCGCTTGCGGTGCTTAGCCCCTCGCTTCGCTAGCCACCAATTCATGATGCTGAATACAGCTGCCGCCAAAAAAATCATTAAAATAACAGAAGGGAGAGCGAGTTCATGGAGCGATCCATTAATCAAGTCCAAGAAAGAAGCGGCGATTAATAGCCCGGCTCCCAAAGACATAAAGGCGGCCGTCATACGATGGCTTATTTTTAGCCTCAGAGACAGGATAGCACCAATCGGAAAACAGAGCGCAACGAGCGCGCTCAACCATAGAATTTCAGTGATGCCCGTCATAGCCCTTCTAAATAGCGTCTAAGCTATACGGCAGTTCGGCAAACAACATAGCGCTGCGACGGGTTTGTTTATAACTACCAGTCCACCGTTTTTCGAAAGCGCTATTAAGACGTGCCTGCAGTGTGTCTAATAGGCCATCTTCTATCATCTTGTGACTAGATTCTGCCATTTCATCCTCTGCCAAAAAAATTGACCTTAAACTCTATGTCAACACATTGAGCCCGCGTTTTACGCCGTCGCGCGCCATCACGCGCGCATGCCAGTCTACTACAGAGGGAAATGCGGACAAATCAAAGCCGAAATATGTAGGAGCGCGATCAATCCAACCGATGTGCATAATGTCCGCAATCGAGAACTCATCTCCGCTGAGGAAAGGTGATTTAGATAGCGCCATTTCCATTACTCCAACGAGGCGTTGGCTCTCTGTATTAAATCGATCAAAACCTGGCTGAAATTCGGGAAAATTGCGTTTGAAATAACCAGCCTGCCCCATCATGGGGCCGATTCCACCTGTTTGAAAATATGTCCAAGCAATTGCATCAATTCGTAACGCAGGATCGATCGGCAGAAGACCGTTAAATTTTTCCGCCAGATAAAGCAAAATTGCACCACTTTCAAAAACACGGATTGGTTTCCCATTGGCTTCGTCTCGATCCACAATCGCTGGAATACGGCCATTTGGGTTGATTTTTAGGAAGGCATCCTTCTTCTGATCTTGGTCACTCAAGTTCAGAATATTGAGCTTATAGGGCTGGCCTAGCTCTTCGAGTGCAATGGTAACTTTCACGCCATTTGGCGTGTTTGCTGTGTAAACATCAATCATATTATCCTCCCGCAGAGTGTTAGCTAGTTCGCGTAATCCGTCATTGGCGCGGTCTCAATTTTTATCTCATTCTCAAATGTTTTATGGACCGGGCAAAGATTAGCTATTTCCATCATCCGGCGATGTTCCGCATCGGTAAGATCACCATTGATTTCAATGTAACGCACAAAACGATCAACTTTGCCTTCAGTTTTTTCGCAGTCGTTACAGTCTTGTGCATGAACACGGTCGTGCACAACCCTTACAGAAACTTTTTCGACCGAGAGCTTTTTTCTGCGCGCATACATATTTAAGGTCATAGATGTACATCCACCCAATGCTGCGCCGAGATAATCATAGGGCGTTGGGCCTTTATTCGTGCCACCTACTCGTTCTGGCTCATCAATCACGAAATTATGCCGACCCACTCTGGCCGATGTGTAAAAAGCTTTGTTGGTTTTTCCTTCAACCACAATTTCTTTTTCAAAATCTGGCGCAGCCTCAACTGGCAGGGGCACGAGATATCTCTTGGCCCAACTTGCGATGATGTCTGCGGAAAAGGCTGCATCGCCCTTACCTGATAACAGATGTGTCGCTTGGTCAAGGCTCACAAAACTTTTCGGATGCTTGGCCTGGACAAAAATCTTCGTCGCCTCGTCTATAGATACAGTATCGTCAAGCGGCGAGTGCATTACGAGGACCGCCGCTTTGAGGGTTTTATAATCCGGCATATAAGACGTCACATCATCGACAAAGGCCTGCTTAAATTCAAACGGACGCCCTGCTAATGGGATGACGACCCGCTTCTCTGTTCGCAAACGGTCCAAATGATCAGAGAGCGCTTTGAGGATGTGTTCAGGAGTAGCTGGCGCGCCAATGGTTGCCACGGCTTTTACCGAAGGAATTTGCGCTGAGGCAGCCAATGACACCGTGCCACCGAAGGAGTGTCCGACAAGTAATTGTGGTGCTTGATAGTTTTTTTCTAAAAATCGCGCAGCGCTCAGCGTATCCTGAATACCAGTTGAGAAATTACTATCAATGAAATCACCTTCACTGCGGCCTAACCCCAAGAAGTCAAAGCGAAGAGTCGCAATACCCTGTTGGGCGAGATGCTCGGAAATATGGACAGCTGCCTTGATGCTTTTTGTGCACGTAAAACAATGCGCGTACAGGGCATAAGCCAAGACGGGCTGACTATCTGGAACATGTAACACACCCGATAATGTCTGGTTATTCGGGCGTTGGATTTGAACGTCAATTTTCATTCATTCAACTTTCAACTGGGGTATATAGTCATGGATGGCGTGCCAACTCATGCGGCACACCATGAAGAAAAATGTTGCGTTAAGGTTTGCGCAAGAGAACGACCGTTCCCTGACCGCCATCCGCGCAAATGGACACGAGCGCATAACTGCCAGAGCTATAAGCGGAGAGTTCTTTTGCCGTCTGGCTCAGGATACGTGCACCCGTCGCCCCGAAAGGATGACCAATTGCCAACGATCCACCATTCGGATTTAATCGGTCCCAAGGGAAGTCGCCCAAATCAAAATCCACACCAGCCTTGTCTCGACGATAGACTGAATCTGTCACCGCTTTGACATTCGCTAAGAGTTGCGCGGCAAAGGCTTCATGGATTTCAAACAGAGCCACATCCTTTAATCTCAAACCATGCCGCGCCAATAGTTTAGGAATGGCCCGCGCAGGCGCCATCAAAATACCTTCTTCGTTTCTGTAATCCATGGCTTCAATTTGCCAATCAACCAGTTCGACAGCCTGGCTTGCGTCCAAGTCTTTGAGGCCTTGTTCATCAGCAACCCACAGTCCGGCGGCACCGTCCGTCAAAGGCGATGAGTTTCCAGCGGTCAAGGTTCCGTTAGGACCTCGGTCAAAAACGGGTTTCAAGCTTGCCAGCTTTTCCAGCGAGGAGTCAGCGCGCGGAATTGTGTCGGCTTCGACGCCGTTAAAGGGCAATATAAGATCATCAAAGAACCCAGCTGATTGCGCAGAAGTGGCACACTTATGACTATCGAAGGCAATCTTGTCCTGATCTTCGCGGGCTATATCGAAATGCTGCGCCATATCCTCACTATGTTCGCCCATTGACCGGCCAGAAATTCGATTGGCCCACCCTTTGACAGGAAGGTCTACGTCGGTGGGTTGAAGCGACTGAAAGGCTTCAAGCGCAGCGGCGGGATTGGCTTGGAACAGGAAAGCAAGGTTCTGAGCGACGTCTTCTTTTAACGCAATCGGCACATGGCTCATCGACTCAACTCCACCGACCAGAGCCAAGTGATTGCCTCCTTTACCTAACATTGAGGAAGCTTGGATTGTCGCCAACATACTCGTTGAGCAGGCCAATTGTGTTGAAAAGGCTGGCACGGATGGGTCTAGTCCCGCCTCCAACCAGAGCTCTCGCCCCAAATTTGAAATGCTGGGGCTTGGTATGACCTGCCCCCATGCAAAGAAGTCTGGGGTCGCAGATTTTACCATATGCTCAATGACAGGCTTTGAAATTTCAATAGCATTAAGAGAGGCGTATTCTTTTCCTGCTTTTACAAATGGGGTTCGGCGTCCAGGAACGATATATGTTTTCGACATGGTTTTTCCTATCTATTTTGGAAAGTTGTCGCATCTGATCCAAACAGCAAAACCTTGTCAGGATCAGATGCGACAATTATATTAGGATTTTGCAGTTTCCTGAAGCGCTTGACCCGCCAGGAAAATTGCTGCTGCGAGAAGAACCAAGTCTTTCAAGAGAAACTGGCCTGGCACGACTGACAGTGCCGGGAAGCCGCCCAATGACGCCTCTGTAACGGGTGCTGTAAACAATAAGCTTGCTGTCACAAAAAATGTCCCAATAGCACCTAGCGCACCCAAAAGAGCGGCCTTCGGGAATTTAAAGCCTAGAACGATAAGTGCGGCGACCGCTATCTCAGTGGTACCAATAAAATTGGACGCGCCTTGGACGGAAGTCACTTTATACAACCAACTTGTCAGTGGGCTGGAGGCAACAAGCCCTTCAATAGCACCTGCTTCATAGGCTGTGAATTTCATGGCGCCAATCCAGCCCAGAACTGTAATGGTCGATGCTTTTAATGCATAAAGGCCGACCGTGCTGATTTTTTCACCCAGCGCGTTGATACGTGTCGCTGAATATCTTGTGTCAGAGAGTTTTGCTGTAGTTGTCATTTTGTAGTCCCTTAGTTAATGACCGATTGGTCTAATTCGAGTTTTAAAAAATGGCAGCTCGGTGTCTGCGATGAAATTCTTGTACGAGTAATAAACCGATTGGTCAAGAATATGATTATCACAAAATTGTGATGCCAAAATAAGTGTCCATTTTTCCTTATAGCTCATTGTTTTATTTTTATAATTCATAGATATTTTGCCTGCAAATATTAATCTTAGAGGTCTATGATGGCTTCACCGTTAAGGGGTTATGAGATTTTCTCATTTAAAACCCTAGAAATTTGACGCTTTAATGCGGGTAAAACTTCAGCCTCATACCAAGGATTACGCTTGAGCCATAAATTATTTCTTGGACTAGGGTGAGGCATAACCAGCCTTGAGGGCATATAGTCCTTCCATCTGGAAACACGTTCGGTGAGCGTTATCTTTTCTCCATCTCTAATGTGCCAATCAATCGCGTATTGGCCGATGATTAAAGTCAGTTCCACGCCCTTAAGGCTTTCCAGTAATTGCGGCCTCCATAGCGCCGCACATTTAGGGCGCGGCGGAAGATCACCACTCTTTCCCGTTCCCGGAAAGCAAAACCCCATGGGTAAAATAGCAATCTTTTTGGGATCGTAAAAAACACTTTCGGAGATTCCCATCCAATCTCGTAATCTAACGCCTGATGGATCATCAAAAGGAATACCCTTTTTATGCGTGATCCTTCCCGGGGCTTGACCCACAATTAGAATTTTAGAGCTTGGGTCGCCTTGCAAAATAGGCTTTGGGCCAAGTGGGAGGTCATCGCAGGCCGTGCAATCTCTAACTGAGCTAATGAGTTCACGCAGGTCATCATCAGACGGTTGAGACATTGACACAAAGACCTTCTAAAGCGGCTTCTCCTATCTTCTTGTCACAATACCGATTGTGCGCCAATGACAAGTACGGCAAGCCATGACAGAAGGTAAACAGGTGTGCGCAAATACGGAATACCCAAGATGTACACAATCGCATGAGCGACGCGGGCAAAGAAAAAGATCATCGCCCACTGAGCCACAACTGGTATGATAGTGGCGTCAGATTTGGCGAAATAGGCGGCCGCTAAAACAACCGCGATAAAGGCCGGCATCGTTTCCACCATGTTGAGGTGCGCGCGATGCGCCCTTTGCGCCCATAATGGCGGCTCGGGTTGTTTGGCAGGAAAACCTTCTGGGTAATTATTTAAAAACGTGGGGATTCCCCACTTAAAAAGCCTTGCTACAATATAAGGCGTCCAAAGTAAGATAGTAAGAAGGCCGCTAAGCGCTAAATAGTGAAATGCAGTGTCCATGATGTCCCCTAAGTAAGTATAGTTATAAACGGATTAGATAAAACTCGTTAGGGCCAGTTGCTCACTGTAGCGACTGATTATCAAGCCATTGACTTTAATGTGACATCATCTGCAAAGAAAAAGAGATGATATGCAAATTACGTCATAGTTTGGCGATATTTGGAGGGAGAAACTTCGAACCTGTCCTTGAATGCACGTGTAAACGCTGCAGGAGACCGATACCCCGATAGTTTCGCAATTTCTTGAATGCTATGGTTGGAATCATGAAGTCTGGCTAATGCCTTTTGCATACGCCATTCTGAAAGATAGGTCATCGGCCCCATATCTAATAGCTCACGAAACCTTTTTGCAAATCGACTGCGCGACATACCGACTTCTGACGCAAGCCTATCAACTGACCAAGGAAAAGACGGACTCGCATGAATTAACCCTAAAGAACGTCCGATTTGGTTATCGCGATAGGCCGCAAGCACGCCCTTTAGATTTTCAGCCTTATCAATATTCATGCGTAATAATTCTATGAACATGACCTCTGACAGCCGAATAACAGACGCTTCAATAGCCAATTTTTTTGAGTAAACTTGGCGAATAAGTAGCTTGATAATGTCATCAAGCATTGTGTTAGAGGCTCGCTCGCTTTCCGTAATTATTTGGTATTTCGGAAGCTCACTCAGCAGTGGATAATCCGCAGCGGTCCGAAATGTGAAATGTCCGCAGACAAGCTTTGTTTTAGCCATCTCATCGCCATCACCCAAAACAAGCACACCATTGCCATCATATCCAACATCTTCGAGAAGCGTTTCAAGTTTTGGGGCCTTTTCATAATCTGTATCATACAGGACATGAGAAGCGCCGCCCGTGATAAGTATCATGTCGCCTGCCGTAAGACTGTGTTCTTCGCCATTATCAATTCTGACATTGAGCTGACCTTGAACAACCATATGAAATCGCGCGGCTTGTTTATGCTCCGGGACCTTAACGCTCCATGGTTTTGAAAAATCCGTACGGAAATAAAACACGCCTTTTAGATTTAATGTATCAAGAATATCGCTAAGAATATCCATAACCTACTTTTCCTTCATGTATTAGGTTAGCCCCTTTGGCCCAAGGCATCATAGAAAAGCCAACTGGATGCGGTTTTTATAGCAAAGCAAGCGTTTGCCCTTGAATAGCTTTCAGTACAGTCTTGGTGCCGCCAGACTTTATGATGACACGCCCCCCGAAATAAGCTGTCCAAATCAGTTCCGATTTATCCGCAGCTTTGGTATCTTTCAGCGCTACAGCAATGGCATCCCTCATGCGTTGCAGGCTGGCTTGAACGACTTTCTCTGTAGGCGCATCAAATGGCGCTTGATCAACAGCCGCATTACAAAGAAGGCATCCCCAACGCCCCCGCTTTGTTTCTGCGGCATCAACCAGGCTTTGCATGAGGGCGCTTATGCGCTCGCTTCCCGTCAGACCTTCATTTCGCAACATGGCGACACCGTCTGAGACATTCCCTTTGTCATATTTAGCCAAAGCATGGAGGTAAAGAGAACGCTTATCCCCGAAGGCCGCATATAAACTACCTTTCTTAAGTCCCGTTGCCTTCATTATATCTGCGTAAGACGCGCCCTCATAACCGTGCTCCCAAAACACGTCCTGCAAGGCTGTTAAAACGTCATCATTATCAAATTCGCGTGGTCGACCCATTTTAAGGTTCCTTTTTCTAATTCATATAACTGTGATTACAATATTATTGACCAAATAGTAAAGTAATATATTTGAGAAATAAGTAAAGCAAAAACAAGACAGTTAAGTCCTGAACTGCAGCGCCTAAAATTTAACGCAAGCTTGACCAAGGGTTCTAAATTAGAGGGGATTAAAATGCGCATTATTAAACCGTTTTTAATCATTGGCATATTGGCTCTGCCTGCTGTTAGCCACGCTATGGAAACAGATTTTCAAAAGACCAATACCGGAGCCGTAGAGTCAAAAAACCTGCCTGAACAGGCACCTCTAAAGCTTTTAAAAAATAAATATATGAAGTCTTCTTTCAAAGAGATTAATGTCTCGCTCTTGGGGTCAATTCGGTTCACCGTTGAAGAGAATTATGTCCAAAGACGCTTTGAAGCCTTTGATACTAGTCGAGCGCAGTTGGTTAGAAATCCCAAACAATCGAGCAATTACCAAATAAATGACTATTACAAATCTACGGTCGCCAAAAACGGTCGCCAAAACGGGCTTAAAGATCAAATTATAATTTCAACAAAAGGAGACATCCCAGTGCAAAACCACACAAACATTTCAAATTTCATCAATCATGACTGTCCATCAAACGATATATCAGTAGCTTTTTTTAAAAAACAATTGGCCGCACTTGATTTCAAAGTGACGCGTGACAACGTCAGCGATGCTGACTTAGCAAATAGAGACCGTATGGCTGCACAGTACGAGCAAGCTAAGCGCTTTCTTTGCAACGCTTAGGCGGATGTTATGAAGAGATTAAATTTTTGGACTTATTCCACTTTGATTATAAGTGGCATTGTTCTCACAGTTATTTCAGGAGCTTAGGAATATCCTGCTCATTTACGCGGGTCTTCTAATAACCAATAAAGCACATTATCTTCAAATATCGGACCACTTGTTATGGTCCGATGTTTTCCGGGAATGAACATAGTTGATGACCAATTTAGCGGCGAGACGACTCTTGGCTCCCACGCCTGTCCCACACGCTCGTCAAGCAGCGCACTCGCGCGTGTCACAGTTTCATCACCCAACTCATAATATAATATTTCAAACTCGCCGCTAGATTTATCTATAGACGCAATTGCAGGCGTTTCGCGGTTATCACCCGCAACTAAAAACATCTCGAAACCTTCAGGTGTCTGCGCTGGCGAGTCCATAGCCGACTGAAATAGGCGTGCACGATTTAAGGCGGCACGCTGATACTCACGAGCAATAATACGGCGTTCAGCCATCGACTTCACATCCGGTATCAGTCTTTTGAGGACTTTATCTGTTTCTTCGTCGTCACCGCTTAAGCCCCACTTCATGTCTTGCCACAGACGAGGGTCTAGCAAGTCTTGCACAGGCTGATTTATGTCACCATCCCATACTAATGCGTTGTGGCGCGTTCGGGGTAGAAGCTGGTAAACGGACGGAAAACTGCCGATTAGAGCTTGATGGTAATATGGCAACACCGGTCGCCCAGTATTAAAGCCATTAAGCAATTGATCCATAGCCTCCAATGATCCTGCATTGGGAGGCGCAACAAGAATGAGCCTCTCTACATCATTTGTTCCCAACCAAGGCACAACGCCCTCTGGAATGGCATCTAAATCAGTTGCACCATAGCGTGCGAAATAGCGCGATAAAATTGCCCCCATTGAGTGGCCGACGATATCAAACTTAACTTCAGCATTTTCTATGCCGTAGTCTTCTCTATAATTTTTTTGAACATCCTTGCGTTTCTGGTCAATGAAAGTCTTTAGCCTTGCCGCATTAGACGGAATATCTTGTCGCCAATCATAATCAAACTGAAAACATGTGAAGTGATCCGTTCCGTAATCAATTGAATTTAGCCCCAGCTCTTCATCCCGATACCCTCCCGCACCCAGAGTGTTGAGGATACCAGCATAGGCCTGAATAGAAATAGGAATGCCCGCCAGATCAACCTTCAAACTTTCAAGTACACCGTCAGAACGCACACTTGTTTTAATGTGGTGATTATTATCGTGAGCGAGATCAGAAGAGAGCGGTAGCGCTATGAGTTGCGCTCCTTGATCAGATCCAGGATCAGCAAAGTCTCTGCGGAAAGCCCCCCAAACTGTCATCCCCGTTTCATCATCCACTAAACGGCTACCCAAAATACCTGGAATAACAATGACAGGATTACGGTCTGGTTGATGATATTGAGCGCTCTTGTCGTAGAGACGTTTCAAATTTGAGCGTTCTTGCAGTGTTGTTGTGCAGGCGCTCAAGAAACAAACAGAGATAAGACAAGCAACAATAAATATCCGAAACGATGAGGTGTTGCGCATAATCTTCCTTTTTTTAAGGCTTTAACTCCAGAATTTCCTTTGCGCAAATCACATATAAAAAGCCGCTGTTTTGACACAGCGGCTAAGTAGGGGAGGGATGTGGAATATTTAAGTCTAAGCGCCAGGGCCGCAATCGATACAACGCAGTGGCGGATTTGGGCCAAACCCAAGAGCATGGTTAAGTTTGCGCAGCGCTGTGCGAACCCCTTCCTCTAGCACAGGGTGATAGAACGGGTTTTGCAAGGTGTCATCAACACTCAAATCAGATTGTATAGCCCAAGCTAAAAGATTGATGAGATGTTCCGCGTGGGGGCCAATCATCTCTGCGCCAAGTATTTTGCCGGAGTCCTTCGCCGCATAAATTCTTAAAAGGCCCTTATTGATACCCATAACGCGCGCGCGGCCTTGGTCTTCGTAAGAGACCTCACCAATTTCAAAGTCTATGCCGCTTTCGATAAGTGAGGCGTAGCTCGCACCAGCGATGCCGATTTGAGGATCAGAGAAGACGACGCCCAGTGGCGTACGGCGTTTGCGTCGGTAGCTATGCGGGAAGCGCGCGGCATTCTCGCCTGCGATACGTCCTTCATCGGCGGCTTCATGAAGCAGCGGAATGTCTACATTCGCATCACCGGCAATAAAAACGTGGCTGTCACCAATCCGTCCTGACAGGGGATCGTAAACTGGTACGCCGCGGTCAGTCAGGGGGAGTGTCGTATTCTCGAGACCTATCTTATCTAAATTTGGGCGACGGCCAGTCGCCGCAATAAGATAATCAAACTCCGCCTTATCCTCTGGATTATCCGACCATGACACACTCACCTTTTCTCCACTGCGTGACACTTTCGCGTCGGCATGCCAATGAGCAGAAAATTCTTCGGCAAAGGTCTTTAGCGCATAATCACGAACCTCAGGATCGCTGAGCGGCCCCACCAAATTATCGCGACCAAAAAGGCGCACATCTACGCCGAGACGGTGTAATGATTGACCTAACTCTAACCCGATGACGCCCGCGCCAAAAACGGCAACAGAATTAGGTAAGTCTGTCCAATCAAAAACATCATCATTCACAATCAAACGGTCGCCTGCTGCCTCGAACATCGGAGGAATGTTCGGACGGGAGCCTGTTGCAATAATGATCGTTTTAGCCGTTATGCGTTTCCCATTGCTCAGCTCTAATGTGTGGTCATCTGCGAACTTCCCGTAGTGGCGGATAAGTTCACCTTTCTCGAAACCTTCAACAGCTTCATTGACGAAACCAACAAATCGGTCACGCTCACTCCGAACGCGCGCCATAACAGCGACGCCGTCAATAACGGGTTCCGTTGTGTTTACCCCGAACATATACGCTTTGCGGACATGATGCGCAGCCTCTGCTGCGGCGATTAAAAGTTTGGACGGCATACACCCAACACGCGCACATGTGGTGCCTAATGGGCCACCGTCTACGAGGGCGACGCGGTCTGTATATTTGGTGGCTTCACGATAAGCGGCCATGCCGGCTGTGCCAGCCCCCAGAATAGCGACGTCATAATCATAATTTGGCATTGTTTCTCTCCCTTAAGTTTCCTGTTATGCCGCTCGTGCCAAGAATGGCGTCAGCAACGGATCAAGTCCGCCGGCGGCGTCGAGTTCGGCTAGGTCAGAACCGCCGCCAACATGGACGTCTCCGATAAAGATTTGCGGGACAGTATAACGGCCCGAGCGTTTCACCATTTCGGCCGTCAATGCATCATCGCCTGTGATTTCGAATTCGGTAAATGATACACCTTTATAGGTTAGGAGAGCTTTAGCACTCTTACAGAAAGGACAATAGCCCTTGGTATATAACACGATAGATTTAGTCATTCTGAGAACCTTTCTAGGTATCTACAATTTTTAAAAAATTGGGCTTATAAGAAGGCCAAACGCGGCAAACGTAAGAGTGAAGGAGGACATCTGGGTGAGCAATTCGCCGTCAAGCAGATAATCATTCTTGGGTGTATGGATGTTAATCATTATACATGCACCTGATCTTCAGTTTCTGTATTGGTGACTAAGACCACCGCGACTACTGACAAGCCTATCAACAGATAAAAAGCGCGCTCCAAACTAGTGAAGCCAAATATAAATGGCGCAGCTACCAGTCCAAGTGCTGCAATGAAATCCAAAACCAAATGAGCTTTGAAAGACAAAATTTTGCGAGCCGACAGTGAATAGTCAGTAAGTAAGCTATAAGCTAGCAATCCAAGTCCACCAGCAATCGCTAAATACTTAGCGAGGCCTTCAAAATTTAACGCCAGAGGAGCTACGATTAATGTCGCAGCAACAGCGTAATCTAAGGCGCCGTGATATTTAGAGGGTATAAGGGTCATCGTTTCGTTCCTTTTCATGACCAAATGGTCAATTATAATATAAAAATAATGTGGCGGTTTTGCCGACAATCAAATACCTAATCATTATGAACCATTTGGTCAATAATAAAATCCTCACGAGTCTGTGAATAGCGACTACCTGTCAAAAACCTGTTACACCTATCTCATTCAAGTGTTATTTATATTCTAGTGACTGAATTTTTGGCTTTGTTACGTTAATCATGCGAGGTGTGATGCTCCAATGATTGAAGACTTATGGGCAAACTGGTGAGGTCGCAATATCCCACTCAGTTTGAGCTTGGTGTCTAAATTTTCGGAGTATTGATCTTGAAATGAGATGACGTCGATGATTGAAGATGTTGTAGAACTGACTGTGGGCGGAGAGCGGTTTTTAGGTGTTCCTGACTGATCTAAATTTCTGGGATTTTCGTTCTCTTCGCCGGATAGGAACGTGAGAGCATTCTGCACGATTGTTCTTTCTTCCTCCCACATCTTGCAGATGTTTCAGCCCTAAGATTTTGAGCGCTGCTCCGTAGGATCCAAGTCGGTCAGTCACGATTCGTTTTGGTTTTATAACTTGGTTTCTCAATAGTTTCCTTACTAGGCGCAGCGCTGCTTTTGTGTTTCTCCGTCTTAGAACAACAACGTCGAGAACCGTTCCCTCGTCATCGACGGCTCGCCAGAGGTAAACCATCTTGCCACCAATTTTTGTATAGACTTCGTCCAAATGCCAAAAAGGAGAGGGGCTTTGGACCGGCACTTTATGCGCCTTGTGTAAGTTGGCCCAAACTTATCGACCCATCTTCGTATCGTTTCGTAAGATAATTCAACTCCGCGTTCGGCCATGAGTTCTTCCACGTCCCGGAAGTTGAGGTTGAACCGGAAATACATCCAAACAGCACGTCGAATAATGTCCAAATCGAAGCGACGGCGAGAATAGATTGAGGTTTTCATCGCGTATGCTTAGCAGAATGTCTGAAAACTGGCATTAACGTGACAAAGCCTCTCTCGCAAAGGCGCGTGCCTTGGCCGCGCGATAGCGAGAAAGTGCAGAAGCATTCGAACCTTTCGCCCGAGACGTCGCCAAAGACGACCAATACAGATCATCGGCTTCGGCAAGCGAGTCGCGCCTTGCTCTGGCGACTTCCCGCGACGAAGTTTTGAGCGCGCTCTTGATTAGCCGCCGTTTATCCACTTCTGCATAGCGGTGCGGCACGCGGCGCACGTAATACCAGCGGCCTTTGCGTTGTTTTAGATATTAGTCGAGTGTCTTCATCTCGCTCATAATGTAGCCCAAAATGACAGTATCTTTGATGAGGTTGCAGGTTTTCTCAGGAGAATATAAGCCTTATCAAAGACTTACGCGGTTTGAATTTTGAGAAAATGGTGCCCCCACACGGGGTGCCCATTGTCCTGAATATCTAATTATTACAATGATTTAGGCGTTCGTGCAAGACGTTTGTGAGGCAATAAGTTAGGGTGTTTGTGAGGCAAATACTATTGCGTTTATAAGCAGAATTATCCCGATCTTAGACTTTGCCACATCGCAATACAGAATGGGTTGCGAGTATCCTTAAAGCCCATGGTGATGAAGATATGACCCACAATTGTGTTAGGCCGCATCAGTCCTTGACTATGCAGCCGCTAATTCAAAATTCTAATTCCAGCTCGTAAGTAAACGGACAAGATCCTTAAACAATTGAGACGTATGCATAACTATCGAAGGATTTTGCGCGTTTTAGCCTCCCGTTCAACTTTTTAACATCCTCAAATGCATTACCACTTAATCTATGATATGCATCATACTTTAACCAGCCGAAGCCTTGATCTAAGTCCAGATGTATATGTTTTCCACCCGAAAGCGTTAGATGCATCCGCCTATAATGAGGCACATCTTTGAGTGAGATATTAGTATTAAGGCCTTTATGGGCGGAATATGTTTTAACAAAACTCTGCATCGTAGCTGCGTCTCTGAAATTGTGGAACACGGCCTTCGGGTTACCAAATTGATTATGCGGTATACGCGTTTGAACTTGAAGATTAGCCTTGGGAGCTAGCTGCTCTACGGTATCCAGTAAAAGCCGCCATGTTAATGGGGAGCACATAAAAGCGTCGGTATAGTGCACGTCTTGGATGCTATCTATATCTGCTCCCAATTGCATAGCTGCTTGCTTTACCCTTGAGGCAAAAGCTTTCCCAAATTCTGAAATTGCGACATCCAATCCGCTATCTAAATCTATTCGTTGAGCACCCGATAATGGCTTCAAGGAAGATGTTGGAATGCTCTCATAGTTGCCGCTCTGATTATTATTTTTTCCTGATACGACTATCGATTCCTCAGTAATGCCCCAGTGAGCGCCGGGAAGCTTAATCGACTTATCACGGGATGCCCAAGCATCGTTGCCAAGTGATGCAAAAACAGCACTTGACGGCGCGTCACCTAAGGCAAGCTTTACGCCAGTTCTATTGAGGTAATCACGTGCGTACATGATTTGGGGACTCGTCCAGTTCTCATAGAATTTTCGGGGAATGACTAATGTTACTTCTTGTTTTTTCTGACGGGTCCATTCTGGCAATTCTTCATTTAAAATCCAATTTTCAAGCATGGTTGGATCAATCAAATCAAAATAGAAATAAGCGGGAATGGATTTGTCACTACTTCTGCGCATCTTTGCTAAAATGTCTCCCCGCAAATCTCCTACTCTGCGAGCATCTTGGAGCAATTTCGCGTCTTCAGACACTAAATCATCGCTGCATCTTAGATGCTGGCGGGCAAAAGTTAGGGCAGCACGCCTATCTAGGCTGGTTACCCCTCCAGCCGGAGCATCCCCTGTCAATACACAAGACGAGCATCCTCGTTCACAATCCATTTCGCAGTCGAGGACCTCGATTGCGCGATCGATTAAGGAACCAAATTCATTTACCGCATCAGATACGTATCCCGCGCCGCCAGCCGCTTTATCAAAAAGTCCAATGACAAAAGTTTTGCGACCAAGTGAATTGCGGGCAGTCTTGAGGCCAAAACCAATCTCTTGGGGATCGATACTTAGTCGAAATGCAAGCAATTCTCGGATTGCAATTGCTAAGGCATGGGCAACGGCTGGATGATTAATAACTTCATTGGGTTGCAGTTCAAAAACATCTGTTTGAATTTGATGTCCTAGGTCGATTTTTGGAACTATAGCATAGTCTTTAGAGTTTCCCGCGCAAATGCTGCTAGCATCAGTAGTCCACCTCAGGGACTTGTGATCTTTTAAAGCTTCTGTCGAATCTTCCGACTGGCTCTCCATGCGACCACAGTCTAAGCAGAGCGCATAGCCTTCTCCTCCTTCTCCCCTCGAATGAAAAAATACCGTCCCTGTTCTGTCCGCTGACATTCGGCCAAGAGCAGGATTGGGAAGCGGTTGATGACCCGCTAGTTTACCAACTGATATCCTAACCGGTTCCATAGGTACAAAACGTACATCCTCAACATCTGCATGGGGTTTTATTGAGTGGTCTTGACAAAACCCTGACGGAACCAAGTAGCGTTGAGGCTCCACTTCAACATTGTTACATTCAGGACAGACTTCAGGTTTGATTTCATTAGTCCATGCATGGCCACAGTCACCACAACTTGCACTCCACCGAAGCGATTGAATGTCGCTCACACCTTCCACACTTGCCGGAATTTTCCAATTCAGGGTAACTCCACCCGAATTATAAACGAGGCCATCTACCATAAAGCTTGAACCGGGAGCATATTCTCGAATGGCTACATCTAAGGTTCGGCTGGGCCAATCTCCAAATCGTGATTGATTTGAGGATGCATCCTTCTGTTTCCGTTTCATAATAAAAGGCACAACATGACTAGGAAATCCGTGACCCGGGAGAAAGCCTTTGTCTGCAAGATATCCCATTAAGTATTCACCGACATGTCGCTTCAGCTGTCTTTCAATCCCAGTTTTTCCGGCATCCTTTATGTTATCTCTTTGTATTTGGCGGCGTAGATTATCCCAAACATTCGCATATTCGAGTTCAATTTTCTTGAAGCTATCAATCGTTCTATCGACTAAGTTGATACTTCCTTCTCGCGCAGTTCCTTTGCATAAACGGACTAAATCCTCACGAATTCCAGTTTGGTCTTGGACCCCTTTGCACCATTCCATGAACTTGGAACTGGGGCGTTGAGCAAGTAATGTGCGCCTTTCCTTTAAAGAGCTTGGGCAGCCGAAAAAGAAGCCTGCATCAATCTTCGTAAGATT
Organism: Litorimonas sp. WD9-15; assembly: GCF_050271975.1. Lineage (NCBI taxonomy): Bacteria > Pseudomonadati > Pseudomonadota > Alphaproteobacteria > Maricaulales > Robiginitomaculaceae > Litorimonas > Litorimonas sp. WD9-15. Next base: position 1,367,041 of record NZ_CP189850.1, read on the forward strand.
GCCATCATGTTTCCTCATAAATTGTCCCAGTAAATATGCGTTCACATGACGGTCAACAATTGGCTCGCTTTTCAGATCAACCTTAGGAGCTTTTGGGGTGCGTTTTAGATAGGAGGAAGGCGTTCTAAACGCTTCCATATCCAACGGTTTAGACTTGGCTATCGTATAACCGAGTGCTGCGCTTTGCCCACGTCGACCGGCTCGACCGATCCTTTGTCTATAGTTTGCAATAGAAGGAGGAAGATTACTCATGACAACACCATTCACGCTGCCAATATCAACACCCATTTCCATCGTTGTTGAGCAATTCAAAACATTAATGTGGCCGGCCTTAAACTCGTTTTCGTATTCCACTAAAAGCTGTCGTGAATTCTGAGCCGAATGTTCCGCTGTCCGATAATAATTGGAGAATTTTGCTACCCGGTCGTGACGATCTCTCCAAACGCCTAGCGCTTTAAGTTCGTTGATTTTTGCATCTGATGCGAGCCAGTTTGTCGCATCACATGGCGCAGAGAATTCCGGTCTTTGGGGAAAAGATATGGCTGATGCTTTGTCTTCTAAGCTGCGCGCATATGGAGATATCCCGAACGGGGCTATATCAATTGGCCGTCTACTAACGGGACAAAAGTATCCGTTTACGAATGCTTCAATTGATACAGTATCTTCCAAGTGCAACTGATACCCGCCTTTGTCATCTTTTTTGCTGATGGATTGAAAGGTTTTGAACGCGGCCTGGAGGTACTCATTTATTACGTTCCGGTGAGCACTCGTTTCTAGGTCTAGCTTCAGACCCAATGCGAGAAGTTTTGCCATCTGAGAGTTAACCTTGCCAGGCTTTGCATTTGGCCAAACGCGGGTCGCTTTCCGGTCACTAAATTCTCCAGGTGGAAGGAACCACGCTCTCGAACTCTTTCTCGCAACCCATTGCTGCATTGAGCGCCCAATGAAAATCATATTCCGATTGCGGATGAACAACGTAAAAAATGCATAGAGGAATGATCTCCAATCTTCGGGACTAATATTGTAGCCGGGAACATTAGGAGGAATAGCATTCTCAATCTTTGAGACCTTCAACCGAGCGAGCCCCATCGTCTCAATTGAAGATGCAAATTTGGGCCTAGCAAAAAATTCCCGCATCAAAAGGGCCTTAGCAATATTGCGCGCCCCATCGGTCGAACTCATGTAAATTTCATCTCTAACAGACCACGTGTCTTTTATCCATTTATGAACTTCTATCCTCTCACTCAACTTTAGCTCCAATGTGTCCCATGAGAGCGGTGATGGCTTATTCTCCAGTTTTGACCGAAAATTTTCAATTTCACTTTCTGAGAATAATTCTAGGCCAACGTTGATCTTCTTTTCTAACAAAGCCCGATCCTCTTCGGATAAGGCTTTGGGTCGCCGTTGGACTTCTCTGTATATAAATGAGGCCACGAAGCTTCTTTCGGCATCACGCTGCAAATTGGCAGCCATACGAGCCGTACCTTGTCGACTGTCAGTAAATGATAAAATTTGACGCCCATCCATTGGCAGATCGGGTTCGGCGCTGGGAACAATAGTGTTTGTTGTAGTTTTATGCGCTGGCATTGCTTCGAGCATTACGGGCGTTAGGTTTGTCATTGAAGACGGTGCGCTAAAAAAGAAATCGTATAATTTTGGCTTCTTGCCCGTTTCAGCTGATGAACAATGTGGGCAGTTTCCATCAATATCAGGCACTTGGGATAAAGATAACGTATTCGGATCAGTATAGTCTAAAATCGTTCCATCGTGTTTGACCGACATTGTACCAAGGTTGTTTTTTGGTGGCGCCTTTGAGGCACTAAACAGTAGATCTAATCTTTCTTTTTCAACGTTTGATGCATCGCTATCTATTTCTTCGTCATCATCCGTTTCTTCTTCGCGCTCTCGAAGCGCGTCGAATACATACTCATCACCAAAGTCTCTTATGTTTTTGGGAAGCAGTTGCCCACCTTCCTCTCGTCCGGCAAGCGCATTTTGGCCACATCTTCGGCAGGTCATGACGTCGAGAGTGGGAGAACCACATTCGCAGGTGTTTCTGTGGTCAAGGTATAATTTACCAAAAGGCCAAATTGAGTCAGCATTTTTCGAACTACATTCGGGGTTAATACAAGTCCACAAACCAGATAATGACCGTTGAAACAGATGTGCCCTAAATGCAGCTAGGTTCTCTTCACCGCTCCGCGTTTGACCCAATTGAAGCAATAAATCAGATGACGTTAAACCTAATTCTGATGCAAGCGTATTTAACTCTTGAACAGAGACTTCTCCAGAATATAACTTCTGCACAAAAGACCATACCCCCGGTTTTTGAACAAGCTCACGATACTTATCAGGCTGGTTATCCGCATCCGGCCCTGGAGGAAGACGCCGACTACCCTCAATCACGTGGACACGCTCCATTGGAATGCCTCCAACGTTCGATAAGAAACGCTTGAGATCATTTTTTGCCTTCTGACCGTCACCTACAGTCGCCGAAGTTGCCACTATTCTTACTTCAGATGGCGCGACCTCAAACGCACTCATGACCCGTCTTAATAATAGTGCGATTTCAGCTGCTGTTGCGCCTACGTAGGTGTGAGCCTCGTCCAAGATAATCCAGCGCAACTTTCCTTGTGATTTTTCGAGTAAATTTTTATCTTGTGGCCGAACTAACATATATTCGAGCATCGTGACATTAGTCACAAGAATGTGGGGGGGACGCGAATACAACTCCTTCCGATCAGGAACCTGCTGGGGATTCCCTCTGTGATGCTGTCTACGAACGTCTTCACGAATGCTTTTAGATAAATGGCTATTATATAGGGCGTAGCGTATTCTTCCGCCCAATGGGCGCGACCATGCATCAAGGCGTTCGCGTTGACTATCAATCAAGGCGTTTAAGGGGTAAAGCATAATTGCTCGAATTCCATCATCAAGACCGCCATTCGCGTCTTGTCTGATCAAATCATCTAACATGGGAACCATAAAACATTCGGTTTTACCTGAACCAGTACCAGAACTAACCACGATGGACTCAGCTGGTTTAGTTAAATCGAGCTTATTCCATGATTCTAATTGATGTGCGTAAGGCCTTCGGCTTGCGGGAAAGCCTTCATTTTCATCAATACCTAATGCTCGGACCGTTTCCTTATGAAGTAAGGTTCCAGATAAATTTTCTAGTGTACATTCGGCCTGAACAAAAGGGTAGGCACCTTCCAAAATTGGGTCCCGAAGCAACGCCTGAGAGTTACTCTTAAGTAACTTACGAAGCTCGAAAAGTAAGTTTGGGTCTGCGATTCCATTTTGGGCAATAACTGCTTCTGCTAGTCGTTCTCGTAAATCAGCCGTAGTCTGTAATACATCAATCATGACATAGATCCTTCATCGCGTGGATGTACCCTAAGTTAATATAATCAGGGCTAATAGATAATAGCTTTCGAATGTCGATGACTTGTTCGGGTGATAATTTATACATTCCGAGAGCGGCTAATGAGAGAGCAAAAGGTGCTGCCAATCCAGGGTTGGGTCTAATGTTGAAACCACTGAGAGCTTCCTTTACCTTTGGATTAGTCAATACGGTATCATATTGGGTGTCTAAAGCAGCATTTTCGTATATATTTAAGTGCTCTCTTATTAGCGATGCCATTGATGGAACTTCCGAATTTAAGCTTCGATAAATTCCACCGAACCATGGAGCATCAAAGCTGATATTAATAGCCCAGTTTTTTAGACGCTCCATAACGTCAGGAGGTGAACTTGGCATATCAAGCTCTCTAAGATTTGATTGCATTTCCAAAAACTTTGATTGCAAGGCATTTTGCCACGCCTTGTCTGGCAAGGCTTGCCACAAAAATGGCAGATCTTCAGACAAGTTTAGTATGAGTTCCCGTTGCTCCGCACTCGCTTTAAATAACATAGCGATTAATATTGACGGACAATCAGGCAGAACTTTAAGCATATCTAGAGATCTTGGTGACAACCCCCTGAGAGAGACAACAGTCTTAATTAACAAATCAACTTTTGGTTTATACTCCAGGGACGCCATCGTTAGTGACTTAAAAAAATCCGTGAGCCGTGAAAGTCTTTCACGCTCATTTTCTATTCCTAGTATTCTGGTGAAATTACCTGTTGGAGGTAAGGTTCTGTAAGCTGAGCCTATGAGTATGGGCCTGGTAGTGACGCGGCCTACATCCTGAAGATATACTAGGGCTGGGCCCAATACTGACGCAGGTAACCTATATTCATTTTCACCAATTTTTTGCAGTCGATAGACTTTTTCCGGTGACCATAGTGGTCTGGCAACACCATAACCTGATGAGGCAGGTGGTGAAAGGATGTTTCCATTCTGATTTTGAAGCATCATTTTTTGAGGACGACTAAATAACCCAAGCGTAGGCCCATTCCATACTTTCAGCTCGACTCTTGGACCTCTCTCCAGAGAGTTCGCTGCGAGAGCCTTAACCATTGGTAGGTAATCATTAGCTCTGCTTTCACCACTGTATCCATTCATATATACTCGAGATCTTGGTGTTGTTTTCAATTCTAACTCCAAAACTTCTCTTCGAGGTAAGTGGATATACAAGTCCCGCATATCGGAGAAATCGGATATAGTCCTGCTTTCAATGACACTTCCATTTGAGTTCGCCATCAATGGTTTTAGTACTTTTACGGGAATAATTACTTTCGTGGTCTTTTGGTTGACATCAACTAGGAAAAAATCAATTTTTGCTTTGGTATTTTTTGGTAAAATGCAGCAACCTTGAGCGCCACAAAATACTTTATTTGACTCCGGGAAAATGAGCTTCCAGTCAGTGAGGCCAGACCATTTAACTTCGATGCCTTCATCAACGATGCAGGCATCGAATGTCGCCCTACTTGGAAGCGCCAGTACAGAAACCCGTGATAACACAAAACCATCTTCATCCTTCCATACCAGAGATGAACGACCTTGTTTTAGTTTCTTATTCTGACGGGAATTATCCCGCGTCCCGTTTTTCCAACGTATGACTTCACTGTTTTCCACGGAGATAGAAATGGCGGAATTCAGTGCTTTCAGACCGTCGAAATCTGCTCCATCTACTGTCAGCTGAAATTGAGTTTTTGATTTGCAATTGGTGCGAATGCGATAATGTCGTCTTCCACTAGTGATTTTAACTCGACCTCGGAGTTCATACAGTTTGCTTGTTTGATCTTCACACAGCATCTGCATTGAGCTTTCGGCGTCCAGCAACTGAAACACTGACGAACTACTAATTATCAGCCAAGCTGAGACACTTCTGCAGTCTACGGTTCCAGAGCCAACATATTCTGCTCTTAAGGAATCCATCACGCCGAAAACAAGAACCTCCTGATTTAGACTTTCTCCTTTTTGCCAAAGTAGAGACCTTCGTCCAAATTTGGTGTTTGAAAACATCAAAAGCACTGGATCCCGTAATGGTAGCCTGTAATACTCGGATGTACGCTTATTGGGCGTTAGAAAAAGTGAGGCATTAGTTCGGCCATCATCTTTGTTAGGCGTTGCAGTGTAATTGGCGATACCGATCCTTTCGTTCCCGTCCAAACGCCCGACTAAGTGAATGTCCCATTTGCAATCTAATCCGTCACTTGATCTAGCCAAGTGGTTTGGCGCCTCTCCATCCAGTCCTATGCTTACTTCTTCGTCCCAAGCTAAAATTCCGGTTTCCGACTTTATTAGCTTAATGAACCTCTGCGCGGTCAGCCCCGCAGGAGTTTTGGGAATGCTGACGTCTAACAAGCGACTGATTAAACTCTTCAAAGCACCTCCGAGGCCCTCCACATGTAGAGCGAAGTGGTTTCGCCAATGCGGATGGTTGCTATCCAGCCAATGCATAGACTCAATATCGTTTAGTCCTGCAGGGAGCTCTCTTCTCCAACCTATTACTGCCGTCAATAGATCCACAGCTTGATTAACAATTATTTCGTCCCGAAACCCCTCAATAAGATGGCTGAGGTGTTCTGGCTTTTGACAAGTTTTTTGAAGGCTATACTCGCCATCATCAATATAGGCCTCCGGATCGCGCACAACAGAGTTCAGATATCGATCAAGCCAAGTTTCTTTTTGATCTGCAATTAATTTCGCGGGTATTCCTCCATTTAAAGCCAGAGTTTGCAGCCATTGGCGTCCATTCCCATTTTCAATTGGTGAAACATTCCAGAACTTGAATCCTCTTTCGACAATCTTTCCACGATTTATGGTGTTAAGAGAGTCTGGGACAATTTTTAGATCACTCCAAGTATATGCAGTGCTGTAACACTCTCTTCGAAACCAGTGAGCGGCATAAAGAACAAATAGTCGATCCAACCAAGGGACGGGCGAACCAAGAGAGTTTTTAAGGTTTTTGACTATTTTGCCTGCCTCACGATAGGCGTTTTCGGATAACTCGTATCTATAAAGCGGTCTACCATCGGGGTGGGTTAATTCAGCTTGCTCTAGTGCTGAATTCAATAGATTTTGCGCTAATGGCTTATAAAGATGTACCCTAGCGTCACGCATTAATATCCCCTACGAATCTCTAATTTATTTTAAAGGCAAGGCTGGAGTGAACAACCCATAATTGAGATAAGTTGGGAGTTAGCATTTTTTAGATTCTGCAATATGATATAATTGCCACGCTTGTAAACAATAGCAAAGGTTCAAGCCCTTGAAGCACGAATTCACAAACTCCCTTGCTGCCGTTGCATAATTCACCTCCCAATTCCTCGTGTCCGTCCTGTCTCCCAATCAATACTGCCGCCACTAAGCACTCTGCCTTTGATACGATTGCCCCATTTCTGCGCATGTGCGCTCTCCCATGGCACGAGGTAGAAAGCCCGCTGCGTTTCAATCATCGCGTGGGGGCCGTGTGGGAGTTCATATTTCTGCGCAACCGTACCTTCAATCAGCCGTCCCGTCTGCGCAGCAACATGGGCCTTATCTGTGATGCTCTCCAGCTTCTCGGTTGCGGCGTCGAACCCTTCCGTCTCTAAGGCTTTCAGATAACCTCGCTTATAGATGATGGAAGCCTTTTGTTCGTCTTGGCGTAGCTCCGCATAGCCACGCTCAATGAGCCATGTGCGTCGCTGCTGGAAAGCCGTGTCCAGCTCTTTCGCGAATGCGCTGGATTTTGAACTCATTCCTCCTAGCCCGCTTCTGCCCCAACTTACTTGTGAACGGTCAAGCCAAGTCGCACCGGGACTCGCGAGCTGTGCCTCTAAGTCTTGAACGGATAACAGCTTCACGCCTGACGCGCGGCCTTGCTTCATATCGAGTGCGATTGCCTTTTCTTCAAAGTCTTCTGGCACATGCCATTCATTGGGGTCGCCGTCCTTATCCTTGCTCACGACTTGCACTACGCCCGCCTTAACTAGCGTTGCTAGCCGCAATCTATGCGCCCGCATATGGGCTGCGCCTCTGCTGCCGCTCCCGTCCATCCAATCGTCTGGCCCGCTGGTCGCTATCGCGTAATTCCCGATAAGCCCGTTACGTGGCTTGCCGTGATAATCTTTGCCCGTTGCAATGGCTTGGATGTTCCGATCAACTTTGCGCAGGCTGGGCGGTGAGACTTCGATAATCGAGCCGACCTTAGCTGCTTCGCCTGCTCGCGTGTCCATGCTCGTTTCAACCGTGCTGACATAGCCGTCACTGCCGTCGATGATGAACCTGACTCTACCGCCGCCATTTTGGCTTGCGTCCATGCCTTCATCATAGCCATGAGTTTTCGCGATTACGCGCCCAATGACGCGGTGGGTTGAAAGGCCTCCGTCATAGCTCTGGCGGCCATCATGTAGGCGAACAGGTCTTTTGATGTTTGCCCTCTTCATCGCCGCGTGAATATCTTTGTTGAGCTGCTCGCGCCGCTCTATCTGTCCGAGGGTCTTGAGTGCATCGTTTTCGATATGCCAGCGGCCAGACTCAATTTGCGTTGCAAGGCCCATAGACTTCAAATGTCTCATACGCCCAATCAGGATATGTCTGTTCATAGATGAGTTAGCGGCGAAGGTGGCTACGGCTGACCCTGCGCGTAAGTCGATTGTGTTGGTCAGTTTGTCCATACCGTCCGCGATATGCTTATCTGCTTGCGTCACGCGCATAGCTTTCATCTCACGTTTCATCTCTTGCTGGATTGCAAGCTCGGACTTCCAGCCAAGCTCTCGGGTCAGTTCTTCCTCCAGCCGTCCGCGTATGCCGCGCGAGATATACTCGCCCGCAATGTTCAATCCTTTGCCGTCATGGGTCACGCCCCGCGCGATGATATGCGTGTGCGGATGGGCGGTGTCGAAATGGTCAACCGCCACCCAATCGAGCCGCGTGCCCAAGTCCTCTTCCATCTGCGCCATGAGCGCCCGTGTTGTGTCTTTCAGGTTCGGTGTGCCGTCGCGATTCACGCGGGCCAGCTCCGCCCCATCTTCGGGCGAGATCATTATCCGAAACTGATGCGGGTCGCCGCGTCCGTCGAAGCTCTCTTGGGAGCGAGCGACAAAATCCCGTCCGTCAATCTCAACGCCTTCGTCTGGGCCGTAGAGCTGGCCGCGCGTTGGAGTCAGTTCCGCCGAGCCGTCCAGCCTCTCGGCTCGCTCCACACCTACGCCTTCGCGCTGGAGGTAAGCCAAGTGTCCGCGAGAGACAGACGACTTCGCATTGCGCAGCTTAACCACGCGCACTTTTACAATGGCCCTGCGGGCGCGGTAGCGGTCTCCCGTGGCGCGGTGGATGCGCCAACCTTGCTTTGGCCCGATACCGCGCTCCAAAGCGGCACGACCTCGACCTCGCGCGTTGAAGCGACCCGTGCGCGGTTTGGATGGAACGGTCAGCGTGCGCCGCCCTGAAACGGCCTTACCTCTCACGAGCGCAATGCGGGCCTCTTGGAAAAACCCCTTGTAGTTTGCTGGGATATTGACCTCGGCGGAACGGCTAGATGTTTTGCGAGCTTTGGCTCTTAAGCGGAAATCATCTTCATCTGACATTCGCCCATAATCGGGCAAATAGGGCGCGTTTGTCTCGAAGTAAGCCGATTGGAAATTGCAGGGGAACGGGAATTTCTAGGTATTTGCGGGATAGGGGCACTTTGGTGGCACCGCGCATGAGTTACTGAAAAAGTAACACCCCAACTCGCGTAGCAAAAACAGAGCTTTAGCGTCGAAGTGCCCCCAAAGGGGCGGCTCGCTTTATCTTGCTAAAGCTCTTTTCTTTTCTAAACTCTCCTCAAGTGCCCAACCCATCTAATTAATTACGCTCTCTCAAAATAGTGCTGTCCAACGCGCCTGCTGGAGCCGCCCACACGAGCGGAGGCAGGTGCGTTGGACTCGCCGCAAAGCGGCGAAAGGTGTCCTGTCTGAAAAATCAGATTAAGAACGATTGGAAATTTTTGAATATATATGCAAAGCTTACAAAATGACAGAACAACCGAGGATAAAAATACCAAGGGTGATTGCCTCCCTTGTCGTAGGTGCCTTTATTGGTGCCTCTATAGCCTGTATCCAGTACATGATTGGAGTGTATCAAGTTAACGGTGCTGAATATTTTCGGGAGTATATTCTATCCAATGCATTCGGAGTTTTCGTAGTTGCATTTATAGTATGGTTGTGTGGAATTTGCTTTTTTGGTGGCCCTGTTTGGTTCTTATTGCATAAGAAAAAAAGAACGCATTTGGTACACGCTGCATTTGCGGGTTTCGTTATTCCGTTTCTTATAATTCTCGCTATGCAAACAAGTTTTTTTACTGGCAGTAGTGGTTTTACCTCTTACTATGCGAACGGTGGAGATCAGGTAATCGCTGGTCGTTTAACACCCTTCGGGTGGAAGATGGCTTTTGTTATGGCCTTTGAATACGCCTGTATCGGTGCTGTAATTTCATCCATCATTTGGTTTATAAACTACAAAACTCGGAAAATTTTGCTGGCTTAATTTCCGCTATCACGATTATAAGTAGGGCGATAATAATCTGTATCAGATAACTATTTTACTCTTCACCTCCCAATTTATAATCGCTTTTCCTCAACAAAATTTTCTCCGAACATGATAGTTTTGAGGTATGAATAAAGGCTCATACACAGCAATTGACGATGTAGCAGAAGCGGCATCTCGCGCTGACATTAAACGCGGTATGACTATCGCGGCGCAACTTGTTCAGCGATATGGCCCAAAATACTGGCCCGTTTTAGAACGTCTTAAACAAGAATATGATGCGCTAGATGATCGCGAAGCCTTGCTTACCTTGCTCCTGTCGGACGCGGACAAAGCTGCATAGACCGATAAATTCAGCCCTTAAACGGATAGCTTTGCAATAGCGCGTCGCTGACCGGATGCGCTATCTTCAAAAGCTCGTCTCGGCGATAGGCAAGCGAGCCTCCATCCCCATATTCAGGGCGCGGATTGCGGTGGCCCATTAATGTGCAGCGCAATCCAAAGTCCAATCCTGCTTCCAACATTCGGTTCTCAAAGCTGTGCCTAAAGCTGTAGATACGGTGCTGCTTCGTTGGGAATAGCCCTCTCGCTTTGAACGCCTTGGTGAGTGACGCGCTCAACAAGTAGCTTCTATCTCGATAGTGCGGGAACCCGTTCGGAGCTTGCCGCATAGCCTCCAGCGCTACTCCGACAAGTGGAATATCCCGAACGGATGCGCCTGATTTTAACTCTCTATCTTTCGTTGGTCGAATGCGGATATGCGGAACCTCGGCGTCCAGCCGTATGTTCTCCGTCGTGATATTGGCCAGCTCACTCGGCCTGCATCCCGTCTCTATAAGTGCCATACAAAGGAGTGCGCCTTGTCGATTAAGGCCTTCAAAAACATCTGGCGCGAGTATGCGTGACCTGACCCAATCATCTTTAAACGGCATGACCTTTGTTAAAATTTTGTCTTTAAACCGCATATTGCGGAACGGATTTTCTCGCTCTTCTTCACCTATATGCTCAAAGTATCGGCGGTAGAGTTTACGCAAACTGCCCAAGTCTTTGTTACCGCTGCTGCCGCTCATAGGCTTTGCGCCGTCTTTCGGGTGGATGCGCTCATGCCAAAATTTGCGCACGGCGTGGGCGTGTTCGCGGGTGATGTCTCGCATATCTATATCGCCGTTTATGTTGACGAAATTCGCGACGGCGCGGCGTTTGATTTTAGAAAAGTTGTTAACTTGTTCGGGTGATTTACTTGCGAGTTCGTCGGCGACGATCTCGGATAAGTATAATTCCATGGCCTGTGTGATTGTCGCTGATGGTGTCTTCGCAACACCAAGCAGGGCGTCTGCATCCTGCTCTTCCTTGGGGTGCGGAGCCTCCTTTAACGGCCCCAAGGCTTGTAACCGGTGCAATAAATCCGTGACCGTATCTCGTGAAATTAGGCTATCCATCGGCTCATAGTTGAACCCTAGCGAGCGGGCATAATGGCTCACGTCACGGTAGCTAACTTCTCTTGGCGTAGAACGAAAACGGCTCGGCGCGACCTCGCTCCAGCGTTGCTCGTCTGCATCCGCGCATATGTCTCTCCGCTGGCGAGCAACCTTGCGGCTATCGGTATCGAGGGAACGGTATATCAATGTGCGGTCATCTATATGGCTGACCGCCTTGGGTACACGCCGCACATAATGCCATATATCACCCCGTAACCGTAGGTATTGGTCGGGCCGTCTAATCGCTTTCATCCTGCCATCTCCTGTGCAGCCTTTTGTAAGGCAAGAAGTGAGGCAAATCGCGTGAGTTACCGTGTGGAAAGTACAGGAAAGAGGGATTTTCCGAGACTTTTCAGAGGCTTACGCAACTTGCTATGATAGGAAAATGGTGCCCCCACACGGACTCGAACCGCGGACCCCCTGATTACAAATCAGGTGCTCTACCAGCTGAGCTATAGGGGCACTTATCTGGTGTGGCGCGGCGTTTAGCGTTGGATTGGCAGTCTTGCAAGCGGCTTATGTGTCTGTTCTGCATTTTTTTCTACGTCATCACAGACGGCAATTCCGCTTGAATACAGGTGAGGGGGCGATAGAAGGCGCGCTATGACCGAACGTATCCTGATCACATCCGCGCTTCCCTATATAAACGGGGTCAAACATCTCGGTAATTTAGCGGGGTCGATGCTGCCCGCCGATGTTTACGCGCGAGCGATGCGCTTGCTGGGGCACGACGTCCTTTATATTTGTGCAACCGATGAACACGGGACGCCTGCAGAATTGGCCGCTGCGGAAGCCGGGCAATCTGTATCCGCCTATTGCGATGCTATGCATTCAGCACAAGCAGAAGCCGGGGAGAGCTTCAAACTGAGCTATGATTATTTCGGACGGTCCTCTTCGGAGAGCACGCGGAGACTAACACAGAATTTTGCGCTGGCCTTGGAGGCGAATGGTTTCATTGAGGAACGGACGTCTAAACAGGTCTATTCCGTGGCGGATGGGCGATATCTTCCAGATCGCTATGTCGAGGGCACCTGTCCGAATTGTGCTTTCGAGGCGGCGCGCGGAGATCAATGCGATAATTGCGGAAAGCTGCTCGACCCCGTCGATCTTATCAATCCTTACAGCGCTGTTTCCGGAAGTCACGATGTAGAAATTCGCGATACAAACCATCTCTACCTGAAACAGGCCGATATGAGCGGACGTCTGCGGGATTGGGTTGAAAGTCACACGTCGGATTGGCCGGTACTAACGACATCAATCGCGATGAAATGGCTGGATGAAGGCTTGCGAGACCGTTCCATCACACGTGATTTAGAGTGGGGTATTCCTGTGCTTAACGCTGACGGAGAGGTGCGTGAGGGTTTTGAGGGCAAGGTCTTCTATGTCTGGTTTGATGCGCCGATTGCCTATATCGGCGCGACCCAAGATTGGGCCGTAAAGACGGGCGGAGATTGGGAGAAGTTTTGGCGTACCGATAAGGGCGCAGACGCAACGCGCTACGTACAATTTATGGGGAAGGATAATGTTGCCTTTCACACATTGTCCTTCCCGACGACGATCATGGGCTCAGGTCAGCCATGGAAATTAGTCGATGAGTTAAAAGCTTTTAACTGGGTTACTTGGTATGGCGGTAAGTTTTCGACATCCGGCAAGCGTGGCGTTTTCATGGACCAAGCGATTGACATTGCGCCCTCCGATTATTGGCGCTGGCATCTTATGGCAAATGCGCCGGAAGGGTCGGACGCCGCCTTCACATGGGAAGAGTTTCAGGCGAGTGTAAACTCTGACCTCGCAAATGTGCTTGGCAATTTCGTGAACCGGATTACTAAATATTGTGCCGGAAAGTTTGACGGCAAAGTCCCCGAGGGCGGTTCCAAGACGGATGCCGAGGCGTGGATCGAAAAAGAGCTGTCAGAGCGCTTACCGCGTCTTGTCGAATTTTATGAAGCGCGAGAGTTTCGAAAAGCCATGGCTGATACACGGGCAATCTGGGCTGCTGGCAATGAATATCTGACACAGGCGGCACCCTGGACACACTACAAGACGGATATTGACCAAGCCGCCATCGGCGTGCGCTACGGCCTGAATCTTGTCGCGCTTTTCGGCATTTTGGCACAACCGATCATTCCGGATACAGCGGAGAAAATATTGGCCGCAATCAATATTCCTTCTGATAAGCGAAGTTGGAAATTTGGTGAGGTCCAAGATTTATTAAACGCCTTGCCAATTGGGCATGATATTTCTGCGCCTGATGTTCTCTTTTCGAAGATCGAAGATGACGATGTCGACACATGGACTGAGCACTTCGGCGGTCAGCCAACGTAAGAAGGGAAGGGGCCAAGATGGGTTTTGGTGAAGCGGTCGCAAAGTTCTACACGGGCTATTTCAGATTCGAAGGTCGTGCATCAAGGTCTGAATATTGGTGGCCGTTTCTGATGCGGGCCGTTATTAATGTTGGGATGCTTGTCGCATTTATAGCGATGTTTGTCATGACAGGCGCGGGCGATGAACCGGAGGGCACGTTCTTAACCGGGTTTATAGGGCTCCTAATCGCCTACCTTCTTTTCAATCTCTTCAACTTCATTCCAACCTTGGCCATATCGGTCCGTCGGTTTCATGATCTTGACCAGACAGGTTGGCTTGTGCTGGTTTTTGTTCTCATTAATGCATTTTTTATCGTAACCGTATTTGCTCAACTCATCTGGTACGCGTTACGCGGGACGGATGGTCCTAATCAGTACGGCCCTGATCCCCTTGGATTTAACCCGGAGTTATTTGGATAATGCTCGATTTTGGTGAGGCCGTCAGGCGATATTATACGAATTACTTCAATCCGCAGGGACGTAGTCAGCGGTCTGCATATTGGTGGGTCTTTCTGTATCAGATCATTATATATACCGTCTTGGCTATTGTTTTTTTCATGGCAGATGGGGCGATGAATTTTTTGGACGTGATGGTCAGTGAAACGGACTCGGCTGAAGAAGTTGAAGCCGCTTTGGCAAGTCTAGGCGTGAGCGGTAAGGCCGCGATTTTCTTTATAATTATTTTCGCGGTCTCAAACTTCTTGCCGGACATCATGCTGCAAATCCGACGGTTTCATGACTTAAATCAAACTGGATGGCTCGTGCTCGCCTTTAGGTTTGCAGGTCTTTTGCCATTGGTTGGATCATTTATAGGTTTAGCGAATCTTGTCTGGTTTTGCATTCCCGGTACGGTTGGAGGCAACAGGTATGGTCCTGATCCGCTGCGTCAAGAGACAGATATCTTCTGATAGAGTTATACCGGCTTAGAGGTTTTCCGCATTTGCCGGACGCTTACGCCAGACTTTAAACCTGCAGCAATAAGAATTGCGACGATTCCAGTAATGGCGGTCAGGCCAATCGCAATGCTGCCGTCCATGGTAAAATGTTTGAGGGCAAGAAAGCCGAGCCCCCAAATTATCGGGAAGGCGTAAATGCGGTTTTGTGCCCCCCTTCGTAAAACTACAATCGCCCAGCCCAAAGCCACTGACAGGATTGTAAGTGCGATTCCTATCTGACTCCAGCCCAAGGGCTCTACCCATTTCCAGATTAATCCGTTTAGACCCACGAAAACTGCAATTGAGCACCAGCCTGCTATCAAGCTGACGGGCACGAGAGCCAACCAGATTTCAATCTGGTCGAGCGCGTCTTTACGACGCGTCATCTTCACCATGGCAATGACTAAGGCCATCATAGAGGGAATAAAAATAAGAGAGGCCGCAAGCTCAACACTTGTGTCAGGTAGGAAAGACGTCGCCAAACCCCATGCGACGATACCCCAAAGACCCGCCGCGATCCACCATCCGGTTTCGCGAAAAACGGCTCGCGTTCTGTTGGCCCTAAACATTTGTAACACGCCAAATGCCATGACCCCCACAAAAATTGGAAACCAGATCGAGAACGCAAATGTCTGCGGCACAAGAATGTTCTCGCTGAGGTCAGAAAAATCGCTTGGACTACGTGCAAAGTCTAGAAATACACCCAGGGATGACGCAATCCAAATCAAGGGTGCCGCTAAAAGAATAAGACCTTGTCGGATCATATCCAGGGGCTTTGAGAGTTGAGGGATAGACTGTTCCATGGCTCTATTACGTTTCAATCTCTGTCTTAGGCTTAAATTCTACACACGATGCTGCAATTCTGCTAAGAGAGGCTCCTAAACTCTAAAAAGAATAGGAAAGGTTGCCCATGCAAATCCAAATCGTCTCAAAAGGAATCGATGTAAGTCAGGCACTAAGAGCTAGAATTTCGGATCGTTTAGAGGAGATGATGGACAAATATATCCATCGCGATGGAGATGCGCAGGTCAGTGTGTCCCGCGAAGGGTCGGGCTTCCGAACAATATGTTCTGTTCATCTGCCATCAGGTGCAACAATGGAGGCTCAGGGGCAGGCGCAAGAGGCTTATCCTGCCTCTGATGAAGCCCTAGAGCATATGGAAAAGCGTCTGCGGCGATATAAACGCAGGCTGAAAGATCATAGCCAAAAGGCGAAAGCCAAAGAGGCCGCGATGTTCGTCCTAGAAAACCCCATCGCGCCTGAAACAGACCCGGATGATGAAAGTGCCGACTCTGACGTCGCGGATGAACCAATGGTGATTGCCGAGAGTGTGAAGCAAATTCGAACACTCACCCCTGGAATGGCGGCTCTCGAATTAGGCCTTGCTGATAGCGGCGTTGTTGTTTTTCACAATGCACGTCACGGTGGTTTGAATGTCGTTTTCAAACGTCAAGACGGTCATATCGGTTGGATTGACCCAAAATAGGGAGCGGGGCCTTTAGCAAGACTTGCCCCAAAGAAGCTGATAGTTAGGTTTGATTTACCACTCACGTGAGTTTAAATGCCACGCGATTTCATCCATTTTGACGAAATCCAGGCCATTAAATCCTAATTTGGCTTTAAAACTATCGTCAGAGGTAATCGCATGGGCGAAGATCTTTTTTTGCCGGAAAGTGTTGTTGTCGACCTTCAAGTGGGCTCACAAAAACAACTGTTCCAAGACATGGCCTTAAGGCTCATTGAGGCCAATGACCTTTCCGTCGCATGTCGGGATATTGTGGCTGCTGCCGTTGAACGTGAACGTCTGGGGTCAACCGGTGTCGGGAACGGTGTCGCACTTCCGCATGCTCGAATCGATGGCCTTGAAAGCGTTATGGCGGGTTTTGCACGTTTATCTGATCCTCTGGATTTTGACAGTGTTGACGGTCGTCCCGTTGACTTGGTGGCTTTTCTGCTCGCGCCTGCTGATGCGGCAGGCGCGCATTTACGCGCGCTTGCCAGAATTTCCAGACAATTGCGCCGTGAAGAAAAACGAACCCGACTGCGGGCTGCGCCCGACGCGCAAAGCCTTTACACGATTTTGTCTGATGAGGCGCAGGCCAGCGCGGCATGAAGCCTAACGATTTCTTCGTCTTATACCTTGCGCGGGTGGGGTGTCGCCTGACATAGTTTAGCTGGAGCTTCTCATCCCCAAAGGGACAAATTCGTGAAAAAATCTCATCCTTCCAGATTATTTAACCGCGAGTTGAGCTGGTTGTTTTTCAACACACGGGTTCTTGAGGAGGCCGAAAACCCGGACGTGCCCTTACTTGAGCGCGTACGTTTTCTTTCAATTTCCGCAGCCAATCTCGATGAATTTTATATGGTCCGTGTTGCGGGTTTGCGCAGTCAGGAAAGCGCCGGTGTGATGGAGCCCGGGGCAGCTGGCATGTTACCCAGCGAACAGTTGAGAAAAATTAATCGCCGCGCGGGAAAAATTGTTGCGCGTCAGAATGAGTGTTGGAGTTCTTTGCGTGAGGAATTGTTTGAAGATCGTATCAGGGTCCTGAAAATGGGTGACTTATCGGAGGTCCAATCTGAGAGTCTATCAAAGATATTTGAGACTGAAATTCTTCCCCTTCTTACGCCGCTTTCGATTGATCCGACACACCCCTTCCCGTTTTTACCAAATCTTGGATTTGGGGTTGCACTGCGATTAGAGGCCGAGGATCGCGATCCGCTGTTCGCCGTCCTACCCGTGCCGCTCAATGTGCCGCGTTTTATCAAGATTGAAACATCGGGAAAGGTCAGTGGTTATGTCGCAATTGAGGATGTGCTTCGGCACTTTGCGTCCAGCTTGTTTCCGGATTTCAATATCACTGAGACCGGGGCTTTTAGAATTACCCGGGATAGTGGGATCGCCGTAGATGAACGTGCCGAAGATTTGGTCCAGCATTTTGAAACATTGTTGAAACAAAGACGTCGCGGACGCGTCATACGCTTAGAGATTGATCAGGAAATGGAGCATACACTCCGAGATTTTCTGGTACAGAGTTTTAATTGCGACGAAGAAATGGTCTCCAATGCTGCCATGATTTTGGGTTTGAGAGATGTTTCATCTCTGATTTCAGGCGGATCAAAAGACCTTTTATTTAAACCGTTCACAGCCCGCTTTCCTGAACGTATCCGGGAATTTGATGGCGATTGCTTGGCCGCGATTGCCGCCAAGGATATTCTTGTTCATCATCCCTATGAAGAATTTGATGTTGTCATCCAATTTCTTCAACAAGCTGCCGCTGACCCTGACGTTGTTGCGATTAAGCAGACGCTCTACCGAACCTCTGATAACAGTCCGATTGTTGCAGCCTTAATCGATGCTGCCGAGGCGGGTAAAAATGTAACCGCATTGGTCGAGCTGAAAGCGAGATTTGACGAGGCGTCCAATATGCGCTGGGCGCGCGATTTGGAACGCGCGGGCGTTCAGGTCGTTTACGGTTTTGTGGGCTTTAAAACGCATGCGAAAGTCAGCCTCGTTATTCGGCGGGAGACAACGGCGGCAGGTCACACGTTACAAACCTATACGCATCTGGGAACAGGAAATTATCACGCGCAGAATGCCCGAATTTATACAGATTTAGCGCTGTTTACGGCGGATCCCATCATTGGGGAAGACGTTGGTAAACTCTTCAATTTTGTGACGAGCTATAATGAGCCGAGAGATTTGCAAAAATTATCAATTGCGCCTTTGGGTTTGCGCGGTGTTCTTGAAGAAAAAATTGATCAGGAAATTGCGCATGCAAAGAGCGGGCGGCCTGCCACGATCTGGGCCAAGATGAATGCGCTCGTTGATCCAATCATGATTGAAAAGCTCTATGAAGCCTCGCAGGCTGGCGTGAAAGTTGACCTTGTTGTGCGTGGTATTTGTTGTCTTCGTCCGGGTATAGAAGGTCTGAGTGAGAATATTCGCGTCAAGTCGATTATCGGCCGCTTTCTCGAACATTCCCGTATCATCTGTTTTGGGAATGGCCACCCCATGCCATCTGACCAAGCCCTCGTCTATATTTCCTCCGCCGATTGGATGCCGCGCAATTTGGACCGCCGGATTGAAACACTGGTCCCTGTGGAGAGCCCGACTGTCCATAATCAGGTCTTAGACCAGATCATGATGGCCAATTTATTGGACAACACCAATAGTTGGGAACTACGGCCAACAGGAAAATATATTCGCGTTACGGCGCGCGAAGAACGTCCGCGTTTCTCTGCTCATGAATATTTTATGGAAAATCCATCCCTGTCGGGTCGTGGGACGGCGCTGGCCGAATCAGCGCCCGCCCCTTTAGAAGATGAGAATGTTCCTAAGACACAAATCTTCCGCCCAAAATTGGTGAGCTAGCTGACTTCCTCTCAACATGCCCGACAGGTTGCTGTCATTGATATTGGCTCGAACTCGGTTCGGCTGGTCATATATGATCTATTTGGCGCTCACTTTACGCCTGTTTATAATGAGAAAATCTTGGCTGGGCTTGGCCGTGACTTGCGGGACACGGGCTGCCTATCTGTTTCAGGTAAACAAAAATGCCGTGCGGCCTTGGCCCGATTTTCGAAAATCATAAAAGCCAGAGGGCTGGGGCAGCCTTTAATTGGCGCGACAGCGGCGATGCGGGAAGCCGAAGACGCACCTGATTTTGTCGCTCAGGTTAAGCAGGAGACAGGGTTGGATATTTCCCCGGTATCCGGAACAGAAGAAGCCCGGCTTTCTGCGCTCGGATTACTCTCCAATAATGATAGGCGTCAGGGATTAGGGGCTGATCTCGGCGGTGCCAGTCTTGAAATCATGCAAGTGGGGCCGGAATTGCGGGACCCAAATTCAAAAGCTCTTGGCGTTTCCTTACCCTTGGGGCCTTTCGATGCCATTGGGGGGAACCTTTCTGAGTTGCTGTCGGCAGACTATATTGCGCGGGTTTCAAAACTCGATTCTGTGCTTGGCAGCGTGTCCGGAGATTTGGACGGTGAAGAGACACTCTATCTCATAGGCGGGGCGTGGCGAAATCTTGCGTCTGTTCACCAACAGAAATCGAATTACCCGATGCGCACCTTGCAGGGATACCGTCTCTCACCGGAGGTGGCAGAAACACTTGCGCACTGGGCTTATACTGACGGACTTGTCGAGCTTTTGAATTGGCCGGGTATGAGAAAGGCCCGTGCGGAAACACTGCCTTATGCAGGATTAATTTTGGAGCGATTGATCAAACGCTTCAAACCAAAATCTATCGTCATCTCGATGGCTGGATTGCGTGAAGGCTTGGTTTGGGACAGTTTGCCTGAACCCGTGAAGTCGCGCGATGCGCTGATTGATGGATGCCGTGATTTCGCGAGAGGGTTCGTGCAGGCCGAACATTTCGGACCTCCGCTCTATCGGTTTCTCTCTCCGCTTCTGCCGGTCCTGCCCTGCGGGTTTGGCGATAGAAATGACGCTCGCCTCTTACAGGCAGCGTGTCATCTTGCGGGTTTGGGAAAAAACCTGCATCCTGACCATCGCGCGGAACTTGTGTTTGAGGATGTTCTCTACGCGCCCGTTGCCGGATTAACGCATGCGGAGCGGGCTTTCCTGTCATTGTCTCTTTTCCGGACTTACACGGCCAAACGGCAACCCCCGGTCAGTGGATTGATTGATGAATTACTGACCGAAGATCAACGCTACGTGGCGGCCTGTATCGGTGAGGCGATCCGCTTGGCAATTGTGGTGACCGGACGAACACCGTCTCTTCTCAGCGAGTTTGAATTGTCTGTGCGAGGTGAAGCGTTATATCTTTCCACAACGCCTGATTTGAGCCCAATGCTTACGGAACAGGTGAAGTACCGTGTAAAAAAATTAGCGAAGCTTTTGGAAATGAACGCTGGCTTCGACTGAAATCCTTTAACTTTAAAGCGGTCAATTTCGCGAATTTTGACATTCCGCCGCACTTGTCAATCCAGTGGAACTCTGTGTAACTTGGGAATCAATGTCTCAGGAGATTTGTTTTCAATATTCAGATGATTGAAACCCCATTTATTGACCAAAGCCCGGAGGCTTCATTATGAGCGCCCTTCACCCTCGGCTATCGTCTCTTATGGACGCCGCTCCTGTGACGGCCGGAAACTATCCTTGTTTGATTCTGAACGCAGATTACCAACCGCTGTCTTATTTTCCGCTCTCGCTCTGGTCTTGGCAGGACGCCGTGAAAGCCGTTTTTCTCGATCGTGTCGATGTCGTGGATCATTATGAGCAATGCGTCCGCTCGCCGAGTTTTGAGATGCAAATGCCATCTGTCGTGGCCCTACGCGATTATGTGCCACAAAACCGAACGCCTGCCTTTACGCGGTTTAATCTCTTCTTACGGGATGGTTTTAAATGCACTTATTGTGGGTCACCCAATGAACTCACATTTGATCATGTTATTCCGCGGAGGCTGGGCGGGAAGACAAGCTGGACGAATATTGTCGCGGCTTGCTCGGGATGTAACCTCAAAAAAGGGGGACGCTTGCCGAAAGATGCACGCATGCATCCTTTCGTTGCGCCATTTCAGCCAACAATGCACCAATTACAGGCCCAAGGCCGGCGTTTTCCGCCCAATCACCTTCATGAAAGTTGGATGGATTACCTCTATTGGGACATCGAATTGTTAGCTTAGTTTATGTTGTAAAAGGCCATGTGTTTTTCTAAGCCTGAGAGTAGGGAAGAGGAATATCATGGTAAATCAATCACCGGGACAGCCACAATATCAATATGAGTGGCAAAATCCGACTCATCGGTCTTTTGACTTTGGTAAAGTCTTCGGACGGGCCTTTTCCGGTGTTTTTGCGGATATAAAACCGCTCCTGATTGGATTATTAGTCGTAGGACTGTTTACGGTCGGACTGAGTGTTATGACAACAGGTGCGACCCAGGACATGGTGGCTAACCCCAATAATATGGATATGGGCACGTTCTATTTGGTGACGTTTGGAGGCAATCTTATCAGCCTACTGATGATTGTTTGGTTCCAACTGATCGTTATTCACACAGCCTATGCGAAATTTACGGGTGATGAATTGGTGGGTCAAAACGTTATTGGGAAAGCCCTGCGTTTCACACTTCCGATGTTTGTGATTGCCTTCATTTATTCGCTTGTCTGTATTCTAGGATTTTATGCGTTGCTCATCGGGTTTGTTTTTGTGTGGCCGGGCTGGGCGCTGGCCGGTCCTGTTTATGTTTTCGAACGAAAAGGCGTGTTCGGCTCATTGGGTCGTGCATGGACATTGGCCAGAAATTATAAGCGCTGGATATTACTCTTTCTTTTCGTGCTGAGCTTGATTGCCTCTGTCATTTATTCGCTGATCGCGGGGCTAGCCGTCGTTGCGGGGGGCTATAACATGTTTGATCCGGCCTCTGTTGGCGACATAAACGCAGCCTCTCCCCGTATGATTATTGTGACATCTTTATCTGCTGTCGCGGGGTATTTTATCTACGCGGTCTATGCGTCGGGTTTAACGGCGGCCTATCTTGAAATTAAAGATATTAAAGAAGGCGGAACAACGCTGGGCGATGTTTTCGCTTAAGTGGCTTCGCTCTGAATGCGGGCAATCATGGCCGCCAATCCGTTTGCCCGTTGGGCTGAAAGATGTTCAGATAGTCCCAGCTTGTCGAGGATATCGTTCGCATCGAGCTGTTTGATGTCTTCGCGTGTTCTGCCTGAATAGATTTGTAGGACAATGGCGACGAGCCCCTTCACAATATGAGCGTCACTGTCACCGGCGAAGTTTAACGTCTCCGCGTCACGTTTCGTCACGAGCCAGACCTGACTGGCGCAGCCTTTGACTTTATTGAACTCTGTGCGGTCTTCATCCGGAAGTGGTGGGAGTGATTTCCCCATATCAATGACGTGCATATATCGGTCTTCCCAATCATCCAAGAACTGGAAATCGTCGATCATAACTTGAATGTTTTCCGGGTAGGTCATTCTGTGCATTTAGGCATCCGGTAGGCCCGTTTCAACACGTCAGTTGGGTGTACGGCTCTCGGGGTAATGCCCTGAGACGCGAATGGGTTGGCCATAGACGCGCCTATCTGCTTTTCCTAGTCTGTTAACCTTAACGCGGGCGATTCAGTCCGCAGGGAGTGGTCCGCGTGCGCCAAAACCAGAGAGCCTCTTTTGACCACGCGTCTGTGATCTTGCCAAACCTTGTTTGGATGTTTGCGCTGGTCGCAGCTGTGGTCGCCGCAAGCCTGCGTGGCTTCGATAGTCTAACACTCCTACCGATTGCCGCTATAGCGGCAATCCCTGCATTGATCGGAGTGTTACTCTCACCGGTCATTCAGCGGGAATGGGCGCAAATATTGTTGATGCTGTCTTGGGCTGGACTGGCCCTCATGGCCTGCATTCTTTTAGGCCTTGTCCCTATGGGCTTACTCTTCATCACCGTTCCCGCCATCGCAATGTTATTCTTCAAGGAAAAATTTGTTGAAGGCCTGATCATCGCTGTGCTGATCATGGCTATTGTGTTTTTTGCGGGGCGTGCGGGTTCTCTTCCAGACGTTGACTTGATTGATAGTGGCCTTTCAACTTGGGTTAAACAAACGGGTCTAGCCGCTCTATTGGCCTTTACACTAGCCGCCATGTTTGCCGCCGCAAACCGCAGACAGGCCAAGCCAATCTCTGGTGTAGAGATGCGAGAAACATTTTGGCGGGACGGCGTCGAAGGTGGGTTGTTCGAATATGACTCTAAAGCGCGCCTGATTGGCACAAATGCTCAGGGGGCAGCGCAATTCTCCGGTGATGTGCCGGAGTCTTTGGTCGACTTTTTACCCTTGGATCATAGTGACCAAGCCGCACTTGGCGGAAAAATTGAAGCCGCCCGCGAGACAAAGATGCCGCAACTTCTCCGTATTTCTCATAAGGGGTCGGGCGAACATGCCAGTTATGATATGCGGATTACGCCGCTTCAAAAAGGCGGCTGGCTTGTCCACACACATGACCGTACAGATGACGAGGCACAGCTGGAGTCCCTGCGTCAGATGGGTGCTTCTGCGGAACGTGACAGCACGGATAAAACGCTCTTCTTCGCCGGTGTCAGTCATGAACTTCGAACGCCACTCAACGCGATTATCGGATTTTCTGACATGATGCGCTCGCGTCTCTTCGGGCCTCTACCTGGAAAATATGCAGAATATGCTGACCTTATTCATGAAAGCGGACAGCATATGTTGGACTTGATTGGCGATGTGCTTGATCTGTCCAAGGTCGAGGCCGGGCGATATGAGCTCAACTATGATACGTTTGATGCCGCGGATGTTATTCGGTCCTCTGTCAAAATGATCCGGCCTGCTGCGGATGCGGCCGAAGTAGCTATCGATATCAATTTGGATTTAGATCAAGCGCTGCTAATCCAAGCGGATAGGCGGGCTGTGCGTCAAATCTTGCTCAACTTACTCTCAAATGCCGTGAAATTTTCTAATAAGGGCGCGCATGTTGATGTGGATGCACAGGCGATTGATGGCGATTTGGAGCTCGCCGTCTCCGACACCGGTATGGGCATGGATGCCGAAGAACTGGCCCGCATTGGAAATCCCTATACGCAGGGTGAGGGCGGGAAACTTGCTGTCGAGCGTGGAACCGGACTAGGGCTCAGTCTCGTGAAGTCGCTGACGACTCTCCATGGCGGTAAGATGGATATTCAATCAAAGCCCGGTGATGGCACCCGCGTTAAAATTATTTTACCCTTACAAGCCGACTGAAAATAAAAACCCGCCGCGTTCCGGACCGAACGCGACGGGTTAACTCCATCTGCTGAAAGACGGAAGTTGGTGTTGGGTGCGCTTGGCTTAGTGCCTGCCGCCCAGGCGTGAACTCGGACTCGCCATACTCATTAAGAATACCACACTCATGAAACTGAGGATCAGAAGAATTCCAAACACGGAATATGTACGATCTGCAAATTGAACCACACCTTTCCCGGGCAATCTTTCGATAAGGGATTTGCGGGCCTTTTGTCCGGAAGGTTTCACACGATTTTGCAAACGATCTGTCCGTCGTTCAATCTCCTTAAGCGACCGCATGGTCATAAGGCTGTCCACCTTATCCTGGCTCCAACGTCGGGCAGACAACCATTTCGACTTGGTTGCGCGGCGTATGTCTTGGAAAGAGCTCATCTTCGGCGCTGTTAAGACGGGCATATTTAAGTCAGGCATATCCGGCGTTTCAAATGTGAAACGGCCACGCAAACCTTCTGATGTTTCTACCCTGTCCGCACGTGCTTCCTGAATGTAGCCGCGTTGAGCTTCTGCCGTCATTGTGACGGGTTTTGCCTCAATTGAGATGTCATGAACCGGCGCTTGCCGTAGGACTAAAGCCTCATTTGCCGGGGCGTCTGCAGTGCGTGTCTCCGCATTGAAACGGCGCAGGGGATTTGTTGGCCAAGACCATTCCGGCATTTTGACGGTCGGCATTTCAAAATCAGGTAACGTGAAATCGGGGAAATCGATATTTGGAAAATCAAAATCCAATAAACTTGAGCCCTGATTGTCTCTCAACGATACGCCCATGATTGGTTGTGCTGTTTGGGCCATAATCACGGATGATTTATTCCATCGGGCCACACCGCCGCGCAGAGCATTCCAGTGATCCGGTTCAATGATTTGACTGGCTACTGTTGTAAATCGCTCAGACGGCGCCGCCGAGATAACGCCAATCATCCGACCGGCGCCATTGCCGTAAAGCGCGGCCACGCCGCCCTTTGAAACTTTACGAGAGCCAGATTTTGCCGCCGCATATTGCACGGCAAAATCATCCAGACCTGCACTCGCAAATCGCTCAATACCCGATTGCAGAAGGTTTTCGCCTGAGGTCGATTGCCCTTGCAAAGCTTGCTTCAGCGCTTTTGGCGCAGTCGTCATGTCGCCTAAAACACGGGTTTGGGTTCGCGCCGAGCCGATCACAAGGATATGTCGATCCTGTCCAACGTCGCTGCCTCGCGTATAGTCTGCCTCTGTCAGGCCTTGACCCGCTGATTTTGCCAGACGCCCTAAAATACGGAGGCTGGCTTCAAATTCGCGTGCCCCACGGGGCAGGGCAATGTAACTCTGCTGATCTTTAAAGACGCTGCCTGTCGCAGCGAGGCGCGAGAGTTCAGACGCTGGTGACGCATAGGATGTATCGAGCGTTAGCTTTGAGCCCTGACCGACCATAAAGTTGGGTTGACTGGCCGTTACAGAAGGACAGGTATATTCCGGCTTGGCGTCCAGTTCCGGCAGCAAGCTCAGAACATTAGATGTTGCGTTTAACTTGCCTGAGGGAACATCAAAGATAACGGATTTACGACGCCGGTCGAGTTTGGCCGCACCCAGTGTCTCGCCATTTAGCGCAACGCGGAGACGAGATGTCTCCGCCACATCTTCGGACGAGGCGAGTCGGAGTAGGATTTCGCCGCGCGTATTGGCTGGATCGGTGACGTCAAAACGATAGGTCTTTGCACCTGAAGCCCAGCTATCATCACTGAAACTGGCAAAACTATCCGTGTCGCCCAGTTCTGCCAATTTGGCTTTGCGGGTCACGACAATGCGGTCAGAATCCAGTCGGGATTGCATATCAATTTCGCCAAGACTCGTAATGGGTCGCCGCGCGGATGGCAGGTGTCGGACAGAGAATAGCTTTAGTGTTTCAAGAATATCGGCATCCGTATCCGCTGTGAAGATAAGCTGTGTCGGGCGGCCTTTCGGAACGAAAACGCGAGACCCTTTGGAATTGAGGATCATAGGATCGTCAGTGTAATCAAACAGGCGGTCGCGCGTGACCATCAGAACATTAAAGTCTGTCCCGCGATCTGTAACAGAAAACTTCGGAATGTCCGGCGTCCGTAAAGCCAGGCCTTGCGCGGCGAGAGCTTGCATATCCGTGGCGTCCGGGCCGAATGCGATTAATCCGATACGCTTGGGGGACAGTGCAGGCTGCGCCAAACGCTCTTCGACTTCCCTTAAACTCATATTGGCTGATCGTGAGCGTCCCGTCATGGAAAGGGTCGAGGCAGATAAATCCACAGACCATTTTCCGTGTGCGGGCATGACGCAATCCGTCCCTGTTGGGGCGGGGAAAGTAATTTTCAGCGAATTGCGGCGCGAGCGGGCTTTGGCCGGATCGAAAGAGAGTTCCGCCTCGAATCCACGCCCATTTGACATAACGGGAACGGGCTTGTCGTGATTAAACTGGACTTGCAACGGTGCATGGCCGGGAACACGCGTTAATGGGTCTGCCGCAAGATTGAGTGTAATCGTCGATGTGCGCTCTGATGCGGGCAGGTCAAACCAGAGCTGTAAGGTCGGCTGTCGCCAATCCAAGGTCCGTGTCGTCCGATAAATATCGCCCTGTGTTATTTCAGAGAGCGATGCCGTATAGCTTGTCGCCTCGCCGCGCATATTTTGACGCGTATCGAGATAACTGGCGCCATAGGCGGGCAGGGCCGCAGAGGCGAGAAGTGTCAGCAATGCGGCTTTCGCCGCTGTAGGATAGTGAAACATGGTCCGATGCCTCAAGGTTAAGATGAGGTTACCGACGCAATTAGGATGCCAAATATGGATTTCAGGGTGAAAAAAAGAAAATGGGTTCACCTGAGAGGTGAGATTTAATGGCGCGATTGAAAACTGAAATTCGGGCGACGGCTCTCTTACGCCGTGCTCAGGGCGCGGGTGCCTTTGCCGCCGTTTTGCGTCGGGGTGATCCGGATGCGGGGGCGCTCTGGGTTGTGACGCGACAGGGCGGCATATTGCACCGCTATGTCGAACAAATGTCTATGAGTGGCGGACGTGAATGGTTTCGCGACGGGCCTTTTACAGAAGACGAACAAACGTTACGCATCAATAAAGCCGTGGACCGCGATCCGGATTTATGGATTGTCGAAGTCGAAGACAGTCAAGGCCGCGCGTTTCTCGACGGCGATATCGCTAAACCGGAGACGGCTGCCGAAGCTGCAGCCAAAGCCTTATTCCGAGGCCGATAAAGGCGGCGACCAAGCCCGCGGTCAGACCGTACCAGATGCCCTTGGCCCCGATACCCGTGTGCAGCGCGGTGTAATAGGCGATGGGAAACCCGATTAGCCAATAGCTGATGCCTGTTATAATCATGGGCCATGTCACATCGGCCAATCCGCGCAGCAATTGATTGCAGGCGACTTGAACCGCGTCAAAGAACATAAAGGCGGCGGCGAGCGGCAGGAAGATGACGACGAAGTCAAAGACCGGCTTTGTGTCGCTGGCGTCCATATCGAAATAAAGGGAGGCCACGATCTTGGGTATCAAGGCCACGGGTATGGCAAATATCCCGATCGCGA
Organism: Litorimonas sp. WD9-15; assembly: GCF_050271975.1. Lineage (NCBI taxonomy): Bacteria > Pseudomonadati > Pseudomonadota > Alphaproteobacteria > Maricaulales > Robiginitomaculaceae > Litorimonas > Litorimonas sp. WD9-15. The sequence continues at coordinate 1,395,038 of NZ_CP189850.1, forward strand.
TAACGGATGCCAGAATGGTTGTGGATGTCGCGCGTCGCTCGGCACCATTATTGGCCGCTCCGCGTGCCAGCCCTATGCGAACCGCGCCTGCCATAGACAGACCATATGGCATCATGAAGGCGGCGGATGCAACATTCAGAGCGATTTGAAATCCTGCCTGCTCAATGACTCCAACCGCGCCTGCGATGAGGACGCCTGCGTTGAACAACATGCCTTCGAATGTCACAGTGATTGATATCGGCCAGCCGAGTGTGAGTATCTCGCGCATCCGCTCCCAATCCGGTTTCCATAGATTGGAGAACAGGTCAAAACTCCGCGCCTTATGTTCCCATTTGATATAGGCGACGAAAGCGAAGAAGCTGTAGATACAAGCGATGGAGGACGCGATACCTGCGCCGATCAACCCCAGTTCCGGTGCGCCCAGATTGCCGAAAATCAGGACCCAGTTCAGCGCGATGTTGACCAAAGCTGAACTCGCCACGAGGAAAAACGGCACGATGGTTCGTTCAATCGCCGCGAGGAAATTGCGGAACGACATCACCGCCAATGTGAAAGGCAGGCCGGGCGCGAGAACCAGCACGTAGCTCTGGGCGAGCGCGGCGACTTGCGGGTCCTGTCCGGCCAATATCATGATTGGTTCTGTCAGAAGTAATAATCCAATGATGAGTGGCATCATCAGAAAACAGGCCCAGACCGACATACGCACCGTCCGGCGTATGTCTTTACGCTCGCCGGAGTCGCGCCCCAGGGCTTGGGAGACAAGCGGCGTCACGGCGGAAATAGGCCCAATCGCGATCATCCAGAGCAAAAAATAGAGCACGGAGCCGATAGCGGCGGCGGCAATCTCTGCCGGACCAATCCGCCCGATCATCAGCGTATCCGCAATATAGGGTGAAAACTGAACCAATTGCGCCAGCGCCATGGGCACACCGATCGTTAGCAGGGCACGCATTTCGCCGCCCCAACTTTCCGGCATCGCCGTCTTCACGGATGTGGTCGGTTCCAACATAGAGGCGCAGCTATAGAGCCGCGCCTGTCTACGCAACTCTTCTTTGGCTCAGCGGGATAGGATGGCGTTGATCGCCGCCATATTGGCAATAGCATCCGCTCCGCCCGTCAGGGCTGCAACGTCCCCGTTCATGACGGATACGACGTGGTCCAACTGATAGGCATAGGTCGATCGTTTATAGGTCTCGGGCGAATTCAGTAGGGTTTTCAAATCTTTCTCACCGTCGATCACAGTCGCGATTTCGAACCCTAAATGCGGGTTCCAACGATAGGGATGAACAGGGCGCGTCATGCGGGCAGTGCCGCGAGATCCAATCACATCAATATGATTTTCGTAAATCGCGCTGGGCGACATATCGCATTCGAGAAATCCGGGGACGCCGCCGAAATCCAGTTCCGCGACAGACGCCACGGCGACATCATGCGTGTCCTCATAATGATTTTCTGCGGATATGACCGTCGGCTCAACGCCCAGCAATGTTCGCATGGCGTGAAGGGGATAACAGCCGAGATCCATGAGCGCGCCGCCGCCCAACTCGCTGATATAGCGTAATTCGCCGTCGCGGTTCGGGATGTGGACATTAAAGACGCCGCGGATTTCTTCTGTTTTGCCAAGCTTTCCAGAGGCCACCAGAGCTTCGAAATCGAGAAAGGCGGGATGGTACCGATAATGGAAGGCTTCGATCAGGACTGTTCCGGCTTTTTTGGCTGCGTCCACCATGCGTCGGGCTTCATCAGAATTCATGGCAAAAGGTTTTTCGCAAAGCACCGCTTTACCATGTTCGGCCGCTAAAAGACTCAACTCACAATGCCGATTGGGGGGCAGGGCATTATAAATAAGATCAATATCATCCCGCGCTATGAGGGCTTCATAGGAGTTTTCAATATACGGGATGCTATGCTCATTTGCATAGAGTCTGGCTCTTTCCGGGTCGCGGGATGCCACCGCTTGAATGATACAGTCCTCGCGCGCGGCGGTGGGTGTAATAATCGCTTTTGGCGCAATTTTCGATGCGCCGAGAAGTCCAATTCTAATCATGGATCGAGCCTGCCTTCCGGTGTGACGGGTTTATCATTCGGAAAATCGTTACAGGCACGGCTGCGAAAACGCGAGCCTGAACTGGGGTCGCTAAAGGTCAGGAGACAGTCGAAAAACTCGTTTTCCGCCACCCGTTCCTGTTCTTGCAGCCATGTGCATTGCGCGACCGTGCCGACGAGATAGCTGGCCTGATACATATTCGGCGGTGCATTATCACGCGCTGCCGTGTCCAGGAAGTGCATCCAGAATTCATCTGCTCGGTCGGAAAGTGTGTGGCTGATTTCATGCGCCAGTGTGTTGATGGCACAGGACCGCTCCACCATATCTCCCTCAGTGTAGCGCCTGTAATGCATGCGTCCAATTTCGATCTCGCCTTTTGTTTCAGTGTCTGCGCCTGTTCTGGCAAGGTCCGTCGTCTCATCGCCTCTCAGCACAACGGACGTCTTGGGCCACCAAAGGGACGGAAAAAGGCTGTCATCCGCATGAAGGACATCGCGTAATTCGGCGGTTTGCATGGCATCCCGCGTTCGTGAGACCCAGACCTGCGGGTAACGTTCCGCTACGCGGGATAGATTATTTTCGAATGGCGCAGAGGTCAGGGTTGAGGTGGTCGTCTCAATCCAGTTTTGGAGCAGTTCTGCTTCGGGAGAGTTTGGTGCGCCAAGCCGTATATCCGGAGAAAAAGCTGAAATTTCCGGCGGATTTAAATCAGTTTCGTTTTCAGCCACACATGCAGTCAAACAGATGCCGATGAAAATCCAGACCCACCTCAAGCTGCATCGCCCGCATAGGTCAGCGCCATGAACACATCTTCCAGATCGGCTTCTTCCGTGCGAAGGTCGGAAATGGAGACTCCCGCATCTTTCACACGATTGAGCAGTCCTGTGACAGAGTCCGTGCCACTGCGATATTCTATCACAATGTGTCCGTCATGGGAGAGACTGGCATTCAAATCTGACAGGCTTTCGGGGAGAGCGCTCAATGTGTCCGTTGGCGTAATCCGCAGAACTTTTTTATCGAGACGCGAGAGCAGGCTCGTCTTCGGCTCATTCGCGACAATCCGGCCATTATGGATAATCGCAATTTGGTCGCAGAGCGCTTCGGCCTCTTCGAGATAATGCGTTGTCAGAATGATCGTCGTGCCCGCCGCGTGCAGTTTCTCGACATAGGCCCAGAGTTGACGGCGAAGCTCGATATCCACACCCGCCGTCGGTTCATCCAGAATGAGAACGGGCGGATTATGGACGAGGGCTTTGGCAATCAACAGACGCCGCTTCATTCCGCCGGAGAGCTGGCGGACATAGGCATCGCGTTTATCAGCGAGGCCAAGGGCCTCGAGGATTTCCATACTGCGGCGTTCAGCTTTCGGGACGCCGTAATATCCGGCCTGTAATTCCAGTGCCTGAAATGGCGTGAAAAATACGTCCATCGCAATTTCCTGAGGGACAATGCCAATGGAGGCTCGAGCCTGCCGCGTTTCTGTTGTGATGTCGTAACCGCAAATCGCCGCTGAGCCAGAGGTCTTATTCACCAGCCCCGCGAGAATATTGATCATGGTCGATTTCCCCGCACCATTCGGGCCGAGCAGGCCAAAGATTGAGCCGCGCGGGATGGTCAGATCGACGCCATGTAGCGCAATTTTTTCCGGTGCCTTCTTGGACGCGGCATAGGTCTTTTTCAGACCTTTAATTTCAATAGCGGGTGAGGTGTTTGTAGAGGTCATATTGACCCGACCTTTAGACGTGGCCTAAAGGCCATTGCAATAGAATTGGGTGCGCAAAATTACGCAACCCGCAAATAGGACACTCGGCTCATGGATAAAGCTCAAACGCCTGGCACGACCCCACTTTCACCCGAAGGTGGAGATATTGTTACTGTTTCAACGCGCCGTGTCATGTGCGAGGGTACCGGCGGTGCATTGGGTCATCCCCGGACCTATCTGGATATGGGTTCGGACAATACAGTCCGGTGCAAATATTGTGACCGCGTCTTCGCACTTGACCCAAATGCCGCGCCCGGTGCCGCGCATTAATCTGAATGCCAGCTAAATACGGAGCAGGGGAGGGTTGCGAAAACGCGGCTTCATCTTTTGCACGCCCTCGACAATCCCTATATGGGGCTCGAGACTAAAGGAGGGGCAAATGCTTCTGACAATGATGAAGGGCAAAATCCACCGGGCGACAGTGACCCAAGCGGATTTGCACTATGAAGGATCAATTTCGATTGATCAGGACCTCTTGGACCGCGCGGGTATTCTCGCCAATGAACAGGTTGATATCCTGAACATCACCAATGGTGAGCGATTCACGACCTACGCCATCACGGCCCCGCGTGGCTCTAAGACCTTCGGCCTGAACGGCGCGGCGGCGCGACGCGTGCAACTTGGCGATAAGATCATCATCATCACCTATTGTCAGATGGAAGCCGAAAAAGCGCGGAATTATGCACCGAATGTCGTGCTTCTGGATGAGAATAACGAGGTTTTCGTTCCGCCCGTACATTAGGACGGTCCCATCGCAGGGAATCCGAAAATATCTATTAAGGAAACCGACCTTTACGCGCCCGTGAAAGCCTATTTCACGGCGCGGGGATATCAGGTCAAAGGCGAAGTCGGTGCGGCGGATCTGGTTGCCGTGCGCTTTGCGGATGGGGATGCGGCGGAACCCGTCATCGTGGAGTTGAAGACCACCTTCACGCTTTCCCTCTTCCATCAGGCGATTGCCCGCCAATCCATGACGGATCAGGTCTATATCTGTGCGCCGCATAAACCGGGAAAAATTTACTTTAGATCTTTGCGGAAGACCAAAATGCTTTGTCGCAGATTGGGACTCGGCTTAATGACCGTCCACTTGCCGGAAGGCCGCGTAGTCGTCCATTGCGATCCCGCACCCTTCACGCCACGCAAGATCAAAGCCCGCAAAGCGAAGCTGCTCTCAGAATTTGAAAGTCGTCACGGCGACCCGAATGATGGCGGTATGACGAGCGTCGGGATGATGACATCCTACCGCCAAGGCGCTCTACGCTGTGCGAAAGTCCTCCATGATGAAGGCGCATGCAAAGCCAGCTATGTCGCGAAAATGGCGGGGTTTGACAAAGCTCGCAATCTTATGGCGTCCAACCATTATGGCTGGTTCGAAAAAGTCGACCGAGGCATATACGGTCTGTCGCCCGAAGGCGCCAAAGCCTTATCTGATCACGCGGAAACCGTTCGTAGCATGATGGGCGATTGATTTACTCCGCAATTCCATAACTCATATTTACCGTCACGCTTAGCGTTTGTTCACCTGCGCTGACGGGCGTTGAGGCGCTTGACATTTCCATCGCTGCCGCGCGCATCATGACGGGTTGCGGTCTAAGGTTTCCGCCGGCTTCCGACAGTGAGAGGAGTGGGCCAAGTTTGACTCCGGCTGCGGCAGCCATGCTTTCGGCCTTTGATTTTGCCTCGCGGATCGCATCCTCTCGGGCCTGATCTTTAGCGGCTTTCGGGTCTTTGACCGTGAACTGCACCTGATTGATATTGTTGACGCCCGCCCGCACGAGCGCATCCAACATCGGGCCGATCTGTTCAATATCATCAGATTTCACTGTCACCGTATTCCGGACTTCATAGCCCTTGATTTCCGGCTTGCGACGGTCGCGATAATCATATTGCGGCTGCAGCGAGAGTTGGCTGGTCGTGATGTCCGACTTTGGGATACCCGCGCTTTCCAATTCATCAAAGACTGCCGTCATCAAGGTTGCATTGCCCATCATGGCTTCGCGAGCCGTCTTGCCCTGTTGCACGACGCCTGCGCTCACAATAGCGCGGTCAGGCGCGACATTGGCTTGACCCGTGGCCGAAACGTCTACCGTGGCCTGAGGCGCGGAACTGGACGTGATATAAGTCGGCGCACCGGAATTGCAGGCAGTCAGACAGAGCGCGGAGGCGAGGAGGGCGTATTTGATCATGATGTGACCTTTCAATTTTGAAAGGCGAGGTTAGTCGGATGGGCATTGCGTGACAAGCATTGCTCGGCCAAAGTCCCGCGCATGAGCTGGAAACACGAATTAGATGAACTCGCCAAACGCAAAGCGATGTCGCTACAGATGGGCGGGGCCGATAAGGTCGCGCGGCAGGCTGCCCGCGGTAAGCTGAACGCGCGGGAGCGTTTGGAGGGCCTGCTGGACTTTGACGGGTTTGATGAAATTGGCGGATTGGCCGGACGTGGCCGATATACAGAAGAGGGGGCGCTGATCGACTCCGCGCCGTCCAACTTTCTCTTTGGGCGGGGCAGGATAAATGGTCGGCGCGTTGTCGCGACATGCGATGATTTTACGGTACGAGGCGGCGCGTCCGATGCCGCGATCTACCGCAAATTTATCGTCGCAGAGCAAATGGCGCATGAGCTTCGCTTGCCGATTATCCGGATGATTGACGGCACGGGCGGTGGCGGGTCTGTCAAGTCTCTCGAGGTGATGGGACATACCTATGTGCCCATGGTGCCGGGTTGGGACCATGTTGTGAAAAATCTGGAAACGGTACCCGTCGTTGCACTGGCGCTGGGTCCGACAGCTGGACTTGGCGCGGCGCGGGCGGTCGCCTCACATTATTCCGTGATGGTCAAAGGTCTCTCGCAAATTTTCACAGCGGGTCCCGCCGTCGTCGCGGCGCTGGGCGAAACGCAGGATAAGGAATCTCTCGGCGGATCGAAAATTCACACGCGGAACGGCGTGATTGATGATGAGGCGACGGATGAGGAAGACGCTTTTCTTCGCGCGCGGAAGTTCCTCTCCTACCTACCGGATTATGCTGGCGCTCCGCTGGTGCGAACGGATTGTAAAGACCCGACGGACCGCAGGGATGAGACGCTCTTATCCATTGTCCCGCGAGATAAAACCAAAGCCTATAATATGCGCAAGATCGTCGATGCCCTGTTCGATAAAGACAGCGTGTTTGAGATGGGGCGACACTGGGGCAGGGCATCTATTACTGCCTTTGCGCGATTGGATGGCTGGCCCGTTGCCGTGCTCGCCAACGATCCGATGTTTCTGGGCGGCAGTTGGACGGCGGATACGGCTGAGAAGGCGAAACGCTTTACCGAGACTGCTCAACTCTTTGGCCTGCCTGTCATTAATCTGGTAGATAATCCCGGTTTTATGATCGGACTGGAGGCCGAACGCACCGCCACGATCCGGCGCGGAGTCGAGGCGATGAATGCCATCTACCGCGCGGATGTGCCGTGGGCCTCGGTCATCATCCGCAAGGCTTACGGCGTTGCGGGCGCCGCCATGTCCAATGCGGAACGCTTCCCATACCGCGTCGCATGGCCCAGCGGTGATTGGGGCAGCCTGCCGATTGATGGCGGTGTCGAGGTGGCTTACCGCGCAGAACTGGAAGCCGCGGATGACCCTGCTGCGGAACTCGCGAAAATCAAAGCCCGCCTCGCCAATGTCAGTTCGCCATTCCGCACAGCAGAGGCCTTTGGCGTTGAGAACATCATCGATCCGCGAGAGACGCGAACGTGGCTTTGTGAATTTATAAATCTCGTGATGCGCTAGGAATCATTGATTTCAGCCGTCCAATCGCTAGGTCGGTCTTCATGACAGACCCAGCTCGCAAACCTGATTCTGATATTGTTCGCGAAGCCCCGATCCCGCTGGAGAAGTGTGGCGGGGCGAAAGCCTTGGATGTTCTGACGGATCGTTGGACGTGGTTGATTGTGCGGGAAGCACTATATGGTGTCAGCCGGTTTGATGACATGCGGTCCGATCTGGATATTCCGCGCTCTGTCCTAACCTCGCGGTTGAAGAAACTTGTCGAAGACGGTGTTCTCGAAACGCGTCAGTATAAAGATCCGGGCGCGCGGGCGCGGACGGCTTATTTTCTGACCGAAAAAGGGCAAGCCCTCGCACCCGTTTTCATGGCACTAATGCAATGGGGCGATACGCATCTACGCGGCGGGCGAAAGTCGCTTGCCCTGCGGGATAGCCGGACGGGATTGGATGTGCGCTCGGCCTTGGTGCCTCTGGGCGCGGAGGTCGTGCCCTTTAATGCACTAAAACTGACAGTCGTACCTGACGCTTAAACCAACCCTCGGTCTGTTCCGCAGACCTTGTCCCAGAAGCGGAAATATAATCCGTAATTCCCTTTGAATTTCGTGTGATGCAAATTGTGGTGGCTGGCCGTGATAATGTGCCGGCCCCACCACCCTTTAATCCAACGGTCCGGATAAACTTCCCATCCGGCATGATTGAAAACAGAATTAATCGTCATCAGCATGAGAATGAGCAGCGCCATGCCAACATGGATGGGCAGGATCAGCGCGAGGACGGGGAGGAGCCAAGCTGAGCTGACCGCCTCTATTGGGTCGAAAGAAAAACTCGCCCAAGGGGTCGGCTGGACACTGCGGTGATGGCCCGCATGGGTGTGTTGGAATAGTTTACGATGATGCATGACGCGGTGTGTGAAATAGAACCATGTGTCCTGCACGAAGAGATAGATGAGACCTGAGACCGGTAACCAGAGCCATCCTAAGACACCCTCGGGCATTCCCGAATACATCGCGCTGCCACCCGCCTTCCAAATCTCAACAACAATCGCAGCAGGGAGGGCGTAGATGAACGCGCTAATCGTGGAGAGATAAATCTCGTTTCGGATGGTCTCGCGCGTGGGTTCGCGTTTGGACAGGCGGCGCGCCTTTTTGGGTGCGCGCTTCCAGAGGGTAAAGTGGATAGGCCAGACAATCGCAAAATAACGCGCAATGATAATCGCTGTGAAGCCCAGATAGGTAATCACGGTACCCGATAGCGGAATCGGCGCAAGATTGAATAGGTCCCCTAAGCTCATGGCTTAGCCAATAGTCGTGTTAAACCACTCCGTAAATGCGTCTTTTTCAACATCGCTCATGTGTAAGCCCAGCTTGCTGCGCCGCCACATGATATCATCGGCTGACGTCGCCCATTCATGATTGATGAGATAATTGACTTCCAGCTCATAAAGTCCTGCACCAAAATGTTGACCTAACTCAGGCTGTGTCGTGCCGTCCCCAAGAATAAGCGTGATCCGCGTCCCGTATGCATGGCAAAGACGTCTCAAGAGCGCCTCATTTAGGGCGCGATAGCGTTTGTACATGTCATTATAAAACCGCTCAAAGTCAGCGTCGATTAGGTCGCCACCCGGTAACAGGGCACGTTGTGTCCAATCGCCTGTTTTATACTCGTAATATTTTGAGAGTTTTTGCATAGCATGTTCGCCAAGCTTACGCGACGTCGTGATTTTCCCGCCATAGATAGACAGGAACGGGGCACCATTTGCGAACTCTTCAATGTCTAAAACATAATCACGGGTGACAGCGGAGGCGTCCTCAGATTTATCATCATAAAGTGGGCGCACGCCTGCATAATCCCAGACAACATCCTTGGGCGAGATATCATTCTCGAAATACTCACTCGCGGCGGAACAAAGATAGCTGATTTCTTCCTCGCTGATTTTAACAGGGCCTTCGGAAAAGTCATAAGGCTGATCCGTTGTCCCAATCAGGGTGTAATCCCGCTCATAAGGTATTGCGAAAATCACGCGATTATCGGCATTTTGGAAGAGATAGGCATGATCGCCGTCAAAGAGCTTTTTCGTGACAATATGACTGCCTTTTACGAGGCGCAGAGATTGCTCATTCTTAGTCGTTTTGATTTTACCGAGAACTTCATCCACCCAAGGACCAGCTGAATTCACGATGCCCTTTGTCGTGATTGTTTCGATTTTTCCACGGTGTTTTATCTTGGCGCTGTAACCTGTTTCAGTGGCCTCGACGCTTAGGACTTCGGTGCGTGTGCGAATATCCGCACCACGATTTTCCGCGTCTAGTGCATAAAGGACAACAAGCCGCGCATCCTCGACCCAGCAGTCTGAATACTCAAACCCTGTCTTGAAGCGTGATTCCAATACGCCTTGATGTGGAGCCTTGTTCAGCTTGAGCGATTTTGATCCCGGCAACATCTCCCGCCCGCCAATATGGTCATAGAGGAATAATCCGGTGCGGAGCATCCAAGCGGGTCGCAGACCTTTATCATAAGGTAGCACAAACCGCATGGGCCAGATGATATGCGGCGCAGAACGGAGCATGACCTCGCGCTCTTTCAGGGCATGACGCACAAGGTTGAACTCGTAATATTCCAAGTAACGTAGCCCGCCGTGAATCAGTTTCGTTGAGGCAGAGCTTGTATGACTGGCCAGATCATCCCGCTCGCAAAGCAGGACTTTTAGACCGCGCCCCGCCGCGTCCCGCGCAATCGCCGTTCCGTTAATGCCACCACCGATAATGAGAAGATCATAAGTCATGATGCTCCCTAGCAGACTGTTCATTTTCGACAAGCGTTTTCGTTTTCGAACATTGCGATGTTCGTTTTTTCATTGCATCAAGTAAGTATGAAAAAAGTTATTCTCTCTATCGACCAAGGTACGACGTCCTCTCGAACGCTCGTTTTTTCCCAACGTGGAAAGATATTATTCTCTGCTCAGGAAGAATTTCCGCAGATCTATCCGCAGGATGGATGGGTTGAGCATGATCCAGAGGCGATTTGGTCAACTGTTTTATCCACACTCAAAAAGGCTTATGCTTTTACGCAGGAAGCCGAACTCTCTGTCGCTGCGATTGGTATTACGAATCAACGTGAGACGACTTTGGTTTGGGATCGGCAGACGGGAAAACCGATTTACAATGCTATCGTTTGGCAGGACCGTCGCACGGCTAAAATTTGCCAAGAGCTGGCCAAGCAGATGCCTGTCGAGGCGTTACAGGCCAAAACAGGATTGCTTCATGATCCTTATTTCTCCGGCTCTAAAATCGCTTGGATTTTGGACAATGTTGATGGCGCACGCGATATGGAATTGGCGTTCGGCACTGTCGATAGTTTCCTCATCTGGCGACTGACAGAGGGTCAAAGTCATGTCACGGATGCGACCAATGCCAGTCGGACAAACCTGTTCGATATACATGCGCAGGATTGGGATGATGATTTGCTCGGGCTCTTTGGTGTCCCGCGTTCAGGTCTGCCCAAGGTTTTGGATTGTTCGGCACAATTTGGCGTCTGTACTGTTCTGGGTGATGATATCCCAATTCTGGGCGTTGCAGGGGATCAGCAAGCTGCGGCGATTGGACAGGCCTGTTTTGCACCCGGCGATATTAAATCGACTTATGGCACGGGGTGTTTTGTCATCCTGAACACGGGCAGTGAGGCGATAAACTCCAAGAATCGACTTCTCACAACTATTGGTTATCGCCTGAATGGCAAGACGACTTACGCGCTGGAAGGTTCAATCTTCATGGCCGGAGCCTCCGTGCAATGGTTGCGTGATGAGATGAAACTCGTCGATCATGCGGCTGAGACTGAAGCCGTGTGCGAGACATTGGAGAGCACGGGCGGTGTTTATCTTGTACCGGCTTTCACAGGGCTCGGCGCACCGCATTGGGCACCCGATGCGCGGGGCGCCGTCTTTGGTATGACCCGGGATACGGGTCGGGATGAGCTCATCCGGGCGACAGTCGAGTCGGTCATCTATCAAACGTATGATCTGTTTGATGCCATGGCAAAAGATGGCGTGGAACCCACGACTTTGCGCGTCGATGGCGGAATGAGTGCCAATAGTTGGATGTGTGGCTATCTCGCAGATATTCTCGACATTCCTGTCCAACGTCCCGCGGTGCTGGAAACCACAGCGCTCGGCGCGGCTTATCTCGCAGGGTTGGGTGCAGGACTTTACGAGAGTTTGGAGGAGGTCGCAGATCAATGGGCCGTCGACCGAGAGTTTACGCCAAATTTAGATGCAAAGACCCGTGAAACCCGTCTTGCAGAATGGTCGAAATATGTGCAGAAGCTGCTTTCCTGATTTTGAGCCTTGGCTCAATCAACGGGGGGTTAGCTCAATTGGTTAGAGCCGTCCGCTCATAACGGATTGGTTGGGGGTTCGAGTCCCTCACCCCCTACCAGTTACATGCCAAATTTCAATCTCGTCTTCGGAACGGGGTTGTGACTTGTAGTATGACACCGGTTACCATATGCGTCTGTTTACAAGTGTTTGAGGGAGAAAACCTGATGATTGTAGGACGCAGACGCTTTATATATGGAAGCGCGGCAGGGCTGTCCGGTTTAGGCGGGTTTGGACTTCAGGCTTGCACACCCTCCGCTGACGCCCCTCTGCGGACTGTTGATATTTTGCCCGAGGGTTTTCCAACCGTCATCGGTTTGGAAGCGATGCGGGACGATCTCTTAGAGAGGTCGGGCGGTCGTCTGCAAATGAAGATCTATCCTGGCGCACAGCTGGGCGCGGAAAAAGATACACTTGAACTGACCGTCTTTGGTGGACTGGATATTGCGCGTGTGAATATTGCGCCGCTCAATGCATTCGTCCCAGAAACACGGGTACCGTCGCTGCCATTTATGTTCAGATCTATTGATCACATGCGCGTGGCGATGGACGGCGCGCCGGGTCAAATCATATTAGAGTCGATGCGCTCACATGGTTTGGTGGGGCTGGCCTTTTACGATTCCGGCGCACGGAGTTTTTATACCTCGGAACGTTCAATCAACGATCCATCCGACCTCTCAGGATTGAAAATCCGCGTGCAGAATTCTGATCTTTTCGTGTCTATGATTCGCGCATTGGGAGGCAATCCTACGCCTATCCCACTGGGTGAAGTCTATCAGGGGCTTTTACAGGGTGTGATAGATGGGGCTGAAAATAATTGGCCGTCTTATGAGAGCTTCCGGCATTTCGAAACGGCACCTTATTATAGTCTAACGCGCCATGTTATTTCGCCAGAGGTGGTTTGCCTGAGCCTGAAAACTTGGGAGCGTCTGTCGGAGGCTGACCGCGAGATGGTCCAAGCTGCGGCGCGTGTATCAGTTCCCATTATGCGGGCCGCGTGGGATGAACGCGTTGAAACCTCGAAGTCTATTGTTTCAGAAGCGGCCAAACCTGTCACGGTAACGGAACCTCCTGTCGCGCCTTTCCAAGAGAAGGTCCAAGCCGTCTGGGCGCAATATCTCGACAGTCCGCGATTGCAGGAAATTACTGATATGATCCAATCTATTGACGAGACTGCATCATGACACGTCTTTCTGAACTCCTATCACGATTTTCTCTCCTCTTTTCCGCCATAGGCTTAATCGGTATGACAGCAATCATTACGTGGCAGGTCTTCGCCCGTTATGTCCTGTCAGCCTCGCCGGCTTGGGCGGAGCAGGCGTCGCTCTTGCTGATGTTGTGGTTTATTCTGTTTGCCGCAGCTGCCGGTGTGAGAGAGGGCTTCCATATTCAGCTCACCATGCTGCAGGACCGTGCTAAGCCTGCGACGCGCAAACGTATTCGCATTTTCTGTCATCTCGTCGTCGCGGTTTTTGGTGTCTTTATGGCAATATATGGTGTGCAACTCACCGTAGCGGTTTGGACCCATTCAATACCGACGCTCGGTTTGTCCCGGGGGTGGGCTTATGTGCCGATTGCGCTCTCTGGAGCTCTGACGGCGTTTTTTGCGGTGGAGCAAGCTCTGGCCGAAGCTAAAGGTGAGGTGGTGAAACCGCTATGGAACTGATCTTTCTTCTCGTCACATTATTCGGCCTTTTATTGGCGGGTGTCCCCATTGCCTATTCATTGGGTGCGGCCTCGCTCGCAACCTTCTTATTGCTGGGTTTGCCGCCCGTCGTCCCGTTTCAGCGTATGGCAGCGGGTATGAATGTCTTTACCCTCATGGCGATTCCATTTTTCGTGTTCGCGGGTGACTTGATGGCTCGCACAGGAATCGCTGAACGATTGGTTAGGGTGGCTGAGGCTGCCTTTGGCCGAACACGCGGCGGCCTCGGACAGGTCGATGTCGGCGCTTCGATGATGTTTGGCGCTGTATCCGGATCTGCAGTTGCCTCTGTTTCGGCCATGGGGTCCACTCTCATGCCAATGATGAAGGAAAAGGGCTATGATGCGGATTACGCCGTGAATGTGACGATCACGGCCGCTATTCTAGGAATCCTGATCCCTCCCTCCCATAATATGATTATTTATGCGGCCGCTTCGCCCGTCAGTATTTCTGTTGCGGATCTTTTCCTAGCAGGCGTTATTCCCGGTATTTTGGCCGGTCTTGCGCTCATGTTTGTGGCGTGGCGCGTGGCGATAAAACGCGACTATCCGCGGGGTGAATTTCCAGGTTGGTCTGCGTTCGGTAAATCAATTATTGGCGCGATTCCGGGCTTAATGACGGCTTTTATTATTGTCTTTGGTATCCTGCTCGGGGTTTTTACGCCAACGGAGAGTTCTGCTGTGGCCGTAGTCTACACGATTTTAATCGGCGCTTTTGCCTATCGAACACTAGGTCTTAAACGATTCTTGGAAGCTGCCAGCAGTGCGGTGAAGACAACTGCGATGGTTATGTTGATTATCGGGACTGCCTCTATGTTTGGCTGGCTTTTTGCGCTTCTTGGTGGGCCTTCTGCGCTATCCGCTGGACTGACGACATTTTCAGATAGTCCGGTCATCGTAATGCTGTTGATACTCGTCATCTTACTGATTTTGGGCGCATTTATGGATATGGCCCCGCTGATTATCATCACAACACCGATCTTTCTTCCGGTTGCGATGGACGCGGGTGTGGACCCTGTTCACTTCGGGATTATCATGTTGCTGAATCTTGGCATCGGACTTGTCACACCGCCGGTCGGATCCGTTCTATTTGTCGGATGCGCCGTGGGTGGGGCGAAGCCAGAGACCGTCGTTAAAACGATCTGGCCCTTCTACCTCGCGCTGATAGCGATTCTTTTATTGGTCACCTTCGTTCCAGCACTTTCGCTATGGTTGCCTGCTGCGATGGCATAAGCCGAGACCGCCAGTTCGACAGCCCTTATGCTTCTATCGTGCGAGCCAGCCACCATCTACGGGTAATGTGATACCGTGCACATAATTGGACGCCGCCGAGGCGAGAAAAACAACTGCACCGCCTAGTTCTTCCGGTTTGCCCCAATGACCCGCTGGTATTCGGCCGAGAATGGCCGCATTCCGATCCTCATCCGCTTGTAGGGCTGCCGTATTATTCGTCGCAAAATAGCCCGGTGCGATGGCATTGGCATTGATCCCGTGATGTGCCCACTCATTCGCCATCAAGCGTGTGAGGCCCATCACACCGGATTTTGACGCCGTATATGAGGCCACGCGAATGCCGCCTTGAAATGACAGCATGGAAGCGATGTTAACAATCTTGCCGGGCGCTTTGCGGCCAATACAATGATTGGCAAAAGCCTGCGAGAGGAAGAAGAGG
The DNA here is from genome assembly GCF_050271975.1 of Litorimonas sp. WD9-15. Classification (NCBI taxonomy): domain Bacteria; kingdom Pseudomonadati; phylum Pseudomonadota; class Alphaproteobacteria; order Maricaulales; family Robiginitomaculaceae; genus Litorimonas; species Litorimonas sp. WD9-15. The sequence goes on from NZ_CP189850.1 coordinate 1,410,365, forward strand.
TTTTTCAAATTCACATCCATAACGGCGTCCCAATCGTCTTCACTGAAGTCAACAGCATCATTCCGCCGAATGATGCCGGCATTATTGACGAGAACATCAACTTGTCCTGCGATTTCGACGGCCTCGGCCAGCGCAGTTTTAGCAGCGGCCGTCTCTATGAGGTCGGCCCGGATATCATAAGCCTTCTGGCCTGCAGCCTTGATTGCGGCCAGTGTCTCCGTCGGAGCGGACCGTCCAACAAGGACAATATCTGCACCCGCTTTTGCGAGGGCGACGGCCATGCCTTGGCCAAGGCCGGTATTCGCACCGGTAACAAGGGCTGTCTTACCAGAAAGGTCAAATGGATGTTTCATGCGAAGTGTCTCCTATGGATTCGTCAGACATTGAAGTGCCATAAGATACATCTGCATTCCGAAATGAGATATGTCTTGCGACAGTGAATGACACCGGTTACCTTTATATCAAATCAGAGCTCAAGCAAATCTTTGTAATTTACGAGGATCAATGACCTTCCTGAATTATTTTGCCATTATAAAGGACACGTACCGCCATGAAAATTGCCCTTATTGTTGAAAACAGCCAAGCCTCGAAAAGTTCTATTGTGCACAAGGCGCTGACAAGTGTCGCTGAACCTCTGGGGGACGAAGTTCATCATTATGGTATGTATGGCGCTGATGATGATGCGCAGCTGACTTATGTAATGAACGGGATTTTGGCGGGTATTCTTCTGAATTCAAAAGCGGCGGATTTTGTTGTCACGGGTTGCGGGACCGGTATGGGTTCCATGTTGGCCTGTAATGCAGTGCCGGGCGTCTTCTGTGGATTGGTTATCGACCCAACAGATGCTTTCCTTTTTGGTCAAATCAATGACGGGAATGCGATCTCCATGCCTTATGCTAAAGGCTTTGGTTGGGCGGCAGAGCTGAACCTTCAAGATTGTTACCGGAAACTCTTTGAGGTCAAACGCGGCGTTGGATATCCCAAGGAACGTGCGGAAATTATGGCTAAGAACCGGAATATCCTGAAAGATATGAAGGCGGCCTGTACACATGATATGATGACTGTCTTGAAAAATGTGGATCAGGATCTCCTCAAAACGACAATCGCAGGCGAGAAGTTCTCCGAGCTCTTCTTCCCCAACTGCCAAGATGACGAAATGGCCGAATACCTGCGTGGCTTACTGTAATTATTTGTAAAGTAATGCGGCTCTGAATTATGTCAGGGCTGCCATACTTATATTCGTGGTGCTCCCGTCGAATCTCTGACGACTAACCAAGGGGCTTTATAGTCCTGCAAATTCTCCGGTATTGGCTTTTCCAAGAGGCGGTAGGCGGCAATTCTCGCAAATTCTAGTGTTGGCGTATGGATGGTCGTTAACCGCGGCCAAACATTTTGGGCAACGCGAAAATCATCATATCCCACAACAGATATGTCATCTGGCGCCCGGCGTCCGGAAAGTCTTAAGCCTTGTAAAAACCCCGCCGCCATTTGGTCATTGGCGCAGAAAACAGCCGTTGGCGGCACGGGTAAGTCGAAAAATTTTTCAACGGCAGAGAGGCCGCTCTCGAACTTGTAATCACCTTCGACGATATAATGAGGGTCGAGCGATAAATTAACCGCTGCCAGTCCGGCTTCCAAACCCCTCTGACGTTCTTGACTAGATCTAAAACTTGGACGACCGCTCAGATATCCGATTGTCTTGTGGCCTAATTCAATAAGGTGCCGGGCCGCCTGTTGCGCGCCCACCGCGTCATGGGTGACGAGCATATGTTCAGGTTTTCCAAGCTCCACTGAGGCAATTCGAATGTGGCGACACTCTATGTCTTGGAGCATTGCAGCTAGCGCCTCGTCCTCGGAGACAGACGGTGTCAGGACGACTCCGTAAAGTCTTTGACGTTGAATAAAATCCCTTATCTTTTCAATAAAATCCGGCGCAGCCCTGTCGCAAGGATGAACGAGGAGTTCGTATTCTGTGGGCTTCAGAACATCCAGCATGCCTTCCTGCGATGTCACCACATATTGCGGGTTCGGATTGTCGTAGATCAGCCCGATCAGAAAGGCGTGACTGAAATTTAAACCGCGGGCCTGTGGATTTGGGATATATCCCAAGTCGTTCATGATCTCTTTGACAGCGGACCGCGTTGTCTCACTCACCGAGGGGCTATCATTTATAATGCGAGATATCGTTTTTTTAGAAACACCAGCGATTTTAGCGATATCATTGATTGTCGCTTTGCGGCCCTTGGATTGCTCTTTCCATAGCTTTGCAAGACGCACGGCCTCACTCAGGCGATTGTTTTTATCGCCTAAGCGTTTGTCTATGTTCCCTTCAGTCATGCTATCAGTATGCCTCTAAAAACAGGTTCGAGGCAATGTCAGAGAGGGTTTGAGCGATCCGCATTGATGCAGATCAAACCACCGATGGTTCAGCTTTTTTGGGTATCATGTTTAGGCCAAAGCGTCCCAATCCCTCGAATGTCATCAGGCCCGTGCTGCCAATCGCGGCGGAATGCACTCCTGTGACGGCACCGGAAGACACGAGAATTTTTTCAGGTAATTCGATTTGATCCTGCCGCGTTTGCAAATGATTTAACAGGAACCGGACTGCACCTAATGGCCCGTTTTCGCCCGGGTTGGTCGTCGCGGTCCCGATTCTCTGTCCATCAATATCAACTGAAACGGTGGCTTCATCCAGTCTATCTAGGACTGATAGGTCAGCTGCCGGGCCAATCCAAACGGAACTGTTATTGCCAAAGTCACTAATGATTGAGCCCGGGCCCAAATCATTGACCATTGGCATCGGGCTACTCGCGATTTCCGTGCCGATATTCACACTGGAGATCGCAGCTTTTGCATCCTCTAACGAGAAGGGCTCTGTCCGCGACCAGTCAATATTGGCCAGTGTGAAGACCCATTCCGCTTCATAGGCCGCAAACCCACCTGGGAAGACTTCGACATCGGCCGTTTCGCCATCGGTAATTGAATATACATTTCTAGAGAAAACGGGACCAGCCAACCAATTAGCGCCAAATTGGTCCCTAAAGTGAGGTGGAATTCCACCAACCTTAAAGCCGACAAGCGTATCCGGCCATTTATCTATGGATAGGTTTTGCACAGCATAAGCCTGCTCATGCGTCGTTGGAATGATACCTGGGAAATCTGCAAGGGCGGTTGCTGATAAGCGGGCAGACCGAAGACGCGCCGAGATATCGGCAATATCCGGGCTTTGAGATTGAGAAACTGGATGTGTCATGCTGTGTTCTACTTTCTGTCAGATTTTACGCGTACAGTCCTACGAGATGTAAGGATAGCAATATCAAAACAAAGGCTCTCTTGAACCCATCATGCTGAATTTGACACCGGTGGCAATATAGAATTAGGGTATAAGTATGCGGTTAAAGACTATGAAAAATTGTTTGAAAAATATTGGGCTTTCTGCAGCTTGCTGTATTGGGGCACTAGGCGGATTTGAAAATTCTTTTGCTCAAATTTTAGAAGACGATCTCTCGGCAGGTCTACCGCCCACAGTCACGTTTGACGATGGAGATCAGGCTGTTTTTATGCCTGACTATTCTTATGCGGGATATGGTTATGGCGTGAAGGATATTCCCGATTTTTCTGACGCGACCCGACTGAAAGCGACAGAATTTGATATCATACCGAATGACGGTAAGGACGATTCAAAAGCATTCCTCGCCTTAATGGAGCAGGCCAATAAAATAGCCGGCCAAGTTTTGATTGAATTACCAGCGGGCCGGATTGAAATTTCTGAAATTATTCCAATTTCTCGCTCGAACATCGTTTTGCGCGGTATGGGCAGTGGCGCTGGCGGAACAGAAATTCACATTCCCCGACCGCTCTCGATGATCGATACAAAGGGTAAATTTGATGAAATCCACGACTATCTTATTCGCTTTAAAAAAGTGCAGCGTGAGCCTGATCGTAATATAGAACGCCAATTTTCTGATTATAGTTGGACGGGCGGGTTCTTCTGGATTGGCCCGAAAGATTACAGGGCCGCAGCCTATCTGGAAGAATTAGATCGTCCGGATACGGTCTTGGCAGAGGCGATCTCCGGGAAAAGAGGGCAACTGAATTTAGACGTGGCGGACACATCGCGCCTGAGCATCGGTGATGATGTCGAACTGGTTTGGTATTCTCGCGACGGTGAAGAGGGCGGTATTATTCAAACTCTTTATGGCGAGACGGATTTAAAGGTCGGCTCTCACCATTGGAGCTTCCCTGAACGCGGTCTCGTCCGACAGAAAACACTCATCGCAGATATTTCGGATAAAGTGGTAACTTTGGCTGACCCGCTCCTTCACCCGATTTCAAAAGACATTCCTGCTAGTCTCGTCGATTGGTCACCTCTGAAAAATGTTGGGATTGAAGATGTCGCCTTTACTTTCCCCGACGGGGTCAGTTTCGGTCATCATCTGGAACAGGGATTTAATGCCATTTATTTCGCGGGTGCGATGCATAGCTGGGCGCGAGACATCACGATTCACAATGCCGATAGCGGTATCCTGTCCTATGGGAGTGCGAATTTGACGATCGATAATATTACGACAACAGGGCAGCGCGAGGCGCATTACTCGGTCCACGCTGGTAATGTTCATAATGTTCTCATTTCTGATCTAACTGTCCGTAATCGTGTGCGACATGCGCTGACTGTCAATACGCAATCCACAAAAACAGTCTTTCTGCGGAGTGAGGTTCTCCAGCAGCCTACATTGGACCAGCATGCCGGCTCCAATCATCAAAATCTGTTTGACCAAACTGTCTTTCACTTAGACATTGATTCGAAGAGCGAGACAGCGACTTATCCGGTTTGGGACGGCAGCGGGGCGGGCTATTGGCAGCCGGGTCATGGACGCTTTAATACGACTTATAATCTGGAACTTAGAGTGAAGTCCGGCATGAGCCGAGATGAAATTCTAACCGCAGAAGGATTGGCCGAAGGACCCGATGCAAGGTTGATTGGGATATGGGGCAATCGTGATGTGATTGTCGATTACCGCCCCCGACCGAGCATCGCCTTACTGGGAGAGGAGCCTCAAACGAGGTCACTCTATGAATGGCAGCTGGAGCAGCGGAAAAATCAAAATTCACGATAGGCGGCACCTATTTATCAAAGTGATAAGGCCCTATTCATTATTCAAAGCTCTGATAATTCCAATTGATTGAAAGATGAGAGTGGTGCTACCCGCACACAAAATCGTAGTGAGGCTGAAGTTTAATTGTAAACTTAGCTTCTACGCCTTTCCGTCTTGCGTATGTATGTAAAATACAGCGCATCGTGCAAAAGCCAAAATCGCAAATATTTTCACTGAATGGAAAAATAGTGTCTGAAACTGCCAAAGCAAAGCAATGTACAGTAAAGACAGCGGTAAAAGTTCCTATGCCCGAAGGTGTTGTGGGAACAGTCGTTAGTTTTGATGGTCTAGTAGATGGTAAAGAGCATTTTGCCATTTATTTCGGAGATATAAATTCGATAGAGAGGCCTCTCGTCAGAGTGCATTCAGAGTGCTTAACGGGCGATGTCTTCGGCTCTTTGAGGTGCGATTGTGGCCCGCAACTCAATGAGGCGATACATATTTTGAGTGAGCAAGGAGGCGTCTTAGTCTACATGAGGCAGGAAGGTCGCGGAATTGGACTTTACAACAAGCTTGAGGCCTACGCCTTGCAAGATCAGGGTATGGATACGTTTGAAGCCAACAATTCTCTTGGTTTCGAAAATGACCTGCGGGATTATACGGCGGCAGGGCAAATGCTTACGTGTTTAGGCGTAGATAAAGTTCGTCTCATGACGAATAATCCTGAAAAAACGACACAAATCGGTGAGTGGGTGGATGTCGTTCAAACGCCCACATCGGCATATCTGAACCCTCACAATAAAAAATACTTAAGTGCAAAAGTTCAGGTTTCGAACCATACCATATCCATATAAGCTTAAACCCATTCTGTTAGAATTTTAGCAGGCTAAGGCCTTGCCTTTCGTGAGCACCCCCTTAGGGGAGCGCGCATGTTAGCTATTTCTGATCTCGACTATGCCGTACAGGGCCGTCCGCTGTTCCGTAAGGCGACCGCCTTTATTGCGGGTGGCTGGAAGGTTGGCCTGATTGGTCGCAATGGTACGGGTAAGTCGACACTGTTACGCCTCATCCGTGAAGAAATTGAAGAACCGACTAAGGACGCCTCCATTAAACTGAACAAAGGCGCCCGACTCGGCTGGGTCGCACAGGAAGTTGCCGCGACCGATGATACGATTATGGATGTCGTTCTCGCCGCTGATACGGAACGTGCGAAACTGATGAAAGCGTCCGAGACGGAGACCGATCCGGACAAGCTGGGTGAAATCTATGAACGTCTGACGGATATGGATGCGTGGAATGCCGATACACGCGCCGCCATTGTGTTGGCGGGCCTCGGCTTTAAGCAAGAGGATTTCCACCGGGCGACGAAGGAGTTTTCCGGCGGCTGGCGGATGCGCGCCGCGATTGCGGGCGTCCTTGTCAGTGAACCGGATGTGCTGTTACTCGACGAGCCGACCAACTATCTCGACCTCGAAGGCGCGGCTTGGCTGGAGGGCTATATCCAGAAATATCCGCATACTGTCATTATGGTCAGCCATGACCGCGAAATGCTCAATCGATCCGTTACGCATACTTTGGCGTTGGAACATCAGGAACTCATGTTGACACCCGGGGGCTATGACGACTGGATGACCTTGCGGGCAGCGAAAACGGCGCAACTGACAGCGCAGAAGATCAAGCAGGATAAGGAGAAAGAACATCTCCAAGCCTTCGTGGATCGCTTTAAAGCCAAAGCCTCGAAAGCCAAACAGGCCCAGTCCCGTGTGAAAATGCTGGAAAAGATGCAGGACATCGCGATTCCGATTGCGGAGCGTACAACGCCTTTTAATTTCCCTGAACCCAAGGGCAAGTTGGCGCCGCCCATGTTGCAGTTGGAAAATGCGGACTTGGGTTATGGCGAAGATGCGAAAATTCTCAGCAAAGTGACCTTGCGTCTGGACCCGGATGACCGCGTTGCGATTGTTGGCGCAAACGGGCAGGGCAAGACGACCCTCGTCAAATCAATCGCGCAACGACTCCCGCTCATGACAGGTGATCGTAAGGCGTCGCCAAGTCTCAAGATCGGATATTTTTCGCAGGACCAGTTGGATGAATTGACCGAAGGTGAAACCGTTCTCGACCATGTCGCGAATAAGCTTCCCAAAGGAACGGCGCAGAGCCAAGCGCGGAGTAAAGCCGCGCAGATGGGTTTCTCTCACGAAAAAGTTGAGACACAGGTTGAAAAACTCTCAGGTGGAGAGAAAGTGCGTCTCCTGCTTGGCCTCATGTCTATCGACAAGCCCCATGTTCTCATTCTTGATGAGCCCACATCGCATCTGGATATTGATAGCCGTGAAGCCCTTATTTACGCATTGAACGATTTTCCAGGTGCAGTCCTATTAATCACACATGATGTTTATCTGGCAGAGGCCACAGCGGACCGACTTTGGCTGGTCAATAACGGCAAAGCGAAACGCTATGATGGGGATTTGCGCGACTATAAGAAGCTCGTGATGCAGGCGGATCGGAGCTAATCGCGACAGCCTGTCGCAGAATTCTTACCATCATCTAACTCAAAGATTAAACGCGTGTTAGGTTCAGTCACGGGATCGTGAGGTCGACATCTGAACGACGGTTGCAGCGCGTAGCTCTTACATGAACCTGATCTATTGTGCTCAGGACGATAAATGAGAGTGACATTATGAAAACCTTACGTATCCTCGCTGCTTCCACAATTGGTGCGGCTTCCATCGCCCTAACCGCCGCCCCAGCTTTTGCCGGTGGATCCAGCTATAAGGCTGAAAAAGCAGCTAAGCCGACCATCGTTGAAGCAGCCATGAACACAGAAGCGCTGTCCACGCTCGTCGCCGCCGTAAAAGCGGCCGATCTTGTGGAAACACTCAACAGCCCTGGACCCTTCACGGTATTCGCGCCGACAAATGATGCCTTCGCCGCATTACCAGACGGTACAGTGGAGACATTGTTGAAGCCCGAAAATAAGGCTGCGCTCACCAACATCCTGACAGCACATGTCGTTGCAGGTAAGTTGAAAGCTGCCGATATTGTAGCACTCGCAGAAGCCAATGGCGGTTCCGTTGATGTTCAGACAGTTGCTGGTGCAACTCTGACGGCGAAACTCTGGGACGGCAAACTCTATGTCAAAGACGAAAATGGCGGAAAAGCCTCTGTTGCCATCGCTGATGTCAAAACATCCAATGGCGTCGTTCACGTCGTGGATAAGGTTTTGCTGCCAAGTGATGACGGCAATAGCTAGGCCTTCTTAAGTTTAGAGTTTTAAAAACGGCCCGCCTTCCCATTCGGAAGGTGGGCTTTTTTATTCCGGACTATACCGTGCTTTTTCTGCACGCACGACATAGCGTTTCCAGACTTCATCATAAGGATGAACCACATCCGTCTCTCCGTCGGCATCTGTGAGCACACGCCGCTCATTATGCCAGCCAAAGACGCCACTTTCTAAATTGGAAACGGAGGTCGCGCCTTTTGATTCCAATGCTGCTGTCATGCGCTCTGCGAAAATCGAAGACCGACGGCCTACCGAACAATAGACAACGACCTGTTTATCCTGAACATCCCCGATCTGGGTCAGAAAAGCTGCCTCGGAGATGCCAGGATTAATTTGCACCGCACCGGGCAGGTGACTGACGGCAAATTCCTCCGGTTCACGAATATCTAGCAGAAGAATATTTTCACCACGAATCGTCGTCAGGTCGTCAGCTGTAACGTGGGAGACTGTCGGATAATCTCCGACAATATCCGCATGGATGTCAGTCAGTCCCTCTTGTCCCACGGCACAGGCCGAAAGAAGGAGGGGTATCAATGGGATCAGTATAGCGCGTTGAAACATGTGTACCGTTTAAACTTGATCGTAACGTCGCGCATTGCACATCGGCGTGACCACTAAGCCTAGCCTGACAGCTCAACACTGTGCGGATAGGGGATTGTGATACCATCTTTGTCAAAGGCCTCTTTAATGGATTTATTCAGATCAAACATGACGTCCCAATAATGTTCGGCTTTGCACCAGACGCGGCTTTGAATATCGACGGAGCTTTCATTTAGCATTACAACTTTCGCCCAAGGCGCATCCGGTTCGCTCAGGACGTGTGGGTGGGCTGCGGCGACATCTTTGATAATGGCAATCGCTTTATCAATATCGTCATCATAATGGATGCCATAATCCACATCGACGCGACGGACGCCCATGGATGTGAAGTTCTTGATCGTCCCGCCCCAGGCTTCGCCATTTGCAATGATGACTTCAACATTATCAATTGTGGCAAGTTGGGTTGTGAAAATATTGATGTCTGACACGACGCCCTGTTCACCCGCGACATCCACGAAATCGCCAAGCTTATAAGGCCGAAAGAGCATCAGCATCACACCCGCCGCTACATTGCCGAGTGTTCCTTGTAACGCCAAACCAATAGCCAGAGTCGCGGCGCCCAACATGGCGACCAGAGAGGCCGTTTCAACGCCGATGCGCTGCACCGCTGCGATGACAACAAAAGCTGTCACGATATAGCGGATGATGGAGGCGAAGAAATTGCCGAGCGTATCGTCGATACGGCCATTTTTCGCAATCAGCTTTCGAACCCACGTTCCAATGGCTTTCGCGATCTTCAGTCCGATCCAAAGGATGAGAAGGGCAAAGATGAAGTTCAGAACGGCGGGCTGGATGCCCTGCCAGAGTTCCAGCAGATTGTCGGGTGAGAAAAAACCGACCGTCTCCGCAATCGCGTCTCCGGTGCCTTCAATGATGTCGTTTTCCATGGACGCTCTCTTCTAACTCGTTGTGGGTGTAGGGTTGCCTAAATCTTTGCGTATTTTCACGATATGAGGATAGGGAATACCAATCCCTGCACTATCAAACGCGGTTTTCATCGGCTGGGAAATTGACACTTTTAAACTTCGCAGGTCGTCATAGTCACACCAAGCACGAAGTTGAATATCGACGGAACTGTCATTTAGCTTCACGACTTTGGCCCAGGGTGCAGGCTCGGCATGGATGCGCGGGTCAGATTTGGCTACGGATAAAATCGTCTCTATCGCGAGGTCAAGATCGGCGTCATAACTCACCCCGAAATCCATATCGAGACGTCGCTGGCCGAGGGCGTTATGGTTGCGAATAATGCCGCCCCAGATATTTCCATTTCCAAGGATGATCTCAACATTATCCCGCGTCTTGAGGCGTGTGCTGGAAAGTGTGATTCCTAGAACGACACCTTTGACGCCGTTTACCTCAATCTCGTCCCCGACTTTAAATGGCCGGAACAGGTTGAGCATGATCCCCGCCGCGAGATTTCCAAGGGGATATTGAAGAACGAAAGCGGCCGCTGCGCTAAGACCTAAAATCATGCCAGCCATGGAGGATGTATCAATACCGATAATGGTCAGTGCCGCAATCGCGGTGACAGCCATCAGGAAGTAGCGGCAAAGGCTCGCTAGGAAACGTGACACGGACGGGTCGGATGTAGGCGCTTTATTTAGGTTCGCTTCAATCAATGAGGCGATTTTTTCGGAGAGCTTGAGACCAACATATACGATGATAAGCGCTGCCAGCACGGGTAGCGCATATGTCGTGACGACAGAGAGAATCGTTTCTAAGTCCATAAATTAATGTCCTTTTCGCTATAAGTTGTAGCAAAGCGCGCGTCAGCGTCAATCCGTAGCACTCGGTTTATGACTGGTATTATCTTTATTTATATCTCTTATGCAGCGGGTTGCAGGCCGGTTCAGGTCTGGTAAGCGCGTTAAAAGATGATCGAGCTGGAAATTCGAGGCGATGAAATCGACCATATATGAATTGATCAAACCTCTAGAAGGCTATCGTGCCTTGGCCATTTTGGCTGTTCTAATTTTTCATCTTGATCGCAATTTTCTTCCCGGCGGATTTTTAGGGGTAGACCTCTTCTTTGTCATCTCCGGCTTCATTATCACCAAGGGCCTAATGACGCGAAAGGCGCAAGGTCGGCTCAAGCTTTCAGCATTTTATTTGAGGCGAATTCGGCGTCTCTTTCCCGCCTTGCTCGTGACGGTCACAGTGACGCTTATCGCGTCTTGGTTTATCTTAGTCCCGGAAGAGTTTGCAGCGACGGGGAAGTCCGCTCTATTTAGTCTTGCCTCTCTGGCCAATATCAGTTTTTGGCTGGAATCCGGCTACTTCGCGGCTGACGCTGAAACGAAGCCGCTTTTGCATATGTGGTCCCTTTCGGTTGAAGAGCAGTTTTATCTGTTCTGGCCGTTGGTCTTCGCCGTGTTCGGGCCTAAACGCTGGAAGGTCTGGACTTTTGTTCTCCTAATTCTTTCTTTTGGCGCGACGGTATGGTTCGCGCGTATGTCGCCTGAAACAGGTTTTTTCTGGTTTCCTTTTCGCATTTACGAATTCATGGGCGGAGCAATTTTATCAATTCTTGGGCTCCGCCTTAAGAATAATCTGCACGCAACAGTGGCGCTCCTCGCAGGCTCTGCTTTGTTTCTCTATGCCTGTTTCACTTTTGACGCCGTCAGCAATCTTGCTCTGACGGGCGGCGTTACAGTTATCGCGTCAATGCTCCTTCTCTTATCCATGGACTCAAAATTGGCGGAGACCGTTTTTGGCAATCCCATTGCCATCTGGATTGGCCAGCGCAGCTACTCTATTTATCTCGTCCATTGGCCGCTTATTGTTTTATATGTGAGCGCATATGGGGGTTTAAATTTCGTGGAAATGATTAGCCTTGGTCTGATCTCTTTCCTATTGGGGGCGGCTTTAAAATGGCTCATCGAAGATCCGTTTCGACAGGCCTCACATCCTCGTTCTCTATCCCCCTCAAAAGCCTTTGGTGCACTTATTCCTGTGACGGCTGCTTCGGGTTTTCTAGCGGCAATGATTTGGATAAATCAGGGTTTTCCGCCAGAACGTGAAACGCAATTGAAGGATTATCTTGTGGAAGATAATCGCTATCAATCTTTGATGCGTCAGGGAACGTGCTTCCTGTCCACAAATGACCGTTTCTTCGATATGCCTGAAACCTGCTATAAGACGGTTTCTGGGAAACAGAATATGCTCCTTTTGGGGAGTTCCGTTGCGGCGGATTTACGTTATGGCTTGGAGCTCTCCTTTCCAAATTGGCATATTTCGCAGATCACAGCGGCGCGCTGTAATCCATTTCCGGGTGCCAGTCGTTCTGACACGTGCGAGTCGGTCCGGAATTTCGTCTTCGAAGAGGTGCTTGACAATCAAGAATATGATCTGGTCATACTCACTTGGTCCCATCTTAAGAATGCGGCTCAAGTGAAGACGATTGATGACTATATGACACAGCGAGGCATAGATTACGTGCTGATCGGCTCCCGTCCCGTTTTCGATCAATCGCCCCGACAGATCATTGCCAGACATGCCAGTCTTGACGGTTTGGATGCGGAAATGCAGTCGCATGTCTTACGCCAGAAGGATAAACTGCCGCGCAATCCTCAGCGTCACTACTTCTCCTCTATCGACGCCATGTGCCCGTCATCTGACACTTGCATCTGGCAGATTGACGGAACTCTGGCCTACCGTGATCCGCTCCATCTTTCGCCAACAGGGTCAGAATATCTCTCGGCTGAATTTGCGAAATGGTATGCGGAACGGCCGTCTGATTAATTAGCCTTCCGCCGCGGCAGCCTCCGTCTTCAACTTGTTCATCTCATCCCGCAAACGCGCCGCTTCTTCAAATTCCAGATTCTCCGCTGCCTCGAACATGCGCTTCTCCAAATTCGCCATGGCCGCTTGCATATTGCCGCCCATAAACGGTTCTGACCCTTCGGCCATTTCGAGAATTTTACGCTGCGCCTTGCCGCTTTTGCCGACCCGTTTCTTGCCGGATGGGGTGTAGCTATTGGCTTCATCTTTGATTTTCTGGCTGGCTTCCGAGTCGCCGACCATATCCGCGACACCGCGCAAGACGGTTTGCGGCGTAATGCCGTGTTCGAGATTATGCGCGATCTGTCTCTCACGGCGGCGTTCCGTTTCGTCCATAGCGCGCTTCATCGATCCTGTGACCTTGTCGGCATAGAGGACGACATTGGCTTCACTGTTCCGCGCGGCGCGGCCAATTGTTTGGACCAGCGCGGTTTCGCTGCGGAGGAAGCCTTCTTTATCCGCATCCAAAATTCCGACAAAGGCACATTCCGGAATGTCCAAACCCTCGCGGAGCAGGTTAATCCCGATGAGGACATCGAACACGCCGAGGCGCAGATCGCGAATGATCTCAATCCGTTCCAACGTATCGACATCACTGTGCATGTAGCGGACTTTGATGCCTTGATCGGACATATATTCCGTCAGGTCTTCGGCCATCTTTTTCGTAAGTGTCGTAATGAGAGAGCGGAAGCCTTTCGCCGCGACTTTCTGCACTTCGTCCACGACGTCATCGACCTGGTTATGCGTTTTGCCGGATACAGGTCGGATTTCGACGGGCGGGTCAAGCAGGCCTGTCGGACGGATGACCTGTTCGACGAAGACACCGCCCGTGCGTTCCATTTCCCAATCGGCGGGCGTGGCGGAAACATGCACGGTCTGGGGCCGCATCGCGTCCCATTCCTCGAATTTTAGCGGGCGGTTATCAATGCAGGAGGGCAGGCGGAATCCGTGATCGGCGAGGGTAGATTTGCGGTTAAAGTCACCCCGGCTCATGCCGCCAATTTGCGGCACGGAAACGTGGCTCTCATCCATGAAGAGCAACGCATTTTCCGGCAGATATTCGAACAATGTGGGTGGCGGTTCACCCGGCGCGCGTCCCGTCAGGTAGCGGGAATAGTTCTCAATGCCGTTACAGAACCCCGACGCGGCCATCATTTCCAAATCGAATTCGGTCCGCTGGGAGAGGCGCTGCGCTTCCAGCAATTTGCCTTCACTCTCAAATAATTTCAGCGTTTCATTTAATTCGTGTTTAATGCCCTTCATCGCGGATTGCACGGTCGGACGCGGGGTCACGTAATGCGAATTGGCATAGACGCGGACGCTTTCCTTTTCCGCATTTGATCGCCCCGTCAGTGGGTCGAATTCCGTGATGCTCTCGATCTCCTCACCGAAAAATTCGAACCGCCACGCCGTGTCGTCATAATGGGCGGGGAAGAGTTCGACCGTGTCGCCGCGCACACGGAAAGAGCCGCGCTGAAAGGCGAGATCATTACGCGTATATTGCAATTGCACGAGCTGCGCCATGAGCGTGCGCGGATCAATCTCCTGCCCCCGTTTCAGATCAATCGTCATTTCGGTATAAGTCTCGACCGACCCGATACCGTAAATGCAGGAGACCGAGGCGACGATAATACAATCATCGCGTTCCAGAATGGCCCGCGTCGCGGCATGGCGCATCCGGTCGATCTGCTCATTCACGCTACTGTCTTTTTCGATGAACGTATCCGTGCGTGGGACGTAGGCTTCGGGTTGATAATAATCGTAATAGGACACGAAATATTCGACAGCATTGTCGGGGAAGAAGCTCTTGAATTCGGAATAAAGCTGCGCGGCGAGCGTCTTGTTCGGCGCCATGATCAGGGCGGGGCGCTGGGTCTGTTCAATGACTTTCGCCATGGTGAAGGTCTTGCCCGAGCCTGTCACGCCGAGCAGGACCTGATCGCGTTCAATCGAATTCACCCCCGCGACAAGTTCCGGGATGGCCTTCACCTGATCGCCTTTGGGTTCAAACTCGCTGACGAGTTTGAATGTTTTGCCGCCCTCAATTTTCTCAGGACGCGCGGGACGATGCGGCTGCCACATGGACATATTTGTATCGGCGACGGGTTTAACGGTGGGGGCTGGCATGGCTCCAATATAGGGAGGATGAGAGAGTCGGCAAGGCAGTAGACATGCGTCATTGGTGACCGACGATCTGGCGTACGGCTGGGTACTCAAATGAGTAGCGGGACAGCCCGCAGGGTCAGCACTCGCGACGGAGTACCGAAAGTTTAGTTTTGTTTTACGCGGGTATGACCCTGCGGCGGTGGTTTGTATAACGACGGCCCGTATTATGCCCCCGGAGTCAGTGCCTGACCAAACGAATTGTGTTGTAAATACAATACGTAAGGCCCGACCTGCCGGTCGGCTCTCGAACAGTGATAGGCCCGGCCCGCGCGTAACGCCCGTATTTGATCCTGTGGATCAAATGCAGTGTAGCGCTGAACCGCTTTGCGGTTCAGTTCCTCGTCAATCAATAATAATTGATTGTCTTCGTCACCCCACCGTCTTCCGGATCAGAAAGTAACGTCTCACCTGTCCCATATCCGAAAGAGCAAGAGTAAATATGACACAGGTTGGATAAGTGAGGATCATTCTTTTTATAAATAGGGATTGGCAACTAAAATTTGCGCCATAAAACCTAATGTCATCCCGCACGCAACGCAGTGGAGATGCGGGACCTATCGCCTATAAACCCAAGCTAACGTTCTGTAATCGTTAGGCCCCGCATCTGCGCCCATTGGGCTGGTGCGAGGTGACAGTGGTTTGTGGTTTCGGGAATTATTATAGTCGCGAAAGCGAGGATATAGTTCCCCTTAAACGCGGATTGTCACATCTCCGCTCAAACATGGCACTCCACCCTCACACCCCCTATATCCACCTCATGTTCTCGGACCTCTACAATACCGACATCCTCTCGCTCTCGGCGACCTTGGAAAATGCGGCCCTTCCCAACCCTGATGGGACAGCGCGGAAGGTGTCAAAACTTTGCGGGTCATGGTTGGAAATTGATTTAAATGTCGAAGACGGCGTGGTGTCCGACTGCGCCCTGCGCGTACAAGCCTGCGCTTTGGGACAGGCGAGTGCGGCAATCTTGAAAGAGTCAATTATTGGGTCCACGCTCGCGGAGCTAAAAACCGCGCGTGACGGTTTGCAGGCTCTGTTGAAAGCGGGTGGAGAGCCTCCGACGGGACAGTTTGCGAAACTCGCATTGCTTTCCGGCGTCGCCGCATATCCTGCCCGCCATACATCAACTTTATTGGCGTTTGAGGCCGCGGTCGCAGCGTTTGAAGCAGCGCTGGACAGTTAAGTCCTCTTCGCTCTACGCTCTCTCCTATCAAGAGGGGAAATCTCATGGCCAAATCGACACGCCGTCCGCAACAGCTTTATTCCATCGTGATGTGGATCCTATCGGTGATTTTCGCCGGGTTCCTGATTGGTCTGGGTGGACTGGTTATCAAAGATCTGCCGCGCATGGACCGGACGATCATGGTCGAAGACTTTATCGACGCGGATAAGTTACAGGCCCTGCGCGGGGAAGAGCGCCAGTTGGAAAACCAACTTACGCCGCTGCGCCGCGCGTCTGAGGACGCTTTTGAGGCCCAAACCTCTGCGCGTGCGGATTACCGGTCGGCCAAATCTAATTTCGACAATTGGATTTCGACGCGGACCGCCACCGAGAGCGCGGCGACCAATCCCGAAGTCCTGCGACGCACCCGGGAATTGGAAACGCTCGCCGCCCGCAGTCGAACGTCTGAGCGACTTGTTGCCGACGCGCAAACGGCCTTGCGGGAACGGGAGCGGGAGGTCGCCGATATTCGGTCTGATATACAAACGTTGCGAAGTGAGGCGCAGCCGCAATATCGCAGCGCAATCCGATCGCGTGATTTGCGGGTTTTCGGCTTCCGGCTGATGCTAACCCTGCCACTACTCCTCGCAGCGGCATGGATGATTGCGAAGAAACGCGGCAGTGCCTATTGGCCGCTATATCGGGGATTTGTACTCTTTTCCCTGTTCGCGTTTTTCGTCGAACTTGTGCCTTATCTGCCGTCCTATGGCGGCTATGTCCGTTATACAGTCGGGATCATTGCCGTGGCTGTCGCGGGTTATTTCCTGATTAAGCAGATGCGAAAATATCTGGCGCGAAAACAATTGGAGGAGGCACGATCAGAGGCCGAGCGGCGTAAGTCGATTGATTATGAAACGGCGTTGAAAAAGATCGCGGCCAAGACTTGCCCCGGCTGTGATCGGTCCATCGTCACACGGGACGGCGTGAATACGGATTATTGCGTCCATTGCGGTATTCATTTGCAGCGCCAATGCCCGAGCTGCGATACGCGAAATGTGACTTTCTACCGTTACTGCCTTTGTTGCGGGACGGAGAATGAGGAACTGGTGAAACCGAATGCGGTACCACCTACACCTGCATGATCGGTAAAGTCCTCAGCTTGCCCATGCTCGCGCTCTTGGCGCTGTATAAATGGCTCATCTCGCCGACCTTACAGTTTTTCGGTGTGAGATGTCGGCACTACCCCAGTTGTTCGACCTATTCCGTCGAGGCCATCCAGAAACACGGGCCGTGGCAGGGCGGGTGGCTGACACTCGCGCGACTGCAACGATGCCATCCTTGGGGAACCTCTGGGGTTGATAATGTCCCCGAAGAGATTACGACACCTCCCATATGGGCACCCTGGCGCGTAGGGCTGTGGGGCCGCACGAATTCTGACGAGTAGATCATGATTACATTGAAATTTCCCGATGGTGCCGAACGCGACTACGCTCCCGGTACGACGGCCATGGAGGTGGCGAAATCCATTTCCAAAGGTCTGGCGAAACAGGTTCTGGCCGCGAAGCTGGACGGCAAGCTCGTCGATGCGTCTCTGCCGATCAATGATAATGCGAAACTCGAACTCGTCACGGCGAAAGACCCGGAAGGGTTGGAGTTGATCCGCCATGACGCAGCGCATGTTCTGGCCGAGGCCGTGCAGGAATTATTTCCGGGTACGCAGGTCACAATCGGCCCCGTCATTGAGAACGGATTTTATTACGATTTCCACCGGGACGAGCCGTTTAGTGAGGATGACTTCGCCGCCATTGAGAAGAAAATGGCCTTCATCATCAATCGCAATGATAAGTTCGAGCGTCAGGTCATGGCGCGCGATGAGGCAATTGCCCTGTTCAAAGGTCTGGGCGAGCATTTCAAAGTCGAGCTGATCGAAGATCTGCCCGAGGATGAAGTCCTGACCGTCTATAAACAGGGCAAGTGGTTTGACCTCTGTCTCGGCCCGCATCTGCCGAGCACCGGCAAGATCGGCAAGGCATTTAAATTGATGAAGGTCGCGGGCGCTTACTGGCGTGGCGATTCGAACAATCCGCAACTCCAGCGCATTTACGGCACGGCGTGGGCGACACAGGAAGACCTGGACGCGCATTTGAAACAGATTGAAGAAGCCGAAGCCCGCGATCACCGTCGCTTGGGCCGTCAGTTGGAGCTGTTCCATTTCCAAGAGGAAGCGCAAGGGCAGGCCTTCTGGCATCCGAATGGCTGGACGCTCTACACAACGCTTATGGCTTATATGGCGCGGCGTCAGCGCGAATATGGCTATCGCGAAATCAAGACGCCGCAACTCATGGACCGAAAATTCTGGGAAGCGTCGGGCCATTGGGAAAAATATCGCGAGAATATGTTCGTCGCGGAAATTGCGGAGGAGGACAAAGTCCTCTCGCTGAAACCGATGAACTGCCCGTGTCATATTCAGGTCTTTAACCAGGGCCAGAAATCCTATCGCGATCTGCCGGTGCGCTATGCTGAGTTCGGCTCCTGTCACCGTTACGAGCCATCGGGCGCGTTACACGGTCTGATGCGCGTGCGCGGCTTTGTGCAGGATGATGGCCATATTTTCTGTACGCTGGATCAGGTCACGGATGAGGTGAAGGGGTTCACAAACCTTCTGAAGTCCGTCTATGCCGATCTCGGTTTTGATGATGTGAAGGTTAACTTCTCCACCCGTCCAGATACGCGTGTTGGCTCGGATGAGTATTGGGATAAGGCGGAAGATGCGCTGGAAGCGGCGGCGAAAGCCTCCGGTCTTGAAGTTGTCCTGAATGAAGGTGACGGCGCGTTTTACGGCCCGAAATTGGACTTTGTCTTGCGCGACGCGATTGGCCGTGAGTGGCAGGCGGGGACGATCCAACTCGACCCGAATATGCCGGAACGTCTTGATGCCAGCTATATCGGCGATGATGACAAGAAGCATGCACCCGTCATGTTGCACCGTGCCGTTTTAGGTTCATTTGAGCGGTTCCTCGGTATCCTGATTGAAAACTACGCGGGTAAATTCCCACTCTGGCTCTCGCCGGTTCAGGTCGTCATCGCGACGATTACGTCGGACGCGGATGATTATGCTGAAGAGGTCGCGGCCAAAATGCGGGCCACTGGCCTGCGTGTTGAAACCGATATCCGCAATGAGAAGATCAATTATAAAATCCGTGAACTCTCCGCCGATCGGAAGATTCCGGTCATTGCCGTCGTGGGCCGCAAGGAAATGGAGGAGGGTAAACTCGCCATTCGTCGTCTCGGCTCCCGCGATCAGACTATTCTTCCCGTCGACGAGGCGATTGCTGCTTTCACAGACGAAGCCCTCGCGCCGGATTTGAAGCGCTAGGGTTTCGCAGTGGGCGCGGTTCGCAAAGGACTTGATGGCCTGACGCAAGGTTGGCTTTGGATCGGGATGATCCTGACGCCAATCCTGGCCCATGCCGGTGGATTGGGATTCCAAGCCTTTGCGTTTTTCCTCGGCTGTGGTGCGCTTCTGGTTGTCGCAGCCAATTTGAAAGATGCCGTTTATCTCAAAGGCCTCTGGCTCCCATTCTTTCTGGCCTTCACACTCTGGGCTTGGCTCGCTGCATTGTGGAGCCCACATGAGGATTTGCGTCTTTTAGATAACGGGTTGAAACTCTTTCTCTTTGCCCTCGCTCTCATTCTGATGCCGATTGTATTTCTGCGGCTAACTGGGCGTGGACGGGAAAATCTTGGACATGTCTTCATGGCGGGCACAGTTTTGGCCGCGGGATTGTTCTTGTTCGATGTCCTGTCAGGCTATGCGCTCTCGACCTTTGTTGATCCGGTTGAGGTAAGCTCCAATATATATGTCCGACAGGGCGAAGCGGAGCGGTCTTTGGGGCGTGGGTTGATGACCTATACGCATCTCGTCTGGCCAGCTGCAATTCTCATGATCGTCAGCTTTAAGCGCGGTTGGGCTTTGGCGCTGACCGTGCTGGCGGCCTTCGCGGCGGCAGCCATTTTCAACCGTCTGAGCCTCATCATTCCGACATTGGCCGCGACCGCAGTTTTCGTTGCGCTGGCGTGGTATAGACCGCGCCTCGGGATCATGATTGCTTTCGCATTTGCGATTGCGAGCCTTGTTCTTGCCCCGCTCGTCGGTATTTTCGCTGGGATGTTAGATGAGGCCGCCCTTTCCAAACTGCCGCTCTCTTGGGAACACCGTGTGAGGATGTGGGCCTATGTTTGGGAGCGTATTCAGGAGAATTGGCTCCTTGGTAACGGGTTCGATGTCTCGCGCACCTATCAGGAAACATTCAAGGCGCGGGACGGTCGAGACATTGTGATCGTCTCGCTGCATCCGCATAACATTGGTCTACAGCTTTGGCTGGAAGCGGGCTTGGTGGGTGTCTGTCTAGCGGCGGGTTTTCTAATCGCTGCAATCAAACCTATTTTAAATTTTTGCGCCTCTCCTGCTCGGGCCGCCGCGATGAGTGGGTTGGTGATTGCAGCGACGTTAAACGGGGCTCTCACCATCGGAATCTGGCAATATTGGTGGTGGGGCATTATTGCCCTTGGCATGTGTATGGTTGGATTAATCCCGCATGAACAAGATCGCAAAATACCCCGCAGATAAGGGGTTCTCGGCGTTTATCCTTTACATTCAGGCGATTAGACACGTATGTAGCCCCTGAACCGCGGAAAAGTTAATGGCTCGCGGGGGCGCAAGGTGAAGGAGCGAATGTGGCAGATATCGTCGCACTCCCCATAGACTGTTCGGATCAGATTTCATCTGATGCCGCCCGCAAACGACCGATCAGTGTCGTGATGGTCAGCTATATGACCGGTCCTGCCTTGATGGAATCGATCCTCGCCGTCCTGGCAGATCGGGATATTCATGAGCTGATTGTCGTCGATAATGGAAACACAGAACCTTCCCGCGCGCGTCTCTCCGAACTGACAGCGAACCGTCACCGCGTGAGCTTTATTCAAGGCCACGGCAATATCGGATTTGCCCGTGCCTGCAATTACGGGGCGAGGATGGCGACGGGACATTACATATTATTCCTCAATCCTGATGCGATTATCGCGAAAGGCTCTGCGCGCGAACTTGCCAATGCGGGCGATTGCCTGGTGCAGCCTTGGATAACGGGCGGTCTCCTGCGCGATATTGAAGGTAAGGAACAACGCGGTGGTCGCCGCGCCGCCCTGACGCCGACATCCGCTCTTGTTGGGTTCTTGCCGTTTTTGGAAAAACTACCGGGCTTGCGATCGGTTCATCGTGAGGGCGATCCCATGCCCGATGCGCCGATACAAATTGAGACCGTGTCTGGCGCTTGCCTCATGACGGATCGGCCGAGTTTTGATAAAATGGGGGGCTTTGACGAAAGCTATTTCCTCCATGTTGAGGATATCGAAATTTGCCGCCGTGCGCGCCAAATGGGCGGGCAGGTCGGCTTTGTGCCGGGCGCAACCGTCATGCATTATGGCAGCACGTCCAATGTCCCGCGCATCTGGATTGAGGGCGAGAAACTGAAAGGTTTCCTGCGCTATTTCTGGAACTACACGCCGGGTCCGATGTCGAAAATATTGACGGTTCTCGCCGCGCCATTCATGGCGACGGCGATTATGGGGCGTGCCTATATTCTGACGCTGAAAGCGGCTTTGTTCGGCGCTAATCCCCGCAAGGCGCCGCCCGCAAAATAACGAGGGTGACTTCGTCGCCTTTGGAATAATTGAAGCCAGTAACTGGGGGGATAAACTCCGTCACACAAATCTTCTTTGTGCCTTGAGAAAAAACGTCCGCTTGCCGAATTTCGAAATCGTTGCGGTTGACGTCCAGAACAACAAGCCTGTCCCGAGAAAGGTCAGTTTGTCTGGCGGTGACATCAATTTCGCTGCCGACATGGTAGACAAGGCTGGGTTCAGAATAGTGAGGGCTATGAATGTCTTTCGAGGATATATTCGGTGCAAGTGTTTTGATCTCGTTCGCTAGAAATTCCGACGTACGGAAATTGTCAAGTTTTGGCAGGATGTAGCCATAAGCGCCGCCAGACAGGATTAAAGCTGAAAGTAGTACTGAGAAAAATCCAGTTCGAATTTTTCCAAGTAGAACAGCGAAAGCGCCTACAATAGCGATCAGCCCCCCCATTAAGCAAATCGCAAAAGTTAGGGTTTCTCTGTAATATTCACCATATTGCACCTGCACAAAGAGCAAGCCTGCGACCACACCTGCACTGGCCAGAATAAACAGACATCCATTGATAATTCTCGATTTCGCAAAATCTCCCAAGTGGTGCATCGCCAGTATCGCCGCGCCCATCATCAGGCAGAGTGCCGGAAACACGGGCAGGGCGTAATGTGGTAATTTCGTCGGCATAATTTCAATCAGTACCCAAAACGGCACAGCCCATGCGAGGCAATAGCGCATGGCACGGGGGACGGTGCCGCCTCCACCTGACCGCACCGCTTTCACCGCATAGACCAGCCCCGGCAGCAGGAAGAGGCTGGCGGGCCAGAGGGTTAGGGCGATGACGGCCAAATGCGTTCCGGGCGGTGCGCCGTGATTTTCCTGCGCGCTCACGACTTTCCCGCCGAGATCATTGCCGAGGCTCTCAACGAAAAATGCACCGTCCGTCGCGATGAAAATGGCGACGGCCCAGGGTAGCCAGAGCAGGACAAACACAACAATCGCGCCGATATTCAGAAGCGGCTTCGCCCAGCTTAAACTCCGTTCCCAGATGAGGAGGGAGGTCAACGAGAGCACGACCAAAACCAATCCAATCGGGCCTTTGATGATAATGGACAGGCCAAGTCCAATCCAAAAGACCCAAGGCTCCAGCTTCCCAACGCCGTTTCGCAGTCGTCCCAGCGCCGCAAAAACGGCCGTCGTCGACGCGCAGAGCAGGGCGTCCGTCTTAGCAATATGGCCCTCGAAAACGAAAACGAGGGAAACGGCGAGCAGGGCAGACCCGATAAAAGCCGCATCCCGCCCGACCATTTTTAACCCGCCCCAATAGAGGAAGAGAATTGTCATCAGTGCTCCAAAAACAGACGGCAATCGCTGCGCCCAGATCTTGCGCTCCCCGTCTTGCGCAAAGGTCTTGATCATCGCCGTTTGCAGCCAATAGACTCCTGCGGGCTTTTTATTCCGCGCCTCGTCCTGAAAACGGATATTCAGCAGGTCGCCGCTCTCCGCCATTTGCACGCTGGCTTGGGCATATCGCGCCTCATCGCGGTCAATTACGGGCAGGCTCGCGAGGCCCGGCAGGACCATGGCGAGTGTAAGGAGGCTGAGCATGAGAACATGCCAGCGGCGTTTGAGGGATTGCCCGAACATAGAGGTCGCCTAACCCATCGCGCGAGTGGGCAAAAGGTTTTTCACCTTTGATGCGGGCGGCCAGTCATGCGAAAGGCTGCCTATGTTCATTGCTGAAAATACCCTGCCGCAGATCTCGGTCGTCGTGCCCGCCTTTAACGAGGCGGAGAATGTGGAAAATCTCGCGACTGAAATCGCCACGGCCTTGTCTGAGACGCCTTACGAGATGATCTTCATTGATGATGCGTCGACGGACGATACGAAAGCTGTGCTGACGGATATGAAAACGCGCTTTCCGCATTTACGCGTGCTCGCCCATCGCAAGAATTCAGGCCAATCGCGCGGTGTTCGCTCTGGTGTGCTGGCCGCCAAAGCGCCAATCATTGCGACACTCGACAGTGACGGACAGAATGACCCCGCCGATATTCCCGCGCTGTTTGCGCAACTTACCCGCACGGATGCACCTGAGACTCTGGCCATGGTCGGGGGACGGCGCGCCAAACGCATTGATTCTGCCGCGAAGAAAGTTGCCTCGCGTTTCGGGAACGGCGTGCGGAAGAAACTGCTCAAGGACGAAGCGGATGATACAGGTTGCGGGCTGAAAGTTTTCACGCGTGAAGCCTTTCTCCGGCTCCCCTATTTCGATCACATCCACCGCTATATTCCCGCGCTGATGCTCCGCGAGGGCTACGCCATTGAGTTTGCCGACGTAAATCACCGCGCGCGGGAATTTGGCGAGAGCAAATATACGAATTTCGGACGGCTAAAGGTGAGTGTCGCGGATCTGCGCGGCGTCATGTGGCTGAGAACCCGGATGCGGCTGCCGGAGGGCGTGGACGAGGTTTAGGTGGGAGATACCTCTCCCCTTGGAGAAGATTTAATCGCGTTATCCCAATCCTTAATACCTCGTAAACCCTCCACGCGGTAGGACTTAATTAACCTTACCGAATCGAGAGCCGGGCTTTGCGCGTTTTCACAGTCTTTCCCCTGATGATCATCCCTGTGGTGATCTATAACGTGCTTGCGCTCGGCGGCGCGACCCTGTCGACGATTGAGGCCATGCGCCTGCGGCTCGATACAGATGTCTTCGCCATTCCGATGACGAGCGGCGCGACGTGGCACATTACACCGGGTCATGCGCTCATCGGGGCGTCGCTACTTATGCTGTTTTTTGAACTTATAAAATCGACAGGCATAGGACGGGCCGCAGTGATGAATCACGCCTTTTCGCTTGTCCTGTTCATCATCTGCCTCGTGGAGTTCCTGCTCCTTCCGGCCTTCTCGACCTCTGTTTTCTTCCTCATCATGATGATGGCGCTGCTGGACGTCATGGCCGGATTTATGGTCACGATTGCCGCTGCGCGCCGTGATTTTGCGGTGAATGAAGGCTTTGCAGATTGAGATGAGATTTTTGCGCTTCCTTAAACAATATACCCCAAGTTGTGTTCATGTTGAAGCCTGACACATCATTTGAAGCCGCGCCTCAGGACATGGCGCTGACCCTCTTGGGCGCTGTCGCGTTTTCGATCATCGACCGAACAACACTGTCCTTCGGGTCGGATCGACAGGCCGTTGCGGTGCTCGGTCAACCCCTCCAACATCTCCCGCGCAGTTCGGATGGTTGGACCGCGCAGATGGAGCCGGAGGATGTCCGCGCCCGTGATAAAGCCCTCCGCCGCCTCGCATGGAACGGCGCTCAATATCGTCTGACCTATCGATGGCGAACGGTACAGGGCGAATTTGTCTGGATCGAAGAACGCGGTAGCCGTCGCGCAGGCACGGAAGACGGTGTCACACATATTGACGGTGTGTTGACCAATGTCACGGCGCAGCGACGCGAAACGGAACGCGCAGCGTTCCTGTCCACCCATGACGGGTTGACAGAGATCGCGAACCGAAAAACCCTGCATCAATCGCTTAATCATCTCGCGGCTCTGTCGGACCGGCAATCGGGGGAGGGCGCCTTCCTCCGAGTGAGGCTTTTAAACCTTACCGACATCAATGCGGTCTATGGATACGAGACGGGCGACAGATTACTCGTCGAACTGGCCAAACGTCTCTCTGATAATATTCGTATGCCGGATGTTGTCGGCAGAATTTCCGGTCCTGATTTTGGCATCGTGTTTTACGGGGCAAATGATGAGGCCTTCCCGACACTCGCGGAACGGCTCGTGCTCGAATTAGAAGACACACCCGTCGAAACACCGCATGGCGGGCTCTATATGGAGATCGGTGCAGGGTCGACGCGGCTGCGAACGAACGCCCGCTCGGCGGAGGAAGCCTTTGCCCAAACTGCGATTGCCTTGGAAGGTACAAAGCCGTCGCAAGTCCGGTCTTACACACCCGTCATGGGATTGGGCCACGTACCGGGGGCGCGGGAAACGACCTCCGAAGACGTGCTCGACGCGCTGAACCAACGCCGCATCCGTCTCGCCTATCAACCCATAATTGACGCGAAGACGCGGCAACTCCATCATTATGAATGCCTTTTGCGCCTCTGTCGTGAGGATGGAGAGATTGTCAGTGCGGGCCAATTTATCATGGCGTCCGAGCGTCTGGGCCTGGTCCATTTGCTTGATCGTCGCGCATTGGAACTCGCGGCGGAAACGCTGGCCTCTGATCCGGAAGTTCACCTCGCCCTCAACGTGTCCGCTGGGACCGTCAAAAATGCGGAAGCCGCCGCCGGCTATGTCGCGGCGCTCCGGACTCTAGGGCAGGCGGCAGAACGTGTGACGCTGGAACTCACTGAGACTGTGGCGCTGGACGATCCCGCCATGGCGAGCGATTTTTCCAATGAAGTGCGCTCCGTTGGCTGTGACTTCGCGATCGATGATTTCGGCTCGGGCTACACGACTTTCCGGAACCTCATGGCGATCGAGGCGGAGATGATCAAGATTGATGGGACTCTGATAGAAGGCATAGCGTTTGACCCAAATAAACAGACCTTTGTCCGCATGATGGTCGATCTGGCGCAGACCTTCTCAGTTAAAACCGTTGCGGAAATGGTCGATGACCGCGCGGATGCGGATATGCTCTGCCGTTTGGGTGTGGACTATCTGCAGGGCTTTATGTTCGGCGTGCCCAGTGCCGCTGCCGCGTGGCAAAAGCGGGCTGGCTAAGTTCCCTTTCGACGTTTAAACGTCAATCATGCGCGAGACGGCGACACGTTTGGAGACTTTCTACGCCACCTCTTTGGGCTTGGCCGCGCGGGATATGGCGGCGCGGCGGCTCTCAACGCTTTGGCCAGATTTATCAGGAAAGAACGTCCTCGGCTTTGGCTACGCTTGGCCCTATCTCAATGCCTATGAGACCACTGCGAACCGCGTTGTCCTCGCTATGCCGGAGGGGCAAGGCGCGATCGCCCATCCCGGAAAGCGGGGTATTGCGACGGTGCTCTGCGAGGGGCAAGCGCTCCCATTCTCAGACGCAAGTTTCGATAATATTCTGGCTATCCATGCGCTCGAAGAATCGGAAACCTCGAAAGCCACACTCGCGGAGCTCTACCGCGTGCTGCGCCCCGAAGGCCGCATTGTCGTGATCGCGTCCAACCGTGCGGGCATGTGGGCGCGGGCCGAGAGTCTGCCCTTTGGCGCAGGACGGCCCTATTCCCGTCGCCAGTTGAAAGCTGCGCTGAGCGTAGCAGGATTTCAGCCCACGGTCGGCTCCAACGCACTCTACATTCCGCCCGTCAAAATGCTCGCCCGCCCAAAGCTCGTGACCGGTATGGAACGGTTCGGGGAGACGGTCTGGCCCGGTTTTTCCGGACTTGTCCTTGTCGAAGCGATTAAGCGCCTTTACGTCACGCCGGATAATGGTCATGCGGAAAAAGTCGCCCGACCGAAATTCGCAGGCTCACCCGTGATGAACAGGACCAAATGAGATAATGTCTAACGAGATACCCGACATAGAAGTCATCCGGCGCGAGATTGACCGTGTGGATAATGCGTTGCTCGACCTGATCGCGGAGCGTCTCGAACTCTCCGCACAGGTCCGCAAGGCAAAGTCCGGCATGCGCGTTTGGCGACCCTCGCGGGAGGACAGCCATGTCCGCCAACTTGCCGCCGAAGCGCGCTCGACCTCCGCCTCATTGGTCTCCACCATTTGGGCCGAACTCATGAGCGCCAGTCTCGCGGCGCAGGGGCCGATGCGTTTGCATGTCGCGCTGGAAGGGGACGTGCTATCTAATTGGTCGCTCGTGCGTGACCGTTTCGGCGCGGCGCTTTCGATAAAAACCTATCCCACGACGAGCGCGGCACTGGCCGGATGTTATGCCGAGGATGAGGGCGTTGCGGTCCTCCCATCGCCTGCGCCACCGCCCGGTGGTATGGTCAGCTGGTGGACAGCCCTCGGCCCCGGCGGCGCAATGGAAGGGATGCACATTCTGGCCGGACTTCCCCGCACGGGTCGGGATGATTGGCCCCAAGCCGTGGCGGTTGCGACGGCGGATATTCTACCCTCCGGTGCGGACCAGACATTGATCTGCGCGACGGGCGACGCGGATGTTCCAGCAGGCGCCAAATTGCGGGCACAATCAGGAGCTTTTTCGCTTTACAGCCTCGACGGTTATCACGCGATAGAGCCGATCAAAACGATGCGCGTCATTGGTGTTTTACCGCGCCCAATAGGACAATAAGATGAGCTTCGACACACTTCTTATCGTGGGCGGCGGCCTGATCGGCTCCTCCATAGCGCGCGCTGCGCGCGTCAAAGGACAGGCGAAAACCATATTCATCGCTGACACGTCTGAGCCCGCGTGCAAAGCCATCACAAAGCTGGGCATTGCAGACGGCGTGGCGGACGGTCCGGCGGATCATTTCGCGGCGCAAGCGGATTTGGTCATTCTCTGCACGCCGTCAGCGCGTCTTTCGACAACAGCTATGGCCTTAATGCCGTCTCTCAAGTCGGGTGCAATATTAACGGATGTTGGTTCTGTGAAGGGCCATTTGGTTAAAGCTCTGACGGGGCGCGTGCGGGAGGATGTGCATTTCATTCCCGGTCACCCCATTGCGGGCACGGAAAATTCCGGTCCTGAGTCGGGCTTTGCAGAACTGTTTGAAGACCGTTGGTGCGTCCTCACTCCGCCTGCCGGAACGGACAATACAGCCACGCAAAAACTGACGGATTTTTGGGAAGCCCTCGGTAGCGATGTCGAGATTATGGACCCCAAACGGCATGACATGGTCATGGCGACGACCTCTCACCTGCCGCATTTAATTGCTTACACATTGGTGGGTACAGCCATTGATATGGAAACGGTCACACGGAAAGAAGTCGTTAAATTCTCCGCCGGTGGATTTCGCGATTTCACACGTATCGCGGCCTCTGACCCCGTCATGTGGCGCGATGTTTTCCTAACAAATAAACAGGCGACGCTGGAAGTTGTGGACCGGTTTATCGAGGATTTGACCGCCCTGAAACGTGCCATTCGTTGGGACGACGGCGATACATTGCTGGATAGTTTTGCGAAGACTCGCGATATTCGGCGACGCATTTTGGATGCGGATAAGGACTAACCTACCGGTTTCATTTCTAACTCCGGTGTGTCCCGTTCGCCGCTTCGGCCCCGCGCATAGGTCAGCAGTAATTTCGAATATTCCTGAGCCAGCCGTTTCGTCCGGTCCCAGGATTTATACCATTTCCGCGCATCCGCCCGCTCCACGGGATAGGGGGTAATCCGAATACGTCCTGCTGCGCCCGCAATTTCGGCTTGGGCGCGGGGCATGTGGTAGGCGGAGGTCACGAGGATGATGTGATCATAACCAAGCGCGCCCGCCCAGACGGCCGTTTCGCGGGCATTGCCGATTGTATCTTTCGCGGCGTAATCCAGATCGAGACAGCAATCCGTGAGGTCTTGCGATAAGCCCGATAATTCGCGAATGGCGGCGATATCATTACTCTCATTGACACCTGAAATCAGCAGCCGCTCGCCTTTTTTCTGCGCGAGCAACTCCGCACCCGCCTGCAAACGCCCGCCGCCCTTGCCCGTCCAGACGACGATTCCGTCAGCGGAGGACAGCGTGGCGGGCGGTTTTATACCGTCCACATGATGGGCAAAAGAGAGGAAACCGCCGAGTAAAAGTGAGAGCGACCCGATCAGCAGGAAAAGGAAAAACTTCGCCCAACCCCGCCGCTTTGACGGCTTTTCCAAAGTATCGACCCGACGTCTCACAGGCGTTTGCGCTCATAGGCGAGCTGGCGACTGGCGGTCAGTCCGGCGGCCATGGCGCAGATGATCGCAAAGACGAGCCCAAGACCGATCAGCCAGACGAAGTCCAGTAACCCCGCGCTAAATCCTGTCCAACCTAGGCCACCCCAATCCCCCGTCATAGACAGAACCAGCCAGATAATGGCCGAGCCGACAAGGCCGATTGCAGCCCCGACCGCGCCGCGAGTTGCCGCCTGTCCGACAAAGAGTTTGGCGATAAAACTATCCGTCGCCCCAACTTGAACGAGGACGCGTATAATCTCTTTCTGCGCCGTCATCCCCGCCCGCGTCGCGAAAATATTCACGGCGAGTCCGGCTGTTAAAATCAAAATCAAAACCCCGATCCCGATTGCGACGAGGCGTCGGGCCGTGCCGCGCAAATTATCGGCATAGCGGGAATTATCATCGACATTGGCGGAAATATTCGCGCCGTCCAAAGCTGTTTGAACGCGGCTGGCCGACAGCGTCTCTCCGGTAATTTCGATCAAGCCCGGCACGGGTAAATCTTCCGGCAAAACCGTATTGCCCAGCCAGGGCTGCAACAGGGCGTGGGACTCGGATTGCGGAACAATCGCGAT
This sequence comes from Litorimonas sp. WD9-15, assembly GCF_050271975.1. Classification (NCBI taxonomy): domain Bacteria; kingdom Pseudomonadati; phylum Pseudomonadota; class Alphaproteobacteria; order Maricaulales; family Robiginitomaculaceae; genus Litorimonas; species Litorimonas sp. WD9-15. The sequence goes on from NZ_CP189850.1 coordinate 1,440,547, forward strand.
ATCCGCTCCGGGGAGTGTGCCGGAAAGGACATCCCGCGCCGTGCGGGTTCGGTCCTCCCACTCCGATTGACTCTCCAACAGGACTTGCACGGTCAGCGTTCCGGAAAGCTGCGTTTGCCAATCGCCGGAAAGACGCATCGCGCCGCGCGCAAAGAGAAGCGCGAACCCCGCCAGTAATGCCATGATAATCAACACGACCCAGAGCGCGCGCGTATTCTTGACGCGGTCCGGTAGGAGCGGGGCTTCCCCGCCAATGAATGCTGAAGTCACCGTATTCATTCGGGTTTCCCCTTAAACACACGTCCATCCTCAATCCGCAAAACCCGCGCATCCAACTCGTCGATCAGATGCGTGTCATGCGTCGCGATCAGGACCGTTGCGCCCATGCGGTTCATTTCCGAGAACAGCCGCAGCAGGCGGCGACCAATGACGGGATCCACATTCCCCGTCGGTTCATCTGCAATCAAAAGATCCGGCTTGGCAATCACGGCCCGTGCAATCGCGGCACGTTGCTTCTCCCCGCCCGAGAGGGTCGACGGAAAGGCCTGCATCCGGTGACCGAGCCCGACCCATTGCAGTAATTCGACGACATCATCATTGTAACTGGCCCGCGATTGTCCGGACACGCGCAGGGGCAGGGCGACATTCTCGTAAACACTCAGATGCTCAATAAGGTGAAAGTCCTGCAAGACAACGCCGATGCGTCGCTTGATCGCTTGACGTTCCGCATAGGACAGGCCGGAGCTGTCGCGACCAAACATGCGGATGAGGCCGCGTGACGGAATCAGCGAGAGATAGCAGAGTTTGAGCAGGGTCGATTTCCCCGCGCCCGACGGACCCGTCAGAAAGGTGAAACTCCCCTGTGGCAGGTCAAGCGTTGCATCGGTCAGAACTTCCGGCCCGCGCCCATAGCGCAGCGCGACCCGTTCAAAATTGACGAGGTCCGGGAGGTTTGACATTGGGGCCGTTTGTGGCACGAGTGCATGTTCCTTTGGCTGAATCGCGAAACGTTTGAAACTCTATGATACTGACCTGTCCCGAATGTTCCACTCGTTATATCGCGAAAGAGGGGTCAATTGGCCCGAATGGTAGGACGGTGCGCTGTGCCAAATGCGAAACAACTTGGTTTGCGGCGGCAGAGACGGTTGATCCGGATGCGCTGGCGCTTGAGGATAACCAAACCGTTTTGATTGAGCCTGAAATCGAAATCACGCCCGACCCGCAGGCGGAGTTGGCTTTTGGTGACGTCGCCCCTGCTGGGGCTCATATTGCTCTACGGGACCGTGCTGATGCAGAAAAGCTGAAGCGCCGCAAACGGGTCATCTTCCTGATCTGGGCGGTCACGATTGCTATCCTTATCGCGGCGGCGATCCTCGCCTTTGTCAAACGGCAGGACATCGTGAACCGCACACCGATTGCCGCAAGTGTCTATCAAAGTCTCGGCATTCCCGTGAAACAGGGTGGTTTGGATATCGCATCACCCGAAACGGAAACGCTTTTAGTTGAGGGTGAGCCCGTGCTCTTCGTGAAAACATCCATTAAAAACCTAACGGGTGACACAAAACTCGCCTCTTATCTCGGCTTCCGCCTGCATAACCGCAGCGGGGAAGCCGTTGCGGAATGGTATGTTGAAACGGGCACAATCGCAGCGGGCGATGTCAAAACCGTTGAAACCAGATATCCAAACCCGCCTATTGACGGCGTGCAATTGAGTTATGGATTCGCGGAAGAGTAGACTGATACCCTCCTAGACTAATCCCAATCGCGCCGTTTTAACTCCATAAGAATATTGTCCTCCGCCCCGTAAAGGGTCAGCGATTTATGTGTGGCTTCGGCGCGACGTGTGTCTTGGAGGTTTTTCATAAAGGCGGCTTCGTCTTCCATACCGGTGGCGCACATTTTCTTCGTACTAGCCAGGGCGCCAATCGTGAGTTTTGGGCCGTCCTGCGTATATTGACCGAAGAAATTATTGCAGCCTCCGTTTCCGGCAATGTCGCCGCCTGCTTTAAATGCCACGAATTGCTCTGTCGCACCGGGGGTGAGCGGGCTCCATTCGCTGCCTTCCAACGTCGCCAATGGACGGGATTTTCTGACCTCCGTCACCGCTTTTGTACAGCCTGCGAGGACCAATGCGCCCACGGCAAGGGGGATGAGGAATTGTACAGCCATTTACTGCTCCCGGTATGGATCGCCGAGCATTGAGGCGATGTGACGCCCATTTTCAGCCAAGGCCGCAACATCGACGGAGACTTGATTGGAACAGGCGTCGTGACGTTCCTGTTCCTTATAATACCCGGCATTAAAGGCGCGGACGAGTTGACGTTTGCGTTCGTCATCGCCATCCGATTCGATGTCCATCATATTGGTGGCATAGTCGCGCCATTTCTGATCATTTGGACCGAAACAAAGCGTCCGCAGATAATGAATTTGGCCGAGATTTTTAGATAGGGCTTCGACGAGGCTGGTCATTGTGACCATGTCTTCTTCGACGCGGAGCTCGGCCGCTTCACGGGCTTTCGCAGCGGCGGCGCGCTTTTCACGTTCCGTCAACGGCTTCTCCGCGCTGGCATCCTGCGCATAAGCGGGCGCGGCGAGTAAGGCCAAACCCATCGCGAGATATGCAAACCACTGTTTCACAGGTTCAATTTACGCAGCCTGTCCGGAAAACAAAGCCATTTTCGCATAACCCTCGCGAATAACCCGCACAGTTTCCGGCCACATGCCGAGCGCGTCAATCTCACTCAGCGGGACAAAGCGAGCCTGAGCCGCGTCATCTCCGGCCCGCGGTTCACCACCAGTCCACCGCGCGAGATAGTCATGTAGGCGGTACTGGAAGCCTTCAAAATCCGCATTCAGGACTGTGATTTTTGTCAGCAGTTCAGCCGTGACATCCGTCTCCTCGGACAGTTCACGCAATGAAGCCTCGGCTTCCGTTTCGCCCGGTTCTATCCGCCCGCCGGGAATGGACCACTCGCCCTTTCGCGGGGCGGTGCCGCGTTGGATCAACAGGACAGAATCTTCCTTGATACAGACAACGCCCACACAATTTTTTCGTACAATACTCATCCTCAATTCCCTTACGCGCTCTTGCCGCTTATAGCGACCCCATGTGCGGACGTTACACATTAGCGGGGAACTTGGCCGAAATTGCGGCCCGCTTTGGGGCGAAAAAAAGCTCGGAAGGGCTTTGGGATTGGGAGCCGAAATATAATATCGCACCCGCCACTGTCGTGCCCGTCATCGCTTTGAACGGCGCGGGAGAGCGGGCCGTTGTCCCCATGCGCTGGGGCCTGCACCCGTCTTGGCGAAAGGAACCGCCGGAGGGACGTCCGATGTTTAATGCGCGGGTGGAGACGGCGAAGGACAAGCCGAGTTTCCGCACGCCTTATAAGAGACGTCGCGCCCTGATCCCGACAACCGGATGGTATGAATGGGAACGCATTGAGATGCCAAACGGAAAAGAGGTTAAGCAACCGCATTTCATTTTTGAGGATTCGGACAAGGTCGGCGAAGAGATTTTCGCGATGGCCGGATTATGGGACCATTGGCGCGTGGATGAGGGGATAGAGCTGCTCTCCTGCACGATCCTGACGACAGCCGCGACGGGTGATATCAAACACCTACATCACCGGATGCCGGTGCGATTGCCCGAGGAGAACTGGGATAACTGGCTGGACGCCAATGCTAACCCTGACCTTATTTTAGAGACGAAATTAGGCGCAAGAGACCTTGGTCATTATGAGATTGGCGCCGCCGTTGGAAATGCGCGTAATGACAATCCTGACTTGGTGCGTCCAGCCGTAAATGTTTAATTTGTTGTAGACGTGCCGTCAGCTGTTGGACCGGGAACTTGCGGTGGTGTGGCGACGGTCATATCGGTACCTTCGGGGCCTTCCGGATTTGAAACTTCGATCATCGCATCCTTGCGGCGTGTGAGTTTCGCAACGAAATCGGCCATGACCGCGCCCCGTGAGCCGAGCGGTCGGGCCGGTCCCCGCGTTGTGTCGACAATGGTTTGACGTTCAAGTTCAGAATTTAATTGCGCGCCGACAATAATAACAGTCGCCGTAAGCCAGAGCCAAACGAGGAGAATAATGACGGAGGCAATGCCGCCAAACGTCTCGTTATAATTCCCGAAATACTGCACGAATTTGGAAAAGCCGTAACTCATGATCATCCAACTGATCATGGCAAAGACAATGCCGGGATAAATCCAGCGTTTGCGGGCCGGACGTCGGGACGGGCCAAAGCGGTACATAACCCCACACGCAAAACAGAACACGATTATGAGCAGGATCCATGGCAGCACGCGTGCCGTGACATCCTCAATCCCGTTTAAACGCAGAAAGGCGAGCGCGGTAGGAATGCCGATAATGACAAAGAGTGAGAGCCAGACAAAGACGAGACTGCCCAGCGTCATCAAGGCCGCATAGAGATAGAAGATCAGAATATTTCGCGACTCGACCTCTTCATAGGCGACATTCATCGCCCGCATCATCGCACGGATTCCGGCACCGGCGGCAAAGAAGGCCAGCAGGATTGAAATTATAATGCCGAGGCTGATACTGCTGCGATCCGCATTTAAAACACTCGAAATTTGGTCTTCGATAATTTTATAAGCTTCGCCCGGCATGAGTGAGGCAACCGTTTGTGTAATACCGTCCACATTCCCGGGATTGGCAAAATAGGAAAAAATTGAAAGTGCCGCAGAAATGAGCGGAAAGACGGCAAGCAGGGAAAAAAATGCGACACCCGCCGCGATAACGGTGACATTGTCATATTGAGACGCGAAAAATGTGCGTTTGATAACCGCCCACCAATCGGTGAGCGTATATTTCAACGGGCTGTCAGCTTTCGTCTGCTCGAAATTCGACAGGTTATCTTTCAAAATATTGGCTCTCTTATTCTTAACTCTTCTTTGGAGGCTGTGGCCTTGCGAAGATTAGCGTGTCTGCGTCTGAACGCTTGGGATCAAACTTATACCCTTCCAAGTCAAAGTCTTTCAGGCCTTCGGCACGGTCCACGCGGTTTTGCACGATCCAACGCGTCATCAGGCCCCGTCCAAATTTCGTGTAATATTGGATGGGACGGGATTTGCCGTCCTTCTCTTCCATGAATTTGGCAGAGATAATCGGGGCATTTAAGGCTTTCGTATTTGCGGCCTTGAAATATTCGTTGGAGGCCAGATTGACGATCGTACCGTCTTCATGCTCCGCGAGTTCCGCATTCAGGGACGGGGCGAGCGTGTCTTTCCAAAAGGCGTAGAGGTTCTTGCCGCGATCATTCTCAAACTTCGTCCCCATCTCCAAACGGTAGGGTTGGATGAGGTCCATCGGGCGGAGAATGCCATAGAGGCCGGAGAGGATTCGTACGCGGTCTTGCGCATATTCCAAATCATCGTCAGACAATGTTTTTGCCTCTAATCCCCAATATACATCGCCGTCAAAGGCAAGACCTGCGGATTTGGCCGAGTTGGATTTACCATCCAAATTAAAGGCTTGGAACCGCTCCGCGTTTAAATTGGCGAGATTGTCCGAAATATGCATCAAGGCTTTAAGATCGGCGGGTGTTTTTGTTTTGGCGAGCTTTGCCAGCTCGCGCGTGTCCGCCTCAAAACGCGGACGGGTTTTGGGGACATCGGTCTCGGCCGGGTCCATATTCATTTTCTTGGCAGGGGAAAGTAAGGTCAGCATAGTGGCCTCCTCATGAGATCGACAGCGGGATGCCGTCTGTATCCGTGGGTTGGTTGAGAGATATAACTAGGAAGGATGACTCAATATTGCGAGTCTCAATTGTTCACAGTTTTGTCAGACCATAACCCGCGGGTTCATGATCCTGTCCGGGTCCAGAGCCTCTTTGACGGCGCGGAGTAGTTTCATCTTCACGGGTGAGGCGCGCTCCGCCAGGTCCTCGCGTTTCATGATTCCGATCCCGTGTTCGGCGGAAATCGACCCGCCCAGCGCGTCGACAATATCGAAGATGGGTTGGCTGAGCGCGTCCCAATTTTTCAGGAAGGCCTCACGGTCCGCGTCCTCCGGCTGGGCGATATTGTAGTGAATGTTTCCGTCACCAAAATGCCCAAACCCTACGGGACGGCAGCCGGGGACGACGCGTTGCATGGCGGCGTCGGCTTGTTTGAAAAATTCCGGAATGCAGTCAATTGGCACAGTAATATCGTGTTTAATTGACCCGCCAAGAAATTTCTGACCCGCCGACATATGTTCACGGATGGAGAGAATATCCGCGGCCTGTGTTTCATTTTGCGAGATGACGGCATCTTGGACGTGGCCGTCCTCAAAGGCTTTGCCAATGACCCGTTCCGCAACCGCCATGCCGTCTTCGGGGCTTTCGACTTCCCAATCACAAAGAAGGTACCACGCATGTTGATCTGCAAAAGGATCGCGGACCATATCGAAATTATCGACGACGGCGCGATAGCCAATAGACGGCATAACCTCGAACATGGCGAGGCGCCCGCCCGCGCGGAAATCTTCGAGTAGGGACACTGCTGTCGCCGCGCTATCGAGGCCGAGCAGGGCGCGTTGCACATAGCCGGGCTTAGGGAAAAGCTTCAGCGTCGCCGCCGTGATAATGCCGAGCGTCCCTTCCGCGCCGAGGAAGAGACGGTTCAGGTCATAACCTGTATTATCCTTACGAAGGCTGGTCAGTCCGTTGAAAATCGACCCATCCGCCAATACGGCTTCGACGCCAAAGACCAATTCTTTTGTGGTTCCATATTTTAGAACATGGTTCCCGCCCGCATTGGTCGAGAGGACCCCGCCAATCGTGCAACTGCCCTGACTGGACAGTGTAAGGGGGAATTTGCGGCTCGCCTCATCCGCCGCGTCTAATACGGATTGCAGCGTTGCGCCGGCTTCGACGGTCATCGCGTTTGCAGTTGTGTTGATGTCGCGAATGGCGTTCATTTTCTTGAGGCTGAGGAGGACTTCGCCCTGCGGTGTATTCCCGCCGACGAGTCCGGTATTCCCGCCCTGTGGCATAATTGCGAGCTTATGCGCAGCGCAGATTTTGACGGCACTGGCGACTTCTTCTGTCATACGCGGGGTCAGCATGAGCGGCGTTGTGCCGAAATATTTATCCCGCCATTCGCGCAGATGCGGATCGATAAGGTCCATATCCTGCGTCCACGCACCGTCCGGCAGGGCGGCTTTCAGGGCTTCGATGCCTGCACTCATGAGTTTATCTCTGTGACGGCGAGGGTGCCTTGGCGAAGAATTTTGAAGTCAGCCCCCATAACCGAAACGATTGTCGATGGGGCCCCTGAGAGCGGAGTATCGGACATCAGTGCGCCATCTAATTCCCCATCAAATTCAGCCATAGCGCTCTCGTAATTGACACAATCCGGTTGTCCTGAGCGATTGGCACTCGTCAGGGCGAGAGGGCCGTTTAAACTCTCGCGCCATGCTGCTTCGGGACAGCGTAGGGCAATCGTGACATCTTGCCCGCGCCCTGAAAGACAGCGTGGGTCCAAGACTATTTCAGGGCGGGCTTTGACCACAAGTGTCAAGCTGCCAGGCCAATGCCGGATGGCGAGTTCCCGCGCCGCTTCATCCAAGAGGCCGAGTGTTTCAGCCTCGGCCAAATCCTTGACGCAAACGGCGAGGGGCTTCTCGAAATCACGCCCCTTAACCGCGTAGATTTTATCCACGGCAGCCGTGTCGGCGGCCACACAGGCGAGGCCGTAAACGGTTTCCGTCGGCAGCAATAAGACACCGCCGGAACTTAGCGTTTCATTGATATCCGCATAGTCCGTCATTGCGCTTCGTTAAATTCTGTTTCTATCCGCAGCGTGATTTCATCGCCAATATTGGCGAGCGTGATGAGATAATCCATCCCCCAATCCGAGCGGTTAAATGTCCCCGTCGCGGAGAAACCCAATGTCTTCCCGGGATTGCCGAAACTCTTGCCTGCCCCATTATAGATCACGTCCAATGTCACGGGCTTGGTGACGCCGCGCAGGGTCAAATTACCTGTGACAGTACCCGTCGTCGCTGTTTCCTGAGTGGATGAGGTCACGGCAAATCTAATATCCGGATAGGTGTCCGCGTCGAAATAATTGCCGGATGTGGCGAGGGTCTCGTCCCAGTCCGGGTCACCTGTTGAGACACTCATCGGGTCGATGCGAATGTCCATCTTACTGGCTGTCGGCCTGTCAGGATTAAAATCTAAGGTTCCCGTCACATCATCAAACCGCGCCGTGTAAAAGGACAGGCCCGCATGAGAGAGCGACCACGTGACGGATGTGTGGCTCGGGTCCAATACATATTGCCCGGCAGGCGCTTGCGCGACATCCAGGACAGGCGGCGTGGCACAGGCCGTGAGGGCGAGGGCGGTAAAGCTGACGAAAATGTGTTTCATGGCGTATATCCTTCTGGTCCTATTTAGGGGGTTCCAACCGCAAAATATAGTTGAAAGCGTTGGGACCATCGCGCACATCCACGTCATGTCAGAAAAGATTGAAAATCCTGAGACAGAAGAGGCAGACGTTGAGGAGAAACCCTCACCGGGCCAATGGCTGTGGAGTGAGTTCAAATTCTTCGCAAAACTCTTTGCCGTCATCATTGCCTTTCTCACACTTGTCTGGGGCCATTTCAAAATCCCGAGCGAGTCGATGCAGCCGACATTAGAAGTCGGCGATCATCTCTATGTCTCGAAATTCGCCTATGGCTATTCTAAACATTCGCTGCCTTATCTCTTGCACAACTTGCCCCTGCCGGAGGGTCGTATCTTTTCTCGCTTACCCGAACGCGGGGACATCGTTGTCTTCCGCAATCACAAAACGGGCATGGTGATGATTAAGCGCACGATTGGGCTACCGGGAGATAAGATTCAGATGCGGCGTGGACAGCTCTATATCAACGATGAGCTTGTCGCGCGTAACAAGGTCGAGACCCGTGTTTATCTTGATCATCCGAGACAGCGTCAGGTCAAAGTAGATGTCTATGAACAGTCTTTGCCGGGATCAGAGGACGTGTTCCTGATATACGAGCAAACAGATCGCGGAAATCTGGATGACACAGAGGCCTTTATTGTTCCGGACGAGCACCTGTTCTTCATGGGGGATGGCCGGGATAATTCCACGGATAGCCGGTCGCGTATCGGGCTGGGTGTTGTCCCGATGAATAATGTCATGGGCCGCGCTGACCGAATGATGTTCAGCTTTAAACGTTGTGACCGCGATCTCGAATTTTATTGCCCGCCCAAGGGTCGTTGGATGGAAAAACTCTAGTCTCTGCGACAAACTGCCTGTATCGCACCTTATGTCCGAAGACGTTATCATACTTGTCCGTCACGGAAAGCCTGCGCTCTCGCGCAAGGTCCGTCTCAGCTCGCGCGAATATCGCGACTGGTGGGCGCGATATGACGAAGGTGGGATTGTGCCCAATCAGAAGGTCCCGAAAAAGGTCAGGAAGTGGGCAGAGAAAGCAGATGTCTTTTATTCGTCTCCCCTGCGTCGTGCGATCGAATCTCTGCGACTGGCTGCAGGGCGGGAACCGGATGTGATTTTAGCGGATCTTGTTGAGGCCCCACTGCCATCGCCGCCAATCCCGCTGAAACTCCGCCCTAAAAGTTGGGGGACGTGGTCGCGCGTCGTCTGGTTTATCGGCTGGTCCGACGGTATGGAGAGCCACGGCACAGCCCGCGCGCGCGCGAACGCCGCCGCGAAAACGCTGGGTGACGCGGCAGCGGGCGGAAAAGTCGTTTATGTCTCCGGTCACGGGTGGTTTAACCGCATGGTCAAGGGATCTTTGATGAAGCAGGGGTGGAAATGCGCGTCGCAAAATGGTGATCTCCATTGGAATCACCGCAAGATGGTCAGGACGACAAAATGAGTGACATAAAAGATATGAGTTTCGAGGACGCCCTCAAAGAACTCGAAGGGATCGTGGACCGCCTCGAGCGAGGCGATGCCCCGTTAGAGGAATCTATCGACATCTATCAACGCGGCGCAAAGTTGAAAGCGCATTGCGAAGGCAAGCTGAAATCCGCGCAGATGAAGGTCGAGAAAATCGTCCTGGACGGGAAGGGCGCGGCGAGTACGGAAGCGTTCGATAATTAATGCCACTCGCCGCTCTCTCTAACTCTACAACACCTGATTTCCCGACGCGTTTGCGCGAGGTCGCGACTCTGGTTGAGTCGCGTCTGGACCAACTTCTTCCGCAACCCACCGGCCATCAATCCGTGATCTATGACGCCGCGCGTTACGCTGCGCTGGGTGGGGGGAAACGTCTGCGCCCGTTCCTCGTCGTGGAAACCGCCCGCATGTTGGGCGGTGACATTGAGGCGGCGCTGACCGTCGGCTGTGCGCTGGAATGTCTCCACGTCTACAGTCTCGTCCATGACGATCTGCCCTGTATGGATGATGATGATCTACGTCGCGGGAAGCCGACTGTGCATAAAGCTTATGACGAGGCGATTGCCGTCCTTGCGGGGGATGCGCTGCTCACGCGGAGTTTCGGTATTCTCGGCGAACTGGACATAGACCCGCTCATCCGTGCAACACTCGTAACAGAACTTGCCATTTCCGGCGGTATGTCCGGTATGATTGGCGGACAGGTTGTTGATATTACTGTCGCCGAGGGCGAACGCGATGAGGCCCTCATCACGGAACTTCAAGCCATGAAAACCGGCGCGTTAATTGATTTTGCCGTGCGGGCGGGAGGATATGTCTCAGGCGCAAGTGCAGAGCAGCTTGCCGCGCTGTCCGGCTATGCAACTGACATGGGGCTCGCTTTTCAGATTCAGGACGATATCCTCGATGTGACAGGCGATGCGGAGACTGTGGGCAAGGCCGTCGGCAAAGATGCAAATCTAGGAAAGGCCACATTCGTATCTATTTTAGGCCTCGAAGGTGCGCGAAAGCGGGCGCAGGACTTGGGCGAACGGGCGATGAATCACCTTGAACCCTGGGGTAAAGATGCGCAAACTTTGCGCGAGACTGTGGACTTTGTGTTGGAACGTCAGCACTAAGCCGCGAACAAGGATTTTAGGGCGCATGCCCGAGGATAATATGTCTAAAACACCGCTTCTCGATACCGTCAAAATTCCGGCCGATATGAAAGGCTTTTCGCGCGACCAGCTCAAGCAACTCGCCGATGAAGTCCGCACAGAGGTCATCGATGCCGTCTCTGTTACGGGCGGGCATTTGGGCGCGGGTCTGGGCGTGGTCGAGTTGACCGTCGCCATTCATGCGGTGTTCGATACGCCGGATGACAAGCTGATCTGGGACGTGGGCCATCAATGTTACCCGCATAAAGTCCTGACGGGACGTCGCGACCGGATCCGCACCCTGCGCAAGGGCGGTGGCCTGTCCGGTTTCACGAAACGCGCAGAATCTGAGTATGATCCCTTTGGCGCAGCACATAGCTCGACCTCGATTTCCGCAGGGATGGGCTTTGCCACGGCCCGCGATCTGGATGGTCGGAATAATCACATCATCTCGGTGATCGGCGACGGGTCCATCACGGCGGGTATGGCCTATGAAGCCATGAACAATGCGGGCGCCACGGATTCGCGCCAGATTGTCATCCTGAACGATAATGATATGTCTATTGCCCCGCCTGTCGGTGCGATGAGCCATCTCCTCTCCCGCACAGTTAGCAGTGGCGGTTATCAAACGCTCCGCTCTGCCGCGAAATCCGCCATCGCCAATGCCCCGCGCCCGATTAAGACGACCGCCAAACGCGCCGAAGAATATACGCGCGGTATGTTTATGGGCGGAACGTGGTTCGAAGAACTCGGCTTCTATTATGTCGGACCCGTGGACGGACATGACCTTGATGCGCTCGTCCCTGTTTTGGAAAATGTGAAGAAGATGAAGGAGGGCCCGGTCCTCATTCACGTGGTCACGCAAAAGGGGAAGGGCTACGCCCCCGCCGAGAACTCCGCCGATAAATATCACGGCGTCTCGAAATTCAACGTCGTCACGGGTGAACAGTCTAAAGCCAAAGCCAATGCGCCGAGCTATACCAAAGTCTTCGCCGAGAGCCTGATTTCAGAGGCGCGCAAGGACGACAAAATTGTCGGTATCACGGCGGCCATGCCGGGCGGGACGGGCATGAAAGAATTCGGACAGGTCTTCCCTGACCGTATGTTCGATGTCGGCATCGCCGAACAACATGCCGTGACTTTTGCGGGCGGCCTCGCGGCGGATGGGTACAAACCGTTCTGCGCGATTTATTCGACCTTCCTGCAACGCGGTTATGACCAAGTTGTGCATGATATTGCGCTGCAAAATCTGCCCGTGCGTTTCGCGATGGACCGGGCGGGCCTCGTCGGGGCAGATGGCCCAACCCATGCGGGTGCGTTTGATATTGCCTATCTCGGCTGCCTGCCGAATATGGTCCTTATGGCGGCTGCGGATGAAAACGAGCTCGCGCGGATGGTCGCAACGGCGGTCGCCCGCGATGACGGTCCGACAGGGTTCCGATATGCGCGCGGTGAAGCCACAGGCATCGGGATTGATCCCAACCCGCAACCGCTCGAAATCGGCAAAGGTCGAATTTTACGTGAAGGCACCCGTGTCGCTATATTTTCCTATGGGACACGTCTCGCGGAAGCGATGGCAGCGGCGGAACAACTCGAAACACTCGGCCTGTCGACCACGGTCGCGGATGCGCGGTTTGCTAAGCCGCTCGACACAGACCTGCTCTGCCGTCTCGCAGATGAACATGAAGTCCTCATAACGATTGAAGAGGGATCTGTGGGCGGGTTCGGCGCGTTCTGTCTCCACGCTCTGGCCGATGCCGGACGCCTGGATAATGGCGTCAAAATCCGCACCATGACCCTTCCCGATCTATATATCGACCAAGACAGCCCCGCCCTGATGTATAAGCAAGCCGGACTGGATGCAGATGCCATTGTTGAAAAAGTGTTCGAGGTCATTGGCCGTGATGTGGCCGGAATGCAGGGATTGGCTTAATAAACCCTCCCTCTATGGGAGAAGGAAAGTACTGTTTGATATCTCCCCATGCGTGCTGACCAATATCTGACCCTTCACAAACATTACGACTCCCGTGCGCGGGCGCAGGCGGCGATTAAGGCCGGCTTAGTTATTGTGAATGGACGCACGCTCAAAAAGCCGTCCGAGAAGATTGCGGAGGGCGCGTCTGTTTCTGCAGGACGGGAACATCCTTGGGTCTCACGGGGGGGGATGAAACTGGACCATGCGCTGAAAACATTTGGCGTAGATGTGATGGGGCGGACGGGGCTGGACGTTGGATCCTCAACAGGCGGCTTTTCGCAAGTCCTCGTCTCGCGCGGGGCGTCCAAAGTCTATGCCGTGGATGTCGGCCATGGACAGTTGCACCGTGATTTACACGGCGAACCGCACATTCTCTCTATGGAAGGGCGGGACGCCCGCACGCTCTCTCCGACTGACTTTGATCCTGCGCCGGATATTGTCGTGTGTGATGCGAGTTTTATTTCCGCGATGAAGGTCCTCGAAATCCCCCTGCGTTTGGCTGCACCGACCGCAGACCTCATCACCCTCGTGAAGCCGCAATTCGAAGTCGGGAAAGTTGGTCTTGGCAAAGGCGGCCTCGTCAAAACCGAAGAGCTTGGTCTACGTGCGCTGGACGATGTGAAACGCTGGACCATTGCGCAGGGCTGGCGGGTGGTTGCGACCGACCTCTCGCCGATCAAGGGCGGGTCCGGCAATACGGAATACCTGCTTCACGCACGGCGCCCATAAAAACCCCGCTGAAAAAGCGGGGTCTAGAGAGCCTAGTGGCCACGGCGTCGATAATGACGCTGATGTCCGCGGTTACGATGTCGTAAGTTGCGGTTTGAATATCCGCGATTGCGATATCCCCGATTCCGATATCCACGATTGCCCGTATTAATATTAATCGAAATCCCCGTGCGCGGGGCGCGGTAATAGGGATTATAGGCCGGACGGTGATAGGAATAAGACGGCGCGCGATAAGTCGTCGTCGTATAAGTCCGCGTTGGGTAATTATAATATCCCTGCGGCGCATAACCCTGATTATAATAGGTTTGTGCGGGCTGCTGATAATAGCCGCCATTATTATAGTAACCCGTTTGCGGGTTGTAATAACCGCCGCGATGCTGGGTCTGGTAGTAACCACCATTACTGTGATAGCCGCGGTTGCTGCTGCCGTCGCTGGCAATCGCTGCGCCTGCGACACCCCCAATCACAGCGCCAAGGACGGAGCCTTCCGTACGTGCGCCATTGCCGGCAAGCTGGCTGCCGAGGACGCCGCCTGCAATGGCACCAATCGCCCCGCCGAGTAGTTGGTCATCGCCATTACTTTGGTGACGGTGTTGATAGCCATTATCATGGGCTGAGGCGGGCGCGGCAAAGCTGACGGCGGTGGCCGCCATGATAATCGCGGCTGATTTAAAAGTCGTGGAAAAACGCATAACAGGGTCCTTTCGTCCAAAACGGCAGATATAACACTGCCGTGCGTTCTGGATGGTACCGTCTCCCTACAGACGTTGAGCTGTACCTAGTCTTAATGACTTATAAACGTATGACAAAAAGTGGTGGATTTTGCAAATCCGGAACTGAGTCCCGTTTACATGCGAAAAACGCCCCGCCTTTCGACGGAGCGCTCTGCACGCGTTAGGACAATGTGGGGTAGCCCGTCCCGCGAACTTTCGGTTCAGCCCGATTGTACTTTAGTGGGGGTTTTTACAGGTCGCCGCATCGTGGCGGTAACCTGGAATAACGCGCCCAGTTTCATCATACATCCTTTTTCCGTCGCCATAGCAATACTCTCCGCCTGTTATGGTTTCCTCAATGATAACGGCAGGGCTCTCATCCAAACAAACAGAGCCGTTATAATAGGTGCCAGTCGGACATGTCGGTGTGACAGGTGTAGACGGAACATAAACCGGTGCCTGCTCAACAATGCGGACCGGCGCTTCGCAGGTACCATTACCCAGATCGGTTGTACCCGCGGGACAGGCTTGGTTGACGACGATCGGTGCGCTGCCGAGAATCGTCTTGGGCGGTTCCTGACAGGTCCCGTTGCCGAGATCTGTTGTGCCCGCGGGACAGGCGGAAGGGATAACAATCGGCGCCGCACCCATCACTGTTTTCGCGGGTTCCTGACATGTGCCATTGCCCATATCCGTCGTTCCGGCGGGGCAAGTGGCGGGAATGACAATAGGAGCTGCGCCCATGACTGTTTTCGGAGGTTCTTGGCAAGTGCCGTTTCCGAGGTCCGTTGTGCCTGCGGGGCAGCTCTGTGGAATAACAATCGGGGCTGCGCCTAAGATTGTGCGGGCAGGTTCCTGACAGGTCCCATTGCCCATATCCGTTGTGCCTGTGGGACAGCTTGAGGGAATAACTGTTGGCGCTGGCGCCCGTACAACACGTGGCGCACTGAGGCAGGACCCATCGGATTGTTGTGTTGTCCCGGACGGGCAGGGCTGATCAACAACCACACGCTCGCGACGAACGATCTCCGGCTCGACGCGAATACGCTGGCGGATGACGCGGGTTTGTACCGGCTGCACGCGCGGCGTCGTGTAGGTTGTGACGGGAATGACCGGACCTGCCACATAGCCACCGGGGACATATTGCGGCGCAGGCGCATGGGCAGGCGCGCCACGGTAAGCTTGTCCGCGATATGTGCCGGGCAGGGTTACATTATAATTTGCAGCAGGCGCTGCATATCCGCCGCCATAAGCACCATAAGGCGCGGGTGCACCGTAAACGGGACCGCCGCTATAGCGTGCATTGGACCGTCCATTTGCGCTGCGGTTAGAGAGCGAATATCCGGCGAGGCCGCCAAGGACTGCACCAATCGCCGTGCCTTCTTCGCGCTGGCCTGAGCCTGCAAGATTGGACCCAATCGCGCCGCCAAGACCGGCACCAATCGCGGTTCCCGCCAGATTGCGTCCGTTAAAACCCGGGTTAAACTGTCCGGCATAAGGGTTGCCGTAATAACTTGATTGCGAATTGCCGTAGGCTGCGCCTGCCAAACCGCCTGCCAGTGCACCAATGGCCGCGCCTTCTGTGCGATTGCCGGACGGTGCGACTTGGGAGCCGATGACACTGCCAAGGCCTGCCCCAACCGTGCCGCCCAGGACTGTATTGTTGTCGAGGCCGCCAATCAGTTGGGCGGACGCCGTCGCGGGGAAAAAGGCCACTGTCGCAATGGCGGCTGTCGAAAGTAAAAATTTCATGTCTTCAGGCTCCTGTCGTGCCAACCCGTCTTCTGAAACGGATTTGTCTTTGAGGGAGCCGAAAATTCCGACGATCCCACCATTTTTCGGTTTGGCCTGCTTATGTGCAAGTCTCGCGCCGCATTCGGTTTTACTCTAGCATAAATTCAAGGGTGTTCCCAAAAACCTTCGCCTGTCACGGGAATCGCAAATGAAAAAGCCCGACCTACGAGATGCAGGCCGGGCTATTAGGTCCACTGGAAGGCTCCCCAAGCGGGAAGTTTTTGGAGGTCCACCAGGTCCCGTTAGGGACAAGACCCGGTGGCTCTAATGTCCGTCATAACACAGGTTCCGCGAGGAGCCGTGATAGTGACCGCGACGGGTTTGCTGGCGATAGTCGTCGCGGCGGTAATCCGTGCGGCGGTAATCATTCCGACCGGCGCCGTATTTCTTGATCCGTCGCTTCTCGCGCTTCAATTGATCCAGGCGGTAGCCATTGGCCTCAATCGCACGACGCAGGTCCGGACGATATCCACGGGAATATTTCAGCTCGCGCTTCAGACGATCACCTTCATAACGGGTCCGCTCAATCTCGCGTTTGACACGCTCCAGCGGGTCGACGCGATAGCCACGGTTATAACCGTAATCATTATGCGTCGTGTGGCGACGGTGGCTTTTATGTCCGACGGTTTGGACCCGGGCATTGTTGTTGCCGTAAGTCGTGCGGGTCGGGTACTGGTTTGTCGTCCGGTAGCGCTTGTCGGTTTTCTCGCAATCATTTGCGCCGTCACCGATAGCTGCACCGGCGATGCCGCCGATAATCGCACCGAGGATGGCGCCTTCGGTCTTGTCACCGCGGCCGGCGATTTCTTCGCCGATCACTGTGCCGAGAGAGCCGCCGACGACACCGCCAAGAATGGCGTTTTCTGTATCGGCGCAATTCTTGTTATAGGAATTGCCAGCGAAAGCAGTGGCGGGGAGGGCGAATGTTGCCGCAGCCAGCGTGACTGCAGCGAGGGCCGTTTTGACTGTTTTAGTTTTGGTCATCAGGTTTCTCCTGTCTAGGCTACGGTTGGGAAGATGCCCGTCCGATGAAACCTATTTAGGAGAGTGGATTTGAACCAACCCTGATTTCAAAATTCATTCTCAGTTCAGATAAAATTAAGTGTCTTTAGCCGTTTAAATGCGCGTTCAAAAAATCACCGACACCATCCAAGGCCTGATTGGCCTCGGGGATTTTATCGTCGAAAATCGGCCAGACATGCGGTAAGCCGCCCGCCCAGTTTTGGAAGGTAGCGGATGACCCTGCGGCTTCCATTTTCGCCGTATAGCGCGCCCCGTCATCATACAGGACTTCCTCTTGCGCCGCGAGAATGAGCGTGGGCGGGAGGTTCGAGAGGTCATCAAAGATGGGCGATTGATCCGGGTCTGCAGGGTTCATACCGGAATGGCGCTTCATGGCGGGCAGCAGAATGATGCGCGGGATTTTCATGAGTTTACCCAAAAGCGGCTTCAACATTAAATCTGTTTCCAGATTCGATTTCAGGGATGGGGAAGACAATGTGCCGTCCACACCCGGAGAGAACGCGATGACCGCATCAGGTTTCCTTGCCGCGTTTTCACGGGACCAGTTCGAGAGCATCAGTGCCAAATTACCGCCTGCACTGTCCCCGCCAAGAGCCAGAGATTTGGCTTTGGCCGGACCGTCAGGGCCATTTTCCAACACCCAATCATAGGCAACGCGCGAATCCGTGATCGTATCACGACGGGAATTTTCCGGCATGAGACGGTAATTCGGGACGAAGACAGCGGCTTTTGTGCGTTTCGCCAAAGCCACAGAGAGTGGGCGGTGGCTAATGTCGGACCCAACAGTAAACGCGCCGCCATGCATATAGAGAATGCGTTTATCGGGGTCATAGCCTTCGACTAACGTCCAACTGCCCGTCATCGTGTTACCATCGACGTCAATTTCAGCAGGGCGGTACTCGGCTTTTAAGTCTGTACGGGCCAACCCGGCCGTATCGAACCGCTCCCGTTTCGCCTCCCAACCGGATCTCGCCGTGGCAGACACGCCCGGCCCACCAAACATCTCGCGGATATATTGGTTCAAATCGTCCAGCGCTTTGGACGGCTTGGCGACGGCAAAGGGCGCAACCTCGCGATCAAATTCACTGAGATCAGCCCCTGCAAGTTTGCGGCTGCGAAGATAAAGATAGGTAAAGAGCACGAGAATGAGGACCAATAGAGCGAGGAGATATGACATGCCTCCCCGCTAACGGTCTTAGCGTGTGACGTCCAGCCTCTGCTATGCAGTCGCCCTATGCGCCAACCTGCCCACGATGGCGGAGCATGTGATCCGCCAGCGTTACGGCCATCATAGCCTCAGCGACGGGGACGGCGCGGATGCCGACACAGGGGTCGTGGCGGCCTTTGGTTCTCACGTCGATTTCATTGCCTTTGGCGTCTATGGATTTCACTTCCGTGAGCATGGAGGAGGTCGGCTTAATGGCGAGGCGAGCCGTGACTGTATCGCCATTAGAAATTCCGCCAAGTATTCCGCCGGAATGATTGCTCTGGAAATCGGCCTGTCCGTCTTTCATCCGGATTTCATCGGCGTTCTGGACACCTGACCAGCGGGCGGCCGCAAAACCTGCGCCGATTTCGACACCCTTGGCCGCATTAATAGACATCAGCCCCATGGCGAGATCGCTGTCGAGTTTTCCGTAAACGGGTGCGCCCCAACCAGCGGGAACGCCTGTCGCTTCGACATGGATGACGGCGCCGACTGAATTGCCGTCCTTGCGCACCGCGTCGAGATAGGACTCCCACTCTTTGGCGGCTTTTGCGTCAGGGCACCAGAACGGGTTCTGACTGACCACATCCCAATCCCAGTTTGCGGGATCAATATCTTGATCGCCAATAGAGACAACACAGCCGCGAATTTGAATATTTTCGCCGAGAACTTTGCGTGCAATGGCCCCCGCCGCGACACGGTTCGCAGTCTCCCGCGCCGAACTCCGTCCGCCGCCGCGGTAATCCCGAATGCCGTATTTCGCGTCATAGGTCAGATCCGCATGGCCGGGGCGGTAGCGGTCTTTGATCTCGGAATAATCCCGCGAGCGTTGGTCTGTGTTCTCAATCAAGAGCGAGATCGGGGTCCCCGTTGTCTGGCCTTCAAACACACCCGAGAGAATTTTCACAGCATCGGGTTCCTTGCGTTGGGTGACAAAGCGCGACGTGCCGGGTTTGCGTTGATCGAGGAAGGCCTGAATATCGCTTTCCGTCAGGGGAATGCGCGGCGGACAGCCGTCAACAACACAGCCAATGGCCGGGCCGTGGCTCTCGCCCCATGTTGTGAAGCGGAATAAGTGTCCGAAAGTGTTATGTGACATAAGCGCGTCTTTAGCGGGCAGGGGCGGTGAAGGCTATGCCGGAAATCCGCTCTCTTCCATATTTGCTAAACTCGAAATGTGTTATAAAGATGAAACGCATCGACCAATTCCGGTCTGATATACGGGGCGCAATATGAAACTTCTTTTTACCAGATATCCAAAATCCGTCTTCCGGCAATGGGCAGTCGCATTAACTGTAAGCTTGCTCGTGACAGCCTGTGCCTTACCCGCCGCGTCGCAGTCCTCCGGCAAATTCATGGCGCTGTCCGATATTCATTTCGGCACGGAAGCCGACTCGAAACAATATTGCGGGTGGATGACCGAGACAGATCAAGCGCTTTGGGACGGGGCGCAGACCCAGGCGGGTAAACTCGTGAAGGCGCATCAACCTGATTTCGTGATCTATACGGGCGATCTGCCCGCCCATTGTGACACGCCGACAAACCGGAAGTCCGAGTTTAAAACGACCTTGGATGGTTTGGCGAATATCGTCTCAGGCACCTCCATTCCCGTTCTCTATATGCCGGGCAATAATGATACGGTGGGCGGCGATTATTGCAGCTTTAGCTGGGCGGATTATCCCGGCGGGGCGGACACGACACCTCTGGACTTCGCATCAAAACCGGCTGAATGGCCCGTCTATAATGGCAAGGCGAATATTATCAGTCAGGATGCGGTCCACGGCTATTATTCCGTCTATCCGATGGGCAAACCAGTGGCAGGTGACGTTGGACTGCGCGTTATAGCAATGAATACGGTGATTTTCACAGGCGGTTATAATGGCTGTATGGGGTCCTCTGCACAGGAAGACGCTTCGAACGCGCAACTGAATTGGCTGGCAGGTCAATTGGAGGCGGCCTCAAAAGCCTCTCCACCTGAAAAGGTCATGATCGCGATGCATGTTCCGGCAGGTGTGGATGGGTTTACCGTACCGGAGTTGAACACGCGGCACACGGATTACGCCTATAATTGGACGCGGGACCTGAAATATACAGGCAGTCAAATTAGCGGCGCGTCCGGAGATTGGGTGCAGAAGGTCTTTCTCGATTTGGTCGCAAGTTCCAATTCCGAGATTGTCAGTATTCTGTCCGGTCATACCCATTTGAACGGTATTCGCCGTGTCAATAATTGCGCAGGCGATATGTTGGAACTCAATCTCTCCATTCCCGCCATTACCCATGATCACGGCTCCAACCCCGCGATTAAGATTATCTCCTATGGTGATGATTATGAGCTGACGGAAGACGAGACGTTTTATGCCGAACGCACGGGCAAATACTCTTATGACTGGAGCGGGAATAAGTCGTTCAAATTCTCGACCTATTATGGATGCCCGACAGGGCAGGATTGCACAACATTGCAAAAACGCGTCGCGGCGATTGGTACAGCGGAAGGCGACTACCAGCTCCTCCATGACATGCTGAGTGTCATCGCCGTCAAACCCTATAATCCGCCCGCCGGTCAGAAATCCTATAAACAGGCACTGGACACAAAATGCGTGCCTTATCCATCGCCTTTCGATTCTACGAATTAGAGACATCGACCCGCCAGTATTTTGCGCTTGCCATGCGGGAATGAGAGTCTCGCACCCATTGCCCCCGTGGCCACAGCCCGCTATGGGGCGCGCAAGACTTAACGCCTAATTGGAGACTCTCTATGGCACGCGCGAAAATCGCCCTTATCGGCGCCGGTATGATCGGCGGAACTCTGGCTCACATCGCGGCTCGCGAAGAACTCGGCGATATCGTCCTGTTCGATATCTTTGAAGGCACGGCCAAGGGTAAAGCGCTTGACCTGTCTGAGGCGGCCCCCGTTTTCGGTAAAGATTCCACCATTCGCGGCACGGCGGATTATGCCGATATCGCGGGCGCAGATGTCTGCATCATCACGGCGGGTTTCCCGCGTAAGCCCGGCATGGACCGCTCCGAGCTGATCGGCAAAAACCTCGGCGTCATCAAACAGGTCGCTGAAGGCATTAAAGCTCACGCGCCGAATGCCTTTGTCATCTGTATCACGAATCCGCTCGACGCGATGGTTTGGGCCTTGCAGAAATTCTCCGGCCTTCCGACCAATATGGTTGTCGGCATGGCTGGCGTATTGGACAGTGCACGGTTCCGCTATTTCCTCGCCGATGAATTCGAATGTTCCATTGAAGACGTCCATGCGGCGGTGCTGGGCGGACATGGCGATACAATGGTGCCGCTAACGCGTTACTCCACTGTGAACGGTGTGAACCTGCCGGACCTGATCGATATGGGCTGGACCACACAGGCCGCGATTGACGCCATCGTTGAACGCACCCGCAAGGGCGGCGGCGAAATTGTCAAATTGCTCGGCAATGGTTCGGCCTTTTACGCACCGGCTGAATCCGCGATTGAAATGGCGACCAGCTATCTGCGCGATAAGAAACGTATCCTACCCTGCGCGGTCATGCTCGACGGCGAAATTGCCGATGTCAAAGGCCTCTATGTCGGCGCACCGGCCCAGATCGGTGCAGACGGAATTGAACGGGTCATGCCGCTAAAACTGCGCGAGGACGAGCATGAGATGTTCATGGTGTCGGTCAATGCCGTGAAGAAAATAATAGCGGACTGCCAGGAAATGGAGCCGTCGCTGAAGGATTAGTCTTTTGAGACGGCGACTTTACTGATGCGCGTATAGCTCAGTTGGTTAGAGCCGTCCCTTCATAATGGACAGGTCGCAGGTTCAAATCCTGCTGCGCGTACCATTTAAATTCAAACGGGCCTTCGGGTCCGTTTTTTGTTTTTAACTTCTAGAGGGATAAAAAAAGCTCGGAACTTGTGGGATGCCTCATATCTAAGATAGTCAATCAAGCATTTTAGGAGCGTAATAATGCAAGTTGATTTCACCACAAATTTTAAAACAGACTTTCAGACTTCCATTTTGGCAGACTATTGGCTTTTATTTAATCGGCCTGAGTTTGAAATTTTTGAAACGCTGATATTTTCTCCCGATGTCCTTATTGCAAACATTCCGACCTTCACATCCGCCTTGGTAGAATTTTCGGGCGTTTCTCCATCGAGTGATGTCATTAAGCCTCGAGATGCTGAGAGCCGTATATATGGGGATGATGGGACAATGTACTTGAAGTCTTCACGGGTATCGTAACCGGAGAACCGTTTCCAGATACTCTAATCGTCGCACGTGGCGGTAATGATACGATCAGTGGCGCTGCCAGTGATGACTATATTTTGGGCGGAGCCGGAAATGACCGCATCTTTGGCGGCAGGGGTGATGACTACATGCGGGGTGGATCAGGCGATGACTCTATCCAAAGTAGAACCCGTGACAATGTTGTTTTCGGTGACTCCGGTAATGACAAAATTTTCACAGGCGCGGGCAACGACACTATAGATGGCGGCGCCAATAATGACGCTATTCGCAGCGGACCTGGTGAAGATATTGTATCCGGCGGCAACGGCAATGACCGTATAACAGCGGGTGATGATAATAATATCGTCAATGGTGGCCGCGGCGATGACACACTTCTGGGTGATGCAGGTGATGACATCTTATCCGGCGACGCGGGCACGGACAGTCTAGCAGGTGGTGAGGGCGCAGACATTTTCGTTGTCGGATTAGGTGACGGAATAACGATTATTGAAGATTTCGAAGACGATACAGATTTGCTAGATCTATCAGATTTTTCAGACGCTGAAATCCAAGCGGCACTGGACGGCGCCGTTCAAGACGGATCTGACTCTGTCCTGACCTTAGCCACGGAAGAAATCATACGGCTCGTCAGGTTCGATCTCGAAGACCTCGACGCGGATGATATCCTGAATTTTGAAGGAGACGATGGCGGGATGGTCTAGGCAACCGGAGGACGGGAAGGGATTCGAACCCCCGATGGGCTTGCACCCATACCGGATTTCGAATCCGGCGCTTTCAACCACTCAGCCACCCGTCCATGCCGTGATTGTTCTCTTAAAAGTGTGGCGCGGATAAATCTGTCCGGCGGGAAGGGCAAGTGGAAATTGCGGTCTGTTTCGACCTGATGCGGTTCTTTTTGAAAAAGAATACCAGCGGGGTTGAAACCAAACCGCCCCCTGACACGTTGATAAAATATGACACATGTTAAGACCTTAAATTTTCTCGCCACAACTCTATCGCTCAGCTTCTGTTTCGGGGGGTGCCAGACGGCGGCGTCGCAGCCCGACGTTACGGTCGCGCAACACTCTGAATCGCAGTCTTCGCCAATGTCACAAAACATATCCCGACTTGTTTTAAACGTGACGGGATATGAGGCGGCGACGGGCCAGATGATGGTCGCGCTTTATGCCGACGCTGCCGCTTTTGATGAAGAGGCTGCGCCATTGCGGGACGCGCAAGTCAGAATTGATGGCCCTGAAACGCAAGTGGTCTTTGAGGGCCTGGCCGCCGGGCAATATGCGTTCAAACTCTATCACGATGAGAACGGGAATGGCGAACTGGACATAGGGGCCTTTGGGATACCGACAGAGGATTATTATTTCTCAAATGACGCGTCTGATCCCTTTTCAGCGCCTGAATTTGAAGAGGCTGCTTTTACCTTGGAGGCGGGTGAAGATATCAAAATGATTGACCTGAATTAAGGAGAGTCGTCTTTTACTCACGGTTTGTGCGCTAGGCGGCCGTTAAACAGTCGAACAAGTGAAAGATTAAATCCAGCCGGCCTCTCTCACACGTTTCGCGCCTTCGCGACTGACGGGGACGACTGTGCCGGATTTGATTTGGATGATCGTCTTTCCACTGGATTTTGTAACCGATTCGACGCCTGCTTCGGCGACCCACCAACTGCGGTGTGGTTTTAGCCCGACCAGAGGCGCGGCAAGGTCTTCCGCATCTGTCAACCGCATAAGCAGCATATGCTCGCCCGCTGCCGAGTGAATGCGGACATAATGATCCTCTGAACTAATCGCGTAGAGCGTTGCATCACGAAAACTTGCTGGCAGGCGGTCGAGGAGGGCGGGGCGACTTGGCTCCGGCTCCGTTGAGATATGTCTGCGGCCCGCCAATTGCCCAAAAGCTGTAATGACAATTGCAACAACCCAGATGTAAAACAGGGTCGTGAGAATAGGGCCGAAACCCGAATGTGTGTGGAGATTAAAAACAAATGGCGCGACGGCCAGAGTTGCGCCGGCGGATTGCAATCCGGCCCAAATCAAGACGGATGTGGCTGGCGCTTTCCGACTTAAAATGAAATGTGCCCCCATCGCGCCGAGACCGCCCGCAAGTGTCAGGCCGATCCAATAGATCAACCGGAACGCAACTGAAAAGCTACTCGTACCGAACGGCGCGAGGATGGCCAATACGACGCCCGCAAGAAGCGGGGTGAGCAGGCCTTTTAAAATATGATGTATGGAAACCTGCGGCATTACTGGAGTTCTGGCCTTGTCATTCACGTATCGTGAACGGCGGGAGGTCTTTTTTCAAGTCGGTTCACGAAGGGAAGCTGTGGGTTCGCGTAAACCCGCTGGTGTGAGGGCGAGTGAATCGGTTGAGTGCGATCATCCAAAAGGAGATGATCATGAATATCGAATATTTCACCCAAGCCAGCCTCGCCATTCAAATCCATATGCTGGTCGCCATCGGGGCGTTTTTCCTCGGTGCCTATGTCCTGATGCGGCGTAAGGGAACAAAGGCGCATAAACTGGCAGGCCGAATTTTCGGCCTGCTGATGATCGCGACGGCAACAACCGCGATTTTCATTCGTGACTTGAATGACGGGTCTTTCTCCTGGATTCATATTTTCGTGCCAATCACCTTTATCGGGATGTATCAAATCATCTCCTCCATTCGCAAAGGCGATGTGAAACGCCACCGCCGACATGTTCTGACAATGTATTTTGCCGCGCTCCTCATTCCCGGGTTTTTCGCTTTCATGCCCGGGCGGACAATGTGGATGCTCTTCTTCGCATAGGCGTTATATGCGAATCTTGATAAAAGGTTACGACTGGACGGTTGCGACGGGTGCAGGGGACGTTATAACGCCCCCACATTCGATCAATTCCACAAAATGGAACCTCCATGAATATCCACGAATATCAGGGCAAAGCTGTCCTCAAATCCATCGGCGCCCCCGTCAGCGAAGGCATCGCGATCTTCAAAGCGTCAGAGGCGAAAGCCGCCGCCGAAAAACTCGGCGGACCGCTCTGGGTCGTCAAATCCCAAATCCATGCGGGCGGCCGCGGTAAAGGTAAATTTATCGGTGCACCGGCTGATGCCAAAGGCGGCGTGCGTCTCGCGTTCTCTGTCGACGATGTTGTGAAAAACGCGGGCGAAATGCTCGGCGAATATCTTGTGACTGAACAAACGGACGAGCACGGCAAACAGGTCAACCGTCTTTATATTGAACACGGCTCCGACATTGACCGCGAGCTCTATCTCTCCATCATTATCAACCGCGAGACATCCCGCGTGTCCTTCATCGTCTCGACCGAAGGCGGTATGGATATCGAAGCCGTCGCACATGACACACCGGAAAAAGTGATTAATTTCGACATCGACCCCGCGACGGGCTTCATGCCGCATCACGGGCGTAAATTGTCCAAAGCGCTGGAGCTGAAAGGCGACCTCGCGAAACAGGCCGGAAAACTCGGCAAGATCCTCTATGAAGGCTTCCTCGCGAAGGACATGGCGATGTTGGAAATTAACCCGCTCATCGTCACCGAAGATCAGCGTCTTCACTGCCTCGATGCTAAAATTAGCTTCGATGAAAATGCACTCTATCGTCATAAAGACATCCAAGAGCTGCGCGACATCACAGAGGAAGACAGCAAAGAGACCGAAGCTAAAAAATTCGACCTCTCCTATGTCGCCCTCGACGGAAACATTGGCTGTATGGTCAACGGTGCGGGTTTGGCCATGTCCACAATGGACATCATCAAGCTCTACGGCGCAGAGCCTGCTAACTTCCTCGATGTGGGCGGCGGTGCAACGAAAGAGAACATCGTCGCGGCGTTTAAAATCCTGACGTCAGACGACAAAGTCGAAGGCATCCTCATCAACATCTTCGGCGGCATCATGAAATGTGACATCATCGCCCAAGGCGCCGTCGATGCGGTCAAGGAAGTTGGCCTCGAAGTTCCCCTCGTCGTCCGCCTTGAAGGCACGAATGTCGAAGCGGGTAAAGAAATTATCCGAAATTCAGGTCTGAACGTCATTGCGGCGGATGACCTGGACGACGCGGCGCAGAAAATCGTTGCAGCGGTGAAGGGGTAGTCTTGATGCTACGTTCTTTCACTCAGCACACATGTCTTGTGATTATACTTCTTTTTCCATCGGCTGTGCTTGCTGCTGAAGCTGATTTTCAAATTACTGAAGATTTTCTAAGGATTTGTGATAGCTCCGCTGACCTGAATGCCTTGAATGCTAAATTCGAGGCAGATGGATTTATCAAAGCGGATCGCGATATCAAAGACGCCGTAACGCCTGATGATTTTCTAACGAATGTCAAAAAAGTGAAAGCCTGGGATATCACCTATCCCGAAGGCTATGGTTGGTTCGGTGTAACGGCCAGCGGTAAGCTTGGTAATGCTAAAGTTGTGCATTGCGGTATTATGGCAATTGACGACGATGTTGACGGCTATCGCCAAGACTTTGATTTGGCAAAAGAGGCGGTGTCTGAACAGATTGCGAAGAACGAAATTGAGACGCGTTATATGTTGAATCTAGATGATGCCGTCTATGTGATGCGTGAAATTCGTTCCCCTGAAATAAGTTATTTTGTTTATACAAAAAATACGCCCTTAGCGGCAAAGGAAAAGTAGAATGTCAGTCCTCATCAACAAAGACACCAAGGTCATCACACAAGGCATGACCGGCAAAACGGGCACGTTCCATACGGAGCAGGGCCTTGAATACGGGACCAAAATGGTTGCGGGTGTGACGCCGGGTAAAGGCGGCACGACGCATATCGGTCTCCCGAACTATGACACTGTGGCGGAAGCTAAACATGCAACAGGCGCGACGGCGACGGTTATCTATGTGCCGCCACCCTTCGCGGCAGACTCCATCCTCGAGGCGATTGACGCCGAGATGGAACTCATCATCGCGATTACGGAGGGGATTCCCGTCTCCGACATGATCCCCGTGAAACGCGCCTTGCAAGGGTCCAAGTCCCGCCTCATCGGACCAAACTGCCCCGGCGTTTTAACCCCGGATGAGTGCAAAATCGGCATCATGCCGGGTAAGATTTTCTCCAAGGGCACATGTGGTGTGGTTTCGCGCTCCGGCACGCTGACTTATGAAGCTGTGTTCCAGACCACGCAGGTCGGCCTCGGCCAGACCACGGCCATCGGCATTGGCGGCGACCCGATTAACGGCACGAACTTCATCGATTGTTTGGAGCTCTTCCTCCACGATGATGAGACAAAACAGATTATCATGATCGGCGAAATCGGTGGCTCCGCTGAAGAAGAAGCCGCGGAATATATTGCGCATATGGCCAAGAAAGGCATTTCCAAGCCGATGGTCGGTTTCATCGCAGGCCGCACGGCGCCTCCGGGTCGGACCATGGGCCATGCGGGCGCGATTGTTTCCGGCGGCAAAGGCGGCGCTGAAGATAAAATCGCGGCGATGGAAAAAGCGGGCATCCGTGTCAGTCAATCTCCCGCCAAACTCGGCGTGACGATGATGGACCTGTTGAACGGGTAGGGCGCCTGTAGGATAAGAGATACAAAGCCGCTTCATTTGAAGCGGCTTTTTTGTACCAATTTAACTTTGTTTCGGCACCTTTTGGCCGTTCGCCCGTATTTTCTACATCTACCTCACATCCATCGGTGACAGCTTGTTTTCACACTGCTAGAGGCGATGAAGGATTTTAGACGCACAGCCCAAGGCGACACTGCATGACCGACCGTTCTGAACGGAACCAAGATTTCCTCGACACACTCTTTCTCGATGGTGGAAATGCCGCCTATCTGGAACAGATGCAGGCGAAATATGCCGCCAATCCGTCCAGTGTGGACCCATCTTTTCGGAAGTACTTTGCCTCTCTCGGCGAAGATCGCACAATTGCGAAAAAGAATGCCGATGGTCCGGTTTGGAAGCGCGATGCACATGCGTCTGACCCATCGCCGGACCTGACGGCCGCGCTGACTGGGGATTGGGGCGACAGTCCTGCTGCGGCGCAGGCCAAAGTGAAGGCGGCAAACCCTGATCTATCCGATGATGCCATAAAGCGCGCAGCAGAGGACTCCCTCCATGCCATCATGCTCATTAGGGCTTACCGTGCGCGGGGGCATTTGATTGCCAATCTGGATCCGCTGGGTCTGCAAAAGCCGGGGCTTCATCCTGAACTGGACCCGGCGAGTTACGGTTTTGGCCCGGACGATATGGACCGCGATATTTTCATCGACGGTGTCTTGGGTCTCGAATATGCGACGCTAAACACGATCCTCGAAATTTTGAAACGCACCTATTGCGAAACGCTCGGCGTACAGTTCATGCAGGTGTCTGATCCGGAAGAGAAAAGCTGGATTCAGGAACGTCTGGAAGGTCCTGAAAAAGAGATCAGCTTCTCCAAGGAAGGCCGTCTTGCGATTCTGCAAAAGCTGATCGAGGGCGAGACCTTTGAGCAACTCATTCACAAGCGCTATCCCGGCACGAAACGGTTTGGCATTGACGGAGCGGAAAGTCTGCTGCCTGCGCTGGAGCAGATTATCAAACGCGGCGGTCAACTTGGGCTGAAAGACATCAATTTCGGCATGCCCCATCGCGGGCGTCTCAATGTCATGGCGTCTGTTATGCAGAAGCCTTACTCTGCGATTTTTTACGAATTTCTAGGCGGTGTTGCAGCGGGCGCGGAAGATTTTGGTTCTGGTGACGTAAAATACCATCTCGGCGTGTCCGATGACCGCGAATTTGACGGCAATAAAGTCCATCTCTCCCTCGCGCCGAACCCGTCCCATTTGGAAGTCGTCGCCCCCGTCGTGATGGGGAAAACCCGCGCGAAACAGCAAATGGCCTCCGGCACATATCGCACGCATAAACCCGAAGAAGTCATGGCGGTCATCCTGCATGGGGATAGCGCTTTTGCCGGCCAGGGCGTCGTCATGGAAAGTTTCCAGATGAGCCAGCTCGTCGGCTACCGCACGGGCGGCACGATCCATGTTGTTGTCAATAACCAGATCGGCTTTACGACGACGCCGGATGAATATCGCTCCGGTCAATATTGTTCGGACGTGGCCTTTATGGTCGAAGCGCCCGTCTTTCACGTGAATGGCGACGACCCCGAAGCGGTTGTCTTCGCGGCGCGCGTCGCGACGGAATATCGCCAGAAATTCGGAAAAGACGTCGTGCTCGATATCGTCTGCTACCGTCGCTACGGCCATAATGAGGGTGATGATCCGTCTTTCACGCAACCACTCATGTACCAAGCGATCAATGGCCGTCCGTCTACGCGCCAGATTTATGCGGAACGCCTCATTGCGCAGGGCGACCTGACCGAAGCCGAAGCGCAGAAGAAAATCGATGATTTCTACGCCAAGTTGGATGCGGATTTTGAAGAGGCTAAATCTTATGAGACGAAGCAACCGGATTGGTTGCAAGGTGTCTGGCAGGGTATGTCACTGCCAACGGCGAAAGACGGAAAACGCGGCGGCGATACAGCTGTAGAGATTTCAAAGCTGAAAGAAATCGGCACGTCCATCGTGACGGTGCCGAACTCGCTAAACATGCACCGCACACTCAAGCGTATTATCAAGGCCCGCGCGGAGAGAATTGAATCCGGTCGCGACATTGACTGGGGCTTGGCTGAACATCTCGCCTTCGGAACGCTGATTACGGAAGGTCATCCCGTACGTCTGTCGGGTCAGGATTCTGAACGTGGGACATTCTCGCAACGTCAATCCAATTTCATCGATCAAAAAACCGAAGAAAAATATGCGCCGCTGAATAATCTCGACCCGGACCAGGAATATTATCAGGTCCTGAACTCTCATTTGTCCGAGGAAGCCGTGCTTGGCTTTGAATATGGGTTCTCAACCGCTGCACCCGAAGCCCTGACAATTTGGGAAGCGCAATTTGGTGATTTCGCCAATGGCGCGCAGGTCATGGTCGATCAATTTATCAGCTCGGCAGAGCAAAAATGGCTGCGCATGTCGGGTCTCGTGATGCTGCTGCCGCATGGTTATGAGGGGCAGGGACCGGAACATAGTTCGGCGCGTCTCGAACGCTACCTCCAGCAATGTGCCGAAGATAATATGCAGGTGACGAATATTTCTACACCTGCCAATTATTTCCATGCGCTGCGCCGTCAGGTAAAACGGAAATTCCGGAAACCGCTCATCAATATGAGCCCGAAGTCATTGCTGCGGAATAAGCTTTGCGTCTCGACTTTCGAGGAAATGGGACCAGGCAGTGAGTTCCATCGTCTGCTCTGGGATGACGCGCATTATAATCCGGAGGTCAGCCAGATTAAACTCGCGGCGGATAGTAAGATCAAACGCGTCATTCTCTGCTCGGGTAAGGTCTATTACGACTTGTTCGAAGAGCGTGAGAAGAATGGCCGCAATGACATCTATCTCCTGCGGGTCGAGCAATTCTATCCCTATCCCGATGACGCCATCCAACTGGAACTGAGCCGGTTTAAGAACGCGGATATGGTCTGGTGTCAGGAAGAACCCAAAAATATGGGCGCGTGGAGCTTTATCGAACCGTTCCTTGAGGAAAGTCTCATCGCGATTGGCGCGAAAAATACGCGTCCCCGCTACATCGGACGTGCCGCTGCCGCCTCGACAGCGACGGGCATTAGTGTGAAACATAAGAAAGAACAGCAAGCCATCCTTGATGGCGCATTTGCGAAGTAAGGTCTGAACCATGACAGATATCACAATTCCAAACGTAGGCGAGAGCGTCAGCGAAGTCACCATTGCCCAGTGGTTCAAAGCCGTGGGCGAGACAGTTAAAAAAGATGAGCCGCTGGTCGAGCTGGAAACAGATAAAGCTGCGCAGGAACTTGT
The DNA here is from genome assembly GCF_050271975.1 of Litorimonas sp. WD9-15. Taxonomy (NCBI): domain Bacteria; kingdom Pseudomonadati; phylum Pseudomonadota; class Alphaproteobacteria; order Maricaulales; family Robiginitomaculaceae; genus Litorimonas; species Litorimonas sp. WD9-15. The sequence continues at coordinate 1,472,063 of NZ_CP189850.1, forward strand.
CGCCCCCGAAGATGGTGTGTTGGAAGAAATTCTGGTAGCCGAAGGTGAAAATGCCGAAGTCGGAAAACTAATCGCACGCTTGGGCTCAGGTTCCGGAACAAAAGCCGCTGATAAGGGCGATGCCGAAGTTAAGGCGCAAACAGAAGCCCCAGCATCGAAAAAATCGACGGGCTCCGGTCCGGCGCTAAATATCGATGTCCCGAATGTCGGTGAAAGTGTGTCCGAAGTCACCGTTGCAAGCTGGATGGTTGCCGTCGGAGATGCCGTCGAGAAAGACCAAGCGATTGTCGAGTTGGAAACGGATAAAGCCGCGCAGGAACTCGTCGCGCCGCGTTCCGGTGTGATAACGGAAATTCTGAAAGCTGAAGGCGATGTTGCCCTTGTTGGCGAAACGCTTTGCAAACTCGGAGAGAGCGATTCTACTGCACCGTCCGGCGACGTTGCTGGACCTGCTGCAGGGGACGAAGGCGGCGGCATTGTTGATGTTCCGTCAACGAATATTGGCTCCATTCCGGATGATGCGAAAGTCATGCCCGCTGCGGCGAAAATCATTCGTGAAAATGGGCTGGACGCTTCCCTGATCGCTGGAACCGGCAAAGATGGTCGGATCACGAAAGCCGATGCCCTCGCGGCCAAGGCCAATCCACCTGCGGCTAAATCTGCACCGTCCGCACCTGCTGCGAAACCCGCTGCGCCGAAAGCTCCGCGCGAAACAGGCCCGCGTGAAGACCGCGTGCGCATGACCCGTATTCGCCAGACCATCGCGCGTCGTCTTAAGGACGCGCAGAACACGGCGGCCATGCTGACAACCTATAATGAAGCCGATATGACGGCTATCATGGAAATGCGCAGCCAGTATAAAGAGCTGTTCCTAAAGCGCCACGGCGTCAAACTCGGCTTCATGTCTTTCTTTGTGAAGGCCTGCGTTCAGGCGTTGAAAGACGTGCCGAGCGTCAATGCCGAAATCGATGGTACGGATATCATCTACAAGAATTACTACGATATCAGTATTGCCGTCGGCACGGAGAAGGGCCTCGTCGTCCCAGTCCTACGCGATTGTGACGAACTCTCCCTTGGCGGGATTGAGAGCGGTATCGGTGCCCTCGGCGCGAAAGCCCGCGATGGTCAATTGTCTATGGATGATATGATGGGTGGTACGTTCACCATTTCCAATGGCGGCGTCTATGGCTCGCTCATGTCTTCACCCATCCTGAATCCGCCGCAATCCGGTATTCTGGGCATGCACAAGATCGAGAAACGTCCGGTTGTCGTGAATGATGAAATCGTCATCCGCCCGATGATGTATCTTGCGCTGTCTTACGATCACCGCATCGTTGACGGCAAAGAGGCTGTAACCTTCCTCGTCCGAGTCAAAGAGTGCCTGGAAGATCCGGAACGGATGTTGCTGGACCTCTAGGTCGTGCACTTAAAATTTTAACGCTTTATTAGGCCTGGTTCTCAAACCGGGCCTAATCTTTTTGGACTACTCCATGTTTTGAAAATTCGCGTGTGGAGAGAGCATGTCCGATATAAGTGTAGCCATGGAGCCCAAGCGCCCTGTGGTAAAAAGATCAGCAGATGACCGTATGCTCGGTGTTATGGCGGCTTTCGCTGTGACGTGGGGTTTGCTCTGCCTTATTATGTTCGCCCTATCATTAATGGCTGACCCTGAAACGATGGCTAAGCAATATACGGCGGAGCAATTGGCTTATGTTATTGCGACACCCGCTTGGGTTATGTTCGCCAAGGCCATGACAGCGATTGGCGTGCTGTGTGGCGCTGTCTATCTGCTGCTGCGTAAACAGAGCGCTTACACGTGGTTTATGATTGCTCTGTTCGGAACGCTCTTGACGATGTTGGATTCAATTTTGCGTCACGGATATGAGACGATGGGCGGTATGATGTCCGGTGTGAATATCGGCATGGTGATTGTCTGTATTTTCTTGTTTTGGGCGTCCCACTCGGCCTTTCAAGAGGGGCAACTTTCCCCGGAATAGACATCTGCGACAATTTGGCGTAATCTCTCCGAAAAAAGGGGAGAAACATGTCAGATAATCCATCCGTGAAACCACCCGTTCTGTTTTGGGTTTTGGCGCCTCTATTTGTACTTTGGAATATTATCGGGTGCTCGATGTACGTCCTCGAAATGACCATGACGGATGCCGCCTATGCGGACGCTTTTGGTCCGGATGTCGCTGCGGTTCGCGACATTTTTCCGGTCTGGGCTGTGTCCGCCTATGCACTGGCGGTCTGGAGTGGGCTTCTGGCGTCCATCCTTTTCCTTCTGAGAAGAAGGCTTAGCGTAAGTATTTTTATGTTCTCATGGGTGTCGGCCATCATCGGATTTATTCCAAGCTTTACGTCTGCTACATTGAGAGAGGCCTATGGCCCGACTTTCTGGATTATGCCTCTCTTCGTCGTGATACTGGGTCTCTTCGAAATATGGTATTCGCGACGCCAGCGCGCCAAGGGTATTTTGCGCTAGGGCGCTGTTGACCCTCTCAAAGGGTGCGCCTATCTGTCTGGCACATTCAATCACGCCTGACAGGACATTCTCATGGCAGACCAATATGACGTCATCATCATCGGCGGCGGCCCCGGCGGCTATAATTGCGCTATTCGCTGCGGACAACTCGGCCTAAAAGTCGCCTGCGTGGAAACACGCAAGACGCTGGGCGGGACCTGCCTCAATGTCGGGTGTATCCCGTCCAAGGCACTGCTCCACGCGACGGCTCTCATGGAAACGGCGCAGAAAGATTTCCCGGCCATGGGTCTGAAAGCGACCGTTGAAGCCGACATCCCCGCCATGATTGAGAGCAAGAACAAAATCGTTGGCGGCCTGACACAAGGCATCGAATATCTGTTTAAAAAGAATAATGTCGAACACATTCACGGTTTTGGTAAAATCAAATCCAAGACCGAGGTCGAGGTTGATGGAAAAACCTACTCCACCAAGAATATTGTCATCGCAACAGGTTCCGAGGTCGCGCAATTACCCGGTGTTGACGTGGATGAGAAAACGATTGTTTCCTCCACGGGCGCACTCGACCTACAAGCGGTCCCCGGAAAGCTCGTCGTCATTGGCGGCGGCGTGATTGGGTTGGAGCTCGGCTCTGTCTGGCGTCGCCTCGGCGCGGAAGTGACCGTCGTCGAATATATGCCGTCCATCATGGTGAATTCCGACAAGGAAGTGCAAAAAGGCGCGCTGCGTATGTTCAAAAAACAGGGCATGAAGTTTGAGCTATCCCGTAAAGTGATGGGCGTCGATAAAGGCAAAAAAGGCCTGACCGTTAAAACCGAAGCCGCCGATGGCGGAAAACCAAAAGACCTAGACGCAGATGTCGTCCTCGTCTGTATCGGACGTCGCGCCTTCACGGACAATTTGGGTCTGGAAAATGTCGGGATTGAAACGGATAAGCGCGGTAAAATTCCACAGGATCATTGGAAAACCTCTGTCGACGGAATCTGGGCATTGGGTGACGTCATTGACGGTCCAATGTTGGCGCATAAAGCCGAGGAAGAAGGCGTTGCGGTCGCTGAAACGATCGCCGGACAATCGGGTCACGTGAATTTCGACGCGATTCCGGATGTCGTCTACACCCACCCGGAAATTGCTTCCGTCGGCAAGACAGAGGAAGAGCTAAAGGAAGCGGGCATTCCCTATAAAAAGGGTAAATTTCCTTTCACGGCCAATTCCCGCGCGCGCTGTAATCATGAAGGTGAAGGCTTTGCCAAAGTCCTCGCCCATGCGGAAACGGACGAAATTCTCGGGGCTCACATTATCGGCCCACTCGCAGGTGACCTCATCCATGAAGTCTGCGTGGCGATGGAATTCCGCGCCAGCAGTGAAGACCTCGCCCGGACCTGCCATGCCCATCCAACTGTCTCGGAAGCCGTCCGTCAGGCAGCGATGGACGTCGAAGGCTGGGCTATGCAGATGTGATGACGCTGGAAGTTTATCCTAAGGATAGATTTCGCGTTAATTTTGAATATCGGGATGGATACTGTAAGCCATCCGCGTTCAAGCAAACATATACGTCAGGCTCAGGGCGGGGCTAATTTTTGGAGAAATATTCAATGCGATTCAACAGTTCCATTCGTAACATCCTACTTGGCGCGACCGCGACACTCGCGCTGGTCGCCTGCGATGCAGCTCAACAATCCCCCGCGGAGAAAAAAGACATGACTGCTCAGACGGAAACAGAGACACCGGCGAATGTGACAGGAAATACCGTTTTACAAGAATGGGTCGGTCCATATGACGGTGTCCCGCCCTGGGACGAAGTGAAGGTTTCCGACTTTCCTGAAGCATTTCAGGCGGTGATGGACAGTGTAAAAGCTGAAGTGAATGCGATCCGTGATAATCCGGCAGCCCCCACATTTGAAAACTTCACAGAACCGATGGAATTGGCCGGTAACCAAGCGAATGAGCTTTTCTCCATATGGGGCGTTCATTCCAGCAATCTTTCGAATGAAGAGGTGCGCGAGATTCAAGGCGAATGGCTGCCAAAAGTCTCCGCCTTTTTTAACGAGCTGACCCTTGATCCGAAACTGCTGGAGAAAACAAAGGCCGTTTACGACAATCGCGTCAATGCCGGTCTTGACGCGCAGCAATTGCGTCTGGTCGAACGTAATTACGAAGAATTGGTTCGTAATGGTGCTTTGCTGGAGGGCGACGACAAGGAAAAACTCATCGCGCTCAACACCGATTTGTCGAAACAGTTTAATACGTTTTCGAACAAGGTTCTTGCCGATGAGGAAACCTATATTTACCTCACTGATGAAGCCGATCTGGCTGGATTGCCGGACAGTTTCATAGCCTCCATCAAGGCGGCCGCAGAAGCTCAAGGTAAAGATGGTTGGGCGCTGAAGAATACGCGCTCCGTCATGCAGCCATTCCTACAGAATTCGACCCGTCGTGACCTGCGTGAGCAAGTCTATAACGCCTATATTAATCGCGGCGATAATGGGGACGCGAATGATACCAATGCGACGATCGCGAAAATCCTGGAAATTCGGGCCGAGCGTGCTGAGTTGCTGGGTTTCAAGACCCATGCCCATTACCGCATGGCGGATACGATGGCGAAGGAGCCTGAAGTGGCGATGGACTTGATGATGCAGGTCTGGCCCGCAGCGGTCGCGCGGGTAGAGGAAGAAGTCGCGGATATGCAGGCCGTGGCGGATGCAGAAGGCGCGGGCATCACCATCCAGCCTTGGGATTACCGCTTCTATGCAGAGAAAGTGCGTAAGGCGAAATATGATCTCGATGCCGCCGAGATCAAACCCTATTTCAAGCTCGATAATATGGTCGACGCCATGTTTGATGCCGCGGGCAAACTTTATGGAATGAGCTTTACGGAAAACACGGGCAGCGTTCCCGTATTTGATCCTGAAGTGCGGACATTTGAAGTGAAACGGGGAGACCGGCTCGTCGGTCTCTTCTATCTCGACAACTATGCCCGCGAAGGCAAACGCTCAGGCGCATGGATGACGACTTATCGCAGTCAGTATGAATTGGGCGGGAAAAACCGTTATGTGCTGGCGTCGAATAATAATAACTTTGTCAAAGGCGGTGAAGGCGAACCGACGCTGATCAGTCTTGATGATGCGACGACTCTCTTTCACGAGTTCGGTCATGCGCTGCATTATTTAAATTACGATATTAAATATCCGGGCCTTGGCGGTACGCCGCGTGACTTTGTTGAATATCCCAGCCAGGTGAATGAGAACTGGCTGTTGACCCGCTATGTGCTCGATAATTACGCGAAACATGCGGAGACCGGAGAGCCGATGCCGCAGTCATTGGTCGATAAAATCAACAAGTCGAAGACCTTTAATGAGGGATTTGCGACGGTTGAATATCTGGCTAGTGCGATTGTCGATATGAAGCTGCACAACCGGACCACACCGGTCACCGATCCCGACAAATTTGAGCGTGAAACCTTGAAGGAAATCGGCATGCCGGAAGAAATTGTGATGCGTCACCGCCTACCGCAATTTAATCATCTCTTCGCGTCAGATGCCTATTCGGCTGGCTATTACAGCTATCTCTGGTCAGAAACGATGGATGCCGATACGTGGGCAGCCTTTGAGGAAGCTGGCAGCCCTTGGGATAAGGAAACCGCAGAACGGTTCCGGTCGATCATCATGTCAACGGCAAATGAAACTGACCGCAAGGCGGCTTACCGCGAATTCCGTGGCCGTGATCCGGAAGTTAAATATATCCTTCAGAAACGCGGCTTCCCGGTTCCTGAATAGATCCATGCCTGCAAGTGGCGCGAGTGCCACGTCGCGAGGGTGAGGGTTTAAGGACTTAATCTCGAATATATTGATTTAAAAAAAAAGGCGGTCTCCGGACCGCCTTTTTTATGCGTTCTTTGTCTAATAAAGAGTCGCCAAGGCATCGGCGCTGTAATTTTCCAATTCGTCAAAACGACCGCCTTTGACTTTTGTAGCCCATTCCGGGTCCTGCAAGAGGGCACGTCCCACAGCGACCATGTCGAATTCGCCCTTTTCCATGCGCTCGAAGAGTTCGTCCAGTGAGGCCGCTTCCGCGCCCTTGCCTTGGAACGCTTCAAAGAAATCGCCGTTCAAGCCGACGGACCCGACCGTAATCGTCGGAAGGCCGGTCAGTTTCTTCGCCCAGCCCGCAAGGTTAAGATTGGCGTCCTTCTCTTGCTCTGGAAATTCGGTTTCCCAGAAACGACGCTGCGAACAATGGAGAACATCAACACCCGCATCTGCGAAGACGTTCAGGAAGCTCTCTAGTTTCTGCGGCGTATCGGCTAGACGCGCTGAGTAATCCTGCTGCTTCCATTGGGAGAAGCGGAAGATGATTGGCATCTCCTCACCGACCGCTTTGCGGCATTCGCGGATGATTTCGGCGGCGAATGTGGCACGCTCTTCCAATCCACCACCATATTTATCTTCGCGCTGGTTCATCACACCCCAGAAAAATTGATCGATCAGATAACCGTGTGCGCCGTGAATTTCGATCGCGTCAAAGCCAAGCTCTTTGGCATGTCCTGCGGAGCGGGCATAGCTATTGACCATATCCGCGACCTCTTCATCGGACGGGGCAGGGAGGACTTGGCTACCCGTATGGGTCAGGCCGGACGGGCTGTCGGAGTTGGCGTCCGGATTATGCCCCGTGCCGGGTTTGCGCATCATGCCGACATGCCAGAGTTGCGGCGCGACTTTCCCGCCCGTGCTGTGCACGTCTTTGACGACCTGCTGCCAGCCGGCTAGCGAGGCATCGCCGTAAAATTTTGGATAATTGGCGTCATTGCTCGACCCTTCGCGGTCAATGACCGTGCCTTCGGTCACGATGAGTCCGACATGATTTTCCGCGCGGCGTTTGTAATAGGCGGCGACATTGTCTCCGGGAACACCTTCCGGTGAAAATCCGCGGGTCATCGGGGCCATCACGATACGGTTGGGTATAGTGAGCCCGCGAACGGAGAAGGGGGTAAAGAGTGTGTCTGACATCAAGTGTTCCATTAATAACGAAACGGCGGAGTAATCCGCCGCTATTGACTAGATGGTATTGATGCCGCCGGATGAAAGGCGTGGCCAGTCAAAATTATGATTAACCGCCCAACAGAGATTTCATAGCGTCCAGATAGTCTATCCAAGCCACGCGGCCCTCCTTGGTCAGGTGGACGAGTGTCTGCGGACGTTTGCCGTTATAGCCTTTCTCCTGCCGGACATATCCGGCCGATTCCAGCTTTGTCAGATGGGTCGAGAGATTTCCATTCGTCGCGCCCGTCTTATCAATGAGCTCCGGAAAACTGGCGGGGTTCACGGCGGAGAGATAGGCCATAACGCCGAGGCGCAGGCGACCATGGATGACGTCATCAATCGCGCCAATATCGATATCGGGGCTTTCTGGCTCGATGGTCATGTTACCCTGCCGCTTTCATGGAGAGCAGGGACGGAATGATGACGGTGATGACTGTGCCAATGGCCGCGATGAGATAGATGGTCGTATCGCCATAAAAGCTCATCGTGACGGCGGCCATGATACAGCCACCCAGCGAGGCAAAATGCAGCCAGCCATGACTCGTCAATTTTGCTGTCACGCCATAGACCAAACCTTGTCCTGCAAACCCAACAATAAGGACGAATGTCCAAAGCTCGTAACTCCCTTCATTTAGCAGTTGGTTGAGCAGGACACCTACCGCGATGGACCCCAGCGCCGCTGTGAACATGACCCAGAGATGTTTTTCCGTCCGGTTGAGCAGCGAGGACGCGCCCGCGCGTGTTTCGACTTTGCGGCCTAGGACCATGCTGCCAATCCCACCGAGGACGGCGAAGCTGATCCAGAGGATGGCAAAGGACCATTCTGGGACGGCGAGAATGCGTTCCAGAATGAGGTAATGTACCGCGAATGTTGTGGTCAGCAAAATACCCCACATCAGGCCTATTGGCCCGCCGACAAGTGGCGTTTCCGCCCCGTCCCTTGCGATGCGACTGGCATGTTCGAGGTCTGAGAGAATGTCTCTATTTGTCATGTTAGACTCTTTTCAAAGTGAATGAGGGTTTGGATTTTAGCCGCGCAACATCGACATAGATGGCGATGACGGTGGCAATATAGATGAGTGCCACAGAGAGCGGCAGCAGCGTGAGCATATGTTCCGGAAATGTAAACCAGATATAGGTCACGACCACTGCGCGAATAACGGCATGGGCCGTGTAGAGTGTTGTTCTGGCATACCCCCATCCGATGACGGGCCAGTGCAGGGACATGCCAATCGCGAGGATGGGAACAATTAATTCCGGTGAAGCGCTTTTCCCCGCCATGAACAGCATCGGCCAGAAGAGGAGCATACTGATCAGGGTTGGTAGCAATACATCTCCGATAGCCGATTTATCTTTCATGAAATTACATTTTAGAATTTTCGCAAAAATCAGGGCGAGGGGGAAGATCGCGCCCGACAGCGGGAAGGCAATCGCTGCCCAGCCCTGAAGATCGCTAAACGTCCCGACCCAAGCTAGTGCCGCCCAGTATATAGCGCCCGCAATGGGGATAGGTGCGCCGCCTGACAGGCGGATATATTGTGCGAGCCTGTGTTCGGTGAGTTGCGCTTTCAATGTCTCCATATCGGGCGGGGTTGTCGTCGCAAGTGATGTCATTTTCGTCTCCTTCAAATTCACCCGAAATGGCACTTTCGAGCTTTCCGATGAAAATAGGTTTGACATACAAACTTATTTGCGTCAAGTTTGAATTGCAAACTAAACTGAAAAGGAGACGAAATGTTTGTATCGAAAACCAAAAAGAGTGTGACCGCCCTGGGCTTAGGACTTACCTTGATGCTCGCGGGTGCCACCGCGAGTGCCGCTGTCGAATCAGAGAGTGAGTGGAAAATCCGGCCCGGCAATATTCCCGTGACGGTGACTGTCACGAATATTGACCCGGCGGCGGCCGGGAATGATCCGGTCTATGTGTCCATTCAAACGCGGGAGGAGTTCCGCTCACTGCGCGGCGGGGGCGGTATTGCGCCGACGGCCAAGACCGGCGCGATGTCTGCGACATTCTATGTGGACGGGCCGGGGGATTACGCCGTGTCCGTCTGGCATGACCGGGACGGGGATGCGCGTTTCTCCATGAGCGAGGATTATACCGTCGTGTTGGACAGTTACGGCGCGTCGGGCAATGCGCCGACGGATGACATGCCGACCTTTGACGATGTCAAATTCACCGTCCCGAATATGGGCACTGACTTAACCGTCGAGATGATTAATCCCTCATAATCGATCGTCTATCTATGAAACAGAACCCCGGCCTCGGTCGGGGTTTTTCATTAGGCCCGCGGATGCGCGCCCGCGTGAATATCCATCAGCCGCGCCGCATCGACATCCGTGTAGCGCTGCGTCGTGGAGAGGCTCTCATGGCCGAGCAATTTCTGAATTGTCCGCAAATCCCCACCCCCCGCGAGGAGGTGGGTCGCAAAACTATGGCGCAGGGCATGGGGCGTGGCGCTTTCCGGCAGGCCCAACGCCCCGCGCAACCGTCGAACCTCGCCCTGAATAATTTCCGGCCGCAAGACACCGCCTCGCGCGCCGCGAAAAATCGGCGCATCGGGCGACATGGTATAGGGGCAGTGCCGTACATATTCCGAAACCGCTTCGCCAATCACAGGCAGGATCGGGACCAATCGCGTCTTGCCGCCCTTACCCGTCAGCATGAGTTGCCGCGCCAGCGGGACATCCCGCCCCGTCAGGGACAGCGCTTCGGAAATCCGTAATCCCGCCCCGTAACAGAGCGACAGCACGGCCTGGTTCCGCGCCGCCACCCAAGGCTCGCCCGGACTGTCCAAGGGCTCCTGAATGAGTTTCAGCGCCTCGGACGCGCTTACTGCCTTGGGCAGCGGACGTTTCACACGCGGCCCCTTGATGAGGGGCAGGGCGGCATTGCTCGCATCCCAGCGCCGCTCAATATAACGGTAAAACGTCCGAATGGCGGAGAGGTGGCGCTGCACAGAGGCCGGAGACAGCACCGTCTCCCCCCGACGGCGATGCGCCAAATAAGCCCGAAACCCCCGCGCCTCTACTCCAACAATCTCCGGCAGGGTCAGGGGTGTTTCCAGATAGTTTGTCAGGAAGCCCAGAAAGGCGGAAATATCGCGCTGATAAGCCTGAACCGTTTTTTCAGCCAAGCGCCGTTCACCTGAGAGGTGGTCGAGGAAGAGGGCGAGGACTTCGGGGGCAGGAATTTTTTGCAGGGCTGGCATGGGCGTAGGGTGGGGGAGTGGGGTTAAGATTAGGTTTTGAATGGTCGTGAAATGAAGTCGGGGTTATACCCATACCAAACATAGAAACCCGTAATTTCAATCGCTAATTACGGCGCTAGTAACCCTAATTTTCGTTCCAATGCCTCAGTTAAGTCCTCTATCCTGAACCGTATGACATGGTCTATTTCCGCAAGTAAATAATTCAGCTCCCTGAGAAATTGAGATTTATCTCCGTAACCGTTCTCACCTAATAGACAGCAAACGAATGCTCTACGGAAGAAACCTTCTTCACATTGACTCAGTACGCGCATTACAATTTCAGTACAGTACACCTTGAAATTTTCGTTCACTTGATTGGAAGTAACGATAGTTTCATAGCAATCAGCCAAGCAAATCGCAGCAGACTTAGGAATATTAGAATTTTCATATGTGCTATCTGGCTTTTCAACAAATTGATGATTAAGGCTGCGTGAAACTTTACCTCTCAATGTAGTCCAGTCAGATAGCATGCTTAACGTCTGCCAAATTAGATATGACGCATTGACGGGATGCTCAGCATTCGTATCGACTTTAGAACCGGAAGTATCGTAACCCTCTACTAAATGTTCGGTGAAAGATCTAAGATAAAACAACCACATATGATATGAAACATCTGCATGCGCAGCAGCATAAACCATATGATTGAAGTAAAGCAGACCATAGTATGTTATGTCGTCTCTAATTATTGGTTGATCGTCAACACAAGGGGAACTCAGAAAACTATCGTAGGAAGAATCTGTTTGCCCAAGAATTGTTTCTAAAACATAATCTCCAATAGGCTGCCAAAGGCTCTGTTCCTCAGCGAACTGAGCGTCGTTAAATAATGCTGCTAATATAGGTGTTCTTTCAACGTCATAATTGTGACCAGTATATTCCGCATTTCCATCTCTTAGTTCACGGAAAAATGATTCATTTCGGCTAGAAAATAGTTCGCGGAGAAATTCTTGTATAAATTCTCTACTTCCGTAAGTATCTATTTTCATTAGAGATAAGCCCAGAGAAATATCTGATGTCGTCAACGTTTCTATCATTCCAGAAGAATTATGAATATCAGCGAGAATATGATTGACAGCGCTGACTTGCGTGTCGCCTGAAGGGAAAATTTTTGCTAGATGAGGGAATAGTTTTCGTTGCACCAGATTCGGCGTAATATGTGAAGCATCGCCTCGGCCTATCAAGTAATCCCAAGAGGTGAACCTTGAGAGCCGCCTATGTATTGCATAGGGAAGGTGGTCGCCTTTTGCCAATTTTTCAAATACACTTTTCTGTTACGAGAGAAGAGAACAAGCCTCTTGAAATTTCCCCGCATTAATCAGGTCGGATATAAGTCTGCTGAATTGAGGGATATCTTTAATAGAAACTTTTTTTCTTGAAACGAATGCAGCCATTCCTAACATCCAGAATAACACTACTAGGAACGAAAGCTCTTGAGCACTTTTCAACCCTTCGGAAAGTGTAAAAATTTCTCTGAATTTTTCGGGCATGAATTCAGAATATGCGAGGCCTAAATAATCAAAGTACTGAAGATACAATACGAATGACAACGCAATGAGTGTGAAAACAACTGGATGCCTCAGCTTCATTTTCAATCTTAGCCGAGAAGCTTCAGGCATGATTGCGTAAGCAGCAATTGATATAGATATTATTGTTATTAATCCATTCAAAGTCATTTACTGATACTCTGGTAATTAACGTAGAAATCAAGCGTTTGTTCTAGTCCCATATATAAGTAGGCATGCTCATTTGCCCCCAAAGCTGAGTAAAACTCCATCCAACAAAACCCCACGCCAATTCCCCAAATCTTTCAACCCCTTAACCCGATCCCAAAAAACATAATCCCCACTTTCGCATTCACCCCTATATTCAAACTCGTTCTTTCGGACATGGGACAGGTAGGAGCTCATCTGCTGTGCCGAGAGACGGTGTGCCTAGATGTTTTCGGTAGCGCGGAGACGGAGGGGCCCAGCCGCGAGCGCCTGACTCTCTGGAACGAGGGCAGTCAAGTAAGGCCGCCGTTGGAAACGCACCGCCGCGTGGAACGTTTTGATGTGCCTTACACCCATATCAAAGCCGATATTCGCGTAAAACAAAAACTAATTTTGGTATCCATCGCGGGTATCACCACGCGGGCTGTCCTATTTTACAGGATTATCGCAAATTGCTGACCCCCTTTTGACGAGGTGATGGGCAGTGGGGGAGGGCGCTTGTCTGTTTCTAATTTACGTCACCTTCGGACTTGATGTGAGGGCCTATTTTGCGGCGAGGGATGGATCTCCGGATCAAGTCCGAGGATGACAAAATAGGGAAGGGGGAGTCATTCATCCAACAAAAAACCCCGCTACGAGAGCAGGGTTATTTTTTCCCGACTATGTGGGAGGCATAGTCGAATATCTTGTCGCGCGTTAGGCGCTCATTTTTTCTTTCGCCGGATCGCGGAGGACATAGCCCCGGCCCCAGACGGTCTCGATGTGATGTTCACCGGCTGTGGCAGCGGCGAGTTTCTTGCGCAGCTTACAGATGAACACGTCGATGATTTTCAGTTCCGGCTCGTCCATGCCGCCGTAAAGGTGGTTGAGGAACATTTCCTTGGTCAGGGTCGTGCCCTTGCGCAGGGAGAGTAGCTCGAGCATCTGGTATTCTTTGCCGGTCAGGTGAACGCGGTGATCACCAACTTCGACAGTCTTCGCGTCGAGGTTCACTTTAATCTCGCCCGTCGTGATGATGGACTGGCTGTGGCCTTTGGAGCGACGGACAACGGCGTGGATCCGCGCGACGAGCTCGTCTTTGTGGAAAGGCTTGGTCATGAAGTCATCGGCACCCGTGCCGAGGCCGCGGACTTTGCTGTCAATATCGGATGTACCGGACAGGATGAAGATCGGCGTATTGACCTTGGCCATACGGAGGGTCTTCAAAACGTCAAAGCCCGGCATATCGGGCAGGTTCAGGTCGAGTAGGATAATGTCATAGTCATAAAGCTTGCCGAGATCGACACCCTCTTCGCCGAGGTCAGTTGTATAGACATTGAAGCCTTCGGTTTTCAGCATCAGTTCGATGCCTTGTGCCGTAGCCATGTCGTCTTCAATTAGAAGAACCCGCATATCAATCCCCTCCCAGGCGAATCGAGTCCCGGGTGGAATTGCCCGGATATAGTTAATAGAACCACTGGCGTAGGCGAAGGACGTAAATCAAGTGTTAACGACGTTAACAGGTTTGTTAGCTTTCTTCAGTGCCGTTTTTCAGATTCGGGTCCGAAACGACCGTTAACGTTTGGTGTGTGGCGGCTTCATAATCAATTTACCACGCTCTTTCACGCAAATGTAAACCTGTTGGTCTAAGAGGGTTTTCGAAGTGGTGAGGGGCCGGACACGACAAAGTCGGACGGACCCTTGAGTAAACGGAACGGTATTAGGTGATACCCTTTGGTGGAGAGACATATGGCGCATTCTAGCGAACGCAATATCGCGAAGACACGGTTCAAGATCGAAGATCTACAGAAACGTGTCGCGGTTTTGGAAGCCACACGCGAGGATCTGGAACGCCAGATCCGCAAGCTGAATGACAGTGTCCCGGAGGATTCGGTCGAAGCGAATGCGCAAAAAGACGGCTATGTCGCCTATGGCAGCTATGCCCAGTCCGTGATTGCACGGAAGGAAAATCTGCGTCGGTCGCTCGGGGATATTGGCGAGCAGAGCGGACGTCTTGCCGGAGAGCTAAAAGTCGCGCTCGATGCGCTGGATAGCTTTGAGCGGATCAAGGCGCGTCGCATGGCGGCTAAGGCGGAAAAAGCGATGGCGCGTAAGGCGGGGTAAGTCTCGCTGATAGATTTGATTGAAGGAACGGTCTCTCAGGAGGCCGTTTTTTCGTTCGCGGACGTCTCGCCCAATTCCATAAAGTGATCGGCGAGCGTGCCGTGAACGAGGATCGAAATCAGGATCGTCAATCCGGCAATCCGCCAAACGGCGTCTATGCCCTCAATTTCCGCATGGCTCTGCGCATAGGCGATGTAGAAAATCGACCCCATACCGCGAATACCGAAGAAACTGACCTTCAAACGGTCATGCCATGTCCCGCAGGTTCGGATCATGGAAAGAAACGCAATAACCGGACGGACGATAAAGATAATGGCGAGGGTGATGATAAGGTCTGTCCACGTCCACTGTGACCAAAGCTCCGCGCCGATATAGGCGCCAAACCAGAGCAGAAGTATCGCCATCAGAACCGCTTCAATCTGATCGGCGGAATTATGCGCCATGTGCTCATAGGGCTCAGCGCTCGTATTTTGCGCAAAAACCAAACCCGCTCTTGCAGCGACGAATACGGAGAGGAAGCCGTAGCCGTGGACGAATTCTGCAAAGCCGTAGGCGATGAAGGTCGCGGAGAGGAGGACTATCACCGGATTGCCGCGTTCATTCGTGGCGTCGCCCAATGGGCCGAACAGGACTTTCGTAATGAGCCAACCGCAGGCTATGCCGACCAGTATCCCTGCAACGGTCCGGTAAATGGCGTCATAGAGCACCCATTGCGTCCAGTCGAAATCGCTGACACTGGCAACCCCCGCCAATCCTATTGCGAGCCAAACAAAGGGGAAGGCGAGACCGTCATTCAATCCGGCTTCTGATGTCAGGGCAACACGCGCGCCGTCCTGCTTCTTGCCGGGACCGCCGACCTGCACGGCACGGGCGAGAACAGGATCGGTCGGGGCGAGGGCTGCGCCAAGCAAGACAGACGCCGCGATGCCAAGGCCTGCGACCTGCCAGCCGAGCAGAAAAATCGCGGCAATGGTCAACGGCATCGCGATCCCGATAAGGCACCAACTAGGAATCCAGCGTCGCCAATTTGTGCCGACATCAATGGCAAGGCCTGCGCCGGCAAGGCTGATAATGACGATAATCTCAGAAACGCGCTCTATGACCAGTACGGCCAGCTCGCCACTGGAGGGCGTGATCAGCGGCAGGCCAATCCCGGCCATGAGAACGCCGACGAGGATGTAGAGAATGGGAACATTAATGAAACGCTTATTCTTTAACGCAGGCCGGATCGACATAACCAGCAGCGACAAGCCGATCAGCGAATAGTAAAACGCCGTTTTATTTTCGAGAATTATTGCGTCCATATCGCCCCCTTATGCGTTATGAACGTAACAAGCTAGAACGAGAGGAGTTCCAAATGGTTGATAATCACGCCGCCCGCACGTCTGATCAGGATCAAAAACCCGGAAAACACGGTTGGATTAGCAAAGTCGTCATCATCGCGATTTTTTTCGGAATCATTGCGGCGCTGGTATTGCTGACCTAGCTATCTTCCTCAGTCGGTGTCTCTTCGACCCAGGCATAAAGATCTGAGAATCCGACAGTCTGCGCCAAATCTTCCCATTCCGCAGCGGCAACTAACTCAGCCTCCGTCTCAACAGGTGCCTGGTTAAACGGTTGGATGACTAGGAAAGCCGCAATCGCCATGGTGGCGATACTCCCAACCGCCCACCTAGATCGACGGGACGGCGCGTCATTGGCGGGCGTCATAGTTTGCGCCGCTGATAAAATAGAATCAGATAGGCTGCCGCGCGGCGCGGGCGCTTTGTTCTCTGCAAGCATGTTTTCAAGATCGGTCATAATGCGAGACTTTCCTTGCCAGTCATCAATTCGGATTTCAATTTCACTTTCGCCCGAGAGAGCAAGCTCTCATAGGCCTTTTCACTCACGCCCATTGCCGCAGATCCTTCCGCTTGGCTGACCTGCTGATAAAAGGACAAGACCAGTGCTGCCCGTTGGCGTTCAGGCAAGCGCATCATGGCGCTCTGCACGGCATTGGCCGTATCGCTGCGAACCAATTCCAGATCGGGACGCGGCGTCAGGTCAATCTGCTCCGGAACTTCATCGGTGTAAATCGGGCGCTTCCGCCGTTTCTCGTCAATACAAATCCGGGTCGCAACACGGCGTAACCACGTCAGAATAGTCGCGTTACCGCTCGCGTCCCAACTCGGGGCCGTTTGCCAGAACCGAAGGAACGTCTCTTGGGAGACATCTTCGGCCAAGGCCCGGTCACCGGACATATGCCAGGCCAGACCGTGAATCCGGTCGAGATGGCGATCCATCAGGGCCTTTAATGCGGAAGGCTCTCCCGCCCGTAATCCGGGCAGGAGGTCGATATCTTGGTCAGGGGACAGAGAATTATCCTCTGCGCTTGCCCTTACGGCCCTTGCGCTTTCCGCCTTCACCTTGGGTCAGGACGCCGTCACCATTAGCATCCATGCGGGCAAAGAGTTGCTCCGTGACCGCCATATGCTCTGCGCGGCTGACGAAACCGTCACCATCGGCATCTGGGGTTGGGCGCTTGGCGCGTTTGCCGTCGCGTTTACGATCTTCGCGCTTTTCACCACGCTCGGATTTGCGCGCATCGCGCTCTGCTTTACGCTCGGCTTTTGCGACTTCCCGTTCGGCTTCACTCAGCTCGCCATCAACATTTGTGTCATAGCGTTCGAGCATCTCGGCCTTTTTCTCATCGCGACGCTCAGTCCGCTTTTCGCGCTTGGCGTCTTTGGCGGCGTCAACCTCATCGCGGGTAATGGCGCCGTCGCCATTCAAATCAGCGCGATCAAAGCGTGCGTCTTCTCGGGCGTCGCGGCGGGCCTCATGCAGGCCTTTGAGTTCGTCCTTGGACAGAAGCTCGTCGCCATTGACGTCGGCCAGCGTGAAGTTCTGAGAGGCGATAGATGTAAATTCGGCCAATGTGACTTGACCATCAGCGTTCAGGTCAGCTTTCGGACCGGCCGCCATGAGGGCGGTTGCCGATACACCAAGGATCGCTGTTGCGAGTAAAATGCGTTTCATAAGAGGTCTCCATTGTGGTCTCTACAACAACACACGGATGAACTCGCAAAATCCTTCGCGGATTTATGAAATTATTTTACGCGACTGCAGCACGGTCCGCACAATCCCGCATTTGTGTCAGAAGTCGCGTCTCAATATGCAGGTCATCCGAATGACCCGCATAGGGTGGCGGGGCACCCAAATGTTCGCGGACAGTGTCGGACAGCATGAGCGCGGTTTCAACGGCATCGCATTTTTCGCCGACGGAAAGCGTGAGCGGATCAAATTTCGGAGCGCGGGCACGCACGGCATCCAACATCCAGAAGGCGCGCATAAATCCATCGCTCTGCGTGTCATAAGACATGAGGGCAACATCAGACGCCGCGGCCAAGCGGACATGGGCGGGCGTGCATCCCGCTTCCGGCACAACAAAGACCCAGTCGTAAGAGAGGGAGAGAGCTGCCAATAATCCCAGCGCGTCTTCGAGTGATTGTGTCCCAACCGCGCCAGCCGTGAAATGTTCATTCGACGTGACATATAAGGCGTCGCGCAATTGGGCTTTGCCCTGTGCAACATCTGTAAGTGTCCGTGCGTGAACGATGCCAGCCTGCTGTAAAAGCTGTCCATTCACCGCGTCGAGGATTAAAACTGTCTCGCCAGAGCTTGCGGCTTTGCGACCCAATTGGATTGCCAGTCGACGCACAGTCTGTGCGTCTCCACTCGCAGACAGCAGGCTAATTAGACGACAGGCGGGTTCATAGCCGCCCGACTTTGTTTGCACACGTTTTTGAGTTGGGGACGCCATGAGCACCCTTTCGCATTCACCAAAACCATCTGGGGCTTTTGCCCTCTATGATGATGTGCATAAGGCAAACGCGCTAAGGCTTTGCCAAGAGGCGTGGTAAATACGAGTTAAGAGATGCGGTAACGCGGCGTTAAGTTCCGCGCAGGTTCACGGCTTTAACGGTGGGGTTCCGCCCGCCGAGCATGGCAATTTGAGTCTGGGCACTCACCTCATTGATTTTGACCTGCGGTTTGTTGCCGGGATGCACGGCAACGCGGAGCGGGCGCTGGTCCATCGGCTCGGAGAGAACGTCAGCAATTGCATGCGGAATATCCATCGGGTCAGCGGAACGCCCACTGCCGTCTTCTTGTCCCATGCGGGCAACGGCTTGCGGATAGGCCTCAAGTCGACTCTTCGGTGAACGGGTTTTTAGCATCGTATTATAACGATTGCGGTTCTTCCAAATATCGGTGGGATAGCCGCCGGGTTGGATGATCGTCACGCCAATGCCTTGCGGGGCGAGCTCATAGGCATATTGCTCGCTGGCGGCTTCCAGCGCGAATTTCGTTGGCGAATAATTCCCCGCAGTCGGCAGGATCACGCGCCCAAGTTGGGAGGAGATATTGACGATATGGCCGGACCCCTGTTTCCGCATGGCGGGCAGAACGGCACGGGTCATGCGCTGTGGGCCGAAGACATTTGTATCGAAGGCAAGTTGTGTGGCCTCCATATCCTGCAACTCGATGGGGCCTGTAATGCCGATGCCCGCATTATTGACGAGAACATCCAGCGTACCACCTGTGGCGTTCAGGACTTTCTGAACGCCGCGTTTAACTTGTTTGTCGGATAAGACGTCGATTTCGACAACGGTAATGTCCAAGCCGTCCTTATCAGCCAAAGCTTCCAATTCACGAGCCTCATCACGCGGGACGTTCCGCATGGAGGCAAAGACAGTTGCGCCGAGGCGGGCAAAATGCTCCGCGCTCAAGCGGCCAAAACCGGAGGATGTGCCCGTGATGAGAATGGATTGTCCCGTCAGGTCCGGGGCTACTTTTGAGGCATCCTGCGCCCAGACGCGCGTGGCGTCAAAACTTGCAACGCCCAATGCGGCGGTTGCGGTGAGAAGTTGACGGCGGTCGAGGTCAGACATGGGAAACTCCTTGCGATGATTGCAGTAGTTACGGCTGTATCACGGCTTTCGTTCGCAGGAAAAGTGACGGTCCGGCAATCTTAATTATTTAAATGCGCGTTCGACTCATCCGTGCTATTGGGGATTCTACTAGCTAAACATGGAGGGCGCTCATGGCTGGAATCAGACAAGATATTGCTAAATTAGTGGCAGAGGAGGGCGATTGGCCTAAGACTTTGCTATGGTATGCGAAAGCCGTTGCGGCATTACGGGAGCGAAAATTCGCGGACCGAACAAGTTGGTATTATTTGGGGGCCATTCATGGCTGCAATCTATCGGGCTGGAAAGCACAGGGTATAGTTGACGGTGCGGGCGACCCGCCTGAGCCTAGCGAATACGCGAAGATGTTTGATCAATGTCAGCATGCCGGTTGGTATTTCCTTCCGTGGCATCGCGGCTATGTCTGGTCTTTCGAGACTATTCTGGGGGATTGGATCGTCAAGAATGGAGGTCCGTCCGATTGGGCGCTGCCCTATTGGAATTATCTAAATGCCGATTTGGAAACATCGCGCGATATTCCGACGATGTTTTTGGAAGAAAACTTACCCGACGGCACGCCGAATGCGCTTTCACAGGCATTACGCGGGCCCGCGACAAGATTGGGGCCGCAAAGTTGGATTCACAATGATATTACGCTCGATGCGCAAGAGGATTTTCATACGTTCACCTCCGATTCTGCGACGAAGGCATATGGTGGCGGTCAAACAGATTTTGCGCATTTCGCGAGTGCAACGGGGGCTGTAGAGGCCAATCCCCACAACTATGTTCATGTGATGGTCGGCGGACCCGGCAGTGTAAATGGCTGGATGTATGATCCGGAATTTGCAGGGTTAGACCCGATTTTTTGGATGCATCATTGTAATGTAGACAGACTCTGGGCGGCATGGCTGACCTCTGATGAGAATGTTCAGGAAACCGGATCGGCTTGGATGAACGGACCGAATATACGGCAATTCATGATGCCAGACGCAGCAGGCGTATTGAGCGTTTTTACACCGGAACAGACCTTGCCGGGTGGGGACTTAGCCCCAACCTATGATAATCTAACCGACGGGACGGGCATCTCTCCGACCCGGATGAATAAGACGATGGCTGCTATGACCGAAGATACAAAACGTAAACCCTCCGTCGATCTCCTTGGTGCGAATACCGGCATTTTCCGCGTGTCGGCCACACCTGTTGAGTCCGTCATACGCTTGGATATTGGCGGACGTGAAACGGCCATGAAGAATATGGTCTTGGAAAAGTCTGTTAGCCGCCAAGCGCCGCACCGCGTTTATTTAAATGCAGAAGGCATCAAAGGGTCGAGACCAAGCGGCGTTCTCTCCGTTGATATCCTCGGTGAGAAAGACGGGCAGGATGTGAAGCTCGGAACAGAATCTCTCGCCCTGTTTGGTTTGGCAAAAGCGTCTGATGAAAACGGCCCGCATGCCGGCGGCGGTATGACGGAGAGTATTGAGATCACAAAACTCCTCCGGGCGGCGGGCTATGACCTGTCGAAAGGGGCGTCTCAATTGAAGGTCCGCCTTCATAATACAGACCACGAAGCGGGTGAAATTACGGTCGACCGTCTTAGCGTCTATGTTTCGGACTAAACGGGGGTACTTCCCGCTCCTAACAGGTATCAGTGCGGTTTTGTTTAGCCTCATCGCGCTGGCGCCCTCACAAATGACGATGGTCGGTCTGTGCGGCAAAGTTGATCCCGCTTTGCTATGGCAGATATTGCGATTGCAAGTCGCGGTCCTGTCGCCCGTATCAGTCTTCATCGCTTGGGCTCTGATGGTCGGGGCAATGATGCTGCCGCTCATCGCGCGGGAAATGGATCATGTTCGACAATTGGTGCGGAGGTCAGCTGTGCCCCTCGCGCTTACGGGGTTTGTTCTAGGCTATCTCTCTATCTGGGTTTTGTCCGGTATTTACAGTCTCCCTCTCGCGCTGGGTCTAACACTCGGTTTTCCATCGGAGAGTGGGGCCAGATATGCGGCTTTAGGGCTATCAATTCTTCTCGCGCTGGTTTGGAGTGGTTCACCCCTTGCGCAGTTGGCACGAAACCGATGTCATAAACCGGCCCTGATCGGATTTGGCGGATTGCGTCCCTTATGGGGCAGCGCAAAGTTTGGTCTGCGTATTGGGGTCTATTGTCACCTGACCTGCTGGCCTTGGATGATTGTTCCGTTTCTTGTGCCGGACTTCCACGTGACCGCGATGGTGATTGTGACAGTCGTGATTTTTGCAGATCGCATGTCGATCCCGCGCGTGCCCGCCTGGCAATGGCCACCTGTCTTCGAGGCCTTTGCTAGTGCTTGGCCGTTTCGCTCGACCCCGCAATTAGGGCGTTAATCCGGAACCCAACGATAGAGACTCATGCCGCGCGCGCGTTCATCGAACATGAGGGATTTTGCGAGGGGCGGATGCGCGCGTTGGCGGCAATGCTGTCTTTCGCAGAGATAGCAATTAATTCCAATCGGCGCAGGGGTGGGCTCGTCGAGATTGAAGTCTTTGGAATAACAGAGGCGGGGCGCATAGGAGACATCGCAGCCTAGCGCGATGGCAAGGCGTTGCGCGGGCGCACCGTGCATTTCGCCCGCGCGTTTCACGGCTTTCGCGATGGAAAAATAAGTTGCGCCGTCAGGTAATTGCACCATTTGAGTGTGCAGCCGTCCGGGGTCGGTAAAACTTTCATGAATATTCCAGATCGGGCACGCTCCGCCTTGGCTCGCGAATGCAAATTTCCCGGCCGAGAAACGTTTTGATACATTCCCCGCAATGTCGATGCGCAGGAAGAAGAACGGGATACCCCGCGCATCCGGTTTATTTAATGTCGTCAGGCGATGGGCGGCCTGTTCAAAACTTGTCCCGAAACGGTGGGAGAGGAGTTCCACATCATAGCGGGTTGCTTCCGCCTCGCGGAGGAACTTTGCATAGGGCATGAGCAGCGCGGCGGCAAAATAATTGGCGAGGGATGTGCGGGCGAGACCCCGCGCTTCACGGCCCGTAATCTTGGCGCGATCCAGATGCGCATCGAACATTTCGCGCTGTTCCAGTAATCCGATTTGCACGGCGAGTTGGAAGCGCCGACTGCTCTGACTCATGAGTTCGGACAGATGGATCCGTTGATTGTGGCGATCAAACCAGCGCAACATATCCGGCATGACATTGGTCGGCACAATCTGAACGGCCGTGTCGTGGCGGGATTTCAGACGCTCTGTCAGGGCCGTGCGGGGTTCACTGCGACGTAGCCCAAGCTCTTCACACAGGGCTTCGGCCGTCTCATCAATTTCGGGGAAATAATTAGAATTTGATTGAATGAAGTCCCGCACGATATCGACGGCGCGAGGGGAACTATCGTCGGTCGGAGTCGTCATCGTACCTTGCGTTTTTAAAACGCTCTGAAAAGCCCGCGCGATATTCGGGCTAATCCCGACGACATCTTCGACTTCGTTCTTGGACACGGGCATGTCTCTGAACCGGGGGGCACGCAGAGCCTCATATGTACTGGCGACGAGTTGCGCGTCTCCTGCGTCGGAAAAGGCGCTTATATCGAAATCATAAACACCCGCCATTTTCAGCAAAACCTTCGCGCTCATGGCGCGTTGATTGCGCTCAATGAGGTTCAGATAGGAGGCACTGATCCCGAGGTCTTCCGCCATCCGCGCCTGTGTGAGGCCGAGGGAATTACGGAAACGGCGGAGTTTCGGGCCAATGAGAAGTTTGTCTGACATGCAGTATCTTTACACAATTTACAAAATATATGTCTAGTAAAGATTGTTTGTGACAGGCTGACCCGCTGCGCAGTGCTTAGCTCTGGACTGCCAGTTATGTTTGTTAGCATGAGAGGCTCAAGAAAGGAGCTATCATCATGAATGCTCATACGAAACCAGAAACAAATATTCCCCGCCACCGTGTGCTGGCGAAAGTCTCTCACCCGAATGCGGGGGCTTATGCTGAAGTCCTGACGCCCGACGCGCTGCTCTTCCTCGCCGATCTCGAGCGCCGCTTTGGTCCGCAACGGAAAATCCTGTTGCAGAACCGCGAGCTCAATCAGGCCCGTTATGATGATGGCGAGTTACCGGCCCAACCGCTGGAAACGCAGCACATCCGCAATTCCAATTGGGAAGTCGCGCCTTGTCCGAAAGCTCTCCAAGACCGTCGTGTTGAGATCACCGGTCCTGTTGACCGCAAGATGATGATCAATGCGCTAAACTCCGGCGCGAAAATGTTTATGGCGGATTTCGAGGATGCGTCTTCGCCGACCTTTGATAATATGATGTCGGGTCAGCAGAATATGTTCGATTATGCCCGCGACCAACTCTTCCTCCAGACGGAAAAGAAAAGCTACGCGCTGAATGAGGAGACGGCGACAATGCTCGTCCGTCCGCGCGGATGGCATCTGGAAGAGCGTCACATCACGGTTGACGGAAATCCGATGAGCGCCAGCCTTTGTGATTTCGGCCTGCATATTTTCCATAATGGGAAGAAATTGGCCGCGAGCGGAGAGGGGCCATTCTTCTACCTCCCCAAGATTGAGGACTACCGCGAAGCGCGTCTCTGGAATGATGTGTTTAATTACGCGCAGGCCGTGCTGGATATTCCGAATGGCACTATCAAGTCGACGGTTCTGATTGAGACACTACCCGCGGCCTTTCAGATGGAGGAAATTCTCTACGTCTTGAAGAACCATATTACGGGTCTGAATTGCGGACGCTGGGATTATATATTCAGCTACATCAAAACGCTCCGTGCGCATCCGGAATACCTTCTGCCGGAACGGGCACAGGTTGGCATGGATCGAGGATTTCTCTCGGCTTACGCAGAACGGCTGGTGCAAACCTGTCATCGTCGCCGCGCCCATGCGATGGGTGGTATGGCCGCGCAAATCCCCGTCAAAAATGACGAGGCCGCCAATGATGCCGCGTTTGAGAAAGTGCGTCAGGACAAGCTTCGCGAAGCCCGTCTGGGCCATGACGGCACATGGGTTGCGCATCCCGCGCTCGTCCCTGTCGCGATGGATGTTTTCAACGCAGCCATGCCGGCCAAGCACCAGATTCATAAGAAGCGCCAGAACCGGAATATATCTGACGCCGCCATGCTCGCCCCGCATACGGGGACGATTACGGAAGCGGGCGTGCGATTAAATATTAATGTCGGCATTCGCTATATTGCGGCATGGCTCTGCGGGCGTGGGGCTGTGCCAATCCATAACCTCATGGAAGATGCGGCCACGGCCGAAATCTCCCGCACGCAGATCTGGCAATGGCTCCGTCACGGCGCGTCTGTCGAAATGGAAGGTGGGTTCAAGGAAACGATGTCCGACCGTCTCTATCAGCGTCTGTTGATCGAAGAGCGCAATGCCATTCGTGATGAAATCGGTGCTGTGGCTTTTGCGGCGGGGCGCTTCCCTGAAGCTTCTGACATCTTCGACGAAACCGCGACCGCGACCGAACTGCCAACTTTCCTCACCCTGCCTGCCTACGACATTCTGGAGAAATAAAATGACATACAGCCAAACCCTAAATGAGCTTCAAACCCGCTACCCGAATGGGGCGCCTGCCGGGATTGATCTTGATGCGCTGGCGCAACTGAAGACACAAAATACGTTTGAGACCCATCTCGATATCGCTAAAGCTATGGCGACCGTCATGCGCCGCGATATGGCAGCCTACGATGCGGATACGTCGCAATTCACCCAGTCGCTGGGCTGCTGGTCCGGCTTTCACGCGCAACAGATGATGCGTGCGATCAAACGTCAGAAGGGCACGCTGGACCGCGCCTATGTCTACCTCTCCGGCTGGATGGTCGCAGGTCTGCGCAACCGTTTCGGTCATCTGCCGGATCAGTCCATGCATGAGAAAACATCGGTCGTGGATTTGATCCAAGAGATCTACACATCACTCCGTCAAGCGGACGAAGTCGATCTCAACGATCTGTTTAATGAGCTGAAAACGACGGATAACCGTGCAGCCGTCATCGCTAAAATCGACAGGTTCGAAACCTATGTCCGCCCGATCATCGCGGACATTGATGCAGGTTTTGGTAACGTCCACGCGACCTATCTCCTCGCCAAAGAGATGATCAAGGCGGGTGCGTGCTGCATCCAGATCGAAAATCAGGTCTCGGACGCCAAACAGTGCGGCCATCAGGACGGTAAGGTCACCGTCCCGCGCGAAGACTTCATCGAAAAACTCCGCGCTGTGCGCATGGCGTTTGAAGAACTCGGCGTCCATGACGGTGTGATTGTTGCGCGGACAGACTCGCTCGGCGCGGGCCTGACACAGAAAATCCCGGTCAGCCGCGAAGCGGGCGACCAAGCGGCGGAATATACGAAATGGTTGGAAACGGAACCTGTGTCTGAACTACGTCAGCTCTCTGAAGGCGAGATTGCCATTCAATTGAACGGTCAACTTGTTAAGCCGAAACGTCTGCCGAACGGTCTTTACAAATTCCGCGCGGAGACGGGCGAAGACCGTGTTGTCGAGGACTGCATCGCGTCATTGAACGAGGGTGGGGCTGACCTACTCTGGATTGAGACGGCCACACCCAATGTGGCGCAAATCGCCAATATGGTGAACCGGATTAAAGAGAAAGCGCCTCACGCCAAGCTGACTTATAATAACTCGCCGTCCTTTAACTGGACGCTCAACCTGCGCAAACAGGTGCGGGAAGACTGGATTGCGGAGGGTCGCATCAAGGCCGAGGATTATGACGAAGCCCGTTTGATGTCTGCCGCCTATGATGAAGACGCGCTGGGGATTGAGGCCGACCGTCGTCTACAAGCGTTCCAGACCGACATCGCGCGTGAAGCGGGGGTCTTCCATAATCTCATAACCCTGCCGACATTCCACGGCACGGCCAAAGTGATGAACGACCTGTCCGAAGGCTATTTCGGCGAGCAGAAAATGTTGGCTTACGTTAAGGAAATCCAACGCGAGGAAATCCGTCGCAACGTGTCTGCCGTCCGTCATCAGCACGAGGTTGGCTCGGACCTCGGCGATACGTTCAAGGAAATGACGGGCGGTGACCGCGCCCTAAAAGCCGGTGGCGAGCATAATACGATGAATCAATTTGCCGACGTTGCCTGAGGCGATGAGGTGCTAGTTTGCCGACGTCGCGTAGATGACGCGGAGGTCAAACTGTTGACGTAGCCCAAGACTGCGCAATGTTTGGTGACTGGGGTTCTAGCCCTAAGCCGTCCTCATCTGAGGGCGGCTTTTTCATGCGCTGTAGACAGAGATGCTTCAACCTGAGTATGAGGCCTCATGATCGTTATTCATCACAATCCGGCCTGCGGCACGTCGCGCAATGTTCTCGCCCTCATAGAGGCCAGCGGGGAGCCTCATGTAGTGATTGATTACCTGAGCGAAGGCTGGACACGACCACAGCTCCTCGCACTCTTCGCCGCCGCGGACCTGACCCCGCGTAAGGCTTTGCGAGAAACAAAATCCCCAGCGAAAGAATTGGGCCTTTTGCAAGACGGAATTGATGACGAAACATTGCTCTCCGCCATGTTGGAACATCCCGTCCTCGTGAACCGCCCAATCGTCTGCTGCCCGAAAGGCGTCCGCCTCTGCCGCCCAAGTGAGGCTGTTCTCGACCTCTTGGAGACATTACCAGACGGACCATTCTATAAGGAAGATGGCGGCTGCATCATAAATCCAGATGGCACGCGACATGTCGGATGATTGTCCTGCGCTGGATGAGGGCAGTCTAAAGGTTATCAATCGGGCGGCTTTACTGACGCCAAGCCTGTCAGATCATAAACCGCGTATTCTCCTTCTACACGGCTCCCTAAGAGAGCGGTCCTTTTCCCGTCTGATGAATGAGGAGGCGGCGCGTATTCTGCAAAAGCTAGGCTGCGAGACCCGGGTTTTCGACCCGAGCGGATTGCCGCTCCCCGATGATGACCGTGCGAATGAACATGGTGTGGATCATCCGAAGGTCGTGGAATTGCGGGAGGCTGTCATGTGGTCGGAGGGTATGGTCTGGTGTTCACCCGAACGTCACGGCGCCATGACGGGGATCATGAAATCTCAAATCGACTGGATACCCCTCGCGCCTATTGGAGGCGTGCGGCCTACACAGGGAAAGACATTAGCTGTCATGCAAATTTGTGGTGGATCGCAGAGTTTTAATACGGTCAATCAATTGAGAATACTGGGCCGTTGGATGCGCCTGATTACGATTCCGAACCAGTCCTCTGTCGCCAAAGCGTGGAATGAATTCGATGAAGCGGGACGGATGAAACCGTCGCCTTACTATAACCGCATGGTGGATGTGATGGAGGAATTGACAAAGTTTACACTACTGACACGCGACCGCGCCGCCTATCTGGTGGACCGCTATAGCGAGCGTGTCGAAACCCGTGAACAATTATCTAGACGCGTCAATCAGGCAAAATAAAAGCCGCTCCTCTCGGAACGGCCCCCCACATCGCTTAGGCGGTGAGATAAATCTTAGCGGTATTGTTGCACGCGCGTTGTGCGAAGTCCGGCAATGCCGTGGCTTTCGATACTACGTTGCCAAGCCATAAACTCTTCAGCCGAAAGGCCGTAACGTTCCAGCGCGCCATCCAGTGTCAGTAATCCACCCCGTACGGCGGCGACGACTTCAGCTTTACGGCGGATGACCCACCGAACTGTATTGGGTTTGGGGAGGTCAGCCAATGTGAGGGGCGTACCTTCGGGGCCGATGACGACGTTTTCGCGTTTGATCTTGCGGTCTTGCATTCTCTTGTGCCTGTTTTGTGATCCGCCCCACTGCGAACCTGTTTCTCGTTGACTTCATTCGTAGGGGTGAACACCTAAAGAAAACTTAAGGAGGTCCTCAAAAATCGTTAAGAAACAATCGTTTACGAAGGTTAACGGAATCAGGTTTATCGTTAATAATGGTTTACACGACTCGCCACCGAATTGATTCTATTGAGTCTTTTGTCGCGGCCCACACACAGTGCCTGTCTCGACTTGAAACAGACTCGCCCCTATATGGCCCCTGAACTTTTCGAAGATTTGTTGAAAAAAATTTAGAATCCATGGCCGAAACGCAAATAAAACAGAAAAATTCGCTCGGATTTACGAAATCTGAGGCCGAAACACGTGTTGTTGTCGCGATGAGTGGCGGCGTGGATTCCTCCGTTTGCGCAGCCATGCTCGCGAAAGAGGGCTATGACGTTATCGGCGTCACACTCCAACTCTACGATCACGGCGCAGCGATCAAGAAAGCGAAAGCCTGCTGCGCGGGTCAGGACATCTATGATGCCAAGCGTGTTGCAGAGGAAATGGGGTTCCCGCATTACGTTCTCGATTACGAGAGTAATTTCCGTGAAAAAGTCATTGAAGACTTTGCTGACACGTATCTCAAGGGTTCAACACCCATTCCCTGCGTACGCTGTAACCAGACGGTGAAATTTGTGGACCTCCTGCAGGTCGCGCGAGACCTCGGCGCCGACTGCATGGCGACGGGACATTATATCAAACGGGTCGAGGGTCCGAATGGGCCGGAACTCCACCGTGCGCATGATGGGGGCAAGGACCAGTCCTATTTCTTGTTCACGACGACGCCGGAACAGCTTGATTTCCTGCGCTTCCCGCTGGGACATCTGGATAAGTCCGAGACGCGGGAGATGGCCGTAGAGATGGGTCTGAATGTCGCCGCCAAGCCGGACAGTCAGGATATCTGCTTTGTGCCGACCGGAAAATATACGGACGTGATTGAGAAGATCAGACCTCATGCCGCGCAGCCCGGAGACATTGTGCACATGGATGGGCGTGTGCTGGGCCGGCATCGCGGCGTCATGTATTACACGATTGGTCAGCGGCGCGGTCTTGGCCTTGGGGATGATACTGGGACGGAGCCCTTATTTGTCGTCGGGATTGAGGCTGATAAGGGACAGGTCGTCGTCGGGCCGCGCTCCGCGCTGGAACGCGATACGCTGTGGCTGGAAGAGATCAACTGGCTGGGTGAGGGCGTGTTTGGCGCGCATCTGGACGGACAGGCTATCCGCGTGAAGGTCCGCTCCACGCGTCCGCCTACACCTGCGCACCTAAAGCTTATCGGTAATGAAATGACAGTTGTGCTGGATGAACCGGATATTGGACTGTCGCCGGGACAGGCCTGCGTTTTTTATGAAGACCGCAATGATGCGGCGCGAACACTTGGCGGAGGCTGGATTACCAAGACGAGGTAATTGGATTACAAGACCTTCACTGGTCTTGTCAGCGCGACTGCCCTACCTTTCCATTCCATTATAAAGAAAGGAATTTATCATGGCCGTTATGAAAACAATCGAAGTGCTGAGCGATAGTACGAAATCATTTGAAGACGCTGTACAGAACGCCGTCACGCGTACAGCAAAAACTGTTAAGAATATCAAATCCGCCTATATCAACGAGATGTCGACACAAATTGATGATGACAAAATTGCGAAATATCGCGTGAATGTGAAGATCACATTCCAAGTCGACTAAGCCTCATCACTTGAAAACGATTTTGGGACTGCCACGTAAAAAGGGCAGTCCTTTTTTATGGAGCCAACCATGAATGATACAACAACCTTTATTATCGTCGGCGTTCTTGCCATAATCTTTGTGTTTTTATTTATAAAATCCAGCGGTTCGCAGTCGCTGACAAAACAGAAGAAAGCAGAAGTTGAACGCAAACGCGCGGTCTTGGCGGCGAAACGTCGGGCAGAAGCGGAAGCGGCTAAGTCCAAGACAGATTGATATTCTAAAGTCGAACTATTTTGGCGGCTTTGCAGATGCGGGTCTGCATGGTAACGCTCGCAAATGCTGATGTTCATCGTAATTTTTGGCGTCGGCCTGCTCATTGCGGGCATTTACAAAGTCATGGATAACGGGAAGGCCCGCAACGCCAAACTCGACCGTGTTCAAAGAAAAATTGCGCAACTCGATGCCGAACAGGCCGCGCGTGATAAAGAAATGCCCAATAGCGATACGAAAGACTCCTCATGACCACATCCAATCCTGACGCCGTTGTTATTGTCGGCCTCGCCCGCACGCCGATGGGCGCGTTCCAAGGCGCGTTCTCTTCTATGACCGCACCTGAATTGGGTTCTGCCGCCATCAAGGCGGCCATGGTTGAGGCAAAGGTTGACGGCGACAACATTGACCAAGTCCTAATGGGCTGCGTCTTGCCCGCCGGACAAGGCCAAGCGCCTGCGCGTCAAGCAGCTTTGGGCGCTGACTTGCCAATGTCAGCGGAAGCGACAACCGTGAATAAGATGTGCGGTTCCGGCATGCAGGCCGCAATAATGGCGCATGATGCCATCAAAGCAGGCTCTGTTAATATTGCCGTGGCGGGCGGTATGGAGAGCATGACGAACGCGCCATACCTCCTTCCAAAAGCGCGGGGCGGCATGCGCATGGGTAACCAGCAGGTTGTCGATTCCATGATGCATGATGGTTTGACGGATGCCTATGCGGGCGGCGCTATGGGCGTCTTTGCCGATATGATTGCGGGTGAATATCAGTTTACGCGCGAGCAACAGGATGCCTACGCCATTGAGTCCGTCCGCCGCGCGCAAGCCGCCGAAACAGAGGGTAAATTTGATCGCGAGTTGACCTCTGTGACGGTGAAGGGTCGCAAGGGCGATACGGTTGTCGAGAAAGACGAGGGGCCATCCAATGCCCGCCCGGAGAAAATCCCAACCCTGCGTCCTGTCTTTAACAAAGAAGGCACCGTTACCGCCGCCAATGCCAGCTCTATTAATGACGGTGCGGCCGCGCTGGTTTTGATGCGCAAGTCGCAAGCGGAAGAGGGCGGACATAAAGTCCTCGCCGAAATCGTCTCTCACGCCGCGCACGCGCATGAACCTGCCTATTTTACAACGGCCCCCGTCCACGCGATCAAAAAAGCACTAAAACGCGCGCAGTGGGATGCGGCAGATGTTGATCTTTGGGAAATCAACGAAGCCTTCGCCGTCGTCCCCATGATTGCCATGCAGGAGCTCGGCCTCGACCATGACATCGTGAATGTGAATGGCGGCGGTTGCGTTCTCGGCCATCCCATCGGTGCCTCAGGTGCACGGATAATGGCAACGCTAATTGCGGAGATGGAAAAGCGTGACGCGAAGACTGGCGTTGCAAGTCTTTGTATTGGCGGCGGCGAAGCGACAGCGGTTTGTTTGCGGCGGGACTGACTTGTGAAAAAGGAAGCGTCATTTTGGGATGATTTAAGTAAAATCTTACCTTGGAATATAGCCGTATTTATATTCCTGATTGCGTTTATGTTCACATTGCAAAGTCACATCTCTTCCATTTGGTCCGTATTGACAGGGTTTGTAACGATTGTACTGATTTATATAATGGCTAGAAAATCAAAGTCTTTGTTCATGATAATCTTGGTGTGGGCAAACTTTGTATACTGGACTGTTTTCGTTATTGGTGGCGTCTTATATAAATTTTCTATTTTGGACGTCGCTTTTTTATCCTGAACCGCATTTGTCCTTTTATAATAGATTTTATGGGCTCAACGAAAGTGTTCGCTACCATTTTTTGCAACCTAAAATCTACTTCAAAGCCGTCTCAAACAAAGCCAGCTTTCGCGCCCAGGCCTTATCTGCCGCAGCCTCATCATAGACCGCGCTGTCCGGTGGGCACCATCCATGTTGGGTGCCTTCATAGACTTCGATCTCGGCGGAATTATCTGTTGCGGCAAACGCCTCTTTCAGTATCGTCTTATTTTCCGGATCGCGTTCATCGTCATTCGCCGCGATGGCGATGAGGTAGTCCGCGCTCATGTCCGGGATGAGCAGGTGAGGGCTGTTGGGTTTATCTGTGGCCAAACCTCCGCCGTGGAACGATGCACCGGCTCCTACGCGGTCAGGCACCGTGGCCGCTGTGATCATCGTCATGGGACCGCCCATACAATAACCGGTTGTCCCGATTTGCCGCGAAGTATCGACGGATGGCTGCGCGTCAAGCCAGTCAATAAACGCTCTCGCATCCGTACGGTTTGTGTCTTGGGATAATGCGCGGGCATAGGGCACAATTTTCTCACGCACGGCGGGATCGCGGAAGGTCTGACCGACCTCGACCAAAGGCGCTCTGACTTGACGGTAATAAGGATTAACGACGAGGGCTGCATATCCATCACCCGCTAATCGTTTCGCCATCATTTTAAATGCCGGGCGCAGGCCAACAATGTCCGGCCAGATCAAAACGGCGGCATGGGCGCCCGTCGTCGGATGCGCGAAATAGGCGTCCGCCGTCCCATCGGGCGTGTCAATCATAACGTCGGATTCAGTAATACCCGCGGCCTTTTCGCCCGGTGCGCAACCTGCAAAGGCAAGTGAGATTGCAGCCCCGCCCGCCAAGAGACTGAAATCGCGGCGTGTCAGTCGTTTTTCGTAAAAGCCTTGGTTCTCGAGTTCGGTAATATCATCGCACATAGGTCTCTCCCAATATCTAAGAGGACGCTATGCGCTTGAGCGGAAGGCGGCAAGTCCTTCGCGATGACTATGGCGTGACTAATGCCCGCCGCCAAAGGCCCCCGTCACCACGCTGTAATCTGTTGCGATTTCATATTCAGGGTCGTCATCACTATCGACAATTAATTGTCCGGCACGGTTGAGGAGCTTGTGACAATCGCGGGTCAGATGGCGGAGGCTAATGGACTTGCCCGCCTGCGTGTAGCGCGCGGCGAGGCCTTCAATCGCTTGTAGTGCGGATTGGTCCACTACACGACTATCGGCGAAATCAATGATGACGGCGTCAGGGTCGTTTTTCACATCGAAGAGTTCGTTAAACCCTTCAATAGAGCCGAAAAAGAGCGGGCCTTCGATTTTATAAACCTTCGCTTCACCTTCCATTTCGGTATCCGCATCAATCCGGCGGGCGGCGTTCCAAGCATAGGCTAGGGCGCTGATAATCACGCCGACAACGACGGCGACGGCGAGGTCATGCCAGACAGTTACAAGTGTGACGATAACGATGACAATCGCATCAATCCACGGGATGCGGCGCATGATGGTGAAAGATTGCCACGCAAAGGTGCCGATCACGACCATGAACATGACTCCGACAAGTGCAGCCAAGGGAATGCGTTCGATGATGCCGGATCCGAAAAGGATGAACGCGAGCAAGCAGAGGGCTGCCGTGATACCGGATAATCGCGTGCGTGCGCCGGACTTAATATTGATCATAGACTGGCCGATCATGGCGCAACCGCCCATGCCGCCAAAGACGCCTGTGACCGTATTCGCCACGCCTTGCGCTACACATTCCTGCGATGCGCCGCCGCGCTCT
Organism: Litorimonas sp. WD9-15; assembly: GCF_050271975.1. Lineage (NCBI taxonomy): Bacteria > Pseudomonadati > Pseudomonadota > Alphaproteobacteria > Maricaulales > Robiginitomaculaceae > Litorimonas > Litorimonas sp. WD9-15. Next base: position 1,505,872 of record NZ_CP189850.1, read on the forward strand.
TCCTTAATTTCGCCAACGAGATTGAGGGTCAGCAAACTCTCGATCAGACCAATCGCGGCAAGGATAAGCGCATAGGGGAAGATGATTTCAAAGGTTTCCCAATTCAGAGGCGCAAGCGGTGCAAGGCCAGACTCACTCCCTGTCCAAGCGAAGTTGCCAAAAACGGGCTCGGCCGATGTCGTGAACGGAATATGGAAGCTTGGAAGACCGCCTTTGATCGAGGCAAGGTCGCCAACGGTTTGGACATCAATATTGAACCCAATAACAATGGCTGCAACGATACCAATCCCGACCAGCGGTGCCGGCACGGCATTTGTGATCTTGGGGGTGACCCAGATCAGGAACATTGTGAGGGCGACGAGCCCCAGCATCAGGAACATTTGCGGGCCTGCCAACCATGTGCCCGTCAAAATGTGGAATGGCCCGTAATGCTCACCCGGAATACGGACGGGCGGCTCGGACTGGAATTGGCTCAACTGTGCCATGAAAATCACGATAGCGAGGCCGTTGACGAAGCCCAACATCACCGGATGCGGGACGAGACGTATAAATTTGCCCAGTTTAAATACACCCGCGCCGATCTGCAAAATACCCATAAGGATAACCGTTGCGAACAGATATTCCGGTCCATGATCCGCGACGAGCGCGACCATGACGACGGCGAGGGCGCCGGTTGCGCCGGAAATCATACCCGGGCGTCCGCCCATCACAGCCGTGATGAGGCCGACGATAAAGGCGGCATAGAGACCAACGAGCGGCTCGACACCCGCGACAAAGGCAAAGGCGACAGCTTCGGGTACGAGGGCGAGGGCCACCGTTAATCCGGCGAGGACTTCGACCTTGATCCGGTTAGGCGTGAATTTGAGCGGGCCGGACCGTTTGCGGGCCGGAATGGCAATCGCATCGGCGAAGTTGGACAATGTGGAGCGGATCATAGCGGGTACCGAAAGTCTCTACGCCGACACGGGGACGGCACGTTTCGCCGCGCCTTAATCGCCTATCAGAGAAAGGGCAAGGACGGGCTACTGTCAACTCTCAACGCGTAAAGCATATCCGGCGGAGCGAACGGTCCGAATAGGATCTTTTCGATCCTTCATCTTTAGGGCCTTACGAAGGCGCCCGATGTGAACATCGACGGTTCGTACTTCGACATAAACGTCATGCCCCCATACGGCATCCAACAGTTGTTCGCGGGAGAAAACCTGCCCGGGGCGGCGCATGAAATGTTCCAAAAGACGAAACTCAGTCGGTCCGAGATGAATGTCCTCACCCGCGCGGGCCACTCTATGGGCCTTAGTATCAATTTCCAGGTCTCCGACAACAACGGCGTCAGACAAAACATTGGCTTGCGTCCGGCGAAGTAACGCGCGGATGCGGGCGAAGAGTTCCGGCATGGAAAAGGGTTTCACGAGATAATCATCCGCGCCAATATCAAGCCCGGTCACACGGTCATCCTCTTCACCACGCGCAGAGAGCATAATAATGGGGACATCTTTCGTCGCGTCTTTTCGGCGGAGACGACGGGCAACTTCCACGCCGGAGAGCTTGGGTAACATCCAGTCAAGTAGGATAAGATCCGGCACGCGTTCTTCCGCCATGAGAAGCGCCATATCACCGTCTTGCGCAAGGCCAGTTTCAAACCCCTCACGTTTCAGATTATATTCCAACAAAGTCGCAATGGAGGTTTCGTCTTCAACGATGAGAACAAATGGAGTCATGTGCTTGTCTCTCTATTTAAGGGTGTTGATGCTGCGAAGACGACACTGAACGCCGTGCCGGATTCCTTTATCGTGGTCCCCGCCTCACGTCCAAAATAAATTGGATCATCTTTATGTGCGGATTGAACAAATAATCCTGCGCGATGTCGCATCACGACATGTTTGACAATCGCGAGTCCAAGGCCTGTACCTTTTTCCTGCGCAGGAAGGTCGCCGGCCACGCGGTAAAATCTCTCGCCAATCCGCGGCAGGTGGGCACGTGAAAATCCGGGACCAGAGTCCGAGATAATAATCCGCCAAGCGGCACTATCAAAAGGGGCAATGTTGACGATCCGGCGCAAAGCTGCGCCTTGTTTGACAGCAACTGGAAAGGCTTCGCCCTTCCATTCTGTTAAATAATCAAGGGTCACAGTCACTGTCGACTTTGCAGGTGCGAGTTTTATCGCATTTTCCATGAGATTCAGGAAAAGCTGAACACATTCATCCGTCTTGCCGGAAATCATCGCCTCCTCTTGTTCGGGAAATGACACAGTTAGTGAAACATCGCGCTCGGACGCCAAGGGTTTCAGGATATCATGGACCGTTTCCAGGGCCCCGCGGAGATTTGCCTGTTCTGACGGCGCAATATGTTCGCTGCTCTCAATCTTTCGCAGGGACAGTAGGTCTGTGACAAGGCGTTCCATTCGGTCGGCCTGATTTTGCATAATCCCAAGAAACATCTCGCGCGCTTTCGGGTCATCTTTGGCATGACCTCGTAAGGTTTCAATATAGCCTTTGAGTGATGCGATGGGCGTCTTTAACTCATGCGAGGCATTGGCCAGAAAATCTGCCTGTTTTTCCCGGGCGAGGCTGGCCTCCGTTCTGTCTGCTATAACGGCGAAGATAATGTCGCCTCTTGTTTTTTCGAGTTGCGTTGCGACGGGCGCGGAGAAATCAACATCCACAATGCGTTCTGTGGGGGCCATGACGTGAACTTTTAACGCCGGAACGACCTCACCTGCAAAGGCCTGTTCTAAACGCGGGCGTAATTCTGAACTCCTCAGATAGGCGGCCGCGGGACGATTGACCATGTCAGGGGATAGGAGCGTTTTAGCCGCCTCATTCGCATGGAGAACGTCGCCGTTACGATCGATTACTGCAACGGCCCGCGGGAAACTGTCGACGAGAGACAGAAAAGCCTTTTCGCGAATGGCGGCCACATCCAGACCGGACAGGTTGGGGGCGGGACTGTCTTTCGTGATGAGGGGCGCGCGTAAGTATAAAAATAAGAGCGTCAGCGTAACGGCTAATACGGCTAGCGTTGCAGAGAGGGGAGCGGATGCTAATATCGCAATCACTAACACGGATGCTGCGATCAAACAGGCCATGACGAGGCCATCCAGGCCTTTGCGCGTTTCTGTTGATGGTTGTGACATCGATTCAGTATCGTCTACCTTCAGCTGTGTAAGCTCGCCACGCCCTATCTGAAAGAGTCGCGAAATGGCAAGGGGAATTCAATTTTCAAAGCTTGCGTAAGTCATTGGGGTGTTGTCAGAAATCTGGGTATGACAAAACTGCACTCAAATTCAGCAAAATCTCAAATTACGCGTTTTTAAGTTAAAATATTATCGTTTTTCAATAATTCCTAATTGACTTTCGCTAAAATGGGCGTATCGGGAGTTTATGAAAGTGCCATCTCATACCCAGTCTCGTTTAAAGCTTATTTGCGGAGCATCTCTCCTCAGTCTTGTGTTGACCGGATGTTCGACTTTGCAAGGCTTAGGGCCTGATGCGACGGTTGTAGCTGTCGAGGAGGTTGCGCCTGTTCAAGACAGTTGGGTGGGTGTTGCGCCTGAAGACCTTCCGGCAACGGATTGGGTTGCGACATTTGACGACGCACAGCTTTCCTCTCTAGTGGCGGAGGGTGTAGAAAATAATCCCAGTGCCAGACGGGCTTTGGCCCAGTTCGACGCCTCCTTGGCCCGGTTACGGGTCAGTCGCGCGGATCTTTATCCAACGCTTTCATTTTCAGGTGTCGCCACTAAAACAACGACCTTGAATGAAAGCCCGCCTCGCACAGTGAATGGGGAAGAAATTTTTGTCCAGAACAACAATGCAACCGTCTATAGCGGGACGTTGAATGCGGGTTGGGAGGCAGATTTATTCGGTCGTATTCGGGATGGTATTGATGCCAATGTCGAGACGGCGGGTGCGAGTGCGTCTGACCTCGCGGCTGTGCGCCTGTCCATCGCGGGTCGCATTTCTCAAACATGGTTTGATGTCATTGAGGCTGAACGCCTAATTAATTTATCCGCACGCGAAATTAAAACGCAAGAGCGGGCGCTACGGTTGACGGAAAGGCGTTTTGGAAGTGGCTTGTCAGGGTCTTCTGATGTGCGTCTTGCGCGTTCTGCTCTCGCAAATGCACAGGCGCTTCAAGCGACCCGTTTACAAAATTTTAAATTTCAAATGCGGGCCCTCGAAGTCTTGGTCGGCCGTTATCCGAGTGCATCGCTTTCTGTTCCGTCCAATTTGCCTGCACTTCCGGTCTTGAGTGGAGCTGGTGCGCCTGATTATGTCCTAAATCGCAGGCCAGATATTCTCGCAGTGGAGCAGCGTATCGCTGCAGGCGGATATTCCGTCGATGTTGCCCGTAAGTCGCTTTATCCGTCGCTCAACATAAATGGGAGTTTAACTGAACAGGGCTTAAATTTTGGTGACCTCACGGATTTCCAAGATATTATTTCTCGCGTTGTCGGTCAGTTAACGGCTCCGATTTTCCAAGGAGGGCGGATTAAAGCAAATATTAAATTGCAGGAAGCTAATCTGGAAGTCCAGGTCCAGACCTATCTCGAAACCGTCTTGCAGGCCTATCAAGAAGTTGAGAACGCACTTGATGCAGAAGGTCGCTTAGCGGAGCGTGAGGCGGCCTTGCGTGTCAGTCTCGATGAGGCGCTAAAGGCGGAGGAGCGCTTGGAAGTGCGTTACGTAGAAGGGCTTGCAACAATCCTCCAATTGTTAGACTCACAGTCGCGTTCTTTGAATGCGGAAGGTCAACTTATTTCTGCGAGAGCGGAGAGATTACAAAATCGCGTTAGATTGCATGTTGCATTGGGTGGTGGTGTTTACGGAGATATACCACCCGAAGCTCAACCAGCGTTGCTTACGGAAAGTCAGGCTAAGTTATGAGTAATATACAGGATTACAGTATTCCTGAGAAAAAAGGCGGGTGGCTTCGAAAGCTGCTCGTCATTTTCATTCCAATTTTAATTTTTGTCGCATTTGTGGTTGCGGCTATTGTCGTTGTTAAGCTGAATGCGGAGCCGGAAGAGCGTAAGCGTAATTTTAATACGCTGGCTGTCATTGCAGATTATGCCAGACAAGATGATGTTCAGCTTCGCGTGAAAACGCAAGGCGAGGTGCGTCCACAGATTGAGATTGATCTCGTGCCGGAAGTCGGCGGTAAGATTGTTTATGTCAGTCCGAACTTTATTGAAGGCGGTCTCTTCCGAAAGGGCGAGGTGCTCGTCCGCATTCAGGATGCTGATTTTCAAGTGGGAGTCATTCGTGCAGAGGCGAATGTGGCGCAAGCTCAACAAGTGCTCGTACGTGAAAAGGCAGAAGGTGAAATTGCCCGTCAGGACTTTATAGAGCTAGGGCGCACTGATGAACCAAGTCCCTTGGCTCTGCGTGAACCGCAACAAGCGCAAGCTCGCGCATCTTTACAAGCTGCTCAGGCGGAATTGGAAGCGGCCAAGTTGAATTTATCTCGAACAGAGGTTCGCGCGCCGTTTTCCGGTCGTGTGAGAACAAAATCATCCGATATAGGCCAATTTGTGGCGCCCGGCACGCGATTGGCCAGTATTTTCTCAACAAATATTGTAGAAGTTAGGTTGCCCTTATCTGATGACCAGCTTTCCAAGATAGACTTGCCTTTAGCTTACGTGGCCAAGAGTCGCGCAGAGGCCGTGCCTGTGACCTTAACGGCGCGCGTTGCGGGGGCCCAGCGTGTCTGGGAAGGCCGAATTATGAGAACCGATGCGGCATATGACACGCAAACACGGTCTCTTTTCGCGATTGCCGAGGTAAATGATCCTTATGGTGATGGTGTTTCTAAGACGGGCGTGCCTCTCGCACCGGGTCTGTTTGTAGATGCCGATATTGCGGGGAAGAAGTTTGAAAATGTGATTGTCATTCCTCGGGACGGTTTACGACCGCAGGACGAAGTCTATGTTGTCGATGATAAAGGAAAAGCTGAAATCCGCTCGGTTGTTGTTCTGGATGCGACCTCGGAACGGGCTGTTCTGACTGAAGGTGTCTCCAGTGGAGAATTAGTTGTTCTTTCACCCATGGAGAGATCGCGCGTCGAAATGACTCTCAAGGTTCTGGATGCGAATAATCCTGAGACTGTCTTGGTCGATCCTCCAAAGCCAGATTGGCAAAAGAGTGTTGAAGGTAAGGATGGTGAAATGAGCGACGAAAAAGCGGATCGGCGAAGTAAGAAATCCGAGACTGGTTCAAATCAAGATGATAGCGAAACATCTGAAAATGATGTGTCTTCATCAAATAAATCAGGGGACTGATGCAGAAGGTGATTATTTGTTAAGTTTTGAAAATCTTGACTTTTTTCAGAACAGCGTTAGCGTATTTCTATCTACAACATGGAGAATAGATATGTCTTTGAAAACATTGCTTGTTGCAACTAGTTTCGCCTTGGTGTCAACTGTTATGTATAACAGTGCCTCCGCGCAAAGCCTTGAAACCAATAGCGTATCTTTCGTAAAAATCGCTCCGCAATTAAACTTTTCTGACTCCTTGGCCTCGGTCTCCTATCTCTCTGTTATAAAAAATCTCTCTGTGATTAATAAAGTTGATGAAGAGCCAGAAACTGAAGAGAATCCTGGTGACGGGTTTATCGATAAGATGTGCCGATGGTTTACAGGTGAATCCTGCAAGTGGTTCTAGTGGGGTTATATTCTGAATATAACTCTTTGAGTTCTGACTGACTAACCTCTGTGCCGCAGATTAGCGGCACTTTTTTTGCGCTCTGAGCGTTTGTTGTATTTTGGTAAATTAAGATGAAAAATTTAATCGCTTGGTTTGTTAAAAACCCCGTTGCGGCCAATCTTTTAATGATGGCAATGTTTATCGGGGGTGTCTTTGGTTATTTAAATCTGGAACGCGAAACATTCCCGACGACAACTGTCAACGGCATGACGATCAGCGTGAGTTGGCCAGGTGCATCTCCAAGAGACGTCAATGAGCAGCTCGTGACACGGATTGAGGAGGCTGTAGATGGGTTGGATGGTATAGACTATATTGAGGCCACGGCGCAGGAAGGGTCGGCAAGCGTCAATGTTCGTACAAAACTCGGCATCGACTATGAAAAAATGATCGATTTGGTCAAGGCACGCGTGGATGCCATACAAAATCTTCCACCGGATGCATTTCGACCTCAGATTTTTAGATGGGAAGCGCGGGATCAGATCATGTTTCTCGCACTCTACGGGCAAACAGACCGGCTGACATTGCAGAGAGCGGGTACTGATCTCCGTCTTAAGCTTACTCAGCTTACGGGTCTTCAGCTGACAGAACAAATTTCGAAACAGCCGGAACAAGTCACAATCGAAATTTCAGAAGATGCGCTCCGGCGTTATAATTTGACTTTCTCACAAGTCAGTCAGGCCATTTCGGGGACATCAGTCAATCTCTCCGCAGGAACGGTTGAGACGACCGGTGGCAATCTTCAACTTCGCGCCAGAAATTTGGCGGATACAAAAGCTGAATTTGAAGATATTATTATCCGTCAAACGGCGGATGGTGGCACTGTACGCGTAGGAGATATCTCCAATGTTATTGACGGTTTTGACGATAATAAGTTTGCGGCCTCTTTTCGGGGGCAGCCTGCCGCAATCTTCCGTGTCTTAGCAACGGACACAATGGACATTACCAGCGCCGGTGAAGCTATTCGAAAATTCGAAACCGAGATTAATGAAACGCTTCCGCCTGCTCTTGACTTCGGCATCTGGTATGATGGATCGACAGTTTTCGACAGTCGAATGGACTTGATTTCGGGCAATGCGCTGTCTGGTATGGTATTAGTTCTTATCATACTCATGCTATTTTTACGTCCGAAAGTGGCGATTTGGGTTACGATTGGTATCGCGGCGGCCTTCGCTGGCGCCATAGCCGTTGCCCCCGCAATTGGCGTGACACTCAATATGATTTCACTCTTCGCCTTCCTTCTCGTCATCGGTATTGTTGTGGATGATGCCATTGTTGTGGGCGAAAGTACTCACTTCCATGTCGAGAATGGCATTTACGGTGAGAAAGGCGCGATTGCCGGGGCGGGCATGGTTGTCAAACCTGTTTACTTTGCCGTGATCACAACGATCATGATGTTCGTTCCGATGATGTTATTGACGGGTCCGATGCGCGCTCTGTTTGAACAGATTAGCTTTGTCGTCATCGCTGTGCTTGTCTTTTCACTGATCGAAGCGTTCTTCATTCTTCCCGCTCATTTGCGGAAGCTCAAGCCGGTGGACCCTGCGAATGTACGCGGCATTATGAAGTTTCAGCACAGGCTGGCCGAGAGTTTGAACTCTTTCGCCCGAAAGGTCTTCCGTCCGGTTGTCGCGGCGCTCATTCGGTTTCGCTATGTCACACTTTCGGTTTTTGCGGGTTTGATGGTCATGGCTGTTATGCTCTTGCAGGCGGGTGTGGCACCCTCCGCTTTCCTGCCAGAAGTTGAAGGGGATATGATCCAGTTTAGCGCACGGTTCCCTGAAGGCACGACATTCGAACGGCTTGAACAGGTAAGGCAGCAATTGGAAGACGGCATAGAGCAACTCAACGAGTCAGCGCCGGAACTGTTTGGTGTTGAGGACAAGATCATTGATAAGCCGGGAACACTGACGGAAGGTCGTTCAGTTGAGGGCTATCTGGGTCTTATTGATGCGGCTGAACGCAACAATGCTTCCACGCGTGAGATTGCAGATAAGTTGGAAGAGTTTGTGGGGCCGATTTCAGACTCCTATCGTGTAAATTACGGGTTTACAGAAGGTAACTTTGGCGGCGGCGGCGGATTATTTTTCGCTGTAGCCTCCAGCAGTGAAGATGACCTGCGAGCCGCAATTCTTGATATCAAGAATGAAGTGGATCAATTTGACGGTGTTGTCGGGACTTGGGATAATCTCGAAAGCTCTGCGTCGGAAATTCGTTTTGTGATGAAGCCGGGTGCTGAGACATTGGGAATAACGTTGCAAGATGTAACGCGTCAGGTGCGTCAGGCCTTTTATGGTCAAGAGGTTCAACGTCTTCCACGAAATGGTGAAGATGTTCGCGTCATGGTGCGTTATCCGCTGGAAGCCCGTGAGAGCGTTGACAGTCTCAATGATCTTCGCATTAGAAACGCAAACGGCGTTGAAGTGCCTCTTTACTCCGTCGCTGATATCGAATTCGCTGAAGGCGTGTCGCGCATCCAGCGGCGGGACCGCAAACAGGTTGCCTATACGGGTGGACGCGTGCGCGGCGAACAACAGGCGATTGGTGAGATCAAATCTGATCTGGATGATAATTTCTTCCCTCAATGGCGTGTGCGTCATCCCAATGTCGAAAAAGTCGAGGTCGGCGATGACGAGGTTCAAACCACTTTCGTCAGAGAGATGATGATCTCTGGTATTGCAATTTTGTTCATGATGTACGGTTTGCTGGCGATTGCGTTTAAATCTTACAGCCAGCCTCTGCTTATCATGATCGCGATCCCCTTTGCGTTTATCGGGATGATTTTTGGTAATCTGATTACGGGGGTGCCTTTCGGGATCATGTCGGTCTTTGGCTTCTTCGCGGCTTCAGGCGTGGCGGTTAATGATAACTTGGTTCTGATTGATTACGTTAACCGACTGCGGGATAAAGGTGTTGGCGCTTACCAATCCATGTTGGATGCTTGTGTGGCGCGGTTCCGGCCCATCCTTCTGACCTCCGTCACGACCTTTGTCGGCATCACGCCGATCCTGTTTGAAACATCGACACAGGCGGAGTTTTTGAAGCCGATGGTGGTGGCTTTGGCCTTTGGTGTTCTATTTGATTTCTTCCTAACCCTGATGTTGGTTCCGGCCATGTTTGGTATCGGTATCGATATTCGCCGCTTTTTCAAAGGACTCTGGACGGGTGAGAAACAACCACCTCTCGGTTCTAATTATGATCCGGACATGGTCTTGGCGCTCGAGGGTATGGATATAGCCGATGATTTAATACCCGAGCTAGACAATCAAGGACCGAAATCTGGCTCTGCATTTGTACCGGCAGAGTAATGAACTCCTGAAGCCGTTTACCTATTCATCAAACATAATTGAGGATTAACATGACTTTCAAATATTTCGCAGGCGTCAGTCTTGCGGCACTCGCTTTGACTTTATCCGCCTGTGGTGAAGGCACGCAGACGGACCAGAGCGCGACAAAGATGACGCAGTCCGATGCCAAGCCGATCCTGGGTACATTCGGAATTGCAACAGATCATATGGATACATCCGTTGATCCGGGAGATGACTTCTTCCGCTATGTCAACGGGTCCTGGTTGGACACCAAAGAAATTCCGGCTGATCGATCACGCTATGGTTCCTTCAGTCTCCTTGCAGATCAGGCCGAAGCCCGTGTCCGTACCATCATCGAAGATGCGGCAACATCGGAAACGCCAAGCGCTGATGAAAAACGCATCGGTGATTTCTATAATGCCTATCTGAATACAGAGACGATTGAAGCGAATGACCTGAGCCCTGTCATGGAGGATATCCGTCGCATTAAATCTGCAAAGACGCATGAAGACATCGTACGCCTCATGTCGGATCCCGCCCTCGGATTATCCGCACCTGTCGGACCATATGTCTATATCGATGCCAAACAGAACGACGAATATATTACCTACCTGACGCAGTCCGGCCTCGGACTGCCTAACCGGAATGCCTATTTCGAAAAAGGTGAAAAAGCCCGCGGTATTCGCGATGCATATGTTGACTATATGGCGGCCATGCTGGCGGAAGCGAATGTGAAAAACAATCAGGCCCGCGCGAAGCAAGTCATGAAGTTTGAAACGGCTGTTGCGGAAGGACATTGGGAGCCCGTCAAACGCCGGGACCGTGATCTGACTTACAACAAGATGACTCGTGCTGAATTGAATGAACTCGCACCGGGTATGATGTTTGATGTCATGTTCGAAGAGTTGGGACTCGGTGATCAGGCAGAAGTTATCGTCCGCGAAAAGTCCGCGGTTGAAAACGCGGCGAAAGTCTTTGCGGAAACACCTGTCGGTGTTTTGAAAGATTATCTCATTGTCAGTCTCCTCAATGAGCATTCCGCCTTTTTGCCTGCGCGGATTGATGACGCGACATTTGAATTTTACGGTAAAACGCTCCGTGGCCAGGAAGAGCAACGCCCGCGCTGGAAACGCGCCGTCTCTGCCGTAAATGGAACGCTCGGTGAAGTCGTCGGTAAAGTTTATGTCGAGAAACATTTCCCGGAAGACTCTAAGGTCAAGATGGATACGCTCGTCGAAAACCTGCGCGCCGCCTTCAAAGAAGGTATCGATGGCCTCGAATGGATGGGAGAAGATACCAAGGAAGAGGCGCAATATAAGCTTGCGAAATTTAATCCAAAAATTGGCTATCCCGATAAATGGGAAACTTATGAAGGTTTGGAAGTTAATGCGGATGATCTGATCGGCACGATACAATCCGCCCGTGTCTGGGAATGGCAGGACCAACTCTCGCAAATCGGCGGTCCGATTGATCGTGATGAGTGGGGTATGACACCGCAGACCGTCAACGCCTATTACAATTCGATCTTGAATGAGATCGTTTTCCCGGCCGCGATTTTGGATGCGCCCTTCTTTGACCCTGCCGCAGACCCGGCAGTGAATTATGGCGGCATTGGTGCCGTGATTGGTCACGAAATGGGTCATGGGTTTGACGATCAAGGACGCAAGTCTGATGGTGACGGCATCCAGCGTGACTGGTGGACTGAAGCGGATGCGGAAGCCTATGAAGCCCGCGCAGGCGCTTTGGCGGATCAATATTCTGAATTTGAACCACTACCGGGTGAATTCCTTAATGGACGTCTGGGTCTCGGTGAAAATATCGGCGACCTGACCGGCGTGACCATGGCTTATAATGCCTATAAAAAATCATTGAATGGCAAAGAAGCCCCCGAAATTGGCGGCTTCACAGGCGATCAACGTTTCTTCATGGCGTGGGCGCAGGTCTGGGCGATTAAATGGCGTGATGAAGCGCTATCCCAGCAGATAAAGAACGGCCCACATAGTCCGGGTGAATTCCGCGCGAACGGTATCGTGCGTAACGTCCAACCTTGGTATGATGCGTTTAATGTCACGCCGGAGCACGAGATGTATTTGGCGCCGGAAGATCGCGTCAAAATCTGGTAGTCTTTCGACTATCACTGGACATTCAGGCCCGTCGCGATGCCGTCGCGGCGGGTCTTTTATTTGAGGGGACGGTAGATGGACGGTTTGGTCATGAATTGGCGGTCCGCCATGATGGCTATGGCCGTCGCAGTTGTTCTGGTTTGCGGCATCATTCTGTGGTTACGGCGGACGGAACGTGCGTCTTCTTTCTATCTTGGGATCGTCCTGATTTTGGCTGGATGTTCCATGGGTCCGCAAATCATCGGATTTGCCAACGGATATGATATTTGGCCGTGGCTGACCTTCTTTCCCCTCTTCGATACGGAGCTTTGGGTTGGTCCGCTTCTCTATCTTCACGCAGATCGATTAATGCGTGGTGGACCGCTGGGTTGGCGTAAATGGCTACTCTTGCCCGGCATATTGCAGACGCTTTATTATTGCGGCGCTTTTATTTTACCCGGACTCTTCGATCATGAGGCCAAATGGGAATTCACAAGGGCAGTGCATAGTCCGTATATTATGCCGATCGAAAGTGCGCTGGCTGTCGCAATGCTGTTGTGGGCGATATTTATGATATGGCGAATGCGTCGATCCTATCTCGAATATCTGGATCAAACGCAATCCGCGGCCCGCGATTATGACCCGGTCTGGTTACGCAATTTGATTGTTGGGCTAGTGATTGCAGTTATACTATTCGGCGCATTGGAAATCATGTTCTTGATAGCAGAGCAGAATTATTATCAGGCCTTTCCGGTTCAACTTTTACTGATAGGGCTTATGGCTTGGCTCGGTTTGGATGCCGCCTGGCGTTTGACAGCTCCATTTCCAAAAATGGCACAAGCTATCAATCCACCCACTCTCGACGTACAGGACACTCAAATCGGACTGGCTGAGATGATTGATAAGAAGCTGAGAGACCAAGAATGGTTCTTGGAGTCACGCCTGTCTATTCGCGATGTTGCGAGCCGGCTGGGGTCGAATGAAAGCTACGTCTCTCGCGCAGTAAATAGTGGTCTAGGCCAGAGTTTTAACCGCTACGTAAATGGATTGCGGGTTGAATATGCCAAACGTCTAATGCGGCAAACAGAACAGCCCATTCTATCAATCGCGCTCGACAGTGGATTTAATTCCAAGGCCACATTTAATTGTGTCTTTCGAGAGATCGCGGGCCTCACCCCTCCCAATTCCGAAAGTCTCAGAACCCGTAAAAGTCCCATTTTCAGGAAATGAAGTCTCATTTTCCGTAATGGGGCGATAGGCCTGGATAGACCCGCCATGAAGGCTCCATAACCATAATGGAGTTCTAAAATGCAAAGCCTGATTAAATCCCTCATTCTGTCTTCGACAGTTTTATCCGTGTCCGTTTTGTCCGCCTCCGCGCAGGTTTTGACGGCGGAGCAGGTTGAGCGCGACGTGGCGCTCGCGCAATCCGCCTTTCAGGACATTCATCCTGGGTATGATCGATTTACACCCGCGGCAGAGATTGATGCGTCTTGGGCGGCCTTAATTACGGACGCGAAAGCCTCTGACGGAACTGATGTTAGAGACTTCTATCTGGAACTGTCTGAAACGCTAACAAAAATCCGATGCGATCATACGAAAGCCGAACTGCCTTCGAGTTTGAAAAAGTTGCGAAAGACGGAACCTGTCTATCTTCCATTACGGTGGGATATTGTCGAGGGCCGCGCAATTGTACTGGATGCACCACCCGAAAGTGGGTTGAATAAAGGCGATGAGATCCTGTCCATTAACGGGCGCACCATCGCGGAACTGCGAGAAACCCTGCACCCTTACATTCCGGTAGATGGATATAATGACCATACAAAAGATACGGGCATGAAGGCGTCTCTTGAGAATATGGGCGGGGCTGTCGACCATTTAGGCGCGCTCTTATTTAACCCTTCACCCATTGCGATGTTGGATATTGAAACAAAGTCCGGAGAGCGCAAAGCAATGAACTTGAACCGTGTAAATTTTGACGATTGGAAAGCTATCGCGATCAAGCTCGGAGCGTCAGAACTGAAAGATGCTGTAACGTATAATCGAATTGGTGATCATGCGGGCTATCTCTCAATTTCCAGCTTTGTCAATTACCGTAATCCCGTCGATCCGCACACACTCTATGATCCTATTTTTAAAATGATGGCGGCAGAAGGGCGTAACAAACTCATTTTGGATTTACGCGAAAACGGAGGGGGTCAACGGATGCTTCTCAGGCTCTCTATGCCCGTTTCATTCCTGAAAAGCGGAAGATGAAACGTGCCGCGATATTTAAAACACTCGATCATGATGCCTATACGGATTACATCACGACATGGGAAAAGCGGGCCATTAATCCAAATTCTCTGGAGTTTAAGAAAACGGAGTCCGGCGAATATTCACTGCGGTCCATATTCAGTGATGACATTAAAACCATAAAACCGGCAAAGTTCGGATTTCACGGCGAGCTTATCATGCTGACCAGTCAATCTAATTCTTCCGGCGCAACAAACTTTATGGCCTCTGTTCAAGCCGCCCGTCCGGTAACTTTGATCGGCGAGAAAACGGACGGAAATCCACTGGGGCCAACGGCAGGAACAATCTTCTTCCTGAAATTACCGGAGTCCGGGATCAGACTCCGCTTGCCGGTTATTCGATTTGAAAACAACGTTGGCGATCTGCCAAAGGGTGAAGGCTTGACGCCGTACATTCTGGCTCCGACAACAGTCACATCGGTCCGGGCGGGTAAAGATCCCGCAATGGACGCAGCGCTGAAGATAATCGGGGAAATGGATGCTGGATCTCAATAATATCGGGCAACGTTACGGAAAGAAGCAGGTGCTGTCTGACCTGACGCATCGGTTTGAGTCCGGCGTTAGCGTGATTACGGGACCGAGCGGAGTGGGGAAGACAACCTTGCTCCGCCTCTGCGCTAGCGCGGAACGGCCTTCACAGGGCGAAGTGCGTTGGTGCGGTGAAGTCCTCTCACGGACGCCTCGAGCCTTTCGGGCCGGGCTGGGTTATGCACCGCAGAGGATTGACTTCCCGGAAGATATTACTGGGATGGACTTCCTTCTGCACATGGCTGCGCTGAAGAAGATCGGCTTGCGCGAGGCTAAATCACAAGGTCGAGCCTTGCTTGATCGTCTCGGACTGGGACGGGATGCTGATGGTCGGATTCGGACCTATTCCGGTGGCATGCGCCGCCGCCTCGGTTTGGCGCAGGCTTTTCTCGGCGCGCCAGACATTTTGATCCTCGATGAACCTACGGCCGAACTCGACCCGCAGACGGCCGGTCACGTGAATGATCTCATTTTTGAAAAGGACGCGATTGTTTTGATGACAACCCATCTGGCTGAAAGCCTATCGGGGCGTAGCTTCGCGACGCTCAATATTCCAATGGCGCAAGCGGATTAGGCCCGTGACCCTCTTTTTCGAAAGTCTTGCGACCTACACACGCATTCAGCTGTCTCGGCACTTGCGTAGTCCAGCCATTTGGATTTTGGCGCTCGCGGCTCCAATTGCGGCGCGGTTCATGTTGCCGGAACAGGGCGGCGACTATTCGATTATGTCGATTAATTCGGCCTATCTGGCGCTGGATCCCGCGACAATTGGATTGCAGCTCGGCGTGATTATGGCGGTTATTCTCACGCCGTTGGCTTATATTTTTCTGCGCGCTGGCCCAACCCGACGTCAGCCTTGGCAGGCAGACGACCTAACGCCCGCTCGACGGACAGCGCAAATGTTGGGCCATTGGATTGCTGATACTGTGTCCTTGTGGGTCCTCATGCTCGTCCTGGGGTTAGCGGGTGTCGTGATCTCGCTTTTCCGATTACCGCTTTCAGATGTCAGACCCATTGTGACATTGCTCTGCCTATGCCTGATTGCGGCTCCCGCGCTCGCTGTTATTGCGGGATTGCGTACGATTTTCTCAACTCGCAGAGGATTGCGCGGGGCAGGCGGTGACGTCCTGTTCTTTTTTGTGTGGCTGGCTCTTCTCCTTCTATCTTCGGCGTTTTTTGCGACAGGATCCGCGCCGCCCATTCTTGATGTCTTCGGGTTCGCCGCGCCTTTGGCCGGAACCACGACTGAGCGGATTGAGTCGCTCGTTATTTTTGGTCCGGCTTCTTCCGGTGACGTCTTATCACTCGATGCTTGGTCCGGCGTGATGTCGGGGGACTACCTCTTTTCCCGCCTGTTTTGGTTGGTCAGTGTGGGGGTGCTTGTTGCACTATTTGCGCAAATCTATGCGCCGCATAAGTTTAAAGCGCTGCGTCCGGAGATCGTCACGACAGGGCCCCCTTCCTTTTCGAAAGAGCCTGTGCCTCTTGCTTCTGCAAACGGGTCGCTGATTTCACTCTTCCTCTCTGAGATCCAGTTGGTCCTGCGACCCAGAATCATGATCCCGGTCCTTCTCATTGTCGCGGCCGCTGGAGTTGTACTGCCTTTCCGTGGCATGGTCGGCCCAGCGCTAGCGCTGCTTCTCACCTTTCCGTTTAGCCAACAGGCCGCGCGTTGGCGGGGCATGGAGATGTCGAAACTCTCCGCGCTGACACCGCTGGGAAGTTCTGCCGTTTTTGTCCGCCTTGTCGCAATGGTCGTCCTGTCAACGGCCCTGTGCCTGCCATCGCTCGTGAATATCACCGCGAGCGGAGCGACAGATCAGATGTTGGACATCGTTGCCATCGGCCTAGGCTTGCCTCTGTTATTGACGGCCCTCGGATATTTGACCCGGTCTGCGGTAACGGGGCGGTTGATCGCCCTCATTCTCTGGTACGGGTATTTAAATATATAAGATTTTATGCGCTTGATTCTATTTCGTGTTTTCGCTAATTAGCGAATATGCGAAATGGAATTTTCAAAGCCCTGAGCCATCCCACACGTCGCCAACTCTTGGAATTGCTGCGCCATACATCCCGGTCGGCAGGTGATCTCGCGGATCAATTCGATATCAGTTGGCCGACCTTGAGCCGTCATCTGTCAGTCCTGAAAGAGGCGGATCTCGTCTCCTCTGAGAGGCGCGGGAACTCCTTGATTTATTCCATTAATACGAGCGTGATTGAGGATGCCGCCAGCGCCTTGCTCGACCTTGCAAATGTACAATGTAGGGAGAGCGAAGATGTTACGTACCGGACTAAAGGTTAGTGTTCTCGCGATCATCGTAATGATCGCGATTAGCCTTTTCGC
Source organism: Litorimonas sp. WD9-15 (assembly GCF_050271975.1). NCBI lineage: Bacteria > Pseudomonadati > Pseudomonadota > Alphaproteobacteria > Maricaulales > Robiginitomaculaceae > Litorimonas > Litorimonas sp. WD9-15. The sequence continues at coordinate 1,523,149 of NZ_CP189850.1, forward strand.
CTATTATCAATTACCCGCAGGTGAGTCCTTCCCGATTCACTTCAATGCCAAAGGCGAACCCGATGGATATGGAACACGAAGTGACCTCATTATAATTTTTATCATTTTCATTCTGACCTCTGTTTTCACCTTTGGCCTACTCGCAGCCCTTCCAAAGTTGATGCCGGAAGATTCAGGCTTGGAAAAATCCGCCAAGGCTTATGTGGCCATCTGGATTGGCGTTGCTGTCTTCATGTGTGTCATTCTCGCGGGTGTTGCCTTTACTTTGGTAGAGGCGTCCAAAGGCGTCCTCACGATTGATCCCATCTTTAGGGTGGTCACCGCCGCCCTTGCGGGATTAATGCTCATAATGGGGAACTACTTTCCGAAAATTCAGCCTAATGCGGGCGGGATGTTTGGGTTCAATACGGCTTGGACCTTGAAATCTGTGACGAGTTGGACGCGAACACACCGCCGGATGGGTGGCCTATATGCCATTGCGGGCATATTCAGCCTTGTTGCGGCTTTCACGCTCCCTGCGCTTTGGGGAGTCGCAATCGTCGTGACGCTCCTCCTAGGTGTTACCGCCTATGGCGCGCTTTACAGTTATCAAGTTTGGAAAGGTGCGGAAGATAAGATCGACTAATTACTCGGCGGCTTCCAAACTTGCCTGTGACGCCCAGTCTTCTTTAATCATGTCCGCCGCCTTTTCGGCAATCATGATAGTAGGGGCGTTTGTATTACCGGAAATGACTTGCGGCATGATGGAAGCGTCGATGACGCGCAGGCCTTCCAGCCCGTGAACCCGCAAGCGGGCATCCACAACGGCCATGACGTCCACCCCCATTTTGCAAGTCCCGACGGGATGATAAACCGTGTCCGCGCGGGCGATAATATCCGCACGGAGGTCGGCTTCACTCTCAGCTTCCGTTCCGTAAAGTGGCTCTCCGCGTATCTCATCCATTGCGGGGGACCGCATGATTTGCTGTGTGAGGCGTGAGGCTTGGTAGAGCTTCTCGACATCATCGGGATGGGTCAGGAAGGCCGGATCAATGGCCGGAGCGTCCGTTGGATCATTGGAATTTAGCGTGACTGTGCCCCGGCTCTTCGGGCGCAGGAGACAGACATGCGTAGAAAATCCGTGACCCCAATGCAGCTTTCGCCCGTGGTCATCCACAATGGCAATCACGAAGTGAAGCTGTATGTCGGGAGAGGGCTCTTCTCGATCAATATAGAGAAACGCCCCACTTTCCGCGAGGTTGGAAGACAGCAGACCTTTGCCGTGTTTCTTATAATTAAAAAACTCTTTGACCATGTTGAAAGATCCCGGAATGGAAAATCCAACTGTCTCTTTATGCATGCCTTTCCGCTTGCCCTTATAGGCGGCGATCCAATCGATGTGGTCGTGAAGGTTTTCGCCAACACCGGGTAGGTCATGGACTTGCGCAATCCCATGCGGGGTCAATTTATCTTCTGCCCCAATGCCGGAAAGTAGCAGCAGATGAGGGGATCCAAAAGCGCCCGCAGAGACGATGACGTCCCGCTTTGCCGTGAGTTCAAGGGTCTCTTTTTTTTGCTGCAATCGCACACCTATGGCGCGACCATTTTTCACCAATATCTTTTCAGCCAAAACCTCCGTCATAACATGTAAGTTCGGACGACCTTCTGCCGCTTCGAGATAGGCTTTTGCTGTGGACCAACGGACGCCGTTCTTCTGTGTGACGTCGTAATAGCCGTGACCTAATTGTGTCGCGCTGTTGAAATCATCATTGGCGGGTATTTGTAATTCGTCGCAAGCGATCAGGAAGTTCTCATTGATGGGTGAGTTTTCGCGCCGCTCAACGCGAAGCGGACCTCCTGTCGCGTGGAATTCATCCGCGCCACGGTCCCGGTCCTCGGCCTTTTTAAAATAGGGGAGGACGTCGTCATAGGACCAACCCGCATTGCCGAGTGCGGCCCAATTATCATAATCCGCTTTGTGTCCGCGAATATAAATCATCGCATTTGTGCCGGATGATCCGCCGAGGACTTTCCCGCGCGGTTGATAGCCGCGACGACCGCCAAGGCCTTCTTGCGGGACGGTCTCAAAACCCCAATTGCGTTTCTTTGTGACCATATTCACGAGGCTGACCCCCGGCGTCGACACACTCCAATGTTTGTGTGTCGGGCCTGCCTCGATCAGGCAGACCGTGACATCGGCGTCTTCGGTCAGGCGATTGGCGAGCGTGCAGCCTGCACTGCCTGCGCCGACGATAATAAAATCAAATTCAGTCTTCATCAGAGGAACTTCTTCATCAATCCCAGCATTTTATGGGTCTTCTCCGTATAGGGCGGGAAGAGGTTTTTGCCTTGGCTGAATTTGGATTGGATGAAAACGCCCTTCATATGAGAGAAGGATTTGAACCCGTGTTCGCCGTGATAAGCGCCCATGCCGGACGGACCGACGCCGCCAAAGGGAATGTCTTCCTGTACAACATGCCAAGCGGTCTCGTTGATGGACACACCGCCGGAAATTGACTGGCTTAGGACTTTATCGCGTTTCGCTTTGTCCTCACCGAACCAATATAGGGCCAATGGACGTTCACCTTGCTGAACCGTTTCCAGCGCATCATCGAGCGTTTCAGAGGCGACAACGGGGAGGAGGGGGCCGAAGATTTCTTCCTGCATAATTTTCATATCAGGTGTCGTGTCGGTCACAACGGTGAGGGGAACGCGTCGTTCTTTGGCGAGTTGTTGCTTATCATCATCGCCTGCCGTTTGGATTTTTGCACCTTTATTTTCCGCATCTTCCAGAAGGTCCTGCAACCGCGCATAATGGGCGTCCGCGATGATTGACGTGTAATCATCATTCCCTGCAACGGTCGGATAAAACTCCTCCGCTTTTTTGATAAGTGCTTCGGAGAAAGCATTGATATTGGCTTGCGGCATCAGGACGTAATCCGGCGCGACACACGTCTGTCCCGCATTCAGCAGTTTACCATTCGCAATACGGCCAATGGCAATATCCATGTTTGCGCTGTCATCAATAATCGTCGGAGATTTTCCGCCGAGTTCCAATGTGACGGGAACGAGGTTTTCGCCAGCGGCTTTGCCGACGATACGTCCGACACTGGTGGAACCGGTAAAGACGAGATGGTCAAATTTTAGGGAAGAGAAGGCAGAGGCGACATCGACACCGCCCGTTGCGACGAAAACTTCGTCATCGGTGAATCCCTTGGCCAGAACCTCTTTCAAGAGCTGGCTCATACGCGGTGTATATTCGCTGGGCTTTATCATCGCGCGATTGCCCGCGCCGAGTGCACCGATGAGCGGCATGATTGCGAGTTGGAGCGGATAATTCCAAGGGCTGATAATCCCGATCACGCCGAGCGGCTGCGGGATGATAACATTCTTTGCGGGTTTATATTGCAGCGCGACGGGGGCTTTGCGCGACTTCATCCATTTGGGTGTGTGCTTCAGGGCATGAGAAATACCGCCTTTTATGACGAGAATTTCCGCGATGATGGTTTCTTCCACAGCGCGATTTCCGAAATCCGCGCTTATGGCGGCGGCGAACTCGGCCTCATGCCCGAGGATGAGATCGCGCAGTGTTTCCAATTTTGCCTTGCGCGATGTCCAATCGGGATTTGGCTGGGCGTTAAACGCTTTGCGCTGCGCCGCCAGAACTGTGTTGAGCTCAGACGGTTTCGTCGTTTCCGATGCGCCGGGTTTGTCTGGATTAATGCGGACCATTTTAGTCTCCCCTGATATTATTTTTATCACTTATAACGAAAAAAGCGCGGGCCGTAACCCGCGCCTTTGTTAAGCTGTTATGCAGGAACCTTTAGAAGTTCCGGCGCACAGTCACACCATACATGCGCGGCTCTTGGATAAAGGCCGAACGCGATCCTGAGCGGAAGACGGTGTTGAATGTCACACCGCGTGTGACTTCATTGGTCAGGTTCGTCGCCCAGAATTCCAACGCGTAGAGATCATCCGCATCCGTGAAACCGAGACGCGCATTAATCTTCGTATTGCTGGGTTGGATATCGAACGGGACATCACCAGCTGCGGCAACAGCCGCGTCAAGGCTGCCCGCCGCTGCAATCGCGTCCGCACTTGGCACAGTTTGCGCCTGTGTTGATGTCCGGCGAGAGCTTTCATGGCGAAGCTGGGCATTGACGAAGAAGTCAATCTTGTCCGTTATGCTGCCTTCATAACTGGCCCCCAAAATGCCGACCGTTTCCGGAGCGTTTGTGAGAGGGTTACCACAGAGCGTCGCTGTGTTGGGGACGGGGTTGTCGCCTGCGCAATCATCCGGATAGCTGGCATCCAGAAGGGTCAGACCACCATTCAGTGTCAAACCATCAACCGGATTGATGACCGTTTCGATCTCAATACCGTCTGAATTGGCTTTTGGTACGTTGAAGGTCGTAAACTGCGCACCCGTGAATTCCAGAACCTGGAAGTCCGTGAAGTCCTGCATGAAGGCCGCGACATTCAATGTCATGCGGTTATCAAACAGACGCGATTTCAGACCGATTTCGTAGGAATCGACTTCTTCCGAGTCGAACCTTGGATCCGCACCACCGGACGCAGCCGTGGAGTCGAGGTTGAAGCCACCGGATTTATAGCCATGCGTAAAGCTGGCATAAGTCGAAATGGACGGTGTGAATTCATAACCGACTTTGGCTGTGTAAATCAGCTCTTCATCTTTGAACTCATCATCAAATGTGCGGGGCAGCGGGAAGACCGCGGCCGCTGGCAAATCAGCCGGTGCGAGGAAGGCCAAGCAACCCAGACCAAAGACATTCGTCGAGAGAGCCGCCGGAACAGCGCCCGTGCCCAGAGCGCCAAGTGTCGCCGGGCAGATGTCGTTATTAACGTTCGCCTGTGCAAAACTGCCATCTTTGCTCTCGTCGGAATATCGCAAGCCCAATGTTAGGGAGAGCGCGTCCGTTACGGCGAATGTATTATTGGTGAAGACGGAGAAACTTTTGCTGTCCTGATTATAGAGCTGTGAGATAGACGTGCCTGCTGGATCAACGCCTGTGAAGACAGTCAGCGGGTTAGCCCCCAAAGCCCCTGCCGTTGGACCAAAGAAGAGTGCGCCAACGAGCTCGCCGTAATCTTCTCCCAATCGGAAATTGACTTGCTGATCAATTTCTTCTTCGGAGTAGTAGGCCCCGACAAGCCAATCGAGACGGCCATCCATCGCATCGCCCTGAACGCGCAGTTCATGCGTCATTGTATCGATTTCAACCGGGCTATCATTCACAACATCGAAAACATCAAGACCGGAAAAGTCTGAATCATATTCTTCGGTTGCGTTATAATTCCGAAGCGAACCGATATAGATAATGTCGGCATTATCCGTGATCGGATACTCCAACTCCGCGATAAAGCCGAGCTGGTCACTGCTGGGGTTCGGGACAAAACTTGCACCTGCAATCAGGTTATCGACAGCATCCTGCGCGAGGTCATCGTCATTCGCACTGACGGCAACATCCGGTCCGACCATGCCGCCACGTGCACCGAGGCCCACAAGCGGAAAGAGTCCGGCTGTCTCAACAGGGGATTGCTGGACTTCCAATGCGGCACCAACCGCGGCATCGCTTTCGGAATAATCGACGAGCAGACGACCCTTGAAACCACTATCTGCTTCCCAACCAACTTGGCCGCGAAGCAAGAGTTGATCAAGCTCATTGGAATTACCGAGCTTATTGCCGTCTCGATCAAACAGGCGGACATAGCCACGGCGATTGCGCGTTGCTCCGGTCAAGCGGACAGCAACCTTATCTTCCACAACAGGAATATTCACTGCACCCTGCAGGCTCGTATGCTCGAAACTGCCATAGGTCGCGTTCACGAATCCGCCGACTTCAGACAGGTCAGGTCGCTTATTCTCAATCTTCAACGCACCGGCAGAGGTGTTACGTCCAAAGAGCGTGCCTTGTGGGCCGCGAAGAACTTCGACATTTTCGACATCGACAAATTCGCCCAGCGCGATACCCGGGCGGGATTGGTAGGCCCCGTCGATGAAGACACCGACAGCGGATTCAAAGCCGATATTGTTGGAGGTGGTACCAACGCCGCGAATACGCAGCACGACTGTACCGGACGCTGTCTGGGCTTGGGACGCTGCGAAACTTGGTGCGACAATGGCGAGGTTCTGGATATTGACGACGCCGTTATCTTCCAGTGTTTCCGGTGAGAGGACCGTCACCGCAATCGGGACGTCCTGCAAATCTTGCGGTCGGCGTGTGGCCGACGAAATGACGATATCTTCCGAGAACGACGTGTCGTCTTGTGCCATGGCCGCCGGAGCTGACACCAAGGCGGATGTGGTCAGGAGCGCGAGAGCCGCGCCTGTTGCTTTTTTCATGTTACTCTCCCCGAGCGATGTGTTCCCAAGTCGGGTTTTCCCGATCATGGAGTCCGAATTTTGATTTCGGTTAGAGCCACGTTTTGCTATTTTCCTTGAACAATCAAGGGGGAGAGCGAATTTTTTTCAATTTTGTGACAGGGAGGTCAGGCCTTGCTCAGACGTGTTAATGCCGGATAGCCAGCTTAAAAGCCGCCAACATGTGGCGTGTGCGTCCTGCCACGCCGTCTTCGCAGGCTGCGATTTGGCTGTAACGACGACGCAGCTTTCCAGGGGCATCGCGTAGGGCTGTCTCGCCCCAACGTTCTGTCGCCGCATAAACGCGTGACAATCGGCCGGCTGCGCCCTCAATCGGCACAAATCCGGCGATCACGGTCTTAGACTGTGTGGCGTAATGTCGTTTATAGCCCTCTAGTCCCGCACCTAGATCAATCCGGCCATAGCCCGTTTCCGGCGTCGCCTCGATTAAACCCTCCATGAGCTGAATTCCGGGTCCGTATTCCGACAGGGCATCATCATAAGCGACCATCCAGCTATGGAAAGTATGACCATCCGATAGACCCAGATCTATCGCGGCGAGACGGTCCCCGAAATAGAGCGCGTGCATGTCACAGCGCAAAGCCGCATTCCGTCCCCGCTCCCAGAGATCGCGGATCAGGCTCTGCGTCCAATCGGCCGAAAGGACGTCATATTTTCCTGTCTGTGAGAATTTTGCCCGCTTCCAGTCGAGAAGCGTTTGGTAAACATCAATGTTCCGGCTGAAGAGTTCGACACGGGGCTCGCCGATTTCCTCTGTCGCCTTGCGTACGCGTCGACGATTTGATTTTAGATGTCGGCGATAGGACCCGTCTTTCGTCGCGCGCCAATCCTCAGCCGTTGTCTTGATTTCAAGAGCGGCGGTTTCCTCGCGGGAGAGGATTTGTGTCGGGCCTAGCTTGGCGGGGTCAACGGCATGGCTAAAATGAAGCGCACCAATGCCTGTTCCTGCCAAAGCCTGTTTATAGGTAAGGTTCGGGTCAGGCGTGATTAACCCATGATAATCGCTCATTGGCGCGCCAACGGGACGGGCGAAGCGCTGACCTTGAATAGGAAGGAACGCAATCGGTTCGCCAGCCTCATTATAGACACTGACGATACGCACATCGGGGCGTAAGTCTGACAGAAGGCGCGTATAGTCCGAATGAAAATAGGGCGAAATGAGAGACGGGTTGGCCGCCCGCATCGCGGCCCAGGCATCCCAATCCGCTTGCGTCATCTCTGTGACGCGCTGAAGAATATGTCGACGGGTTCGTTTCACAGGCCTTCTCTAAATGAAATTGGCTAAAACCCTCTTAAGCCTCTGAGGATAAAATCTGACAGTCTTGACGGTTCGGTCCTCACGCCCGATAGCGGATTATGGCTGGTCACGCACATTCACATCACGGGGACGCGCATCACCCTAATGAGGGGTGTAACGGGCATGGTCATGGCCATACTCATGCACCAAAAGTGACGGAACAGAACCGCAAACGGGTTGGTCTTGCCGCCGTCCTGACGGGCCTATTCATGATTGCGGAGGTCGCAGGCGGACTGATCTCCGGTTCTCTGGCCTTGCTCGCGGATGCGGCGCACATGATGACGGATTTCGCAGCCCTCGCGATGGCCTGGGCGGCGTTCCAGATCGCCCGAAAGCCTGCCAATTCACGTTTTCCCTATGGCTATGATCGTGTCTCCATTTTGGTAGCTTTCATCAATGGTCTCACGCTTTTCGCGGTGGCGATATGGATCGTCTGGGAAGCATTTCATCGCTTCCTTTCACCGGGCAACATTCTCGCGGGACCGATGCTCTATGTTGCGATTGCGGGCCTCATGGTGAACCTCATCGTCTTCAAAATCCTGATGGGGGCGGATCAAGAGAATTTAAATATTCGCGGAGCCGTACTTCATGTTTTGGGTGATCTTCTGGGCTCAGTTGCTGCGATTGCGGCGGCGGTGATTATTCTGATGACGGGTTGGGTTGTGGCGGATCCCATCCTTTCTGTCCTCGTTGCACTCCTCATTCTCCGGTCAGCTTGGGGGCTCATCAAAGCCTCGGCTCATATTCTGTTGCAGGGTGCGCCTGATAATTCAGAGCAGATCGAAACAGATTTATCATCAAATATTCGGGGCCTCCATGAAGTTTCCCGACTGCGGATATGGTCGATGACGAATGATTGTGTCGTTGTAACGATGTCTGCGACAGTCGATTCCGACAGTTCAATAGAAGATATAAAACACGCGATTCGAAACAGACTTTCCGAACAATTTAATATTCAGGACGCCACGCTCGACCTGACAAAACGCCCTAGTTCAAATCAAACGGTTCCTTGAACCGCCTCAAAAACTCGACCTGTTCAACATTCGGACCATCCCCATCAGCGCCCGCGATTTGTGCCAACATGTCCGCCAAGTCACTCGCGTCATCTTTACTCACTGCGTCCAGTAGAATTCTCGTCATCGGTTGAATGGCACTTTCGGGTAGGACGATATCATGGGTCAGGCTGTCCATCTGACGGATCATCCCGTCCGCATCATCTTCTGACAATTGCATATTTGTGCGCAATAAAGTCTCCATCAACTCGCGCTCCTTTGGTTCCATCCGGCGTGTATCGCCTGAGCGTGCCATCATAATCATGAGGACAGTTGCGGCCTCTGTCGGAAATTCGACGAGGTCAAATCCCTTACGATTATGCGCTTTTTTGAACCGTCTCTGACGCGGGAGGTTTTTGGCATGAACCGCCGCACCGTGAATCGTATTGGCCGCATCGCCAATATTCTTACGATTGGCCGACAGGCGCATGGCCCAAAACAGGCCCGTGCCGATAATGCCGAGAAGGATAGCTAAAATATGCATATCTGATGTTTAAACCTTTTGTCTTAAAATTCTATCGACAGGCCGAACTCGGTCCCATGTCCAGGTGGAAATGATCTGCATGGGAGGCATTGTAATCGGGTGAGAGCGTCACGCGGAATAATTCGCAGGCCGCTTTACGGGCCTCGCGCAAAAAATTGGCCTGCTTTCGGTCACCGTTCCAGCCGGTCAAGACACGGATGAGCGTGCCGTCTTCCAGTTCAAAGGCACCGACATCCCAGGCATTGGCAAAAGCATGTTCGGACCACTTTCCCGACCCGTTCCCGCGTTGCCGCCGACAGGAATAAGTCCCCATATGGTGGATTTTCGCCAGGGGTTGGTCGAAGTGTTTTTGCGCCAAATCGTTCACCTCCCGCTGCCAGAGGAAAACGGCGACCGAGAGCGGGCATTGCATGTTGCTCTCACCCGGCGCGAAATCCACATCTTCGGTTCCGTAGACAACCCGTGCGACATCCCAGCCGCAAATATCAGCACCCGCACCTGTGGTCGGCCTTTTCGGGTCGGCGGGGATTGTTTCATATCCGACCGTATCGCGAGCAAGGTCCATGCAGGTTTTCGAAGGCGAGAGGCTCATGCGCAGGAGTTGTTGTTTTGTCGACCAGCCGATGGGGCGCGAGGTGTCGAGCGATTTCCACGGCAGGTGCTGACCCGGAACATATTTATTCGTCGCCCAAAACAGGCAGCCGAGTAATCCCAGAAAAAGAAGCGTGATGAACCACCTCCAAATCCGTTCGCCCCGACTGCGTTTTAATCGACGAGACATATGACCTTTGCCACACGACGGTCACGCCGGAGACGGTCCGCGGATTGCCCGTAAGTCTCCAGCGAGAGGGGTTCCACGCCGTCGCCGGGCTCCGTGATAATGCCGCGCAAATATCGCGGCGCGACGGAATAGATGCGGCCTCGACGTGGCGCCTCGGCGGAGACGACTCCAATAATTTCGCCGTCTTTATCCAAGACGGGCGCACCGGACATTCCGCCCAGCGAGCCAAATAATCCGCGCGACCGGCCCAGTTCTGACCAGGCCAAAATGGCTTCATCATTCGTGTAACGTCCCCGGACTTTCATCCGGTTGCGCGCGATGAGGGACCCGACGACTTCGCCCGGTTCCCCCTGCGGGTAGCCGAAGAAATATCCGATCTCGCCGATTTGGCGCGCCGAGTCCAAATCCGCAGGCAGAGCGCGTCGCGTCCATTTGGATTGTAGGACGGCAAGGTCAGAGTTTTGAATGACTTGGTATTCAACAGGAATAAATCGCCCCAACCCGACGCGCAGTCCCACCGTTTCACAACTATCAACAACATGGCGGGCCGTGAGCCATAACCCTTCCTCATTAATCGCAAAGGCGGTTCCCGTGCCGGATTGAGCCGGTGCAGCGTCGACCAGAATGATTTCGTCTAAAGGCGATTCACTGGGCAGGAGTGGGCCCAATTCGGGCGATGTCGGCGGTTCCGGAATGATGACATCTTCCTCGACGCCGTAAGCGGTCCAAATAAAAATGGCTAGCGCCAGACCATAGACAATCCAGTCAGGAAACCGCCGTTTCTTTTTCGCGCGATAGGCCATCGGCGCGCGGGTTTAACCTGCAATCGCAAAGGCGAGGATGAGGGAGCCGGCCAGTTTAAAGGCGGCCAAGACCATGGTCGGTCCGGTCTCGTCCCGTTCAATCCGTTCAGGCATGCCGCGGAAAATAATGAAGTCGGTTATGCGAAAGAGGAAGAGTTGAAGAATGACCGAAAACAACGCCCATATTCCGACATCATAGAGAGAGAACTTATTAATGAGGCAGGCCGCAATGGGCAGGGCGAGGCTGATGATTAGTGCTGAGAAATGAATGGCCGCTGCCATATTGCCGTCCTGGACCAGCTCAATCTCCTTATGCGGCGTTAGCCAGACATAGGCAAAGATACCGGCCACATAGATGACGGCCACCATCACGAGATAGAAAATTAGATAAGGGAAGCCTGCGGCGAGGCTCTCAAATGCTGGCTGCATTGCGGGGTCCATAAATCTGTCGTTGTGCCCATGATTTCCGTCCCCCACCAACGAAAATCTCCGAAGCCTGTCTTTCAGAATTTGTGCGGGCGGTGCAAGTTTTTTGTGCGGTTGGGAGATGGAACTGACCCTGCCGTATAGGCTTGCAGTGAGGCGAAACACATATGTCACCCCGCACGTTATGTGGGGCCTGTCGTTTATATTCATTCAAGAGCTCAGTGTTCCCGGGCCATGTTGTTTGCTTGCAAACAACCGCCCGGCACCCATGCGCATTCACTCTGCGGAATAGACCGCGGCTAATCGGGAACACTGGACGATAGATTCGCCTGCCTCAGAACCATTTGGTTCCTGTATCTCTTATCTTGTTTCCGTTTCGCTTCGTTTACTCTCGAATAAAACGGGATGTCCGCGTGGTCGTCTGGGTTCTGGTCGCAAACCAGATTATAAGCTAAGTTTTCGAACCCCAACGGGCCCACGCGGCGGCGCCTTTTTGCACTAACGGCCGAACCATTCAGTCGGGGAACGATCAGCTCTCGTTAGGCCACCCAAGCAACCGGGACATTACACCCTTCGCTCCAATGACAAGCACCGCTTCTTTCCGGTCCGTGCATTTCTGTTTTTTTAATAAAAGCGTCGAAAAATGGGTAAGCTTCACCAAATTTTCGACACCTCATCAAACAGAATTGCACTGGTCAATGTGCACCTGACCGCCCTGTGAAAGAAGACACCTTAAAGATTGCACAGGTCGAAAGGGGTGTGGACGCAGTTTTTGAAATAAATCTCAATCCCCGTTTATGAGCCTGTCCCCGGCGCAGGCCGGGGTCTCCATCATAATTCAGAGGACGCTAATTTGAGCAGACATTACAATCACCTAAGGAGGCCCCGGCCTGCGCCGAGGACAGGCGAGATTGTTGGAATTTTATTTTCTCAATCCACGCTTTCAAAATCGCCATTACCGAGGATTATCTTTTCAGTGCCCCCAAAAACCAACTGTCACCCCACACGTGATGCGGGGCCTGTCGTTTGCAGACCTCAGGTTTGAGAGAGCAGTCGTTAGGTCCCGCATCTCCACTGCGTTGCGTGCGGGATAACAAATGTTATTGTCTCTGACCTGCATAATTCCGGAACTATCCAAAGCCGAAAATAAAACGCTTACCCCGCCGCCGCTGCTTTCGCCTCTTTGCGCAATACACTCGCGCGTTTCTTCTCGCTGTCGCTCTTCAATTGCCCACAGGCCGCGAAAATATCCTGTCCGCGGGTTTTGCGGATGGGGCTGGCATAACCTGCGGCGTTTACCATGTCGGAGAAGGTCTTGATCGTTTCCATGTCGGAACATTCGTAGTCCGTGCCGGGCCACGGGTTGAACGGGATCAGGTTCACTTTGGCGGGAATGCCTCGCAGTAATTTGATGAGTTGTTTGGCATGCCAGGGTTGATCATTAATCCCTTTCAGCATGACATATTCGAAGGTAATCCGGCGGGAATTGGACAGGCCCGGATAATCACGACAGGCCTGCATCAGCTCTTTCAGCGGATATTTCTTATTGATCGGCATGATCTGACTGCGGAGTTCATCATTGGCCGCGTGGAGCGAGATGGCGAGTTGAGCGGAGGTGCGTTCGCCCATCGGGCCAATTTCCGGGACAACGCCGGAGGTGCTGACCGTAATCCGTCGGCGACCAATGCCGAGGCCTTCGGGATCGCAAATCGTGTCCAGCGCATCACCGACCTTCTCAGTATTATAAAGTGGCTCGCCCATGCCCATAAAGACGATATTAGTCAGCTTGCGGTTCTCCTGCGTCGTCGGCCATTCGCCGAGGTCGTCCCGCGCAATGATGACTTGCAACACGATTTCACGCGCCGTCAGATTACGCACGAGTCGTTGCGTCCCCGTATGGCAGAAGGTGCAGGTGAGGGTGCAGCCGACCTGGCTGGACACGCAGAGCGCACCGGTTTTGGACACATCGGGAATAAAGACGCTCTCGACCTCGACACCCGGCGACATGCGGATGAGATATTTACGCGTGCCGTCGACGGAGATGAGCCGTTCGACAATCTCCGGTCGGTCCAAGGTGAACCCGGCTTCCAGTTTCGCCCGTAAGGGTTTGCCGACATTTGTCATCTGGTCAAATGAAGTGACGCCGTAATTATAGATCCAGTGGAAAATCTGCTTCGTCCGCATCCGGACTTTTTTCGGTTCAATGCCAATGCGCTCTAACTCCGCCGCGATTTCCTTGCGGCCAAGCCCAACCAACGCAACGCGTGGATCAACTGGTGCGGGGGCGGGGGCGTTATCAATGAGGGTCGTGCTGGACATGGCGCGGCCTCTATCACGCGCGAGTGAAACCGCAAAGTCGCGAGTTCAGGCTGCGCAACTCACAAATTCGTTGATTGGGATTAGAGTTTTCCAACTTGCCGCGTCAGCCTGTCGCGATTAAACGCGGCCTATGTCAGGTCCTTCCGCTCCCAATGCTCAACCCATCACGTCAAAGGCGCAGATGGTTGATTATCTCGCCTCCGGGTCTAAACCGAAGGATGAATGGCGAGTCGGCACAGAGCATGAGAAGATTGGCTTTTGTAACGCCAAGAAGCTGCCGCTGCCCTATGACGGGCCCTGTTCGATTAAGGCCATGCTGGAAGGTTTGCAGCGATACGACTGGCAGCCTGTTGAAGAAGACGGCAATCTCATTGCGTTAAAACGCGACGGCGCGTCTGTGTCTTTGGAGCCGGGTGGACAGTTGGAGCTGTCCGGTGCGCCGCTGGAACATATCCACCAAACCTGCGCGGAGGTCTCGCGCCACCTGCGCGAAGTCCGCGAAGTCGCCGATGAAATCGGGGCCGGGTTCCTGTCACTCGGTTTCCGGCCGGACACAAAACTGGAAGATGTCCCCGTCATGCCCAAGGGTCGCTATAAAATCATGCGCGACTATATGCAGAAGGTCGGGACAATGGGGCGCGAGATGATGTTCCGGACCTGCACCGTTCAAGCCAATCTGGATTTCGGCTCAGAGGCCGATATGGTCAAGAAATTCCGGGTCTCACTGGCGCTGCAACCGATTGGGACGGCGCTCTTTGCGAATTCACCTTTTACCGACGGTAAGCTGAATGGCTATAAGTCCTTCCGCTCGCGTATCTGGATGGATACCGACGCCGACCGAACAGGTATGTTGCCTTTTGTCTTTGATGAGGGCTTCGGCTTTGAGCAATATGTCGATTACGCCCTGAAAGTGCCGATGTATTTCGTCTATCGCGACGGGCAATATCTGGATGCGTCGGGCAAGGATTTCCGCAAATTCCTGGACGGGACGCTGGATGTCCGTCCGGGCGAAGTCGCGACCATGAGTGATTTCGAAGACCATCTCTCCACGATTTTCCCGGAAGTCCGCCTCAAGAAATTCTTGGAGATGCGCGGGTGTGATACGGGCCATTGGGACGAGCTCTGCGCGATGCCGGCTTTCTGGACGGGGCTGCTTTATGACGGCTCAGCTTTGGATGCGGCGTGGGACCTCGTTAAGGATTGGACGACGGAAGAGCGTCAGACACTGCGGGAACAAGTGCCGACATCCGGTCTGCAAACCAAATTCCGCGATACGACCGTCAATGAGTTGGCGAAACAGGTACTCGAGATTTCCCGTAGCGGGCTGAATGCTCGCGCCAAAATGAATGCGCATGGCGAGAATGAAACCGTGTTCCTGCAGGACCTGGATGCCATGGTCGCGGCGGGCCAATCCAATGCGGATCGCCTCATCACGAAATTCAACCGCGAATGGGCGGGTGATGTGATGCGCGCCTATTCCGAGTGCATTTATTAATTAGAACGTATCTGTAAGCTCGAAAGAGATACGCTGACCACGCTGGCGTTCCGTAATCTGACGTTCAAATTGGGTGCCCGTACGAGTTGGCGTAAACCGTAATCGTTCGCGTTGCAGCCTGAAATCCGCGATATTCTGAACGCGAACCGTGAATTGCATCCCGAACAGGTCCTTGTGAATGAAGGCCAGCTCGACTTCTGGATCGAGGAAATTATTTTCCACCGTTTCGTCAATGCGGAAAGATTTGGCACTGTCAGATTGCTCCACTTCGCCCTCAATCGCGAAGGGAGAGTCGGGAATGTCATAGCGGAAACCGAGATCATATTCCCAAAGCGGCCAGTTGGAAATATTGCGGCTCGTCCCGGTAATGGGGTCATCAATTTCAGATTCCGAGAGAAAGAATTCCCCCGTCAGGCGCAGACCCTTCACGGCATCATCCAAGACCCAGGTCAGGTTCGCCTCTGCGCCATAAACCGCACCATTGGAGTCCAGATTGGACGGACCTTGCGCGCCGCCCTCAAATAAGACCTGCTCAATTGGGTCTTCCACGATGTCGTAAAAGAGTTTGAAGCGTCCGGAGAGACCTTTGGGGGCTTGTTTGATCAGTTCGGCTTCAAACTCCCATTTCTGTTCCGGCTTAACATTGCCGCCCTGTGTTTCTGTTTCTTCGGCCAGGCTGACCGTGGAAATGAAATCACCGAAATCGAGTTGGCTCACACTGCGCTCGACTTGGCCGCGTAAGGTCCAGGCGGAGTCGAGTTTGTGCGAGGCGGTGATGAAGCCTTTGGGACGGAAAAACTTACCCGAGTCGCCGTCCTCGCTGACAACATCAATGACGGAATATTCCGCGCCGAGTGAGGTTTGTAGAGTTGTGCGTGGATTGACAGCCCAACTGCGTGAAAGGTTCGTTTGAAAGCGGTCTTCCTCAACACGTACATCATCCTCGACGAGAAGGGCGTCATTCAGGGAAAAGTCTGAAACGGAGTCGAATGTGTTGATCGCGCCTTCAACGGAGAAAGCCCAATCATGTCCTTGCGAGGATTTCCATGTATATTCTCCGCGACCAATATATTCCTTGGAGACATTGTTCTGATCAAAGAGTTGGAGCGCTTGACCCGGCGCTGTATCATCAAACAGGAAAGAGCTGATAAAATCGGCATCCTCACTACGATGGAGCGCGATTAATTTCAGACGTCCGCTATTTCCTAACAGGTCTAGACCGAGATCGTAATCCCCGCCGATTTCATAATTGATTTGATCCTGCGTGACGGCGGCAACGGAAGCGCCTGTTCCGGCCGGATTGATCAGATTGACGAATTGTTCTTGGACGAGTGTGTTTCGGTTCTGTTTCCTCGCCGAGAGATTCAAATTCGCAATATGGCCGTTGTCGCGGTTCAGCGTCAGATTAAGATTGGCAAAGGGATTTTGCGTATCAAAAGAGAGACGTTCCGTGCGGTCCTGAGTTTGAAGGCCTTCACCGTCGAAAAATTGCTCGTTTCCGTTTTCGCTGAAGATGAATTGGGAATGTCCGACACTGCCAACGGCCTGAATATTTCCGCGTTTGGCAGAGAAATTCAGCCCGATATCGCCCAATTGCGGTTGGCTGCCTTCTTCAAATCGGGCTGCGGCATTCCAACTCCCCGACAGCTCACCCGACTTCGCAATGATATTGGCCACTTGTCCGGATAGGCCGGGAATATCGAGGCTCTCGCCTTTGACAATCTCAATCCGTTCAACATTGCTAGCCGGGATGCGGGACAGGATTTCATTCGCGCCGGAGGACTTGGACGAAGGGCGACGGCCATTGATAAGAATGTTGAGGCTGGCCTGCCCAAACCCGCGTTCACCGTCAGAGCTGCCGCGAATTTCAAAGCCGGGGATCTGTGCAACCATATCGGACGCGGTTTGCGGTGAGAACTGCTCAAAATATTCGGGGCTGTAGACTTCTGTCGGTGTCGCACCGTCATCTGCTGCCGTCCCCGGAGCCGTCTGAGCGGAAGCCGTCATGGGCAATGAGAAAGTACCGACGGTCGCTAACAAAGACAGAGCTAGTGCTGAAACGCCACTATTGAATAATCGAGTCAAGCCGAACCCCTTCGAAAATATAGTTAAGTGTCCCATCACTTATTCGCACCGCACTACGCCAGCAGAGGTAGAGTCTCAAGTCTTATAAGTGAGCAGAACTGTCATCAGGCTTAACAACAGGTGCAGACGCGTTGCACCGCAGGCGGCGCTGTGCCAAAGCGAAGGTTAAAGCTGTTAAACGGGTCTCGGGGAGAGACCTTTGCAGCATTCGAAACAAAGCCTTTAAAGGGGATTTTAATGGCAGAACCATCAGTCGTAACAGGCCCGCCGCCGGGAGAAAAACAATTTTTCGGTCATCCGCGCGGCCTCGTTATCTGCTTCCTGACCGAAATGTGGGAGCGATATTCCTATTACGGTATGCGTGGATTACTCCTGCTCTATCTCGTGCAACATTTCCTGTTCACAGATGGTGAAGCCAACTTCATCTATGGTGGTTACATCGCTCTAGTTTACATCATGTCGATGATCGGCGGGGTGTTATCGGATAAATATCTTGGGCAAAGAAAGGCCGTGACTTTCGGCGCTATCTTACTCGTCGCGGGCCATTTCGGTATGGCGTTTGAGGGTTCCGGTTCGGAAGAGACGCTGAGCTTCAATGGCGGGGACTATGTGATTGAGGATGTTGGCCGCGATGACCGTCGGCAGTTATTCCTCGACTATGAAGGCGAAACCCGTCGTCTTGTTTTTGATAGCACGCAATTCGCTCAGATGGAAGATGACCGCTATTCGCCAATCGGCGATGACGGCCAGGGTGATTATATCATTGAGCGTCAGAGACGCGGTCTTGTTCAAAATATCTGCGGTCTAGTGGGTCTTGGATGCGCTGGCGCTGAAAATTCAACGACGCTTGTTTTGAACGGAACCCGTTTCGAGGTAACATCAGAAACAGCGAACGCGGATAAAGAGCCTGTTTTGACACTGGCTGATGGTCGAACGCTTACAGAAAAGTCTGAAACTGACATTCTCGTTCTGGCGACTGCTACGACGGATAAAGTGCCTGATTTATCGAATGTCATAGCGACCGCCGCTGATGGTAATTATTCAACCTCAATTGAGAAACAGGCGCTCTATGTGAACATTCTGTTCTTCTCGTTGGCGCTTATTATTGCCGGAGTTGGCTTTCTTAAGCCGAATATTTCAACGATTGTTGGTGACTTATATCCTAAAGGCGATCCGCGCCGTGACGGTGGCTTCACGCTTTTTTACATGGGCATTAATTTGGGTAGTTTCCTCGCGACGTGGACGTGCGGCATTTTAGGTATCCTCTATGGTTGGGCGTGGGGTTTCGGTCTTGCGGGTGTTGGTATGCTGCTTGGCTTGCTCGTTTTCCATTTTGGCCAAAAGTGGCTGGACGGTGTTGCGAATCCGCCTTCTGTTGCAAAACTGAAAGAGAAAGCCTTTGGCCCGGTTAATATAGAATGGGCGTGTTATCTTTCTGCCGTCGGTATTGTTGTGCTTTGTATGGGGCTTCTGAAGCATGCGGAAGTCATTGGTCCGATTGCTGCAACTTTTGGTGTGCTTGTCTTTATCGGTTTCATCGTAATGTCCTTCACGCAGTTGCAGGGTAAGGCGCGAAAACGCATGTGGGCAGCGCTTTATTTTGCTGTGGCACAAATACCGTTCTGGTCTTTGTTTGAACAGGCGGGTTCATCTTTGACGCTTGTGACGAGTCGTTTGGTTGATACGACCATCTTCGGGTGGGATGTGCCGACTCCTGTTTTTCAATCGCTGAATGCAGGCTTTATATTTATCTTTGCTCCTTTTATCGCGATGATGTGGGTGGGGCTGGCCAAGCGAAAATGGGAACCTTCTACGCCCGTGAAATTCGCCCTCGGCGTATTTGGTGCCGGCCTTGGTTACCTGGTTCTTGTTGCGGGTATGAGTTCGGTTGGTCCAGCGGCCCTAACGCCCGTATTCTTTATCTTCGCAATCTACTGGGTGCATACTATGGCCGAACTCATGCTCTCGCCTGTGGGTTTGTCCGCGATGACCAAGCTAGCTCCAGCGCGGATGGTCGGTCTCTTCATGGCGGCCTGGTTTGTTTACTCCGGTTTGGGCAATGCGCTCTCGGGCGTAATCGCAGCTGCCGCTGGCGCCGAAACGGTCGGGGGACAAATTGTGGACGTCGCGGGTGCGAAGAAAAACTATATCCAAGTCTTTTCTTCAATCGGCTATATCGGCATGGGAATTGGGTTTGTAATGCTTCTCATCGCGCCGATTATCCGTCGCTGGATGGAAGAAGACGATGCTGACGTTGTAATGGTTGAGGATACGCTTGAGGGTAAAGTGTAAGTCATGCCTATTTCCGAAATAAAAAGCCCGCTCAGTTGAGCGGGCTTTTTATTTGGCGTGTTGCGGGAGTTTCGCCCCGCTATTGCTCCGCGACCTAGCGGTTCATCATCATGCCGAGGATATCATCCATCGAATTGCCGTCACCGTCAGCATCGAGCATTTTGCCGAGCATGCCGAGGCCGCCTTGGTGGGCTTGTGCCGCTTGCTGTTGCTGTTGCTGACGCTTTGCGCCGCCGCCGAGTATTCCGCTCAACATACCGCCGAGGCCGCTCTTGGCTTGTCCGCCACCCATCAGTTGTTGCACGGCCATTTGGGCGAGGGCGCCTTTAAAGCCTGCGCCCGGGCTTGTGCTGCCGGATTGTTTGCCGAGGCTGCCCATCGCCATCATGGCCACCATGGGCAACATCTTCTTGAGAATGTCGGGCGAGACGCCGGACTGCTCCGACGCGCGGCCCGCCACGGCGCGGCTGACTTCTTTGGACCCGAAAAGATGTCCGAGGATACCATTGCCTTCATTGACGGCGGACTCGCTGGCAAGCTGCGCCGGATTGTCGAGATATTGACTGTGATTGCCGCTCTGAACGGCGTTCAACAGACCGGCCAAGCCTTGCGGTGTCGACGCATTTTGTTTCATGCCGGAAGAGATCGCAGGCAGGAGAGCGGCCAGCGCATTCTGACTCTGGCTCGCATCCAGTCCAAATTGTTGACCCAGCTGTTGCGGCGCTTGTCCGCCCGCAGAGCTCATAATCATATCCATCAAGTTCATACCCATCGCCATACTCCTTCGGTTAGGTTTACTTCCACTATGTAGGAAAGATGAGGCGAGGGCGAGTAAGTTTTATTGAAGTTAAGAAACGGGTTTAGGTGGGGTTCATAAAGTCACCCCAATTAAACAAGACCAAAATCTCAGAGAACGGCCAAATAGGGCTCATAAAGTGCTAGAGTATTTGCTGTCATGAACCACATAAGTAATGTCAGACCACCAAAAACGAGGATTGTTTTCGTCCATGAATAAGGGCGTTCAAGACTGGCTGTTAAAATAGCGACGAGCAAAAGAACCCAAGCCAGAGAGATAATCTGTTTCAGCGTTGTTGGCGCGTGCCATCCCGCATAAGTCGCATCCAGCGTAAAGGACATCGGCTTTTGTTCAAAATCGGAATGCGTCGTTGCTAATATCCAGAGGGGGAAAACAAGTGCGCGTTCAATGAGAATCGGGAGCAATATCAGCCCGAAATCTGTGGGACGAATTTGCCACCAGCGAAGGTATGTTGAACGCTTAAACCGCACTCCCGCCAACTGTGAGATTCTCAACATAAAGACTTGGCTGTCCAACACCTACGGGGAC
Source organism: Litorimonas sp. WD9-15 (assembly GCF_050271975.1). Taxonomy (NCBI): domain Bacteria; kingdom Pseudomonadati; phylum Pseudomonadota; class Alphaproteobacteria; order Maricaulales; family Robiginitomaculaceae; genus Litorimonas; species Litorimonas sp. WD9-15. Next base: position 1,543,910 of record NZ_CP189850.1, read on the forward strand.
GCCCTGTCCGGCTTTGCCGCAGACGCCGATGCCGGGGTCGAGTTCCATATCATTCCCGATATGGCGGATCTGGGTGAGGACTGTCGGGCCGTCTCCGATCAGTGTGACGCCTTTTAACGGTTCACCGACTTTTCCATTTCTGACGCGGTAAGCTTCGGTACATTGAAAGACAAACTTGCCGTTCGTAATGTCGACTTGTCCGCCGCCGAAATTCGTGGCGTAGATACCATCATCGAGTTCCGCCAGCATTTCGCCGGGATCGCGGTCTCCGCCCAGCATAAATGTATTGGTCATGCGCGGCATGATGGAATGGGCGAAGCTCTCGCGGCGGCCATTGCCCGTCGGTTCGACGTCCATCAGGCGCGCGTTTTGGCGATCCTGCATAAACCCGACGAGGATGCCGTCCTCGATCAGGGTCGTCTGCCCAGTCGGTGTGCCCTCATCATCTATCGTTAGCGATCCGCGCCGTCCGGCGAGGGAGCCGTCATCGACGACCGTCACGCCGGGGGAGGCGACGCGTTCGCCCAACATTCCTGCGAAAGCCGAGGTTCCTTTGCGGATGAAGTCGCCCTCCAATCCGTGGCCCATGGCTTCGTGAAGGAGGACGCCCGGCCAGCCTGGGCCAAGCACGACATCCATTTGTCCGGCAGGGGCGGGGACAGCTTCGAGATTGACCTTCGCGCTGCGTAAGGCTTCTTTCGCGAGAGGTTTCCAGAATTCAGGGTCGATATATCCATCATAGGATTCGCGCCCGCCGGCACCAGCAAAGCCTGTTTCGCGACGACCATCTTTTTCCGCCGTAATCATAATGTTCAACCGGACGAGGGGACGGATGTCATTATACCGCTCGCCGCCCGCGCGCAGGATGGAGACGGCGCGGCGATTGGCGCTCATACTGGCCGTGACCTGCACGACTTGCGGGTCGAGCGCACGGCAATAGGCGTCGATTTCCTGTAACAGTTCGACCTTCACGCCAAATCCGGGCGCGGCAACGGGGTCTATATCGGGATAGAGTGTCGTATTCGTCCGACGCGGGGGCAAGGACGGTGAGCCGTTATGGCCCTGTTTGGCAAGGGAGACGGCATCTGCGGCGCGGGACAGCGCACCCGGAGACAGTTCGGTCGATTGCGCGAAGCCGGAGGTCTCGCCCGCGACGCAGCGTAGGCCAAAGCCACGCGACGTATCGAAACTCGCGGTCTTTAGCCGTCCATCATCAAAGGTCAGCGACTCACTCGCGGAGCGTTCAATAAACAGCTCCCCGTCATCCGCGCCGTGCAGGGCCCTGTCGAGCAAGGTCTGCGCCGTTCCGGCATCAAGATCGCTATCATCAAATACAAAATCAGTCATGAGGGGGTTGTGACGCCATTTTCGCAAAAGGAAACATGAAATTCCCGTGAGGATTCACCGTTATAAGGCTTTATCTAACGGGTCTGCCGTTATAGACACCGTCTGAAATGCGACAATTGGCGCTGGACTCCCTTCGGGACTTTTTTGCATCTGCCGCATATATGAATGAGACACCGCCTGAATCAGGTCGATCCGGTCGGTAAATTCCAAGAGGGACCCATGCGTTCTAAGAATACAATTCTCGCCCTTGTTGTGGCGCTCGTTCTGGCCGTTGCCAGCTATGTCATCCTCGCCTTTGTCGGCCTGAGCGGTGAACGCGGTGAAGGTATGGCCGTCAGGGGTGGGTTTTACCTGCAAGAGGCGGCGACGCCTGTCATGGAAGACCTTACAACAGTTTATAATCTCGTGACTTATATCATCGCGGGTATCGTGGCATTCGTTCTCGGTCTGATGGCTTACATCATGATCCGCTATCGTGAGAAAGCGAACCCGGTTCCCTCCAAGACGTCACATAATACATTGATCGAGGTTGTCTGGACTATCGTACCGGTTCTCATTCTCCTCGTGATTGCTGTGCCGTCAATGCAGTTGCTTTATTTCCAAGACCGTATTCCGGAAACTGAAGTTACAGTCAAAGCCGTTGGTAACACGTGGAACTGGGAATATTCCTATCCGGACCACGAAGATGTCGACAGTTTTGTGTCAAACCCATTGGACAAGACGCAATCAACGGATGCGGGTAAGCCTTACCTCTTCGCGACGGATGCGGCGCTGGTCGTGCCGGTGAACACGAAGGTCAAGGTCCTCGTGACATCCGTCAATAATATGCATAGCTGGACCGTGCCAAGCTTCGGTATCAAAATGGATGCCGTGCCCGGAATTATCAACGAAACATGGTTCGAGGTTTACGAAGAAGGTACCTATTACGGTCAGTGTTCCGAGATCTGCGGCATCAAACATTACTACATGCCAATCGAAGTCGAAGTCGTCTCCAAAGAAGCCTATGCGGCCTGGATCGCAAATGGCGGCTCTTTCGACGGGTCAGTGGCTGAAAACAATAATATGACCGGCGTTCAAACCGCCGCGGCACCAAAATAGAATTTAGAAGGAAGAACACGACATGGTTGCTATTCCCGAAAGTGAAGTCCCCGCAGAAGGTGGCTATGATGATGACGGTAAGCCCGGATTCTTTGCGCGTTGGTTCTATTCAACCAACCATAAAGATATCGGGACGCTCTACCTGATCTTCGGTATCATCTCCGGCCTGATCGGCGGGTTCCTGTCCTTTATGATGCGGATGGAGCTGGCAGAGCCGGGCATTCAGTTCTTCACGAACGAGCATCAATATCTGGTCTATGTCTCCATGCATGGTCTCATCATGATCTTCTTCATGGTCATGCCCGCGCTGATTGGGGGTTTTGGTAACTGGTTTGTCCCGATCATGGTCGGTGCGCCGGATATGGCCTTCCCACGTATGAATAACCTGTCTTTCTGGCTTCTGCCAACGGCGCTTATCTGCCTTCTCATCAGTTTTGTGGTGCCCGGCAATGCCAACGGGAATGGATTCGGGGGCAGTTGGGTGATGTATCCCCCCTTGAGTACCACCGGGCATCCCGGCCCGGCCTTTGACTTTATCATTATTGGTCTCTTGGCGGCGGGTTTCTCGTCCATCTTTGGTGCGATTAACTTCATCACGACCATTCTGAACATGCGTGCCCCCGGCATGACGATGCATAAAATGCCATTATTTGCTTGGGCTGTTCTCGTGACGGCATTCCTGCTTTTGCTAGCTCTGCCGGTTCTCGCAGCGGCGCTCTTCATGCTCTTCACTGACCGGATTGCCGGCGGTACGGGGTTCTTTGATCCGGCCCGTGGTGGTGACCCGCAAATGTTCCAGCATCTGTTCTGGTTCTTCGGCCATCCAGAAGTTTACATCATGATCCTGCCGGCTTTCGGTATCGTCTCGCACATTGTGTCGACCTTCTCGAAAAAGCCGATCTTCGGTTATCTCGGCATGGCCTATGCGATGGTCGCAATTGGTGTTGTTGGCTTCGTTGTCTGGGCGCATCACATGTATACGGTTGGTATGGATGTGAACCTGAAGGCCTACTTCCTCGCGGCGACGCTCGTGATTGCGGTGCCGACTGGTGTGAAAATCTTCTCATGGCTCGCGACCATGTGGGGCGGGTCTATCCGCTTCACGATTCCGATGCAGTGGGCACTGGCCTTTATCTTCCTCTTCGTCGTGGGCGGCGTGACAGGTGTGATGCTCGCCAATGCGGGTGTGGATGCTTACCTCCACGATACATATTACGTCGTGGCCCATTTCCATTACGTGCTGTCCATGGGTGCCGTCTTCGGTATCTTTGCGGGCTTCTATTACTGGTTCGGTAAAATGTTTGGCGTGATGTATAACAAGTTCCTCGCCGCCGCCCATTTCTGGCTCTTCTTTATCGGCGTGAACGTGATCTTCTTCCCGCAGCATTTCCTCGGCTTGAACGGAATGCCACGTCGCTATGTCGACTACCCGGAAGAGTTTGCGATCTGGAACTCTGTGTCCTCCATGGGTGCGTGGATCACACTCGCCGGTGTCGCCTTCTTCTTCGCGATGTTAATTGAGGCGTTCATCGTCCGTCGCCGTGTGGGTGACAATTACTGGGGCGAAGGTGCCACAACACTGGAATGGACATTGTCCAGCCCACCACCTTATCACCAATTCAACACGCTCCCGCGTATTGAGGATAATGCAGAGCATTAGTCTCGCGTTGGATATGAAATTTATGAAGCCGTTCCATTTGGAGCGGCTTTTTTTTTGAATGACATTGGATGTCACACCGTCGCGGCCCGAAGGGACGCTCGGTGCCCATGCCGTGAGATTTACGTTAAATGCGAAGTCAGGATTGATTCGAGATGTCACGGCATGGGCACCGGGCAATCCTTTTGATTGCGACGGTGTGACCGCTCATATTTGAACTGCGGCAAATCTTCATCCGCTCTTGTGACTCCCGTCCATTTAGCCGATATGCACCGCGATGAGGTCAGACACACATATCATTCCCGACGCGCCCGTTGGATTGGCGTCAGATGACCTCACGGGTGCGGGGCTGTCCCTTGCGGGGCCGCGTGATTTTTTCCAATTGATGAAGCCGCGTGTCATGAGCCTCGTCGTCTTCACGGCTGTCATTGGTCTGCTCGTGGCCCCGGGTTCACTTCCGATCTATAATGCCGTCATGGCCATCGTCTGTATCGCTGTCGGCGCGGGGGCATCCGGTGCGTTGAATATGTGGTATGATGCCGATATCGATGCGCAGATGACACGGACAAAAAAGCGGCCCCTGCCGCGCGGGATTATGGCACCGCGCACGGCGCTGACATTTGGCCTTTTCCTCTCTGTCGTGTCCGTCTGGATGTTGGGCCTTGCGACCAACTATGTTGCCGCAGGTTTACTGGCCTTCACGATCTTCTTTTATGTTATCATTTATACGATGTGGCTGAAGCGCCGCACGCCGCAGAACATCGTCATTGGCGGGGCACCCGGTGCGCTCCCGCCCATGATTGGATATGCCTCTGTGACGGGTTCCGTCACGATCGACAGCACCATACTCTTCCTGATAATCTTTATCTGGACGCCCCCGCATTTCTGGGCGCTCGCGCTTTATAAGCTAAGCGATTATGGTCGTGTCGGGATTCCGATGATGCCGAATGTGGCGGGACCGAAATCCACGCGGAACCAGATTTTCGGCTATTCGATCGTCCTTGCCGCCACCTGCGCAGCACCTGTCGTCACAGGGCTTGGCGGATCAATTTATGCCTTTGGTGCCGCGATCCTCAATGCGGGTTTCCTCGCGCTGGCCTTTAAAGTTTGGCGGTCTCGCGCGGGCGAGAAAGACGAGGTCCAACCCGAAAGCCTCTACGAAGTGCAAAAGGGCGACCGCGACGCGCGCAACCTCTTTGCCTACTCAATTATCTACCTCTTTGCGATGTTCGCCCTGATCGGTGCCGATCATCTTCTCACCGGAGCTATCTGATGAAAGAATACCGCGACAAGCCGACCAAATTCGCTGAACCGACTGAAGCGGAAGTGAAGGCTAGGACAAAACGTAACATCGCTTTGGCGGCGGGTCTTCTGCTATTTGTCATACTCGTTTTTGTCACAATGGTTTCACGAGGTGAGTTGCCGAATGCCGTCTAACAATAAGACATTGATGATTCTCACGGGTGTGGGCGTCGCCATGCTCGGCCTCGGATTTGCGTCCGACCCGCTCTATGACACGTTCTGCAAAGTCACCGGATATGGCGGCACGCCAAAAATTGCGGAAGACAATCTCTCCGAAGTGCTGGACCGCGAAGTCACTGTTTATTTCGACTCCAATGTCGCGCAGGATTTGCCGTGGGAGTTTAAGGCCGAACAACGCTCAATGGATGTGCAACTTGGCGCGTCCGGTCTCGCCTATTATACCGTCACGAATACATCGAAATATCCGGTTACAGGCGTTGCGAATTTCAATGTGATGCCGATTAAGGCCGCGCCGTTTTTCGTCAAAACCGATTGTTTCTGCTTCGAAGAGCAAACGATCCAGCCGGGCGAAAGCCTGCCGCTGCCCGTCATCTTTTTCGTTGATCCACAATTGGATGAAGATGACCGCCTGAGCGACGTCAAAGACATAACGCTGAGCTACACATTCTTCCCGACGGAAGAGGGGACTATGCCAGCGAATGTTGGGCCGTCCAAACGTGCGGAAGTAACGAACTAATCCGTTGTGAGTTGTTGCGGCGAAGCAGTCGCCTCGCTATAGCCAGCGGTAATATGACAATGCGGTCTTTGCCGCGCGTATAACAAGACGAGATTTCTCATGGCCGGACACGCCGTCGAACACGACTATCACCTTATTCCACCATCACCGTGGCCGTTCCTATCGGGTATCGCAGCGCTCGTTTGGGGCGTGGGCATGGTTGTCTTCTTTGCCGGATTGGTCCCACGCACGGGCGAATCGCCCATGCTGGAATTCTTCTTCTCCAAAGGCCTCGACAGCCTGCAGGACAGCTACCGTGCAGCCGGAGATAAAGTCGGCGCAGATGGCGGTTGGATACTCCTCGTCATCGGGACGCTCTTTGCGGCTTACGTGATGTATGGCTGGTGGAAAGATGTCGCCGCCGAATCCAAGGCAGGCGATCACACACCCGTCGTCGATATTGGTCTGCGCTACGGCATGATCATGTTTATCATGCAGGAAGCGATGTTCTTTGTCGGCTGGTTCTGGATGTTCTTTGAACTCGGCCTGTTCCACAAGATGCGGGCGGCCTGGAACCCGGACGTACTCGAAAATGCGGATGAATACGCGACCAGCATGGCACCGGGCATCAAGGGTGTTGATCCGTGGAACCTCCCATTGATGAACACAGTCATTTTGTTGCTCTCTGGTACAACTGTCACTTGGGCGCATCACGCACTCATTCACGGTGACCGCCGTGGCGCGAAATGGGGGCTAGGCTTAACTGTTCTTCTCGGCATTCTCTTCACATTCGTTCAAGGCTACGAATATCTCGAACTCTTCCACGAGCGTACAGAAGGTCACCCTTGGATTTCGACTGACGCCTTTGGCTCTGCCTTCTTCATGGCGACGGGTTTCCATGGTCTGCACGTTTTGATCGGGACAATCTTCCTCGCGATCATGTATCTTCGTTTGGTCAAAGGTGGCCTGCGTCCTGAGAAACATTTTGGTCTGGAAGCTGCCGCTTGGTACTGGCACTTTGTTGATGTTGTCTGGCTCTTCCTGTTCGCCTTCGTTTACATCATCTTCGCCGTGGGTATGTAATCCAGTCGACCCGATGATCACACCTAGACGGGGTCGGCGGCGATTGCCGCCGGTCCAAACCGGCCTCAGCGGCCGCTGCCCCGAATGCGGGGAAGGGCGGCTCTTCAAAGCCCTCCTCAGTTTTCAAGACAGTTGCGCGGCCTGTAGTGCGGATTTTCGCGATGAAGATGCGGGGGACGGTCCCGCGATATTCGTCATCTTCATTGTCGGCATCTTTATCGTGCCCATGGCGCTGGCCTTTCACATGCTCCTCGACCCGCCCATGGTCGTCACGATGCTACTCTGGGGCACAATCATTATTCTTGCGAGTCTCTGGCTCTTGCGCCTGATGCGCGGTGTCATGTTCAATATTGCGTGGCAGAGAAAAGCCCGTGAAGTCCGCCTGGAGGATTTCAAACAGTGAGTATAAAATTCAAACCCATGCCGTGGCTGACGGGTATCGTCGCCATTATGCTCGTCATCCTGATCTCGCTCGGCGTCTGGCAATATCAGCGCTTGAACTGGAAAACGGACTTGCTGGCCGAGGTTGAGGCCTCTGTCACCGCGCCCCCACTCACATCATTGGAAGATCTAGATCGCGCAATCGCCGCGGATGAACCCGTGGACTTTCGACGGATTGCCTTTCAGTCCTCACCCGTTGCGGGTGAGCCAATTTACGCGGTTTACCGCACGCAGCAGGGCGGCATTTACTGGGACCTGTTCCAGCAATATTCCAATATCTTCGGACGATTCGAGACAGTCTTAGATGATGCAAAACCTGACGGCACGGCTGTCAGTCCGGCCACACTCGTCGCTGATATTCACGTGGGATATGTCCGTGAGGATCATCCGATGGGAACGGTTGAAGGTTGGCTGAAATCCAAACCCAACCGGACAACCAATCGCTGGTTTAAATTTAATCAGACGGGGGACTGGGGTGATGAAGACACGCGCTTGTCCCATTATATCGACATTGAACAGACGCTGCCTTTTGATACCGCTGATCGTGGTCAAGCGGCGGCTTCCGCGCTTCCCGTCCGTCGCCCAACCATCCGCAATAATCACCGCGATTATATGCTGACTTGGTTTTCCTTCGCGCTCCTCCTCGTAATTTTCTACGGGCTCATTCACAAACGCGCGGGCCGACTGTCTTGGTAGGCGCGCGGGGTATTCATACCGTTTTGAAGGCGCAGTCCGCAGGCGGCGCAATAGAACTCCGGCATCCACGTTGGGCGGATTTTGAGGATTGGGCCGCCTTACGGCGCGAGAGCACAGATTATCTCCGCCCGTGGGAGCCAGATGTCTCAACGGCAGGGCTACATCGCCCCGCCTATCGCGCGCGTCTGTCACGTCTGAAAAAACTCGTGCAACAGGACCGTGCCTATCCGTTCAATATCTTCCGCGAAGGCACATTGGTCGGTGCCTGTAACATCACCCATATTGATCGGGGTACGGCGCAATCGGCGAAGCTGGGTTACTGGATCGGCGAACGATTTACGGGGAGGGGATTTGCGCGGGCTGCCGTCACGGCGTCCACGACGTTCTGTTTTGAAGGGCTGGGTCTCCACCGCGTGGAAGCTGCCGTGCAAACGGATAATGCGGCGTCGATCAAAGTCCTACAGGCTGCGGGATTTACATTTGAAGGCGTCGCGCGCGGCATGTTGAAAATCGATGGCGCGTGGCGTGATCACGATATTTACGCGCGCCTGAGTGGAGACTAGTGAGCGGGAACTAAGCCCGTCCGCCGCCATGGCTAAGAGCACTCGGGTCAATCCCCATTTCGCCCAATGCACTCGCCCATTTTCCGTCTAGGTCGTTCGAGAAGATCAGGTCTTCATCCGCCTCAATAACGAGCCAAGCATTATCCATGATTTCTTTTTCCAACTGCCCGCGACCCCATCCGGCATAACCGACGGCGAGCATGGCACGTTCTGGCGCTTCGTCAGAGACGAGAGCTTCCAGCACATCCTTGGTCGAGGTGAGGGAGAGTGTGTCAGAAATTTTGAGGGATGTATCCTTTTTGAAATAATCCGCACTGTGCAGGACAAAGCCGCGATCAATATCCACCGGCCCCCCATTCAGGACGGGCGTGTCCGCGACTTTTACATCACCTTCAATCCCGATTTGGTCGAGCATATCCGAGATGTGTAATCCGGACTTTCCCTTATTTATGATGATGCCCATCGCACCGCGTTGATCGTGGCTGACGACATATATCACCGTAAATCGAAACCGCGGATCGCCCATATCCGGCGTCGCGAGGAGGAGTTGGCCTTGAAAGCTTTGAAAATCTGTCTGTTCGGATGTCATATCTCTTTAATGAGCCGTCATGTGTTAGGTTCCAATCACGTCACATCACATTAACGAAATTTGGCGAAAACCGGATGCGGCATCTTGCGCGTCTGCCAGACTCTCCCTATCTTTATCGAAAGACGATAAATTATAATTTCCATAGAGAGGGTTCCTATGTCCATTCAAGAAGGCGCAAAGCTGCCAAGTGCTACATTCATGACCATGACCGCAGATGGGCCGCAGCCTGTGAACACGGATGACGTGTTCAAGGGCAAACGCGTCGCACTCTTCGCCGTGCCGGGCGCGTTTACGCCGACCTGTTCCGCTAAACATCTGCCGGGCTTTGTGGAAAAATCCGCCATGTTGAAAGCGCGCGGCATTGATGAAGTCGCGTGCGTCTCCGTCAATGATGTGTTCGTTATGGATGCCTGGGGCAAGCAAGCGGGTAGCGCGGATGTTGCGATGCTGGCGGATGGTAACGGCGAATTTGCCAAAGCGCTTGGCTTAGAGATGGACGGCTCGGGCTTCGGCATGGGCCAACGCTCGCAACGTTACGCCATGGTTGTCGATAACGGCACAGTCGAGCGTCTCTTCGTCGAGGGACCGGGCGAGTTCAAAGTCAGCTCAGCCGAGCACATGCTGTCTGAAATATAAAATAAGTCAGGGGCGCATTAAGGAAACTGTCGAAAGGGGACATTCATATGGATATTGCATCCTATATTCCGATTTTACTCGTGGCCTTGGTGATTTTCATCATTGTCAAAACTGTACGAATTGTACCGCAAGGGTCTGAATGGACTCTCGAAAATTTTGGACGCTACACGAAAACGCTTAAGCCCGGACTGGCCTTTGTTATTCCGTTCTATCAGCGGATTTCGAATAAGATGGACATGCGCGAACGCGTCATTGACATCCCAAGCCAAGAAGTGATCACGAAAGATAACGTCATGGTCACCGCCGATGCCGTCGTCTTTATCCAGGTTATTGATGCCCGTATGGCGACCTATGAAGTCTCTAATCTCGAAAATGCAATCCAGAATCTCTGCCTGACAAATGTTCGGACGGTGGTCGGCTCAATGGACCTCGACGAGGTCCTGTCAAAGCGTGACCAGATCAATGCGCAGCTTCTGGGTGTTATTGATAATGCCACCGATGGTTGGGGCACAAAAGTCACGCGGATCGAGATTAAGGATCTCTCCCCGCCACATGACATCACGCAGGCGATGAACAAGCAGATGAAAGCCGAGCGTGAGAAACGCTCCGATATCCTCATCGCGGAGGGCCATAAACAGTCCTCCATTTTGAAAGCCGAGGGCGAGAAAGAGGCCGCCATCCGTGAGGCCGAAGGCCGCAAAGAAGCCGCATATCTCGACGCAGAAGGTCGCGAACGTGAAGCTCAGGCCGAAGCCAAAGCGACCGAAATGGTCAGCACAGCGATTGGCCGTGGTGACGTGAATGCGATCAATTACTTCGTCGCGCAGGAATATGTGAAAGCCTTTGGTGAGTTGGCGAAAAGCCCGAACCAGAAGACGATTATTGTTCCGGCGGAACTCTCCGGCCTAGCCGCAACAGTTGGCGGGGTGACGGCTCTGCTGGACGGTAATAAGAAGAAATAGGGAGCCCCTGTATGGAACCTGAAACCAACATGATGCTGGCGTTCTTGGAATCCATGAACGCCACGCGCTGGGGTCTCCTCGGCATTACACTGGTCGGGATCGAACTCATCACGGGTTCGACCTATATCCTCTGGCCCGCTGTCGCAGCGATAGTAATTGCGATCTGGGTCTTCTTCTTGCCGCTGTCCTGGGAAATGCAATTCCTTGCCTTTTTCGCGATCTCACTCGCGTTGTTGGTCATCGGGCATTATTATGTCCGTCCGTTGATGAAGTCCGGCGAGCCTTCCGATTTGAACGATCCGGGCCGGACAATGCTGGGCCGTCGCGTTGTCGCGTTCACCGACTTTGAAAATGGCCATGGCCGTGTCACTGTCGGGGATACGCAGTGGAAAGCGGCGTCTGAAGGGGCTGACCCAAAGTCTGGGGATCGCCTGATCATAACGGCGGTGACGGGGGCAACCCTCATCGTCGAAGCGGCTGTTGAGGCCTAGATGTCACTCGCGATTCAAAGTTTCGGACAACGTCTTTCCTTCGAACTCATTCGGGACGGCGTAACCATTGGCGGGCTCGCCTATGCGTCGAAAATCCGAAGCCCAAAAGGCAATGCGGCGTTCTCCGCCGCAAGAGCCCATGTTCACGGTGTGGATGTCGAAATTGAACCGCAGAAAACAAATGCCTCCTCCGGCCCCGTTGAGTTTGAGTTGGAGAAGGATGATTACGATTTCGGCCTGCTGAAATATGATTGGCGTGGTCGCTGTAAACTCGGCCTGACCCGTGTCGATGGAGGGCGGGACGAGTTCAAGATCAAGCCCAAAGGCATTAGTGATTTCTGGTTCCTCGTGGAGCATAATAATTATCCCGTCATGGAGCTTCGCCCGACAAAGAAATACCGTCAATCGGATTATAATTTCGACGTCCGCATGCGCTCGCGCCGGATACCGGAACGCGTGATTGACGAGCTCTGCATCTATGTCGGCTTTGCCGCGAACATCTATATGACGAAAATCGTCGGTGCGAATGCAGGGCGTTAGCATGTTTCCTTCACCGCAAAGCGGGGGAGGGATTTCAATTGAAATCGCTTCCTCTAGGGCAACACCACCGTTTTGACTCCGTTGATAAATGCACGGTGTTCCGTGTGGGCTTTCACCGCTCGGGCGAGGGCGAGCGCTTCGACGTCGCGGCCCAGACGGACGAGGTCTTCCGGCGTCATTGTATGATCGACGCGCTGCACCGATTGTTCGATAATGGGGCCTTCGTCTAGATCCGCCGTTACATAATGCGCGGTTGCGCCTATCAGTTTTACGCCTCTTGCATAGGCTTTGTGATAAGGCTTTGCGCCCTTGAAGCTCGGCAGGAAAGAGTGGTGGATATTGATAATCCGTCCCGCAAATTCTGAACAGAAATCATCTGATAAAATCTGCATATAGCGGGCGAGGATGATGAGCTCTGCGCCTGTGTCTTCAATAATACGGCGTAGCCGGTTCTCAGCTTCAGGTTTGTTCGTCTTTGTAACGGGGACATGGTGATAGGTCGCCCCATTCCGTTCCGACAGATGACGGGCGTCTTCATGGTTCGAGACGACACCAACAATATCAACATTCAGCCCGCCGCTTCGCCGTCGATAGAGTAGATCGGCCAGACAGTGATCGAATTTAGAAACAAGGATGAGCGTTTTTGTCGGACGGTCCTTTGGAATAATCGCGACATTTAAATCGAAATGGTCGATGTTGGATTGTAAGTCGGCCTTGAACGCGTCCAAAGTGCCGGCCTCCATCGAAAAATCAATGCGGGAAAAGAACCGCTCGCTACTGGGCGTACCGAATTGCGAGAGCGCATTGATGAACCCGTCATGCCGCGCGAGGCAGGTCGTAAGAGCGGCAACAATCCCCGTCCGGTCCTCGGACTGAGTGGTCATGATGTAGTTGGTTTGGGTCATGGGTTAATAGACAAAGCAGGTACAATAGCTAAGCCGTCTCCTTGTTTTCCACTTTGAAGACGGCGGATAACTCGCCCCGTCGAAAAGTCGATTTCGGCAATTTTGTTGGTTCCGGTTTCCGCAACATAGAGACGAGTCCCGTCATCAGAGAATAAGAGGGTGACTTGTGCTGCTTCTCTTGTCCCGCTCACTTTTATGGTTCTTTCAACTTTACGGCTTCCGACATCAATCACACTGACCGTGCCGTCCATGAGATTGGAGGTCACCATTTTTGTGCCGTCAGGTGAGGCGATGATGCGGAGGGGAAATGCACCGACAGGAATTTCCGCGAGTTGTTCCAATGTCACGGCGTCGAAAATAATGACCTTATCCTCGCCTCTGACCGATGCCCAGACTTCTGAGCCGTCACGTGTGACAGCAACGCCTTCGACCTCCTTTCCGGCAGGGGCGGAGGTCACGGCTTTTGTCTTTAAATCTATCCTACTGATGGAGGCCGATTGCATATTGGCGGTATAGGCGATGTCCTCGTCAGGGTTGAGTGCCACCATATGTGTTCCGTCCTGCCCTGTCGAAATCGACTCGACCGTCCAATCATAGGTTGGACAGGTACCGGGGCCGAATTTCGAGAAATCATGATTTGGGGAAAGAATGACAATCGACTTCCCACCTTCTGTTGTCGCTATGAAGCCTCCATTGGAAAGCGCGACCAGTCCATGCGGGCGGGTGTTCTCGCCCAGGTCAATTGTTGCAGTGATGTAGCGAAACGGAACGTCGAAGACATCTATGACCGCATCGCCGTAATTGACGACGGCCGCAAATCGGCCTCCGGGCGTGACTGCAATTTCGTGCGGGGCATTTGCGCTGACAGACTGTCTGTCGATTTCGAGGCCGACATCAAGCTCGATAAAGCTGACAGTATTTTCGCCTTTATTGCCGACCAGGAGCATCTCCGGATGCGGGGGCGGCGGCGAACAGGCCAAGGCGGAAGAGGTTGCGATAATCAGTCCGGTCACGAGCGATAGAGTGAATTTCCACATATTTAAGCCTTTGTCTTCCCCGGCACCGCACTCGTCGCCAGTTCATCCGCGCGTTCATTGCCCGCATCGCCGCTATGGCCCTTGACCCATTCCCAGCGGACATCGCGGGCGGAGTTTAGTTCGTCGAGCCTTTGCCAGAGGTCTTTATTTACGACGGGCTTTTTGTCGGATTTTTTCCATCCGCGTTTTTTCCAGCCATGGATCCATTCCGTGATTCCTTTCAGGACATAGGTCGAGTCGGTGAACAGGATGACGGGGCCGGAGAAACCGGGCTTTATGGCTTCCAGCGCTTTGATCGTCGCCATCATTTCCATGCGGTTATTGGTGGTTTCGCGCTCGCCGCCGCTCATCTCTTTCTTACGCTTACCGTGATACATGACGACGCCCCAACCGCCCGGTCCGGGGTTCCCGGAACAGGCCCCGTCCGTATAAATGACGAGTGCCCCCTCCAGCGCGCCCGCTTCCAGGCTCTTCGTCTCACTCTTCTTTTTGCGCGGCATTATTTGTCCAGAAGCAGACGGGGCAGGCGGAAGATGACTTTTTCCTTGGTCACTTCGACTTCCTGACAGCTCACATCATAGCGTGAGCGCAGGGCAGCGAGGACGCCGTCAGTCAGATATTCCGGCGCAGACGCCCCTGCCGATAATCCGATGACATCCGCCTTGTCGATAGCGTCCCAATCTATCGCGTCAGAAGAGGAGATAAGGACGGCCTCATCCGATCCGGCCTTCGCGCCGACTTCGACGAGGCGTTTTGAATTGGACGAGGTTTTGGACCCGATCACTAGGAGTAGGTCACACCGTTCCGCAATCGCTTTGACGGCGGCCTGACGATTGGTCGTCGCGTAGCAAATGTCTTCTTTATAGGGCAGGGCGATGTCGGGGAAACGGGCTTTCAGAATTTCTATTATGTCGGCCGTGTCATCCACGGACAGCGTAGTCTGCGTCACGAGTGAGAGTTTCTGACCATTGACGGGCTCGAATGTCCGCGCATCTTCCTCCGTTTCAATCAGGGACATCTGACCCGCGGGTAACTGTCCCATCGTGCCGATGACTTCCGGATGTCCCTCATGCCCGATCAGCAGGATATGCAAGCCTTCTTTGGCGTGGCGTTCCGCCTCCACATGGACCTTGGATACGAGCGGGCAGGTTGCGTCGAGGAACGTTAACTCGCGGGCCTGTGCTGCTTTCGGGACCGATTTGGGAACGCCATGCGCTGAGAAGACGACTGGGCGGTCATCCGGACACTCATCCAGTTCTTCAACAAAGACTGCGCCAAGACCTGTTAAGCGGTCCACGACGTGGCGGTTATGCACGATTTCATGCCGGACATAGACGGGCGCGCCGAATTTCTCGATCGAGCGTTCCACAATCTGTATCGCGCGGTCCACGCCTGCGCAAAACCCACGGGGCGCAGCGAGCAGGACGGTCTTGCTCTTCCGGTCTGATATATGGTCTTTTTTGACGTCGAGTGTGACGGACATGAGGACTCCTTCATAATCCACGCATTGAAGGCGCGCGTAGATTTGATTATGGCAACAGCTATAGCATTGGCTGCGCCCCTACGATAGGGCGGTGGTCACGCAAGACAAAGACTATTTCGGGACTTTTCCATGTCGATGAGAACTACATTTTTTGGAGCCGCTGCAATGGCCATTCTGGCGCTGGCAGGGTGTCGCTCGACGCAGGAGGTCCTACAAATCGGTGAAGCCGCTGAACGTAACCCTGGCCCGTGTCCACGCGCCTTTGCCCTCTTTGATGCGTCCCGTTTGGTTGAAATCCGCGGTGACGGCAAAGAAAATTTCAACAATGTCGGCTTTACGGGCGAGATTAATGCCGTGCGCTCCCTTTGTCGTTATTTCGCGGATCGACCCATCAATGGCGATCTGACGATTGATTTCGCGTTGGGGCGCGGTCCGGCCGCGACAGAATCCAGCCATACATATGAATATTTCGTGGCCGTCACGCGTAAGAATATCGACGTGATCGAAAAGCAGGTTTTCCCGTTAAATGTGACCTTCCCCGCCGGAGTGGACCGCGTGACTGTCACCGAGGAAATTGACCGGATTATCATCCCCCGCGCGAATGACACGACATCAGGAGAGAACTTCGAGATTGTCGTCGGCTTTGTTGTCACGCCGGAACAACGCGCGTTTAATAATGACGGTAAGCGGTTCCGCGTCTCCGCCGGTCAAAACTAGGACTCTATCATGAGTATTCAGTCGACGCTGGACGCCGCTGCGCGGGCCGCCTTCGAATCGCTCGGTTTTCCGGCGGCGATCGCCGGTGTGCAGGAATCAGATCGCGGCGACGCGCCCTATCAATGTAATGGCGCACTCGCCGCGGCAGGTATTGCCAAAAAACGCGGTGAAAAAGTCAATCCGCGTGAGATCGCGGTGAAAGCGGTTGCGATTTTGGAGACTGACCCTGCTTTTGGAAAGTTGGAGATTGCCGGACCGGGATTTATCAATATCTCACCGGCAGCTGACCTGCTGACAACCCGTGCAAATGATCTCCTCGCCAATCCCGCCTCAGGCCTGACGGCAGATAAAACGAAAACGATTGTCGTCGATTATGGCGGGGCGAATGTCGCAAAACCTATGCATGTGGGCCATTTGCGCTCTGCAGTGATTGGCGAAGCGATCAAGCGTATTCTCCGCGCGCAGGGACACACTGTGATTGGCGACGTCCATATGGGCGATTGGGGCCTGCAAATGGGCCACCTGATTTCCGAACTGACACTGGAACAGCCTGATCTCCCCTATTTCGACGAGGATTTTACGGGCGATTATCCCGCCGAGCCGCCCGTGACGATGGACGACCTCGCACGGCTTTACCCGCAGGCATCGAATAAAGCGAAAAGTGATGCTGACCGCATGGAAGAGTCCCGTGTTGCGACGGCGCAGTTACAGGCGGGCCGGCGCGGTTACCGCGCCCTGCTGGATCACTTTATCGACGTGTCCGTCGCCGCCCTGAAAATTGGCTACGGCAATCTGGGGGTCGAATTCGATCTCTGGAAGGGCGAAGCCTGTGTCGACCCGCTGATCCCCGATATGATCGGTGGCTTGAAAGCCAAGGGGATCACGGAGGAAGATGACGGCGCGTTGATCATTCGCGTGGCTGAAGGCGAAAAAGACAAGACACCGCCCGTCATGCTCCTCGCCAGTTCCGGCGCCGTGCTTTACCATACGACCGACCTCGCCACGCTGGTGGACCGTAAGGCCGAGATTAATCCCGACCTCATCGTCTATGTCGTCGACCAACGCCAAGCTCTGCATTTCGAACAAGTCTTCCGTGCCGCCGTGAAAGCGGAGTGGTATGCGCGGGACCAACTTTTCCATGCGGGTTTCGGTACGATGAACGGGAAGGACGGGAAGCCGTTCAAGACGCGGGCAGGGGGCGTATTACGCCTCGAAGACCTGCTGGAGGTTATGAATACCGCCGCCCGTGAGCGTCTAGAGGCGTCAGGCATCGGCGCGGATTTTGATCCGGCAGAACGCGAAGAAATTGCCCGTAAAATTGGTTTGGCGGCCCTAAAATTTGCTGATCTCCAAAACCAGCGTATGACGAATTACATTTTCGATCCGGAACGGTTTACGGCCTTTGAAGGCAAGACAGGGCCGTATCTCCTATATGCCGTCGTCCGTATAAAATCGATCCTACGGAAGGCCGAGGACATGGGCGTTTCATCCGGTGAAATTCAAGTTGAAGCCGAGGCGGAAACAGACCTCGTTCTGGCGCTGGATGCCTATGCCAAAGCGATTGCATTATCGGCCGAGAAATATGCGCCGCATATGCTGTGTGAACATATTTACCGTGTCGCACAAAGCTTCTCCCGCTTCTACGCGGGTTGTCCGATTTTAGCGGATGATGTGCCAGCGGAGGTGAAAGCCTCCCGCCTCGGCCTTGCCAAAGCGACATTGGCGCAGTTGGAGCACGGGCTGGACCTACTCGGCATCGAAGCGCCTGACCGGATGTAACGCAGACATTTGATCCTGTGGATCAAATGGCGAGGAACTGGACGGCAGTGCCGTCCGTCTTTCATCCATAATTTTTAACGCTGAATCGGCTGTTGATAGGCTTGCTGTACCATGCGCTGTTGTTCCCGAACGGCGGGTTGTTGCGGTGGAACCGGTGCTTGCGGCGCAGGAGCGGCTTGCGAGCGTGCGGCGGGTTGTGCTTGTGCGACGGGTTTGCGTCCCGGCAATTGACGCTGCCCCGACGTGGCCTCCAAACATTCGGCATACATATCCAGAATGGACTGCATATTATTCTCGCCCCAGACCCCAACACCTTTCAGCTTGGAGACGAGTTCGAACGCGATTTCTTCTTTGGACTTGCCTGACATGGATGCACTTTCTGTCTAAATTTCAGGCACGCAAATAACACACAGGTCTTAAGGCTCTGTATCACGCAACGAGATTGACTCTTTTCTGAATTCGACGCATCAGAATTTCACTTCCTGCCATATGGGAGAGAGTCGCGAATAATGTGACCACCGAAGGCGCAACCGCCCCGGCAAACGCTCAGGTCAACGGACCGTATGGCAGTCAAAACGCTGGAAAGCGGGCCGGTTGGTGAAACGGCCCCGCCGACGGAGTAAGCCCCCGCACTTCATGTTGAAGGGCTCGGGTCAATCTCTCAGGCCCGAGGAGACAGCAGGTGGCCACGGAGACGGCGAAATGCCGTGATGTGCCTATGACTGACCTAAAAACAACTGCATTACACGAGATGCACGTCGCGCTCGACGCGAAAATGGTGCCGTTCGCAGGTTATGACATGCCGGTCCAATATCCGATGGGCGTCTTGCAGGAACATCTCCACACGCGCGAAAAGGCCGGATTATTCGACGTCTCCCATATGGGGCAGGTCTTTATCATGGCGGAGGATAAGCGCTTCGCGACAGCGGCCAAAGCGCTCGAAAAATTAGTGCCTGCCGACATTCAATCTTTGGAGCCGGGACAGCAACGTTACTCTCAGTTCCTAAATGAAGATGGCGGCATTCTGGATGATCTGATGATCTCTCGCCTCGCCATGCCGGGTTACGAGCACGCGCTTTATCTCGTCGTGAATGCGGGCTGTAAGATCGGCGATTATGCGCATTTGGAAGCGCATCTTCCGGATGGTGTTCATATGATGGTCAAGGACGACACGCTCTCCCTCATCGCATTACAGGGGCCAATGGCCGCCGAGGTTTTGAAACAGTTTAATCCAGCCGTCGCAGACCTCGTCTTCATGATCCATACGGATCTGGAACTGAAAGGCCCGTTGGACACACCCATCTGGGCGCATGTGTCCCGCTCCGGTTATACGGGCGAGGATGGCTATGAAATTTCCGTCAAACATGACGATGTGGTGCGTTTGACCAAGGCGCTACTTGCCCATGTTGATGTCGAAATGATCGGCCTCGGCGCGCGCGACAGTTTGCGTATGGAAGCCGGGCTTTGCCTCTATGGACATGATATCGACACAACCGTTTCCCCGATTGAGGCAGGTTTAATTTGGTCCATCCAAAAACACCGCCGCAGCGAGGATGCCGGATATTTCGGCGCAAAGCGTGTCGCCTCTGATCTCGCCGATAAATCCACAAAACGCCTCGTCGGGATCAAACCCGAAGGCCGCGCCCCCGCCCGCGAACATACCGAAGTCCAGGATATGGCCGGCAACACGATTGGGGTGGTCACGTCCGGTGGCTTTGGCCCAACTGCGGGTGGTCCCGTCGCGATGGGCTATGTCGCCCGCAAATTTACAAAAGCCGGAACGCCCGTCCAACTCATCGTGCGCGGCAAAGCCCGCCCGGCGACCATCGTCAAATTACCTTTCGCCCCGCATAATTATTACCGAGGAGCCTGACCCATGAGCACTTATTTCACAGAAGATCACGAATGGATCCGCGTTGACGGTGACACGGGAGCGGTCGGAATCTCGGCCTATGCCGCAAAAGCCCTCGGCGATGTTGTCTTTGTTGAACTGCCGGATGTCGGCACAGAATTTGACAAGGGCGATGAAGCCGCCGTGGTCGAATCCGTCAAGGCTGCCTCAGAAGTCTACACGCCCGTCGGCGGAGAAGTGGTTGAGGTCAACGCCGCGCTTGAAGACGCGCCGGAAACGGTCAATGCTTCGCCGGATGGGGAAGGGTGGTTCCTAAAAATCAAAATCGCTGATGCGGATGAGTTATCAACCCTGATGGATGAGGCAAAATACAAAGCCTATTGCGCTGACCTTTAGTCCATGATGCTGAACGAAGACCAAACCGATAGTAGCGATAAAGCGGCCATGGCGGCCGTCATTGCGGGCGGGTTTGCTTGGTTGGTTTTCGATGGCTTCATCTTTGCGCTGATAGTCGGCTTTGTGGCTTTCGTCATTGTGAACCGGAAAAAGGTTGCACGTGATGATAGTGAAGAGAACATTTAAATGCGTGAATGTCTTCTCAACGGAATTGGGTTTTAGCGATGCGCCGCAATCCGCTCATTCTCAGAATCTGGGGTATTGCAATCTCTGCGCTGGGCCTCTGGCATATTGTCTCATGGTCAAAAAACCCGGACCCGAATAAGGACGCTTTCATTCTCGTGGTCGGCATTTTCTGCCTCCTCGTTGGTGTCATCGTCCTCGTGATGAATTTAAAACGGAAAGATAATTAAATGCGTTACCTTCCCCTGAATGCGAATGATCGCACGCAAATGTTGGACGTGATCGGCGTCGAGAATGTGGATGATTTGTTCCACAATGTGCCGGAGGCCGCGCGCCTGAAAGGTCTCATCGATCTGCCGACGCATCAATCCGAACAGGCGGTTGAGCAGTTCTTTCAACGGCTGTCCAATAAATCGACGCCTGCGTCGTCTGTTCCGTTTTTCTGTGGGGCAGGGGCCTATAAACATCATATTCCGGCAACCGTCGATCACCTGATCCAACGGTCTGAATTCCTGACGGCCTATACGCCGTACCAGCCGGAGATCAGTCAAGGCACGCTGCAAACCTTGTTCGAATTTCAGACGCAAGTCGCGCTTTTGACGGGCATGGAGGTCGCGAACGCGTCCATGTATGACGGGTCCACCGCCTGCGCCGAAGCCGTCGTCATGGCGCACCGCGTCGCGCGGGGAAAGAAATCCAAAGCCGTATTGGCACCGGGTCTTCACCCCCATTACGCGGCGGCGACACAGACGCTGGCCTCGACGCTCAATATCACGATCAATGAGCGCGATACGCGGATGGGGCGCGATGATCACGTCATCGACCATATTGATGACGATACCTGTTGCGTCGTCGTGCAGTCACCTAACGTGTTTGGCGAGATCGTCGATCTTCGCCCGATTGCGGAGAAGGCCCATGCGCATAAAGCGCTGCTGATTGCGGTCTTTACTGAACCTGTCGCCCTCGCCGCGATTACGCCGCCGGGTGAACAGGGCGCGGATATTGTCGTGGGTGAAGGGCAGGGACTGGGCGTCGGTCTGGCCTTTGGTGGGCCGCATGTCGGTCTCTTCGCCTGCCGCCAGAAACTCGTGCGGCAAATGCCGGGCCGCGTTTGCGGGGAAACCGTCGATGCGAATGGTGACCGGGGCTATGTCCTGACGCTCTCCACGCGCGAACAACATATACGCCGTGAAAAAGCGACCTCGAATATTTGTACGAATAGCGGGCTCTGCTGCCTCGCTTTCACCATTCATATGAGCCTGCTGGGCGATGCGGGGATACAGCGCTTGGCTACGCTGAACCACGAGAAAGCTTGCGACCTCGCCGACGTCATTGAGGAGATTGAGGGCGCGGAAGTCCTAAACGACACGTTCTTCAACGAATTCACCGTCCGCCTGAATAAACCTGCTGCGGATGTCGTCGATGCCATGGTCGAAAAAGGCGTCATCGCGGGTGTCCCGCTCAGCCGTCTGTCGCCGGATGCGGATGAGAATTTGCTTCTAGTCTGTGCAACGGAGACGAGTTCCGATGAGGATATTGCGGCGTTTGAAGCTGCTTTGAAGGAGGTGTTGTCGTGAGGTTTGATGAGCTTTCCCGTTTTTTGGAAGAGACCAACCTAAGTCGATACAACCTTTACAAGCCGTACTCTGCTATTTTCGATATAAACAAGTCTCTCTTTCAGCTTGGGTTTGAAGGTTTAATGTTTCCTGAGCCGATTCATTTGAGAGGCCTCCTAGATACAACCTCGAAACTTGGCGAGAACTTCTTTGCGGATATATCGAAGTTAATCAGTGAACCTCACATAAATGAGATTGAGATGACTTGGGTTTACCATTGTAGGAAAATCAACGAATTTAGCACGGAGTTGTTGCCATGAATAATCAAGGCCGCCCAACCACGCCCGTAGCGGCAAATACGAATTCGCGTGAAACCGTCTCCGGCTCGCAAGCCCTGAATCAAGCCACGGCACTCCTGTTTGAGACGGGCACGCCCCGTCGCACAGGTGTGGACCTGCCCGAACCAAAGGGAACAAAATCGCGCCTCGGCGCCTATGCCCGTAAGGGTGCGATAGGCCTGCCGGGCCTGAGTGAACCAGAAACGATGCGCCATTATGTGCGCCTGTCGCAAAAGAATTACGCGATCGATCTCGGCGTTTATCCGCTCGGGTCTTGCACGATGAAACATAATCCGCGTTTGAATGAAAAGGTCGCGCGCATGCCCGGCTTTGCCGATGTGCATCCGTTGCAACCCGTACAAACGGCGCAGGGCGCGTTGGAAGTTATGTCCGTGCTCTCGCACTGGCTGATGACGCTCTGCAATATGCCAGCCGTTGCCCTGACGCCAAAAGCGGGTGCGCATGGCGAGCTTTGCGGGATGATGGCCATTCGCGCGCGACTCGATCATGACGGTGCGTCGCATAAACGCCGCGTCCTCGTCCCGGATGCGGCCCATGGCACGAATCCCGCGACCGCCGTGCAATGCGGTTTCACCGTTGACGGCTTGCCCAGCAATGCAGGCGGACGGGTCGATATGGACGCCTTACGTGCAAAGCTCGACGGTCTGGGTAAAGATTCTGATATTGCGGGGATCATGCTGACCAATCCGAATACATGCGGATTGTTCGAGAGTGACATTATCGAAATCGCCGCGTTGATTCACAAAGCAGGCGGTTATTTTTATTGCGATGGCGCGAATTTCAACGCGCTGGTCGGGCGGGTCCGTCCGGGGGACCTCGGCGTCGATGCGATGCATATCAACCTGCACAAGACCTTCTCCACTCCGCATGGCGGCGGCGGTCCCGGCTCCGGCCCGACAGTGCTGTCTGATGCGCTGAAGGATCACGCCCCTGTGCCTTATGTCGTAAAAACAGAAGACGGGTTCGATCTCGTCGAACATCCAGATGACAAGAGCTTTGGCCGCATGTGCGCCTTCCACGGCAATATGGGCATGTATACGCGTGCCCTGTCCTATATGATGAGCCACGGTTCCGACGGTTTGAAACAGGCGACGGAAGACGCGGTTTTGAATGCGAATTATGTTCAAGCCTCACTGTCAGATGTTATGACCCCCGCCTTTGAGGGCGGCTGTATGCATGAAGCGCTCTTCGATGATCGTTTCCTGAAAGATACAGGCGTCGATACGCTTGATTTTGCAAAGGCCATGATTGACGAGGGCTACCACCCGATGACGATGTATTTCCCGCTTGTCGTGCATGGCGCGATGTTGATCGAACCGACGGAGAGTGAGTCCAAAGGCGAACTCGACCGCTTCATCCGATCCATGCGCAGCCTCGCCGAACGTGCGAAATCCGGTGATGTGGAGAGCTTTAAACAAGCTCCCATCTACGCACCGATGCGCCGCTTGGACGAAACGCAAGCTGCAAGGAAGCCGGTTTTACGCTGGACGCCACCGAGTGATGTGGCTGAGGCGGCGGAGTAGTTTTTTGAAAGGTCATACCGTCGCGGCCTACTTGGCCGCCCGGTACCCATGCCGTCAAATTCGCGTGAAAATTCGATTTCCGATCATACCGCTAATACCACGGCATAGGCACCGGGCGACCTGAAGGTTGCGTCGGTGTGACACCCAATTGAAATTTCAGTTCGCCTTAACCTTGTCCAAGAAACCTTTTCAAATCCTTCTATCCTATGGGAGGCTATGGAATTCTTCACCTATCCCCTTTTCGCAGTCTTGATCCTCGGGGCAGCAGGCGTAACTACGCTTCTCAAAAAGAAAGTCCCACACGGGGTTTTACTCTTCGTAGGTCTGGCGTTTCTCGCGGGCACCTTTTTCTTTCCAGAGCAGGAGATTGCTCTCGTAACCCAGGCGATTTTCGCCGCTGTGTTATTCCTTCTGGGCTGGATTGCCTATACCGTTTTCGGTGTTGTGGGCGCGGGCGTTTATAAGGCTCTGGCGATTGTCGCGCTGTGGATTCCCTTACATCAGGCGTTTGATGTTTATTGCGCGATTCTGATCCTCACAGGTTTATGGGCAGGTCTGATGGTGATTTATGAAAAACTTGTCGTCTCTGGGGAAGAGGGCGCGGTTCCAATGGCTGCGATAGGGTTTCTGACTGTTGCAGGTTATTTTGGTTTGGAATTACATTCTGCGAGTTTGCTTGATGTTGTCGTTGAGCTTCCTGCTGCTGAACAGCCTGTGATGCAGCTGAGATAGCGGAGTGAGCTAACGGTAAACCAAATGTCATACCGTCGCGGGCCGTAGGGCCGCCCGGTACCCATGCCGTTAGCATATGCGTCAAAATTTGATTTTTGATCATACCGCTCACACCACGGTATAGGCACCGGGCGACTACGTCGCGTCGGTGTGACATATATATAAATTTGAACGTGGTGCGGCCAACAAAAAAGCCGTCACAGAGGACGGCTCATTCGCTTTAATCTGGTGACTATAGGCCTAACCGAGGGCAGATCCCATCTGCTTAATCCCGTCCGCAATAAGCTTTGACTTATCCGCCGCAGAGAGTTCCGTGCGGAGTAATTTTTCGGCTGTATTCATGGCTAGATCAGCGGCTTTTGCTTTGACTTCACTCATGGCCTTGATCTCGGCATTGGCGATTTTGGCCTCTGCCTGAGCCATGCGGCGCTCTAGGCTTTCCGCCAGATCTTTACGGGCTTGAGATGCCATGTTTTCTGCGTCGACACGCGCCTGTTTCACAATTGCTTCAGCCTGAGTCTCGGCTTCTTTTTGCTTCCGCTGGTAAGAGGCGAGGAGCGTTTGAGCCTCTTCGCGTAAGCGACGGGCTTCATCAAGTTCCGCCCGAATTTTTTCCGCGCGGTCATCGAGCGCTTTGCCCATTGCGCGAAATGCGCCTTTATAAGCGACAAAGAGAAGGAAGAGAATAACGGGAATTGCGACCCAAAATTTTGAGTCTTGATAAAAAGGTGTGCCCGCGGATGCTGCAATTATAAAATTGGACGTGTACATCTGTAATACCTGTTACGTTTTCAGGGACGCGCGAATTTTCGCGGCCGTGAACGTCTTGCCTGTCAAGGCTTCGAGGACGTCGCCCGCCGCTTCAACCGCAACCGTCTCAACGCTTTCCAAGGCTGCATCGCGAGATTTTCGAATGCGAGCTTCCGCCACAACGGCCTCTCGCTCCGCGACCGCTTCTGCAGCCTCGATTTCTTTTGCGATATCCTCTTCGACGGCATTGCGTGTCGCTTCAGAAACATTCATCGATTTTGCGCGGGCATCTGCGAGAATTTTTGTGTAGGACTTTTCGGTTTCTTCGGCTTGAGCTTGGAAATTGGCAGCCTGGTCCAAGTCGTCGCTAATTCTATCCGTTCTATCCGCAATATTCTGTCCGATACGCGGCAGAATAAATGTCGACAGGATGAAATACAGCACACCAAAAACAAGGAGAAGCCAGAAAATCTGGCTTGCCCATGTAGTGAAATCAAATTGCGGGAGGCCGCCCGATGCGGCGGCTTCACCATAGGTATCAGTCTTTGGCGTATCGGCTGCCATAATGACGCTCCCGTAGGTCGTGATTTAGACGAACAGGATGATCATCGCGAGAACGAAGCCAAACAGGCCTGTTGCTTCGCAAAGAGCAAAACCGAGAAGAAGGTTTGTGCGCTGGCCGTCAGCTGCGGATGGGTTGCGCAAGGCACCTGAAAGATAGCTCGAGAAGATCGAACCAATACCAAGACCCGCACCCAGAAGGGCGAGACCGGCAATTCCGGCACCAATGTAACGTGCTGCTTCTGCTTCCATTTTAAATTCTCCTAAGGATGGAATTAGTCAGATTAATGATGAACGTGGTAAACGTCGTTAAGATAAATACAGGTCAGGATCGCAAACACGAAAGCTTGCAGAGCCGCGACGAGAAACTCCAGCGCCGCAATGCCCATGACGCCGACAATTGGCAAGATCGCAGCACCAATAAAAACACCGCCCTTCGCGACCAGATAGGCCGCGAAAATAGCAAAGAGTTTCAACATGACGTGTCCGGCCACCATATTGGCGAACAAACGAACGGCCAAGGTTACGGGGCGGGCTATAAAGGAAATGACCTCAATCGGAATAATCAAAATATACATGATGAGAGGCAAGCCGGAGGGCGCAAAAATCTTGAACCAGGACAGACCGTTTTTCCAAATTCCCGCGATGATCACGATGCTAATCGTCATGATGGCGAGGGTAAATGTCACGGCCAGATGGGATGTCGTTGTAAAGGCGTAAGGGTTCATGCCGATCAGGTTGGCGGCAAGAATGAAGAAGAAGAGGGTAAAGATGAAAGGCAGGAATTTCATCGCTTCCTGTCCAGTCGTGTCCCGGATCATGTCGGAAATGAACTGATAGGACAGTTCGCCCATAGACTGTAAGCGGCCCGGAATGAGCTTGCCACGCAGGGTCAGTGCGAAAAATCCGACAATCAATATGCCGGACACAATCATCCACAGCGCAGAATTGCTGAAGCTGATTGTCTGTCCCGCGATCTCGAAAAGGCTAGCCTTTTCCTTAATCTCGAACTGTTGCATCGGGTCGGTAGCCACTTACCCGCTCCTATTCGTCTTCAATGTCATCGGGCATGTCGTCCCCTTTGGGGATACCCGCACTTTGCTCAGCCATTTTATCGGCTGATATTAAAACTGTTTTGATCCCGGCCGCAAAGCCCAGACCTAATCCAACGAGAAGCCCCCAAGGTGTGCTGCCCACAAGACGATCGAACCCATATCCGAGTCCCAAACCGACCATAACGGACACCACTAATTCGGTGCTCATTCGCCATGCTTGTCCAAGAATTCGCCCGTCATCTTGTCTTGTCCTCGCCGGTGGAGCCTCGTGCTTCGTTTGGGCGGCGTCTAAGCGCCTGCGCAAATCAGTGAGGTCTGGCGATGTCGAAGGTCGATCAGGCGTTTCTCGGTTTGTCATGGCAACGTCTTTGCCCCCAAAGGACAACCCTCTGAAAGCGGCCCCTACCTAACGAAGGGGTTAGGGGAAGTCAACATAAGGGGGTGTGGGCGCAAGCTTTTGAATAGAAACGGAAAATCACTTTCTGTCGCGTTATTCCGCAGGTTTTTTCAGGCCTGCGACAACGGGGCCGGAAAACTCGCCTGTTTCGCGTCCGGAACGGGCCGCGGCTGCGCCATGAAATAGACCAGCGCCCCCATGAATACGAGGCCGAGGATCAGGGCGATGATGCGTTTCGTGCGGGATGTGTCGGGGGATGATGGCATTTATTGTCGTGTGGGCAGAGCGTTCATGGTGAAGGTTTGCCCGTCATCATGCCCGATTTCAATGCGAACGGGGGTATTGATTTGGGTTTTGACTTTTGGATGACCGATGAAATCTTCTCCGCCATAGATTTTCATATCAATGAGTAGTTCATCACCGACTTCTGTGACTGAGAGAGTCAGTGAAAAAGGGTCGGAGCCGCCCACAATAAATTCATATGAATCCCCCGTTTCCACGTGGATTTCTGTATCGAAACGACGAGTTCGTGTGCCTTCCGTTCCATTCTCTACGACAGGTTCGATATATTCGCCGTCGAGTTTCAGCGCGATAGGCTCCGCCGCTGCGAATGGCACAATCGCAAAAGGGAGCGCCACACAGGCGGCGGCTGTGGCCAGGGCTGATTTCGGTTTGGATTTGAGTGTCATGAGAAGCTCCGTCAATTTGGTTGAAGTGGAGCGGGTATCCGGTTCTGCGATATAGACTGAAATCAAACCGCGTACGACATCACTGACCGTGCGACCTTCACGGGAGGCTTTGATCTGCAGCGCCGTCTTGTCCGGATGGGACAGACGGATTTCCAGAGTTTCTGATTTTTTGGGCGGTTTCATATTCATCCCTGATTCGCAGGACCTGCTATAGCCCGCGAGAGGGAAGTCGCAAAACGAGAGGGTGTTCGCGAGGAATTGTGTGTCGGGACAGGAGGAATTTCGTGTCGGGACAAATCACAAATCAGTTGTCACACCGTCGCGACCCTCGGGTCGCCCCGTGCCCATACCGCAAAATTATCGGCTTGATTAAATGTAAGTTGGAGACGCAAATATCACGGCATGGGCACCGGGCAGTCCTATGGACTGCGACGGTGTGACATCATCGCTTTACTCAGCCGCGACCAAAGCTTCTGCCTTCGCCAGTTCAATTGACAGCAACTGGCTCACACCTTGTTCCGCCATGGTCACGCCAAACAAACGGTCCATCCGGCTCATCGTGACGGGATTATGGGTGATCGCGATAAATTTCGTATTCGTGTTCTTCTTCATGTCATCCAGAAGATCACAATACCGCGCGACATTGGCATCATCCAGCGGTGCGTCCACCTCGTCCAACACACAGACGGGCGCGGGGTTGGACAGAAAAACCGCAAAAATCAGGGCCGTTGCCGTCATCGCCTGTTCCCCGCCGGAGAGCAGCGACATGGCTTTCAGCGATTTCCCAGGCGGGCGGGCCATGACTTCTAGTCCGGCTTCCAGTGGATCATCTGATTCTGTGAGGGCCAATGCCGCTTCACCACCGCCAAAGAGCGTCTGAAATAGACGGCCAAAGTGACCATTGACCATATCGAATGCGGCGAGCAGGCGTTGGCGACCCTCAGTGTTCAACTCGTCAATCCCTTCGCGCAGACGTGCAATGGCTTTGATCAAGTCTTCGCGTTCCTCGATCATCGCGGCGAGGCGTTCTTCCTGCTCCACGGCTTCTTCATCCGCGCGCAGGTTCACGCCGCCCATTTTCTCGCGTTCCGTATTCAGGCGCTCGAGTTTCCGTTCAATATCATTTTCCGACAGACCGGAATCAGCGGAGAGTTCACCCAAATGGGATTTTAACTCGGAGGGCTCGCAATTTAGAGTCTCATTCACGCGGGCCTTGGTCTCGCCAATCCGTTCCTGCGCGGCGTTCAGGCGGGCTTCGGACCCGGCGCGGGCTTCACGGGCGGCGCCTGCATCGGTCTCGGCCTGACGCGCGGCTTGCACCGCATCGGCGGTTTCCGTCTCGGATTGAGAGAGCGCATCTGCGGCAGCAGTCCGACGCGATTCGGCGGCGGCGAGTTCTGCGAAGAGGGTGGTCCGGCGCTCGGCAAACTGATCGGGTCCGTCTGTTGCGGCGTGGAGCGACATATCCACCGCTGCACGACGATTTTCCAATGTCGCCACGCGTTTGGCGGCATTTTCCGAGCGTCTCGCCCAGTTTGCCCGTTCCGCTTCGACGGCTTGCAGCCGTGCAGCGCGGGCCTCGGATTCGTTTTTTAGGCTGCGATATTGGGCGCTGGCTTCGTCTGCGACATCGCGGGCTGTTGAGAGTTTCTCAGACAGGATTTCGCGTTGTTCAGAGAGGTCTTCCCCGCCGGAATGCTCCGATAAATTGGCCTCCGCCGCGACAACCTGTTTTTCAATCTCGGTCAGCTCGATGGTCAGCCGTTCGACACGATCTTCCAGACCTGTCTTCTGCGCGGAGGCGCGGGCAATATCAGTTTCATATTGCGCCATCGCGGCTTGGGCCGCGCGGTCGGCACGTTCCAAGTCGGGCAGCGCTTTACGAGCATCCCGCGCGGCGGATTCGGCCATTTGGCGGGCTTCGCGGGCGGCTTCGAATGCGGCATTGGCGTCGCTCACGCCAGCCTCGGCCTCCGCGATTTCCGCTTCCAATTCCGCGATGCGGTTCTGTTGTTTCAACTTAATCGCGGCAGAGGTTTCGACGCCTGCGGCAATTGTGAAACCGTCCCATCGCACAACATCGCCGCGCGGGCTGACGAGGCGTTGGCCGGGTTTCAGCTCTTTGGCTTTCGCGTGAATATCCTCAATCGCAGCTACACCGATTTGAGACAGACGCGCGCGGAGTTCCTGCGGCGCGGTGATGTAATCCGTGATTAGTTCGACACCGGCCGGTAAATCCTGCGTCGGCACATCCGCCCCGTCCCAGCGTAATCCGGCGGAGCCGCCGACAGCTGCTTCCAGATCTTCACCCAACACGGCGGCGAGCGCCTGCTCATATCCGGCCTTGGCTTGAACGCTGTCGAGGGCGGGTGTCCAATCGGCGGAGGCAGAGCGGCGCAGCACATTTTCCAATGCGGATTTTTCAGCGGTCAATTTCTGCGTTGCCTGACGCAGGGTCGAGAGATAGTCGCGGGCGTCACGGTCTGCCGTCTCGGCCTTGGTCCGTTGCGCTTGAAGGTCTTGTTCTTTCGCGCGGGCGGTTTCCAACGCCTCCATCGCCTCTTTGGCGGAAGAGGAGAACAGGTTTGAATTTCCAAAACTCTCCGTGTCCAGCCCGTCCAATTTGTCCTGAGTCTGTTCCAATTCAATCCGCACACGTGAGCGTCTTTGCTGCGCCTGTGTCAGTTCACGCTCAGCCGCATCCTTCCGCGCGGCCTGATCCGCCGTCTTGCGAGTCAATTCGTTGAAGTCCGCGTCCAGCGTATTGCGTGCTTTCAGGGCCTCGGCGGCGGCATCTGCGGCAGAATCCAGCGCGGCGGAAATATCTTTCAGCGCGGAGAGTTCCGCATGTTCCGCCGCGAGGCGGTCTTCGGCGGTGGCCGCATCATTCACGACTTCCTGCTCATGCTCGAGATCGGATGTTATGTCGGCAAGTTGGGCTTCCAACTTCCGAATCTCGGATTTCGCTGCGTTTTCATCCTGCTCCAGCGCTTCTTTAGCGGCGTTCAAACGCGCGAGGAGGGCTGCAGCGATGAGTTGTTCTTCGCGTTTGGGTTCGAGCAACGCGGACAGTTCATCCGCGCGACGCATATTTTCAGATGCGCGGAGTTGCGTCTCTGCGACAGTATTCTCCCGTGCCCGCAAATCCGTCTGCGCGGCTTCCAAAGTGTCAAGGGCCGCCTGCCAGCGTTTGAGCCAGAGCAGCGCTTTATATTCGTGGATCTCTCCCGCGAGTCGTTTGTACCGCGAGGCCTGCCGTGATTGACGGCGAAGGGAGAGAAGCTGGCTTTCAATCTGACCGACAATATCTTCCAGACGGTCGAGATTATTTTCCGCCGCGCGCAGGCGCAATTCTGCCTCGTGACGGCGGGAATGAAGACCGGAAATACCAGCGGCTTCTTCAAGGATACGGCGGCGATTGGACGGCTTGGCCGCGATCAATTCCGAAATCTGGCCCTGCCGTACGAGAGCGGGGGAGTTTGCACCCGTTGACGCGTCGGCGAAAAGAAGCTGCACGTCTTTAGCGCGAACGGTTTTGCCGTTGATCTTATATTTGGAGCCTTTGGACTTCTCGATAATCCGCATGATCTCCAGATCATCCGAGTCGTTAAAAGCGGGCGGCGCAATGCGGGCCGTATTGTCGACGTTCAGGGTGACATGAGCCTGATTTCTACCAGGCCTCGTTTTCGTACCGTTAAATATTACGTCTTCCATCGCCGCGCCGCGCATGGCTTTGGCAGAGTTTGCCCCCATGACCCAGCGGATCGCTTCCAGAAGGTTGGATTTACCGCAGCCATTCGGGCCGACAATCCCTGTCAGCCCGGGTTCAATCAGGAACTCCGTCGGTTCGACGAAAGATTTAAAGCCCGTCAGCTTAATAGAATTGAAGACGAGCGATCCCATGACTTATTCGGCGTCGGATTCAGGCGTTGGAATAGGTTCACCGAGGATTGGCAGCGCAATCGCTTCAATCGCTTCGAGACTGTTATTTGGTGTCTTCTGGCCATTGACGAAAATGGTCGGGGTAGAGCGCACGCCTTGATCGACCCCGAGCTGCGTATCGCGGTCATAACGGGCCGTAATTTCAGGGTCCGTCAGGCAGGCCATGAATTCCTCTTCGCTGAGGCCGGACGCTTTGGCGAGGGAGACATAGGCCTGACGGCCATTACCGCTCTGCAGTGCATTGAACAGCTTGCGCTGCTCTTTGAATTGCAGGCCGATATTTTTGAAGAATTTATCACGCGGCGCGCAATAAGCCAGTTTGTGACCCGTCGTCGCCATTTCCGGTGTGGAGGCGGGGAATGGACGGAAGACATATTTGATTTTGCCGGTGTCGATATATTTGGCCTTCACGTCGGGATAAACGCCTTCATGCCAAGCTGCACATCCGGGACAGGCGACTGAGGCATATTCGACAAGGGTGATCGGCGCATCCGCATTACCGAGCACGTAATCGCCCTCAACAGTGAACTCTCCATCCGTGCCTGTGGCTGCAGAGGAGGTCTCGCCGCCACCACTACAAGCAGATAAAGCGAGGGCCGAGGCCGCGAGGGTGAGAACCAATCGTCTCGAAAGCGAATCAAAAACTGTCATAGCGTTATCCTTGGGATTTATCCGTGTTTAGCAAGTCTGCGACCTCATAGCGCGGGAATTCGCTGTGGATGGGTCAATGATGGATTAGTCGTGATTATGTCCCGTATGGTCACGTGGTGGGGCGATCGTCAATTCTTCGGGAATGGCCGTGATACCTTTTTCCTCCATATCTTTGACGAGTGCGATGAGACTCTCCGCATCCTGCGGTCCGAAATAGGGATCGCCATTGATGAAGAAGGCAGGGACACCTTCGATTTTGGCTAGCGTCGCCCGCACCTCGTTTTCATCCATATGCGCTTTGATATCAGGGTTGGTCATACAGGCTGTGACAGCTTCATTATTGTCCATGCCCGCCCGCGCGGCGAGGGCGTAAAAGACCTTGTCGCCACGCTTTTCGGCGACTTCTTTTGCAATAAAAGCCTGATTTTCCATCTGGAACTCAATCATTTCAAAATACTGAGCTGAGGGCGCACAGGCCGCAATTGTAAACCCAACCTCTGCCGCATTCCCTGCGCCTGTCCGCAATTCCCGCAAAACAAAGCGCATCGTTCCTGCCTCAACCAGCTCCGTTTTGACCTTCGGCCATTCCTCCGTGAACCAGCCGCCGCAATGTGGGCAGGTGACAGAGGCATAGACGATCATCGTTTGAACGGCGTCTTCGCTGCCGAGCACGTGATCGTCCGGAGCTTCGGCATAAACCGTTTCCGAAATGCGGGCTGGAATATTGGCGCTGTTTTCCGCCTCTGTCAGAGTCTGCTCTTGCGCAGTTACGAGTGTTGGCATCAGACCCGCGAGGAGCGCTGTTATCAGGAATTTCGTTTTCATTGCTTCTCACTCACTGATTTTTCATTCCGGATCAGGACGCTGCGGCCCATTTTTTCCAGTGCTGCCTTTAAACGGGGATTTTCGATCTCCGATAGGCTCTCTTGCAGTTCGCTTGCCTTGCGCGGTGGTAGGCCGCGTTTAGGCTGTGTTGCTGCGGGCCGAGTCATTCGACCTTGGACAACCTTAATTCGCGCAACATGACCCTGACCTAAATGCGCGTCGAGGCGTTGTAGGATGGGACCCGATTGCGCGAGGATGAGCGCCGCCGCCGGACCGGGTGCTGATATAATGAGTGTGCGTCCCTGCCGTCCGCCGAGAAAGCGCACGGGGGATGAGATCTTGCTCCAGCGCGGGCCCATGATCTCGGGCCAGATTTTCTCCAGTGCGAGGGCTGAACTACCGCCGCCATGTTTTCTGGCCAGCGGGCGCATGATCTTCGTCACCGCCATGCCCGCACTGGGTGGGGGGCGGAATTGTGGGCGACCGCGCTGGGTCTCGACCCAACGCCCCAATACCTGCTTATTATGGCGATCATCCGTCATCGCCGCACTGTCGCCTATTGCGGTGGAACCGTAAAGCGGACACATCGGATTTATGCATGACATTCCTGACATGAGACGCGCGCTCTTGCGCTGGTATGACGAACAGGGGCGGACATTGCCTTGGCGCGTCAGGCCCGAAGACCGTGCGCGGGGCGTGGTGCCGGACCCCTATGCAATCTGGCTGTCCGAGGTCATGAGCCAGCAAACGACCCTGCCACACGCGACGCCCTATTGGCGGAAATTCCTCGCGGCTTTTCCGACTGTGACCGATTTGGCCGATGCGGATCGGGATGTGGTGCTGTCTATGTGGGCGGGGTTGGGATATTATGCGCGGGCGCGAAATCTGCATAAATGTGCGGGCGTGGTGCGGGATGAACATAGCGGTACTTTCCCAACGGATGAGACGACGTTGCTGACACTCCCGGGAATCGGGCCTTACACGGCAGCGACGATTGCCGCGATCTGTGCGGAGGAAGCGACCAATATTGTCGATGGTAATGTGGAGCGCGTTATCAGCCGCGTCTTTATATATGAGCCGCCACTTCCGAAAGGCCGCAAGGGTTTGCGGGAATTGGCAGGCACATTGGTGCGCGCGGACCGCCCAGGCGATTACGGACAGGCGCTGATGGATCTGGGTGCG
This sequence comes from Litorimonas sp. WD9-15, assembly GCF_050271975.1. Lineage (NCBI taxonomy): Bacteria > Pseudomonadati > Pseudomonadota > Alphaproteobacteria > Maricaulales > Robiginitomaculaceae > Litorimonas > Litorimonas sp. WD9-15. Next base: position 1,578,565 of record NZ_CP189850.1, read on the forward strand.
ACGATCTGCACGCCGAAAAGCCCGACTTGTCTGCTGTGCCCGTGGGAGAAGTGGTGTGTCGCCCATGCGAAGGGCGTCGAAACCGAATATCCGAAGAAAATCAAAAAGGTCAAAACACCCATCCGCCACGGCTATGCCTATATTTTGCGTCATGCGGATAAGGTGCTGGTCGAACGCCGTCCGGATGGCGGCTTGCTCGGCGGGATGTTGGGCGTTCCGACGAGTGCATGGGGCGAAAAGCCGATTGATCATTCAGCCGCGCCGATGAAACGGAACTGGGAGAAGGTGGGCGACGTCAAACACGTCTTTACCCATTTCGAATTGCGGTTGGAGGTGTTTGTGGGGGAGGTGGACGTGATGGAAGAGGGCGAGTGGACCGCCGATATATCGGGATTTCCGACTGTGTTTCGGAAGGTGGTTGAGGCTGCTTTAAAAACTAAATCCAGCTAAATTAAACTAGCTATCATCTCGGACGGAGCGAAGCGCAGATGCGGGACCTATCGTAACCTGAAATGGCCAGCGTTTACAGTCGTCAGGTCCCGCATATGCGTTTTATAGGCTTATGCGGGATGACATCGTTTTAGTCTCAAACTACTCTTCTTCAGACGGCTGTACGCCTAATCTGGCATCAATCGAATTCTTAACTTCCGGGCTCAAACCCTTTTTATCCGCTTCCTCTAGCGATTGTTTCATATCTTTCGTTTGCTTGTCCATTTTACGTCTCCTCAATAAAAAAGGTGCGCGACCGTAAGGCCCGCACCTACTTCAATGTCTGAACCCTCGGGAGGGTTCCGAAAGACTAGCCGTAATGGCTCTCTTTGCCGAAATGCTTTGTCAGCAGGTAATAGACAACCGCGCGGTATTTACTGCGGTTGGACTTGCCGTATTTCTCCATCACGGCTGCGATTGCACCGTCAAGGTCTTGGCTCTCTGATAAACCGAGCTTTTTAATGAGAAAGTTCTTCTTTACAGTGTCGAGTTCGGATTGGTCGGAGCCGGAAACTGTGGACGCGTCCTTATTATAGATAGATGGCCCGCACCCAATTGTGACTTTCGTCAGCAGGTCCATATTTGGTGTTTCACCGATTTTTGTCTTAATATCGTCGGCATATTTCGCGATTAGATCGTCACGTTTACTCATTGTGGTCTCCCCATAAAACTGAAGAACCCGAGCGGCTGCTCGGGCCTGTATATTTGATATGGTTAATCCAACTTAAACGCAAGCTGAACGCGGGTTAAGTCTTGTTTAAGCTTGCGCCGCTTCCGCCATTTCGGCGCGGACTTCGCTGCGGATTGTGTCGATGGGTTCTAATCCGTTTGGCCCTTGCAGGTGCCAGAAGGTCCAGCCGTTGCAGGACGGGGCATTGGTTAGCAGCGCGCCGAGCTTGTGGATCGAGCCTGATTGATTTCCGGATTCGAGACTGCCATCTGCGCGGACGGTCGCTTTCAGAATACCGTTCTTGGAGAAAACCTTCGTGCCGATCTTGACGAGGCCGCGCTCAACCAGATTGCCAAAGGGCACTTTTGGCTCGGACCGTTTGGATTTTGTGACGGCGACCGTTTGCCCCTCTTTGACTTTCGCAATACGGCGGCTGGCATGAATGATATATTCTTCCTCGCGTTCGAACCCGATGAAGTTCCGGCCCAATTTTTTGGCAACCGCGCCCGTTGTGCCCGTGCCGAAGAAGGGGTCCACAATCACGTCACCCGGATTGGTCGTCGCAAGGATCACGCGGTGGAGGAGGGATTCCGGCTTCTGCGTCGGATGCGCTTTCTTGCCGTCGCTTTTCTTCAACCGCTCGCCACCCGTGCAAATCGGCAGCGTCCAGTCGGAGCGCATCTGCACGCCTTCATTCAGCATTTTCATCGCGTCATAATGGAAGGTCGGCTTGGCGTCCTCGGACTTACTCGCCCAGATGAGCGTCTCATGCGCATTGGTGAAACGCGTACCGCGGAAATTGGGCATCGGGTTCGTTTTGCGCCAGATGATGTCGTTCAACACCCAGAATTGCTGGTCCTGCAGGATCGTGCCGACGCGGAAGATGTTATGATAGCTGCCCATCACCCAGATCGCGCCATTGGGCTTGAGAATACGCCGCGCCGCGCTCATCCACTCATGGGTGAACAGGTCATAGGCATCCATCGTGTCATATTGGTCCCAGGCCTCGGTGACGCCCGCAACGTGGGAGTTGTCAGGACGGGAGAGGTCCCCGCCCAACTGTAGATTATAGGGTGGATCGGCAAAGATCAGGTCCACACTCTCGGCGGGGAGGTTGTTCATATTCGCCACGCAATCGCCTTGGACGATCTGGTTGAGCGGCATTTCGGAAATCGCGACATCGCGCTCCGGATCATTGCGCTTTGGCGGGTTCGGGTTGGTGATGACCTTGAATCTGTTTTTGGCGTTTGTTGTCACGGGGGAGGTGTCGCTTCTTGGTTTATGGTGAATCAATAATGAATCCCTCGCCCGATATGGTTACCAAACCTTTTAAGTTCTGATTTTAAACCCTTGATTAACCATAGGTTTTAACACCTCGTTAGGGATGCTTAACGCAGAGGTCGATTTTGTTAGGAAGTGTTAAGCCAAACATAAAAAAGCCGCCCTCCGAGCCCGGAGAACGGCAGGATCCTGAATAGTCTCGCGAATCAAACTTAAAGGAGCAGGTCCGCTGCAAAGAAAGCGAAAAATCCGCCGACGATATAAATGAGAACGGATGACCAGAGGATGATGCCGCTCACGCGACGCAATCGGGTGCAGGCTTTCGCCGCCGCCGGATCAATCGGGCAGGGCGCGTTGCGGGACCGCCACCGAAAAAATAAGGCGAGGGCCAGCAGAACGCCGGACAGGATGAAGAGCGGCACTTTCTGCTCCGTCAGCCAGACATAGCCCGGAATATTGGAACTGATCCCCGCCATCACCGCACCGGCGCCGATTGTCACCAACAGGGCGGGCAAGGCGCAACAGAGCAGCGTCGACGTACTCGCAAAGAGCGAGAGCGTCGGCGCAAACAGGGCGCGGCGTGTGATCGGTTCCGACATTCGGACTAGCCCGAAATCGTGGCCGCACCGCGCGCAATGGAATCGACCTTATAGCCGGATTTCTTGACGGCTTTGCGCAGGGCTTCATCCGTCATGGTCGCGCCCGGCTTCAAGACGAGGTTCAGCGTTTTTGCATCAAGGTCGACATAGACGGCGGCGACATCATCGCGTTTGCCGAAGGTCTTGTTCATCGCCTTGGCGCAGAAATCACAAACCGCGCCGAGGACTTTTGCCACAATGGGTTCACCGCCTGCCGCAATCGCTGCCGTGAGTTCAGCTTGATCCGCGAGCCTGAGGCTGCCTTCCGTCATCGACATATCATGACCTGAGTGATCCTCGACCTTATGATCATGTCCGGCATGATCGCCTTTATAGTCCGAGCCGTGGCCGGAATGGTCCTGCGCGAAAGCGGGCGTCGATATGGCCAGAGCCGCGGTGATGAGAATAATACGAAACATGTTTGTCTCCTTTAGAAGCGATATTGAAAATTCAGTAGCGGTTGGTCGTCCGTGACGCTCCAGCCCGCTTCGAACAGGGCCGAGCCGTAGAAGAAACGGACGAGGGGTGTGACGCCGATGGGTTCTTTATCATCCGGGCGGTTATCCACTTCCAGCATGAACCAGGTGTGAAGGTCGCCCGTATCGCCCGCATAAGGCGCGAATCCGACCCGCGCGGCTTGCATGACCGATTTGTCGAGGTCGCCGAAATCGCGCGCTGCGGCGCGGTAGGACACGAAAAGGCGTCGTGTCTCCCAATCCGCCATCACGCCGATCTGTCCGCCCGCTTGATCCCCGCCCGTATTATCATCAATGTCTTGCGCCAATCCCGCCGCACCCCAAAAATAGAGATTGGCCTGATGATCCTCACCAAACCAGCGTTTGGCCAGCCATGTGCCCTGAACACCGGTGAAAAGGATGTCCTCGCGGCGGTCCCATTCCGTTTTGAGGCCCAAGGAATATTTGGCCGAAGGCGAGTAATGGATAAGGGCGGATGTGGATTGTCGGTCTGTTTCCTCTATAAGCGTCCAACCGCCCGCATAGGAGACCGGACGGGCAAAGGCATTACTCGCAAAGGCCAGACTTGTGGCTGTGATAAGGGCTGGCTTTAACATACCCTTGGGGGGTATAGTCTTTCCAATGAATGTGCAAGGATTGGTATCGTGAAATGACAGACAGGACATCCCGACGTGCGGGCATCAGCCAACGGCTTGCACGGATCGAGGGGCAAGTGCGGGGCCTCAGCCGAATGATTGAAGAAGATCGTTACTGTATTGATGTGCTGACGCAGGTCAAAGCCGTGCAGGCCGCGTTGAAAAAAGTCGAGGGTGAATTGCTGTCAGATCATGCCGATCACTGCCTCGCGGTTGCCATTGCCAGTGACAATCAGGATGATCGGGAGCGCAAAGTCGCCGAACTGGTCTCACTTCTTCTGAAAAAATCATGAGACGCAGCAAATTAGGACGCGCTTTCTAATTCCATTCCCTATTTTCCAATCATCGAACAAAGCGGGGTTATCCCGCCCCACTGAAACTAAGGAATATCATCATGTCCACTGCCAAGAAAACTGCGAAAAAAGTCACGAAGAAAACAGCCAAGGTCGCGAAAAAGACTGAAGCGAAAACAACATCCGCTCTGCGTAAGGGTACATTGGCCTATCTCGGTCTCTACGGTGTTGCCGCCGAGCGTGCACGTCTGCGTGCCGAGCAAGTCAAAGGTCTTTACAACAAGACAACTGACGGCCTTTTTGAAGACCTCGTTGCCCGCGGTGAAAAAGTTGAAGAGCTTGCTCTCGACACAGCCAAGACAGCGCAAAAGCGTGCGGTTGAAACCTTTGAGACAACCACGTCCAAAGTGAAATCCATCGTCCCGACAAGCCTGCCATTCGGCGCCAATGACCGCGTTGAAGAGCTGGAAGCTGAAGTCAAAGCGTTGAACAAGAAAATCTCCGCGCTGTCCAAAAAGGCCGCGAAGCCTGCCAAGACAACAGGCATCAACAAAGACATCATGAAAACGGACAAAAAAGCCGCTTAAGTGAATTGAATACTGTCCGGGAGGGTCCACTCTCTCCTCCCTTACAGGTCTATCGTTCTCCCCGTTTGATTTGACCTGAGATCGTCCCGGATTGCCTTCGGCGTCTGCTCCTTGCGAGTAGGCGCCGTTTGTTTTGACCGAACGGTATCCGACTCGACACGGTGCCATCTGTATCTTACTCCATTTGAAAAAATAAATGAGGGAGTGGCGTCTATGCCGGACAAGTCGGAAAAAATTGGTGTGAAAGCGGCTGAAACCACGACCGCAGTCAACGGATTGGTCGGGTTCAGACGGTCCGAGATTATCAAGAGTTTCGGCCTGATGGCGGGATATGCGGCCAAACAGCCCAAGCCCTTCGCCAAACATCTGGTAAAATATGCCTCCGAGATGGTCGATATTGCGCGCGGCACCTCCGATCTGGCCCCGGAAAAACGCGACCGTCGGTTCAAGGATGAAAGCTGGCAGAAAAACCCGCTCTATAAACGCGCGATGCAATCCTGGCTCGCCATGCAGCAGGAATTGAACGGCTGGATTTCAGACTCCCGCATGCATCCGGCGGATCAGGCGCGGGCGAAATTTGTGACAGACCTCATTGTCGATGCCATGGCGCCGACCAATACGCTGCTCGGAAATCCGACGGCGATGAAAATGCTGGTCCACACCAAGGGGCAGAGCCTCGTAAAGGGGTTGCAGAATGCCTATAATGACCTGACGAAAAATGGCGGCATGCCGAGCCAGGTGGACGGACGTCCGTTCAAGGTCGGCGAGAACTTGGCTGTCTCTCCCGGAGCTGTTGTGTTTCAGAACGAAATGCTGGAGGTCATTCAGTACAAACCGCAGACCGATAGCGTTTATAAAACGCCTTTGATGATCATTCCGCCGCAGATCAATAAATTCTACGCGACCGATCTGGCCCCCGATAAATCCATGATCCGTTTCCTGACGAAAATGGGCTATCAGGCCTTTGCCGTCTCTTGGCGGAACCCAACGCGCCAGCACGCCCATTGGGGTTTGGAGCAATATGTCGAGGCCCTGTTCGAGGCCTCTGACGCCGTGCGCAAGATCACGAAGAGCCCGCGCATTAATGTGACCGGGGCCTGTTCCGGCGGCATCACGCTGGCGCTGTTTTTATCAGAACTGGCGGCACGCGGCGATAACCGGATTAATTGCTACACGCTGATGGTCTCCGTGCTGGACGGGAAGAAAGTCGACAGCGATGTCGGTCTCTTCGTCACGGATGCCGGTATTGAACAGGCGCGGAAACATTCCCGCAAGAAAGGCATTCTGGCGGGCGAGGAGCTCGGCCGCGCCTTTGCCTGGATGCGCCCGAATGATCTGATCTGGAATTATGTCGTCAACAACTACCTGCTGGGGCAGGACCCGCCGCCCTTCGACGTGCTCTATTGGAATAATGACACGACGAACCTGCCGGCGCAGCTGCACTCGGATTATCTCGATATTTTCCAGGACCGTCGCTTCCGCAAGGATAAGAACGTCGTCTTCATGGACCACATTGTCGATCTGGAAGCCGTCACGCAGGACGGATTTATGGTTGCGGGGATTACCGATCACATCACGCCGTGGATGGCATGCTATCGCAATATCCGCCTCTTCGGTGGAGAGATCGATTTTGTCCTCTCCAATTCCGGCCATTTGCAGTCGCTGCTCAACCCGCCGGGTAATCCAAAAGCGCAATATTTCACGAATTCTAACCATCCTCCACGCGCCACAAAATGGCTCGAGGCGGCGGAAAGCGTGAATGAGAGTTGGTGGCTGCGGTGGAATGAATGGCTCGCCATTCGGTCGGGTGAGAGAAAACCTGCCCCGAAATCGCTGGGGAACAAGGCATTTCCTCCGCTATCACAGGCGCCAGGCGAATATGTTTTCACGTAAGTATAGCTGATAATTTCACTGTATTTACCTTTGCGAAAGGGTTTCCCCCGACGCATAGAGACTTAAACAGATTGTCGCACCCGGGCTGAATCGGGTGCGGGTTGGGTATGAATACGCAGATATTCCCCCGGCCATCCGGACATTCCGGGGGAAAGACGCATTATGCCACATACGCTCACGGCCATTGACGGCCATGAAGAACCGATTGAAAACCACTCAATCCCAAAAATTTTCTTCTCAAAAGTCGGGAACCAGAAACTCCGTACCGCGATCTGGTCCGGTGTCGATAAGGGGCAGGGTAAGCGCACGCCGCTGCTCTTTTTCAACGGAATTGGCGCAAATCTCGAAATTGCACAGGCTTTTGCCGATACCTTTACGGGCCGCGATATCATCACCTTTGATATGCCGGGTATTGGCGGGTCACCTGATCCAACGGTGCCTTATCGTCCGTGGTGGGTCGCGAAAGCCGCGCGGCAAATCCTGCAGGAAAACGGTTACGAGATGGTCGACGTGCTCGGCGTGAGTTGGGGCGGCGGACCCGCGCAGCAATTTGCGTGGCAGTGTAAAGACATGACTCGACGCCTCGTCCTCTGCGCGACGACAACGGGTGTCACGATGATACCGGGCAATCCGAAAGCGCTGTCCAAGATGGCCTCGCCGAAACGCTATATCGACCGTGATTTCCTGAAGAAGAATTTCGAGACGCTTTACGGTGATGCGGCCGGTAATGCGGGTGAGTTTTCGATCAACATGATGCCGCCTTCCGTGAAGGGCTATCTCTATCAGTTGATGGCGATGATGGGCTATTCGACCCTGCCGTTTATCCGCCGGATCAAGGCGAAGTCTCTCGTGATTATGGGCGATAAGGATCACATTGTTCCCGTCGCGAATGGCAAGTTTTTGAATCTGATGTTACCGCGCTCAAAGCTCCGCGTGATAAAAGGTGCGGGCCACCTGTTCCTTCTGACCCGCCGCGAAGAGACGATTGAAATCATCCGGAACTTCTTCGGCGAATTTGAAGTCGATATCCCGCATAAAGACGCTGTCAAACTACCTTCCGTCGAGGAAAGCTTCATCAACTATCAATCCAGATTTGCGAGTTAAAACATGGCAAAAAGCTCTGATGACAAAGATATGGTCCGCAAAATCTGGCTCGCCGGCATTGGCGCCTATGGTCGGGCTTTTACCGAAGCCAAAGGGGCGGTGGACAGCTTGACCGGGAAGTCGTCCGAGGTGTTTGATGATCTCGTGCAAAAGGGCGAGATGTTGGAAACGGTCGGAAAATATAAATCCAAAGAATTACTCGGCAAGGGCAAATCCGCCGTCGAGGATATTAAACCTGATTTCGAAATTGATGACCGTATCGCGAAAATGCGCGCCCGCCTCTCCGGTATGGGTGAGAGCGGAACCGACAAACTTGCGAAGCGGGTCGATGCGATGGAAGCGAAACTGGACGCGATACTCGCGAAACTCGACGCGCCGGAGAAGAAGGTCGCGAAACGGGCAGCGCCGAAGAAGAAAATGACGACTCAGAAGACCAAAGCTGCTCCAAAAAAGAAAAGCTGATTGGCGACACGCTCCAAAACCAAGGATAAAATCCTCGCCACCGCGCTCGAACTCTTCAACAATGAGGGCGAAGCGCAGGTTTCAGCTGTTGATATCGCCTCCGTCATGGGAATTTCCCCGGGCAATCTCTATTACCATTATAAGGGCAAGGACGAGATTATCGTTGCCCTGTTCGAGGATTTCGATGCCGAAATTCGGCAGGTCCTGACGGCCCCGCTCAAGGACCCGCTCGCGATCGCGGATAATTGGGTCTATCTCTATATTATCTTTGAGGAAATCTTCGATTTCCGCTTTTTCTACCGCAATCAAGGGGAATTGTTACAGCGTATCCCCGAATTGCGCGGCCCGTTTTCCCGTATCCTTGCCCTTAAAGAACGCACCGCTTTTTCGCTGCTCTCGACGCTAGACGATAGCGGGCATTTGGAATTTGACGAGGGAGAGAAGGGCGCGTTGGCGGGCCGCCTCGCGCAGCATTTTACATTCTGGCTCCAATATCACGATTTGCGATATGGCACGGCGCCGGAAAAACGCCTGATCGACCAAGGCGTCTTCATGACCCTCATCCAGATCACGCCCTATTGGCATCACGGCGAGGGCTATGCCGAACTCCTAAGCGAATTTGCTAACGGAAAAATCGATTAAACTCCTGCTTGTCGTCGCGGCGTGCCGTATGCGTTCACCCCCTCATATGCGTTACAGACAGACAGAGCCGGATCTGTATCGTTCTCATATCAATAATGAGGGGACTATCATGATTTATAAGACACTCGCCGCGACGGCCGCAATTTCATTTGCTTTGTCTTCCAATGCTTTTTCACAAGATAAAGTGCAGCCGGTTACGACAGAAACGGATCAGTCAACTCTACCTGTGACGAAAAAGATTCAACCGATCGCGGGTGAATCTCAGGATAAAATGATGGGGTCCGGCGGCGAAGATCGTCTGACAGAGAATGTATCAATCGCAGCGCCGGGCAGCGGAGCGGGCAAAGCTAACTTCCAAGACCTTTCCTTAGCGCAAGAGGCGACGGGTTTGAAATTGGGACCGATCAAGGGCGAAAGCCAAGACAAAGCCATGGTTGATGGCGGTGAAGACCGCTTGACAGAGAATGTTGTGCTGGGCGTGAAAGCCGACAGCCCGAAGATCGGCGATGTTCAAGGCGAGTCTCAAAGAAAACCAGATGAAGGGCCAGCCTGTGTGACAGAGGACGGAGCCCTCGATGCGGATTGTAATGGCGTCGCTGATGACACAAAAGACACAAGGTTTGACCGCCGGGATATCCGCAAAAGGCCAGAGCCCAGACAGCAACGTCGCTAGGCTTTAAACTATTGAATACTGGTCCTCCAATTGACGCTATGTCAGTTGGAGGCGCTTATGTTTTTAGAGAGTTCACTTAACAGAAGCTCCTTCCGCTCAGGGCTCAGATAAGCCCCCTCAAATCCGTTTCGCACGAGTGTCACAATGTCGTCTTTCGACAGGTTCAGCGCGTCTGCCGTGCGGATGTAATTATCATTCAGATAGCCGCCGAAATAGGACGGATCATCCGAATTCACGGTCGCCTTGATACCCGCATCAAGCATCACTTTCAGCGGATGATTTTTCAAATCATCGACCACGCAGAGTTTAAGGTTCGAGAGCGGGCAGACCGTGAGGTACATTTCTTCCTCGACCAAACGTTGAACCAGCACGTCATCTTCCAGTGATCGGTTGCCGTGATCAATGCGGTCAATGTCGAGAATATCGAGCGCTTCATAGACATATTCAGGCGGGCCTTCCTCGCCTGCATGGGCGAAAAGTTTCAAGCCGAGTTCCCGCGACTTCGCAAAGACACGCGCGAATTTGGACGGCGGATGTCCCATCTCTGACGAGTCTAAGCCCACACCGAGGATTCGATCATAATAGGGTTCGGCTTCGGCCAGCGTCGCAAAAGCATCCTCCTCCGATAGATGCCGAAGGAAGGACAGGATGAGATGCGAGGATATCCCGAAATCTGCTTCGCCTTGATCTAACCCGTCCAGAATGCCCTCGATCACATCCGCAAAGGCAATGCCGCGTTCCGTGTGCCCTTGTGGGTCGAAGAAAATCTCTACATGGCGGCAATTATCCGCATGAACACGTTTGAGATAGGCATAGGTGAGGTCAAAGAAATCCTGCTTAGTCTGTAAAACCGACATGCCTGCATAATAGAGATCTAAAAACTCTTGAAGGTTATTGAAATCATAGGCGGCGCGGATTTCCGCCACATCCGCATAGGGTAGGGTGACGCCGTTACGCTGCGCCATCTCAAACATCTGTTCCGGCTCAAGGCTGCCTTCAATGTGGAGGTGAAGTTCCGCCTTGGGCAGGGATTGGATAAAAGAATTCAGATTTGACATCTTTCCGTCATAGCAAATCGAACTCTTTTAAAAAGAGCTTATGTCCTAAAACGCGCGCGCACCCGCTCGGACGCGGATCGCTTGCGGCGCAGGCGGGATGAGCGTTTCAAACGCGGATTTTGCCTGCAGGAATGCCGTGACATTGCCGTAGGGGCTGTCGGGGTGGAAGAACTTGGCCTTTTTGCGCCATGCGGAGCGGATATCGGCTTCGCGGGCAGACATGGAAAGACCGAGAGTGAGGAGGGCGTTCTGGCGCGTCATTTTTCTATCCCTTATCACGATGCTAATATTCGTGCTTAATTTTCTCTTATGAAGCAGATAGACTCTTAACACCGTCCAAAGAGCTATGGTTAATTTTCCATTTTCCGCGCCAAATTGAAAAGAAGTCTATGTCTGACACCGTCATCCCCCCCACACCGACCCGGGACGAATATCTGGATAATGGCCCGCGAAAAATGGGCTGGCTGGAGGCGGATGAACCGATAAGCCTGTTTGAGAAATGGCTCGGAAAAGCGGGCGAGACAGAGCTCAATGACTCCAATGCGATGAGTGTCGCCACCGTCGATGCGCAAGGGGTGCCGGATGTGCGCATCCTGTTGCTCAAGGGGCTCAGCGAGGCAGGATTTGTTTTTTACACAAATAGTGAGAGCGCCAAGGGCGAGCAGTTGCAGGCCGCCGGGCAGGCGGCGCTCTGCTTTCACTGGAAGAGCTGGAAGCGGCAAGTGCGCGTGCGCGGCCGTGTTGAGAAAGTCTCTGATGCGGAGTCTGATGCCTATTTCGCGGAACGCGCGCGCGGCTCCCGCATCGGGGCGTGGGCGTCAGACCAATCCCGCCCCGTCGGCTCCCGCGAGGAGATCGTGGATGCGGTTCAAGCGGTCGAAGCCGAATATGAGGGCAGAGAGGTCCCGCGCCCGCCCCATTGGTATGGCTGGCGTGTTGTGCCTGACGCGATTGAGTTCTGGCAGGACGGCGCGTTCCGTCTGCATGACAGAATTGTTTTTTCACGCGCGACGGATGGTGGCTGGACCCGCACCCGTCTTTACCCTTAAGACACCCTCACGCTGAGCATAGGACCTCCCATGGCTGACCTGACACCGCCCCCCGCAAATGATCATTCCGACGATATAGCGATTCATCCCAAACATAGCGGTGACAAGCGACGGAAATTGCGGCGCTGGGTGAACCGGATCACGCTGGCGCTGCTCATCCTTTCGCCGCTCATTTTCATCATCGCCGCCGTCGGATATAAACTTGGTTTATTCGATCTGGGTGTAGCCTTTGGTATGCTTAACCAGAAAATTGGGCCATTGGTGGTTTTAATTTGCGGAGCGTTTGGCCTCATCAGCGTCGTGCTCGCTTTTATCGTCAAACCTCGCAAAGGTCTGATCGTCGGCATATTGGCTGTTCTCATCCCACTTGTCGCGATCGGGAAGTTAAAGGCGACGGAAAAAGCAGTCTATGTGAAACTGCCCTTCATTCATGATGTCACCACGGACACGCAGGACCCGCCTGTCTTTGGTTCGGTCGTCATGGCGGAACGCGCCAAAGTTAAAGGTGTTAACACGGCGGATTATATCGGCAAAAAAGCGCCGAAATTCAACGCGCAGAAAGAGAAGACCGGCGAAGGCCTCGTCTCCGCTATGCAGACAAAAGCCTTTCCCGATATTCGTCCACTTGTAATCGATTCCTCCAAGGATGTGGTCTTCGGCGAAGCCTTAGCGACGGCGAAAGCCATGGGTTGGAAGATCAAGGAACAAGATCCCGCGACGGGACGCATTGATGCGACGGATACGACATTCTGGTACGGTTTTCAGGACGACGTGACCATCCGTCTTCGCGATGCAAAGGGCGGCGGGACTGTTGTCGATGTCCGCTCATTGTCCCGCATCGGTGGGTCTGATCTCGGTAAAAACGCTGAACGCGTCGGTGAGTTTTTAGAGCGTATGGGTCAGACAGGTTAAGTCTGTAACCTAGCGCGTGACGGGCGTCAGCGTGTAAGTCTGGCGCAGACCATCATGTCCATCCGCCAAGACGCGACCTGTTTCGCGCAAGTGAATCATATGCGACAACACACTATGCGCCGCCGCCGGGTGCAGGCGTTTATCGACATCGACATAGAGTTTCGCGACAATATCACCTATGGTTTCGAGCCCCGCTTCCAATGCTGCCAAAATCTGGGCCTCCCGCTTTGAACGGTGGTCAATATAGGCCTGCACGAAAGGGCGAACATCTGTAATTTCCGGCCCATGCGTGGGGCGGATGACGTCAAAGTCACGGATCAGAACTTCATTCAGACTATTTAGATAGTCACCCATATGTCCGTCCGGTGGTGAGACGACGGAGGTTGACCAGCCCATAATATGATCGCCCGAGAAAAGCGTGTTTTCCTCTTGCAGGGCATAGCAGAGATGATTGGATGTATGGCCGGGCGTGTGCAGCGCTTCCATCGTCCAGCCGTCACCCTCAATCACGTGGCCATCACGGATTTCGACATCGGGTTTGAAAGACAAGTCATCGCCGGCTTCTAGCCGCACTTCGCCGCCCTGTGGGGGCTTGGGCTGGACGCCAAAGCCGTAAACTTGGCAGCCATACTCGCTTGCCAGCGGTTTGGCCATGGGGCTGTGGTCGATATGGTGATGCGTGACGAGAACATGCGTGACGGTTCGGCCTGCGAGGGCTTTTTTCAACGCGGCCTTGTGGTTTTCGGTCTCAGGCCCCGGGTCAATCACGCAAACATTTTTGTTTCCGATAATATAAACGCCAGTCCCCGTATAGGTGAACGGCCCGGGATTATCGGCAATCACACGTTGGACCATTGGGCTGACCTGTGTGGCCACGCCATAGTCGAAATCAAAGGTTCTGACGAAAGGGATTCCCATTATAGGCGACTCTCTACCCCGTCCCGCAGGGCAAGGCCAAGTGTTTTAACGGCAGATAACTTTTCTTTGAGGGGCAGGGCCAACGGCGGGCCCATATCCGTCTTGTTTACATCCACGATATAAAGACGTCCATCCGCAGCATCACGCAGAATATCCAATCCACCCCAGTCGAGGCCCATAGCGGCGCAAAACGTACTAATTTGTTCAATTTCTTCATTACTGAAACAGGTGTCCGCTGTTGTAATCCGCACCCGCGTGTTCAGGTTCGCAAAGCGCTGGTCGATGGGGCGCTCCTTTAAAAAGACCAGGGGGATTTCCCCAAACACGGTCGGGCAACGATAATCGAGGACCGTCCCGCCCTGCGTCCGGTTGTCGATGAGGCGTTGATAGACGCGTCCGGCAGCGGCAGGTTTTGGCCGCGTCTCAATCGTCGCATCATGCACGCCGTTCTCTTCTCCTTTTTCGAGATAGGGTCCGCTCGCCGTTTCGGGGTCGGTTGCAAGGTCATAGCCAAAAATGGCTTCAAAGGTTTTGGCGACATGTGATTTGGAAATATCCGTGCAGGCGCCATTAATATGCAGGCTGTCATCCAAACTCAGCTGATCTGTGACTGTCTGGTCTGAGAAATGAAGGACAACAGAGCCTTCCGCCTCATGCCGCAATCCGCCCTGACGTAGAGCGCCCCAGATCAGATACCAGGGGCGGGGCTTGATTTGCGCAAAGCTAAGACCGGATAAGCGCGCCGCTTTTGGACGCAAAGCTTCAGCAATGATATAAAGCCCCCCACGCCACACATCCAAGATCAGGCCGCGCGAAAAACGAATCTCCGCCCCCGTTTCGCGCACCCGCACGCCGCGCCAGGACCAATCAAAATCTGAAAATACGGACATGAGAATGCGCTATGGTTTTCTCAAATCCTAACGGACGCGCTTGACTTTTATTTCACGGCCTTTGCCATCAAATTGAAGAGAGTAACTCCCCAAAGCCCCCGTTTTGATTTCTGCGATAAGCGGGCGCTTGTCTGAAACTTTAGGGGGTCTGCGTGTCACCGAGCCGACCTGCTCCCAGACTTGTCCGTTCTTGAGGTAAACCCGTAATTTTTTATACCCAAATGTATCAATTCTTGAAACCTGTTGCGAGATTGAGGTGATCTCCGGGACTTTAACTTTCGCAACTTTTTCGTCTTTCTGAGCGATGATGACGGGCCTTACCAGATCATCCTTTTTCTGAGCGGTTTTATCTCCGAAGTTTTTCTCAGCTTGCTCTATTTTGGAGGCCGGGCTTTCGACACTTTCCACTTTTGGCGGATTTGAAATGGATGATGTGGGGAAGAGTGCGTCATAACACTGTAATCTCTGTGCGGGATCTGGTGTGGCTTGACAGGCCTCAATGCCCGCCATTTGCGCCGTCGCCGTTGAGGTGAACATGAAGGAGAGTGCGGTTACGCAGGCCGATAAAGTCAGGATACGGTTGGATTTACTTTTAAGTCTATACATATTCGGTTCCCCACAGATTTAAGGCGGTGCCGGCGGCGTTTGTGTCCAACGTCATGCTTAAGTCACTGTGGGAAGGTTTTACAATGAAAATTCTCGTGACCGCGACGGGTCAAGACCAGAGGATATCCGTGCTGTTGCTATCATTTCGTTCAAAAGTGGTAAATTTGCAACAAAGAGCCCAAAAAACTCACGAACACTGTTTTTTTTCTAACAATTTCGTCAGGTTGCCCTTGAATGCATTAAATTTATGACATCTAACAGCACCAACGAGGCAAAAAAGCCACGATGTTCTAGGAAGGGTTTAACAATGAACATGCGAGAGAAATCAAAACTACTACAAAGTTCAATTCTATCTACCGTATTATTCGGCGCTGCATTTGCAGCAAATGCACAAGACGCGGATCCAATACTAGATGATGATGTCATTGAAATTGAGCAGGCCGAAGATACGGCTTTGGAAGCTGATGATGACCTTATGGTTGTCACGGGTTCGCGTCTGCGTCGGAGCGAGTTCACGTCAGCCTCACCGCTTCAGGTTATTGATGGCGAATTTGCCCGTGACCTTGGCCTCGTCGATGCTTCTGATCTTCTCGGTCAAACAACCGTTGTTCAGGGTCAGCAAATTACGACCGGTTTGTCCACATCAGCTGGTAACCTTTCTGAAAGCGGTCCGGGTTCCGCGACGGCTTCATTGCGCGGACTGAACCCAGGCCGTACACTTGTTCTTGTGAATGGTCGTCGTCTTGCACCTGCGGGTGTTCGCGGTGCACCATCCGCGCCTGACCTCAACTTGATCCCCGGCTCCTTGATTGAGCGCGTTGACGTTCTCCTTGACGGTGCGTCAGCCGTTTATGGTTCCGATGCGGTTGCGGGTGTTGTTAACTATGAACTTAGAAGAGAGTTCGAAGGTCTTCAGCTTGATGCTTTCGCGACTGTCCCTGAACTCCCTGGAAATGCCGGACATCAGGAAGTGTTCTCTGCAACAACCGGTGTTTCGAACGATAAAGGCTTCTTGACACTTGCGATTGAGCATAGTCGTCAGGCTGGATATGCCGAAAGTGCATTGTCAGATTTCTACTCTCCCTATGGCGGTGGGTGCCGGAGTGCTGTTACGCTTGGTGCCAGTGGTACAGTTTACAATCCGGATCTGTGTACGGGTTCATTCGGTGCCGGCGCGGTCAGTGGCTCACCATTTGGTTTCCTCGCATATCAAGAAGGTGCGAATGAAGATGGAATTCCAGAAAACTTTGTTCCTATTGGCATTACGGGGACTCTGATTCAGCCCGACGATGTTAACGGTCAACGTCTTCTTCTTTTCCCTGAAGAATTGAATGCAGCATTTGCGCCTGATTTCCAGCGGACATCACTTTACACAATCGGTGAGTATGACACCGGCCTTTACGGTGGTATGACCGCTTACTTTGAAGCGTCATATGCCAGCCGTGAAACGCGGACGGATACATCCGGTCAAGGCAGTATTCCTTTGCTTGATGAATACGTCTTTAGCCCGTTCGCTGGCTCTGGTGCACAGCCTACGCTTTTCTTCAATAACCGTTTCCAGAACGACACAAATGTTGCGCAAACCCGCGTCATTGGTGGACTGAAAGGGGATCTTCCATTCCTTGAGAATATTGGTCTGAAGAACTGGGGGTATGATGCATATTGGAGCTATTCACGTTCCAGTGGTCAAGACAGTGTTTCCGGTGTGCCATTCTTCCCACGTTTGGAGCAGACTCTGGCAAATACACGTATTGATGAAGCGACAGGCGAAGCCGTTTGTGATCCACGGTCTATACCGGGTGTTGGGCAGACAGTCGAATGTCGCCCACTCAACTTTTTGGATCCAACATTCATCTTTACAGGCCGTTTTGATAACGAGGAAGATAATGCTTATCTCTTCCCGAATCGCCTAACAGATACAATTGTCAAGCAGTCTACTATTTCCGGATATATGTCTGGTGACTTGTTCGAAATTCCATTCGGCGGAACAGTTATTGCTGGTTTTGGTGGCGAATATCGCGAAGATCAAATTGAGACCAGAACATCTCTCGCGGGAGATTTTCAGGGTTTCTTCAACGATCCGGGCTCAAACGGCACACGTGACCTGACAGAGTTTTTTGGTGAGCTCGAAATTCCGCTTATCAAAGACAAGCCGGGCATCGAAGAGCTGACATTAAACTTGGCAGGTCGTTATACGGATGAGTCAAACTTTGGTTCTGCTGAAACTTACAGCGTCAAAGGTCAGTATTCTCCGACTGATTGGCTAAGCTTTGCTGCAACTTACGGAACATCTTTCCGTGCGCCAAACTTGGGCGAGCAATTCGGCGGGAGTGTGACTGGTTTCGCAAACCCGAATGACCCTTGTCGGACGCCTGGCATTACGGTTCCATTCACGGATTTCGATAATGATCCAAATACGCCGGACACACGAAATTATGACCCGACTTTGGAAAACCGCTCTCAAATCGTTCTTGATAACTGTTTGAATGGTGGTGGACCGTTCGGCATTCCTGCGACAAACCCATTCAATTTGGGTATTCGTGGCCTTGGCGGTACGAACCCGGTCTTCTTTGGTGCGCCAACACGTGTTGCTAGTGGTTCAAACCCAGAATTGGATCCCGAAACGTCGTCTGCTCTCTCTATTGGTGCGACAATTGATCAGCCTTGGTTTGATGACTTTGATTTCAAATTGGCTGTAAATTACTTCGAAATCACGATTGAAGATGAAGTTAACTCTCTTACAGCTGCTACGATTGTAAACCGATGCTATAATTCACCCGGTTTGACTGATCCTACATGTGAGTTCCTCGTTCGTGATCCTTTGGATCCAAGTGATGACACAACAGGTGAAATTTCATTCGTTTCCGCGCTGAACCAGAACTTGGGTGATCAAGTCGTCGAAGGTATCGATTATAACGCAGAATTCGGATTTGATTTTGAGCTTCCGGGTGTTGATGACGCGTTTGATTACCGTTTGATCGGTCGTGCAACGCAATCTCTAACGCAGACGATTGAGCAATTTACCGTTGATGGAACCGACCTAAATGATCAGCTTAACGAGTATGGTAACCCTGAGTGGCGTCTGACTCTGACGAACACTTTGAACTGGCGTGATTTCTCATTCCTCTTCCAATCTCGTTTCATTGACAGCCAGATCGAAGATAATGTCGAAGAGAACCGCAATGAGGTCGTCACGACATTCTTCTCGAACTGTTCGCGTGCAGAAGGTCGTGCATCCGGTGGACCGGATGAGGCTTGTCGTCAGCTTGATGATCTCGAAAGCTACTGGAACCACACAGCGTCTTTTGCATTCTCACGTGACTCTTATGTTGTCCGTGTAGGTGTGAACAACCTGTTTGATACGGCTCCGCCTCTGACAACAAATAACGACTTGGGCAACCTCGGCGGTATTGGTTACGATATCGGTGGCCGGACTTACTTCGCGAACGTAACGAAGACTTTCTAAGTCAGTTTGAGTTTTGAATTTCTAAAGCCCCGCTTTGGCGGGGCTTTTTTTATGCGCGACGTCTAGGATATAGTTACCGATTTTGGGCAGGGTCTAAGATCGGTTTTGGCGTCGTAGTAGTAAATAAAACACGCGCTATGGCCCGCTTCACAACCCGGTGTAGGACTTTAAATTTTGCTTTTCATAGCGCCGCTAACGGCGCTCAAGGCATGGCCGTTTAGGAGATTGTAGATCAGAGGGCAGGTTGATGAGACCCGTGTAGAACGACTACATTTCCATAGAACTTACTTGAACTGCCCGGACGGGTTCCTCCGTCGCGCGCCGATGGGCCGGTTTTGTAGACGCTATTAAAGCCGAACAAGACCTTGATCCTCTTGAACAAATTTACTGTCCCTCAGGTCTTTTGCTGAGGTCAATGCTGCTATTCGTCAATGGGTGTGCGTGCTTGAAGAACTTTTGAACACATGCTCAGCCAAGCATGCTGGGGGCATCCATGCACATTGGCCTGAGCGTGGTTTTCATCAGCTGGAGTGCGAGTTTGAAAAAGGCCACGCGCAAACTGTCTTTCACGTATCGAATTAGAAGAAACTGTTCCAAATGCGACAGACCGAGTTTGGATAATTCAATGTAACTTGCGTGAAATGAATGAGAGGCAAGTGACCCGCCTCTCCGGTGTGATGTTTTATTGTGGCCTTAGTTCCTGTAAGCCTAAAGGCGCTGATACGAGTTACTTAATCTCCGGAATATCCGCTGTCATCTCCTGGCCCATGCGCGCTTTGTTGCGCGCGCGGATTGCGGCTTGGACTTCGGGGAGGGCGGTGATTTCGCGCAGCGTTTGTATATCTTGCGTGACTTGCGCACTGCCTTTGAAGAGGTCTTCCAGCTGTTCCTCAAATGTTTTCTGACGCGGGAAGACTTTAATCCGAATATCAGCATCCTCGTCCAGATTTGCTAAACGTTTCGCCGCGTTTAGCGCCGTCATGATGCCGCCCAGTTCATCGACGAGTCCAATCTCTTGGGCTTGTGCACCCGTCCAGACGCGGCCTTTGGCGATCTCCTGCACGCGCTCTAGCGGGATATCGCGCCCATTTGAGACACGTTGTGTGAAATCGTCATAAATATCTTGTAATTGACCACGATAGGCTTCCGATTGCATGTCTGAGAAGGCGGTATCAACGGAATAGGCGCCTGCATATTCACCGCCAACTGTGATACCTTCAACATTATAGCCGACTTTTGCAAATGTATCTTCGAACGCAACCTTGCCGCCATACACCCCGATTGAACCTGTAATGGTCTGAGGCATTGCGACGATATGGTCTGCATGGGCGGAGACATAGTAGCCGCCCGAGGCCGCATATTGTCCCATGGAAATAATGACGGGTTTACCGGCCTCTTTCGCGCGATCTGCGGCAGCAAGAATTTGATCAGATGCGGCCGGGCTGCCTCCGCCTGAGCTCACTCGGAAAACGATAGCTTTGACGCGCTTATCTTTTAAGGCGGCATCAAAGCCACTGGCGACTGTATCGCCTCCAAATGTTGGGGTTGGAGAAAAGAGTGATCCGCCAGAGGATTGACCGGGTAAAATTGCACCCTGTCCGCCAATAAAGGCGATCATATCGCCACTTACATCGACGCCTGGACCGTAATCCGACACGTTTACAAATTTGATCTTATCATTTCCGGATTTCTTGCGGGCATATTCCCGGGCTGTCTCTATGTGACCGAGTTCATCCACCATTCCGGCGGCGAGTGCGTCTTCCGCGCTATGTGGTGCGGTCTGGAGGACAGATGTTATGGCCTCAACACTCATCTCCCGATCCGTTGCGATCTGGGCGACGGCATTGTCAAAAATTGACGTCAGAAAGCTTGTCGTCGACTCACGATGCGCGTCTGTGAAATCTTCCTGTGTATAACTGTTCACGGCATTCTTATATTCGTGGAATTGAAAGAATTCCGGATTGGCGCCCGTCTTTTCCATAACGCCGCCGTAAAATTCAGTTTCTGAATGGAGTCCTGAAACTGCGAAACCCGTTGTATCCTGCATCCAGATTTCATCTGCTGCTGAGACGGCCTGATAAGTGATGAGGGATGTGCTCTCGAATCCCTGCGCATGGGCAATGATAAATTTCCCTGATTCTTTAAAATCAAGCAGGGCAAGACGCAGTTCCTCCGCACTGGCGGGGGCCATGCCGCCACTCTCTGCACGAATGAAAAGGCCTTTGACCGAATCATCCGTTTTCGCGCGATTCAGCGCAAAAACGGTATCAACGATTGAGCCAGGACTGCTGCCAAATAAGTCCGTTCCAGAATTGTGGTCAGTCATCGGGGCGCGTAGATCGAGATTCAATATCTTCTGCGGCTCCTTTTCGCCAATTGAGCCCAATGCGCCGATGATTCCAAATATGATGAAAAGGCCGATGAGAACGATAAAGAATCCAAAAATGCCGGCAATCGTTCCGACCATCGTGATAAAAAATTGGCGCATTATAAGGTGTCCCGTATTATCGGATTGAAATTCGATTATTATTTGTTGTTAAACGATAAAGCTGAAGGAGGGAAGGGGGCGTTTTGACGGAATGACAGTCTATCTGGGACTGAATCTGCGGCGGAACGACGCGTTATGTGGGCTATAAATGAAAGGTGTGACACAAAGTTTGGGGTAGGCCTGATATTTTGCATCAAATGCTGTTGCTATAACGGCAAGCCCGCATTATGAGGCCGCTCACGCCAGATGGTCTGTACGATATTGGGGCGTAGCCAAGCGGTAAGGCATCGGGTTTTGATCCCGTGATCGTTGGTTCGAATCCAGCCGCCCCAACCACGTACACCTTTTCTAACTCTTTGATTTGAAAAGAGATCGGGGCGATGACTTCCGAAAACTGACTTCTAAATGGCTCCGGCTCTGGACAAACTTCTTTAGTTGTGTAACGTTATAACAATTATGACGGCTAAGACTGCGCAAGAATGCAATTAAATAATAAAAAGACGCGTCAACCCCCTTGCACTGACGTCGTCGTAATGATTGATTAATAAAAAGCGTCCGTGTAAGCGGGCAAAAAAAAGGATGTGCCATCAAGTGCACGTCGAAAACCGGAGGACCTGAGTGGTGAGATTTAAAATCGCCCATATAGCACTTTGTGCTGGTTTATTGGCGGGTGCGCAATTGGTGTCCGTGCCGATGGCGACCGCACAAGATGCAGACGCTGCCGCAAACTCCTACGCCGTTCTCTTGGATCGGATCGCAAATAAACAAATTGAGACAGCCCAGCGGCAGGTCATGCTGCAAAGCCAGCAAGACAAAATCGCTCGGCTTGAAGCTCAGATTGAGCAGGTGCCTCAAACGGCTGAAGCTGTTCGCGGTATTGCCGTGAAAATGGCCAATGAGATTGAAAAACAGATTGAGCAAGATCTGCCTTTTAGGCGCGAAGAGCGTTATGCCCGCCTTGGCCAGCTTCTGGGCATGGTGAATGACGAGGATGTTCGCCCATCTGATCTTTATCGTCGTGCGATGGCCGTCATGGATATTGAGGTGAATTACGGAAATTCAGTTTCCGCATATACAGGGGATCACCCTCTCACGCCTGGTCGTCGTCTGGCGGCTTGCCGCGAGGATGTTGCCTCTGCCACTTGTAACCTTTCAACCGATAGCCGGAAAAAATTGGAAGCTGGGGCGACCATAGATGACATCCAGAGCGAAATTAAAGACGGCAATTATGTCCATTTCGGACGCATGTCTTTTATCTATCTGGATCTAGATAGCCGTGAAGGCTTTCGCTGGAACCAAGAAAGCAGTGAGTGGGACAAACTGAGTTCCGGTGACATCATTAATACACGTCGTGCGGTGCGTATTGCGCGTGGTGAAAGTGCCCCGGGTGTCGTGACGGCACCTATTAGAGTTCAGGCCGCGCAATAGCGGTGTAAAAATTCGGGATTGTCCTCACGCTTTGAAGTGATGTCGGGCATTTTCGCAAAACAAAAGCAGACCTGGAAGGAAACCATGTTAAAATCTTCAATCGCCAAGCGCCTGATGCTGGCCGGAATTGCGGCGGGGATGCTCGCCACGCCGGCTTACGCTCAGCTCGATACCGCACTGAGTGTCGCGAAATCCTCTACGGCCGCCGCCGCTGCTTCGCAGCAACGCGTCGAACAGCTCGATGATCAGGCGGATACGGCTATTCGCGAATATCGTGCAGTCTTGCAGCAGAAGGATAATATCGAATTATTCGTGGCGCAGCAGGAAATTTTCAAGGCGTCACAAGAGTCCGAGATCACATCATTGAATAATCAGCTTGGTACTGTTGAGCAGATCAAACAGGGTATGAGCCCGATGATGCTGAAAATGGCGGCAGCTTTGGAAGACAGCATTAAAGATGATCTTCCTTTCAATATCGGTGAGCGTCTGGCGCGCATCGAAAATGTGAAGGCTGTTTTGGGTAATCCCGATGTCTCTCCGGCGGAGCAATATCGTCGCGTATTGAACGCTTATAAAATCGAAGTCACATATGGCATGGGTGTTGATAGTTACGAGGGGGCGCATCCCACGCGCGCTGGTAATGTCGTGAACTTCATCCGCTTTGGCCGAACATCTCTCGTCTATGTCACAAAAGACGAAGCTGAAATTGCACGCTACAATAATGATTCAAAAAGCTGGGATATATTGGAGGGCGCGGACGCGATTCAAATGCGTCAGGCCATTCGTATTGCCAAGGGCGAAGCTGCTCCGGGTCTCATTTACGCCCCCGTCGAAATTCGCGGCTAAGGATAAGGATAATCAACATGAGTGTTAAAATGAAATTTATCTCAAAAGCGACGGCGGCCGTATTCGGCTCCGCTCTCTTGCTCACGGCTGTCCCGGCGAGCGCGCAAATCAACTCCGTTGACGGTCTCCTCAACGATATTCGCCAAAATGCCGCCAAGGTAGAGGCTGAAAATCGTCAGCGTGTCCAAGAGTTCCAAGCCAATGCTAATCAGCAGCAGGCGAAATTAGATCAAGCCCGAAACCAGCTGCGTCAGTTGGAAAATCGTGCGGCGCAGGTTCAGCGGTCCTTCGATGGCAACCGCGTTCGCATTGAGGCGCTCGAAGAACAGCTTCGCGCTGCGCAGGGTGATTTTGGTGAGGTTTTTGGCCTTGCCCGTTCGAAGGCTGCAGAATTTAAGGCTCTTCTCGATAGCTCCTTAATTACATCCGAATATCCAACGCGGACACGCGTTTTGGGTCGTATCGCTGAGTCAAAAGCGCTGCCTTCCGCAGAAGATTTGAACGCGATTTGGGAAACTATGTTGGGTGAAATCAAAGCTCAGCGTCAGGTTTCAACTTATCAGGCCGCTGTTGCCAATATTGATGATGGCGCCGTTCAGGGCGTGACTCGCGTGGGTCCGTTTGCGGTCTTTACGTCTGATAATGCACAATTCCTGAGCTATAGCGCTGCCGGTGTTGAAAGTGGTGAGGATGCTCCGCTCCTCGCCAGATTGCCCAGCCAGCCAGGCGGACAGATTTCGTCAGCGGCTCAAAAGGTTGCCAATGCTGAAGCTGGACAAGTTGTCTATGCGCCACTCGACCCAACACGGGGTGAGTTGCTGAAGTCATTTGAGCGCGTGCCGTCCTTCTATGAGCGTCACTGGGTCCAAGGCGGTAACATTGGTAAATTCATCATTATTATGGCTTTCCTCGGTGTGATCTTTGGTGTCCTGAACTTCCTGCGTCTCTTCCTCGTGAAGATGGCTGTGAATGGTCAGAAGCGTAAAGCGCAGGCGTCCAAGTCGAATCCATTGGGCCGCGTCATGATGGCTTATGATGGTGCACAATCTGACAATGCCGAAGTTGTTGAATTGAAACTTGACGAAGCGATCCTGCGGGAATCTCCTAAATTTGAGTTTGGTCTCAACCTTCTGAAGCTTCTGGCTGGTGTTGCACCGCTTCTCGGTCTCCTCGGTACCGTCACAGGTATGATCCAGACCTTCCAAGCTATGATGATCTACGGAACAGGTGACCCACAATTGATGGCCGGTGGTATCTCCGTCGCTCTCGTGACGACCATGTTGGGTCTCTATGCGGCTATCCCGCTCCTCGTGCTTCACAGCTTCTGTGCCTCCATCGCCCGCTCTATCCAGGGCACGTTGGAAGAGCAGTCTGCCGGTATCGTGGCCCGCCACGTTGAGACACGCGGCGTCGCGTAAGGACCTCTAGGAAAGACAAAGAAAGGCCTACGCCATGCAAAATGTCTTTAACGGTCTCCAGGAGTTCTTGGGGACCGGAGGAAACATCCTCTTTTACATCATGATTTTGACGTTCTTTATGTGGACGTTCATCCTTGAAAGATTTGCTTACTATCTCTTCGCGCATAAACCGCTCAAAGCCCGCCTTAAGGCGGAGTGGGACGCGCGGACGGATAAGACATCCTGGCGGGCACACGCCATCAAGGATGAGTTGATCAGCCAGGTTAAAGAACGCACGGACACGAATGTCGGTATCATCAAGACACTCGTAGCACTGGCTCCCCTGATGGGATTGCTCGGCACGGTGACAGGTATGATCGAGGTGTTCGACGTGATGGCACTGTCCGGATCTTCAAATGCACGTCTAATGGCGGGGGGTGTCTTTAAGGCTACGATCCCGACTATGGCCGGTATGATGGCAGCTCTGTCAGGGCTTTACTTTTCAACTGTCCTGCCGCGGTGGAGTGCACGCGAGACCGCCCGTTTTGCGGATGATCTCGATGTGTCACCCGAAACTGTTGTCTACTAGGCGCGTGAAAGGAAACTGATATGAGACGCTCACGCAAAAATTCAGGTGGAGATGACGCAGACGTCGATATGACGCCGATGCTCGACATCGTGTTTATCATGCTGATCTTCTTCATCGTGACGGCGACATTCTTGGATGAGACAGGTGTTGATCTGACTCAGCCTCCGCCTCCGCCGGATGATCTGGATACACCTCCGCCGGACAATCCTGCGATTACGGTTTACGTCGATAATCGCGACAGTTGCTCCGTCGATGGAGAACGGACGGGCTGTGACCGGGTTTTGCTTCGGGTTGAGAAACTTCTCGCAGATAAGCCGAATGCTGCTGTTATCCTTCGTATGGATGAAGCTGCGAAACATAAAATCTTGATTGAGTTAAAAGACGGCCTCGATTCGGCTGGGTTGAGCTCTAAGATTGAGATTGTTCGCAATAGCTAAGTTTTGGGGCTCCGGCTCCACTGGCGGACGCATCCCGCGTCCGTTTTCTTGTCCCGTCATTGTGTCTTTCACTGGTTTCGAGGGCAAACTGAATTCGGCGCTTGCTAAGGCGCCTCTTTTGTAATAAGGTAACATCATGGCAAGACGCGGACGTACATCCATCCCTGATGAGGATACAGAACTGAACATGACACCCATGTTGGATGTCGTCTTTATTCTTCTCATCTTCTTCATCGTCACATCTGTTTTCGTGAAAACGCCTGGCATAGACCCGTCTGAACCCGAAGCTGTGACAGACGCGGAGTGGAAGCCGACAATTCTCGTGGCGGTGAATGCTCAAAATGAGATTTGGATTGATAAACGTCCTTATGAGATCGGCGAAATCCGTCCGATCATTATGTCTATTCGTGACGAAAGTCCGAAAGCCGATGCCATAATCAAGGCTGACCGCGATGCCGAAGTGGGTATCGTGATGTCAGTACAGGAACTCATGCAGGATCTTGGCATTAACGCCCGGGTCGGCACGGAATAAATAGGAGCCTCTCATGAATAACGCTATTCGTTGGTTCGTCACCATCCCCGTTGCGGCCATTGTGACCGTTGGCTTGTTTCTCGCGATGCGCGCGTTGATTGCGAAAGAATTCCAGCCGCAAGATAAATCTGAGACGGCAAGTTTCGAGATTAACCCGAAGGTCGAGGACGTCAAAGTCATTGAGCGCGAAATCAAAGTTGACAAAATTAAGAAAGTCGACACGCCGCCACCACCGCCGCAAATTGAGCGGGCGCAGGCCGATAAACCAACAGAAAAGATTGCCTCTCTAGAAGGCGCGATTCCTGAATTTGAAGCGCCCAAAATTGATGCGCAAAACTTCAAGATTGCCGTCTCTGACCGCGATGCTCAGCCTCTTGTCCGGATTCCACCGATTTTTCCACCACGCTTTCTGCAGGGTGACAATTCCGGTTTTTGTAAAGTCCGTTTTGACGTAAGCCCAGAAGGTCAACCTTTTAATGTTGAGACGACGCTTTGCACGTCTAATCAATTGAAATCGGCGACCATTAAATCCGTCCAAAAATGGAAGTATAACCCGAAGATCGTTGATGGGCGATCAGTTTCGCGTTCTGGCGTTGAATCAACAATCCGTTTCGATCTCTCGGATGAGCGTGGTCGCACATTGCCAATGCCATCGGGCTTCTAAGACTTACGGTCGAGTTGCTCTTGGAACAGCTCGATTAAGTGTTCCGTCATATCACTGACGTGATTTGAGTAATTAAATAACCGGAATGTGATGTTGATGTTCCATTCCGCCACATTGAAGCCCCTCTGCTTTTGACTAAGTCTAAAGGGCAGGGCGACTTTAGAGACCAAAGGATGACGACATGATCGACACCATTGCTACACAGAAAACAAAGTTTCGCGTGAAAGCTGCCTCCCTATTGGGATCGAGCTTTCTAGCGCTTGCCGTCATTGGGTTTAGTGCGACACTCCCTTCCACGGCCGCATTTGCGCAGGATGCGCCGCCGGAAGAAGGCCGTCAATTTGATGCGAAGTCCGGCGAAGCCGTCAATAATGCTCAAACACTGGCGAGTAATGGTGACAATCTCGGCGCGGTTAATGCGCTCAACCAAGCGCTGACCCTGCCTGATCTCAATCCTTACGAAAAGTCGACCATGTATCAAATGCTCGGTCAGTATAGCTATGAGCTCGACCGTCCGGGTGATGCGCAACGCGCTTTTGAGAACGCCATCAATGCCGGCGGATTATTGCCGAACGAAGTCGACAATATCAAAGTCGTTATTGCTCAGCTCATGATCGGGAATGGTCAATATGTTGAAGGTGCACAACGTCTTGAGAATTATCTGAATTCCGGTGGACAACAAAAGCCGCAATATATCGATCTCTTGGTCAATGCCTGGGTTCAAGCCGAAAATTACCAACGCGCCCTGCCTTGGGCCGAGCGTTGGTTTAACGCTGCCAGCCCGAAAGAGCGCAAGCATTTCGACCTTATGAACTTCCTCTACAATAATCTGGGTATGCAGGGACGTCAGGCGGATATTGTTAAACAGATGATCGGTCGTTGGCCGGAAGATAAGAACCTGTGGGATGCTTGGGCGTCCATGTTGGCCAATGGCGGACGTGAACAGGAAGCTTTTGAAGTCACGAAAATGCTTTATCTCGGCGGTGCGCTGTCGACAGAGCAGGACCTTCTTAAAGTCGTTCAATATTATTCCTTCTATGACATGCCCTATCAGGCGGCTGAGATTCTCGAGCGTGAGATGAACGCTAATCGGATCGCGAAAACGCCAGATAAGCTGAAGCAACTATCCGGCCTGTTCCGTCAAGCCCGCGAATATAAGCGCGCGATTCCAATCCTTGAGGCAGCCGCCAGCCAGTCGGGCGAAGCCAAACTTTATGCGGATTGGGGCGAAGCCCTCTATAATGAGGGTCAATGTGCAGCCTCTGAGAAAGCGTTCACGGAGGCCATTAATCGTGGATATGATGCCGGCAAATCTTGGATGCTGATCGCGAACTGTCGTTATGACACGACGTCGACAATGGAGCGATTAAATTGCGACATGACTCCGGCTCAAATGGCTGAGGCTCCGATTACAAAGGCGCGTCTTAGTGCTGTACAAGCTTTTGAACGTGTACCTGCGACATCCCGTGAGCGTTTGAATGCTCAAAAATGGATGAAGTTTATCGCGGCTGAAAAAAGCGCCGTGGATCGTCGTTGCGAATTCGAAATAGGACTCGAACGCCAGCTTTGCTACGGCAAGATTGAGCAAGCCTATAAAGCTGAATTCCTTATCGGAGAATTCAAGCTCGATGATGCTGAGACCTGTATGCCATATAAGGAAGACTATGATGCGGAATTCCGTGTTGTAACTGTTGAAGAGTAGTCTTTCACTATATCTCGTAAGAAACCCGGCTCAGCCGGGTTTTTTTATGTCTAAAATTAAATAGAAATTGACAGGCCTCCCTACAATGTTATGTTGTTACATAACATTGTAGGGAGGCAAACATGTATTTTGAATCATCTGAAGCGGTGACAGGAAAAGGCGAGGGGACTGTTCAGCCTGACTCTTTCTCTCCATCACACGTTCGAGCGAAACAAACTGTTTGGTGTCGCGCCCCGCTTGTTATGCCAGTTGCGGCCGTGTTGACGGTCGGACTTACGTTCTCAATGGCCCAGCTCATTGCGACGGAGTTCCAGCCGCAGGATAAATCCAAATCTATCAAATTTGAGATCAATCCGGTTGAGAAGATTGTTGAGATCAAAGAGCGAATTGATGAGCCGGATCCACTTGAGCGGGTGGAAACACCGCCGCCGCCACCCACGACTGGTGTAGATGTCGTGGAACCTGTGACGGAACCCGTCATCAAAACCGTCTCTGCAGATCCCGATTTTGAACTGCCGGAAATCGATTTTGGCGGAACCGGTTACGTTAAGCCCGACACGGATGAACAACCCATCGTCCGGATTCCGCCCGTTATGCCCGCACGGTTCCAACAGGGCGATGCGTCGGGATATTGCACAATGCGGTTCAGCGTCTCCCCCGAAGGGCAGCCCTTTGATGTGACCGCGACTCAATGCACCAACCGAATATTGGAACGCGCGTCCACGAAAGCGGTGCTGAGATGGAAATATAATCCCAAGATCGTCAATGGCCGTGCCGTGTCGCGCAGCGGGGTGGAGACAAAGATTCGCTTTGACCTCGCGGATGAGCGGGGCAATCGCTTGCCGCTGCCGAGCGGGTATTAGGTCTGCTCCGTGTTAAAGTTGGGGGTTTGTGTCGTCATCGCGGCGATGGCTGTGAGTGTCGCTGCCATCTGCGGCGCAGTATATTTGCGTTCAGATATGGAAAGCATGAGTATTGCGCCCCGCGAGGTTTCCTCTTTTGCATTTGCGGGGCGATCAGATGGGGCTGACACGGATCGAAATTTGAGGGCTTCGGATGTCTTTAATATATATCTAATCCCAGAGCGCCCTGTTTCGCAGGATTATTGTGTCTATCCAAAAATTCAAGAAGGGCCGGGATTTCCTGATATTAAACTCAGGACACCCAAATTTGATACGGCCAAATTGGATATAGATTTCCGCTCGAAAGAGGCAGCACATGACTATCATGTGCCGCGCAGTCCTCCGACATTTCCTCCACGTTTTCTAAGGGGTAATCATTCCGGGTATTGTAGGTTAAAATTTGATATTTCTGCGCAAGGTAAACCCACGAATGTGAAGGTCATTCTCTGCACGGATGAAAGCTTAAAAGACGTTTCGATAAAGTCTTTACGCACGTGGCGATATGAACCTGTGGTGAGAACGGCCAAGGAAACTTTCATTCGATTTGATCTTCACGACGAGACTGGAGATCTCTTACCCCTCCCGCCGGGGTTCTAACTCAACCCCATACAATCCACTGCGAAGGCATATTCCAGCGCGGTTTCTTTCAAACTGTCATAACGCCCGCTTTCGCCCTGATGTCCGGCTTCCATATTTATCTTGAGTAAAATCGGGGCGTCGCTCGTTTGGCGATCGCGGAGTTTCGCGGCCCATTTTGCGGGCTCCCAATAGGTTACCCGGGGGTCGGTCAACCCGCCTGTGATTAGCATGGGCGGATAGGCTTTCGCTTCAACATTATCATAGGGGCTGTAATTGCGTAGACGATGGAAGGCGGCGGCGTCCGTGATCGGGTTGCCCCATTCCGGCCATTCCGGCGGGGTGAGGGGGAGTTCCGTGTCGCTCATCGTGTTGAGGACATCAACAAAGGGAACGGCTGCGATGACGCCCGCGAAAATCTCCGGCGCCTGATTAACCGCCGCCCCGACGAGCAAGCCTCCCGCTGAGCCACCATGGGCAACGATCCGGCCTTCAGATGTCCAACCGAGTTCTGCCAGCGCGCGCCCGGCATCGACGAAATCGTTGAACGTATTTATCTTCTTCTCAAGTTTGCCGTCCAGATACCACTGATACCCTTTGGCTTGTCCGCCTCGAATATGCGCAATCGCATAGACCGTACCGCGATCCACGAGCGACAGTATATGCGTTCTAAACCCTGCGGGAATGGTGATCCCATAAGACCCATAGCCATAGAGCAGAAGCGGATTGCTCCCGTCAGTTTCGACATCTTTCCGCGCCAAAATCGTGACGGGAATAGACTCACCATCTCTTGCCGTGATTGAAATCCGTTCAACGCGATAGTCTTCAGGATTATGTCCGGAGGGCACGACTTGTACGCGGACAGTCTCACGTTCGCGCGTGTTCATATCGTATCGGTAAACCGTGCCGGGGCGGGACGGGGAGGAATAGCTGAAATAGAGCGTGTCCGTTTCGTATTCATAACCCGATTTAATGCCAAGCCCATAGGCGGCTTCCGGCATCGCAATAGCGTGTTCTGCGCCGTTCTCCATATCGCGAATAATGATTTGGGGCAGGGCGTTTTCGCGTTCCAACCGGACGAGCCAGCGCGAGAAGGTTTCCATGCCGAGGATGAGCGTTCCAGGTTTATGCGGAATGAAAGGCTGCCAGTCCGTCGGCGCGTCTCCGGCTTTGCCTGTCATGACGGCGAAATCGACGGCGCCGCCCTGATTGGTCAGAATATAGGTCGTGCCGCCCTGATCATGGAGGGAATATTCCAATCCCGCTTGGCGCTTCGAAAAACATGTGGGCGGCGTGCTGGGATCAATGGAGGGGATGCGGTGAATCTCGCTCGTCGTGTGATTGTGGGCGCTGATTTCGATGAAGCGTTCATCATCTGAACTGCCGACACTGACGAAAAAGCCGGGATCTTGTTCCTCATAGGCGGTGTGGATTTTGCCCCGCGCATCAAACACATCCTTGAACCGCACGGCATAGGGACGTTGGTTTTCATCGCGTTCCACCCAGAAGAGCGTCCGGCCATTTGCGGCCCAGACGAGGGCGCCAGCCGAGCGGTCAATCCCCGTCCCATGAACCTGGCCCGAGGCGAGATCGCGTAGGAAGACTGCATAGTTTTCGCTGCCTTTTTCATCCACGGAATAGGCGAGCCATTTATGATCGGGGCTGTGCGAGACATCCCCGATATCAAAAAAAGATGTGCCTTTGGCCAGTGCGTCGCAATCCAGAATGATTTCGTCTTCCGGTTCAGCCGCCGCCACGTCTTGTCGCGCATAGACGCCGTGCTGATCGCCTTCACGGTAGAAATGGAAATAGGCATAGGCGCCGTCCGGCATGGGCACACCCCGCGCTGTCGGTTCCAACCGTCCCTTCATCTCGCCAAAAATCGCATCTTTTAGGTCTGATAGGGGGGTGAGGGCGGCGTCTGTATAGGCGTTTTCAGTTTCTAAATGCGCACGAATATCTCGTGCAAGCTGCGAAGGGTCACGCATGACCGTCTGCCAATTCGCGTCCTTCATCCACGCATAATCATCCGTCCATTCCGTCTCAAACCGGGTCTGATGATGTGGGCGTTTCTCAGCGCTTGGTGCGGGCTGTACGGGATTGGTTTTCATGCGAGCCTCCTCTTATAGGGTGGAGATAGTCGCGTGTGCGGGGGAATAACAGGGGCGTTGTGAAAACATCTTTGTCAGGTCCTGGAAGTCACCCTCCATTAACCCTATCCGTTTAGACCTAGCCCTAACTGACTTTCACGAAACGGATGCGCATGGCCGGATTAGCCATATCTCAGATGAACGAAGATGGTTCCAGCACGGTGGCCATGGCGTTAAAAGATGTTGCAACGGAGGTCGAAGATGATGCTGCCGTACGGCGTCAACTCGCCAAACGTCTTGCCGATGTTATCTGCATTCCGGCCAGCCAATTAACGCCGCAGGAACGCCATATGGCGGGGGATGTTCTCGTCGAACTCCTACGCAGTGCGGATGTCGATATTCGCGAATCTGTCGCCAAACGCCTCGTCATGTTGAACGAGGCTCCGCGGACCATTCTCGTCATTCTCGCCAAAGATGAAATCCGCGTCGCAAAACATATTTTGGAAGAGAGCCGATCCCTGACCGACTCTGACCTCATCCAAATCGCGCATAAAGTCTCCTCTGCGCATCGAGCAGTGATTGCTAAGCGTCGTAAAATCACCGACTCGGTTGTCGATGCCATGGTTGAGTTCCTCGAAGAGGACGTCGTCGAAACGCTTCTGAAAAATAAAGGCGCAAATTTCAGTGAGACCGCGCTGCAACGTATCTTAACTGTTTCGCGCTCTCATCAGACCTATGTTGAACTTCTCATCAAACGCGATGAGCTTCGCCCCTCTCACGGATTGACGATGTTCTGGTGGGCGGATGCGGCCAATCGGAAGAAGATTTTGCATCGGTTCGGTGTCACGCGACACGTCCTGCAAGAAACCTGTCAGGACCTCTTCCCAAAAGCTGCCGCCGATGGCTGGACGGATGCAGGTGTGCGAAAAGCGCTACAATTTATCGAACGGCGACAGCGGAACCGCGCGGCCATAACGCGGTCTGATTTTGACGGATTGGAACATGCGATTGAAACGGCGGAAGTGCAGGGCCTGACACGGAAGCTGACGGAAGAAATTTCATATATGTCCGGCGTGAAGCCCGCGACGGGCGCGCAAATCCTGACGGATAAGGGCGGGGAGGCGATTGCCATTCTCTGCAAGGCTCCTGGATTAAAGCGGGATTATATCAATAAATTTTGGCGCGCGCTGAAACGCCCGCTGCACGATCTGGATGGGTCCATGCATCCGGACCTGAAACGCGTCATGGAAACCTATGACACGATTTCGACGGATAAGGCCCAGACGGTCCTGCGCTATTGGAACTGGTCCCTGACCGCGTCCCTGAATGCGGATGTCTTGCGCTACATCAAAAATGGTGTGATTCCGCGCGAAGAAGAGTTTGGCGCGGCGGCCATTACGGCAGCCTTGGTTTTTTCCCACAAGGGATAGCAAAAACAGGGGCCTTTAGCCTTTAACCCTTTCGATTCGCCCGCTAAAGACGGTGCAAATCAAGGGAGTGAGTTCTGTTACGCTATAGTTTCATATTGCTTCTGGCCCTCATCACAACGTGGATGACCCTGTCGGGATATTTTAAGCCGCTCCTACTGACACTGGGCGCGTTTTCCATTGGCCTGACGATGTGGATGGCTGTTCGCATGCGCATTCTGGATCACGAAACGGCGCCTTATACGACCATTCCGCAGACTTTGTCCTATTTCGTCTGGTTATTCATTGAGATTATCAAAGCTAACATTGCAGTTGTGCGGGCTGTTCTCTCGCCAAACCTCAACATTTCGCCGACCATGACGAAAATCCCGACCCCGCAGAAAAGCGATATTGGCAAAGTCATGTTTGCCAATTCCATCACGCTCACCCCCGGAACAGTCAGCGTGTCGATGGAGGACGATCATATCCTAGTCCACGCTCTGCTCGCCGAGATGTCCGCGCCGGAAGATTTTACGGATATGGGCAAACGCTCCGCTTGGGCCATTGGGGAGCATGTGGAATGACGCCCTTTATTGGATATTTTATGCTGGGGAGCGCGTTCCTCATCATCGTGTCTATGGCCATGATGTTGACACGTCTGATCGGTGGGCCAACGCTTTATGATCGCCTGCTCGCCGTGAACTCGTTCGGGACGAAGACGGTTCTCTTTCTCTGCGTTTTTTGTTTCATCATTGGTCGTCCTGATGGGGTCGATATTGCAATGCTCTATGCGTTGATGAATTTTATCGCGACAATTGCCGTGCTGAAATTTTTTAATTACCGCGCCCTGAATGTGACCCTCATGGTCAATGACGAGTCGGAGCGTTGAGCATGATGAGTGCATTTATTCTGTTCGGCGCTGTGGCTGCCGACACGGCGGCTGTGACACACTCTATCGATTGGGTTGGATTGCTGCGGAATGTGGGGACGATAATCTCCATGGTGACGGGCTTATTTTTCGTCATGGCGGGCACGATTGGCGTCTTGCGCTTGCCCGATTTTTTCACGCGGCTTCACGCGGCGGGGATGACTGATACGCTGGGGGCGGAGCTGATTCTCATCGCTTTGATCTTCCAGAGTGACAGTCTGCAAATGGTTCTGAAACTCCTGCTCGTCGCATTTTTCCTGCTGATCACGAGCCCGACAGCGACACATGCGATTGCCCATGCGGCCTATAAGGCGGGAGTTAAACCTGTGCTCGGCAAATATTCCCTACCGGATGTAGAGGAGGACGGAACATGACCCTCTTTGCCGCCGCTGAGCCGGTTTTCGCCGTACCGGTCCTCCTACTAGATATTTCTTTGATGGCGCTGCTTGTGGTCGTCGCCTTTGCGATTGTGCGGATGCGGTCGCTCTTTGCTGTTGTGATGTTGCAAGGTGTCTATTCGCTTGTTTGTGCCGCATGGTTTGTCTCGCTAGATGCGGTGGACGTGGCCTTTACAGAAGCTGCTGTGGGCGCAGGCGTGTCCACCGTTCTTATGCTCTCGGCCATGTTGCTCGCGGATCGGAAGTCAACGCCGGTTCCCATGAACCGTCAACTCGGGGCATTCATTGTTGTCTGTCTCGCGGGGGCAGCAATGCTCTGGGCGGTGGGCGATATGCCGGCCTTTGGGGACGCCAATTCGCCTGCAAATTCATATGTCGGGACGGATTATCTCGCGAAAACGGCGGAGGAAGTGCAAATCCCGAATGTCGTGACGGCTGTCCTCGGCAGCTATCGCGGCTATGACACATTTGGCGAAGTTGTCGTGATTTTTGCCGCCGGATTGGGCGTGTTGCTCTTGCTCGGTTTGAACGGAAATGCGGGCCGTTGGGTTGCGCGCCCCAACGGACAGGTCGTCAATGACCGCTCCGCCCCTTCTGCTGCCTATGCCAAAGATAACCGCTCTGAAGATAAGAAAAAGAGCGGGGAGGCCGAGACATGAGCGCGCCTGATCCCAAAATGACAGAGTCTGAACTGCCCCATGCCTATGCGGCGCGGGATCCGCATGTTCTGCTGCGGGTGATTTCTAAATTCCTCATTCCGCTAATCGCGATTTTTGGATTTTACGTCCATTTTCACGGCGAATATAGTGCGGGCGGTGGATTCCAAGCCGGCGTTATCCTCGCGGCCTCCGTCATTCTCTATGCGTTGATTTTCGGATTGGACGAAGCCAAGCGGGCCTTTCCGCCCTGGCTCATTCGTGTGGGCATGTCGCTGGGTGTCTTGCTCTATGGCGGGACCGGTGTGGTCTCTTTCCTCAAGGGCGGCGAGTTTCTAAATTATTCCGTATTGAATGAAAATGCAATTTCGGGACAGCATTACGGGATTATCGCGATTGAACTCGGTGTGCTCTGCGCTGTGACATCCGTTATGATTGCAATATTTTATGCCTTCGGCTCTCGTCAGCCCGAAACCTCGGACGAGGATTGGTAGTCATGGCTGAATTATTTGCACAATATAATTATGTGATTGTCATAATTTTGATGATGACGGGACTCTATACGATTTTCGCCTCGCGGAACCTCATTAAAAAACTTGCCGGTCTCTCCGTGTTTCAGACCTCTGTCTTCCTGCTTTATATCACGATCAGCAAGATTAAGGGCGGGCAACCCCCCATCCTGCTGGAAGATAAAAAATATGGTTACGATGAGGACGGTTATGCACTGCTCGACGGCCCGATTTCCGTGGCTGCGGGGGATGCGTCCTATATTCTTCCGGGGCCGGGCAGTGATGTTATTTATTCAAACCCGCTACCGCATGTCCTGATCCTGACCGC
The DNA here is from genome assembly GCF_050271975.1 of Litorimonas sp. WD9-15. Lineage (NCBI taxonomy): Bacteria > Pseudomonadati > Pseudomonadota > Alphaproteobacteria > Maricaulales > Robiginitomaculaceae > Litorimonas > Litorimonas sp. WD9-15. The sequence continues at coordinate 1,615,183 of NZ_CP189850.1, forward strand.
GATTGTGGTGGGTGTGGCGACACTGGCCATTGGTCTCGCGCTCGTCGTGCGTATCCGCGAAGTGTATCACACCATTGAGGAAGACGAGATCGAGGCGGCAGATTTCATTTATAATTTGGAAGGTACGGCGGACTGATGGCCCTTCTTAATTATTTTCCGGACTGGCTCCTCGTGCACGGTCCCGGCTTTCTCATGGCTCTACCCCTGCTCATGGCGGCGGTGACGGCGCTGCTGCCAAATAAGCGGATTGGGTGGATTTCGACCTTTATCGTCACGGCAATCCTGACCGTGACGGCCTTTGGTATCGCGCTTTATAATATAGAGGTCGGCACCTTTATTTATAAAATGGGCGGCTGGGCTCCGCCGCATGGAATTTCTCTTTACATTGACGCGTTGAATGCGCCGCTCGTCCTCTTGGTCGCGCTCATGGCGTTTATCACGGTGATTTATGCGCTGCCCGCGACGATTGCGGAGATCAAACCGAATAAGCGCGCGCCTTTTTATGCGGCTTTTCTGCTCTGTATCGCCGGCTTGCTTGGGATGGTCGTGACGGGCGATGCGTTTAACGTTTTTGTCTTCCTCGAAGTGTCCTCTATTTCGACCTACACGCTGGTCGCCATGGGCGCGGCGCGGGACCGTCGGGCCTTATCTGCCGCTTATAATTATCTAATTCTAGGGTCTATCGGCGCGACGTTCTTCGTCATCGGGATTGGCTTTCTTTATATGGAGACGGGCACGCTCAATATGGCGGATATGGCGCGGATTTTGGCGGATTTAGACGGTGGGTCGCGTGTCGCGAAAGTGGCCTTTGGCTTTATCATTATCGGTCTGGGACTGAAACTCGCCATGTTCCCGCTTCATACATGGCTGCCGGGGGCCTATGCGCATTCCCCGACGCCGGTGACGGCGTTCCTCGCCTCGACCGCGACGAAAGCAGCGCTCTACCTGTTGCTGCGTTTTACCTTCTTCGTCTTTGATCCGAGCTTTGCCTATGTTGCAGATGTCCTCATGTTTGTCCTGGTCGGGCTGGGTGTGATCGGAATGTTGTTTGCGTCACTGACGGCAATTTTCCAGACGGATGTGCGGCGGATGCTGGCCTTTAGTTCTGTGGCACAAGTTGGCTATATGCTGCTCGGTATTGGTATTGCGACAACGGCCTCCGTTGCGGCGGGTTATCTCCATATTCTCAATCATGCGATTATTAAGGGTGGATTATTCCTCGCCCTTGGCGCGATGTGGTACCGGTTCGGCATCACCCGAATGGAAGACTTCCGTGGCCTTGGAAAGACCATGCCACTGACCATGGGCGCCTTTACGATCTCCGGCCTGTCTCTAATTGGCGTACCGTTCACAGCCGGATTTGTGTCCAAAATTAATCTCGCAGGCGCGGCGGCAGATGCGGGCTGGTGGTGGGCCGTGGGCGTCATCATGCTGACCTCCATCCTCGCGCTCGTCTATATTGGACGGCTCTTGCTGATTGCCTATTTCCAATCTCCGCCGGAAGTGGACGGGGCTGTCGTCAAACGCAATGAAGCCCCCCTCGCGATGCTGATCCCTATTTGGACACTTGCCATTCTCTCCATTGTGATCGGAATAGAGTCGGACCTGATAGTCGAAGCGTCTGTGCGGGCGGCTGAACTTCTCCTCGGAGCGGGATGATGGATTTTATGACTCCTCAAATCGCGCTGGGCCTTCTGCTCGCTATCCCGCTGCTGACCGCGCTGCTCATTCCCGTTTTTGGGAAAAATCCAAACCTGCGCGAAGGCGTGACTTTTATAGGCGGCGTCGCATTGCTGGCGACAGTTATTTATCTTTGCGTTGATGTTGCGGGCGGTGGGCGTCCTGAATTGCACTTTGGCAGCTTTGCCGGAAAATTTGATTTTACGCTAAGACTAGAACCGCTTGGCGCGACATTCGCCGCGATTGCGTCTTCACTCTGGATCGTGAATTCCGTGTTTACGCTCGGCTATATGCGGGGCAATCGTGAGAAACATCAGACGCGGTTCTTCGCTTTTGTAGCTGTGGCCATCGCTGCGGCTATGGGGATTGCGGCCTCGGCGAACCTCATCACATTATTTATCTTTTATGAGGCGCTCACGCTCTCAACCTTCCCGCTCGTCACGCATAAGGGTGACGCGAAAGCCAAAAAGGGCGGTACGATTTATGCGCTGATCCTGATGGGGACATCGCTTGCATTGCTCCTGCCCGCTATTATCGGGACCTATGTGATTGCGGGGACGACAGAGTTCCAAGTGGGCGGCATTTTCCCACCCGGGACGTCACTCCTCGCGACCTCGACACTGCTCTTCCTCTTCGCCTTTGGGATCGGCAAGGCGGCGCTCATGCCGACCCATCCGTGGTTGCCCAATGCCATGGTCGCGCCGACGCCGGTCTCCGCGCTGCTCCATGCCGTGGCCGTCGTGAAGGCGGGTGTGTTCACGATGTTAAAAGTTGTGACCATGACCTTCGGGCCGAGCCTCGCCGCCGCGACACCGGCCTCGACATGGCTCGCCTGGATTGCGGCGATTTCTATCGTTCTTGCATCCGTCATCGCCCTGCGTCAGGATAATCTGAAAGCCCGTCTGGCCTATTCCACAGTCTCGCAATTGTCTTATGTGACACTGGGCGCGATGCTGGCGACGTCCATGGGAATTTTGGGCGGTGGGTTGCAGATTGTGATGCATGCTTGGGGGAAAATCACGCTCTTCATGTGTGCAGGAGCGATTTATACGATTGCGCATCGGACGCATATTTCGCAACTGGACGGGCTGGGCCGCACCATGCCTTGGGTCTTTGGCGCATTTCTCGTCGGGGCCGTGTCCATTATCGGCATTCCCCCGATGGGCGGGTCTTGGCCGAAATTCTTCCTCATGGCGGGCGCTGTGGATAGCGGGAAATCCATCCTCATTGCGGCCCTGATTGCGTCCTCTATTCTCAATATTATTTATCTTGTGCCCGTCGCCATTCGCGGATTTCTGAAACCGCCGGCGGATCCAACCGCCGATGCGTTGCTCGCTTTTGAGCGGAAGAAACATAAATGGGTCATTATCCCGCCCGTCGTCACGGCAATCGGCTCACTGGTTCTGTTCTTCTTCGCGGGACAGATTGTAGACTTCTTACAACCGATCCTTCCGGGAGGCGGCCTATCATGAGTGTTGAGACCGAAACCCCCATGGAGACTGCGGCCACGCCAAATTCAGGTGCAGATATTCACCCGGCCGCGCAGCCATTTCTCTTTTTAACACGGGACAAGGTGAGACGGAATTTTCTCTGGTTGCCATTGGTGGGATTAATCATCTGCTCAGTCCTGGGCGTATTCCATCCACAGAAACACCCGCTCCCCTATGAACAATATATCCCCGGCAGTTGGGCGATTTTTGGCTTTCTCGTCTTTTGCGGTGTCGGGCTCTGCGCCACGACATTCGCGCATTTTCTTGCCCGCCCGGAAAGCTATTACGGGGAAGGCGGTCTGCCCGATCCGGAGGATAGTCTCGAGGCGTCCGAGGCCAAAGGAGACGCGACATGATCGACGCAATCCCGCTTTTGGCTGAAATTAATCCGGGCTTCTGGGTCATTCTCGCCGGACTTATCTGCGCGCTCCTGCCAATTGGATCGCTGCGCAAAGCCTTCGTCATTGCTGTGCCTCTCATCGCGGGCGTGCTGATTTTCCAGCTCCATGACCCGACACAGGCAGCGCGTCTAGGTGGTGTGTTACAGTTCGGTCCTGTTGAGTTAACGACATTTCGCTTGGACAGTCTGTCGCTGATCTGGGCCTATCTGTTCTGTTTGGCCGGAATTATTAACGGGATTTACGGGTTGCACGAAAAATGCCGGATCACGGATAGTTCCGCCCTGATCTATACAGGTGCAGCGATTTCCGGCGTCTTGGCGGGTGATATGATTACCCTGTTTATCATGTGGGAATTGACCGCAATCAGTTCCGTCTTCCTGATTTGGAAGGGCGGAGAGCAGGCCTACGCGGCAGGGATTCGTTATCTCGCCATTCAAGTCCTGTCGGGTGTTATGCTGCTGACGGGGGCGATCCTTCACGCGCAGGCCAATGGTGGTGATTTCACCTTTGGCGCCATTGGTCTGGACAGTCCGGGCGGGTGGCTCATGCTATTGGCGATGGGGATTAAATGCGGCTTCCCGATGTTGCATATGTGGATGCAGGATGCCTATCCGAAAGCCTCTATCACCGGCACGGTTATCCTCGCGAGCTTCACGACGAAGTTTGCGATCTACGCCTTGGCGCGTGGCTTCGCGGGTGAGGGGATCCTCATCTGGGTTGGCGCGATTATGGCGATCTTCCCGATTGCCTTTGCCATCGTTGAAAACGATCTCCGCCGCATCCTGAGTTACAGTATTAACAGCCAGCTCGGCTTTATGGTGGCGGGTATCGGTGTCGGTTCGGCCATGGCGTTGAACGGGGTGGCCGGACATGTTTTCGTCAATGTACTCGCCAAGGGCCTACTCTTTATGTCGGTCGGGGCCGTGATGCACCGCGTCGGGACGGCGAAAGCGTCAGAGCTGGGCGGCTTGTTCCGGTCCATGCCTTTTTCTACTGGATTTGCACTGGTTGGAGCCATGACATTGGCGGCGACTCCGCTCTTTGCCGGATTCATCACCAAAGCTTTCATTCTAACGGCGGTGATTGAAGAGCATCACTATGTGCCCTTTGTTCTCCTGCTGCTCGGCGCAGCGGGGATGGTCGGTTTTGCCGAGATCAAAGTGCCCTATTCGGCCTTTTTCGGACGCGATAGCGGGCGGCGGGTCAAAGAGGCCCCGTGGAATATGCATCTGGCTATGGGGATTGCCGCCTTTATCTGCGTCTATCTCGCCTGGCCCTTTGGCGGCTATGCACAGCTTTACGCGCTCATGCCGTTTGAGATGAAATATGCCTATAAGCCCTATACGGTCGACCATGTGGCGTTTCAGCTACAGCTGCTCTTTGGGGTTCTGTTTGCGTTTAACCTCTTCCTGCGGTGGAAACGCTACCGTGCGCCGCAACGGGCGGAAGTCTTGGACGTAGACTGGCTCTATCGCCGGATGGGACTGAACGTCTCGCTATGGGCGTCTGCGATGTGGACGCGCCTCTCGGCTGTGACAAGGCAGCAGCGCAACCGCTTCCTCGGCACGGCTGGCCGAAAGTTCTATCAGACCTTCTCTCCCGCCGGTGCAGCGTCAGAGGCGACCCCGTCCGGTTTGGCGGCGGTCCTGACAGCCGGGCTCTTATTCATCGTGTTAATGGTCGCCTATATTGCCCGATAAGGACTCGTATATCCTGGCCCTGACGGCGCAAATCGTCTCATCATATTTGGGCGGGGCGCATGTCGGGGCCAATCCCACAAAGCCAGAAGATATATCCACGCTTATCGGTACGGTTTATGCCGCGCTCCTGAAAGCGCAGGCCGGACCGGATATGGCCATGGCACGGCCAGACCCCGCCGTGCCAATTGAGGACTCCCTACGCGATGATGCGTTGGTCTGTCTCGAGGACGGGTTGGAGTTCCAGAGTCTGAAACGTCACCTGCGTGTGAAATATAATCTAACGCCAGAGGCTTACCGCGAAAAATGGGGTTTGCCGCGCGATTATCCCATGGTCGCGCCGGATTATGCGCGGCGGCGCTCGGCCTTGGCCAAGCGGTCGGGGCTCGGCAAATCCTGAGGTGATTCGCGGGTTTGCGGGTCGGGCGACGCTAAAACTCCAATTATTGTTCAACTGATTCGGAACCGATTCGGAAAAGCCGCCTCTCTGCTGTTTTGCGGTTGAAATATGGTTAACAAAACCTTGATGCCATGACTCCGCCCCTGCCATAGATTCGTCCAAGGGGGACGTGATGCGTCGGGCGCATCACTCCAGAAAAAGTTTCAGACTGTCGGGCTGTTCGGGGCCTGATATTCCGTTGGAGAGGGACGAGATGTTATCGGGGAATGCATTACGGCATCAGATTATCCTGCCGCAGCAACAGAAATTCTACGACTATTGGCGCAGCAAATGCCGCGCGGGAAAGTTCCCCTCCCGCGAAGATATTTTGCCCGAAGAAATTCACCAACAACTGCCCATGACGACGATTATGGAGCGTGTTCCCGCCGCAACCGAAGGCGGGCAGGCCCGTTACAAACACCGCCTCGCCGGGACCGGATTTTGGAACCTCTATGACCAGGAAATTCAGGGCCGCCATGTCGACGAATTGCCCATCGGATGTCGGGTCGACTATTGGCACAAGGTCCTCGACCAAGTCATAGAAACCCGTAAACCGCTCGTCGGTGTGACCCGTCCGAATACGCCCAATGGCTCGCATCTGGCGCAGTTCTGGGTGCGCCTTCCGCTGTCGGAAAACGGGACCGATATAAACATGATCCTCGGTTATGATCATTTGGCAAAAATGTCCGACGTCCCGCTCGTAAAACCGCAGTCGGAAAAAATTTACGCTTAGTCAAAGGCTTATCCCAAGAAGTGAACAGAAGAAGAACATTAAGACTCGACTTCCTGCAATTTTCATAGGAATATAATCCTCACATGGCTGAACCCGCTTATACTCGGCGTTCAGACAAGAGGACAAACCTATGCGCACCAAAAAATTCAAACCCGAAGATCCCGCCTTTGCCCGCCTGACCGTGGCGGCTGTCTCGCTGGAATTCGGCACACCCGAACTCTCCCTCGACCTCCGGCGGAAGGGAACAAAGCAAATTGCCTTTTCTCGGCAGGTCGCGATGTACCTCCTGCAAACCGTGTTCGATATGACGATTAGCCGGACGGCGGAACTCTTCTCCCGCGACCGCTCAACCGTCACTCACGCCCTGAAAGTTATCGAGGATTCGCGGGAGGACGAAGTCTTTAACCGCAAACTCATCAAGGTGGAGGATTTCCTCCTCACGAGTTCCAGCCTCTTCGGGGGCACAGCATGAGCTATACCTCTGACAACCTCGCCATGAACCGCCTCGTGCGGGAGATTTACGCTGTGGACGGCCTGATTGCGGAAGGTGCACAGGGAATGGACCGGCCCATCTATCCCCATCGGGATAAAAGAAAACGCCCCGTCATCTGGCTTGAAAATGCGCGCTTTGCGTGGTTGCAGGGGCGGGATATGATTGCGTCGGAACCGCGCGGTTATGTGCTGGCCGACTCGGTCGTACAGCGCTTGGAGACATCCGATGATGGGTTGGTCGGCCAACACGAAGACCGCGTGTCCAAGGATATCTATACGCCGGACGGCGTGGTTCGCCCCGCCAATGTGAATGTGCGAAGCTCCGCGCTAGAACTCCTCGCCAGACGTAAAGGGCATGAGCGCGGGAAATGGTTGAGCGCGGCTGAGTTGGAGGCAGGCCGGGCGCTGGCGCGGGATTATCATCGCTCGGGCCAAGGACGTATGGGCCATCAGGATTTCACCAATCCCGGCGTGCAGGGCGGTGACCGGAACGGCGCGGCGGAGCGCGCGATGCTCTCGCGGATTACGGCCTCGACACGGTTGCGGACGGCGCGCGAAATTCTCGGTGCCGACCTCGCCCCGGGTGTCATCGCGCTCTGCTGTCGCTCGGAACATATGGACAAGGTCGAACGCACGGAAAAATGGGCGAGCGGGTCCGGAAAGCAGATCATTAAGCTTGGCCTCGCGCGGTTGGTGAAGCTCTACGGGACGGAAGTCGGGGCAGGGCGCGGCGCATCCAATCCCCGTTAAAACACAATCGTATCCCCGGTTATGACGGGTGGCGTTACATTTCAGGCATGACAGATAAAACCCAAAATCTTCTCGCCACGCTAAGACAAACAGAGGCCGGATTGATTGCCGACCTTGAGGCCATGAATCAGCCGTCCCCTGTCGAAGGTCAAACTGATCCGCCGGATCGGAACCCACGAAATATCTCAATCACGCTGAAAGCGCTGGATGATGTGAGGGTGCAGATTGAGAAGGCGGAAGCCAAAGAAACAGCCAGACAATGCACGCGGTGGGAAGACCTTCCCCCGCCCAGTCCGGAAGATGAGGAGAGATTTTATGAAGAATTTAAACGCCTATTCCGTATCGTCGCTGACGGATGAAAAACAAGATCAGCTCTTTGAAATGCTTAAGGGTCACCTGAAAGGGTGGCTCCTCATTTTCTGGAAAATTTTGGGGCGCCCCGACCAGAAAGCCCCTGAAACCCCGTGGAATATCTGGCTCATTCTTGGCGGGCGAGGTTCCGGCAAAACACGCTCCGGTGCGGAATGGGTGCGGGCGCAGGTGCGGGGCGGGGCGAAACATATCGCGCTCGTCGCGCCGAGTTTTAATGAAGCGCGAGAAGTCATGTTGGAGGGCGAGAGCGGATTGCTGAACCTCGGCTATCCGCGCGAACGCCCGCGCTACATTGCCTCGCGTCACCGGCTCGAATGGCCGAACGGGGCGGTGGGTCACGTCTATTCCGCCGAAGATCCGGACGGGCTGCGCGGGGCGCAATTTGATGCGGCCTGGGCGGATGAGTTCTGTGCCTGGACCTATCCCGAAGATACCCTGTCTAATCTCCGATTGGGATTGCGACTCGGCGAGGACCCGCGCCTCGTCATCACGACGACGCCAAAACGCACGCCGTCTCTGCTCAAGCTCGTCACGATGAAAGGCGTGCACATATCCCAATCGAAAACGGCGGATAATGCGAAATATCTCTCTCCCGGTTTTGCGGCCCTGATGGAGGAAAATTACGGCGGCAGCCCGCTCGGCAAACAGGAATTGGATGGCGAGATCTTATCAGAACTGCCGGGTGCACTCTGGACCTTGCAGGGAATTTCCGACCGTCGGGTCGAGGCCGCGCCGGAACTTGACCGGATCGTCATCGCGATTGACCCGCCGACGACCTCCGGCCCGCGCGCGGATGCTTGCGGGATTGTTGTCGCGGGACGCGCAGACGACCTGATTTACGTGCTGGAGGATGCGAGTTTCCACCGCGCCTCGCCCGCCGATTGGGCCGACCGCGCGGTTGCGCTCTATCACCATTACCGCGCCGATGCGATCATCGCAGAGGTCAATCAGGGCGGCGAAATGGTCGAGGCCTGCCTCGCGCAGGTCGACCCCAATGTCCCCGTCCTGACCCGCCATACAAACCGGAACAAGCGCAGCCGCGCAGAACCCGTCGCCCAAGCCTATCGCCGCGGCAAAGTCCGCCACGCGGGGCGCTTTGATGCCTTGGAGGCGGAAATGTGCCTCATGGGAACGGACAGCCTGCGCCATTCGCCCGACCGCGCCGACGCGCTGGTCTGGGCGGTGGGAGAGTTGATGGTGGAGAAGGTGGAACAGGCCGTGGCGCGAATGCGGTGGGTTTGAGGGGGAAAACAATCTAAAAGAACTTAACAGCCGCTTAAGACCCTCTTGAACGGCACTTAAGGCTTTCTTATTTCATACTGTCGCTTTAAGGACAAATACGTTAATCTTATGCAACACAGAGAACCACATACCGAAACTCTTGAAAAAGAAGGTTTTGACGCTCGTGAAATCGCCAACGCTGTCTTACTCAAGGCGCGCGCTATAAACGGGGGAGACAAGCTGACTGCGATGCAGTTAATCAAACTTGTTTACCTTGTACATGGCTGGAGCCTCGCTCTGAGGGGAAAGTCTCTCGTACGGAATAGGCCGGAGGCTTGGCAATTCGGACCAGTATATCCACGTATTTATAAACAAGTAAAGGGTAAGGGGCGGAACGCTGTTACTGACTTGCTAGTGGATGCTGATGGTGACGTCTTCTATCCTCACGGTATTAGTCCAAAAGAAGAGCTGGTTGTTGATCATGTATTGAAATCATACGGGAATAAATCTGCCTTTTCTCTTTCATCAATCACACACAAAACTGATACGCCTTGGGACTACACGCAAAAGAACCTCGGTTTGTATCAGGATATTCCAGAGGACGAAATGATGTCTCATTTCAATCAATTGGTTGATGAGCGAAAGATTGATAAAACTATTTACCAAGATTGATGACAGATAATCCACTAAATCAACCGTCATCTGACAACGTTTCTGGAGCCGCCGAGGGCCTTACCCCGGATCAGTTACAATTACTTGCTACACTTGCCGAGCGGTGGGATGAATTTGAGGGTTTGCTGGAAGGAACGGCTTCGAGAGCTGAGTTGGATAGAAAACTACACGGTTATCTATCTGCTCAAACCGCTGAGCTGAAGCAACTTAAACTTATTAGACTTGGGGTGAACATTGGAGTTGGTTTGTTCGTGGTTTGTGTCGCACTGAGTTTGTGGGGTATGATTTTCTTGAAATGGCCTACACTTCGTCAACTTGACCCAACTACATCCACAGCAATTGTTGTTGGTGCTTTTTCTTCCATTGTTGTGCTTTTGGTCGCTGTTATTCGCGGGTCGTACCGTCTTGCAACAGACAGGAACAAAGAAAGCGATCTTCCAAACGGAATAAAAGAATTACTGAAGGCGTTTATCGACTCCCACTCAAGTTAATTATGGAACTCCTCGCGCTCCTAATCCTCTCCACTATCGCGCTGCTCCTCTATCTCGGCACACGTCGAAAACCTTTCGCCCCGCCTGCCGTTTCTCCGATCACGGACCGTACGCTGGACGCGTTCGAGGCCGCGCCGTCGCTTTGGGTGAACGGGGCGGAGCGGGGGTTCTTTCTGGTACTATTGCAGAGCTTGCCGCGTGGCTATCACCTGCATGGCAAAGTCCGGTTGGAGGATATTATTCGCGTAAAACGGAACGTGCCGGAAAAGGCGCGGTGGACATTGCGCGGGCGTGTGAAATCGCGTCATGTGGACTATCTGATTACGGATAGCACGGGACGTTCGGTCCTTGCGATTGAACTGGACGGAGCGGCGCATGATCCGAATAATCCGTCAGAGGCGGACCGCGTGAAGACCGCGCTTTTCGCAGTGACGGACATCCCGCTGCGCCGCGTGCGGGTCGGCGAGGATTTTCACCTTATTGCCGCCACAATCGCGACTGAATTAAACCGTTCTTAACCACGTTGGTCTTGTGTAAGGCCAAGGCGTTTAGGGGAATTGAGTCGTGTTCGGATTATTCAAATCTAAGAAGAAAAAATCGTTGGAAGCGGAACTGGCCAACACGGATGCCAAGCTCGCCCTGCTGAATGCGCAACTCGCCGCGCAGATGGTGAAACTCGCCGGGCAGACCAATGATCTCGGCCCGCTCTCACAGGCGGAAGAGGCGCTCTCCGCCACGCGCCGCTATTACGAGTATGAGGATACGCCCGCCGAGATCTGCCTCGTGCAAGTCGCCCTCGGCGATATGTTCATGCGCTTGGGCAAAGCAAAGAATGACAAGCCCGCCTTTGAGCGTGCACAGACGGCGTACCGCACAGCGATTACGCTGGCCTCTATGCAGGGTGATGAGCCACTACGCCGCGAATTACGGGATAAGATGAAGATCGCGGATTCGCTGCTGGGCAAACGTCCAAAAACGCCGTCTTTGTTTAAGGTGGCGTAGCCCTTAGCTTGCTCTTAAAAACTACGTCCACGTTTAAGGTGCTATGAGACGTCAATGATTTCAATCACTTGATGCTATTTTCAAGAGAATGATCCGCACCTAACCCAACCGGCCCTATAAAACACCCATCGACGCAATTCCCGTCTTCGACTGTTTTAAAGGTCTCCCCACATGTTCAAATCTTTCCGTCGCTCCGGCGACCCCATTGTCGTGCCAGAAAGTAAGGCTGCACGCCCCCTGATCGTTCATCAACTCCGCGCCGCCGGTGCAGGCACCGACCGCGATTACGGTGCGCTCTGCCGCGAAGGTTTTGCGCGCAATCCGGTGGCCCATCGTTGCGTCCGCCTGATCGCGGAATCTGCGGCGTCCGTCCCGCTGCGTACATCTGACGCGAATATGGCGCGGGTGTTGAACCGCGGCCTGCCGGGGGTGAGCGCGGTTGAGACGTTTGAGGCGTTTTACGGATATTTACAGGTCGGCGGGAATGCGTTCTTTGAGGCGGTTCTTGGTGCAGACGACCCTATCGCGCTGATCGCGCATCGGCCTGACACGCTGAAAATGGGAACGGACGCACAGGGTCGCGCGACGGGGTGGGAACAGGTGCGGGACGGCATTACACGTCGCTTCCCGCGCGATGCGGCTACGGGGCGCTGCGTTCTCCACCATATGCGCCTGTTCAATCCGGCGGATGAGTGTCACGGACTGTCGCCCCTCGCGGCGGCGGCCTCTGCCGTGGAACTCCATAATCGCGGTGGGGTGTGGGCCAAGGCGTTGCTGGATAATTCCGCGCGGCCGAGCGGGGCATTGATCCATGCGCCGAAATCCGGTGAGCGCCTGACGGATGATCAGTTCGAGCGGTTGAAACAGGAGTTGGAGAGCAATTTCTCCGGCCCTGCTGCAGCGGGTCGCCCGATGGTGCTGGAGGGTGGCTTGGACTGGAAGACGCTGGCCCTGTCGCCGTCCGACATGGATTTCACGGAACTTCGTCGCGAAGCCGCCCGCGATATCGCGCTGGCCTTTGGCGTGCCGCCCATGTTGCTCGGCATTCCGGGCGATAATACATACGCGAATTACCGCGAGGCGAACCAGGCCTTCTGGCGGCAGACGATCATCCCACTGGTCAGTAAGACCGCGACGGGGTTGCAGGGCTGGCTCTCGGCCTTTTTTGGTGATGACCTGACAATCGCGCCGGACCTCGACCGGGTGCCTGCACTGGCCGAAGAACGCGCTGTGCTGTGGAAACGTCTGTCGGAAGCGACATTCGTAACCGAGGCAGAGGCGCGAGAGATCGCGGGGCTGGAGACCGGAAGCGGGGAGGGCGTGCGATGAATATTCATCCCATCCCCGACCCCGTGCCCGTCTACCGCGCTTTTCAACTGGACCGAACGGTCACAATTGGATTGATTTTCACAGTTCTTGCGCAGACGGGGGCTGGCCTGATCTGGGCCGGCTCTGCTGCGGCGCGTTTGGCGGCGTTGGAACAACAACATGCCGGAACGGCGGATATTTCCGAACGTCTCGCCCGGTTGGAAGGCCGTACGAGCGAAATGGCCAAGAGCCTGTCCCGCATAGAAAGAGAGCTGCTCCGTGATAAATGACCTTAAAATCTCCGGCTATGCCAGTGTTTTCGGGCAGGTGGACCTGTCCGGTGACCGTGTGGCGCGGGGCGCATTTGCGGCCTCGCTGCTGGCGCGGATGGAAAAACTGCCCATGCTGTTCGGGCATAAGACCGATACACCGATTGGCGTCTGGGACCGTGTGATCGAAGACCGTCACGGTCTCTTCGTCTCGGGGCGTATCCTGTCCGGCGCGAAACTGGCCGATCAGACCATCCGCCTCGTGCAGGAATATGCCGTGACCGGATTATCCATCGGATACAGGACCAATCGGTCCAGTAAAACAACAGTCGGGCGAAATCTGCTCGACCTTGACCTTTGGGAGGTGTCCGTCGTCGCCTTCCCGATGCTGCGCTCTGCGCGGATCACTCAAATCGGCGACACTCTCAATGACAACGCAGACCACAATAGGAGAATTGCGTGACCCCTGAACTACAAACAAAAATGACGCCTGAGCTAAAAACAGCTCAAGCGGATTTCGCCACCACCTTCGCCGCCTTCCGCGACGCCAATGATGCGCGCCTCGCGGAAATCGAAGCGAAATCCTCGCCGGATCCGCTGCTCTCCGAAAAGGTCGACCGCCTGAATACGGCACTGGATGCGCAGACCAAGCGTATCGAAAACCTGACTCTCTCCGGCGCACGGCCCGGCTTCGCACCGGCCTCTGGCACGGAAGCCAAGTCGGCCTGGGCCAGTTTTATCCGCACGGGGGATGCCTCCGCGCTTGAGGGCAAATCCCTGTCCAGCGTGGACGGGGAGGGCGGCTTGATTGCGCCTGTTGAAACAGAATCCCGTATCGATTCGGCGCTGCTCGAAACCTCTCCCATGCGTGGCCTTGCCACGGTGCGGACGATTGGGGCGACCGCGTTCCGCAAACCTGTGGCGGCCTCCGGTGCACAATCCGGTTGGGCGGGCGAGACCGAGGCACGGGTCGAAACCGATGCGCCGCAACTCGAATTGCTAGATTTCCCGGCGGGCGAACTCTACGCCATGCCCGCCGCGACGCAGGCCCTGCTGGATGACAGCGTCGCCGATGTCGATGCCTGGCTGGCCGATGAGGTCCGCGACGTCTTTGCCGCGCAGGAAACGGCGGCGTTCGTGAATGGCGATGGTGTGAATAAACCGCGCGGGTTCCTGTCCTATACCTCCCGTCCCGACGGCTTGCAGAGTTTCGGTGAAATTGGTGAGGTCTTGTCGGGTGAAGCGGGTGTGTTTGAGACGGATGACCTGCTCAACCTGCTCTACGCGCCCAATTCCCGCTACCGCACGAATGGCAGTTTCGTCATGAACCGCCGGACGATTAATGAAGTCCGGAAGTTCAAGGACACGGAAGGGAATTACATCTGGCGACCGTCGGAAGCGGCCGGCACGCCGTCCAGCTTACTCGGCTATAATCTCGTCGAGATGGAGGACATGCCGGATGTCTCAACGGGACAGGCCTGCGCCGCGTTCGGGGATTTTCGTCGCGGTTACCTGATCGCCGACCGTCAGGGCGTGCGCGTCCTGCGCGACCCGTATTCCGCCAAGCCTTACGTCTTGTTTTACACGACGAAACGTGTCGGCGGTGGCGTGCAGGACTTTGACGCGATCAAGGTTTTGAAAGCGGCCTAAAGCTAAATACCTCTCCTCGGGGAGAGGAAACTCCAACCAACACAGGCTCGCCACTCGGCGGGCCTTTTTCATTTTCACCTTGCGAGACCCTATGACCCTTACCGATCTCTCCCCGCCGCCCACCGGTCCCGTGACCCTTTCGGCGGCGAAAACTTTTCTGCGCGTTGACCATGACCATGAGGACGCGCTCATCACGGACCTCATCGACTCGGCGGCGCGGCAGATCGAGCCGCTCATTTGCGCCAGTCTTATCACCCGTCAACAGCTTCTGACCAAGCGCGTGCGTGGCGGGTGTGTCTATCTCAACCGCTATCCGGTGACCTCTGTCGAGGCCGTGCGAGTGGAGGGCGAGGATGTGGACTATACGGCCAATC
Source organism: Litorimonas sp. WD9-15 (assembly GCF_050271975.1). Lineage (NCBI taxonomy): Bacteria > Pseudomonadati > Pseudomonadota > Alphaproteobacteria > Maricaulales > Robiginitomaculaceae > Litorimonas > Litorimonas sp. WD9-15. The sequence continues at coordinate 1,630,224 of NZ_CP189850.1, forward strand.
TGAAAGCCCGCCCCGCCAGTTTCCGCATCGATGTGCCGGATGGCACGGTCTGCGAAATCGGATTTACGGCAGGGTACGGCACGGACCCGTCAGACATCCCGACACCCCTCAGACAGGCGCTGCTGCTGCTCGTCGCGCATCTTTATGAGCATCGCGAGGGCGATATCCCGCCGCTGCCACTGATGGTGGGGGCCTTGCTCCAACCTTACCGGGGAGTGCGGCTATGATCGGGCAATTGCGAAAGCGTATCGGGCTCTACGCGCCGGAAACTGTGGCGGATGATCTCGGCGGGACGATTACGACCTGGGCGTTTCAACGCGGGCTCTGGGCGGCCATCCAGCCCCGCGCGATTTCAGAGACGCGCGAGAATGGGCGACTTTCCGTCACGCAGAGCTATCTCGTGACTATCCGCTACCAAACACATTTTCCGGAACGGGCGCGGCTTGTCTGGGGTGACCGTATCCTCCGCGTTGTCGCGGCGAGCGATCCCGATACGCGGGGCGAGCGGTTGCACCTGATCTGTGAGGAGGAAAAACAATGATGACTGACCATGCCGAAGCGCTGGCGAAAGCGGTGCATGCCGTGCTGCGCGATGATTTCCACGTGCAGGACAGTTTTGGGGAACCGCCGCGTCTCTATGACGCCGCGCCTGAAGATCCCGTCTTCCCCTATCTCACCTATGGCGCGATGCGGTCCGAAGATATTGGCGCGGATGAGACGCCGCTCTCGGCCCATCAAATGACGCTGCATATCTGGTCACGCTATGCGGGACGGGCGGAGGTCCTGACCCTCATCCGCCGCGTGAATGCGGCACTGACGGCGGAGACACTCACGGCTGCAGGCGATATCGCCGTGCGCAGCGCCAATCCGATTTATTCCGACATTCTGCGCGCGCCGGACGGCTTCACCCGTCACGGCGTTTTGCGCCTGTCATTCACAGTTCAAGGAGATGCCATATGAGCGCGCAACGGGGCAGCCAAATGCTGCTAAAAATTCAAGACGGTGCGGGATATGCGACCGTCGCCGGATTACGGACGAAGACCCTGCGCCTGAACGCGCGGCCCGTGGATGTGACGGATACGGCGTCGCAAGGGTGGAAGGAATTGCTCCCCGGCGCGGGCATCCGCACAGCGGAAATCTCCGGCACAGGCGTGTTCCGCGATGCGGGCTCGGACGTGCTCATCCGCGCGGCCTTTTTCGAGCAAGCAGTGCAGGACTGCCAATTCGTCATTCCCGATTTCGGGACAGTTACAGGGGCATTTCTCGTCACGGGCCTGTCCTATGCGGGCAGTTACAATGGCGAAGCGCAATTTGAATTGAGCTTGTCCAGTGCGGGCGTGCCTGAATTTGCACCACTATGAGCGGTTTCCGTCCGGGGGACCGGATCGTGATGATTGACGGCGTGGAAACACGCCTGCGGCTCACCGTCTCGGCGTTGGCGGAGATCGCGAATGTGACGGGGTCTGATAGTCCCGCAGCGCTTGCCAATCGGCTTCGTCAAGCCGGGCGCGGCGGGGATATGGGGGTGTGGCAGGGCCTTGTCAGTGCGCTCGCAACACCACGGCCTGCGGCGGAAATTCCGGAAGATGAACTCGCAAAATTTCTGCCGGATATTGCCGCCGTCATTGCCGAAGGATTGGGCGCATGAGCTGGCCGTTTGAAAGCTGGCAACAGATCGCCATTCGCCGGTTTGGACTCATACCGTCAGAGTTTTGGGCCATGCCCGTGCGGGATTGGCTGACGCTTCTGGACGGCGCGAAACCAAGTGGATTTGACCGCGAGGCTCTGGACGCATTGCTCACATTATTTCCTGATGAAGGAGGGTCAAATGAACCCGAAAGATAGCGCCGCAAATGCGCTCGATAATTTTGCCAATGGAGCGGGCGCGGAGGCCGCCAATGGGCTCGCCAATGTGTTTGAACAGGCGGGGGATCGCATTGCGGACAGTCTCGAACGGGCCGCGCGATCGGGGGAACTCTCATTTAACTCCCTCGCAGAAAGTATCGCTTCTGACTTCGCGCGATTGGCCGTCGATCAACTCATTACCGCGCCACTCGAAAGCCTTGTGGGTTCGCTGACTAATTCGCTCTCCGGTGCGATTTCAGGCGGCGGCTCATCCGTCACCGTCAACCTTTCCATGCCGCAGAATTCAGGCGCGTCCGGCCCGCAAGTCTCCGGAGCGCAGATCGCCGCACGGGTCGCGCAGGCCGTCGGCAAAGCCCAAAATCGAACAGGATAAAACATGACAGATTTTCACGATATCCGCTTCCCGCTCCACCTCGCTTTCGGCGCGAGTGGTGGCCCCGTGCGGCGCACCACAATCCTTCCGCTGGCAAGTGGCGGCGAAGTTAGAAATGCTCCACATCGTCATTCCAAACGACGTTACAACGCCGTCGCAGGATTGAAGTCCTCGGAACAAGCCACTGAAATTATGTCATTCTTTGAGGCGAGATATGGGCCTTTATACGCTTTCCGCTTTCGCGACCCATTGGATCATGCGAGTTCGAATTTAATTGCGCCGACAGATCAACGGCTCGGATATGGCGATGGAGAGACGACCCGTTTTCAACTTCGCAAAGCCTATGGTAACGCGCCATATACTTATTGGCGGCCCATCACAAAACCTGTTGCGGGCACGGTTGTCGCCGCGATTGATGGCATTGTTACAACAGAATTTGACGTCGATCTCCTCTCCGGAATTATCATCTTTGCGATGCCGCCAAATACTGGGGCCATCGTCACAGCCGGCTTCGAATTCGATGTTCCCGTCCGTTTCGGCTCCGACGTGCTCGACATTGTTCTCGATGATTTCGGCGCGACGCAAATTCAGGACATCCCCCTGATCGAGGTGCAGGATTATGTCTGAGGTTACGACACTCTGCTTCCTCTGGCGGCTGACCTTGAAGGACGGGTCCACCATCGGATTGACCGATCATGATGTGGACTTAAATATAGACGGCGTGACCTATTCTCCACGTAGCGGGGCGGAGAGTTCCCTCATTGAAACACAGGCCGGATTAGCGGCGGATAGCGCCACGCTTCAAACCGTTCTCGACCTCCCAAATCTCTCGCCGCAAGCCATTCGCGACGGCGCATTGGACACGGCCCGTATCGCGCAATTCCGGCATGATTGGCGGCGTGGTGAGACAGTCCTTCTGAGTGAGGGACGCATCGGTGACATCTCTCAAAATGGAGATCGGTTCGAAGCCGAATGGCTCGGCCTCGCCAGCTTGCTCGACCGGTCCACAGGCCGCGTCTTTTCCCGCCAATGCGATGCGAGTTTTGGGGATACACGATGCGGATTAAACATCACAGATTTTCCCGAAGACACGGATTGCCCGCGCACCTTTCTCGCCTGTCGGGATCAGTTCGCGAACACGCTCAATTTCCGTGGCTTCCCCTACCTCCTCGGCGATGACGCGCTGCAATCCGATATACGATCCGCAGATCGCCGCGATGGAAGTTCGCGTTACCGATTATGAGCGATCCACAGTTGAGGGCCGAAATCCTGCGCCTCGCGCGAGACTGGCTCGACACGCCCTATCGGCATCAGGCGAGCGTGAAGGGCGCGGGGACAGACTGTCTCGGCCTCATTCGTGGTATCTGGCGGGAGCTTTATGGGGCAGAGCCGGAAACCCCGCCCGCCTACACGCCGGACTGGGCGGAGCAATCGGGTGAAGAAACCTTGCGCGATGCGGCGGCGCGGTGGCTCACGCCGATTGCCACGCCACGTCCGGGGGATGCGCTCCTTTTCCGCATGACGCCCACTGCGCCGTGCAAACATATCGGTATTCTCTCCGCGCCCGACACGCTGCTCCACGCCTATTGGGGCAAGGCGGTCGTGGAATCACATCTGGTTCCTTTCTGGCAGCGGCGTCACGTCGCTAGCTTTGCCTTTCCACCGCTCTCACAGGAGTAAATCATGGCCAATCTCGCCACGACGGCTGCACAATTTGCCGGACAGGCCCTCGTCAATACGGCCAGCCAGATCGCGATTGCGACGGCGACGAGCTATATCAGCCGTGCATTCGATAATCGCAATTTCCAAGGGCCGAGGCTGGACGGATTTCATCTGCAAACCAGTCGGGACGGTGCGCCCATGGCGCGGGTTTTCGGTCGTGTGCGACTGGCGGGGCAGGTGATTTGGGCAAGCCATGTGCGTGAGACCTCGACGGAAGAATCCGTGGGCGGGAAGGGCGGCGGACCGACACAGACGAATTTTAGCTATACTATTAGTTTTGCGATTGGCCTCTGTGAGGGTGAAATTCTTGGCGTGGACCGGATTTGGGCGAATGGGGTGCCGCTCGCAACAGTGGGGCTGGATATGCGGGTTTATCGGGGGACCGAGACCCAAGCGCCCGACCCAATTATCGCAGCGACAGAACCCAGAGCCGTCCCGGCCTTTCGCGGGACGGCCTATCTCGTGTTCGAGGACTTTCCGCTGGATGAATACGGTTCCCGCCTGCCGCAGATCAATGTGGAGGTCGTGCGGGCGGGGCGGCAATCGGGACGGTTGGAAAGCCTTGTCCAATCGGTGAACCTGCTGCCCGGATCGGGGGAGTTTGCCTATGCCACGACGATTATCGAGGAAAGCCAACGCCCCGGTCAGACGCGTCCAATGAATATGAATAATCTGTCGGGGCAGGCGGATATCGAATTGGCGCTGGACCAGCTACAGGCGCAGCTTCCCAATTGTCGAAATGTGTCGATTATCAATAGCTGGTTCGGGACGTCGATGCGGGCGGCGGACTGTGAAATTAGGCCCGGTGTCGAGCAGGATTTTCGAAATGTTCGGAACAGCGAGTGGCAGGTCGGGCGCGACAATCGCGGCTCGGCCTGGTTGGTCAGTACGGATGGCGAGTCGGTCGCCAATGGGGGCCGTCCAAACTTTGGCGGCACACCTTCTGATGAGAGCATCATTCAGGCCATTCGCGCGATCCGCGGACGCGGGATGACGGTGACGCTCTATCCGTTTCTGATGATGGATGTAGAGGGCTTCCCGTGGCGAGGGCGGGTGACGTCCCACCGTGACGGGACGAATGGTGTGCGGGGCGATATCAATGATTTTTTCGGGACGGCGCAGGGGTCCGATTTCACTCTCGGCGCGGGCGAAGACCATCACCGGGGTCCCGATAATCGCTTTCGCAATTATATCCTGACCCAGGCCAATCTGGCGCGACGGGCGGGCGGCGTGGACCGCTTTGTCATTGGGTCTGAAATGGTCGCGTTGACGACATTGCGCGATGCCTCGAACCGTTTTCCGGCGGTGGAAAAACTGGCGGAATTGGCGGGTGATGTTCGTGCGATGTTGGGGCCGAATACGGGTATAACTTATGCCGCCGATTGGTCGGAATATTTTGGATTCCATCCCCAAGACGGAAGCGGTGACGTAAACTTTCATCTTGATGAATTATGGTCTCATCCCGCAATCACGGCGGTCGGGATTGACGCCTATTTTCCACTCTCCGATTGGCGGGAGGGTGACCATGTGGACGGCGCGAATTTTGACCATCCTTACGCGCCCGAATATCTCTCTGCCAATATCGAGGGTGGGGAAGGCTATGAGTGGTATTATGCATCGGATGCGGACCGGGATGCGCAGATCCGAACGCCGATTTCCGACTGGATCTACCGCTATAAAGACCTCCGAAATTGGTGGAAAAATGAGCATCGCAACCGCATTGGCGGCGTTGAGCAATCCCCGACAGATTGGGTGCCGGAAAGCAAACCTTTCTGGTTGACGGAGATCGGCTGCCCCGCCGTGAGGTTCGGCGCGAACCAACCCAACATCTTCTCTGACGGGCAATCCATTGAATCAGATATCCCATATTATTCAGACGGTTCCCGCGATGATCTCATACAAAGACGTTATCTGGAGGCGATGATGGGATATTGGGAGAACGCCGCGAATAATCCCGTTTCCGGTGTGTCGGGCGAGCGGATGATCGATAGTTCCGCCATGGCAGTCTGGGCCTGGGATGCCCGGCCTTATCCAGATTTTCCGGCCCGCACGGATACTTGGTCGGACGGCCAGAACTGGCAAACGGGGCATTGGATTAATGGGCGGACGGGACTGGTTCTTCTGGCCGATGTGATCACCGATATTTGCGCGGAAGCGGGGCTGTTCGACATTGATGTCAGCCGCGTCTCCGGTCTTGTCTCGGGTTTTACGATTGATCGTCCGATGCGCGCGCGGGATGCGCTCTCCGCCTTGATGCAGGCCTATGACATTTCTCTCGCGGAAGAGGGCGGTATCGTCCACTTCTTCACCCCTTCGGAAACGCCTATAATCTCACTGGAATTAAATAATTTCATCGACAGAGAAGGCGGACTTGTAACGTTCAGCACTGAGGATAATACCGCCTCGCTCAAGGATGCGCGGTTGACCTTTATCGACGCCAGTCGCGATTACCAGACGGCGACAGTGTCCGCGCGAAATGAATTGGCTGAAACGGTCCGGATTGCCGATCTGCAAGCCCCCATCGTTTTCGACCCCGGTCAAGCGCGGCGCATTGTCGACCACCTCTTGGCGCAGAGCGAACCTGCGCGGCAGATGGCGCGCTTCTCGCTCTCGCCCATGGCAGCGGATGACGTCTCCGTGGGTGGGCGGATTCGCTTGCCGGAGACGGCGGGCGTCTGGCAAATCGTCACGCTTCAACGCGGCGATCAGCTCGATGTCGGAGCGGTTCTGATGTCGGATCGGAAAGCTGATGCGGTCGTGACGGGGTCTGATACGGGGCGGAGTGAAAATCCGGTCTGGGTTTCTGAACCCGTCGCCGCGACCTTCGAATTTCCGGGTACGGAGGGGCCGCAACTTGGCGCCCTGATGGACCCGTTCAGACCTGCGATTTTATCCTTAGACTCCATCTCCGTCACAGTTGAAGCGCCTGTCAGAATTGGGGGCACGACGTCAGACTTACGAGTAGGACCAATAGGTGTCTGGGACCGGACAGGCGAACTCAACATCTGGATGCCCGGCGCGCAACTCGTCGCACGGTCGGAGGCAGATGTGATGGCGGGTCGAAACCGTTTTGCGATTGAAACCGCGAAGGGCTGGGAAATCATCGGCGCGGCGGATATCGTGCTAACGGGGCCGGAGAGCTACCGCCTGAAAACGCTTTTGCGCGGTTTGTCCAATTCCGATGACGGGCAAGTTTTCCGCGTCCCTGCAGGGGCTAGGATTATTGCGCTGGACGGTGGACTGGCGACGCTGCCCGTAGAGGATGATTTTCTCGGGCAGGAGGTTGAGGTCACGATCAAGGCAGGCGGACGGTCCGGCGTCCCCGCCACTTTTACATATAGGGCCGCGCATCGCAGACCGCTCTCACCCGTCCATCTCTCCGTGACAGCCGAGGGAGAGATGACTCGTCTGGATTGGATACCCCGTAATCGCGACGAGTCGAACGAAATTGACCCGAATGCCGTGTTCCGTGTGAAGTGGGAGACGGAGGAGATTGATGTGGCGGGAATCTCTGCCACACTACCCATCTTGACGGGTTCGGGTGTCAAAGTCTCCGTCGCGCAACTCGATACGCTCACAGGTGAAGGGCCGCGCGCGGAAATCATCGTTTAACCCGTTGAAACCGCGTCAAACTGACCTATCTCTACCGCACTATGGCGAAGAATCCTTATACATTACTGGGCGTGCCCAAAACCGCGACGGATAAAGAGATCAAGTCGGCTTATCGCAAGCTGGCCAAGACCCTCCATCCGGATGTGAATCCTGATAATCCAGCGGCTGAGGCGAAGTTCAAGGAGGTCACGGCGGCCTATAACCTACTCTCGAATGAGGATTTGCGCCGCCAATATGATACGGGGCAGGTCGATGCCTCCGGCCAGCAGCAAAACCCGTTTGCTGGCGGGTTTCGCCATGCCAATGCGCAGGGCGGCATGGATACGGGCTTTGGCGGGTTTGGCGGAATGGGCGGTCAGGACGACATGTCCGACCTGTTCTCCTCGCTCTTTGGCATGAATATGGGCGGCGGTCGCCGTGCAGGCGGCATGGGCGGCGGGGGTGGTTTTCAACAGCGCCAAGCCCCGCCACAACGCGGTGAAGATGTTCGCTATACGCTAAAAATGACCCTAATTGATGCCTTAACAGGTGGGGTAAAGGATTTGGGCCGTGGACTAAGTGTGCGTTTTCCTAAGGGAATCAAGGACGGTCAAACTGTACGTTTGCGCGGTAAGGGCAAAGCCGGCGTCAATGGCGGTCCGGCGGGCGATGCCCGCGTGAAAATCACGGTCCTGCCGCATCGCAATTTGGTGCGCGACGGCAATGATTTAAAACTCGACGTGCCTATTTCCCTCTCTGAGGCCCTAAAGGGTACGAAAGTCGAGATTGATCTGCCTACGGGGAAGGTCTCGTTGAATATTCCGGCGGGTACGAATAGTGGCAAGCGCTTCCGCCTGAGCGGGAAAGGTGTGCGCGCCAAGGACGGGACGGGCGACCTCTATATCACGCCGCAGATCAAACTGACGCGCGGTGAAATGGCGGGCGCGAGCGTGTTGGCTGCACAATTACCTGATGGCGAGAAACATGATCTGCGGGCGGGCTTGATTTAGATTGTCTTAACTTGAATAGGGCTTAAGAGAGCTATTCAGGAAGTGTTCAGGGGCGAACGGCTAAACCACAGAAATGTTGACGAAACGTCATATCCTTTCCGCAGCTTTAGCGGCTGTTTTGAGCCTCGGTGCTGCCGCGCCGGGCTTTGCTCAATCCTATAGCATGGATATTGTGTTGGAAGCCCAGCGCTCCGTCTCACCGGCTGAAGCGAAATCCATCGCTCGGTCCCGTGTCAAAGGCGGCGAAGTCGTGGATATTTCCCGCCGCGGCGATACTTACCGCGTCCGCGTGATTGCCAAGAATGGCAAAGTTGTCGATGTTTATATTGACGCCAATACCGGACGCGTCAAAAAGTAACCCAACCGCCGACTCCTTTACTATTTTGCGCGAAAGGTCCCCCATGCGTATTCTGATTGTCGAAGATGATGCCGATTTGGCACGCCAGCTTAAATCTGCGTTTAAGGATGCGGGCTATGCCGTGGACGTTGCGCCGGATGGTGAGGAAGGTCACTTCCTTGGCGATACGGAACCTTATGACGCTGTGGTTTTGGATCTGGGCCTGCCCCTAATTGACGGCGTGAGTGTTTTGCAGAAATGGCGGGCGGATGGGAAGACGTTCCCTGTCTTGATCTTAACGGCTCGAGATCAGTGGTCCGAAAAAGTCGCTGGGTTCGATGCCGGGGCAGATGACTACCTGACCAAGCCTTTCCATACCGAAGAACTCATGGCGCGGCTGCGGGCGCTGCTGCGTCGCGCGGCGGGTCACACGACGGACACGATAGAGATTGGCGATCTCATGGTTGATAACCGGGCTGCGCGTGCTTTTGTTGACGGTATGGCGATCAAATTGACGAGCCATGAATTCCGCCTGCTGTCCTATATGGCGTCGCATAAGGGTCGCGTGATTTCACGGACAGAACTGGTCGAACATATTTACGATCAGGATTTTGACCGTGATTCGAACACGATTGAAGTTTTTGTAGGGCGTCTGCGGAAAAAGATCGGGACCGACCGGATCGAGACCGTGCGCGGTCTGGGCTATCGTCTGCTCGATCCGGATGCTGAAAACGCTGACACTTAAATGACCCGACGCCAGCCGCCATCGCTGGTTTCCTCTCTTGTTCGCGCAGCGGCCCTCTGGGCTGTTCCGGGTCTGATTATCACGGCACTTGCCCTGACATGGTTGTCGCGAAATTCGACCTATCGGGCCTTTGACGAGCCGCTGGAATCAGCCGTCATTGGATTGATCGCGAGCGTCGAGGTCGCGGATGACGGCGCTCTCCGCCTGTCACGGGAATTGCCCGACCCGCGTTATCAGCGGGCACTGTCAGGAAAATACTGGATGATTGGCGAAGCCAATGACCGGAATGATATCATACCGCGGCTCTCTTCGCGGTCACTCTACGGCTCCTCTTTACCCATAAGTGCAACTGTTCGGTCTTCTCTGGCGCTGCAGGAACAGGAGCCCGTGCGATTTGTCACGGACGGGCCGGATATTGATGCAAATGAAGCGCTGCGCGTCGTTGCGCGGCAAGTGATTCTTCCGAATATGGACACGCCTGTTATCGTTCTCGCAGCGGCAGACCGTACGCCTGTTATCAGTGCCATTCGGACCTTCACACTAACGGCGGTGACGATGATTGTCATTCTGACGCTTGGGCTGATTTTTGCCGTTTACGCACAGGTCCGCCTTGGCCTCAGACCGCTCTTTGCCCTCGGTGAGCGGATTGCGGATGTACGGGAGGGACGTGCGGCAGAGGTCGAAGGCGTCTACCCGCCTGAGATTGCACCGCTGGCAGGCGAGCTTAACTCTCTGATCTTGCATAATAAATCTGTCGTTGATCGTGCGCAAACGCATGTTGGAAACCTGGCCCATGCGTTGAAAACACCGATTGCAGTTTTACGGAACGAAGCTGCCATGGGCGACGTCACGAACTCCTTAGTTGTGTCGCGACAGACCGAATCTATGGCGCAACAGGTTGACCATCATCTGCGCCGTGCACGGGCGGCGGCACGCGGGCAGGCCATCGGTGTGCGGGCGGAGATGGACCCGATCATAGACGGTCTCGTCCGAACGCTACCGCGCATCTATCGGGATAAGGATTTGCAGATTGTCCGCACAGGGGAGACAGGTTTGATGTTCCGCGGTGCGCCGCGCGATCTGGAAGATATGGTCGGAAACCTGATGGACAATGCCGCCAAATGGACGACCGACCGTGTCGAGCTTGAGGTCAAGCTTGAGGATGAAGGCTTTTGTTTGGTTACGGTCAAGGATAATGGCCCCGGTCTTACGCCGGAAGAATATGCGACGGCCCTTCAACGCGGTGCGAGATTGGACGAGGCGACGCCAGGCAGCGGCTTGGGGCTGTCTATCGTTGATGATTTGGCACAGGCTTATAAGGGATCACTAAGATTAGACCGCGCCAGTATTGGTGGTTTGAAAGCTGTCTTACGCCTTCCCATCGCGAGAGATACATGACGGATAAACCTATCGCATTGGAAGCTCGGATAGAGGAGGATGGACGTTTGTTTTCGCCGTCTGCGGGACGAAACCGTGAAGTCATAGCGGAGCATCTGGCGCGTGTCCTACCGCAAAATGCAAAGGTCCTCGAGATTGCGAGCGGGACCGGACAGCACGGCATCACGACCCTCGTGGCGCGTCCAGATCTGGACTGGCAATTTTCTGATCCCAATGCGGAGTCGCGGGAAAGCCAATCGGCGTGGATTGCCCATTCCGGTCTGGACCTGCCCGCGCCGCTAGAGATTGATACGACAGACGACTGGACAAAAGCGCTGTCCGAATATGATGCCATTTTCTGCGCAAATATGATTCACATTGCGCCAGTTGAGGCGCTGGAAGGTTTGGCGCGGGGCGCAGCCAAGCTGGTCAAAGATGGGGGGGCTGTCTGGCTTTACGGACCCTATCTCTTCGGCGAGGATTCTGCTCCGTCCAATCTCGACTTTGATGCCTCGCTAAAATCACGAAATTGCGCCTGGGGCGTACGCGAGTCAGACTTTGTTAAACATATCTTCGCACTCAACGGCTTTAATCAATCCGAGCTGCGCCCGATGCCTGCAAACAATTATTTTTACGGATTTTTTCGGCGCTGATGTGAAATCATCCCTATATGGATGTTTCGTCATGTTTTGGACAGCATTGGGTCATCTGAACCCTTGCAGTCTGGTAAGCGAAGAAGGGGACTCCCGTGTCCAAAATGAAACTGACATTATTGGGAAGCGTGATGGCGTTTGGACTTGCACCGCAAGTCATCGCCCAAGATGCAACCGTAATTTATGCCGACTCGGATAAGTATGAAGTCGTATTGGACGCGCCCATGTCCGAGACGCAGTTTAAATCGCTGCGCGATATGGGCGAGGCTGAAAAGCCAAATCTGACCGTCGTTCCAAATCCTGCGCCTGAACTGCAAGCGGGACTGCCCCTGCCGCAAGCTAATCCACAGCCTCCAATTGGCACAAACTTGATGGATATGCCGATCAGTGCGCTTCCGTCTATTGCCAATCTTGTGGACCGCGTCAGTCCGTCCGTGGTTAATATCGTTGTGACAACGGAAAGTGGTGAGACAACATCCGAGGGGCAGGGCTCCGGCTTTATCATTTCCGACGAATTGGAAGTCGTCACGAATTATCACGTCATTGAGGGCGGGACGTACATCAATATCGAGTTCAATGATGGCCGCAAATATCCGGCCAGCATTATCGGCACAGATGAAGAAACAGACCTCGCTTTGCTTCGTATCGATACGGATGAGCGCATTCCTTACGTGAACTTTCATCAGAAAGACGAGCTCCGCATAGGCGAATGGGTTGTCGCGATTGGTAATCCGTTCGGGATTGGTCAGTCGACCTCGCTCGGCGTCATCTCTGCGATTGGGCGCGAGAAGGTCGATAGCGGCTCCTATGTCGATTATATCCAGACGGATGCCACGATTAACCGCGGCAATTCCGGTGGACCGCTCTTTAACCTCGAAGGCGATGTTGTCGGCGTGAACTCTGCGATTTATTCTCCCACTGGGGCGAGTGTCGGGATTGCATTTGTCATCCCGCATCACACGGCGGAGGAGATTATTGACTCTATCCGCAAGGACGGTTTCGTCCGTCGCGGCTATCTTGGCGCAGGCCTGCGGACCGCGACCTTCGAGCTAGAAGGCGAGCCCGGAATTTATAAATCCGGCGCGACCGTTAACGATATTCTGGCGGGAAGTCCTGCGGATATTTACGGTCTGCAAGTCGATGACATCATCCTGAACATTAACGGCCAGACCGTGCGGAATTCCGTCGAGGCGACACGTGCTATCGCCGATATTATGCCCGGCAAAGTTGCCAAATTCATTTATGAGCGGAACGAGCAGACATATTCCCTCGACGTTCAAATCGGTGAGCGGCCGGAGAAATATGACCTCCAGCGCAAGAGTGCGGAAGCGCAGGGCCTGCCCGTGCCGCCTCCGCCGCGTGATCCGTCTCTGCCGAAGGTCAATATCGATACGGGTTTGCACCTGTTGGATATTTCAGCGGAATTCCGCTCCGCCATTAATATGCGCTCCGATCAGGTCGGCGTGTATGTTGAGAGTGTTGAGCCGGGCAGTTTGGCTGAGAGCGCAGGCTTTAAACTCGGCATGGTTTTACTCGAAGCAGATTCACAGCCGATTGCCGAAGTTAGAAAATGGAAGTCCATTGTCCTGAATGCAAGGACGAATGGGCAGACAGATATCCTCCTGAACGTACGTAGAAAAGACGGACAGGAAACATTTATGGTGCTGCCCTTATAGCAAGGCGGTATCAATTTAAGAAAGTGGGTGGGGACCTATGGAGAAAAAAGAAATGAGAATATTAGTCGTCGAAGATGACTCGGTCGCCGCCGAATATGTCCGCAAGGGCTTAATGGAGGCTGGCCATGTCGTAGACCTCGCACCCGACGGAGATCTCGGTCTCGAAATGGCCCGTGCCGCAGATTATGATGCGCTGATTTTGGACCGAATGCTGCCCAAGCGTGACGGCCTCGAAGTGCTCGCCGATTTGCGGGAGGACGGCGATGCCGTTCCCGTGCTGATCCTGTCCGCATTGGGCGAAGTTGACCAGAAGGTCGAAGGCCTGCGGGCGGGCGGCGATGATTATCTCGCCAAGCCCTATAGTTTCACGGAACTTCTCGCACGTGTCGAAGCGATTGGCCGACGGTCCGACCCGACCGCCGCTGTCACAAAGCTGAAGGTCGGCGGGTTGGAGATGGACCTCCTCGCGCGGACTGTGCGCCGCGACGGACAGAAAATTCTGCTGCAGCCGCGCGAGTTTCGTTTGCTGGAATGTCTGATGCGCAATGCCGGACGTGTTGTGACCCGCACGATGTTGCTCGAAAAGGTCTGGGACTACCACTTTGACCCCCAGACAAATGTCATCGACGTCCATATTTCGCGTCTGCGCGGGAAGATCGACAAAGAATTTGACGAACCCCTTTTGCATACCGTGCGCGGTGCGGGCTATCGTTTGCAGGTCTAAGTCTGTAGGCGAGCCCGATGGTTGGCTCAATTCGTAAACTCTATCGCAACACGCTCTTCAGATTATCTCTGCTGGGCGCATTGCTCTTTGTGCTCTCGCTCTTTGTGGCGCTGGGCTATGTTTATTACGCCGTGGTGCAGAGCGAATTGCGCCGCGTAGACCGTTCGATTGATGCGGAAATTGCCGAACTCAGAACGGAATATCGGGAGAGTGGCGAACGCGCCATTTTGCTCGCAAAACAGTCTGGCGTTCTCAGCCAATTCGCGACACCCGACTCTCCGCTTTACCGCCGCATCTATACCGAAGCCGGTCTTGAGCCCGTCGGTCGCGCCATCATCCTTCGTGGTCTCTCCTATGAACGGCTTTACATTCTGCAAACGGAAGAAGGCGTAATCGGGAATTTGGGGCTGCAGCCCGAAGATCTCGGCGAAGGTTTTCTGGACGCGGAAACGCTGCAAAAAGACAAGACCGAAATCGTGTTTGAAAAGCCGGTGGACGGCGAAGACAATATCGAATCCAATCGCGGGCGCATTACGACCGATTATATCTATCTCGAGAACAAACCTGTCCTGCGCCTGATCGTCGGGCGGGATGTCGAGGCCGTCATGCGCACGGGCGAACGTGTTCGGACCGCGATCCTGACCTCTTCCGGTATCGCGCTCTTTCTGGGCCTGCTCTCCTCCTTCTTCGTCTCGCGCCGCTTTGCCCTGCGTGTCGAGGGGTTCAACCGCCTTGCGACCGATGTACGGGCGGGAAATTTGGACCGTCGCGCCCCGCGCAATTATTCCGAAGACGAGATGGACCTGCTGGCAGAACATCTGAACGCCATGTTGGACCATATCTCCCGCCTCATGTCTGCTATGCGCTATGCGGGTGACAGTGTGGCGCATGACCTTCGGACGCCGCTGACACGTCTTCGGACCCGTCTGGAAACGGCAGCCGTCGAGCTCGGTGACACGGATGAAGCGATAACCCTGTATGAAGCCGCAGGGGATGCAGATCAATTACTCTCCACTTTTGATTCGGTCCTGCGCATTGCTCGCCTAGAGGCCGGCGAACAGCGCGGGCTTCTCAAACCCCTCGATCCCAAACCCATTTTGGATGATTTGGCCGAATTGTACGAACCGGCCTGTGAAGATGCGGGGCTGAGTTTTACGGCGGATATTGCGGCGAAGACCCTGATCTCCGCCGATAGAGGATTACTGTCACAGGCCGTCTCCAACCTCTTGGAAAACGCGATTAAATATACGCCGGAAGGCGGCGCCGTAGCACTTGTCTGTCGTAAAAGACGGGGCGGTGGTGTCGAGGTTTCCATCAGAGATAACGGCCCCGGCATCCCGAGTTGGGATCGGGAGCGGGTGAAAGAACGGTTTGTTCGACTCGATAAATCGAGATCTCTACCGGGAAGCGGCCTGGGCCTTTCCCTTGTCGAGGCCGTCGCCGATCTTCACCAAGCAGAATTTGTTATGACAGATAATGACGATCTACCAGCGGTCGATAAGGGTGGAGACCCCGATCGACCGGGCCTGCGCGCGGCGCTTCTCTTTCCCCGGGTGAAGTCGAAGCTTGTCGATACAAAGCCCGAAACCGAAGTTCTGGTAAAGCCTTAAGCGGCGCTGCTTTGATGCGGCGGTGCCATCGGAAGGGGTAGAGGCGTTGTCGGGCTTTGAACGGGGGCCGGTTTTGAACCGGGGGTGGCCGCACCGATCTGCTCGTGACTGGTTTCAAGCACCTCTGCGATATCTTGTGCGAGGCGTGAAATCTCACTCCCGACTTCACTCCCAATCGGTTTGGCCTGTTTCTTCATGACCGAGACGGGAAGTGTGAAGGTCACGGTTGTGCCTTCCCCGATAACAGAACTTATATTGAAATTCCCGCCATGCAATTCGACGAGAGATTTGGACAGCGCGAGTCCCAGTCCCGTACCTTCATGCTGGCGACTATTTTGACTGTCAATTTGCTCAAAGGGTTGAGCGAGGCGTTTGATGTTTTCTTCACTAATGCCAATGCCTGTGTCTGACACACTCACAATCAGACCCGCAGACTTCGACTCCACATTCACAGTCACGACGCCACCTTCCGGTGTGAACTTAATCGCATTTGTCATCAGATTCAGTAGGATTTGCTTCACGGCGCGAGGGTCAGCTTCAATTTCCGGCGTTTCTCGACCATCGTAAATAAGTTTGAGGCGGTTCTCATCCGCGCGGCCGCGAATAATACGAATGACCTGACCGACCATATCGGACATGACCATGTGTTCCGTATTCAACGTCATCTTACCCGCCTCAATCTTGGACATGTCCAGAATATCATTAATGAGGGAGAGTAAGTGTTGACCGGAAAACAGGATGTCATTCACATATTCTTTGTAACGCGCATCCCCGAGCGGACCGAACATTTCCTTCTTCATAATGTCAGAGAAGCCGTTAATCGCATTGAGCGGAGTTCGCAGTTCATGAGACATATTGGCGAGGAATTCAGACTTGGATTGATTGGCTTCCTCAGCGCGGATTTTTTCCTGCTCGTACTTTTCCGCAAGCTCGACAATACGCACTTGCGACTTCCGCAAGACATTAATTGTTTTCTCCAGGGCATTTTGATTGTCCTGTAATTGCTGCTCTCGCGTTCGGATTGTTGTAACTTCTGTACCGATTGAAACGCGGGCTCCATCCGCCGTGTAGGTCTCCAAATACCGGACCCAACGTCCATCCTTCAACTCAAGCTCATTGCCAGTGTCGTCGGATAGGCGGACCGTTTGTGCGATAGCCGCTTCAGCGGCAAATTCGACTTGAGAATATGGAAGCCCGGGGCGCAAAATACCGGGTTCAAAGCCGAAAAAATCTTCGAATTTACTGTTCCAAAGCACAAGACGATCGAGTTGATCCCAAATCACGAAACTATCATTCATAGACCGCAATGCATCAAATAACCGAGCCTCAGCGGCTTGTAACCGCGCCTGCGCGCCGCGTGTCTCGGTAATGTCCAATGCCATTCCGATCACGATTTTGGATTGATCTTCGCGAACGGTCGGGCGTCCCCGGCAGGACACATAGATGGGCAGTGCAGCCGCGCCTAATTCGATTTGAAATGATCCGTTTAGGTGGGCGCGTTTGAGGTGATTGTAAAATTGGTCCCGCTGCGCCGTGCTGAACAGGGCCAGAAATTGCGGCAGGGGTAGATGCGTTTCCTGTTCTTTCAATCCCATGGTCTTTGCGAGCGAGGGGGAAAGATATGTCAGGTTACGCGTCAGGTCGACTTCCCAAATGCCACCGTTAGATCCATCCACGGCCGCACGGTAACGCTGGCGGGAGACCTCCTCTTGCATATTCTGATCCCGCATAGCGTCAATTTGACGAAGAAGTTGATTCATCAACATCCATATCAACCAAGCGGAACCCAGAAAAAGTAGGCCAAAAAGCATGAGGTTTTGCAAAATACCTGCATTCTTTCCGCGGGGCGTCGTGTCCAAAATCGAAAGCGATGAATTGCGTATAGAGGCGGACCCAAACCAAAGTTTGTTGTCGTTTCGCACGAGCGAACTGACTTTTGCGGAGGTTGATCCCTGGAGCATATTTGAAAGCTGATTGGCCGAGACGCGGTAATAAGTCTGTGGTCCTTGAGTGGCGATGGAAATAGGCGCATCAATCAAACGACCCGATTCTAAAGCCAGGGATTTGCTGCCTTTAAGGTCTCCAATCAGGCTCCCGGGTTTCAGTATAACTGATAGATAATTATCCCCGACGCGGCGGATCAGGACAGGCCGAACCACGCTTCCATCATCTATGAGTGAGTCTATTTTTCGTCCAGCGGTCGGAAAATTACGACGATCAATTTGTGCTAAAGCCGCGCCTGCATTCGTTGTCTCCGCAATCACCCGGCCATCGCCGTTCAGCAAAGCCGCGCCAATGATATTTTGCGACTGCGTTGTAAAGTTCACAATGTCCTGCGCACCGCCCCGCATGGTGAGGGCGGTCTCCATCCACGTAAATTCTGAGTCCAGAGTTTTCCCGACGGTTTCGGAGTCCGTTATTAAGCGGGTTTCAAATGTTGTGATCTCTTCTGAAAGGTTGGCCTGCCGATCATTTACGAATTTGATTGTCGCGATGATGAGAAACAGGGTGAAGAACAGCAATGTTGTGATGAGCAAACGTTTGAAAATATCGCGACCTCCGACCCGGTCTGAAAGCCGTGTGACGAGATCGTTGGAACTGGAGGTCGAAAAGGACTGTAAGGGCTTTGATGTTCCCACAGGTGTAGAAATAGCGTTTGGAGGCGGTTGAAAGCCTTGCGGCCTCTGACCCTGTGCAGGTCGGCCCGGCATCTGTTGTGAATAATGCGGAGTGGGGGCCGTCCCCATGGGGATGGATCGAGCCTGAGCGGGGCGTGGCACATAGGGCTGCGCGGATGTTCCGTGAACGCCCCCCTGATTGTGTCCGTTCTGACCCTGCCCGTTTTGCACCTTTGAAATCCCCTTTACCAATCGGCAGGTCGTGGCCATTATGATAATGATGGCCTGAATAAATGATAGCGATCCCCATCGCCGAATCAGTACCTACAGGGTTAGCTGTCGATATCCTTCCAGTC
The DNA here is from genome assembly GCF_050271975.1 of Litorimonas sp. WD9-15. Classification (NCBI taxonomy): domain Bacteria; kingdom Pseudomonadati; phylum Pseudomonadota; class Alphaproteobacteria; order Maricaulales; family Robiginitomaculaceae; genus Litorimonas; species Litorimonas sp. WD9-15. Next base: position 1,648,882 of record NZ_CP189850.1, read on the forward strand.
GAACAAAACGTGGTTAATATAAGATTGATATTATAGGGAAACTGCGTTTTTGCGTCGGATTTCGTTGCTAAACCGTTACGAAACAATGCGTCCGATGCGGGGTTCGGGTTCAGGATGTCCAATGGCGTAACCTTGCGCAGCATCAAACCCCAAATCGATCACAAATTGACGGAGTTCTTCCGTTTCAACACCCTCTGCGATGAAACGCACATCCAGCGCGTCCCGCAAGGATAGCAGAGCTTTCAAAATCGCGCGGTCGCGTGCCGTGTTAAAGGCCGCAGCCACGAACCCACCGTCGATTTTTAACCAATTGGCGGGCAGGGCGCGTAAGTAACGGATCGACGCCGCCCCCGCCCCGACATCATCCAAACACACCGGATGTCCGCGTGTTTTCAATTCAACGATAAGAGCTTCTGCGGGTCCTAATTCCTGCATGTGCCAACTCTCCGTCAACTCGATGACAAGTTTCGTTGGAGACGCTTTTAGGGCGGTCAAACACGCTAGAACCGAAGGCATGAAGTTTGGTTTATCGACGGAAGCCCCGGAGAGGTTGATCGCAATTCCTGTATCATTCGGATTAGCATTCAGGACGAGAATGGATTGCGCCAACATAGATAAGTCGAGATCGCGAATGACGCCGGACACTTCCGCCGGGCGTAAAACACCCTCCAAATGGTCATCATGATCGAAACGCACCAGCCATTCGTGATGGTGAATGTGTCCGGTTTTCAATGACACAATGGGTTGACGCAGCACGGAAAAGCGCTGTTCCGACACATGGTCACGGAAACCTTCGGCTGTGCGTAAAGACGTCATGTCGCCCTCTTACCTCAGAAGAGATAAGGGAGGGTTACGACAGTTATTCTCCCAGAGTCTTCTTCGCGATTTCCAAGACGTTCTTGCTCGGCTTGGAATTTATGACGCGTTGGAGTTCGGACCGGATCATTACTTGTCGTTTGTCATCTAGCTTTCGCCAGATTTCAAACGCGCCGAGGAGACGAGCGGCGATTTGCGGATTACGACTATCCATGTCGATGATTTGGTCGGTGAAGAAGCTGTAACCACTGCCATCGGCTTTGTGGAATAGTTCCGCATTCCCCATCGCAAATCCACCGACGAGCGCGCGGACGCGATTTGGATTCGTACGTTCATAGCGTGTTGAGTCTGCGAGGCGGAGGATTGAACTTACGCCGCCGGCATGGGGCCGCATGGCTTGGACCGAGAACCACTTGTCCAGCACGAGCGGGTTTTTCTCCCACTTGGAATAGAAATCTTCCATCGTCGTCTCAACACGTTGTCCGCCAAGGCGTGTGAGGGTCATTAGCGCGGAGAGTTCATCCGTCATATTCGTCGCTTCGGCGAATTGCGTTTGCGCGAGTGTGGCGGCCAGAGGGTCATGCCGCGCGGCCAGCAATGCGAGGCAGCGATTACGCAGTGCGCGACGGCCCGCCGAAGACGCATCCGGGCTGAACGCGCCTGTATCGGTGAGTGCGTGATAGCGGTCGAGCAGGGTGTCGCGGAGGTAATCTGCGACGGCCCGTGAAAGCCATTTTCCAGCTTCATGCACGGCGAGCGGATCGGATTGATCGAGACTCTGTAAAACTTCCATCGGTGCAGGGGGCGTTAACGCCAAGGCTTTGAAGGCATTATTGAATTTTGGGTCATCAAGCGTACGCGCCAGAGCCTCGCAATAGCCTTTCAGAGCTTTATCGACGGGTGGCGTTTTCCCGCTTTCAATGGCTTTTGCCAAACTGGCGATGAGCTGACGTGCGAGTGTCTGTCCGGCCTCCCAGCGGTTAAAGGCATTTGGATCAGCGGCCATGAGGCGCAGGAGATCTTCCGTCGTGGCGTCACTCCTCACTGTGACGGGAGCGGAGAAATCTTGCAGAACTGAAACCGAATGAGGCTCAGTAATCGCAGGATATGACACGCTGGTTGCGTCATGTTTGAGAAGCTTGAGTTGAGGTTCTGATAGCGGCCCATTATCGCCCACCAGCTGCCATTTAATCGGCAGGACGACTGGGCTTTTTCTCGGTTGCCCTGGTGTTGGTTTTGTCGCCTGTTTAAAGTGTATGCGCTGTTGATTAACCACTGTCTCGCGTTTCACGGTCAGGATTGGCGTACCCGCTTGTTGGTACCAGAGCATGAATTGCGAGAGGTCCTCGCCTGTTGCCTCTTCGAAACATTTTAGGAATTGCTCAATCGTTGCGGCGGTACCGTCAAGTTTTTCGAAATAATGATCACAACCGGCGCGAAATTTCTCTGCACCTAGTATCGTCTTAAGCATGCGGATGAGTTCCGCGCCTTTCTCATAGACTGTTGCTGTGTAGAAATTGTCAATCTTCATGTAAGATTCAGGACGTACGGGATGGGCGAGGGGGCCTGCATCTTCTGCGAATTGACGCGCGCGAAGCGCGCGGACATCCTTGATGCGCTGGACTGCCGCGCCGCGTTGGTCGGCGGAAAATTCTTGATCGCGGAAAACGGTGAAACCTTCTTTCAGGCAGAGTTGGAACCAATCGCGGCAGGTGATGCGGTTGCCCGTCCAATTGTGGAAATATTCGTGGGCCACAACGGATTCGATCCGTTCGAAATTCATATCCGTCGCGGATTCTGCATCCGCGAGGAGGAGGGCGGAATTGAAGATGTTCAACCCCTTGTTCTCCATCGCCCCGAAATTGAAATCACGCACGGCGACGATCATGAACAGGTCTAGATCATATTCGCGGCCAAAGGCGTCCTCGTCCCATTTCATGGAGCGTTTCAGCGCGTCCATAGCATATTCGGCCTGCGGGGCATTGCCGGGGTCGACATAGATTTCCAGCGGAATGTGACGGCCGGACATGGTTGTGAAACTGTCTTCCAGCAGATCGAATTGGCCTGCGACGAGCGCGAAGAGATAGGCGGGCTTGCGAAAGGGGTCATGCCAGACGGCAAAATGGCGGCCTTTTCCAACGGCGCCGCTCTCGGTCTTGTTCCCATTGGCGAGGAGGAAGGGGTAGGTTTCCATATCGGCTTCCATACGCACGGTGAAGACACTCATGACGTCGGGACGGTCGGGGAAGAAGGTGATGCGGCGAAAGCCTTCTGCTTCGCATTGCGTACAGAACCGCCCACCGGACACGTAAAGTCCCATAAGCTTTGAGTTTGCTTTCGGATTGCAAACCGTTTCGATTTCGAGTGTGAAGCTTTCCGGTGTCTTGGCGAGCACCAGCTTTTCCTGATCCAGCTTATAGGCGGATCGCTTCAACACCTTCCCGTCGATCTTCACGGATTTCAGCTCAATCTCTTCGCCGTTCAGAATGAAGGGCTCATCCCGCAATCGTTTGACCTCAATTTTGGACCGCACCGTTGTGGCCTCGGGTTGCAAATCAAAATCCAGATAGACGGAGGTCAGTTCATGGCTGGGTGGTTCATAATCGGAGAGGAGAGTCGGAGTCGGGGCCGTGTCAGTGCGCATATCTTTATTATCCTATATCTGAAGCTCTATTTGGCTAAGGCTCATGCAAAGTGCAACGATTGAAGCACAGTTTGACCGTGTCGAAATGCCATAGACACTGGACATTCAGGGGCATTGCGCTATGGGCCGCGCGAACGTTCAAAACTCGCGAAATTACCATCATGTCCAACTCTGTCGAATTCCTGCGCAATGTCGCAATCGTGGCCCACGTTGACCACGGGAAAACCACGCTCGTGGATAAACTCTTGCGTCAATCCGGTACGCTGGATGAGCGCGGGGATCGTGAAGAACGCGTTATGGATTCTGGCGATATTGAGAAAGAACGCGGGATTACGATTCTTGCCAAGAACACAGCGATTGGCTGGACCGACCCTGACAAGCAAGAATGGCGCATTAACATCGTTGACACACCGGGACATGCGGATTTTGGCGGTGAGGTGGAGCGCGTGCTCTCCATGGTCGATTCCGTCGTGCTGCTCGTCGATGCCGTCGAAGGCCCCATGCCGCAAACGAGTTTCGTGACGAAGAAAGCCCTTGCGCAAGGCCTTCGCCCCATCGTTGTTGTGAACAAGATTGACCGCGTCGGCGCGCGCCCGGATTGGGTGGTCGATCAGACGTTTGACCTCTTTGACCGCCTCGGCGCGACGGATGAGCAGCTAGACTTCCCCGTCGTCTTCGCCTCCGCCTTGAATGGTTGGGCGTCGGATGAAGCGGATCAGGAAGGCACGGATATGACACCGCTCTTCCAAGCCATCGTCAAAAACGCGCCCGTTCCGGATGTCGACCCTGATGCGCCCTTGCAGCTGCAAGTCTCTGCGCTGGATTACAGCACTTATACAGGCGTCATCGGGATTGGCCGCGTTGTGCGCGGGACGTTGAACGCCAAGCAAAATGTCGTCGTGGCCTCGCCTGACGGGAAAGAGCGTAAGGGGCGTATTGTCGATCTCTACGGCTTTATGGGACTGGACCGTGTGAAAATGGACTCGGTGTCTGCTGGCGACATCTGCTGCTTCACAGGTATCGATAATCTCGGTATTTCCGACATGATCTGTGATCCGGAACATGTGGAGCTGCTGCCGCCGCTTTCTGTGGATGAGCCTACAATCTCGATGACGTTCCAAGTCAACGACTCACCTTTTGCCGGCCGAGAGGGCAAATTTGTCACGTCGCGGAACCTCAAGGACCGTTTGGACAAGGAGCTTATTTCCAACGTCGCCCTGCGCGTCGAACAACTCGACGATGCCGATAAATTCCGTGTGTCGGGTCGGGGTGAGCTTCACCTCTCCATCCTGATCGAGAATATGCGCCGCGAAGGATTCGAACTCGCGATTTCCCGCCCGCAAGTTGTGAATAAGGAAATCGACGGTGTCCTCTGCGAACCTTACGAGAAGCTGACGGTTGATGTCGAAGCCGACCATCAGGGCTCCATCATGGAGAAACTGGGTGAGCGGAAGGGTAATTTGCAGGACATGGTGCCGGACGGAAATGGCCGTGTGCGGATGGATTATGAAATCCCGACACGAGGTCTCATCGGTTTCCGGTCCGAGTTCATGACGCTAACCTCCGGGTCGGGCCTGCTCTATCATAACTTTGACGTTTACAAGCCACGCACAAAAGCGGGCATTGGCCGTCGTCAGAAGGGCGTCTTGATCTCGAACTCCACGGGTAAGGCCTTGGCTTTTGCGCTCTGGAACTTACAGGCGCGCGGCGAAATGTTCATCGGACATGCGACAGAAGTCTACGAAGGCATGATTATCGGTCAGAATTCCCGCAATAATGATCTGACCGTCAATCCGCTCAAGGGGAAACAGCTAACCAACGTTCGCGCCTCCGGGACCGATGAAGCCGTAACGCTGACGACGCCGATAACGATGACGTTGGAACTCGCGCTGGAATATATCAATGATGATGAGTTGGTCGAAGTGACGCCGGAATCCATCCGTATTCGTAAGCGCTATCTGTTAGAAACTGAGCGGAAAAAAGAAAGTCGCCGAATGGAGGCTCTCGAAAAAGAGGGCTAAAGACTGACGGTTTTAAACGACCATCAACTCAACATCTGCGACGCTGGGCAAACCTGTTTCCCAGAGGGAGACAGCTAATTTGAGGAATTCACATTCCTCATCATCCAGTTCGTAATCGCAGACCGATATAGAGAACATAGCGGACAAAACCAGTCGCCGAAGTTCAGGGTCTGTTATGAGGCTGAGGATTTCTTTTCTCCAGACTGAGTTCTCGTCTTCGGAAATCTTGACGGTAATCTCGTCTTCATTGTCTTTAAACCACTTTACAACAGTTTTGCGCGGTAGGATTACGCCCGGGCGTATGCGTTGATTGATCGTCATAACCGAGTGCGAAAACTCAATCATTTCAATATCGCGAAGCCGCTCATCAATCAAAGCACTGACCGCTAGGACAGTCGAAACAGCGCGAAGTGTTTCGTCCAGATCGATCATTTTTGAGAGACTTTATCGACTTTGAGTGGCGGACGGGCAAAGCCCCAGATCGCGGCAGCGGATTTAATCAGCTCTGATTCGGCCTTTACATATTCTTTGTCGCTGACAGAAATGGAGACCATCGCGTCATAGACAGCTTCGACATCGCGGTCATCTTTGAACTTTGATAAGGCGCGCAGGACGAGTGTATTTTTCCGCGCGCTCGTTAACTTGGCTTCTAATTCTTGGAAATGGGCACGGAACCAAGCTCTGATTTCCTCACCTGTCATCGGCTCTAATTCAAACATTTCAATCAGGCCCGTCGCTTGTCGGGTAAAACTGCGGAGTTCAGGGGTACGCACTTTCTTGTCGATTATGACCGTGATGGCCAGCGGAAGAAGAATGTCGTCATAGGTAAAAGCCATGACATATTATTGGACGAAAACGTGGCTTCTTTCAAGCTTATACGAAGCGCACCGTAATACGTTGTAAGCCTTCCACACCGCCGGAAAGTTCGTCTCCCACACGCACCGGACCCACGCCGGCTGGTGTACCGGTGTAAATCAGGTCTCCGGGCTGTAAATCCATGTCGGTCCGCAATCGCTCAATGATTTCATCAATGCCCCAAATCATGTCGGACAAAGCGCCGTGCTGGACGATATCGCCGTTTTTGCGCAGGACAATACGGGCCTTTGCGAGATCGACATTAGCTGCGGGGGTGAGCATAGAGCAGGGGGCGGAGTGGTTGAAATTCTTCGCCCGCGCCCAGGGCCCGCCCTTTTTCTTGGCGGCGGATTGCAAATCCCGGCGGGTCAGGTCGATGCCGACGCCATAGCCGAAAACATCCAGATCAGGCCCAATCGCAACGACGAGTTCGACTTCATAATGCAGATCAGTCGTGTTGGGCGGGAAGGGAATGTCCTGCCCACTTTGGACAATGGTTTCAGCCGCTTTTGTAAAAAATATCGGTTCAGATCGCCCTATATCGCCCCCCATTTCCTTCACATGGTCTGCATAATTCTTCCCGATACAATAGACGCGCCGCACCGGAAACCGTGCGTCGGATCCGTGGATGGGCAAGCTAACAGGATCGTGCGGTGGAAATACATATTCGGTCATATCATCTTGATTGCATTGAGGCGGTAGGTCTGTCTATCGTGAAAATCGAATTTGACGGAGTTTTGCGATGCGCGTTGTCGATGTGGTCATAGATAAGATTTACGTGCCGGGAGCGCGTCAAAAGACGCTGGACCAAGATAAAGTCGTCGAATTGGCGGAAGATATTCTGGAGAACGGCTTACAAAAACCGATTTATGTTCGCCTCGGCAAGGACCGCTATGTGTTGCAAGAGGGTCTGCACCGAATGGAAGCGATGAAGCTTCTCGGAGAGAAAATTATCGACGGTCACATTGTTGCGGCCCAAAGAAAATAGGATTTAAATATGCAAGCCCTTCGCACGCCGGATGATCGTTTCGACAACCTGCCTGATTACGATTTCGAGCCGCATTATTGCGAGGTCGGAGAGGGGCTTCGTCTTCACTATGTCGATACGGGTCCGAAGGCGGGGCGAACAGTTATTATGATGCATGGCGAGCCGAGTTGGTCCTTTCTCTATCGCTTCATGATCCGGAATCTGGCCGAGGCAGGCTACCGCGTTCTCGCGCCGGATCTGATCGGATTTGGCCGGTCGGATAAGCCGACGGAAATGTCGGATTATTCCTATAATGGACATGTCGCGTGGATGCAGGACTGGCTGGACCAGATGGATGTGTCTGACGTCGTGCTGTTCTGTCAGGATTGGGGCGGGTTGATCGGCTTGCGCCTTGTCGCGGAAAATCCGGATCGCTTCGCCGCTGTTATGGCGGGGAATACGGGGCTGCCCGTCGGGAAGGGCACGCCGTCAGACGCCTTCCTGAAATGGCAAAAATTCTCGCAATCCGTGCCGGAATTTCCAACGGGCATGATTCTGCAGGGCGCAACGTCCCGCGATCTGACAACGGAAGAGGTCGCTGCCTATGACGCGCCTTATCCTGATGAGAGCTATAAGGCTGGAGCCCGCATCTTCCCCGCGCTCGTGCCGACCCATCCGGATATGGCGGGTGTCGCGGACAATATCGCAGCATGGGAGGTGTTCAAACAGTGGAACAAACCCTTCCTCACAGCCTTCTCCGACGAAGATCCCGTCACGAAAGGCGGCGAAGCGGTGTTCCAGAAACTCATTCCGGGCGCTACGGGGCAACCACATAAAATCCTGAAGGGCGGCGGACATTTCCTCCAAGAAGATGTTCATGCCGAATTGAGTGATATGCTGATTGGATTATGTACGAGGTTTGGGGAAAATTAGTGGTTCACGCAAATAGGGCAGTCGTAAAACATTGAACATTCAGGCCCGCTTCGGCGGGTCTTTTTTTTGGTTCAAATGAAAAAACAATCTTAGATTTTATATATTTACATACCCAAACCACGCCCGTTTGGAGGAAAGGGAATATTAATCCTCTTTAACTTTTGTCAGTTCCCCGTTTGACTTCACGGAAACGTGAGCTTAGCGCCGATTCAGGAGGACCTATAAAAATGACAAAATTAAATAAATTTCTAATGGCCGGAACGGGGCTTGGCCTTACGCTTTCAATGGCGGGTGCTGCAGTTGCGGCGCCGAATGACAGAACGGATAAAGTGCTCAAGCACTGGACGGCGGAACGTATCGCGGCGGCGGAGCCCCGCGACATGCTGATCGATCATCGGGGAATGGGCTATATTCGCGGTAAAAAAGGAAAGCTGACGCCGCATGGTCACGCCATGAAGTCAGAGCTGACATCAAATACGCGGCGCGTGAATACGAAAAACTGGGACGCACAGGTTACGCAAGATAATCAGGCCCCAACCGTTTCGTCCAGAACACCGGCCAATGGTGCCATCATCGGAACCAGCCAGACATTCTCAGCCGTTGTCACAGATGTTGACGGCGTCCGCGAGGTCAATTTCGAAGTCACTTTTAACGGTCAAACGTCTACATTTGCGGGGACAAATGTTGGCAATGATACATATGAGGTCACAGTTTCTGGCTTCACCTCCGGCTCGGGGAGCTGGCGCGTGCTGTCACGTGATAATGTCAAACGTAAAGGCGGCAATAGCGGCGCGACCGGTTCCTACGGTTTCACCGTTGAAGGTGGTAATGGCGGCGGTGGAGGCGGCGGCGGTGTCGTTGCAAACTCACGTTGGGCCAATGGGGGCGCCATTCAAACGGCGGCCGGACGTCTTCTCTATGAGATGCCAAATGGTGGCGGCTGGTCCGGTTATGTCTGTTCCGGTACGGTTGCGACAGACGGTACAACCGGAAGGTCCATCATCATCACGGCGGCGCATTGTGTCTATGATGATGCGGATGCGTCTTTTGCGCGGAATGTGATTTTCATCCCGAATCAGGACGGCACGACGGGCGGTAGCACGGACCGCGATTGTTTCAACGATCCGGAAGGCTGCTGGGTCACAGACTTCGGCGTTGTCGAGCAGAACTGGACGACGAGTGTCTTCCCGAATAACATCCCTTGGGATTACGCCTATTACGTTGTCGGTGATAATGGCAATCATTCCGGCAATGGTACGGGCGGTGCGCTTGACGCTGCGGTCGGCAGCTTCGATGTCAGTTTCGCAGCCCCGAATGTGAATGACGGACAGCCCGGTGAGTTTACGCAGGATTGGACCCATGCGCTGGGCTATTCCTATTCTGATGATCCGTTCTTCATGTATTCCGCCGAGGATATGACGACAGAAGGATCGGATAATTGGTGGTTGCCGTCCAGCCAGCTTTCCGGCGGTTCATCCGGTGGACCCTGGATTCAACCGATGGATGAGGCCACCGGAACAGGCTCTCTTATGTCCGTCAATAGCTGGGGTTTCACGACCTCTGACGGGATGGCGGGTCCGTTCCTGAATGGCACAACCGCACAGTGTTTGTTTGATGCAGCGAAAACCGCTGATCTGGGCCTGAGCGGAAATGCGGATGGCCAGCAAGGTCTGGTCGTTGACCCGTCGACATGTGGCACGACGCCTCCGGTCAATACACCACCAACAGCCAGCTTCTCTGAGAGCTGTACGGACCTGACCTGTAGCTTCACGGATGGTTCCTCCGACAGTGACGGCAGTGTTGTATCGCGCAGTTGGAGCTTCGGCGACGGCGCGTCTTCGAGCGCACAGAACCCGTCGCATAGCTATGCAGCGGCCGGAACCTATACCGTTACCCTGACTGTAACCGATGATGACGGGGCGAGCGCCAGCACAAGCTCCAGCGTCACGGTCAGTGAAGGCGGCACGGGCGGCGTTGATGTGAACCTGTCTTCCGTCAGTGCTTATAAGGTCAAGGGCAAGAAGCGTTGGGACTACAATTGGAACGGCGCAACGAGTTCTTCTGTCGATATCTATCTTGATGGGTCGGTTGTTTCCACGACCGCTAATGACGGGTTCTTTACGCTGACGTCGAACAGCAAGGGCGGCGGTGCGCATAGTCATCAGGTTTGCGAGGCCGGAACGTCGACCTGTTCCGATGTTGTGAACACCGTCTTCTAGTTTCAGATTAGATATTTTATCAAGATATGACCGGCTTTGGCCGGTCATTTTTTTTAATTAAAGTTATTTGAAATTCGAGAGCGTGGTATTATTTCCGCTTCCGCGTGTTTTTCCGCTCACCCTTTTTAACGCCGCCTTTTTCCTTTAGTGCCGCCACGCGGGCGAGTTTTTTCTTGTGCGGCTTTTTCGGCTTTCCGCCCTCAACTGCATGAGGTGACGGCATGTCACCGCCCGTTTTTTTGCGGGATTTGCGTTTGAACGTGCCTTCTTCGAAGTTGCCTTTTCGCTTCGGCGTATCTCCATCATTATAGGTCTTAGGCTTGTCGTCATATGATTTCGCCTTGCCGCGAGGTTTATCGTTATAGGACTTTTTCTTCCCGCCATAAGAATTGCCCTTATCGCCATAAGGTTTTTTACGCGATTTACCGGAACGGTTATCCCGGTCTCGAGAGCGGTGGCCGTCCGTTGGCTGGCTGAGATTCGGTTTGCCCGCGACGCGTGAGACTGTGATGGCCGCCTCGATTTTCATATCCGGCCCGATGGTTTTCAGAAAGCCCTCGACACCTTTTGGCGCGACTTCGACAAATGTTTCGCGGTCGATGATTTTGATCGCGCCGATCTCGCCTTTCTTCAGACCACCGGATTTCATCAACATGGGCAGGATCCATTTCGGTTCCGCCTTTTGCTTGCGTCCGACATTGAGGGAGAACCAGACACCATCGTCAAAATCCGCACGTGGAGTTTTCGGCCCGCGCTCTTCTTTTGATGGCTTGTAATTGGCAGGCAGCAAGTCCTCCGGCGCGGATTGACCTTCGCGATATTGGCGGATGAAGGCCGTTGCGATATGATCGGGTGAGTACGCTTTCAGCAGGCGCGCGACCATGGTCCGCTCTTCCTCTGTCACTTCGGCCTCTAGTGTCATATTGTCCAAGAGACGTTCATTATCCTTGGCAATAATCGCATCCGCACTCGGGGCTTCGCCCCATTCGGCGGTGATGCCCGCATCGCGCAGAAGGCGTTCCGCATTCCGGCGGCGGCTGGGCGCGACGATGAGGGCGGAAACACCTTTGCGCCCCGCACGACCCGTCCGGCCCGACCGATGGAGCAGGGCTTCGCGGTTGCGCGGCACATCGGCATGTACGACGAGTTCGAGGTCCGGCAGGTCCAAGCCCCGCGCAGCCACATCCGTCGCGACGCAGACTTGCGCCCGACCATCGCGCAGCGCTTGCAGCGCATTGCTACGCTCGGCCTGTGACAGCTCACCGGAGAGCGAGACGACTGAAAATCCGCGATTATTAAAACGCTGAGTCATGCGGTTCACGGCGACGCGCGTATCGCCAAAGACGATCGCATTTTTCGCATTGTAAAAGCGCAGCACATTGATGATCGCATTTTCACGGTCAGCGTTGGAAACCGTCATGACTTGATAGTCGATGTCGAGATGCTGTTTGGCTTCTGCGGCGGTGTTGACGCGCACGGCGTTGCGTTGATATTTCTTGGTCATGCCCAGAATAGTTTTCGGAACCGTGGCGGAGAACATGAGCGTCCGGCGCTCGGATGGTGAGGCATTTAGGATAAGTTCCAATTCCTCACGGAATCCCATTTTCAGCATTTCATCGGCCTCATCCAGGACGAGGCATTTGATCTCGGACATATCGAGTGCGCCGCGATTAATGTGATCGCAGAGACGACCCGGCGTTCCGACGACGATATGGGCGCCGCGTTGCAGGGCGTTGCGTTCCTGGCGGGCATCCATGCCGCCGACACAACTCATCGTCTTCGCGCCGGCTTCGCGGTAGAGCCAGTCAATCTCGCGCTTAACCTGCATCGCGAGTTCACGGGTCGGCGCGATACAGAGGGCGAGGGGGGCGTCGGCGCGAAGAAACGCGCCCGCGTTGCCTAAGAGCGTTGACGCCATCGCGAGGCCGAAGGCGACCGTTTTACCGGACCCCGTTTGCGCGGAGACGAGCAGGTCTTGACCCAGAAGGTCAGGGTCCAGAACGGAGTCTTGGACAGGGGTCAGTTTTTCATATCCTTTTTTCGCCAAAGCGTCAGCGAGCGCGGGATGCGCATGGGTCATGTTGGACATGGTACGGTCTTTCTGCCGATGGGTCGATGCCCGGTCAGCGGGTGATCGATCACGTCGATCCGCGTGGCCCACTCAGGATTAAAAGGCCGTCCGCGCCCTCTATGGTGTTTGTGCGGCTTTGTATAGCAGTGTGTGCGGTGACGGTCAGTTGGAGAAAAGAGTTTGCCAAAGTAGAGTTCGTATATCGGGGAAGGCGAGTGCGAAAATCGTAATAACTTGCAACACAACAATTATTTGCAGTTGAAGTTTGAAAGGTTGTTTACGCGTTTTGTGACGAAATTTTTGTTGCGCCCAGATGCATCCTAGTGTTCCGCCCAGCAGTGCAATGAATAGAAGCGTGCTCTCCGAAATCCGTCGATCCCGACTTTGAGCCGCGCGCTTATCCACGAAGAAAGCGGTGTAGCCGACAAAATTTATGAGCAGGACATAAACCGCTATGGCGAAACCGATATAAAGACGTAGCATAAGACCTCAGACCTTATAGTTGAAATATAAATACTTGGCCAAGCGTCAACGTTCGCAGCCCCCGGATATTTTCTGTGGGTCTGCCGGATAGCGCATGTCCGTAAAAGGTGGACAGTCCGCGTGGCCGATACCCTTACCGGATACCGTAGTTTTAATTTTGTTTCGCAAAGGCATCGGTGCATTTGGCTGACGCCAATTGCACGACCACGCGGCAGCGGTTTTTGATATGATGGTCCGTGCAATTTGCTGAAAGCAAAATGCACTGGGTCCCGCAGTCGCGCCTCCGTCTAGTCGTCTCCCGTAAGAGACACTTCCGTTCGAGGCCCGGCGGTCAACGCTCGCCATAAAAGACCCGGCACACGTAAAACGTCCGCAATCGACCCCGTGAGTCGATTGCAGTGTCGCGCCGAACCGCTATGCGGTTCGGTTCCTCGGAATTTGACTAGCAGTCAAATTCTGTCGTCACGTCCAATAACCAACAAACCACGATCGATTGCCTGTCCACGTCATCAGAACGAGTTTGAATATAGGACAGGTCGGGCAAGTTGGGGATTATGTTTTTTTCTGGGATAGCCGAAGTGTAGGCGCGATTGATTGATTGTCTCTCGCGCCAAATAAGCTAAGCGTATTTGCTTTCAACAAGAAATTGTACTTTAGAGTTGGTTAAACGATAGATTTATATCGGGTAATTAGGTGTTGCATGATAACGAATTTCAAAACCATTAAAAATTTGGGTGTTTTCAATAATTATAGCCATCCCCCAGAGTTACCGCAATTTAAGCGGTTTAATCTTATTTACGGAACCAATGGCTCGGGGAAAACAACAATCTCAAGATTCTTCAATGATTTGAACTCAGGAGAGGCCGCAGGGTTTCCGGAGCTCAAATATAGGATTGAGTCCGATGAAGGTAGCTTTTCGGAAGGGCAGCCGTATTCACGGCAGATCAGGGTTTTTAACTCCGAGTATGTAGATAAAAATATTGGCGAAATTGAAGGCCAATTACACCCTATTTTTATCATAGGCGAGGACAACACATTACTAGCCGCTCAGCTTGCGGAGGATGAGGCGAATTATCAGGAACTAGAGGCAAAAATATCGGCGCAAACATTAGCAAAAACGCAACTCCTCAAGGAGCGCGGACAAGAGTTCACAAATATCGCTCGCACGATAGGAGAAGATTGGGTGGGTACGTCCACTCGTAAATACAATAAGACTAACGCTGAAAAATCCTTTACAAATATGGAAGAGTCGAAGTTGTTAAGTTCAGAGGAACTTGTCCAATCGAAGGCGGCTCTTAAACAAAATGTCCTCGACAAAGTCGAAAAACCAAAGTTTCCTAACGTGTCAGTATCAGCGCACCCAAAACCAATAAGTGTGCTTGATGCCATTTCAAATATATTAGATGCAACAAAATCTGTAGTTAAAGAGAGTGCTACATCCATCGCAATTGAGGGCCTTAAATCTAATCCTCAGCTATCGAATTGGGTAGAGCAAGGGCGAGATATTCATACGTCTACGGATGTCTGTCAATATTGCCTGCAACCAATCCCTCTTTCACGGGAAGAAGCGCTGCAACAACACTTCAACGACTCTGATTCGGCATTGAAAACTAAAGTGACTGACTTCATTGCAGACGCTGAGATATGCATCAAAGCTATTGAAAGTCTCGAAATTTCTCACCGTGATAAACTTTATGAAGAAAGTCGTGAAGAGTATGCAAAAGCGCTGGATGTCCTTAATTCACACCAAGATGAGCTATGCGTATTTCTATATGCTATTATAGGTATTCTGGAGGATAAGTTAACACGCCGTACAGAGAGTTACGCTGTTGGAATTCTACCCCAAGATACAAAACCATGCCGCGATAATATGGCGAAAATCATCAAGTTGATAGATTATACTAATTCCGAAACTGAGGCGTTCACGCGTCGAATAAAAGAAAAGCAAGACTTAATCGAACATCACCATTTGAGTTCGATAAAAGATAGAGTCGCCGAGTTGGACACGAAAATCGCCAGCGCAACAGAATTATTAAGTTCATATCAAAACGGCGTTGAAGGCGATGAGGAAAATATGGGAATTATAGCTTTAAAGGCTAGAATAGATTCTGCACGAACGACGCTTTCTGACTCCCACAGAGGAGCGGAGGATCTATCAAAAAAGCTGGAAACATTTTTAGGAAGGCCCGACCTTAAATTTGTTCCAGAAGATGAGGGTTATCGTATAGAAAGGTTTGGCCGCCCTGCACAGAAATTGAGTGAAGGTGAAAAAACGGCGATAACGTTTCTCTATTTCGTTGTAGGCCTGAAAGATAGTGAATTCACGTTATCTGAAGGCATCGTAGTCATAGACGACCCTATTTCCAGTCTTGACGCTGCATCAATTTATCAGGCATTTGGTTTTTTAAAAATTGCAGTTCAAGAAGCCAAGCAGGTATTTCTTCTCACCCATAATTTCAACTTCCTCAAACTTTTGCTAAATTGGCTTCAACGGGGTCACGGTAAACGTTCATCATATTATATGCTCGCGTGTACACAGTCTCCCACTTCTCGCGAGACAAAAATTTGTGAACTAGATAAAACTTTGAGAGAAGCGTCAAACGAGTATCAATATCTCTTTAAAACACTCAAAGATTTTCAATCTGACGGCACAATTGCCAATTCGTATCATATTCCAAATATTGTCAGAAAAGTCTTAGAAACCTTTTTAGATCATCACTCAACTGGATCTAATCTGTACAAGAAGCTCGTAAAACTTGACTATGACGAGCAAAAAAAGACAGCTCTTTATAAATATGCTAATGACTTATCCCATCCGACTTTTTCGGGGCTTGATCCTGCATTAGTAGGCGAAACTCAAACAAATGTAGGAATAGTCTTACGAATGATCGAAGAAGTCGCACCGTTACATTTTAAAACGCTAGAAGATAATATTATTCAGCATTAATATTTTTCTAGCCTAACAAACGCAAAAATGTAGTTAGTGCTAATTCCCGCCCAAGAAAAAAACCGCCACCCTTTCGGATGACGGTTCTTTATTCAAATCTCTCGTAAGAGCGCTTACTTTTTCGCGCGTCCACCTGACATGCCACGGCCTGTTGTGCGCTCTGCAATCCGCGCAGACTTTCCGCGGCGATCACGGAGGTAGTAGAGCTTGGCGCGGCGGACTTTACCGCGGCGTTTGACTTCGATTTCCTCGACCATGGGGGAGTAGAGGGGGAAGACGCGCTCGACGCCTTCGCCGTAGCTGATCTTGCGAACGGTGAAGCTCTCTTTCAGGCCGGCACCGGAGCGGGCGATACAAACGCCTTCAAACGCCTGCAGACGTGTGCGCGTGCCTTCTGTAATCCGGACTTGAACGACGAGTGTGTCACCCGCTGAGAAGTCAGGGATGGTTTTTCCGCCTTCTAGCAGACGCGCGGCTTCGGCTTTTTCAATCTTTTCGATGACGTTCATTGTCCGTCTCCTGTTTGCGCTCGGCTCCATAAGTCTGGACGCCGCGACTTGGTTGTCTCTTCACTTTTCTGGCGCCGCCAGGCCGCGATCTTTGCGTGATCACCGCTTAACAACACCTCCGGAATGTTCCGGCCTTCAAACTCTCTGGGCTTGGTATAGAGCGGGTACTCCAACAAGCCGTTCTCAAAACTCTCGTCCGAGGCGCTGTCCGCATCACCCAGAACCCCGGGCAGCAGGCGTACGCACGCCTCGATCATCATTTGCGCCGCGACCTCTCCGCCGGCGAGAACGAAGTCACCGATGGAGATTTCCTCCATCCGGCGGGCTTCGATCACCCGTTGGTCAAGACCTTCAAACCGTCCGCAAAACACAATAAGACCCGTGCCCAATGCTAACTCTCTCACGCGCGATTGGGTGAGGGGTTTGCCCCGGGGGGTCATATATATGAGCGGTCTGTCATCAGACACACTGTCAATAGCTGCTGCGGCCACATCCGGTTTTAACACCATGCCGGGACCGCCACCCGAAGGCGGACTGTCGACGCTGCGGTGCCTATTAGTCGAAAAATCGCGAATGTCCACCGACTCTAACTGCCAGAGACCGTTTTTTTCAGCTGTTCCGATGATGGAGGTACCCAGCACGCCGGGGAAGGCGTCGGGAAAGAGGGTGAGAGCGGTCGCGCGCCAGGGGATGTTCGGTGTGTCGGACATTTCGCCGCTCCCATAGCAGGTGGAGGCCGAATGCCAAGTCATCATGGTTAACGCGGTGTAAACGCTTGGCGGCCCATTCTGAGCTTATGATTCGTCTTTCCCTAATAGTTATAGCTGGCTTTATAATGTCGGCCTGTGCGTCCGGTGCGCCGTCCAGCACCTATCCCGGCTTTCAACCGCGTCCGGGGCAGGGACAATATGTGCGGCCGGCTTATCTGAACGCTCAGCCCACGCCGATTATACCCGCCGTGGATGCCTGCCGTTCACAGCTTTATCAGGGACTGTTGGGGCAGCATGAGGGCGCGATTTATATTGCGGGCTTACCGGGGCGGAAACGCGTCATCAAACCCGCGACATTGGAAGGCTTTGATTACAGTCCCGAGGACAGCTTCTACGACCAGCCGCCTTTTGTCGAAGTGCGGGACTACCTCCCGCAGCAGAGCCTCTACGCGCCGTCCATCAATACGGTGACAGAACGCATCAATCTCGGCCCCGAAATCGGGGATAGGCTGACGATTGAGTTGGACGCGGAAGGCTATGTGCAGACGCTGGACTGCCGTTAGGGGGATTGCCGCTAAGCGTATTGCGTGAACCGCGCAGGGTTCGTCGCATGGTGCGGGGCGGGTTCGCTCATGACCTGCAGGAGTTTGAGTTCCTGTCCATAGCTGTCAATCTGGCGGCAGGCTTGACGTACCTTGCGGCGGAAGGTCTTCGGCATACGTGTGCCATATGTCGCGAGG
This sequence comes from Litorimonas sp. WD9-15, assembly GCF_050271975.1. Taxonomy (NCBI): domain Bacteria; kingdom Pseudomonadati; phylum Pseudomonadota; class Alphaproteobacteria; order Maricaulales; family Robiginitomaculaceae; genus Litorimonas; species Litorimonas sp. WD9-15. Next base: position 1,666,797 of record NZ_CP189850.1, read on the forward strand.
ATCATCTCTTCGCTCTGGTGCTTAATCCGCAGGGCGAGGCAGGTGGAGAAGCAGAGCGTGTTCATCACGACACGGTGCGGTACAGCGCGCAGATCGTGGTCAGATGTCATATAGGTCGAGACATCACGGGGAAGGTTGGCGAGTGTAAAGCCCTGCCGTGCATAACAGGCGGCCGTCAGGACAGCCATCCGTCCCGTAAGGCCGGAAAGGCCATCCGCACTCTCAAATCCAGTCAGGCGAAGTTCAGCGAGTCGCAGGACAGCGCGGGCGGTGTAATATCCCGGCTCCACACAATCGCGCGGGTCGTAGAAGAAGACGGGGCGTCCGTGCAGGTCAACAATATAGGGCGCTTGGTTGGAGGCTGATGCGAGCTGCCGTGTGGGAGCCACCGACATCGGGTCGATACCGTCGCCAGCGGGAATAACTGTCACGGTCCAATCATCCATCTGGCAGTCGGATTTGATCGCGCCGAAATGATCGTCCGCCCAGTCAAAGACGGAGCGCGAATCTGTTTCGTCCCAATAAACATCTTCAAGCGTTGCGGACCTGTGGAGGGGTGAGGGAACGGTTGGACGACTGGGCGAACCGTAGCGCCTTATCAACCAAGCCATCGTCTCAAATTGTAAGAGTGCGTCTTTTTCGCGGACTAGACGATTATTTAGAAGATTCGTATTCAACATGGCTTTGACCCATCTATGTGCCGCGGCCCAGCCATTTTGCGCGCGACGTCTAAATCCCCCGTGTCAATCCAATCCCTCGCGCTCCCGGGCTTGCTCATATTCATCGAGCGCCGTGAGCCAGTCCATTTCGAGGGACTCTATCAACGCTTCGGTCTTGGCACGGGCCTGATTGATTCGAACAGCCTCTTTAGGATTTGTGGTAAATAAATTCTCACTGACAAGGCGGTGGTCGATCTGTTTCAACTTAGCTTGGGCGGCTTCAATTTTCTTTTCGAGTGTGTCGGCTTTCTTTTTCAGGGGCGCGATTTCTTTTAGGGATTTTGCACGCTCCTGACGCGATCGCTTACGCGAGTTTTCAGACGCAGGCTTTTGTTTTGTCTCGTCTTTATTTTTCTCCAATTGCAATTGGCGGTAATCTTCCAGCGATCCCTCATAGGTCTCGACCTTACCGGAATCGACGAGCCAGAGGCGGTCCACGACGGCTTCCAGCAAGTTCCTGTCGTGGGAGATCACGATGACCGCGCCTTCATATTCATTCAGACTTCGGATGAGTTCAGCGCGGGAATCGATGTCCAAATGATTGGCCGGTTCGTCGAGAACGAGCAGATGTGGCTTATCAAATCCGATGAGGGAAAAGAGCAGGCGGGCCTTTTCTCCGCCTGATAAATCACCCGCAGGTGTCTCCGCATTTTTCTGCCCCAACCCAAATCCGGCCAGTCGCGCGCGACGCTGCACCTCGGTCGCGTCTGGCATCAATTTTACGACATGGTCATAGGCAGAGGCTTTCGGATTGAGAGAGTCAATCTGATGCTGCGCGAAATATCCGATGCGGAGTTTCTTGTGCCGCCGAATAAATCCGGGATTGGCGGGGTCGAGGAGGAGGGGTTCCAACTCATTCATAATGGCTTTGGCAAAGGTCGACTTGCCCTGACCATTCTTTCCCAAAATCCCAATCCGATCATCCGGATCGATGCGTACATTTACGTTTTTCAGGACGATCAAATCATCATAGCCCAGCGCAACTTGATCAAATCTGACGATGGGCGGGGAGAGCTGCCGTTCAGGCCCGGGCAGGGCGATGGGCGCAATCGGGTCGGTGATGATGGTCGCGACGGGTTGCATCTTGGCGAGTTTCTTGACGCGGCTCTGCGCTTGTTTCGCCTTGGACGCTTTGGCCTTGAAGCGATTGACGAAAGCTTCGAGATGGCGGCGCTCATCTTCCTGTTTCGCCATCAGCGCCATATCAAGACGATTCCGTTCCGCGAGCTGTCGTTCGAAATTATCGTAATTTCCATTATAGCTGAACAGCTTCCCGCCGCGCAAATGCGCGATATGGGTGACGGCCGTATTCAGGAAATCGCGGTCATGCGAGATGATAAAGGCCGTGCCCGGATATTTGCGGATATGTGATTCCAGCCAAACGGCACCTTCCACATCCAGATAGTTTGTCGGCTCATCGAGGAGGAGGAGGTCCGGTTGCGCAAAGAGCATAGCTGCCAACGCCACCCGCATCCGCCAGCCCCCGGAAAAATCGGCGCAGGGTTTAAGTTGATCTTCTGCCGTAAATCCCAAGCCGGACAGGATGGACGCCCCCCGGGCTTCGGCGGAATAGGCTTCAATATCGGCGAGGCGGGTGTGGATGGCGGCAATGCGCATCGGGTCGGTTGCAGTGTCGGCCTCCGCGAGGAGGGATTTGCGTTCTTTATCCGCGTCCAGGACCGTCGTGATGAGGCTCTGCGGGCCGCTGGGCACTTCTTGGTCAACCACACCGAGCTTCATATTCTTGCGCAGGTTAATCTCACCGTCATCCGGGCTGATCTCTTCTTTGATGAGGCGGAAGAGCGTCGATTTCCCCGTCCCGTTTCGCCCGACGAGGCCCACTTTCGAGCCTTCATAAATGGCGAGCGTGGCCTGTGTGAAAAGCGGGCGGCCTTCAATGCGATATGTCAAATCATTGATGTGTAACACGCCCGCACTCCTATCGCGCCTTTACACCGATGCAAGCCCGCATTAAGGGCGCGGCAAATTGATTATCCCCATTAAAGGAGCCTCAACATGGCTGTTCAACGTACATTCTCCATCATCAAGCCTGACGCGACGAAGCGTAATATCACGGGCAAGGTCAACGCCAAGATCGAGGAGGCGGGCCTGCGCATCATCGCGCAAAAGCGTCTGCGTCTTTCAAAAGAGCAAGCGGGCGGTTTCTACGCCGTGCATAAAGAGCGTCCCTTCTATAACGACCTCGTCGAATTCATGATGTCCGGTCCGGTTGTCGTGCAGGTCCTCGAAGGCGAAAACGCCATCAAAGCTTACCGCGACGTGATGGGTGCTACAAACCCGGCGGATGCTGATGCGGGAACAATCCGCGCTGAGTTCGCTGAGTCTATTGACGCCAATACGGTTCACGGGTCCGACGCACCTGAAACAGCCGCAGAAGAAATCAAATTCTTCTTCACAGACGATGAAATTGTTGGTTAGTTTTTCAGCTGATTTAGGAATCAAAAAAGGCCGGGTCGCGAGACCCGGCCTTTTTCTTTGTTTGAAAATAGGACTGTGCCTAAGATTTGATTCGGATGAGTTCTTTAACAACCGCATTCTGAATTTGGTCAAATGCGCCTTGGAGTGAGTCACCTTCACCCACGATAATGACGTTTTCAGGCTTGGATGCACATTGTGAAAGAAGGCTTAGAGCTGACGATCGCGTAGCTTGCGTTACTTCTGCAGGATCGTTCGGAAATTCCGGGTCGTAGTATTTTCCAACTTCGAGGCCAAATCCAACTGTGAAAATTTTTACATCCTTGGTCTTCATTTCATTGCAAGATTCAAGAGTTTGACGATCAGAAGCGAGTTTTAAATAGCCCTCATCATATCCGTAATAGACAGCCCACCAATTTCGTGTACCGACCCACTCTCCATCAACCAATTTCCAATAAATACCTGTGGAGTTGTCCGCAATAAAATCGTAATCGCCCGTAGAATTTTGTCCATCTGTCATAAAAACGACGAATTTAATAGGCTCGCGATAGGCCTCATCGTGATCATCCGCTTCCTTGCGGTGTTTTGCGTCTTCGCCCTCCAACCAGACTGTAGCTTCCTTCATAGGAGGGTTTGAGTTGGTTCCGCCCTCTGCGGACATTTCATTTATGAAAGAATTACTGACACCACCAAAACCCCAAGCCATTCTGCGGTCTTTATCATTATCTCTCGCAATAATTTCGGAATTATATGGCAGAATACCCGTACGCAGAACACGGTGACCATCATTTTTTTTCTGGTCTCCAATACGCGCTTTCAAATCTGTGCGAAATTTTGTGACTGATGTTTTGAGCTGGTCAATTCTCGCAGTTGGATTGGGTACGCGCACATTTCCTGCCAGAAGTTTTCGACTATCCCATCGCATCGATCCTGAATTGTCCAACACCATTACAACGGAAGCTGGCTGCATCTCGTCGACCTGAAGATAAGACACTGTCGATGTCGCCTTAAACGACATATCATGTTTACCCAAGACCTGCATGAAAGTCGGGACTGTTTTCCCCGTCACTGTGACAGTCGCTTCTTTGACCCTGTCATCATAATTGACGTTGACATTCACATTGGAAGCACCGCCCTCGACCCAACCTTTATACGCAAAGCCTAGGTCTGCCGCTGTATGATCTCCTTGCGTGTAGCCCTCATTTTTATCCGTTGGCGGCGTATCATTATCTTTGACGTAGATTGCGGCTGCGAGCGCCAGTTGATCCGCAATGGATTGACTTTGGTGTTTGGCGTTGCTGAGCGTCGAGAAATCCATTGCCGCACCCATGCAACCGATAACCGCAACTGCGCTGACGGCGAACATCAAGGACACATTGCCCTTTTCGTCGTCGCGATAACGCTTTGAAAGCGATATTCGTCTTATCGTGTTTAACATAATCCCAAATTCCAGTTTGTTCCCACACAGAGCGGATTCAATCCGCCCCATTGACTGGGTTTTACAGAGTGGAAGTGAGGAAGAGCTTTCGAGATGGGGTTAACGCGGGGCTAACATCGCAACAGGGTTAATCAAAACCTAAGGCTTGACGCAGCGCTCTTGGATAGAGGCTATGTTCCAACTGTTGGACGCGTTTGGATAAATCATCAGGCGTTTCATTTGACTTAATAATTAGGTCACTTTGGGCAATAATATCGCCTTCATCGACACCTTCACTGACCCAATGCACGGTGCAGCCATGATGTGTATCCCCAGCGTCGAGCGCGCGTTGATGCGTGTTCAGGCCTTTATATTTCGGCAGGAGGGACGGGTGGATATTGATCAATCGTCCCGTCCATTTGCAAACAAACGCGGCACCCAGCACGCGCATAAAACCTGCGCAGACAATGAATTCGATCTCGTTTTCTTGTAGAGTTCTGTCAAGTTCTACCTCGAAAGCGGCCCGGGTGGCGAACGCGTTATGGTCGATAGAGAGGGCCTTGACGCCATGATCTTTCGCCAGCTTCAATCCGCCGGCCTTTGGCCGATTGGAAATCACCAACTGAATCTCCGCCGGATAATTCGGGGCTTTTGCCGCCTCAATCAAGGCCAACATGTTCGAGCCCCGCCCTGAAATCAGGATAGCAACCCGTTTTTTAAGCACAGGTCGGGACACGTTTGAGCTGTCCTATGACGTGAGCGGGTTCGCCGGCAGCCTCCAGTCGCGTCAGGACTTCGGGCATGTTCTCGGGGCGCACGCAGAGAACCATGCCGATACCGCAGTTAAATGCCCTCCGCATTTCGTCTTCCGCGACGCCGCCCGTTTCTTGTAGCCATTTGAACACAGCGGGACGGTTCCATGCGTTAAAGTCGAATTCGGGTTCCAACCCGTCCGGCAGCATGCGCGGCGTGTTATCGGTCAATCCACCGCCCGTAATATGCGCGAGACCTGAGAGCAGATTGTCGCGGATGAGGGGAAGCAAGGGTTTGATGTATAGTTTTGTAGGGGTCAGCAGCGCTTCGGCCAGCGGTTGGTCCGCAAAGGGCGCTTTATCATCCCAGGACAGACCGGAGCGCTCGACGATTTTGCGGATGAGGGAATAACCATTGGAATGCGGGCCGGAGCTTTCCAAGCCGATCAACATATCGCCCCCATCCATTTGGTCATGACGCGGCAGCATCCCGTCGCGTTCAACGGCACCTACGACAAAACCGGCGAGGTCAAAATCATCGCCTTCATACATGCCCGGCATTTCCGCCGTTTCGCCGCCGACCAGTGCGCAGCCCGCCTGACGACACCCCTCCGCAATGCCGGAAACTACATCCGCTGCGTTATTCGGCGTCAATTTTCCGGTGGCATAGTAATCGAGAAAGAAGAGCGGTTCCGCGCCATTGGCCAGTACATCATTCGCGCACATCGCGACGAGGTCGATCCCGACTGTCGTCAGACGTCCCGTATCAATCGCAATGCGCAACTTCGTCCCGACACCATCTGTACCGGAAATCAGAATCGGGTCGCTGAACCCCGCCGCCTTCAAATCAAATGCGCCGCCAAATCCGCCAATCGTACCGTCCGCGCCGGACCGCCGCGTGGACTTTACCATCGGCTTAATGCGGTCCACGAGTGCATCGCCAGCGTCAATAGAGACGCCCGCGTCTTCGTAAGAAAGGCCTTTTTCGTCCGACATGTGAACAGTCCTGTGCAGGATTTTGGTTGTAAGTGTCGCGCTTGGACCATTTTGTCCGCATTGGCGCAAGATGGCGCTGTGAGAAAGGTGTGAGAAGACATCATATCTGGTGAAGAGCTATTGGCGTTTTACAAGGTCTGCGCTATCGACTCCGCTATGAAACGTTTTTTGAGCATAGTTTTCGCCGCAATGGCGCTTTCCTCAGCCACAGCTTTGGCCGCTGACCCGTTCACCGTTGCAGGTGTTCAAGTCGATGCCACGGCGCGCACCGCCATTGAGGCCCAGACCATCGCCATGCGCGATGGACAGTTGGTCGCGGCGGAGCAACTCTTTGACCGCCTAACACTGGAAAGCGAGCGCCAGAGCAATCCGCTGCCGGAACTCACCCCAGAACTCGTCGCGCGAATGATTCGGGCCTTGGAACCGGGCAAGGAGAAACGCTCGGCCAATCGCTATCTCGGCGAAATCGCCGTCGCCTTTAACCCGTCACAGGTGCAGCAATTTCTGCGCGAGAATAATCTGACCCTCGTCAGTTCGCAGGCGCGGGAGCGTTTGGTCGTCGTGAAGGATGGCGGTTTGCGCGGCTCTTCCGGCGCTTCGACTCTACAGAATGCTTTTGCCGATCCGCGTCTTTCCCACGCCTTAACTCCGCTCCGTGCTGCCAATGCGGAAGACAGCTTTGTCGGGACGTCTGATACGGAACTGGCGGGCTTGGCCGCGAAATACGGTCTAACGCAGGTCCTGATCGTTGAGCCCACCGGCACAGTTTTAGATGTGGCGACGGATACGGGTGACCGTCAGACTTACTATATCTCCAATCCGAGTGATCCGACTGGCTTTGCTGACCGTTTGGTTGAACGTTTGGAAGCGGATTGGAAACAGGCGTCTGCCATCGTCGCCGATGAAATGGTCACGACGACCGTGTCCGTCCTCTACAACAACCACGCCAGTTGGCTCGCCCTACAGGAAGCCATCAATACATCCGCACAGATTAGCGGCGCACGCTTGGATGCCCTGTCCAGCGATGGCGCATTAATGACGATTTCCTATGGCGGCGATCTTGATCGTCTTGCGAATGAACTTCGGTTCAAAGGCGTTACAGTTCAACGCGATCCGCAGCTTGGGCTCGTTTTCAAACGGTCCTAATGCGATGACGCAAATTCCGCTTAATTTGCGCCCTGTGGCGCAGCCCAGCTTCAATAATTTTCACGTCTCACCGGGCAATGTCGCGGCGGTGAATATGTTGCGCGCGCGGGAGCGGTGGAGCAGTCCGGTTCTGCTTCTCCTTGGGCCCAGCGGTTCCGGCAAAACGCATTTGGGTGAAGCCTGGCGTGCGAAATATCACGGCGAATTTTTGGATGATGCGCATTGGATCGACGAGACGTCTTTGTTTGATGCCTTTAATCGCGCATTGTCAGGGGAGAGCGCGGGATTGGTGCTAGCCAGCCATCTTTCGCCGATGGACTGGGCCGTCAGTCTGCCGGATTTGCGGTCCCGTTTGAATGCGACGCCGACCATTACCTTATCGGAACATGATGAAGCGACGCTGGAGCCGATTTTACGCGAATTGTTCGCACAGGCCGGTCGTAGCGTCGGGGCGGATGTCGTCGTCTTTATTCTTAAAAATACGGAACGCTCCGTAGATGCTCTGCGGGCACTTGTTCACGATTTGGATATTGCCGCCGGATCGACAAAGGCGGATTTGACCAAATCCTATGTCTCGAAATATCTGAAACAGCGATCAGAAGACGATTTGCTTGCCGGCCCAGTCGAATAGATTGCCGCTGTCTTTTGGCCCCACGCCATCGATTACAGACAGCAATTTCTCCGCTGAAAATTCAGGGGTGAAGAGTTTGCCTTCCGGCACATTGCCCTGAAAGGGTTTGGACAAGTCCGTGTCGACTGTGCCGGGATGTAACCCGATAATCAGTTGGTCAGAAAAACGACGGTTTGTCTCAATAGCCAACGTTCGCAAAACCATGTTCAGCGCGGCTTTCGATGATCGATACGCATACCAGCCGCCAAGACGATTATCCGTCACACTGCCCACGCGTGCGGAGAGCGCGGCGAAGACGGCCTTCGCATCGCGGCGGAGGAGGGGCACGAGATATTTCGCCGTCATAGCGGGCCCAATTGTGTTGATTTCGAAACTCTTGGCGAAGCCGTCAAAAGAGAGAGAGCGGAGGTTCTTCTCAGGAGAGATCCCTTCGCCCTGCAAAAGACCCGTGGCGACGATAACCATGTCGAGCGGTTTGACTTCTTCCAAGGCTTGAGCCGCCGCGATGAGGCTGTCCTCATCCGTGAAGTCGAATGTCAGGTTCGCGACTTTGGGCGACGGGTGGCTGCGGCCTGATCGCGAAAGCGCGTGGATTCTTACGACCTGTGGACTGTTCACAAGTTCGTTCACCATCGCCGCGCCAATTCCGCCGGATGCGCCGACGATGGCGACGCGTAAGTTCTGTCCAAAACTTTCAAACTTCATGATTTCGCCTTGCTCTCGCGCTGGCAGCGTTTGCTGCAATAAATAACATTGTCCCAATCCCGCTCCCATTTCTTCCGCCACGCAAAAGGTCGCTCGCAGAAGGGGCACATTTTGGTGGGGAGGTTGAGTTTCTTGTGGGCCATGCAGTGGTTACGGGTGAGGGGAGAAAGCGTTTGTAATTCCTTCCCCTCGAGGGGAAGCGGGGTTTATAAGTTATGTCACACCGTCGCGGCGCAGTCGTCGGGTGCCCATGCCGTGATGATGGCATCGTCATCAAAATTCGAGCGTTACGCAAAAATCTCGGCATGGGCACCGGACGTCCCTGCGGGCCGTGACGGTGTGACGGCTTATTTAAATTTAGACCTTCTCCACGCCCCACCCGTATTAACCACATGTCAAAAACGCTCATCCCCATCTTTGCTGATCAACTCTCGCAAAACCTTTCCAGCCTCGCCGCGTCAGAGCCCGAGGACTGCGTCGTCCTGATGATGGAGGTCGCGCATGAAGCGACCCATGTTCCCCATCACCGGACAAAGCTCATCTTCCTTTTCTCCGCCATGCGTCACTTCGCTAAGGAATTGCGGGAGGTGGGTTGGACTGTGGATTATGTCGAACTGACGGACGACGACAATACGGGCGAGTTCACCTCCGAGGTCAAACGCGCGCTTGACCGCCATGACATCAACCAAATTCGCGTTTGCGAACCTTCCGTCTACCGCGTGCTGGAATATGTGAAGGGCTGGGAAGACGATCTCGGCATTCCCGTGTCTATCACACAGGATGACCGTTTCATCGCGACCAAGGAAGAATTCGCGGAATGGGCGGCGGGCCGCAAACAGACGCGGATGGAATATTGGTATCGCGACATGCGCCGCAAGACGGGCCTCCTCATGGACGGGGACAAACCTGAAGGCGGCGAGTGGAATTACGATAAGCAGAACCGCAAGCCGCCCAAGGGCGACATGGATTTCCCCGGTGAATTAAGGTTCCAACCCGACGCGATTACGCAGGATGTCATCGTAATGGTGAAGTCCGAATTTGATACGCGGCTCGGCTCGGCAGACGGATTTTTTTGGGCGGTGACGCGGGACGGCGCGCTGGAGGCGCTGGACTATTTCCTTGAGAAGGCATTGGTCGATTTTGGCGATTATCAGGACGCAATGGTCGGCGGTGAAGCGTTTCTGTTTCACTCGCTCCTCTCGCCCTATCTCAATACGGGTCTGCTCGGGCCGATGGAAATCTGCCGTGCTGTTGAGACACGTTATCTCGCGGGCGACGCGCCAATCAATGCGGTGGAAGGCTATATTCGCCAGATTATCGGCTGGCGCGAATTCGTGCGCGGGCTCTATTGGCTGGAGATGCCGGACTATATTGAGATGAACCATCTCAACGCCAAACGTGCCTTGCCGGACTTCTATTGGACGGGCGAGACGGAGATGAACTGTCTGTCCAACGCGATTGGCCAAACGCTGGAACACGCTTACGCGCATCATATTCAGCGCCTGATGATTACCGGGAATTTCGCGCTACTGATCGGCGCGGACCCGCATGCCGTGCATGAGTGGTATCTCTCGGTCTATCTCGACGCGTTTGAATGGGTGGAGTTGCCGAATACGCTGGGCATGAGCCAGTTCGGTGATGGTGGCATGATGGGGTCGAAGCCCTATGCGTCCTCCGGGAGTTACATCAACCGCATGAGCGATTACTGCAAGGATTGCCGATATAAGGTAAAGGCGCGTATCGGCGAGGATGCCTGCCCGTTTAATTCACTCTACTGGGATTTCATGGCGCGGAATGAAGACACGCTACGCGGCAACCCTCGCATGAATATGGTCTATCGCAATCTGGATAAGATGGACAGTGAGACCCGTGAAGAGTTGCTGAAACAGGCGAAGGGCTTCCTGGAGGGTTTGGATGAGAGCCAGACGAAGAGCTATCTTTAGAACGGACAGTTTGCCGTAAAAGAGATTCGTTCGCCACCCGTGGGGTGACGAAGGCCTAATGTGTGGGCATGAAGCTGTAATCTCGACGCGGCCTCAAACACCTCACCCATAGCATAAATGCGATCTCCCAAAATCGGATGACCCATCGCCCAGCAATGGACGCGTAACTGATGAGAGCGGCCAGTAATCGGGTGAAGCGCAAGGCGTGTGGCATCGTCTTCCCGCGTCAGTACCTCCCAATCCGTGACGCTCGGTTTGCCGTGCTCGAAACTCACCATCTGACGGGGGCGGTTCGGCCAATCTGCGATGAGGGGTAGGGTGATGCGCCCGCTTTCGCCTGTCACCTCTCCCGCGACGCGCGCGATGTAGGATTTGGTCGTGTGACGGCGTTCAAATTGCAGGCCGAGATGACGTTGCGCAGGCTTGTTCCGCGCGAAGACCATCACGCCCGATGTCGCCATATCGAGTCGATGGACGAGCAGGGTTTCCGGATATTCCGCGCGTAGACGCGCCTCTAGGCAATCCGGGAAATCCCGACCGGGGACTGAGAGCAAGCCCGAGGGTTTATTGACGATGAGCAGGTCGTCATCTTTGTGTAAAATGTCCAGAGGCGTTGCGGGAGGCGCGTAATCGAAACTCCGCCGCTCGGGCAGGTCCAGATTAATCGAGGCGTTCGGCGACGACATGTTCGCCCTCCAGCCTCAGCGCGATTTTCCCGCGCAGCATATCCACCGCATCCTGCCCGAAAATCTCACGTCGCCAGCCTTTCAACGCAACGATTTCCGCGGCGTCCCCGAAAGCGGCAAGCTGTTCGATATCTTTCGCATTCGCGACAAGCCGCGTCGCAATGCCTTCGACCTCAGTGCGCAGCCGTAGCAATGTCTTCAACATCTCAATACGCGGGCCGAGCGAGGGCGGCATGTGCCGGACTTTCGGCGCGGGCGGCGCGTAATCATCGGCATTGTCTATCGCGGCACCGATACTGTCGACTAGGCTTTGCGCGGAGGAGGATTTCTCGAACCCACGCGGAATGCCACGGAGTTTGGCCAGCGCTTCAATCGTGCGCGGGCGTTGCTGCGCGAGGTCATACATGGCGTCGTCTTTCAACACGCGACGACGCGGGACATCTTTTTTGATCGCCTGACGTTCCCGCCAAGCGGCGGCGGCTTTCAGCGCGGCGAGATAATGTTTCTTCGTGCCCCGGATTTTCAGACGCTGATAGGCGTCTTCCGGCTCAAACGTGTAGAGCGACTCGTCCGAATGCTGGGCCATTTCCTCCATGACCCATTTCAGACGACCCTTTTCCTCCAGCTCTTCCAGCACGGCGGGATAGAGATCGCGCAAATGCGTCACATCGGCGAGGGCGTAGGTCAGTTGCTTTTCTGATAAGGGCCGACGCGACCAATCGGTGAAGCGCGCGCCCTTGTCGAGATTGATCCCGAGGCGCGCTTTGACAAGTGCGCCGTAACCCGCACTATCGCCAAGACCGATGGCCATACCTGCAATCTGTGTGTCGAAAATTGGGCCGGGGACAGCGTCACAGATCTTGTAGAAAATTTCCATATCCTGACGCGCCGCGTGCATGACTTTCGTAATGCTAGCATCCATCAGCAGCTCTTTTAACGGAGTCAGGTCGATGCCCTCGGCCAGCGGATCAATGATCGCCTCTTCCTCCACCGTCGCGACCTGCACGAGGCAGAGGATGGAGAAAAACGTCGTCTCGCGCATGAACTCCGTGTCGATACAGACAAAGTCATGTTCGCGCGCGGCGTCGCAATAGGCTTTGAGCCCGTCCGTATCTCGAATAATGTTCACTAGGCTTGATCAATCCCGTGCATGGAGAATTTTTCGGCCAAAAGGTCAAGTGATGCATTTGTCGCCCGTTGCGCGGCGAGTTCGTTATAAACGATTCCCATTTTTTTGTTATCGGCTTCGGGGTTCATAAATCCGTGGACGACATTGCCATAAGCGTGAAGTTGCCAGTCGCATTTCCGCTCCGCCATCTCATTGCCAAAGGCTTTGACCATATCGGGGTCCGCCATAGGGTCGTCCCAGCCATGTGCGACGAGGACACTCGCCTTGCATTTCTTTTTAGGCAGACCTTCCGGCGCGTCGAGGAGGCCGTGAAAGGAAATCGCCGCGTGTAGGTGGAGACCCGCCCGTGCCATATCCAATGTGCAGAGTCCGCCAAAGCAAAAGCCCATCGCGGCCATATGCGTTTCGTCAACTTCGTCCAAGGCTGCGGCGGCTTTGTATCCTGCGGTGAGGCGTTTGAGCAGGGCTTTGCGGTCTTCCTTCAGCGGTGTCATCATCGCCGCTTTTTCATCCATCGTTTCGGGCAGCGCGCCGTCACCGTAATTATCCAGTGCAAAGCCGACATAGCCGAGGGCCGCCATACGAACGGCTTGATCCTGCGCAAATCCATCGAGACCGCCCCAAGCGTGGTTCACAAGAACGCAGGGCAGGGGATCAGCCCGGCTCTCATCCCAAGCCAGATATCCAATACAGGTCGTTTTACCGTCTTTATATTCAACGGGGCGGGTCTTGAGGTTCATTTGTAGGTGGCTCCAAAGCGGACGTTTAATTTTGACAGGGTGTGCTGTTTTTCAGGTCAATTTTCAAGATGGAAGATTCAGCGAGTTATGGCGCGGTTCACAGAATTCTTTACGGAAAATTAGCCATAATCTCTCAATCTCTGAACTCATTGATATAAAAAGGTCCGTTATGCGCACCCCAGCTTTACTCGTTTCCGCCGCCATTATCCTGACAGGTTGTCTGACGACTCAGGAAAACCCGAATTACGAATATTCCTCGCGCTATAACACGCAGGGTCAGACGCAAGTGGCCCAGACGGCGCATTACACGGCACCTGCGCCAACGCAGGTCGTGTATGAAACCCAAACGGTTCCAGCCCCTCAAACTGAATCTATTCAGACGGTTGATGTTATCATGCAGCCTTCTCCAACGGGGGCTGAATATGCGGATGGAGTCATCACGGGAACGCCCGGATATATGGCGACACTGGATCAACCAATCACCGTTACGATCCAATCCGCCCAATCAGCTGAGACTCTCGGACCGCAAGCAGTGAATTATGATTATTCTCAGAACCTTGTGCGAGCGGACGCGGCTATCGCGACGCCGGACCTCGCGCCTGAAATCCGTATTCTTCCCTCTGCGGGGCAGGATTACACCGTCCAGCAAGGCGATACGATTTACGGTCTGTCCCGCAAAAACTGTGTCGGCGTCGACGTCATACGCGGCATGAACACAATCGGTGCGGATTACGGCATTCAGATTGGCCAGACGATTAAATTGCCCGAAAGTCGCTGTTAGCCTCAAACTTTACATAAATATTGCCGCGATTTAGGGCCAAGCCTGTCAATTAGCCCTGTTAATTTTATCGCGATGAATTATGCCGACGCTGTCATTCTATCTCGACCCCGTAAAGGTTTGATATGCGTAATCGCTTTGCCAAAATTCTCGCCACACTCGGTCCGGCCTCCCGCGCGCCGGATACCATGCGACTGCTGCATGATGTCGGGGTCGATGCGTTCCGGTTGAATTTCTCTCACGGCTCTCACGAAGATCATGCGGCGTCGGTGAAAGCCATTCGCGCGATTCAGGCGGAGACGGGAAATCCGATTTGCATTGTTGCGGATATGCAGGGCCCCAAACTGCGTTGCGGTACATTTGAAGACGGGTCGATTGAGCTGCGCTATGGCCAGACAATTGAAATTCGTGAGGGCCGCGAGAACGGAAAAGATGGTCTCGTCGTTATGCCGCATCCGGAGCTCATGAACGCGATGGTCGAGGGCACCATTCTGAAATTCGATGATGGGAAGCTGCAAGTCACGGTGCTGTCCAATGACGGGAAAACCGCTAAGGCGCGTGTCGATGTACCGGGGCAACTGTCTGAACGTAAGGGCATTAATGTTATCAATGCGGTCCTGCCCATGTCGGCCATGACGGATAAAGACCGCGTGGATATGGCTTTCGCCCTGACGCAGGACGTGGATTACATTGCGCTTTCCTTTGTGCAGACATCTGAAGATGTGCGCGAAGCCCGGGAAATTATCGGGGACAAGGCCGGCATTATCGTCAAAATCGAAAAGCCGTCTGCTGTGGAAGATCTCGACTCAATCCTGATTTCCGCCGACGCAGCCATGGTGGCGCGGGGCGATTTGGGCGTGGAACTTCCGCTCGAAGAAGTGCCGGTCGTGCAGCGTAAGATTATCCGCAAATGCCGCGCACTCGGTAAGCCTGTGATTGTCGCGACGCATATGCTGGAATCCATGATTGATGCACCGACCCCAACACGTGCCGAAGCGTCAGATGTCGCAACGGCAATTTATCAGGGCGCGGATGCCGTGATGCTCTCAGCTGAAACCGCCGTTGGTCGGCATCCTGCGACGGCGGTTGCGATCATGGACCGGATTATCAGCGCGGCGGAGAAGGACCCGATTTTCTGGGAATATTTCCAATCCGTTCAATTGCCCTATGATGCGACGGCAGAGGATGCGATTTCCGGCGCTGTACAGGGCATTGCGACGAAGCTGAACGCGAAAGCTGTGCTGGGTTACACGTTGACTGGCTCTACGGTGCAGCGGATTAGTCGTGAACGTCCGCCCTGCCGCATTGTTGGCTTGACCCCGAATATGCGGACGGCCTCGCGCCTCGCGCTCAGCTGGGGTGTGCTGCCGGTTGTGACAGAAGATCCGGCCGATTTTGACGATATGATGGGACGTGTGTCTGGTCTCGCGAAAGAGAAGCTTGGGCTGGAGTCTGGCGATACGGTTATGATATCTGCCGGTGTCCCCTTTGGCCGTCCGGGGACGACCAATACGCTCAATATTTCGAAGGTGGATTAGACCGCCAATCTGGTAGAGATGTCATCCCCCGGTCAAGCCGGAGGATGAAAGTGTTTAGTGGTTTGCGCTTACAATTTCGCTGTAATTGAGAACCGGAAATTCCGGCCCGGTTGCGGGACGAGGTCTTTCAGGAAGCTCGTATGTTGACGGGCTTCCGCGTCAAAGATGTTCAGAACCGAGAACCGTAGCGCCACATTTTCGGCATCCATCGGAGCCTTCCACGTCACAAACGCATTGACGAGGTTATAGTCATCCGTTGGCAGCTCAAACGCCGCGAGGTCATTGGCTTCCGCCACATATTCCCATTCCGCGCGAAGTTTCACGCGATCTGACTCCGCTTCAATACCTGACAGGACGGAGAGTGGCGGAATGCGCGGCAGGTTGCCGGAATCCGTTTTGGCCCGCACATATTCGACGAGGGCATCTGCCGAAAGATCAAATTTGCCAACGGTTGTTAGCTCAGTCTGACCGACAGCTTCGAAACCGTAAAACTCCGTATCCTCAGCCGTGAATTGGAAGATCGGTAACCCGTCTTCTTCGCCGTCTGTTTGAGCTTCAAATATGTAATCGTCATAGCTCGTGTAGAACAGGTTCAGCGTCGCACTGTGACCATCTTCGCGGTGACGAATAGCGGCCTCAATACCGGTCGCGACTTCTTTGCCGAGTGTCGGGTCGCCCAGCTCGAACTGATTTGTCGCGAGGTGGGGGCCGTTGGAGAAGAGCTCTTCCGTTGTCGGCGCGCGTTCCGTGCGGAAGACTGTCCCGCCGATACGCACGGCATCCGAGAGGTGGACATCCCCGCCGCCACTGACGCTGAACAGATCAAAGCTTCGATCCTGTCCGCCCGTGACGTCTTCCTGATTGGTGCTCTCATAGCGAAGTGCTCCTTCAATATGGCCTGCTCCGACTTCAACTTCATGGAACGTATAGACGCCCAACTGTTCGGTCATGCTGGGCGGGACGAAGGCTTCTTCACCGATTGCGGCGAAATCCCTTTCGCGATATTGGACGCCGTAAGCGGCTTTCCAATTGCCGCGTTCGGCCTGAATGGCTTCTGCGCGAATTTCAAAGCCTTCATTTGTGAAGACGGTCCCGACTTCGCCGGGGCCTTCAAATTCGGTGTGCTTATAGTCGGCATAGCCGGCGAAAACCTGAACGCGTTCAATCGGGCCGTCAAAGTCCAATCCCGCATTGAGATCGACACGGGTTTGGTCGAGTTCGATGAAGACGGCTTCTTCTTCTTCTTCCTCCTCACCTTCTTCGTGCTCTTCCTCATCATGCTCTTCGCCTTCTTCTTCCTCATGGCCGTGGCCACCGGGAATGCCGTAGGTCGTGTTAAAGTCGCTGACCGCGACACCAATAAAGCCGCGCTCGCCAATATAGGAGACGCCGCCCGTCAGGCTGCGCGAGTCGACAAAGCTATTGTCGAGGCGGCGGCCTTCGTTGAAATCGTCTGGGGCTTCTTCGCCTTCCTCGGCGAGTTGGGCGCGGCTCTCGCCTTCAACGGGAATGCGGTAATCTTGGGCTTCACGGAATGTCCCATCGAGATGGAAGACGAGATTTCCGGCGCGTTGATCAATAGAGAAGGCGCCTTCTGCGCTCTCATCAACCGTGGCCGCGCCAATGCGAACGGAAACATCAGTCTGCCCGTCCGGCACGTCGCGTGGAATGCGGCCGTCAATGACATTCACGATCCCGCCGGAGCCGGAACTGCCGTAACGCAGCAGGGCCGCGCCGCGCACGACTTCGATCCGCTCGGCCTGTGCGGGTTCAACGGCGACGGCATGATCGGGGGAGGCGGAGGAGGCGTCGATAGAGCCCACGCCATTTGTTAGGACCCGAACCCGGTCACCGCCTTGCCCCCGAATGATCGGGCGGGAGGCCCCTGCGCCGAAACTGGTCGAGGAAACGCCGGGCTCCAACTTGAGCGTTTCGCCGATTGTACCGGCGAGACGGTCTTGGAGATCGTCTCCCGAGAGGATCGATTGGCCAGTAATGGCTTCGTCAATTGAGCGCTCTAACGGGGAGGCCGTGACGATGATAATGTCCTCATCTGTAACGTCTTGGGCGACGGCAAATGAGGGAATGAGGAATGCGCTGGCCAGCAGGCCTGTAGTCAAACGTGACATGGGAAACTCTTATGTTCTGAAAGGTATGGAGAGCCGTCAGGCGAAAGACCTGCGGTGGATATCGGAATTCAGAACTGGAGAGGCGGCCCTCGGGGCGGGGGCGCGCGGCCCTCAAACTGGCAATACTCAACAGAGGTTGGCGCGATAAAGCCTATTTCCCGGCTTGGCAGAATGACCATTGGCGGGTTATCGGCGGGTGGTGTGATAACAGCCTGTTCCGCTGCGACAAGTGCCACATCACAGGCGACACCGTCATGGCTATGATCCACGCCACCATTTGTGATGGCATGGGCTTGCGACAGACCTTGGACCGTCAGGAACAAGGCGGCAAAAAGGACCCAGGCGGTCTTTATGAGCGGGTGTCGCGTCATCGCGTTACTCTATAACCTCGAATGAGAAACCGTCAACAGCCTACATCAAGTCCGGATCGACGACTTTCTCGACCAGCTTTTTCACCGTCATGCCCTGCACAATAATGGAGAAGACGACGACGCCGTAGGTCGCCGTCAGGATAAGCGGTTTGTATTCATTATCCGGCAGGGACAGCGCCAGCGCGACGGAAATCCCGCCCCGCACGCCGCCCCATGTCAGCACGGGCACAGCGCCTTTGGTGAAATTTTTGAACGTCCCGATCACTTTCATCGGCACGAAAACCGCGCAAAGACGCGCCAACAGCACCAGCGGAATCGCAATCGCACCAATCAGCGCATATTCCGGCACGAGGCCCAACACGAGAATCTCCAGACCGATGAGGAGGAACAGCACCGAGTTTAGGATTTCGTCAATCATCTCCCAAAAGCCGAAGAGATATTGCCGCGTGTGATCGCTCATCGCGTCCGTTGCGCCCTTATTGCCGATCATCAGACCCGCAATGACAACGGCGATCGGGCCGGAGAGATGATGACCGAGTATCTCGATCCGTTGAGCGAGCGCATAAGTGCCCGCCACAAGCGCGAGGGAGATCAGGATTTCAATCGCGTGTTCATCGATCCGTTTCATTGCTTTGACAGTAATCCAACCCGCCAATCCGCCAAGGATAGCGCCGCCAATCGCGTCGACAACGAAGAGTTCGATAACATCCAATACGCCAATCGCGCCGCCGCCCGTCGCGGCCATGATGGGGCCTGCGAGTTTAAACTGTTCCATCATCGCTTGAGAACTGTCGCTGCCGACAGCAATGGCGAGGATAAGGGTGAAGACGACAACGCCGACGCCGTCATTGAACAGGCTCTCGCCCGCAATTTTTGTCTCCAGTGATTTCGGCATTTTCACCGTTTTCAGAATGGACAACACGGCCACCGGGTCTGTCGGCGAAATCAGCGAGCCGAAGACGAGCGCCCAGATAAACGGAATATCGATATTCAGCAGCTGCGCGAGGCCCCAGAATCCTGTGCCGACAATAAAAGTCGACAGCACAACGCCGAATGTCGCCATGGATCCAATCGCCCATTTCGCATCGCGCAATTTGCCGAGGTCAACATGCAATGCCCCCGCAAAGAGCAGGAAGCCCAGCATGCCCTTCATCAGGGTCTCGTTAAAATCAATCTGCCCCAACCCGGCCTGTATCGTATCGGTCAGGCCGACGCTCGGCACGAAGATTTCCAGCGCCATGAGGATGAAACTCGCGAACAGCGCCATCACGAGCAGGCCAATTGTGTGCGGTAATTTCAGGTAGGCGCGGTTGATCCAGGACAGGATAGCGGAGAGGACGAGCAGCGAGGCGGCGATTTCAAATAGTGATAACATGACCCCGTCCTAACGATTTCGTAAATCGGGGCAAGCCGGGATTGGCCAATTTGCCCCATACACTTTTTGTCGTGATGAGCGTATTCGGGAGAAGATGACACCTGAAACCCTCATCGCGAACCACCTTTCCCTGCGCCATTGGGGGTTGAGGATAGTGCTGCCCGCAATGCTGATTTTGCTCGTGTTGTTATTTGTATTTTCTACAATTTCCGAAGCCCAACGGTTTCGTGACCATAATGCTACGATTGTCGGCTTCTTTGCCTTCTATTTTGTCCTCGTGCGGGGCGGGCATATCCTGATGATCCGGTCCCTGCATAAGGAGTTGCTGACGAAGCATGAGGACGCCTATCGCTACGAACTCGCCGCAGTCCATCCAGTCGTCTTCCGTAAGAAGAGTATTGGCGGAACTTTGGCCCAGATTAAGCGTCGGATATTGGAAGATGCCCGACGCCCGAATGGAAAGCGGTCGAAATATTAGCGGGCAGGGAATTGTTGCGACCGCCCATCTTGGGGTCGGCGGGGCACTCAGATACTTAGCGGGACAGCCCGCGTGGCCGATACCCTTACCGGAGTACCGAAAATATAAGTTTGTTTCGCAAAGGCATCAGCCACGCGGCGGTGGTTTATATCACGACGGCCCGTATTACGCCCCCGGAGTCAGTGCCTGACTGAACAGATCGTGTTGTAAATACGAAATATCCAGCCCGACCTGCCGGTCGGCTCTCGAACAGTGATAGGCCCGGCCCCTCTTTGAATGTCACCTCAAAGCGCTCAGCCCCACCGTCTTCCGAACCAGAAGGTGACGTCCTACCTGTCCCGTGTCCGAAAGAACATCTTGAATATAGCCCGGGTTCGATAAGTGAGGATCATTCTCTTTATAAATGCGGATTGGCCACCATTACTTAGCGCTACAAACTCAATGTCATCCCGCTCGCAACGCAGTGGAGATGCGGGACCTATCGTCTGCAAACCTAACCTAAGGCCCTGTAATCGTTAGGCCCCGCATCTGCGCCCTTTAGGCTGGTGCGGGGTGACATTGGTTTGTAATTTAAGAGAGACTTATAACCCCGAAGGCGGGGATTAAGTTTCCTGTAAATGCGGTTTGGACAAATATGGGCTTTTAGACTCTACTCGCCAAACACCTCGTTCAAATAGGCCGCAATCCTCACACCACTTTGCTGTAACCGTCGGTCCACATTCGCGCGGTGGGTGTAGACGTAATTAAAGCTCAAATTCGGTAGGACGTCGCGCCGGCGGGGACCGAGTTCCGAATAGAGTTGGTCGCGAAGGGTAATGCTTTCCGCGATCCAGACTTGCGGATCTGTTGTTGTCCATTGGACTCGCATCTCCGGCGTGATTTTGCGCGCCAGCCAGCGGGATTTTTCCGTGTAGGACAGTCTCTCATCCTCAATCAGGTCTTCATCCCACAGCCGGTGGAGATTTGTCATTTCATCCTTGAACCGGATATCAAACTGATTGCCGCCCCGATCATCGCCGCGGCCCACATGGAGCGGTTGGTGCAGATCGGCGATGATGTGAACGATAAATCGCAGGGCCAGTTGGCGTTGGGCCGTGGGCACGGACTCGTCTTTCAGCTGCCGCGTGAAATAGCGCAGCGCGGTGAGGGCATCACCTTCTTCCGGTGCGCCGGCCTGGGCATAGGTCTGTCCGGACGGAACGGTCACATAATGCCAAGGCGAAGCGGTGCGCCGCCAAAATTCGCTCGGGTTCGAGCGCATGAAATCCGGCCATGTTGAACCTTCCGCTAGCGACTCCACGCCCAGCAAGGCGGAGATGTCGGCCTGCGTCTCGGGCGTCAGATAATCCTGTGCGAGTTTGCCCGTGACCCGGTGACCGTTCGGACCCCAAGCGGCGGCGGGCAGGGCGTAGCAGGACAGGGCTGCGGCGAGGAGGGCGGTAAGTTTACGCATAGTGAGTCCTTAGTTTCTGAGGCGGTCCAAGACGCCTTGTAAAATATATCCGGCGGCAAGTTTGTCGACATTTTCCGCGCGTTTCTTGCGGCTCATATCGGCTTCGATCATGCCGCGTGTCACGGCCATAGTAGAAAGGCGTTCGTCCCAAAACAGAATGGGCAAGTCGCGGATTTTGAGCAGGTTACTCGCGAAATCCTTGACCGATTGCACGCGCGGTCCAGCCGTGCCGTTCATATTCATGGGCAGGCCGATGACGAGGCCCACAGCTTCGTTCTTGGCATAAATGTCGAGTAGCTCCGCTGCATCCGGTGTGAACTTCGTTCGGCGGATAGTTTTCAGCGGCGTCGCGATGAGGCGTGTTCGGTCTGAAATCGCAAGGCCCAGCGTCTTAGTCCCCGGGTCGAGGCCGAGCAGGGGACCGGTCGTCGCGGCAAAATCATCTAGGGTTTGGATCGGCATAGCTCGCCCCTAACGGAAAATAACGAAAGCCGCTAGGAGTGCGATGTAGAAAAACGAGGTGAGGCTGAGCGTGATTTTAACCCATAGCTTCGGAAAGCGTCGCCATAACAGGACGATACATCCAAACGCCAAAGCAATTTCGAACAGACTGACCCAACGCGAATGATGGTCCGCATCCCAATAGGAGAGCGGGCTATAGAACCGCCAATCCGTCAATGGCCAGAAATGGCGGTAAGCATCTTCCGCATGAACGGGCAGGTCGGTCGCCATATGGATGAGCGCGGCAAGGGCGAAGAAGAGCAAGAGCTTGCCCCATGTTTTTTCGCGTGCTGCAAAGCCGATAATGGCGAGCAGCGCATAAATCGGGATGGAATTAAACCACGCGATGAGGTTCTGCATCGTGGGGCCGAAATAAAGCGTTTCCCACATTTCTGTGCCGGACACATCGTTGACGAGATACTGGTACGGCGCCCAGAGGAAAAGAGCAGCATCAGGAATGAGAGACCCGATGAGGACGGCAAGATTGCGCTTGCGATCTCCGCGTTTTGAGAGCGCGGCTAGGGCGAGAAGGGTGTGGGTCGGGGTGTTCACGGATTAGCTATAGGCGCATGAAAGCACAGATGTCATCCCGCACAAGCCTGAAAGGCGCTGATGCGGAACCTGACGTTTACAGGACGCTAGCTCAATCAAGTTGCGATAGGTCCCGCATCTACGGCTTTGCCTTCGTGCGGGATGATATGGGAGAATGCCTTAACCCGTGACCGCCTTCTGACGCTCCGGATGAACCCCCGTCCAATTTGCATCCACATAGTCCTTTATCGCGCGTGCATCGACATCAATATCACCTGTCAGCGGAAACAACCGATCCAGCACAACATGTTTATTGGGGCCATCAAAAGCGCAGATGAAGACTGGCACATCGGCGGCATAAGCGACGCGCAGGAAGCCCGTCTTATATTTACGGACGAGAGAGCGTGTGCCTTCGGGTGGGAAACCGATACAGACGCGGTCGCTTTCCTCGATGTATTTGGTGAGTTGTTCGACGACGGCTTTCCCGCCCTTACCCCGGTCCACAGGGTACCCGCCCAGCGCGCGGAAGAGGGGCCCCATCGGCCAGAAGAACCACTCTTTCTTGATCAGGAATGTATATTTGAACCCGCTGGCGAGCATGGCGAGGGAGGCGGAAATCGCGTCCCAGTTGGAGGTATGCGGCACGCCGATAATGACGAATTTATCGACATCGGGCATGCGGCCCTTCAATTTCCACCCCGTCAGTTTCAGCATGAAAGAGCCAAACCCACGCGTGAACGCATTGCCCATGCGGGGGCTGTGCGGCGACATATGTGGGTTGTCATATTTCATAATAAGCGCGTCATACTGATTTTTCGACGCGTGAAAAGAGGCGTCCGTGCATAAGTCTATGACAAGGATGTTTAGAAATGGCTTTCTAAGTTTTTTCAGGATTAATCCCGTTATATTTCGTCTCGATATAGGTCTTGATTGCGGCATTATCCGCTTCAATGTCTCCGGTCAGGTCATATAACCCGTCCAGCACGACCGTTTTCCGCTTTGCATCAATGCCGACAATGAAGAGCGGCGTGTTTGTTCCGCTCGCGATACGCAGGTAGCCGGTCTTGTAGCGGTCAACCTTGGCGCGGGTCCCATCAGGTGTAATGCCGATCCAGACTTTCTCATTCTGCGCGAGATAACCCTTCATCTGACCCACCACGTCCAGCTGCGCTTTGCGGTCAATCGGAATACCGCCAAGGGCTTTCCAAAGGGGGCCGAGCGGCCAGAAAAAGGCTTCCTTCTTCATCATCCACGAAAATTTCAAGCCCACAGAGAGCGCGGTGCCCATTGCGAGGATGAGATCCCAATTCGATGTATGCGGCCCGCCGATCAGGACGATCTGTTTCTCATCCGCAAGGCGGCCTTCCAATTTCCAACCGATGGATTTGATGATGATATCACCGATCCACCGCGTCAGGGCATTGCCCATGCGGGGAATATTCGGACCGACAAACTCATTCTCGTATTTCAACAGTCCCCCTCGCGCGGGGACATCCCGCCGCTAACTCTTATCAGGTTTTAGACCCGTATAATGGTTACGTACGAAATTGCGAATTTGGTCATTATCGACGTCAATATCTCCGGTCAGGTCCATGAAACGGTCGAAAACCAGCGTTTTGGTGACACTATCAACGCCGACGACAAAGACAGGCACACCCGTCGCATAGGCAATGCGCAAATATCCTTTTTTATAGACGCCCACCTTGGACCGTGTGCCCTCGGGGGTGATACCAATCCACGCTTTCTCGTTCGCGTCGAACCAATCGCCCATCTGCCCGACGACATCCTTGGCGGCTTTGCGGTCCACGGGAATGCCGCCCATGGCCTTGAACATGCCGCCAAAGGGAAAGAAAAACGCCTCGGATTTCATCATCCACTTATAATCCAAACCCAGTGCGTATTTCATTCCCATGGCGAGGATGAGATCCCAGTTCGACGTATGCGGCACGCCGAGCAAGATGGCTTTCGGGACATCAGGTATAGTCCCGCCGACTTTCATCCCGACGGTACGAAGCATAAGGCGTCCAAAAGCCCGGGAGAGGGGGTTGCCGAAACTTGGCGCTGAATGAGGCAGATTTATGGTCATAGACCCGCGCCCTAGAGTGGGCATGACTGCGATACAAGTGATAGCAGGTTCACAATCGCTTGCGAGCGCGTTTTGCCCCTGCTAACCGCGCGCAATAAGATTGAAGGACCAGAGTCATGGCTCAACCCCAAAACGGCGTTTCCGCAGAGGACGTCAAGAAAATCGCGAGGCTGTCACGCCTCCATGTTGAAGAGGATCGCTTGGCCCCGATTGCCGAAGACCTGAACGGCATTCTGGCGTGGATCGAACAACTCGGCGAAGTGGATGTTGAGGGCGTAGAGCCCATGACGTCCGCCGTCGATATGGCCGCACCTATGCGGACGGATAAAGTCACGGATGGCGGCAAACGTGACGAAATTCTGAAGAACGCGCCAAAGGCCGATGACGGCTTTTTCGTCGTGCCACGGTCGGTGGAGTAGAGCATGTCTGACCTAACAAAAATGACATTGTCCGGTGCGTTGGACGGGATGGCCAAGGGCGATTTCTCTTCCGAGGAACTGACCAAAGCCCATATCGACGCCTGTATGGACGGCGCGGATTTGAATGCCTTTATCACGACGACATTTGAGCAGGCGATAGAAGGGGCGAAAGCGTCTGACGCGCGTCGGGCGTCCGGTACTGTTGGAAAGCTGGAGGGGGCGCCGCTCGCGATCAAAGATTTGTTCTGTACCGAAGGTGTGAAGACGACGGCCGGGTCAAAAATCCTCGGCGATTTTACCCCGACTTATGAATCCACTGTCACGGCGAATATGAAGGCCGATGGCATGGTGATGCTCGGCAAGCTGAACCTCGATGAGTTTGCGATGGGGAGTTCGAATGAGACCTCCGCCTTTGGCCCTGTCATCAACCCCTGGCGGAATGATGTGGACCTCGTGCCGGGGGGCTCCTCTGGTGGGTCGGCTTCTGCTGTCGCCGCGGATCTCTGCCTCGGTGCAACGGCGACCGATACGGGCGGGTCCATCCGTCAGCCCGCGTCACTAACGGGCACAGTCGGGATTAAGCCGACCTATGGCCGCTGCTCCCGCTGGGGCACGGTCGCGTTCGCGAGTTCGCTGGATCAGGCCGGACCGATCGCCAAGACGGTCAAAGACAGCGCGATCTTGTTGGAGAGCATGGCTGGCTATGATCCGAAAGATTCGACCTCGATCAATGCGGATGTCCCTGACTGGGTCGGAGCGTGTGGGCAGTCCGTGAAAGGTCTGCGCATCGGCATCCCGAAGGAGTATCAGATTGACGGTATGCCCGCTGACATACAAGCGCTTTGGGACCAAGGCATTGAATGGATGAAAGCGGCAGGTGCGGAAATCGTCCCGATCAGCTTGCCACACACAAAATACGCTCTACCCGCCTATTACGTTGTCGCGCCGGCGGAAGCCTCGTCGAATCTCGCGCGCTATGACGGTATGCGTTACGGCCTTCGCGTGGACGGAAAAGACCTCGCCGACACATATGAGCGCACGCGGACGGAAGGCTTCGGAGACGAAGTCCGCCGCCGGATCATGATCGGGACCTACGTCCTCTCCGCTGGCTATTACGACGCCTATTACCTTCGTGCGCAAAAAGTCCGCACACGGATTGTTCACGATTTTGAAAATGCTTGGGAGACCTGCGACGCGATCCTAACGCCAACCGCGCCGAGTGCCGCTTTCGCAGTTGGGCGGAAACTGGACGATCCGGTGCAAATGTATCTGAACGATATTTTCACGGTGACGACGAACTTGGCCGGACTGCCGGGGATTTCGGTCCCTGCGGGATTGGATAAGAGCGGATTGCCGCTGGGTTTGCAGATTATCGGACGCGCGATGGATGAGGCAACCGTGTTTAAAGCGGCGAGTGCACTGGAAGATGCGGCCGGGTTCACGGCGAAACCTGAGGCGTGGTGGAAATAGAAACATAGGAGATTGACGCTCTGGACCCCAGCTTCCGCTGGGGTGGACGGAGTGTCTATTTATTTCCGGTAAACCCCAGCGAAAGCTGGGGTCCAGAGCAGGAAGATGTGATGTTCGACAAGGTTTTCTATGTCTATATCGTCACAAATAAACGCAACGGGACGCTTTATATCGGTTCCACGGATGACCTCGGTCAACGGATGGAGCAACATATCGCTGAAGTTTTTGAAGGCTTCTCGAAGAAATATAAACTCAAGTCTCTCGTCTGGTTCGAGGAATTTGAAACGCGAGAAGAGGCTTTATTACGCGAAAAGCGGATGAAGGCCTGGGACCGAGATTGGAAACTGGAACTGGTGGAGAAATTCAACCCGTTCTGGATTGATATAAACAAATCTCCCGTCTGGCCTTTGCCTGACGAAGATTTGTTTCCAGAGCTGTATGAGACGGTCATGTCTCATCGGCTTAGGTGAAGGAGTAAAAGAATGTTCATAGCCCCCCGCATTGCGGATAAAAAAGATTGGATCACTACGGATACGGGTGATTGGGAGATCATCATTGGTCTTGAGGTCCATGCGCAGGTTGCGAGTGAGTCCAAGCTCTTCTCCGGCTCGGCGACGGATTATGGGTCTGCGCCAAATACGCAGGTCAGCCTCGTCGATGCGGGTATGCCGGGTATGCTCCCTGTCGTGAATGAGTTCTGCATTGAGCAGGCTGTGAAAACGGGTTTTGGCCTCAATGCCAAGATTAACCTGTTCTCCCGCTTTGACCGTAAGAATTATTTTTATGTTGATCTGCCGCAGGGTTATCAGATTTCGCAATTTGAATTCCCCGTTGTCGGTGAAGGCGAGATTGAAATCCTGCCCATCGACGCGGATGGCAATGTCGGTGAGCCCGTCAATGTCGGGATTGAACGGCTACATCTGGAACAGGATGCGGGCAAATCCGTCCATGATCTCTCGCCGGATGAGACTTATGTCGACCTCAACCGCTGCGGCGTGGCGTTGATGGAAATCGTGTCCAAGCCGGATATGCGATCCCCCGAAGAGGCGTCCGCCTATGTCGAGAAGCTTCGCGGGATTGTCCGCGCGCTCGGCACGTGTGACGGTGATATGGAGAAGGGCAATCTTCGCGCTGATGTGAATGTGTCGGTGCGCCGTCCGGGTGGTGAGCTCGGCACGCGGTGCGAGATCAAGAACGTCAACTCCATGCGCTTCATCCGTCAGGCCATCAATTATGAAGCCCGCCGTCATATTGACATTCTGGAAGCCGGCGGTGAAATCGATCAGGAAACGCGTTTGTTTGACTCGGTCAAAGGTGAAACGCGGACCATGCGCTCTAAAGAAGACGCGCATGATTACCGCTATTTCCCCGACCCTGACCTGTTACCGATCAAGTTGGAGCAGTCTTTCGTTGACCGCATCAAATCCGAACTCCCCGAAATGCCGGATGTCCGTAAGGCTCGCTTCATGGCGGATTACGGTCTGCCGGAATATGATGCGCGGATCTTGACGTCGGATAAGGTGAAGGCCGATTTCTACGAGACCGTTGCCAAAGGTCGTGACCCAAAAATCGCGTCCAACTGGACAATGGTTGAACTCTTCGGCGCTCTGAATAAAGCGGGCGTGGAGTTGGAGGACAGCCCTGTCTCTGCGGATGCGCTGGGTGGCCTGATCGACCGCATTCTGGACGACACGATCTCCGGTAAAATCGCCAAAGGCGTGTTCGAGAAAATGTTCGCAGGCGAGGGCACGGCAGATGGAATCATCGAACGGGACGGCCTGAAACAAGTCACGGATATGGGCGCGATTGAAGCCATGGTGGACAAGGCTATCGCGGATAATGCGGCCCAAGCCGAGAAAGCCAAAGAGAATCCGAAACTTCTCGGCTTCTTCGTGGGGCAAGTGATGAAGGCCTCGCAAGGCAAAGCGAACCCGCAGGCCGTGAATGAAATTCTACGGAAGAAACTGGGGCTTTAGAGCTACATTGGGTTTCGGATTAACTTTTTCATTTTATTCTGCTATTCATAAGTCATGAAATTCGTCCTTACTGCACTCGGTGCTGTCTCATTTGCGCTTCTCACGCCGCAAATGGCGGAAGCCTGCAGGGTTTCAAAGCAACTGACCCAGTTAGATATTGCATTCTCAGATGTGATATTTGAAGGTAAACTTACTGACGTAAATCAGGTTTCCGCAGAAAACGCTGCGCACGGGCGGGACTATTTTCAATTTACGTTTGATGTAATTGATGTTGTCAGAGGCAAATTAGACCAAGATAAAATTGTTGTCGGCTGGATGCTTGGGGGTCATCGTCATTCAACTGAATTGAGTCTCGAATATTTGAAAAAATACATTGGCGAGACAACCCGGGTGGCTATCTCTACACCGGAACTGGCAGGCAATTTTTGTGGAATAGACCCTAGAAACTATAACTTTTATGATGAAAACGAAGGTCAGCGTGTCAACGTTGAGCGAATGGAACTCGTTTGCGATTATACAGTGGACTCTCTTGAGCCCGCATTTAAAAATAAAATCCCTTTCGTCCTATCAAATGACTATATTTGCGGGAATTCATACCTTTTCCCCGTGCAGATGTACGAGAATATGCGGAATTATGAAGAAAATAATGAGGCTTACAAGGAGGCGCTAGAAAAAGCTCGAAAAGAAATGCGAACGACTAAAGAAGGGCGTGAGGCCTATATCACGCTAAGACAGCAACATATGGAAATGGTGCCTGAAGGTCCATTGATGTGGAAGGTTCCCTACACGAACGCCACTAATTCAGCCGTCGATCTTTTACGTCATCACAAAATCCTTTTTACGGCTGCGCTAAAAGACGATCTAGCTTTGCAAAACTCAGCTGTGGATTTGGGCATTTCTATTACTCGCTATCAAAACGGACCTCGCACAGCATCATTCGATAGAGATGAGATATCGCTCAAGAAGTTTCGAGAAGATTTGAGGCGTGAGATGATGAGATTGTTGGATTATATGGAAAAAGACTCAAATTTTCGAAATAGACTTTTGATGGAAGATTGAGAGTGGCAGAGGTAATAGAATTAGATTCTACAAGACAAATTGGGCCTTTCAAATGAATCGCCAACTCCGGCTCTACATTGTTTATGGGTCGCCACTGGCATTGTTTTTCATTGTGCTGGTTGCGATGAATATGGGTGTGGGCTTTAACCTTGTTCTATCCTTCGTAATCGCGGCAGTCATGGCATTGATCGAATTCTTCATTTTGAAATTCGTCTTCACCCGCGTTTTTCCGCCGCATTAAATGTTCTCCTCCGCCACCAGACGCCGCTTGAAATATACGTTGGCAGCGGATGTCATTGACTTGGTTGTCAAGCTCACGCCGTTTCTGGACGGGGATGACGGGCCACCCGAGGCGATCAATTTTGCGGGGCATAAGAGTTTTAACGAGGTTGGCGATCTGACGGTAAAGCTGATGCAGGACCATGCGGGCCTGCGCGAAGGCGACCGCGTGCTGGATATTGGCTGCGCGATTGCGCGGAACGCGCTGGCGCTGCAAAGGGCCTTTGGGTCAGATGTGTCCTATGACGGGTTTGATATCGTGCCTTACGGGATTTCTTGGTCGAAAAAGCGGTTTCGCGATCTGCCGGGGCGGTATGATTTCCACCATGCTGACGTTTGGAACAGTTTTTATAATCCGAGAGGAAAAGCCCGCGCCGAAGACTTTGACTTTCCCTTCGCGGATGACCTCTTCGATATCTCCGTCTCAACCTCGGTCTATACCCACATGCGGAAGAAGGCGGTTGCGCAATATCTGGCCGAGACCGCGCGTGTGACACGCTCGGGCGGGCGGGCCTATTTCACCGTGTTTGGTCGGGATGGTGTGGGAGAGGGGTCGACCTATTCTTTCCAACACGCGGGTGACGGTGATTGGGTCGAGGACCCATCTGAGCCCGAAATGGCCGTGGCGCATGATCTGGATTGGCTGCGCGCGCATCTGGAAGATCTCGGTGCGACGCAGATTGATATTCATCCCGGATATTGGCGTGGCAGTGATGGGATCGATTTTCAGGATATCGTCGTCGCGACATTTGGCGAGGCGGAATAGCGCCGGCCGCTATTCATATTCGCCCACGTATCGCTCAACCCTGTACCTAGTCCTGACCGTTCAGATATGCTCGATAGGGTCTAATGGAATTTTATAGAGATCTGGGAAACGCGACATGGGCTTGAATACATCAAAATCGGAAACTGTCTCGGACGCGTTAAAAACGCGGATCACCGTTCGGCAGTTCGTGGACAAACCGGTGGCAGGGGACCTGTTGAAAGACATCTTGACCAAAGCCCAACGCAGCCCGTCCGGCGGCAATTTGCAGCCTTGGAATGTCCACGTGATGACGGGCGATGTGCTGACCAATTTCAAAAAAGACGCCGTCGAGATCACGCTGGCGGGCAAGACCGAAGAACCGACACACCCCGCCTATCCCCAACCGCTTTGGGAGCCCATGCGGTCTTGGCGCTATAAACTGGGTGAAGATATGTACGCGCTGCTCGGCATTCCGCGCGAGAATAAGATGGGGCGTCTCGTCTGGTTCGCGCAGAATGCGAAGTTCTTCGAAGCCCCCGTCGGGATCATCGTCACGGGCGATAAACGCCTTGGGGCGCCGCAGCACATGGATATCGGGATTTACATTCAGTCGCTGATGCTCCTCGCCCGCGAGGCGGGGCTGCACACCGCCCCGCAGGGCTGGTGGCGCAATTGGACGTCTGTGTGTCACAAATATCTCGACATTCCGGAGGAGCAGGAAGTCATGGTCGGGATGGCAATGGGTTATGGTGACCCCGAGGCCAACGTCAATAATCTCTATGCGGATCGTGCGGATATGGAGGAGCTGGTCAAGTTTTATGACTGATTTCGCGAATTTTTTTGAAAAATAATTTCGGGCCCCGATATGTTACTTCCATATGAATCGGGGCTTTCTTAATTTCGCTAGACTTGAAGTATCTGTATTTTAATAAAATAATATCTAAGTTTATCTTGAAAAGTAATGAGTATTGACCGTTTTTAACTTGCGTAAAGCAAGTTTAACCATGTTTTCGTTTAACCTTATATTTATCTTGCCCTGTCCAATCTTCAATCACGCCAAAGAGAGACGGGCCCACCCGTTCAAACCAGGCGCCCCGGGATAGGCCCGGAAGGATTGGTGACTAAAAATGGGAGGAGAAGGCCATGGCCTTTACAAATTTAGAAGTTCGCGAAGCGGAAGCTGCAGCTACAGAAATCGCCGGTGCAGAGGATATGTTCCGCCTCGGTTTGATTTATTCAACAGATGTCGAGGATCGCGGTCCAGATTTCATTGAGGCGCATAAATGGTTCAGTCTTGCCGCCATGATGGGCAGCATTCCGGCCAAAGCGTATCGCGAAGAGCTGAAATACGAGATGAGCGCAACAGACCTGACAATGGCCCAACGCGCCGCACGCGGATGGTTGAGCGAAAATCGCGAGCTTATCGCAGCTTAATTCGCGAATAAGGCGACCAAGTCCAGACTGATTAAACCATTGATGATTGCATCAATGGCGACAGTCGCGAGGACCAGGCCCATAATACGACTGATGACACTGGCCCCCGTATCGCCAATGACTTTTTGGATGCGGGTCGCGAGCAGTAAGAGTAAAAATGTCAGCGCAAGTATGCTGACGAGGATAAGAGCTGTAACGGTCTGTTCCGAAACTGACGTGCGATGATTATCCGTCAGGATGACGACGGCCAAAATGGCACCGGGCGATGCGATGGACGGCATGGCCAGCGGGAAAACAGCGCCTGACAGGTCATCCCGTTCAGCCATCTCTATCTCCGTCGCAGGCTTTGATTGGCCGAAAATCATGTCGAGAGCGAAGAGAAACAGAACAATTCCGCCTGCGACTTGGAATGACCCGAGGCGTAGCCCCAATGTCTCCAAGATAATTTGGCCGATGACAAGGAATGCGAGCAGGACACAGGCTGCGATAAGAACGGCGCGCAGCGCAAATTTGACCCGCAATTCGGGCTTAACGCCTTTGGCGGCATAAAGATAAACCGGAATCGTTCCGATAGGATCGATGACCACGAAAAGCGTAATAAATTCGCGGTATAGGTCCTGCCAGATCATGACATTCAGGTGCTGTTTTATATACCTTAAGTCAATTTATATCAGCTTACGGCGAAACGACCGTCGTCCCGCCACCATTTGCGCCAAATTGATAGGACAGGTTGAAGTCCACGGGCAGGGCACGGCGGAAGCCGTCCATGAAGGTCCCGATTTCACCCAATGTGTTTTGCGGCACATAGATGATATCGCCGCGACGCAGTTGTAGATTGTCGTTATATTCGCGGATATTGTTCAATCCGCCGCGAATATCGACGGTCCGCATCATCATGCCGCCATTGGGCGCACGACGTAGAACCGCGATTTGACGCGACCGCGCCGTCGGACGTAATCCGCCGGCCATAAGAATGCCTTCCAGCGCACCGATGCGGCTGGGGATCGTATAAGTTCCGGGTTGTCCGACCTGCCCGCCGACATAAATCTGTTCCGGCGCATAGGCGCGTGGCGTTACCGCCAATGTGGGGTCTCGCAATTGTTTGCCAAGTTCCGCCATAAGGGCCTGCTGCACAAATCCAAAAGTTCGACCTGCGACCATAATCGGCTTGGCCATCGGCATAACGATACGGCCATCCGGTCCGACGGTCAGCGTGCGGGAGAGTTCCGGCGCGGAACTGACGACGATGTCGAGCTGATCCCCGGGAACAAGCGTATATTCCGACTCCCATTCCACCCATTGCTGGAACATGCCGGGGGGCGGCGGTGTTTGGTAGGAAATGTGTTTCTGCCCGCGCATCCGGTGCGCCAAATTCTTATATTTTTTCGGTTGCGCATGCGGATTTGGCGCATATCGCGGGTGAACCTGCTGCGTTTGACCATATCGCGACTGCGCAAAAGCCGAATCACTTGCACCAAATGACAAGCCGACGAGGAGCGAGAGGGCCGCTGTCGAGGCGGCAAAACCTGCGATCTTGCGTGTTTTTCTCATTTTCAATGGCCTTTTGTGCGGTAATTCCGTTTTTTCCAATAGTTAAGAAGAATGGATAAGGAATTCTTAAAATTTAGGAGGACATGGTTAACGCGAGTGATTCACGGAAGGATTCGCGCATGGCCAAATGGGGTCGGAAAAATCGTAAGGGGTTCGAGCCCGTTAGCGCGCAGGAGCAGCTGCGCCCGCTGGAACCTCGAATGGGGGATCTCACCGTTGGGGACTACGCCAATGGCATGCCGAACATCCGTCTCGGCGAAATGTTCAAATCCTTTTTCAAACAGATGTGGTGGGTCATCCCGCTCTTCGTACTGGGCGCGTTAGGCGCGTGGTACTACTCGCTGGATTTCAAACGCAGCTATTCCGGCGACGGACGCATCCTCGTCCAATTCAGTGATGATTACGCCTATAATCCCGTCGGTCAGTCCGGACAGAATACGGGGCTGAGTCAGACAATTGATACGATCACCCTGACCGAGGCTGCCATTATGAAGAACGGCGAAATCATAGATCAGGTTATTGGTGAAATGACGGCCGCGCGGCTGGCCCCCGATGCCTATAATAAAGTGACAGGTGCACCGAACGAAACAGAGCGCAAAATTGCTTGGATGGAATTGCGCAATGAAGTGGGGAATGCCTATCTCGTCATGCCACGCGCGAAATCCTCAATCATTGATGTGTCATTTGAACATGAAAATCCTGATGTCGCGGTTGAGACAACTAATGCCTTTATCGATGCTTACATGTCCTTCCGCCGTCAGGTTTTCGTTGAAGGGTCGGATGAGGTTATTTCTGAGCGTCGTCAGGCGACTGAAGATCAACTATCTTCCAATGAGCGGGCAATCGCACGTTTCTTAAAGAGAAATGATATTTCGGATTTCACGTCAGAGCAGGACGGTCTGCGCGAACGCACCGAAGACTTGAAAGCTTCACTTAACGGTACACGCGCTTCAATCGCCGAAACCGAAGCGGCGCTCGCAAGAGTGGAAGACCAACTGCGTCAGACCCCCGAAACAATTGATTTATACAGGGATGATCGTGCGGCCCAACGTGTGGCGCAGGCCGAGTTGGAGCTGGGCCAATTGCTCGCAAAATATTTGCCGACATCTGATCCCGTCCGGCAAAAGCAGACGGAGTTGAATGAACTACGGGCCTTGCAAAGCACGTATAATGGCAAAGCCAGTGGCGGACGCCGCGTCGGACCCAACCCGACCCATCAGGAACTGACCGAGCGTCGCAATACTCTGGCCTCAACAGCAGATAGCCTACGGGAGCGGGAGTTTACGCTCCAGCGTCAGTTAAATTCAGCGGACGCTAAAATTCGTCGTTTGACATCTCTCAATCCTGAATATCAAAATCTTCTGCGCGAGCGGGAAACGCTGAACACGCGCCTAAATTCCTATAATGCAAAAGAGCAGGAAGCTCTGGTCGATGCGGAGCAATCTGCGGTTGATGCGGAGAATGTCAAAGTCATTTCCTACGCCAAGTATCCGAATAAGGGTCGCAATATGCAATTGCTGGTTTTCGCCATTGCGTCCTTTGCCTGGGGTTTGGTTCTGTTCTTCATCGCGATGATCCGAGTCTTCCTTGATCCACGTCTTTACAGCACGCCGCAACAGGTGCGCAGTCCCGATGTCCGGGAAAATGTCGCGGATATTTCACCTGTCGAAACACCTGCCTATGATCCAATACCGGAGCCTGTCTCACCCTATGATCCCGGCCAACCATTATCTCCCAATCCTTATGAAATGCCTGCTGCGACCGCTTATGCAGAGGCCGGCTACGCGCCGTCCGGATATGATCAGGGTATGACTCCACAACAGGGGCAGTATTATGCTTACGGGGCGCAATCTTACGCCGCTCCGCAGGCAGACGCTTATGCGCCCACAGCGGGCTATGACCAATATGGGCGTCCACAGAGAGCCCCGTTCGAGCCAGGCTATGCGGACCCGCAACCCACGGATTTCCAAGGCAGTGCCGCGCTTGACCTTAGTCATAACCCCTACGCGACAGGACAGGCACAGGCGGGGGCATTTGAAACCGCCACCGGATATGTCGATGAATCTGGTCGTCCGGTCCCACCGCCCCCGCAATAGACACGGATAATGCCCGCCGCGCCCATCTATTCCCATGCCGCCCTGCGACAGCGTAATTACGCGCTGTTCGGGGCTTTGCGCGGCTTGGAAAATGTCATCTTCTTTGTGATGATCTTCATGTTTTCGACGGCACTGGTGGCCCTGTTTTTGACGGATTTTAATAATCCTGAATATGAGAGCCCGCTGGCCCGCGCAATTTGGTATCCAATCTACGTCTTGGTCTTGGGTCTGGCCTTACGGTGCTTGCCGCAACTCATTCGACTTGCCGCATTTAATCCGCTTCTACTGATTTGTATCGTAATTTGCTGTCTCAGTTACTTTTGGTCAATCAATCCGGCGGTCTCCATGCGGCGGTCTATTGCGCTTCTTATCACGACGCTCTTTGGATTGGTCCTCGCTGCGCGATATGATTGGAGCGGCCTCGTGCAGCGTCTGGCCGCGTGTTTCTGGGCCATGGCGATTGTCTCTATCCTGATTGCGCTGGTACTGCCCGAATATGGGATCATGCAGGAAATTCACCACGGTGCGTGGCGTGGGGCATGGATTGAGAAAAATTATATGGGCGGGGTCATGGCCAAGGGCGTCATTGTCATGCTCTGTGCCTTTGCGATGCGTCCGGACAGGGCGGCGCTCTGGCTGACGGGGGCTGCCATGTGTTTTCTGCTCGTCATTATGTCGACGTCGAAAACCTCTCTGCTGGTCGCGCTAATTGGAATTGGCGGGTTTATCGCGCTGCGCGTTTATCGTCGCTACACATTTCTACGTTTTCCCCTCATTCTAGCAATCTTGGTCGTGATTGGTGGGATTGTGAGCATGTTGGTCATTGCGCCCGAATTCACATTAGGCCTGATTGGAAAAGAGCCGACCTTGACAGGGCGAACGGATATTTGGGGTGGGTTGATCGCCTCGATTGAACAAAAACCTTTGCTGGGTTATGGGTATGGAGTCTACTGGCTCGATCCGCTGGGCTCGTCTTACTATGTTCGATTAGGCCTCGAATGGGGCGTACCCTCCGCACATAACGGATGGATTGAGACGTGGCTGTCTACCGGAGTCGTGGGCGTTGGAGCTTTTGCACTCTTATTTATATTTACAATCATTCTTGCGATTGATCGCTTGCGTAAGGGTGGGACGGAAACCTATTGGGTCATTCTTTCGACCGTCATGTTTTTTGCCTTCTCCATGTCGGAATCGACAATCCTTCAGCAAAATGATCTTTCTTGGGTGATGTTCGTTGCGACCTCGGCCAAACTCTTTGCGTTTGAAAAACCGTTCTGGCGGGATCGCGTGCGCGTACCGTATTTCCTGACGCGCCGGACAGATTATCAAAAGCTGCCCGTTTAAATCCCGTAGAATTTGGGTGAGACGCGCTCCGTCCAGATGACCTTGCCGAACGCTTGGGCCAGACGTCCCCAATAGCGGACGGCGTCCGGTTTTCTGCGCAGCTTAGATAAAGCCAGAAGCGTGCCGTAAATGACGATTTGCGCAAGACCAACAAACATCCATTTCAGGATGCCCGGTATCCCGCGCCAGCCTAAATCAGCAGATTCCTGCGTCGGGGCTTGACCAAATGCAAAATTCCGCCGCCAGACATAGCTGAGATTGGCGCGATGGGCCGGAACGTGCTCATAGGTCTTGGCCGCATTTGTCCACGCGATGCGCACGCCCTGATGTTCCAATTGTCGGAATAGATGATCGTCCTCTCCGCCTGTCTTGTTCAGTTCGGGATTGAATGGCGGACAAGGCAGAGTGAGGTTTTCCCGGTCAATTAGGCAATTGCCTGACCCGATCCCGCGGTCAATTAATCCATCTTCCTGAGAGAATTTGCGGCTGAATAGCGGTTGCATATATTCATAAACGGGATTTCCCGCCTCTGGCATGACGGCTTTTACGGGACCAAAGACGAGGGCCGCATCAAAACGGTTGGCCGCATCAATCATTGACTGCGCCCATGGGGCGAGCGCTTCCATATCGTCATCAAGGAACAGGATATAGCGCCCTGTCGCGATTTCGAGTGCACCATTACGGGCATTTGAAACACCGGGTTCGGGGACGTGTGTATAGATGACGGGGACCTCGTAAGTGTCTGTCAGTTCCGCCGCTGTCTCCTTCGCACTACCTGCCGGGTCATTATCCGCAATGACGATTTCGATATCTAAGCCGTCGACCCGTTCGTCTCTGACACTGGCGATGGCGCGGCGCAGGGCGTCGGGGCGTTTATAGGTCGGAATAACAATAGATAGAGTTGTGTTGGATAGGGTCACGTGACTGAGCCCTCCGATTTTACTGTGCGATACGCGTCTCTCACCGTCATGACACGCGCGCCGGATTGTTTGACGGCGGCGACGATGTCTTGAAACGTGTCTATTTTACATCCGAACGGACTGGGGTTTTCGCGAACGTCATGTGTGAAAAGGTTCAACCAGATTTGTGATTGCTGCAGGTTCGCAATTTCGCGTAGCGCGGTATCTTCTGTCTGTCCGGAATAGATCGGTATGGCAGGTAGAAAATTGGCATCCATCCTTGAATTTTGAGGCGGAAGCACACCTCGCAAAGTTGAAAACTTATGCCGCAATTCTTTTTTTATGACATTTGTGACATCGCCAAAGGGGAAGGCAAAGTTTTCACTGGGCGGCAGGCCTAGGTCTTTTAAGGCTCGCTGATTGCGTTCAACATCAGCCATATATTTGGTTGCGTCCAGACCTTTTGCGTTGATATGCGAATAGGTGTGATCGCCGATTTCATGGCCACGTTTATGCAGATCGACGATGTCATCCCGGCTAATATGCGGACCGAGATGATTGACCGTGTCGCAGAGCCCCACTGCGACATAGATAGTGGCTTTCCAGTCCTCCGCCTCAAGCATAGGCAGAGCCGTATCAATCGCGGAACAGGGGCAGTCATCAAAGCTAAAGCTGACAATCGGGCCTTCTGTAGGCACAGGAAGAATGGACCGCTGTTGGAAATGTGACAGTTGCCGTCGGACTCTGTGTAGAAATGTATCGGAGAGCGTGTTCATCGCAGGGCCTCTGCATAGTGAGAGGCCCGCCAGAGTTTCAGCGCATTGAGGCGGATTTTCATCGGAATCGCGGCAGCTTTGACCAACGCTTTGAGAGCGGGGCGCATCAGTTTTTGTCCCGGCACACGACCAAGTTTGGACGATATCCGGTAGAGCGCCAATTGCGGCGCAAGGTCCGGATGGAGGGTCACAAATCGCTTATAATTCTGACCGGATGTCGCAAAACGGCGCAGCAATGTCTCCGTTGTTTCAAGTCCCAGATGGATGGCCGGATTGTCTATATGGATGAGCGTGAACCGTTTCGACACGCGTGCGGCCCATTCACTGTCTTCCCATCCCCAACCGGAAAAGCCGTCATCAAAGGGCTCCGTTTCTAAAACTTGTTTCGAGACGCAGAGATTGGAGGAGGCCACAAATTGTGCACCTGCTGCTTGTCTTTCTGCTAAACTCAAACAGTCCGAAACATCCGAGAGGGCGCGGTGGAGATCCCGGTCCTTATCGGCTTTTTGCGCTTCAACATGGAAGCCACCAAAGATGATATCGGCCTGTCCTTGCGAGATGAGATCCAGATAGTTGCGCAGAAAGTCGGTCTGTGCAGGTCGCATATCCGCGTCCAGAAAGAGTACCCAATCGCTGCGGGCGGCCAGTTGTAAGGCATTTCGGGCAGCGGACCGTCCTTGGTTCTCGGTCGCACTGAAAAGCCGGATGGCGAGGGGGCTCTTTGCGATAAGGCTTTCAATTTTTGCTGTGAGGGGCTGGTCCCGCGTCCCGTCATCATGGATGAGAATTTCGACAGAGTCCTGATCGAGCTGATGCTCCAGCTCTGAAATCAAATCAGACGCATCATCGCGGAAGAACGGGATGAGCACGGAGAGGCGGGGGCTGGATTTTCTCCATATTGCGCTTTCAAAGGTTTGACCGGTCATTCCGCAACCTCCACCAAGCTCGAGCGATCAAATCTACGGCGTAATAGATGTACGACCTGCCGACACTCCGCGGCATTCAGGACCCAGCAAGCGGCAAGGTAAACGACAGCGCCCACACTGGCTTTTATCAACAAGGTTATGACCCCTGGCTCTAACCCTTTGAGCGGAAGCAGGAGAACAGCTCCGCTCATCAGACCACAACACAGGGCTAGTTCTACCGCGGCTCGCATGGGTAAGGGTAGAGGATAATCCTGACGTGCTAAGACTGTCGCGATAATTAATGCGATGCCGTAACACAGGATGGTCGCCCAAACAGCGCCCATTAACCCAAATTTGGGAATGAGTACGAGGTTTAGTCCGATATTCAAGATCACGGGTAGCACCAGCGCCCAGACATATTTCTGCGTCTGCCCGGACAGCATGAAGGCGCGGTGGACATAGTAGGTCATCACCCCGTTAATCAGCCCGGCAAAAGCAATCCACGGCATAACCGTGACAGCGCCTTCGCGCACACCTTCGCCGAGGATAAATCCTGCATCCTGCGAGACGAGGGCGATCCCCGTGGCGGCTGGAAAGGCGATCCACATAAGGGTCGCGCCATAATTTTTTAGGATGTCGCGACTGCGGTCCGTGCCTTCCTGTTCCATCGCCGTGACGGCGACGGGTGTGACCGCCATGGAAACCCAAACAAAGAGGATCTCGAGACTGCGGTTGG
Source organism: Litorimonas sp. WD9-15 (assembly GCF_050271975.1). Lineage (NCBI taxonomy): Bacteria > Pseudomonadati > Pseudomonadota > Alphaproteobacteria > Maricaulales > Robiginitomaculaceae > Litorimonas > Litorimonas sp. WD9-15. The sequence goes on from NZ_CP189850.1 coordinate 1,707,026, forward strand.
AGAGGTTATAGCCGGCATTATACTCCCCCGCAGAGGCCTCGCCCATGAGGGCCGCGATGAGATAGACATCTGCGGAATTAAGCGCATAGGAGAGCAGCAACCCGATACAGAGGGGCATGCCGTAAGCGAGATAAGTCTTCGTCTTTGCATTATCATAAGTCCCGCCCTTCATGCGACGCCGCATGAATAAAAGGTCCAGCCCACCGACAATCAGAAGCCCGATGATGATACCGACAAAAGGGCTGGCCTCCCGCAAGGGCGAGAACAGAATAAACAGAATACCCAGTGTAAAACTGACAAGTGTCTGCGTTGAATAGGTCAGTGAATAGCGTTTAATCCGGTGCGCGGCACGATGTGCTTCCATGCCGAGATTAAACAGAACTTGGAGGCAGGTAGAGCCGAGCGCAAAAATCAGAACAAAGCTGAGACGGTCGGGCAGAGGTAATATCCAGAGCAGCCCCATAATCAAGGTAAGGCCAATCAAACCGGTTCCGGCCGCTAAACGGTAGAGTGTGGTGAGGTGAGAGGCGACATTATCTTCGCGCTCCGCCCGGGCCTGAAACCGCGCCATCGCCGCTTCCATCCATGTGAATAGGCCCATATGCACGAATTGCATCGTGATCATGGCAATCGCGTAGATCCCGAATTCTTCGGGCGCGAGCAGGCGCGTCAATATGATGATTGTCCCGAACGACGTCAGAACATTCGCCAGATTGACCGGCAGATAGGCGAGCATAGAGCGACCCATCATGGCTCAAGCCTCCCACATATGACGGTGTGTGCGTTGCATTACCGCGTATTGGTACTATCGCCGAGCAGGACCGGCAGGGTTTTGAGCATAATATAAAGGTCGAAGAGGAAATTCGAGCGTTCGATATATTCCACATCGAGGCGCACGCGTTCCGCAATATCATTCCCGTTACGCAACGGGCCGCGAGAGCCATTGATCTGCGCCCAGCCCGTCATACCGGGTTTGACTTTGTGACGATGGGCATATTCCGCGACGAGGTCGATACTGTCTTTACCTTCCGTGCGCATACCTGTTGCATGCGGGCGCGGGCCGACGAGTGACATTTCGCCTTTCAGAACGTTGAGAAGCTGCGGCAGCTCATCAATAGAGGTCTTGCGGATAAAGCGACCAATCTTCGTCACACGGGCATCTCCAACAACTGTCTGCTGGGCGGCATTCGGATCGGCATCCTCATTGCGCATGGAGCGGAATTTATAGATATCGAAGACCCGATTGTTAAAGCCGTGACGCTGTTGTTTGAACAGAACCGGGCCTTTGCTATCGAGGCGGATAAGCGCCGCTATGCCCAAGAGAACAGGCGCACCGAGCACGAGCGCGATGGAACTGATGACGATGTCGGTCAGACGTTTAATCGCCGTGTGGCGCCCGGATTTCGGATTGCCGGTCACATCCCGCATGGAGACTTCGGCAATCTCTGAGACGCGTTGCTTTACGTGGTTCAGCGTCTCAAACTCGTCGACGACGAAAGCGATGCGATTGGGCAGCAGGCGCACACGGTCCATAAAGGCCTGACGTCGCTCATTCGCAATAGACGGCAATGTGACAACAATCCGGTTCACATAGGGCAGGGCATCCCACCCGAGGAGGTCATCGACTTTTCCGATAACCGGAACACCGTAAATATTATGCGGCGTCCGCGCGAGGCGATCATCGAAAATTGCGAGGATGTTGAGTTCTTTCGTCTTCGCATTTTCTTCAATTATCCGACGTGCGCTTTCCGTTGCGCCCAACATGACAATCGTCGGGGCGAGGGCACCTTTATTATGCAGACGCCGCATTTGCGCGTGATAAGCAGAATGGAGGACGAGAATGAGCGCAATCGCACCCAATCCCGCTTTTGCGAGGGCGTCAGGCAAAAATGTTTCGGGACGTACAATCAAGGCGATGGTCAACCAAACGCCGAGTGCCGCGAAACTGGCCAAGCCGACATTGCGCATATGAGATGACCAGCGCTGCGCCGCGTTGAAACGGTAGGCATTGGAGATAAACAGAGCCGAGATGAAAATAACGGAGCCGAGGATAGAAGCTGCGACCGGGGCAGCAATCCCCCGATCATTTGTCCCGACATAGCCATTCCAAATACCAACCGCGATGACGGCGCAGACCATGAGAACATCAAGACCGCGCAGGCCAAACCTCACAGCATTCATATTGGTTTGATCACGCGGGACAGATACATCCGCCGTTGTCAGGCGTTTACGGCGACGGTCGATCTTTGGGGCCTTGCCTTCGGACGGTCTGACTTTGCGGGCAAAGGCATCAAGCCGATCGGTCGGTTGACCCCGTTTTTCATCTTCCTTGCGCAGAGCAAGCGGAGACGTTTGCGACATTGGCACAGCGCTAGTGTCGAACGCTTTGACGCTCGTTTTCTTTTGTATTGGCATTCCACTCACCTGTTTTTTCTAAGTCTGATACAGGGTCGAAGAAAATATACGGTAAACGCCGATCCTTTTTTAGGTCATGCAGATGTTGCGCCCCGATCTGCGGCCTGTTGCGGTTCGGGGCACTGCGCGGAAATTTATGGTTAATTGGAGGTTAACCCCGTTTATCTGGGTGAAAGGCCTGCCAATTCCCGCAATAGATTGGGGTTTTCGTCTGCGAATTTACGCCCGGCATATTGTGCAAACTCCAATGAGAGGTGATGTTCGTCATAAGTGTAGGGCTTGCGATTGGACGCTTGGCTCTCACAACTTGCCGGTATGTCTTCACCGCAGAGAAGGTCGCCCTTGTCCAAATAGTAATCCGTGCTGTCCATAAAAGCTTGGAACAGTGTGCCGTCTTTATCATCCAATGGCGTGTAGGATATTGTCTCTGATGTCATACAGCTGGCCGTATTGCCTGTCTCGTTTATAATACGGAAACAGGGTGTTTGATTGTTAATATAACCACCCATGGAAATCAGTTTGAGGTCCGGATTCAGCTTTTTCATTTGGTTCAGAAGGGCCAGAGTAAAATATTTATTCGCCTCAAAAGGACGGTTTGCGGAATAGACGATCACCTGAATTTGATTCACGATCGCCTGGTCGGCTAATTTATCCACGCGCTCCTGACAGAGCTTTCGCGTGCCTTGTGCAATAATGCGCCCCTTTTCTTTCCCGATTTTACAACGATTGGTCTGTTCGAACCGAATAAACTGGAGATCGGGGTCACGACCATATCCGGCTTCGAAGAAATTGAATCCGTCCGGTTCGTGAGAGTTTCCGATGACGAGTACATTTATCTTCGCGTCACGCCGGCAATTCGGACCATCCGGAAAGTTGAATGTCGTACACGTATTGACGAAAGTTGAAAACCGCCGTGCCTTTTCTTGCCGCACTTGTTCCGGCGTAAAAGACAGGTCGTGCACACGCCATGTCCATCCTGAATTCAGGGCGGCATGGGCAAAGACGGCGGAAAGCGCGACAGCTGAAATTCCCGTACCAATGGCGAACCGTCCATATTTTGGCGTTTTTTGAGACCCTGTCTGGTTCGATGCCTGACCCGTTCTGGCGGAGACCCGACGTTCGACGCCGTAATAAAGCATGAGCGTTAGAACAAATATGAGAGCTGCCGCGAAGAGTTGGTGCCGCTTGCCCAGCTCAAGTCCGACCTCATAGCGCATCAGTGAAACGACAGGCCAATGAACGAGATAGAGCGAATAGGACAGGCGGCCCGTCCAGACCGCCAGACGGTTGGACAATAGAAAGTTGAGTCCTGGTAGAGCTGATTTTCCTGCACCTGATAGCAATAGACCTGCCGTCGCCAAACAGGGCAGTAATCCGTTGAGACCGGGGAAAGGTGTATAGCCTTTATAAAACCAGATTGTCGCTAAGAGGACAATCAAACTCGCCCAGCCCAAAATTGATCTTATGGTTTTTGTGCTGATCTTCTTCCAAAAGACTGACGTGCCGATAAGGGCAAAACAGGCCCCAATCGCAAATTCGAAAACACGTGCGGGCAGGAGATAGAATGCGGCAGACGGGTTGGCGCGCAACATCCATTCACTGACAAACACGCCAATTAATGTGACAACGGCAAAAGCCCATCCCAGATTGCGGCGTGGCATCAGTTTCCAAAGCGCCAAAACAAGCAGCGGCCAAAAGAGGTAGAACTGCTCCTCAACACCAAGAGACCACGTGTGGAGAAGAGGCTTTAACTCTGACCGCGCATCCCAATATCCGGTTTCAGTGAAGAACAAGATGTTGGAAACGGAGAAGGTCGCGGCAATTGCGGATTTCGCCATGGCAACCATGTCGGAGGGGTCCAGAATGAACGCGGCTGCCATAAATGTGACAGCGATCGTCACGAGCGCGGGTGGGATCAGCCGCCGGATACGGCGCAGATAGAATGTCTTAAACGAAAATGTACCCTTCATCATTTTCGGGGCAATAATGGACGTGATGAGGTAGCCCGAAATCACGAAGAAAATATCGACGCCGAGAAAGCCGCCTTCCAAGGGTGCAAAACCTAAATGGAAGGCCATAACTGCCAAAACCGCAATCGCCCGAAGGCCATCAATATCAGGGCGATAATTGAACTGCGTAGGGGGATTTTGCACCGGATCTGTCATCAGAATGGGCTAAGACACACAAAGAGCGGGGACAAGCCCGCAGCCCGCCTCTTCGTGTGAAAAAAGCGACAAAATCACTTGCGGGGAGGGGTACACATCGCTAGACGCGCCGACGGAGACGTGGCCGAGTGGTCGAAGGCGCTCCCCTGCTAAGGGAGTATGGGTCATAAGCCCATCGAGGGTTCGAATCCCTTCGTCTCCGCCACTTTTTCTTTTGTTTTCAAGCTATTTCCCCGTCTGGGGAAGACTGCTTTCAGGTATCGCTTCACCGTGAACGATATAACGCAGTGGGCCGCCATAGCTGTATCTCGAAAACGGATAGCAGGTCACGAGCGCAATTTTTGCTTGGTTCTCGTGAGTGTTCAAGTCGACTTCAAAGTCATTTTTGTCAATAATATCAAGGCTTGTCGTTTTATATCGGGTAACGTCGCCATTTAGATTTTCAACTTCAATAATGTCGCCTATTTCCACATGTTCCAGAAAGTCAAAATGCGTATTTTTGTGAGCCGCTATAACGGATAGTCCTGACTGCCCCGGTTTTGCCGTTTGCGGAAGATGACCCGGTGCGAAGGCTAACGCTTGTCCGGAGCTTGAATTGAGGATGATTTCACTGTCACCAAGCTTTGGCACGGAAAGTCTCGCCAACGGCACCGTGTCCATCCATGGCCATGGATGGACGGGCTTTCCACTTGCTTGCGACAGGCGCCAAGCGCGTTCGATCAATATATCTCCAACACCCTTTTTGGCGGGTATGTAACTCGCCTTTAACAAGCATAAACCACCCAGCAGAAAGAGGAACCGTGTGAGATATCTCATCGGCCTCATCATCCCGTTTCACGCCGTGTCAATTTTGCGGAGAAAAGACCCAGCAGCAGCATTAAACTCCCAATAAGGCCTAAAACTTCATGCGGGCTCGCCGTATTGGGAAGGGCGAGGCTTTGTTGTGATCCAGAACCCGTATTCGGAACTGAAGGCGAGGGTTTATGCGTGACGTTAGTTTTTCTTTTCGTGGCAAGCTCACCAAATTTCCACCCTTCTGGTAGCATTGTCGGGACTGACCTTGTCTTAAGATCATCACCCATGGGTCGCGATGGAGTGATGTCTACGGCGACAAGAGAGGTGAGTCGGCTAACGATATGATGGTCGAGGGCGGTGCGTAAAATTTGGTCATCTATATTTGCGGCACTGGAGCGGTCAAAGCGGCTTTCTTCCAGATCCGCAATTTTTGCCCGTGCCCAGAGCACCGAGAGGCCTTTCGCGGCCTCAGTTTCGGAGAGTGTTTTCGTCTCGTGCCATGTTGAACCGGCGAGATTGCCGGATATCGAAAATGAGGCGGGCAAATCCCTTGTCTTCATCTTGGCGATACTGATGACGGGATCGCCCTGATAAACATCTGGTAAGCGTGCGGGGAAGGATGCACCAGAAATAGAGCTTTTCAAATCTGTTAGTACCGGGCTGTCTATGGCTTTGAAGAGCGTTCCCATCCGGTCCGTCACTTCTGAAATATTACCAATCTGTACGAATGAACCCCGCCCGAATTTTGCCGCGCGGGACATGAAATAACTATTCGGGGCGGACCCAATTCCTACGGGGAACAGGCGGCTGTCCCCGAGATCATCCTGAATTTGGGCGAAGAGTTGTTGCTCGTTCCCAATCGCGCCATCCGTGATGAAAATGACTTGACGCAGTCGCGTCTCATCCTCGGCGGTTACTTTGAGGGCGGCGTTTAGCGCGGGTGACATTTGCGTGCCGCCCTTCGCCCGCAAATTTCTGACCCAGCGGCGCGCCTTGGCGATATTCTCAGGGTTGGCGGGAACGGCCTTGAACTTAAATTTTGAATGATCGGAGGAGAAACGAATGATGTTGAACGTATCTTCAGGCTGCAATTGGTCGAGCGCGAGAAGAAGTGACTCGCGGGCCTGCGCAATGGACTGACCGCCCATAGAGCCGGACGTATCAATCACAAAAATACTCTCGCGCGCTTGTGTGGGGATATCCGCCGCATCCGCTTTGGGTGGTGTCAGCATGGAGAGGAGATATGTATTTTCGCCAACCGTTTCTTTGAAGACCGCGCTGTAAGGCGCCTGTGTTTCCTTTGCACGCCATTCCAATAGGAAGTCCCGATTGGCCGGTACGTCGCCCTCGGCGAGTGTAATATTGGCACTATCATTGTCGAGGAGATTTGCGGAAATATTATGATAGGGACTCGTCACTTCGGCGATGTCAAAACCGGCATCCAGATTGATATTCAGGCTGACTGGAACCCGTATATATGAAACAGGCTCGAGCTTTGGATCTATGAGGGGCGGGGTAATCGCTTTGCGATCAAGCACAGGATCGAGGACGAGATTTTGCACCCCTTCGGTCGTTGCGACCTGCACGACCTCGGCAGGCGGCGAAAAACGCGGAGCAACAACCATCGGAAAACGCGTTTTAAAGACCCCGTCTTTGATCACGGCTTTATCCTGATATTCAATCTGAATGGCGACGGTTTCATGTGGGCCGATATTGGCCACGGAGGCGGTGAAAATGTTTGGACGCTGTTGCTCGACAAGGCTGGCTTTCTTGCCTTCAGATTTAGCTTGCTCATAGATTTGTTTGGCTTGGCGTTTCTCTTTAATTTGCCCTTCAATCATCCGCCCCCCAATCACTATGCGCAGGCGGTCAACCGCGGCATTTTCGGGCAGGGGGAAGACGTAAACCCCTTCGACCCATTGATCCGTCTTATTCTCAAAAGTCTGCGAGAGTGTCGTCCGAATGACGGGGCCCGCAATATTCATCGCCACATCTGTCGCAACTCTGGGAGCTTCGATATATTGGCCGGGTATATCCGTGTGGAACATAAGCGTTCCGGCCTCTGCCTCATTGATCCGCATTTCGCGCAAGTCCTCAGTCTGTGAAAGCCTTAGGTCTGGTGGCGATGTCTCGGCAAAGGCAGGGCCAGAATATACACTCTGTCCTGCGATAATGGTCGTGGTTGTGATAAGAATATGACGCAATGCCATGAGAGCCTCCCAATAATTAAATAATAAACTTATCATGGACGATGACTGCGGAGAGAGCAGGGCGGCTTTGCGTTCGTTGCTGGGCAATCCTGCCTTTATTCCGACAAGAGAGAGCGAATGGGACGAAATTGCCTTAATTCGTGCTTTCTGATTTTGGACTTTGCGTCGATTGCGCCCGGTGGTATCAAATAACACGGTCGGTTAAAAACCGTCAAATAGGGGCAAAGATATGAGTGACGGTTTGTCGAAAAGCATGAGCTTATCCGATGCCCAAGCTGTTACAAACCTTCACTTTAAGCCCATTTTATCCTGTGTCGTAGACAGAAATCCTAAATTCCTGATGCAGGCTTGGATATGGTTGATTTCTGCGAGAGAGGCTGGCGTTTTTAACGACTGTGAAGTTGTTGTTCACCATGTCGGGCCAACCCCAGCGGTTTTACAAAGTGCCGCCCAACGATTTGGAGCCAAACTCTGTGAAGTTACGCCTTTTGGGGAGGGGCCTGCGAGATATTGTAATAAGCTGCAAAGTCATCCCCCTATTATAAATTCAGGTGGCCCTGGAGCCATTATGACGGATGTTGACCTGTTTTTCTTTGGTTCCCCGGTCGAGTGCTGGGACGATGATTTTGTTCAAGCCAAAATTGTTGATCATCCAAACCCACCCGTAGAGCTATTGTCTCAATTGGCGGAAATTTTTAGTCTGTCGCCAATTAGCTATGACGGCATTCCAACCTTTAGGCCGGAAAATAGGACGCACGCCTTAAACTGTAACGGAGGGCTTTATATGTTCCCTATGCCGAGTTTAGAGTCAGTTGCGCCACTCTGGAACTCAATTTCGACGACGTGTTTAACGCAAGAACAGATTTTAGGACAATGGCTGCATCATTCGGATCAGATCGGTTTTTTGTTCTCTATGCTGAAAACAAACATGCCATTTAAACCGCTATCATTGCGCTATAATTTTCCGACTCATTTTAAACCGCGATTTTATGATGGTCTCGATATCGAAGATATTCAAATTGTTCATTATCACAATAAGCTTTTGCCATCGGGCCATTTAATTGAAACGGGGCATGAGGGCGTGGATGCCTACATTCATCGGGCCAATCAGATTTTGGAAAAATATGATGACCTGCCGGAATATATTGAGATCAGTGCCCGCTATGCGGCGTCACTATGAGGGTGAAACCGACACTTTGGCTGCATGTCGGTCTTCCTAAAACAGCCACGACGGCTTTTCAGTCTTGGATGAGGTCAAATACCGATGATTTGGCGGAGCAAGGTGTTTTATATCCCGCATTATTTGGATCAGGTGGGGACAAACATAATTTCATTGTGAGTTGGTTGAGGAATAATCGAAACTTTAAAAGATTAGGTAAGATTTTGGGCGCGTCAAAGGGCGATGCCGTCCTTTTGTCGAATGAGGGTTTGAGCAATCATTTCGATGACTTTGATGGGGATGCCCTCTCGAAGTTTCGAGAGGTGACGCAGGGTTGGGATGTTCAAATTATTCTTGTCACGAGAGACGCTGAATCCTGGGTCCGTTCTTATCATAAACAATGCGTTCTTAACCCCAATAATGGCGGCAGTCCGCTTTGGGGAACGTCCATGACGGTGGATGAAATGGCCAAACACCCGCGCGTTCGACGTTTCCTCGAAAATGACACATTTGCCCATGATCTAAAGTGCGCTTTTGGCGCGTCCCAAGTCCATAGATTTAAATATGAAGATATTGACTGGTTTCAGGCTTGTCTGTCTAAAATGGGTGTCTCAATGTCAATGGCTGTAATACTGCCGCAATCTAATCAGTCTCTACCGGACTGGGCGATAGAAGTTCTAAGGCATGTGAATAGTGTCACAGATGATATGTCCATTCGAAATTGGTGGAAGCTTTCGCTTCAGAATCATCTTTCCTCTAATCATACGATTTTGACGAACTTGTCTAAGGCTGGTGAGGTGCCTATCAATCAGAACAGATTGTTAAATATTTCATTCAATATAGATGAATTCGAAGAAGGTTTCCGTCCAGCGGTCACGAGGTTTCTCGACACACTCTGCGGCAAATAAAAACCCGAAGCCGTTAAGCTCCGGGTCAAAAATTTGTAGCAAGTTTGCGCTTTAGTCGATTGATTGCTCAATCTGACTAAGTCGCGCTTCCAATTCCTTGTTCCGCTCATTGAGCTGCGCGATAAAGATATGCGCTTTCTCAAGCTCATTCAGGACATTCCCCATATGCTCCGTCAGGTTGATCGGCTCATCACGGCTTGTTGGCCCAACGGTTGGTAGGTGACGTTTTGCGAACATCGCTGTGGCCTGTTCTTCCATCGTCGGCAGATCATAATCAGCATCAAATACGGCGTCACACCCTGCGGCACATGTCGGTCCGCCTGATGTAATTGTGCCTAGAATGCGAAGGTTACCGGATGTGTCGAGAATGAAATCGCCGCCGACAGACGAGCCCGTATTGATACCCAAACCATTATCGGCGCGGTGGATGAACTCCCAAGGGGTATTGGCGCCTGTATCTGCTGTTTTGAAGATGAAATCACCACCCCCTGTTGATGCATCATTCATAGCCAACTCGCCATCAGCATTTCTAACTGAAAATTCCCACTGGGAATTCGTGGGTGTCGAAGCAGAGCCGCCATCCAGAAGGAGGGCGGCTTTATCAGCCGAGAAAGCTCTAACATGTAGAGCCGCCTCAGCGGTTTGAATGCCCATACCGACCCGATTGTTGGCGCTGACCGTTAATGCGTTCGTATCAGCACCAGGAAAAATTCTGAAGGGTAATTGGGATCCATTTGTTACATCCCGAATGAAGAAATTTGCTTCATTTGCTGCTATATCAAACGTTTGAGGCGTGAAACCAGATGACCCATCCTGCTCTAACCTTAGAGTCGGTGAGTTTCCGCTTACGGCGTGAGCTTTTACAACGGGCGTAGCTGTACCAAACCCAACATCACCTGCGCTATCAACATAGAGGGAGTTCGTCGGCGCACCAGCATCAACGCGGAAAGGCACTCGCCCACCTGTCACATCTGTAACCGCAAAATAGTTGGCACCGCCATTATCGCTATCATTGACCGTGATTTCCCAGTCATTCGCTGCAAAGCTTGCAGTCGCGCTCGTATCATCAAATTTAATACGAAGATTATTTTCTTTCAAACGAATGGTGTCGAAGCCGAAACTCTCGCCATTTACACAGTCATTTCCGACGCAAAGGCTAGATTGGATGATAACATCATCAGCTTGCACGATATCCGCGACGGCCGAGATACCAGTCATGGCGGGCGCAGCGAGTAAGAGAGCTGCGAGAGAAACTCTAATATGTTTAGTATAAGTCATTAGTTCGCACCCCCATCAGAATCATCTTCGACTGTTCCGTCCGGTATTTGAACGACGCCGCCTATGACGCGGAAGGATCCGGTCTCGGTCACAGTGCGATTTATGAATTCAGGTTCCGCCGTGTCGCGGCCATTATTAAAGCCGAATTGCGGATTACGGATACGCTCTGTCGTCGCTCCTGTCAGTTGCCATGTGTAAGTGCCGTCAGCCATGCTCGTATATTCGCTAAGCGTAACAGAGGGCGCCCCGAAACTGGACTGTTTCTGTGCGGAAAAGCCGTCGGGACCGGACACGGAAAGTGTCATATTCGATATGCCGGAAGAACTTGGCTGAACAGAGAGTGTGCCTGCGGAGACGATAGCGTCACCTGCAGAGGCGGGACTGGCCAGAAGGCACAAACCGGCCCCCATAGCGAGTAATGGAAGTTTTTTAGATGTCATATTGTGCCCCTTAAACGAGCTTGAGAAAGCCGTTTTGAAATGAGTTTAGGGGTAGCGCTCGTCTAATTTCGCCCCGAAACCAATTTTTTCATATATAAAAATTCGGAAAAGTAAAGCCGCCGGCAATTATTCAATCTCAGCATGTACTGAGATAAATTAAACCCTTCAAAGAAAAAGCCCGATGCGATGACGCTTCGGGCTTAAGATTTTTTTTTGAGTTCCTATGGCTGAAGCGACTTATTTCATTGAGGCTTCAAGTTGCTCCAACCGGGCTTCAAGTGCCGCGTTACTCGCAATGAGTTCGGCTTGAAGCGCTTGTTTGCTTTCAACCAATTCGACCTCTAGCGCCTTATTTCGTTCATTGAGCTGCGCGATAAAGATATGCGCTTTCTCAAGCTCATTCAGGACATTCCCCATATGCTCCGTCAGGTTAATCGGCTGATCCGGACTTGTCGGGCCAACAGTCGGGAGGTGGCGCGCGGCGAACATGGACTCGGCTTGTTCCTCCATCGTCGGAAGGGCGTAGTCCGCATCAAAGACTGCGTCACATCCTGCGGCGCAGGTTGGACCACCTGATGTAATCGTGCCAGTTACGCGTAGGTCGCCCGTATCGCTGAGAATAAACTCGCCGCCGGGCGTCGTGGCAATATTAATGCCCAGGCCGTTATCAACACGATGTACGAACTCCCACGGATTGTTCTCAAGCGCGTCTGCCGTCTTGAACCTGAAATCGGCACCAGTTGTGCTGATATCATCAATATCGAATTCTCCGTCAGTTTCTCCAACAAGTATATCCCATTCCGCGACTGCGGCGTGTTCAATTCTGATGCCGACATTAGATCCGAAATCCCGGATGTGAAGAGAGGCATCAGGATTCGCAGAGCCCATTCCGATCCGACTGTCATCGTTGATAAAGAGCGCATTCGTGTCTGCGCCGGGTTGAATTCTCAACGGCAGTCTTGACCCGTTCGAAGCATCCCGGATGAAGAAATTTGTCTCATTACCCGCAAGATCCCAAATTTGCGGTGCGAACCCGGAAGATCCGTTCTGTTCTAAACGCAGAGTAGGCGTGTCGCCATCAACAGAGTGAATCTCAGTAGTGGGAGTCGCCGTTCCAAGGCCTAATCGTCCACCATCATCAATTCTGAGCGCATTTTGGGGCGCGTTGGCTTCGACAAGGAACGGCATTCTATCTCTATCGTCATCTTGTATCGCAAAATATGATCCGCCGCCATTGGCGCTGCTATTAGCCACCAAAGTCCAATCGGTTCTTGGGAAGCTGGCCGTTGAGCTCGTATCAGTGAAGTTAATTCGCGTATTGTTCTCTTTTAAGCGGAGTGTATCGAAACTGAAGCTTTCGCCATTTACGCAGTCAGTACCAATGCATGTGCTACCATCGACGATCAAATCGTCATTAATGACCTGATCGGCTACTGCAAGTTGTGGAAGTGAAACGGGAGCCGCCAGAATTATCGCGGCCATTGAGACTCTTACAAGTTTTGAATAAGTCATTTGCCGCCTCCTGAATCTTTTTCCTCATCATTTTTGGGCATTTGCGCCACGCCGTCTATGACGCGGAATAAGCCTGATTCATCGAAGTTACGGTTTATAAAATCGGGCCGTTTCTCCTCTCGTCCATTGAAAAAGTCGGGCTTTGGATTCCGCATTTTTTCCTGTGTGGACCCTGATAATTGCCATCTATAGATGCCGTCTTCGATCCCTTTTTCTCCGACGAGGCGGACGATGGGTACGGTTTTGACAGATTTCGCATCTGCGTAAAAGCCGTGAGGTCCAACGACAGTCAGTGTGTAGTTAAATGCATTTGGGACCTCCGTTTTCACGGTAAGTGTCCCGCCCGAGACGACGGCTTCTCCTGCCAAGGCTGGATTGGCAAAGAGCCAAAGACTCGCCCCCACTGCCAAAAGTGATAATTTTCGTAATGTCATACTGGCCCCAAAAACGAGCTTATTAAAAAGCTTCATTGCGTCAAAGAATTGGGGAAAACGCTCGTCATGATTTCCGCCCAAAAATCATTCAACTTTCATTAACTATATTAATTCTCCAGAAAAGTAAAATTCACGGCAAAGTGGACGGGATTCCACAAGGAGACTTGCGCTTTTTGCAGGGGCTTGCCAGACTGGAAGAATACTAGGGGCAAAGTATGTCGTCATTCATTCTGAAACGTTATCAGACACGGTTTCTTCTAAGCGCGCTCTTGCTTTGCGTTATTCTCTATCTCTTCTGGACCTCGTCCCGATATCCCTCACTCGGCGATAAAGCGCTCATGGGCGGGGCTATCCATCTTGAAGATCCGATGAGCTTTGAGGCGACTTTTAAGATCGAAGAAGGTTTTCCCGTTTGGAAGAAAATCAGCCTGACAACGCTGAACTGGTTGGAAACAAACCGCAAAGGCATGATTTTTGGCGTGATGCTCGGGACGGTTTTTCTGACGATGTTCCGCTATATTGCACGACTGAGTTTCCGGAACAGCTTTGCCAATAGTGCCTTAGGTCTTTTGATGGGGACACCTTTGGGCGTCTGCGTGAACTGTGCCGCGCCTATCGCAAAGGGCATGTATGATGGCGGGGTGCGGGCGGAAACGACGCTCTCGACAATGGTGGCGTCGCCGACATTGAATATCGTGGTGTTAAGTATGCTCTTCGCGCTGCTGCCCGCCTATATGGCGATTGGGAAAGTCGTGCTCTGCATTGCCGTTATTCTCCTGCTCATTCCACTACTTTGCAAATTATTGCCCATAGAGCAGTTGCAACTCGCCGAAGATCAACAGCGGAGTTGCGAGTGGTCGCCGGATATGGCCGCCCAACCCCGGGAGGCGTTAGGCGTTGCGTTTGTCGGATGGATCAAAAACATCGCGTCCGATTTTTGGTATATTTTCCGCCTTACGGTACCGCTGATGTTCTTGGCCGGGTTTCTGGGTGCAGTCGCCGCGACGCTCGTTCCGATAGAGAGTTTTTCAGGCTTTGGCTTTGGCATTATGGGCCTCATGCTTGTCGCACTGTTAGGGCTGTTCCTGCCAGTACCGATAGCCTTTGACGTCGTCATTTGCGCCGCGCTTCTGGCGGCTGGTGTCCCGCCGGGTTACGTTATGGCACTGCTCTTCACGTTGGGTATTTTCTCAATCTATTCTGGGATCATTGTTTCGACGACCATCTCTATTCGTGCCGCCGTTTATATGTCCATTTTGGTTTGGTTTATTGGCGTCGGTGCGGGACTGGCGGCGCAAAACTGGCATGACTATAAAACAAAGTCGGCATTGGATATGCTTTTAAAAGGGGAGGTGTCAGAGACGCCAAACCCGGCAAAGACCGAATTAAGGTCAAGCTCTGCGTCTCTTCCGACTACCACAAGCACTGAAGACGTATCAGCGACTGTCACAGTGTCTGCAAAGCCTTTTGCGCCGAAATCACCTGCGGGCGATACGCTGTTCACCAAGCAGGAAGCCCACACTATCGGTTTGGACCAGCCAATTGAGTTTTCCTTCAAGGATATGTGGCCACCTTTCTGGGAGGGACGCGGCATTACGTCCGGCGATATAGACCGGGATGGTGATCTGGATATTGTCATCGCCTCTACCGAGGTGGGATTTCGGATTTACGAGAATGACGGAACGGGACAATTTTCAAATTCCAGTCAACTGCCCAAAAATTTGGAGAGCTTGGATGTGTTCAACGCCGCTCTTGTCGATCTCGATAATGATGGGTGGCTCGACCTATTCCTGACGACATATATGGCGGGCAATTACGTCATTCCAAATGTTGAGGGGGCGCTGGATTTTGGCGCGCTTCGCCCCGTGATAAACAGATCGGATACGCCCTTAACACTCTCTGCCAGTTTTGGTGATATTGACCGTGACGGAGACTTGGACCTCGCGGCAGGCAATTGGGCGGCGGGGTGGTATCGTCGTATCCCGGGGGAGGAGTCCCGTAACCGGATTATTCTCAATGATGAAGGCAAATTAAGCGGTTCACAATTTATGGAACTCGACGGATTGCCTGGCGAGACCCTCACAATTCTCTTCTCCGATATTGATCGTGACGGGTACCAAGACTTACTCGTTGGGAATGACTTTGAGCTACCGGATTTTATTTATAAAGGGCAGGGCGATGGGTCTCTGCGTAAGACGACCCGCGCCGATAACATCTTCCCGCATACAACGAACACGACCATGGCGATTAAATCGGATGATTTGAACAACGACCTGATGCCGGAACTCTATTTCGCGCAAATCGCAGGGCGTGCGTCGGGCATTCAGGAACGGCTGAATATGTCCCCCATCCGCAATTACTGTGACGGTATTTCGCGGGAGGCGGATCGCGAAATTTGCACACGCAATATGACCGTCAAACGCTGGTATAAATCCGGCAATAGTTTCGATCCAACCTATGCCGGAAAATGCCAAGAGCTGGCTTCACCTGACCGCGAGGAGTGCCAAGCCATGCTCGTGAAAGACCTCGCCATTCAAGCGCGGGACGCGGGCATGTGCCGTCTCATTGCCCGCGATCAACCCGAAGCACGTGCTTTTTGCGATATCCACTTCAAACCCGTCCAAGACATCACCACGGAAGATGTCATGAAAGAAATCATGCAGATAGACGCCCGCAACGTCCTGCTCTCCCGCGAAACTGACGGGACTTACACAGACACCGCTATCGCAACCGGATTGGAGGTTGGCGGCTGGAGTTGGGACACGAAAGTCGGCGATTATAATAATGATGAATGGCCGGACATGCTCATCGTCAACGGCACGTGGGTCCCGACAGAAGCGACGCCCGCCAATCTCTATTTCGAAAATCAGGGCGATGGAACGTTCGCGGAAAAAGCGATTGAAACAGGCGTGGAAGATTACCTGATGACGGCGGCTGCGACTCAAGCCGATTTGGATAATGACGGGGATCTGGATATCGTCACTGTGCCCGTAAACGGTCCTCTACAAGTCTATTTAAATAATACGCAAGTCGGCAATTCAATCGCCTTTGAATTTGATGACGCAATCGGGAACAGCTACGGTATCGGAAATCGCATCACCATTACTTACGGCGAGGGCAAACAGCAGGTGAGGGAGCTACAACTCGGCGGTGGCTTCATGTCATTTGATGCCGCGATTGCCCATTTTGGTTTAGGTGAGCATGAGGTCGTCGAGCGTGTCACAGTGAATTGGGCCAATGGCGGACAATCCGTCATGAACGGACCGCTCTCCTCCGGCAACCGCTATACGATCACCCGCCGTCCGCAATAGTGGCGGCGAGATCCCGCGACATCTCTTGCCCAGCATTGATTTGTGACGTTGTCATCCGTTCTGTCAGGCGATCCCGCACAGATGTTTCACCGGACGTCGCAGTCGCAAGGTTTAGCCACGCATAAGCGCTGACATAATCCTGCGGCGTGCCCCAGCCATTCATGTGAAGGTGACCCAGTACATATTGTGCGCGTGTGTCTCCGGCTTCCGCCGCGTTCTGCAGGGCGCGTTTTGTGAAGCCTTCTGTCGAGATAATCTTGAGAATATCTTGCGCATCGGGAAGTCCGGCGGAGGTTCGTGTGTTCCGCGTCTGCTCCGCGGCACGGCGATACAATTCATCCGCTTTGGCCTCATCCAAAGGCACACCCATAGCACTGCCATAAAGTGAGGCGAGGTTTCCCATGGCCTCAGTTGAACCCTGTTCGACCGCCAGTGTAAAAAGCTCTGCTGCTTTGCTCGGGTTTTTCTCAACACCTTCACCGCGCAGGATCATAACACCTAGATTATTCACGGCCCGGACATCGCCTAGTTTCGCCCCATATTCATACCATTGCAGCGCTTTCGCAAAATCCTGCGGGAGAATCTCTCCCGTTTGATAGAGAACGCCGAGATTGGTGGCGCCCTCTGGGATGCCTGCCTCCGCGGCGGTTTTGTAATAGGTTGCAGCCGCTTCAGGTGGAATCTCGGTACCCAACCCTTTCTCAATCATTGTCCCCACGACCAATGTGGCGGGTCCATGTCCAGCGGCGCTGGCCTGATTGAAAAGAGCGAAGGCCGTTTCATAATCGCGTTCCGTTCCCAGACCTTCTGCGGTTAGTCCTGCGAGTGAAAATATGGCCTCGATAGATCCGGTCTTGGCAGCTTCCGAATACCATTTGACGGCTTCAGCGTAATCCTGCGCAACACCTTGCCCTGTCTGATAGGCCGTCCCCAGTGAGACTTGCGCGCTTGCGTTTCCGTTCTCTGCGAGGAGCGTTATGTCTTTGAGAGAAAGCTCGGTCTGGGCGAAGCCTGTATGTGGTAAGGCCAGACATGCACCTGCCAAGAGCGTGAGCCAGAATTTAGTCAGATGTCGCATCGAAATTTGCCTGCCATTCGCGGGACATGGTTTGCGCGGTCTCAATCTGTTCCGGCGTCATGATTTGCGCCCAGACATCGCGTCTTTTGGCGGCTTCCGGGAAAGATTGCGCTGCGGCAAGGTTCGCCCACATATAGGCCGTCTCAATGTCGCGTTCCGTCCCCTGGCCAACGCCATAAGCTTCACTAATCACATGTTGGGAATAAGGATGTCCGGCTTCTGCATCTTTCAGGACGAGGGCGAAGGCCTTGCTTGAATTTTGCTCAACAATCTTTCCGTCGCGGTAGAGTAAACCTAAATAGGCTGACGGGCCGACCGCATCAGTCTCGGAGAGTTTAGCAAGTCGCGATACGCCTTCCTCATCCCCCATCAAGGCCGCACGATAATAAAATCGTCCTGCCGCATCATAATCCTGCTCAACGGCTTTCCCATATTCATAGAGGAACCCCATCTGAATATTGGCACGAGCATTGCCATCTTTTGCGGCGGCCAGCAGGTACTCGACCGCCTTATCCTCATCAGTCTCAACGCCTTGCCCGTTCAGGTAGCGCGTGCCCATCATGGAGAGGGCTTTTACATCGCCCTGTTCTGCGGCTTTGCCAAGCCAATTGACGCCTTCGGTTTCATCGACAATGCCCGCTTTGCCTGTGAGATAAAGTTCCGCCAACATCATCTGTGCCGTGACATTGCCTGACTTCGCGTGCGGCTCAATGAGGGGGAGTGCTGTTCCGTAATTACCGTCTGCATAAGCGGCGACAGCCGTTGAGAACGGTTGCTCAGGTGCCTTCGTCTCAGTTTCAGCAGAACAGGCAGCCAGTGTAACGGCCAGTGCTGCGGTAATGATATATGATGTGCGCCTCATAATGACTATCTAGGTCGACCTATGGCGGCTGTCTATAGGTATCGTTTATCAGGCTTGCGATTGCCCTCGGTTTTCATGCGGGAAGGGAATTTTGGCAGGGATATCGAGGTCGAGAAATTTGCAAAGCGGCGACCATCCGGGCTCGGTCGTCAATGCCCAGACGAGAAGGTCTTCCGGACGATTGGCGAAATGTTTGAGAACATCAGCGGTGTGTCTTTCAAACCGTGTGCGATAAATGTCCTCATACCCCACGGGTGAGCCTTCTCCGTAGATCCACTCGCGCATAGGTGTCGTCTGTTCGCCAAAATAACGAACGGCGCGGGCGGTCCAGATGTCCGGGTCTTCCGTTGTGAGGATGAATTTACTGCCGGGGAAGGCGGCGTCCAATTCTCGGAAAAGCGGCGGGAACGGGTTGTCCTGCACGGCATCAAATCGCGCCGCATGGTCCAGTGCAATCTCGATTGCGTCTCTCGCAATATCATGATTACGCGCCCCGACGGGCCCGCAAACGGAATAGCCGAGAATTTCGAGGGCCTTGCGTAGGGACTTCGTCCCAGTCTTATGAAACCCAATCCCGAAAACTTTCTGGCGTTTTTGCATGGGCTGTGGATAGTGCTGATAGCGCGGCAGTCAAGCCGCAGATGAGAGGCGTAGACGTGCGGGCGATTCACCAAATTCATATTAATAAGACGGGCGGCACGACAGTCGGGAAGGCGCTGGGGCTAAAATTCCGCCATGTGGATGCGTCTGATTTGGTCGCCGAGCTAGGGGAAGACGGCTTTGATGAAGCCTTTATTTTCTCTTTCGTCCGCAACCCTTGGGACCGTGTCGTGTCGCATTATCATTGGCGGATAAAGACAAACCAGACGGGCTTGGGCGACGCTCCCATTCCGTTCAAAGAGTGGGTAAAGGCCTGTTTTGACCGTCGCGAACCGCCCTATTACGACAAGCCAAAAATGTTCCGCCAGCAGACCGATTGGTTGCAGAGCAATTCGGAAAAGCCCGTTCATCCCGATGTAGACTTTATCGGACGGTTTGAAACGCTGCACAAGGATATAGGGCGGCTTTCTGAAATTTTAGACATATCAGTTTCCGACATACCGCATCTAAAACCGTCTGGCCGGCAACGTGATTACAGGCCTTATTATGACGCTCAGACCCAAGCGATTATTGCGAGAGCGTTCGCCACAGATATTGAAGTCTTTGGCTATACATTCGATTAAGTTACAAGGCTGAACCAGCGCCATGCTAATCTTACCGCAACTATCAAAATCAATCCTCCGGTCAGCTTTTTGACGACAATGGGTGAAAGTCTGAAGACACCGACATAATTACCAATCCATCCGCCAATCATCACGGCTGGCAGCAACGGCCAGAAGACGAGGGCGTCTGATAGTCGTTCTGTATCGGCCAGCTTCGTCCACTGTCCTGCCAATCCCGCGACGGAATTGACGAGGATGAAAACGCTGCAACTTGCGGCGATGACTTTTGTCCGGCCCCATTTTAACACGTGTAATAGGGGCGCAAGAAAGATGCCGCCGCCAATCCCCACAAGGCCGGAATAAAACCCAATGGCTGCGCCTAGAGCCGCTCCCATCCAGAGAGGTGTTTCCTGCATATATTCTGGGGCTTGATCTGGTTTTGCAACAAGAAGTCGCCAGCCCGCAATTGTGAGGGCCACCCAGAGCAATCCGATGAACACGGCTTCTGAGAGATTTAGCCGTCCACCGAACCACGCCGCCGGAATAGACAATGCAATGAGGGGGGCGAGCTTGCGCCACGGGATCAGCCCCGCCCGTCCGTATCGCAGAGAGTTTCCAGATACGACTACGATATTGCAGGCGAGTGCGATGAGAGGGACGAGGCGGTAATCCGTTCCTGTCGCTATTAAGAGTGCCGTATAGGTAGACCCGCCACCAAACCCCACACTTGCATAGAGCAGGGCCGTCAGTCCAAAGGCGAGCGCGAGAAGGCCAATCTTCACCAAAATGCAGGTCCATCCGATATGGGCAAGACGTCTATTGTATCGCCTGCTTTATAGGGCCCGCCCATTGGTGGAACCTTGATAAGGGCGTCTGCGTCGGATTGCGGACGGAGGCGGTAGCTCTCCTGATGAATGAGCGGTGTCGCGAAGATCTGTGCATCTTTTACACTTAACAGCGCCCGCAAATAGGTTTCACGCGGTCCGTTTTCCTCAACTTTTTCGCAGAGCGAGACGGCAATGTATTTATTCTCCAAACCCAAAAGCGGTTTCAGAAATAAATGCGCGCAAACAAAAGCAGAAGCCGGATTTCCTGGCAGGCCGAGCACGACTTGCTTGCCGCGTGTTGCGAACCAGCACGGCTTTCCGGGTTTTACGGCCACGCTCTCAAATTTCATCTCGAAACCAGCTTCCAGAAATGTCTGACCTGATATATCGAAATCTCCAACGGAGGCTCCGCCGATTGTCACGATGATGTCGCAAGTCTTTGTGTCTTCAATGAAACTATCAATATCAGTTTTGCGGTCTGGTTTGATCTGTTGCAGCTCTATTTGCGCGCCCCAAGCTTCTAATTGTGCCGCCAAGGCAAAACCGTTCGCCGCTGTAACACCTCCATTTTTTAAATTTTCACCAGGGCGTTGCAACTCGTCCCCGGTTTCCAAAATTGCGATACGGGGGTTTGTTCTGACGCTTAAATGTTCACAGCCGGACGCCGCTGCTAGGGCGAGATCGCCTGCGGAAAGACAGCGCCCGGCCGCCAGCAATATTTCTCCGCTGCGAAAATCTGATCCAACCGTGCGAATATGTGTCCCCGGTTTTACGGCCCGTTTGAGGCGGATGCTCTCACCGGTTGGCGTAACATTTTCCTGCAGAACAACCCGGTCTGCGCCTTCCGGTATGACCGCTCCTGTGAAGATGCGAACCGCTTGTCCGGTTTCCAATCTTCCAGTGAAACCATGCCCTGCCGCTGACTCGCCAATGACACTGAGAACCTCTCCTTTGCCGCCGTCTCGAATGGCATAGCCGTCCATATTTGAGGCTGGAAAGCGGGGCATATCTTGTTGTGCGACGATGTCTAAAGCCAGGATACGATGATACGCTTCACCCAAATTGACATTCTCGGAACCACGCTGCGGCGCGTGTTTTCGTAAAATACTCAAAGCCTGTTCAACTGAAATCATGATGTTGTCTTACCCGTCCGATAGGCTGGCGGAAAGGATTGCCTTGCGACCCCGTGTCGATAAACTGACCTCTGTGAACACAACATTCGATCATCCCCATGATGTCTTGCGTTTCTGCGAAGATCAGCCAGATGCCAGCCTTGTCATCGTGACTTCTGTGACGGGCGGGGCCATGCGCTCTGCTGGTGCGATGATGGCGGTAAGCGCGGGGAGGGTCGCAGGCTATATCTCCAATGGCTGTGTGGATGCGGATATCATCATGCGCGCGCGGCGCGGTGATGCGGGCCGTTTCGTCTATGGCGAAGGGTCGCCGTTTCGCGATATTGTGTTGCCATGTGGCGGACGAATTGAAGTCCATATTTGGTCGAATCCGGATCAGGATTTAATATCGCATGCGGTTTCAGCGTTGAACCGACGCGAGTCTTTTACATTCATTTTGAACGACAATTTTCAGACAGTTTTAAAGCCAAAAATTCGTTTTCGTATAGCCGGTCGGGGCGACGCGCTGATGTCTCTTTATCGGCTTGCGACGATATCCGGTTTAGACGTCGTTATTCAATCGCCTGATGAATTTGACGGCGATTACATGCCATTAGTCGATCCTTCCAATGTGCCCGAGATTGACGATGACGCGAGAACAGCCGTCATCTTGTTGTTCCATGATCACGATTGGGAGCCAGAGATTTTGAAACAGGCGGTCGAAGGCACTGCCTTCTTTGTCGGTGCGATGGGTAGTGTGCGAACCCATGCGTTGCGTTGCGACCGACTGGCCGCGTTGGGCGTCTCTGGTGAATTGATAGAGGCCATCAGAGGGCCCATCGGACTGCTCCCCGCTATGCGGGATGCAAACCTGCTGGCCGTGTCCATCCTGGCGGAAGTTCTGCAAGTTGCACAGTCAGAGGGCATGTTGTGAGCGCAGTCAATATGGTTTGCCTGATATTGGCGAGTGGGATGTCGGAGCGCTTTGGAGCAGTGGATAAATTGCAAGCGGATTTATGCGGGCGACCGCTTCTGTCCCATATGCTGGAAACAGTTCGGTCCGTCGGTTTTAGAGAGGTCTTCATTGTCTCCCAAACCTTATCTGCTTTTGGTACAAGAACGGTCATAAATAAAAACCCCGAAGCGGGACAGGGGCACGCTCTTCGATTAGGTGTCAGAGCTTGCCTCGATGCGGGGTGGTCTCGTGTGATGGTCGTCCTTGGGGATATGCCCTTGATCGGCGCTACCTATCTTGAGGCCATGATCGAAGCGTCAGAGAATGAAACCGCTCTGGTCAGCCTTTGCGACGGGCGCCGCCTTCCACCTGCGATTTTTGATGGGTCCGCTTTAGAACAAATCCTCGCGCAAGATTCATCTTCCGGCGCACGCGCGATTTTTGACCAACTCAACCCTGCGACATTTCCGTTGGATGCAGACTCCGCGCAGGACGTGGACATGCCGCAGGATTTGATTAGGGTGGCGGCCATTATGAAAAGCCGTTCCACATGACCGCGACGACGCTGCTGCAAGCGCCGAATATTGCGCCGACGGGCGCGCCGCTGGTTGATCCCTATGGGCGGACGATTTCTTATTTGCGTTTATCTGTGACGGATCGGTGTGATCTGCGTTGCACCTATTGTATGTCCGAGAAAATGACATTCCTGCCGAAATCCGACCTGTTGGATGCGGAAGAATTGGATCACGTCGCGAGCGCCTTTATCGCGCGGGGTGTCCGCAAAATCCGGATAACGGGCGGGGAACCTCTCGTGCGTCGGAATGTGACGGAGATCATGACCCGCATTTCCCGCCATTTGGGGCAAGGGTTGGATGATTTGACCCTGACCACAAATGGAACGCAACTGACGAAACATGCGGCGCAACTCGCGAAGATTGGCGTGCGGCGGATTAATGTGTCTCTGGACACGCTGGACCCCGAGACATTCGCAAGACTGACTCGCGGCGGTCGTGTGGCGCGTGTATTGGAAGGTATTGCGGCCGCGCAATCGGAAGGTCTTAAAATCAAGCTGAACTGCGTTGCGTTGCGGCAGGATAATGCGAAGGAAATTCCGACCCTGATCGCATGGGCGCATAAGCGAGATATTGATGTCACCTTGATTGAGGCCATGCCAATGGGCGAGATTGAGGCAGATCGCTTTGACCAATATCTGCCTCTCACGGAAGTCCACGCGAATTTGGAACGCGACTGGACATTGACCCGTGACGATCACCGCACGGGCGGTCCTGCGGAGTATTGGCGTGTTGCGGAAACGGGTGGACGGCTTGGGTTTATCACGCCGCTCTCGCATAAATTCTGCGGCGCGTGTAATCGGGTGCGGCTGACGTGCACGGGGAAGCTGTTCCTCTGTTTGGGACAGACTGAGGATGCCGATCTGCGTGCCGTTATTCGCGGTGGTGGTGATCTAAACGCCGCGCTGGATGAAGCCATAGGGCGTAAGCCCGAAGCCCATGATTTTCACATCGATGCGCCCGGCCAAGCCCCGGCTGTGGCGCGGCATATGTCGATGACGGGCGGTTAGGCGATGGCGGTTATTCTCTTCTTTGGACGGTTTTCTGACTTGCGCGACAGGCTAGAAATCGACCTGCCGGAAAACGTGACGGACAAAGCGTCACTGACGGCATTCCTGTCAGAGAAAATCGAAGGATTTGGCCAAATCGCAGCGCTGCCGGATACGCGAATCTCCGTGAATATGCTTGTCTCGATGAATGAGATGGCCGTCGGAAATAGCGACGAAATCGCCTATATGTCGGCATTGTCAGGCGGATGACGCATGATCCGAATTACTGAGACTGCATTTGATCCCGAGGCGGAATTAGCGGCTTTTCGTAAAGCGAATGCGTGCGTCGGTGCGCTTACAAGTTTTACGGGGGTTGTCCGTGATGATGGGGCGACGGAAAACCTGACTCTTTCTCACTATCCCGGTTTTACCGAGCGTCATATTAAGAGTTTTGTCGAAGCTGCTAAATCACGTTGGGACGTGACGGCGGTGCATATTATCCATCGTGTCGGACGAATGAAGCCGGGCGAACCCATCGTCTTTGTCGCGACCGCTAGCGCCCATCGTCGGGCGGCCTTTGAGGCTTGCGACTACCTCATGGATCGCCTGAAATCCGATGCGCCCTTTTGGAAATCAGAAATGAAGGCCGGTAAGAAGCAGTGGATTGAACCGCGGGCGCAGGATGCCGCAGATCTCGCGCGGTGGTCCTAATGCCCGGGATTGATGAAGACCTCATCTTTCGTCCGCTCAATATCGCGGTTCTGACGATCTCTGACACGCGGACGCGTGAGGATGATCGTAGCGGCGATACGCTAGCCGCCCGCGTGGAGAGCGCAGGACATGTGCTCGCAGCACGGGGTATTGTAAAAGATGATGTGGATGCCATTTCAACGTCTATTCGTGCCTGGTCAATTGATCCTGACATGCATGCGATCATCACGACGGGTGGGACGGGGCTGACGGGGCGCGACGTCACTGTGGAGGCTGTGACGCCATTATTTGATAAAGTCATTGATGGTTTTCCTGTCTTATTTCATCAGCTTAGTTTCAAATCTGTAGGCCTCTCGACACTACAATCCCGCGCCTGTGCGGGTTTGATTGATGAGACGTTTGTCTTCTGCTTACCCGGCTCGACAGGGGCGGTGAAAGACGGCTGGGATCATATTATTTCCGGTCTTTTGGACAGTCGCTACCGCCCTTGCAGTCTCGTTGATCTTCTTCCAAGGCTTTCAGAATGACAAAGCTCACACATTTGGATGAACAGGGCCGCGCGGCCATGGTCGATATTTCCGGGAAAGCGGTAACATCCCGCCATGCAGTCGCGGAAGGCTTTGTTCGCATGACGTCCGAGACTTTTGAACTCGTCCGATCCGGTGCGAACCCAAAAGGGAATGTTGAGACGATTTCCGAACTGGCCGGAATTATGGGGGCCAAGCGAACGTCTGATCTCATCCCGCTCTGCCATCCTCTACCCTTGTCAAAGGTGAAAGTGCGGATTGCGTTGGAGACTGATTTACCCGGGCTGCGTGTGAGCGGCGAGGTGTCTACAGATGGAAAGACCGGTGTTGAGATGGAAGCCCTGACGGCGGTCTCCGTCGCCTGCCTGACGATATACGACATGTTGAAAGCGGCGGATAAGACGATGGAAATCGGCGGTATACGGGTGTTGGAAAAGCAAGGTGGGAAGAGCGGAGATTGGGCCGTGCTTTAGAGTAAAGCCGACTTCACTCTTTCTTTTTCTTCTTCCCGAATAAGTCCAAAATCGCGTCTTCCAGTTTCGGCTCTTCCTTTTTCTCAACCCCTTCCGGTTGCGTTTCAGAAGGCTCAGATTCTGTGGGCTCAGCCTCTTTTTTCTGAGACCCCAATAACCCACCAAGAATAGTCTTCGCCGTATCTTCGGTCGACCCTTCCGATGTGGTTTCTCCGCCTAAGACACCCCCTAGAACACCTCCCAACGGTCCTCCAACGCGGTCTTTCAAGGCATCTGCGGCTTTTGCTTTGGCACGATCCGCAACGATTTTTCCGAGCAGGTCAGTGTCTAACCCGACGGAAGCTTCGCCGAAATTGCCTTTGACTTGAATGGGGATACCGAACGCCGCCAGATTGCTCGCACTTTCACCCGTGAGGCGCGGGCGGAGGCTGAAATCGACGCTTTGATTGCCAAGATCAATTTGACCTGCGCCTTCGGCCAAGACTCCGAAACCGTTGAGGGCAAATTGATCAATAGAGGCCACGCCATTTTCGATTTTGACCTGACCGATAATGTCTTGGAATTTCGTAACATAACTCTCCCCAATTCCGCCCGGCAGAGACCGCGAGGTAAAGGCTTGATCCAACCCTGTCAGAAGCTCGCTCAGATCTACCCCTGACAGTTCTCCGTCAATGAGTTTGAAGTCTCCATTACCGGACAAGGATTTCATTATGGCGGCTTGGCTGTTTCCGCGTCCTGAGAGAGAAAATTGCGTTCCGCTTTCGCCTGAGGCTTTCGTAAATCCTGCCACGGCACTTAGGAATTTGTTTGTGTTTAACGTGTCCAAATTCATATCGACCGTGAAGCTTGGCACCGCGGCTGATGCATCGAAGGTGGCGTCCAAACGCCCCTTGCCGCCATAGAGAATGAGGTCCGGCATATCTGCAATCAACACACCCTCGTTCAATTTGGCCGAGATCGTAGATTGATCAAGTGATAAACGGTCCGTGATGATATTGGGTGTATTGAATCTAAAATCGCCATTGAGTGTATTTAAGGCATCAGCGTTGATGGGTTCAGTGCTCCAAGGCTGGATTTCACCCGTCGGGTTTTGCGCGGACATGGCCGCCATGTAAGGACGCAGGTCCAAACCTTGCATATTCAAAACGCCTGTCACAAAGGGCTTTGACTTGGCCAGGTCGATATTGAAATCGCCTGTGCCTTTAATGTCGTCAAAAGTGAGATTGGCGGAATTGAAATTTATCGCCGCAGGTGTGCCTGTCACTTTTCCGGACACTGCGAAATTCTCGTAAATATCGCCGACCTCTGTACTGGGCGGCAGACTGTTATTCCCTGTCGTCGCGGCGAGCGCGCGTAAGGATGGAATGGCGGCTTCCAAGTTTCCGTCCAGCGTAAGGCCTTCATTCAATCCGGCTGTTCCTGTGTAACGCCCATTGATTTGACCGTCTGTCAGAGCGGCCTCAATATCTGTCAGTGATAAAGCTTGACCTTCACCGGAGACCGCGCCCGTTACGTTGATCGCGCCGATCGCATCCGCATAAGGCACCTCTATCCCGGACAGGGTCGAGAATTGCGTGAGGGACGCCAAATTGCCCGTGAATTGACCCTTATAGGCGGGTGTTTCGCCGAGCGTGGCAGAGCCTTTATAGGTACCATTGATGACGTCGCCCGATGTTTCAGCATCCAAGTTCGAGAGGGAGAGAACGTCATTGATGAAACTGACGGCGCCGGACGCTTTCAGGCTTCCGACGGCGTTCGCAGCTTCAATATTCAAACCCGCGACCTGATTGGCGGTCGCGACAGACGGGATGTCGACTGTAAAATTACCTGTTGCTGTTGGGACGCCGTCTTCGACGAGAGCCGATCCCGCATAGTCTGCCGTTAGGTTGTCGCCGCGCAGATTGGCTTTGATATTATCGGCCGAAAAACCTTGGCCCTGTGCGGTAAAATTGGCCGTGACTGTGGCGGTTTTGATGAGCTCTAGTCCTTGGATGTCTTGCTCCAACGCGGCGGCGAGTGTTTTGACATCGGTCGCATTCAGGTTCAGATTTCCGTTGAGAATAGGCGTCTCTGAGAGGGTCGCGTCGCCTTTGAAGTCGGCTTCAAAGCTTGGGCCTTTGGCGCTGATATCTGCGCCTTTGGCGGAGAGCGTCTGGCCGTCATAACTATAAGTTCCGCCAAATTTGGCGGTTGAGACGAGCTCCGCATAAGGAACGGGTTCCGGCGCGAGGCTGATGAGTTTTGCCATGTCGGAGACGTCACCTGTTGCATCAAGCGTGAAGCTGATATCTTCGCCGGGTAAGAATCGTCCCTTGGTATCGACGGTCGCGAAATCTGTCGTCATGGCGAATGTGACCGGGGCTGCCTCGCCATTTAGGAAAGCGCGGGGGCTATCGAGGGACAGGTCCACTTCCGCAGGCATATCATTATAAATGAGATCGCCTTCAATCGCGATACGGTCGGAAAGACTCGGCACGGAAAAGGCCACGTTCACATCGCGCAGGTCGTGGCTCACATCCTGTGTTGCATCCGTATAATTGATCGCGCCGTTTTCCAGCGTGAATTTGCCGATGGAAGGATCGAGGTCGTTATAGCGCCCATCGCGTTTAAAAGGTCCGGCGTCAGGTTCCTGCGTGGCATCCGCGTCTGGCGCACCAAACGCCCAATTCACGTCACCTAAGGCATTTTTCTCCAAATTGATCTGCGGGTTTTTCAAGGTGAAAGACGCGATTTCGACACGTTTCGAAAACAAGGGCAACAATTTGATGCGTGCGCTCATTCCGTCCATGGCGGCGAAATTTTCAGTCGCGAATCCGTCCGGATTCGCGATTTCGACGCGTCCGGCATTGGCTTTAATGACGGGAAAGACGCTCAGTTTGATGTCACCGGAAACTGTCACGTCCCGCGCGAGTTCTTTTTCGAGTTGCTGCTCAATCCGCTCTTTATAGACCGAGGACGGGATGAGAGAGGGCAGGGCGATGAGACCGACAATGCCGAGAACGAGGACGGAACCTGTACCAATAAGAAGTTTTTTCATCTGAGACCCACCTTTTGGACTGTAATAGAGCCTATCACATGAACGCCCGTGCAACAGGGTGCGGGGAGATTACAAAGCTGTAGGCTAAACAAAGAAACGCGAAGCGCCGTGTTTTGTTTCATATCGCTGAATTAGCGGGCAATATATTCTGAAACGCGGGTTTGGAAGAGGTCACGTTCGCCTTTGGCCAATAGGTCGGCATAGCGGCTCATACCGTTCAGCATGTCGTCGCGCGTATCAATTTCGGACTTTGCGAAATCGGAGAGGACATAACTCGCCACGCGGTCTTTATGTCCGGGGTGATCTATACCAAGACGGAGGCGGTGAAAATCCGGACCGCCGCAGAGTTTATTAATGCTGCGCAACCCGTTATGGCCGGCCAGACCGCCGCCGAATTTATTGCGGATCTTGCCCAGCGCCAAATCCAGCTCGTCGTGAAAGACTGTCAGATCCGTCAGGCCGAGTTTGTAGAAAGACAGGGCCGCTTGCACGGCTTGGCCACTCTCATTCATAAATGTTGAGGGTTTTAGGAGGAGGACTTTGCGCCCGTTGAACACGCCTGTACTGACGAGACCTTTGAACTGGCTCTTCCAGGGGGAGAAGCCATGATCGTCGGCTATGGCGTCGAGCGCCATAAAACCGATATTATGTCGATTTCCAAGATATTTGGTCCCGGGGTTGCCGAGACCGCACCAGATTTCCATAACGGGCTCTCTATCTTTGCGAGAAAAGAGCCAATCGAACAGGACTAACCTTCTTCGGTTTGTGCCGTCGCAGGAACGTCACCCGCTTCAACTTCGCCGTCTTCGCCCTCTTCATCCTCAGTTTTGGATGTGCGGGACGCAACGACAGTTGCGATCGTCACGTCACGGTCTGTGATGCCTGGCTTAACATTGGCCGGCAGTTTGACGTCAGAAAGATGGATTGCATCACCAATGTCGAGACCGGAGACATCGATTTCGATGCTGTCCGGGATTTGACCCGCAGGACATTTGACTTCGATATTGTAGCGCACAACGTTCAAGGCACCGCCGCGCTTCATGCCCGGTGAGTCTTCTTCGCCGACGAAAACAGCCGTGACGTCAACGTCGATGATTGTTTTTTCCGTCACGCGGTAAAAGTCGAGATGCATCGGCGCGTCTGTGACAGGGTGGAACTGAACGTCTTTTGTCAGAACTTTCTGGGGTTTGCCGTCATGTGTCAGCTCAATCATGTTGGCGAGGAACTGGCCGGAATTGATGGCTTTCAGAACTTCGTTATATTTCACACCAACAGCGACAGGGGCTTTGTCGCCGCCATAAATCACGCCTGGGACCATACCATTACGGCGGGCTTCACGGGCATTTCCGGTTCCGGTTTCATCACGGACAACAACGTCGAGAACAACACTCATTTGACTAATCCTGCGGTTTGCCCTGACCCCAAAAAATGAACCGCTTCAAATATTTTGAAGCGGCCTTGGACGGGCTGAATCTATAGTTGCTGCGCCCTATAAGGAAAAGGCGCGGTAGGTGCAAGGGTATTTGCAGCTAACCAAACAGTTTGGAGACGCTTTCATCATTCGCAATACGGCGGATGGCTTCGCCCAGGAGGCGCGCGGTCGAACATTCACGGATCTTATCGCAATCCTTGACCGCTTTAGGCTGGGAAATCGTGTCTGTGATGACGACTTCACGGAGTTCTGACTTCGTAATGCGCTCAACGGCCGGGTCTGACAGCACGCCATGGGTGATATAGGCAGAGACAGAGTTCGCGCCGTGATCTTTCAGGGCTTTCGCCGCGTTACACAGTGTCCCACCCGAATCGATAATGTCATCATAGAGAATGCAGGTCCGGCCCGCGACATCACCGATAATATTCATGACCTCGCTCTCGCCCGCTTTTGGACGTCGCTTATCGACAATGGCGATATCGGCATTGAACATTTTCGCGATAGACCGCGTCCGTACGACACCGCCCGTATCGGGGGAGACGAAGAGCAGTTCATCGCGTTCCTTGCGGGTGAAGCGGTCCTTAATATCATCAACAAAAACAGGCTGACCGAAGAGATTGTCTGTCGGAATGTCAAAGAAGCCCTGAATCTGTCCGGCATGAAGGTCAACGGTCAGAACGCGGTCTGCGCCCGCCTTGGCGATTAGGTTCGCCACGAGTTTCGCAGAAATCGGCGTCCGTCCGCCCGTCTTCCGGTCCTGACGGGCATAGCCGAAATAGGGGACAACCGCCGTAATCCGCTGCGCCGACGCCCGCATCAGCGCGTCGATGAGAATGAGTAATTCCATCAAATGGTCATTGGCGGGGGCCGAGGTGGGCTGCACGAGGAAGATATCTTCGCCGCGAACATTTTCATTGATACGCGCGAAGATTTCCTGATCGCGGAACCGTTCAATGTCGACACTGGTCAGGGGGATGTCGAGGACATCGGCAATGCCTTTCGCCAAAGGGTTATTGGCGGTGCCGCTGATGAGTTTCATGACGCTGTTCCCGAATTTCGCGCTGTGTTGAGGTTCGTTACAGAGCGGACAGGTCAGAGTCCATGCACTAGGCCAGCATTATAGCGGATAAGTTCCGGCCATAGCCCTCAATTCCTTGATGTGTGTTGCGGCGGTAAGAGAAATAGGTCTCAGGCTGTGCATAAGTACAGCCGCCAATCCAATTTCCGCGCACGCCCATGACGTTCAATCGTGACAGGATGAACGCCGGGAGGTCGAAATGGGGCTTGGCGTCTGTCGGCGTGTGGAAGAAACGCGCGTATTCTTCGTCCATTGCTAAAAACTCAGACCGAAACTCTTCACCGACCTCGTATTTTTCCGGTCCGATACAGGGACCGAGCGTCGCGGATATGTCCGCAGGGGATGCGCCGAGTTCGCACATCGTGGCGACAGTTGCTTCCACAATCCCGCCCAAGGCTCCGCGCCAGCCCGCATGACACGCACCGACAACGCCTGCTTTTGGATCAGACAGCAGGACCATCCCGCAATCAGCCCCCATCGCGGTGATGGCAAGGCGCGGAACAGTGGTCACTAGACCGTCGGCTTCCATGTCTCCGACCGGCTCATCCGTCGCGATGACGACACGGTCAGAATGCACCTGATGGAGGCTAACCATATAATCGGCGTTCAGGGCCTCGCGGATACGTTTGCGGTTTTCCTCCACATTTTCGCGTTCATCGTCAGAGCGGAGTCCAGCATTCAGGCTCTCATATGTGCCTGTCGACACGCCGCCTTTACGACCGAAAAATCCGTGCGGAACGGTTAGCGCATCTGATGTCAGAAAAGGAGGAGTCACTAGCGTAGTCCCAAAGGTGTCGGCAGGTCGGGAGAGGAGAGGCAGATGGCCTTGAACAACTCGCCCATTTCATCATCCGCCATCAGGCGGTGGAGTTGTCGAACGATCACGGCTTTCGCGTCGGGCTTTGATTTCGTCAGGGAGACGGCGCGCATTTCAATGCCGAGTTTCGAAAGGAATTCGCGTTGCGGAATGGCTTCTGTCGTTTCTAATCCGGCGGCTTTAGCGGCTTCACCCAGCGCCGCGAAATCAACGCGTGCGGTCAGGTCCGTATTGCCCGGGTCAGAGAACACGCCGACTTTCTCATGCCGTTTCAGGGCTTGCAGCGTGTCGCCAAATTCCGTTTCGTCCGGTCCGTAATCAATGAACAGCGCACGTCCGGGGTGGTCTTTGAATCTTTGAGTTAGCGTGTCGACAATTTGCGCGACGGCGGGGCAGGTCTCCAAGAGATCGTCTTTGCGGGCGTCAGCCGCGCCTTCCGGCAGGCGGTCCGTCAGGATTGTCGGCGCAGGAACATCTATTCGGATGAAGCAGAGGCGGTCTTCGTCGTCTAATCCTACACGTCGCTCGACCCAGCCATCCTTGCCGGCGAATGGATCGCTGCAGATCAGTTGCTGGATAGGGAGGCAGTCGAGAAACTCATTCCCAATGATGAGCGCGGGTCCCGCTGGCACATCCTCTAACCGTGCGGCCCAATTCACAGGCACATTTGTATTGGCCAGACTTCGACCTTGCACGGCTTCCAAGGCGGCAGACGCCTCTATCAGCCAGACTTGTACGGCAGATTTAAACGCGGGGTCCAAGGCGGCGGCACGAAGCATATCGCTCATCATGATCCCACGCCCGGGGCCAAGTTCGACCAAATGCAATGTGTCGGGGCGGCCTAAATCGATCCAGCTCTGAACGCACCAGAGGCCAAGGACCTCACCGAACATCTGTGAAATTTCCGGCGCTGTGATAAAATCGCCATCCGCGCCCAGCGGGTCACGCGTGGGATAGTACCCGTAAACAGGATCCAGAAGACAAACGGACATATATTCCGCCACGCTCATCGGACCGGCTTCGCGAATGCGGTTTTTCAGCTTTTCCTCAAGCGGGTTCGGCATCGGATTTTTCAGGGAGTCTTTTCGGTGAAACAGCTGCGCGGCGGTTCGCCCAGAGCATGAGCACTGCGCCCGCGAGGACCATGGGCAGGCTATAGGCCATGCCGCGCGTTAGAAGGCCAAATTGTGGAATGGCGTCGGGTTCGCGCACGAATTCGACGGAGAAGCGGAATAGGCCGTAAAAGAACATTAAAGCTCCAAAAATCAGGCCCGGTTTTGTCAGGGCCTTGTAGCGCGTCATCATGAACCGAAGGATGAGAAACAGCACGAGACCCTCCAGAAAGGCTTCATATAACTGGCTGGGATGGCGGGGCAGCATATCGGGGTCTTTCGGGAACCGCATCGCCCAAGGCAGGTCCGTCGGGCGGCCCCAAAGCTCTTGATTGACAAAATTGGCAAGGCGCACGAGGCCCAATCCGATGGGCGCACCGATAGAGGCCATGTCGCCAATGCGGAACTTGTCGATCTTGAATTTCCAACTCGCAAAAGCGCAGGCCGCAACAACGCCCAAGAAGCCGCCGTGAAAACTCATGCCACCTTCCCAGACTTTGAGCACGTCGAGCGGGGTTAGAAATGTTTCGGGCGAATAGAGAGCGACATATCCTAGCCGTCCGCCGAGAATAATCCCGATCAGGCAGTAAAACATGAGATCGGACAGCATGTTTTCCGTCGGGACGATTTCGGGTTTGCGAGTCGCGCCGCCCGCGATCCAGATATCGCGACGCTTCGTCATGCGAACGGCGTAAAGGTAAGCGCCAAACAGGCCGACCACATAACCGAGCCCGTACCATTTCAGCGAAAAACCGCCAATCGTGAACACATTTTCGGACAACCAGCCCGGAAAATCGATAGCCGTGATAAGAGAGATGAGCATTGAGAACCCTAAATGTTCTTTTGGCAACTGGAATTGAAGTCTCCGCGTCCCTACATCGAAAGGGAACGACATTCAAAGCGAAAGACGACAGACATCATGCAAGGCAAAAACAAACCCCTCGATGACCTCTCCAACCTGATGACCAATGCTGTGGGTGCCATCAAAGGTGTCGGCGACGAAGTAAAGGCTATGGGCCGCTCTCAGGCCGAGAAATTCGTCCAAGATATGGACTTGGTCAGCCGTGAGGAATTCGACGTGCTGAAGGCGAGACTGGACGCGGCGCTGGCCGAAATTGAGGCTTTGAAGGCGGCGAAAAAGCCTGCGCGGAAGGCGGCGGCGAAGAAGAAGTAGAGTTTAACTAAAACGCGCCGCCACCGCCGCCTGTATAGTCTTCTTCGACCCAATTTCCGAATTTCGTCAGGCTCGGCTCAAACGATAGCGCGACTGTTCCAATCGGACCGTGACGTTGTTTGCCGATGATAACTTCCGCTTTACCGTGCAGTTTGCTCATCTTGGCCTGCCATTCTTCATGCGCGGCGACGTCGTCCTCTGACGGTTCTGTGCGGGAGAGGTAATATTCTTCGCGGAAGACGAACATCACGACATCGGCGTCCTGCTCGATAGAGCCGGACTCGCGTAGGTCAGAGAGTTGTGGGCGCTTGTCGTCGCGCTGTTCGACCTGCCGCGAAAGCTGTGCGAGGGCGAGGACAGGGACATCGAGCTCCTTGGCGAGAGCTTTCAGACCCTGCGTAATCATCGAGACTTCCTGCACGCGGTTCGTGCTGGAACTCATGCCCGCGCCGCCTGTCAGAAGTTGAAGATAGTCAACCACAATACAATCGAGCCCGCGCTGGCGTTTCAATCGCCTTGCCCGTGCGGAGAGCGCCCCGATGGAGAGGCCGCCCGTATCGTCAATATGCAGCGGGATGCGGATGATCTCATCCGCCGCGTCGCGAATATGTTCATATTGCGCCGCCGTGATGTCGCCCCGACGTATATGGTGAGAGGACACGCGAGATTGTTCGGCGAGCAGACGTGTGGCGAGCTGTTCCGAACTCATCTCCAGCGAGAAGAACCCGACAACACCGCCATCCACCGTTTTCTCAATGCCGTTCTCGTCTTTCTCTTTCTTGAAATGTTTCGCGACGTGAAAGGCGATATTGGTGGCGAGGGAGGTTTTCCCCATGGAGGGACGACCCGCGAGGATGATGAGGTCCGATTTATGCAACCCACCGAGCTGTCGGTCCAAATCGATTAGCCCCGTGGAAATGCCGGAGAGATTACCGTCCCGCGTAAAGGCTGCAGACATCATCTCTATCGAGGCGACGAGGGCGGTCTCGAAATCGACAAAACCCTGCTGCGTCCCGCCGAGTTCGGCGAGATTATAGAGTTGGCCTTCCGCCGTAATAATCTGGGCCTGCGCGTCCGTTTCACTATCCGGATTGGTTGCGGTGGCTTTGATATCGTCGGCTAGGCGGATGAGTTCGCGGCGCATGGCAAGATCGAAAACGAGTTTTGCATATTCAGGAGCCGTGACGGAGGGCGGCGCATTATCGAGGAGTAACGCGAGATATTCGACACCGCCAATATCGACCAACGTCTCGTCCTGAGAGAAACGGTTCTTGAGAACGATCGCATCGGCAAGCTTGCCCGTCTCAATCAGGCGCGCGATCGAGTCGAAAATGCGGACATGGACGGGGTTATAGAAATGCTTGGCCTGCACGATCTGCGAAATCTTGTGATAGGCTTCGTTATCGTAGAGCAGCACGCCTAGCAGGGCGGCCTCGGCCTCTTGGCTTTGTGGGGTGGAGTCGAGCGCTTCGGGCGCCGTGTCGTTATCTGCGATAAATACCATGACATGCTCTTAGTCTGAGTCTTTCGGGATTGTCATAGCATGTTGTGTGTTAGGACTATAGTCCTAATGTGAGTAAGTATAAGTCTGGGGATAAGTTATGAAAACAGGCGCGGGTGGAGAGGGCCCCGCGCCTGTCTTGCCCCCGCCACGCCGCGCCTCTTTTGGGGAGAGGCCGCAGCGCTA
Organism: Litorimonas sp. WD9-15; assembly: GCF_050271975.1. NCBI lineage: Bacteria > Pseudomonadati > Pseudomonadota > Alphaproteobacteria > Maricaulales > Robiginitomaculaceae > Litorimonas > Litorimonas sp. WD9-15. The sequence continues at coordinate 1,743,298 of NZ_CP189850.1, forward strand.
GCCCGGCGGATCTATGTTAGGGTTGTGAGCACACGCTCCATATCGTCGGCGAGTTGACCGATATTGTAAGTCACATCATCGGCTTTTGCCGCGCCGAGGACTTCGCCCGTATGCGTGTTGACGAGGAGCGCTTTCGCGGCGGCGCTGTCCCAACTGCCACAATTCTCATGAAAGGTTAGACCTGTCTCAGATAGGGCTTTTCCGCCAAAGCTTGCCCAATATGCATCCGCATCGAGACCGTAGAGAATGACGTGGGAATAGCCTTCATTTGCGGCTGCGAGGCGGATTTCGTCAATCTTATTGTCCGTATCCCGCGCGCCCTGAAAGTCGATTTCGGGGAGATATTTAAAATGCGCCCCGGCGCTGAGGATTTCGATGTCGAGGTCGACCCGTTTGTTCAGATAGGTCCAATCGACTTCCTCGTCATGTGGCGTCGCGATGAAGCGCCCACCGTCTAACCGTGCCACCGCAATGCGGTCATCGCGGGTCAGTTTGTCCTGACGAAGGGAGACCTCCTGACGCTCTTCCGCAGACCCAACATGCTGCATTTCCATCTGACGCGCCTCGGCCGACCCGTCATGCGGGGTGAGGGCGAAAGCCGTATTGGCAAAGCCCGTGATAAGTGCGGCGATCGCGGCGGTTTTGAGAAGTTTCGTCATTGTGTAGCCCTCCAAGGTCTGTTGATGAAACCCTTTTGGCGGTCACATAGGGCGAGGCTTTGCCTGAGATGTGATGATTTCGCGGCAATGTTTTCGTAATGTGCGCAGAATGCGGCGGGATGTGGTCGTTTAAGGCAAATTAACGATTATTGTGGCGGAGCTTGTGATAATAAGGGGATGTGAAACGCATTCTGTTATTAATCGTCGCCGTGATCTTATCTGCATGCGGGCAATCTGTGACGGCCTCAGAGACAGTAACCCATGCCTCTCCGAATAATCTGACCTCCGAACTCTTTCTACGCATCGTTAAAACGACGTCCGACCGCTCTAAAGGTTATCTCGAAGCTTGGCGGCGCGGGTCGGACGGCGTTTTCCAACTTGACCGGACTTTCGAAATTTGTACGTGGTCTGGCAACCTCGGCCCAAAATTAAAAGAAGGTGACGGGCAATCTCCTGAAGGGTTTTATTTCGTCAAACCCGGCGCGATGAACCCGAATTCCAGCTATCATCTCTCCTTCAATCTAGGCTTTCCCAATGCATATGACCGCGCCCATAACCGCACGGGGAGTTTTCTGATGGTCCATGGCGATTGCGTGTCGATTGGCTGTTACGCCATGACGGTTGCGGGGATCGAGGAAATTTGGGCTTTGATGGAAAAGGCATATGATGGCGGCCAGCCCTTCGTCCGTGTCCACATATTTCCGTTTGAGATGACGGATGAAATTCTCGCGACGCAAACAGGAAATCCCAACCACGCTTTCTGGATGAACTTGAAAACGGGCTGGGATTGGTTTGAGCGGGAACGTGTTCCGCCCAATGTTACGGTATCGAATAAGACTTATCAGTTTTCCGCCGGGGATTGACGCGCCTCAGCCAGCTTCACACCGTCCGCGACCCGTTTTAAATCCTGTAAACCTTCCGCAAATTCTGCCGCGATTTGCTGCACGGCGATTGAGCGGGCCTTGTCTTTCAATTTTTTCTCACGGCCGCCTTGACCCATAAATGTGCTGATGCCCTTTTTATCCGCGAAGGTGCTACCCGTCAGATAAGGGTAGCCATTGCGGACATCGAGCAGGATCGCGCTGGCGGAGCTCTCGGCTTTCAAATCGCGCGAGGGCAGAACAAACAATCCAAGGATCGACCAATCAGCAAAGCCTAGTTCATTGCTTGCCGTGTCAGCCATGTCGGTCACCTCATAGGCGATGACATAATCCAGATGCTGTCGGGCCGAGCCCTTGCGAATATGATCGACGACATTTCGCGGTTCGCGATAATTGGCGGGATCGACCATATCCGCGATGAGGGGGCTAACCGGAACGAATTGTCCAAATTCCGCACCGAGTGTGGACGCGGCCTCTGACCAATGTACGGCTTCATCCGCAGGGACGCTCACCAACTGCCCCCGCTCAATCCGCGCCAGACCGATTCGGGCGGGAAATCGCAAGTCGGGTTCTACCGCGGCGATCTCGCGAATGCTTGCATCCGTGCCGCTGGACGACACAATCACGTCCTGATCATTATGCCGACTGAGATAATCCGCCCCCGAAGTATATTGCGGGACGGTCGCGCAAGCGCTCAGGCTGAGCGCGGCGGTAAATGCGGTTAGTGTGTGGCGAAGTTTCATCTTGGTCTCCCGATTGTCATAATAGCGTCGGGCTCGCGCCACATTACGGTTAGATTACGACACAGCCGTGGCAATTTTGGGTAAACGGGGTTAGGCGCAGCCTATGACGACCAAACGCATCATCGGGATAGACCCTTCCATCGTCGCTTGCGGCTGGGGCGTCATTGATAAGACGGGCAATAAGGTGGCCCATGTCGCGCATGGCGTCATCCGCCCGCCAAAGAAAGAGCCGCTACCATCGCGGCTGACATTTCTGTTTATGGCGCTGACCGAGATTATCACGGAGTTCTCGCCCGTCGAGGCTGGGGTGGAGGATGCCTTTATGAAAGACAATGCGATGAGCGCCCTGAAGCTGGGTCAGGCGCGATCGGCCTGCATCCTCGCCGCCACAACGCAGGGTTTGAATGTCGGGGAATATGCGGCACGCCTCGTCAAAAAATCCGTCGTGGGCACGGGCGCGGCGGATAAGGCGCAGGTCGCGCATATGATGAATATGCTCCTGCCCGGTGCAAATGTGAAAGCGGGCGACGCGGCCGACGCGCTCGCCATCGCCATTACCCACGCGAACCATATGAATTCACGGTATTAGGCTCTAATGGAAATAAATTGTCTGGATAAAAATGATATGTGATAATGTTACGAATCATTTGTGGAGCAGGCATGAGACTTTTAGCAATATTTCCGGTTTATCTGGCACTGATGGCCTGCAGCTCTTCTAATGCTGAAGCTGATCTGAACTGCGCCGATATTATTGGGATGGAGGCTCTTTTGTCTCCGAGTGGCCCCGATATAATCGTTATAGGGGAACTGCACGGTATGACCGCTCCGCCGGAATTTGTCTCGGCTTTGACATGTCACAGTTTGGCGAAAGGCTTGAAAACGAATCTGGCCTTGGAAATCTACGATGAGGACAACCGCCTAGCTGGTTTTATAGAATCTGATGGAAGTTATGAGGCCGAAACAGAAATGTTGAGGGCTCCAATGTGGACAACCGGCTTCACGGATGGTCGCTCTAGTGAAGCGGTCTTGTCGTTAATAAAAACGGCAAGGCAATGGAAAAGTGAAGCGCAGCCTCTGTTCGTCACGGCTTTCAGGGATGTTAATTTAGCCTCTCAGACTTTCGAAACGCCTTCAGAGGGATCGGCTGCTTTTGAGAAGGGCATGGCGGAAAATATTATCGTCGCTTCGCAAGACCATGATAAAACGATCGTGCTTGTCGGAAATCTGCACGCCAGTATGGGACGTTGGACCTATGGGGATTTGGATTATACGCTCATGGCGGCCCATCTACCACGCGCGCGGACACTCACATTCGATATGGTTGCGACCGAAGGGACGGGTTGGAATTGCATCGGGCAACCGATTATTTGTGGGGTCAACCCATATCAGAACACGATCAGGTCAGACCATCCCGTCGCAGTCGAAAACGTTTTCCGTGTGCTAATGAAAGATGAGCTGAAAACCTATCCAAAAACTGATGTCAGGTTTAACGCCGAAGATTATGATGGTCTCATTTTCATGGGCCAAGCGGTCGCATCACCTCCTGCAAATGCAGACGGGCGCGCGCCTCTATGATTGTTTCAGGTTACTTCCGCGGGACCCAGACGGGAGGCGGTGTTGTCGGCTCTGGCCAGCTTTGCGGCGGTACATAAACGGGCGGTTCAGGTGTTGGCTCCACATAGACAGGTGGAGCCGGTTCAGGTGCCGGCGGCACATAGATGGGCGGTTCCGGAATAGGCTCCGGTTCGGGTACATACTCTACGACTGGCGGCGGAGCGGGCGGCAGCATGACTTGCGGCTGACACGGCGCGTATATCCCGCAAGGCGGAGGCGGCGGAGTAGGCGCACAACAAACGGTAACAACTTCCGGTGCAGAGCCGTATCTTGTATTTGCGTGAGGGCCTTGCGCACAGGCGGACACCAGAACGGCAACGCCGCTCAGATAAGCCAATTTCGTCACCAAAGATGATTGCGCCATAAGACTGTCTCCTGATTCGTTTTCAACATGACCGAAAACGTTTAAAAACCGTATAATTTTTCGAGGTGACTTTGCCTTTAGTGGACCCGCGCCTTAGACCTGTCCCATGAGACATGACTTCGATTCGTATTTGGGCCTAAAACTGTGATCGGCATGGTCAGTGGTATCTGCCTGATGGCGGGGACGGGCGAAGCCATCGTGGATTGCGGCGGGGTCGGTTATCTTCTCTCCTGTTCCAGCAAGACGCTTTCGCGCTTGGAGGAGGGTGTGGCCTGTCGCCTCCACGTCGAAACCCATGTCCGCGAGCAATCCATAACCCTGTTCGGGTTCTTTACCGAGGAAGACCGCGCCTGGTTCGTCCGCCTGCAATCCGTGCAGGGTGTAGGTCCGAAAGCGGCACTGGCCATTCTTGATATTATGAGCCCCGGCGAAATCATGAGTGCCGCGGCGCTGGAGGATAAAACAGCCTTTGCCCGCGCCAGCGGCGTCGGCCCGAAACTCGCCACACGGATCGCGACAGAGCTTTCAGGCAAAGCGCCACCTTCCGGACGCGGCTTTCAACCTGCTTTTACGCCACCTGTGACTGCGGCAGCGGGAGAGGCGACCCGTGCGGAGGGTATGTCCGACATGGTCCTGCGCAATGACGCGATCAGTGCGTTGGAAAATCTGGGGATTGGTCAGAGCGAGGCCTTACGCGCCGTCGCAAAAGCTTACGGTACATTCGCGGAAGACCCCAAATTGGATGATCTGATTAAGGTCGCGTTGAAAGAACTCAGCGCATGAGCGAGGAGCGCCTTGTTTCTGCGGAGCCGTCAATTGGCGATTCGCATGATCGTGCCCTGCGCCCGCTCTCTTTCTCCGATTTCGTTGGGCAGGCTTCGGCGATTGCCAACCTGAAAGTCTATGTCGAGGCCGCGCGGCGGCGGGGTGAACCGTTGGACCATCTGCTCCTCTCCGGCCCGCCGGGTCTCGGTAAGACAACCTTGTCACAGATCGTCGCGCGGGAACTTGGCGTCAATTTCCGCTCCACCTCCGGCCCGATCATTTCAAAGGCGGGTGACCTGGCGGCGCTTCTGACCAATCTCGAACCCAATGACGTGCTGTTTATTGATGAAATTCACCGCCTCAATCCGGTCGTGGAAGAGGTCCTCTATCCCGCGATGGAGGATTTTGAATTGGACCTGATCATCGGCGATGGTCCCGCCGCCCGGTCCATTAAAATCGACATTGCGCCCTTTACGCTGATCGGTGCGACCACGCGGGCAGGGTTGCTCGCCACGCCGCTGCGGGATCGTTTCGGCATTCCCGTGCGGCTCGAATTTTACGATGTTGACGACTTGACTTCCATCGTCACGCGGGCGGCGGGAAAACTCGGCCTGGCCATGACGCCGGACGGGGCACGGGAAATTGCGGGACGGGCGCGGGGGACGCCGCGTGTGGCCGGGCGGTTGCTGCGCCGGGTGCGGGACCTCTCGGAACATGCCGGAAATGAGGTCGTTGATGCCGTGGCTGCAGATGCAGCACTTAAAAGGCTCGGCGTCGATCATATCGGTTTGGATAAGCAGGATATGCGCTATCTGCACGCGTTGTGCGAAATGTTTGGCGGCGGGCCAACCGGGGCCGATACGCTCGCGGCGGCCCTGTCAGAAGCACGGGACGCGCTGGAAGATGTGATCGAGCCTTACCTTATTCAGCAGGGTTTTCTGCAGCGCACGCCGCGGGGCAGGATGGCAACACCCCGCGCCTATGCGCATCTGGGCCTGAACCCACCGGCGACACCGCCCGCGCCGGATTTGTTTGAGGGAAAGTAAGATGGTCGAGCAACCCAATATTGGCTGGTTCGAAGGCCGCGTGCATCACTATCCCTTACGCATTTTCTATGAGGATACGGATTTTTCCGGCATCGTTTATTACGCCAATTACCTCCGGTTTTTCGAACGCGCGCGGAGCAGTTTCTTCCGCCTTGTCGGGTTTGAGCACGCCAAACTCTGGGACGGCGAGGATCCGCTCGCCTTCGCCATTCGCAAGATCGAACTGGACTACAAAAAACCCGCCCGCGTGGATGACCACCTCGTCGTGCAAACAACTTATGACCGGATCAAGGGCGCAAGGTTATGGGTCAGTCAGGCCTGCTATCGCGGGGATGAACTGTTGGTGACGGCAGTGTCCGAAGCCGCTAGCATTACACCCGAAGGCCGCCCAAAACGCGCGCCGAAGGCGATGGTGGAGCGGCTGGGGCCTTATCTACTCTCCGACTACTGAATATTTATACTTTCCAACGTCAATCTTCCCAATTGGCGTGAACTTACAAATGAAGACTAAGAGCCGTGATTTAATCAATAACATGATGAAATACCAAAAAAAAGCAATGATCAAAGCCGGTATCAGATTTAACTCGCCGAAATCGTATGTGATCCCAAGCGCCTTCATTTCTATATCTTTGTCAATCGTCACATTAGGCTTTCCATCAGCGATAAAGAATGCTGCAAGAAGCAAGAAAGGCGCGGTGATGATCGCGATAAGATATTCAATGACGAGAATGAGTTTGAAAAAGCCCCAAACGCTTATATCGCGTAATGTCATATGTGCCCTTACCATTGATTCTTACGATAACTTGCAGAGATTTACTTTCGCGTCGATATGAAAACACCAGATCACATTCCCTACGCCCTCTGGCCCATCCGCAAGACCGCCGACCCGCGGGCCGCAACGCAGGCGCAGTTTCTGCACGGCCTGTCAGAAATCTTGCAATACCAAGCCCCGATGCAGGCGCTGGCGCTGTTCCAAACTTACGCCAAGGCCAGCGGATTGATGAAAATCGCCGCGCCCGTGCGCCGTAAATTTGAACGCGCGGTTCTGCTAGCGGAGAAGGCGGGCCAGATTATTGTCGAGCGCGAACCTGACCCCGAGGCCAAAGGCGCAGAGGATAGTGTTGGCTGGATCCTCCGCCTGCCGGATCAACCGCCTGTCATTCTGCGTGACCTCGGCCCGCGGGGATTTGCCGAAATTCCTATGAGTGAGCTGGCCGCTTTGGTCCTAGAGATTCGCAGCGCCGATGAATTTGCCGGACGTGAGGATATTTACCGTGCAGTGCTTGATCATTACGGATTGCAGAAATTAACGGCGCTGGTGCGGCGACGATTGGATGCGGTTTTAGCGGAGTATTTCTGATACTCTAATTGTTTGCGGCTCCATAACTTGCAAACACTCAGATGCTATGCGACGCAAATGATATGAGAAAAATACTATTCGTCATGCTGATTACATTCTTGGGGTCTGGAGTTGCATCTGCTGAGGATGATTCGTTTGAATGTATGCAGGCTACTATCTTCAAAGCGTATTACGCGGCCGGGGGTGCGCAAGCTTTGCCTGCCTTCAGTGAACCTTCTGAAGGTGGGACGCGTGTACAAAGTCAACATCCATTTACGCACCTGTTTGGACAAACGAAATATCTGGAGGGGCAAAATGGCAATTTTGCTATCTGCCAGTATAGCAATCATGTCGGTTTAGTGGCTCAGTATGGACAGCGTGTGACCCAAAGGCTGGATTTGAAGTCTGATGACTGTTCCTCAACGGATTGTGCTAAGACATTTTGGCGAGACGAGTGGATGGATAGCGATCCAAATAGTGAAAATCTTATAGCTGTATGCATGGAAACCCGAAAAGGCGAAAATCACCCAAGTACTGCTTGCGCATTTAAAAAATGACACGGGACATACTCTATCTCCTCCCGCCCGGTTTCGCCGACAATGACCGCCGCGAATACTGCCCTGAATGTGCGGAAATTTGGGGCGTGCTCGCCTATTACCCAGCTATCAAAGAGTCGGTTGAGATGATTTATCAGCCGATTGCAAAGCCGCGAGAAGACTTGGTCAAACTCCTTGGCGATAAGAACCAAAACTGCCCGACACTCGTTTTGAGTGCGGGCAGTCCTGAATTTGAGTATTGCGGGATCATGACGATGCGCGGCGAGCGGTTCATCAATAATGCCCGGGATATCGGGCGCTATTGGTCGCAACGTTACGGGACTGCCGTTCCACGTGGAACAGGCCCGATTTAGGCTCTACTCAACTGGAACCGGTGGTCCGGCCAATTCGCCCTCTGCTGGGCCTACACGTCCTGTTTGAATATTGGAGTCGCAGAAATTTGTGACTTCCGTTTGATTGCCCGTCTGCGGATTGACCGTGACGTAAAAGACTTCGGCCTGTTTGACGATAATCTTCTGCTCTGTCCGTTGCGTGATGGGCTCATAAGGCGGGTTCTCAATCACGCTTACGCCGAAAACCGTTTTGGTTTCTGCCGGAACTTCGACTTTTTGCAGTTCAGCGACTTCATAACAGACGGGTACGGGCGGCGCGATGACGACTTCTTCGATCTCGACCTCTTGAGGTTCAGGAACCACGGCGCAGCCTGAGACTGTGGCCCCCACAGTGAGTGCTGTGAGAGTAAGGATTGCAGTGATGCGCATAAACGCCTCCAAAAATTCGTATGTTTGTCGCCTAATATCCGATCTGGCCCAAATTACGACAAGATTAAGTCGTTTTCCGCATTAAGAGCCCGTCAGGTTTAAGGATAAGGTTAACGTTTGCTCAATAAGACTTACAAACGCTTAACTGGCCCCGTGGGATTTGTGCGTTTATCGCCCGTCCTAGAACATTTTCAGGACTAAACATGATCGACCTCATTTATCAGAGTTCAACACTGCCGCCCGCACATAGCGGGGATTTTACGTTTCTCTCTCTCTTCCTCATGGCGGATTGGGTTGTAAAATCTGTGATGATCGGCCTCGCGCTCGCATCAATCTGGTCTTGGGTGGTCGCGATAGATAAGGGCTTCATGTTCTATATGCTCAAAAAACGCGCGACGGATTTCGAAGATACATTTTGGTCCGGTCGGACATTGGACGAACTCTCAACGGCGCTGGGCAGTGATACGCGTGACCCGATGGCCCGTGTTTTCGCCGCCGCCATGCGCGAGTATAATGAGAGTCGGAGTTCTGGCACGGCCCGCCCGGAAGCCACCCATGGCCGGATTGACGCCGTGATGAACCTCGTCATTAATCGGGAACTGGCCAAGGCAGAGCGCGGCATGATTGTGCTTGCGACGATTGCGTCGATTTCTGTCTTTATCGGTCTTTTCGGGACGGTCTGGGGCATTATGAATGCCTTCCGTGCGATTGCGGCGACCCAAAATACGAATCTCGCTGTTGTCGCGCCCGGCATTGCCGAAGCGCTCTTTGCGACGGCTCTCGGCTTGATCGCGGCGATCCCGGCCAAGATTTTTTATGACAAATATAGCTCTGACATCGACAAATATGGTGGTCGTCTTGAAGGCTATGCGGATGAACTCTCCGCTATTCTCTCCCGCAAACTCAATAAGGGCGGGTAGTTATGGGTATGTCAGCCAGCAGAGGTGTCGGACGAAATGGCGGACGTCGCCGCAATCGACGCACGCGCGTTGATTCAGAGATAAACGTGACGCCGCTGGTCGATGTCATGCTGGTTCTGCTCATCGTATTTATGGTCGCCGCGCCCTTGCTCTCTGTTGGTGTGCCGATTGAACTACCGAAAACGGATGCGAAATCTCTGCCGTCCCAAAGCGAGCCGATCACGATTTCTGTCGATCAGGCGGGCACGATTTTCATCCAAGAAACAGAAATCGCACTGGACGATATTGCTGCACGCCTCATTGCGATTAGCAATAATGGATATGACGAACGCATATACCTGCGCGGGGCGGGGCAAGCAGATTATGAGTCTGTCATGAAAGTCATGGCGCGGGTCAATGCGGCGGGCTTCTCGAACCTTGGACTCGTGACGGACCCTGTAAATGCATCGGGTGGCGGGAATTAAACTCGGCCTTCCCATATCCCTCGCGCTTCATGTCGCAGTCTTCGGTGGGTTCACCTATTTCTCCGCTGGCGCTAAGCCGCTTGAGCCAGGGAATATTATTCCCGTGTCCATCCTGACCGTGGATGAGGTCACGAACGTCTCTGCAGCTGTAAAACGCCCAAAACCGGAGCCAATTGCAGAACAGCCGGACATCATGACCACGCAGACGCCGATGCAAAATGCGGAAGAAGAGGCGCCGGAGGTGAAAGTTTCTGCAGATGAAGTGACGGCGGAAAAGATCGCCGAAGCTATCCTTCCCACACCAAAAAATGCGGATGAGCCGATTGACGAACAACTGGATACACCCAAACAGCCCGAGACTCCCGTCTTTGATTTAGACGCGATTTCAGGTTTGGTCGATCAGGCGAGGGATACCGCACCGGAGAAAAATCAACAGATCGCGACACAATCCGAAACAAATAATATTCGTTATGACGACGCAGCCCGCGCCGCTACAGGTGAGGGGAGCGGCATGACGGGAACGGAAACGGACTTACTTGTCTCGGCCATGCAAAAATGTTGGCGCATGCCGGCGGCCGCAACGGATGCGGAGAATTTGCGCGTGCGCTTGAAGGTGAATTTCATTCTTGGCGGGCATGTCGAAAATGTAGAACTCATCGACCAAGCGGCCTCACGTAAACTCTCGCCCGGCAACCCGTTCTGGCTACAGGCAGAGCGGGAAGCCATTGCCGCTGTCCATAAATGTGCGCCCTATGATTTCCTGCCGGATGAACGTTACGGTGTTTGGCGCGAACTCGTCTTGAACTTACGCCCGGAATTGTAAAGACTGGCCTTATGACAACTCTCAAGCGAATTTTTCTGTTTCTGGTCGGGTTCTGCCTCGCCCTATTTTTGGGCAGCACGGCTTCGGCCCAACTCGAAATTGATATTACAAAAGGCAATCTCGATCCGACACCAATTGCGGTTCCGGACTTTATTGCGGATAGTTCTGCGGAGCGGGATTTCGGGAAGAAGATCGCGGAAGTTATCCGTGCGGACCTCGAACGCTCCGGTCTTTTCCGCTCGCTCGATCCGGCCAGTTTTCTCGAAACACAGACGAATATTGACTATAAACCCGCCTTTGCCGACTGGCGCGTGATCAAAGCGGACGCCCTTGTGTCAGGTCGAATTCGTCAGGAGAGTCCAAGCCGCATCCTCGTTGAGTTCCGCCTTTGGGATATTTTTGCAGGGGAGCAGTTAAAAGGTGTGAGGTTCGCGACAACGCCTGAAAACTGGCGACGGACGGCGCATAAGGCGTCGGATGCGATCTATGAGGCATTGACCGGAGAGACCGGATATTTCGATACGCGGATCGTCTTTATCGACGAACGCGGGCCGAAGATTAACAAGCAAAAACGCCTCGCCATTATGGATCAGGACGGTGAAAATCCGATCTACCTGCTCGGGGGGTCTGACCTCGTTCTGACACCGCGTTTCTCGCCGAGTTCGCAGACCATCACTTATATGAGCTACGAGAATGACCGCCCGCAGGTCTATCTGCTCGATATTGAGACCGGTCGCCGTGAACTTCTGGGTGATTTCCCGGGTATGACCTTTGCGCCGCAATTTTCACCGAATGGGGACCGTCTCATCATGTCGATGGAACGTCGCGGTAATTCCGATATTTATGTGATGGACCTGAAATCACGTTCGACCCAACGGCTGACAACGGACCCGGCCATTGATGTATCCGGCAGCTTCTCACCTGATGGCCGTAAGGTCGTGTTTAACTCTGATCGTGGGAATAGTCCTCAGCTCTATGTCATGGATGCGGACGGTAAAAATGTGAAACGGATCAGTTTCGGGAAGGGCCGCTACAGCGCGCCCGTTTGGTCACCGCGCGGAGATAAGATCGCCTTTGTGCGCTCCGGTGGCGGGAAGTTCGGCATTGGCGTCATGGATGTGGACGGCAAGAATGAGCGTATTCTGACGAATAGCTATCTGGATGAAAGCCCGACCTGGAGCCCGAATGGTCGCGTCATCATATTCTCCCGCGCGAAACAGGACCGCGCCGGCACAACGGAAATTTGGTCGGTTGATTTGACGGGACAGAACCTTCGTAAGGTGGAAACACCGGGTATGGCGTCTGATCCGGCGTGGTCACCACTTCTGCCTTAGATTTGTGATTTTAGCGAAAAAAGACGCAATCTTTCCAAATTGTTAGCCCGTTGACGGGATTTGACCATTTTTTGCCTTGATTGCGCCCCAAAGCCTGCGTTTAAATATTCGAGAGATTGAGGAGAGACTAATGAAAAAATATCTAATGGCAGGCGCAGCCCTTTTAGTTCTGTCCGCCTGTGCCACACAACCAGAGCCCGAACTCATGCCGGAGCCGGAACCGGTTGTAGAAGTTCAGCCGCAAATCATCGAGCCGGAGCCCATTCCGGAAGCGCAACCACTGCCGCCCGTGGTAGAACCGTTCGTGGATCCAAACCTCCCCATTCCGGGGTCAGAGGATGATTTCGCCTTTCAATCGGGTGGTGAGCCGCGCGTATTCTTTGGGTATGATCAGTTTAATTTATCCCCCGAAGCGCAGGATGTTTTACGCCGTCAGGCCAATTGGTTGAATATCTATCAAGATGCGATCGCCACAATCGAAGGCCATGCGGATGAGCGCGGTACGCGGGAATATAACCTCGCCCTTGGCGCGCGCCGGGCGGATAGTGTTAAAGCGTTTCTCGTCAGTCAGGGCGTCGCGCCAAATCGTCTGCGTACGATTTCCTACGGAAAAGAACGTCCGATCGACCCGCGTGCTAATGAAGCCGGGTGGTCCAGAAACCGGAACGGTCATACCAATCTTCGTCTCGGTGGGATTGGATAATCCATTAACCGGGTGTTTATGACCCTGACTGCGAATTAAGTGCCAAAATTCAACGCCGTCAGCTATGCTGGCGGCGTAACCTATTGAGACGGAGACAAACATGTCCGCCATCCTGAAAACCGCATTCGCGACATTGATGCTTTTGAGCTTGTCATTTGCGACACCTGCGCAGGCGCAATCGAAGAAAGAACTTGCGGCGCAGAACGCTGCGCTCGCCGAACGTTTGACGCGACTGGAATCGCGTATGTTGACGGGCGATCCGGCAGCGGAACGCCTAATGGCACGGATTGACGCGCTGGAAGGGGCCCAACGGGCGCTGCGCGGTGAATTAGAGCGCGTTACATTTGAGCGGGATGGCCTGAAAGGCGAAGTCTCGCAATTGCGCACAGAATTGCAAATTATCCAAGATATGGCCGGCCGGATGAAGGTCCATCTGGATGCGGTTGATCTAATTGCACAGGAACAAACGCGTCCCATTCAACGTCGCACGGGCCCCGTACAACTCGGCCCGACGACACCGCTCGACCCCTTAGGCGGGGCACCGGAATTTAGCGAACAGCCTCTCGTGATAGGACAGGCCCCGACCCTTGGGCAGCCTCCAATTCTTGCCCAGCCGTCCTTAAAAGACAGATCTCTGACATCCGATGTTCCAAATGATGTTGCGGAGCTTGGTCAAAAAGGTAAGCGCCTTCTCACAGAAGGTGATTTTGGCGGGGCGCAGATCGCTCTCAGCCAATATCTCCAGTTTAATCCCGACGCGGCGGATGTTGGTGAAATGCAATATTGGCTGGGCGAGAGCTATTATGTGCGCGGCGGATTTGCGGACGCGGCGGATGCGTATATCACAAGTATGAAACGCGACCCGCGCGGCGAAAAAGCGCCGGACGCAATGGTCCGTTTGGCAGGAGCCCTGCGTCAGCTCGGCAAACCTGCCGATGCCTGCGCTACGCTGGCCAGTTTCCCGTCGCAATATCCCCGCGCGAGTGAGGCGGTGAAGGAAAAAGCGAGAGTCGAGGCGGCCCGCGCGAGTTGCTAGCCCTTCAATAGGGCGATGACGTGACGATTCCTGCGCCTAAACTCTCCGGCCCTGCCGCCATTGCCTTCTCGGGCGGTGGAGACTCAACGGCGATGATTTATGCGTTTCGCAATCATCCGAAAGTCACCCATGCTTTTATCATTGATCACGCGCTTCGTGACGGGAGCGCGGAAGAAGCAGCGGAGACCGCCCTTTTTGCCCGCTCACTCGGCTATGAGGTGCAGATTGACCGTTGGCAAAATGACGGTCCGAAAACGGGTATTCAGGTCAAGGCGAGGGCGTATCGCTACAAAGCTCTCGGAGAAATGTGCCGCGCGGCGGGATTGGAAAATCTGATCACGGCCCATACGGCCGATGACCAAGCGGAAACGCTTCTGATGAGGCTGGACCGTCAGACGGGATGGCGGGGATTGGCGGGCATGCCTGACCGGTCTTATGGCGCGCTCTGGCCCGCACTTGCGGATGTCACGCTACACCGGCCATGGTTGAGTGTGTCCCGCGCAGATATTCGAGATTACAATCGAGAACAGAGGCTCGATTTCGTCGACGACCCGTCCAATGAAAATTCAGATTTCACGCGTATCAAAGTGCGGCAGGCGCTTTCCGCGGATAATGATCTTCGAAAGGACCTCCTGCAGACGCAAAAACATGAACGGCGGCGATTGTTGGAAGAACGCGCCCGACATGCGGCTTGGTTATCTCAACATGCCGTCATAAGTGACCAGAACTATGTCGAAATAAATGCTGTTCCGGAGCCGGAAGTCTTACTCCATATTCTGAGAAGCGTGGCAGGGACAGGCGGCCCGATTGACCGGGCGAGACGCGTCAATCTTGCCAAGCGACTCACCCATCGCGATTTTCAGGCGGCGACTCTGGCGGGGGCTTGGGTCGTAAAACGCCCTAACGGATTTCTATTCACGCGCGATAAGGTCGCAGTCTCGGGCAGGGACACACATTCCGCATTAGGGGAAAGATACGTGTCGCAACACGAAACCGCCATTTGGGATGGACGATTTATCATTCAGATGAAATCCAAAGGCGTATGGATCGAACCCGCATTCGGTAACGGTTACAATATCCGACAATCAATTGAAAAAGATAAGTTTTTAGGTTGCCCGGAACAGGTCAGACCCAGTCTACCACTTTTTACAATGGGGTCTGAAGCTTTAGGATTGGGCGCATGTAGCACCGATAAACTTATTTCTCGCGCCACTGCGGCGCGGCGCTTGCAGAGCTTATTTCCGCCCCAAACTGTATAAGTTAACCTTGCTTATCAAATTTACGACAGCTGAGGCGCTTTCTTTTGGCGTGTGGCCTCCCATATGTTAAAGACGTAAAAGTGACTGGTATAACCCGAACCTAAAGGTCCGATCAGAATGAAAAATGTAAATACCCGTAATTTCATTGTCTGGGGCATCGTGATTGCTCTGCTCCTCGCTATGATAACAGCGGCCAGTTCCGATGTTCAGGGCGGGCCGAGTGATGAACTGACCTATTCCCAATTACAAGAACGTGTGGAATCCGGCCAAGTCGAATCCGCGCTGATCGACACAGAGGGCGGCGTGATCACCGGAACACTGACGGGCGGTGAAAAATACAAAACCAATATTGGTGCGATAAATCTCAACGCTGACGAAATCTTCGAAGGCACGGATATTCCTTATAAGTTCGAAGAGCGCAAACAGCAGAGCATGTTTGGCTCGCTCCTCATGGGCCTCCTGCCGCTCCTCATCATTGGTGCGCTTTTTCTGCTCTTCTTCCGGAACATGCAGGGTGGCGGTCGTGGCGGGGCGATGAACTTCGGTAAGTCTAAAGCGAAATTGCTGACCGAAAACACGCAGAAGAAAACATTTGACGATGTGGCCGGTGTCGAAGCCGCGAAAGAAGATCTTCAAGAAGTTGTGGAATTTCTGCAAGACCCCACACGGTTTACGCGTTTGGGTGCCCGTATCCCGACAGGTGCCTTGCTCGTGGGACCTCCGGGTACCGGTAAGACACTTCTCGCGCGCGCCGTCGCAGGAGAGGCGGGTGTCCCATTCTTCACCATCTCCGGTTCCGACTTTGTCGAAATGTTTGTTGGTGTGGGTGCGTCCCGCGTGCGGGAAATGTTCGCCGATGCACGGAAACAAGCGCCGTGTATCATCTTTATTGACGAGATCGATGCCGTCGGTCGTCATCGGGGTGTCGGGACATCAGGTGGCCACGAAGAGCGCGAGCAGACCCTAAACCAGCTTCTTGTCGAAATGGACGGATTTGAGGGGGATGAAGGCATTATTATTATTGCCGCAACGAACCGTCCTGACGTGCTCGATAAAGCGCTCCTGCGTCCGGGTCGTTTTGACCGTCAGATCGAAGTCCCGTATCCCGATATTCAGGGCCGCGAGAAAATTCTCGAAGTCCACATGAAGGGCAAGCCCATCGCGGCAGATGTTGAAACGAAATATATTGCGCGTGGTACGCCCGGGTTTTCCGGTGCTGACTTGATGAACCTCGTCAATGAGGCAGCGCTTCTGTCCGCGCGCCGCAATAAGCTCAAAATCACGCAACGTGAATTTGATGATGCCCGGGACAAGGTTCTGATGGGTGCAGAGCGTCGGACACTCTCCATGACGGATGAGGAACGCGAGAATACAGCCTATCACGAAGCGGGTCACGCGATTGTCGGCCTGAATATGGAAGGTAGTTTGCCGATCCACAAGGCAACGATTATCCCGCGCGGGCGTGCCCTGGGCATGGTCCAATATCTGCCGGAGCGCGATCAGATTTCGCAATCCCGTCAGGAAATGATTGCGCGTATGGCGATGGCCATGGGGGGTCGTGCGGCGGAAGAACTCCACTTCGGCTATGACCGCGTCACCTCTGGTGCGAGTTCCGATATTGAGCAGGTCACGCGTATCGCGACGGCCATGGTCACGGAATGGGGCCTGTCGGATAAAATCGGTCCGATTGCCTATAAGCAACAGGATAATGGCTCCTTCGTGCCCGGTATTGGGCGTGGCTCTGCGATTTCACCGGATACGGCGCGCCTCATTGAGGATGAAATCAAACGCTTTATTACTGAGGCGCATGAGAAAGCCCTCGAAATCCTGAAGAAGAAAAAGAAGGATTGGGTTGCGCTCGCCGAAGCTCTCCTCGAGTTTGAAACGCTCTCAGGCGAGGAGATCAAGACGCTGCTTGAAGACGGAACGCCGCCCAAGCGCAATGATGGTTCAGGTGGCGGAAAACCTGCCGTCGCGGCTGTGCCGACAACGCGCAAGCCAAAACCCAAACCCATCGGTGGGACGTCCACCGCCAAGGATATTGACGAATAAAATAGGCCCCGACTTTTTGAAGTCGGGGTTTTTCTTTATCCTCATGGTTCCAGCCTTTAAAGTCTGCACATGTTCAAACGTCCCAAAATCATGGGTGTCCTCAATGTCACGCCGGACAGTTTTTCCGATGGCGGTCGGCATGACACGCTGGAACGTGCCACGAGGCAGGCCTTGCGTCTGTTAGAAGAAGGTGCCGATATTCTCGATATTGGCGGGGAGAGCACGCGTCCCGGCGCGACGGAAGTCTCTATCGAGGAAGAGATTAAACGTACCATCCCGGTCATTCGCGCTATTCGTGAGGCCACGCGTGATTTCGACTCGGACCCGCTGATTTCGATTGATACGCGAAAGCCCGATGTGGCCGAAGCTGCAATCCTCTCCGGAGCAGATATCTGGAATGATGTCTCGGCGCTCGGATTTGACCCGCGCTCACCTGCGCTCGCGGCTGAATTGGGCTGTCCCGTCATTCTGATGCACGCGCAGGGTTCGCCCGAAACGATGCAGGATAATCCGGAATATGCGGACCCTGTGGCGGAAATTAAAGCGTGGCTATCAGAGCGGGTCGAAGCGGTCATCGCGGCAGGTGTTGAGCGGGAGAACATCATACTCGACCCGGGTATCGGGTTCGGTAAACGGCTGGAGGATAATCTCGCGATTTTCAAACGTTTGGACGACATTAAAGCATTGAGTTTCCCCATCCTGATGGGCGCGAGCCGCAAGAGCTTTATCGGTCGCATTGACGGTTCTAACGCGGATGACCGCTTAGGCGGAAGTCTCGCCGCCGCCCTCTGGTCCGCGCAGAGGGGCGCGGATATGTTAAGGGTGCATGATGTGGCGGAGACTGTGCAGGCCGTGCGGGTTTGGAAGGCGATGGCTAGTGTATAACTTTCATGAAGAGTTAATGGATGAAGATTTCAAAGATACGAATCGTTATGTGCCAATATATGAAAGTGAAATAGATTATTGGTGTTCTGAAAGAGTGTTTTATGAGCGCAAATTAACCATAGCGCCATTCTACGGAGCTGGCGCAGGTGCTCTTGCGATTGGCGCAGCAATATTGAGCAATCCTTCAAATCGAGTTTTAGAAATAATACTCCCCTCTGGATGGTTGTTTATAATCAGTTTGATGTCAATGTTCATAGCTGGAGGGTTTTACGTAGCTACAAGTATGGCTTATGCAAATGAGTATACGGTGCGAGGTAATGCCGTTCGTCAGTTCCACAATTATAGAGACAAGTTGGTTGCTAACTCCAACAAAATTCAGAGTAGTACTTACCAGCAATTGTTAGAATTGATGCCTGCTGTAAAAGCCTCGATTAATGAAAAGATTGTAGAAGCTAATTCCGATGACAAACATGGAAACATCTATCTCATTTTAGCAAGAGTGATATCAGCAATAGGTATTTTGTTTTTCTTATTTGCGATAGTTTCTCCTATGTTGGTTCTTTCTCTTTCTTACGATTTTGGATTTATAAAATGACTGACTCCCAAGGCCGCGTTCTCATCATTGCGGGTTCCGACTCTTCCGGCGGGGCGGGTATTCAGGCGGATATCAAGACCTGCGCCGCTTTCGGCGCTTATACCATGACCGCGATTACGGCCGTCACGGCGCAGAATACGGTCGGTGTGCAAGCGGTAGAGATGATGCCGGCGACCCTCGTGAAACAACAAATCGAATCTTGCCTCTCTGATATTGGTGCCGATGTCGTGAAGATCGGCATGTTGGGGACGAAAGAGATCATTGAGGTGGTGGCAGAAGCCGTGGATGAGTTAGATGCATTCGTCATTCTCGATCCTGTCGCGGTTGCGACTTCGGGTGATGCGCTGTTGGATGAGGATGCGTTGGTGGTTTTGCGCGACAAGCTATTGCCGCTTGCTGACCTCGTGACACCGAATGTTCCCGAGGCGGAACTCCTGACAGGTCTCAACATTGAAGACGTGGACGACCTGACGAAAGCTGGCGATGTGCTGCTAGAGAAGGGCGTTTATGCGGCGCTGATGAAGGGTGGGCATTTGTCCGGTAAGTCCGTCGTTGATGTCCTCGTCAGTGAAGAGGGCGCGAATATCATGTCCGGCCCGCGTCTGCATACGCGCCACACACATGGGACTGGCTGCACATTAGCCAGCGCGGTCGCCGCAAATATGGCGCTGGGCCTCGATCTCGACGAAGCCGTCATGAGGGCGCGGGAATTTGTCTTTGAGGCCATTCGCTCTGCGCCCGGTTTTGGATCCACCAAAGGGCATGGTCCGCTCAATCACGGTTTGGCGCTGATGGAGGAAGAGGAGGCTGAAACGCCTGCGGGCAAAAACCCCTTCGCTGCGTTAAAAGGGCTTACGACTTAAATCTGCGGTCTTTTAACGACCTTTCCTCGCAATCATCAGACCGAGTATAATCACGGCGAGTGAGACGAAAATGCGCCAGTCCAGAGGCTCTGAGAGAAATGTCACACCCAGTATAACGGAGCAGATCGGCACGAGGTAATTAATCTTTGCAATCACGCTCGGCCCGACTTCATCGATGAGCCAGAGATAGGTGACCGTCGCAATACCTGTCGAGCCAATCCCCAAAACCAAGATGCAGATGATAACGGTGAGGTCCGGAATGGGAGCTGGCCCCGCCGTTCCAATCGCCCAAATCATAGACATCGCAGCCCCGGCCAGTAACATCATGGCGGCGCCGACGGCGGAAGGTGTCTCAGGTGCGCGCGCCGCAATAATGGTCGTGCTGGCATAGCAAAAGGCCGCCCCCAAAATCAAAAGTTGGGCCTTCCAATCTGAGACGAGATCCAGCGAAATTTCTGTTGGTAAAAACAGGATAATGATCCCGAAAAAGCCCAGCACAAAACCCAGAGACTTCCAAAAATTGAGTTTTTCGTCGGTAAAAATATGCGCCAAAACAACCGTCATAAGCGGCATTGTACCGACCAAAATAGCGGTCAAACCGCTATCGACAGTTTTCTGCCCGACCGCAATGAGGACGAAAGGCAAACTCGCACCCGTCAGACCCATGGAGAGATACCAAGCCCAGCGTCCGTCTTTTATCGGGGGGAGGCGGTATCCCTTCATCAGACAATAGGCGAGCACCAACCCTGCGCCAAATGTCATGCGATAGGCGACGAGCCATTCCGGAGAGATTGTCCTGACTGCCACGCCGATCAATGTGAAGGCGCTGCCCCAGACCAATACCAGAAATAAGGCAGCCGTGAGGAGAACAGGTGTCTCTATCCCGGTCCGCAACGTATTATTTTGGCTAGGTGCGATGTCGTGTTGTTCGCTCATGCGCGACACCTAAGGCGGTGACACGATCTTGCAATCTATTTTGTGACGCGCCTTCAGGTTTATACAGGTCGTGATGCGAAAGCTGCGTTCACATCATACTCAAATCTTAAAGGAGTTAGGGCCAATTAGGCGTTAGCCGATAGGCCTTGGGTCTTTCGCTTCCGCAACAATCCATAGACCCAGATCTCTGCCAAAGCCATGAGGGTGAAATAGGTCGCGCCCATCGCCATCGCCGCATGTGGATTGTCGACGAAGTCTCCGGAGGTGCCCGTGATGTCGCGAAAATTAATAGCCGTTAGATAAGCGTCTGTCAGGCCCCAGTTCGGTAATCGTTCCGCATTGGCTGAAAATGCGATGATACAAACCATGAATAAGGCCATAGAAATCAGGGACATTCCAAGGGCGCGCATTTTTGCACTCTCAGACGGGTCGGAAAAAATAAACCGCATCCGTATGAGGACAACACCAGCATAAAGCAGCGCGATTGTGTTACCAGGCACCGAGGCATTCATCGCCCAGGCGAAGAGCCCGTAAAAGGGCACGAAAACAAATAGCGCAATCTTGCGCGGAAAAGCGGCCATGAAAATGGCTGAATGGGCGAGCACAAATTCAAAAATCACCAAAGTGGTCAGGGTCGCAATCCGCGCGCCGTCCTGCGGTCCCGGATCCTTCCAAAGCGTAAAATACTGGAACACGAGCAAGCCATAGAGCGCAATGCCGATCCATTCAGAGAGACGCCAGATGGGAGAGGTTGATGTCGGGTGAGTGTCATTCATATTCTAGAAGACGTTCGAGAGTCTTTATCGCTGGGTCAAAGCTTATATGGATTTATAAACGCCCAAAGAGACAGAGAGCTAGCTGCGTAGCAAATTAGGGGGCGGCGAACAGGTCACAGTCACCATCAATAGACCACCCTTATTCCTAAGCTCCGTTACATAGGTCCAGCCTTTATCGGTAAAAAGACGCGAATCTTCGTGGTCACACATCCAGTCTGCCGTATTATATTCCCGAATATTTTTGACTTCCTCCAGAGGGATTTTGATGTCTGACTCGACGACTTCAACAAATGTCGCGCGGGCAGGTTCGATTTCATATTCCAACTGGCCGACAAAATCATAGGTGTCCGTGCCATAAATCGCGCCGGAATAAAATTCTGTGAATTGGTCGACAACGGATGTCATATAGGCATGACGTTCCGTCATAGGGACATCATATACGGATTTCAGGTCGTCGGTTAAAACGTCTGACAGACCATATTCACTGATCCCGTAAATCGCGCCACCAATAACGACGACGCCGCAGATACCCGCTTCTTTTAAGTCCATCTCACCCTCCAACTTTGGATTGGAAATAGACTGAGAGTTTCTATTTAAACGTAAATCGCATTTTGAAATTTGCAATCACGCTTAATGAAACTTGAATCAAGCCTTGAACGGATCCCGCATCAGGATGACGTCTTCGCGTTCGGGGGATGTGCTGACCATGCTGACGGGGCAGCCGATGAGTTCTTCGATATGGCGAACATATTTCACAGCCTCAGCCGGAAGGTCGGCCCAGCTGCGGGCACCGCGTGTGCTGCCCTGCCAACCCGGCATTGTCTCATAGATGGGCTCGACAGCGGCTTGGTTTGCCGCCCCGGCGGGGAGCCGTTTGATGATTTTACCGTCTAAGCGATATCCGACGCAGATTTTCAATTCAGGAGATCCGTCTAACACGTCCAGTTTTGTGAGGGCGATGCCCGTAATGCCGCCCGTGATGATCGCTTGTTTGACCATGACAGCATCAAACCAGCCGCAGCGACGCTGACGTCCTGTAACAGTCCCGAATTCATGGCCGCGTTCACCTAGCCGCTGCCCGACATCGTCAAAGAGTTCCGTGGGGAAGGGACCTTCACCGACACGGGTTGTGTAGGCTTTTGTGATGCCCAAAACATAGTTGAGCGAACCGGGACCCATGCCGGTTCCCGCGGCTGCCTGTCCGGCGATCGTATTAGAACTTGTCACAAATGGGTAAGTGCCGTGATCGATATCGAGCATTGCGCCTTGTGCGCCTTCAAACAGAATTCGCTTTTCGGCTTTTTTTGCTTCTTCCAACGTATGCCAAACGGGGGCCATGTAAGGAAGGATTTGCGGGGCAATATCGAGTAGCTTCTGCGTCAATTCCGTTGCATCGCTCTCCGGTTGGCCCAGACCCCGACGCAGGGCATTATGATGATGGAGCAAGTTTTCAATCCGTGCCTGAAGATGTTCCGCATCGGCGAGGTCGCAAACGCGAATGGCGCGGCGGGCGACTTTGTCTTCATAGGCCGGACCAATGCCGCGCTTTGTTGTGCCGATTTTGACGCCGTCCACGCGGTTCTCGCGAATACCGTCCAACTCGGAATGGATAGGTAAGATCAGGGCGGCGGACTCTGAGATTTGCAAACTCTCGGCATTAATCGTCACGCCCTGGGCCTTGATCCGTTTGACTTCATCGAGGAACGCCCATGGGTCGAGGACCACGCCATTGCCAATGACGGAGAGTTTGCCGCCGCGTACTATACCAGAAGGGAGTAGAGAGAGTTTATAGGTCGTGCCGTCCACCACCAGAGTATGACCCGCATTATGTCCTCCTTGGAACCGGGCGACAACGTCAGCGCGGCTGGATAACCAATCGACAATCTTACCTTTACCTTCGTCTCCCCACTGGGAACCGACAACGACGACATTTGCCATGATGAACCTTAAAACGAAAAAACGCGACAGAGCTGTGAAGCTCGCCGCGTTAGGATGACTTCGTTTAGCGCATAACTGAACCGAGGGCAGGTTTCCAGATGCAGGCGCGATTTATACCCCGAAAACTTATTTGTTGCCGAAAATCAGTTTCTTCGCAGGTATGGTGCCAATTCTGGACTTAATCCAAATTGTTCCGAATTGACGCAGGTTAACAAAATCACAAACCAAACCGCCTTTCCAATCCGTAACGTTTTCATAACCAACTATATTGTTGGGAATCCACCTTTGGAGGGAAATATGGAAAAAACAGGTATGTTGGACCCGACAGATCTTGTCGGAGTCTCTTTTTGGATCATCTCAGCCGCTATGCTGGCTGCGACGTTCTTTTTCTGGGTCGAACGTGACCGTGCGGTTGGGAAGTGGAAAACATCCCTAACCGTCGCAGCAATGGTAACGGGTATTGCAGCCCTGCATTATTTCTACATGCGCGGCGTCTGGGCAATGACGGGCGAAAGCCCAACGGTCTTCCGTTATGTTGACTGGCTGTTGACAGTGCCATTGCAGATTGTTGAGTTCTTCTTGATTCTATCTGCAATCACACTCGTCCGGACGAGCTTGTTCTGGAAACTGTTGATTGCATCATTGGTAATGTTGATCACGGGTTATCTGGGTGAAGTCTATCAAGGTTCGCTATTATGGCCGATGTTTATCGTGGGTACGCTCGCGTGGTTATACATCATTTATGAAATCTTTGCGGGTGAAGCCAGCAAGCTCAGCAATGAGTTTGGTACCGTCGCATCCAAGAAAGCGTTTAATGCGCTGCGTTGGATCGTGACTGTCGGCTGGGCGATTTACCCAATTGGTTACATCGTTGGTTATATCGGTGAGCCGGGTGCAAATGATGCCATTCTGAACCTGGTCTACAACCTCGCAGATTTTGTGAACAAAATCGCATTCGGTGTTGTGATCTGGGCAGCAGCCACATCAGAGAACCATGCTGAACCAACGTCAATGAAGTAATTCTACGACTTGGCATGATAAGGCGACCCCAATATGGGGTCGCCTTTTTTGAAAGGGAAAGACATCGCTTTTCAATCGGTAACAACTTATCAGAAACCTATGTCTTGGCCCGCATCACTTTCCAAGCGGTCCGTTTGGATTGCTTTTACATGTCTATGCGCTCTGGGGTTTTATGCGGTTCAATCCGTTTCGCCAGTCGCAGCCTTCTGGCTCGCGATCTTCTTTTTTATCTTGGGTGTCCCGCACGGCGCGGTTGAACGCCTCCCCCATCAACGTCGTGTTATGATGCCAACCTTGGCCTATACCGCCTTATATATTGTTTTTGGTATTCTGGTCTATTCCAGTTGGCTGATTTCGCCCGTTGGAACCTTGGTTGTCTTCCTGACATTATCCGCAATTCATTTTGGTCTGTCTGAACCGCATATTCTCTCGCTTGGGGCTTGGGTTACACTCGGGTCTTTTCTAAATTACCCAGTAGAGACATTGGAGATATTTTCATTCCTCACCCGGTCCGACCTGAGCGTTGCGCTGGCTGTGGAGACAGGTCGTTACTTTTCGATTATCTGTGCTCTTATCGTTTTAGGCGAAACGGCTATTCGATTGTTGCGGCGGCAATCTGTCGACCTGTTTCGTGTGATAGCATTACTGACGATTTTTATTTTTCTGCCGCCCGTGACAGCCGTTGCGCTCTACTTCTTCTGCTTTCACAGCTTGTGCGAAATGCGCAAAACGTTGGAAGGCCTGTCCCGGCATCAAGGTTATCTGGACCTCAAATCAATTTCGAAACTTTACGCACCCGCTTCAATTCCCGCCCTGATTGGGGCAGGCATTATCATCTGGGCCGTGCAAGCCGGATATGTACCGATTTATCTGGCGGCAGGCTTGGGCGTCGCCTTCATCATTCCTCACATGCTTCCTGTGGAGAAACTGCTGGAACTTGATCGCGCTTAACTAGAAGTGACGGGCCAGTCGGAAGCCGACCGTGTCGACACCCTCATTCGGGCGGTTCTGAACAAGAATTTTACCATTAGACAGATGTTCGGCGAAAATATGCGCCGACCAATCGTCATTCCAGCGATAACCGAGCGAAATTTGCTGGCGGAACAGGATGCGGCTACCAAAGTCGATTTCGGTGTTTTGACGGTTCTGGAACTCTGCAATATCGACTTGAAATTGCGCGACTTCAGCGGCGGATAGGCCGGGCGCAATGCTCGGATCATCGGCTACGCGTTGCACGAGATCGGACGGCATGGCTTCAATCGTACCGTCATGTGCGGCGAGGCCAAAGCTGAAATCAAAGTAGAACTTTTCCGCAAAGGTCTGACGCCAGAGGAGGCCCGCGCCGCCATGTGAGGTTTCACCCTCAAGATTGAGAGACCCACCAATATAGGGTTGGGGGGAGAGCGCCCATTTCAGAAACTCAGGCTCTTCGAAAATGATTTCGCCGTTCAGTGCAACTGAGCGTTCTTTGTCTGCGCCCGAACCAAAACCCGTCCAGTCGATATCATGTATATTAATGCCCAAACGGACTTCTGAGACTTGTGCAAAAGCTGTGCTTGCGAACAGCGTGGAGAGACCGAGCGTGGCGGCGAATAAAATAGACTTCATGATAGCACCCTAAAAATTATGCTCCCGTGATAAGTCTGTTTGCATAATCATCAAGCGCAAAATTGTCATCACCCGACTAGGTCAGGTGATGACCGGTTGGAATAAGAGATTGCTAAATCGAAACGACATCCACGATTTTGACCTGATCAATGTTCGCGATTTCGTCAGCAACTTTATCTGAGACTGCGCCGTCAACACTCACAAGGCAAACGGCTTCCTTGCCTTTCTTCATGCGTCCCAGAGAGAAGGTCGCGATGTTGACTTTATTGTCACCCAGCACGCGACCCAATTCACCGATGAAACCGGGTTTGTCCTCATTCCGGACATAGATCATATGCTCAGAGAAAGCGGCATCCATCGGCACGCCGAAGAGACGCACAATGCGCGGCTCGCCGCGATAGATTGTACCGACAACAGCATATTTACGTTCCGTCGTCTCAACGGTTACGCGGATGAGGGACTCGGCGCGTTCGGCTTCCTCGACATAGCTCTCTTTGATCTCGATTCCGCGTTCTTTCGCGAGGCCGGGGGCGGAGACCATATTGACTTCCGGCATGGCGGCTTTGAGAAGTCCGGCGAGGGCCGCAGCCGTCATCGGGTTGGTATTCAATTCTGTAACCGCGCCTTTGTAAGTAAACTCAACTGATTTCACTGGGGAATGGAGGAGTTGCCCGGTCATCGTGCCGAGCTTATCCGCCAGATCAACGAATGGCTTGAGACGCGGGGCTTCTTCCGCCGAAATTGACGGCGTATTCAGCGCGTTGGATACGGCACCCGTCAGGAGATAATCCGCCATTTGTTCGGCAACCTGCACGGCGACATTTTCCTGCGCTTCCAGCGTGGAGGCACCGAGATGCGGTGTTGCGATGAAGTTTGGCGTGCCAAAGAGGGGGTGCTGCTTCGCGGGTTCAACCGCAAAGACGTCGAGCGCAGCGGCGCGGACATGTCCGGCTTCCAGCGCGTCTTTCAACGCTTCCTCATCGACCAATCCGCCGCGGGCGCAATTGACAATGATGATGCCTTTTTTGGTCATGCCGAGGCGTTCGCGGGAGACAATGCCCTTCGTGCTCTCGACGAGCGGTGTGTGAAGCGTAATCGCATCCGCGCGTTGGAACAGGGCGTCCAATTCGACTTTTTCGACACCCAATTTCACGGCGCGTTCCTCGGTGAGGTAAGGGTCGAAAGCTATAACTTTCATCTTTAAGCCAAGCGCGCGTTCCGCAACCAGTGCGCCGATATTCCCGCACCCGACAATGCCGAGCGTCTTATTAAACAACTCCACGCCTTTAAAATCAGATTTCGGCCATTCGCCGTTTTGTGTGCGAGCGGACGCAGCAGGGATCTGGCGGGCGGCAGAGAAGAGCATGGCAATCGCATGTTCAGCTGTCGTGATGGCGTTTCCGAACGGCGTATTCATGACGACCACACCACGGTCTGTGGCGGCTTTGATGTCGATATTGTCGACACCGATACCGGCACGGCCAATGACTTTCAGGTTCGTGGCAGCGGCGATAATCTCTGCGTCAGGTCGTGTGGAGGAGCGAACGGCAAGGCCGTCATACTCATGGATGATCTCCAGAATTTCTTCCTTGGACAGACCCGTGATGACATCAACATCGACGCCGCGGTTTTTGAAAACCTGTGTCGCAGCAGGCGACATTTTATCGGAAATGAGAACTTTAGGCATGATTATAACTCCGCAGCTTTTGTTTCAAACGCCCAGTCCAACCAAGGCAGGACAGCGTGCACATCTTCAATCGGTGTCAGGCCGGACACCCAAAGGCGAAAACCCGGAGGCGCGGTGCGATATGCGCCGAAATCGAGCGCGACATTTTCTTCGCCTAGAAGCGTCACGATGGATTTGGCGAAAGCGGCCTGTTCGTCTTTGGGCAATGATGTCACGCGCGGGTCGACGATTTTCAGGCAGACGCCCGTGTTCGAGCGTTCAGCTTCATTCTCCGCAAGATTTGCAATCCAGTCGCGTTTTTCGATCCAATCCCAAATCACCTGCGCATTGGCATCGGCGCGTTCATGCATGCCTTGCAACCCGCCATTGGCTTTCGCCCATTTCAGACCATCGAGGTGGTCTTCGGCACAGAGCAGGGACGGTGTGTTAATTGTCGCGCCCTGAAAAATGCCTTCAATTAATTTGCCGCCCTTTGTCAGGCGGAAAATCTTCGGCAGGGGCCAAGGCGGGTTATAGCTTTCCAGTCGTTCGACAGCGTGAGGCGACAGGATGAGCATACCATGTGCGGCTTCCCCGCCCATGACTTTCTGCCAAGAGTAAGTCACGACGTCGAGCTTTTCCCACGGCAAATTCTGCGCGAAGACGGCGGAGGTCGCATCACAAATTGTGACCCCTTCGCGGTCATCGGGGATGAAACTGTAATCGACGACTTTCACACCGGATGTTGTACCATTGGCCGTAAAGACGAGGTCGCGGTCGCCCGTATATTTATGAAGTTCCGGGAGTTGCCCGTAATCCGCTGTCAGAAGGCGGAGGTCCTTGAGGGGGAGTTGCTTATCCGCATCGGTCACCCAAGCCTGTCCAAAATTCTCCCAAGCCGCGACATCGACACCGCGTTCACCGAGCATGGACCACATCGCCATTTCAACCGCGCCCGTATCCGAGGCGGGGACGATACCAATCCGGTAATCATCTGGAACTTGTAGAACTTCACGGGTGAGGTCGATGACCTCTTTGAGCTTGGCTTTACCAAGAGCTGAACGGTGAGAGCGTCCGAGTGCGGCATCAGATAGCGCATCCAGCGACCAGCCGGGGCGCTTACGTGTTGGTCCCGCAGAAAAACGGGGATCGGCCGGACGGATGTCCGGTTTGGGTAGATTAGTCACAATGTCTCCTGTGGTGCGTTTTTATACACCGCTAGAGTTTCGCCTCAGTGGGGAGGCGGGGCCCACGCGGCGCATAGTCGCGAAGAGGGCGAGTCGTCAAGTCGGTAGGCACGATAAACGCATTTCCGCCTCATTCTCCGTTCAGGCTCACTAAAATATGATTATGAAAATGAAGGATTACGGCAGTTCAGCTCTTCCCAAATGGTGGATTGTCAAACAAAGAGATGAGGGGACAGTTTGAAGGACAAGTATAGATGAAATTCTTTTCCCCGGTTCATGTTCTGGCGACAGCAAGTTGTGCTGTCATCATATCCGCCTGTAGCGGTGGGGGCGGTAGCTCAACAGAAACACCAAGGCCCGTCACCACAACGCCTCCACAACCCCCCGTTTCCGTAACCCTGTCCGGGACAGTCAGTTATGACCGCGTTCCACTGAACCAAACAACAAATGGATTAAATTTTGACGGTACATTCCAGCAACCAATCCGGGCGGCAACGGTTGAGCTTCTGAACAATGCGGGCTCTATCCTGCAAGAAACTGTTTCCGGTGATGACGGTTCATATAGTTTTACACTGGACTCCGGACAGGATGTTCGTGTCCGCGTGAAAGCCGAAATTGAGCGCTTGGGACAAAGCGAAATTGACTTACGAGTTCTCGATAACACATCCGGAAATTCGCTTTATGCCTTGGATGGCAGTCTTTCTGCGATGCCGCGCTCTAACCAGATCAGAGATCTGAATGCTGGCTCAGGATGGGGCGGGACATCCTACACAGGCGCGCGCGCTGCCGGACCATTCGCGATCCTGGATACGATGTTTGAGGTCATGGAGCAGTTTAAAGATGTTGATGCCGATGTCGATTTTCCGCCACTTCAGGTTTTCTGGAGCGAGAATAATCGGCCCATCGCGGGGAGTATTTCGGACGGAGAGGTCACAACATCGTTCTATTCTATAATCGGTGGTCTGCCGACCGTTGTCATTCTCGGCGCGGAAAATACAGATACGGATGAATTTGACCGCCATGTCGTGACACATGAATTTGGCCATTATTTCGAAAACCGTTTAAGTCGTGCTGACTCTATCGGTGGCCCTCATTCCAGCGCAGATCGATTGGACCCGCGCGTGGCTTTTGGCGAAGGGTTTGGAAATGCTTTGGCTGCGATTATTATTGAAGATGATCCTACATATCGCGACAGTTTCGGGTCACGGCAATCGGGCGGCTTTGAAATCAATGCGGAGGCGGATAGTTTTACCGAAAATGGCACGCCTGTTTTCAGGTCGTTTATTGGCTGGTATTCTGAACTGACAGTCTATCAAATGTTATATGATTTATTTGATGTGAATAATGAATCTTCTGACAATGTTACATTTGGATTGGAGCCGTTTTACCGAACTTTCAGGGAGGCCGATTATACGAATACGGAAGCCTTCACGACGATTTTTTCCTATCTTGATGCCTATAAACAGCAAGCGGGTGTCGATGCCGATGCGGTTACGGAACTCGCGCGACGTCGTGGCATTAATGGGGTAGGTATATTCGGAGAAGGTGAAACAAATGATGACGGCTTTGACGATGCGCTTCCCGTTTATTTGGAGGTCGCCACGGATGGTACCCCGTCACAGGTCTGCACGACCGACAGATTTGGCGAATTTAATAAATTGGGTAATCGCCGTTTTCTGAAATTCGACGTCGCAACAGCCGGCACTTTTAACTTTGAGATGCGCGTGACCCCATCCGGTGGAAGAACGGACCCTGATTTCATCGTCTTCCTTGAGGGCCAGCCTGTTCTCACCGGTTTTTCCGCCACGCTTGGCCGCGAAACGGCATCTGCCTCGCTTCAACCCGGAACTTACGTTATTGACGCTTACGATGATCGCGGTTCCGTTGGTGGCGTTTGCCACAATTTCACAATTCAATAGAGGTTGAACATGTCGATTTATAAAACAGGCCTTTTTGTCCTTGGTGCCTCAATTTTGATGGCTTGCGCCGCGCCATCGACGCAGCAGCCTGAAAACAAGGTGGAAAAGGCGTATACGCCAAAACCTGGCGCGGCGGTTGAGTTCTCCAGCGAAGTTCCAAAATCGATGGTGGCGGGCCAATATCAAACTGTTAAATTGAAGTTTGCCGAGTCCTATCCGGAGAACGCTCTGTCCATCTCCTTAACAACATCCAAAGGATTATCCCTCTTTGGCGGGATGGACCGTAAATCATTCGATATGGGCGCGGGTCGTGAGCACGTTTGGGACATTGATGTGTCCGCTGCAGAGGACGGCATCTATTTCCTCAATGTTTTCGTTGAAGCGGACGGCCAGCCCCGTGCATTTAGCGTGAAACTGGAAATTGGCGATGTCACCCCGGCTATGCGTAACCGTGCGGTGAAGTCCACAGGCGAAGTCGTGAACGGCGTACGCGTCATGGAAGCGGAAGAAGCCATCCGCTAGGTTCACAAACCCGTCACTTCCCCTGCGGCTTCCATTCCTCTAATCCTCTCTCAAATTATGGAGAGAGAGATGAGCGACCAAACATTATCCGACTGGACCCCGCCAAAGGTCTGGGAAAACACGTCATCGGGCGGGAAATTTGCAAATATTAACCGCCCAACGGCGGGAAAAACGCATGAGAAAGAGCTGCCTGTTGGGAAGCACCCGTTCCAACTTTACTCCCTCGGCACGCCTAATGGCGTCAAAGTCACGATCATGCTGGAAGAACTTTTGGCCGCTGGCGTGGAGGACGCGGAATATGACGCTTGGCTGATAAATATCGGCGAGGGCGACCAGTTCGGATCGGGCTTTGTGGACGTGAACCCGAATTCAAAAATTCCTGCCATGATGGACCGCTCCGGCGATGAACCGCGCCGTATTTTCGAATCCGGTTCTATTCTCATGCACCTCGCCGAAAAATTCGGTATGTTCCTGCCGGAGGACGGGCAGGCGCGCACAGAGTGTCTGTCCTGGCTGTTCTGGCAAGTCGGCTCCGCCCCTTATCTCGGTGGCGGATTCGGCCATTTCTACGCCTATGCCCCGATGAAAATCCAATATTGCATCGACCGTTTTTCAATGGAGACGAAACGTCAACTGGACGTGCTGGACCAACGTTTGGCGCAGTCAGAGTTTATCGCCGGCGATGAGTTGACGATCGCAGATATGGCGATTTACCCATGGTACGGCGCGATGGCGCGCGGGCTCCTCTATGAGGGCGGCGAGTTTTTGCAGGTTCAGAGTTATAAGCATTTACAGCGCTGGACCAAACAACTCGCGGCACGTCCTGCCTTTCGGCGGGGACAGCTCGTCAATCGCTATTGGGACAATAAAGGCCTGAAAGAGCGCCATGATGCGTCCGATTTTGATGGCCTGCTTTAGAGGCTAACCTCTCGTTAAACTTGCGGGTCAATTGCGCGTTAAACCTTATTGAATAAGGCCCTTCTCAATTAACTTGGGTAGGGCTTTTTCATGACGTTTAAAAAACTTATCGTGCTGAGCGTTTGTGCCGCTGCTATTACAGCCTGTTCATCCCATCAGGGTTATCAATCCTATCAAGCACCGGCCTATAATAATCCCGGCAAATTCGGGGTTGGGCTGGGTGTCGGCACAACGGGCGCAACGGTCGAGGCCAAATATGCACCGTCCGAGACCGTTATGTTACGCGGCAGCTATAACTATCTCGATTTCTCCATGGACGAAGAATTCGATGACATTGATTATGATGGCGATTTCAAAGCGAACACAGTTGCGGGATTTGTTGATATTGCGCCCTTTCATAACGGTTTCATCGTTTCCGGTGGGGCTTATATCGGTGACAAGACACTGAACTTGGATGCAACGCCGACAACCAATGTTGAAATTGGCGACACTTTATTCACACCCGAAGAGGTCGGCACTTTGAACGGACAGGCAGAGCTTCGCAACTTCGCGCCCTATGCCGGTATTGGGTATGACAGCTTTATCTCAAGCTCCACAAATTGGTCCTTTAATGCGCGTGCAGGCATTATGTTTACAGGCGCCCCGAAAGCAGAACTCGTCTCAGCGAATGGTACGCTTTCAAGTGATCCACGCCTTCGTGCTGAATTGGATGCAGAGGTGAGTGCCATTGAAGATGACGCCGAGGATTACCGCTATTATCCAGTCGTCACAGTTGGTCTGACCCGCCGTTTTTAAGCTACCAGCGCGGCTAGAACCCGCCGTTTCCCCGTAAAGGGACGGCGACCGTGCATGACGCGGTAATTATCCAGCAGGGCGACATCGCCCGCTTGCCAGTTTAGGTCATAGCTGACCTCATCGGCGATACGGATCGCGGTTTGAAGCGCGCGAATATCCAATGGATCACCATTGCCCAGCGTCACGGATTTTGACGGGTCATTTCGACTGTCTTTCCACCCGCGAAATGCCGCAATTAATTGATTGAAGAAACTCTCTGACCCGTCCGGTAATTCGCGAATGGCGGGCAGAGCCGGACTCGTGACGCGGAGTGTTTCATCCGCATTCCAGACATAGTTATATCCCAATTCATCCAATCGTGCTTCGGCGGCGGCTTTCGTATCCCGGCTAAGCGTCGAGCGCCAAGAGCGGCCCTGTCCGGAATTTGGATCATCTGTCGCCGGCATCGTGTTGCTATAGCGCACACCCTGTAAGCGTAGCGCGGCGACGAGGTCTGGCTCGGCTTTTGTGAGCTGCTCAAATACAATATCAGAGCGACAAATTGGTGTGGCGCCGCCCGTTTCCGGCGCAATCATGCAGGAAAAGAACAGCTTGCCGGGATAATAAGGCGTCTGAGCCATTTCGTGATGGAGATAGATGGACACATCCGCTGGGGCTTCATTGGCGGTGAAAACGCGGGATGTCAGGTTCACCCGAACGGCATTGGACAGGCTGTCCGCATAGGTGAAACCAAGTTCGCCGTAACCTTCCACAGCGTCATGAAAATCTTCAGGGGAGGTGATATTAAAGCCGCGAAAGAGAACGGTTCCGGTCTCGGCGAGTCTAGTGTCTACCTCTGCCTTATGCGTCGCAATCCATTTTGAAAGATCACCCTTGCCATGAATGATACGGGGAAAGTCGATCCCGTTATAAGTTTGCGTCATATCCAATCTCATTCGCCTATATGGACGGGCAATCCCGTTTCAATTGATTGATGCGCGGCGCCGCCGATTTTGACCGACCAGAGTCCGTCTTCTGCCGTGACCGTTGCTTTGCCTTTTTCAGTCAAAGCGCGGTGGAAATCCAGTAATTGGAAATAGGTCGCGCCGTGATGATCGCCTGCAGAGAGGGCTTCTGCGGGCGTTTCAATTTCACGCGAATACCCTTCACCGCGAAGAGGAGACCACTCCAATATGGCTTCCGGAATGGAGACAGACAGTCGTCCTTCCGGTCCAACGACATGTAACCGTTCTTCCTGATGGGTTAAGTTTGCAAACATGCAGAGTTCGAGGACTGCCCGCGCCCCGTTTTCAAAATCCAGCATAACATAGGCATTGTCGAGAATATCTGGTCTCCGTCCCTCATAGCGCTCGTCCAGATGGTTCACATCCATCCCGCCACTCGCATAAACGCGGATCGGGTCACTCTGTAAAATCACACGCATAAGGTCGAAAAAGTGACAACATTTCTCAATCAATGTTCCGCCCGTATTTTCCGAAAATCGGTTCCAATTCCCGACCTTTGGCAAGAACGGAAAACGATGTTCGCGAAAGGTCAGCATTTTTACCGGTCCTGTGAGACCTGAATGAACTTGCTCAATAAAAGCCGTGATAGGCGGCATATAACGATATTCGAGGCCCACCCAGAACAGGTTGGGGTAGGTGTCTGCGAGAGCGGCGAGCTGTTGCGCATCCTCAACCGTCGTCGCCAGTGGTTTTTCAATTAGAAGGGCGGCCCCGAATTCCGCGATGTCATTGATGATCTCAAAGTGGCGGAAGTTCGGCGCGGCGATGATGACGGCGTCGGGCTGAACCTCGCGCATCATTGTCATGTAATCCTCAAAGACTTGAACGTCTTCTCCGGCGTCATGACCCGACCATTTGCGGGAGCCTGCATCTGGATCTGCGAGGGCGATGAGTTCCGCACAGGGCACGAGCGCCAGATTGGCGATATGTTCCCGTCCCATCATGCCGGCGCCGATAATGGCGTAAGTTGTCATCAGGGCATGCCTTCGCCGCGATAGGCCTCAATCACATCGTAAAATTCGCGGCCCATTAGATTGATCTGCGCGGCATAGGCGGACTCCGCGATGCGTTCGACTTTTTGCGTGCCGATAATGGGAACGACATTTGCGCCATGTGCACGGGTAAAGGCGAGGGCGGTGACGCTGCGCGAGACGCCGTAGGCGGTGGCGATTTTATCGAGTGCCGTTTG
Source organism: Litorimonas sp. WD9-15 (assembly GCF_050271975.1). NCBI lineage: Bacteria > Pseudomonadati > Pseudomonadota > Alphaproteobacteria > Maricaulales > Robiginitomaculaceae > Litorimonas > Litorimonas sp. WD9-15. The sequence goes on from NZ_CP189850.1 coordinate 1,778,439, forward strand.
GACGGGGCCCTCTTCGGTCGGAATTTTTCCGCCCCCAAGCGGGGACCAGCCCAGCACAGTCGCGCCCGTTTCCATTGCGTAATCCAATGTCCCGTCCGTGATCGGGTCCTGTTGCAGGGCCGAAAATTCGGGCTGCAATGTCGCGATGGGCGTTTCCAGATGGGCTTGGAGGGCGCGGGTCTGGGCGACGGTAAAGTTGGACACCCCGATGGACCGCGCCTTGCCCGAGGCGACGATTTCGTTCAAGGCCCGCGCAGTTTCCGCAAAGGGTGTGGACAGGTCGGGACGATGGATTTGGTAGAGGTCGACAAAATCCGTTTTCAAACGCGTCAGCGACGCGTCCATCGCGTCCATGATATAGCGATAGGAACTGTCATAGGGTCGAACGGCGTCAATACCGCCCTTCGTCGTGAGGACCATTTGCCCTCGTAGTTTTGGTGACGCCGACAAGACTTCGCCCAGCAATTCTTCCGCTCCGCCAAAGCCGCGCGGTTCACCAAAGCCGTAAATATCAGCCGTGTCGATGAGGGTCATGCCATTATCCAGCGCCGCCCTGATGAGGCCGTCCGCGGTCTTCACATCATGTTCGGCAAAACGCCAACAGCCGAAGGCAATCTTGCCAATGGTGATATCCGTCTGTCCCAGCTTCATCCTTCAAAATCCTTTGCGTCAGCGAATGCCAGTTGGAAGGCGGGGCGCGATTTCATGCGTTTCATATAGTCTTTCAAGACGGGATTGGCGCAGAGACCATAAGCCCGCGCCCAATTCAAATTCTGCCCCGTCAGGCAATCTGCGGCGGTAAATGTCTCGCCGCAAATAAACGCATTCTCAGAAAGACGTGCGACGAGTTGCGGCGTGATTTCATTCTCGATTTTATCCCGATTGAATTGCGCGAAGGCCGCATTACGGGCGGCTTTGGGTAGGATGTTTTCATGCAGGCGGATATTCCAAAGCATCTGGTCCATCCACGATCCGCCCAGTGCCAAGATTTGCAGATAGTCTGCACGGGCTTTCAGATCGCTTGGTTTCGGCGCAAATCTGTCGTCCAAATCTGCCAGCCAAGTCAGGATTGCCATGGATTCGAAAATGACCTGTTCTGATCCATCGGCATAGGTCACTTCGAGGACAGGCACGGCGTGGTTCGGGTTCTTCGCCAGATATTCCGGCGTATATTGCCCCCCCTGCCGCAGGGCTACGCGATGAACCTCGAAATCTTCGCCCCGCATTTCATGCAAGAGCCATTTCACCCGCGCGGAACGGGAAAGGGGATAATGATGAAGGGTCAGGTTTTTGATTTCGGACATGTGGTACAGCTAACCCGAGATAGCTAGAAATACACCCTTATTTTTACAGGTTCCAAGCTTGTCGTCTTCGTCTATCCGTTTAAACCCTGTTTATGGGACAGGGACTGAAACGCGGCGTCATCTATTTGGCGTTATTTTTACTTTGCATATTATCTGCAAACATAGGCCAAGCGCAGTCCGTAACGGATCATGCCAAAATTGCGCCGCCGCCAGATTGGGTGGAACTTCAAGACAGTCCACCCGGTGAATTCGAGGCGGCCTCCCGTTTGAAAATTGCTTACCGCCTGACGAGCTTTCAGAAGCGCGTTGGAAAGACGGAGCAGGAGAGGTATCGTCACTTTATTATGGACCTGCTGACGACGGGGGCGGTTGAGGATAATGGGACCATTTCAATCGGTTTCGATCCGGGCTATCAATCCATAATTTTCCACCATATCCACGTTGTGCGCGATGGTATCGTGAGTGATCGTCTTGATTTTGATGATTTCGAAATTTTTCGGACTGAGACGGATAGAGATAAACTCATTTATAATGGTCGTCTGACATTGAGTTTGAGTTTAACCGATCTTCGGGCCGGGGATAAGTTGGATTATTCTTACACGGTGTCAGGTAAAAACCCGGGCTTGGGGGAGGGGTTTTTTCAAAGTCAAATCCAAGAATATGCGTCACCCGAACAACGTATTCATTCAATATTACGGGTGGAGGATGGGCTGCCTGTCTATACGAAATTGCATCTAGGCGCGGTTGAGCCACGGATCACCCGGCAAGATAATGGCGTCACGATTGTCAGCTATATTCGCGATGATGTGCCTGCTTTTGTTGCAGATGACGATGTTCCCAAGTGGAGCTATAGTTATCCCATTCAAGAAATCTCCAGCTATGATAACTGGTCTGATGTCGGCAATGTTTTTGCGCCCTATTACATCCGCAGTCAATCGGATGAGATCAAAAGAATTGCCGCCGATATTCGGGCCGAGACAGCGGATGCGGGCGCACAAGCCCGTGCGGCGCTGGATTATGTCCAACGCAATATTCGATATTTGGGGTTAGAGATGGGGCAGAGCGGTTACAAACCGCGTGCGCCTGATCTGGTGTTAGACAGAAAATTTGGAGACTGTAAGGACGTCACGCTTTTACTCCTCTCACTCCTTCAGGAACTTGGGGTTTCTGCAGACCCTATGCTTGTGTCTACAGATGAATTGGGGGGTGTTTTTGATGCGCTTCCCAATCATGCCGCGTTTGATCACGTTGTGGTTTTGGCAAATATTGCGGATCAATTCTATGTCATGGACCCAACACGCTCACCACAATTGGGCGATATCGACCATTATGCGCAGGATGCATACGGAAGAGGACTTCTCCTGCGTGAGGATAATTCAGCGGTGATTGACCTGCCGGACAGTCTGCCGGAGTGGACGAAAGATTTTACCGATAGTTTTGATCTGATTTCTGATCCTGACACCATCACCTTCACAAATGTTCTGAAATATGTTGGCGAACAGGCCGATAGTACCGTGGATTGGGTCAATGGTGACGGTATGGCTGCAGTTGAGAAGGCGCTGCTTGATTATTACCGCGATATTTACCCGACCATTGAAGTGGCCGAGGAGATGCAGTTGATCACGGATGAGGAAAAGGCGATTGCGACCCTGAAAACAGGTTTCAAAATTCCCGAAGCCTGGACCGAAAATGCGGAAGAGAACCGGAAGACATTTCGCGCATCACCCTATGAGCTTAGAGCCGATTTTCCTAAATTTAACGGGGCAGACCGGGTCACTGATTTCGCCCTCGAATATCCCGTAAGAACTCGTCATACGGTCGAATATCTTGCCAATGATGACTATGATTTTGATGATGATAAATATGAGTTTGAGGGAGAGGCCTTTTCCTATCTTGAACTGAATGAGTGGAATAAAGACGGGAATACGATTTACCGAGAAACCTATAGTTACCGCACCAAAAAAGATCACATCAATCTCGCCGATGTCAAAACAGATATGGCCGCGATCAATAAGGCCCGCGACCGGATGGGTATGACGGTTTATACAAGTTTGAACCCCAACGCTGATAATGCATCAATCAGTGGTGACTGGGAAATCCCGCAATCTCTTAAAGGCGCTATTTCAATCCTTTTATTGGCAATTTTGGCTTTTATGCTACGCCTGATCTTCCGCAAACCGCAGGTGGACAGTTAATAATTACAGCCCTGTCATTTGACCTGCGTATGATCCTGACTCACACGTTCTCTAAGATCAGAAAATATGTGTTTTGGTGAAACGTCCTTTTAGATTGGGGCGTAGTTAGGCAGAAGCAAAACAAACCTCTGGAAAGAGACTGATGAAAACGAAATTATCCCTAGTCCTGGCATCTGCCTTTGCGCTGGCCGCCTGTGCACCTGTGGCTATCCTCAATGGAATTACGCCGGCTTCGACCTTTGATCGGACAAAGAATGTGTCCTTTGGCACGGGCGAACGTGATGTTATGGACATTTACCGCGCGGATGAACCAAAGGCGGATGCACCTGTCCTCATGTTCGTGCATGGCGGGTCTTGGGATAGCGGATCGAAGGACATTTATAAGTTCCTCGCGGAGGGTTTCACCAAATCTGGGTATGATATCGTTGTTCCGAATTACACGCTTTACCCCGAGGCGAAATTTCCGAACTTCCTGAATGATAATGCGCGTGCTGTCGCCGAGACTGCGAAGACGTTTCCGGACCGGAAAATCGTTCTGATGGGTCACTCTGCGGGGGCGTATAACGTCCTCATGTTGGCCCTGCGGGATGAGTATTTGAGGAATGCCGAAGTAAAGCTATGCGAGACTGTCGCGGGCGTTGTCGCTTTAGCTGCGCCAACCGGAATTGTTCCGCTAGAAAGCGAACGCCTGATAGAGATTTTCCCGGACCGTTTTACAGGTGAGGACGCTGCGCTAAATAATGTGACGAGCCCGACGCCACCACTTTTTCTGGGCCACGGCGAGTCTGATACGACCGTCTATCCCAAAAATTCGCAGGCGCTCGCAGAAAAAGTCATAGCAAGAGGCGGTGAGGCCGTCGTCGAAGTCTATCCGGGCCAAAGCCATACAGATGTCGTCAAAGTCCTCTCTCGCCATTTTGATGGTGATACAAATTTGAAATCGGACATCGTAAAATTTATTGATAGCCTGCCATCCTCTGACCGCAATCATTGTAAGTGACGGAACTCTCACTTTATCAGGTTGACGCTTTCGCCACGCAAGTGTTCGAAGGCAACCCTGCTGCCGTTATTGTCTTAGATAGATTCCTAGATGATTCGGTAATGCAGTCGATTGGCGCTGAAAACAATCTAGCTGAAACAGCCTTTTGCGTCCTGCGCGAAGACGGAGAATACGACCTGCGTTGGTTCACCCCAAGCGTGGAAATCGACTTTTGCGGCCACGCGACAATTGCGACCGCGCATGTGTTGAAAGAAGCATTGAATCTCTCCGACCCGTTTGTGTTCCACGCGAAAATTGGGCGGCTCAGGGTTAGGGTGGACGATCCGGATTATGTGTTGGAAGCCCCGATTGCCGAAGCCAAAGAGGTGGAGCTATCGGTTGCCATGCGTCAGGCATTCCCCATGCCGCTCTCGGCGGCATTTGAGGCGGGACCAAACTTATATGTGGTGGCAGAGACAGTCGCCGATATCGTCAACTTCAAACCTGATTTTTCCGCTATCCTGCCGCTTTCAAATCACGGTGTGGGCCTGACCGCCGCAGGGCAGGGTGATTATGATTTCACCTCCCGTTTCTTTGTGCCTGCAGAAGGCATTGATGAGGACGCCGTTACGGGGTCGGCACACGCAGCACTGGGCCCGTATTGGGGGAATATTTTGGGCAAGCGCAAAATGCTCGCCCGCCAAGCCAGCCCCCGTGGGGGTGATTTAAAGGTCAGTGTTAAAGCCGACCGCGTCGAAATTGCAGGGCCTGCTGTGACCTATCTTCGGGGCACGATTTTAATTTAAGAGGTTGATTAACCCTCTCTTGCCACTGTTTTTAAATCTTAAACGATTACTCTTGACCCTAGTTGAGGGAGCTTAGTCATGTCATTTGGAAAACGTCAATCTGGATTGGCGCCTGCAAATCGGAATATGACGACTGCGACGGCCTCGGCCTATAGTCATGGCGCAAGCTCAGGCTATGCAGGGTATAATCCACAAAATATTACGACACAGACGGCACCGTCTACGAGTTCGCGTGGTGACATGACTGTGAATGTAGCTCGCGTGCGCCCGGCTGTTTGGATGCGATATATCTCGGCGATAATTGATTTCACGATCCTTGTCATTCTGACATTTGTTTTGATGTTCGCGCATGAAATGATGTCAGGGCAAACGCCACGTGTTGAGCAAGGCGGTCTCCTAACGCTGATGTTGATCCTCTTATGGGTTGGTTACGGCATCATCCTGGAAAGCTCGTCTTGGCAGGGAACTGTTGGGAAAAAAGCGACGGGCCTGATTGTCACAGATAATTATGGTGAGCCATTGGGGCTGGGCAAAGCGGCTCTGCGGGGCCTCGGCAAAATTTTATCCGGCATCGTGCCATTCTATATTCCCTATATCATAACCCATCACACAAAGCATAAGCAGGCCCTGCATGACTTGATGGCGGGAACGCGTGTCTATCGTCGTTCTGATGCGGGCGAAGATGCGGGTTATTATTTCGAGTAAGGCTTTCACCGCGCCACATATAGTATTGCGCTGCGCGTAACGCTAAGACCCTCCTCATGTTACGACAGATCGGAGGGTGACATGAGTATTGAAACGTCACCTCAATTGCCGCGGCGATTGGACAATATTCAAGCCCTGCGCGGTGTCGCGGCACTGTCCGTTTTATTCTACCACCTCGCGCTGTTCATCCGGGACGGCATTTTCACTGGACAGTCCGGCTTTCCGGCAGGTCCCTGGGATCAGGGCTGGGCAGGCGTTGACTTGTTCTTTGTTGTTTCCGGCTTCATTATGGTGTGGACGACGCGTGATATTGCACCGTCCATCAGGTCCTCAGCGGATTTTCTCTGGCGTCGTGTGACCCGCATTTATCCGCTCTGGTGGATATGTGCCGGTATTATGCTGGTTTATTTCATGCTGGCTTACAATATGCCTGCCGCGCCCGACCGGGTGTCCGGACCCGGAGAGGCTTGGGCCTATGCGTTGAAATCTTTCGCCCTGTTTCCCCAAGAAAATCCGCCCCTTTTGGGATTGGGTTGGACCCTCATCCACGAAATGTGGTTCTATTTGGTCTTCACTGTGATTTTAGTGTTGCCCAAGAAATATTTAATCCCGGCGCTTCTTCTTTGGGCGTTTGCAACAATGATTCATTACGCTTTCTCAGGCGCTATTGAGGCGGAGCAAGCGGTTCGTAAACTGATCACCAGTCCCCTAAACTTGGAATTCATAGGCGGCGCTATTGTTGCTTGGATGCTGCTGAACCGTCCGCCCGTTTCCCAACACATGGGACGTGCGATCTTCTTGGTCGGTTTGGCTTGGCTCACATTGGCTATGGTTTTTAACATCCGCTTTGCCGCAGAAGATCATCATCTCATCCGGACGGTTATATATGGTCCTGCCATGATTTTCTTAGTCTGGGGCAGTACGGTACTGGCTTTGTCAGGAGGCGTTTCCGTCCCGAAATGGCTGATCCAGTTAGGCGATTGGTCTTACGCACTTTATCTCATTCATTATATCGTGTTGATCGCGATGAAGCGGGGCTTGGAAGAGCTTGGGTTGAGTAACATGCTCGGAGGCGGCGGTCTCGCGATTATTATTTTCAGCCTTGCCGCAATCGCGTTCAGCTTGATCGCGTCGGGTGTCTTACACACCCTTGTCGAACGCCCGTTAATTCGGTGGTTCAGGCGGCGGAAATCCCGTTCACCCGTGCAAATGTCCGGCTGATAGTTCTTAATTCTTCGCTGGGTTCAGTGGGCAAAGCCTCGGGCATGGATATGGCCGAAAGGTCAAAGGCCTCTCCCCCGTCACTGGCGTTGCGATATCCCATTGACCATTCCGGAAATTCCCGTTTTTCCGCCATGCGTTGAAGGAGGACAATGAGATTGGTCACGCGATTATCCTTTTGGATTTTGTCATACAGAACTTCCACGTCTTCCTTTTGACCTTCAAGAACTTGCAGGACTGAACCGTCTTTACAGAGCAGCATGCCTGTAATGTTACGGGCTTCGTTTGCGACGGCAGATTTTTTAGCGATCTCTGCCAAATCCTGACAGGAGACAGTGCTTTGGAGTGCGCAAGTATAGATCAGTTGGAAAATCACGTATGAGATCTTTCAAAATTATAGGTCGGTCCCACACCGGAGAACTCGTCTAGCAACTAGATGTGAATGTTCGGTTACGAACACCGAATTCGATTGCGATAAATGATTGTTTTCGGGGTTGCGACACCGGTTTGTGTGCTCCAATCAAAGGTGTGAACGGACAAAACTCATTTCTGGCGGCCCTCTTTCTCGTCCTCTATTCTGCTGTCATCGGTCTGACATGTTTGATCATAGCCATGAGCCTTCTTCAATTGACCACTGAGTTACGGATTGAACTCTTGGCCCTTGCGCCGGGTTTTACCTTGGGTTTCGCAGCCATGGGCGCGCTTTTTCTCTGGTTGCGGCATTGCGATAAGCGCAGCTGAACCTTGCGCATCCGCGGAACTTCTGTCACGAACATGATTGACCGAGGGGCGCCTGACCAGATTTGAGTCGGGCCGAGACGTACCCTTTGAACTTGATGCCGGAAGCTCTAACAGGCGACGGACGTAAGGACGGTGTCTTTCCACAAGAGGGTCTTGTGCGGGCATCCTCCAGATAAGAGGATTGACGCGCCATGTTAAAGCTACTGATACGTTTATTTGCGTTGCTCTGTGTCGCCGTGCTGGCTGCGTGCTCCGATATTGCCGCTGATCCCGCGCTGGAAGTCTATTTGGTCCGCCATGCGGAGAAGACGACGGAACAGACCGACCCCGGCCTGACCGAGGCTGGAAAGGCGAGGGCGGAGCTGTTGGCCGAAAAACTGACCGATGCGGGCATCGACCGCATACATTCCAGCGATTATGTCCGCACCCGCGATACCGCAGCGCCGCTGGCGAAGCGGTTGGGGCTGGATGTCGAACTCTACGACCCGCGCGACCTCCCAACACTCGCCGCGCAACTCCAGGCCGAAGGCGGCACACATCTCGTCGTCGGCCACAGCAACACGACGCCACAACTGACGGAATTACTCGGCGGAGATGGCGGAGCGCCGATTGTTGAGGCCACGGAATATGACCGGCTTTACCGCGTGAGTGTCGATGCTGACGGTGAGGTCACGAGTGAGTTGATACGGTTTGGGGAATGACCGCTGTGATGATTAATGCAGATGTTATGTCCTTGGTAGAAGCCGAGCTTCATAGTGGCGAACGTTTGCTGTGGGCGGACAAGAGCCGGAAAATGGCAATGACCATTTTAGAAAAAGGAATTGTTGGGTTTTTAGTCTTTTGGCTTTTCATGGTTGCGCTTATAACTTTACCAACTTTTTTTTCGGGTTCGGAGACATTTAAAATAACCGTGAACGATGTGCCAAAAACTGTAGGTTTGAAAGAGTACTTACTCTTTTTATCTATTTTCCCTATTTTTGGATTTGGAATGTTGGCTTTTGTTCTTGCCGTAGTAAAAATTAGAACGGGTCAGGTCTACGCAGTTACAAATCAAAGAAGTATCTTGATTTCAAAATTTATCATGTGCCGCGTTTCTAGCATCTTTCATGGGCAGATAAATCGAATTGAGCGGTCTGGGAAGTCTGATTTCGGGACTATTGAATTTGTAACATCCGAATCTCGATCATTTTTTTTCAGAGGCATGAATTTACTTCAAATGCGAGCCTTTTCCGGAATCGAAAATCCTAAACATGTCGAAGCGCTTTTAATTACGCTTAAAAAAGAAGAAGAAAACCTATGAACAAGCCCGTCAACCAATCCGAGTTCCAAACGCCCGAAGTCACGACCGGTGCGCTGCCGGCCTCGACCAAGATCTATACGCATCCGAAAGCCGACCCGACGCTGTCCGTTCCGCACCGTTCTATCGCGCTGCACCCGACGGCAAATGAGCCGCCCGTGCCCGTCTATGACACGTCCGGTCCATATTCGGATGAGAGTGTCACGATTGATGTGGAGAAGGGCCTCGCGCGGCCCCGCACAGACTGGGTGCTGGAACGCGGCGGCGTGGAATTTTACGAGGGCCGCGATGTTAAGCCCGAAGATAATGGCGGCGCGACGGGCCGCTTCCTCGCCCGTGAGTTTCCGGTCAAAAACCAACCCCTGCGCGGCGTCGGTGACGCCCCCGTCACACAATATGAATTCGCCAAAGCGGGAATCATCACGAAAGAGATGATCTATGTCGCCGAGCGCGAAAATCTCGGGCGGCAGGCACAACTCGACGAGGCCCAAGCCCGTGTCGATGCGGGCGAGAGCTTTGGCGCGGAGATCCCCGCCTTTGTCACGCCGGAATTCGTCCGCAGCGAGATCGCCCGCGGCCGCGCCGTCATCCCGTCCAATATCAACCATCCGGAGTTGGAGCCGCAAATCATTGGTCGCAATTTCCTCGTGAAAATCAATGCCAATATCGGCAACTCCGCCGTGGCAAGCTCTGTCGAGGAAGAGGTCGAGAAGATGGTCTGGGCGACGCGTTGGGGTGCGGACAACGTCATGGACCTGTCCACGGGCCGCAACATCCATAACACGCGCGAATGGATCATCCGCAATTCGCCCGTGCCCATCGGGACGGTGCCGATTTATCAGGCGCTGGAAAAGGTCAACGGTGTCGCCGAAGACCTGACCTGGGAAATCTACCGCGATACGCTGATCGAACAATGCGAGCAGGGCGTGGATTATTTCACCATCCATGCGGGCGTGCGCCTCGCCTATATCCATCTAACGGCGAACCGCGTTTGCGGCATCGTTTCGCGCGGTGGCTCGATCATGGCGAAATGGATGCTGGCCCGTCACGAGGAGAGCTTCCTCTATACAAAATTCAGTGAGATTTGCGACATCATGCGCGCCTATGACGTGACGTTCAGCCTCGGGGACGGCCTCCGCCCGGGCGCGGTTGCAGACGCCAATGACCGCGCGCAATTTGCGGAACTGGAAACACTCGGTGAGCTGACGCAAATCGCGTGGAAAAAGGGCTGCCAAGTTATGATCGAAGGCCCGGGCCACGTCCCGATGCACAAGATCAAGGTCAATATGGAGAAGCAACTCCGCGAATGCGGCGAAGCCCCGTTCTACACGCTCGGGCCGCTGACAACGGATATCGCGCCGGGTTATGACCATATCACGTCGGGCATTGGCGCGGCGATGATCGGCTGGTTCGGGACCTCCATGCTCTGCTACGTCACGCCGAAAGAACATCTCGGCCTGCCGGATCGCGACGATGTCAAAGTCGGCGTGATCACCTATAAACTCGCCGCCCACGCCGCCGACCTCGCCAAAGGCCATCCGGCCGCGCAAATTCGCGACGATGCCCTCTCCCGGGCAAGGTTCGAATTCCGCTGGGAAGATCAATTCAACCTCGCCCTCGACCCCGAAACGGCGAGAGATTACCACGACCAAACCCTCCCCAAAGACGCACATAAAACCGCGCATTTCTGCTCCATGTGCGGCCCAAAGTTCTGCTCCATGGAGATTACGCGGGAAGTGCGGGAATATGCGGCAGGGTTGAGCGATAATGAACGCGCCGCGCTTTATCCGGATGAGGCTCAAGCTGGCATGGATGAGATGTCCGAGAAGTTTAAGGAACTTGGCGGGGAGATTTATCTCAGCGAGGACGGCACGCAACGCGAGCCGATTGACTGATTTTTTTTCAATTTAATTTTATAGTTCGAAATCGCTTGTCGTTCGATCAGAAAACATCAAGGAGTTTCAACATGCGGACTTTAGTGTTTTTTTGCCTGTTTGTTTTGTCTGCCTGCGCCACTATAGCTGAGGATGATCCACGCCTTGAAAAATATGAAATTTTTGGGACAGTTTTAGGGCAAATTTCTAAGAACTATATTGGTGAAACTGATTGGATTAATGATGATTACTTTGATGAAGTCAGTACATCTGAAAAAGATTTGCCTACGTTAATACATGACGCTGTTGCAAGGCTCGACCCCCGAAGTGAGTATATTGAAAAGGATCGTTTTCGAGCTTTGAGATTAAATAGTTCTAGTGACGATGCTGACATTGGTTTGAGCATAATGGTTGCCGATGAAAAGTATTTTGTTTCCAGAGTAAGGACAAATTCACCGGCTGCTCGAAATAACATTCTTCCCGGTGATCAAATTCTTGCGATTAATGAGAAGATTGTTTCGAGGTTAAAGGGTTTGGGAATAGCACAAAGCTTAAGGGGTGAACCCGGAAGTGAAGTTTCGGTGCGTTTTGAACGGGGCGGTGTTGGACGAACAATAAAATTCACTCGCGAAATAAATACAGAAAAAAATGTAACTTTCCATCGCAAAGATAACGTCGTAGTTGTTCAAATTAGAAGTTTTAACAGTTCAACTGTTGAGGATGTTAGTCCTTTATTAAAAATTCTAAACGCGTCTCCAGATGGTCCTTTAGAGAGCCTTATTATTGATCTAAGAGGAAATGGTGGAGGCCTCCTAGTCTCATGCTCTGATATGGCAGACTTATTTTTGGACGGGGGTGAGATTTTCTATACTCAAGGTCGAGGTATCAAAAACATTAAAAAATACACTGCGGAAAAAGGCGATGTAATGCAGGAGCGGCCTATCATTATTGTAGTAAATGAGTTCACTGGATCAGGCGCTGAGCTCTTTACATTGTCGATGCAAGCGCGAAATCGAGCGATTATTGTGGGTGAACAAACCGCAGGGAAAGGAGTTGTACAAACAGTGATTCCGATAGATGGCGGGCGCTACGGAGCATTGAAGATTACTTCCGAAAAGATGTTTGTCGCAAATGGTGTCGGTATTGACGGAATTGGGGTTGTGCCGGATGTTGCGAGTTCCGGTTTTGATGATCAAGTATTGATGAAGGCCTCACAAATCGCTTTATCAGGCAACGTATCGAGATAATATTATTGCAGGACACAAGAGTGGGAAAGGCATTGAACTCGGTCTCGCTTCGCTCTGGTTAGAATCCAATTTTAATCCCAAATTCTCGCACCTTGCTAAATTACAGGTTTTTAGTCATGCTCTCCCGACCCAGACAGGAGCCCAAACCATGATCGGATACATAACCCTGGGAACTTCAGACATCGCACGCGGAGCGGCCTTCTACGACGCCATCGCCGCTGAAATGGACACGCCCCGCATGATGGGGTCGGAGGAGGATGGGTTTATCGCGTGGGGCAAACCGGGGGATAAGGCCGGGCTGTCCATTATTCATCCGCATGACGGCAATCCCATGTCCGTCGGGAATGGCAGTATGGTGGCGTTACTGGCCAATGACCAAACCCATGTGAAACGGATTTACGATCTGGCGCTCTCGCTGGGCGGAACCTGCGAAGGTGAACCGGGACTACGCGGCGGCGGGTTTTATGCGGCCTATTTCCGGGATTTGGACGGGCATAAGCTCAACGCCTTTTGCATGGGCGCGAGTTAGGCTCGGCGATAATCTGTGACGCTCCTCTCCCAAATCACGGCGGCTATTCTGCTTCTCATCGCGCTGTTCCATTTGCTTTGGGGGATTAACGTTTATTGGCCCGCCAAAGACGAAGCCAGCCTCGCGCGGGCTGTGGTCGGAGCGAAGGGCATTACGCAAATGCCGAATTTCTGGGCCTGTAGTTTCGTTACTGTGGCTTTGTTGATTGGGGCGGTGATTGTCTTGAGCCTTGGCGGAGCCGTGCGTTTGGCGTCCATCCCCATCTGGATATTCCAAATTTTGGGAGCAGGGTTTGCCTTGGTTTTGCTGGCGCGCGGTATTATCGGCTTCACGCCATTTTGGGCGGGTATCACCCCGGAAGAGCCGTTTCTTACGCTCAACCGCCTTTATTACTCACCCCTTTGCCTTGCGCTGGGCGCATCGGTCGTGACGCTGCTTATCAGGTCTCGTTTTTATAATTCGCTTTAAACGTCCCGCAGCTGTCCTTCGGTGCTTGGACGTCCATGCCTGACACAATGCGCCACCCGTCATCCATCTTGGTCATTGTGAATTGATTGACGCCGCATCCGACGCGTTTGCCGTCCACGTCAATCACAAAAGGAGCCCAGACGGTGGCGAGTTTTCCGAAACGCTCGACCTTCATCTCAAATAGCTCTTCATGGGCGTAGCCGACCTCTAACGTGCCGACCCAGTCGCGCCAGCGGGGCAGGCCGTCTCTGGCGATTGTGCCTTCGGGGCGTAAGCGGAGAAGGGTTCCACCCTCCGCGAAGACCGCATCCACCATATCCGTATCGCCGCGATACATGGCGACCATCATGGAATAGGCCGTGTTTTCGGGCGTGGAGAGATCAAGCGCGGCGGTCGCATAATCGGGAGCAGCCACGCGAGGTTTATCTGCCGCTGATGGCTGTTTTGAACAGGCCGAAAGCAGTAAAACCGCGAGAGTCAGGCTAAGGCTATATCGTTTCATGTCTTTTACACTCTGTCTTTTCGGGGCGGTTTAAGGCCGCTCAACTTAATCCGCATATATAGCGGACTGAGACATAAGTGAAATCAGGGTATTAGACCCCATTCCAAGAGAATGATCCCCGGTTTTCCGTTTGCCCCTATATTCAAACTCGTTCTTTCGGACATGGGACAGGCAAGAGATCGTTGGCTTTCTGGTATCGAAGGACGGTGTGCTTAGAAGCATTCGGTAACGCGGATGTGGAGGAGCCCAGCCGCGAGCGCCTGACGGGTTTAGACACCCGCAGTCAAGTAAGGCCGCCGTTGGAGACGCACCGCCGTGTGGCGGCGTATTTGGCGTGAGCTAAATATGCAGAGTGCAGGGCTTTGTCGCTTAAAGACCGACAAAGCTGAGATTTGGAAGATGTAACGGTATCGCCGACCTCTCCTCAGACCTCATGCGCTTGGCCTTCGTGTAAAACATTTCTATCTTTGGTCTCCATCACGGAGGTCACCACGCGGACGTCCCGCTTTTATATCTTTGGCTGTCACCCACGTTGAAATCAAAATTTCAACCGGGGCAGCGGGGGATGGCGCTTGTTCTGAAGGCTCGCAATTTATCGAAAGCCGGATTAATATTTGAGTAACCCTATTTCCCCACATCTTTGAAACAGGGCGGCGTTAAAGTAGCGGTGTGTCAATTTCTCAATATATCTATACCTCGACCTGTGCGGACGAGATGACGCCGAAAATGGCCTATCAGGTTTCGAGCCAGAGCGTCTCGATTTGTGAGCAGTTGCAGATTACGGGTCGCGTCTTTGCCAATCGGCAACAGGCGTTGGCCATTACGGAGGGGCCGACGGATATCGTCTATAAATATTTTCAGGCGGTGAAATCCGACCCGCTTGTCCAGACCATCCTTCTTCATGTGGACCGTCCGGTCGAGGCGCGCGAATTTGAGGATTACTCCGTCTGGCTAAACCTCGGCATCGGATTTGAATTTGGGGAGAAGGTGCGGAAACTGTCGCCTGGCACAGTGCATCTGGCCCTGCCGGATAATCCTTCACCGCGATTGCGGATTATGGCCGAGGCCTATCTGGATGATGATATGCTGATTGCGGGCTAGCGAATTGCGTTGCGGGACGCCCAGCGCTCTCGCGCCGTGACCGTGAAGATGATGACGGCCAGCGTCAGGGTGACAGCATTGGCCGCGACGACTGGAAAGGCCTGAATGAACAGGCCGTAGATGAGCCAGCACGCGACACCGAGTGTAAAGGCGGCATACATCAGCAAGCTGATTCCGTCCGTGCGACCCGTACGAATGACGAGCCAAGCCTGTGGAATGAAGGACAGGGATGTCAAAATGGCGGCGACATAGCCGAGCAATGTGATGTGATCCATGATGCGGGTCCTCGTCAGGCTGTCGCCGGGTGGGTTTGGGACCGCTTAGACAATCTACCCCGCGCCGTCATCGTCAGAATGAGAGAGGCGAGGGAGAGCGTCACGACATTGGCGCAGATCAGTGGCCAACTCGTGACGAGAAGGCCATAGGTCAACCAGCAGACCTTCCCCGTCGTTAGCATGGAATACATGACGAGGCTGATTCCCGCCGTCTCACCCGTGCGCAGGATGAGCAGGGCCTGGGGGAAGAAGGAGAGCGATGTCAGGATCGCGGCGGCAAAGCCGAAGAGTTCAATATGTGTCATGTGTCGGAAGGTAAGGATGCCGCGCGGGTTCGAGAACACAGCTTCGGGAAGCCAAGCTATGCAAAAATGGGACGATGATTTTGTCGTGCGCACAGGGGGTCATCCGATTTGCTGGCAATCGGTGCAACTCAAAACGACTTACCCACAGCCGCGTCGAAATCCGGCTTTGCGAACAAGGAATAAAATCCTATATCTGTCTCAATTGATCCTCTTGGGCCTTTGCGGATCATATCTCTCTTTTCGGAGTCCCGCCATGGCCCAACCGCATATTCTGTCATTCAAACCGCAATCCCGTGATATCGCTCTGCGAGAAAAGGGGCGGGGCACGCGCTGGAACGCTTCGGGCCGGTATGAGCCGGAAAGTCGCGAGCAAACGGATGAGGATTGGGACGCCTTGCCGGAGGAGGACCGGACACGCCGCCGCACAACGGTCACGCCGGAATTCCCAAAGACGATCATCAATAAAATCCGCTCGCCCTACGTCGCTATGACGCGGTCGATCAATCCTTATCGCGGCTGCGAACATGGTTGCTCTTATTGTTTTGCGCGGCCCACCCACGCCTATCACGGCCTCTCGCCGGGGTTGGATTTCGAGACGAATCTCTTTGCCAAGCCTGGCGCGGCGGAACTGCTGACGGCGGAATTATCGCGCCCAAGATATAAGGTCATCCCGATCCAGATCGGGACGAATACCGACGCCTACCAGCCCGTCGAACGGGAACAGCGCATCATGCGCGGGATTGTGCAGGTCCTGCATGATTTCAATCATCCGGTCTCCATCCTAACGAAAAATGCGCTGGTCCTGCGCGATCTCGATCTCCTGACGCCGATGGGCGCAAAGAATATCACGCGGGTCATGATGTCTATCACAACGCAGGATCGACACCTCGCCCGCGCGATGGAGCCCCGGACTTCGACGCCGGATAAGCGTTTTGACGCCATCCGCCAGCTGTCAGAGGCCGGAATTCAGACGGGTATCATGCTCGGCCCTATGATCCCGGGTCTGAACGATAGCGAGCTGGAAGGCATCATGGCGCGGGCGGCGGATAACGGGGCGACGTTCTCGGCTTTCACAATCCTCCGCCTGCCGCAGGAAGTCGCGCCGATTTTCAAAGAGTGGCTGGAGACTTACGCACCCAACCGCGCACGCCGCATTTTGCATCATATCCATGTCATGAATAACGGTCGTGACTATGACCCATCTTGGGTGAGGGTTGCCGAACCGCGTACGCCATTCGCGCAACTCATCACGCAACGCTATCGCATGGCACAACGGAAATACGACATCATCCCGCGAGAAGACCGTCAACCATTGAACCGCAGTCTTTTCCGCGTGCCAAGCCATGTGAGCGGCCAGGGTGAGTTGTTCTAAATTGCACCTCACATTGCTTTCACATCTCTTTCACGGCCAGTTGAAAGGACGTGACATGTTTTTCTGATCGGATGGGCCTAACCGCACGCTCGCATTCAACGTCATTAATTAGAGAGAGACATCATGCGTTCCACCTTCAAAACTGCCATTTTCACGGCAGCCCTTCTTAGTTTCGCGTCCGGCGCACAGGCCGGTATTTTCGATAAAACACCCGCTGATGGATCGGGCGTCTATGTGTCCGGCTTTGTTGGGGGAGCTTTTCCGTTTGATGCCGATTTTGAGGGTACGCAGCAGCCTGCGGCGGGCGTACCCGGTGCAGCGGGTGCAAATGCCGATGTTGGCGCTAATCTTGATTCAGATGTTTATTACGGTGCAGCAGTCGGCGGGCGCTTACCGTTTAAATTTCTGAATGTCTTCCAACCTCGTTTAGAACTGGAAATAAGCCATTTCGAGTCGGACGTTGATGGCGGGAACTTCAATGGTGGAAATCAGACCTTCTCTGGTCAGCAATCTCAGACTTTCTATCTCATCAACTCTTACAATGACATTCGTTGGAAAGATAATCAGCGCGTTGTGCCTTATATTGGCGGCGGTATCGGCTTGGGCGTGGTTGACTCCGACATTCAGTATTTCCCGAATAACGGCGTCGCAACTGCGCCAACTTTTGCCGCTCAAGGGCAGGATACAGGCTTTGCAACGGTTTCAGCTGCAGGTGTAACGCTGAATGCGACTGAGAAATTCGATGTCTTCGTTGAGGGTCGCTACTTCAAAACATACGGTATTGACGCAGAGCGCCGTTTTATTGCCAATGGAAATGATGGATTTAATGCAGACCTGGATGATGATCCGGATGGATTGACACTCACGGTTGGAACACGGGTGAAGTTTTAGGCTCAGGATGGGCGTGGCTGTGACTGTCACATAAACTTGTCTTGTGTTTCGATGGCATCACGCCCATATGGCCAATATCGAGAATAGGCCTGACGACCCGGCCAGCCTAGGTGAGGCTTCGTCCGCACCGAACTGAGTGAGATTTGATTTCCCTTTTTCGACTACCGCGTGGCCCAGTTGGTCGCGCACAATATGACGTGAAAGGAAAATTACATGTCCGACGCAATGCAGGCCGGTACGGTCAAATTCTTCAATACAACAAAAGGCTTCGGCTTTGTTCAGCCCGAAGACGGAAGTGGTGACGTGTTTGTTCATATCACAGCGCTTCAAAAGTCCGGTCTTCAAGGCCTGAACGAAGGCGATAAAGTTATGTTTGATACAGCTGTTAATCAGCGCACCGGCAAAACAGCCGTTGAAAATATCAACATGGCATAAGGCTAACGCCTTTTACTGTTTGACGGGCCTGCACGGTTTTACCGTGCAGGCCTTTTTTTATTGGGCTAAGCTAAGCCGAAATTTGGGGAGATTGATATGACCGATAAAGCTTTTCTCGCACCGGTTCTGGCGCTCATTATCTGGACGTTGCTCATTTGGGTGCTGATGTATGCCCGTCGGATACCGGCGATGCAGAAAGCCAAAATTGCACCTGAGACCGCGAAATCACCGGATGGGTCTTGGAAACAAGATCTGCCGCTCTCGGTGCAGGCCTCCGCTCATAACTATAATCACCTCCTTGAGCAGCCGACGATTTTCTATGCTCTGATGTTCTATGCCACATTTGCGGGGCAGATTTCCTATCATCTGCATTATGCCGCTTGGGCCTATGTCGCGTTACGCGTCCTGCATAGTTTTGTGCAGGTCAGCGCGGGTAAGGTCATGCTCCGCTTCTCGCTCTTTTCTCTCTCGACCCTCGTGTTCTTTGCCATGGTCGTATTGGTCATCATCTAGGAGACGTTATGTCTATCTTCGTTTTTGCGTCTGCCGAATATACTGATAAGGCTGAGTATAATCGCTATGTTGAGCTCTCGACGCCGATTTTCATGCGCGAAGGTGTGAAAGTCCTTGGTAATGATGAGGCTGGCCGGTTCTCGGATATGCCAGGTGACAAAGCCGTATTACTGGAATTTCGCGACATGGATCATCTCAAGCACTTCTTCGCGCTACCGGATTATCAGGCCGCCGCAAAGCACCGCGATGCGGGTGCAGTTATGAGGACCGCCACATTCAGGAAGTTCCCGCAGCCTTAACGGCATCCCATACGGATGAGAGCGCAACGAAATCCGCACTCTCATCGGGGTCGCGATCATTATTGAGGTCTGCTGGACTATTCCGCGTGATGATGATGCCGATGGGTTGACCTGTCTTGGCGTCCAGAACGGGACCGCCGCTCATGCCTGTGACGACGGGTTCATCCGGCTCGAAAATATGCGCAATATATTGGCCTGGCATCCGTTGGTGGTAGACGCGGCCTGTCCGGCTCTCCATCGTGCGGCTGCCTGCCGGAAAGCCCTTCATGATAACGTTTTGTCCAATCACAGGGTCTGTGGGGCGAATTTCAGGTAGGTTGCAATCTACTAGCGCCGCATCCAGCCCATCGGGCCATTTAATGAACTGACCCGATGCGAAATCCGGCAGGTGGTCTTGCGCCTCGGTCAGGCAATGTCCCGCACTGATCCAGCCGCCCCAATGCCCGAACCAAGACGTGTAGCATTGGAAATGCTGCTGATTGTGAAAATAGCGACGGATATCCAATCCTGCATCGGAAGATGGCTGTCGCAATTCAGGCCGTATTCTCTCCTCTAAAACCGGAGGTGTCGGAACCGGTACGATTTTGGGACGCGTGATTGGCTCGGTTTTCTGAGGTCGACGGAAGAAGCGAAAGAATGACATGGGGATTTAGACCGCGCATTGCCCTTGCGCGCAACTAAAATCGGGTTAGCTTGTCGCTATGAAACTCCTATCCCTACTCCTCATTGCCGTCCTCGCTGTTGGCTGCACATCCTTCGCCGCGACGACGATTGCGTCTGCCGCAGAACACCCGGAAGCCCGACTCTTTGATGAGACCCGTGACGCCTCCGCTGACGTCGATGCGGCGCTAGCGCAGGGCATAGACGAAAGCAAAATTACGCTCGTTGTGATGGGCGCAAACTGGTGCCATGACAGCCGCGCACTGGCCGGATGGTTCACGCAGGACGAAGATATTATGGGCTTGCTAGACCGGAATTTCGTCGTGACCTATGTCGATGTTGGACAGAAAAATCGGAATATCGATATCGCACAACGGTTTGGCATTGAAAAAATTGTTGGCACACCGACCATGATTATGGTCGATTATGACGGTACGGTTCTAAATAAGGTCACAGCTGTCGATTGGCGCAATAGTGCCAGCCGATCCAAAGATGATATCATTCTGGAACTCGAAACTGTGGCGCTTTTCTAGCGATGTTTATGGGGCATTACGGTCCTGCGGTCTGGGACACGCAGCGCGGCAAGGGCACACCGCTCGTTCCGCTATGGGTTGGGTTTCTGGCTGTACAGTTCATCGATGTGGTCTTTGCGATCCTCGTTATTCTGGGCCTCGAGGGCGAAACACGGATGGTCGAGGGCGCGCCGCTTTTTACCATTCCTTACTCGCACAGTTTTCTGACGTCACTTGGGTGGGCTGCATTGGGCGGCGTTTTGTTCAAACTCTATCGCCAGAAATCAGGGGCGAAGGGATTTTGGGTTATCTTTGGGCTCGTCTTCTCGCATTGGGTACTGGACTTGATTGTGCATCGTCCTGATTTGCCATTATGGCCCGGGAGTTCGACTGAACTTGGCTTTAGTTTATGGAATGCGCCGCTCATCGCCTTTGCGATGGAAATTGGCCTCCTCACGGCAGCGTTTATTTTCTGGATGCGCGCGACCACTGGATCACGGAAGACTGAAGTCGGATTGGGACTGCTCTTCGCCTTTATGGTTCTGCTCCAGATTATATTTGTTCTCATTCCGGGATTTGAGGTCCAGGCGGGTACGTTTGACCCGAAGACTGGCCCGCAAGGCGTGACCTTGGGTGTGCTCATGCTGACCACATACACGATACTTTGTACTGCCGTGGCTTGGATTGAACGCGGGCGGACGCCGAAGCTCTAATCATCGACGCGAGGCTTGCTCGGCAGGCTTTCCGCGAGACTGCCGCGCGCTTCCTCACGGTCTTTCTGCAAGCGCAGACCGCGTCCGGTCTTCACAGCGTCCGTTCCGAATTTCGCGCGGGCAATGTCACTGGCACGTTCCGCCGCGCCGCGCTTGGCGGCTTTTTCGTCCAGCATATCGGCTACATCGCCCAGCGGTTCCGTCAGGCCCGAAATCCCCGCGCCGATCAGACGGTATTTTTTATATCCGTCCGCCTCGGCTTCCAGCAGTGGTTCAAGGGCCGCAAAGATGGCATCCGCGAGTTGGAGCGGATGCTGGAACGTCCGCCGCCGCGTGATGGATTTGAACGACGAGGATTTCAGTTTCAGCGTCACGGTCCGCCCAGCTAAATTTTTCGCTTTGCTCCGATCTGCCGTTTTTAGACAGACCTGCCAGAGCTTGTCCTTCAGCTTTTCCAGATCAGAAATATCTGTGTTGAATGTTGTTTCTGCCGAGACGGATTTCCGGTCACTCGTCGGATTGACTTTGCGGTAGTCCTCTCCGCGCGACAGCCTTGCGAGACGCAGCCCGTGATCGCCAAACCGTTCCGCCATCTGCCGATCCGTTTTCCGCCGCACATCGGCAATCGTCTTCAATCCCGCTTTTTCCAGCTTCGCTGCGAAAGCGGGACCAATGCCATAGATGAACCCAACCGATTGCTTGGCGAGAAACGCCTGCGCATCCTCCTCCCCCAGCACGGCAAAGCCATGCGGCTTGTCGAGGTCTGACGCCGTCTTGGCGAGGAACTTATTGTAGGACAGGCCGATGGAAACCGTCACACCGATCTCTCGCAACACATCATTCTGGAGTTTGATCAGGCTCTGGGCGGGTGTGCGGCCATGCAATCTTTCCGTGCCCGTCAGATCCAGAAACGCCTCGTCAATCGAGAGCGGTTCGACGAGCGGCGTCAGGGCCCGCATCATCTCCCGAATGCGCCCGCCTTCATAGGCGTATTTATCCATACTGCCTTTGACGACGGTCAGGTCAGGGCAGAGCTTGAGCGCTTGGAACATCGGCATTGCGGAGCGCACACCATATATCCGCGCGTGATAGCAAGCCGCCGAGACGACGCCGCGTTTTCCGCCGCCGACAACCACAGGCTTGTCGCGAATCGACGGATCATCCCGCTTTTCGACCGAGCAATAAAATGCATCGCAATCCACATGCGCGATGGAGAGCCGTCCCAATTCAGGATGTGCCAGAAAGCGCGACCCGCCGCAGCTCGCGCAGGTTTCAGCAGCAAGCAAAGCCGCACCGCAATCGCGACATAATCTGGATATATCTGTGACAGGGGTGGGCATGGCCTCTTTATAGAATCTTTACAATGTTCACTCAATGTTCTTTCTGTGGAAAGGCCTGCGGATAAGATTCGTGGTTAACCACAGGTAACCGGCAGGTACACTCCGATTTAAGGATATTCTGTCAGGGTCCGGTTATCAGAACAAGAACAGGTCACACGGGCTGAACGATGTGACCGTCAAGTTGGTGAAACGGGATATGCTTAGAAAAATGCCGAAGAAAGTCCTCATTGTCGAAGATAACGAGTTGAACATGAAACTGTTCACCGATCTGCTCGACGCGCATGGATATGAAACACGTCAGACCCGTGAGGGGCTGAAAGCGATTTCCATTGCGCGGAGTTTCAAGCCTGATCTCATCCTCATGGATATCCAGCTTCCCGAAGTCTCCGGACTCGAAGTCACCAAATGGATCAAGGACGATAAGGCACTGGCCGATATTCCGGTGATTGCTGTCACGGCTTTTGCCATGAAGGGTGACGAGAAACGCATCCGTGACGGGGGCTGCGAAGATTACATCGCCAAGCCGATCACTGTGTCGTCCTTCCTCGCCAAAGTGCGGAAATTCGCCGAAGCGGCATAAGGTCGTGTCCGCAAGAATTCTCGTCGTAGACGATCTCGCCCCGAATATTCATCTGCTGCAGGTCAAATTGCAGGCGGAGTATTATGACGTCCTGACCGCGCGCAGCGGTTATGAAGCCTTGGAAGTTGCGCAGTCCGAGCGGCTCGATCTCATTCTGATGGATGCGATGATGCCTGGCATGAACGGGTTCGAAGCCTGCCGCCGCATCAAGAATAATCCTGATACGTGGCACGTCCCTATTGTGATGGTGACGGCACTCGAAGAGACAAAGGACCGGATTCGCGGGCTGGAAGCCGGTGCGGATGATTTCATCACAAAGCCGATTGACGATTTCAATATGATGGCGCGTGTGCGTTCACTGCTGCGCCTGAAAATGGTGACGGACCAACTCCTGAGCCATACGGGCCATACGCTCTCCAATTCACGTAGCTTGCTGGAGACAATTGAGAAACAACGCGGGCGTATCCTTCTGGTCGATGACCATAAGCGCAATGCCGAGAAAATTTCCACGCCCTTGCGGGAGAAACATCAAATCGTCATTGAGAGTGATCCGGTGAAAGCGCTCCGTCTCGCAAAGACAGGTGTAGATGCAGTCATCGTGAGTTTGGTGGCCGACAGCTTCGATGGTTTGCGCGTCTGCGCCTCCCTGAAATTCAACGAGGAAAGCCGAGATGTCCCGATCCTCGTCATCGGTGATCCCGAAGATGAAACACGTTTCGTCCGCGCCTATGATATCGGCATAAATGATACGATCATGCGTCCGATTGAGGTGCAGGAATTGAATGCGCGGGTGCAGACTCTGCTGCGCCGGAAATTCTACGCTGATTCCCTGCGCGAGAACTTCAACGAGAATCTCGAAATGGTTGTGGCTGACCCGCTGACAGGTTTGGGTAATCGTCGCTATTTCGATCGTGCTGTGGAACCGCTTTTCGATGCGCTGGAAACCCGCGACACAGCGTTTTCCGTCATGGTGTTCGACATCGACCATTTCAAACGGGTCAACGATATCCTCGGTCATGACATGGGAGATCAGATTTTAAAGGAAACAGCAGCACGGCTCGTCACGAATATGCGCGCCGTAGATGTTGTTGCACGGTATGGCGGCGAGGAATTTATGATCGCGATGCCGGAAACGAAGCTTGGTGAAGCCTTAGTCGCCGCGGATCGGGTGAGGGCGCTGATCGCGGGCACACCCATCTTCGTGGATGGCGAAGCCCTACAAGTTACAACATCTGTCGGTGTTGCGGAAGCGGAGCCTGGAGAGAGCTTGCGCGACGTCTTCAAACGGGCAGATGATGCGCTCTATAAAGCGAAGCAATCCGGCCGGAACAAAGCTTTGCCAGCGGCAGTTCGTCAAGCGGCCTAATGAAAAAGCCGCCCCGGGAGGGACGGCTTTTTACGTGGGATAATC
The DNA here is from genome assembly GCF_050271975.1 of Litorimonas sp. WD9-15. NCBI lineage: Bacteria > Pseudomonadati > Pseudomonadota > Alphaproteobacteria > Maricaulales > Robiginitomaculaceae > Litorimonas > Litorimonas sp. WD9-15. The sequence goes on from NZ_CP189850.1 coordinate 1,802,714, forward strand.
ACCCAAACTCAAATCGAGTAGATCGTTACTTGATCTTGCCTTCTTTGAAGTCGACGTGCTTGCGCACGACGGGGTCGTACTTTTTCTTGACCATTTTTTCGGTCATTGTACGGGAATTCTTTTTGGTGACGTAGAAGTAACCAGTGCCTGCTGTTGAGTTCAGGCGGATTTTGATAGTGGTGGGCTTCGCCATGACGGGTAGTCCTCATTTACAGGTAAAACAGTTGCGCGCGGATAGGCGCTGTGGGCGGGGCTGTCAACCGATAGACTCGCAATAGCCTTTACGGAAACTGCAACATTTTAAACTCTCCGCGGACCGCACGGGAATAGAAGATGGTCTCAGGCGGGCTATTGGCTTTCAGATAGCCTTTCAGGACGCGCAACATCATATCCGTGGCGCGTTGCGTCTCCAGCTTTTCGATCTCATCAAACGTAAACCAACCGACATTGAGCAGTTCATGACTATCCGTAATCGCGGGCGGTGCGATATCGCCCATATGTTTGACAAAGAACCACGCATCGAACCGCTTATGCCGGTGGGGCGGCGTGACGGCACGGCCAAAGACCTCAATGCCGGAGAGGTCCGGCAGATAACCCGCCTCACGAAAGGCATCATAGCTCTCATTATTGAGGTTGCGCGTCATGCGGGCCTCGGCGCCCAACATGAGGCCCGTTTCTTCCCACGTTTCGCGGACACTCGCCAGAACAACGGCACGCGCGCGTCGCGGAGAGTAGGCTGATTCGAGAATGCGCGCCGTGCGCGTGGAAAGCTCCCCCGCATAGGGCGCGTAGCTGTCCGCGCGGTCCACGCGTCCGCCAGGGAAGACATAAACGCTCGGCATGAAATCATGCCGCTTGGACCGTTGCCCCATAAGGATTTTCTGATGTTTCCCCGTGCCACAGGTCAGGACGAGGGTCGAGGCCAGTTTTGGCTTCGGCGCGCGCGTTAATTCTTTACGCTTGGCCCGCTCACCATCTGTAATTTTCATCTTCCCGACGAGAACGGGGCCGGAATCTTTAATGGGATCAGTCATGAAGAGATGATGTACTTTCATTTGTGCGGGTTCAATGCGGTAAATGTGTTGCGGGTAGGGGAAAGCTGCGACCGCCCATCATGGGGTCGGCGGGATAGGCGAAGGTCCATGATGAATGGGACAGTCCGCGTGGTGACCTCCCGCGATGGGGAAACCAGAGAGAAAAAAGTTTTTACGCAAAAGGCCGTGCGGTTGAAGAACCTGTGCGAAGTGTCGGCGATACCGTTACGCTTCAATCCTTCTATCAATGCGTTTTACACCCGCATTAATTCCGCAATGTGCATGCGGCTTACACCACAAACACGGCCACGCGGCAGCGGTTTTTGAAGAAACGGCCGGTCGAATAAACCCCGGAGTTGGCCCACTTGGAACCACCGGTCGGCTCTCGTTTCTAAAGGTCCGGCGCAGTCCGGCTTCTCACAACCGGATGCTCAACCCCACCGTCTTTCAGTACCAGCAAGCGAGGCCTCGCCTGTCCCGTGTCTGAAAGAACGAGAATAAATATGACACAGCTTTTATAAGTGGGGATCATTCTCTTTATAAACGAGGATTGGCCACCACTCAGCGCCGCAAAACTCAATGTCATCTCGCACTTGATGCGGGACCTATCGCAAGCAAACCCAAGCTAAGACTCAGAAAACGTTAGGCCCCGTATCTGCACCTTTTAGGCTGGTGCGGGGTGACAGGGGCGTATGGTTTTGACTGTTATCAAAGCGGCAAAAGCGCGGATTAACTTCCCCATAAACGGGGATTGGCATTTCCCTCGACCCGGCACCTCCCTACGACTAACGTGACCGCAGGAGACCCGAACATGACTGTAGAGACCACACACACGCCGCCATTCGAAATGAAAGCCGCGATGGGTCAGGTGTTTAACCTGCCCGGCGGGAAGGGTTATCTGCTCCGCGTCTTGGGGTGGGGCACGTTCATTTTGCTGATCGCGTTTTTACTTTTAGGCATTCCGATTGCGAAAGCCTATATTTCTATGTTCCAGAACATCATTGAGCTGGATGCGGCGAGTGCTGGCGGGGAGCCTGATCCGGCCGAAGTCTGGGCTGTCATCGGGCCATTCTTTGCGAGTTTTGGCTTATTCATGCTGATCTATATTGTGCAGGTCGGCGTTTATATTTCTGTTGAGACAGCACTTTACCGCAATATTATTCGCGGTGAGGACCGTGGTATGTTTCCCTTGCGGTTCGGCTATGACGAATGGCGTGTTCTGGGCACAAAGATCGTCGTTAGTATGATCCTCTATGCGATATTCATGGGAGTCTATTTTGCCATGGCGATCCTGTTGGGCATTATTTTCGGTCTCGGCAGTGCGATTTCCAGCTCCGGTGTGGTCGCAGTGATAGGCGGGCTCATATTCTTTATCGCATTTCTCGGTCTCTTGGCTGGAATGGCTTATGTTGCCATTCGCTTTATACCGGCGGCGGCCATATCGGTGCGGGACGAAAGTTTTAGCCCCTTTTCGGCTTGGAATATGATGAAGCCCTATGCCCTTCCGACATTGGGAGCCGTCGTGATTGTGGGATTGGTTGGATATTTTGCCTTGGCCATTTTTACTTTGCTAGCCTTCGGTATCCTGATTCATTCCAGTGGAGTCGTCGATTTTCTAATGGTCATCGATTGGGAGTCTGAGACTATGCCGGACCTGTCGCCCCTGTGGGATACAGTAAGTTCCGCAGGATTTATGATTCCAGCGGTCCTCTTAATGGCCGTTTCCACATTCCTGACGCTTCTCTATATGGGCGCGATTTGGTCGATTTGGGGTTACATTGCGAAGCTGACGCACTGGAGAAATTGGTAGGGTCGAAATTGCTAGGCCTGCTTCATTTCACCGCGTCACGGTAAATGGGGCTTAGACTTCTGCGCCTGATTGCCTAAATAGCGTCCATGAATTGGTTCTCCGCACTCGTCGTCTGGCTCATCATTTGGTGGCTCACGCTCTTTATCATCCTGCCCATCGGAATTCGCGGGCAGGCGGAAGAGAATGATATTGTCGAGGGGTCAGAACCCGGCGCACCGCATACATTGGACATTAAGAAGAAGTTCAAACAGACGACGATTATTGCGTCCATCCTCTGGGTGTTGACCTGTGCGCTCATCCTGTCGGGCTGGGTGTCCTGGGACGCCTTTGGGAACTATATTAACCGTTAGGTCTTGTCGCATTGGACGGGTGCGGTTAAGCGGAATTTCAACGCAAAAAGAGACCGTTCATGCGCCTGTCCCGTTACTTCTTACCGCTCCTAAAGGAGACGCCGTCTGACGCGACGGTCGCTTCGCATCGCTATATGTTGCGGGCGGGGATGATCCGCCAGAATTCTGCGGGTATCTACACGTGGTTGCCGCTCGGATTTAAGGTTCTCAAGAAGATCGAGCAGATCGTGCGTGAGGAACAGAATAAGGCCGGCGCGGTCGAAATGCTGATGCCGACGATTCAGAGCGCGGATCTCTGGCGCGAGACGGGACGCTATGACGCCTATGGTCCGGAAATGCTGCGCATTACAGACAGGCACGAGCGCGAGATGCTCTACGGCCCGACCAATGAGGACATGATAACAGATGTGTTCCGGTCCTTCGTGCGCTCCTATAAAGATCTGCCGAAAATGCTCTATCACATTCAGTGGAAATTCCGCGACGAGCGCCGTCCGCGTTTCGGCGTCATGCGCGGACGGGAATTCCTGATGAAGGATACCTATAGTTTCGACCTGACCAAGGAAGATGCGGTGCGGTCATACAACAAGATGTTCACGGCCTATCTGAACACATTCGCGCGTCTCGGAATCAAGGCCGTACCGATGAAAGCCGATACGGGTCCGATTGGCGGCGACCTGTCACATGAATTTGTCATCCTCGCCGAGAGCGGAGAGAGCGAAGTTTTCTGTCACCGGGATCTGGTGGAAATGGCCCCTCCGGGCGATGTCGATTTTGAGGGGGATTTGAGCCACATTTTTGAGGAACGCACCTCGCTCTATGCCGCGACGGAAGAGATGCATGATGCTGACGAATTTGCAAAAATTCCGTCGGAGAAGCAGCTCTCCGCGCGGGGCATTGAGGTCGGTCATATCTTCTATTTCGGTGATAAATATTCCGCGCCGATGAAGGCCGAAGTCATGGACTCAAATGGCAAACCGCAGACCGTCATGATGGGTAGTTACGGCATAGGCGTGTCGCGCTTAGTTGGCGGGATTATAGAAGCCTCCCATGACGAGAATGGGATTATCTGGCCGAAATCCGTTGCGCCATTCGGGGCAGGGGTCCTGAACCTCAAACCCGGTCATGAGGAGTCAGATGCGGTTTCAGAAACCATATATAACAAGCTGGTAGAAGCGGGTGTTGATCCACTTCTGGATGACGAGAAAGGTTCCATCGGCGTGAAATTCTCGCGGATGGATCTGATTGGACTGCCCTTCCAAATCGCCGTCGGCCCGCGTGGCCTGAAAGACGGTTCCGTGGAAGTGAAAGACCGCGCGACGGGCGAAAAGCAGAATATGTCGCCGGAAGAGGCCGTCGCCTTTGTCACGAAAGCTTTCGCGTAAGTGTCAGCGCCGATCGGAAATACGGGACGTAACCGCGCGTTCGGTCTGATTGAGCGCCGTATCGCGACGCGGTATTTGCGTGCCAAAAAAAGCCAAGGCGGCGTCGGCCTGATTGCCGCGATCTCCTTCTTCTGCATCCTGCTCGCCATTGCCGCGATGATAATCATCATGTCGATCATGAACGGTTTCCGCGACGAGGTCATCCGCCTGACGATTGGGAGTGAGGGACATATGTATGTCGACCTCGCCGATCCGAATGTCACGGCGGAGGACATGGCGGCGCTTGAGAAGCGTCTCGCCGCGATTGATGGGGTGAATGAGGCCTTTCAATTCACGCAGGATTTCACAGGTGTTCAGGCCAATGGACAGTTCTCGCTGGGGCAAGTGATTGGCGTGCGCCCCGACCGCTTGCGTGGGTTTGAGATTATCTCCAGCAATCTGACGCAGGGCTCTTTGGAATTTTTTGGGGAAGGTGCTGGTTCAAGCCATCAAATCGCGATTGGCTCCGGTGTGGCGCGTAATTTGGGATTGAGTGTCGGGGATAAGATCACCGTCTACTCACCGCGCACCCGTACGACAGTCACGGGACCACAGCCCATTCGTAAGAATTATACGGTAGGCGCAATTTTCTCCGTCGGGATTATTACGACGGATCTCTCCTATATCTACATGGATTTCGATCAGGCGACGGCCCTGTTTGAGGGCGGAAAACTGACGGGACAAATACAGTTGAGGTTGGAAGCCCCCGACCAAGTCGACCAACTTGAAGACGCGGTTTACGAGGCGATACAGGCGCCCGGATTTGTCTCCAACTGGCGTGCGCGCAATGCATCGACGGCGACGGCGCTGCGGACCGAACAGATTGCGATGCGGTTTATCTTCATGATTGTCGTGATCATCGCCGCGTTCCCCGTGCTGGCGTCGATGATTATGCTGGTGAAGAACAAATCCAAGGATATCGCTATCCTGCGAACAATTGGCGTGACGCAGGGCGGCATTCTGCGCATCTTCCTGATGTCGGGTGCAATGATCGGGATACTCGGAACACTGGGCGGATTGATAATCGGCATCCTTTTCTGTGTGAATATTGGCGGTATTCAGGCGTTGATCGAAGCGATTACAGGACAGCCGCTATTCCCCGAAGATGTCTATCAACTCTCTGGCGGTATTCCCGTGAAAATCGTTTGGGCCGAAGTGTTCGGCGTTGCGTTCTGGGGCTTCATGATTTCTGCGGCGGCGACCTTTGTGCCTGCGCTCTCAGCCAGCCGCATCGATCCCGTTGATGCGTTGAGGTACGAATAATGGCGCGTCCTATTCTGTCCGTTCGCAATCTGCACCGCTCCTACCCGTCGGGTGGGGGAACCCTGACCGTTATGGCGGGGGCGGATATTGATATTTATCCCGGCGAAATGGTCGGCCTTGTCGGGCCTTCTGGCTCAGGGAAGTCGACTCTGCTCCATGCAGCGGGATTGCTCGAAAAACCGAATGCGGGCGAGGTCTATATCAATGGCCGCGAATGCCTGAAACTGCCCGATGATCAGCGCACGAGGATCCGGCGTGAGAGTGTCGGCGTCGTCTATCAATTCCATCACCTGCAGAAGGAATTCACCGCGCTGGAAAATGTCGCCATCCCGCAAATGATCTCCGGCGTGGCCGCGAAAAAGGCCGAAGCGGAAGCGGCGCGACTGCTAACGGGGATGGGCCTTGGCGGACGCCTGACCCATCGCCCGAGCGAGATGTCCGGCGGGGAGCAGCAACGCGTGGCCATTGCCCGCGCGCTCGCCAATCGTCCGCAAATGCTGCTGGGGGATGAACCGACAGGGAACCTCGACCCCGCGACATCGGACCGTGTGTTCCGCAGCCTGTTCGACCTGACCCGTCAAGAGGGTGTCGCCGCCCTGATCGCGACGCATAATATGAACCTCGTCCCGTTCTTTGACCGCGTCCTAACGGTACAGGACGGCCTAGTCGTGCCGTGGGTTCCGCCTGTTATGCCCCAGATTTCGGGTTAAGAACCAAAAGAGAAATCCGACGGCGATAAGGGCCAATCCCCCTAGCGCGGCTTTCGGGCGGTCCAGTATCACAAAGACCAAGGTGACCGCCGTAATCGTCAGGTAGATCAACGGAACAATCGGATAACCCCACGTCTTGTAAGGACGCGGCAGATCCGGTTGACGCCACCGCAATACGAACAGGCCGACAATGGCCAGCAGGCTGTTAAAGGCCAGCATCGACCCCGCAAAGACGAGGATCTCGTCAAAGGTCGAACTCAGGATGAAGAAAATCGCAATCCCTGCCTGAAAACAAATCGCCAGCCAGGGCACACCCTCTACTGTGCTTTTCGACAGCCAGCGCATGGCGTGGTAATCTTCCCCAATCGCTTGCAAAGCGCGAGGTCCAGCGAGGGTCATGGCGCTCACCGTGGAGATGAGGAGCAACGCCAACATCCCGCCGACCAGCCGCCCGCCCGTCTCTCCGAAAATGCCTTCCGCCGCGATATATCCAATCTCGACCTTGCCCTGCATCGCCTCGACAGGGGCTGCGTAGAGAAAGGCGAGATTGAGGAGGACGTAGAGCACGGTCACGAGCGCAGTGCCGAGGAACAGGACGCGCGGCAGGTCCTTTTGCGGGTTGCTCATCTCGCCCGATACATAGGTCGCCGCGTTCCATCCCGTATAGGCGTAGGAGACATAGATCAGCGCGATACCGTAGGGGATGCTCATCATGACGGCGGGGTCTGACGCTTTTGGCGCGAGGTCCAGGATCTGAGGCTCTGCGGTCAGAAGGAAGGCCGCGAGAATAAAAGCGGTGATGAGCGCGATTTTCACGGCTGTAAATATCGTCTGCGTCGCCCCCGAAACATGGCGTGAGCGCGCATGGAGGGCGGCAAGAATGACGACAAGCGCGACGGCGATGATTTTCTGCATCAGGGGCGACACGCCGCCCGGCAAGATCGCGCCCGTATAATCCGCAAACGCAATCGCGACGACGGCGGTCGGCGCGGCGAATCCAATCGTCGCGCTGACCCAGCCGGAGATAAACCCGGCCGCGGGATGATAAGCCTCGCCCAGAAAGGTATATTCCCCGCCGGATCGCGGCAGGGACGCGCCGAGTTCGGCATATGAGAGTGCGCCGCAGAGGGCTGCTAGTCCGCCAATCACCCAGAGCATGATGATCGCAAACAGGCTGTCAATGTCGGCAAGTTGATAGCCAAGCGCCGTGAAGACGCCCACGCCAACCATGTTTGCAATGATGATGGCCATAGCCGTGCGCGGCGTGAAAGTGGTGCGAGTCATAGAGTGGGTATGAGGTCAGCGTCCTTTAAGGGCAACGTTTGGTGGGCTGAATCTTAATATCCACAGGCTGTCTATTCACAGCATGTTGACGTTTTGTTCTCATTAAGTGAGAACATAAATAGAACAAACGAAACAGGACAGACTCATGACACGCCAAATCATCCACGACATTTCTTCCGCGCTCGTCTTGGCAGGCTTCGTTGCCGTCGTCACAATGTGGATGATGGTGATTGGCGGCTAGCGCGAATCCCCGATGGGAGTCCGCATGAGCCGCATAGCCCGTGATTTTGTCCACCTACGTATGCGATCGCCCTATTCCATGTTGGAAGGGGCGCTGAAAATCCGTGAAACGGCGGAGCGTTGTGTGCGCTATCGCCAACCCGCGCTGGCCATTACGGATACGAATAATCTCTGCGGTGCGCTGGAGTTTTGCGAAACCGTTGCGGGCGAGGGCGTCCAGCCGATTATTGGTGTCACGGTGACCATGGATCTGGAAGGCCCGCGCCAACCCGGACAAATCCACAAAGACCCCGATGGCACGCTGGTTTTACTGGCGCAGGATGAGGCCGGCTATGGCAATCTCATGGACCTGTCCTCGGCTTGCTATCTCGAAATTGAATCGACGGATTATCCGCATCTGAAACCCTCCCGTATGGACGGCAATACGGAGGGCGTGATCGCCCTGACCGGCGGGCAGGACGGTGTCCTGAATAAACTCATCAAAGATGGACGGACCGCCGAGGCAGAAAGCTGGCTGGTGCGTCTGATGTCGCTTTTCCCGGATCGGCTCTATGTCGAAATTCAGCGTCATACGCCTGAGGAAAGTGCGGCCACGGAAGCGGGCTTGTTAGAGTTAGCTTATAAGCACAATCTCCCGCTCGTCGCGACGAATGAGCCCTATTTCCTCGACCCCGATATGCACAAGGCACATGATGTCTTGCTGGCCATGTCGGAAAGTACCTATGTGCTGGAGAAAGACCGTCGGAAACTCTCCCTGCATCACTATTTCAAATCTTCGGAAGAGATGGTCAACCTGTTTAACGATCTCCCGGAAGCGATTGAAAACACGTTACAAATTGCGCAGCGCTGTGCGTATCGCGTGCCAAAACACGCGCCCATCCTGCCGAGTTTTGGTGACGGGTCCTATTCCGAGGATGATATTCTGGATAGCCAAGCCAAGAAAGGTTTGGAAAAGCGCCTGAGCGAAGTTGAACTCGCCGAGCCGCGTGAGGCTTATTTTGAGCGTTTGGAATTTGAGCTCAATATTATCAAGAAGATGGGTTTTCCGGGTTATTTCCTGATCGTTGCGGATTTTATCCAATGGGCGAAAGATCACGATATTCCGGTCGGACCGGGGCGGGGCTCCGGTGCGGGCTCTGTCGTGGCCTGGGCGTTGACCATTACCGATCTGGATCCGTTGAGATACGGCCTTCTCTTCGAGCGATTCCTGAACCCCGAACGGGTGTCCATGCCCGATTTCGATATCGACTTCTGTCAGGAAAGACGCGGCGAAGTCATCGACTATGTCCGCCGCAAATATGGCGACGGGCAGGTCGCGATGATTATCACCTTCGGAACGTTACAAGCCCGCGCCGTGGTGCGGGATGTGGGCCGCGTCATGCAAATGCCACTGGGGCAGGTGGACCGTCTCGCGAAGCTCGTCCCGTCCAATCCGGCCAATCCGGTTTCCCTGAAACAGGCCATCAGCATGGAGCCCGCGCTTAAAGCCGCGCGGGATTCGGAACCTGCCGTGAAGCGATTGCTCGACACGGCGCTGAAGCTGGAAGGGCTCTACCGCAATGCCTCAACCCATGCGGCGGGTGTTGTCATCGGTGATCGTCCGCTGACGCAGATCGTCCCGCTTTATCAGGACCCGCGCGCAGATATTCCCGCGACGCAATTCACGATGAAATGGGCGGAAAAAGCGGGCCTCGTGAAGTTCGACTTCTTGGGCCTTAAGACGCTGACCGTGATCCAACGCTGTGTGGGCTATCTGAAGAAGCAGGGGATTGAGGTCGATGTCGACCATCTCAAGACGACCGTCCCCGCCGCTTACAAACCGCTAGCAGAAGGCCTGTCTGCGGGCGTGTTCCAGTTGGAAAGTTCGGGCATGCGGGATGTGTTGCGCAAGCTCGCGCCCGCCAGCCTTGAGGAACTGACCGCGCTGATTTCGCTCTACCGGCCGGGGCCGATGCGGAACATTCCCGATTATGTCGAACGCAAATGGGGGCGGCAGGAAATTACCTATCCGCATCCCAAACTCGAAGACACGCTGAAAGAGACCTACGGCATTATCATCTATCAGGAACAGGTGATGGAAATCGCCCGGGTTCTGTCCGGCTTTACCTTGGCAGACGCGGATTTGCTACGTCGGGCCATGGGGAAGAAGGACCAGGCGGAAATGAACCGTCAAAAGGGTAAATTTATTGATGGGGCTGTCGAACGCGGCGTCGATAAAGACCAAGCGTCGGGTATTTTTGATCTCGTCAATGAATTTGCGGGCTACGGGTTCAATAAATCCCACGCTGCCGCCTATGCGATGATTACCTTCCGCACGGCCTATCTGAAGGCCTTGCATACCACGGAATTCCTCGCCGCGATCATGTCGCTCGACCTCGCCAATGTCGAAAAGCTGGTCCAGTTCTATCAGGAAGCCAAGCGGATGGATGTCACCGTGCGACCACCCTGTATCAATGGCAGTCAGGCCGACTTTGATGTTGAAGGCGGCGATGTTCTCTACGCCCTTGGCGCGTTAAAAAATGTGGGCTTGGAAGCCATGAAACATCTCGTCGCCGTGCGGGAGGAGGGCGGCCCCTTTACCTCGCTCTATGACTTTGCGCGGCGGGTCGACATGCGGCAGGTGAATAAACGCGCGATTGAAAATCTCGCTCGATCCGGTGCTTTTGATTGTATTGAGCCGAACCGCGCCATGGTCCTCGCTAATGCGGGACTTATCCAGAGTATGGGAACCCTCGCCGCGCAGGAGCGGGAGAGCGCGCAGGTCAGCCTGTTCGGTGATGCGACGGTTGAGATAAAAGATCCCGACCTGACTTATGCAGAACCTTGGTCGCAAATGGACCAATTAGGGCACGAGCTCGGCGCGGTCGGGTTCTATCTCGGCGGTCATCCGCTGGACGAGCATATGGATAAACTGACCGGGCTCATGCTGGCCGAGCGGTTGGAAGATGCGGGCGTGGGAAATTACACGGTTGCCGGTGTCGTGCGGAAGAAACAGGAACGCGTCTCCAAACGCGGCAAGCGTTTTGCCTTTGTCGAATTGTCCGACCCAACGGGTGATTATGAAGTCCTTGTCAGCGAGAACATCCTGACACCGCATCGCGATATTCTCTCCGCCGGCAATATCATCCGTATGCAGGTCAAGGCTGAACGCAATGACGGCGAGACGCGTCTGTTTTGTGATGGCGTGCAAATGCTGGATGGCGTTGAAGGCGGGGCAGGGGAAGCTGCGCCCGTCGCACCAGCAGGCCTAAAAATCCGTCTGCGTCAGGCGAGTATCGAGACGCTTGATGAGCTTCAACGGACATTAGAAGGCCTGCAAAACTCGCCTTACCAGATGAGCGGCTATATCGAAATTATCGCTCCGATTGGAGAGATGCGGGAGGCGGCTTGGCGATTAGAGGGCAAGTGGGGGATTGATCCGGCCATCCGGAAGGCGATCAAGGCAAATAGTGCGGTAGAGACAATAGTAGAGATCGCCGCGTAAAGCCGGAACGAGCATTTCTCGTCATATTTGATTAACCTACGTTTTAACAGCGGTATGTGAAACAAATTTGTTAACCATAGTGCCGAAGTACTGAGTCATGTTTCACATTTATTTGAACGCTCACTTGTGGGTGCAAAATATGAGGTTACGCATGTCTGCGAATAATAAAATAATTGTACCGCTGGACGGCTTTCGGTCATCAGAAAGCGGTCAGGTTGCGGTATTCTTGGCGCTACTGGCTATTCCGGTCTTGGTAACGGTCTCAGTTGCTGTCGACAGCCAAAGAAACAGCGCTTTGGAAGCGCGCTTGTCGAGTGCATTAGATAATGCCGCTCTTGCTTCTATTGCCAACCAGACGTTGACGGACCAAGCGCGGGCTGAGGCCGCCAGAACCTATTTTCAAGAAAATATCGGGTCTCAAGCCGATAAGATAGACTTTCAAGTCATGGAATCCACGGCCGAGCGTGTCACACTCGAAGCGACGGCTGATTTGAAAACAAGTTTTATGCACCTTGTTGGTAAAGAGACCTCCCGCGTAAAGGACTCATCCTCTGCTGAGGTGACGGAGGGTGATGTCATTTGTATGCTCGCACTTGATCCTGACGGTGAGCGTAGTTTTGAGGTGACCGGCGGCGCGAGACTCACATCCCCAAATTGTTCGGTGCAAGTGAATTCGAGCCATCAAAAAGCGGCTATCATTGATCACGGGGGAGAGGCCCGCTCAAAGGATTTTTGTGTCACGGGTGGCGCACAGGGCAAATTTGAGCCATTTGTAAATACTGAATGTAGGTCTGTAGAAGACCCCTTTATTGATATAATGCCTCCCACATCAGGGGCGTGTATGGACAGCGATATTGTCAATGCAAGTTTGACGTCTTGGCAATCAGAGGCGGGAGGCGTTAAGCTTTCGCCCGGTACATATTGTGGCGGTCTCGTTTTCTTTAACAAGAAAGTCGATTTTGAACCCGGGACATATATCATACAGGACGGTCCGCTGATTTTTGATAATGGTAGTCGCATTACGGCCAATGATGTCACCTTTGTTCTTCAAGGTGATCGTGCACGTCTAATCGTAAATGAGGGCTCACGAGTATCGTTAAGAGCGCCTGTTAAAGGTAAATTTGCGAACTTGGCATTTTTTCAAGACGTAACTTATAAGGGGAGCTCTGAATTTTATCCTTACGCGACCTATGGCGATCCAAAATATTTCCAATTCGGATACGGTTATCATGAGGCGGCGCGGTCAGGCCGTGAACTTGACGGCCTTCTAACGGAATCGATTGTTAGTCGGGGATCCAGTATGTCTGTGACGGGCGTGGTTTACCTCCCGGGGCAGAAAATCCATTTCCGCGGCGGGAGCTTGCTTGAAAATCAAGCGCCCGCCACATCTTTTATCGGGTATCAGATCAGCATTGGTGACGGGGCCAGCGTTCATGTGGATGTTGATCACGTTTCAGCCAACATCAATCCCATCGAACCAAGATCGGATGAGAGTGTTCGTCTTGTAAGATAGAGAGGCGTGATTGAAACCCGTTGCAAACCGCACAAACCGCTTGCATTCCGCACCAACCCCGCTATGTCGCGCTCTCAATTCGCGTCTGCGGTCTGGTGTTTGCCATATAGGCTCTCATCAATTCCGGTCGATTTAATAATCGTCACCCCGCAGGCTTAGGTTAACCGGAAGTACGGAGATATCCCATGGCTCTTCCTGAATTTTCTATGCGTCAGCTACTCGAAGCCGGCGTTCACTTTGGTCACCAGACACATCGCTGGAACCCAAAAATGGCGTCCTACATCTTTGGCGCCCGGTCCGGCATTCACATTATGGATCTGTCCCAGACAGTTCCACTGCTGCACCAAGCCCTCAAAGAAACACGTGACGTTGCTGCCAAAGGCGGACGCGTTCTGTTCGTCGGTACAAAACGCGCCGCGTCGGATCCCGTCGCAAATGCGGCCAAGCGGTGTGCGCAATATTACGTCAATCATCGTTGGTTGGGCGGCATGCTCACAAACTGGCAGACGGTCACAAAATCCATCGCCCGTTTGAAAGAACTGGAAGCGCTCTTGGGTGACCAAGGTGCCGATGCTGATACAGGTCTCACAAAGAAGGAGAACCTGAAGCTTGACCGTGAAATGCAGAAGCTTGAAAAAGCGCTCGGCGGTATCAAGGATATGGGCGGCAAGCCTGACCTGATGTTTGTTATCGACACAAACAAGGAAGGCATTGCGATTAAAGAAGCCCGTCGTTTGGGTATCCCTGTCGTCGCGATCCTCGACACAAATTGTGATCCGGCTTCCGCTGACATGCCTATTCCGGGTAATGATGATGCGGCCCGCGCGATTCAGCTTTATTGTGAATTGATGGCTGACGCCGTTCTCGACGGTATGACAGAAGCACAGGCTGCAATCGGCCAAGACCTCGGCGCTGCTGAGCACATTGAAGAAGTTATGTTGCAAACACCAATGGCGGAAATCGCACCTGATGCGCCTTCACCAGCGGCAGAACCAACAACGGCTGCGCCTGCATCGGCTGCACAAGAAGCGGCTGTTGCGCCGACATTGTCCGATATCGCGCTTATCGACGGCATCGGCCCGAAATATAAAGCGGCTCTCGAAGCGGCTGGTGTGACATCACTGCAAGTCATGGCGGAACTTTCTGACGAGAAGATCGCCGAGATTGAAGCTGCGGCTGACCTTTCGGGTAAATTTGCGGCCGGTGAGTGGGTTGTTCAGGCGAAAGAAATCGTCTCCGGCAAGCCACCTCGCGCGAAATCCGATCAAGCGGCGGCTGCTAAAGCCTAAGCTCTTACATTCCCGCGCTCTGGTACCTATCTGAGCGCGGAATCAAAATAAATCTAATCCGAATAGGAGACCGATATGGCTGCTATCACAGCTAAACTCGTGAAAGAGCTGCGCGACGCAACGTCTGCCGGCATGATGGACTGCAAAAAAGCCCTCAGCGAAAATGACGGCGACATCGAAAAGGCAATCGACTGGTTGCGTATGAAAGGTATCGCGAAGGCGGACAAGAAAGCCGGTCGCGTTGCGGCAGAAGGTCTTGTCGCATTTGAAACAGATGCCACATCAGGCGTGCTCGTAGAAGTAAACTCCGAGACTGACTTTGTTGCCCGTAACGATGGCTTCCAAGCCGCAGTTGCCAAAGTCGCAACGGCTGCTCTCGGTGTGAGCAACACTGAAGAGCTGCGTGAAGCGCATGTTGAAGGTAAGACTGTCACGGATTACCTGACATCGCTCGTCGCCAAAATCGGCGAGAACATGTCCTTGCGTCGTATGGCGAAACTGTCCGTGTCTGCTGGTGTTGTCAGTGGTTATATCCATAACTCGGTTGCACCAGGAATGGGTAAGATCGGTGTGTTGGTTGCACTGGAATCCACTGGTGACCAAGCCGCACTCGGTGCATTGGCCAAGAAAATCGCCATGCACATTGCTGCAACATCGCCGCTCGCACTGACAACTGACGATCTGGACCAAGACCTCGTCGCAAAAGAGCGTAAAGCTTTGAAAGACGAAGCGATTGAATCCGGTAAGCCGGAAGCGATTGTCGACAAAATGGTCGAAGGCCGCATGGTCAAGTTCTTCAAAGAGTCTGTCCTGATGACACAGATGTTCGTCATGGACCCGGATCACAATGTTGAAACAATCATCGCCAATGAAGCAAAATCCCTCGGCGCAGACATCAAAATGACGGGCTATGTCCGCATGGAAGTCGGCGACGGCATTGAGAAAAAAGAAGAAGACTTCGCCGCAGAAGTCGCAGCCGCGGTTGCCGGCTCCTAAGCCCTCTTCGATTTCAGAGTTTAGAGGCCGCGTTCCGAAAGGGGCGCGGCTTTTTTCTTATGAGGTCTACGAAAAACAATCCTAGCCCTCGCGCTTCTCATGCCTATATTCAGTTCCGAAATGGAGTCGCACATCGCGCTCCTTGAATTGCGGGAATATCATGTCGGCTGATTACCAATATAAACGCGTCCTGCTGAAAATTTCCGGTGAGGCCCTGATGGGCTCGCAAGCCTACGGGATTGACACCGATACAGTGAAACGTTTCGCGGGTGAGATTAAGGCCGCGCATGATAAGGGCCTCGAAATTGCACTTGTGATCGGGGCGGGGAACATCTTCCGTGGGCTGTCTGCTGCGGCGTCGGGTATTGAACGCTCGACCGCCGATTATATGGGCATGTTGGCGACCGTCATGAATGCGCTCGCCATGCAATCCGCGCTCGAAGAACTCGGCGTCGATACGCGTGTCCAGTCCGCCATTCCGATGCAAACTGTTTGCGAACCTTATATCCGACGCAAGGCCGCCCGCCATATGGAAAAGGGCCGTGTTGTGATTTTCGCAGCCGGTACGGGGAACCCCTATTTCACAACAGATACGGCGGCGGCGCTCCGTGCGGCGGAAATGGAATGCGATGCGCTACTCAAGGGGACGCAGGTTGACGGCGTCTATGATAGTGACCCGAAATCCAACCCGAATGCCAAGCGCTATGACAAGTTATCCTATCATAAGGTCCTGTCGGACGACCTCCGCGTGATGGATGCGTCGGCTGTGACCTTGATGCGCGAGAATAAAATCCCAATTATAGTGTTCTCGCTGGCGGATCAGGGCGGTTTTGACCGTGTTATGGCCGGAAAAGGCGTTTGCACCATAATCGGGTCCTGATTTCGCCATTTGGCGGCATTAGACGTGATGAAGACTTAAGGAGAGCCGTATGGCTGATGATTTTAACCTTGCGGATTACCGCAAACGCATGGACGGCGCCGTGACAGCGCTGCGCAGCGAATTTGGCGGATTACGCACAGGTCGGGCGAGCGCCTCTCTGCTCGATAAAATTACGGTCCCGGCTTACGGATCGGAAATGCCGCTCAATCAGGTCGCGAATATCACCGTGCCGGAAGCGCGGATGTTAGTCGTGAATGTCTGGGATAAGACGATGGTTGCGGGTGTTGAGAAAGCCCTGCGCCAATCCAATCTGGGCATTAATCCGGTCATGGACGGCCAGACTTTGCGCATTCCCATGCCGCCCCTGACAGAAGAACGTCGCCGCGATCTCACGAAAGTCGCAAGTGGCTATGCAGAGAATGCCAAAGTTGCCGTGCGGAATGTTCGCCGCGATGCGATGGATGCTCTCAAAAAGTCCGAAAAAGACGGCATGAGCGAAGATGAGCGCAAAGCCCATGAGGGCGATGTCCAAAAGGCAACAGATGCTGTCATCTCAGAGATCGAAAAAGCGCTCGACGCGAAGTCTGCAGAGATTATGCAGGTCTAACGGTGGGAGTAACGCCGACATATCAAACCATGCCGGCGCATATTGCCATCATCATGGACGGAAATGGCCGCTGGGCGAGGGCCCGTCATCGGCCTCGTGTGTTTGGCCATACGCAAGGCGTTAAAACTGTACGGCGTGTCGTTGAGGGTGCTTCAGAGATTGGCGTTAAATGTCTGACGCTTTACAGTTTTTCGACTGAAAACTGGACGCGGCCCAAGGCTGAAATTGCGGCTCTATTTAATTTACTCCGCGAATATGTGGAAAGTGATCTGGAAACGCTTCATGGGCGAAATGTGCGTGTCCGGATACTAGGGTCGCGCAAAGGTTTGAAGCCGGACCTACTCGCGCTCATCCAACGTGTGGAAGAGACGACGAAAAATAATACGGCCTTTAATTTGAACATTGCGTTTAATTATGGTGGACGGGATGAAATCTTGAGAGCCTCCGCGCGGGCCGTTGCGGCCGGGCGTGATTTGTCGGATATGGCTGAGGCTGACTTCGCACCCTTCCTCGATACCGCAGGTCTACCCGATGTGGACCTCGTGATCCGAACATCGGGTGAGAAGCGGATTAGCAACTTCCTCCTCTGGCAGGCGGCTTATGCCGAGTTTATTTTTACAGATGTGCTCTGGCCGGATTTTGAAGTCTCCGATCTTCAGTCGGCTATCTCCGAATTTCACAATCGTGACCGTCGGTTTGGTAATCTGAACACGCCGGAAGTCGCGTAATGTCAGACGGTATTATGCCCGACCTGTCCGGCTTGCCAAAGCGGAGGTGGAAAAACCTAGGTGTCCGGTTCGGGTCTGCCGTCGCATTATTACTTGTCTGTTTAGCTCCGTTTTACTTTGGCGGTTGGATATGGGCAGCGCTCGTCGCGCTGTTTGGGTCGCGCATGCTGTTTGAATGGGTCAGGATGAGCCATCCGGCGCCACGTTTGACAGCCTATATTGCCCCAATTTTAGGGTTAATCGCAGCGGTTATCTATGTTGTGCAAATGCAATATGGCCTGGCCGTCATTGCCGTGGGACTTACAATTTTTTCCGTTGTTGGCTTACAGGCTATTCGTCCAAGCCCGCGAAAAGGGCCGCGGATCGGGTGGGCCGCCTTGGGCGCGGCCTATATTGTCATACCCTGTTTGTTGATCATTGCGATGCGTGGGAATGCCGTTGGTTTTTCGACGGATGGATTCCAGCGCCTTCTCTTTATTGTGGTTTGCGTTGTCGCTGCTGATGTTGGGGCTTATTTTGGGGGCTCGCTTATAGGCGGCCCAAAGCTCGCGCCTTCAATCTCACCGAACAAGACGTGGTCCGGTTTTGTGTCCGGACAGATTTTTGCCGTCATTCTCGGCGCTCTTGTGGGCTGGAGTGTTGGTATTGGTTGGATGAATGGTGCCATTCTGGCACTGCCTGTTGCGATACTCTCTGTTCTCGGTGATTTGTTTGAATCCGCGATTAAGCGAAAGCTGGGTGTGAAAGATACAGGGACGCTGATGCCCGGCCATGGTGGATTGCTGGATCGCCTCGACAGTCTCATGGCCGCCGTTCTGGGCGCGGCGATTATGCTCGCACTCTTCCCGAATATCTGGGCCTGATAGTATGACAAAACGGATTAGCGTGCTGGGCTCTACGGGCTCAATTGGTAAGAATACGTTAGATATTGTACGACGCGCCGAAGCGGGGGCTTATAAAATTGTCGCGCTGACAGCCAATAGCAGTGTCGATATTATCGCAGAGCAGGCGGAAGAATTTCATCCAGAATTCATCGCCTTAGCTGATGAGGCGAAAGCGGCTGAGCTCACGTCTCGCCTCTCAGATATGGACGTAGAATTAGGGTTCGGCTCTGAGGCTCTTATCGAAGCTGCCAAACGTCATGCCGACTTTACCATGGCCGCGATTATCGGATCTGCTGGATTGGAACCCACACTCGCCGCCGTCGGGCAGGGGAATCATGTCGGACTGGCCAACAAGGAATGCCTCGTCTGCGCGGGTGAAACATTTATGAAAGCCGTTAAGGCGTCAGGCGCGACACTCCTGCCTGTCGACTCTGAACATAACGCGATTTTCCAAGTGCTCGAAGATGATCCAAAAGGCGTCAGACGCCTCATCCTGACCGCATCGGGGGGGCCGTTTCGGGAGGCGTGTATGGAACGCTTGCAATCCGTGACCCGTGAAGACGCGCTGAACCACCCCGTCTGGTCCATGGGAGCCAAGATAAGCATCGATTCTGCGACGCTTATGAATAAGGGGCTGGAACTGATTGAAGCGAGTTGGTTATTTGACAGACCCTCTTCAGAAATCGACGTCATTGTGCATCCGCAGTCGATCATTCATTCCATGGTCGAATATCTTGACGGGTCCGTTCTGTCCCAGATGGGAAGTCCGGACATGCGTACACCGATTGCCTATGCGATGGGTTGGCCAAAGCGGATCGCTGCGCCCGTTGAGCGTCTCGATTTTGCAAAGATTTCCGGGTTGACGTTTTTTGAGCCGGATATGGAGAAATTTCCGGCCCTCCGCCTCGCAAGGGAAGCGTTAGAAGCCGGTGGGCAGGCCCCCTGTGTCCTGAATGCGGCGAATGAACAGGCTGTCGCGGCTTTTTTAGACGGCAAATTGCCCTTCCTTGGCATAGCCCGCGTGGTCGAAGCGGCTTTGGACGCTCACGCCAAAGGTTCTGATTTCGCCTGCGCGCCCGCGCATGTGGAAGCGGTCATGGCCCTCGACCGGGCGGCGCGCGCGACTGTAGATGAGCAGATTGTAAACTTGTAAGCACGCCCGGATTGCGGCATCCCGATACGGTAGAGATTCACTCACACAATAAGTCAGGGACAGCATGATGACGGGAGTCGTTTTAACGTTAATTGCGATTTTCAGCTTCCTCGTTCTGCTGTCATTTCTCGTTTTCTTTCATGAGCTTGGTCATTACTCGGTCGCGCGTTTTTTCGGTATTGCTGTTGAGCGCTTTTCCATCGGTTTTGGAAAGCCACTCATCCGCTGGAAATCCAGAGCGGGCGTGGACTGGGCGATTTCGCGGATTCCACTTGGCGGGTATGTGAAATTTGCAGGGGATGCAGGCGCGGCCAGTAATCCAGATGCGGAGAAATTGGCCGAACTCCGCGCGGCCTATGATGATAATCCTTCGGGGCCTGCGATTGATGATATCTTCCATTTTCGTCCTGTTTGGCAGCGGTCGCTCGTCGTTCTGGCGGGGCCTATGGCGAACTTCCTGCTCGCCATTCTTTTATTCGCAGGGATGGGCGCAACATTTGGCGCGCCGTCCTTCACGTGGGTGGTAGGGGACGTCCAAGACGGTATGCCGGCGCAAGCTGCGGGCATAGAAACGGGCGACAAGATCTTAGAAATCGATGGACGTCCGATTACAAATTTAAATGATGTCATTGGCTATATCAGCCTGCGCAGTGATACGCCGATTGTTATAAGCCTCGAAAATGACGGTCGGACACGCGACGTGACGGTTACGCCAAAGCGGACCGAGGTTCGCGATGGGATTGGCGGCCTGAGCGAAGTCGGCAGAATCGGCATTGGCACGGGTGAGGGGTCCAGTGGTGGCTTTAAAGACTTAGGGTTTTTCGCCTCCGTCAAATACGGCGTCTCAGAGCTTTTTAGCAATCTTCGCGCTACGCTAGATTATATAAAACGGATTTTCACCGGCAAAGAAGACGGGAAACAACTGGGAAGCGTCGTTAAAATTGCGACTGTGACGGGCAAGGTCGCTGTTGATACGGTCAATGTAGACGCGCCCGTTTCGGCCAAGGCCAAGGCTTATGCCTATAATATGCTCAACCTTATGGCGTTGATTTCAATTGCGTTAGGTGTCGCGAATTTAATGCCATTGCCCGTGCTGGATGGTGGACATCTGGTCTATTACGGCTATGAAGCGGTCGCCGGACGGCCATTGAGTCAAAAGAAACAGGAGTTTGGGTTCCGAATTGGGTTTGCTGTATTGCTAACGCTTTTCGTGGTGCTGACAATTAATGATATCGGATATCTCCGAAGCATCGATTTCTCCTAAGCTGGACGGATTATGAATTTCTCTCTTAGATATTTAGTTCTCATTTGGGCTATTCTGCTTAGCTCTTTTGCTTTGACGGTTCAGGCGGTTGCACAAGAGGCGCCGGAAGCGGTCGCGCCACAGGTTGCCCCGACGGTCATACGATCCATCCAGGTGCAGGGTAACCAGCGTGTCGAAGCCAACACCGTTGCTTCTTATCTTCTGATCGCGCCTGGTGATCCGTATTCAGAATCTCGTATCGATACCTCTGTTAAAACCCTTTATGCGACGGGTTTGTTTGCGGATGTCTCCATTGATCCGCGCGATGGTAATGTTCTCGTTTCCGTTATTGAGAATCCGATTATTAACCGAGTGATCCTTGAGGGGAATAAGTCACTCAAGACAGATAAGATCACGGACGAAATCGAAGCTGAACCGCGGTCGATTTTCACGCGTGCGAGTATTCAAGAAGACGTCACCCGCATAATTGAGCTCTATCGTCAATCTGGTCGTTTTGCAGCGACCGTTTCGCCAAAAGTTGTACAGCAACCACAAAATCGGGTCGATTTGATTTTTGAAATCACCGAAGGCCCCGTCACCGGCGTCAAGCGCATCAACATCATTGGGAACGCAGAATTCCCGGATCGTCGGTTGCGTAAGGAAATCGCGACTGCTGAGTCGGTTTGGTACAAGTTTTTCAGCTCGAATGACAATTATGACCCGGGGCGTTTGCAGTTTGACCAAGAGCAGCTGCGGACATTTTACACGAATAGGGGCTTTGCCGATTTCCGCGTCGTGTCTGCCGTGGCTGAATTGACCCCGGATCAAGAAGATTTCTACATTACCTTCACTGTCGACGAGGGCGATGAATATGTTTGGGGCGACATCTCGGTCGAGACCGAGCTGGATACGCTCAATAAGAATTTCCTCGAAAATCTTGTCCCGTTTCGGAAGGGTCAAATCTACAACGCTTCCCGTGTTGAAGATGCGATTGACAGTCTGAATTTCGCGGCCGGTATTGGCGGTTATGCTTTTGTTGACATTCAACCCCGCATCACGCGAAATCGAGACACGAAAACCGTCGATATGATTTTCAACGTCGTGGAAGGGCCACGCGTCTATATCGAGCGGATCGATATTGTGGGGAACACGACAACGCTCGATTCGATCATCCGGCGTGAAATGGAATTGGTCGAAGGCGATGCTTTTAACCGAATTTTGTTGGATCGTTCGCGCAACCGTGTCCGTGCGCTGCGTTTCTTCGAAGACGTTGAAATTACTGAAACACAAGGCTCTTCTCCGGATCGCGCGATTGTCGAAGTCGCAGTGAAGGAGCAGCCCACGGGCGAGCTTTCATTCTCTGCTGGTTTCTCTTCGGCTGATGCGTTTCTCGTCGATCTATCCATTACCCAACGTAACCTTCGTGGTCGCGGCCAATTGGTGCGTTTTGTCATCAGGGCCTCGTCAAACCGTCGTGAAATTGACCTACGGTTTACGGAACCGCGCTTTTTGGGCCGAAACCTTGCGGCCAGCTTCAATCTCTTCGACGTAACCATCGATTTCTTGGACGAGGCGGGTTTCCGTCAATCCCGTCAGGGTGGACAGGTCAGTTTTGCCTTCCCACTAACCGAATTTACCTCGTTTAATGGGCGTTACACGCTTCGTCGTGAAGATATTGAGTTCCCACAGGAGAATGAGTGTCCGGGTCTTCTCGAAAATGCATCAACTGGATCTGTGAATGCAACAAACCGTCGCTTGCTCACGCTTTGTGATCAACTCGGAGGACGACTATCTTCTATTTTTGGTTATTCATTCAGTTGGGATCGTCGTAATGACCCTATTACGCCAACCGGTGGATTTGATGTTCGCTTGAGCCAAGATTTTGCGGGTGTCGGTGGTGACGTTCAATATCTCCGTACCGATATTCGCGGTAACTACTACAAAGGGATCACAAAGGGCGTGATTGCATCCGCAACTTTGGCCGGTGGATATATCCGGGGCTGGGGCGGTGATGATGTGTCGATTAATGACCGTTATTTCAAAGGTAACTTTGAATTCCGTGGCTTTGACAATGCGGGTGTTGGTCCGCGTCTCCTTCAATTTAATGCCGATACAGGCGACACGCTTATCGGCGGTGTACAAGACGGACGTTTAGATGCGCTGGGTGGCAATCTCTTTGGGCTCGCAAATGCCGAGGTGAGTTTTCCAGTTGGTATTGATGCGCTTCTTGGTAGTGTGTTTCTGGAAGCTGGTACAGTCGGACTTCTGGACGACCGGGAAGTCTTTAACCTGATCGTCTCGGCTCCTGATGAAACCCGCATCGGTGAATCGTGCGAGGGCGTCACAGATGTGGGCGTCGTGTGTCAGCGTACTGAAGATGGTCTCGACCCGCGTGTCACCGTCGGTGCCAGTATATTCTGGGAAAGCCCTTTTGGACCAATCCGGTTCGACTTTACCCAGCCGATCGTCAAGCAACCGTATGACGATCGTCAATCCTTCCAGTTCACAACTCGAACAAGGTTTTAATCATGTTTATTCGTAATATCCTTCGTGTTGCTACAGGCTTCGTCTTGGCTCTCACACTATCTGGTGCAGCTTTTGCCCAGTCTACAATTCTTGTGGTCGACACAAATAAAGTTATCCAAGATTCTCTCGTCGGCCAGCATGTCGCGCGCCAGCTAGAGACAATCTACACGTCTGCAAGTTCAGAGATGAAAGCCAAACGCTCTCCATTGGAGTCAAAAGCGAAATCATTGCAGGAGCAGTTGAAAACCAAGACATCCATGCAGGAAGTTCGCTCAGATGCGGCCTTACAGGCACAAGCCAAAGCGCTTCAAACAGATCAGCAAAAGCTGCAAGTCGAAGAATATTACACGGCTAATGAGCTCAAAATTACAGAGCAAAAGGCGATTGGCCAAGTCTCTCAGCGCATCAAGCTAATCATTGATCAAATTGCGCAGGAACGGAATGCCGATGTCGTGCTGGAAAAATCACTCGTCATTTATGGGGGGCCTGTCGATGTGACAGATACGGTAATTTCCCGCCTAAATAGCCAAATGACAACAGTTCCGGTTACCCGCGAGCGTCTACCGCGCAAAGGCTAAAGTTTTGCTATGAAGGCGGTCGCCTTCATGGTCATAAATTGTAATCATATGTTTCAGGCCGGATAGGATGAGTGTTCTATTCCGGCCTTTTTACTGCTAGGGCGTTCTTATGATCGACACACGGTTTTATACGCTCGCAAAACCCCAGTCTTTGAGAGACATTGCCACCATCTGTCGGGTTGATTTGCCCGTCGACGGAGCAGGTGACGAGATTATTCTCGCCCCCGCCAGCCTGTTTGAGAGCCAATCTGGCGAGATCACATTTTTCTCGGATAAACGGCGTAGGGCGCAGCTGGAAACGGCGAAAGCAACCGCTTGTTTTACGACTGAGCGCCTCGCGCCACTCGTCATTGAAAAGGGCATGATCGCCCTGGTCACGGATAATCCGCGCGGACGATTTGCACGGCTAACGCAGACATTGGCGACAGAGGGTACTGAGAATTCGGGTCCTCAAGCTATTCACGAAACATCCCAAATTCATCCATCCGCGATTATTGGTGCAGGCGTTTCAGTCGGGGCAAATACAAAAATCGGGCCGCATGCCGTCATTGATGAGGGTGTGATTATCGGCGAGGACTGTCAGATTGGCCCGCTGACACATATCGCTTTTACAATCATGGGCGATCGGTGTTCCGTCAAATCCAGTACTGTAATTGGCGGATCCGGTTTTGGCATTGCCGAGGATGAACACGGGCTATTTAACATTCCCCATCTGGGTCGAGTCGTGATCCATAACGACGTTCATATCGGGTCCAATAGTTGCGTTGATCGGGGACAATTGGGCGACACGGTTCTAATGGACCACGTGAAAATCGACAACTTGGTTCAAGTTGGACATAATGTGTTTATCGATGAAGGGGCCATGTTGGCCGGACATACCGGCGTATCCGGCAGTTGTCGCATCGGCAAGAAAGCGCTCTTTGGCGGTCGTGCGGCGACGGCCGATCATGTGAATATTGGTGAGGGATCTATCCTTGCCGCTTTTGGTGGCGCGATGAGCGATATTCCTGATGGAGAAATGTGGTCCGGTGTGCCCGCCATGCCGATCCGTGAACATATGCGGAATGTGGCAACGCTGAAGAAGCTCTCGAAAAAATGACATATGTCTTTCCGATAGAGCGCGATGGCGTTCAAACTTTCCTGCCGCATCGGGATCCGATGCTATTCATTGATCGCATCTTAGTCGCAGATGAAACATCAATTTCTGCCGAGACTCTGGTCGATACTGATTGGGATATTTTCAAAGGTCATTTCCCCGACCTTCCCATCATGCCGGGCGTTTTAATGATTGAGGCCGCCGCCCAAGCGGGTGCGTTAATTGTGTGTTTGCAAGGCGGCTTGAAGTCAGATCATTTCATTGCGTTCACCGGTGTTGAAGAGGCCAAGTTCCGCCGTTCCGTCAAACCCGGCGAAGTTATGCATATTCACGCTGAAATCCTACGCCACCGTCGCGGATATTATAAATTCCAAGGCCATATTGACGTAAATGGGGCTCGCGCGGTCGACGTGAAGTTTGCGGCGACGCAAATGCCGATGTAAGGCTCTGCCATGAGCGTTACGATACATGAAACAGCCCTTGTTGATTCGAAGGCGCAACTGGGGGACGGTGTCACGATTGGGCCCTATTGTGTGGTGGGACCGGATGTCGTTTTAGGCGACCGTGTTAATCTTGTCGGGCAAGTTAATCTGACGGGGAACACCAAAATTGCAGAGGATTGTATCCTATATCCCTTTGTTTCCATGGGTTATCCGCCGCAGGATTTAAAACATAAGGGTGGCCCTGTCGGGATTGAGATCGGGGCGCGATCTATCTTTCGTGAGAACGTGAATATTCATCCGGGCACAGATATTGGCAAGCCGATTACGCGTATTGGCCATGATTGTTATTTCATGGTGGGCACGCATCTCGCGCATGAGGGTCAGATGGGAAACCACGTCGTCGTGTCGAACGGCGCACAAATTGGCGGGAATGTCACAATTGGTGACCATGCCGTCTTGGGTGGGCTCTGCGCTATTCATCAACATACACGCATTGGGGCGCATGCGTTTGTCGGCGGTATGGCGACCGTGATTGGTGACGTTATTCCATATGGTTTTGTTCTCGGGAATGCAGCCCATTTGGCGGGACTCAATGTTGTGGGCTTAAAACGCCGTGGATTTTCACGTGAGTCGATCCGCGAACTTCGCGCGGCGTATCGCCTTTTATTCGCTCAGGAAGGCACCTTTGCGGAACGCCTCGCGGATGCGGCGAAACTCTATGCTGATCATGAGCTCGTGAATGAAATTGTCGAGTTTATCCGCGAGCAGGGCAACCGGTCGCTCTCCATGCCACAGAACGGACGCTAACTTGCGGATCGGTTTGATTGCGGGCGGTGGGGCCTTGCCGGACCATGTCGCGGCCGCGGCAGAGGAGTCCGGTGAGTTAGGTCTTATCATCGCGCTTGATCCCTTCGTGGCAGAGGGAAAATTTCCGAAAGCGGATCGGTTAAGCCTAGGACAATTTGGAAAAATGGTCCGGCGGCTTAAGAAAGCCAAATGCACACATGTTTGTTTTGCAGGAATCGTAAAGCGCCCCGATTTCAAACGGTTAAAACCCGACTTCAAAGCGATCCGTCATCTTCCCAAAGTCATCCAAGCCGCGGGGCGCGGTGATGATGAACTCATGCGTCAGGTCTTGTCGCTATTCGAAGATGAGGGCTTCGGGATTATTTCCCCGCAAGAAGTCTGTGCCGACCTCATGCTAACCGAAGGCGTGATCGGCTCAATTGCCCTGACAGAGGCGCATCTGTCCGATGCGTTGAAAGCTTGCGAAACGGCGGCTGCCATTGGTGCTATGGATATCGGTCAGGGCGCAGTCGTCGCGCGGGGCGTGGTACTTGCGGTCGAAGCGCAGGAGGGCACAGATGCCATGTTGACGAGGCTCTTGAATTTACCCCTCGAATTACGTGGTACAGCTGACGCGCGTATTGGTGTTTTGGCAAAACTCGTGAAGCCGACGCAGGATATCCGCGTCGACCTGCCCACACTAGGGCCTGCAACGGTACGCCACGCGGCGGAAGCCGGCCTGGCAGGTATTGTTGCAGAGGCCGGGGGTGCCTTTGTGATGGAACGCGAGGAAACCACACGTCTCGCGGATGAAGCTGGCCTTTTCATTGCGGGCCTACCGCCGAAAACATGAGAATTTACCTCATTGCCGTTGAACCCTCTGCTGATCATCTCGGCGCGGAATTGGCGCAAGCGCTCAGAGCTGAGTTACCAAGGCTCTCACTCGCCGGTATAGGTGGTCCAAAAATGCAGGCGATTGGCATACCAAGTCAGATGCCAACAGAAGGTCTTGCCATTATAGGGTTTACAGAAGTTCTGACAAAAATTCCGGTCATCTTGGAAGGGCTAAAACAAAGTACGGCGCGCATTCTCGAGGCGCAGCCGGATGCCGTCATTCTTATTGACAGTTATGGCTTCATGATCCGCCTGGCCAAGCGATTGCGAAAAGCAGGATATAATGGGAAGATCATCAAATATGTCGCGCCGCAGGTTTGGGCGACTCGACCCAAGCGGGCGAAGGTTTTAGCCGATCACGTTGACGGACTTCTGGCGATACATAGCTTTGAGCCGGATTGGTTCACGCCCCACGGCTTAGACACGCATTATGTCGGCAATGCTGTTTTCGATACGGATTATGGTGCGGGTGATCCGAATAAATTGCGACAGCAATATAATCTTAGCGACCGTCCAATATTGTCCGTTTTCCTCGGCAGCCGCGTCGGCGAAGTCGTCCGGTTATCGCCTGCATTTACAGACGCAGTGCAGATTTTACGGCAGCGTCTGCCGGACCTTGCCATTCTCTGTCCCGTCTCCGAATCTGTCGCGAAAGAAGTCGGAGCGCAGGCGGCCAAAGACCTGCGCATGAATGATATGATCCTTCTCCCTGAATCGGCGAAGCTGGATGCGATGTCCTGTTCAATGGCGGCGCTGGCCTGTTCAGGAACCGTGACAACGCAATTGGCCTGTGCGGGTGTACCTACTGTCGTGGCCTATCGGATGTCGCCCGTGACCCATGCAATTGTCAGCCGGATTTTCCAGCCCAACCATATTTCAATTGTGAACATCGCCGCGAATGAAAAGCTGATGCCGGAGTTTTTGCAGAATGAGGTCACGGGCGAGGCCTTGGCAGATGCGCTCATCCCATACTTATCAGACACAAAAAAACGCGCCGCTGCACGCGACGCGTTATTGGAACAGACCCGATTAATGGCGGGTCAGCCGGATGAAACGGCCAGCGCGAGAGCCGCGCAAGCCATTCTTCAAATTCTCGACTAGCGCTTGTCCATCGGGACGAAGTCGCGGGTTGTCGCACCGGAATAAAGCTGACGCGGGCGTCCGATACGCTGTGTTGGGTCTTCCAACATCTCATTCCACTGCGAAATCCAACCCGTTGTCCGTGCGAGGGCGAAGAGGACGGTGAACATATCGGTTGGGAAACCGAGGGCGGAGAGGACGATACCGGAGTAGAAATCGACATTCGGATAGAGACCGCGTTTGACGAAATATTCTTCGCTTGTCGCAATCTTCTCAAGTTCCATGGCGACTTCGAGGACGGGGTTGGTAATACCCAACTCGCCGAGGACTTCATGGGTCGTGCGGCGCATAACTTTCGCACGCGGGTCAGTCGCCTTATAAACGCGGTGACCGAAGCCCATCAGGCGGAAGGGGTCATTCTTGTCTTTCGCACGGGCGATATATTCCGGAATGCGGTCAACAGTGCCGATTTCCTTCAGCATATTCAACGCCGCTTCATTCGCACCGCCATGGGACGGACCCCAGAGACAGGCCGTACCCGCCGCGATACAGGCATATGGGTTCGCACCGGATGAGCCGGCGAGACGCACAGTTGATGTCGATGCATTCTGCTCGTG
Organism: Litorimonas sp. WD9-15; assembly: GCF_050271975.1. Taxonomy (NCBI): domain Bacteria; kingdom Pseudomonadati; phylum Pseudomonadota; class Alphaproteobacteria; order Maricaulales; family Robiginitomaculaceae; genus Litorimonas; species Litorimonas sp. WD9-15. Next base: position 1,831,623 of record NZ_CP189850.1, read on the forward strand.
ATCCATATGCAGGATGAAAATCTTATCCATAGCGCGTTCGATAATCGGGTTCACCTCATAGGGCTCGGCCGGAACGGCGAAACACATGCGCAGGAAGTTACCCGCATAGGACAGGTCATTCTGTGGATAGACATGTGGCTGACCAACGCGATATTTGTAGCAACGCGCCGCGAGTGTCGGAATTTTCGCAATGATGCGGTGGATCGCGACGTTCCGGGCCTCATCTTCGGTCGTGTGCTGGTCATCATGGTAGAAACCGGAGAGTGCGCCGACTGTTCCGCAGAGCATGGACATCGGATGGCTGTCGCGGCGATAGCCTTGGAAGAAGCTCTCGACTTTGTCGTGCAACATGGTGTGATTGGTAATCGTGTTTTCGAAGGTTTCGAATTCCGATTTCGTCGGCAGCTCACCATTGATGAGGAGATAGGCGACTTCCAGCGAGGTGGATTGTTCCGCCAATTGCTCAATGTCGTAACCGCGATAAAGCAATTGCCCTTCGCCGCCATCGATAAAGGTGATCTGGCTTTCTGTGGAACAGGTCGAGGTAAAACCCGGATCAAATGTGAAATGGCCCGTCTGTTTATAGAGTGTGCGAACATCAATGCCAGGCGCGCCCATGCTGCCCTTCATGATCGGGAGGTCATAGCTCTTTCCGTCGATTGTCATCGTGGCCGTGCCGGTCTGCGTGATCTTGTTTTCCATATCTCTCTTTACCTTTTTATTATTCTTACGATTTGAATTGCGAAATGGCATCTTCCAGACGCCCGATTGTCTCGTCCTGTCCCAACAGGGCCAAAACGACGGATAGATCGGGCGAGGGTGAGCCGCCGGTCAGGGCCGCGCGGATGGGTTGTCCGATACGGCCAAAGCCAAGTTCGCGTTCAGTCGCAAAGTCTGTGAGCAGGGCCTGTAGGGCGTCTGCCGTCCATGGCGCGTCTTTGCGGGATTTGAAGCCTTGAGTCAAAGCCTCGACAATCTCAATCGCGCCGTCACGCTTGAGCGGTTTGGCCGTTTTCCCCGTAATTTCGAGGGGGCGAATGTCCATCAGGTAATGCGCTTGGTCGGCCAGTTCCGGCAGCGTTTTTGCGCGAGGTTTCAGTGTCGGCATGGCGGCGAGAATACGGGCGGAAACCGTCGCGTCCAGCGGGCCAATATTAACATTTTCGAGGAAGGGCAGGGCCAGTGTCATCAGATTATTATCTGACATCTCCGCCATATGCTGCGCGTTGATAAAGTCCATTTTGTCGAAATCAAGCCGCGCGGGAGAACTTGTAATCCCATCAAGCGAGAACGCTTCGGTAAGGGCTTCATCCGTCAGGAAAATTTCTACATCCCCATGGGACCAGCCCAGCTTCATCAGATAATTACGAAGACCGGAAGGCAGGTAGCCCAAATCCTCATAAGCTTCGACCCCGAGTGCGCCGTGACGTTTCGAGAGTTTCTTTCCGTCCGGCCCATGAATAAGAGGCACATGTGCCCATTGTGGGACGTTCCAACCCAAAGCTTGATAGAGCTGTGTCTGGCGTCCGGCATTGATGAGGTGATCGTCGCCGCGAATGACATGGGTCACGCCCATATTGTGATCATCCACAACAACCGCCAGCATATAAGTCGGCGTTCTGTCCGCACGCAGGAGGACGAGGTCGTCAAAGGTAGAATTGTCCCATTTGACTTCGCCCTGCACATGATCCTGAATAACGGTCTGTCCTTCAGGCACACGGAAGCGAACGGCGAAGGGGGCGTCTTTTTCGTCCGTGCTGTCGCGATAGGGGCTACGGAAGGCGCGGTTGTTTTCGCGGGCTTCGGCTTTGAGAGCGTCGACCTCTTCATCAGTCGCATAACAGCGATAGGCCGTGCCATTTGCCAGCATCGTCTCGGCGGCGGCGACGTGGTCGTCAGCATTGCGGCTTTGATAGACGACATCGCCATCATGTTTGACGCCGAGCCATGCCATCCCGTCGAGAATCGCGCGGGTCGCATCCTCCGTACTGCGGGCTTTGTCAGTATCTTCCACGCGCAGGCGAAATGTCCCACCCATTTTCTTGGCAAAATAGTAATTGAACAAGGCTGTTCTGGCCCCGCCAATATGTAAATATCCGGTGGGCGAGGGGGCAAAACGTGTGACGACGGGGTGGCTCATACAGATATAAGACTTTCTCGCTTGCATTGTTCCTGAATTTCGTCGCTCTATGGCACGGGATGTTCGGGGATAATAGCGATTTTGCGCGGGATTGGCCGCATGACGGACCTGCGGAAAGGCAGTTTGCGCGGTGGGCTGCCCGTCTGCAGGTCGAGCCGGATTTTAACACGGGCGTGATCGCATTTGCAGTCGGGATCGGCGCCTATTTCGCGCTGCCGCAAGAACCTGGCGTCATCTTGGTGGGGCAAGCTATTCTGGGCTTTGCCGTTTTGTGGATCGTATCGTCGCGCAAGGATTTTGTGGGGCAGGGGCTGGTCTGGATTGCGCTCCTGATCGCACTCGGTTTTGGGCGGAGCCTCTGGCACAGTGCTGCCGCCGAAACGCCGCGTCTCCCCGTTCAGGAATATACTTACCGCGTCGAGGGCTGGGTCAGCGCGATCGAGAAATCGGGGCGAAGCGAGCGCTATGTGATCGAGGTTCTGGACATCGAACGATTATCCAACGCCGAAACGCCTAAGCGGGTACGCATCCGCGTCACCAAAGCGCCCGATCCGCCCATCCTTGCAGGCGATACAATCAATTGGCTGGCCGCTATGAAGGCTCCGCCCGGACCTGTCGTGCCAGGGGGATATGATCCGGCGCAGGCGGCCTATTTCAAGGGCATTGGGGGTTACGGATTTGGATATGGCGCGCCGCGGCAACAGGGCGATGCGGAGCTTGGCCTTGTCGATTCGACCAGACGAGCGATTGTTCGGTGGCGGTTTGGGCTTGCAGACCGGGTTATGGCAGTGGCTCCGGCTGAAACAGCAGGACTTCAAGCAGCTCTGATGACCGGTGTCCGACGCTATATCCCCGAGGAGCAGACGGAGAACCTGCGCGTCGCAGGTCTGGCGCATATTCTCGCAATTTCGGGATTGCATATGGGCTTGCTGGCGGGCGGGACGTTTACCGTTATGACGCTGCTGCTCGCCTGTATCCTGCCGCTCTCGCGCCGATATGATGTGCGCAAGCCCGCAGCCGTCATCGGAATAATCGCGGCGACGGCCTATCTCGTTCTGTCCGGTGCATCGGTCGCGACCCAACGCGCCTGGGTCATGGCGGTGATTGTGTTTCTTGCCGTCATACTGGACAGGCGGGCGGTCTCCATGCGCTCCGTTTGCGTGGCGGCACTCCTCACGCTCACGCTTCACCCCGAGAGCCTGATTTCCGTCGGGTTCCAGATGTCATTCGCGGCCGTCGCCGCACTCGTCCTGACCTACCAATATTGGCAATCCATCCGGCCCGTCTATGTTCAACCGACGCGATTTCGTAGAGGCGTGAACTTCTTCACCTCCCTGAGTGTCACCAGCCTCGTCGCCGGATTTGCGACGGGTGGGTTTGCACTGTTCCATTTCAACCGTTTCGCCAAATATGGCTTTATAGGTAACCTTCTGGCAATGCCGCTTTTTTCGCTGGCCGTGATGCCGCTGGCTGTTATCTCACTGCTCGCAATTCCACTGGGTTTGGAACGCGTGCCGCTCTGGCTGATGGGGCAGGCGATGGAGCCTATCCTCGCGGCAGCAGATTGGGTTGCGGGCTGGCCGGGGGCTATGGCTTACATCCCCGCGCCGCCCGATTGGGTTCTACCGGTTTACGGATTGGGGTTTGCGATCATCTGCATTGCTAGGCGGTGGATGAAATTAGCGGGCCTGTTAATGATGCTCATGAGTTTCGCGGGCTGGAACAGCGCGGACGTCCCTGACCTCCGTATTTCCGAAGACGGCAAAGTCGCGTTCTGGCAGATGCCGGATACGGGTGAGGGTGATCCTATCCTCCTCGTCGATTCACGCCGCCCCGATAGATATGGCCGCGATCAATTCGCGCAGCGTGCGGGATTGAACGACGTCGATTGGTTGCCATTCAAGGACAGTCTCGCGCAATGCGATGCGCTGGCATGCCGCGCGAGGATTGGAGCTTGGCAAATCTCAATTTTACAGAGCCCGTCCGAAGTGCCGGCAGAATGCGAAACCTCTGATCTCGTCATCCTCTCGGTCAGGCGGGCCGGACCCGTGGCGCGTCGAAACTGCGATTCAGTTCTGATTGACGAAACAACATTATGGGAGACGGGTGCGCTGGACGTCTATCTGAAAGACACTCTAACGACAAAAGCCGCGCGCCGCCCCGAAGGACAGCGGCGGCTTTGGCATAATCCATAAATATCTGACTTACTGGTAGCTGCGGACGAGCCCTACGAGCACACCCTGAACCTCGACACGGTCCGGACCGTAGGTCTTTGTCGGAAACTCTTTATTCTCCGCAATCAACTCGATCTCATTACCCGTTTTGTAAATGCGCTTGAGAGTCGCTTCGTCCTGATCGACGAGGGCCACTACAATTTCATTATTGCGGGCTGTATTGGCCTTGCGGATGACAACAATATCGCCGTCCATAATGCCCGCTTCAATCATTGACTCACCTTCAACTTCGAGCGCGTAGTGGTCGCCATTGCCCATCATGGAGGGTGGGACAGCCATCAGGTTGTGGCTATCCTCAATGGCAGCAATGGGCAGCCCCGCCGCGATTTTGCCAACAAACGGAATTTCGTATGTGTCATTGGCCGCAACAGGTGTCAGCGCATTATCCTCATCATAACCTTCCGGCAGTTTCAAAACTTCAATCGCCCGCGCCTTATTCGGCAGGCGGCGGATAAAGCCACGTTCTTCCAATGCTGAGATCAACCGGTGAATACCGGATTTCGACGCCAGACCGAGTTGATCCTTCATTTCATCATAGGAGGGCGGTACACCCACGGCCTTAATCCGTTTATCAATGAGAATGAGCAGGTCTCTCTGCTTCTGGGTCAGCATAGCGGTCTCCGTATTTTGGCCGAACAAATCAGCAACATCGCCTTTTGTTCTACGGATGTTCTGCTGATTGTCAAGTCACATCAAAAGTGAGGCAAATCAGTCATCATCCTGCGTTGCTAGTTGAATGCCGCACCAAGGGCAGAAATATATTCTGTAAATAGATTGTCCACCATCCTTGATGTAGATGCCCCACTCATCATTGTTATCATCATCTTTATGATGAAATATGACCATGTCTGAGCAATCATGTCTGTCAGGATGATCGGGACATGTCCGTTCAAGATCAGCTTTCATCATGTCACAGCAATACTCAGTCATTTCATAATAAGTTTATTCGTGGCTTTTGCGACATCCTCCTGCCGCATCAAACTCTCGCCAATCAAATAGCCTTGCGCGCCGCTATCGGCGAGGCGGGTGATGTCGTCTTTTGTGAAAATGCCTGACTCCGCGATCAGTGTGCAGTCCTTTGGCGCTAAGCCCGAGAGGCAGTCAAATGTGTCGAGCGTTGTATCGAATGTTCGGAGGTCGCGGTTGTTCACCCCGATAAGAGTCGCGCCCAATCCTATTGCACGTTTCAACTCGGCTTCGTCATGCGTCTCAACCAAGGCGTCCAACCCAAGCGTTTCGGCCTCCTTCATCAGAGCTTTCGCCGTCTCGTCACCAATCATCGCCAGAATGACAAGAATACAATCTGCCCCCATCGCGGCGCTTTCCGCGATTTGGATGGGATCGAGCATGAAGTCCTTGCGGAGCAGGGGGAGATGTGTCGCTGCGCGGACTTGCGCGAAAATTTCATTGCTGCCCTGGAATCCCGGGCCATCGGTGAGCACGGAGAGGCAAGTCGCGCCACCCGCTTCGTAAGCTTTTGCGATGTCCACCGGATCGAAATCTTCGCGGATGATGCCTTTGGACGGGCTCGCCTTTTTGACTTCACAGATGAGTGCAGGACCCGACGCCGCTTTGATCGCATCTTCGAATTTGCGGGGATGGGGCAGAGCGGCTGCCGTTTCGCGCAGCACTTCTATCGTGGTCTGCGATTTCAACGCCGTGACCTCATCGGCTTTATAGGTGGCGATGCGTTTTAACACATCCGGCGCGTCCATCAGGGCCGAGGTCATAATTTCACCCCCGAGAGTTCCGTCAGTCGCTTTAACGCCAATTTGGCAAACCCTGAATCGATGGATTGCGTCGCTTTGACAATGCCGAGACCGACATTTTCCGCGACACCCGCAATCATCAGGGCGACACCGGCGTTCAGGATGACGATGTCCCGATAGGCAGATTTTTCGCCGTCCAATAGGCCTTGTAACGCTGCCGCATTCACATCGGGATCGCCGCCTTTCAACTCCGCCATATCTGAAATCGGAATGCCAAATTCGCGCGGGTCAATTTCAAAATCGCGCACGGCTCCCGCGCGGACTTCGGAGACGAATGTCTTTCCCGTCGTCGTGATTTCGTCCAGCCCGTCTTCGCCGTGAACGACCCAAGCGCGTTTGGTGCCGAGCTCCGCCAGCGCCTCCGCCATGGGGCGTCTCCACCCATCATCGCAGACACCGAGCAGAATATGCGACGCGCGCGCCGGATTGCTCATCGGGCCGAGCATGTTGAACAATGTCCGGATGCCCAGTGCTTTGCGGGCAGGTCCGGTATGTCGCATGGCGGGATGATGGTTCGGCGCGAAAAGAAAGCCGATGCCTGCATCCTCAATACAGAGTTTCGCTGTGGCGGGACTCATGCCGAGGTCCACGCCGAGCTTTGCAAATGTATCGGCGGTTCCCGTCAGGCTGCTCGCGGCACGATTACCATGTTTCGCGACCTTTGCCCCAGCGCCTGCGCAGACGAGAGCGGTTGCAGTCGAGATGGAGAGCGTATGCAATCCCGTCCCACCCGTGCCGACAATGTCAATAACGTCGAAATCTAGCTCTACAGGGACCATGTTCTCGCGCATGACTTCTGTGCCAACACGGAGTTCCTGTGCGGACAAGCCAATCATTTCGAGACCGAGAAGGAGGGCGCTGACTTGTTCCGATTGCGATTCGCCGTTCAGGATTGAGGTCAGGGCCGCACGCAATGCTTCCGGTGATGGTCGGTCGCCCGCGCCGAGTGTTTTGAAGATGTCCGTATTGAGGCTCACCGCATCCCCGCAATGTCGAGGAACCGTCCGATCAGCTTATGCCCGTTCTCGGACGCGATGGATTCGGGGTGAAATTGTAACCCGTGAATCGGGCGCGTCGCGTGACGAAGGCCCATGATCTCGCCGTCTTCCGTCCAGGCATTGACGAGGAGTTCCGGGGGCAATGTTTCTCGTTCGACAGAGAGCGAGTGATAGCGCGTTGCGTTGAACGGGCTTTCTAAATCTTCGAATAATCCCGTGCCGTCATGGTGCATGGGTGAGACTTTGCCGTGCATGATTTCTTTGGCGCGAATGACTTTCCCGCCAAAGGCTTGGCCGATGGATTGCTGGCCGAGGCAGATCCCGAGTATGGGGAGGTCTTCGGGTGCCTGTTTGATAAGGTCTAGGCAGATGCCCGCTTCCGTCGGCGTTTTTGGCCCGGGGGAGAGCAGCACAGCTTTCGCGCCCATGGAAAGCGCTTGGCCGACCCCGATATCGTCATTGCGAACCACATGTGTTTCAGCGCCGAGCTCCTGCGCGTAATGCACGAGGTTATAGGTGAAACTGTCATAATTATCGATGACGAGGAGCATTAGCTATTCCCTCCGAACCGAACGGATTGTTCCGCTGCGCGAAAGAGGGCCGCGCTCTTATGCAGGGTTTCTTCGAATTCCATCTGCGGCACGGAGTCCATGACGATGCCGGCGCCCGCGCGAACGTGGAGCGTTCCATCTTTCACAATCGCCGTACGCAGAGCGATAGCTGTGTCCATGTCGCCATTGACGGAAATATATCCAACCGCACCCGCATAAATGCCGCGCTTTTCATCTTCCAACTCATCAATAATTTCCATCGCGCGGACTTTGGGTGCGCCGCTAACCGTGCCTGCGGGGAAACCTGCGAAGAGCGCGTCGAGCGTGTCGAGTCCTTCACGGATTTCGCCTTCCACGTTCGAGACGATATGCATGACATGGCTATAGCGTTCGACAGTGAACCGTTCCGTGACGCGAACCGTTCCGGATTTCGCGACGCGGCCGACATCGTTTCGACCCAAGTCGAGCAGCATGAGATGTTCCGCACATTCTTTTGGATCATTCAGCAGGTCCTGTTCCAGCGCCAAATCCTGCGCCGTGTTTTTCCCACGTGGACGTGTTCCTGCGATAGGGCGAACTGTGACGACACCGTCACGCAGACGCACAAGAATTTCCGGACTTGAGCCGATGATTTGATGGTCGTCGAAGTCGAGGAAATAGAGAAAGGGCGAGGGGTTCATCCGGCGGAGACTGCGATAGAGCGCAAAGGGCGTCGCTGGCAGTGGCGCGGAGAGGCGCTGTCCGATCACGACTTGGAAGATGTCCCCCGCGAGAATGTAATCTTTGGCTTTCGCAACACGCTGGCCAAATGTTGGACCGTCTGTTCCGAGAACGGGCTCAAGTTTTGGAATGGTGACATCGCGTCCCGTATTGGCGGAAACAGGCAAGGCGAGGTCCGCCGCAACGCGCTCAATCCGCGCACAGGCTGCGCCGTAATCATCGCCTGCATCAAGAGGTGAACCAATAATGATTTCCTGCGCGACTTGATCGAAGATACAGACGATACGCGGGCGCACCATGATCGCATCCGGTGTCCCGATAGGGTCATGTTTTGCGGTGGAGAGCGTCTCCACTTGCCGCACCATGTCATAACCCAGATAGCCGAAGAGACCCGCCGCCATGGGTGGAATATCTTCAGGAAGGTCGAAGCTAACTTCCGCTTGCAAGGCGCGGAGGGCGTCGAGAGGTTTGCCGTCACAGGGCGTATACTCGCCGCCGTCGCGCGAAATCTCGCTGGCATCGCCTTCACTCCGCCAGATGATATCGGGGTCGAATCCGAAGAAACTATAACGTCCGCGCTGTTCGCCTCCCGTCACACTTTCAAACAGAAACGCGTATGGCTTACCTTGCGCAGCCTTCAAAAAGGCAGACACAGGTGTGTCAATATCATTGATAACCCGCGCGAAAATAAGCTGCGCGGAGGAGGCGTCTAACTGATCAGGTGCAGGTGAAAATTGTAACGTCACGGCCGAATTATTGACCCTCGATACCCATAACAGTTGTCACTTGATCCGGATATTCGCGCAACTCATGCTCTTTCAAAATCGCGAGGCGATAGGCATTTTGTATATCCAAGCTAATCTCTGAAGAGATATTGCGCTGAACGACGTCGAGGATTTCTCCCGCAAGGCCGTCGCTATTAGGGGTAATCGTGTCCAAACGCGCAATTGTGTAAGTCTCTGGCTGTACACCCGCACCGCGGCTGATTTCGCCCGGCGCTCCTGTTAAAAGGTCGACGACGATTTGACCATCAATGTCGCGGGGCGGATTGGCGCGGGAAATGCCGCGTTCCTCGAGTGTTGCGGCGGTCCCGAGTTCCTCGCTCAAGTCCTCCAGCGTCCGGCCTTCACCAATTTCTCCGGCGAGGGCGATCCCGTGCTCATTCAAAGCGTCTTGAATTTGTTCGGAAGTCCAAGCGGCGATGACACTGTCGCGAACATCTTCCAGTGGGCGGACCTGACTGTCGATAATATCGACCACGCGGAACAGGACTGCGCCCTCATGGACGGTCTCGAAAATCTGACTGTCCAGCCCAATATCAGCCGTGAAGATTTCCCGCAGTAACGTGTCATCTGCCGCAATACCCGGAATATTTGTACTGCCTGCCAGACGCAGACCGTCCTGAGTCGAACCGGAACGATCTATGAAATCATAGCTTTCCATGGGGAGGTCTAATTCTTCGGCGATTTCTTCCAATGTTCGGTTTTCAAATGTCATGGGATCAATCAAATCCTGGAGGTCAAAGATTTTCTCTTTCGCCTTATCCAGGCCGATTTCCTGACGAATTTCACGTTCCAGAGATGCAAAGACGGGGGACGTGCCGGGCGTGACTTCCGGGACATAAATAGCTTCCCAACCGCCGAGACTGTTTAATCCAGCCGCCGCTTGGCCTTCTTCCAGGTTGAAAGCGATTTCATCCGTGGCGGAGTCAATCAGCGTGTCTTTCTCGATGTCATCATAACTATCCGGGGCCACGAGACCCAGTGCACCCGCGACGAGTTCAGGCGCTTCACCCGCCATCAGGCGGTCTGCGGCTTGCTGCGCGGTGGTTTCATCAGACGCCGCCAGAATGATGACGTCTCGTGTCGCTTGTGTCCCAAGGTCACCCCGTGCCACGCGCCGATCAAATTCGGCCCGGACTTCATCTTCGGTGACTTCAAGGTCAGGGAGGAAATATTGAGGTTCCAGACGGATCATCGTGACTTTGCGGTATTCCGGTGCGGTGTAGCGCACGGCATTGCCATCAATATAGGCCTGCAATGTTTCATCATCCGGTGCGTCCGGCGCGGGAACGGCACCCTTATTCAATGTCAGGATCGTCGCTTTGCGCTGTTCGGAGACATAATCAAAATAGCGCGTTGCAAAACCCGATGGCGCTTGAATTCCGCCCACAATAGCTTCTGTTGTTTGCTCACGGCGGAGGTCGCGTAATGTGTCCTCCTCAAAGGCCTTAATCGAATATCCGTTATTCAATCCGCCAATCGCTTGAACCAATTTGTCGCGATCGAATTCACCGGTGACACTCGATTTAAAGGCGGGGAAAGATTCGATATATTGTTTCGCATCCTGACGGTTCACACCAATACCAAGATCATCTGCATCTTTTTCAATCGCGAGTCGGAGTTGATATTGTCCGATCAGTTCGCGGTGAATACCCTGTTGATAGGCTTGTTCATTCGTTAGTCCTTCGCCACGCTGCACGGCGATTTCCCGCAATCGGGACTGTAGATCACGCTGGAAATCGCGGGTTGAGACGCTCTCATCGCCGACACTGACAACGGCATTTCGGACGCCCGGCACGAAAATATCATTCACGCCCCAAACGGCGAAGGCCAGAACTAAAAGTCCGACTAGAATGCCGACAAAGCCGGATCTGATTTTTGCACCGATGGACTGGGCCATTTTGCCTCGCGAAGCAGGGGATTTCGAAAGTTGACACATAGCTGTGCCCCCACTGCCTTACAAGACCTTGCTGCGCTTGCAATGTCGATAGGTTTACGACACATCTAAGACGAAATATTGAAAGATTGAGATCATATGGCTAAGGCTTTGCGTCCTCTCATTGCGGCAAATTGGAAAATGAACGGCTCACCAGATTGGGTGGATAAGCCGTTGGAATTTGATGCGCTTTTCCCGCAGGGCCAGAGGAAATCTTTGGATGTTCTCATCTGTCCGCCAGCGCTTTATCTTCAGAGACTTAGTGATACCACCCGCCAAGCCGGTATGTATTTGGGTGCCCAAGATTGTCATAAGGCAGCCAGCGGCGCGCATACGGGTTGCCTCTCTGCGGAAATGCTGATGAGCGCGGGCGCTGACTATGTCATTGTCGGTCACAGTGAGTGCCGCGCTGCCGGTGACACCAATAAATCCGTCAAAGCCAAAGCGAGCGCTGCAAAACGAGCAGGCTTAATTCCCATCATTTGTGTTGGCGAGACGGAAGCCCAGCGGGATAAGGGCGATGCGTTGAAAGTCGTTAAAACGCAAATTAAGGGCTCACTCCCCACACTGGCGGACTATGTCATAGCTTATGAACCCGTCTGGGCCATTGGTACAGGCAAAGTCCCGACGCTCAAAGATATCGCTGAAATACATGACGCCATTCGTGCGCAAGTCGGGGACGGGGTCCGGATTCTCTATGGGGGTTCCGTGAAGCCGACGAATGCGAAGGACATCCTCGCGATTGAGAACGTCAATGGCGCGCTGATTGGCGGGGCCGGGCTTGAGATGAAAAGTCTGTCCGAAATTGCTCGGCTTGCCGTTTAATTGATTTCCGAAAAATAGGGTTAACCAAGCGCTAACGCCTTGCGGGCAAGGTCGGTCTAACGATTCGACCCCACCTGTGAGGATAATATGCGCATCCTGTCTCTATTCGCTGTTTCAGCCCTGCTCTCCACACCCGTATTCGCGGCGGATTTGGGCACATATCGCCCAGGCACGCCGTATAGTAGTTCTGTTGCAGGCGGCGCGGATGTTTGCGAGAGCCATTGTTCCGGCGATGCGCAATGTAGAGCGTGGAATTATGTGAAACCCAATCCGCGCGTGTCCGGCGTCTGCGAATTTCTCTCCAGTGCTTCAACACCAATTGCGTCGCAAATTTCGATTTCCGGTGAGGGTTTTGCGAGTACGCTACAGTCTTCCCGCATGATGACGGGCGGTACAAATACAGTTCGGGTCGGAACGCAGGTGCAATCCCGTTCGAACACTGTGAAAGTTGGCCAGCCGACGCCAACCCGTCGTGTAGTAAGAGAGGCTGTTCCGCAACGCCCTACAGCTCAGCAGGCTTCGACACGTCGTCTTGAGAATATGAGCTTGACCGAGCAACAAAACCGTTATCGCCAGCCGGCCGCATCGCAGCCCGTTCAATCTCGTCAGCCCGCGCAGCCCCGTCCTGCCTTCAGGCCTATTTTAGACGGTGTCCCCCGCGCGTTCCCGCAATCGGTGCCCCAACCGCAGCGGCAATATCAGCCACAGCCCTATCAACAATCCCGCGCTGTTGCCCAGCCGCGTCGTGCCACCGGCCCGCGTCGTGTCGCACCACCGCAATATCAGCCGCAATCCGCGGCGCGCCCGCAGTCCGTAACACAGTCGCGTCCGCCGATTGGTCAACCCATTCAAGCGCCGGCAAATATGCCGCGTCGCTCCGTCATCGCGCCGCAAACTGCCGCGCCTGCACGGGACGTTAATCCCATCGCGCTGGCCCCTGAACAGGCCCAGAAAAGTCTTTTTGGTCGATTAAATGATGATGTGAAAGCTGCGCCGAGCGCAACGCCTGCGCCGACGACCCCGGTCACGACGCAACCTATGCCCGCTCTGGCCGGTGGACGTTAGGCGCGTTTGGTTTTTGCAAAAAAGTGCTTTACGCCCGCCGCGATCGCGGTGAAGGACAGGCGGAACCAACCGAAGATGACGAAAATGACGAAGCAGAGAATAATGGCGCCGAGTAAGCCTTCGGCCACTAACCGGCTGTCATAAGAGAGTAAGAAGAGTGTTTCTGATCCGCCTGAGAAGGCGGCGATTAGACCCAGAAATACCCAAATTCCGGCCCAATAAAAATTTATCAGCTCGTTTTTCTGTTTATATACCGTTGCGGGCACGAAGAGTAAGGCGACAAATCCAACCGTGATCGCAAACATGATGATGGCGGGTAGGAAGTGTATCAGCATGGGACGCGCTTTCGGTGAAGGTCGACTGTGATCTCCACATTTCAAGCCGCGTGCCGCTCTGGAAAAATTGCCATGATTTCGTCAATTTTCATGTTAAGCTTTCAATATGCATAAATTGTTCGTCCCTTTCACGCTTGCTCTGTTATCCTCAACGGAGGCTTTTGCGCAGGAGATGAGGGTCTCCACCGTGGCGCAGATTGAGGCGGATTGCAGTTGCGATCTCGACGCCGAAAGTGCGGGCAATCCCGAAGAGGCAATCTTGTTTGGTCTCTCGACAATGTGGATTGATGTGTTCGATCTGTCTAAATCCACGGAGAAGGGGACGCTGTTCCTCTCTGGTGAGGGCGAGACGGAGCGCGGGACACGGGACGTTCTCGCGGCGATGGTTGGGCAGGGCGATGCACGCGAGCTGCGGGTTGTTTTGGCGGAGGTCGGTCAGCTGGATATGACATCTGCGAAATCCGATATTTTGTCAGGGTCGTCCGCTGCGCCCGCAAAACCAAGCGCACCGGCGGCGAAAGTTGCTGTTGTAAAGCCCAAATCCGCTGCGCCTGTTTCAATCAAATCCAACACGTCCAATCCATTTAAAGGCCTCAAATACCCTGCGCCTGAAATTGTGAAATCCGGTAAGTATAGTCAAAAAATCGGTAATTGGACCGTGAACGGTGATGTCAAAATGGCGACGCCGAAAGACCCGCTTTCTCCACGTGAAACAACGGGCAATTACAAAGCGTCAGGAAAGCTTTCGGATAAAAAGCTGATTGACCGCGCTCTGAAAGAGGCGGGTTTGACCCGTGCGAAATACCCGAAGGCTGACTCACTTGCCGTGACGCGAGAGATATTAGGCACGCAGAATGCGTTTGCCTTTGGCGCAGCGCGGCGGAAGGGTGAAGTTGTCCGCTTCTTTGTGATGTCCCAAGTGGATAAAACGGGAAAATATGTCACGTTCTCCGTGTTCGAAGCCCCCCAAGAGGAATGGAATAGCTGGGGCGGATTAGCTGTCGTTTTGGCCAATACAGGGGTCAGGAAACCCGCAGAATTTACGCCTGAAATTATTGCCTCTGTCCGACCGCTTAGTCCCGCGCAGGAAGGCGAAATTTTTAAGACCCAGTATACAAACCTGATGCTGGCCCTGTTCCGCGGGACGATGATGGCGAATATGGGCACGCTCAACACGATGACGAGTTTCAATATGTCCACTGCGACTTGCGCGGGCGATTCGAATTGCACGGTCACGGCAGATGGGCTCGGTGGTTACACGGCAGAGACGAAGTAGGGCCTAAGCTCTTTCCTTGGTCGTGAGGAATCGGATGTCCGGGTTCTTCTCCTGCGCGTAACCGACATCCCATGAGGATTTGGCGAGGAAGACGGGCGCCTCATCGACGTCGGTTCCCGTCGTCATCACGTTTTTATCGACAAAGGCTTTGATGGTCGCGGGGTCATCCGCCGCTAACCATCTGGCCGTTTGATAGGGCGGGGATTCGAAGGTCACGTCGAGACCATATTCCGTCTTGATCCGTTCCCGCATCACGTCAATCTGCAGCGATCCGACCGCGCCGACAATCATGTCTGAGCCAAAATTTGGTTTGAAGAGTTGTGTCACGCCTTCTTCCGCAAGTGATTCCAACGCTTTACGCAGATGTTTTGCCTTGAGCGGGTCTTTCAATTGCGCGCGTCGCAGGATTTCCGGCGCGAAATTCGGAATGCCGGCGAAGACGACTTTGCCTGATTCCGAGAGGCTGTCTCCAACCCGTAAAGCCCCATGGTTCGGTATGCCGATTACATCACCTGCATAAGCATTTTCCGCCAATTCGCGATCCTGTGCGAAGAACAGAATCGGATTGTGCACGGACACCGTTTTATTCTCCGCCGTCTTGAGTTTCATCCCGCGCTTGAATTCACCCGAACACATGCGCAGGAAGGCCACGCGGTCACGATGATTCAGGTCCATATTGGCCTGCACCTTGAACACAAATCCTGCGACTTCTTTGCCGTCGGGTTGGATCATGACTTGCTGCCCAGCCTTTTTCGCGGGTTCTTCCTGCGGTTCGGGGCAGAGTTCGGCGAGGGCGTCGATGAGTTGCAAGACACCGAATTTGCGTAGCGCCGAGCCAAAATAAACGGGCGTCATGTGGCCTTCGCGGAAGGACTGCTCATTAAAATCGGGATATTCACGCGCGAGTTCCTGCTCCTCCATGAACTCGGTCAATAGGTCGTCATTGTCGAACATCGCGCCGATTGAATTGCCGTCGACTTTTGTCATGACATGTTCGCCACCCTCATCGGGTTTGACGAAATGCAGGAAGTCATTTGTGCGCAGATCGACAACGCCTTTAAACCGACGACCGGAAGCAGCTGGCCATTGCATCGGCACAACGTCGAGGGCGAGCTTGTCCTGAATCTCCGTAATAATATCGAATGTGTCGCGGCCTTCGCGGTCGAGCTTGTTCACGAAGGTAATGATCGGAATATCGCGGAGGCGGCAGACCTCGAACAGTTTCAGTGTCTGCGGCTCAATACCTTTGGCGACATCGAGGACCATGACCGCGCAATCGGCGGCGGTAAGGGTGCGGTAAGTATCCTCCGAGAAATCCTCATGGCCAGGCGTATCGAGCAGATTGAAAATCAGGTCTTTATGTTCGAACGTCATCACGGAGGACGAAACCGAAATCCCGCGTTCCTGCTCAATTTTCATCCAGTCCGATTGCGTCCGGCGTGCTTCACCTCGTGCGGCGACCTGTCCGGCAGCATGGATCGCTCCGGCCGAGAGGAGCATATTTTCCGTCAGAGTCGTCTTACCCGCATCAGGATGCGAAATAATGGCAAAGACGCGACGGCGTTTCGGTTCGAGTTGGAGAGCTTTGGACATAGCGGCGCAGATAAGGGGAAGGGGTGGCGTAGGCAAGGGCGAAGGTGGGCAGTGAAATCTTAGCGAACTGGAAATTACAATTGAACGCGCAGTCGAAATATGCCTCCCTTCTTTTTCTATTCTTTGGCATCCTCCGGCTCTACGGGGATCCATTCGCATTCGGGTGGCTATTTTGACTTGAAATTCCGTCAACTTACGACGGTCAATGCGCATGGATCGATCGATCAAGTCGGACGATGACAACATGAGGCTTATGGTGAAAAGTCTTTAGCCAAGCGTATGCTGCGACTGCCCATCTTGGGGTCAGCGGGGCACTCAAATAAGTAGCGGGACAGCCCGCAGGGTCAGTATCCACGACGGAGTACCGAATAAAAAACTTTGTTTTACGCGGGCATGACCCTGCGGCGGTGGTTTTTTATATAACGGTCCTGCGTGGTCACAGTTGTCCGTTATTTACCGCCTTCCGGTAAATAACGGACAGTGTCGGAACACTCGCCATAAAAGGTCCGGCATAGTCCGGCTCCTCACAACCGGATGCTCAACCCCACCGTCCTCCAGTACCAGCAAGCGAGGCCTCGCCTGTCCCGTGTCTGAAAGAACGAGATGAATATGACATAGGTTTGATAAGCGGTGATCATTCCTTTCTAAATGTGGGATTGGCTAACCCAATGTTCAGCTAAGCCACTGAACTCACACTCTTGTCATCCCCGTGAAGACCGGGATCCATTTGTTTATATTGAGGGATTGAGATAAATTTGCGTCAGCCAACCAAGCCTTCAACGAATGGATCCAGGAACATGTTGTTTGTTTCCAAAAAATATGTTCCGGAATGAGAAAAGAGAGACTGAATACTCAATGTCATCCCGCACTCAACGCAGTGGAGATGCGGGACCTATCGCCTGTAAACTCAAGCTTAAGCCCTGAAATCGTTGGGCCCCACATCTGCGCCTTGCGGGCTGGTGCGGGGTGACAGATGGGTTGGCGTTTTGAAATCTCAAAATAATTTCGATTGAAACGTGTTTTTTCGCTCCCTAACCCACCCACTTGCAACTCACTCGCAAGACCAGTTTTTCGCAAAATCGTCGCAGTGTAAAACCCTCACAAAACCGTTAGATTCGTCGTTGCAATCACCCTTTCGCCTCAATAGGTTCCGGCACGATTGCAGGTGGCTGAGTCTCGCCGCCTATCTGGCCCATTTTTGCGCGTGAGTTCCATGAACGATTTCCTGTTGGAATACCTTCCCGTTGTCATCCTGTTTGGCATCGCACTTGTGCTGTCCTTGCTCTTCCTGCTGGTTCCGGCGGTGATTGCGCCGAAGGACCCGGATAGCGAGAAGGTCTCGACTTACGAATGTGGCTTTGCCGCCTTTGACGACTCACGCATGAAATTTGATGTGCGGTTCTATCTCGTGGCCATTCTGTTCATTATCTTCGATATCGAAGTTGCGTTTCTCTTTCCTTATGCCGTCACCCTCGACACGATCACGTGGCAGGGCTGGCTGGTTGTCATGATTTTCCTCGCAGAGCTGGCCGCAGGCCTCGCATATGCGTGGAAAGTCGGCGCATTGGATTGGGAATAGGAGTTAGCTCATGGTTCTTGTAAATCCAGACGGTCGTCCACTCGCTGCCGCCGGTTCTGCGGCCCGCGATATTGGCACACCGGCCTATGATCCAAAATTGCATGACGGTGCGTTTAACGGGTTGAGCGATCAGCTCGCCGATAAGGGCTTTATCACCGCGGCGTCTGATGACCTCATCACATGGGCGCGGACGGGGTCCCTCATGTGGATGACATTTGGTCTGGCCTGTTGCGCGGTTGAAATGATGCAGGCCTCCATGCCGCGTTATGATGTCGAGCGGTTCGGCTTTGCGCCGCGGGCCTCCCCCCGCCAATCCGACGTGATGATCGTCGCGGGGACGTTGACCAATAAAATGGCGCCTGCGCTTCGAAAGGTTTACGACCAGATGCCGAATCCGCGCTATGTGATCTCCATGGGGTCCTGTGCGAATGGCGGTGGCTATTATCATTATTCCTACGCCGTTGTGCGCGGCTGTGACCGGATTGTTCCGGTTGATGTCTATGTGCCGGGCTGTCCTCCGACGGCGGAAGCGCTGGTTTACGGGATATTGCAGTTGCAGAAGAAAATCCGCCGCGAAGGCAATATTGAGCGTTAATGATGGCTGATAATTTCGCAGACCTAAAAGATCATATTGAGAGCCAGCTCGGCGATGCGATTAACAGCGCGTCGGTGGCATTCGGTGAACTGACATTGGAAGCCCGCCGCGCGGAAATCCTGACCGTGTTGGCCTTCCTCCGCGACGATCCGATCTGCCGCTTCACGCAGTTGATCGATATTGCGGGTGTGGATTATCCGTCCCGCGCGCGCCGTTTCGACGTCGTCTATCACATGCTTTCCATGAGCCATAATACGCGCATCCGGATCAAAATCACGACGGATGAAGACACAGCTGTGCAGAGCTGCGTCCCGCTCTTCCCCAACGCCGATTGGTATGAGCGTGAGGCCTTTGACATGTACGGTATCGCGTTTGAAAATCATCCGGACCTGCGCCGTATTCTGACGGATTACGGGTTTGAGGGTTTCCCGCTGCGCAAAGACTTCCCGCTAAGTGGCTTTGTCGAAGTGCGTTATGACGAGGGCCGCAAGGCCGTCGTTTATGAGCCTGTGAATTTGCCGCAAGAATATCGCAGTTTCGATTTCATGAGTTCATGGGAAGGCGGCGATTATGTGTTGCCAGGCGATGAGAAGAGTGAGGCGGCGGAGTGATGCGTTTAGTAAATAGGTCTTATTCGAGAAGTGTTTTGCTCATTATTGCTTCCATTATATCTATGCAGGTTTCGGGTTGCGGCGATGACGCTTTTGCTGAGGATTACGACTCCATTGCTCTCAGGCAGTGTATGATAGATCTCAAGGCCAAGTCTGATATTGAATATGAGGACGTGAAGCGTTTTGAGGCATGTCTTGTTTCTGAAGGGTTTCGTAAGGTCGTGTCCGATGATTTTGCTGCGGAGTGCGCATTTTTATCGGAGTATCTCACTGTAGGATCAGTCTTAAGTTATGCTCTTCCAGGGCTCGATGATGACTTTGAGGCGTTTTCTGAGGCGTCAGATAAATTTGATTTTTATAATGATGTTTGGGCAGGTGTGTATTCTGCTAGAGTCGATGAAGGGGGAAAGGCTCTTCTGAATGACGAAGAGTTTGTAAATTCTACAATCGAAGCCCTTGGATTAAATCCTTATGGCTACGACCCATTTGCATATACTGAAGATGTGGCTCCTGACGTTATGAAGGAGTTCAAAAAGTGCGAAAAAATTAATCTTGCCGTACAGGCGGCAGCCGAGAAGGAGTTTGCTTCAAATGGCGACTACTGAAGCCATCCTCCAGGGCGACGACCGCAACTTCACGATTAATTTCGGCCCGCAACATCCTGCGGCGCATGGCGTTTTGCGTCTTGTGCTGGAGCTGGAAGGTGAGGTCGTCGAGCGCGTCGACCCGCATATCGGCCTGCTGCATCGCGGCACGGAAAAGCTGATGGAGCATAAGACCTATCTCCAAGCGCTGCCCTATCTCGACCGTCTGGATTATGTCTCGCCGATGAATCAGGAGCATGCCTTCTGCCTCGCGATTGAAAAGCTGACGGGCATGGGTGTACCGCGCCGCGCGTCGTTCATCCGTGTGCTCTATTCCGAGATTGGCCGTATTCTCTCGCATATGCTCAATATCACGACGCAGGCCATGGATGTCGGCGCATTGACGCCGCCTGTCTGGGGTTTTGAAGAGCGTGAAAAGCTAATGGTGTTCTATGAACGCGCCTGTGGTGCGCGGATGCACGCCAATTATTTCCGTCCGGGCGGGGTCCATCAGGACCTGCCGCCAAAGCTGCTCGAAGATATTTACGCGTGGTGTGAGCAATTCCCTGAAAAGCTGCAGGACATTGAAACGCTGCTGACCGAGAACCGGATTTTCAAACAGCGCAATGTCGATATTGGTGTTGTGACCGAAGCGGATTGCCATGAGCGCGGGTTCTCCGGCGTCCTGATCCGTGGCTCCGGACTCGCGTGGGATTTGCGGCGGAACCAGCCTTATGAAGTTTACTCTGAGCTCGATTTCAAAATCCCGCTCGGCAAGAACGGGGATTGTTATGACCGCTATCTCTGCCGCGTTGAGGAAATGTACGAGTCGGTGAAGATCATGAAACAGTGTATCGAAATGATGCCTGAGGGTCCGGTCATGACGCAGGACAATAAATTTGTCCCACCGCGCCGCACCGAGATGAAGCAGTCTATGGAAGCGCTGATCCATCACTTCAAACTCTATACGGAGGGCGTTCACGTCCCGGCGGGTGAAGTCTATGCCTGTGTCGAAGCGCCCAAGGGTGAGTTCGGGGTTTATCTTGTCTCGGATGGATCAAATAAGCCTTACCGCTGCAAACTCCGCGCGCCGGGCTTCCCGCATCTCGCGGCGATGGATTATCTCAATCGCGGGCACATGCTCGCGGATGTCTCGGCCATCCTCGGCTCGCTCGATATCGTGTTCGGGGAGATTGACCGATGATCGGGGCAGAGGTTCATACCGATTTAAGTCACGTCTTGCAGGATGGATTTGAGATCAAGACGGCTTACGCGAATAAAGGCATGCATTTTATCCTTTTGCAGAAGGGTGAGCGCGTTGTGTTAGCTTCAACTGACTCGGTCAATGTCGAGTACGGTTCTGCAGCCTATTATGAGGAATACGAAGTTCGTGAGCTTACAAGGAAACCGTCATGAGTGCGCAACGTATGGCGCTGGTGCAGCCGGAAGCTTATAGCTTTTCCGCTGCGGCAGAGGCCGAAATCGATATGTGGATTGCGAAATATCCGGCGGATCGTCAACGCTCCGCGCTGATTCCCGCGCTCTGGATTGCGCAGAAGGATGCGGGCGGTTGGTTGCCGGAAGTCGCGATGCGCGCTGTCGCGGATAAGCTCGGCATGGCCTATATCCGCGTCTATGAAGTCGCAACATTCTACACGATGTATAATCTCTCGCCCGTGGGTGAGCATTTCGTGCAGCTTTGCGGGACGACTCCGTGTTGGTTGCGCGGGGCCGATGATTTGAAAGCTGTCATGGCACGCCGTGTCGGGCCGCAAAATACGGTCTCGAGCGATGGAAAGTTGAGCTGGCTAGAGGTCGAATGTCTCGGCGCTTGTGCCAATGCGCCGATGGTACAGATTTCAAATGCGGATGGGGACCACTATTACGAAGATTTGACGGCAGAAAGCTTTGACGCGCTGCTCGATGATCTCGTTGCGGGCCGTACGCCCAAAAGAGGGCCGCAAAATGATCGTCACACGTCAGAGCCGGAAGGTGGCGCGATTGCCCTGACGACAAAGAACTTGTCCAATGCGCGCGGCAAGATGAAAAAGCTGCCAAATGCGGACCAGAAGGCCGCGATTAATTACTATGAGTGGGACCCGAAAGAGCGCCGCGCGACACGCGGTGGCTGGGTCGACCCGACTAAAAAAGCCAGCCGCGACCCTAAAAAGCGTCCTGATAATATGGGCAAGGATATGACGGCGGGTCTCGTAGACGAGGCGCCGAATAAAGGTCTTCCAAAACGCTCGAGCAAGCCGGTCGGCAAGAAACCGCAAGTCATTTACAAAGATGGCCCTACGGACGGCACACCTGATGATCTCAAGAAAATCAAAGGCATAGGCCCAAAATTTGAAAGCGATCTGAACGCCAAGGGTATTTATTATTATCGCCAGATCGGGGCTTGGAAAGTCGCCGATGTGAAACTGGTCGAAGCCGATGCGCTGTCGCGTTTTCCGGGTCGTATCAAGCGGGATGAATGGGTCAAGCAAGCCAAGGCGCTTGCGAAAGCTGCCTCTAAGAAGGCGAGTTCATAATGGCTTTACGAGAAAATGGCCGCGCGATGACATCAGATTCGTTCGATAAACTGGCTTATGTTTCGGCTGGGTTGGGGGCGTTCATTTTGCTGATTTTGCACGTGAGTGGTGTTTTTGACGGGTTCGGCATGATTGGTACGATTATCAAATGTGTGATCGCAATCGGCATTGTCGCCATGTTTTCGTACTTTAAGTCCCGTGGCAATAAATTGAGAGGTTTGAACTAGATTATGGCTGAACTCCTCCAAGATAAAGACCGGATCTTCCAAAACCTTTATGGTCTGAATGACCACGGATTGGACGCCGCACGGGATCGTGGTGCGTGGCTCGGCACCTCGGCGATTTTGGCGCAAGGTAAGGATTGGATCATTGATCAGGTCAAAAGCTCCGGCCTGCGCGGTCGTGGCGGCGCGGGTTTCCCGACGGGTCTGAAATGGTCTTTCATGCCGAAAGAAGTCGGCATTCGCCCGCATTACCTCGTCGTCAATGCCGATGAGTCAGAGCCAGGGTCTTGTAAAGACCGGGACATCATGCGTCATGATCCGCATCTGTTGATCGAGGGTTGCCTCGTCGCGTCTTTCGCAATGCAAGCGCATGCCTGTTACATCTATCTACGCGGTGAATATATTTTGGAACGTAACCGCATTCAGGCCGCGATTGACGAAGCTTATGCGGCAGGCCTGGTGGGCAAGAATGCCTGCGGCACCGGTTGGGATTTTGACATCTACATGGCCCATGGGGCCGGCGCTTATATTTGCGGTGAAGAAACGGCTCTGCTGGAATCTCTCGAAGGTAAAAAGGGACAACCGCGCCTGAAGCCACCATTCCCGGCCAATGCAGGGCTCTATGGGTGTCCGACAACTGTGAACAATGTTGAGTCTATTGCCGTTGTGCCGACCATCCTGCGCCGCGGCGTTGACTGGTGGACGCAATTTGGCCGTGACAATAATAAAGGCACGAAAGTGTTCTCCATCTCCGGGCACGTTAACACGCCGTGTAATGTCGAAGAGGCGATGTCCATTCCCATGAAGACATTGCTGGAAACCCATGCGGGCGGTGTTCGTGGGGGGTGGGATAATCTCAAATGCGTCATTCCGGGCGGGTCATCTGTTCCGCTTCTGCCGAAAGAAATTTGCGATACAGTCCTCATGGATTTTGACGCATTGCGCGAAAACCAATCGGGCCTCGGCACGGCGGCTGTCATCGTCATGGATCAATCCACTGATGTCGTGAAAGCCATCGCGCGGCTGTCCTACTTCTATAAACATGAGAGCTGTGGTCAGTGTACGCCATGCCGTGAAGGTACAGGCTGGATGTGGCGCGTTATGGAACGGATGGTTGTCGGTAATGCCAAGACGTCTGAAATCGACATGTTGCTCGACGTTTCCAAACAGGTCGAGGGCCACACAATCTGCGCCCTCGGCGATGCTGCGGCTTGGCCCATTCAGGGTCTCATCCGTCACTTCCGTCACGAGATCGAAGAGCGCATCGATAATTACCGGGCGGATAAGCCCATCTTTGTACAAGCAGCGGAGTAGGGGCGATGAACGGCAAGATACTGGATTACGATTTTGATCGACATATCGGTGTGATTTCCGCCGCTGATGGTCAACGTTACAAATTCACGGGCGGCGAATATAAGTCTAAGTCTGGTCCGCCCCGCGCGGGCATGGTCGTAGATTTTGATCCGTTGGAAGATAACGTCGCGATCGGTGTTTATCCTATGGCGGGCGCATCCCATGCGGTTGCGGGTCGTAAAGACAAAATTGTTGCTGCGCTTCTGGCGTTCTTCCTTGGCGGTTTTGGTATTCATAAATTCTATCTGGGCAAAACCGGGGCCGGGATCACGATGCTTCTTTGCGGAACAATTGGATGGCTCCTCATACTGCCGGGCTTTATCATCTGCATAATCGCCTTCATCGAATTTATTATCTATCTCGTCAAAGACGAGCAGCAATTCCAAGACGAATATGTTCACGGCAATAAGGCTTGGTTCTAAACATCTCGCTCTCGCTGGATTATAGACTCTTCACGGATACAGAATGACCGACCTACGCAAGTTAAATATCGACGGTGTCGAGCACGAGGTACCAGCGGAATACACGCTGATGCAGGCCTGTGAGGAATATGGCGGCGCGGAAATTCCGCGTTTCTGTTATCACGAGCGTCTGTCTGTCGCTGGTAACTGTCGCATGTGCCTCGTCGAATGGGTCGGTGCGCCAAAGCCACAAGCGTCTTGCGCGTTGCAGGTCAAAGATTTGCGTCCGAACCGTGACGGCACGCCAGCCAATATCCGCACAAACTCCGAGACTGTGAAAAAAGCGCGGGAAGGGGTCATGGAATTCCTTCTCATCAATCACCCGCTCGATTGCCCGATTTGTGACCAGGGCGGTGAGTGTGATTTGCAGGATCAGGCCATGGGCTATGGTCGCGATACATCCCGTTTCGAGGAAAATAAACGCGCGGTCGATGACAAACATATGGGTCCGCTCGTCAATACGATCATGACGCGCTGTATCCAGTGTACGCGCTGTGTCCGCTTCATTACCGAAGTGGCGGGTGTGCAGGAAATCGGCCTCGTCAATCGCGGCGAAAATGCCGAAATCACGACCTATCTGGAAGAAAGCCTAACCTCCGAGATGTCCGGCAATGTGATCGACCTCTGTCCCGTTGGGGCGCTGACGTCCAAACCTTACGCGTTCAACGCGCGGCCTTGGGAATTGGACAAGGTTGAGTCGATCGACGTGATGGACGCCGTTGGCTCCAATATCCGTGTCGATAGCCGCCGCGATGCGGTATTGCGGATTCTGCCCATCAATAATGATGATGTGAATGAGGAATGGATTTCCGATAAAACCCGTTTCGTCTGGGACGGCCTTGCACGTCAGCGTCTTGATCGCCCATTCATCCGCGAAAACGGCAAGCTGCGTCCTGCAAATTGGGACGAAGCGCTCGGCGTTGTGGCAGAAAAGCTGAAAGGTGACCCGTCACTGATGGCTGCGATTGCGGGTGACCTCTGCGATGCGGAATCGATGAAGGCGTTGAAAGACCTGATGGACTCGCTCGGTGTGAAGAACATCGATTGTCGTCAGGATGGTTCTTTGATTGGAGAGGGCCCGCGTCAGAGCTATCTTTTCAATACGACAATCGCCGGTCTTGAAGAGGCTGATGCAATCCTGTTGGTCGGAACGAACCCGCGCCACGAGGCGCCGCTCGTCAATACACGTATCCGCAAGACCTGGATTGAGGGTAACCTCGAAATCGGCATGATCGGCGAAGCCGTCGACCTGACTTACAGCTATGAGCATGTCGGAACCTCCGCTGCGGATGTCGCGAAATTTGCGAAAGCCCGTTCCGGATTTGCCAAGACTTTCAAGTCTGCGAAAAACCCCGTCATTATTGTCGGCGCAGGGGCGTTGAAAGGCGAGGCTGGATTGTCGCTGCTCGAAGCTGTCGGCCAACTCGCGAAATCCGGCGCGACTGTTAATATCCTGCACGGTGCGGCCTCCCGCGTTGGTGGCTTGGACATGGGTTTCGTCCCGGGTGAGGGCGGTTTGTCGACGGACGCCATTCTCGACGCTGCGCAACAGGGCGCGATTGAGACCGTTTACCTCATGGGGGCCGACGAACTCGACACATCCAAAATCAAAGATGCCTTCGTGATCTATCAGGGTCACCACGGCGATAATGGCGCACATGTTGCGGATGTTATCCTGCCCGGTGCGGCCTATACTGAAAAATCCGGTCTCTATGTGAATATGGAAGGCCGCGTTCAAATGGCTAACCGCGCTGTGCCACCCAAGGGTGACGCGAAAGAAGACTGGGCGATCCTGCGGGCCTTATCCGCGCAAGTCGGTCGCGTCTTGCCTTACGACAATCTGGAAGCGCTTCGTGCGAAACTGTTCGCGGACCATCCGACCTTTATGTCGCTGGATACCGCACCTGAATCTGAAGCGTTTGATACAACCACTTTGGGCGCGAAAGGCGGTCTCTCATCCGAGCCTTTGGTGAACCCAATCGTTGACTTTTACATGACGAATGCCATTGCGCGCGCATCAAATGTGATGGCCGAATGTTCCGCCGTCATTGAAGAGAAAAACGCGACTGTGAAAGAGGCTGCGGAATGATCCCCATTATGCAAGCCGTGACGCCTGCGTCGGAGACGAACTGGCTGTTCTGGACCCTTCTGAAGACAGGGCAGGTATTGCTCTTCGTGCTGTCCCTTGCGTTGCTCGTGGCCGCGCTTGTGCTGGCCGACCGGAAGATCTGGGCGGCGGTGCAGATGCGCCGTGGGCCGAATGTCGTGGGGGCCTTTGGGCTCTTGCAGACCATGGCGGATGCTTTGAAATTCTTCTTCAAAGAAATCGTCATTCCGGCGGGGTCGGACAAGTTTCTATTCATCCTCGCGCCGATTCTCGGCCTCGTTATGGCATTCGCGGCCTGGGCCGTGATTCCCGTCGCGCCGGGTTGGGTGATTTCCGACATCAATGTCGGTGTTCTCTACGTCCTCGCGCTGAGTTCACTTGGCGTTTACGGCATTATCATTGGCGGTTGGGCATCTAATTCAAAATATCCGTTTATGGGCGCGCTCCGCTCTGCGGCGCAGATGGTGTCCTATGAAGTCTCCATCGGCTTTATCATCCTGACCGTAATTTTCCTCAGTGGTTCCATGAACTTAACGACAATTGTTGATGCGCAGGGCGCGGGCATTTGGAACTGGAATATGTTCCGTCTGAATCCTGTCGGCGAATATGGGTTGTGGAACCTGCTGATCGCACCGGTCATGTTTTACATGGGTGTGTTGTTCTTCATCTCCGCCCTCGCCGAGACAAACCGCCCGCCCTTCGATCTTCCGGAAGCGGAATCTGAACTCGTCGCGGGGTATCAGGTTGAGTATTCCTCAACACCGTTCCTGATGTTCTTCTTCGCGGAATATGTGAATATTATGCTCCTCTCGGCGATGATGACGCTGCTCTTCCTCGGCGGATGGCATGCGCCTGCTGATGTTGGTTTTCAATTCGTACCGCCATTCCTCTGGTTCTTCGCGAAGACCGCGTTCCTGTTCTTCATGTTCGCCATGGTGAAAGCGATTGTACCACGTTACCGTTATGACCAGCTCATGCGTCTGGGCTGGAAAGTCTTCCTGCCGACGGCACTGGCGGCGGTCGTGATTGTCTCCACATTTGTCGTCTTTCTCGGCGATAAAGCGGTTTAGGGAGTTAAATTATGTCCCGTATCAAACAAGTCATTCGCGGCGCGTTCCTGCTGGAATTCGTCTCGGCCTTCATGCTCGCGATGAAATATTTTTTCCGCCCGAAAGTCACGATCAACTACCCGTTCGAAAAAGGCCCGATCAGCCCGCGTTTTCGCGGTGAGCACGCCCTGCGTCGCTATCCTTCCGGCGAAGAGCGCTGCATCGCCTGTAAACTCTGCGAAGCGATCTGCCCCGCACAAGCCATTATTATCGAGGCCGAACCGCGTCCCGACGGCTCCCGCCGCACGACCCGCTATGATATCGACATGGTCAAATGTATCTATTGCGGCTTGTGTCAGGAAGCCTGTCCCGTCGACGCAATTGTCGAAGGTCCGAATTACGAGTTCGCCACGGAAACCCGCGAAGAACTCTATTATGACAAGGACAAACTCCTCGCGAACGGGGATCGTTGGGAAACCGAAATCGCAAAAAATCTAGCCTTGGACGCGCCCTACCGTTAAGGGCTGCGACAACTTCGCATCAGGATCTCGAATCGTGCTCATTGCAATTGCATTTTACGTCTTAGCGTTCACCGCTATCGCCGCCGGCTTCATGGTCGTGGCGGCCCGCAATCCCGTACATTCGGTGATGTTCCTCATCCTGACATTCTTCTCGGCAGCAGGCTTGTTTATCCTAATGGGGGCCGAGTTTCTCGCGCTCTTGCTCGTTATGGTCTATGTCGGTGCGGTCGCCGTGCTCTTCCTCTTCGTCGTGATGATGTTGGACGTGGATTTTGTGGAGCTGAAACAGGGCTTTCTCAGCTATCTGCCCGTCGGCATGATAGTTGCCGTTATTTTGTTGGCAGAAATGATACTGGTTGGCGCGGCCTATTTTGCGGGTGAGTCCAAAACCGTTGTGGTCACGGATAGCGAAGTCACCAATCTCGAAGCGATTGGCAATGTGCTTTACACACAATATGCGGGCGCGTTCGAGGCGGCGGGTTTGATCCTTCTCGTGGCGCTGATTGGGGCGATTGTGCTGACATTACGTGCAAGGTCGGGTGTCAAAATTCAGAACGCGATGGACCAAATGGCCCGCACGCGGGAAGACGGTGTCGAGCTCGTCGATATCGAACCCGGACAAGGGTTGGGGTAGGGGACCGCTATGTTAATCGGATTGCACCATTACCTGATCGTCGCGGCGATCCTGTTCACCATCGGCGTTTTCGGGATTTTCGTTAACCGGAAGAACGTCATCATTATCCTCATGTGTGTTGAACTCATCCTGTTGGCCGTGAATATCAATTTCGTTGCCTTCTCTACTCATATGGAACCCGTCGCCGGCGCAGACCCGATTGCGGGTCAGATCTTTGCGCTCTTCATTCTGACAGTCGCGGCGGCTGAGGCCGCTGTCGGTCTTGCCATTCTTGTCGTTTACTTCCGCAATCGCGGCAACATCGCGGTCGAAAATATCGACCTGATGAAGGGGTAATCTAGTGATCTATTTAACGATCGTTTTTGCGCCGCTCATCGGGGCCATCATAGCTGGACTGGCCGGAACACGCTTCGGCTCGGGTATCCTGAATGCGACAGCGTCCAAGGTCATCACGACAGGACTTCTCTTTATGTCCGCCATCCTATCATGGGTCGTTTTCCTGAACATTGGTTTTGGCGACGCGCCGGACGAGACAGTCAATGTTCTCCGCTGGATGAGTGTCGGGTCCATGGAAGCGAATTGGGCGCTCAAAATTGATACGCTGACAGCGGTTATGCTCGTCGTCGTGAACTCCGTTTCTGCCCTCGTGCATCTCTATAGCTGGGGCTATATGGAGGAAGACCCTTATCAGCCGCGTTTCTTCTCCTATCTCTCGCTCTTTACCTTCGCGATGTTGATGCTCGTCACATCGGATAACTTTATCCAGCTCTTTTTTGGCTGGGAAGGCGTGGGCCTCGCGAGTTATCTCCTTATCGGATATTACTATAAGAAACCGTCCGCTAATGCGGCGGCGATTAAGGCCTTTGTGACGAACCGCGTGGGTGATGTCGGTCTGGCGCTTGGCATCATGACCATCTTCCTCATGTTCGGCTCCGTCAAATTTGATACAGTTTTCGCCGCGCTTGAAGGCGGTGTGGATACAATTCTTCCCTTCCTTGGAATGGAGTTTAATGCGATTGAATTGATTGCTTTCCTGCTCTTCATCGGCGCGATGGGGAAATCCGCGCAGTTTGTTCTGCACGTCTGGCTGCCTGACGCGATGGAGGGCCCGACACCTGTCTCCGCGCTGATCCATGCGGCAACTATGGTGACAGCAGGCGTCTTCCTCGTCTGCCGCGCTTATCCGATTTACGAACTGGCCCCGAATACCTCCGGTTTCATTACAGCTATCGGCGCATTCACGGCGCTCTTCGCCGCGTCCGTCGCGCTTGTCCAGAACGACATCAAACGCGTCATCGCCTACTCAACCTGTTCGCAGCTCGGCTATATGTTCTTTGCGGCGGGTGTTGGCGCCTATAATGCGGCGATGTTCCATCTCTTCACCCATGCGTTCTTCAAAGCGCTGCTCTTCCTCTGCGCGGGTTCTGTGATCCACGCGCTGCATCATCAGCAGGATATGCGCAAAATGGGCGGGATCTGGAAGAAAGTGCCGTGGACTTACGGCGCGATGATTATTGGCACACTCGCCATCACGGGTATCGGTATTCCGGGCAGCTATACTTTTGGTTTTGCAGGGTTCTTCTCTAAAGACGCGATTATCGAAGCCGCCTATGATGCGCGCGGCGGCTCCAATGCGGCGATCTTCGCCTTCTGGATCGGGATCACGGCGGCCCTTATGACCAGCTTCTATAGCTGGCGTCTGATCATTATGACGTTCCACGGGGAACATCGCGGGAAGCAAAAATATTTCGACGAGGCGCATGAGAGCCCGTGGAATATGCGTCTGCCGCTTGTCCTACTCTCTATTGGCGCGGTCACAGCGGGTGCGGTGTTCTACAAATATTTCATAAAGGATTATGGCGGGTTCTGGCACGGGTCACTTCCCGGGAAGTCCGGCGAAACCCATGCGGCAATTTCGAATACTTTATTGGCTGCGGCAGAGGGTGATTATCCCGCCTATGAATCCAAGGGCTTTATAGACTGGCTGCTTTTCCGTCCGGTGCATGGTTATCCGTACTGGGTGCTGCTCCTGCCTCTTCTCGCCTCTATCTCGGGCTTCATCATCGCGTGGTTCATGTATGTGCGCGGCAGCGTTCAGGCGAAAATTGACCATGTCGCGGAAACGGGCGGGTCACCGCTTTATAATTTCCTGCTCAATAAATGGTATATTGACGAGCTTTATGACGCGACAGTCGTGCGCGGGACCCGCAAGCTGGGCGACCTGTTCTGGAAAGTCGGTGATGTGCGCATCATTGACGGATTTGGTCCGAACGGCGTGGCGAGTTTTGCCTCCGGTGCGGCGAAGCGGATTTCGAAACTCCAGACCGGATATCTCTATCACTATGCCTTCGTCATGCTCTTGGGCGTTGCGCTGTTAATTCTTGTCGCGTTCCGCGGCACGACGGGAGGGTAGGGCCGTGTTAGAAGATCTCCCCGTTCTGAGTCTGATTACATTTATCCCGCTGGCGGGTGCACTCTTGCTCGCGCTTTTTGCGTGGCTCGGCAAAGATGAGGGCCGTGAGCAATTAGAGAAAAACGCGCCACGCGCGGCGCTCGTGATTTCGGTTGCTGTTTTCATCCTGTCCCTCGTCATGGTGCTCGACTTTGATAGCGCGCAGGCGGGTTTTCAATTTATGGAAGACACACCGTGGCTCGGCGGCGGTATCGAATATCGCGTCGGCGTGGACGGCATTTCCGTCCTCTTCGTCCTGTTGACAACTTTCCTCACGCCCTTCTGTATCTTGGCGTCTATGACGTCCGTGAAGAAACGGATGCTGGAATATATGATTGCATTCCTCGTCCTGGAAACACTGATGATCGGCGTATTTGTCTCGCTCGACCTCATCCTGTTCTATCTCTTCTTCGAGGCCGTCCTCATCCCGATGTTTATTATTATTGGTGTCTGGGGCGGGAAGAACCGCGTTTATGCCTCCTATAAATTCTTCCTCTACACGTTGCTAGGCTCGGTCCTCATGCTGGCCGCGATCCTCTGGATCTATTTCTATAGTGGACAGCAATTGGGCGCACCGACAACGGATATGCGCGTCCTAATCGAAGAGCTTTCCATTCCGGCGGGCGTGCAGACTTGGCTCTGGCTGGCCTTCTTCGCGTCATTCGCAGTGAAGATGCCAATGTGGCCGGTCCATACATGGCTCCCTGACGCTCACGTCGAAGCGCCGACAGCGGGTTCCGTTATCCTCGCGGGTATCCTGTTGAAGCTCGGCGGTTACGGTTTCCTCCGCTTCTCCATTCCGCTTTTCCCGGAGGCGTCGTTAAACCTTGCGCCCATCATCTTCTGGATGTCCGTCATCGCCATCATCTACACATCGCTCGTCGCCTATCGTCAGAATGATATGAAGAAGCTGATCGCTTATTCCTCCGTGGCGCATATGGGTTTTGTGACCATGGGTATCTTCACCTTCAACCTACAAGGCATTCAGGGCGGAATCTTCCAGATGTTGAGCCATGGTATTATCTCAGGTGCGCTCTTCTTTTGTGTCGGCGTCATTTATGACCGGATGCACACGCGTGAGATTTCCTTCTATGGCGGCCTTGTCAGCAAGATGCCCGTCTATGCGGCGTTCTTCCTGCTGTTTACCATGGCGAATGTCGGCTTGCCCGGGACGTCTGGCTTTGTCGGCGAAATCCTAACGATGGTCGGCGCATATCAGGTCAGCCCATGGATCGCCTTCGGGGCCGCGCTCGGCATGATCCTGTCGGCCGTCTATGCGCTCTATCTCTATCGTGCTGTTGTCTTCGGCGAGGTTGTGAACGAGAAGCTGAACGATATTTTGGATGTGACGAAAACCGAAGTCTTCATTCTCGGCACCTTGGCGTTTTTCACCATCCTCCTCGGTGTCTATCCGTCACTCATCACAGATGTGACAGCGGCGTCGGTCGAGAAATTGATTGCTGACTTCAACACTGCGCAAATCGCAGCAGGAGTGAACTAATGCAGGCCCTGTCTACATTTCTGCCGGAACTCTTTCTGGCTGTCTCCGCCTCGCTTTTGCTCGGCTTTGGCCTCTCCAAGACGAATGATCGCTCCGTATTGGTGCGCTATATTTCCGTCGGCGTTCTGGTTGTTTTCGCCTTTATGGGCTTCCTACTTGACCGTCCTGCGGGCACGTCTTTCTCAGGGCTCCTGCTGAATAATGATTTCAGTGATTTCCTGAAATGCGTCATTGGCTTATCTGCAGCAGGGGCACTGCTCCTGACCCAGCATTATTTCCAATCGGAGAGGCTGGACCGTTACGAATTTTCCGTCCTGACACTCTACGCCGTGCTCGGCATGTCGATCATGGCCTCGGCGAATAACCTGCTGGCGATGTATATCGGGATCGAGATGCAATCCCTCGCCCTCTACATCATGGCGGCGTTTAATCGTGACTCCTTGCGTGCATCTGAAGCTGGGCTTAAATATTTCGTCCTCGGTGCGCTGTCTTCCGGTCTGCTGCTCTATGGCGCGTCGCTCGTCTACGGTTTCACGGGGTCACTCGATTTCGAAACCATCCGCGCCTCCATCGCCGTGTCCGGCCCGACGACAGGTGTCATCGCGGGTATGGTCTTCCTGCTCTGCGGTCTCGCGTTCAAGATTTCGGCTGCGCCGTTCCATATGTGGACGCCGGATGTTTACGAGGGCTCTCCGACTCCCGTGACGGGCTTCTTCGCCGCTGCGCCAAAACTCGCGGCCATGGCGATTATTGCGCGCCTTATCACCGTGCCCTTCGGCGATATTATTGGACAGTGGCAGCAGGTCATCGTGGTTCTCGCCGTCCTCTCAATGGTCGTCGGGGCATTGGGTGCGATTGTTCAGACGAACATCAAACGTCTGATGGCTTATTCCTCTATTGCTAATATGGGTTACGCCCTCGTGCCGCTCGCCGCGGCCTCTGTCGCGGGCGTGCAGGGTATGCTCGTCTTCATGACAATCTATGTCATCACGGTCATCGGTGTGTTTGCGACCATCCTGCAAATGCGTCTGCGTAATGGCATGGTGGAACAGATTTCCGATCTGTCTGGTCTGTCCAAGACTAACCCAGGTATGGCAATCAGTTTTACAATCCTGATGTTCTCCCTCATCGGTATTCCGCCGCTGCTCGGGTTCTTTGGTAAGCTTTATGCGTTTCTTCCAGCATTCGAAGCAGGATTGGCATGGCTCGCCATCGTCGCACTCGTCGCCTCCGTCATCGGTGCGTTCTATTATCTCCGCCTCGTCAAGGTCATGTGGTTCGATGAGCCGACCCGTGAGTTTGTCCGTGCACCGCGTACGGTCCGCGTCATCACGATTGTCTCGGTCCTGCTAATCTTCCCGCTGCTCATCATTCCGGGGATTGCGGGCGGCATGCTCGGCTTTGCCGAAAGCGCGGCACAGGCACTCTTCGCGCAGTAGTTTGAAGTTTATCCAATATGACAGCCTCGGCAGTACCAATGTCGAGGCCGCCAAACTGGCGCAATCCGGCGAGACACCGCCATTCTGGGTGAGGGCGGATGTCCAGACCGCAGGACGTGGTCGTCGCGGGCGGGACTGGGTATCACCCAAAGGTAATTTCTACGGCTCCGCCTGTTACGCCTATGACGACTCGCCACAAGACGCCGCGAAACTAAGTTTTGTCGCCGCAATAGCCGTGGCAGATGCGCTCTCGGCCTATACACTCACAACTCAACCCAAACTGAAATGGCCGAATGATGTCCTGATGGACGGGCGCAAGATTGCGGGGCTTTTGCTGGAAGCGCAGCAAGGTCGAGTGATTATCGGCATAGGCGTGAATCTCGTCAGTCATCCGCCGGAAGGTAATGTTCAACCGACGCATCTATTGGAACATCTTGCGCCCGAAGCCCTCAACACGGACGAACCGGAATTTACGGGTGCGGACGGGTTCCTCGCCATTCTCGCCGCAAAATTCGACGCGGCCTTCCGCAAGCATAAAGCCTATGGTTTCTCTGCCACTCGCGCGGATTGGCTCGCACGGGCAGGGGGCATTCCCGGTCCCGTAACAGTTCGACTGCCGGAAGAAGAATTCATGGGTCAAGCCACGGATTTGTTAGAGAGTGGTGCATTGCGCATCGCTCTTGCAGATGGCACGGTCCGCGACGTACATGCGGGCGATGTTTATTTTGGGACTGGAAGCTGATGTTACTGGCAATTGATACCGGCAATACTAACACACTCTTCGCCATTCACGATTTGAAGTCCGAATGGTTGTTCGAATGGCGGATTGCAACGGATGCTGCGCGAACGGCGGATGAATATGCCGTTTGGTTCCACCAGTTGCTCGATATGGTGAAGCTGAATTTCTCGGATGTCTCGGCCTGTGTGATCTCTTCCGTCGTGCCGCAATCCATTTTCAACCTGCGCAATCTCGCCCGTCGCCATTTGGAGATCGACCCGATCATTATCGGGGAAGAGGGTGTGGATGTCGGGATTGGCGTGCGGGTTGATAATCCTGAACAAGTCGGCGCGGATAGGCTCGTCACGACACTCGGCGCCGTACAACGCTATGACGGCCCGCTCATCATCATCGATAGCGGGACAGCCACGACCTTTGATGTTGTGTCCGGCGACCGTCATTTCGAAGGCGGGATCATCGCGCCGGGTATCAACCTCTCCATGCGCGCTCTGCACGAGGCGGCCGCGCAATTGCCACGTATTGAGATTAAAAAGCCCGACTCTGTCATTGGTAAGAACACGGTCGCCGCCATGCAGTCCGGCGTGTTTTGGGGTTATATCGGGCTCATTGACGGCCTCGTCCGCCAAATCCAGAAAGAAGATAAACGCAATTTCACCGTCATCGGCACGGGCGGTGTGGCCTCGCTCTTCGCGGGCGCAAGTGAGACAATCCAGCACTATGACTCGCAACTGACGATAGATGGACTATATGAGGTGTGGCGCTTAAACCGTTAGGCGCTTTCATCCGGACACGACGCGACACGGCCTCTCGGTTCGAAAAATAAAGTAAGAAAAATGAATAAGAAAACTTCCGAAGACGAATTTGTCTTCCTCCCCCTCGGTGGATCCGGGGAAATCGGTATGAATCTCAATATGTTCGGCTTTGGCCCTGAACATGACCGCAAATGGATCATCATTGATATTGGCGTGACATTTGGCGGCGCGGACACGCCCGGTGTCGATATCATTATGCCGGATATCGATTTTATCGAGCAGAATCGCCACAACATCCTTGGCATTATCCTAACCCACGCACATGAAGATCACATGGGCGCACTTGCGCGTTTGTGGGACCGCATCCGCTGTCCCGTCTGGGCGACTCCGTTTACGATGTATCTGGTCAAAGACCGCCTGTCCGAAGTTGGATTGTTGGATGAGGTGCCGCTCAATCTCGTGCAGCTCGGTGGTACGATTGAGTTGGGGCCTTTCCAGCTTAATCTCATCACACTAACCCACTCCATTCCCGAACCTAATGCCGTTGCCATTCGCACAGCGCTCGGCACAGTGTTGCATACGGGCGATTGGAAGATCGACCAGAACCCGCAAATTGGTGACCCCGTCGATGAAGCCGCCCTGCGCAAGCTCGGCGATGAAGGCGTGCTCGCCATGATCTGTGATTCCACCAATGTCTTCTCCCCCGGTGAAGCCGGATCGGAAGAGGGTGTGCGTGAAGAGATTACGAAATTGATTGGTGAATATGACGGTCGCGGCGTGGCCGTAGCGTCCTTCGCGTCCAATGTTGCGCGGCTGGAATCTGTCATGATGGCGGCCAAGGCGAATAATCGCTCGGTCTGCTTAATCGGGCGGTCCATGAAACGGATGACGGCAGCGGCGAAATCCGTTGGGATGTTGTCGGAAGTAGGTCAGTTAATTTCCGAGGACGAAGCGACGTCCATGCCATCGGCGCATGTGCTATATCTCTGTACGGGCTCTCAAGGCGAACCCCGCGCCGCGCTCTCCCGCATTGCCAATGGAGAACATCGCAGTGTGAAGTTCCACGCAGGTGATGTCGTCATTTTCAGCTCCAAAATCATCCCCGGCAATGATGTCGGTATATTTGCGCTGCAAAATGCGCTCGCCGATGACGGTGTGGAAATCATTACGGAAAAGATGCGGGATATCCATGTCTCCGGTCATCCTTGCCGCGATGAACTCGCCGCTATGTATAGCTGGGTCCGTCCCGAAATTGCGATTCCCGTTCACGGCGAACGCCGTCACCTTCTGGAACATGCAAAACTCGCCAAGACATTTGGCGTGAAACGCAGCTACCCGCCGCGAAATGGCGAGATGATAAAGATGGCCCCCAACGGTCCCGAAGTCATCGACATTGTCGCCTCCGGTCGTCTGCATCAGGATGGGAAAGACATCGTGTCTTCTGCCGA
This sequence comes from Litorimonas sp. WD9-15, assembly GCF_050271975.1. Taxonomy (NCBI): domain Bacteria; kingdom Pseudomonadati; phylum Pseudomonadota; class Alphaproteobacteria; order Maricaulales; family Robiginitomaculaceae; genus Litorimonas; species Litorimonas sp. WD9-15. The sequence continues at coordinate 1,868,430 of NZ_CP189850.1, forward strand.
TGAAGGCCTCCGCCTACGCCGTAAAATGGCCTATGCGGGCCATGTCTCGGTCAGTCTCGTCGTCGATAGTCGCGGTAAGCTCGTCGCCGGACCGGAACCCCGCATTAGCGGATTTCCCGAGGGCAAGAAAGGCGCGTTGATGGACGAACTGCTCGACCTCGTTGCGGATGCGGCGGAAGACGCATTTGACGCGCTGAGCCCGCGCGCAAAACGCGATGAGGATGTGATTGAGACAAAGGTCGCGTCCAAGGTCAAACGTCAAATCCGTGACCGGACGGGCAAACGCGCCATCGTCGAAATCGTCGCGCATAAGGTTAAATAAATGTCGGCCTGTTACGATCAGACGGATTTTAAACTCGGCGCGATGAACCATGTTGGTGTCGCCGTGCCGGATATGGCGAAAGCGATTACGTTTTATCGTGACGTGTTAGGCGCGACGAAGATTACAGAGCCGAAAGTCCTCGCGCCGCAGGGCGTAACTTATGCTTTTGTTGATCTACCCACGGGACAGGTGGAGTTGATTGAACCTTACGGTGAAACCTCGCCCATTCTGAAATTTCTGGAGCGCAATCCCAAGGGCGGGCAGCATCATATCTGTTTCGAAGTGGCGGATATTCACCACGCCAAGACGGTGATGGAATCGCGCGGGATGCGGGTTCTGGGCGAGCCACGGATTGGCGCACATGGGACATTGGTCGTGTTTTTGCATCCTGGCGATGCGGGTGGTGTGTTGATCGAGTTGATGGAAGTGGCCGGGCACTAAGTCAGTCATCGCGTGATAGGAAACCGAAAGCCGTTCGCCTTTCGGCACTTCACTGCAATCGATATTTAATCGATTGCGGGCGTTACGTGCTTTACACCCACCCCACACCCTGCGACCTTCACCCCATGACAGCCCTTTCAGAAAAACAATTCGAAGCCGCCAAAACCGCCGCTGCCGCCCTTGACGATGCAGCGGGCGATTTGCGCGTTTTGTCCTCCCTGAATTGGGATAACGCCATGCGTGAGCCGTTCCTGACGCGCGGGGTTATGCCCGCGCCGGACTATCCGACGGTCGACACATCCAATGCGCGAGAGGCTATTGCTCATGCCAAAACATTCATAGACGGCGATCACGTCGTTATGGAATGGCTCAACCGCCTTTGTACAACCCTCGATACTACAGCGAGTTTAATTGAAACGCGTGGCACAAAAGAATTCTTCCACCACTCTGCCGAACTCTACGGTCGCCCGACCCGCATCATGCTCGACAAGCAAACCCGCGTTCTGGACCTCGCCGAACATATGGACGCGACCCTCGCCGGGATTGATTTTGATCAGCTTGTCGTGCAGGGATATGAGGGCGAGTTGGATGCAGAAGAATTTGCCGAAGCGTTAGAGGAAAAACTCGAACACCATTTCGGCAAAGATGCACCCAATGTCCTCGTCTCTGACAAAGTTACAGCCAAAGCCGCCGCCTCCTCAACGCGCATTCGCGTGCGGTCGGATGCCGAATTTACGCATAATGATGTCGATCAACTCCTCCATCATGAAGCCCTGATCCACTCTGCCACGGGGATGAACGGGAAGCTGCAGGAGAACTTTCCCATCCTTGGTCGCGGTCACCCCGGCACGACGGAGATACAGGAAGGGCTCGCCGTGTTCGCCGAAATCATTACGGGCAATATGGACCCGCGCCGCTTCCGCCGTCTGTCAGGACGCGTCATGGCCATTCAAATGACAATTGATGGCGCGGATTTTAAAGAGGTTTTCGATTGGTTTGTCGGGCGGGGTTATAGCCGTGAACAGGCCTATGAAAATACGCGGCGGATTTTCCGTGGCGGCGTGATGACGGGCGGCGCGCCATTTACGAAGGACATGGTTTATCTCAACGGGTTGTTGCGCGTTCACAATTTCATCCGGTCTGTCGTGAAAATCAGACGGGCCGATCTCATCCGTGTGTTGTTTGTCGGCAAGCTGGATGTCGAAGATATCCCCGCACTTTCCCAACTCGCGAGCATGGGTCGAATTGATCCACCAAAATTCATGCCGCCTTGGGCGAAAGACCTCCGCTTCCTCGTCAGCTATATGGCTTATTCAGCCTTCCTCAATCAGGTGAAAATGCCGGGTTTTCAGGCTTACTATGAAAAGGAACTGGATGAGGTGCCGGATGTTTGGGCCTTTGCGGATGGTGATCCTGAGACCTAGTCTGGTTCAATTCCTCTCCTTGGGGGAGGACAACGCCGCGTAGCGACTGTGGGGTGAGGGGACGCGTAACGTACGCAATCGACCCTGTGGGTCGTTTGCAGTGTAGCGCCGAAGAGCTATGCCCTTCGGTTCTTCGACATTTGATTGGCAATCAAATGTTGTCTTCAACTCTCCCGCCGTGTCAAAAACGCCAATCGTTCGAACAAATGCACGTCCTGCTCGTTCTTCAACAGAGCCCCGTGCAATGGCGGGATCATCTTCTTCGGGTCGGCTTCCTTAATCGTTTCCGGATCGATGTCTTCGACGAGTAACAGCTTCAGCCAATCCAGCAATTCTGATGTGCTCGGCTTCTTCTTCAGACCCGGCATCGCGCGGACTTCGAAGAACCGTTTCAGCGCGGCGGACAGCATACGTTGCTTCAAATCGGGGAAATGGACATTGACGATATCGGCCATCGTTTCCTCATCCGGAAATTGGATGTAGTGGAAGAAACAGCGGCGCAGAAACGCGTCGGGCAGGTCCTTCTCATTATTTGAGGTAATAATGATGATCGGGCGCTGCTTCGCCGTGATCGTTTCACCGGTCTCATAGACGGAGAAGCTCATCTTATCGAGTTCGTGCAAGAGGTCATTCGGGAATTCGATATCGGCCTTGTCGATTTCATCAATCAGGAGGATGGGGCGCACATCGCTCTCAAACGCTTCCCAGACCTTGCCCTTATTGATGTAGTTTTTGATGTCGTGGACGCGGTCATCGCCGAGTTGCGAATCGCGCAGGCGGGCGACGGCGTCATATTCATAGAGACCCTGCTGCGCTTTGGTCGTGGATTTGACATTCCATTCGATTAGCGGTGCGCCGAGACCCTTGGAGATTTCATGGGCGAGGACGGTTTTTCCCGTTCCCGGCTCACCCTTGATGAGTAGCGGGCGTTCCAGCGTAATTGCGGCATTCACCGCCATTTTCAGGTCTTTTGTCGCGACGTAATTGTCGGTGCCTTCGAACTTCGCCATGTGTGTCTCCAAATCGTTTTTCAGGTTGTAGAATATGAGGGCGGGAGCGCAAGGGACCGTTGCTGCATGACGGCATATGAAATTTTCGTGACGCTCTGCCAAACGCGCTTGATGGACTCAAAACTTGGCGGTATCACGCGACGAAATTCGAAACGGACGCACCGTAAATATATGGGCGTCGGGGATATAGCCGGGGACTGACTATGACGAAATCGACCAAAAAAATTGTGAAACTTCCGAAGGGCTATGTGCCGTCTGAAGACGAAAAGTTCATGAATCCAAAGCAACAGGAATATTTCCGCCAGAAGCTTCTGACTTGGAAAGACGAGATTGCGGCCGAAACGCGGAATGTGGTCGCATATTTACAGGGCGAGAGTGTTTCGCATCCTGATCCGTCCGACACGGCCACGGCCAATGCCGACCGTCGTATGGAATTGCGGACGAAAGATCGTCTGCGGAAACTGACGAACCAAATCGATAAAGCGCTCAAGCGACTTGAGGACGGGACTTATGGCTATTGTCAGGAGACAGGCGATCCGATTCGGTTGAAGCGTTTGGACGCGCGTCCCATCGCGAAACTCTCTATCGAAGCGCAGGAAATGCACGAGCGCGGCGAGCGTTTGAAGGCGGGTTGACGCAGGCATTTGATTGTCAACCAAATGACAAAGAACCGAACCGCATAGCGGTTCGGTGCTACACTGCAATCGACCCAATGGGTCGATTGCGGACGTTTCACCTTACAACCGATCCGGCTCATACGTGCCGCTTTTCATGTCCTCAATATAGGCCTCGACCTGTTCTTCCATGATGTCCAGAGGCACGGCACCTGTCGCCAGAATGGCATCGTGGAAATCGCGGATGTCGAAATCATCGCCGAGTTCTTCCTTGGCGTTTTCTCGCAGGTCTAGAATCTTGTTCATCCCGATTTTATAGGCGGTCGCCTGTCCGGGCATGACGATATAACGCTCAATCGCTTTGACCGCGTCGCTCTCTGGGTTGGGCGTGTTGACCATCAAATATTCAATGGCTTCCTCGCGCGTCCATTTCTTGTCGTGCAATCCCGTATCCACGACGAGTCGTGCGGCACGCCAAAGCTCCATCGCGAGACGGCCAAAATCGGAATAGGGGTCTTCATAAAGGCCCATCTCTTTCGGCAGATATTCGGAATAAAGCCCCCAGCCTTCTGAATAGGCGGTATAGCGACCATATTTCCTGAAGGACGGAATACCTTCTAATTCCTGCGCAATCGCGATCTGCATATGATGGCCCGGCACACCCTCGTGATAGGCGAGGGCTTCCATTTGATAGACGGGCATGGCGTCCATCCGGTAGAGATTGGCGTAATAGATGCCGGGACGCGACCCATCAGGCGCGGGGCGGTTATAGAAGGCCTTACCGGCAGCTTTTTCGCGGAAAGGCTCGACCGCGCGCACGTCCAGTTCGGCTTTGGGCAAGCGGTTGAAGACTTCCGGCAAGCGGACTTTCATATTGTCAATAAATTCCGTCGCCTCGCGCAGGTAAGCCGCCTGACCGCGTTTGCCTTCGGGTTTGAAGAATTGTTTGTCCGTGCGGGTGAATTCGAAAAACTCCTGCAATGTCCCGTCATATTCGACCGTTTTCATGATCTCGCGCATCTCAGCATGGATGCGGTCGACTTCTGCCAGACCGAGATCGTGGATCTCTTCGGCACTCATATCGATGGTCGTCATTTCCTTGAGGCGCCAGGCGTAATATGCATCACCATCGGGAAGCTTCCACGCGCCGTCATCGGTCGAGGCGAGGGGTTTCTGGCGTTCCATCTCTGTGACAATCCGTTGATAGGCAGGGACAACACCGTTTTGCACGGCCGTAATCGCGCGTTCATAAAGGGCGGCGCGGGCTTCATCGTCCATCTCAACCTTGTCAGCTTTGTTTTTGAAATCGTTGAGCAGCAGGTTCATCTCAGCTTCTTCGCCGTCCATTGGCGCGCCGGACATGACGTTTTTTGAGCTTTCAATGACAAAGTCATAAACAAAACGCGGCGGGAAAACGCCGTTCTCAAATCGGTCCTTTGCCATTTGCGTATGGGCGTCGAGATAGGCCCCGAGCTTTTCCAACCGTGCGACATAGTTCTGCGCGTCTTCGATATCGTTGATCTTATGTTGGTTCATCAGGAAGGTCGGAGCCGCACTGTGGACACCGCGCATTTGCGTATAGACATATCCGTGATCCCACCATTTTTTGCCAATGATATCGTCTTCAATATCTTTTTCGAACAGTCGGTAAGAGAGCTGATGCGAGGCATCCAGATCGTCAAAATCGAACATCTCTTTCATCTCCGCGAGGTTGGCGCGGGCTTTGTCGAGTTGTTCCAGATCGAACGCTCGGGACGGGTCGTTCCATTCATCCTGCCGTTCATCCATACCTAATGATGTCATAAATTCTGGATAGGCGCGAATGCCTTCTATGAAGCGGGCCTCGAACCATGCATCCAATTTCGCGTTCTCATCTTCATCCGTAGAAGCCGTCTGAACGGTCTCCATCTGTTGTGATTTCGGCGTCGGTGCGTCCGTCGCGGGCTGACAGGCGGTTAGCGCCAGAATGGCCGTGAAGGATGTCGCGAGAAGCAGTCTTTTCGTTGGAAGGATATTCATAAGTGGAGGCTTTCGAAGTAGAGCAATTGTTATCAGGATGGATTTCAAGGTGTTCCAGAATAGGCTTTGTAAGCGAAATAGGCGACAATACCAGCGACGCCAAACCATGTGAGTTTCCGGACGGTCGGTGACATCTGTCCGATGAGCAGTGAGGCGACGAAGATCCCGCCCGCGACTAAAAGCTCGCTTTGATCTTGTAGAAGGCCAACAGTCGGCAGGGCATGAACGACGAGAAACCAGGTGGCTGCGAGAGCAAAGATGAGCGAGGCGAATTTGAAAGTTGAAGGGTCATTGGGTTTTGCAGGTTTGGAGGTTTTTCCTGCGGCGGCAGCTTTGGCAGCCGCCGCTTCATTTTTCTTAACTTCCTTCTTCCGCAGGCGGGCGACTTCTTTTTCTTCTGCGGCCCGACGTTTGGCCTCTTTGGCTTGTTGTTCGCGCGCTTTGCGGGCTTGTGCCTCCTGACGCCGTTCAGCCGCTTTCCGCTCGGCGTCCTTCATATTCGCGTTATGGCAATTCTGACAGAACCCGCCAATTGTAGGATTCCCACAGGCGGGACACCAGCGTTCATTTCCCCATTCAGTCTCGCGCATGATGCCCCTAACTTCGCCTAATTCGTCGAGCCGATCTTTGTTGTGGTGATATAGTCTTCGACCAATTCTTCCAGCACGTCCAGCGGGACGGAACCATTGGCGAGCACGACATCGTGAAATTCGCGGATGTCAAACGCGTCGCCTAGCTCTGTCTCCGCCCGTTCTCGTAATTCAACGATCTTCAATTTGCCGATCATATAGGCCGTCGCCTGACCCGGCCAAACGATATAGCGGTCGATTTCTGCGCGGACATCGCCCTCGGGGTTCGGGATATTGTCGAGATAATATTGAACCGCCTTTTCGCGGTCCCATTTTTTGGAATGGATACCCGTATCGACAACCAAACGTGCGGCGCGGAAAATCTCCATGCCGAGCTGCCCGAATTCCTTATAGGGGTCGGTATAAAGGCCGAGCTCTTTCGGGATGGCCTCAGAATAGAGTGCCCAGCCTTCTATGAAGGGCGTATGGCCGCCCAATGTTCGAAATTTGGGTAAGCCTTCCAATTCCTGCGCAATCGCAATCTGCATGTGATGGCCCGGAATACCTTCATGATAGGCTAGCGCCTGCATGAGGAACTTCGGCTGATCCTTCATGCTTTTTAGATTGATGTAATATGTGCCGGGACGAGACCCATCGGGGGCAGGCCGGTTATAGAAGGCTCCGAACGCCGTGTCCTCGCGGAAAGGTTCGACCCGTTTGACGACCATATCGGCTTTGGGTTTTGTAATGAACAAGGTGTCCAAACGCTCTCGCATATCGTCAATTATATCCGTCGCTTCCGCCATATAGGCTTCGCGGCCGTCATCTGTCTCCGGGAAAGTGAATTGCTCATCCTCGCGCAAGAAATCAAAGAAATCGCGCAGACTACCCTCAAATCCGACGCGGTCCATGATCTCCTGCATTTCGCCCTGAATGCGGGCGACTTCGGACAGGCCAATCTCGTGGATTTCATCCGCCGTCAAATCTGTTGTCGTGTAGAATTTCAGCCGCGCCGAATAGTATTCATCCGCATTGGGCAGTTTCCACGCGCCGTCATCCGTGCTCGCCTCCGCGCCCTGTGTTTCGAACATATTGATGAGCGAGAGATAGGCGGGTTGTACGGAACCGAGCAGGGCGGCTTCGGCCTCGTCCAGCAAAGTGTCCTTTTCGGCCTGCGGAATGTCGAGCTCTGCAAACTTGCCCTTCACATCGGCCCAGAGCGGGCTGTCTTCGCCTTCGCTAAACGGTGCGCCCGTGATCACATTTTTCGACGCACTGGCGACATTGCCGTACACAAATTTCGGCATGGACACGCCCGCCGCGTATTGCGCTTCCGCACGTTCCTGCGCTTGACCCAGATAGGGCTGCACAGCTTTCAACCGCGAAATATAGGCGCGGGCGTCTTCGACAGAGTCAACCGATTGATAATTAATGAGGAAGCTCGGAATACCGGAATGCGGCCCGAACATGTGTGTGAAGACGTAGTCATTCTGCGAGACAGCGTGGGTTGCCAGATCGCTTTCAGCCTGTGCTTCGAAGAGGCGGTAGGACAAACGTGTCTGTTCATCCAGACGGTCAATATCAAATTCGCGCCGCATTTCGTCGACCCAGTTTTGGGTCAGGGCAGCTTCCTCATCAATGGCGGTTTGAGAGATGTCGTCTAGCTTATCGTGATTGTCTTTTAAGCCAAGATAGGTTTGAGACATCGGTGAGCGAGCGAGTTGTTCTTCATATCGTGCGGTGAACCAATCGTTTAGACGTTGGCTTTCGGCCTCAATTAGTTCCGCCCGTTGCGGGACGTCTGAGCTGCCGCCTGGAATACAGGCGGTCAAGGCGAGGGGGGATGTGAAGGCCAAAAGCGTCGCTGCGCCAATCATGAATTTCTTCATTGGAATCGTATCCGTTCTGTCTTTTGTCGTTTTATTACTACCCGGAGAGGCTACGCCATAATTTGGACGGGGCAAACCGTGAAATCATGCCTAAGGTGAAGCCATGACCGAGATGATTCGCAATGATAATCCTGCCGTGGCGCCGCTACGGGCCGTCGCGCCCGAATATACAGCGACGAAATCCGCTCTGCCGCTCTGGTTGGGGGCCTTTGTCGCGCTGGCCGTCCTCCTCGGGGCGCTGATCTTTGTCTGGGCGGGCCGGGATGAATTAGATACGGATGGATTTATCATATTGGCGGGTGTCGCCATTGTTGCGCTGCTGGCCATGGTCACATTTATCACGCTTGCGAAAAATCGCGGATTGCGCGACCGTCGTGCGACAACGCGCGATACGATCTATTCCGCCGCCTTCTTCAATAGTTCCGTGCCCAGTCTCGTCGTCTCGAACGGAAAAGCCATACATGCCAATCGGGCTTATCTGGATTTGGCGAAACATTTGGGCGCGGAGCCTTTGGATGATGCGCCGCCGATTGTTGACCGGCTCTTTACCCGCGCTGGGAATGAAGCCGCCGCAGCGATTTTTCGTCTCCATCACTTAAGCCGTGGATTGAATTTTGCCGAAGAGCGGATTGATCTCATCACGCCGGAGACTGAATTGCGGCGTTATATATTGCAGGTCAGTCGTTTGGAAAATTCCAACTTCCTCTGGCAAATCAATACGGCCCCTGTGACGGGGAATGTGGGGCGGGACGTCTTGTCCGAAGCGCCCGTTGGGTTATTCACCGTCGATAAATCCGGTCAGATTTTGGCGACAAATGATGTTTTGCAACGCTGGTTAGGTGGTGATGCAACGGAAGCGATTGAGACACTTTCCAGTTTTATCGAAAGTCCTGATATATTGCTCGGCAGTCCCGCAGAACCCGGACGAACCGTGCGTGCGGATACGCGCCTGATCACGCGTAAGGGCGTTGTGACGCCAACTGTCATGGTCGCGAATTGGCACACATTGAATTCCGGTGATGTCGTTGCGAGTGTTGCCCTTTACGGTCATTCTACATTGGCCCGACCTGATACAGGTGAGGGCGTATCAACCAATACCGAATTTAACGGCGAGCGTTATAGCGCTGCGCCTGTTGCTGTCCTGAAACTCGAAGGCGGCGTTATTGGCAAAACGGTCGTCGCATCCGCCAATCCGGCCTTTGCGAAAATGTCGGGCACCGAAGACGCGTCCGGAAAGATATTCGGCGATATGTTTATTGAGGATGAGGCTAGCCCGCGTTTCCTCTCCCGCAACATGTCGCAGACTATTCCGGATATTCCCTATGACGCCACGCTGAAAGTCGCGGGTGGCGGCAGCCTGCCTGTTTCTGTTTACATTGTGCATGACAATCAAAACCCGGAGGAGGGCTTTGCCTATCTGGTCAATGTCAGTGCGCGGAAAATGCTGGAAGACCAGCTGGTCCAGAGCCAGAAGATGCAGGCTATCGGTCAATTGGCGGCGGGCGTGGCCCATGATTTCAACAATCTCCTGACAGCGATCCGGTTGAATACGGATGAGTTGTTGCAGCGCCATCCCGTGGGCGATCCGTCCTATCCTGAGCTCCAGAATATCAACATGACGGGCGCGCGGGCCGCAGCGCTAGTCAAAAAACTTCTCACCTTCTCGCGCAAGGCAACGCGGCGGTCCGAGCGTTTGGACGTCACCGATACGCTCTCCGACATGGTCGTGACATTGCGTCAGACACTCGGCGAACGGGCGCAGTTGAAAATGGTCCATGCGCGGGGCCTCCCGCCCGTCATGGCGGATAAATCACAAATCGACACAGTGCTGATGAACCTCTGCGTCAATGCGCGGGACGCGATGGAGGAACAGGGCGGCGGAACGATTACGATTAAGTCTGCGAAAATCGCGCGGTCCGAGATTGACGACCCGACCTTGTCCGAGACGCTCAAGATTCTTTCTGATGATGATTTTGTTGTTATTTCTGTCGAGGATACGGGCACGGGTATGCCGGATGAGGTGAAGGCGAAAATCTTCGAGCCGTTCTTCACGACGAAGGAGCAGGGCAAGGGCACAGGCCTCGGCCTAGCGACCGTTTACGGTATTGTGCAGCAGACAGGCGGGCACCTGACCGTTGACTCCGTGATGGGCGAGGGCACGACCTTCCGTATCTACCTCCCTGCTGCGGGCGATGCGCCGATCGAAGCTGCGCCCGTTGTAAAAGCCGCGCCACCCGCCCGCAAACCCGCCGACCTCGCGGGGCAGGGCAATATCCTCTTTGTCGAAGATGAGGCCTCCGTGCGCGGGATTGCCGCGAAGGCCCTGCGCAAGAAAGGCTATAAGGTTGTCGAAGCCGAAGACGGCGAAGAGGCTTTGGAAATTTTGGAAGAGGCGGAGACACCGTTCGACCTGATGATTTCCGATGTGGTTATGCCGGGCCTCGACGGGCCGGGACTGTTAAAAGCGGGGCGGAAAATGTTGGGCGATGCGCGAATCGTCTTTATCTCCGGCTATGCGGAGGAGGAGTTTTCCGAGCTACTCTCCGAGGAGCCGGACGTCACATTCCTGCCCAAGCCGTTTACATTTGCGGAGCTGGCCGAGAAGGTGAAGTCCGAGATAGGTGTGGTTGAATGAGCGTAAGTCTCTGAAAACAAACATTTGAACATGTGTTCTTTTTTTGTTCTTTTTGCTTGAATATGCGGAACAAATATGAAACATACGATTTAACGGCAGTCCGATTGCAGCCGTAACTTTTAAAACCGTCGAAGGGCTCCGGCGGCATATTGGAGTTAATCTCATGGCGAGAAATAGCACACCTCTCAAAGTCGTCGAAAAGGCGTCAGACAAGAATAAGAGCGCGGCACTCGACGCAGCTCTGTCACAAATTGACCGCGCCTTTGGCAAGAATTCGGTCATGAAACTGGGCGATAAGTCCACAATGGATGTTGAAGCGATCTCAACCGGTTCACTCGGTCTCGATATCGCGCTCGGTATAGGCGGCTTGCCAAAAGGCCGTGTTGTTGAAATTTACGGGCCGGAATCTTCCGGTAAAACAACACTGACTCTCCACGCGATTGCGGAATGTCAGAAAGCGGGCGGCGTTGCGGCCTTTATCGATGCGGAACATGCGCTTGATCCAGTCTATGCGGCCAAGCTGGGCGTGGACGTGAACGAACTTCTCATTGCGCAGCCTGATACGGGCGAGCAGGCTTTGGAAATCGCCGATACGCTCGTGCGCTCCGGTGCAATTGATATTCTCGTCATTGACTCCGTTGCCGCCTTGACACCGCGCGCTGAACTTGAGGGCGACATGGGCGATAGCCTGCCGGGTTTGCAAGCGCGTCTGATGAGCCAGGCCCTGCGCAAGCTGACAGGGTCGATCTCGAAATCCGGTTGTATGGTCATCTTCATCAACCAGATTCGGATGAAAATCGGCGTCATGTACGGCTCACCCGAAACAACAACGGGCGGTAACGCCTTGAAATTCTACGCCTCTGTCCGTCTCGATATCCGTCGCATCGGTGCCATCAAATATCGCGACGAAGTCATTGGCAACCAGACCCGCGTGAAAGTCGTGAAGAACAAAGTCGCGCCGCCTTTCCGTCAGGTCGAGTTCGATATCATGTATGGTGAGGGTATTTCCAAAACGGGTGAGTTGATTGACCTCGGCGTGAAAGCTGAAGTCGTTGAGAAGTCCGGCTCTTGGTACTCCTATGGTGATGAGCGTATTGGCCAGGGCCGCGAGAATGTTCGCAAATTTCTCCTCGCCAATCCGGACATGGCCAATGATATCGAGCGCCGCATCCGCATGAATGAAGGTCTGATCGAGGACGAGCTTCTCATGCCCAAGCAGGAACAGGTCGAGGATAATGGCGAAGAACCCAAACTCGGTCTGGGCGCCTAGTCAACAGGGCCCCCTCGGATCTTACAGTAACGGCTGAACATCCCCATTGATCTCCGCTCCCGAAATCCGGCGGGGGTCAGTTTCGTCTCTTCCCCGCTGCCCGTCCCCCGACACTGGCAGAATTGAGACAGAGTTCAGTCAAAAGAGCGCTTGGCACTGTCAGGCGCTCTTTCTATATGAAGCGCTCGCTTTATGGATTTATCCCTATGACATCGTTGAATGATATCCGGTCCCAGTTTTTGGGCTTCTTTGAAAATAACGCGCATACCGTTGCGCCGAGTTCTCCGCTAGTGCCAAAAGATGATCCGACTCTGCTCTTCGTCAATGCGGGTATGGTCCAGTTCAAGGACTGGTTTACGGGTGCGCTCACCCCCGATTTTCCGCGCGCCGCGACCTCGCAGAAGTGCGTGCGGGCGGGCGGTAAGCATAATGATCTCGACAATGTCGGTTATACGGCGCGGCACCACACATTTTTTGAGATGCTCGGCAATTTCAGCTTCGGCGATTATTTCAAAGCGGAAGCCATTGAACATGCGTGGAAATTGATCACGGAAGATTTCGGCCTCCCGAAGGAAAAACTCCTCGTCACAGTTTACCACACGGATGATGTCGCTTTCGATCTCTGGAAAAAGATTGCGGGTTTGCCGGATGACCGCATCATTCGCATCGCGACCTCTGATAATTTTTGGGCCATGGGCGATACGGGTCCCTGCGGGCCCTGTTCTGAAATCTTCTTTGACCACGGCCCTGAAATTCCGGGCGGCCCTCCTGGCTCACCGGATGAGGACGGCGATCGGTTCATCGAAATCTGGAACCTCGTTTTCATGCAATATGAGCGACGGGCTGACGGGACACAGGTGGATCTGCCAAAACCGTCCATCGATACGGGTATGGGCCTAGAACGTATCGCAGCCATCCTGCAGGGGCAGCACGATAATTACGATATTGACCTGTTCAAAACACTCATTGGCGCGTCTGTGGACCTGACGGGTGTAAAAGCCGAAGGCGAGGCGAAATTCAGCCACCGCGTCATTGCCGATCATCTTCGCAGTTGCTCTTTCCTCATGGCGGATGGCGTCTCGCCGTCCAATGAAGGGCGTGGCTATGTCCTGCGCCGCATCATGCGCCGTGCCATGCGCCATGCCCATATTCTCGGCGCGAAAGACCCGCTCATGCACCGTCTCGTCCCGACCCTTGTGGGCGAGATGGGCAAGGCTTATGGCGAATTGGGCCGCGCCCAAGCCAATATCGAATCCGTGTTCGAGCAGGAAGAGATCCGCTTCCGCCGCACATTAGGCCGCGGCACGGCACTGTTGGAGGAGGCGACAGCCGACCTATCCAAAGGCGACAAACTCGATGGCCGCACGGCTTTCACATTATACGACACATACGGCTTCCCCCTCGACCTGACGCAGGACGCGCTCCGCGCCAAAGGCATAGAAGTCGATACAGACGGGTTCGACGTCGCCATGACGGAACAACGCGAGCAGTCCAAAGCCGATGGCGGGAAATTTGCTGGCGGCGCAGGCGAAGAACTCTTCAAAGCCTTGCGCGAAGAGGGCGGCCCGACAGAATTTACAGGCTATGATAATCTCTCCAGCGGGCAGGGCGTCGTCGCCCTCATCCAGAATGATGTTGCAGTCGGCGAAGCCACGGATGGCGATGTCGTCTTCCTCACACACGAAACCCCGTTCTACGCCGAATCCGGCGGGCAGGCGGGCGATAAGGGTGTAGCTATTTTTGAAAATGGCGCACGCATAGAGATTGCGGACGTCCAGAAACGCGCGGGCGATCTCCACGCTCATATCGGCACATTATCCGGCATAGTGAAGGTCGGCGACGAAGCGCATCTGGCCGTTGATGCGGATAATCGCGAACGCACGAAACGCAACCATTCCGCCGCGCATCTTCTGCACGAAGCCCTGCGCCGCGTGCTGGGCGAACATGTCGCGCAAAAGGGTCAGATGGTCGACGGTGAACGCATCCGTTTCGACATTTCCCATCCTTCCGCCATCACCCGCGAAGAACTCGGGCGGGTCGAGGATGAGGTGAACGCCGTCATCCAACAGAACAAGCCCGCCGAGACAAAACTCATGGAGCCGCAAGCCGCGATTGAAGCGGGTGCGGTTGCGCTATTTGGCGAGAAATATGGTGATGAAGTCCGTGTGCTCTCCCTAGGCGATCCACTGGACGAGAGCGACAAACCCTATTCCGTCGAACTCTGCGGCGGAACCCATGTTGACCGCACGGGCGATATTGCGCTGTTCAAGGTCACAAATGAAGGGGCCGTCGCGGCCGGTATTCGCCGTGTCGAAGGCGTCACGGGCGAAGCGGCGCGCCAATATCTGGAAGGCCAAGCCGGAATCACCCGTCAGGCTGCCGATATTTTCAAGACAAAACCCGAAGATGTCCCGTCCCGGATTGAAGCTCTCATGGCGGAACGCAAACAGCTTGAAAAAGATCTGTCCGAGGCGAAAAAGCAACTCGCCCTCGGCGGCGGTGGTGCAGCTTCCGGCCCAGAAGACATCAATGGAATCAGCTTCTTGGGACGAGTTCTTGACGGCGTGTCCGGCAAAGATCTGCGCTCCATGTTGAACGAGCAGATGGACCAGCTCGGCTCCGGCATTGTCGCTTTCGTCGCTCGCGACGGCGGCAAAGTGGCTGTGGCGGTTGCCGTGTCAAAGGATGTGCAAGCCACCCATTCCGCCTCTGATCTCGTCAATAAGGGCGCGGCGGAAGTTGGCGGGCGCGGCGGCGGCAAACCCGGCATGGCGCAGGCGGGCGGCAGTCAGCCTGAAAATGCGGATGCGGCTCTCGCGGCAATCAAGGCCGCTATCTAAGACGGATGGACGACCCGCTTTATATCGACAAGCGGTTCTCTGTGCCGTCCTATGCGATTGAGACATCTGCTATTCGGTCGTCCGGCCCGGGTGGGCAATCGGTGAATAAAACCAATTCCGCCATACAGTTACGCTGTGATTTAAACAGTTTTCATATCCCCGAAACCTATCGTCGCCGCATCAATAATTTCCGTGATTCCCGCATCACGCAGGACGGGGTCGTCGTGATTAAGGCGCAAAACCATCGCAGCCAGAACCGCAATCTGGAGGATGCGGTCAGGCGTCTGAAGTCATTGCTGAAGAAAGCCATTTATGTGGAGCTGCCGCGCAAGAAGACGCGGCCGAGTTGGAGTTCGAAGAAGCGGTCGATAAAAGCGGCGAAACGCCGAAGTGAGATTAAGAGCCTGCGGGGGCGGGTCAAGGATTGGTGAGAGACGTCAATCCGCATTTAAGTGAAACTATATCCCCATTTTTGCGACTATAATAATTCCTGAAACCGCAAACCACTGTCACCCCGCACAAGCCCGAAGGGTGAAGATGCGGGGCCTAACGATTACAAAACGTTAGCTTAATTTATTTGACGATAGGTCCTGCATCTCCACTGCGTTGCGTGCGGGATGACATTGGAAAGTCGTCGGTAGGGTTGGTAGCCAATCCTCATTTATAAATAGAATGATCCCCACTTAACGCAATGCGCATATGTTTAAGTCGTTCTTTCAGACACGGGACAGGTAGGAGCTCACCTGCTGGTCTGGGGGACGGTGGGGTTGAGCATCCGGCGGTGAGACGTCGGACTGAGCCGGACCTTTTTGAACGAGAGCCGACCGGCTGTTCCAAGTGGGCAGACTCTGGGGTTTATTCGACCGGCCGTTCAATCAAAAACCATTGCCGCGTGGCCTTGTATTTGGCGTGAGCCCGATGCGAGAGCGCAAAGGCTTCGCCGCCTGGAAATGGTGAAGTCTGAGATTTGGACGATGTAACGGTTTCGCCGACCTCTCCCCGGACCTCACGCGCATGGCCTTTTGCGTAAAACAAAGATGAAAGACCTACCCTTGGTACTCCATCGCTGGAGGCCCCACGCGGACAGTCCCTTCTTTTTCGATCCCTGCCGGCCCCAAGATGGGCGGTCGCAGTTTTCGCGCATCCGCATAACTGATAAACGGCTTGCACATTGCGTATTCTGCCATTAGGTAGCGCCCAACGCACGCGACCCCTGTATCGGGAGTCGCTTTTTTGATTTATAAATGGAGGCCCCGATGGCTGTCCCTAAGTCCAAGATTTCCAACTCGCGCCGCGGCATGCGCCGTTCGCACGACTCCCTGACCGCAACCAACTACGTCGAAGATAAAGACAGTGGTGAACTGCGTCGTCAGCACCACATCGACCTGAAATCAGGCATGTATAAAGGTCGTCAGGTTCTGACCCCTAAAGACTAAGTCTTTCACACTACATTATTATTAGGAGCCTCCCATGGTTGAGATCGAAACAGTTTTCGCCAGGGAAATCCTGGACAGTCGCGGCAATCCCACACTCGAAGTCGACGTTACACTAGGCGACGGCGGATTTGGCCGTGCGGCTGTCCCATCCGGTGCATCCACGGGCGCGCATGAAGCGGTAGAACTGCGCGACGGCGACAAATCCCGCTATCTCGGCAAAGGCGTTCGCCAGGCCGTCAATAACGTCAATACAGAAATCGCGGACGAGATCGAAGGTCTCGATTCGGAAAATCAGCGCGGCATCGATGCGATCCTGATCGCGTTGGACGGGACCGAGAATAAAGGCCGTCTGGGCGCAAATGCGATGCTTGGTGTGTCATTGGCCCTCGCCAAAGCGGTCGCCGATTCGCAGCAAGTTCCGCTTTATCGTTATATTGGCGGTACGCACGCCCACGTCCTACCTGTGCCGATGATGAATATCATCAATGGCGGCGAACACGCCGATAACCCGATTGATGTGCAGGAATTTATGGTGATGCCGGTTGGCGCGGAGAGCTTCTCCGAGGCGCTGCGCTGCGGTGCGGAAATTTTCCACGCGCTGAAGGGCAAGTTGAAAGCCGATGGTCACAACACGAATGTCGGGGATGAGGGCGGTTTCGCCCCAAATCTCGACGGCTCCAAACATGCGTTGGATTACATTATGTCCGCGATTGAAGCGGCTGGCTACACGCCGGGCAAGGATGTCTTCCTCGCCATGGATGTGGCCTCGACTGAATTCTACAAGAACGGCAAATATGAGCTGAAAGGTGAGGGCAAGTCCCTGACCTCCGCTGAATTTGTCGATTATCTCGAAGATCTCGTTGATAATTATCCGATCATCTCGATTGAGGATGGTATGGATGAGGATGACTGGGACGGTTGGGTCGCGTTGAATGATCGGATTGGCGGCAAGTGCCAATTGGTCGGCGATGATCTCTTTGTGACGAATCCAAAGCGCCTGAAAACGGGGATTGAGAAGGGGGCGGCCAATTCCATCCTCGTGAAGGTCAACCAGATCGGAACATTGTCGGAAACACTCGACGCCGTGGATATGGCGCATCGGGCCGGCTTTACCGCCGTCATGTCGCATCGGTCCGGTGAAACATCTGACACAACGATTGCCGACCTCGCCGTGGCGACAAATTGTGGCCAGATCAAAACAGGCTCCCTCGCACGCTCGGACCGTCTCGCGAAATATAATCAGCTGCTTCGCATTGAAGAACAACTCGGCGAAATGGCGGAATATGCGGGTTGGAGCGTCATGCCCAAGGGCCGCGTTTAGGGTTTCGTTAACCCAAAGCTAACCCGATTGCGGGACAAGGCGAAATGCGCCGAATCCCGCACATTGATATGAAACGCCGTGCGCCCGCCATAGGGCTCATCGCGCTCTATGCCTATCTGGCCTTTCACGCGTTTTCCGGCTCGCAAGGTCTGTTGTCGTGGATGAGTTATTCGGACGAGGCAGAGCGACTTTCTGTTACTCTGGCAGAGCGTGAGACACAGCATTTACAGCTTGCGCAAGATGTGGATGCGTTGCGGAATGAAGGTCTGGATCTGGACGCGCTGGAGATCGCGGCGCGGCGTGATTTATACGTTTCGGACACGAAAGAGTTGACGATTTGGCTTGACCCGTAAGGCTAGTCTGACAACAACAGGCCTGAACAATTCTGTTATTATTTCGGATGTGAAATAAAGGTCCAGACATGGCGAAAAAACCCGCTAAGAAAAAAGCTGAACTCAAAACCAATAAGGACGAGCTGCTCGGCTTCTACCGCGACATGCTCCTCATTCGGCGGTTCGAGGAGAAGGCGGGCCAACTCTATGGCATGGGCCAGATTGCAGGCTTCTGCCATCTCTATATCGGGCAGGAAGCCGTCGTCACAGGCTGTCGCGCCGCGATGATTGACGGCGACCAGATGATCACAGGTTATCGCGATCACGGACATATGTTGGCTTGCGGCATGGAAAGCCGTGGCGTCATGGCCGAACTGACGGGTCGCGAGGGCGGCTATTCGCGCGGCAAGGGCGGCTCCATGCACATGTTTAGCACGGATAAAAAATTCTATGGCGGTCACGGTATTGTCGGCGCGCAGGTGCCAATTGGTGCAGGGCTGGGCTTTGCGAATAAATATCTCGACAATGGCTTTGTCAGCCTCGCCTTCTTCGGTGATGGGGCATCGAACCAAGGGCAAGTCTATGAGACATTCAACATGGCGAAACTCTGGGACCTTCCTGTCGTCTTCGTGATCGAGAATAACCAATATGCGATGGGCACATCGGTCGAGCGGTCTTCTGCGGAAACCGAGCTCTATAAACGCGGCAGCAGTTTCGAAATTGAAGGTATTCAGGTCGACGGGATGAACGTCCTTGAAGTCCGCGACGCCGCCGCCAAAGCCATCAAACATGCGCGGGACGGCAAGGGGCCGATGATCCTCGAAATGAAAACCTACCGTTATCGCGGGCATTCCATGTCCGATCCTGCGAAATACCGCTCCCGTGACGAAGTGACGAAAACACGATCTGAACGCGATCCGATTGATTGGGCGCGGGCGCGCTTGATGGAGAAAAAATGGGCGGATGAGGCCGAGCTGAAGGCGATTGACAAAGAGATCAAAGAGATCGTCAAAGACGCCGCCGATTTCTCTCTCGAGAGCCCCGAGCCGCATCCGGATGAGCTCTGGACGGATGTGCTGCTGCCGGTTGAGGCTTAAGCTCAGGTGCAACTCGCCCAGCTCAATATCGCGGATGCGCGTCATCCGACCGAAGCGCCCGAAATGGTCGGCTTCACGGGTCGGATTGACGCGATTAATGCGCTGGCCGACCGGGCACCCGGCTTCATCTGGCGTATGGTAGATGACGGGCCGGAAGACGGCGCGTTGACACTTCGGATGGAGGGGCAAGGCCCGATGACTCTCGTCAATATGAGCGTTTGGGCAGATATAGAGAGTCTGTTCCACTTCGTTTACAAAACGGCACATACGAAAGTCATGCAGGGCAAGCGTGACTGGTTTACCCCCATCCCGCGCGAACATATGGTGCTCTGGTGGGTCGAGGACGGGCATATTCCCGACCTTGATGAGGCCAAGGCCAAACTGGATCTTATCCGTGAAATGGGTCCAACGCCTGATGCGTTTTCCTTCGCTATTCCTTTCGATGTGGACGGCCAAGCCGTCACGCCGCAATTGCCGAAAAAGGATTGTGCGTAATGGCCGTTGAACTCAAATATCTCGTCTGGTGCGTCGCACTTTTCTTCGTCATGATTTTGGCGCAGGCGACGGCGGCGACTTTCTCGAAGAAGGCCAGCCTTTCCGATTTGGTCGGTCCGCGTGATGATTTGCCCGGTTCAGGCCTGACGCCCTTTCACGGACGCACGAAACGCGCTCAGGCGAATTTTGTGGAATCAATGTGTATGTTTGTTCCGCTCGTCCTCGTCGCGGCGGTGACGGATAGCTTTTCTTCACTGACCGCACTCGGCGCTGCATTGTTTTTCTGGGGGCGTCTTGTCTTCGCCCCAACTTATTGGTTTGGCGTACCTTGGGTACGCACGCTGGCATGGTTTGTCGCCATTGTCGGTATCCTCATGATCCTTTGGGAGCTCTTATTCTAATGGCTATCGATATTAAAATGCCCGCTTTGTCTCCGACGATGGAGGAAGGCACATTGTCAAAATGGCTAGTCAAAGAAGGCGACGAAGTCTCCTCCGGCGATATTCTCGCGGAAATCGAGACCGATAAGGCGACGATGGAAGTCGAGTCGATTGACGAAGGCACTGTTGGGAAGATTGTCGTCGCGGCGGGCACGGACAATGTAAAAGTCGGCGCGGTGATCCTGCAATTGCTTGAAGAGGGCGATAGCGCGGATGATCTGTCTTCAGCACCAGTTGGCGGCGATATGAAAGTCGAAGATGATAAGGGTGACGACAAACCGGGCACATCCGGCGCGGTCCATCCTGAAAATACGAGCGCCAATCGCGACTCCTCCGGTGGGATGCCCAAAACCAAAGTCGCGAATGATCCCGATATTCCGACGAATATCAAACTGGTTGAGACCACCGTTCGCGATGCCCTACGGGACGCAATGGCCGAGGAAATGCGCCGTGATGAGACAGTCTTCGTCATGGGCGAGGAAGTCGCCGAATATCAGGGTGCGTATAAAGTCACGCGCGAACTTCTGCAGGAATTTGGCAGCCGCCGCGTGGTTGATACGCCGATTACGGAATATGGCTTTGCCGGTATCGGTGTCGGGGCCGCGATGGGCGGGCTCAAGCCGATTGTCGAATTCATGACATTTAACTTTGCCATGCAAGCTATTGATCACATTATCAATTCCGCTGCGAAAACGCTTTATATGTCCGGTGGGCAGATGCGCTGTCCGATTGTCTTCCGCGGCCCGAATGGCGCCGCCTCACGTGTCGGTGCGCAGCACAGCCATGATTATTCCAGCTGGTATGCCAATGTTCCGGGTCTGAAAGTCGTCGCGCCTTATGATGCGGCGGATGCGAAAGGCTTGTTGAAAGCCGCCATTCGTGACCCGAACCCGATTGTCTTCTTGGAGCATGAGCTCATGTATGGCGAGAGCTTTGACGTGCCGGATATGGACGACTTCATCATTCCGATTGGCAAGGCAAAGGTCCGCCGCGAAGGTACAGATGTCACGCTTGTCTCGCATTCCCGCATGGTCGGGCGCTGTTTAGAGGCTGCCGATATTCTGGCGGAGCAAGGCATTAGCGCGGAAGTCATCGACCTCCGCACAATCCGCCCGCTCGATACAGATACGGTGATTGAATCGGTCAAGAAAACAAACCGCATCGTTTGCGCGGAAGAGGGCTGGGGCCAATCCGGCATCGGCGCGGAAATCGCCGCCGTCGTTGTGAAGGAAGCCTTCGATTATCTCGACGCCCCACCGGAACGCGTTTTCCAAGCGGATGTGCCATTGCCATATGCCGCTAACCTGGAAGCGTTGAGCTTGCCGGGGACGGAAGATGTCGTCGAGGCGGCGAAGCGGGCGTGTTATGTGGAGTAAATTCAAAGAGCGTTCAAATGAGGTTGATGAAGAAGTTGATTTGATTGTCGAAAAGGCAATTTCGGCATTGCTCGAAAAGAACGGTTATGTTTCTTTAGGTTACGATTCTGAGTTTCTACCCGAAGGCATAAGTCTGAAAATAAAAAGGTCTGGAAAAGGCTATGTAATGGATGGGGATATTGATGGTGATACTTTCCTCATTTATAGTTTTTCGGATCATGAGAACCCAAATTTTGAAGTTTTTGTAAAAACTTCTGACTTTATTGACCCTATGAAAGGTTCTTTAGGTTTTACACCAGTATTCTCTTCTGATTGGCTGGACAAAATTCCCAGTTCTAAAAAACGTTTGTTCCTTCAGAAAATTGCGATGACGTTATATGTTTTCGGATATAGAAAGATTTTTTCTACGAAGCATCCTTCATCAATTAAATATGCGAAGAAAATAAAAATCTTAGGCGCCAAAGACTTCAATATAGATGTCAATGCTTTGAAGAATTGGATGTTAGCAATTTCTAATTTCCGATCACAACCGTTTGAAACAGAGGCTACCTAATAAAATGCCCATTGAAATCCTCATGCCCGCCCTGTCCCCGACTATGGAGGAGGGCACATTGTCCAAATGGCTCGTCGCCGAGGGAGACACTGTGTCGTCCGGCGATGTCATGGCTGAAATCGAGACCGATAAGGCGACGATGGAAGTTGAAGCCGTGGAAGAGGGCACGATTGCGAAATTGCTCGTCGCGGCGGGCACGGATGGCGTGAAAGTCAATGCGCCGATTGCGATCCTCCTCGAAGAGGATGAGGATGAGAGTGCGCTGGACGGTTATGAAGTCGGCGGCGGCGCAAAGGAAAGTGCTGCGCCGAAAGCAGAAGAGGTTGCGGATAAGGGCCACGGTCGCGGACCGCAGGGTGACGCGCCAAAAACGACGGCTGCTGATAAGTCGAAACTCTCCGCATCCAAGGCGTCAGGCAGTGAGCGTATCAAAGCGTCCCCTCTCGCGAAACGTCTCGCCAAGGAAGCAGGGATTGAACTTTCCGATGTTTCCGGTTCCGGCCCACATGGCCGTATCGTGAAGGCGGATGTTGAGAGCTATTCACCGGCCGCTGCGCCCGCGAAAGCCGAGACAAAAGAAACGGCTGTACCCGCTTCTGATTCCACCGAAGTCGGCGCCGTGCGCTCCGGTGGGGCGGATTATCTGGCCAAGCTGGGTGTGGAAGCCGGAACCTACACGCTGGAGCCGCTAGACGGCATGCGTAAAGTGATCGCGAAGCGTCTCTCTGCTTCAAATAATAATGTCCCTGACTTCCCGCTCATCGTGGATTGCGAAATCGACGCATTGCTGGCCATGCGCAAGCAGTTGAACGCCCAAGCGCCCGAAGGCGTCAAAGTCTCGGTCAATGACATGCTCATCCGCGCGGCGGCTCTCGCGCTGAAAGCCGTGCCTGCGGCCAATGCGAGTTTTACGCCCGACGGCATCGCCTATCACAATCACGCCGATGTCGCCGTGGCTGTCGCAATCGAGGGCGGCTTGATAACGCCGATTGTGCGTCAGGCCGAGAATAAGGGCCTGTCGACCATCTCGACCGAGATGAAAGATCTCGCAGGACGTGCGCGGGAGAGGAAACTCAAGCCGCAGGAATATCAGGGCGGTACGTTCAGCATTTCCAATCTGGGGATGATGGGCATCAAGTCCTTCGGCTCTATCATCAATGAACCGCACGGCATGATTCTGTCCGTCGGGGCAGGCGCACCGACACCTGTTGTGAAAGACGGTGAACTGGCGGTTGCGACGGTTATGTCCGTGACACTGACCTGCGATCACCGTGTCGTTGACGGGGCGCTCGGCGCGGAATGGCTCGGCGTGTTCAAACGCTATGTCGAAACGCCCATCACTATGATGTTGTAGAGACTCGCCTCTTAAGGGAGCTTAATTGGCGAAAACCGTTCAGATGTGGTACAGTTCACTCTAATTAAGGAGTGTCGTATGTTGATGAAAGCTTTGCTCACCGGTGGTATTCTATCCGTTCTCGCGGGGTCTATCGTCTATTTCGGGACGGAAGGCGCGGTTGCGACGGAAGCGGATGAGGATGTCCGTGTCGAGCTGAACGGGTCCGAACTCGCAGGCGGAAAGACCACTGTCACCGAGACGCGCAATACTACCGAGACTGTTACGATTGAAACCGTTGAGGCCAGTGACCCGCCAAAGACGAAGTTTCTAGATCAGTATTTGAAGTCCGACAAGAAAAAGGTCGAGGAAGAGAAACCTGAACCAAAAGCAGAGGCGGAGCCTGAGATGAAAAAGTCTAAGCCGTCTTCCGCTAAAACATATAAATCTGAGGCTAAGACTGAGGCCGAGCCTGAGAAGAAAAAAACAACGGGGTCCCGCACGCGTGAGGACATCATCCGGATGATGAACGGGGCAGCGAAGCGTCCCGTCACGGATCAGAACATCATTGACGCCGCCCGTAAGGATGGCCCCGGTTCCGGTTTCCTTCCCTCTGACGTGATGGAGAAAAAAATCGAAACCGCGCGTGGAACAAAGGTTGATACACCGCAGCAGAGCCTCCCGTCGAAAGGCGGAAATTATGATCGCGTTTTGGATGAAGCCCGGAAGCTCCAAGTCACGGATATGCGCAATCAGGCACTCCTCGAAGTCATCGACTACGCGATTGATCGCGGGGATATGGGGCAGGCCGCCGATATTGTGGGCGAGCTCTCGACGCCGGAACTCCGCGACACGGCCCGCTCTCGCATCGGGACGGGATTGGCGAAACGCGGGAATGCGGATGCGGCTTTTGCCGTCTTGGATGAAATCGAGATTGATGAACTGGCCGCGCCCATCCGTCTTGAAATCATCACGATCCTGACGGCGACACGCCAAGAACGCGCTAATATGATGCGCAAATATAGCGAATAGCGCGAATTAACGGTTCAAAGCCGACCCGGTTTAAGTCATAAGCCTTGCGTCTCTAATGCAAGGTTATTTCATGTCCGAAACATCTTTCGACGTCATCGTCATTGGTTCTGGTCCAGGGGGCTACGTGACCGCCATCCGTGCGTCACAGCTCGGGTTTAAAACTGCGATCATCGAGAAAGCCGATTTGGGCGGCGTGTGCTTAAACTGGGGGTGTATCCCGACAAAGGCTTTGCTGCGCTCCGCCGAAGTGTTCCACAATATGCAGCATGCCGAGAATTATGGTTTGAGTGCAGAGCCGAGCTATGACCTCGCAAAGATCGTCAAGCGTTCGCGTAATATCGCTGGGCAGCTCTCTGCGGGCATCAAACATCTGATGAAGAAGAACAAGATCACGGTCATTCCGGGATTTGCGTCGATGACGCCGGGCAAACCCGCGCCGACGGTTCATGTCGACGGCAAAAGCTACACATCGAAACACGTCATTCTCGCCCCTGGTGCGCGGGCGCGGACCATTCCGCAAGCGGGTCTAGAGCCTGATGGGAAGTATATCTGGACGGCGCGGGAAGCGATGACGCCCGATACCATTCCGGACAAATTGCTGGTCATCGGCTCAGGCGCGATCGGTATGGAATTCGCGTCCTTCTTCTCCGCGTTTGGTGCGGACACGACGGTAGTCGAAATGGTCGATCGTATCCTGCCCGCCGAGGATGAAGAAATTTCAAAAATGGCACGCAAGGCGTTTGAGAAGCGAGGCCTGACCATCAAGACAAAGACCCAAGTCAAATCTGTCAAACCCGGCGCAAAAGGCGTGACGGCGACCCTGACGACCAATGGAAAAGACGAAACGCATGAATTTGATCGCGTCATTCTCGCGATTGGCATTGTCGGGAATACGGAAAATATGGGGCTTGAAAAACTGGGCGTCAAAGTCGAGCGGAGTTTCATTCAGGTGGATGACTTTAGTTTCACGGGCGTTCCCGGGCTCTACGCGATTGGTGATGTCACGACGCCGCCATGGCTCGCGCATAAAGCGTCCCATGAAGGCATTATCTGTATCGAGAAGATCGCAGGCGGAAATCCGCATCCTCTTAATGCCAATGCCATTCCGGGCTGCACCTATTGCCATCCGCAGATTGCGTCGGTCGGCCACACAGAAGCGCAGGCGAAAGACGCAGGTTATGACGTAAAAGTTGGTCGTTTCCCCTATGTCGGGAACGGTAAAGCCATTGCGCTGGGTGAGCCGGAAGGTCTTGTGAAGACCGTGTTTGATGCAAAGACAGGCGAACTCCTCGGCGCGCATATGATCGGTGCGGAAGTGACCGAGCTGATTCAAGGCTACACGATTGCGCAGAAACTGGAAACGACCGAGCATGAACTGATGGAAACGGTGTTCCCGCATCCCACGCTGTCAGAGATGATGCACGAGGCCGTGTTGGACGCTTACGGGCGCACCATCCACTTCTAGATAAGCTTCCTTAGTCTAGAAGCATTGCGCCTGACGGTTTACGCTGTTTCAGTCCGATATCGCGTAGCCAATTTGCAAAGCGTGTTTTGCTCTTCAGCATCGGTTTTTCGATGATGTACCAGCTTAGCGCTGCAAGCACGACAGTTGGGGGAAAGCCCAGCACGAAGAGTGTTAAAACCGACAGATCCGGCATCCAGTGAAACAGCATCTGCAACACGCACCAATGATAGATGTAGATGCCGTAAGAGAGGTCCGGAAGTTTCTGCAAAAACGCGAAGCGCGGGGCGCGTATATAGGCGAGTTTAAAGACGACCCAAGCCAAGATGAGGTTCATAATAACCTCAACAACCGGGGTTGAGCGAAACATCCAACTTAATGCCAAAAGGACAAATAGGCTCACCCAATGGAAGGTGAGGCGGTCGCGATAAGCGTAAATTGTAGCCCCCAACCCATAGGCAATCCCAAAACGACACATGTTGTTAAGTGTCGCTGGAAGGTTTTCAAACAGGTTCAACTGCGTGAATATAATCCATGCGATAGAAGGCAGAATAAATTGGGCCAGCGCCATCCATTTTCGTTTCAACAGGCCAAGGCTGAAAACGCCCAATGTCGCAATATAGGCCAGAACCTCATATCGTAGCGTCCATAGTGGGGCAGATCCGAAATTTTCCGCATTGCCTTCAAAGGCTCCAGGCATAACCATGCCGGTCTTGTAGAAAGTCAAAACCTTGACGGGTTGGAGATACCAGTCAGGCGAGCTGAAAAACGCTTTCAACGGCAGACTTGTGGCCAAGGGGCCGATCACGATCATCACAAATATGACGTGTACGACTAGAGCCGGGAAAATGCGCAAGGCCCGCGCAGAAAGGAAACTGGGCGTGTCGCCGCGATAGACCATCGATTTCGTGACGAGAAATCCCGAGGCAATGAAGAACATATTCACGGCCATATAACTGAACGTGTAATGATAGAAAATATGGGGCTCTAGGGTCGGGTCGCGCATGGCAATGACAAAGGCATGACCAATCACAACGAGAGAGGCAAAGAGCAATCTCAGCGGTGTGAAGAAGTTATCGTGACCGTCGCGAATAACGTGAGTCTCACGATCTTCGGGTCTATTATCAGTTTGCGTCGTAATGGTACCAAACCTCCTTTGCCTGCCACATGGCAGATTGAGGTTAAAACGTTGCAAAATTTGTGCCGAAAGTCAGTTTAGGGCGTCAATCTCGCCAATTTGCAGAGGCGAGCTGGTCTCATGCGTCAATATTACCTGGTAACTCCAACCGTACGCGGAGCCCGGATTTCGATTCTGTGGCGGCTAGAAATTCAATATTTCCATTTAGGTCCTTGGTGCGTGTTCTAAGATTGGACAGTCCCTTTGCGCCTGGCCGCAAATTGTCTTGTGATAGTCCAATCCCATCATCTTCAATCGTAATTTCAATCGTGCCATTGGGCAGTATCCGGCTTTTAAAATGAATTTCTGAGGCCTTGGCATGACGAATAATATTTATCACGGCCTCTTGAATGATCCGGTAAATGGAAAGCACCTCTTCCGGTCCGTAATTCGGCTGATGCCCCAGGTCGCCCGCATCCCAATCCAGTTCTATGCCGGCTTCATAAAGAGCAGGTTCCAATCGTCCGCGAAGCGCACCGAGCGCGAGGTCCAGTTCGCCATCGGCTGTGTCCATCGAATCGACGATGAGGCGAAGTTCCTGAAGGCTGTCATCAAGCTCTTTTCCCATCTCGCTGGGGGCCAAACGCCCACCTTTTGCACGGAGTGAGAGTGACAGCAGCTTCCCGCCGACGCCGTCATGCATATCACGCATGATCCGTTTGCGTTCATCCACGAGCGCAGCCTCACGCATTTCGGTCTCACGTTGTGCGTAAACATTTGCGATTTCGGCTTCCCGCTCGGCGAGTTGAGAGACAAGGAATGTGTTGGATTTTGCCAGCATTCTCTGGGTTTCTACGAAACTTCTCAGAAAACCACTTAAAATCGTTAATCCCAGAAAAATACAAATGATTGGCCCATAATGAAGTGTCACAGGCGTTCCCATCCAGATGGCTGCTGTCGCATCTAAAGATACAGAGGAGATGATATCTATAACGACGGCAAGAATGGTTGAGAGGAAGACAACTGCACTAAACATACTGATCTTCAATTCTCTGAGAAGAGCAGAGCAAACTTGCCAAATCATAGTTACGATTGCAAATGCGGCAATAACATCTGCGATCAAGATAATGTCGATAAAAACGGATCTATCCAGGAAGATCATTGCGATGAATAAGCCTAGATAGAGCAATGCCATCAAAGGGACTGCATAATACCGAATCCATCGTTTTCTGAATGTCCATTCATTAATGAAAGAGAGTGCGGAAACGGCGACTATGAAAATAGCGAAAGTATAGATAAGGTTACCTATATTCCCAAGTGCGCCTGTAAAAACGCCGGTATATGTGAGGCAAACCGTCATCCAACCCAGCATGAGGCAGCCGAATGCAACCATCTCTCCAGGCCTTTTTGAACGGAGTGAGAGTAGGAACGCGATCAAACCGCCAATCATGCAGGCCGCCGCGGAGAATGTGACCATCCAGACACCCATAACATATTGCCAACGGTAAGCTCGCAGAAGGTTACGTTTTTCAGACAATAGAGGCATGCCGACATAAGGCTGATTTTTTGTCGTTTGCGCCCTCATCTCCAGAAAGTAAGGTGGCTTAAGTTCCTCTGGGAATAAGTATAAATGTGGTTCCTGAAAAATATGACCATTAAGACGGGCTGGCCGACTATAAGGCAGTAATCTTTCGCCATTGACCCTCATGTCAATTGTACGTCGAGAATATTGGATGAGGATCGCAGGTTCCGTCAGGCCTTTGACATGATCGGTGATATCACCCGATATGTAAGCTGTATCCGCGCCGCGTTGTCCAATATAACTTCCATATCCGTCTCGCCCAACCGTCAATCGTGGACTGCCGTCAGGAACAGCCGTGGCCAAACTGTCGAGTTTGACCACGTTTTCCGGGACCATCATTCGCTCGCTTATGAGGATAGAAAGATAAAGTGCGAGAACAGTAGATAGGACCACAACGGTAAGGCGCATTGCCCCGGACAAGCTTTCGCGAGAATGCGAGAGTCCATGCGATAGGGTGTCCATTAACTTGCGTTCAGATCGATCATGCCCTCTTGAACAGCTTTATAGACTGCCTCACCCCGCGAGGTAACGGCCAGTTTGTGATAGATGCTCTTCACATGTCCCCCGACCGTATGGGGCGAGATATCCATATCGCGCGCAACCTCCTTGTAGGATCGCCCGCGGGCGAGTGCGGAGAGCACTTCAATTTCACGCTTAGATAGGAGGTTCGGTTTATCCGATTGCGTTGGCTTGGGTGTCTCTTTTCGAACCCGTTTCAACAGATGACCTGCCACGGCTGCGCTAATCGGTGCGCCGCCCTCTAAAACGGTTGTGATTGAATTGAACATTTCAAAGTCAGATCCACCTTTGAGGAGGTATCCATCCGCGCCCGCCTCGACAGCCCGGATAACGCTGGTGACGTCGCCAAAGACGGAAATGACCATCGCACGCCTATGGTTGGCCTCGTCACCGCTCCGCCAGTCGCGGATAAGGTCCGCTCCATCTCCGTCACCCAGTTGTAGGTCGGTCAGGAGGAGGTCGAACTGTTCGGCTTTGGTGTCGACCAATGCTTTGGCTTCAGTATAGTTATTCACACCTGCAAAAAGTTCGAGGCGAGGGTGTTGTTCGACAAGCTGTGCACAGCGTTCAAAGGCGCTGGGCTCATCTTCCACCAATAGTACGCGGCTAGGTTCCATATTAAGAACCTTTTCAGACAATGGGCTCTGTTTTTCAATCGGCGTGTTCATGGGGGTTAGAGTTGCGGATTTGGCGCAGCTTGGGAAGCTGAATTTGCTTGAATCCGCCGCTTTGCCCGCCCATTTAGCGCTCATGGCTACGATACTTGATCTGAACGCGAATAAAGCAAGACCGCGACATCCTGAAAAGGCGAACCGCCCGGATACAGAGGTCCTGCGCAAACCCAAATGGATTCGTGTAAAAGCCCCGACGTCTAAAGGCTATGCGGAGACACGGAAGATAGTGAAAGACAAAGGCCTCGTGACCGTTTGTGAGGAAGCAGCTTGTCCGAATATCGGGGAGTGTTGGGAGAAATCTCATGCAACCTTCATGGTGCTGGGCGAAATCTGTACGCGGGCTTGCGCATTTTGCAATGTGGCAACAGGATTGCCGCAAGATGTGGATGCCTATGAGCCAAAGAAGATTGCGGAAGCTGTCCTTGAGATGAAACTCAAACATGTCGTGATTACATCTGTGGACCGGGACGACCTCGACGATGGCGGTGCGCAGCATTTTGTCGACGTGATTGAGGCTATTCGTGCGAAGTCGCCCGACACAACAATTGAAATTTTGACGCCTGATTTTCTGCGCAAGGGCGACGCCCCGAATAAAGTGATTGATGCGCGGCCTGATGTGTTTAACCACAATCTGGAAACGGTGCCGCGTCTCTATCTGAAAATTCGTCCGGGGGCGCGTTACTATCATTCGCTGCGTTTGCTAGAGAAGGTGAAGGACCGCGATCCGTCGCAATTCACGAAATCCGGCCTCATGGTGGGTTTGGGTGAAACGAAAGAAGAGATCATGCAGGTCATGGATGATATGCGGTCCGCCGGCGTCGATTTCCTGACCATTGGCCAATATCTTCAGCCCACGCGGAAACATGCGAAAATTGACCGTTTTGTCACGCCGGAAGAGTTTAAATCCTATGAGACGATCGCGCGGGCGAAAGGCTTCTTGATGGTGTCAGCCAGTCCGCTCACCCGTTCGTCCTATCATGCGGATAGTGACTTTGCACAAATGCGGGCCGCGCGCGATGCTAAACTAGGCGTTAGCCGCTAATGCCGTCGACGAGAATTGTCAGACGCATCCGTCATGACGCGGATGGTTTATTCGCGTTGGTCGCGGATGTTGAAAATTATCCGGAATTTATCGATCTGATTTCGGCGCTTCGTATCACGAAAAAACTATCTGACACGGAGTTCGAAGCCGAGGCCATAGTCGCGTATAAGATGATCCGTGAGACCTTTAAATCTCATGTTACGATTGACCCAAGCACCATGAAGATTAGCGTCAAAAAGGCAGAAAAGGGCGGCGCGGTTAAATCTCTATTGAATGAGTGGAAATTTCATCCAATTGAAGATGGCTCTACCGTCGTCGATGTCGTCGTGGATGTGCGGTTGAAAGCCATGCCCTTAGAATTCCTCCTTCGCGAAAAATTCGCCAAGGCGGCGGTTCATATTATGAACTTGTTTGAGACCCGCGCAGGGAGAACTCTGCCACATATTGGTGAGAAGCTTTACGACTCCGGCCCGGAGTTGAAACGCCTCGGTTTGAAATCTGAAGGCCTAGTCTAAAGCTTTTAGAAGCGCTTTCAGGGCTTCCAAACAGGTTGCATCTCTGACTTTGTTTCGGCTCATATCTGCGAAGTGATGAAGCACGGCAAAGCTCGCCTCCCGCGTTGCAATGCCGATCCAGACGGTCCCAACGGGTTTGTCTTCGCTACCGCCACCCGGGCCCGCTACGCCCGTGACGGCGACTGCGAGGTCGACGTCCAAACGTTCCACCGCGCCTGCGGCCATACGTGTGGCGACAATCTCGCTGACCGCGCCGTATTTCCCGATTGTCGAGGGCGGGACGGCGAGGAGCTTGGTTTTGATTTGATTATCATAGGCGATGATGCCGCCCTTAAACATACCGGAACTGCCGGATGTTGCGGTGATGGCCGCCCCGATGAGTCCGCCTGTACAGCTTTCCGCCGTCGCAATTTTCCAGCCCTTTAATGTCGCTTTTTCCACGAGTTCCGCCGAAAGGCCGAAAATCTCTTTCAACATATTCTGGCTCATGACCCAAGCCTCACTGTTGCAACGGCCTGTGCCGCAAGGCCTTCGCCGCGACCCGTAAAGCCGAGTTTTTCGGTTGTCGTCGCTTTCACACTGACACGGCTAAGCGGAAGGCCGCAAAGCTCCGCAATCTTCTCCCGCATAGCCTCGCGATGCGGTTTGATTTTCGGTTGTTCGCAGATCAAAGTAACATCCACATGTTGAAGCAACCCTTTGCGTTCCTTCACTTTATCCATTGCAAAGAGAAGAAATTTATCGCTCGACGCGCCTTTCCATTGTGGATCGGAGGGCGGAAAATGATCGCCAATATCCCCAAAACAAAGCGCGCCTAGAATGGCATCCGTCAGCGCATGCAGTCCCGCATCTGCATCTGAATGCCCCTTCAGTGTGTAGCCGCAGTTAATCGGAACACCGCATAGCCAAAGCGGATCATTGGATTCGAAATCGAATTGATGCACGTCGAAGCCGGAACCTGTTGCGGTGTAAGTCTGATCTACCATGCGCTCTGCTTTGGCGAAATCTTCGGGATAGGTCACCTTGAAATTATCGGGATCACCGGACGTGAAGGAGAGGGAGAGGCCAGCGGCCCGCGCAACCGCAATATCATCGGCATGGCTTTCGCCCGGTTTCGCAGCGTCAAAAGCCGATAGGATATCGGCGTAACGAAAGGCTTGTGGGGTTTGCACCCGTCTTAACGCATCGCGGTCCACGCTATCTCCCTCCAAGGTTTTGAGCGCATCAGCGATGGGTAGGGCAGGTGCCGTGGCCTGATGCGTTTCGAGAGCGTTCGATAAGTCCTGCAAAAGCGTCTGTGTCAGGAAGGGCCGCGCGGCATCGTGTATATAGACATGATCGATTCTCTCGCCTTGCAGGACATTCAGCCCCGCCCGCACAGAATCCGTGCGTGTCGCCCCACCAATGGTCGTTCTGACCTCGTCGCCAAAGGGCGCGAGGCAGCCTTCCGCAAAATCATCATCTGCGCTTATAACGACAATGATTGTCCCGAAATTATGGGCTTTTAGAGCATTTTGCAGTGTTCGAACTAAAAGGGGTTGTGATCCAATTCGCCTATATTGTTTCGGTATATCCCCGCCCGCGCGCATGCCTTTTCCGGCGGCGACCAATATGAGTGCGTCACGTGTCATCGTGCTTTCCAACTCCGGTGAATTATTGTGCGGTTCGCAAAAACAGCTTACGACGACTGCAATGGCAAACCCAATCCATATCGGCAAGCATGTCTTGAAAAGTCGTGTCCTGATCGCGCCCATGTCGGGGGTGACGGATTTGCCCTTTCGGAAGGTTCTGCACCAATTTGAGCCGGGCTTAGTCGTGTCTGAAATGGTCGCAAGTGAGCGTCTTGTCTCGGGTGATGCGGAAAATCTCGCGAAAGCGTCGGGTCGGGGATATGTGGACCCGCTCGCCATTCAACTCGTTGGGCGGGATCCGCATTGGATGGGCGAGGGCGCGAAGGCGTGCGAGGCGGCGGGCGCGGATATTATCGACATCAATATGGGTTGTCCCGCGCGCAAAGTGACAGGGGCCCTGTCAGGGTCGGCCCTGATGCGGGAGCCGAAACTGGCGCTTGAGATCATCGAGGCAGTTGTTGAAGCAGTCGATGTGCCTGTGACACTAAAAATGCGCTTGGGCTGGGATCATGAGAGTTTAAATGCGGCAGATATTGCAAAGTCTGCCGAAGATATTGGGATTCAAATGTTCGTCGTCCATGGGCGTACACGGTGTCAATTTTATAAAGGTGAGGCCGATTGGGTGGCTGTTTCCTCTGTCGTTACTGCGGTTGATCGTCCGGTCTTCGTCAATGGAGATATTTTCGACGGCGCGGATGCCGTGAAAGCTATGGAGGAGTCAGGCGCAGACGGTGTGATGGTCGGACGCTCTCTGATCGGGCGGCCCTGGGATATTGCGGAAATCCGGGCGGCGGTAGATGGTGACTCGGTCAGCCAACCCACATTGGCAGAGAAATCAGAAATTGCCGTCGCACATTATCGCGATATCCACGATTTTTATCCCGAAGGGAAAGCCATCCGCTTCGCCCGCAAACATCTGGCAGCCTACTGCGACGATGCCGGATTGTCCAAGGATGACCCGTTGCGTAAACGTGTCTGTCAGGGGTTGGACGCGGAGGATGTTGCGGAAGCGCTGTCACAGGTGTTCTTCCAAAATGCGGTGGCGGCATGACGAATATTGTACCGCTTGTCGAAGACTGGCCATTCCCGCTATTTAAGCTGGATGATGACGACCATATTCTTTGGGTAAACCAAGCTGCACAGGAATGGCTGGGGCGGTCATCTCATAAAATTGAGGGAAAACGCCTCTGGGATATCGTCGCAACAGACCCGGACTCGCAGGGTATTACGGGTAAAGCGCGAGATAAACACGCCGCCATAACGACCCGTCATGTGTCGGTCAAAGATATCAAAGCGGGCGGAGACGGACGCATGGCCCATCTGACTGCCTATATGACATCTGATGGCGTCGGCCTATCGGTCTGGTTCCTTGGCCCGCAGCCACGTGAAACGAAAATTGGCGGTCAGGTCGTAACGGGTATGGGCAGAATGATTGCCCATGAACTCAAAAATCCGCTCGCCGGTATAAAAGGCGCGGCGCAACTCCTGCGCGATGATGTTGCCAGCGTAGAGGGCTTGGCGTTGATTGATCTTATCGGGTCAGAAATTGACAGAATTAGCCGTCTAGCAGACCGGATGGAGAAACTGGGGGATGCTGACCCGGAAGAGGGGCAGCGCGTGAATATTCACGAAATCCTACGACAGGCGCGTCGTATCATTCAATCGGCTAGCCCGAATGTCGTCTTTGATGAGCGATATGACCCGTCACTCCCACATGCTTATGGCGACGCGGACACACTGATGCAGGCCCTTTTGAACCTGATCAAGAACGCAGCGGAAAGTACGGGCCATAAGGGTAAAATCCGTTTGGAAACCTCATTCCGATCCGGTGTGCGCGGGGGGCCGTCCGCTAAACATTTACCGATGCAAATCCGAATCATCGATGATGGTCCCGGAATTCAAAAGGACCTTCTGGCCCAGATATTCCAGCCCTTCGTGACAACAAAAACGGACGGACAAGGTCTTGGTCTGGCGCTGGTTTCCAAAGTGGCCGCCGCACATGAGGGCATAGTCGAAGTACAATCTGTTCCTGGCCGTACCGTTTTCTCCCTGCTCCTTCCTGCGCCGCCTCACTCTAACACCGAAGAGTTATCACTATGAAATATGAAATCCTCCTCGCCGATGATGATGACAGTGTGCGTTTGGTTCTCTCGAAAGCCCTCACCCGTGCAGGCCACAGTGTGAAAGCAACGGATAATGCGGATACGTTGCTGAAATGGGCGGAGGCCGGGCAGGGTGATATTGTGGTGACAGATGTCATGATGGGCGGACGCGAGGTATTTGAGAGCCTGCCGCAACTCTCAGCCGCTCGTCCGAAACTTCCGGTCATCATCATCAGCGCGAATAATACGGTGAACACGGCGCTGAAGTCTGGTCAGCACAAAGTGTTCGAATATGTGCCGAAGCCGTTTGATTTGGACGATGTCACAAATGCCGTCGCGCGGGCGGGACAATCGGTCAATCCGCGAAAGACCCGTATGCGGAGTGAGAATAAACGTCTTCCCATGATTGGACGGAGTGCCGTGATGCAGCCCGTCTTCCGTGCTGTGTCACGTTTTGCTGCGGGTAATCTGCCCGTCCTTATTCAGGGCGCTGTTGGATCCGGGAAAGACCTCGTGGCGCGTCTGCTCCATGATGGTGGGCCTCGAGCGGATCGCCCGTTTCTGCGGACAACAGATTTTGAAAACACGTCTCTCACGCTTCAGAAGGTCAATGGCGGCGATATCTATATTGACGAGATTGGTGAACTCTCCATGGCAACGCAGGAGCGGTTGCTCGCCCTGATGAATGAGGCTGAAATGATACCGCCCAATAGTCGCCCCCGCGTGATTTCTGCGACACGGAAAGACTTGCGGGACTTGGTTGAGAAAGGCCTGTTCCGTGATGACCTTTTGTTTCGGATAAATGTGGCGGAGATTAAAATCCCGAATCTCGCCTCCCGCGATAAGGACACTTATGAACTCGCGGAAGCTTTTCTCGTTCAGGCCTCTCCCAATCAATCCCGGCGGTTCGATAATGATGCGCTGGATGTTTTACACCGCCATAAATGGACCGGGAACGTCCGGGAATTAGAGAATCTGGTCCGGCGACTGGCCGTCCTTTACTCTGATGATGTGATCACGGCGGATATGGTTCTGCAGGAATTCAACAAAGACCTGCCGCCCGTCGAAAAAGCCGACGCTAATCGGGACCGTTTAGGACAACAATTAGAAGAGGCCTGTCGCAGTCTGTTGAATGCGGAAAATGACGAGGGCGAGTCGGCCTACACAACAGCGCTGGCCTGGGTCGAAAGGCCTCTCATTGTTGAGGCTCTTCGCCTGACGGGCGGGAACCGGGCCAAGGCGGCGGATAAGTTGGGCATCCACCGCAATACGCTTCGTACGCGGTTGAAATCCTTGGATATCTCTTAAGACAAACAGTGTTGAATTTTAGCAACACCGCGATATAGTTGCAACAGTCTAGCCCCTTAGGGGCAGTTGCAGCGGGACCTGTTCTGAATAATCAGACTGATATGTCAGGCCAATTACCTTTAGCGGCACAGCCTATTCCCGCTGCCAAACGCGGACCTCGCCTCGTGCGGTCAACGGTCTTTGGCGCGCTCTTTATTGCCTCCATTCTGTTGACGATTTTGGGGGCGCTCTTGTCTTATTCCGCTGATGCGGCGCGGATTGAACAAGCCTATGATATCTTGCGTTATAATCTCGCTCTGATCTTGATTTTAGCTGTCTATCTCGGGGTTCGTATTTGGACGACTGTTTTTGCAAAATCCGGCCGGCAGGGCGCGCCGCTTTTGCATAGGCGGTTCGTAATGATTTTCTCTCTCGCCGCCCTTACGCCGGCCATTTTGGTTGGCGGGTTTTCGACATCGTTGCTCACCCAGAACCTGTCGGGTCTGTTTGGAGAGAGTGTTCGCAATAATATGGAAGAGGCCCGTCAAATCCTTGACGGATATATCGCACAGGAATTTGAGAATTTAGGGCGTGATGTGTCTGATCTCCGGCAGGGTATTACCCGCAATCAGGATTTTGGCTCCCGCATAACCTTTACCGCAGAACTGTTGCGCGAAGCCCAAACCCGGAACCTTGATGCTGTTTATATCTTGCGCGAGGACGGATTCGTTTTGACTCGTGCAGAGGGTGCGGGTGCGCCGGATTTACGTATTCCTGAACCTGACATATTGGCGGGTCTGGATATGGCCGAAATCGCGTTCCAGAAGCGCGAGGATATTAATTATCTCATCGCGCTGGCCAAACTTTCCGAGGCCCCGAACACTTATCTTTATGCCGGACATGTCCTGCGCTCAGACAATCAGGTTCTGTCTTCGATTCAGGGCATTGAAAATGCCAGCCTGCAAATCTCGCGTTTTAATGAGAATCAGGCGCGAATGAATCAGATTTTCTTCCTGACATTCCTCGATAGCGCGCTCTTAATTCTCATGGCGTCCATCTGGTTAGGGCTCGCATTGGCGAATCGAATCATCGACCCGCTCTCAGGTCTCGTAAATGCGGCGGAACGTGTGCGGGCCGGAGATATGGCGGCGCGTGTGGATGTCACGGGGGATTGGGGCGAAATATCAGACCTCGGTTCGGCGTTTAATCGCATGACATCCCAGCTCGAGAGTCAGCGCGATGAATTAATCCGGGAACATGATGTTTCAGAACAGCGCCGACAATTTTCCGAAGCCGTGCTGTCAGGTGTGAGTGCGGGCGTTATCGGCCTCACGCAGCAGGGCAAGATCACGGTGTCCAATGATGCCGCGAAAAAGCTGCTGGAAGACAGAGGTGAAGACCTGATCGGGCAACCCATTAAACTCGTGCTCGAAGAATTCGCGCCCGCTTTTGCCAAGGCGCGTGAGTCAATTGCGGGTACGGCAGAAGATCAGGTGACACTGGAAATGGGCGGGGGGTCCCGGATTTTCGATCTTCACGTATCCGCCTATAAGGGCGTTCGCAATGATACGGGTTGGGTTCTGACCTTTGATGATATGACGCGTCTGGTCTCCGCCCAGCGGCATTCAGCGTGGCGTGAAGTCGCCAGGCGAATCGCGCATGAAATCAAAAATCCACTCACGCCTATTCAACTGTCGGCGGAACGTCTGTCGCGCAAATATGCGAATGAGATCACCTCGGACCGTGAGACATTCGATAATTGTACCCAAACCATTATCCGGCAAGTCGGAAGCTTGGAGCAGATGGTGGATGAATTTTCCGCCTTTGCGCGCATGCCGTCTCCTGATTTGGAACCCACCGATATTGTGACGATTTTGGCGGAAACGATTTTTGCGCAAGGCGTATCATTTCCTGACATTCGCTTCCGACGCAAAGGACCTTGGCCGACATCGACCCTTGTCTACGGGGATGCACGCTTATTGTCCCAAGCGCTCACGAATGTCCTGAAGAATGCGGCGGAGGCGGTTCAGCGCAAAGTGGATGCAGGCGTTGTTGCGCATTTCAGCGGAGAGGTGACGATTTCGCTGAAGTCGATCGGTAAACGCGTCGCCATAGAGATTGTTGATAATGGTCCGGGTTGGCCGTTCAAAGATACGGATCGACTGATGGAGCCTTATGTCACGACGCGTGAGAGCGGGACGGGGCTCGGCCTCGCCATTGTGAAGCGAATTGTCGAAGATCATGGCGGGCAGTTAATGCTCGACACGCCAGAGTCTCAGTTGGGGGCCCGGACGACAATTTACCTGCCGCAAGAAACTGAAACAGAAGTGCTTTCCAGCCCTAGCCAAAGTGAGGTCTTATGACATCCGATGTTCTGATTGTTGAGGATGAAACCGATATTCGGGCCATGATTTCCGGTATTTTGGAGGACGAGGGCTATCAGGTGCGGGAAGCTGCAACGTCGCAAGCGGCCTTGGAAGCCGTGCGGACCCGCAAGCCCAACCTCGTTGTTCTGGATGTCTGGCTTAAGGGCTCGGACATGGACGGGATCGAATTGCTAACGGCCTTGAAGGCCCGCTATGAAAATATTCCAATCATCGTCATTTCTGGGCACGGCACGGTCGAGACGGCCGTTTCTGCCATTCGGAAAGGGGCATTTGATTATATTGTGAAACCGTTCAAAGCTGAAAAACTGATCATCACCGCCACGCGTGCCTTGGAAAATTCCCGGCTGCGTCAGGAAAATGAGGAGTTGAAGGGTAAGACTGTCAATGTTGACCGATTAGTTGGCAGCTCTGCGCAAATCGCGCAACTTCGGCAGAAAATTGCGCGGGTTGCCGCGACGAATTCCCGGGTTCTCATCACGGGTGCATCGGGCACGGGTAAGGAGCTTTTAGCACGCCTGCTGCACGGGCAGTCCAATCGATCTGATGGTCCATTTAAGGCGGTGAACGCCGCCTCTATGGTCCCTGAACGTGTAGAAGAGGAATTATTCGGAGTCGAAGCGTCCGGTCCGGATACACCGCAGAAAACGGGTCTTCTGGAACGCGCGCATAATGGGACGCTTTACCTCGATGAAGTGGCGGATATGCCGCTCGAAACCCAGGGTAAATTGCTCCGCCTGCTCGTTGAGCAACGGTTTAACCGCATTGGGGGGCAGGATGATGTACAAGTGGATGTGCGCGTCATCACGAGCTCGTCTCGCGATCTGACCGATGAAGTTTCAATGGGACGGTTTCGCGAAGATCTCTTCCATCGACTCAATGTTATGCCGCTTCATGCGCCGAAATTGTCAGAACGTCGGGAAGACATTCCGGCTCTGGTGGAGCATTTTATCGAACAACTCGCGGCGTCCACGGGTCTACCGGCCAGACAAATCGGAGACGATGCGATGGCGGCGCTGCAAGCGCATGATTGGCCAGGAAATGTCCGCCAATTACGCAATAATGTAGAGCGGTTGCTAATCCTCGCAACGGGAGAGCCGACCCAAGCCATTACACTCGAAACCCTACCGAAAGAAGTCTCTGTGGTCCGAAGTGGAACAAACTCGCCAGATAATGACCGGATTATTGCGATGCCACTCCGTGATGCGCGTGAGCATTTTGAACGGGAATATTTACAAGCGCAAATTGACAGATTTGGCGGTAATATTTCACGCACAGCCAGCTTTGTTGGAATGGAGCGTTCGGCCTTGCATCGCAAACTCAAATCTCTAGGCTTGGGAACATCGACGCGGGACAGCTAGGCCGCCAACTTTAGGATTACGACATGCGCGTCATTATTTGTGGAGCGGGACGGGTCGGATATGGTTTGGCCGCCCGTCTGTCGGCAGAACGCAATACCGTTACCGTCATTGATACGTCCCCCGACCTCATCCGTCAGATTACGAACCAACTCGATGTGCGGGGTGTGATCGGTCACGGCAGCCATCCGGATGTCTTGGTTAGGGCGGGTGTGAAGGACTGCGATATGATTATTGCGGTCACACATTATGATGAGGTCAATATGATGGCCTGTCAGGTCGCGCATTCGCTCTTTGACGTGCCCACGAAAGTCGCGCGTGTGCGGGCGCAAGGTTATCTCAGCAGTGAATGGAATGACCTTTATTCGCGTGAGAATATGCCCATTGATATTATCATCTCACCCGAGATTGAGATTGGGAAATCTATCCTAAGGCGTTTAAACACGCCCGGTGCGTTTAACGTCGTTCCGTTTGGGGATGGGGCCGTGCAAATGCTGGGCGTCGAAATTTCTGCGGATTGCCCCATCATCCAGACGCCCATCCGTCAAATTCCAGACCTCTTTACGGGGCTTCATGCTGCCGTGGTGGGTATTGAGCGGGAAGGGGAGATATTCGCCCCAACACCGGATGATCCGTTGGAAATCGGAGACCGCGCCTACATTATCACACAATCTGCCCATGCGACGCGGCTTCTGGAAGTGCTGGGCTCAAGAGAAACCAAAGCCCGCCATATTGTGATTATTGGCGGCGGTAATATTGGTATCTATGTTGCGGAATCACTGGAAAAAACCTCCGGGATGCGTGTCCGGGTGATCGAACGCAATAAAGACCGGGCCGAAGCGTCCGCCGCCAATCTGACGCGAACTGTGATCCTTAATGGGGATGCCATGGATGCGGATATTCAGGAAGAAGCCGGCGTCTCCAGTGCGGAAATGGTGATTTGTCTGACCGATAGTGATAGTGTGAATATCCTGTCAGCAGTTCTTGCCAAGAAATTAGGGGCCTCTCACACGATCAGTCTGATCAACGAACTCTCCATGCAGGATATGCAGTCAGAGCTTGGCATTGATATGGTCATCGATCCGCGGGCCTCGACCATTTCTTCTATTTTACGTCACGTTAGGCGTGGTCGTATTCTCGAAGTCTACTCCCTTGAAAATGGCGGTGCGGAAGTGATTGAGGGCGAAGTGCTCGACACATCTCCCATGGCTGGCAAAGCTCTGCGAGATCTGAGCTTGGGCGAGGGCGTGGCTATCGGCGCCGTGATATCTGATGCAGGTGTTATATTCCCAACGCCGGACATCGTTCTGCGTCCGGGCAATCGTGTTGTCCTGCTCGCTGAGAAGGGGGCCTTGTCCGATATTGTGACGATGTTCCGTGTCAGTTCTGATTACTATTAACGGTATACGCTAGGTGGCGATAGACCGCATATTATTCTGGCTGGGTCGAACGTTCCTGCTCTGCACGGGACTGTTTACGATCACGGCAATCATTAGCTTCATCGCGCAAGACCTGTCCGGGGCCATAATTATGGCATCCTTGGGTGTCTCCATCGGTGTATTTGGTCTTTTGCTGGTTATGCTTTCTTCTGGCACCGGAGAGCATGAAACCAAAGCTGAAGCCCTGGTTTTCCTCACGATGTTCTGGGTTTTAGTGCCTGCGATTCTCTGCGTGCCCTTCCGTGTGATGGGGGCAAGTCCGGACCTTCTCTCCGCTTATTTTGAAAGTGTCTCCGCTTTCACGACGACGGGCGCGACACGGCTTGTGCCGGACGCCCTCCCGCCGGTCCTTTTATTTTGGAGATCTCTCCTGCAATGGGCGGGCGGGGTCAGTGTGGCGACCTTTGCCATCGTGATATTAGCGGCGGTAAACCAAACCGGAACGGGGGTGCACCGGTCCATTCTTTTCACATCGCGCAAAGGGGAATTGTTCACGCGCCTCATCGCTATTGGGCGCCTGGTGGCGGGGATATATCTTTTATTGGCTTTGATCGGGTTCACCCTCATGACTTTGGGCGGGGCACCGGCCTTTGAGGCTTTATGCTTAGCCTTGAGCGGGATCAGCACGGGGGGGCTAACACCCCGAGCAGGCCCTCTCCAGCTTTACATACCGCCTTTCGCCGCCACGGTTCTGGCGGTTCTCTGTATTTTTGGCGCGCTCAATCTTGCCATTATTTGGGATTTCTTCCGCTTGCGGAAGATGCGCGAGGCTTGGCGTTTGATCTTGAATGC
Organism: Litorimonas sp. WD9-15; assembly: GCF_050271975.1. NCBI lineage: Bacteria > Pseudomonadati > Pseudomonadota > Alphaproteobacteria > Maricaulales > Robiginitomaculaceae > Litorimonas > Litorimonas sp. WD9-15. The sequence goes on from NZ_CP189850.1 coordinate 1,910,782, forward strand.
GGAACATCGTGCGCTGTTCGTAATCTTGGCCAGTCTCGTCGTCATCGGCGTGTTGTTTTCCGGATTGGGTAATCTATTCGATCTCTTCCTCGATAGCGCCTATTTTGTCAGTTCCACCGGATTTCAATATCAGGTGATCAGCATCGACATGGTCCCGCCGGCTATTCTGATCACCGTGGCCTTAGTAGGCGGCTCTGCATTGTCGACAGCGGGAGGAGTAAAGCTCATCCGCATGCTCCTGCTCTTCCGTCATTTGGGCACAGAATTGTCGCGCCTGTCTCATCCTTCACGCGTGCTGCCCATGAAATTCAAGTCGCAGACCATCTCGGATGCGGCCTTTCTCTCTATCTGGATGTATTTCTTTGCTTACACATTGGCCTTTGGGATTGGGATATCCCTGATGGGCGTTGTCGGACTTTCCTTGGATGATGCCATAGCCACCTCTGCGGCGAGCCTGTCCAATGTCGGGCCGCTGCTGAATTTGACACTCCCGGAATCAGGCCTGACCTATGAGCAATTCACGTCTGGACAGATGGGGGTCTTCATTATTCTGATGCTGATGGGCCGAATAGAAGTTCTCGGCGCTGTTGCGCTCTTTATGCCTAATTTTTGGAAGCGCTAGGCCAAGGCGACAGCCTAAGACATTTTTCGTCACATCTGATGGATTGAGGCTTGCAACCCCAAATCGACTGCGCCACAAACTGCGGTGTGGGACGCCATAACACTTTACCCTATGTTATGGCTTAAACATAAAAATAAAGGGGGAGTGATATGCCAGACCGTAATCAAAATCTTCAGGACACATTTCTAAATGCTGTTCGCAAAGCAAAAACGCCCGTTACGATTTTTCTCGTCAATGGAGTGAAATTGCAAGGTATGGTGACGTGGTTCGATAATTTCTGCGTCCTGCTGCGCCGCGATGGTCAGGTCCAGCTTGTTTACAAACACGCAATTTCCACGATCATGCCAGGCGGTCCCGTTCAGTTGCACGATCCTGTTGATACTGACGACGAGTAGGGTTACGGCCCTGCATGGTTGAACATGCTGTTAAACAGGACCGCGCCCTCGTCGCGCATCCCCGATTTGCCGATAATCGCGCATCAGATGCGGATTATGACTTAGAAGAGGCCATTGGTCTCGCCGAAGCGCTTGGCGTTGAACCGTCGGTCGCGAAAATCATTCCGATCCGCGATATTCGCAGTTCGAATTTCTTCGGCTCGGGTCAGATTGACGAAATGGCGGCGGAGATTGCCGCAAATGAATTGACGCTTGTCATTATCAACTCGTCACTCACGCCCGTTCAGCAACGGAACTTGGAACGCACTCTCAAAGTTAAAGTCATCGACCGGACGGGCCTGATCCTCGAAATTTTCGGCCTCCGCGCGGCGACGAAAGAAGGTTCGCTTCAGGTCGAGCTCGCGCGTTTGGGTTATGAACGCTCCCGCCTCGTGCGGACCTGGACCCATTTGGAACGGCAGCGGGGTGGCACAGGCGGTCTGGCGGGTCCGGGTGAAACGCAGATTGAGAGCGACCGTCGCGTCCTGAATGACAAGATAACGCGATTGAAGCGCAAATTGGACGATGTCCGCCGCACGCGTGGACTGCAACGCAAAGCCCGCCAACGCGCACCCGAACGTGTCGTCGCGCTTGTTGGTTATACCAATGCGGGGAAATCGACGCTGTTCAACAAACTGACGACGGGTGGTGTCATGGCGAAGGATATGCTCTTTGCGACGCTGGATACGACCCATCGTATTCTACCTTTGCCGAGCGGGCAAACGGCTGTGCTGTCTGATACTGTTGGCTTTATCTCTGACCTGCCGACCTCCCTTATCACCGCCTTCCGCGCGACGCTGGAGGAAGTGAAAGAAGCCGACTTGCTGCTTCATGTGCGTGACATGTCCGATCCTTTGACGGAACGGAGACGCGAGGAAGTCATGGAAGTGCTGGAACAGATCGAGGCCGGACCTGAACATGGCCAGCCGATTATCGAGGTCTGGAATAAGGTCGATCTGTTGAACGAGCTGGAAGCTGAACATCTTTCAGAACGCGCCAATGCGACGCGCACACATGCCGATATGATGGATGCGTTCGAAATCTCCTGCCTGACAGGTGAAGGTATCGAGGCGCTGGAGAACGGGATTGAGGAAGCACTGACCCGCAACGACCATATTCTGGATGTGAAAATCACGCCTGCCAACTTCTCGGCCCGCGCTTGGTTGCATGAGAACGGGCAAGTCCTCCGCGATGAAGCGTCTGATGACGGCACAGTCCTGATGCAGGTTCGCGTCAATGAGTCGGATGCGGGGAAATTCCTCGCCCGCTACCGCGAACTTATTATCAATTAGAGCCCGTCGCGTTTAGCCGCCTGCCAGAGGGCTTCCATCTCATCCAGAGTGAGCGATTCTAGGTCTGGCTCTGCGCGCTTCTCAACTTCGTTAAACCGCTTTGTGAATTTGCCGTTGGCACGGCGCAGCGCGGCTTCCGGATCGATTTTCAGTTTACGCGCGAGATTCACGACGGAGAAGAGTAGATCGCCAATCTCGTTCTCGATCTCGTCAACATCGCCGTCTTTCACAGCTTCACGAACTTCCTCGATTTCCTCAGACAACTTTTCATAAGGACCATCCGTATCCGGCCAGTCAAATCCCTTCTTCGCCGCGCGTTTCTGCAACTTTTCCGCCCGTAATAAGGCGGGGAGCGACAGCGCGATACCGTCCAGCGTTTTCTGCTCGCCCTTACCGCTCCGCTCTGCCGCTTTAATCGCATCCCAATCGGGTTTCTCCGCCCCTTCGAAGACATGCGGATGCCTCCGCACCATCTTCTCGACAAGACCGTCACAGACATCCGCGAAATCGAAGGCTCCATCTTCGCTCGCGATTTTCGAGTGGAACAGAACCTGAAACAGAAGATCGCCAAGTTCGGATTTTAGATCGGTCATATCCTGACGATTGATCGCGTCCATGACCTCATAGGCTTCCTCCACTGTGTAGGGCGCGATGGTTTCGAATGTCTGCTCGTGATCCCACGGGCAATCCGTCCGCAGACGGTCCATCAGCTTCGTGATCCGCGCATAGGGCGTCGCGCCGAGATCGGTCATCTGCGAGGTTTTCTCAGCGTTAGAATGACGAGCAACCCAAGCGTGAACGCAGAGATGCCGTAAGAGGCCAGAATAAAGGCCGTGTTTTTACCGAAATCAATCATGTGTCACCGTCTCCAGTTTGACGGAAGCAGGTTTATTGGTGGCGGCCCGTTGGGATTTTAACTCTGCCAATTCGGCTTCGGTTCCCCGTAAGGCAAACCAAGCGAGAAGGGCGGTATAGCCCAGCGCCATGAGGAGGAGCGGAAGCAGCAATTCAAAGGGCAATCCCGGCGCGCCAGGTTCCGATATCGTCGCGGGCTGGTGCAGCGTATTCCACCAATTCACCGAGAATTTGATGATCGGAATATTGAGCCATCCGACCATGGCAACAATTGCGGCGAGACGGGCCGCTTGGCGACGATCCGCGACGATATTCCAAATCGCCATATATCCGATATAGATGAAAAGCAGCACGAGAACAGAGGTCATCCGCCCGTCCCATTGCCACCATGTCCCCCAAGCCGGACGCCCCCAGAGGCTCCCCGTGACCAGGGCGAGGAAGGTAAACGCGGCCCCCGGCAGGGCGAGGGACCTCGCGACACTATCGGCGAGATTATGCCGCCAGACGAAACTGACAAGGCTGGCCACCGCAATCGCAGTATAGGCCGCCATGGAACACCAAGCCGCAGGAACGTGGACATACATCATCCGCACGGTCTGCCCGTGCTCAATCGCGGGAGGAGAGAAGATGAGGGACACCAGAGTTCCAAAGCCAATCAGGGCCAAGGCCAGCCAACCCGCAATCGGTGTCGCGTATTTGGAGAACCGCAGAAAACGGGCGGGATTGGCGAGATAGCTGATAAAGCGCATTTAACGATCCGTATTGGCCGCCAGGGCAGCGGCAGTTGCGGGTACTGATACTGCCAATGCCAGAAGAGACAAGCCCGCGAGAGCGCGAAATTCTACCGCAGCCCAGCCTGTGATGGCATAGGCTTGCGACGCCGCCACGCCGAAAATCAGGATCGGCACGAGGAGCGGCGCACTGATGAAAATCGCGAGGAAGCCGCCTTTTCCTTGGCCACCCGTTAGAGCCCCGGCAAGCGCTGTGAAGGCCGCTATGCCCGGAAAGGCCAGCAGGAGCGCGGCGACGAGGCCGATGACCGTCTCAGAATTCAGATCAAAGAGCAGCGACCAAAGCGGAGCCGTTATAATCAGTGGGAGAAGATGGATGAGGCCGAAGGCGAAGATCCCACTGCCCGCCTGTTCCAGATATCCGAACCCGCCCAGCCAAAGCTGTCCCGTTGTCCCGTCTTTTATATCTTCTGAAAATGCGCGGTCCGCGCTCATCAGGGTTGCGAATGTCACGGCCAGCCAGATGAGCGGCACGCCAAGGCGGCGCAGCGTTGACATCTCTCCGTCTAAGGCAATCGCGGAAAGCGTTAGGAAGATCACCATGAAGACCAGCCCGTAAGCCCATGTCCCGCCGGAGCGGGCCGCGCGCTTTACGTCACGTTTAAGTATGGTCGAAACACCGATCATCCGAGCGTAAGTCTTTGCGTGAAGATATTTGCAACGGGAATGGGCGTATGCGACGCGACGATGGCTATGCCGTCATTGGAGATGTGTTCGGATAAGAGCGCGGTCACATCCTCCCGACCCGCGGCGTCCAAACCCGCAAGGGGTTCGTCCAAAATCCAAATTGGCTTTTCCGCAGCGATAAGATTGGCGATCGAGAGTCGTTTCGCTTGGCCGGTTGAAAGCCGTTCCGTCCGAGTTGTAGCGTGGGATTCCATATCCACAGTACCCAAGTCCGCGCCCCAGAATTGCGCGGATTCTAGCGTAGTTAGGCCGGATTTATTGTAAGTGTCCGCAGGCAAAAACGCGACGGCGTCGGGAGCTTTGCAGCTCTCTTCATTCAGGGCCCACGCAACCTGTCCGGAGGCAGGCTGGCTCAATCCCGCGCAAGTGCGCAGCAGGGATGTTTTTCCAATCCCGTTCCCCCCTTCAACCCAGAGAAGTTGTGGTCGGTCCAAGGTCAGCGTCATTGCAGATATCAGGGTCCGGTGACCCCGAATGATATCAACATCAATCAGCTTTAATGTGGCGGTGCCGGTCATGTCCCGTCCATAGCGGTGGTGCGCGATGATGTCACTCATTTGGACTGCGCCATTGCGCTTGCGGGGGAGGCCGTCCGTGCTATGTCTCCGCACATGTCAGATACCCGTGTTAAACCGCCCAATCGTAACCGTCGCCTTCTTTGGATCGGTATTCTCGGTCTTATGCTGGCGGCAGGTTTGTTTCTGATCTTGCAGGCCCTCAATGAGAATACGCAGTTCTTTGAAAACCCATCTGATGTGGTGGCTGAAGGATTTGAGCCCCGTTCTGATATCTTCAAAATCGGCGGGCTGGTGGCTGAGGGGACCGTCGATACGCAGGGCCTGACAACGCGGTTTAGGGTAGAAGATTTTGAACGCGAAATGCGTATGCCCATTAATGTGACCTACACTGGTGCCTTGCCGGATCTTTTTCGGGAAGGGCAGGGCGTCGTGATTTCAGGGCGGCTCACTTCACCGACGACCTTTCAAGCCGTGGAAGTTCTCGCGAAACATGATGAAAATTATCAGCCTGAAATTTCCTACCGTGACGGAGAAGATAAATAGACCGGTTCGTGTGGGGGAACCGACCTATCTATCCGTATTAGCCGAAGCCAATTCTGAAATTCAAGTGACGGATAGCTTGGCCGATGTGGGGCAACCGCACCATCCGTCTGCCCGGATTGCTCCAGACAATTTGTTTATGACAGCGCTAGACAGTGTTTGGGAGTGATTCACAGTATTGTTCGTGTATAAGTTATCCTAACCCTAAGTTTTTTTTAGTTAATTTTGCACCTTTAAGCATAGGATTTGTTTCAGGTGAGGACAAAAATTTTATAAATTGGTTTGCGAAATCAGTGTTTGACCTCCTCATAGGACAGTCCTGCCTGACAGTGATGGCTTGTACTTTTCACCGCGTGGCATAAACCCAACCTATGACAGAAACGCCTGATATGATCATCGTTGGCGCAGGCCTCTCCGGTCTGCTGACGGCGTGGCGCTGCCTTGATGTAAACCCCGGTCTGACGATTGAGATTGTCGAAGCTTCGGACCAAATCGCGGGCGATCACACATGGTCGTTTAATCTGACTGATGTAGCGCCGGATCTGCAAGATTGGATCAAACCTTTTATTGCTTATCAATGGGATCGCTATGACGTGAAATTCCCAAAGCGGGAACGGACTCTGGATATTCCCTATTGTACCGGAAATAGCGAGACACTCCGCGCCTGTGTTCAGCCGCATATTGAAAGCGGGCGCTTGCAGGTTCGGTTGAACACGCGGGTGGAGACGCTCTCTCCTGATCACGTGGTTTTGGGGAATGGGGAGAAATTGTCCGCGACCTGCGTTTTGGATGCGCGTGGGTTCGAACCGAATAACGATGTCTTTCTCGGTTATCAGAAGTTTGTCGGTCACGTGATTAAAACCGAGACGCCACATGGCGTTGAACGTCCCATCATTATGGACGCGACAGTGGAGCAACTTGGCGGGTACCGCTTTGTCTATTGCTTGCCCTATTCTGAAACCGAACTCCTTGTTGAAGATACATATTACACGGACGGCCCCGACTTGCAGAGCCAAGAGGTGGATGCGCGGATTAAGGATTATATCCGCGATCGCTTGCGTGTGGATGAGTATGAGGTTGTGAGGCGGGAGAAGGGGGTTCTGCCAATAACATTGGCGGTAAAAAAAGATGCATATTACCCGCCAGCCATTGGTATACGGGGTGGTTTTTTTCATGCTGTAACTGGATATAGTTTTCCAGATGCGTTGAAAAATGCTTACTGGTTGGCTTGGGATTTTGACTGTTTCAAAAACTTTCCTGACGAACAAGCCGAGGGACATATTTATTCTGCGTGCATAAATTTGAAGCGTGAGAAATATAAGTCCGAACGCTTCCTCCGCCTCCTCAACCGCATGCTGTTCCGCGCGGCAAAGCCCACGGAACGCTATAGCGTCCTCCAGCGGTTTTACGGGCTGAACCAAGGTCTGATCGAACGGTTCTATGGCGGCACGCTGACGTGGCGCGACAAAGCGCGCATCCTCATCGGAAAGCCGCCCGTGCCCGTATCTAAAGCACTTTATAATTTCAGCGAATCCGCCTTTATCAGGCGCGAACGCAAGAAGGACGCGCCGTAAATGAATATCCAAGTTGATCCGGCCAAAATGGTCAAATCCTCCGCACGTCCCACGGCCATCGTTGTGGGCGCTGGTTTTGGTGGCATCGCGCTCGCCATCCGTTTGCAGGCCATGGGATTCCAGACGACGCTGCTCGACAATCGGGATAAGCCGGGCGGCCGCGCCTATGTTTACGAAATGGGTGGGTTCAAATTTGATGGCGGGCCGACCGTTATCACCGACCCCGATTGCCTCGAAGAACTCTTCACGGTCGCGGGCCGCGAGATGAAGGACTATGTCGAGCTGCTGCCCGTAGACCCGTTCTACCGCCTGCAATGGGAAGACGGCGAAGTCCTCGATTACAATAATGATCAGGATTTCCTCGAAGAACAAATCCGGTCCCGCAATCCCGATGATGTCGAAGGCTACCGGAAATTTCTCGCCTATTCGCAGGAGCTTTACCGCGAGGGTTATGAGAAGCTCGGCACGACGGCTTTCCTGAAAATGAGCCAGATGTTCGCCGCCGCCCCTCAACTCGTCCGCCTTCGTGCGGACCGGAGTGTTTATGCGCAAGTCTCCAAATTTGTGAAGGATGAGAAGACGCGGCAGCTCCTCTCCTTCCAATCGCTCCTCGTCGGCGGTAACCCGTTTGCGACTTCCGCGATTTACGGCCTCATCCATGCATTGGAGCGCAAGGGCGGTGTCTGGTTCGCCAAGGGCGGGACGGGCGCACTCGTCGCAGGTTTGGTCAGCCTTTTCAAGGATATTGGCGGCGACGTCCGTCTGAACTCCGAGGTCACAGATATCCATACAGAAGGCGACCGCGTGACGGGCGTAACAACCGCGGATGGATGGACACAGGACGCAGATCTGGTGGCCAGCAATGCGGATGTCGTGCACACCTATCAGCAACTTTTGCGCAAGCATAAGCGCGGCGCGAAATACGGCAAAGCCCTGACCAAGAAGCGCCATTCCATGTCGCTTTTCGTAATCTATTTCGGGCTCGACATCCCGACGCCGGAACATCTGAAACATCACATCATTCTCTTCGGGCAGCGTTATAAGGAATTGATTGCCGAGATTTTCGGGAAGGGTGGCAAGCTCTCGGATGATTTCTCGCTCTACCTCCACGCGCCTTCTGTTACGGATTCTACGATGTCGCCGGAAGGGAAATCCGCCTATTACGTGCTCGCGCCTGTTCCGCATCTGGGTCACGCCGATCTGGATTGGGACGAGATTGGGCCGGCCTATGCGCAGAAGATCCTCGACTATCTGGAAGAACACGCAATTCCCGGATTGAACGATCATTTGGAAGTTATGCATACGCTGACGCCCTTCGGGTTCCGCGACGAGATGAACTCCCATCTCGGCAGTGCTTTCTCGGTCGAACCGATCCTGACGCAATCGGCCTGGTTCCGTCCGCATAACCGCGATGATGTCATCGACAATATGTATATTACCGGCGCAGGGACACATCCGGGCGCAGGCGTTCCTGGCGTTGTCGGCGCGGCGAAGGCGACAGCCGGGGTGATTGAGGACGATTTTGCAGGCGTGCTATCCAAAGCTAAAGCTTCCGGAGACTGGCCGCCCAATACATAGTCGGAGCTCAATGACTTAATAGGAGGACTGCATGTCCACACTCTCAATGTCCAATGCCGTCCAAGCCCTGCCACGCCTGCTGGATAATCTCGCCCATCTTCTGCGCAAGGCGGAAGCCAATGCTGCGGAGCGTGGCATCGAGGCGGAGGTCTTTCTGAATGCGCGGCTGGCGCCGGATATGTGGCCATTGGCGAAACAGGTCCAGACCTGCGCCGAACTCGCTAAGAATGCGCCGTTCCGCATCGCGGGAATTGAGCCGCCGAGCTATGAGGGAGCACCAACGAATTTCGAGGAATGTTTCGAAGTACTGGAGACAGCCAAAGCGGATATGGCGAAAGTGACAGCCGCGGATCTGGACGGCAAGGAAAGCCGCGAATTTTCCGTCAAGATGGGCCCGCGCGGTGAAATGGATTTCACGGGTATTTCCTATCTTTCGGGCTTCACTCTTCCCAATATCCACTTCCACGTGACAACGGTTTATAACCTCCTCCGTCATAACGGTGTGCCCTTGGGTAAGATAGATTACTTCGGCGGTGGCCTCTAGCGGCAGACAAGCGAAAGGTGCGACCGACGATCTGCGCGTGCGGCGGGGTGTTCAAATAATAAGCGGGACGTCCGCGTGGTGACCTCCCGCGATGGGGAAACCAGAGAGAAAAAAGTTTTTACGCAAGAGGCCAAGCGCGTGAGACTGGTAAAGTGGTCGGCGATACCGTTACTTATCCAAATCTCTGAGCCTATCGGTTGTAAATCGACAAACTCATGACGCTTTGTGTATTTGGCTGACGCCAATTACACTGCCACGCGGTAGCGGTTTTTGAAGAAACGGCCGGTCGAATAAACCCCGGAGTCCACCCACTTGGAATGGCCGGTCGGCTCTCGTTTCTAAAAGTCCGGCACAGTCCGGCTTCTCACAGCCGGATGCTCAACCCCACCATCTTTCAGTACCAGCAAGCGAGGCCCCGCCTGTCCCGTGTCTGAAAGAACAGATTGAATATGGCACAGGTTTTATAAGTGCTGGGGTATTCTCTCAAAACTTTCGTCAACTGTTCCTGGACTTGATCCGGGACCCATGCGACTCTGGTGCAAGTTGTGACGGTGAAGATGGAGATAACCGATTGTTCCGTAGGAATACTTTAATACAACGCCCAATGAGAACTTATGCGCATGGGTCCCGGGTCGAGCCCGGGAACACAATACGCTGAAATCTTGCATAAGCGGGGATTAAGTTTTTCGCCACCCACCACACCGTCATCCCGACGCCAATGGATGAGGGACCTATCGCCTGTAAACGAAACCTAAAGCTCTGTAATCGTTAGGCCCCGCATCAGCGCCCTGCGGGCTGGTGCGGCGTGACAATTGGGAGAGCTACGGAAAATCTCGAGAGACTACCAAACTTGAAATCATTCACAGTCTATCCAGGTTTTGCGATTACCCCGCCCGCGCGGCATGTTTTTCCAACATGGGTTTGAGGAATCGTCCGGTCCAGCTGGTCTCGATTTCGGCGATATCCTCCGGTGTGCCGACGCCGACGATTTCGCCGCCGCCATCGCCGCCTTCGGGGCCGATGTCGATGACCCAGTCTGCGGTTTTCACGACGTCGAGATTATGCTCGATGATAATCATCGTATTGCCTGTGCCGACAAGTTCATTCAGCACGCCGAGGAGTTTATTGACGTCCTCGAAATGGAGGCCCGTTGTTGGCTCGTCCAGAATATAGAGCGTGCGCCCCGTCGCGCGTTTGGCGAGTTCTTTGGCGAGTTTGACGCGCTGTGCTTCACCGCCGGAGAGCGTCGTCGCCTGTTGCCCGACTTTGAGGTAACCGAGTCCGACGCGTTGTAGTGTCACCATCTTGTCCCGAATGGGCGGGACGGCTTTGAAGAAATCCGCCGCTTCCTCAACCGTCATGGCGAGGATGTCGGCGATGGATTTGCCTTTGAATTTGATCTCAAGCGTCTCGCGGTTATAGCGCGCGCCCTTACAGACATCGCATTCGACATAGATGTCGGGCAGGAAGTGCATTTCGATTTTGATCACGCCGCCGCCTTGACAGGCTTCGCAGCGCCCGCCCTTGACGTTGAAGCTGAAGCGACCGGGTTTATATCCGCGTGTTTTGGCTTCGGGCAGTCCGGCAAACCAATCGCGAATGGGCGTGAAGGCCCCCGTATAGGTCGCGGGGTTGGAGCGCGGCGTCCGGCCAATCGGGGACTGGTCGATATTGATGATCTTGTCGAGCTGGTCGAGCCCTTCGACACTGTCATGCGGCATGGGTTGGACTGAGGATTTGTTAAGCGTCCGCGCCGCCTGTTTATACAGCGTCTCCATGGTTAGGGTGGATTTCCCGCCACCAGAGACACCTGTCACGCAGGTCATTAGGCCCATGGGGAAATCGACATCGACATCTTTCAAGTTGTTGCCACGCGCGCCCTTGACTGCGATGACTTTTTTCTTGTCGAATTTGCGGCGCTTAGTAGGAACGGCGATTTCTTTTTTGCCGACCAGATATTGTCCGGTGATTGATTTCTTTGACTTCTTGATTTTCGCAGGTGTCCCCGCGACGAGGACTTCGCCGCCATGCACGCCGGCTTTCGGGCCCATATCGACGACGTAATCCGCCGTCAGGATCGCGTCTTCATCATGCTCTACAACGATTACCGTATTCCCGAGATCGCGCAGTTCTTGCAGCGTTTGTAGGAGCCGTTCATTATCCCGCTGATGCAGGCCAATGGAGGGTTCGTCGAGAACGTAAAGAACACCCGTCAGGCCCGAACCAATTTGCGAGGCGAGGCGGATGCGCTGGCTTTCCCCGCCTGAAAGGGAGCCTGACCCACGACCCAGAGTCAGATAGTCGAGACCGACCGCGTTTAGGAATTTCAGGCGGTCGAGAATCTCTTTCAAAATCCGTTCTGCAATCTCCATCTCTTTTGCAGAAAGGGTGGTCCGCAGACGGTCAAACCGTTCATAGGCGAGTTTGATCGATAGTTCTCCCGGAATGGAAATATCCATATCCGCGACGCGCACCGATAGAGCTTCGGGGCGGAGACGCTTGCCGCCGCAGCTCTCGCATTCCGCGTCGGACATATATTTGGAAAGCTCCTCGCGCATCCATGTGGAGTCTGTCTCGCGGTAGCGGCGGTCCAGATTCGGGATGACGCCTTCAAAGGGTTTCGTCGTTTTATAGCTGCGTTTGCCGTCCTTATATTCGAACTTAATCGACGTGCCGCCCGTGCCGTAGAGCACGACGAATTTCGCATCGTCGGAGAGTTTGGACCACGGTTTGTCCACGCTGAATTTGTAATGTTTCGCGAGCGCTTTCAGCGTTTGCATATAAAGACTGCTCGGCGTTTTCGACCACGGTACAATCGCGCCACCGGCGAGGCTGCGCGATGTGTCCTGCACGATCAACTGCTCGTCAAATTTCAATTCTTTACCCAATCCGTCACAGGTCGGGCAGGCGCCGTTGGGGTTGTTGAACGAGAAGAGGCGCGGTTCGATTTCCGCGAGGGTGAAGCCGGAGACGGGACAGGCGAATTTCTCGGAGAACAGCATCCGCTCGCCCGTATCAGCATTTTCCGCGACGGCGAGACCGTCCGCGAGACGAAGCGCCTGTTCTATCGAATCGGCGAGGCGCGTTTCCAATCCTTCGCGCACGACGACACGGTCGACGACAACATCAATGTCATGCTTGAATTTCTTGTCGAGATCCGGCGCATCTTCAATCCGGACCAATTCGCCATTAATTTTGGCGCGCTGGAATCCGAGACGCATATATTCAGCGAGGTCTTTTTTGAACTCGCCTTTCCGGTTCCGGACGACGGGCGCAAGAATGTAGAGTTTCGTTTTTTCGGGCAACGCCATCGTCCGGTCGACCATCTGACTAACCGTCTGGCTCTCAATGGGCAGGCCTGTCGCGGGCGAATAGGGAATGCCGACCCGCGCCCAGAGCAGGCGCATATAATCATAGATTTCAGTGACTGTGCCGACGGTGGAGCGCGGGTTCTTACTCGTCGTTTTCTGCTCAATGGAAATCGCGGGGGAGAGGCCTTCAATCGAATCGACATCCGGCTTGGACTGCAGCTCCAAGAACTGCCGCGCATAGGCCGAGAGCGACTCGACATATCGGCGCTGGCCTTCCGCATAGATCGTGTCAAAAGCGAGGGAGGATTTGCCCGACCCGGATAGGCCTGTAATCACGATCAACTTGTCGCGGGGCAAATCTACATCGACGCTTTTGAGATTATGTTCGCGCGCGCCGCGGACTTCGATATTTTTCAGCATGGCCATGGGGAAGGGTCTCGGTTCTTAACAGGTTATCTACGCGCGGGCGTGGACTTAGGGGGCTGTCACAATCAAAACAAGTCAGACTCAGCCGCCCTCTTGCAGTGATAAGGTGGAGTGGCTAGAACATAATGAGAACAAAAATACAATAGGTGGTATGATGGCAGGTTCAGTCAATAAGGTAATCCTCGTCGGGAATGTCGGAAACGATCCGGAAGTCCGCACATTCGGTAATGGCGGGAAGGTCGCGAATATCAGTCTCGCCACGTCCGAGAACTGGCGTGATAAGCAAAGTGGTGAACGTCGCGAGAAAACGGAATGGCACCGTGTTGCCATTTTCGGTGAAGGTCTTGTGGGTGTCGTTGAGCGCTACGTTAAAAAAGGCTCCAAGCTCTATATCGAAGGCAAGCTGCAAACGCGTAAGTGGCAAGACCGCGACGGCAATGATAAATACACAACGGAAATTGTCCTTCAGGGGCCGGGCAGCAATATGACTATGCTAGACAGCGCCGGCAGCCAAGGTGGTGGCGGCGGAAATGTCGGCTATGGCGGCGGAGGCGGTGGACGTTCCGGTGGCGGTGGTGGCGGAGGCTACAACCAGGACCGTGGTGGTTACGGCAATATGGATCAGGGCGGTTCGCGCAGTGCGTCCTCGCAAGAGGGTCCTAAACAGGACTTCGATCTGGACGATGAAATTCCGTTTTAGGCGCTAATTGTCCCTTTTTGCGTAAGTCTGCTATAGGCCTCCCATTATAGGAGGATAATATGGCGGTTCAGGGTAAATACGTGGACGGCTTTTTGCTGGCCGTTCCTAATGATAAAAAGACTGAATATATTGAGCAAGCCGAGACCTTCGCGCGAGTCATGCGAAAATACGGCTTGTTAGAATATGTTGAAAGCTGGGGTGATGATTTGCCCGAGGGTAAAGTCAACTCATTCCATACCGCCGTTATTCGAAAAGATAACGAAAATGTCGTGTTTTCCTTCTGTACATGGCCGGATAAAGAAACGCGAGACAAAGGCTGGGAAGAGGCCATGAAGGATCCGGAACTGCAAATGGATCCTGAGGACATGCCGTGGGATGGAAAGCGGATGATTTGGGGCGGCTTTAAAAAAATTGTTGGTTAGCTCTCTTTCTCATCTAACCCATTTGTAACGCAAAACCCTACCTGCGCCCTATTGTCGCCATATCTTCCTCTTCTATAGTTACACTGTAACACAAAGGGGTGGCTGTGACGGCTTCACGTATTCTCAAATTCCTCTGGGCGGACCCGCGCCACTATCAGATTGGCGTCTTGGGTACGCTCATCCTGCTCGGCGCATCGCATTTTGCTTTTCATTTGCCGTGGTGGCATGCCGTTGGATGTGTCGGCGCGACGCTGGGCACACAGGCGCTCGCAGATCGCGCAATTGGCCGGCCTTTTGATCCGCGTAGTCCGTTAATCTCAGCCTTTTCTCTGACGCTTCTGCTCCGCACCGGCTCAATCACGCTCTCCATCGCGGCGGGTATCATTGCAGTCCTCTCAAAATACCTCATTCGCTGGCAGGGAAAGCACATCTTCAATCCTGCCAATTTCGGACTCGTGATTGTCTCGCTCCTCTTTGGTGCAGCTTGGATTTCACCGCGGCAGTGGGGGCAGGCGACTTTATTTGCGCTGCTCTTGCTCGCACTGGGCGGTGTTGTGACGGGCAAGGCGAAGCGCTGGGATGTGTCGATTGCCTTGCTTGTTTTCTACGCCTCGCTCGTCCTTGGACGCGCGCTCTGGCTCGGCGACCCTCTCGCGATTCCCATCCATCAAATGCAATCGGGTGCGCTGCTCATCTTTGCGTTTTTCATGATTTCTGACCCGAAGACGACGCCGGATTCGCGGGCGGGGCGTGTGCTTTTTGCCGCGATGGTCGCGACGCTGGGTTTTATCATTCAATTCCACTTGTTCAACGCGGCAGGCATTATTCTCGCGCTCATTCTCTGTGCGCCGACCGTGCCGTTGATTGACCGTTTTCTTCCCGCTGGCCGCTATCATTGGCCAACGACCCTCTCCCTGAAAGGAGCTTCCCATGAAACTCTCACACCTGCTGAGTAGCGCCCTCGCATTCGGCGTTCTGACCACCGCCACATCGGCGCAGGCCTTTTGTGGCTTCTATGTCGCGAAGGCCGGGACGGACCTGTTCAATCAATCGTCCAAAGTCGCGCTGATGCGGGACGGCGACCGTACGGTCATAACGATGGCCAATGATTATCAGGGTGACCTGACCGAATTTGCGATGGTCATTCCCGTGCCGACCGCGATTAAACGGGAGCAGGTTCATATTAGTAATCCGGCGATCCTGAAACATTTGGATGCCTATACCGCGCCGAGATTGGTGGAGTATTTTGATGATAATCCTTGCGATCAAAGACTGATATTGGAGTTTCAACGCGGTGCCGTCAACGATGTGGTCGTTACCACAGGTACGCGTAGTAGAGCCAAATCCCTCGGCGTGACGATTGAAGATGAATTCACCGTTGGGGAATATGACATTCAACTCCTCTCTGCCGAGCAATCGGATGGGCTGATGACCTATCTTGACGAAAACGGCTATCAGGTGCCGGACGGGGCCGGGCGTATCCTTGGCTCCTACATCAAACAGGATATGAAATTCTTCGTCGCCAAAGTAAATTTGGAGGAGCAATCCCAGACCGGAAATGAATATCTCCGTCCCATAGCCGTCGCGTTTGAGTCGCCGAAATTCATGCTCCCTATCCGTCTCGGCACGTTAAATGCGCGGGGAGAGCAAGACTTGTTCGTCTATGCGCTGACCCGTGACGGGCAAGTTGAGACAACCAATTACCGAACACAGAAAATCCCAACGGGGCAGGAGCTTCCTGTTTATATCAAAGATGAATTTCCGGACTTCTATAAGAGCATGTATAAGACCGCCGCCAAACGTGAGGGCGGGCACGGCGTATTCATGGAATATGCGTGGGACATGAATTGGTGCGACCCCTGCGCCGCAGACCCGCTCTCGCCTGAAGAGTTACAGGAACTGGGCGTGTTCTGGCAGGCCAGCAATCAATCGCCCCGTCGCGGCGGGAAATCGCTCGCGCGGGATGTTTTCGTGACCCGTTTACATGTGCGCTATGATGCGAAGAGTTTCCCCGAGGACCTGAAATTTAAAACGACCGGCAACCGTCAGAACTTCCAAGGCCGCTACGTCCTCCGCCACGCTTATGAGGGCGAGATGAAATGCGAGGCCGCGAAAGACTACAAGGTCGCGGTTAATAAGCGGAAAGACGAAGAAGTGAAGGTCCTCGCCAATCTGACCGGATGGGATCGGAAAGATATCTGGAAAGATATTGAGGACGCGGGAGTCGGGACCAAATTCGAAATTCGCGATGATAAAGAAGATCGCGGACCGACATGGTGGAAGAGTATTTGGGACGACGAGTAATTCCTAGTGTATCAAATTAACCCTCTGAGCCGGTTGTAGATAGCACCGAAGGGCAAAGCCCTTCGGTTCCTTTGCATTAGATTGACAATCAAATGCTTGCGTCAACCAGCAGGAATAACCGCACAAGCAATACGTGGTCCTGCTGCACCGCTGGGCTGGCTTTCATAATCATCGGCTTTCGCATGGATGATGAGGGCGGAGCCGTCTGCGTCCATCAGGGCGGGCAGACCGTTTGTGCCGCGGAGGGAGACTTTCTCATTCTCTATTTCGAACGACCCGGTTCCGTCTTGGTCGATTTCGATATTCATCATATCGCCCGCATGTGGCCCGTCTTCGACTTGACCGTGTGCGACATTGGCGGGGTTAAAGTGCCCGCCGGCGCTCGTGTAATCCGGTGCGACACATTTCCCCGTTTCGTGGATATGCATGGCGCTGATACCGGGCTCCAACCCCATAACCTGAACATCTAACTCTACGCCATCCGCACCATCGTCTTCGATCTCCAATGTTCCGATTTTGACGCCTGACGTATTCATAATGTCGACTGTCATCGTCTCTTCAGGGGCATCAGTTCCGCCGCAAGCGACAAGCAGAAGTGAAGCGGTGGCGAGCATTGAAATCATTGGTAATTTTGACATGGGGTCTCTCCATAAATTTGGGCGTCTGGTTTGAATACGTGGCGGCAAGGTGCTAGGTTCCACGAAATAATTCAACCCTGCCGAATCGAGTGCTGAATGGTCGACGAAACCGACATCCCCGAAGACGAAAATGGAGGCCCTAATCCGCCTCTGGAAGACGGGGTGACGCCGATCACGATCGAGGAGGAGATGAAACGCTCCTATCTCGATTACGCGATGAGTGTGATTGTCAGTCGCGCTATTCCGGACGTGCGTGACGGGTTGAAACCCGTGCATCGTCGCATTCTCTATTCGATGCATGAGAACGGATTTACGCGGGAGAAAGCCTACCGTAAATCCGCGCGGGTTGTGGGTGATGTGATAGGTAAATACCATCCGCATGGCGATACGGCCGTCTATGACGCGCTGGTCCGCATGGCGCAGGATTTCTCCATGCGTCTGCCATTGCTGGATGGGCAGGGGAACTTTGGCTCGGTGGACGGAGATCCGCCCGCCGCGATGCGATATACAGAAGTCCGGATGGACCGCCCTGCGGCGTCTCTGCTTGCGGATATTGAGAAGAATACGGTCAATTTTCAGGATAATTACGATTCATCCGAACAAGAACCTGTCGTTTTGCCTGCAAGGTTTCCGAACATCCTCGTCAATGGCGCGGGCGGTATTGCTGTGGGTATGGCGACAAACATTGCGCCGCATAATCTTGGCGAGGTGATTGAGGCGACACTGGCTCTGATGGAAAATGGCCAGCTCTCTGATGATGAATTATTGGAGATTATCCCCGGACCTGACTTCCCAACGGGTGGTCAGATCATGGGTCGGTCGGGTGCAAAACAGGGCGTCTTAACGGGCCGAGGCTCTGTCACAGTTCGTGCGGTCACCGCGATTGAGGAAATCCGCAAGGACCGTTTCGCGATTGTCGCGACGGAATTGCCTTATCAGGTCAATAAGGCGAACCTGCAAAAAAAGATCGTGGCCTTGGTCAATGATAAGAAGATCGAAGGCGTCTCCGGTGTCCGCGATGAATCTGACCGTGTCGGCATGCGCCTCGTCGTCGAGCTCAAGCGCGACGCCGTACCGGAAGTCGTGCTGAACCAACTCTTCCGCTACACACCGATGCAGCAGAATTTCAGCTCCAACATGCTCGCCCTGAATGGTGGTAAGCCGGAACAGATGAATGTCCGCGATATGCTGGAAGCGTTTCTAAGCTTCCGTGAGGACGTTATTGCGCGGCGGACGAAGTTCGACCTCGCCAAAGCCCGCGACCGCGCCCACATCCTTGTGGGCCTCGCCACGGCTGTTGCGAATATTGACGAAATTATTCGGATCATCCGGTCCTCCGCCAATCCAAAAGATGCGCGGGAAAACCTCCTCGCGCGGACATGGCCCGCCAAAGGTATGGGGGCGCTGATCAAATTGATCGCCGACCCACGCTCCAAATTGCTGGATGATGGCAATATCCAACTGACCGAAGAACAGGCAAAAGCCATTCTCGATCTGCGCCTCGTCAAGCTTACCGCACTCGGTATGGACGAAATTACAGAAGAAGCCGAGAAGCTTGCCGCGACCATCACCGACCTGCTCGATATCCTGCGCAGCCGCGCCCGCGTTCAGGCGATCATCTCGGAAGAACTCTCTGAAATCAAAGAGAAATATGCAACGCCGCGTCGCTCTGAATTCGTCGCGGGTGGGCTCGACTTCGAAGATGAAGACCTCATCGCCGTCGAAGATATGGTCGTCACAGTCACCGCGGCTGGGTATGTCAAACGGACGCCACTTGACACTTATCGTGCGCAACGCCGAGGCGGTAAAGGCCGCTCCGGCATGTCCATGAAGGACGAGGATTACGTTACAACCGTCTTCGTTGCGACAACTCACACGCCGGTTTTGTTCTTCTCCTCGACAGGCATGGCGTATAAACTCAAGGTTTGGAAACTCCCACCTGGTGGGCCGAATACACGCGGTAAAGCGCTCGTTAATCTGCTGCCACTCAGCCAAGACGAAAAGATCAATTCGATCATGGCGCTGCCCGAGAATGAGGAAGACTGGGCGGATATGGATATCCTCTTCGCCTCCCGCTCCGGCGGTGTGCGGCGGAACAGCCTGTCTGATTTCACCCGCGTCAACCGTAACGGCAAGATTGCGATGAAGCCGGATGAGGGTGATGGCATTGTCGATGTCCGTATTTGTTCCGAAGATGATGATGCCATGCTGACGACGGCCAATGGTAAATCCATTCGCTTCCGCACGACGGATATTCGTCGCTTTGTCGGTCGGACATCGTCGGGCGTGCGCGGTATTAAACTCGCAGATGGCGATGAAGTCATCTCCATGGCCATTCTGCGTCACGTTGATATCGAAACTGATGAAGCCCGCGCCTACATGAAACATGCCAATGCGACGCGCCGCGCGCTGGGGGATGAGACAGATGACGAGGCGGATGATCTCGAAGTCCAAACCTCGCTTGATGATGCACGCCTCGAATTCCTGCAGGCCAATGAACAATTCGTCCTGACCCTTGCCGATGATGGTCTGGGCAAGCGTAGTTCGTCTTATGATTATCGCTGCATGAATCGCGGCGGGCAGGGCGTGACCGCGCAAAATCTGGACCGTGGCAAAAAATCAGACGACGCCAAACTCGTCCGTTCGATGGGCATCGAGGAAGACAACCAGCTCATGATCGTCACCGATGGCGGTCAGCTCATCCGATGCCCCGTCCGCAACATCTCCATCGTCTCTCGCAGTGCGCGCGGCGTCACCGTCATCCGCGTCAAGGATGAGGAGCGCGTCGTGTCTGTCGAGCGGATTGAAGAGACGGAAGGTGAAGACGATTTCAGGTCCGAAAGTGAAATTGACATTTAATTTTGGGATTTGTTTGTTGAGGCCTCTATCAGTAAATTTAAGTTTCAATCAAATCTTTTAACCCCGGTTAAAAGATTTGAAGATATTCGTCTTAAATAAAGAAATTATTGAGTTTTTCCTTGCTTTTCTATCAATAGGTGTGGTTCCCTAAACTGGGATTTGTGGCTGTGTGTGATTTTGCGTGTGGTTTTGTTGTCCCTAACAACTACTTTTGGGAGATCAAACTTGACTCAATCATCATTTAAAAAACTTCTTTTCACATCAGCTGTGACATTTGCTGTGACAGGTTTTACTGTAAATTCGGCCTTTGCGCAGGTCGGGATGGCAGGACCTGATTCAATAGCAATCGGTAACAACTCGTCGGCACCGGCCGCTGTTGCAACGGCTGTTGGTAACGATGCCGAAGCGACGTCCAACCAGGCCTCTGCCTACGGTCACAGTTCTGAAGCGTCAGGATTTGCTTCGACGTCTATCGGTGCAAACTCGGAAGCTACGGATAGCCGTGCCACAGCTGTCGGCAGTATTGCCCGGGCAAACGGCGTTGATGCCACAGCAATTGGATCATTAGCGAGTGCTGAGGGGGCATCCACAACGTCCGTAGGTGGCCAGAGCCGGGCCAATGGAGCCGGAACAACAGCCGTAGGTTGGCGTTCACGCGCATTGGCGGAGCGGGCACAGGCTTTTGGTCATCTTGCGAGAGCAGAAGGCGTTCGTTCATTAGCTGTCGGCGAAGAAGCTGTTGCAGAAGGACAGGAGTCAATTGCACAGGGTAACCAGTCAACGGCATCCGGTGTTGACGCTATCGCCATTGGTACACAGGCTGTTGCAAATGGTAATTCTACAACTGTCGTCGGCGGTGAGGCCAACGCAGAAGGTCCTGGTGCGTCCGCCATTGGTTGGCGTTCAAATGCAAGTGCGGAGCGCGCACAGGCGTTTGGTCACTTGGCCAATGCGACTGGTGTACGTTCACTTGCAGTCGGCGAAGCCGCGCAATCCTCAGGTACAAATTCTACGGCAGTTGGTAACGAGTCTAATGCTTCTGGCGCTGTTTCGTCTGCATTTGGCAATAATGCCAATGCTTCCGGAAATCAGTCTTCAGCTTTCGGACATAACTCGGATGCTTCAGGGTTTGCTTCAACGTCCATTGGCGCAAATTCCGAGGCTGCTGGCGAAAGAGGAGCTTCGTTAGGCAGCCTTGCCCGCGCAAACGGTACTGATGCGGTTGCTATCGGGTCCCTTGCCGCTGCTGAAGGTACATCTACGACCTCAATTGGTGGACAAAGTCGTGCCCGCGACGCAGGGTCCACAGCCGTCGGTTGGCGTTCACGCGCACTGGCGGAGCGGGCGCAGGCTTTTGGTCATCTTGCGAACGCTTCCGGCGTGCGTTCTTTGGCTGTCGGTGAAGCTGCAGATGCGTCCGGTGCGGGTTCAATCGCACTTGGTAATCAATCTTCTGCCAGCGGCGAGGGTTCAATTGCCATTGGTGACGGTGTCGTCGCGACCGAAGACGGTCAGGTTGCCATTGGCGGCGAGTCCGCAACTTACCGTTTGTCCGGGTTGAATTCCGAGCAATCCTCTGCATCGCAAAGCGGTGAGATTGGTGTCGTTACAACTGATCGCCAAGGTAATCTGTCAACCGATTACTCCCTCTCAAATGCACTCGGTGCAAATACGGGACTTATTTCCCAGAACCAGGCAGCAATTGGATTGAACAGTGCCGCAATCGGTCTGAACCGTGACGCAATTTTGTCGAATACAAACGCTATTTTGGCAAATACAGGTGCGATTGGCGTGAATGCTGATGCAATCAAGAAAAACACAAGCGGCATTGCTGCCGCGATCGCTCTGGACACGGCCTATGTACCTATGGGTCATACGTTTGCAGTGTCAGGGGGGCTTGGCATCTATGACAGCGAAGGCGCGATCGCCGGGTCTGTTGCTTATCGTATCAGTGACAACGTCCAGTTTAACGGTGGTGTCACGACTGGTTTCGAAAATAGCGAGTTTGGTGGACGTGCTGGTTTTAATGCCAGCTGGTAATCGAACTGACTGATATAATCTGGAAAGCCCCGGCCAATCGGTCGGGGCTTTTGCATTCGGGGGTTAACTTGATATGTAAAGTGCAGGAGTCTGTTCATGAATTTTTTTAGATGTATTGCCCTTTCCGTTTCGAGTCTTGTTCTGCTCGCCTGTGATAGCCCGATAAGCCCGAATGAGACTTCATATATCGTCGAAATTCTGCGCGATGATTACGGTGTCCCGCACATCTACGGCCAAACCGATGCTGACGCCGTTTACGGCATGATCTATGCTCAGGCGGAGGATGATTTCCCCCGCATTGAGCGCAATTATGTCTGGGCGACGGGGCGCCTGGCGGAAGTGAAAGGCGAGGAGGCGCTGTTCTCTGATTTGCGCGCGCGGCTCTATATGACGATGGATGAGGCGAAGGCCGCCTATGCAGGTGCGCCGGAAGAGTTGAAAGCGCTCTGCGACGCTTGGGCGGCAGGGTTGAACGACTATCTCGCAGACCATCCCGATGTCACACCGGAACTGCTGACGCGGTTCGAGCCGTGGATGCCGATGTTCTTTTCCGAAGGGTCGATTGGCGGAGATATTGAGCAAATTCCACTGGACGGCATTCGCAAGTTTTATGGTGGAGCGCCGCCCGGATTGAGGTCTTTGGATGAGATTATTCAGGAGCGTAGTTTGATGCAAAATGGTCCCGAAACAGGGACTGAAACTGAGATATTTGATAGTAGCGAACCTGGGGGCTCAAACGGTATTGCCCTGTCTGGTGATTTGACACGCAGCGGCGATGCGATGCTCCTTATCAATCCACATACGAGCTTTTATTTTCGTCCAGAAGTCCATGTTGTGAGCGAGGAGGGATTGAATGCTTACGGCGCGGTCACCTGGGGTCAATTCTTTGTTTATCAGGGGTTTTCCGAACATAATGGCTGGATGCACACCTCCACCTATGTCGATTTTATCGATGAGTTTGTAGAAGAAATTTACAGAGATCGCGATGGTGAATTGAAGTATCTCTACGGCGATGAAATCCGTGATGTCGAAACAGGATCTGTGACCCTGCGATATAAGGATGGCGACGATTTTTCAGAGCGGACTTTCCCGACTTATCACACCCATCATGGCCCCATCACCCACACGCATAGCGACGGCCGCTGGACGGTGACAAAGATCAATTGGGATCCCGTCAATGCGCTGCAGCAGAGCTTTATTCGGACGAAAACAAAGAACCATGCCGAGTTCCGCGAGATGATGGATATCCGGACGAACTCGTCAAATAATACAGTCTATGCGGATGCCGACGGCACCATCGCCTATTATCACGGCAATTTCGTCCCGAAACGCGATCCGCAATTCGACTATTCCCGTCCCGTTGACGGCAGTGATTCGCGCACGGATTGGAATGGTGTCCACACGGTGGAGGAGGCGATCACGATTACAAACCCTGCGACGGGATGGATACAAAACGCCAATTCCACGCCCTTCACGGCGGCGGGCGAGGGTAGTCCAAAGCGTGAGAATTATCCCGCCTATATGGCCCCGGATAAGGAGAATTTCCGTGGTATTCACGCCGTGCGTCTGCTGGAAAATGCGGAAGACATGACGATGGAGAGCCTGATTGAACTGGCCTATAATCCCGCCCTTCCGGCCTTTGAGATTATTATTCCGAGTTTGGTCGACGTCTATGAATCGTCAAACCGAGACCCGTCATTGGCAGAGCCTATTGCGGTGTTGAAATCATGGGATTACACCTCATCCGCCGAGTCTGTTGCGATGGCTCTGGCGCATTTTTACGGCATGGAAATCCTGCAAAATGCTGACCGTCCGAGAGACCGTATGAGCCGGATGGAATTGCTGACCCATATCGCGACAGAGGCCGAGGGGGCAGAGCAATTAGCACTTTTTGCCTCGGCGCTGGAAAAGATGACGGCGGACTATGGTGATTGGAACACGCCTTGGGGCGAGATTAACCGTTTCCAACGTCTCACCGGCGATATTGATCAACCGCATGATGACGCTGCGCCGAGCTTTCCCGTCGGCATGGCATCCGGTCGATGGGGCGCGCTGGCCGCTTATGGCGCGCGGCAAGCCAATGGCTCGAAAAAACTCTATGGCTATCGCGGGAATAGTTTTGTCGCCGTCGTTGAATTTGGTGATGAGGTTAAGGCTAAGACTTTACTCGCGGGCGGGCAGAGCGGCGACCCCGACTCTCCGCATTTTACCGATCAGGTCGAGGATTACATAGCCGGACGGTTCAAAGAGATACCGTATTATCGGGCAGATGTAGAAGCACGGGCCGTTGAACGTTACGCGCCCGGTGAAAGGGGAGAAAAGTGATGAAACGTGTTTTAGCGAGTTTGATGTCTGCGGTTTTATTCGCGGGCTGCGCAACGACAGATGGGGGTGGTTCCGAGATCGAAGACACGATCTATACCGGCTTTTCCGAGCTTGCGGATGGAACCATGAAACAGAATATGCGCGGCTTCATCTGTCCTGCAGAAATAGACGGCCTTCTTCTTTCCAGGGCGGAGCTGATAGGGTCTGCTGGTCGCGATGCTTTTTGCAATTATAACAGTGATGATGGTCGTATATACACGGTCTATCTGAGCGATTTCCCGGATTATTCAACTGACGATTATTTCAGATTTTCCATGCGGGATACTGGCGGGGTAATGGAACAATCGGGTTACGAAATTGATGATGAGCTGTCAGACACGTGTGGATTATCGTCTTTGGATGCGGCGGCCTTGCTCAAGGGTTTTGCAAATATGGAAGGCAATAATATTCAAATCGGGCAAGACCCTGCGACGGTTTTTGTCGGGACTGGAAAGCTCTCCATCCTGACGGTCTCAACGGTTCAGCCGGGTCAGTATTTGAAATTTAGGTACACGTTTGCGGGTTCAGGTGAAGCAGATACGGAAACCGCCTGTGACTTTTTGCGGGACCGCAGTCTCATCCATCAGAAAGAGATCAAAGCCGCGACGGGCGACGAGTCCTCTGACGATGAAAAGATGTGGGAGCTTATCGAGAGCCTATCTGGCGAAAAAGAGTAGAAAAGCCTCAGGCGAGGCTCTTCTCACATCTAGCGGTTCAAAATATCGCGGAGGTTTTCGCTGACGTCTGTGAGGCGCGCCCGCATTGTGGAAGACGGTGCGTCTTGTCCGGGGAGCAGGCCTCCCAGTCTCGATACGTAGCGGACGACTGTATCGCGGTTTGAACGCGTGGCGAGTGCAAATCCAACCGCGCCCAAGATAGCAGCGCCTGCGACGACGCCTAGCGTAACTTGCGTTTTGCGTCGCTTAGCCAATTCATGATTATCACGCGAGATGAGCGCATTTTCAATTTTTGTGCTGGGTGTCCGGGGCATATTTTCTCCTATAATGTTCACAGAATTAATGCGGGAGCACGCCCAACGTTCCCGACTAAGTCAAAAGATGTGCCAAACAAGTTCTAGAAACATGGGTGCGAGCCTCTATAACACCTGCCATGACAAAACGTATTGCGCTCTATCCCGGCACTTTTGATCCCATGACTCTGGGGCATCTGGATATTATGAAACGGGCCTCACGGCTCTGCGATAAGCTCATTATTGGGGTGGCCATTAATCGCGCCAAAAACCCGCTCTTTGGTCTCGATGATCGCGTTCAGATGGTTGAGCATGTCGTCGCGCCCTTTCGGGATCGTATCGAGGTTGATGTGCTGCCTTTTGAGGGCCTGCTGATACATTTCGTTGAAAATTGTGGGGCCTCGATGATAGTGCGCGGCCTAAGGGCGGTGAGTGATTTTGAATATGAATTTCAGATGGCCGGTATGAATGATCGTTTGAACCCGGATATTGAAACCGTATTCCTGATGTCCGATCCGCAATATCAAACGATTGCCAGTCGTTTGGTCAAAGAAATAGCAAGATTGGGTGGGGACGTCTCACAATTCGTCACACCCGAAGTTGAAGCCAGATTGAAAGATAAATTCACATGACACTTCGTTTTGTAACGGCTGCCGCTCTGACAGCTACGCTTTTCATTGCGGGCTGTAACGCGGAAAAACCCGAAACACCGGCAACCCTTCCAACGTCTATTGCGACGACATCTGAGACCGGCTTTACGGCCCCGGACGAGGCTTGGCGTACGGTTGATCCGGAAAATATGATCGTTATTGATACGAAATATGGCGATATCGCCATTGAGCTCTATCCCGAAATTGCGCCGAACCATGTGGCGCAAATCAAAGCGCTGGCGCGGTCCGGATTTTATGACAATGTTCCGTTTCACCGCGTCATTGACGGGTTTATGAACCAGACGGGTGACGGCTCCAATGGCGACGGAACAGGCGATTCGGATTTGCCGAATATTGATGCGGAATTCACCTTCCGCCGCGGGGCGGATATGCCCTTTACACTCATCACGGCGGAGCAGGTCGGAGAGGGTGAAATCGGCATCGGGTTTTACAAGGCGCTACCCATTGCCAGTCAGTCCACAGCTCAGGCGAGCCTGACGGAAGATAATAAAGTCAATGCGTTCGGTCTCCATTGTAAAGGCGTGACATCCATGGCGCGGACGAGTGATCCGAATAGTGCCAATAGCCAGTTTTTCCTCATGCGCGCGCAGGCAGAACATCTCGACACGCAATATACAATCTGGGGCAATACAGTCATGGGATATGAGCATTTGGACAAACCCATTGTCGGCACAATCGGTCAAATCCCGGATTGGGTGCCGGACCGGATGAATGAGGTCGAGGTTGCGGCCGATATGGAAGAAGATGAACGTCCAATCGTGCAGGTCCTGAAAACGGATAGTCCGGCTTTTAACAACTGGTTAAAAAGCCAGAAAAATGAAGATGGCACCTATCCTAATATCTGCAATCTGCCAGTGCCGACACGGGTTTTATAAACGGTCCGTACCGCTATTCATCTGTCAGAGTGTGTTCACATCTATTCGCTTATGTGGTGAGTGACACCAATACTCTCGTCCTGGCGGGTGAGAGTCCCTGATCGTCCGACCGAAGGAAAACATATCATGATGTCTCGATTATTATCCGCCGCTGCGATTGGCTCTGCTCTCTTGGGTGCGGTTTTGATGTCCGACCACGCGACTGCGCAATCCACAGATGCAGCAATTTTTACGGCTCCTGAAACGGCATGGCGGACGGTTGACCCGGAGAATATGCTTCTCATTCAAACGAAATACGGCAATATCGCCGTTGAGCTGTTCCCAGAAATTGCCCCGAAGCATGTGGCGCAGGTCAAAGCCCTCGCGCGCTCAGGGTTTTACGATAATGTGCCCTTTCACCGCGTGATTGCAGGATTCATGAACCAGACGGGCGACGGGACGAATGGCGATGGGACGGGCGATTCAACGCTTCCGGATTTGGAGGCTGAATTCACTTTCCGTCGCGGAGCAAACATGCCCTTTGCGAAAGTCACGACTCAAAAAGCTGGTCCTGGTCAGATTGGCGTGGGCTTTTACAAGTCTCTTCAAATAGCCAGCCAGCCTACCGCGCAGGCCATGTTTACGAAGGATAATAAGGTCAATGCCTTCGGCCTTCATTGTCCCGGCGTGACCTCTATGGCGCGGACGAGTGATCCGAATAGTGCCAATAGCCAGTTTTTTCTGATGCGGGGCAAGGCCGATCACCTCGACACGGAATATTCCATCTGGGGCGCGACAGTTATGGGACGTGACCTGTTGGAGAAACCTGTTGTTGGCGCCGTTGGTGATAGTAATGAATGGATGCCGGATTATATGGACGAAGTGGATGTGGTCGCCGATCTTGAAGGCGGGGACCGTCCAACCGTTCAAGTTTTGAAAACCGATAGCTCGGCTTTCACAAATTGGGTGGAGATGCAAAAGGAAGCCGACGGGACATATCCTGACATTTGCGAGCTTTCCGTTCCGACGCGAGTGTTGTAAGCGCACCGCAACATAATCAAACTTGGAGCTTCGGTTCCACACCTACATCTAGAAACAGGTTAAATTCATGTCTGAAAAACTCATCATGACGGTCGACAATAATAAAGGCGAAGTTGGCGATGTCACAATCCTGCTCCGCCCCGACCTTGCACCGCTTCACGTCGAGCAAATCACACGTCTTGCCAAAGAAGGCTTTTATGACGGGCTCACATTCCACCGCGTGATTGACGGTTTCATGGCGCAGGGCGGTTGTCCGAACGGCACCGGCATGGGCGGCGCGAAAAAGCAGATCAAAGCCGAGTTTAACAAGCACCCGCATATTGAAGGTGTCTGTTCAATGGCGCGCTCGCAAAATCCGAACTCCGCCTCCAGCCAGTTCTTCATCTGTTTGGACGATGCCGGTTTCCTTGACGGACAATACACCGTCTGGGGTGAAGTTGAGAGCGGTATGGAACTCGTTCACGCTCTCCCAAAAGGTGAGCCGCCCCGCATGCCCGGTAAAATCGTGAAGATGACTGTCGCTTAAGCGACAGGCACTTTCG
Source organism: Litorimonas sp. WD9-15 (assembly GCF_050271975.1). Lineage (NCBI taxonomy): Bacteria > Pseudomonadati > Pseudomonadota > Alphaproteobacteria > Maricaulales > Robiginitomaculaceae > Litorimonas > Litorimonas sp. WD9-15. The sequence goes on from NZ_CP189850.1 coordinate 1,939,359, forward strand.
TCCCCATGGACGTTTCCCTTTTTGATTTCGACCTGCCGGAGAGCGCTATCGCTCTCCGGCCTGCAAGTCCGCGCGACAGTGCGCGGCTTTTGCATATTGGCGTGTCTGGTGATCTGACGGACCGGATTGTACGTGATTTGCCGAACGTTCTCCGTGCCGGAGATGTTTTGGTTTTTAATGAGACGAAAGTCTTCCCTGCCGCCTTTACCGCGATCCGTCCCGCCCGCGAACATGGCGGTGGCGGCGATGTGTCTGTGACCGTCAATTTACACAAAGACCGTAGCCTCGGGGTGTGGGACGCCTTTGTCCGTCCCGCCAAACGCGTCCGTATCGGTGATGTTCTGCATTTTGATGAAGGTCTTAAAGCCGTAGTCGTAGAAAAGCGTGAGGGCGGTGATGTCAGTTTTCAGTTTAATGCGACGGATGACGCTTTGCTTTCCGCGTTTGAACGGTGCGGTGCGCCGCCCTTGCCGCCCTATATCGCCCGCAAACGTGCGCCGGATGGGCAGGATGTTGCCGATTATCAAACCGTTTATGCCAAAGAGACGGGCTCAGTTGCAGCGCCAACGGCGGGGCTGCACTTCACGCCTGAATTGCTCGAACGGCTTGAAGCTGCAGGTGTGCAATCCGAAAAACTTATACTTCATGTAGGGGCGGGGACATTTCTACCCGTCAAATCGGACAATACGGACGACCATGATATGCACAGTGAGTGGTTCACGATTGATACTGAAACGGTAGATCGACTCAACGCGGCGAAGGCCGACGGTCGACGTGTTATCGCCGTGGGAACGACCGCGCTTCGCGCCTTGGAGTCCGCGTCACAAAGTGGAACTCTGGAAGCGCAGTCCCGCGATACTGATATTTTTATCACGCCCGGATATCAGTTCCAGACGGTCGACGGATTGATGACAAATTTTCATTTGCCCAAATCAACCCTCTTTATGTTAGTCAGTGCGCTGGCCGGGCGTGAGGTCATGCAGGCGGCTTATGCCCATGCGATTGAAACGGGTTATCGCTTTTATTCATACGGCGACTCTTCCCTGATCTGGAAAGCGGGCTAATGGCAAAGTTCTCATTTGATATTCATGCGAGTGAAGGAGAGGCGCGGACCGGGGTTCTAAAAACGCCGCGCGGTGATATCCGAACGCCCGCCTTTATGCCGGTCGGCACGGCGGGAACCGTCAAAGGCCTTTATATGGATCAAGTCCGACAGGCGGGGGCGGATATAATTCTGGGCAATACCTATCACCTGATGTTGCGCCCCGGTGCAGAGCGCGTAAAGCGGTTAGGTGGTTTGCATAAATTCGGCGGATGGGACGGTCCGATTTTGACTGATTCTGGCGGATTTCAGGTTTGGTCGCTCTCTAAGCTTCGTAAAATGACAGAGGAGGGCGTGACCTTCCAGAGCCATCTGGACGGATCAAAACACATGCTTTCGCCTGAGCGCAGTATTGAAATTCAGGCAGACCTGCTTGGCGCCGACATTTCTATGCAATTGGATGAATGTACGGACTTCCCCGTGAGTCATGATAAAGCAGCGAAGTCGATGGAACTATCTCTGCGTTGGGGGAGGCGTTCACTAGAAGCTTTTGGCGATCGCGAAACACAAACGTTATTTGCGATTGTTCAGGGCTCAAACTTCCCAGATTTGCGGAAACTGTCAGCCGAAGCCTCCATAGCGGAAGCGACATCGGGGGGATATGGCGGTTTCGCGATTGGTGGGCTGGCCGTGGGTGAGGGGCACGAGGCAATGTGCGAAACGCTCTCTTTCACAACACCACACCTCCCGAAGGACCGCCCGCGTTACCTTATGGGGGTCGGAAAGCCGATTGATATCGTGGAGGCCGTCTATCGCGGGGTCGATATGTTTGATTGCGTAATTCCGACTCGCTCAGGTCGCCATGGCCAAGTCTGGACGGATCGCGGCCCTTATAATATCAAACGCGCAGAATTTGCCGAGGATCGGTCCCTCCTTGACGAATCTATCACGTGCCCGGCCTCACAAGACTACACGAAGGCTTATGTTCACCATCTCATTCGGTCGAAGGAACTCTTGGGTGCGATGATTCTCTCTTGGCATAATATCGCTTATTTTGAAGACCTGATGGCGCGCATTCGAGCGTCAATCGCGTCTGGTACCTTTGAGGCTTTCGTAAGAGGCTTCCGTGCAGGCTGGCCCTCTGAGAAAGGCTGAAATTGTCGCTCTTTTCAGGGTTGACGAGGGTAGGGCGCGCCCCTAGATAGCGCCGCACTTGGTAAGCGCCCTTAGCTCAGTTGGTTAGAGCGCCTCACTTTTAATGAGGATGTCCGCGGTTCGAATCCGCGAGGGCGTACCATTCCCAGATTATCTTGGAACCATTGTACGGCACGTATGTTTGTAGGGTAGAACGACTAGTTATTAAATGAAGTGAGGCGGTTCAAGCCGCTCGCTAAGTCGGGAAGCCGATGAAAAGTGGTGCAAAAAAGCAACTTTGCCTAAAAAACCTTTTATTTTCGGTCGCAAAGCCTTATTGACCCTTGGCAATCTGGCGAAACTCCGTGTAGGGGTTCGTGGAATTTCATGAATCCGTATACGGATTTACAAAGTTTAAACTAGAAAAATGGCGCAGCCATTTATTGGAGGAAAACCCATGAAGCAGAAGCTTCTTATTGCAGCAGCCGCAGCAGCCATGATGGCAGCTCCGTCTTTCGCTGCCGCTCAGGATGGATCTGGTTGGTACTTGAAAGGTGCTGCCGGTATTGGTCAACATACGGACATTGAACTTGATGGCGGCATCATGGGTGATGTCGAATCAGAAGGCGATCTGGCACTCAATGCGGCTCTTGGCTATGACTTCGGCGACAACTGGCGTATCGAACTTGACGGTACGACGATGTTCACTGAACTTGGTGCTGTTGAGCAAGTGCCGAGCTCATTCGCAAAGCTTCGTACAGACGCTTTGATGCTGAATGCTATTTATGACTTCTCAGATTTTGGCAAATGGGAACCATATGTTGGTGCAGGTCTAGGCTTGGTGCGTGGTGATGCATCCGTCTCCGCTCATGATTTCCTCAATGGTCCCGTACTCGTCCGCAATCCCGTTTGTAACTCAACACGTGATTTCGGTGGCTCTGTTAACCGTTCGGCTTTCTCATGTGACGTTAGCGACACAGATACAGGTCTTGGTTGGCAGCTTCTTGCCGGTTTGGGCTACGACATCACGGATAACCTGACTTGGGATACAAGCTATCGCTACATGCAGGCTTCCGATCTTGATTTTGGGTCCACTCAATTAAACTCCTTAACCGGGTCCTCACAGGCTGGTGCAGGCGTCAGCTTTGAAGATGTTGGTGCTCACCAAGTTCTCTCAGGCTTCCGTTACCGCTTTGGCGCGGCAGCTGCTCCTGTTGCTCCAATCACACCACCACCACCTACACGTGATTATAAGTGTTGGGATGGATCTATGGTCTTCAATGCAGGTCAATGTCCTGCTGAAATCGTTGAGCCAACAACAGAAGTCTGTTGGGATGGATCGACAGCCGCAATTGGTGCGTGTCCGATTCAAGAAACAGTCACATGTTGGGATGGTTCACTTCGTTACAACTTGAACGAATGCCCGGTTGAAGTCGTTCAGAACGTTTGTACTGAGCAGTTCCGTCAGGAAATCATCTATTACGAATTTGACAAAGGTCAGTCCGCTGAAACACGGAACACAATCAACCGTGTTCTCGATATCGGTCAGTTCTGTAACGTGGAAGCTATCCGCGTTGTCGGTCACACTGACACATCCGGTTCTGCAGCCTACAACCTCGGCCTTTCCAAGCGCCGCGCATCCGATGCGATGGAAGAGCTTGTCCGTCAAGGTGTAAGCGCCAACCGCATCATGTCCGAAGGCAAGGGTGAAACTGAGCCATTCGTCGATACTGGTGATGGCGTCAAAGAACAGTTGAACCGTCGTACAGAAGTTCTTCTGACACTCGGCAACATCGATGCGATGATGTCCAACTAGGCTTTTAGCCAAACCAAAATTACGAAGCCCGGTTTTCGAACCGGGCTTTTTTTTATGGACATAGGGGCTGTGAAAAATAGAGTCGCCCAGTCGCCCAGTCGCCCAGTCGCCCAGTCGCCCAGTCGCCCAGTCGCCCAGTCGCCCAGTCGCCCAGTCGCCCAGTCGCCCAGTCGCCCAGTCGCCCAGTCGCCCAGTCGCCCAGTCGCCCAGTCGCCCAGTCGCCCAGTCGCCCAGTCGCCCAGTCGCCCAGTCGCCCAGTCGCCCAGTCGCCCAGTCGCCCAGTCGCCCAGTCGCCTAATTTCTTATATAAATCAGAGCTTTAGAAGGTTGTCTTTTGCCAGAACCTCGGAAGAGGTGTAAGCTGTCTCATCTTCTCCAAGCTGAGCGTAGATCGGCCCAAAATCTTGCTGTGTGGCTTCGAAGAGTTGTTCGTATGATTCAATCACGAAATATGACTTCTGAAAATCGTCAATTTCATAATTCGTTCGCATAACGCGCTCGAGATCAAAGCCTATTCGGTTCGGTTTTTCATCTTCCAAGGCATAGCGACTCTCTCCCGCAGAAGAGACGATACCAGCACCGTAGATCCGCAATCCCGCTTCTGTTTGGATCAACCCGAATTCGACGGTGTACCAATAAAGCCTCGCAAGATTTTTCAATCGCCCTAGTTTTGCGGCCCTTAGGCCACCCTGCCCATAGGCTTGCATATAATCAGCGAAGACGGGATAGGCGAGCATCGGGACATGTCCAAAAATATCGTGAAATACATCCGGCTCTTGCAGGTAATCCAGCTGACTACGTTTGCGAATGAAACGACCCGCAGGAAAGCGACGATTGGCAAGATGGTCAAAAAACACCTCATCCGGGACGAGGTGAGGGACCATTACGACTTCCCATCCCGTCAGGGCTTTGAGGGCTTTATTCAGGCGCGCGAGATCAGGTATACCCGATCGGCTCAATTCTAAACGCTTGAGACCATCTAAGAAGACGGGGGCTGCGCGATCCGCCAAAATTTCGATTTGACGATGATAGAGGATGTCCCAAACCTCATGCTCCTCTGCTGTATATTCGTCCCAGCATTGATCAATCGTGAAATCGGCCCTCGGGGTTTGCTTCGCAATCACCGGATCATCAATTTGAATATCGCTCATGCGTGTTACTTAGGGGGCCGTTTACACAATGTCATTGCGTATCCTCCTGTCAAAGCCGCGTTTTAGAAGGTGGATATTCCCCTGTTCAGCGAAGCGTCATTAAAAAAATCTATATGTAATCTCATAAGTTTCGGTCCAATCACGAGATTTAAGCCGAAAATTCTATTGAACGCTTATGATAAATAGGCGTTAATAGAGGAGACAGGACTCTGGAACGTCCCGGTGTCATACTGATGCTGACGACAGTCCGGTTAAGCCACGGAGACAGATTATGTGTGACCATCATTCAACAGGCGAAACCGAAGCCCCTCATGAGAAATTTATGCCGCGCCGCCGTATGTTGCAGGCCCTCGCTGCAAGTGGGGCTGTTGCAGCTGGCGGCTCTCTCTCCAGCTGTTCGACCAACCCTGAAACAGGACGTAAGCAATTCGTAGGTTTGGCCCCGGGCAACCTCTCACAGGCCGCGGCCTCAAGTTGGGCCGAGATGAAGGCAAAAATCCCGACATCCAACGACCCGCGCTATACCTCGCGTTTGCGAAATATCGGTAATCGTATTTCTCGCGGGGCCGGTCGCGGTGATCAGGCTTGGGATTATGCCGTTTTCGATACGGATACGAAAAATGCTTTCGTTATGCCGGGTAATCGTGTCGGGTTTTACAAGGGCATGATGGATTTTGCGGAGTCAGACGATGCGATTGCAGGGATCATGGGGCATGAAGTCGGGCACGTTTCTGGAAAGCACGCGCAGGAACGGATGTCCCTGCAAATGGTATCTCAATTAGCTGTTGTTGGCGGGACCGTTTTGGGCGGATCGCAAATGTCAAAAAAATGTGACCGCGTACCGGCCAATCAACGCAATAGCTGTCTCAGAACGGCAAGTCAGAACACAGCGCGTTTGCAACAAGCCCTTGGCTTAGGCACATTATTGGGCGTGGTACTCCCTTATTCACGTCGTCATGAAGCGGAATCTGATCTTTTGGGTGCAAATTATATGTATCGTGCGGGATATGACACGCGGGCTTCTGTTGGGCTTTGGGAGAAAATGGCGGCCAATTCACCATCGCGTCAACCGACTTTCCTCTCAACGCATCCCGACCCGGCCTGGCGCGCGCAGAACTTGGCCGATTATATCACACGCCAAGAGAAAATGGGGTCGCAAGGATTCCGCAACATTAATACCTAGCGTATTAAGATATGCAGTTTGACGCGGGAAAAGGGTTGCACCTTTTTCCCGTCTGCCGTAATCGGCCACTTCTGATTAGGATGCCGCCTTAGCTCAGTTGGTTAGAGCGCTGGTTTGTGGAACCAGAGGTCCTTGGTTCGAGACCAAGAGGCGGTACCATCTCCCCAAAATTTGAGGCTTGCTAACCCGCAATTAACGACGTTCCGTCACAAGATGGATTAACGTTAAGCGGGTTTTCTTATGGCTGTGTCTCCAAGCATTATTGATAGATTGGGAAGAGGGACAATTCGTCAGGCCTTAAAGGGGGAAACGGCGGAACGTCGGGCCAATGCGGTGCAGAAAATCGGGCGCGATATTCGGGATGCCAGTCTCTCTGAGCCTGACCTTGCTTTTGCAACGACACTCATGGACCGTATTTGTAAGGATGTGTCCGACCTCGTGCGCCGCGCGCTGGCGGTTACATTGCGGAGCTCTCCGCACCTACCACCGCATCTTGCGCGTCAGTTAATCGCCGATATTGATTCGATTGCTGTTCCAATCTTGTCCAGTTCGCCCGTTCTGACGGATGCGGATTTGAGGTCCGTTTTAAAATCAAAAGCCGCCGAGAAGGTCAGGGCGATTGCACAGCGAAAAACACTCAGCCTCCATATCAGTCATGCCATTGTCAGCTTTGGGGATAGTGCAGCAACGGCGCGTCTCGCGGCGAATGACGGGGCGTTGATCTCGCCGGAAACGGCAGAACTGATCGGAACGCTGCATTCAGATAATGACCTCATTCGTGAAGCGGTTCTCTCTCGCGAAGACTTCCCACCGCAGGTGATTGCAAAGCTAATTGATCAAAGTGCGGCTAAAGTTGACGCCAATTTGAAAACCTACCCGGGTATGTCTGACCAACGGGCGGGGCTTGTCTCGCGGGATATGGCCGAACGGGCCAGATCATATGTGATCGGGGAGAGTTGGCCTCAGGATCGGTTGCGAGATTATGCGCGGTCCTTGGATCGGGCGGGGAAACTGACACCGCGGCTTGTTCTGCGGGCTGCCGGGCGCGGGGATATGCGCTTCGTCTTGACGGCGATGTCTTTGCTGGCGCAGCAAACGCTTGAAAAGACGAGTGTTCTGGTGCTCGCGGGAAATGGAATCGGGGCCAAAGCCGCCGCGATCAGAGCGCGTTTTGATGTTGGTCAAGTCGCCCTTTTCACAGCTTGTGTAGATGTTTGGCTGGCAGTTGAACGCGAGAATACGGCGCTAAGCCGCGCGCAATTTCAACGTAAAATCGCCGAGCGCCTTATCAGTCTTGAATTAGACCTGACCGATGAAATGGAGTCCGATCTTCTGGATTTGTTAGATTCAAATGCCGGATTGAGACTCGTGGCTTAGGTCGCGAATTGCTCCTGCAGGATTTTCTCATCCAGCCCGTGCTGCTCATCAAAGAGTAGCGTGAGAGTCGTTTCGCGGTCCTGTTCGATTTCGATCGACCTGACATCTCGGATGTCTGAGTTGTCCGCAGAGGCAGAGACGGGGCGCTTGACGGGATCGAGAACGTCAAATCGTACCTTTGCATGACCGGAGAGAAGGGCCCCCCTCCACCGTCGAGGACGAAATGCGCTGATCGGCGTGAGGGCCAAAATGTCTGAGCCAATAGGAATGACGGGGCCGTGGGCCGAGAGATTATAGGCGGTCGATCCCACCGGTGTGGACAACATCACGCCATCCGCAATCAGTTTTCCCAGCCGTTCGCGCCCATCGACGCTAATCTTGATATGGGCGGCCTGTTGGGATTGACGAAAAAGAGAGACTTCGTTGAAGGCTGTATCCGTGACCTGCCCACCTGCGGCTTGCGCCGTCATCTTTAGGGGGTGAACTTCGGTTTGTGTTGACTGGTCCAGTCGCTCATGCAGGCCCTCAATGACAAAACCATTCATCAAAAACCCGACGGTCCCTTGGTTCATGCCATAAACAGGAAGCCCCCGCTGGACGAGCGGAAGGTAGCGTCGGAGTGTTTCCAGCATGAAACCATCCCCGCCTAATGGAATGATCGCATCCGCCTCAGCGGCATCAACATTGCCGTATTTCGCAATTACAGCTGCTAGCGCAGTCTGTGCTTCGGGTCGCGCGGAGGCGACAAAGGCGAGTTTTCGGTAGGTTTCTTGTCCCATAATTTTATTGCTTTATATTTGACCGGGCCGCGTGGCAAAGCCTAATCCTATCAACAGGATGAGAGTGGCCTTTTTAATATTATTTGCAATGACTTGCGTCGGTTGGTTCACGCCCTCGGCCCAGGCTGGCGCGTGGAATCAAAAGGCAGGCGAGGGGCTTATCATCACGACGTCAGGCTGGTTCCATGCCGATGATCTGTTTCAGGATGATACCGTTCGTGTTGATTTTTTGGGATACACAAAGAGTGAAACGCGCATTTGGATTGAATCCGGCCTGACGAAAAAGCTCACATTTGTGGGTAACACCGCTTATCAAGACCTCGATTACCGCGATGATTTGAGCCGTATCACCTATCAGGGCTTGGACGATATTGAACTCGGCATGCAATGGCAGTTCAAACGTAAAGAGGGTTTGGCTGCAGCAATCCGCGCCAGTTACATCATCGATAGTGGTTTGGATAACCGCTTTCCCGATGTTCAGTCCAATGGTGATACGGTAGAGTTTCGCGCTCTTTTGGGGCAAAGCAAAGAAACCCTGATCGGGGACTTTTTCCACGACACGCAGGTCGCCATTCGTGTGGATACACTCGGTATATTCGACAGTATCCATGGGACCACGACCCTGGGATATAAGCCAACAGACAGGTGGTCAGTCATGGCGCAGGGTTTTGCGGATTATACTGAGAACCTCGCCACGGATGGCAGTCGAGATCAGGTTAGGTCTCAGATTTCAGGCCAGCTCTCGCTCGTCCATCAATTCAAACCTGGGCGATATGCGCAATTGGGCGGTAAACTCACATTAGACGGACGCAATGCCGTCAAAGAGCGCGCCCTGATTATTGGCGTTTGGACCGAATATTAAGGCGTTGTTTCCGCAAGCATATAGGCTTGGACGGCGTCGCGATCTTCCTGTTTCTTCAATCCAATGAAGCTCATCTTCGTGCCTTTAACATATTCCGCGGGCTTTTTCAGATAGGCATCCATCGTCTCTTGGTCCCAGACAATATTGCTGGCCAGCATGGCTTTGGAATAGGCATAGCCTTCTTTTTCACCGGCCTTCGCGCCGTAAATTCCCCAGAGGTTAGGCCCGACTTTATTGCGGCCATCTTGATCCAATGTGTGGCAAGCACGGCAGCGCTTATAGATTTTCGCACCGCGTTCTTCGAGTGACATGGCCGTGACAGGCGTCGTAACAACAGGAGTTGCAGGCGTGGACGCCGTTTGAGGTGTGGATGTCGAATCGGAACCCGAACAGGCGGTAGTCAGAAGTGCGAGGGGCAGGGCGAAGCGTAGAAGTAAGGTCATACGCTCTAGTGCTTCATCCGATAAGCCTTCGCAAGTCCGCTTTGTGCATTTTCGTATGTGATACGCGTCATCTTGGCGCTTAAAATCTGCATGGTGACATGCCATATCAACTAAGAAAAATTCGTGAGGCCAAAATGACTTTCCAAGCTCCCGTCAACGCTATGCAGTTTCTCCTCCGTCACGGAGTTGATATGGACAAAATTCTGGCCATGCCTGAATTTGCAGAAACCAATGATGAGTTGATTGGCGACGTTCTCAACGGGGCAGCCGTCTTTGCACGTGACGTGGTGGCCCCGACCAATTGGGCAGGGGATCAGAACCCGGCACAGCTTAATGGTAAAGACGTGACAGCCTCACCCGGGTTCAAAGAAGCTTATCAAGCCTTTGTCGAATCTGGTTGGCAGAGCTTGGCCATGAAACCGGAAATTGGCGGCATGGGCCTGCCGTCGGTCGTGTCTGTTGCGACGAATGAAATGATCTATGCGGCGAATATGGCCCTCGGCCTGTGCCCAATGCTGACGAGTTCTGCGACAAAAGCGATCGAGGCTCATGCCTCTGACGCTCTCAAAGATATGTATATTCCGAAAATGGTGACGGGTGAGTGGACGGGCGCGATGTGCCTGACCGAGCCGCAGGCGGGCTCCGACCTCGGACCTGTCCGCACGAAAGCTGAAGATAATGGCGACGGGACTTACTCCATCACAGGTCAGAAGATTTACATCACATGGGGTGATCATGATTGTGCGGATAACATCATCCATCTTGTCCTCGCGCGACTGCCTGACAGTCCGGAAGGATCCCGTGGGATAAGCCTGTTTATCTGCCCAAAAAATTTCGTGAATGAGGATGGCAGCCTCGGGGAGCGCAATGATTTCTACCCCATCGGGTTAGAACACAAGCTCGGTATTCACGGCAGTCCAACCTGCGTCATGGAATTTAATAAAGCCAAAGGCTGGCTCGTCGGTGACGTGAACCGGGGGCTCGCCTGTATGTTCACAATGATGAATGAAGCGCGTCTTTTTGTGGGAGTGCAGGGCGTAGCCATCGGCGAACGCGCCTATCAAGCCGCTCTACAATATGCGCATGACCGCGTGCAGGGAACGCCTCCGGGACAGGAAAAAGGGGCCTCGATTGTGCATCATCCTGATGTTCGCCGCATGCTCATCGATATGAAATCCCGTCTCATGGGCGCACGGGCTATTGCCATGGCGACGGCGGCAGCCGCGGATATGGGCGACCATGCGCGCGAAGGCCTGCTCACACCAATCACGAAATCCTATGGCTCCGACCTTGGTGTCGATGTGGCCTCAATCGGCGTGCAAGTCCATGGCGGGATGGGCTTTGTCGAAGAAACAGGGGCGGCACAGCACTTGCGCGACTCCCGCATTGCACCGATTTATGAAGGTACAAATGGTATCCAAGCTATTGACCTCGTCGGACGCAAACTCCGCCGGGATGGGGGTGAGGAAATGCGCGCGTTGATCTCTGATTTGAGAGAGATTGAAACCCTCGCAAGGGAGAGTTCTGGCACAGGCGAGGCGGACTTGCAGGTCTGTGTTCGTGCTCTGTCTACGGGGATTGAAACCTTGTCGACGGCGACAGATATATTGCTGAATGCGAAGGAAGAAGACGCACTCTCCGTTGCGACACCTTATCTGACGCTTTGCGCCAATGTCCTATCGGGCTCATTATTGATCAAAGCCGTCGCAAACGGTTTGACTGCAGGTGATGCGTTATCGGCAAATATGGCGAGCCTTGCCCGATATCACGCACTTTCCGTGATGCCGCGCGCGGCAGCTCAACTCGACTTTATTCGGGCGGGCGCAGAGTATGTGTTTGAATTCCCGGTCGGGCAGTTGGCGGATCTGTAAGCGACCCATCAGAGCTCGTATTAGAAATTCGTAATATACCAACTTGTGAAGTGTGAATTTCTTTCAATCCTCATGCGCAAGGGACTGTAATTACATAGCTCTATAAGCGAGGTCTAAATGCTTAATTCCGTATCTTGATTAGTTTCACCTTACAGCTATGGACGGGATTTTTTGGCACCTCGCTCAATATTGATTTTCCTGATATTTAGTCCTCTTTGACAATTATCGTGACACGCCGGCCAGACTTCATTGTTGGTTAGTTCAGTAATGATCTTTTACGTGGCTCTGAAAGCGGTGATTTTACTGAGGGCGGAGTCGGGGATGATGTTATATTTGGACAGGACGGAACCGACGAGATTTTCGGTGGAGCCGGCGCAGACACATTACGGGGTGGTAGTGGCGTAGATATTATTTAAAGTGGCAGCGGAGACAATTTCCTGTCTGGCGGCGATGGCAATGATTTCATTTATGGGATACAATTGTAATTGTTGAATTCGTCAGCTTCTTTAATAGGACTTCGAATTTTCAAGATTTGATAAACACTCTGACAGGTGGTACGTCTTTATCAGTATCTGATTTTGAAGATGTTTCATCGGAAGCAAGATCTGTCTGGGCTAATGTTGAAAATCTATCTCGCATGACTACGGAAATAATTGGTCTCGACGTCTTAGCTTCGGAATTTGACGACTTTGAAATGCCGGACTTTGATATTTGGGTATAAACCATCGGCTGATTTGAATGAAGTTTTGGGGGCGATAAGATAGAACGCCTGTGAAAATTTTTATCGGCCTCTCATCAGAAAAGTGAAACTCATGTATCAAATTTACGATCTCAATCCGCTGGTTTCACCATTTGAAGGACTGGAATTAGAGTCCGTATTGTTGAACTACAATCGCCAAGCTTTATCGGTTGATCCCGTCTCCATAGCCCCGCCTCAATCTGAAATAACTATAGAGTTCAACGGCAGAAACGAAACTTTACAGGGCACTGAACGCCGTGACGTCATCACAGATACGGGTTTTCGGAATATTATTTTTGCCAATGGCGGGAATGATGAGGTGATCTCAAATGCGTCCACGTTACAAGTCTATGGCGGTGAGGGTCACGATAGAATTTCGAGAGGAATTGAGATTTTCGGCGGTGCTGGGAATGACTGGCTTATTCCTAATGTCGGTGGCCGTGCTTATGGCGGCGATGGGGATGACACGATATTTATAGAGGCCGCGCCAAGATCCGATCCCGCCGATGCGTTAGCGGATGGCGGAGCTGGAAATGATCTCATCTATTTGCGGGGTGGCCCTTCGACGGTGATCGGCGGGGAGGGAGATGATACGTTTGATCTCACCTTTTTTGGGGATCGCGGTGGATTGACCATCATGGACGGGGGTGTTGGTCTTGATACATTCATCATTGCAAATGGGACACGCAGGAAGAGCGTCAAAGATGACCTTGTTGCCTCCATCACCGAACAGGGGGACGGCAGTTTTATTTTGGATTGGGCGCGTGGTGATACAGATATCCTAATTGATGTTGAATTTGTTCAATTTAGAGATTTCACGATAGATTTAAGGGAGGGGTCTCCCACGATCACGGCTCTTACCGACAGCCGGGTCGATGTTGATAATTATAGCGGGACAGAAGGCGTTGACATCATACAGGGATTTAATGGCGACGATGTTATCTACGGCCTCGGCGGATCGGATTACATCGAAGGCGGCCGCGGAAATGATACACTTTATGGAGGAGACGGGAACGATACAATCAACACCACACGCGGTGCATCATTTAGCGAAGACGCAACGGACACCGTATTTGCGGGAAGTGGAGACGATATCATTCTGACCAACCGATACGGGACAGATATTGTCTCAGGCGGCGCAGGGGACGATACAATCGTCGCTTTGACGCGTCTAGATACGCCAACGTCCGACTCTTACGACGGTGGCGAAGGTTTCGACACTGTCGAATTTCAGAGAGTCAGTATTTTTGAGATGGAGTCATTTTCCCAAGATGCATCGACTGGCGTTATATCGCTTTCCCTCGGGAGGAAGGGAGTGACCCTATTGGAGAATATTGAGCAGATTGCCTTCGATGATTTCACGATTGATATGACGAACGGCTTGCCAAAATTCGGTGCAGCTATTGACGCCTTTGGTCGTGTCTCCGGTTCAAATGACTCCGAACTCATATTTTCCGGATCAAGTGCAGGGCAACGTATTCTCGGGCGTGATGGTAATGACTTCATAAATGGCGGTGGTGGAAATGATTCCATAACGGGCGGTGACGGAAATGATTATCTGTTGGGCGGGACAGGCAATAATGCACTGCGCGGCGGAGAGGGAGATGACTATCTTGATGTCGGCGAAAGCGGGAATGCTTTTGGTGGTAATGGTGATGATACAATTTATATTTCGACAAATTTCATCGTCAAAGCGTTTGGCGGAGACGGAGATGATCTTTTTATCATAGATGAATTCGGTCAGACTCTCACAAAACGTATCGTGGGTGGCGACGGATATGATGTTCTGGAATTTGACGGCGATAGATATTTCGACAGCGTTTATAGTTTCGAAGTCAGGGAAAATGGAAATTTGGTCATTTTCGAGCGTGCGGACGTGAGGGCGATTGTGTCTTCGGTTGAAGTCCTGAAATTTGATAATGCGACGATCTTCGTTCAGGATATTTTGGATAAGCTCGCAGAAGATGAATTGGGCTTGGAAAGCCCCGCATTAGAGATTGCATATAATGATCTTGAAGAGTCCCCAACACTCACCGATTTCGAAGATCTTTCATTGCAGTCAAATTCCGTTTGGGCAAATGCAGGAAACATATCTCGGACCGCGACAGAGGCGTTCGATATCGATGCGCTGGAGGACATACTCATTGATTTGGAGGTACCAGAATTTGATATTTGGCTTTAGGGCTTTTGCGAGGCTAAATTTTCTAAGATTTACGGGTTATGAGGGTAACTATGTTTAATGTATTGACGCTTCATGAGTTCTATCAAGGAAAGTGGCAGCAGAGCTATTTTGATCTAGAACAAATTCTTGATGATCCTGGACTCTCAATCACGCTCCAAGGGGGAGACGGGAATGAGAGTTTAGACGGGTCCGAACAGGGTGATACGATCCGCGGCGGCGCTGGGCGTGACGTCATAAATGGCTTTGGCGGGAATGACAGTCTTTATGGCGAGGACGGCACCGACACGATTAATGGGGGCGATGGGAATGACTTCATTGACGCAGGTCGCGATGCCGTTCGTGATTTTGTAGATGGCGGTGCTGGACGCGATACGATTTACGATTGGGGCGGGAATGACGTCATTCGAGGTGGCGACGGCGATGATTTTATCGCTGTATTTAGCTCTGACGATGCCAATGATTATTATATTGGCGGAGAGGGCGAGGACCGCGTCAGTTATGTCTCTGGAGAGTCGTCTGACTTCCGTGTCAGCCGAAATGAACGTGGCCAAGTCGAAGTTCAGGATAGTCGTGGGAATGTCGATATCTTGCTCCAGATTGAAACGATATCTTTCTCTGATTTAGATATTGATTTGTCCCTACCGCTGCCTGTCTACACGGATTTGACGGATGGGGATGATATATTTGAAGGCACATCCTCCGCAGATATTGTTCAGGGTTTCGACGGGAGGGATACGCTCTCGGGGGATGCGGGCGATGACAGTTTGAATGGCGGAGCAGGTCGAGATAGCCTTTATGGAGGCGACGGTGACGATGCGCTTTTCGGCGGCAATGACACGGATATTTTGGATGGCGGCAACGGTGATGATTTCATCGATGCAGGCCGAGATGCCGTTCGTGATTTTGTAGATGGCGGTGCTGGACGCGACACGATTTACGATTGGGGTGGTAATGACGTCATTCGAGGTGGGGCGGGCGATGATTTTATTGCTGTGTTCAGTTCTGACGATGCGAATGATTACTATATTGGCGGGTTGGGAACGGACCGGGTGAGCTATGTCTCTGGTGACTCCGCCGATTATCAAGTCAGTCAAAATGCGCGCGGCCAAGTCGAAGTCCGGGACAGTCGCGGCAATGTCGATATTTTGATACAGGTTGAAACGATATCTTTCTCGGACTTAGATATCGACCTGTCACAACCGCTACCGATTTACACGGATTTGACGGATGGAGATGACGTTTTTGACGGGTCATCACTTGCAGATATTGTTCAAGGGTTTGCCGGTGATGATGTCCTTTCGGGCGGTGCGGGTAATGACAGTCTAAATGGCGGAGAAGGACGTGATCGGCTTGAAGGCGGGCTAGGCGATGATTCTCTATATGGCGGAAATGGTACAGACACTTTGAACGGAGGTGACGGCGATGATTTCATTGACGCGGGTCGTGATGCTGTCAGGGACTTTGTAAATGGTGGTGCGGGCCGTGATGTAATTTATGATTGGGGTGGAAATGACGTTATTCGGGGTGGAGACGGCAATGATTTCATCGGCGTTTTTCCGTCCGATGATGCGAATGATTATTATCTGGGGGGTGCCGGAACGGATACGGTCAATTACCTTGAAGAAATTGCCAATTTCACGCTTCAAATCAACGCGCGTGGACAAGTTGAAGTCGTAGATGAGGACGGAAATATTGATACTCTAATCGCAATTGAGTCTATCCGATTTTCCGATGTAATTATCGATACCGCTACTCTTGGACGCACAGATTTCAATGCGGTTTCTGATTTTGATGACCTGACTGTTCTGCAGGAGGTCTCTTGGTCTGAGGCGATGGATATGGTGCTCGCGGAGCCAGAAACCATGAATATTGATATTTGGCTTCAAGGCCTTGCAGATATTGAAATGGTTGATGCTAGCCTTTGGATTTAAAATCCCTAGATAGTGTTTGAAACGGGCAGGGCTAATCGCCTAGTTTCATTGCAATTCGTCTCGGAGGTTCCATGTCTGCTCAAACGTCAATCCGCCGTATCACCGCCCCGCAGATCACGGCGCGTAAAGGGGGGGAGCCTATCGTCTGTCTGACGGCCTATGATGCGCCGACGGCTGCGGTGCTCGATGAGCATTGTGATCTCCTCCTCGTCGGTGATTCTGTTGGTATGGTTGTGCATGGATTGACGTCTACTGTTGGCGTGACGCTGGATATGATGATTTTGCACGGACAAGCCGTGATGCGCGGGGCGCACCGGGCGCTGGTCGTCGTGGATCTGCCTTTCGGGTCTTATGAAGACAGCGTACAAACGGCTTTTCGCAATGCCTCCCGCGTGATGATGGAAACGGGGTGCCAAGCCGTGAAGATTGAGAGCGGGTCTTATGCTGCTGAGACCATCGCCTATCTGGTCGAGCGCGGCATTCCCGTCATGGCCCATGTTGGTCTTCGACCGCAGAGCATGCATGTCTTGGGCGGGTTTAAAGCGCGAGGCCGCAATGCCGCCGTCGCAGATGAAATCGTCGCGAATGCTAATGCCGCCGCAGAGGCTGGCGCGTTTGCGGTCGTGGTGGAAGGTGTTTCGGAAGAGCTCGCCAATATCGTAACCGACGCCGTTTCTATCCCAACGATTGGGATTGGGGCGTCCGCCAAATGTGACGGGCAAATCCTTGTGACTCCCGACATGTTGGGGCAATTTGCCCGCGTACCGAAATTCGTCAAGAAATATGGGGCGCAACTGGACGCCACGCGGGACGCTGTGGCGCAATATGCAGCGGATGTGAAAGACCGCACCTTCCCGACAGAGGCGAATCTCTACCGTTTCAAATCATTTGATTCCTGAGGAATCCGTAATGCCGTTAGCGGTTGTGTCGCACCTAATGCGGGGCTAGGTTCCGCGAAATTCTCAGGCCTTTGGCCGTCATGATTCAGGGACCTGACTGTGGTCGATTTCATTAATGAGGTGGAAGAGGAACTCCGTAAGGATGACTATAACCGCCTGCTCAAAAAATATGGCCCCATCATCGGTGTCATCCTTTTCCTCATTGTCGCGGGTGCGGCCTTCTTGGAATGGCAGGAATATGCGCAGGATAAATCCGCGCAAAAAGTCGCGGCCGTCTACACTGCAGCTGACACGGCTTTGGAGGCGGGTGACCTCAACGATGCGACAGAGCAATTTATCGCGCTGGGCGAAACCGGACCGGAAGGCTATGCAGGGTTGTCCCTGATGCGCGCAGCGGCCATTCGCCATGAGCAAGGTGATCTTGCAAGTGCGATCCTATATTTTGATCAAGCGGCCGCGAAATTTTCCACACCCCGCCACAAACAACTGGCGCAATTAAAGTCGGCTTATCTCTTGGCGGATCAGGGGGCTTATTCCGATGTCGTGACCCGTATGACGCCGCTTATCGAAGAAAACGCGCCTTATGAGTTTTTGGCACGTGAACTTCTGGGTTTTGCTCAACAACAGTCCGGAAACGAATCTGCAGCGCGAGAACAATTTGCTTATCTCACCGCCATTCCCGGTGTTCCGCAAACGGTGAAACAGCGGGCAGAACAGTCCATAGCATTGATGAATGCAGAATCTGTGATCAATGCGCCTGAGCCCGTTTTAAATACGCCAACGGATGAACCCACGGAACCAACTGAGACGGATGCGACCGATGAAGACTAAGACCATTCTTCTGGCGTTCGGTGCGTCTTGGCTCCTCTCTGGCTGTGCCATTCTCGGTGGTGCTGTCGATGCGGTAAATCCTTTTGATAAAACGGATGCTGAAATTCGCGCTGAACAGGGCGAAGTTGCGGGCGATTCTGAGCGAATTTCAATTCTCGAACTGTCCGAAACATTGACGGTTGCAGCCGCAACAGCACCGGAAAATCTCTTCATTCCCGAGCCCTATGTGAACACGGACTGGCCGCAAGTGGGCGGTAACGTTGAACATGTTGTCCAGCATACAGGTGCCTCCGGCCCACTGGAACGCGCGTGGACAATTGATATTGGCGAAGGTTCAGGCCGCAAGGGACGTATTACCGCCCCGCCAATCGTGGCCAATGGCGTCATTTATACCGTGGATGCGCAATATAACGTAAGGGCCTTTAATGAGGCCACACAAGATCGTCTTTGGGAATTTAAGGTCGAAGCTGTTGAGCGTCAGTCAACCCGTGAAGGCAAAACGTCCTTCATTGACCGGATAAAAGACCCGCTGACCTTCACGGATGGCGATGGCAGCGATAGAGAAGGTGTCGGCGGCGGTCTCGCCTTTGCCGATGGAAAGATTTTTGTTTCCTCCGGTCTTGGTAAAGTCGTCGCGCTAGACGCCACAACGGGCGCGCTTGTCTGGGCGCGTCAAACACGTGTGCCGCTGAATTCTGCGCCAACCGTTAGCAATGGTCGCGTTTTTGTAGCCTCTGATGACAATGAGCTTTTCGCCCTGAATTCAAACACGGGTGAGGTCCTCTGGTCCTATCAGGGCATTATTGAGACGGCGCGTATGCTCACATCACCTGCGGCCGCCGTAAAAGATGATGTTGTGCTCGCTCCGTTCTCCTCAGGTGAATTGGTCGCGCTGCGTGTGCAAAATGGCGGTGTGCTTTGGCAAGATTCGCTGTCCTCCTCGGCCCGCCTGACACCACTTGCTTCCCTCAATGATATTGCGGGTGGTCCCGCCGTTGCAGACGGTTATGTGGTTGCCTCTGCGCAAAGCGGCGTGATGACGGCTTTCGACTTGCGCACCGGACAGCGTGTGTGGTCACAGCCTGCGGGAACGCTCGGCATTCCGTTGATCACGGCTGACCTCATTTTTACGGTCACAACGGATGGTCAAGTCGCGGCGATGTCAAAGCTGGATGGCTCGGTGATTTGGTTGCAGCAGCTCGAGAACTTCAAAAATCTTGAAAAGCGTAAAGAACGGACGGTCTGGATTGGCCCCATCCTCGCGGGTAACCGTCTTGTGGTTGCCAGTTCACGCGGGAATGTCGTGACACTCGATCCGCGCTCCGGCAGTATCGTGAAAGAACTTGATCTTAAAAGCCCCATTTTCGTTCCGCCCGTCATCGCCAATGAAACCGTCTATCTTCTGACAGATGACGCTAAGCTTGTTGCGCTCAAGTAGTGGCCCGTAAGCGTCGCTACGAAGAGGATGAGGAAGACGGACCAGACGAATTAAGACGTCCGGCCCGTATTGCCGTGATAGGTCGCCCCAATGTCGGCAAATCGACGCTGTTCAATCGATTGGCGGGCAAGAAACTCGCCATTGTCAATGATACGCCGGGTGTAACGCGGGATGTCCGTGAAACAAAATCCCGCATGCGCGGTCACGATATGACCCTAATGGACACGGCGGGATTTGAGAACGCGACAGGCGACAAGCTTGAGGCCCGGATGCGGGCCCAGACAGAGGAAGCCGTGCGAAGCGCGGATGTGCTCCTTTTCGTCTATGATGCCCGCGAAGGCGTTACGCCACTCGACCGGATATTTGCGGATTTCGTTCGTAAAACGGGTAAGCCAATCGTACTCGTCGCCAATAAGTGCGAAAGCAGTGCCGCCGACGCGGGCATTAATGAGGGCTACTCCCTGGGTATGGGGGATCCCGTGGAAGTCGCGGCCGAACATAATATCGGCATGGTCGATTTAGATGATGAGATAGATTTGGCCTTGCGTGGGGTGAAGCTGGAGATTGACCCGGAACCTATTGATACATCAGAAGCGCCCGTACGCATCGCGATTGTGGGCCGGCCCAATGCGGGCAAGTCCACGTTGATCAACACGCTCATCGGGCAGGATCGCCTCTTAACCGGTCCGGAAGCGGGCGTGACGCGCGACAGTATCACAATCGACTATGTCTGGCAGGGTCGTCGCGTGCAATTCCACGATACGGCGGGTATGCGCAAGCGGGCTAAGGTTCAGGAAACGCTCGAAAAGATGAGCGTGCAGGACTCGCTCCGCGCGATTAAATTTGCGCAAGTCGTCGTGCTCCTCATGGATGCGACTTCGCCTTTTGATAAGCAGGACCTCCAAATTGCAGATCTCTGCGAACGGGAAGGGCGCGCGCTTGTCATTGGTGTGACCAAATGGGACCTCGTCGAGAATAAATCCGAGATGTCGAAAGCTTTGCGCGAAACCGCAGCGCGACTGCTCCCGCAGTTGAAAGGTGTTCCCGTCGTTATGTTCTCCGGCCTGACCGGAAAGTCTGTCGACCGTCTTCTACCCGCCATTGAACGTGTGCAGATTGATTGGTCGGTCAAGGTCAAGACATCCGAGTTGAATGACTGGCTCGGCGAGAAAGTCGTGCGCCACCCGCCGCCCGCCGTGAATGGGCGTCGGATCAAGCCGAAATATATCAGCCAGACCAAAACACGTCCGCCAACATTTGTCCTCAAATGTTCCCGCGCGACGAAACTGCCGGAGAGTTACAGCCGCTATCTCGTGAATGGCCTGCGCGAGGATTTCGACCTCTGGGGCATCCCGATCCGGCTTTATGTTAAATCGGATGACAACCCCTATGACCGGACCGTGCGTAAACAGGGTATGGAACCGCTCGGCAAATTGAAAAAAGGCCGTGAAAAAGCGGGCAAAGTCAAAAAACACCCCCGCCCCGACAAAGGGTGATTTTTTAAAGGATCCGCTATGTCCGATATCAATGCCTATGCTGCGCGAGAGGCCGGCGGAAAACTCGAACCTTATTCTTACGATCCGGGACCGCTTGGCGCAAATGATGTCGAAATAGACGTCGTCGCGTGCGGGCTCTGTCACTCTGACCTGTCCATGATTAATAACGATTGGCGCGCGAGCCGCTATCCGATCGTTCCCGGCCACGAAGCCGTCGGCACAATCCGCGCGAAGGGCAATGCCGTGACCTCTCTCGATATCGGGCAGATGGTCGGTGTGGGATGGAACGCGAAAAGCTGCCAGACGTGTCAGCCCTGCCTGTCGGGGACGCAGCAGCGTTGCAATACGGGTGTCACTACAATCGCCTCGCGCGGCGGGTTTGCGGATCGCGTTCGCGTGCAGGATATTTGGGCTGTGCCTATTCCGGACGGTATTGATCCCGTCACGGCTGGACCACTCTTTTGCGGTGGCATCACGGTCTTTGCGCCTTTCGTGAATTTTGGCCTGAAACCTACGGACCGGGTCGGCGTGATCGGCATTGGTGGTCTAGGTCATCTCGCTGTGCAATTTGCGAACGCTTGGGGATGTGAAGTCACGGCTTTCACAAGCTCTCAGGATAAAATGGACGAGCTCAAAACGCTGGGGGCGCATCGCGTCGTCAATAGCCGGGATCGTGGTGCGCTCAAGGCCCAGCGCGGCTATTTCGACTTCCTCATTTCGACTGTGAATGTAACACTGGACTGGCCCAGCTATATGGCGACACTCCGCTCAAACGGCCAGCTCATCACAGTTGGCGCTGCCCCCGAACCGATGGGGGTACCCGCCTTCAGCCTCATTAGCGGGGGTAAATCTGTTGGTGGGTCAGACACAGGCGCCCCACATGAAGTCGCCACAATGCTGGAATTCTGCGCCCGTCACGACATTAAACCCATGGTCGAAACTTTTGACATGGCCGACGTGAATGACGCGATTGCGCATCTGAAGTCTGGAAAAGCGCGGTACCGGGTGGTGCTGAAAACCTAAAATGTAAAAAATACTAGACATTATCGCGTTGCATCACTATGTAAAACATATCTTACATAGGAGTGAACGATGACACGTATTTCAGATATGAGTTCGACCCAGCGGAAAGCTTGGCTTATCGTTTTGGCGGATGGTGCTGTATTTCTTTGGTTTTGGCAGAAGATGACAGTGGGTCTCTCGCTCAACCCGATTGGTTATGACATTGGCGAGTTTGGGCGAATCATATTTGGCCTCGTCGTTTTGACCGTAATTCTTCACGTTGTCATTGCCGGAATTTTCGATCTTCTTGCTAGAAAAGGTGGAAACGGACGAGATGAGCGCGATATCGAAATCGAACGCAGAGGCGCGTTTTGGGGCTATCGCGTTTTGCAGATAGGTGTCGGAATTATTACGATTGGCATTCTTATGAGTGCGAGTTTTGAGATTGGATTTCAACCTTCAGTGCTTTTTGAAACACCGGTTCAAATCATATTCTTCCTCATCGTCTTTAGTTACATTGCGGACCTCGTGAAACATGGCGTCATGATTTACGGATATGGTCGTTAGGTGCACCCGTGCCAGAGTAGATCAGCAGTTAAAATTCAATATTAACACAGAATTACACGGAGTCTCTTATGTCAGCTTTAAAGAAGTTCGTGACCGCGCTATCATACAAAGAGGCGCAGGCTTGGGTGTTTATGATTGTGAACATTCTTGTGATCGCCATCTATTCCAAAGAGGTTTTCAGTGGTCCAGATGTGATGAATGA
Organism: Litorimonas sp. WD9-15; assembly: GCF_050271975.1. Lineage (NCBI taxonomy): Bacteria > Pseudomonadati > Pseudomonadota > Alphaproteobacteria > Maricaulales > Robiginitomaculaceae > Litorimonas > Litorimonas sp. WD9-15. Next base: position 1,962,304 of record NZ_CP189850.1, read on the forward strand.
AGCAGGTCTTCCGGCTGTGGCCGGACTAATTATTGTGGGCGTTTGTACGACCATTTTTACAATCCTTCTCATTATCCCGACCGCCATCATTTTCAATCGCACGGCGAATGATCCCGCTGATGAGCGGGACAAAAAAATCCGAGCCGAGGGCGGTGCGGTTGCCTTCTGGACATTGTTTATACTAACGGCGTCGACTTTGATTTCCTATGTCGCCCACCAATCCGGGGATATGCTTTTCCATTCTGTGTTGATTGCGATTTTGGCCGCACAATTTATTTTCGCGTGCGTTTTAGCCATTAAATATAGACGGATAGGGGCGCCGCTAATCTCTCGTGAGCAGGTGTAATGGGCGGTAAGAAAACAACCATCACCAATCATATCAAGCGGGTCAGGTTGGCCCGTACTGATTTGTCACAAGCTGCACTTGCCGAGCGCGTCGGGGCGACGCGGCAAACAATTATCGCTGTCGAGGCACAGAAATATGCGCCCTCGCTAGAATTGGCATTTCGGATTGCGCATGTGTTGGAAGAGCGGATTGACGAACTCTTCGTCTTTGCGCCGGATTGGGATTAGGCCGACCAGTCCCGAAATTTGACGAGGCCGCGTGTTTCGCCATATTCTGCACTCAACATTTCTTCGGCCAGTTTCGCAACGTCATCGGGGGAGGGGAGGTTTTTGGGGTCTTCGCCGGGCATGGCTTTCGCGCGCATCGCTGTGCGCGTTCCGCCGGGATCCAGGAGGTTAACCTTGATCTTTGTGATCGCAACTTCCTCGGCGTAAATATTGGACATTGCTTCCAGCGCAGCTTTCGAAGCCGCGTAAGCGCCCCAATAGGCGCGGTGGCTTTGCGCGACGGAAGAGGTCACAAAGACAACGCGTCCTGCATCCGACTCGCGCAGCAAGCCGTCCATTGAACGGAGCAGGCGGAAATTCGCTGTGACGTTGATGGACATTACATTTTCAAAAATCGTCGGGGATGTATGCGGCAGGAGTACGATATCACCCAGCATGGCAGCATTGGCGAAGAGCCCGTCCAAGCGGCCATAGCGTTCGTGTATGACTTTGCCGAGACGGTCGATGCCGTCGAAATCTTTGATATCCATCGGAACGAGCGTGCATTGCCCGCCCACCGCTTTGATAGCGTCGTCCAGATCTTCGAGCCCGCCCTGTGTGCGCGCCGTCGCGATGACATGTCCGCCTTGGGCCGCAAGGCGCAAGGCTGTGGCGTAGCCAATACCGCGAGAGGCCCCAGTGACGAGGTAGATACGTCCATCATGTTTTGACATTATTTACGCCACTTCCACGAGGAATGAGAGTTGCTTCCCGCCCAATAATTTGCGGTCGCGATCAATCAGTGGCGTCGGATAGCAACCCGTGAAACAGTGATCCGTATATTGCGGCGCATCTTCCTCGCGGTACTCTTCACCCATTGCCCAATAGAGACCTTCGACGGAGAGGAAGCCGAGACTGTCCACTTCCAACATGGAGGTCATTTCCTCCAGTGAATAATTGGCCGCGATCAGTTTGTCCTTGGTTGGCATATCAATACCGTAATGATCCGGGAATTTGATGGGCGGAGAGGCGGAGCGGAAATGAACTTCCTTGGCACCCGCCGCCTTAATCATGCGGACAATCTTGGTCGAGGTCGTCCCGCGGACAATGGAGTCGTCGACGAGGAGGACTCGCTTGCCCTCAATCATGGCGCGATTGGCCGAATGTTTTAGCTTCACACCCATATCCCGGATTTGCTGCGTTGGCTGAATAAAAGTCCGACCGACATAGTGATTGCGAATAATACCGAGCTCGAATGGAATACCGAGCTGCTGAGCAAAGCCTAATGCGGCGGGGACGCCACTATCCGGGACGGGGATGATGACATCGACATCGGCGGGGGTTTCCTCGGCGAGGCGTTGGCCCATCCGTTTGCGGACCTCGTAAACGCTCTTGCCGCCCACAATGGAGTCGGGACGGGCGAAATAGACAAATTCGAAAATACAGGGGCGGGATTCGGCATTCGGGAAAGCCGTAAAGCTGCGGATGCCATCTTCATTTATCACGACGACTTCGCCGGGCTCGACTTCGCGAATAAATTCCGCGTCGATCATATCAAAAGCACATGTTTCAGAAGCGAGGACATAGCTATCGCCAATCCGTCCAATGAGGAGGGGGCGAATGCCGTACCGGTCTCTAGCCCCGATAAGCATGTTTTCCGTCATTCCGACAAAGGCATAACCGCCATCGACCTGACGAATAGCGCCGACAAGGCGATCAATGAATTCGCCTTCTTTCGCGCGGGCGATGAGATGCATGACGACCTCTGTATCGGAGGTAGACTGAAAAATGGCACCTTTCTTCACGAGTTTTTCTTTGATCGTATAGGCATTGGTGATGTGGCCGTTATGGGCGAGGGCGAAACCACCTGTGTGAAGCTCAGAGAAGAGCGGCTGGACATTCCGCAGAACGGTTTGTCCTGCCGTCGAGTAGCGCACATGTCCGATCGATATGTGCCCGCCGAGACGCTCCGACGGGTCATCGCCCGTGAAGTTATCGCCGACAAGGCCGAGATGGCGTTCCGTCCGGAATTGCTGCCCATCCGTTGCCGCGATACCGCAGGCTTCCTGTCCGCGATGTTGCAGAGCATGGAGTCCAAGCGCCGTTAATGAGGCCGCATTCTCGAGGCCGAAAATACCGAAAACCCCGCATTCCTCGCGGATTTTATCCTCATGGGGGTCGAAGACTGTCTCGAGATCGCTCATGATTCTACCCTTCGGATTGATTGAGAAGTTCATCGGAGAGGCCGTCAATATCGCCCTCCTTGATGCGGTCGGCATAACTCTTCATTTTCGTGAAGGGCAGGGCGCGAATGGCTGCCCCGATTTTGTCCAGCATCGGATAAAATACGGAGTTTTCCAGCATTGTCGGGAGCGGTTTGGGCTCGGCTTCCATTTGTTCCCGCATGGATTTCGGCATTTGGCTAATGACCTCATCATAAATGCCTTGGGCCTGTAATGTGGCCTTATAGGTTTGGGCTTCATTGGAGGCCCTATTTCCCGCTGTGAGAATCATAACGCCAAGAGCCGCGATGATGAGGCCGCGCGCAATGCCAAAGCCCGCACCCAAGACACGGTCCAAAAACCCGCTTTCCCGTCCGGCGATTGATTTTCCAATCTTAGACATGATCAAGACCATGACGAGATATGTCAGGGCGAAAACGCCCAGCACTAAGGCCCCGTCTGCCAACCATTGCGGAGAGATAAAGTCCTGCGCCGCGAATCGAAACTGACCCCACACGAACAGCGTGATTGTGGCTGCGACTAGGAGCGCCGCAATAGAGACGACTTCGCGTAATAGCCCACGTGAAGCGGCATAGAGCATTGAAATCAGGAGTATAATCAGGACGACAACGTCAAACCCGTTGAATTCCCAAGGTCCTATCGTGACAAAATTTAGGAGATTGGCAGAGGTCTGCAATGTCATGGCGGGCGTGGGCTCCTGCTAGGCGGCCCAACTCGACGGATGGTCAAGACCGCTTTCTGTGCTGGCTTCTACACGGCGGATGAGGTCGGGCAAAGCCTTGATTGCAATCAGGGGCAGGGCGGAATTGTCGTTTTCGTCTCTCTTCTGTGGACGGGCCGTAATCGCGCGGTGAAAGCCGAGCTTCGCGGCTTCCTTGAGCCTCGCATCTGACCGACCCACAGGACGGACATCACCGGAAAGGCTAATCTCGCCAAAGACAACAGAGTCTGACGGCAGCGGGACGTCAAAAGCGGAGGAGGCAATAGCGGCTGCAACGGCAAGGTCAGCGGCAGGTTCATTGATGCGCAATCCTCCCGCAACGTTAAGGTAAACATCTTTTCCCGCAAAGCTGACGCCGCACCGTGTTTCCAAAACGGCCAAGACCATGGCGAGACGACTATTATCCCATCCCACGACAGACCGCCGGGGCGTCCCAAAGGCCGCGGGGGCCACGAGGGCTTGGATTTCGGTCAGGACAGGGCGAGACCCCTCAAGCCCTGCGAAGACTGCCGCGCCGGAGGAGGTTTCGCCGCGCCCATCGAGGAAGAGGGCGGACGGGTTTGGAACTTCTGACAAGCCGCTCTCACGCATTTCAAACACGCCGATTTCATCCGTCGGACCAAAGCGGTTTTTATGCGCGCGCAAGATCCGGAACTGATGCGCACGATCGCCTTCGAAATAGAGCACGGCATCGACCATATGTTCGACGACGCGCGGGCCAGCGATCTGTCCATCTTTCGTCACGTGTCCGACGAGGATGACACAGGCTCCGCTCTTCTTGGCAAAGCGGGTCAGTTCCTGCGCGCAAGCCCGCACTTGCGCTACGGTGCCGGGGGCCGCACCCAGTTGGTCGGTCCAGAGCGTTTGAATAGAGTCGATAATCACAACATCCGGCTTCGCGGAAATGAGCCCGTCCAAAATTGGTCCCAGCGATGTTTCCGCGCCGAGGGACACAGGCTGTTCCGAAACGCCGAGACGTTTTGCGCGTCGCCTTACTTGTCCAGTTGATTCTTCGCCGGAAATATAGGCGGTATTAAACCCGCCCTCGGCCAGCTTACCTGTTGCTTGCAGGAGTAAGGTGGATTTCCCTATGCCCGGATCCCCGCCGACGAGAAGGGCGGAGCCTGGCACCAAACCACCTCCGGTGACGCGGTCCAATTCGGCAATGCCCGTCTTTAACCGCGCGACATCAGGCGACTCCCCGCCGAGATCAACAAATTCCATACCGCGCCCTTTGCGGCGTTTATGGGCGGGTTTTGCGTTTTGGCTCTGCGCTTCTTCGACAAGACTGTTCCACTCGCCACAGGAATCGCAACGTCCCGCCCATTTGCCGTGAACGGTCCCGCAGGATTGACAGACGAAGATGGAAGACGGCTTTGGCATAATTTGCTTTCCCACGCGGAACTGCATTTGTCAAAGAGTGTTTATGTTTTGTTCTGATTGCCGTGGAGGGAATATTAACCCTGCCTCTCTCATAATATGACAGATTTTGGGAAAGGGTTTGACGTGGGAACAGCCACACCATCAAAAATGAATGTTGTGCGAAAGCTTGCACTGGGCGCAATGAGTGCGCTGGCCTTAGTCGCCGTCGCGAATGCGGCCGTGAATGATCGCCCATTTTTCCGCGCGAATGCGGTCGTCATAGTTTTTTCCGGCGGTGATTTTGTCGAAAATAACGGTGTTGCACCACTCGTGCATGATTTCGTGCTATTGGACGATGTGACATCCGGTGAGGCGGGTAACGATCTGATCGCACAAGACGGTGTCCCCGTGAACTTTCCATTCGATCCGATAAGTGATGGGACCTCAGGCGGCTGGCCGTTTGAGATTACGGGCCAGACCTTTGGCGGGGCTTATCAGAACAACCCTTCCTTCCAGATGCTGGATGCCAATGACAGTTACACAGCCTTTGGTCTGGACAATAATACAGACATTGACCTGTTGGGAACAAATACACGCTTTGCCTGGTTTTTTGTGACGTCCAATACGGCCTTTGACATTTACGCGCAGGCGACAAATCTTGAAACGAGTGGTGATTTTAGCGGGCTGGGTTATGCAAATATCGGCTATCAATTGATTGAGTTTGCACCGGCCTCTGCATCGATTGGCCAACGCGCACAGCGACCTTCTGTGGGTGGGGACGGTATTGTGATTGGTCGCAACACAACAGGGTCAACATTGGATGATCTTTCAGCGGGAGACACGAAAGTCTTTGACGGCGGCCGTCGGACGGCGCGCATACCCGGCTCGATTGCACAACAAGCCGCAGGCTTTGCCAGCGTTTACCGCCTGCGGGCGTCACCCGTGACGGGCAATAGCTATGATTTCTCGCAGGGCATCGGCAAACTGTCTGCCGATGTGACCTATACGGTATTCGCGCCTTAGCCGTTAAGTGCATCTTCCAGAAGTTGCTCAAGACGACGCGTATCCGCACCGGACACATATTCATCACCAATCACAAAGAACGGTGTGCCCGTCAGAGCAGGTAAGCGATTGGCGAGTATAAGCGTATCTTCAATATGTTGTTCAATGGATGGATCCGCGAGGTCTGCATCGAATTTCCGCATATCCAGACCGACCTCTTCGGCCAGATCACGAATGCTGTCTGCCGTCAGGCTTTTCGATTCCATCAGGGCGAAGTGCATGGCTGAATATTTACCCTGACGCGCGGCGGCGAGGGCGGCCTTCGCGGCTGGACGGGATGTCTTGGTCCGATTGTCAAGAATGGGGAGCTCTTTGAACACAACGCGGATATCATCGCCATGTTCTTCAATCGCCTCTTTGACCCAAGGTGTCGCGCGTTTGCAGAACCCACAATTATAATCGAAAAATTCGACAATGGTGACTTTGGCATCTTTCGGCCCGATGGAGACGTCGCGCGGATCATTTTCGAGGGCGTCTCTGGCCGCAACGATTGACGCGCGGTTGAGTTCTTCCTCCGCCGCCATTTCTTTGACTTGCAGGGCTTCAATGGCTTCGCGAATGATTTCGGGGTTTTCGAGGAGATAGCTTCGCACGATCTCTTCGATCTCGGTTTTATTCAGATCAGTCGTTGGGCCGGCTTCGGCGCAACCGGAAATCATCAGGCCAGCCGTCGCGATGGACGTCATTAAAAGGGTTCTCATGGCAATATCTTTCGTCAGGACGCGCGGACGCGGTTACGGACTCTATAAGGTATAAATATCAGCGGGTGGTTAAGGAGACGAGGGGTTTGCGCCCCGCCCGACGGCGGCCATCTTTGGTCGCTAACTGTGTCTCTGCGACGACAACTATATCCGAGGCCCGACGCCATTGCGGCAGTGTGCGGGGGAGGTCTTCCTGCGCACGTTGGGCAAAAGACCGGGCACTGACAATATCGCCGCGCGCATAGAACCGTTCCGCCGTTGCATATTTGGCCAGGGCGTCTTCACCTTGTGCGGCATAGACATCGGCCAGAAGACGCCAAGCATGGGCGTTATTCGGCTCATATTGCAGCGCAGCTTTCAGGAGTTCGACAGCGCGCGTGTAATCGCCCGTATCGCGGGTTTGCATTTTTGATTGGGCCAGCGCGATCATAAGGAGAGGCGCGTCAGGTTTGCGGTCCAACGCATCTTGGGCCGGCGCAATTGACGCTTCACCTTGGCCGGACTCATAAAGGATTTGCGCCTTCAACTCGTAGAAATACGGATTGCCGGGTTCTTCCTCAATCAAACTATCAATCTCTTTAATCGCCTGTTTTAGGTCGGCCTGTTTGAAGTTGGCCACGGCGCGGGCATAGCGGGCATATTGAGATTGGTCGGAGAGTGGGAAGCGGGAATAGACGAGCTGCGGCCCTTCGAGGAAGCCCCGCAATTTTGCCTGCATCATCTTGTGCTTATGAATTTCTTCGGGTGTGTCTGTTTTGCCCGTATGTTCAGAATCGCGAACTTTTTCACGCAGGGCGTCAATGCGGTCAGCCGAGAGTGGATGCCCACGAAAATAGGGATAGCGTCGTGCTTGGCTCAGCACTTCTTGCGCGCGGAAGTTTTCGAAAAATTCGATCAAGCCTTCACTGCTCTGACCCGTGCGGTCCATATATTCGAACGCATATTGATCAGCCGCGGCTTCATTTACGCGGGAATAGGCGAGAGCTTCGAGGACGCCGAATTGCTGCGACCCACCAATAACGAGTGCGCCCGCTTCAGCTTCCCCAGCGAGGATAGCGGCAAGGCCAAGACCCGCTGCGATGAGCATAGCGCCATAGGCGCTGCGATTGCCGTAATCTGATCGCACAATATGCCCGCCCGTAATATGGCCCGTCTCATGCGCGATCACGCCTTTGAGCTGGTTCGGATTGTCGGCTTCGAGTATGAGGCCGGAATGGAGAAATATGTTCTGTCCGCGCGTGACGAAAGCATTCAGGGACGGATCATTGACGAGGTAGATATCGACGGAGGATGGGTTTAGCCCGCCTGCGCGTAAAATCGGATCCGTAAACTCCCGCAGCGTTTCTTCAATCTCGGTATCCCGCAGCAGGGATTGCGCATTGGCTTGCGCCGCACAAACACAGACCGAAAGGCATGCGATCAGAAATAGTCTCAGCCGTTTGGCGAGGTGGAGAGGCCTGTGAGTCATAAGCATGATGTGAGACCTCTCCGTAAAACCGTCAAGTTACGCCGCCTCCATGTATCAGTGACATTTTCGTGACCACTGACCCTGGTATGGCGACATAAGTTATATTCATCAGCCTATTTACGGCGTGACCACCACCCGCGTTTCTTCTTTTTCTCTGGCGCTTTTTCAGGTGCGGCCTTTGACGGCGCAACAGCCGGTTTAGGCGTAGCTGCGGCTTCGGCTTTCGGCGTTTCAGCAGCAGGTTTCGCTTTTGCCGGCGCTTTGCGGGTCCGCGTTGGTTTGGCTTCAGATGCAACCGGGTCTGCTTTCGCTTTTGGCGCTGCTTTCTTGGCGGGAGCTTTCTTCGCCGGAGCCTTTTTTGCAGCAGGAGCTTTTTTCGCCGGTGCTTTCCGCGTTGCTTTCGGCTTCGCCTCCGCTTGGGCTTCGGGCTCTGCTTTTTTGGCAGGGGCCTTCCGCTTACGTGCAGGCTTAGGCGCGTCCTCCGTCACCGCCGTTTCCGCGGCCTTTTTCGCCGGGGCTTTGCGAGTCCGTTTCGGCTTTGCGGGCGCGTCGTCTTTTGGCGCTTCCTCTTTAGCCTTCGCAGGCGCTTTCCGCGTCCGCTTTGGTGCAACCTTCGCTTCAGTTTCCGCGTCAGCTTTTTTCGAAGGTGCCCGACGTTTCCGTGCGGGTTTCGCCGGGGCTTCAGTTTCCGCCTCAGCCTTTTTCACAGGTGCTTTACGCGTCCGTTTCGGCTTGGGCGTCTCGGATGTTTCCGTGGTCTCAGCTTTTTTGGCTGGCGCACGGCGAGTCCGCTTAGGCTTATCTTCCGTGACTTCGGCAGTGTCCGCTTTAGCCTTAGCAGGCGCGCGACGCTTACGAGTTGGCTTCGGCTTATCCTCGGACGCGACCTCAGTGTCCGAACTGGACTTCCGGCTTGGCGCCTTGCGACGTGTGCCGGAACGTGGCTTTGGCTTGTCTTCCGCTTCCGGCGTTTCGGTTTTCGCTTCCGCCATATCAGACTTTGTCTCGGCAGATTTCGATGGCGCGCGACGACGGCGACGTTTTGGCTTGGTCTCAGCCTCGTCCTTCGCTGTGTCAGTTTTAGGCTCAATCACCTCAAGCGCGTCATCAGAGGATGAATTCTCAGATTCGTTATTCTGATTTTCTGTATTCCGCGAACGACCCCGTCCACCGCGACGCCCCCGACGGGACCGACGACGACCGGAACGACGATTATCATCGTTCTCTTCATCAGAGGAATCAGACTTAGCGGATTCGGATGAGTCGGACTCGTCTTCGTCTTTTTCTTTAGACTTTGGTTTCGGCTTGCGCTTGGACTGCTCGATCTCTTTCTTGAAGTCCTGCTCGATTTTCACAAGCGGGTCTTTGCGCTTATCACCACGCTTCTCTATGACTTCGAGTTCGAAATTCGGACGAATGAGATCATCATCGCCTACGACTTCGGTGAAGACATCTGCGACCTGATCGACTTGCGTCAGCAAATTGCGCTTCTCATTCAAGAGATAAAGCGCCACATCCTGCGACGTCTTCAGGCGAATGCGCTTGGCTTTCCCGCGCACGGCGAAATCTTCAACAGCGCGGATCGCGGCGAGGGCCGAGCTTTCAATTGTCCGCTTACGTCCAACACCACCACAATGTGGGCAGGAGGTTGTCGAGCCTTCGAGAAGGGAGCGACGACGACGCTGACGGCTGATTTCCATCAAACCGAATTGTGAAATGCGAGAGGTTTGGATGCGGGCACGATCCTGTGATAGGGCCTCCTTCATCTTGCGCTCAACGGCGCGGTTATTCTTGTTCTCGTCCATATCAATGAAATCGACAACGATGAGCCCTGCCAAGTCGCGCAGACGCATTTGACGCGCGAGCTCTTCGGCGGCTTCGATATTGGTTTTCAAAGCTGTGCGCTCAATATTGCGTTCTTTTGTTGAACGGCCTGAGTTCACATCGACGGAGATCAACGCTTCCGTCGGATGAATCACGAGATAGCCACCGGATTTCAGTTGGACCGTGGCATCGAGCGAGTTCTCGATCTGCTTCTCCGCGCCGTAGCGTAGGAAGAGCGGGATTTCATCATCATATTGTTTCACGAATTTCGCGTGACTCGGCATTAGCATATTGATGAAGGTGCTGGCCGTGTCATAGGCATCGTCGCCCTGAACAAGAATTTCCTCAATGTCTTTATTATAGAGATCGCGGATAGAGCGTTTAACGAGATTGCCTTCCTCATGGATGAGGGCAGGGGCACTGGAATTCATCGTCGTTTCGCGGATTTCAGACCAGAGACGGGAGAGATAGTCATAATCCCGTTCAATCTCGGCCTTGGTGCGTTTTGCCCCAGCGGTCCGGACAATCACGCCCATACCTTTGGGGACATCCAAGCCGCCCATGATGGATTTCAGACGTTTGCGATCTGACCCATTAGAAATCTTACGCGAAATACCGCCGCCACGCGGGGTGTTTGGCATCAACACGCAATAGCGTCCGGCGAGGGACAGGTAAGTTGTCATCGCTGCGCCTTTATTCCCGCGCTCTTCCTTTACGGCTTGGACGAGGAGAATTTGGCCACGTTTGATGACTTCTTGAATTTTGTACCGACGGCGCGAAATACGCTTACGGCGTTTGACGGCGACGTTGACCTGCTCATCCGCGATTTCGGCATCATTTTCATCTGTCGCGTCATCATCATCGGGGTCGAGGTTTTCGTCACGCTCTTCTTCCTCGTCATCGGAATCATCTTCGGATCCGTCGTCCTCATCCTCATCATCTTCAGACTCGTCATCCTCGTCTGATTTTGTACGGGACTTGCGCTTGGCATGGGACGCCTTGCGCTTTTCCTCTTCCTCATCCGCGCGGCGCTGATCTTCCTCTTCCTGTTCTTTCAGGGCGAGTTTGTCAGCTTCCGGAATTTTATAATAATCCGGATGGATTTCGGAAAAGGCGAGGAAGCCGTGACGGTTTCCACCATATTCGATGAAAGCGGCCTGTAGGGAGGGTTCAACGCGTGTGACGCGGGCGAGATAGACATTGCCGCGGAGTTGCCGCTTGTGACGGCTCTCAAAGTCTAGTTCTTCAACACGGTTGGCATCGACGATGACCACGCGGGTTTCTTCCGGGTGGGCTGCATCGATAAGCATACGTTTTGTCATGGTGTTCTCCGGGGGTTCGCGCGTCTGCCCAACATTTGGGTCGCTGCGAAACAAAAAGGGTTGGAATGAGGTTCAGGGCCGCCAAGCGCAGGATGCGGACCGCGGGAGCGGTCTCTTTCGTCATCACTGTCTGTTGCAAGGCGTGCATAAAAACTTTCGAGATGCAGTCAGGCAAAGTGCCGAAAACTGCGTGCAAAAGGCGAGGGGGCATAAGGTTCAGCCAGCCGGACTCGCGTTTCAGTCGCGTCTGTGCCTCATTTTCGCCAAAAGGGCAAAGCATTTGTCAGTTTCATGACGGTCAGTTGGATTGTCCTGAAAAACAGTGGGAACGGAGCCTTCTTTTCGCACCACTCATTCGCCTTTGATAAGACTTTATTCACCATGAAATCTGCATAAGCCTGACCTGTGAAAGCTCTCTTTAAGATCGCTGTACCCATAATGCTGCTCAGTCCGGTGATGGCTTGGGCTGGTGTGCCCGTGCCGCGTATCAAGCCCAAGGGGGAGACGGCGCAGCCTGTTGTGGTCGTCGATCAGAATCGATTTGTAGGCATTCCCTATCCCATTCTTAAGCCCATTCGAAAGATTGTGCGCAAACCCGTTATCGTGATTGACCCAGGCCATGGCGGGCGCGACCCCGGCGCCGTTGGGGCCAAGGGGACATTGGAAAAGACGATTACGACGGCGGCTGCAAATGAACTGGCGGCGCTCTTACGATCCTCTGGAAAATATGATGTCATCATCACGCGGACATCCGATGTTTATGTCGATCATGATGACCGCCTTCGCATTGCGCGGACGGGGCAGGCGGACTTGTTCATTTCTATCCATGCCGACTCGACGGCGAGTAAATCCGCACGTGGGGCTTCGGTTTATACATTGGCTGATCGCGCAAAAGGCCGTCAGAAGCGGATCGTGAATAACCAGAACTGGATTTTGGACGTTGACCTCTCAAAGGAAAGCGACCCCGTCGGGGATATTCTCGTCGATTTGGCGCAACGCAAGACCGAGAGCCAATCCGACGAATTCGCGGAAATGTTGCTGGCGGAATTGGAAGGGAAGACAAAGCTGATCGGAAATTCCCATCGCCGCGCCGGATATTATGTTCTGTTAGCGCCAGATGTGCCTGCCGTGCTCTTGGAACTGGGGTTCTTGTCAAATCTTGAGGATGAGAAACTGCTCAAGAAAAAATCGCATCGTGATAAGATTACTAAGGCCGTTGCGAAGACGATTGACGACTATATGGCGAACCGCTGAAGTCTAAGCTGAAGCTAGGTCTTTATTATAGGCTTTCGCCTCTGTAACACCCCAATATGGCCGCATTCGGCCTCCAGATGATTCGAGCTATGACTGAAACACTCACGCCCCTAGATCAGCCTGACACACCCAAGAAACGGTCCCGTTTTTGGAATATCGTGAAATGGTTATTCATTGTCGGGCTTGTCGGCGGTCTGATTGCAGCGATTGTGATTTTCGTTTTCATCGTGCGGTCTACCCGCGACTTGCCGAGTGTGCAAAGTCTCTCCGAATATAGTCCGCCCGTGATGAGCCGTGTTCATGCAGGTGACGGTAAACTCATCAGTGAATTCAGAACGGAAGCCCGCGTATTTGTCCCGATTGAGACGGTGCCGACAAATTTGCAGCGCGCTTTTGTTTCGTCCGAAGACCAGCGGTTTTACACACATAATGGCTGGGACCCGAAAGGGCTTTTGCGCGCGGCCCTCACTGGCGTCCCAAAATACCTACAAGGCAAACGAGTCGGCGGGACATCTACGATTACGCAGCAAGTCGCGAAAAACTTCCTCGTCGGGGATGATTATTCAATCCGTCGCAAAGTCCGCGAAATTGCGATTGCACGCCGGATGGAAGAGGCCTTGAGTAAGGACGAAATCCTCGAGCTCTATTTGAATGATAACTATTTCGGGCGTGGCGCTTATGGCGTGGCGACGGCGTCGCTGAACATATTTGGTAAGAACATGGATCAGTTAACGTTGGGCGAGATGGCCTATCTCGCGCTCGTCGTGAAGGGCCCATCCAATTATGAATTGGATGTTCCGGTCGAAAAAGATCGCGCTTTGGCCCGTCGTCGCTATGTCTTGGGACGTATGGTTGATGACGGTTACATCACGCAGGAACAAGCTGATGCGGCCAATGCCGAAGATCTGATCCCCGTCGACCGTCTACTCGGAGATGAATATCTTGCGGCGGAATATTTCGTCGAGGAAGCGCGGAAACAGATCTACACGATGTATGGTCAGGACGAGCTCTACGAGGGTGGCCTGTCCATCCGTACAACGCTCGACACGTCCATGCAGTTGGAGGGCCGTCGCGCCCTGCGCCGGGGTCTGGAGATGATGGACCGTCGCCATGGCTATCGTGGGCCGCTTGCGACGCTGGACTCGATGGATGATTGGAAGCTGAAACTGGCAGAGGTCGTAGCGCCAGCCGATATTGGCGATTGGCGCAAAGCCATTGTGCTGGAAGCTTCCGACACATCCGCGAAACTCGCTTTCATTCCAGAGGTTGAACTGAAGGAAGAAGAAGATTTTCCCGAAACCGACTCACGCGGAACATTGGCGCTGGCCGATATCGCGTGGGCGAAAAAAGCCCTCGCCAAAGGCGCTGTAGGGCCGGAGGTCACCTCCGTTAAATCCGTCGTGAAAACAGGCGATGTCATTCTCGTGCAACGCAAGCCTGTAAAAGAGGGCGAAGCGCCATCGACCGAATATAATCTTCGCCAAGTGCCAAAAGCCAATGGCGGCCTTATCGCAATGGACCCGAATACAGGACGTGTCTTGGCGATGGTCGGCGGTTATAGTTTTGAACAGTCCCAGTTCAACCGCGTCACACAAGCCAAACGACAACCGGGTTCCGCCTTTAAGCCTTTTGTTTACGCGGCTGCATTGAATGAAGGTTTCACGCCTTCCAGCCAAATTCTGGACGCACCTTTCGTGATTGAGCGCAGTGACGCCGATTGCGAAGACGAACGGGGCGATCTGCAATTACGCGGGTCGCAAGAGGAGCGCGATGAAAGCGAGTTTACGTCGGAAGAAGAAGAGTGCGAACGCTTCTATAAGCCAGAAAACTATAATGCGGGAAATTTCTACGGGCTCTCAACGCTTCGCTTGGGCATTGAGAAATCGCGGAATGCGATGACCGTGCGTTTGGCCAATGAGATGGGCATGGCCCCCGTCATGCGCCTATCCAAAGATTTCGGCATTTATGACGAACCCCGCCCGGAACTCGCTTGGGCACTGGGGGCTGGCGAGACGACAGTCTTACGTATGGCGACGGCCTATTCCGCGATGATAAATGGCGGAAAGATGGTGGAGCCGCGCATCCTTGACCGTGTGCAGGATGGTGACGGGAAAACAGTTTTCAATGCGTTTGAAGTCGAGTGTGCGGATTGTCGTCAGGACGACTATCTCGGTGGGCCACCGCCCAACTTGCCCGACACGCGGGAACAGGTGATCGACCCCGTCACAGCCTATCAGATGACCTATATCATGCAGGGCGTTGTTGAGAACGGCACGGGTGCGCGTTTGCGGTCTCTAGGTCGTCCATTAGGCGGTAAGACCGGAACAACGAATGATAGTTTCGATAACTGGTTTATGGGTTTCTCACCCGACCTCGTTGTTGGGGTCTATGTTGGGGTTGATACGCCGGAACAGATGGGCCGCGAGACGGGATCATCCTCTGCAGCGCCAATTGTGAAAGATTTTCTTGAAACTGTCCTCGAAGGCCAGGCTAAAGTGCCGTTCCGCATTCCGGACGGTGTGACCCTCGCGCCCGTCAATCGTGCGACGGGAGAGCCTACCTATATCGGCGCGCCGGACTTTATTTTGGAAGCGTTCAAACCCGGTACGGAACCGACCGTTGGGAGTTTGAAGCGCACAATCCGTGTTGGCTCGGGTACAGATTCGCTGGGCGGATTTTTCGGCTCTGACCTTCCGTCCGCTACCGGGGACGACAAAGCGTCGGAAGGGGAGGAGGCGGAAGCTACAGATGAAGGTGTCGAGACGGATTTAGAGGCCGTCCTCGACCGCGCGACCAACGCTGTCAACGACACGGGGACCGAGGCGAGACCGGATATGCCGGATGAAACTAAATTACCCGAAGTCCAAACTGAGAAACCCGTCGAAAAGGCGCTGGACGACGGCTTGTACTAAGCCCGATTTAAAGCCATATCAGCTCTCGTTATGAGAGCTGATATTCTTCAAATGCAAACCGATATTGAGCAGTCCGTTGAACTGCTGAGGAGGCGTCTTTGACTGGGATGTCGCTGAACGCCGCCTCGCGGAACTGAACAATCTCGCCGAAGATCCGACCCTGTGGGATAAGCCGCAGGAAGCCCAAAAGCTGATGCAGGAACGCTCCAAATTGGAAAATGCGTTCGAGGCGATCAACAAAATCCAGACCGAGCTGACGGATAATGTCGAACTCGCCGAGCTCGCCGAAATGGATGAGGATAATGAGCTTCTCAACGCTGCTGCGGAAGCCCTGACAAAAACCAAGAAAGCCGCCGACGCCGCAGAACTCATCGCCCTGATGAGCGGAGAGGCTGACGGCAATGACTGCTTCGTCGAAATCCATCCCGGTGCGGGCGGAACAGAGGCACAGGATTGGGCCGAAATGGTGCTGCGCATGTATATGCGCTGGGCGAATTCCAAAGGTATGAAAACCGAATTGCTGGAGGCGCAAGACGGCGACGGGGCAGGGATCAAATCCGCGACTTTGCGCATCAAGGGCGAGAATGCTTTTGGCTGGATGAAGACTGAATCTGGCGTCCATCGTCTCGTGCGGATTTCGCCCTATGATAGCTCCGCGCGTCGCCATACCAGCTTCGCCTCTGTCTGGGTCTACCCCGAAATTGACGACACAATAGATATTGAAATCAACGAGTCTGATTGCCGCGTAGACACCTACCGCGCGTCAGGGGCGGGCGGTCAGCACATCAACAAAACTGACTCCGCCGTGCGTATCACTCATGAACCGTCCGGCATTGTCGTGCAGTGTCAGTCTGACCGCAGCCAGCACAAGAACCGCTCCCAAGCGTGGGACATGCTCCGCGCGCGACTCTACGAGGAAGAACTCCGCAAGCGCGAGGAAGAAGCGCAAGCGCAAGCAGACAGCAAATCAGAAATCGGTTGGGGTCACCAAATCCGCTCTTACGTTTTGCAGCCCTACCAGATGGTCAAGGACCTCCGGACTGCGGTTGAAACTTCAGACACAAGCGGTGTTCTGGATGGTGATTTGGATCAATTTATGGCGGCAGCGCTGAGTGCACGGGTCGGGGCCGACGCGGAGACGTAAGTGAAGGTATTTCATACAGACGCCCATGTCTTACATGCACCCAAGGCCGAGTTGCATCGCGGACAGATGGTATCGCCCCATGAGTCACCACGCCGGATGGAGCAATTGATTGCGGGGATGGAACGCGCTGGGTTTTCGCGGGATAGCTTTCTGGGCCCGAGCGCTCATGATCTCTCAGCCATTACAGCCGTTCACACACCGGACTATATTGAGTTCCTCCAGACCGCTTGGCGGCGCTGGCAGGATGCGGGATATTCCGGTGATGTCCTGCCCATGAGTTATCCCATGAACCCGCGCCGTGCGAAGCCGCCCATAGATATTGACGGCGCTGCGGGTTTTTTCTGTAGCTCCTCCGACACCGTCATCACTGAGACTAGTTGGACAGCGCTGAGTGCGATTGCGGATTGTGCGTTAAGTGCCGCTGATGAGGCGGCTAAGGGTGGCTCAGCCTTCGCTCTCGTTCGTCCACCGGGGCATCATGCAGGTGCCGCCTATATGTCGGGCTATTGCCTGCTCAACACGCCCGCGATTGCGGCGCAGGCTTTGCGGGATGTAGGGGCAGAACGGGTTGGCATTTTGGATGTGGATTTCCATCACGGAAATGGGACGCAGGATATATTCTATGGCCGCGATGATGTGTTTTTTGCGTCCATCCACGGTCACCCCGATCATCATTTCCCCTATTTCTGGGGGCATAAGGACGAGACGGGAGACGGCGCGGGTGAGGGCTTCACGGTCAATTACCCGCTTGCGCCCGGAACGGCCTATGATCTCTGGTCGGAAGCCTTGGAGTCGGCCATGGACCGCATACGTCAATTTGGAGCCGATGCGCTGGTCGTGTCATTGGGTGTGGACACGTTTGAGCGTGATCCGATTTCATCCTTCAAACTGACAACGCCCGACTATGCCCGCTATGGCGAACGGATTGCGACATTGGGATTGCCGACGACCTTCATCATGGAAGGCGGCTATGGCGTGCCGGAAATAGGCGACAACACCGCCAATGTCCTGACGGGTTTTTTGGCTTAAGCCGCGTCGAGCAGGGGACGTAGTCCCGCATCGATTTCTGGACATTCCTCGCGGATAAAGTCGAGCAGGGCGCGTTCATTGGCGTCGATTTGTCCGTCCTTACGGATGGCATTGACGAGCCAACTGGCCTCTGTTTCGGTGATTTGAACGGCGTCCTTATGTGCGGCGTCATCCATCACAAAGGATCGGGGTGCATCAGACGATTTACGCCCAAAAACTTCGGCGAAAGCATTCAGGACATCTTTGAAACCCAAACTCGCCCAGCTGCCTTTCAGCGATTTCTCGCTGTTCAACCAGTCTTCCCGACGTAATAGTTCTTCCTTGGACGGCGTTGCGGGAGCAGCGACCATCATCAAATGGTTGGCAATCGCGCCGACGAAGAAACGCTGCCATTCGGGATCATTGTCCTTGCCGGATGTCGCCTCATTCAGGGCGAAAATTTCTTCGGCTTCCAGTTTCGTGATGCCCATGCCGCCCGCACTGCCGGCGGAATAGAAAACACGGCGGAGCAGTTCGATTTCAGCTTTACCGATCACCCCCGGTGTTAATTTCGAATGCCCGACATACCCACGACCCGTCATGACGGCCTCTTTGACTTGTTTCAGAGCATAGGCTTCCAACCGTTCACCCGGCGCTTCCGCGACTTTCAATACATTGAGGAGAAGGCGGAGTTCCGTTTCCGTTTCGACAACGCCGTCATGATCGATGCGCGCGATCAGCTAGCTTGCCATCGCTTCATTTATATGGCCTTCGGGCTGACCCTGATGGACGAGGTGCGTTGTCAGCACGAGGGTAAAGTAATCCGCCCAATCGGCGGGCTTGGTGTCTAGTGCATCCAGTTGGAACAGCGCGTCAGCCTCGCTCATGGAAATTTTCATATCCGCCCCAAATTCCCGTCGCAATTCCAGCAATTGCTCAGGTGTCATGGCATTCGCGGACAGCATGTCCTTGATGAGTTTTGCAGCGTTGTCAGACGGCATATCGGCCCCCAATCAGTTGGTTTGGGAGGAGGCTTTACGCGAAAATGCTGAAAAACCTGCTAACGCTTTGTACAAGGCTTGAAACTTTGCTTTGCAGTTATCAGCTCTGGTTCACGAAAAGGAGGACCATTTTATGGCCAAATTTTTGGAAAACCTCATCTAGAGCGGGTGAAGCACCGTTCGGAAATATTGTCCTGAGGTTTTGAGACTAACTTGGAATCAGACCTGTGGTAGCAGTGCTTTCATGGGCGATGAGCAGTAGCATGTCGTATAAATCTGGCCTCCTTTGGGTGCTTCCAAAGAGGTTATAAAGAGGAAAGGTCGGCAATATGCATTTGATGCGGATACCACCAGCTCTGCTGGACGCGTAGAAGCAGAAGAATGTCTCTAGAAAGCCTTTTGTCTCATTTTAATTTGACCCAACAAAAAAGCCGCCCCCGAGGGAACGGCTGCTTCGTTTGGCTTTTCGTCGCGACCTAGCGGCGCGCAGGTTTTTTCTTCGAAGGGATCAGACCTTCGATCTGGGCACGTTTACGGGCCAGTTTGCGGGCGCGACGGACGGCTTCCTGCGCTTCGCGAACGCGTTTCTCGGATGGCTTCTCGTAATGTTTACGCGCTTTGATTTCGCGCAAGATGCCTTCATTTTGCATCTTCTTTTTCAGGGCGCGGAGGGCCTGATCAACATTATTCTGACGGACGTAAATCTCAACCATGTTCGGTTATCTCGTTTCTATCTTCAAAAGCCAAAAGCCCCGCTACGGTCGCAGGGCCCTTCAAGTTGGGCGCTACCTACAGGGTTGCGGCGGCGTCGTAAAGGGCGGAATTGCACACATAAAAGCCCAAATTCGGGTGTCATGGACCGATTTCTGCGGCATATCCTACCCTATGAACTTTCAAAGCCCGCATTTCGTTCCCTCCGATTCCTTTCAGATCGCAACTTATGCGGACGGGCCGGAGGACGGATCGGCCATATTGCTTGTCCATGGTTGGCCGGAAGTTGCCTATAGCTGGAAAAATACGGTCCCCGCATTGGTCGCGGCGGGCTACCGCGTGATTGCTTATGATTTGCGCGGCTTTGGGCAGTCCTCCGCGCCCGCTGACCCTGTTCACTATGCCATGCCGCAACTCATCGCCGATATGGAAGCGGTCATGGACGCCTATGGCTTGGACAGCGCGATTATCTGCGGTCACGATTGGGGCGGGTCTATTGTCTGGCACGCCGCGCGGATGATTTCGCACCGCGTGGAGGCCGTCATCGGAATTTGCGTCCCGCATACGTCCCGTGCGCCCGTGCGCCCGCTGAAGATCATCGAAAAGCGGTTCGGCGCGAAGCATTATTTTATCGAATTCAGAGACCGAGGCCCCGACGTCGCGGAGATGTTTGCGCAGGACGCGGACGGGTTCTTCCGCCTTATGTTCCGCTCCACCCCTCCGGGTGCGAAGATGGACGAGACCTTTACCTTCATCCCGACAAAATTCGAAAAGTTCCTGAAATCGGGTTCGCCCAAGCTCAAGGGCGAAGTGTTGCAGGATGAGGACCGGAAGCATTTTGTCGAGGCTTACACGCGGACGGGGTTCGAGACAGGCATGAACCTCTACCGGAATATCGATGTGAATTGGGAATTAGCCGAAGGCATGAGTGACCGGATCACGCAGCCTGTTCTGATGATAAGTCCCGAGGGGGACCTGCTGCTGCCGCCGGAATTGACAGAACCGATGGTGAAGATGTGTCCGGATTTGGAACGGGTTAACATTCCGGACTGCGGGCACTGGGCCATGTGGGACGCGCCGGAAGCCCTGAACGGGGCAATGGTGGAGTGGTTGGGCCGGAGAGCATCAGTTTAAGCGATGACGTCACACCGTCGCGGGCAAAGCCCGCCCGGTGCCAATGCCGTGAAGGTGGCGGTTTAACGACCAAACTTATTTTATGTCATCATCCGACTTGATCGGATGATCCATTCGCATTCAGTCGCGGCTCAAACAAAACTCAACATTTAAACCGAAGTCGATGCGAATGGATTGCCCGATCAAGTCGGGCAATGACAACAATTAGGATTGGGTTCTTTACGTCACCTTTACGACATGGCTACCGGGCGGCCCTGCGGGTCGCGTCGGTATGACATCCGTTCAACCGCTTGGTATTTTGAAGTTGGCCTTCGGCCAAGCTTTAGAAATAAGTTTTTGATTCACTGGACCAAAAAATCACTTCTCCCAATAATATGGCAACCGTTCCTTATCCCCGGTGAATACCTCGTTCATGGTCGCGGCTTCATATAACCGCCCGCCAATCATGACATGCTCAATCTTATCCGTATTCCGAATATCGTCGAGCGGGTTGTCAGAGAGAATGACTAAATCCGCCAATTTCCCCTCTTCCAACGACCCAATGTCATCGGCGAACCCAAGATGACGCGCAGGTTCAGTGGTTGCGGTCATGAGGGCTTGAACGGGGCTCATCCCACCACGTGAGAAGCTCCACATTTCCCAATGGGCGGCGAGACCTTCGCGTTGACCATGCGCCCCGATGGAAACGGGCACACCCGCTTCCAGCAGTTTCTTGGACACGGCGGCAGAGGCTGCATCCGCGTAATCCGCATCCGGCGCGGTTTCACGACGGACAGATTGAGATCGCAGCAGGGCGGGCGGCGTATGGGCCGACAGGATCGGGTGTTTCCACACATCCTCACGCGCATAATAATAGGCTTCACCGCGCACGCCGCCATAGGTCACGGCGAGGGTGGGCGTATAGGCGACATTCGTCTGCGAATACATCTGCACAACATCATCATAGATAAATTCCTGCGGCAGATTATGTTCAACGGATGTGTTGCCATCCTGCACGAGGGACATGTCCATATGATAGAGTGAACCGCCTTCTGCGACGACGATCAGATTTTCGTCATGCGCCGCTTTCACGACTTGCTGACGCTGATCCCGACGCGGTTGGTTATAGTTTTTCACGCCGTGCGCGCCTTGCTCTTTCAGGCGGGAGACGTGCTCGCGGGCATCGTCCTCAGATTGGATATTGGCGAAGAAGCCGGGGGCTTTCGCACCGTAAATGACCTCACCTGTCGAATATGTGCGCGGCGCGAGGAGCATGCCGGCGCGTTGCATTTCTCCGGCGGCGAAGATTTCGCTGGCGCGGGAGGAGGGATCGAACACGGTTGTCACACCGAGGGCGAGGGTCGCGACGGCTTCCCAATTCTGCTGCGGAATCAACTCGTCTGTCCCCTGCGGGCCATGCGCGTGGGCGTCGATGAAGCCGGGGACAACCGTTTTGCCTTCCAGATCAATCACAACGCCATTGCCGGAGGGCCGTTTCAGATTCTGACCGATTTCAACAATCCGGTCGCCTTCAATCTTGATGTCCGTCTCTTCCATGACGCCGCCATCCTTGTCAGCCATGGTGACGAGACGGGCATTTTGGAGGAGGACGGTTGTATCCGGCACGTCCTTTTTGACTTTGTAGGAAATTGACGTGCCATCCGTGACGGGCTCGAAATCATCGCTCATCATTTCGTCAATCGTCGCGGAGAAGACGTTCGGGCCGAGCGACCAATTCAGCGTGCCGTCCTTTGACCAACTCGGATAGGTCGCGCCGCCTTCGCTGACTTTCACGACGGGCAGTTCACCCGTTGTCATACCCGTGCCGACATTTTGCGGACCCATGAGGAGCGGCATGACGAAGAGATTATAATTCTCGCGGAAGGCGACATAATCACCATTTGGTGAGATCAGATAGGTCTGCGCCATTTTTGAACTGGCATGTTCGCGCTGGTCATCGCCGAGCAGATTGGTCGAGACGAGCGTGCTTTTGCTATCGATATTTTTGGTGAAAAAGACGCGCAGATCATCTCCGTCAAAATGCGGGTCAGAGCCGGATTTTGAAATCCGGATGGGGTCGTTATCGCCAATGGCCTGAACGTAGAGACCTGGATCATCCGTATAGGTCGGCGCGGTCAGAGAAGAGCCACCCCCTTTTTCATAGGTTAGGAAGTCACCCGACGGGGACAGGCGCGGGCGCTTATAATGGCCGGGTTTATCCGTATGGGTCGTGATTTTACCGGTCGCGACATTGATCGTGTGGATTGCGCCAAGGTCAGCATCTGTCCATGTCGTAAAGGCAACGGATTTCCCGTCACGCGACCAGCTCGGATAAAGCTCGCGCACCTCTTTAGGCAGTTTGGTCAGCCCTTTCACACGACCATTGGCCATGTCGCGGATGTAGAGTTTGCCCAGCGATTCAAAGACGACGGATTTTCCGTCGGGGCTCATCTGGACAAAGCGGGGCATCTGTATGGAGAATTCATCCGGCGCGACGTCGACTTTGGGACGCGGGGCATCCATCACGGTGCGGGTATCGCGGACTTTAAACGGAATGGCTTTGAAATTGCCGCTGGTGACATTCAGCTTATGGATTTTACCTTTGGCCCAGAAATAGATCGACTCACCATCCGGCGACCAATCCATATTTGGATAGACGCCTTGGACGGCCCAGGTTTCCTGCATGTCCTGATCCAGATCGTCGAAAATCATGCGCTCCTCACCGGATTCGAGGTCTTTCAGAAACAGCTTGGACCTCGCTTCAACGCGTTTGACAAAGGCGAGGGACTTTCCGTCGGGTGAGGGTGCGCCGCGCACCGCGCCGCCATACCCGCCAGCGGCTGTGCTGATCTCGCCAGTCTCCAGATCATATTCCTTAATCTGGAACAGCTCCGTATGGCTGTTCTGGGCATAGATGAATTGCCCGCCCGGTGTCGTATTCTGCGTGTAATAAATCGATTTGCCATCCGGCGCGAAGATGGGCTCGCCGAGTTCTTTCTGATGCGTCTCGGACGGTTTCTTCACGAGCTGCACACCGCTGCCGCCCTTGGTGTGATAGAGCCAGATTTCACCCGTGCCGAGGGACCGCGAGGTCGTGAAATGTTTCTTCGCCGCGATATAGGTGCCGTCCGGTGACCAGGTCGGGTTATTCATCAGGCGGAAGGTCTCTTTCGTGATCTGACGCGCATTTTCGCCGTCCACATCCATCACCCAGATATTGTCACCGCCCGCACGGTCCGACGTAAAGGCGATTTCCTTGCCATCAGGAGAGAAGCGCGGCTGCATATCCCACGCCATGCCGGACGCGATATTTTTGGCGGTCCCGCCCGTGGCGGGCATCGTGTAAATGTCACCGAGGAGGTCGAAGGCGATCGTTTTGCCGTCGGGCGAAACGTCGAGGCTCATCCATGTGCCCTCATCGACATTGATGTCGATTTTGCGCTTATCTCCGGGCGGGTTTTGCACATCCCATTTTGCGTCTTCTTTGGCGTCATCAGGTTTTGAGTCGGCGAAAGCGGTCAGGGCAATGGCCGACGCTGCAGTAAGGGCGATAGTGGAGAGAAGGGCGGTTTTGAGAGTCATCAGGAAGCCTCGATTTTCAATTTAAATGTGTTGTGGGGGAAGGGCAGAGGTAAATCATGCCTTTTCGCGTGAGAGGGGACGCGAAACGCCCGCAATCGCCCCTGTGGGCCGATTGCAGTGGAGCGCCGAACCGCCATGCGGTTCGGTTGCTTTGGTATGGAAATCCTCCTCTCCCCTTGGAGAGGAGGATTAGAACCGCCCCGCAGCCCCGGGGAACACGACCGGAGTCTCACTTCCATCTTTCGCCACCGC
Organism: Litorimonas sp. WD9-15; assembly: GCF_050271975.1. NCBI lineage: Bacteria > Pseudomonadati > Pseudomonadota > Alphaproteobacteria > Maricaulales > Robiginitomaculaceae > Litorimonas > Litorimonas sp. WD9-15. Next base: position 1,986,536 of record NZ_CP189850.1, read on the forward strand.
ACTCACGCCGAAAAAGTAATTATCAATTACCAAATTCTCGAAGGTCCATTCATTCACTTTCCCGACAAAGCGAGAATGTGTCCATTCCGGCTCCGTCGTCAGGCGCCAATGCACGCGATATCCCGCAAGGTTCGAGCCATTGGGCGGCGTTTCCCATTCAAGTTTGGCGGAAAGCTGCACCGCGCCTGAGGCTTCGACATTAGCGGGGAAGGGCGGCGCACCCGCCATCCCTGCGAGAGTGATGGCGTTCAGGGCCGTGAGTTTGGCTGCATAGACAGAGTCGACGCCCTCCATCGTGTCGCCGTACTCAGTACCATTTTCTGTCCGCAAATCCTGATGCTGGCGGTCATAATGTTCGTGCGTTTCCATGATGCGGATGCCGGGGATGCCGACGACATTGAAGGGGCGGTGATGACCGCCGCGGCCGAAGCGGTCGAGGCGGTAGACCATCATGATGTCGAGATTGGTCAGATATTGGTCGCCCTGTGATTTGACATAACGCGCGAGATTGCGGGACGGGCTGTCCACTTCGCCGCCCGTGAAACGGCGGGCGCGGGCTTCGGCTTCGGTTTCATTGGCGCGGGTGCCTTCGGAAAACACGCGGACGGTCGAATTATTCGTCACGCCGTCTATGCCCGTAATGTTGGAAATCATATCGTTGTTCAGGACGCCCTTAATCTCCCAGCCTTGTTCCAACGCGTAGTCCGCCACGATCTTGCCGCCGAACAGTCCCTGTTCCTCGCCGGACAGACCCGCATAAATGATGCTGCCCGCATATTTGCGTTTGGACAAAATGCGCGCCGCCTCGATCGTGCCTGCCATACCGGAGGCATTGTCATTCGCGCCGGGACTGTCATCCGTGCCGTTGAGCGGGTCGGTGACGCGGCTGTCAATATCGCCGCTCATCATGACATAGCGGTTGGGGTCGGTTGTGCCGCGTTGAATGGCGAGGACCGACACGACCTCTGTCGGATTTGGAATGCGCCGCTCGCCCTCAATCGTGTCGCTGACGTAGATCACTTCCAGACAGCCGCCGCACTCCGACGAGATTTTTTCGAACTCCGCGAAGATCCAGCGCCGCGCCGCACCGATGCCGCGTGTGTCACTCTCGGTTTCAGACAGTGTGTGGCGTGTGCCGAAATCGACGAGGGTCTGGATGTCGGCTTGGATGCGGTCGGCAGAGGGCTCGACGGCAACGGAATAGAGGTCTTGGACTTCGGACGGTGGGCCGTAATCCTGCGCAGAAGCGGTGGAAACACCGAGCAAGAGTGTGGCGGCGAGTGCAAGACGTTTCATTCTATATCCTCTTAAGCAGAGGCAAGTTTGAGCACTGCCCCGTAATCATTCTGAATTTCCATATCGGGCTCATGCCCGTTCGCGACCATCGCTTTGTGCAGGGCTTTCAGACGATAGCAAGGCACAAACATATAGGCGTGATGTTCCACGTGGTAATTGACCCAATAGGGCGCGAACAGGATGCGTTCTATCACATTGGCGTGTGTTGTCCGCGCATGGGTGAGCGGATTATCGTCATTGGTCGTCACCGCATGTTCGGCAATATTGCGCAGGCGCAGCACGGCAAACATCCACGTCCACATGGGGAGAAGCCAGAGTGTGAGATAGAGCCAAGGATGCCCGATCAGGATAAAAATCCCGAATAGGATCGCATTGCTGACGAAAAATGGAATGGGCGAGGATTTCTGAAACGCGTCAGAGCCTTCCACTTTCTCTCCGCCCTTACGCATCTTCCAACTCGCGATACGCAGTCGCAGATAGGTGCGACCCGTAATGTCCCGTAGGAACTTTCGTCTCAAACTGGCTTTTGTTGTCGGGAATTTGGCTGAAAGAGGTAGGTCCGGATCGTTTTCTGATTGCGTATGGCGATGGTGTTTCAGGTGATAATGGCGATAGGCGATCATGTCGCCGCCATAGGGCGCGGCGAGAAAGTATTTGCCGACGAACTCGTTCAGCTTTCGATTTTGAAACATGACGCCATGCGCTGTGTCATGGGCGAGGATGGACAGACCGTGCTGCCGCGATCCAATGATGAGGAAACTGGCCGCGAAAACAAAGGGATTGGGAAAAATAATATAGGCGGCAACCGCCAGTGCGATGACACCCCAGACATGAACTGTCAGCCAGGCGCCCCAAAGGTCGGACCGCTTCGCCATTCGGCGAACCTCTTCCTTTGGAATGTAATCAATGGCGTGTTCCATACTTTGAAGATGCGCCCGCACACCCCCATCTGTCAACGGCACATTCCCGCGCATGGCTTGACGCAGATGCATGGACGCGAAAAAACAGACGCATGGAACGACTCGTCAAAGGTTATCAATCATTTCGCGCGGGAGACTATGGTCACCAGAAAGCGCTCTATGAAGAGTTAGGCCGCGAGGGTCAGCATCCCGATATCATGCTGATCGCTTGCGCCGATAGTCGTGTGGATCCAACGGATATTTTCGATGCTTATCCGGGTCAGATGTTCGTCGCTCGCAATGTTGCCAATCTCGTCCCGCCACCGGATTTAAACGAAGGTTTTCACGGCACGACGGCGGCAATTGAATATGCTGTGAAAGTCATCGGTGTCGATATGATCGTCGTGATGGGTCATGAGAGTTGCGGCGGTATTCAGGGTTGTATCGCCGGATTGGGGCGCGAGCCGGAGGGCGGCTATGTCAATAAATGGCTCAGCCAGATCAATCACGTGCATGACCGTGTTTCAAAACGCGGACTGTCCGATCACGAAATGCAGTTCGAGATGGAGTTGGAGACCGTCCGCCAATCCATCGCCAATTTGATGCAATATGATTTTGTGCAGGAGCGTGTCGAAGCAGGGACACTTTCCCTCCAAGGCGCTTATTTCTCAATTATTCAAGCTCGTCTTATGTTGGCCGACGAGCGAGGTGAGTTCAAACTGATTGATATATCGAAAGAGGCTTAGGCTGCTACAGTAGTCGCGACGGGTTCCGCACCGATCACGCCGTAAGGGTCTATTCCGTTATCGCGCATCATGGCGTGGACTTCGTGATATTTCGTCGGCATTTCGATGCCCAGCTTTTCACGCACAGCATCCAACTGCATCGGCAGTAATTCCATCAGGTCATGATAGACGATATCTTGAGCGGCTTTGCCAATGCGGCGGGCTTCATGGATGGATTTCAACACGGGGGCACCCTTCGGGGCGGATTTCCTGACTTCCCACGCCGCACCATAAGCGATGAAGATGACGCCCGGACCGCCATGTTGGGCATAGCTATAGCCGAGGACAGAGGCTTCACCCAGAGCGTCACGGCCAAACCCCGTCAGGACATGCAGCATATCATGCGTATCACGCAAGCGGTCGCCGTAAAGATTCATATCCTCATCGCCGAAGTCACGGTCAATTTCCGACGTCGCATATTCATCGACGAGCCCTTGAGCCGTTAGACCTTCGCGCGACATAAACTCTACATAAGCGCGACCCAAGCTTCCATCGGGAAGGGAGCGCAACCAATTATGATCGTCGAGAAGCGGTGGAAGATAGCGACGCTCGGCCAAGCGCTGCTGGCCTCGCTCGGAATTCGCAAATTTCAGAAATGATTTCTGAAAACTATCGCCGTTCAGGGCTTCGATGACTTTGAAAACCTGTGACGTGTCTTCCTTATTCGCGATCAGATTGCGAAAATGTTTGAACGCCTTGATCGGGCGGCGGCGCTGTTTCAATTCGGGATTATAGTGATACGTCTTCTGGGTCATATCATTTCGGTAGCACGGAATGGCTTCCCTACCAACGTCCGAGACTGCATATGGTTTATGCGAATGCGCGGGGTCGAGGAGAGAGAATATGCGACATCTAATGATATGTGCGAGCCTGTTGGCGCTCTCGGCCTGTGCTGCCGAGACGCAAGACAGATCTGAGGTCGTCGCGATAAAAGGCAATATCATCACGATGAATGATGCGCAGCCGAGAGCGGCTGCGATGGTGTTGGGCGAGGATGGCGGCATTACGGCCATCGGCGATGTGGCCTTGCTGGATCAATATCCAGACGCACGCGTCATCGACCTGGCGGGTCGGACGATTGTGCCGGGATTCATCGACAGCCACGCCCATGTGCGGGAATTTGGGATGGACCGGATTAAGGCAGACCTGGTCGGTGCAGAAACGGTCGAGGAAATGGTCGCGCTGTTGCAGGCGCGCTTTCCCAATCCGAAAGCCGGAGTGTGGCTCATCGGGCAGGGCTGGGACGAGGGCGAGTTTGCCACTCGCGGTTATCCCGACCGCGCGGCGCTGGACGCGGCCTTTCCCGATAACCCGGTAGCACTGGAAAGCCTGCACGGCTTTGGCGGCTTTTATAACGGCAAAGCGCTGGAGATCGCGGGCCTCAATGCGGAGACACCGGACCCAGAAGTCGGCGACATCCTCCGCCGCGAAGACGGGTCGCCCACAGGTGTCATGCTGACTCTCGCGCAGGACCTCGTCGATCAACATATTCCTCAGCCCGATCAGGCGATGCGGGAGGAGGCGATTATCGCCGCGCTGGAAACGATGGCGGCGGCGGGTGTCACGTCTATTCACGAGGCGGGCATGGAGCCGCTCGACGTCGCGGCGTTTAAATCCCTGCGAGCAAAGGACGCGCTACCCGCCCGCGTTTATGGCCTGCTGGACGGAAATAATGATGCGCTGATAGCGGACTGGTTCGCAGCCGGTATTTCGGATGATCCGCAGGACTGGCTGGACATTCGCAGCATCAAGATTTTCTATGACGGTTCGCTCGGTTCCCGCACCGCGCTGATGGCGAAACCCTATTCGGACAAGCCGGACGCGGCCCGCCCGACGGAACGTATCTCGCCCGAAAAACTGCAAACCCTCGCGAATGAGGCGCAGGCGAAAGGCTTCCAAATGGCCGTTCATGCCATTGGCGATGAGGGAAATAACCGCACGCTCGATATTTACGAGTCCGCGCTGGACGGCGATGCATTTAGTCGCTGGCGGATTGAACATGCGCAAGTCGTCCTGCCCGATTACTACGACCGTGTTGCAGATTTGAAAATCCTCTCCTCCGTTCAATCCTCTCACGCCGTTGGTGACAGCGGTTGGGCCGAAGACCGCGTCGGGGCGGAACGTATCCAACACGCCTATGCGTGGCAGCGGATTTTGAATGCTGGCGGAGAGTTGATGCTAAATTCCGACATGCCGGGCGAGCCTTGGACACCCATGGAGACGCTTTATTTTGCTGTGACGCGCGCCAAACTGGACGGCACCCCGCCCGGTGGCTGGTATGCCGAGCAGGCCCTTTCCGTCGAAGAAGCGCTGAAAGCCATGACCCTAACCAACGCCTATGGCGCGTTTCAAGAGGACGCGCTGGGCTCGCTGGAAGCGGGGAAATGGGCGGACTTCGTCGTACTGGATGCGGACCCGACGGCGGTCGCGCCCGCTACTCTCAAAGATATCCAAGTCCTGCAGACCTGGATTAATGGTGAACCCGTCTATCAAGCGGAATAGCTTTTATGCTTTGTAGCTGGGCCGATCCTTCATCCGCGCATGCCAAGCGAGGAGGGCGGTCTGGTCCTCTTCCGGCGTGACTTTTACCCAGCGGCCAAAATCGACGACCACCGTCGCCGTAATATCCGCCACGGAATAGCTGTCACCCGCGACAAATTCATTCGCGGTAAGCTGACGGTCCAGCGTTTTAAAAAACCATCCGAGTTTCATCAATCCGCGTTCCGCCAATTCCGGAATTTGCGGGATGTTCTTCGGCCCCGGAAGCGCGCGGTCTTTCATCGCGGGGGAGCTATTGCGCAGGGCTTCCGCCGCCGACATCAATCCTCCTATCTCGCACCGCCAATTCCACGTCGCCACCTGCGCCTTTTCAATCGGTGTCGTGCCGAGCAAAGCCGGCTCGGGATGCAGGGCCTCCAGATAGGCCGCAATGCCCGCATTTTCTGTCAGCGTATCACCGTCTTCCGTGACCAGTGCGGGAACCGTGCAACCCGGATTGATCTTGCGAAATTCGGGGCTCATCTGCTCGCCCTTGGTCAGGTCGATCTGGATGTTCTCATATTCAATTCCTTTTTCGGCCAAGAACATACGCGTCCGTCGCGGGCTGGGGGCGGTTGTGCAATCGTATAATTTCAGCATAGTCAGGTCTCCATCTTCAAGAGGCACAGTATGACCACAGGCGTTGCAATCAAGTCCGTTCTGAACCCCCGCGCGAAAGATATCGGCGAATTCGAAGTGCGCCGCGCGCTGCCTTTCATTCAACAGCGGGCGATTGGCCCGTGGATATTCTTCGATCATTTCGGCCCTGTCGAGTTTGCACCGGGGGAAGGTATGAATGTTCGCCCGCATCCGCATATCAATCTGGCGACCGTGACTTACCTGTTCGAAGGCGAGATTTATCACCGCGACAGTCTCGGTAATGCACAACCTATTCTGCCGGGCGGGGTAAACCTCATGGTGGCGGGGAGGGGCATTGTTCATTCGGAACGCACGCGCGATGAATTGCGGGCCAGCGGATATTCCATGCACGGCTTGCAACTCTGGCACGCCCTGCCGGAAGAGCAGGAAGAAACGGACCCAGCCTTCTATCACCATCCGGCAGAGGACATTCCGCAGGTGGATATCGACGGCGTGAGCGTCCGTGTTATGATGGGCAGCGCTTACGGCGTGACCTCGCCCGTCAAAACCTTTTCGCCAAATATCTATATCGAGGCCGACTTAAAAGCCGGACAATCGCTCGACCTGCCACAGGCGGAAGAGCGCGGGATTTATGTTGTGAAAGGCGGATTGGACATTCACGGAGAGGTAGCGCCCATTTTCGCCATGTCCGTCCTCACAGACGCCGCGAAAACCGTGACCGCGACGGAGGATACGCGCTTTGCAATGATCGGCGGCGATACTCTCGGCCAGCGATTCCTCGACTGGAATTTCGCGTCGAGTTCGAAGGAAAGGATCGAGCAGGCGAAAGAGGATTGGCGAGAAGGACGATTCCCGAAAGTGCCGGGGGATGAGGAAGAGTTTATTCCCCTGCCTTGAGGGTGGGAAAGGTGGCAATCCACGTTTATCGAAAACTAAACTCCACACTTTATGTAAATTAAAATTGTCTAAGCAACCTTAATTGTCACCCCGCACAAGGGCTTTGTCCGCAGATGCGGGGCCTAACGGTTACAGAACGTGGGCTCGGGTTTGCAGACGATAGGTCCCGCATCTTCGCTTCGCTACGTGCGGGATGACAGTGCGATGGGAGTCTCACAGTTTTGTGGTCAATCCCCATATATAAAAAACATAACCCCGCACTTATTCAACCCGCGCTATATTTAAGATGTTCTCTCAGACACGGGACAGGGTAGCGCTCTCTATCTGGTACTGAAAGACGGTGGGACTGAGCATCCGGCGGTGAGACGCCGGACTGTGCTGGGTCTTTTATGGCGAGCGGTGACCGCCGGGCCTTGAAAGGGAGCACGAGACTAACATCCTCGTGGCTTGTCCGAAGGCGCGACTGCGGGACCCGGTGCATTTCGCGTACGCGATTGCACGGACCGTCATATCAAAAACCACCGCCGCGGGACGTTGATGATTGGCCTGACACCCCAATCCTCACGGTCATTGCGTAAAACAACTCTACTCTTGGTCTCCATCGTGATGACCCTCCCGCGGACTGTCCCACCTTTAACGGGAAATTCGCCTCTGCCGCACGCTTTGATCGTCGGTCGTACATTTCCGCATGTCTGCCAACGTCTCGTCTGTATCTTGACCGCGCCGCATATCCCCGCCACCACTGCCGCAAATCAAAATAAGGCGAAATTCCCATGACCACATATCTTCAGATGCTTTCCACCGTCACAACGGACGGCCTGGAAATGAAACTCGTTAAGCAGAAAATGCCCGAGCCCAAACCCCATGAAATCGTCGTCAAAGTTGAAGCGACTCCGATCAATCCGTCTGATCACGGTGTCATGTTCGGTTGGGCCGATATTTCGAAAGCGACCTCATCCGGTGAAGGTGCGGACCGTGTGTTGAAGGCTCCACTGGCGCCCGGTGGATTGTCCCGCATGAAGGCCCGTCTGGACCAAGACCTTCCTGTCGGGAATGAAGGCGCGGGAACAGTCGTCGCGGCAGGGTCTGATGAATATGCACAATCTTTGATGGGCAAGCGTGTCGCCGTGATGGGCGGCGGCATGTATGCGGGTTACCGCGCGGTACCAGCCATGAGCGCGCTGCCTCTGCCCGAGGATGCGACGGCCCGTGACGGCGCATCCTGTTTCGTCAATCCGCTGACCGCGCTCTGCTTTATCGAGACGATGCGCGGTGAAGATCACTCCGCGATTGTTCACACGGCCGCCGCGTCGAACCTTGGCCAAATGCTCAACCGCATCTGTCAGGCGGATGGCGTCGACATCGTCAATATCGTGCGCCGTCAGGAACAGGTTGATATTCTAAAAGAGCTCGGCGCGAAATATATCGTCAATTCCAGCGATGATGATTTCCATATGCAGCTGACCGACGCCATTCACGCGACGGGCGCGACGCTCGGCTTTGACGCGATTGGTGGGGGTGATACAGCGTCCAATATTCTGCTCGCCATGGAAGCCGCCGCCGCGCGAACACCGGGGGCTTATTCCATTTATGGCTCGATAAAACATAAGCAGGTCTATTCCTATGGCAGCCTCGATTTCGGTCCGACGATCCTCAACCGTGCCTATGGTATGGCCTGGGGCGTGGGCGGCTGGTTGCTCCCGAACTTCCTCGCCAAGGCCGGTATGGAAACGGCTGTGCGCCTGCGCAAGCGTGTGGCGGATGAGTTGCACACGACGTTTAAAAGCCACTATACCGACGAGATTTCCCTCTCTGATGCCTTGGATGCGGATATTGTGAAGCGGTATAACGCGAAGAAAACGGGCGAGAAATTCCTGATTAATCCGCAGCTATAATATGGGTATCGGGTTCTCTGCAAAATCGTTTCAACTGCTTGAAGAGCTTCGCGATAATTGTAATCGCGAGTGGTATCTGGAGCATAAGCCGGAGATTTTGGAACATTGCGTGGACCCGTTCCGCTTTCTGCTGGAATGCGTAACGCGGGAACTCTCAGACCATTCCATCCGCCTGTCGGGTGGGAAACAGACGATGTTCCGCCTGAACCGCGATGTCCGGTTTTCGAAAGATAAGTCGCCCTATAATCATCATATCAGCGGAACGCTGACGCGCTCTGGATCAAAGAACGAGCAGGGCGGCTTGGTCTATCTCCGTCTTGACCCCACGGGTGGCATGTTGGGCGGCGGCTATTACGGACTGACGGCGAAACGCATGGGATCTATTCGGGACCGGATTTTGGCGGAGCCCGAGGCGTTTCAGGACATGGTTGATCATCTGGCCGAGCATGATTTGGTCTTTGGTAAGGAAGACAGCCTGACAAATATGCCGCGCGGCTATAGTCAGCAAAGCGAGCATGAGCTGGCGTGGGCGCTGCGGATGAAGAATTTCATCATACGCCGCGACATGAAACGTAATGACTGGAAGGGCGACGGCTTCGTGGAAATGATCGCGGATTTTGCAAAGGTCGTGACGCCCGTGCTGGATTTTGGATTGGTGAGCGTGGAGGGGACGTAATAAAAACTATGTCATCCTCGGGTGAAGATCGGTGATGACGTTCAGTTAAAAAATGCTCTAACTCGCGAAGACTTGGCTCATGTCTTTGAAACTCTTGAATTCCAGCGCATTGCCGCTGGGGTCCATGAAGAACATTGTGGCCTGTTCACCGACCTCGCCTTTGAACCGGATATAGGGCTCGATGACGAACTCTGTGCCCGCGGATTTTAGGCGCTCTGACATCTCTGTCCACGTGTTCCAATCCAGGATCGCCCCGAAATGACGGACGGGGACCTGCTTGCCATCCACGGCGTTAGTGGGTTCGACTATATCGCCCATATCCTTGACGTGAAAGCTGACCTGATGGCCGAAGAAATCGAAATCAATCCATGTGTCCGCTTCGCGACCCTGCGTGCAGCCGAGGAGGTCGCGGTAGAAAGTCCGCGTTTCCTCCTTGTCCCGCACAGGCGCAGCGAGGTGAAAAATAGACTTAGCTGTTGGGGCCGTAGGCATAACTTCCGCCTCTCTCAAGCGCCCGTTGATAGGCGGGCAATTTGTGAATGCGGTCAACATAGTCGAGACAGGCTTCATAACCTTTCAACCGTCCGCGCGCTTTGGCGGCCTCCAACGGGAAAATCATCTGGATGTCCGCGCCCGTCATCTCGTCGCCTGCAAACCATTCCTTGCTCGTCAATTGATATTCGCAATAGTCGAGAATGCCTTTAATTTCGGCCATAATCATCGGCTGGATCGGCGCGGCGGCCTCGCCGAGAAAACCCGTATAAAGCGCGAGGAGGAGCGGCAGCATGGCCGAACCTTCTGCGAAATGGAGGAAGTGAACATAATCGACATAATCCTGCGTGCCTTTGGCCGGACGCAATTTCCCGTCGCCATATTTATCAAGGAGGTAGACAATAATCGCACCGGTTTCAGCAACGATCAGACCGTCATCTTCAATCAGCGGGCTTTTGCCGAGCGGATGGACCGCTTTCAGTTCTTTCGGCGCGCGATTGGTCTCGGGGTCGCGCTTGTAATGTTTGATATCATATTCAACGCCCAGTTCTTCAAGGAGCCAGAGGATGCGTTGCGAGCGGGAATTATTGAGATGGTGTACAGTTAACATGACGCAGTGATGCGTTACGTGGGGGCGTAGGGCAAGACCTAAGAGGTCGAATTTATGGCATCGAGGTCCGAATTTTCGAACACAATTGTGCGAATGCCGTCTGACGTCGGAACATTGATCGTGTTGTCGAAGTGCGGGTTGAGATCGCGCAAGATCGCGTTTCGGGCCGACCATGTTTCGGGCAGGGCCGCAATTTCTCCGGTCTGGTAGACATAGACATGTCCACCCTCGATCTCTGCGCCGAGCAGGTTGAGCGGGACAGTCTCGCCATCCGCAATAAGCTCAAACCGCTCGGCTGTGTAAAGCGCGAGTTGTGCACGGGCTTTCAGGCCGGACAGGTCGTTCGTCTCAATAATGCCCGCCTTGTAGAGCAGACGCTGCGTTGTCGAGAGTTGGAGGACATGGGTGACTTCAAGAGTAGTGTCGTCGGATGTGACAACTTCCGTCTCCACGCGCGGGGCATCATGGGCGACGGCAGGGACCGTCGCCGCAAATGTCATCGCAATGGCGCTACAGATTGCGGCGCGACGGGACAGCATTAATCACGCTCCAACATGCGTTCGAGTGTGCGACGCAGGGACGATTTTTTCTTCTCGTCCTTGGCATCTTCAGCTTTGGCTTTGGTTGGAGTTTCAGCCTCAGGCTCTTCCGCTGCGTCGCCCATTGGCGCGGATTTTTCATCCGCAGCGTCGTCATCGTCCGAATGCAACTCGCGCAGCATATCGGCCATCATGTTCGAGGCTTGGTAGTTGGACTTATAAAGCTCCAAACGACTGCTGCGCATGACGGGCGGGTAGGCGTTGTTGGAATAATCCGCATCCGCCGTCTGATGCGCTTCGTCGAGTTTGAAGCCGGAAGCTTTGTTGTCGAGCACGAAGAGCTTGGTCACAAACTCCGCATTCCGACGCCAGATTTCAGCCGGGATCATATACTCTTCCGTCGAGCCATTGGCATATTCGATCGTGACGGGGAGTGGAGAAATCAGCCCGCCAATATTTTCAAAGTCGACGAAATAGAGATATTTTCCGTCTTCCATCGCGCGGTCATAGGCTTTGCGTTCCCAATCTTCGAGACCGTCATAAAATTTCTTGAACTTGTTTCGGTCAGCATTTGTGACCGTGAACTTGTCATTCTCATTGTAGAAATCATTGAGGTCGTCAAAGCGTTTCACACGCGGCGTGATGCCTTCTTCGCGGTTACGACGTTGCGTGATGTTCTCAGGATATTTGACGAGGTCTTCGTCACGTTGAATGTCCTTCTCAATATCAGGGTCACCTGTCGAGATTTGGTACTCACGCACATCGGTCATAGCCATATCGACATGGTCCGTGCCGTAATACCAACCGCGCCAAAACCAATCGAGATCGACAGCGGAAGCATCTTCCATCGTCCGGAAGAAGTCGGCGGGTGTCGGACGCTTGAATTTCCATCGTGTCGCATATTCGCGGAATGCAAAATCGAACAGCTCACGTCCCATCACGGTTTCGCGCAAGACAATCAGCGAAGCGGCGGGCTTGGAATAGGCATTCGGGCCGAACTGCAGGACTGAGTCAGATTGCGTCATGATCGGTACCTGATTGGAGGACTGCATATATCGCGAAATTTCATCCAGTGGGTTTTGCATATTGCGGCGGATGGGAAAATTTTCTTCCCACTCATATTCCGCCATATATTCGAGGAAGGTGTTCAGACCTTCATCCATCCACGTATAGCGACGCTCATCAGAGTTGACGGTCATCGGGAAATAGATGTGACCGATTTCGTGAATAATCACGCCGATCAGGCCATATTTGATGTTTCGGGAATACACGACTTCGCCGGATTTCTCATCCTCTGATGGACGATAGCCGTTAAAGGTAATCATCGGATATTCCATCCCGCCACGTTCCCATGAGTTCACGGACTGCGCGGTCGGATAAGGATAGTTGAAGGCGAATTTGTTATAGACGTCCATCGTATGAACAACGGCCTGTGTCGAATATTTCGACCAGATCGGGTCCGCTTCTTTCGGGAAAAATGACATGGCGAGAACCGTGGGATTCGCTTCGTCATCCTGCTCAAATGTCATCGCATCCCAGATATATTTACGGGAGGAGGACCACGCAAAGTCGCGGACATTTTCAGCTTTGAACTTCCATGTCTTCTCTCCGTCGGCCTTGGTCTTCTCGTTTTCTTCCGCTTCTTCGGGTGTCACGATATAGATAGGTTCATCGGTTCCAGCATCGGCGAGACGCTGTCGCTGTTTCGCGGTCAGGACGTCGCGCGGATTTTGCAATTCGCCCGTTGCCGCAACAATGTGATCGCTCGGGACCGTCAGATTGACTTCATAATCGCCAAATTCGAGTGTGAACTCACCACGACCGAGGAACTGTTTATTCTGCCAGCCCGTGTAGTCAGTATAGGCGGCGAGACGGGGGAACCATTGCGCCATGCCGAAGATATAATTGTCTTCCTCTTCGAAATACTCATAACCGCCACGGCCGCCAATGGAGACTTCGTCGAGAATATTGTGTTCCCAATCGACTTGAATTGTGATGGTCTCGCCAGACGCCAGTGGCTCCGGCAGGTCGATCCGCATCATGGAGTCGTTAATCGTGTAAGGTAGGGCGTCGCCATCCATGTCCATGATGGCTTTGAATTCAAAACCGTAAGTCCGGTCTTCTTTCGCTTGTTGCTTGCGCAAAGCAGAGAAGGAGATGCGGTCTGCGCCGCCGGCGCCGTCACCCCGGCTTGAGCCAGCCGCAGAGGCTGTGGCAGAACGTTCTTCGAGAGAGCCGTCCTTAAAACGGTTCTGATCCAGCGCGAGCCAGATATAGGTCAGATTGTCGGGAGAATTGTTTGTGTATTCAATATCGCTCTCGGCATAGATGCGGCGCTCTTCCTCATCCAGACGGATATCCATCACGTGACTGGCGCGTTGCTGCCAATAAGCTGGGCCGGGTGCGCCGGACGCGTTGCGGTAGATATTCGGCGTCGGAAGAACATGGTCGAGTTGTCGGAACTTGGACACCGTATCACCCGGGCTACCCGCAGGGCCTTTTGCGCCCTCATCGGCAAAGGCTTCGGTGGTCAAAACGAGCGCGGTAATCGCGCCGAGTGTTGTGACGCTGGCAAATTTCAGCGCGTTCTTAATTCCGGACATGTGTCCTCCCGGTGAGCATAAATCGTATTTTATAGTGGCTTATCGGGTCTCTGTGGCAAAATCCTACTAAATTCCCGTAAAGGACGAATTGTCCTGACCACTTCGCGTGGGTTTATAGTTACGAATGTATTTGCAGCGGGGAGGCCGCAGGATGCCGCCGCATTCCATTTCGGAATAATCCGTCGGCTATGGCTTTGACCGGGTGATGGCGTCGATATGCATGACGGCCATAGATTCGACCTGTGTCGGGAATGGACTGTGTGTAGCTTAAATCGGATTGAACGAATTCTGCGACACATTTTAGAACATTGTGATTTTCGAGAACGCGGCGTCGGGCTTCTTGAATCTGGGGCAGGCGTTTGGAATATTCATCATTCGCAATCGCATTTCTGATGGTCGTTTCTGCCGCCTCAATATCAAAAATATCTATCGGTATGACCGACCCTTCGGGGAACCAAGCCGCATAGTCAGGGGCGCCGAAATAGAAGGGCAGGCAACCTGCGAGAAAACAATCCGCGAGTTTTTCCGTCCAATGCCCGGACTCGACGTGATTTTCGATGGCAATGTGATAGCTATAGTCATCCATGGCTTCCGATTTTTCATCAATCGGTTGGATGCCGCGTCCGAAGACGTCGAGTTCTGGCAGTCGTTCACGCAATTGCATAACAAATTCCAACCGCGCAGCGTGAACCGTATGCGCCATTTTTTTGGTTGAACAGACAGTCGATAGGTCTTTGCTCTTACGCGGTATTCCCGACTGCATCATTTCATCGATAGTTTTATAATGTCCAGGCCCGCCCATGGGTCGGCCATAGAACCAGCGAAGGGGCGGCGTTGCGACGATATGGTTTGGGTGGTTCGTTAAAAGGGGAGACTTACTCGTCAAGACATGCCCGAATTGTTTCATAAAATTTGGACCGTCTATGCGAATGGATGACGGTTCAGTTGTGATGAGAAGCGTGTTGTTCTGCGGGCATGCGAGGTCCTCAATCCGGTTGATCTTCTTCTCACCCGGCAGAGGCGGCAGCCCTTCATAGACAACAAGCCAGTCATAGTCCCGCGAGTCTAGGTCAAAGGTAAACGTGACCCCTTCAAATCCTACTTTCGGAATTAGGGACGTCCAGAGCGCTGGGTCCTGATCCGGCGTAGTTTTGGCGAGAAATTTGACGGTTACCAATGTTCCGAAATCCAAGGTGTTGGACGCACATGCTTATAGAGTTTCTTCCAGCCAGCTTTGACGGGCCATTCACCCCGCGCGGCTTCGTCCTGATCCGGTTTGCCCGTGAAGGCGACGATTTTGGTTTCGGGTGGCAGGCTTGGAGTTTTGAAGAAATTCAGCGGCCAGCGCGGCAGAAGTGTATGTTTGAAACTCGCGCACCAGAGGCGGGGCCAAAACACCATGTCTTCAATCTCGCGCGAGATATAGACTTGTTCAATCCGATAGGTCGATAAAATACGTTCACGTTCCGTCGTAAGTCTATCAAATATATAGCTATGTTTTCCAATGGGCCAGCGAAAACAGGAGGTATTGCCAATGCCCTGACCCATCTGCGTCCAGTTCTCGATCACGCAAAAGCGGCCTTTTTCGAAATCGAAAAGCGGATCAAGCGAACCCGTAATGACGAGGTCAAGATCAAGGAAGAGCGCGTCGCCTGACAGGCCCGCGATACTGTCTTTCCACAGGACCAATTTCCGCCAAGGGGTCATGACGAGGTCTTCGGGTAGGTTGATGTCCGGTATTTCCTTACAACGTATATTCTCGTTCATGCCCGTCGGGTCATCCGTCAGGCAGATGAGTTGCGTCTCTCGTTCCGTATTCCGCTGTATCGCAGAATAGAGGCGGTTGACGAAGTCCGCGCCGTAACGCGTCCCCCATTTCATACAGATGACGGTTTGCATCTTCGTGGGCCGGATTAGTCTTCCGGACGCATCTCATCCCGCAACCCGCGGAATTCTGCCCCTTCATACCAGTTCGGCCAATCGTCTGAATTAGCGAGATCATAGCCCATATCTAGCATGATTTCAGTGACTTGCGCGATACCGCTCAAGTCCCAGCTATTGTCAAACTCGTCTGCAGGTTTGTGGTATCGGTCTTTGGTATATTCCGCGTCAAATTCTTCGCCATAGGTCAGGCCGTTCGTGACGTGGTTATTACCGGCATCGGCATAAAGCATCGGCACACCGAGTTTTGCGAGGCTGATATGGTCGGAGCGATAGAAATATCCCGCTTCCGGCTTTTGATCGGGGACAATATACATGCCGCGCTTGTCGAGTTGCTTCTTGAGCAAGTCTTCTAATTCTGACGAACCAAAGCCGATAACTTTCATGTCCTTGGTTTGACCCACCGGCAGAATGGCGTCGATATTGATCCCGCCCACAGTCTGCGCGAGTGGGACTAGAGGTTTCTCACCGTAATAGGCGGAGCCTAACAAACCGGACTCTTCAGCCGTGACGGCCACGAAGATAACCGACCGTTCCGGCGCACCGCGCTCAATCATTGTTTCGGCCACTTCAATAATCGCGGCGGTGCCTGTTGCATTATCCACCGCGCCGTTGAAAATTCTGTCTTCGACCTCAGGATCCTCAATCATACCAAGATGGTCCCAATGCGCCATATAGAGGACGTATTCGTCAGGACGTGTTGTGCCTTTGATGGCGCCCGCGACATTCGGGGATTGAGTTGTTTTCACGGTTTGATTGATTGTTGCGTCGAGTTTGAGGTCGCCCATCGAAACGGGCTTGAAGCCCTTCTGCGCAGCCGCAGACATTTGCGCCCGCAAATCTAAACCAGCGGTTTCAAACAGGGATTCTGCTGTGTCATAATGCAACCAGCCTTCCAGTGCTGCGCGGGAGGCGCCACCATCCGTACGCACGAGGTCATATTGTTCACCCGTCCAAGAGCCTGACACTACATCCCAGCCATAGGAGGCAGGCTCTGTTTCGTGTATCACTAGAACCGCCGCCGCGCCCTGACGCGCCGCTTCCTCATATTTATAAGTCCAACGCCCGTAATAAGTCATGGCGTTACCTTTGAAGAGGTTTTCATCCTTCGTCGCGAAGCCGGGGTCATTGACGAGCATGACGACAGTTTTGCCCGTAACATCTAGACCCGCGTAATCATTCCAATCATATTCCGGCGCATTGACGCCATAACCAACGAAAACAAGCTCCGAGTCAGCTACGCTTACGCTTTCATCCAAACGCTTTGTCCAGAAAACCGCATTTGTTTTTTGGTCAGCCTCGACCAGTGTTTCATCGCCGGAGATGATGGACATGGATGAGCTTGGGGCAACCGTCATAGCGGTTAACTCCACAGTCTGAAAGTAAGTCCCGTTATCGCCCATCGGCTCTAAGCCGGCCTTTTTCATCTCATCCGCAATATATTGTGAAGCCGCTTGTCCACCGGGTGTAGAAGGCGCGCGGCCTTCAAATTCATCGCTGGCAAGTTGTTCGATGCGACGGCTGAGGTCAGCTGTCGAAACTGAGGCGTCAGGGTTTCCGGTCGGTGTTGCGGGGGTTCCACCACCGCAAGCCGCCAAGAGTGCTGTGGACCCGAGCATTAGGGCCAGACGGGTCGTTTGTTTGATCGAGGGCATGAATTTCTCCGCATCGTGTGTGATGTATTTCGTCACATTCATAATTGGATATTGCAATGGTGCAATCGCTACTGTTGAAGCCAACGTAAGAATTGCATCACGAAGGGTCATCTCATGCGACGTATTTTCATTTTGGCGGCTGCCTTGTCTCTGGCGGCCTGTGCGGCGGAAACTGAGGCGCCTGCCAACGTTCCTAATGTCATCGCAACCGAAACCGTCAAAACAACAAACTCGCCGAACCTGTCCGCTCTGGGATCTCGCGCAGATCAGGCGAAAAGATTGATAGCGTCGGGGCTTAATGGAACGCAGGGTTACGATATTACCGAAAGTCTGACGACGGAAGTCGGGGCACGTCTCGCAGGCACCGAGGCGGAAGCTCGCGCACGGGATTGGGCTGTTGCTAAATTCAAAGAGATCGGTTTGGAGAATGTGCGTATCGAGCCATTCACCATTCCGGGCTGGGAGCGCGGTTTTGAAACGGCGTCTATCGTATCGCCTTACCCGCAGGATTTGACGATCACATCCCTTGGCTATTCGGTTGCAACGCCGGCTGAAGGGATTGAGGCAGAAGTTGTTTATTTTCCTGAATTGGATGCGCTCCAGAAAACAGACCAGGATTTGACGGGTAAGCTCGTCTTTATTTCGGGCTTGATGGAGAAAGCGCCAGATGGGGCAGGTTATGGTCCGGCAGGGATGAAGCGCCGCATTGGTGCTTCGGAAGCCGCGAAGCACGGCGCAATTGGCGTTTTGATTCGGTCTGTTGGAACAAGCTCCCACAGATTCGCGCATACAGGCGGCATGCGTTATGCGCCGGATGCGCCTAAGATACCGATCGCGGCTATGTCCGGGCCGGACGCCGATCAGATGGAACGTATCTTTGAACGCGGCGAAACAGTGACGGTGAAAATGACCCTCACTCCGATTGACACGGGCAGCAAACCTTCAGGAAATGTCATCGGTGAAATCGTTGGAACAGAAAACCCAGAAGAAATTGTTCTTATCAGTGGGCATCTTGATAGCTGGGACCTTGGCACGGGCGCGATTGATGATGGAGCCGGGATTGGAATTTCTGCCGGAGCTGCAAAAGTCATCATCGACTCGGGCTTGAAGCCGAAACGTACGATTCGCGTTGTTGCCTATGGCGCAGAGGAGATTGGCCTCCTAGGTGGATTTGCTTACCGCGACCAACATAAGGACGACCTCATCAATCATGTCATGGCGACCGAATCAGATTTCGGGGCCGTCGCGCCATACGAAGTTCACTATAATTGGGATAATGGCCGGAACGAGATGCAAGCCCTCGCTGACATGCTCGACCTTCCTCTGAAACGCGTCGATACATCCGGTGGTCCGGATATTGGTCCAATTAAACGCGAAGGGGTCCCAACTATGCGCTTCCAACAGGATGGGACGGATTATTTCGACCTCCATCATACGCCGGACGATACGTTCGACAAGATTGATCCTGATGATATGGCCAAAAACACAGCCGCATTCGCCGCAATGGCCTGGGTCACCGCCAATTCAGATAATGACTATCGCGATAATAAGGAAAACTAGATGTCACTCCCTCCCATTCTTCAAGATTTACCTCTTCCCGTCATTGGGTCGCCCATGTTTATTGTCTCCGGACCGGAACTCGTGATCGCTCAGTGCAAGGCTGGTATCGTCGGAACATTTCCTGCATTAAACGCGCGTCCGTCCGGCACGTTGGAAAAGTGGATTGTTCGTATCAAACTGGAATTGGACGAATATCAGAAAGCCAACCCGGATATAAAAGTCGCTCCATTTGGGGTGAATCAAATTTGCCATCCGTCAAATAATCGTCTGCAGGAGGACATGGAGGTTTGTGTTAAACACGAGGTTCCAATTATCATAACATCATTGCAGGCCAATCAGATGGTCTATGATGCTACCCATTCTTATGGCGGCATTATTTTACATGATGTTACGAATATTCGTCATTCGAAAAAAGCGCTGTCTATGGGGGCAGATGGTTTGATTGCGGTCTGTTCAGGGGCGGGCGGTCATGCGGGGCGTCTCTCTCCCTTCGCGCTCATCCCGGAGATACGTCAATTCTTCGACGGGCCACTCCTTCTGTCCGGTTCCATTGCTACTGGTGGTGCAATTGCAGCCTCGCTCGCCATGGGCGCGGACATGGCTTATATCGGGACTCGGTTCATTGCGACGGCAGAGGCCAATGCTGACGAGGGATATAAAGATGAAATCGTCGAAAGCTCAGGTGAAGACATTGTTTATTCTTCTCTGTTTACTGGGGTTCACGGGAATTATCTCAGGGGTTCAATTGAGAAAGCCGGGCTTGATCCTGACAATCTTCCGGAAGCGGATAAGTCCTCAATGAATTTTGGGTCCGGCGGAAATACAGATGCTAAAGCCTGGAAAGACATTTGGGGTGCAGGGCAGGGTGTTGGCTCTGTTCATAACGCGCCACCTGTTGCAGACGTCATTTCCGAATTAAAAACGGAATATGATGCAGCCTGCAAAAAGTTAGCAGATCAAATCTAAATAAGTCGCCCTATAGGCGAGTCAAAAATATTTAATTATTGTCTCAGCAGCGTTGCATGCTGGGATATAATGGCCTAGACCGATTGCCGGATTCCGAGTCTTAAGACGAGCGGTCTGTTTGGGAGTGATTTATGTCAAAATGGTTTACTGCAGGAATAATAGTTGCGATTGTTGCGGCTATTCTCGCTTGGCTATTTGGAATTCAAAAAGTTCAGCAGCTTGAAAGAGACATTAAGTCCTCACTCTCCATTGCCGGATATGAAAATATTTCAGTTGAGATGGACGGATTTACTGCGCGGCTATCCGGAGAGCTTGAGACAAATGAAGCTAGTGATGCTGTAGCAACACTCGCGCAGACCACAACATGTACTGCTTGCTGGAATGATGGCTTGTGGCATAACATTGATAATCAAATTTCTGTGCCTGATCTGCCTCTACAAAATCCGTATACATTTAGCGGAGTTAAAAACGCATCTGGAAGTGTGACTTTATCTGGCTTTGTTCCATCGCAAACAGCCAAAGAAGACATTATCCTAAAGGCCAACCGCATCTTTAACACGAAGATTGTGGATCGGACGATACAAATTGCAAGAGGCGCACCAGATGGTGACTTTGTCAATGTCGTTGAGGCTTACATGGAAGAGCTCGCCTTGCTTGATAAAGGGCGATTTTCACAAGAAGGTTTTGATGGGTTGATCAGCGGGACGTCTACAGATCTCAATGTACGAAACAGAATTAATCAGATTGGAGCAAACCTTCCTGGTCAATACGCTAAGGGTTTTGCAGCAAATATTGACGTGCCCCAAACGGCGGCGGAAAATGTAGGTCAGGTAAGGTCGGAGGTCATCTGTCAAACGCTATTTAACGACCTTAAGGGCGATAACCGGATTTTATTTGAAACGGGACGCGCAAATATTAAGGGCGCTGCTAGCTTTGATTTGATGAATAAACTTGCTTCTGCCGTTAATCAGTGTTCGGCTTTTCGTGTAGAAATTGATGGGTACACAGATAATGTGGGCGATAGATCCTCAAATGAACGTCTTTCGCTTGCACGTGCGGAAGAAGTGAAGAATTACCTTGCTAATCAACAAGTCGAACCTAATCGCATGACGACGCGCGGTTTAGGTGAGTCAAACCCTCGAGCTTCCAATGAGACCGAGGAAGGACGTGCTTTAAATCGTCGTATTAATTTTACTGTGACACGCGCCCAATAGGAGTACTTTGCCATGTCCAATTTTTTCAACTTTCTGGTGGCCATGTGGCTACCCCTGCTTATTGCAGGTTTGATAGGTCTGTTCCTAGGCTGGCTATTTTTCAGAGGCCGTAAGGTCGAAGGTGACTTAAGTGTTGAAGGTGAAGGGGCTTTACGTTCTGAAGCTGATGCACTGCGTGCGCGCGTTCAGGAACTTGAAGGTCGTGTGTCTACACGAGATACAGAGATTTCTGATCTTAAAAGTAAGTTGACAGCGGGTGCTGTTGGCGCAGCAGCCGCAGGCGCTGCGGCGAGTGCGATTGCAGCAACAGGTGCTAAATCTGATGACGAAGGCGATGATACATATGCGTTGGAATGGCGGAACCGGTATCTTGCAGCGCGTGTTAAATACCTTGAGGGCCAAATCTCTGAAACTAGCGCGGCTGCACCGAAAGCAGTTGCAAAAAAAGCCGTTGCTAAGAAAACGACAACGAAAAAGGCATCTGCGAAGAAGTCTGCAACAAAAGCGGTAGCTGGTGCGGCGACGCTTGCAGCTGCCGGTGCGGCAACTAAGAGCGCTTCCGCTCCAAAGAAAAAAGCAGCCCCTAAGAAAGCCTCTAAGCCTAAGGTTCTCTACACAGACGGCCCTACTGATGGTGCACCTGATGATCTCAAGAAGATTAAGGGTATCGGCCCGAAATTTGAGAAAGATCTCAATGGCAAAGGTATTTACTATTTCCGTCAAATTGCATCTTGGAAGAAAAAAGATGTCAAAATGGTTGAAGGTATCATCGACTCGATTCCCGGGCGGATTGAGCGTGACGACTGGGTGAAACAAGCCGGTGGTCTTTCCAAGATTTCGACGGGTCGTAAGAAACCTGGACCTAAACCCGGTACAAAACGTGGAGCTTTGACAGCTGCTGGTAAACCGCGTCAGAAGCCCGGACCGAAAAAAGGCTCTACACGTGGTAGTTCAAAGAAAATGAGTGAAGCTGATGCGGCATTCGAGAAGTATTATACCAATGTGAAAAAATATGACCCGAAAGCCCGTAAGCCTGTTGTTCAAGGCATTGTGAAACATTGCGGCATTGCCCTTTCAACACGTGACGGTCGTCTTGTGGCCTGTTCTGATGAGTCCGAGTTGCAAACTGTGGCTGATGGTTTCGTCACCAAGAAATTGGGCAAGACAGAAGGCCAGATGGACCTCGTCAAAGACATCTGTCAGCAAATGAAGGGCGAACGCTTCAAGCAACGTGTAACCTTCTATTATCTCGCCGCCAAGAAGGCGCGCAAACTGGGTCAGTTCACTTAGAAACTTAATCCTTGATAAAGATCTTCAAAAAGCCCGTCATTTGGCGGGCTTTTTCTTTTGCATCCCCGGTTATGAAAGCCGGGCTATTTTCAATCTGTGAAACACGACAGAAAAAGCTCCGACAATCTTATTATTCACAGACCTGAAGTCTGGCGATGGCCTAATTTTTCTGAAGCGGAAATGGCCTGCCGCCATTGTGGAGAGTCATATGGCTGGCCGGTTTTTATGGACCGGCTACAGCTCGCTCGGTATGATGTCGGTAAGCCATTTCAGATATTATCTGCCCATCGCTGCGCTTTGCATAATGCGAGAGTTGGCGGTGCCCCCTTATCCCAACACCTGAAACTGGCCGTGGATATTCGGGCCTCCGGTCATAATCGACAAGACTTGCTCCAAGCTTGCCGCAAAGCGGGTTTCACGGGCTTCGGCTTTTACACAACATTTTTACACATTGACCTCGGACGCCCCCGCCAATGGTGGTCGTCCCAAATTGCGAGAGACTTATGGCTGACATAATTGGACTTGGATTAGACGCCGTTGCGGGCGGTATTTTTGGTATTTTTGGAACAGCGCTTGGCCGTATCGCAGGGTTTTTTGAGCGCAAACAGACGTTTGAGCAAGAGCAGGCGAGATGGGGCCATGAGATAAAACTGCATGAACTGAATATGCATGCACAGGCCGTTGAGACGGAAATGGAACTGGCGCTTGCGGCTCAGGCTGGCTCTTGGGCGGGGTTAAGCGCTTCCATCATTGCGGAGGCCTCAATTGGACCTGCGAGCCGGTGGGTGATTAACACGTTGCGACTGGTGCGACCAATCCTAACACTGCTTTTGTGGTTCATCACGGCCTGGATATTCCTGAAAGCCCAGACGCCCGCGATTGCGGAAGCGGCTGTGTTTGCGGCGACGGCCTCGACCCTCTGGTGGTTCGGGGATCGTGCGCCGAAACCGGACGTCCTATCCGTAAGAAAATGACCCGAGTTGGGCTTGGTCCATCACATTAATAAACGCCATGATCGTCAATGTTGTAATAATGATGGTCATGGTAATGAAATAGATGAACCCAATCGCATAACTGCTCCAGATCGTTTTAATGGGGCCCCGTTGGAACATACCACTCAGGCTCATCGGCAAATATAGCAGCATGTAGAGTGTGAGTAATCCCATCAACCAACTCGGCGGAATGGGGGTGTGCTGTCCTAAAACAAGGCCGATTAAGAGCAGGAAAAAGAAGACGGCGTGGATGTAAGCCGTATGTACGAGGTGATCATAGAGTAGGGCATTGCCCCTTCCGCGAATAAAGACAATGCCAATGAACATCGCGAATGGCATCATGAAAAACATCACGCGGGGCAGGTATGTCGAGAAATAATCATTAAAAATTTCGGGGCGAGACAATAAAAGCTTGAGTGCTGCAACACCCCTGCTGGAAGCTTCTTGCGGGCTCATTCGTTTCCCGTTGATAATGACATAGCTACCTTCACCCGTTTCAATAACGTCATTGGTTGTTGGTGGTTCAAAAGTAGAAGAGTTTTCAGTCTCGCCATCAGATTGATCGAATAGATCCTCAAAGAAATCCTCCGCCTCATCAAAGTCTTCCGTATTGATATTTACATTTCTTTTTGCGGGTGCATCATTCGGTCTCTCATAACCCTCTTCGACAAGTTTGAAGGATCCATTTACGTAATCAAACGCAAGTGGTTCTTCATAGTTCAGAAGAAAGTCAACAAGTTCAGAATTACTGTCTTCCCGCCTGTTTTCGAGTGATCGATTCGTCTCAAACATAAGAAGTTGAAAGTCAGCATTGAGTTGCGAAGGCTTCAATTCTGACAAAGCTTCGGGGGCGCCTTCTTCCCTCTCAACATCCATCGTCAGGCTGAGGATTTGTGTGCCGGTGATGGCAATATAACCGAACAGTAGAATAGACATGGCGAGATAGGCGCGCACGGGGGATGTCCATTTCGTCCGGCTACCGTTTGCATATTCGCGGGCGACTTTACCTGGGCGTGTCAGAAGCTTTGCCCATGTGCGCCAAATACGAGAGTCGAACGCAGTAATATTCCCGAGCATATCGATGATGAGGCTGAAGAGAGATCGTCTCATATCATCGTTTTTTTGCCCACAGGCATGACAGAAAACGCCCATATAGGGTGTGTCGCAGGAGAAACATTTGAGGCGTTGGTTTTTATCGGGGATATTATCGCGCGATAGGAGGTCCTCACCCGCCAAGAGTAAGGCGGCTTCGCCTTCACCGGTTCCTGTTTCTGTGTTTGTCACGCCAAGTCTCCCTGTAAAGAGTTTGACACAATATTGATTGAATGGCGACATTCAAATTTGGGACTTGAACCCCTGTGTGGGCACTTTACACAATGCGCATGTTTAAAAATCAAATCGTCGCCATAACGGGCGCTTCAGGGGGAATCGGCAGGGGCCTAGCCGAGATGTTCATTGCAGAGGGGGCAACGGTTGCGATTAGCGACCTGACGCTCCCTACTGAAACAGCGAAAGAGATAGGCGCAGCGCCCTATGTCTGTGATGTGGGGGATGAAAAATCCGTTATCGCATTTATTGACTCGGTTCAGACCGATCACGGTCCTATCGACATTTACATTTCCAATGCAGGTATCGGGTCGGGTAATGGCCGCTACGTTGGCGGGGCGAGCAATGAGAGCTGGCAAGCCAATTGGCAAGTCAATGTTATGGGCTCTATCTATGCGGCGCGTGCGCTTGTGCCGTCTTGGGTGGAGCGTGGGTCAGGACGTTTTGTCATTACAGCCTCTGCCGCGGGTCTGTTGAATCAGATTGGCAGCGCTTCTTATTCTTGTACAAAACATGCCGCTGTGAGCTTTGCGGAGAGCATCGCGATTGAACACGGCGATCAGGGTATCAAGTCTCATTGTATCTGTCCGCAATATGTCCGCTCCAACATGACCAAAGGCATGCCAATGGCGGAGGGGTCAAAGGACGGATTGCTGGAACCAAAAGATGTTGCGAATGCGTTGAAAGCTGCGATTGAAGCCGATGAGTTTTACGTCTTCCCACATAAGGTCGTGAAGGATTACTTCATTAATCGCGCCCTTCATCCCGATGCCTACCTGTCCGGGATGCGAAAATTAAAAGCCAAAGTCGGCGAAGCCTTCAAGAATAAAGGGTAATCTCATGACAAAACGTTTTGATCTTTCGGGCCGTGTAGCCCTTGTCGCCGGTGCCTCCCGTGGTATTGGCGAAGCTGTTGCACATGGTTTGGCGCAGCACGGCGCGACCGTTATCTGTTCCAGCCGGAAACAGGCGGATTGCGAGAAGGTGGCGGAAGCCATTCGCGCGGATGGTGGTGAGGCAATTAGTGCAGAACTTCATCTCGGCGAGCTATCCCATCATGGCCGCACGGTCGAGATGATCGAAGAGAAATACGGACGTCTTGATATTCTGATCATCAACGGTGCAACCAATCCTTATTTCGGTCCTGCGCATAAGGCGGATGAGGGGGCATATGACAAGACATTCGAGGTCAACGTGAAGGGACCGTATTTCCTGTCCTCCGCTGCCATCCCCCTCATGCTGAAAAACGGTAAAGGCGCTATTGTGAACGTGGCGTCCATTGACGGTATCCAGCCAGGTAAGGGCCGCGTGATTTACGGCATGACGAAAGCCGCGCTCATCAACATGACCAAAGGTCTGGCCAAGGAGTATGGCAATCACGGCATTCGCGTGAACGCGCTCTTACCTGGTTTCACGGATACAAAGCTTGCTTCTGCCCTCAAAGAGCAACCAGGCATGCAGAAATATATGGATGAGCAACTCGCCATTTCCCGCATGGCACAGCCAGAGGAAATGGTTGGCTCTGTGCTTTATATGGTCAGCGACGAAGCCAGCTACTTCACGGGGCAGGGCATGGTTGTCGATGCTGGAGCGATTATCTAGTGAGCGAAGCCAATCCTACAATTGAAGTGCGTGAGGGCGAAGCCCTCGACATGTCCAAGGTCGATCCGATTTTGAAAGCCGCTATTCCGGGACTCACGGGAGAGGCGAAAGTCACACAATATCCGTCTGGTGCATCGAATCTGACTTATGCCGTGGACTATCCGGACCGACCACTTGTTCTCCGCCGTCCGCCCTTTGGAACAAAGCCGAAATCCGGTCATGACATGTTTCGCGAATATCGCATTATGCGTGATCTCAAACCCGTCTTTCCGGCCGTCCCGCCTTGTCTTTACTACACCGATGATGAGAGCATCATCGGCAGTGAGTTCTATGTCATGGACCGCGTGGACGGTCACATCCTTCACAAGATCCCAAAAGACTGGAATTGGGGCGAGACGGAAACGCGTCAGCTCTGCGAGAATTTCTGGTCGCGTCTTTGCGATCTCCATACGCTGGATGTTGAGGCCGCAGGGCTGTCTGACTTTGGCCGTCCCGAAGGCTATGTTGAGCGACAAATCAAGGGATGGAATAAGCGGTTCAAGAAAGCTTGGACCGAAGATATCCCGAAATATGACGATATTCAGGACTGGCTGGAAGAAAAAATGCCGGCTGATTCCGGCCTCGTCTCAGTCCTGCATGGGGATTACCGCATAGATAATTGTATCCTCAATGCCGAAGACCCAACGCAGGTCAGCGCGATTATTGACTGGGAAATTTCTGCGCTGGGCGACCCGCTCATGGATCTCGGCAATACGCTGGCCTATTGGGTGCAGGCGGACGATCCGCCACATATGAAACTGACTGTGCGTCAGCCCAGTATGGATGCGGGTATGATGACCCGCAAAGAGGTTTTGGACTTTTACGCGAAACGCACAGGCTATGACGTGTCAGATATGGCCTATTACTACGTCTACGGGATATGGCGCTTGGCCGTGATTATCCAACAGCTTTACTTCCGCTATGTTGATGGGTCGACGAAAGACCCGCGCTTTAAAAGTTACGGCCAAATGGTCATGGCTCTCGCAGAAACGGCCAGAGAAAAAATAAGAACAGGAGAGATATAAGATGGCAAATATGGATTTAGGGCGCACCGAGCGCGTCGAGAAATTATGTGACCAAGTGCGCGAGATTGTCCGCAATGACGTCATGCCCCACGAAAATGAGTGGCATGCGGAAACGGAAAATGCGGAAGACCGCTGGACTCATACTGAGCGTCAGATGGAACTTCTGAACGGTTGGAAGAAGAAAGCCCGTTCGAAAGATCTCTGGAATTTCTGGCTCACGAAAACAGGCCTGACGGCCTCTGACAAGGGCTACGGCCTTTCCACGGTTGAATATGCTTATCTCGCCGAAGAAATGGGTTGGTCCCATCTCGCACCGGAAGTCTTCAACTGTTCTGCGCCGGATACTGGCAATATGGAGGTCTTCGAAAAATATGGCACGGACGAGCATAAAGAACGTTGGTTGAAACCAATGCTTGAAGGCGAAGTCCGGTCTGCCTATTTGATGACAGAACCTGATGTGGCGTCTTCAGATGCGACAAATCTTGATTTCAGCGCCGTGAAAGACGGTGACGAATGGGTCTTTAATGGCGAGAAATATTGGTCGTCAGGCGCAGGGGACAGCCGGACGAAAGTCTATATCCTCATGGCGCGGACCGCGCCGCGTGATGGCGAAAAGGGCCGTCATCAGCAACACTCCATGTTTGTTGTACCCGCTGACACGCCCGGCATCACCAAGCTTCGCGCCATGAAAGTCTTCGGACAGGATGATGCGCCGCATGGTCATCTTCACATGAAGTTCGAGAACGTACGTGTTCCTGCGGATGCGCTTCTGATTGGCGAGGGTCGGGGCTTCGAAGTCTCGCAAGGCCGTCTTGGACCGGGTCGTATCCATCATTGTATGCGCGCTGTTGGACAAGCCGAACGCGCCATGGAGCTGATGTGTCGCCGCGCTGTCTCCCGAACAGCCTTTGGTCGTCCGCTTGCAAAGTTGGGCGCGAATTATGACATCATCGCCGAATGTCGTATCGCGATAGAGCAGGCCAGACTGCTCTGCCTGAAAGCGGCTTGGATGATGGACCAGGGCGATCCGCGTGCCGCTGCGCCGCTCATCTCGCAAATCAAGGTTGCCGCGCCGAATATGGCGTTGAAAGTCATCGACGAAGCGATGCAGATGTATGGCGGTACGGGTATATCGCAGGATACACCACTGGCGGGCATGTATGCCCAAATGCGGACGCTCCGCTTCGCCGACGGACCCGACGCGGTCCACCGGATGCAGGTCGCGCGGAAAGAACTGCGCGCCTACACAAATCAGAAAGTCTAATTTAATTATATATGAGTGTCCCGGAACGATCCCGGGATACTCAATCATATTTTTGCTTGGACATTATTTGTCTGTCTTGAATAGGCTCCTTATCCCCAAGCAGTTATTTAACTAGGAGTCCCCTATGCCATCTTTTGATATCGTCTCTGAAGTTGACATGTCCGAAGTCGATAATGCGGTGCAAAATGTCACGCGTGAAATCTCCGTCCGTTATGATTTCAAAGGCTCAAACTCTTCTGTCGAAGTGAAAGACGGGGGGATGACGGTGCTCGCCGATGACGAGTTGAAGCTCAAACAGATGCAGGAAATTCTGCGCGGTAATCTTCACAAACGCGGAATTGAGCCGGGCCAATTGGATTACGGTAAAGAAGAAAAAGCCTCAGGTATGAGTGTCCGTCAACGCATCACCGTCAAAGAAGGTATTGATAAGGAAACCGCCAAGAAGATCGTTAAGGCCATCAAGGGTGAGAAAATCAAAGTCCAAGTCGCGATCCAGGGTGAGGAATTACGTGTCACTGGTAAAAAACGTGATGACCTTCAAGCCACCATGCAATTCGTGAAAGCGATGGGGCTGGAACAGCCGGTTCAGTTCAAAAACTTCCGCGATTGATCCGTTTAGACGGCGTGGGGGTAAGCTACCGCCCATCAAAGGCCAAGCGTCCATCCACCATTGTCATGACAGGTTTAGCAGTCAAAATATCTGGTCCGCTTGCCGTCATCATGTCGGTTGCGAAAACTGATATATCTGCTTTTTTTCCGACTTCCAGAGAGCCGATTTCGTCTTCTTGAAACGCGCCATAGGCTGGCCAGAGTGTGAACATTTTCAAGGCCTCTTCAGGTGTGACCTTCTGTTCCTCATTCCAGTCTTCATTGTTGAAACCCTTCAAATCTTTTCGCTGTGTTGCAGCATAAAACTCGATTCGCGGGTCTCCCACTTCGACGGGGGCGTCTGAGCCGCCCGCGATAATCGCACCGCTATCAATGAGGGCTCGCCACGCATAGGCACCCGCCAAACGATCTTTACCCAAACGATCCGGCGCAAAATGTAGATCTCCGATGGCATGGCTGGGCTGCATGGAAGGAATGACGCCAAGCGCCTTAAAGCGGGGAAGGTCTTCTAAATCGACGATTTGGGAGTGTTCAATCCGCCAGCGTGGGTCCTGCTCGGCCCATTGATTTTTGGGCACGCGGGCAAAGGCCTCCTCATACCAGTCGAGGACGCGTCGATTGGCACGATCGCCGATCGCGTGGGTGTTGATCTGTGTTCCGCTACGCAGGGCCGCGTCGAGGATTGATTTCGCTTGCGACTCCCGAAGTAACATCAGTCCTGTATTTTTCTCATCATCGGAATAGGGCGCGAGCAGGGCGGCACCGCGAGACCCTAGCGCACCATCTGAATAGAGTTTCACCGCCCGAGTGGTAACGAGCTTGTTCTGCACGTCCTTCATTTGGGTCACGCGCGTAAGGGTTTGTTCTGTACGTGTCGGGAACAGATCGACTGAATTATAGACCCTGATTTTTATATCACCGCTATTAGCGAGGGAGTTGATCATTGGAATATCGGCAGGATCAACGGACATGGAATGTATACCGGTCCAGCCGCGCGAGGCGTAGAGTTCTGCCCCTTTAATATAGGCTTCGCGTTTCCGGTCTTGTGTCAATTCAGGCATGAGTTTTTGAACAAGTGAGACGGCATTATCAATCAACATGCCTGTGGGTTGACCGTCAGCGTCCACATTAATAGCGCCGCCGAAGGGAGACTCAGTCGCACCCGTAATGCCAGCAGCCTGAAGGGCGCGTGTATTGACAACGCTGGCATGACCGTCTGCCCGTTCCAGAATGACGGGATTATTTGTGGCAACCGCGTCCAGGTCTTGACGCGTAGGGAAGCGACCTTCCGGCCAATGGGTTTCGATCCAGCCACGACCGTAAATCGTCTCATCGGGCGCGGCCTCTGTAACAGCCACACGCAATTTGTCCTGCAAGTCTGTAACGGAGCTTGTGTCTTCAAGATTTAGCGTCATCTCCCGAAGGCCGATACCGATCAAATGACCATGCGCATCGGTCAGCCCGGGATAGGCTGCCGCGCCGGCTAGATTGATCGTCTGACTGGATTTTCCGCCAAACTCAGCGCACCAATCACCAGCGTTTTCACCGACATAAGTGATCAGGCCTTTGCGAATGGCGACGGCTTCTGCGACAGGCATTTGATCATTGGCGGTGTGAATCGGACCACCCGATATACACCATGCGGCAGAAGCTTGATTGGATCCGCTTATAGTCTGAGTATTTTGACCGTCATTGCAGGCAACAAGTCCGATTGCGGCGCAAGTCAAAAGGGAAAATTTAGTGGCAGGTCGCATTGATTCCGTATCTCCAGTCAGAGTTATAGACTAACGTGACCGAGAGCGCTTGGCTAGGCTGCGATTTCAATACTCGACTGTTTCAATGCAAGACGGTCAAAGGCTGCAAGGAGTTCGGTCAGCTTAATGGGCTTCGCCAAAGCATCATTCATCCCAATATTCTTGCAAAGCCGTTTCTGCTGATATTGCGGGTCTGCTGTCAGAGCGATGATGGCAATATCTGAATAAGCGCTCGGATTGCTCCGAATTGCGAGTGTTGCCTCTATGCCGTCCATTATCGGCATATGGATGTCCATTAGAACAACATCAAACTCCGCGGCGTTGAGTTTCGCTATGGCTTCAATCCCGTTTTCTGCCACCTCGATGCTTGCGACCAATGTGTCCAAGAGTGAGCACACAACCATGTGGTTCGTCGCGTTATCATCGACAACCAAAACGCGCAGGTTTTCATAGCCGGATTTTGGCGGAACGGCACTATCCAACATATCCGATACAAGTGTCTGGGTAGACTCACGACGATCTTCCACGCGGCGTTCCTCTTGGATGGGAAGTGTCATCGCGACAACGGTTCCTTCGCCACTCGTAGATTTTGCACTCACATTACCGCCCATAAGTTCGATGATTTGCTTTGTGATATTCATGCCAAGTCCAGTGCCGCCGAACTTTCCGGATATGGATTTATCCGCTTGGGTGAAAGCTTCGAAAAGTCCATTTAACTGGGCCTCATTCATGCCGATACCATTGTCTTTCACGGCTAGGACGAGCTTCCTATTTGGGCCTTCCCCTATCGTTGTCAGAATAACATTCACCGTACCCCCAGGTGAGAATTTTAGCGCATTAGAGAGTAAATTATTGATACATTGCTCGTAGCGATGCGGATCAAAAATAATTGTATCCGGGACAGAGGGGTCAATACGGCAATTCAAATCTACTTCGGTCTTAATCGCTTGTTGTTCCCAAAGCGCGCAAGCCGCTTCGACTACTTCACGTGGGGAGGCACTAACTGGGTCTAGTTCCATTTTTGCTTCTGATAATTTTGTATGCTGGAGACTTTCATCCACAATTTTGACGATTTTTTCAGCGGATGTTTGAATTAATTCCAGTTTCGGCATGATTTTCGGGTCGCCATTATGATGGATAAGGGCGTCTGCAATTCCGACGACTGCATTCATGGGGGTTCGGATCTCGTGAGAGAGCCGCCCCAGAAAATTATTTTTAGCACTTAAGGCCTTTTCCGCGACTTCTTTTGATTGACGCAGCTCATCCTGAATCCGCAATTGTGATGTGACCTCGGTATAGAAGAATATCACCATGTTTACTCTACCGCTTTCGGATAATTGCGGTGTTGCCTGTGATCTGATCCAACGAACCTGTCCTTCTGGGTCAATGACACGAAAAGTGGAGGTCCAAGATTCTTTGCTCGCTAATCCTTTTGCCCAAGTGTCGCGGACTTTCTCAATGTCTTTGGGGTGAAGAATACTTTCAATACCTTTATCCATCAAGCGTCGCGTGAGTACATCCCCCAAGGCTCTGCGTCCGGCCTCACCATGTATCTCAAACTTCTCAGTCTCGAGATTGTAAATCATATAGCCAGAAACACTGCTATCCAGTGCGACTTTTAGGGCGTGACGCTTAATATGGTCACTCGTGATATCTTTACAGGTCAGCAGGTAAATTCCGTCCAAATCCAAATCTTGACGAAAGAGGAGGCGTCTACCTTTTGGGGTAATGAGGGATAATGTTTTGGGTTTAACCTCGCCTTCGGATGGCACTCTGTTTATCTCAGCCCGCACGAGATCACAAAAAATTTGCTTATCCCCAGGTCCGAAATCACCGCGAACGGCCAGTTCAGATACAACACCCAGCAGTGAGGTTCCCGTTAGATCAACGCCGTGGTCAAATTCCAACATATCGAGAATACGGTCTTCATAATAGATGATTTCCATATCGGAATTTATGATCATGGAGGCGAGGCCGCTCATGCGACTCAATCTGGCCAGCCATTCAAATTGCAATTTCTGCATGACGTCTAAGGAAATAAGTCCCGCTTCCGCTTTTTGCGTCGCTTCGACATGGGAGTTCATGGCATATTTCCGGTCATTTTAATGCTAAGTTGTTAGAGTATAGGCAGAAAAAGACGAAAAAGCCGTTAAGCTCAAAAGTGGTGCAAAAGATTGAAGATTGGACTGGTGCCGCGGGAGAGAATTGAACTCTCGACCTGATCATATCCAAATCTATGCTAGAGTTTTTTTGGTGTTGTCTTGAGTTTTTCTAAATAGGGTAAGGTATTGAAAATAAACAGCGGTTGTTATCTCTCATTAGACCGAGTGAGTTGCTGGTTTCTGTCATCGTGCTTACTGGAACTAGAGGCGGAGAAGTCATATTGTTGTTATGAAACTGACTAAACGAATAGTAAATAAGTAGAAATCGAAAGATAAAACATATTACGTGTTGGACTCAGACCTGGCTTGTTTTGAGTGGAAAATTTTACCATCTGGCAAGAAGACTTATCTGATTCAATACCGAATGGTAGGTCGTTCTAAGCGCACCCGTAGAATAACCATACGCCTACACGGTGGCCTAACCACCGAACAGGCAAGGGAAAATAATCAAACAGCTATTTCGGATATCGTAGTCAAAACGGGTTTTTAGTTGGGCTTTTAAAAAATGGACAGGTGAAAGCCCTGCAGCCTATAGAGAGACCAGATAGCTTACCGACTCTGATGGCATCAAAAAATGATTAGTTAAATGACCTAATTGGTCATATAGCCTTTCTTGATAACCCTCTAAAAGAGATTGTCTAACGTCAGCGCTCATGGCACGGATTTAGGTCACAGCTAAGAGAGACTTTTCGCTCATCTTCAATCTCATGGAGAGAAGAATGAGAAAGACTAGAGAAACTTCTGGCGATCGCATCGTCAAAGATATCAAACTTAAGATACGTAAGCAGTACTCTGCTGAAGAGAAGATCCGCATTGTGCTAGATGGCTTTCGGGGTGAAGAGAGCGTTGCAAAACTTTGCTGCCGAGAGGGCATATACTGCAAACAGTCGAAGGTTTTTTTGGGAGCCGGCAAGAAACGGCTAGCAGGGGATATCGCCCGCTAAGCCAATACGGCTGAAGCCAAAGGGCTACGGTCTGAAGCGCGTGAGCTAAAGGAGTACTTGGCTGAATTTACACTCGAGAACGGCCTGCTAAAAAAGCATGATCGGGGATGGGGGCAACGAAGAATGAGATATCCCGCCTCAGAGAAGCCAGGGATGATCCGTTTGGTGGAACGCTCATCGCGACCTGCCAAATGGACTCTGGATAAGTTAGGCGTGCCTCGCGTACGTTTTATCGCCGCTCCAAATAAGATGACCAATTTATCGATATCCCGCCCTAGATATACCCTTAAACCCGGGCCCAATGAATAAGACATTCCCAGAGCCCTTTGCCGATGCTTTTCAAGGTTGAAGTGTTGCCTCTTTCGAGGCGTGCTAGACGAGTTGTCACTTTCAGTGCCGATTTTGTATCGAGCGCATTAAATCAATCAGCAAAACGTCTCGATCCCTCTCCATCAAGATACTCTCTTATCTCAAACATGAGGTATCAAATATGGTGCAATCCTATCGGTCAATATGAAGGCTAATAATTATAGAATGGGTTTGATCATGTCCCAATCGACTATCTATCGTGTCCCATTGCCTGTCTCGCAATTCCATTCTGGAGTGACCTGCTATTCCTGTGAACTCTGACTTCATCCACAACTATTATCGGCAGCTTTTCGGTTTGAAGAGCGTAGATTTACCCTCATTGCGGACGTTAGAGTCCATTGTCGGAACGATCTTCATTTCCTCTGACACTCCGTTCATTGCCTATTTAGAATTGATGGATCATGCCATTCACTGGGCACACTAATCCGAAGTCGCGACTTTCCAGCTTATCAGCATCGTGTCCACGACAAGATATGGGTGGCTATATATAAGAAGTTCTCCACCGCCTTTTGCAATTACTATATTAAAGTTTACACCGATATCTTGAAGGCTTTTTGCTCGGTCAAACCTAGTATTTTTATCCTTATCACCAATGATTCCATAAATCGGAAATGGTAGCGGTTTCATCAAATCCACTGCGTCGAAAATCATGTGTGAGTAACCCGCGACATACCCCTTGTGGCCGTGAGCGGACCCGAATTGAAGTGTTCGAATGAGCGCTTCTTGGTTGACGGGATCGTTGATGATATCGACATCACATTCTAGATCGCCAAACACATGTCGTAGGAATCGAATGGGGCCGACACGCCGATAATATCCGCTGCCCGCGCGCGCGATAAAGTTCAGCAGTCTTGGTTGTCGTCGAACGACATCAGATATGAACCGATGAAGCTTAGGCATGCCTGTATTATGCTCTGTTTTGAGATGTGGCAGCATTGGCGTAATCATAACCATTCCGGCAACGCGGTCAGGGAAATCCCTAGTCAGGGCGAGCGCATACATGCCGCCCAAGGTTTGTCCAATTAGCAACGCCCGACGAATGTTAAGGTGGTCTAAGAGCGCTATAAAGTCTATTGCCGTCTGTGTTGGGTAATCGACATTCTTTGGATACCCATCACTTCTACCGTAAAATGGACGTGCCGGTACAATAATCCGTAAGCCCTTTACTGTCGCATAATCCACAATCTTTGCGGGCCAGATATTGCCAAGAAGCTCGCTGTGAAAAAACAAGCAAGGCTTACCGTTCGGAGCGCCAAAGACGGCATAATCCAAAATACGGCCATCCGGCAGCGTCATTGTATGTTCGTGCTCAAATCTTGGATAGGCGAGAGGTGTTCCGCCATCCACACGATTGGCAAAGCTGCGATAGCTCTCGCGCTCCATCATCTGCATGGTTGTTAGGCCGATTGCCATCCGAATGAATTCGGATTGATTGCGTGTAGCTGTCTTTGCGTAAATGGCCCTAATTTGAGCTCGGACAGTTGTGAGTTTGCTCTCCCGGGCCTTAGCTACATCTTGTACAGATTTCCCTTCCACGATGAGCTTTATGATGTCCGCTTCCGCGTCCGTCAGGCCAAAGGCTTCGGTAATAATGGGCGTCAAATAGTCGGGCCAGATGAAGTCAACTGTCTTCAATAAAACCAGTCGACTGCCATCAGAATTCATCCAGTCGGCAAGAGATATTAATAAAGGGGCATCTTCTTTTTCCCGAATTAAACGCTGCAAACTCGGCATACCTTCAACATGATCCACAGAAGACGCAAACCGTGACTTTACGGCAAAAGAGATCATGTCGATGGTTTCTCTTGGGAAATTTAAATTCTCAAGCGTGTCGCCTTTTTTGACCCCTAAAAGTGCCTGCCCGGCATTATTTACAGCTTCAAATACGCCTGTTTTATCAATCGCCAGAATAACTTGAGGGTCCTGATTGATTTTTTCCAATAATCGCGGGGGAAGAATTGCGGTATTTGACTCCACCATGTCGAAAATCGCCTCAGCGCGCAGCAGATGGCTCTCTAATTTATTGAAATCCGTTTCCAGTGTCGATGTGGACTGACTATCCACTTTTTTGAGATAATCGCTCCAAATATCAGCGAGTTCTCTAAACCGTTCAGGCTCCATCGCCACGGTGTAAAGTCCGTCAACCAAGTCTACATTTTCGAATGCCGTCACGATTTCCCCCGTTTCGGTGACTTGCCCATAAATCATTTCTAAAGCGGCTTCATACTCAAAATTGAGTATGAAGCCGAGAAAATTGGCGTAAAATATAGATTTTATAGATCAAAATGATAACGCGTTGGACATAAGGGAGCCGAACGTGACGCAATCAGACGCTGATAGAATGCGCAGAGACGTGTCGCCAAAACTCTCGATTTGGCAGATTTTGTCCTATGGCAGTCTTATGCTCCCGCTCTCAATGGGGTGGGTCACCCTCATGATGATAGTCCCGACTTACTATGCGCTGGATCTTGGGTTGGGGCTAGGCCTGGTGGGCGTGCTTTTTGCGATTGGCCGGGGCTTTGATATTATCACGGACCCGACGGTTGGGATTTTAACAGATAGAACGCGGACTCGTTTTGGGCGTCGAAAGCCGTGGGTTATTCTGGGCCTGCCTCTGTTTTGTTGCGCGGTTTACTTACTATTGAAACAAACTGACTCAGTGACACCGCTTTACCTGCTCCTCGTAAGTTGTCTTTACTTTTTCAGCTTCACGATCTGCGAAATTCCGCAGGCGGCAATGGGCTTGGAAATGTCGGAAGATCCGCATGAACGGACGGTCTTAGCGTCAAGCAAAACGCTGTTCCTCATCCTTGGAGGTCTGATAGGGGCGGCGGCACCTCTGATTTGGACGGAGAGTACATCGCAGGCCTTGTCCAATGTTGTGACTTTAATTTTTATCGTCAGCATTATCGTGATGCCAATTTATCTCTGGCTTATGCCCAGTGATATCGCGTCAAACAGATTGCCACAGCCCAAGCTGAGAGCGGCCTTGAAAGCGTTGAGGGGGCATCACGAGATACAAAAAATTATCGGGACGTTTTTTATTCTAATTACCGCAAAGTCGTTTGGTGGCGCCTTAAGCCTTTTATACATCACATATGTTTTGGAGATGCCGAAACTTGTAGGACTATTCTGGATCGGGTCCGGCCTCGGTATGCTTGTGGGTATTCCGCTTTGGATAATCCTCTCGCGTCATATCGGGAAGATACGGACTTGGCGGATTGCGACGCTGCTGGGTATTTGTGGTTATGTTGCCCTACTATTTTTGGGGGTGGGTGATAAAGTTCCGATGTTTATTGTCAGTCTGATTTTGGGTGTTTCAGGGGTCGCCGATAGTGTTTTATCCGTTTCACTGCTGGCGGATCAAATTGGACGCGGTCGACGTCAAGGGCAGCCTGAATTTGCAGGACTTGTAACGGCAATAAAAAACGCATCTTCAAAACTTTCTATAACATTCCCGATGCTGATTGCTTTTCCAATATTAGGGTTTATCGGATTGACGGAAGGGACTGCCAGTATAGGGACGAGTCTTCGTCCGGTGGAAACACATGACAGAGTGATATTAGTCGGATTCTACGCAGGTATTCCGCTGCTTTTGAAAATTGCCGCCTATTTCGCGATTGGCACGTTGGCCGCAGGCAAATCGAACAGTCACGAGTCTCTACAACCAAAGTCGTAACTCCCGCCTTCCCACTCATAAAAAATTTCGCCTTATACTCAATTTTGAGTATGCGCGCCATTTTCCACTTGGATAAAGGGGAAGAAATTTGACTGTATGAACAGTCATGGATGGGGCCATTCTAAATATAGACCGCTATGTTTCATGCCCCTACATATTGGAGTGAGATATGTTTAAATTATTGGAAAATATTGATTATTTTAACAATCTGGGTCTGGGATTAGAGGCGTTCTCGCGTATGCAAGACTCTGATTCCATCCTTACAAACACCGTCTCATTTGTGCCCGTTGCGTTTCATATGCCGAGCTTCAATATGACTGTTAACGCCCCTGTGACGCCGACACTCTGGCAGGAGAGTGCTTCTCTGGCGGGGCCGAAGGGAGATATGCTGGCGCTTTCAAATGGCAACATATTGATTGCGAGTGTTGGAAATAGTGTGGGCTATGTGACCGACAGTTTTGGGGGCTTCATCAACGCCACCACAGCTTTACCCGGGGACTCGATCCTGGTTGGCTCTGTTGCGCTTTCGGGTGGAGGATTTGCCATCCTTGGAGCAGATTTTGATACAAATACTCTTAGCATCTTCACTTACAGTCAAACGGCGACGCTCGTTTCGACGCAGTCACTCAGTCTAGGCTCTTTTTCTAACATTGGGCAAGATCTCTCCATGTCTATAAATGATGCGGGAACTATTTTTATTGTCGCAAGACTATTTAACACAGATAATTTTTCGCGTGACCAGCCCATTTATGGATGGACCGTAGATGATATGGGCACGACAACGGGGCCTTTTTTGGTTACAGAGGATAGCAGTCTTCTTACGGGTTCCAATAATGAAAATCCGTTCAACGAAGGTATTGTCTCCTTGGATAGTGGTCGATTCGCGACCGTCATTTTTGACAATGATACATTTGGACTAAATTTACGTAGAACAATAGATGTAGAAGTTACAAATCCTGATGGGTCAAGCCATCTAAGTATCAACTTAACATCTGCCAGTGATGGTTCGATCAGAGCAGTTCATGACGTCGCACATATGGGCGGGGGAAGCCTTGCGGTTCTCTATTCAGAATCATCGAATTCAGGTGGCGATGGTCTAATGCATATTGCTTTTGTTAATGCGGATACGGGCGTTTTAGGGTCAAACCTCATTGTTCCGATGGGCACGGCAACCAGTGGGGACGTACAACAATTGACCGCCTTGGAAAATTCTGCGGGTTCGCCTACGGGCGAATATCTTGTCAGTATTTTAGATCGGGCAACGAATACACTTCATATTCAACGCTATGATACGGGTGTAACGCCGGTCGGGTCTGAAATTCTCATTCAAAATTTGACAAACTCCTTTCTAAGGAGTGAGTTCGTGTATTACATTGAACCCATCTCTGTCTCACGCTTTGCCCTGATTTACACGGATGCCTCCGGTGATGAGCAATATGAGGTTTATTCCTATGCGTCTGAAGGGACTGTCGACGAGGCCGGAAACTATATCGGGACTGCGGGTGACGATACACTGACGAATACTAACGTGGCAACAACGGGCAACTTCTATCTATCGACCGGCAATGATACAGTCACGCAAACGACGGCTATCAATCTGATAGATTTGGGTGCGGGAGACGATGCCTTAATCTTTAATACGGCTCCAACGAACCTCTCGGGTAGGGTTGATGGCGGCTCAGGTATTGACAGCTTTAGTTATATGTCAACACTGCCGAACATATCCGTCACACTTGATATGAGAAGTGACGGCATTCTGCGGATACAGGACCTGGGCATAGAAACGGGTGGTGCCGCAACACTGATCGATTTTGAAAATATCACATCCGGCGACGGTGATG
Source organism: Litorimonas sp. WD9-15 (assembly GCF_050271975.1). Lineage (NCBI taxonomy): Bacteria > Pseudomonadati > Pseudomonadota > Alphaproteobacteria > Maricaulales > Robiginitomaculaceae > Litorimonas > Litorimonas sp. WD9-15. The sequence continues at coordinate 2,026,598 of NZ_CP189850.1, forward strand.
ATGATATACGCGGCAGTGAAGACGCAAACATATTCACGGGCAATGGCGGCGACGACTTCCTCGTTGGATATGGCGGTGACGATGTTCTGTCAGGTGGTAGCGGAATAGATACGCTTGTTGGTGGTCTCGGCTCTGACCTGCTTTTAGGCGGAGCCAATGACGATATCATAGTGGGAGGCTCCCAGAATGATAATCTGCAAGGTTTCACCGGAAATGATACATTTTATCAATGGGATCACGGTGGCACAGCATCGGGTTTTACGGACACAATTGATGGCGGCGACGGTATTGATACGTTGAGAATGCAACTGTTTGGCATTCGTGTTGGCGATGTCGACCAAGGCGATTATGACTTCAATTTCGCGGCGGGCATCATCACCGGGAATGGCGAGACGATAAATATCAGCAATGTCGAAATCCTCTATGCGGGGGATGGAGATTCCACATATACCGGCACGGGCGCGGTTAACACGGTTTACGGTCAAGGCGGTGATGATGTCATTTTCGGCTTTGGCGGCGATGATATTCTGGACGGCGGTGATGGTGATGATGTCATCTCCGGCGGAACCGGCGCTGACCAGATTGACGGCGGGGACGGCAATGATACAGGCGATTACACCTACACAAATGGCAACCTGACTGTAAATTTAGACACAGGGCAGGCCTTTGGGACGAGCGCCGGTTTCGGCGGCGAAACATTAACCAGTATCGAAAACCTTATTTTGGGTGGTGGTGACGATAACATCACTGGCAATGATGACAATAACCGCATTGATGGCGGCAATGGCGATGATGTAATTTTTGCAGGTGACGGAGATGATGTTCTAATCGGCGGCGGCGGTGATGATGTTTTGGATGGGGGCAATGGTAATGACACGGCGGATTACAGCTATACCTCTGCCAATCTCACAATTGATCTGGCGAATGGAGAGGCTTTTCCGTCAAGCATTGGTAACTCTGTAGGGGACTCCCTGTTTTCAATCGAAAATGCCAATGGCGGCGGGGGTGACGACCTCATCCTTGATCGGTCCGATAACAACATCGTTTTTGGCGATGCTGGCGATGACCGCTTCAATTACATTGGCGGGAATGACAGGTTTGATGGTGGCGACGGCCAAGACACGCTTGATCTCAGTGCAAGCTCAGGTGTTGATATTCGTGTTGACAGTAGCTTTATTTCAGGAGCTGATTATGTCGTAACCAGTCAGGGTGGAGGCTTTCCTCTTGTTCAAGGTTTGGAGGTAGAAACCTTCATTGGGTCATTACTTTCGAATAATACTTTCAGAGTCTCAGGTGTTAATTTTGCTAATTTTACAGGAGGTGATGAAAACGACATTGCCCATCTGAGTGCCACAGGGTCTTTTTTTGATGGCAGAGCCGGTTCAGATCGGCTGAGCTATAACTTATCTGGCCTTGCAGATGGCGTAACGATTGATGCTGTGGAAGGCATAGCCTTTTCTAATATTACAGGCCAGTCCTCTGCCACCGATGATAGCTTTATGAATGTTGAGCGAATCTCAGGTTCATTTGGTAATGACACGATCTACGTGAGTGCAGATTTGACGGAAGCATCTGGCGCTTCCGGTGATGATACATTGATATTTCTAAGCGCCAGTGATGCGGTTGCAGGACAATTTATCAGCGGTGGTTTGGAGGGCACAGATCGACTAGCCATTGATATTGCTGATGGAGACGAGATTGATTTTAGAGACGTGAATCTTGTCTCATTCCAAGAGTTCCAGTTCGCAACATCCGCCCAAGGCGGAGAAGCGGGAGCCGTGTTCACTGCTAACCAATTTGGCGACGTCGGCAAATTGGCGAATGATCTCCACATCATCGGGTCCAGTCCGCAAAACCCGAACGCAAATGATCTTTTCACAATCTTCTTAGGGGTTGTCGATAATTTCAGTCTTTCGCAGTTCACTTTCACCGATTGGAATAACGCGAATAATGAAATCAACGTCATAGGCAATGGAGATAATGAAACGATTGTAGGCTCAACGCAGAATGACAGTATTCGCGGTAATGGCGGAAATGATGAAATTCTCGGGAGTTCGGGCGTTGATACGCTAAGCGGTGGAAGCGGCGATGACATATTCAGATATTTTAATGAGGATGACGCCGCCACGGGCGAAATTGTCAATGGCGGTGCGGATGTTGACATGCTTTCAGTCAATATTGCCGAGGGCTCCGAAATTGACTTGAGAGGTCTGATTATTGAGTCGATCGAAATTTTGGAGTTTGGCGCGAATGCGGTGAGTTCCAATGGGACAGAAAATATAATTATTATTGACGCCGCTCAAATTGGCGGAACAGGCTTCTCAGAAACTCTTGAAATTAAAGGTAGTCAATATGGAGCGAGCGCAGTTGATATTCTGGATATTACACTAGGCAATGCCGGTTTCTTGGACCTTTCCGGATTTGGTTTCACGAACTGGGGGGCGCAAAATCAAGAAATTAATGTTGCAGGAAGTGCTGGCGACGAAACAATTATAGGGTCCTCCCAAGACGATATTATATCAGGTGGGGATGGCGACGATCTGATTGTTGGCGGCGCAGGTGATGATATTTTGCGCGGTGGTGACGGATCTGATACGCTTTCTTTTGAAACTTACGACAATGGAAACGGCAAAGGTGTGACGGTCGGATTGAATTCGACTTTCACAAATAATGCGGCTTCTGGTCGGGATGAAATTTCTGGCTTTGAGAACATTATTGGATCAGCTTTCGATGACAGACTTTTCGGCAACAGACAAAATAATACGATTGATGGAGGTGGCGGGAATGACCTTATCGCCATTGGTGGCGGTACGAACACGATCATAGGCGGCGAAGGGTCTGACCGTCTGGATGTGGATGCAACCGTCGATCATATCGAAGGTGATCTCGCCACGGGGACAATCACACTCTTTGATGATTATGATAATATTATCGGGACCGCGTCTTTGGATAGCGTTGAAAACCTCCGGGGCGGCGCCGGAGATGACGTTTTGATCGCTGGCGGAGAAACGAACCGCCTCTTCGGTATGGGCGGAAATGATATAATCACGGGCAGTGACGGCGGAGATTTTCTAGCCGGCGGAAGTGGTGATGACATAATATCCGGCGGTTTGGCGCGGGACTTTATCTTTGGCGGCCTTGGCGATGATCAGATTTTTGGTGGCGAGGGCAGTGATGTCTTGCGCGGAAATGAAGGCGAAGACACAATTGATGGCGGCGGCGGAAATGACTCCATCGTCAGTGGTGATGAAAATGATACTGTCGATGGCGGGGCAGGAAACGATTTAATCTTAGCCGGACAGGGCGATGATATTCTTTTCGGCGGCGGGGACGTCGATGATATTCGTGGCGGCCGTGGTCATGATGAAATCAATGGTGGCGCCGGAAATGATCGACTGCAAGGCAATGAAGGTAATGATATCTTCATTTTCGAAGCGGGAACGGGCAGAGATCGAATTGTTGATTTCAACAAGAATGGCGATGATGCGATTGATCTAACAGATTTCGGTTTTGTCGAATTTTCTGATGTCGCGGATGCTATTCGAAGTTCCGGCAATCATGTCATTATTGACCTGAAGAACGGCGATGAGATCGTGCTTCTCAATACAGACATTGCAGATATTGATGATGGTGATTTCATTCTTTGAGGACAAACTTTGTAGCCACAACTCAAGTCATTAGCTGAAGTTACTTTCGTCTGCTGCGGGCTGTCTTTTATTTCGTGTCATGATTTATAAAATGCTGGAGATTTAATTGGGCTTTGTCGCGTTAACTCCAGTTCTCGTACATTGCTCTAAGAACTGTTGATGAAAACGTGTATGTAGTCTCATCATCGGTTTCATCCAGATGTCATTAAAGGTGTCGTCTGGATGTATTATTGCTTCAATCTCAGCTTTTGTGATTTCGAAGAATCACTGATCGAAAATGGTGTTAATGTGTTTTTTGAAACGATAAACACTTTGGTCGAAAAATTTGGGTCAACCTATGCAAAGTGGATGAGTTCAGGCCCGAACACTCTCGCCTGTCTAACAATAACTACGGTGACAAAATCTTTCGTACACTCAATTTGCTCACTATATTGAGTAATAAAGACCTCACGCCACCACTAAGTTTCTCCAACATTGAGTTTATCTTGTGACACTGGATGAGCTCAATTGCGATATATTCTCGGTGAGGTTTCTTTCCTTTAAGTTTAATTGGCTGCCATACTACCTCTTCATGGTGGGCCCGCGTTTCACACCACTCCATGAGTAATTCTTTGTAGTCGTTTTACTTATCTCTCTCTTCCGATGAAAACGGTCCGCGTGCTTTGATCGTACCGCAGCTCATGTTTAATAAAACTTCATCAGGATGTTGGTTCAACCGTCCAGATACAAATATAGCTTAGGTCCGCTTTGCCCCAAAGCAGAAAAAGAGGCGTCATGTTTTAGCGTTGTTAGATTCTCGGGTATTGCCATTTTCCGAGGGCTGACGTGTCAAGACCATATGGAAGATTTAGTCAGTTTGACAGTATTAGTATTTGTTTGAAACTAGCCGCCTGATTGCCCTCTCCAGACAAGCTAGAGAGGTATCCATATCAACGTCAGCGTTGTCATACCTTTTATGGACTGATAGGCAATCCAGACCCAGAAAAGCTCTTTCTTGTGATCCTTAACATAGCTGATGGCTTTTTTTGGGCTCAGTCGTCTCATTGATACCCGCGCACTCATCTTATGTTCTCAAAACGAGCTTGATGAGGGTGCCGACGATGGTGATGGTGACGAAGCCCAATCCCCATAGTCCGACAAACCAAAGCAGCTCCTTTGGCCCTGTTTTCTCTATGTGCGTGTCTTTTTCTTGGAGAAATTTAAATTTGGGCATTAGTGGTACCCCGCTTCTGGATCAACTTTGCCTCTGAACACCCAATAGGAATAAGCTGTGTATGCCAAGATCATGGGCAATAGTATGAGCGCGCCGACCAACATGAACATCAGGCTTTTGTCGGGCGCCGCTGCCTCGGCAATCGTGATCGCGCGCGGGACGATATAAGGCGTGATGCCGATGCCAAGACCGATGAAGCAGAGAAGGAATATGCCAATTGTTGTAAAAAAAGGCAAATTATCCCGGCGTTTCAACAATCCGAATGCCAAGACTCCCGCGAGAATAAAGACGAGTGTTGGAACTGGCAGAACGAAAAGAAGCCGCGGGAATGTGAACCACCGCTCCGCGATTTCAGGGGACAAGAAAGGCGTCCAAAGGCTGACGATTCCCATAAAAGCCAATGTCGCGACCGCCGTGATTTTGGAGATGCGGTAGGCCTTCTCGCGCAGGATACCTTCCGTCTTCATCACAAGCCAAGTTGATCCTAGCAGAGCATATCCAGCTGTCAGAGCCACGCCGCACATCATGGAGAAAGGGGTCAACCAATCCCACCAACCGCCGCCATAGGCCCGGCCTTCAACCTCAATGCCTTGCACAAATGCGCCGAGGACAATGCCTTGTGAAAAAGTGGCAAGAAGCGATCCGAAAAAGAATGACTTATCCCATGTCTTCTCGTGCGCCTTATCTCTCCAGCGATATTCAAAAGCGACGCCCCGAAAGACGAGCGCCAAAATCATAACGATGAAAGGGGCGTAAAGCGCAGGGAGTACAACCGCATAAGCTAAAGGGAATGCCGCCAGCAAGCCGCCGCCGCCGAGGACTAGCCAAGTCTCATTACCATCCCAAACGGGGGCGACAGAGTTCATAGCGACATCGCGGCATTTATCCGTTTCCAAGAATGGGAAAACGAGACCAATGCCAAGGTCGAACCCGTCAAGAATTACATAGATGAAGATGGCAACGGCCAGAAGACCGGCCCAAATTGTTGGTAGATCAAACATTATGGCCTCCTATTCGGCGTGGTTCATGGCATCGGGATCAAGAGAGGCGGCGGGCGTTGTGCCCGCAGTCCTTGTGACTGTGCCTGGTAATTTGCCAAGCTCGCCCGGTGTCTTGTTCATCATTTTCAGAATGTAATAAGTTCCCGCGCCAAAGAGCGCGAAATAGACCACAACGAAGGCGAGAAGCGATGCTGCGACGGCGGGCGCCTCAACAGGCGCAATCGATTCTGTCGTCCGAAGCATGCCGTATACGGTGAAGGGTTGGCGTCCGACCTCCGTTGTGATCCAACCCGCGAGGACGGCGACAAATCCACTCGGCCCCATCACAAGCGCAAACTTGTGAAATAGGCTGGCCTCATAAAGGCGCTTTCGCCATCTCAGGAATAGGCTTGTCACGCCAACAAGTAGCATAAGCATCCCAATGCCAACCATGATGCGGAAGCTCCAGAAGACGATTGCGACGGGCGGCTGATCTTCGCGCGGAATTGTATCCAGCCCGGCAAGCGGTGCGTTTAAATCATGTTTGAGGATGAGCGACGAGGCTTTGGGAATGCCAATCGCATATTTCAGTTCTTGGTTTTCCTGATCCGGAATGCCGAACAGATAAAGCGGTGCACCGTGATCATGGCTCTCAAAATGACCTTCCATAGCCATCACTTTAGCGGGCTGATGCTCCAGCGTATTGATGCCGTGAAAGTCGCCCGCGATGATCTGAATGGGAGCGACAATCGCGGCCATCCACATTGCCATCGAGAACATTTTACGGGCCTCTTCATTGGTTCTATCCTTTAGCAAGTGCCACGCACCAACTGCGCCGACAACGAAAGCTGTCGTCAGATAGGCGGCTAAAACCATATGGACGAGACGGTAAGGGAAGCTCGGATTGAAAATAATCTCCATCCAGCTCTCAGGGATGAATTGCCCAGCCTCATTGATAGAGAAGCCTGCGGGTGTTTGCATCCAGCTATTCACGGAGAGGATCCAAGTCGCGGACAACAGTGTCCCAAAGGCCACCATTATGGTCGCAATAAAATGCAGCCGCTTGGACACCCGGCCCATGCCAAACAACATGATGCCAAGGAAACCCGCTTCGAGGAAGAAGGCCGTCAAAACCTCATAGGCCATGAGCGGTCCAATGACTGGCCCTGCCTTATCCGAAAAGACGCTCCAATTCGTACCAAATTGATAGGCCATGACGATGCCGGAAACGACGCCCATGCCAAACGCCACGGCAAAAATTTTACGCCAATATTTGAAGAGGCGAAGGTAGGTATCACTTCCCGTTTTCAGCCAAAGACCTTCAAGCACCATCAGGTAGCTCGCAAGGCCGATCGAAAAGGCTGGGAAAATAATATGAAAAGAGACGGTAAAGGCAAATTGCGCTCTTGCGAGGTTCACTGCCAGTTCGCTGACGATAGGTTCCATTAGAGGTAATATTCCACTTCTGTATCAAATGCATTTCCGCATATCTTTTTGATAGCGCTATGCTGACTTAAAAACACCTCCCCGCTGAGATCATGCGTCAAGTGGGATTTTTCCAACTTGTCTATGACCGGACCTTTCACCTCCGAGAGATGAAAGGTGATTTTTGCGGACTTCAGCCGCTCGTTTATAGATTCGAGACTCTCCAGTGCGGACAGGTCAATATCGTTGACGGCAGAGCACATGAGAATGACATGTTCGACCGTGTCAGAAGCGAGTGCTCGTTCGTAAATAGCGTCTTCAAGATAGCGCGCATTTGCAAAATAGAGGGACTCATCTACCCGCATTGTAACAACGCGGGGGCTTGTAATGACATCGTACCGATCAACATTTCTAAAGTGCTCTGTATCGCGAACTTGTCCGACAATCGCGTAATGCGGACGGGATGAACGATAGAGGAACATCGCAATTGAAATCACTACACCTGCCATGACGCCGGCTTCCACGCCTATAGTTAACGTGAGAAGGATTGTCGCCATCATCGCGGCAAAATCACTCTTCGAATAATTCCAAGCCTGTTTTATGTCCGGGAAATTTACAAGCGACAAGACCGCTACTATGATCGTCGCTGCAAGCGTCGCGATTGGTAGATTGTATAATAGAGGCGTCAGAAACAATGTTGCGAGCGCGATGCCGATGGCGGTGAACCCTCCCGCGGCCGGTGTCTCAGCTCCGGCGTCAAAATTGACAGCTGACCGCGCAAAACCGCCCGTAACTGAATAACCGCCAGAAAATGCAGAGGCAATATTGGAAGCGCCAAGTGCGATGAGTTCTTGGTCAGGTTCAATACGCTGGCGTTTCTTTGCGGCTAATGTTTGTGCGACAGAGACGGATTCCACGAAACCGATAATCGCAATAATTAAGGAAGAGCCAAGAAGACTTATCCAAAGCGTCATATCAAATTCCGGAGCGGCAATAGGCGGAAGGCCTTTGGGTATATCTCCAACAATTTTGACGCCTTTGTCTTCAAGGTCCAAAAATAGGACGGCTAAAATTGAGACGGCGACGGCGATGACAGGACCAACACGGGCTCCAATGCCTGCCAGCTTTTCGCTTAATCCCATATTTCTGAGCAAAGGTTTCAGGTTTCCGCGAACCCAAAATAGAAAGACTGTTGAGATGATGCCTATTATTAAAGTCGGCATGTTCGTTTCGGGTATTTTCGAGATGAGGGTTTGGCCGATTTCTAACAAGTTATGCCCGGTAACTTTTACCCCCAGAATATGTTTTAGCTGGCTTACAGCGATTAGTATTCCCGATGCTGTAATGAAACCCGAAATAACAGGGTGGCTTAGAAAGTTTGCGATGAAGCCAAGTTTAAAAAGCCCCATGACAAGAAGCATCGCACCTGAAATAAGCGCTAATAATATTGCAACGGCCAAATATTCGGGAGAGCCTTGCGCCGCTATCTTGCCTGCTGCCGCGGCCGTCATTAATGAGATGACAGCGACAGGGCCTACCGCCAGCGCTTTACTCGTTCCGAAAATGGCGTAGGCGACAAGCGGCAAAATACTGGCATAGAGTCCCACTTGGGGCGGTAATCCAGCCAAAAGAGCATAGGCCAATGATTGCGGAATGAGCATGATCGTTACAATAACGGCAGCGATGCCGTCATTTACGAAAGTCTCACCTTTGTAACGACGACCCCAATCTAGAATTGGGAAGTAACTTGAAAGTTTAATTGACATTATTCATTCCGCTAAGCGCATGTCTGAGGCCGATAGGTGCGCTACTTTAGAGTGATTTCCGGTTTCGCGAGAAATTCTTTACCCTTGAGCATTTGGTTCCAATAGACATTGGGAAGAAGGCTATCTTTCATAAACCAAGCGGCGCGCGTGGCCTTGGTACCATTGAGCACCCAAGTTGGGAGAGAGGGCAATAGCTTGCCGCCATATCCAAATTCAGCCAGCACGACTTTTCCTTTCTCAACCGTTAGCGGGCAAGCCCCGTAGCCATCATAGTTGGCGATTGCATTTGAGCCTTCCAGTTGCGCGAGGATGTTACTGGCCACAATTGGAGCTTGCTTTCGCGCTGCAGCCATTGTCTTGGCGTTAGGCGTAGAACCGGCGTCGCCGAGCCCATAAACATTTGGATACTTATTGTGCTGTAGAGTGTGCTGATCAACGTCCACCCAACCTGCTTCATTGGCGAGTGGGCTGGCTTTGATAAAATCAGGCGCTGATTGAGGCGGGCACACATGTAGCATGTCAAACTTGCGCTCCACTTGGCTTTTATTGCCATCTGCATCTGTTTTTTCAAACCAAGCTGTCTTTTTTGGCCCATCGACTTTGACAAGTTGCTCGCCGAAATTTAGCTCTGCGTTATAGCGTTTCACATATTCCATGAGTGCGGGAACAAAAGCTTTAACGCCAAAGATGGCGCCGCCAGTGTTGCAAAATTTTATATTTATATTGTCCAATGTGCCGGCTCGAAGCCAGTGATCTCCTGAAAGGTACATGGCCTTCTGGGGCGCTCCGGCGCATTTGATGGGCATAACCGGTTGTGTGAAAATGGCCGTTCCCGACTTCAGGCCTTGAACGAGCTTCCATGTATAAGGGGCAAGATCATATCTATAATTAGATGTGACACCATTTTGACCGAGAGTTTCCGTTAATCCCTCAATCTTATCAAAATCGAGTTGAAGGCCTGGCGCGGTCACAAGCATTTCATACCCGATTGTGCGCCCATCAGACAAAGTCACAGTGTTATTGTCAGGATCAAAAGTAGAAACGGCTGCTTTGATCCATTTTGCCGCCTTTGGCATTAAATCTTTCATGGAGCGCCGGGTTTTTTTATGAGAGAAAATGCCCCCGCCAACCATGGTCCAACCCGGTTGGTAAAAATGCTCGTCCTTTGGTTCAATAATGGCAATGTCGAGTGAAGGTTTTCTTTTCAGCAAACTTGCTGCTGTCGCGATGCCTGCTGACCCGCCCCCAATAATAACGATCTGATGTTTTTCTAACATGTTTTCCCCATTCACTATTTTTGTTTTTGGTTGATTTAAATTTAGTGCGGCATGATGTGCTGACAGATCATACCCTGCCGCCTTGCCGCGCGTGATGACGTCATCGGCGCTACGTTTGCCGACTTGTGTTTTGGCCCATAGGTTGCTTGAACGCGTTCCTGTTCTGCAAAAAGCGAGGATCTTCCCGCCGTTTTGCAATAGCGCTTTATCGAAATCGGAGATATTCGCAGCGCTCATATTGCCCGGGAAAACCGGAATATAATGATAGGTCAAACCTAACTCTTTTGAGCGTTTAGCTAATGTTTCAGATCGCGGTTGTCGCGGAGCTTCCCCATCAGGGCGATTATTAATCACGGTCGTAAAACCTGCCGCTTTGATGTCCTTCAGATCCGCAAGCTTTATTTGACCGCGCACAGATAGGTTTTCTGTCAATGATTTCGCTTCCATCCGAAAAGCCCCTAAACTGCGTTCAGCGGAATTTTGAGGTAGCGCTGTCCATTTTCCTCAGGTTCCGGAAATTCTCCCGCCCGCATATTGACTTGGACTGACGGCAGTATCAGGCGCGGCATATTGAGCGATTTATCGCGGGTTGTACGCATTTCGATAAATTCATCACGGCTAACGGATGAATTGAGATGAATGTTCTTGGCCTTCTGTTCAGCGATCGTAGTTTCCCACGCATAGTGATCACGGCCTTTCGCTTTATAGTCGTGACAAAGATACACGCGTGTTTCATCCGGCAACGCATAGATTTTTTGCACAGAGTCGTAGAGCGTTCCTGCATCTCCACCTGGGAAATCACAACGCGCCGATCCATAGTCAGGCATAAAAAGGGTGTCGCCGACAAAAACCGCATCACCGACGTGATAGGCGATGCAAGCCGGTGTGTGCCCCGGCACATAGATAACATCGGCGTCAAGACTTCCAATCTTGAAAGTCTCACCATCCTCGAACAAGTGATGGAATTGACTGCCATCCCGTTTGAAATCATCCCCTTCGTTGAAAAGGCTTCCAAAAACTTTTTGAATGTCAGGGATATGCGCACCAATAGCAATCTTACCGCCAAGCTCACGCTGAAGATATGGCGCAGCAGAGAAATGATCAGCGTGAGCGTGGGTTTCCAATATCCACTCAACATCCAATTCACCCTGCTTGATGAAGGCAATAACTTCGTCTGCAGAGTCTGTTTTTGTGCGTCCCGAGCTTGGGTCAAAATCTAAGACTGAGTCGATAATTCCACATTTTTTAGTCGCAAGGTCGGCTACAATATAAGTGACGGTAAAAGTGGCTTCATCAAAAAATGAGATGACTTCTGGTTTGTTGCTCATGTCTAGGCTCCTTTCTTGGCGGTGGTCGCAAAAATGCTATATCCGCGCTCATCAGATCACGACGGCCCTGATTTTGTAAATTTAGGCCTCGGGTTGAACGCGATGGGTGCGTTTGCGTCGGCACGCGGCGATACTGATGTCGCTTGGCAAGTCTTGCCGCCGCGACTTGCCTCACAAATGGCTTCAATCAAGACGCGCATTTTCTCATTCGTCAAAGTGTAGAAAACGACTTTGGATTGTCGGCGTGGAGAAATGATATTGGCTTCACGCAAATGCCCTAGCTCGCGCGAGAGGGTGGGCTGGCGAATGTCTAACTCTTCTTCAATATCACCAACGGACATTTCGCCGTCCAGCAGACGACAGACTATGAGGAGGCGGTTTGGATTGGCAAGTAGCTTAAGCTGCGCGGCAACATCAGGCGCTTTTTTAATCATGTCTTTCTGGAAGCTCATGATTGTGACTCGTCTGCTTCGCCTGTATCGTTGGCGACTTTTCGATAATACCAAGCTTTTTTGCCGGAATTATCCAGCGCGTCATTAAAAAGGCAGGGTGGATTATACAAAACGTCATCACCGGGCTGCCATTCTGCCGGAACCGCGACATCTTCTTTCGCTGACAGCTGAAGGCCTTTGAGCAGGCGCAATAACTCTTTGACGGAGCGGCCGACAGCGAGCGGGTAATGTGTGAGAGCCTTTAGCACGCCATCCGGGTCAATGACGAAAACGGAACGAACTGTAGCTGTGCTGGAGGATGTTTCGTGGATCATGCCGTAAGCTGTTGAAACAGCCATTGAGACATCTTCAATGACAGGGAATGTTACCTTCACGTCAAATTTTGTTTCAATGCTCTCAAGCCAGGCAATGTGAGAAAAAACACTATCTACAGACAGGCCAATAAGGCTGCAATTCAGAGCTTCAAAATCCGACATGGCGTTTTGAAAGGCGATAAACTCCGATGTGCAGACAGGTGTAAAATCGGCAGGGTGCGAAAACAGGATCACCCATTGGCCTCGATAATCTTCAAGAGCACGCGTGCCTAGCGTTGTCCGCGCAGTGAAAAGAGGCGCTGGTTCGTCGAGCTTTGGCCCTCTCTGTGCGGTTCCGTCATATCCGTCAAAAGGGGTGCTATTTTCAGGTAATGTCACACTGTTCTCCAACAACTAGAATCTACGGAACGGTCTATAAATTATAATAATATATAAAATCAACAATAGAATTAAGTAAATTGTATATTGACTCTGAGTTTCAGCGTTCTTAACTCAGGATAACAAACAGATTCATGAGGTTAAGAAAGGGCTTTGACATGAGCTTACGCATTGGCGACGTAGCGCCTGACTTCACAGTAGAAACAACGACCGGCAAAATTGATTTTCACAATTGGATCGGCGATGATTGGTGTTTCTTCTTCTCGCACCCCGCTGACTTCACTCCCGTTTGCACAACAGAAATGGGGCGCACGGCACAACTCGCCGGAGAATTTCAAGCGCGGAATACAAAGCCGCTCGGGCTTTCAACAGATGGCGTTAAAGAGCATTTGGCGTGGATTGAAGATGTCAACGACACTCAAAATACAACGCTAACCTTCCCAATTGTTGCAGATGCTGACAAAAAAATCGCGCAGCTTTTTGATATGATCCACCCCAATGAGAGTGACACAGCGGCTGTCCGGTCTGTCTTCATTATTGGGCCTGATAAGAAGATCAGATTGACCATGACTTACCCCATGAGCGTTGGTCGTAATTTTGATGAAATTTTGCGGGTGATTGATGCTTTGCAAGCCGGAGATAAAAACGGCATTGCGACTCCCGCAGATTGGAAGGTTGGAGATAAAGTCATCATCCCGCCATCTGTGTCAAATGAGGACGCGGCTGCGAAGTTTCCTCAAGGCTTTGACGAGATACGTCCCTACCTTCGCTATACAAGTATTGGCTAAACCCCCTTTAGCCAGACGTCCCCTGGCATCCCTCTCTCTGTCAGGGGATTTTTTAGGATACTGAAATGGAAAACTTCACACCCATATCTGCAGCTCTTGGCGGCGCAATGATTGGCCTGTCAGCTGTTTGGTTGATGGCGAGTGCCGGACGGATCGCAGGCATTAGTGGCATTTTGGGGGGTGCTCTCAAGGCTCCCAAGACTGATAAGTTGTGGCGATGGACTTTTTTGCTGGGCCTCGGTCTGGGGCCATTGCTGGTTGGGCTTTTTAAGCCTTCGACACTTCAGGTGAGCTTTCCAACAACTGGGCCTTTATTAATCGTTGCGGCTGTCCTTGTCGGTATAGGCACTCAACTCGGAAATGGATGCACGAGTGGTCACGGCGTTTGCGGTAATGCGCGTCTCTCTATTCGATCGCTCATCGCCACACTAACATTTATGGTCACAGGCGTTCTGACCGTTTTCATATTACGCCTCGCGGGAGGCTTGTAAGATGAAACTACCTCTATCCACCTTCATTTCAGGCCTACTTTTTGGCGGCGGCCTAACCGTGTCTCAAATGGTGAAACCTTCAAAAGTGATTTCATTCTTGGACATTACCGGGAATTGGGACCCAAGCCTCGCTTTTGTCATGGGCGGGGCCTTAGTGGTCACATTTATCGGCTATCGTCTGGTGTTAAAAGGCGAGACACCCCTCTTTGAAGACCGTTTTCGTTTGCCCACCCGCAAAGATATTGACGCTCCCTTAATTGCTGGGGCGGCGCTATTTGGCATTGGGTGGGGCTTAGCGGGCCTATGCCCAGGCCCAGCGCTTGCAAGTGTCAGCTTTGCTGGCACAAATGCCCTGATATTTACAGCCACGATGATTTTGACAATCATGGCTTACAGATTGATGCGGGCGAGATCGTGAAGCGAGTCTTACATTTAGGTCTGACTTTGTGCGCGGGCGTTTCAGCCGTGGCCTGCTCGCAACAAGGCCGCGCCCCTGAAGTTTTTCAAAGTGAAAGCGCCAGCCTTACCGAAATTCCTACAAACTCTGACACGCGGATCGTTTTAACTCTTACAGCGCAGCAGCGTCTTCATGTTTTAGAGGAGATGAATCGATTCCTCCTCTCAACGCAGGAAATCGTAGAGGGCCTATCGTCAGATCACCCGGAATTAGTTCAAAGTGCCCTTGCTGACAGCTTGGGTCGCAATCAAGGTCAAAGCTATAGTCAAGGTTTAATGAAAGGGGCTTTGCCCCCTGAATATAGACAGATGGGGTCGGCCATGAAACAGGAGTTCAAAAAAGTTGAAACACTCTCCAAGAGTGGAGCGGATAGCACTGAAATACTGGTGCAATTGAGCTCAACCCTCATGTATTGCCAGTCTTGCCACGGAACTTATCAAATTTAGCTCACAGAGGTCCCTTAATTCAAACGGAGAATAGAATGGACATCAATATCGGTATAGACACCACCTCAAGACAAGCTTCTGCTACCGCCTTGTCGAAACTGCTTGCGAGCACATATACGCTCTACTTAAAAACACATGGCTATCACTGGAATGTTGAAGGCCCTCATTTCCAACAATTACATATCCAGTTTATGGAGCAATATACGGAAATGTGGACGGCCGTTGATGAGCTTGCGGAGCGTATTCGAGCGTTGGGCCATTATGCACCCGCGTCTTACGCTGAAATGTCTAAATTGTCTGCTGTCACAGAAGAGACACAAAGGCCCGATTGGCAACAAATGGTGACAACATTAGCCGCTGGGCATGAACAGGTCGCAAAAATAGCGCGAGATGTCCTTCGTACAGCTGAAGAGGCCAATGATGACGCCACGGCGGATGTGGTTGCCCCTCGAATTACGCTCCATGAAAAAACGGCGTGGATGCTACGCGCGACTGCAGCTTAGAAAGGTCTTCTCATGCAAATTTCGAAAATCCTCATAGGCGCATTCGCGTTATCTGTGATCTCATCTTTCGCCTATGCCGATGATACTGCTTTTCACAACGGGACGGTGATTACAGATTTCGGCAAAATCGCGACCATCGACTCCGATATGTCGCTGCCAAAAAAATTGAAGTTAAAAGTGAGCTTTGACGTTGCTGCGGCAGGCCAGCCGGGAACTGCGAACCGGAAGTTCGATAGCCTCGCTCGTTTTATCAATATGCACGCTGATGCGGGCGTAGCCCTCAAGAATATGGATATTGCTTTGGTCGTACATGGCGGGGCATCAAAGGATTTAACGCGCAAAGACTATTACGCGGCGCAATATGCAGGCGCTGAGAATAAAAACGCGGAATTGATTAAGGCCCTCGTTGAGAATGGCGTCGAAATTTATCTCTGTGGGCAGTCCGCTGTTTATCACGACATTGATAAATCAGACCTGCTTCCGGGCGTTAAAATGGCATTGTCCGCCATGACCGCGCACGCTCTGCTTCAACAAGACGACTACACGTTAAACCCGTTTTGAGTGGGCCATTTTGAATATCAGACAACAACTCATTTGTGTGATGACTTTAGCCGTCGCGTAGAAAGGCTGTTCTCAAAGTAGCAGCCCTGCTCAGGTCTCGGTGCAGGCAACTGACAATTCCGCCCCTATATTGACGGTGATCACGGAGCAAGCGCCTGAAACGCAGCTTATAGCTTTGATTCTCTCTAAAGCCGCAGTTGATCAGGGAAGCCCTGTGCAAATCCTACTTTGCGATAAAGGGGGAGATTTGGCGTTAAAATCACCGCCGACTATATCACAACAACCTTTAGTGCCTAAAAACATTAGCCCTGCAGGTCTGCTCTCCAAATTTATTAATAGCGGCGTGAAAGTGGATGTCTGCGCTATTTATCTGCCGGATCGAGAGTTCGGAAAAGACGCGCTCATAGACGGTGTTGGCGTGGCAACGCCGCCGGAAATTGCCGGATATTTCACCCAAGCTGAGACGAAGGTTTTGTCGTTCTAAAAAATTAATTCAGTGAGGAATGCTTCTAGCTATGGATAATGAACAACAATCAAACTATTGGAATGGTACGGCGGGTCGGCTTTGGGTCACTTTCTCTGACCGCTTAGATGCCATGTTAAGCCCATTCGCAGGCCTCATCCTTGAGGCGTCAAATATTAAGCCTAATGAGACTGTTCTCGATATTGGCTGTGGCGGCGGGGCTTTATCTTTGCTCGCAGCACAAAGAGCTCAGTCCGTCCTCGGTGTAGACATTTCAAAACCATTGATTGGACTCGCGGGAAAGCGGGCAGTGGGACTCGCGCAAACGAATTTTCATTGTGAGGATGCCGCGGCGATTTCATTGGATGAAGAACGTGATGTTGTTATTTCACGGTTTGGCGTGATGTTCTTCTCTGACCCAGTCAGCGCTTTTGCGAATATTCGCAAGCAAGTAAAACCTGATGGCCGCATGGTGTTTGCCTGCTGGCAGTCCCCCATAAAAAACCTATGGGCGAATGCGCCGCTAGAAGCCGCGATGCCATTTTTTAAAGAACCGTCGCCGCCGCCGGTTCCTCATACGCCTGGGCAGTTTGCTTTTGCGGATTCTGAATATCTGACAGACACATTGATGGATGCAGGCTGGAAAACCGTAGAACTGACAGACTGGACAGGCAAAATAAGATTGCCGGGCGAAGATGTTGAACAGACGGCGGCTTTTATGATGGATATGGGTCCATTGTCCAAGATCATGAAAGACAAGGATTTAGACGAAAAACGCGTTCAATCGGCTTTAATCGAAAAACTGAGCGACGCTGCCAATGATGACGGGACTGTTGACATGCAAGCCTCAGTCTGGATCGTGAGAGCTGGCCTCGGATAGTTACGTCAGCTTTGTAAGTGTGACTTTCTCTCGCGACATCTGGATAAGTCCTGACTTTTCCAAAGCCTTGAATTTGCAACTGCCGAATAAGCGGCTTGTAGCACTTATGCGGGAAGATCAGTGAGTTTAAATAATTTCCCTAACTAAAATGGAATAAGGGTTAAAAGAATTGACCGGAATCTTAGTTACGTCGTCATTTGCATTACTCGCCACATCAGCACCAAACTGTAAAAACTCATTTGCATTCCTAACCTCTACTAAAGTTGCGGTGTAAGATAAGGGATAGTTTGGTTTGAAATTTTCACCCGATTTTTCATAGAAAAGGTTTGGTAAAACGGGCAGTTTTTTGAAACTCGTTGATGGGGAAGGTTGTTTAAAGAGGAATTCCCTAGAGTTACTGTCCGGCTCACTCTTGTCTTTCTCATTCTTCACTCCAAGAGGATGAAGATGAGCCAAAAGTTTCTCTTAGCTCAGACCTAAATCTGTGCCATAGGCGCTGACGTTAGACAGGTGCGCTCCACCCTTAACAAGTAGAGATGTCAGGGTGAGGGGCCTAGTTTCATCAGGATGGGGCGTGTTGTCCGATACCGAACAAGCGATTTAGAAGGCTTCCTAGAGAAAAGTGCGTCAAATTCTACTTCTGAATACTCAGAGTCGAAACTCTGGAAGCTGCACGATTTAAGCTATATGCCGACGACTTGCTATTATAGAGCTTGAAATAACAGTGATTTAAGCTGCTGTTGAAGCCGTTTTTTCATCACTTATTTTGGATGTGGAAATCAACAAAATTACGCCCCGTTCTTACTATATCGATTTTGCCCAATTTGACGTGCCTCGCCAATTCCGTGAAGTTGTTGATAGCATTGAGTGAAAACTGGTGCCGCGAGGGAGCGGCGTTACCTTCCTCTAATTGCAGTGATTACAATGACTTATCGGGTCTTGCAAGTGATTTGTGTGGCAATATGTACGGTCGATTGTGCAGCAAATTTTTATTTTTCTTCTTAGCGTTTTCACGAACTCAAAAAAAGTAGAGATGAGAGATAGATGAAAACTCATAGCAGGTTTGCTCAAGAGTTTAGCGACAATCCAGATTAGACAAAGAAAATCTCAGTATCCAGATAGTATCTGTGGAGATACTTTGCTTGGTAAACCAAGCTGCCATCACGAAAACCTTCGGGCAAATTTTTCTCGTTGATCCCAAACGCTGAGATGATGAGCTCAATAGATTTTTTGAGCTCGTGCTTTGTTCTGTCTGCTGGGGATTTTTCTGAAACCCAAGAGTATAAACTCTCAGAAAAATTAGCAGATCTCTGAAACGCTCTCGGTGTCTTCACTCCTATTTCTGAATACACAACTTTATGTGTATCGTTTTTAGAAAACGAGACCCAGTGGGTTTCCTTTAAATCGTCTGGGTTGCTCACGTCCGTAGGCAATATAATTTCGGACGGAAGAAAGAACGCAGAAGCATCGCTGAAAACAGATCTGTCTTTCACACAGTCTTGCAAAGCTTTGATGTCGGGAACCTGACTGGTGACATAAAACACTCTCTGGTTCGCTATGACCTCTTGGACTTGGAGGGTGAAATGTTGCAAATACTCCATGTGTTTGTGGAGGTGCATTCGATAAAATGGCCTCTGATTCAGCGTAAATTGGTGGTTGCCTGACTGGTTTGGCTTCAACTCTTTGGGGGTTCTGCCATTTTGTCCTTTGATTATTCCGGAACGCTTAAACTGAATATAGATTGGTGTCAGTCCATTGTTGAATACTACGTCAGCTCCAACTTTAATTTCCTGATGTACAGTGAGAAAATTCATAAAAATCCATGGATGCATGACAGGAGAGTTTCTCCAAAGGAACCATTGAAGTTCATTCAAAAACGCAAAACTAAAAGTAAGTTCAGAAAAATCAGGATAAGCCATAAAAGGCGTTAAGGCCTTCTCGTTCAT
Organism: Litorimonas sp. WD9-15; assembly: GCF_050271975.1. NCBI lineage: Bacteria > Pseudomonadati > Pseudomonadota > Alphaproteobacteria > Maricaulales > Robiginitomaculaceae > Litorimonas > Litorimonas sp. WD9-15. The sequence goes on from NZ_CP189850.1 coordinate 2,045,913, forward strand.
GACAGCAAGTCTTACTGTAAGTAAGTTTGAGACGGCTTCCCGCCCCAACAAAACACTATTGCAAATAAGAAATGTGGAGGGCGAGATAAAGGAAGGTGTGCACACCTAGGTGCTAACCCCTTGTCGGCACATCGTTTTAGGTATGCACACACGCCATTTAGGTGTGCACACGGAGTCGCGATTTCCCTATATTTTATGAGGCTTTGCGGTGTGCATAACGCTATAAATACGATAATGGCTTGCGCTTCTTCTCAATTCTAGGTTTAACGCTTGAATGTATGTTTTAAACGAGTCTTCCAACACAATCAGCCCACTTGATCGCCGAACTTTTTCCAGTTTGAAGCTGAGCGAGCGGAATCATTTGCAAAAATGGATTCTCGATCATCCTGAAATGCTCGGAGAAGAGCTTTTAATCCTGCAGGAAGAGTTCGACGGTTGGGATGAAACAAGAGAGCGCTTGGATGTTCTGGCTTTGGATAAAAATGGCCGTCTCGTTATCATTGAGAACAAGTTGGATGACTCCGGCAAAGATGTTGTCTGGCAAGCTCAAAAATATGCGGCCTACTGCTCGTCATTGACGCGTCAGGACATACTCAAACTCTACAGGGATTATTTGGGGCCAGAGAATAACGGTAACGCAGAAGAGACCATGGCGGCCTTTTTGGAGGTCGAAGACCTCTCTGACATTGAAATAAGCGAAGGCTCAAGCCAGCGGATTATTTTAACGGCGGCTAAGTTTCGAAAGGAAGTCACTGCCACATGTCTCTGGCTCATAGATCACGGCATCGACATCCAATGCAAACGCATCACACCGTTCAGCTATGACGGCCGAGTTCTTCTAAATGTCGAGCAAGTCATCCCGCCGAAAGAGGCCGCAGAGTTCATGGTTCGGGTTGGTCGTAAAAAAGTAGAAGAACAACGCGAGCGCAAAGAAAATGTTGAGCGGCATAGGCGTCGTCTCAAATTCTGGGGGCAACTCCTCCAAACTTTGACGGGCAAAGCGGCAGAGCTCTATGCCAATCGAAGTCCTGGGCGTGATCATTGGTTGTCAGGCTCAACGGGTCATTCTGGCGTGAACCATAATTTCCATTTTCTCAAAGACCGTATTCGCTATGAACTCTACATTGGTAATTCAGATCACGACTATAACAAGCGCATCTTCGATGGTCTGTTTCAACACAAAGAGAAGTTAGAAGCGGCCTTTGGCAATGAATTGGATTGGCGACGTCTGGACGATAAAAAGTCGTCCCGTATTTTCGCCGAGAAGCTTATTGAGACCTATGACGAAGAGAATTGGCCGGAAGCGTTCGAATGGCTGAACGCAACGACAAACAAAGGCATTGAGATTTTCCAGCCAGAACTGGATCGCCTGAAACTATAGCGGACCAACTAAAATCGCCTACCCGTTAAACGAACGGTTGCAATCATCTCCCGTCTTTTGTCTACGTGTAACCAAGGAGAGTTTCATGGTTACTGGAGATTTTAAGGCGCAGGTTGATAGCCTTTGGCAAGCCTTTTGGAGCGGCGGCGTCTCAAACCCGCTCTCCGTCATTGAACAGATCACTTATCTGCTTTTCATTCGTCGTTTGGATCAAATTCAAACCCGTGAGGAGGCAAAGGCCCAGACGTTGGGCACAACGTCTAAACGCATTATCTTTCCCGAGGGCAACTACGTCGAGGATGCGACCGACCCCGACGATCCACAAAAAAAAATCACGGTGTCCTATCAAGACCTGCGCTGGAAATTCTTGCGCGATATGGCGTCCGAAGATGCCTTCAAAATCATGGACAACTTCGTCTTTCCGTTCCTCCAAATAATGGCGAGCGAGGGCAGCAGCCATAACAAACATATGAAAGATGCGCGCTTTGGAATTCCGACGCCGCAACTCCTCGTCAAGGCCATGGATATTATCGATGAGCTACCGTTGGAATCACGAGACGCCAAAGGGGACATCTACGAATATATGCTCGGCAAGATCGCGAGTGCCGGGCAGAACGGACAATTCCGAACCCCACGCCATATCATCGAGCTCATGGTCGCCCTGACCGCGCCAAAGCCGTCAGATGTTATCGTGGACCCTGCCTCCGGGACATGCGGCTTTCTGGTCGCGGCGAGTGAATATGTTGTCGAAAACCATCCGGAAGTCATGATCGATGATAAGCTTCGCACGCACTTCCAAAGCGATATGTTCAACGGATTTGATTTCGACAATACGATGCTCCGCATTGGGTCGATGAACATGATGCTGCATGGCGTGGAGAACGCCAATATCGCCTATCGTGACAGCCTCGCGGAAGAGACAGATAAAGACGAAGGCAAGTACTCCCTCATTCTCGCCAATCCGCCATTCGCAGGGAGCTTGGATTATGAAAGCTGTTCCAAAGACCTGCAAAGGGTCGTCAAAACGAAAAAGACTGAACTTCTCTTTATCGCGCTCTTCTTACGCCTCCTGAAAGTTGGCGGACGCGCAGCGGTGATTGTGCCGGATGGCGTCATGTTCGGCTCATCCAAAGCGCATAAGGAATTGCGAAAGTTGATTGTGGAAGAGCACAAGCTCGACGCTGTGATCAAAATGCCGTCGGGCGTTTTCAAACCCTATGCGGGAGTCTCTACAGCCATCTTACTCTTTACACGGACGGACACGAAGGAGGGCGATCCTTGCGCCACGGAAAATGTCTGGTTCTATGACATGCAAGCGGATGGATTATCGCTGGATGATAAGCGGCAACTCTTGGTCCCCGCAGAGCAGCAAGGCGTCACGCCGAGCGAGGCTTTGTCAGCTGATGATCACGCCAAAAATAACCTGCCCGATATTTTGGCGCGGTGGGGGCAGCGGGACGGCGCAGAGCTAAAACGCGCCCGTACAGAGCAAAGCTTTTGCGTCTCCAAAGACGATATTGCGACGGCGGGATATGACCTCTCGCTAAACCGCTATAAAGAAATTGTCTATGAAGAAATCGACTATCCCGCCCCGAAAGAAATTATCGCGGAGCTGCGCGAGATTGAAAACGATATTGCCAAAGGCTTAACGGCGCTTGAGGAGATGTTGGGGTGAATTGGGACAGTATTCCATTAACTGATGCATTCTGGTTTCAAGAAGGCCCTGGCGTACGCAAATGGCAATTCAAGTCAGAAGGGGTGAAGCTACTGAACGTAGGCAACATAACTGTCGATGGGCAAATTGACCTCGATGCGACCGACCGTCATCTTTCAAATGAAGAAGCAAACGGAAAGTACTCTCATTTTTTGGTCAATACAGGTGACCTTGTTATTGCTAGTTCAGGGATTTCTTTCGACAAAGACGGATTTTTGCGAACAAAGATTGCCTTCATCGAAAGTCATCATCTACCTCTTTGCATGAACACCAGCACCATTAGATTTAAAGCCAATCAAAATATTGGTGACTTGAGTTACTTGAAGCACTGGCTTCAATCTTTCGAGTTTAGAGCACAAGTGAGTAAGTTTGTAACAGGCTCTGCTCAATTAAACTTTGGCCCCAGTCATCTTAAAAAAATGACCATAAAACTCCCACCGCTCCCAGAGCAAAAGCGGATTGCAGCGATTTTGGATCAGGCGGATGCGCTCCGCCGCCAAAGACAACGCGCCCTCGACCACCTAAACCAACTCGGCCAATCCATTTTTTATGAGATGTTTTTGGATGGCGGAAACTATGAAAAAAAAGATCTAATTGATTGTGTTGATAGAATTCAAATCGGTCCTTTTGGATCGTTGCTCCATCAGGCTGACTATATTGAAAACGGGATCCCACTTGTTAATCCTAAACATATCAACGGAGGTAAAATAGAGCCGCAAACCAAAGTGTCGATAACTGAAAAGAAGTATGAAGAGCTTGAGCGCTATCACATGCGAACGGGAGATGTAGTCATGGCCCGTAGAGGAGAAATGGGTAGGTGCGCTGTAGTCGACGCTGAAGCAAATGGATACCTTTGCGGAACAGGATCGTTATTTATCCGCTCAAACTTGGATTTAATCAGGCCGTTTTTTTTGCAAAGATTCCTCAGTTCTCCAAGAACAATTCAAATCCTTGAAAATGAGGCGTCAGGGGTGACTATGCTAAACTTGAACGCAAAAGCACTGAAGGCGTTGCCGATACCGACACCACCCATATCAAAACAGATAGAATTTGAAGAAAAGGTATCTGAGCGGTCAGTTCTCACGAAGAGTATGGAGCTAAACCATCAAAAATTAGAAGACCTTTTTGCCTCCCTGCAACAACGCGCCTTTCGCGGTGAGTTATGAGCGGGCCGGCAACCCATACTCTCACATTACCCGGAGCCATGCTCGCGCGCGGATTTTGGCTTTATGTCTGGCAGATTGACACACCCAAGGGTGAATATCTGTATGTCGAGCGAACGGGCGATAGTTCCAGCCCGCGTGCGAACCCGCCCTTCACCCGTATGAGCCAGCATTTAGGCCGAAAGAAAAAATCAAACGCATTAAAGCGGAACCTTTTGAAGAAAGCCGGTGTAGATGCGGAAGACTGTGAGCTTTTTGACCTTATCATGCATGGCCCGATATTTGACGAGATACCTCACATTGGTACACGCGACGAACGCATGGAGAAACACAAACCCCTACGCGACATCGTTGCGGCGATGGAAAAACAGCTGGAGCGTGATCTTCGTGAGGCCGGCTATAATGTGTTGAACGTCGTACATTCTCGCAAACCACTAGATGTTGCAATCTGGAAACCTGTGCGCCAAGCCTTTGCTGAACAATTTGAACGTTTGGGGAATTCTTGATGGAAATCCGTGCAGTCATCAATTCCATCGGAAAAGAGCCTATCTTTTTTGAAAGTAAGATGGATACGGATTGGGTCAATGCGTTTAATCGGACGCTAGGCGAGCATACTATTAAATGGGCTGAAGACATCACCATGCCCAATGTTAGCAAGTCAGGGTTTGAGACGTTTTACCATTTAGCCGGTCGGGAGCATGATGCGCTGAACGTTGCGCCACTAAATTGGGGTTTCTCTCTGAAAGAGCCTCAGACGACGGGCGCATTGGTGAAATTCATGTCCCACTCAACTCCTAATGTCCGGTTTAGCCGTGTCGGTAGTTTCTTGAGGGCACTGCATTACGATAGTGAGAGGCCTGAAGAACATGAAAAGATCTCTATCTTTAGCGAATATCCCACAGGTGACGGACGTATCGATATTCTGATTGCTTGGGGTAAGAGCGCTCGGGAAGCAAAATTCAGACATGCCTTTATCGTTGAGGTCAAACAGGGCGCCGTTTTAAGCCCTGAGCAACTCAAAAAATATGAGGATGCTGCCCCAGCAATCGCAGACACGTTTCAATTTGCATTTCTTTTTAAATCGTTCTGCACAGACGACATGAAACAAGTTTGTGCTTCTGATCAGGACTGGGTTTGCTCGCAATGGTGGGCCTTTTTACGGCGAATGGAAGGCGGTCTTCAAGATGAAACAGATGACTTCGAGTTTCGTCAATTCCGATCAACCCTTTGGGAGCAACTTGCATGAGCCAATCATTTGATATCAGCGAGGAGTTAGCGGCTTATTTCAATAAATTAGACACGCGTCGTGCGGTCAATCATATGCTCTCGAGCGACAAAGGGTCCGATTGGATTGACTTATCAATTGAAGAATTCAAAGCTCTTCCAAATTCTTTCAATGGGTATGATCAATATGCGTCAGCATGGCATTACTCAAAGAAGGTTCAGAAAGATTACTTTGACTTTATGGGGGCGGTTTGGAGCACAGCTTGGACCAAGTTAGTCTCAAATTTTTCTCATAATATTAAACAACCCACAAATTTTAAGACTGTCGAGGGCGTATGGGATGATGGTTGGTATCGGTCATTCGATCTTCAAAAGCCAGACCCGTACCATGCCTTATGGCTTTACTGCGAGAAACTCGGGGAAGATCAAAAAGACCACGCGATAAGGTTGAGTCTTTCGTTAGGTACAGGTGATGATTATTCTATGCAAAATCTCAACAACCCTCCTGAAAATTGGCCGAAAGAGGATGAGAGTGGAGATAGTTATTTTCGCAGCGATATAAATTTTAGCGTTGCAGGAACACAAGTGAAGATTTCCGACTTAGATCCTCTTCGGAAAGAGATTGAGAGCTATCTCCGCAAAGAGGTCTTTAAAGCTTGAGCCAATTTAATTTCATAAAGGCCGAATGGCCAAGCATTTACGTGCAGACCGTAAAAGCGGAAAACTATGCGTATGGCGATCCTCGTGCTGCCTGCGTCATGGCGCGGCTGGCGCTCGAAATGATGGTGACGTGGGTCTATGATAATGACGGAAAGGTTCGCCGCCCCTACGATACAAATCTCGCTGCGTTGATCGGGGAGCCGTCCTTCAAACGCCTTGCGGGGCATGTCGCGCAAAAAGCTTATTTGATTAAAAACAACGGCAATAAAGCCGCACATGGAACGGGCCGTGTTGCCGAGGCCAAGGCGATTGCCTCGGTCAGAGAGCTCCATCATTTCGCCTATTGGTTTGCGCGTAATTACTCTCGGTCCGGTCCGCCCGCCAATGTGCAATTCTCCGAACAGAACCTCCCGCGCCTGACATCCGTCACACCGCAAAAACTGGCCGTGCTACAACAGGCGGCTGGGAAATGGGAAGAAAGCTATAAGGCGCGGTTGAAGGCCGAAGAGAAAGCCATTCAGAGCGAGGCTGATGCCAAAGCCAAAGATGAAGAAATTGCCAAGCTGCATGCGCAGATTGCGGCAATTAAAGCAGCCAATACCAAAACGCCCGACACGCATGACTTTAATGAGGCGAAGACACGGACTGACCTCATCGACCTTATGCTGGAAGAAGCAGGCTGGGACCTGACCGATGCGCGCGACCGCGAATTTGAAGTGGCGGGTATGCCGTCGGACTCCGGTGTTGGCTTTGTCGATTATGTTCTCTGGGGGCAGGACGGCAAGCCGTTAGCGCTGGTCGAGGCCAAGCGGACCAAGGTCAATCCGTTGACGGGCAAGCGCCAAGCCGAGCTTTATGCCAATTGCCTTGAGGCGCAATTCGGACAGCGTCCATTGATATTCTACACGAATGGGTTTGAGCATTGGTTCTGGGACGACACAAATTACCCCGCGCGGAAGATTTCTGGCTTTCTCAAACATGATGAGATGCAGACGATCATCCAGCGTCGGCAAACTCAGAAGCCACTGGAAGGCATTGCGGTCAATCCTGACATCTCTGATCGGTATTATGCAGAACGCGCCATACGTCGCGTCTGTGAGAGTTTTGAGCATGACAAGCAACGTAACGCTTTGCTTGTTATGGCGACAGGGTCAGGCAAGACCCGCATGGCGATTGCGCTCTCCGATGTGTTGATGCGCGGCGGTTGGGTCAAACGTGTCTTGTTTTTGGCGGATCGTACATCCCTAGTTAAGCAAGCGGCGGATGCGTTCAAAGAACATTTGCCGTCTTCCTCGCCCGTCAACTTGTTAAAAAACCCAGATGGGATAGGTCGCGTTTATCTGTCCACCTATCAAACCATGATGGGGTTGATCGACGACGCGAAAGACAAAGACGGCAAGGCCAAGATATTTGGCGCGGGGCATTTTGACCTCATCGTCGTCGATGAAGCCCATCGTTCGCTTTATAAAAAATTCGGCGCGATATTTGAATATTTCGACAGCTTGCTCTTGGGGCTGACGGCGACGCCAAAAGAAGAAATCGACAAAGATACTTACCGCGTCTTCGAGCTTGAGAAGGGTGTTCCAACGGACGCCTATGACTTGGAAACTGCGGTCATAGATGGTCATTTGGTGCCGCCCAAAGCCATTTCCGTCCCGTTAGGTTTCCCGACTCAAGGCGTTCGATATGACGATCTTTCCGAGGAAGAGAAAGAAGAATGGGACGAAAAAGAATGGGGTGATGATGGTCCGCCACCAGATGAAATCAGCGCGGCTGATGTGAACAAGTGGCTCTTTAATGAGCCTACTGTTGATCTAGCCTTAAAGCATCTCATGACCGAAGGTATCCGAGTCAATGACGGTGAGGATATCGGCAAAACGATCATCTTTGCTAAAAACAGCGCACATGCGAATTTCATCAAAGAACGCTATGATTTTCATTATCCCCATAAACATAGCGAAGCGGAGGTCATTGAGCACAAGGTTAGATATGCGCAATCGCTGATTGATGATCTTAAGGTCCCTACGAAAAATCCGCGCATCGCGATTTCTGTCGATATGCTCGACACGGGAATCGATGTGCCTGATGTCGTCAATCTCGTGTTCTTCAAAGTTGTGAGGTCTAAGACCAAGTTCTGGCAGATGATTGGGCGAGGCACACGTAAGCGACCCGACCTCTTTGGGCCCGGCAAAGATAAAACGCATTTCATCGTTTTTGATCATTGCCAAAATTTCGAATTCTTCAATGAAAACCCAGAGGTCATCGATAGCACGCCAGCACGGTCATTGAGCCAATCCCTCTTCTTGGCGCGGCTGGATGTCATTGCGCATTTTGAAAACAATAAAGCGAGTGAAGTGCATGGCGGCGCTCAGGAACCTTTCGAAGGTCCTAAACCCGCCAAGGACGACGCGAAAATCAGTTTGCAATCTGATCTGTCGGACAGACTTTATACACAGGTGACAGAAATGCCGCTGGAGAATTTCATCGTCCGGCCTCAGCGCCAACACATTGAGAAATTTTCTAAACGCTCTGCGTGGAAGCGCCTGACGCTAGATGATCAGCATATCTTGCGCGAGAAACTATCCGATCTTCCTACACAGCACAGCGACGGTGATATTGACGCAAAGCGCTTTGACCTTTTGATCCTACGAGCCCAGCTGGCGTTGTTAAAAGACAGTGTTGCCATTGAGACCTATCGCCACAAGATCACTAAGATCGTGTCGGCGCTGGAAGGTGTAGATGTTCCCATGGTCAAGAAAGAGTTGGCTCTAATCCTAGAGATGCAAACGGACCCGTATTGGGAAGATATAACACCAGAAATTTTGGAAGTCGCTCGGCGGAAGCTCCGCTCACTTGCGAGGTTAGTCGATAAGGTTGCGAAGAAGCGGGTTTATTCCGATTTCGAAGATGTGATGGGCGAAGCGGCAGAGATCGAAATTCTTCAAACTGAGCTAGGTTTTGACAAAGAACGCTTCACCGCCAAGGCGCGGCATTTCCTACTGGCTCACAAAGATCATATCGCAGTCAATAAAATCCACACTCAAGCCGCTTTGACGCCGACTGATATCGAGCAGCTAGAGGGTCTATTGATCGAGCAACGCCTGTATGACCCTGATGCTGCGACATTGATCGATGGAGCTGGAGGTCTAGAGGCTTTCGTCCGTAGCCTCATCGGTCTTGATCGGAGCGCCGTGAGGAAGGTGTTTGCTGAGTTCATCCGAGAGTCGAACTTCAACGCAAACCAAATTGAGTTTGTTGATCTGATTATCGATGCCCTGTCCAAGAATGGCCGGATTGATCCCGCGAGATTATACGAGCAACCCTTCACACGTTTGAACGATCAAGGTTTGAGCGGAATGTTTGACGATGGAGCTGCAAAAGAAATTGTTCGCATTCTTGCCACTCTCAACCGCTCAGCAGCCGCTTAGCTGAATATTGTCAGAAGGCCCTATTAGTTGGGTTTCTCCAATAACATTTCCATACCCAATAATACCATAAACACCCAATTAGAGAATTGAGGTTTTAAAAGGCTGGTTGAGGCTAGTAGTTTAGTGTGCACACCTATTCCTTATAAAGTTCAACAGGTTAGCGGAAAACGGGTGCACACCACGATTTGCAAAGTGCATACCTAAAACGATGTGCAGACAAGGGGTTAGCCCCTAGGTGTGCACACCTCCTTTTATCTTGCCCTCCACACCTTCCTCTATTTCGGTCCTTAAATCACGTTCTGTCGGTTCGGTGTGTGCGGTCCAACGGCCCTGCTGTAGCCGCCCCATAACGAGCGGAGGTAGGGGCGTTGGACTCGCCGCAGCGCGGCGAAATTAGGCTCATAGACCTAGTGTTTGAGCTCGGGAGAAGGGTCATCAACGACGTTCCAGGGTGAAGATCCTACAGCGTCTTCGCCAGACAGGCAGGTCATTCGCTTTACGCTTTCGCTGCGAATGCCCTATGGCTAGGCGGTGAACGGATAGCCCTCTAACAGCTCCGATTTGACGGGGTGAACGATTTTTAGAAGCTCTTGCCGGCGGTATTCGAGTGAGCCTCCATCGCCATATTCAGGACGGTCGCTTTTGTGCCCCATGAGGGTGCAACGCAGCCCATAGTCCAATCCGCCCTCCAGCATACGCTTCTCAAAACTATGTCGAAGGCTGTAAACTCTATGGTGTTTTGAGGGTAGAAGGTTGCGAGATTTGAAGGCTTTTAAGAGCGCTTGAGAAAGCAGATATCCTCGGTCGCGATAGTGCGGAAAGCCGTCCGGGGCTCGCTTCATAGCCTCTAATGCTATGCCGACGAGCGGTATATCTCGCTCAGACGAGCTGGATTTGAGCTCTCTATCAGAGGTTGGTCGTATCCTTAGATGCGGAATTTCATCGCGTAATCGAATGTTTTTCGGTTCGATGTTTGTTAGCTCACTAAGACGGCAACCCGTCTCTATTAGGACCATCAACAGCAAGGCGGCCTCTCGGTTTAGGCCTCGGAAAAGGTCTGGTTTAAGTATCTCATTCTGCACCCAATCGTTTGAGAACGGCTTCACCTTTTTCAGAATTTTGGGTGAAAACCTTAGGTTCCTGAATGGGTTTTGCCGTTCTTCTTCGCCTGTGTGTTCGAAGTATCGGCGGTATAGCTTTCGCAAGAACCCAAGGTCTTTATTGCCACTGCTACCGCTCATAGGCTTGCTACCATCTGTCGGATGGATACGATCTGCCCAGAATTTCCGTAGAGCTTGCGCATGGTCACGCGTTATCTCTCGCATTGCTAGGTCACCGTTGATTTTCACAAAGTTCGCAACGGCGCGGCGCTTCACCTTGATGTAGGCATCCAGCTGCTCTGGTGATTTGCCTGACTGTTCATCAAGCGCGATTTCCGACAGATATATTTGAAGTGCTTGCGTTATCGGGACTGGCGAAGCGTCCACGAGGCCGAGAAGTGCATCCGCATCTCTCCCCATTTTGGGCGTTTTGGTCAACGGACCCATCGCATCAATGCGCTCAATAACGTCCTCCAGAGTGGCGCGTTGGGCCAAGTCTTTCGCAGGGACGTATGCGTAACCGAATGGCTGCGCGTGTTGATGAAGGTCCTTTAAAATAGCGTTGGGGTGTAAGTTTTCGATGGCATTGGGGGCGATTTGGTGCCAGCGCTGATCATCTGCTGCTGCGCAAATGTCGCGACGTTGCCGCGCTACTTTGCGGCTGTCTGTGTCTAATGACCGATGGATGACGGCACGGTCTTCAACATACTGGACGGCTTTGTGGACCCTTCGGACGTAATGCCAGATGTCCTGACTCAGGCGCAAATATTGATCTGGACGCTTAATCGACTTCATGTTGCCATCTCCTGTCTGCCGAAATGTACGGCAAAATGTGTGGCAAATCGCTTAGTCAATAGAAGGTGGCTTAAGGGTGGGCTAGGATTTCTTAAGTTTTACAATGACTTATGTGACTTGCTTGGAGTGAAAACTGGTGCCGCGAGGGAGAATTGAACTCCCGACCTCATCATTACCAATGATGCGCTCTACCACTGAGCTACCGCGGCCTCTGGAATGAAGGGCGCTATAGACGAGCATCTATGACTTGAAAAGCCTTTAGCGCGGCTTATTCTAATTCCATGTCGGAAAAAGGTCTCACCGGAAAAAAGTCACGCGAAGAGCGTTTGGCGGAACAGTTGCGCGCGAATTTGCGGCGTCGGAAACAGGCCGTGCGAAAGGCGAAATCCGATACGGTTAAGCCTTCGCCCGAAGACTGACACGCCGCCGCCTTGATTCAGACGGACTTGCCCCCTAACACCCGCGCAAATCACGGTTAAAAGCGGATCACATGGATAAGATAGTCATTGAGGGCGGGTTCCCGCTCAACGGGGAAATCAGGATTAGCGGGGCGAAAAACTCTGCGATTAAACTCATGGCCGTCTGCCTGCTGACGGATGAGCCCGTTACCCTGACCAATATGCCAAGATTGCGGGATACGCGGTCCATGGCAGGTCTGCTCCGTCATCTCGGTGTCGAGGTTGATGCGGGCGAGTCGGATGTGATGCGACTTCACGGACCAAAGTTGAGCAGCACGACGGCGCCCTATGATCTTGTGCGGAAAATGCGTGCGAGCTTTAACGTGTTAGGCCCCATTCTTGCCAGACATCACGCGGCGAAAGTGTCCCTACCGGGCGGCTGTGCCATCGGGGCGCGACCCGTTGATTTGCACCTGAAAGCTCTCGAGTCACTCGGCGCGAAAATTGAACTGGAAGAAGGCTACGTCATTGCTTCGGCCAAGGGCGGACTTGTCGGCGCGGAAATCACATTTCCCTTTGTGACCGTCGGAGCAACGGAACATGCCATGTTGGCGGCCGTCCTCGCCAAGGGCGAAACTGTCCTTTACAATGCCGCGCGCGAACCCGAAATCGTCGATCTTGCAAATTGTTTGAACGCGATGGGCGCGAAAATTTCGGGGGCAGGGCGGTCCGAGGTCCGGATTGAAGGCGTCAAATCCCTCTCGGGCGTCGAACATTCCGTCGTGCCTGACCGGATTGAAGCCGGAACCTATGCCTTAGCCGCCGCGACGGCTGGCGGTTCCGTGCGGCTTCGCAATATTCGCTCGGATCATCTCGGTGCGCTCTGGCCACTCATCGCGCAGGCGGGTGCGAAGGTCTCGCTGGACGAGACAACGGTTCTGATCGAACGTGGCGGCGGGCGGCCTAAGCCTGTCGACGTAGACACGATGGCCTATCCCGGTTTCCCGACGGACCTGCAGGCCCAATTCATGGCCTTCATGTGCCTCGCGGACGGTGTGTCCATTGTGCGAGAGAACATCTTCGAAAACCGCTTCATGCATTGTCCCGAACTCGCCCGGATGGGCGCGGACATTACCGTCACAGGGCGAGAGGCGATTGTGCGCGGCGTGAAAGAATTTCGCGGCGCACCCGTCATGGCGACGGATTTGCGCGCCTCTGCATGTTTAATCAATGCGGGGTTGGCAGCGCGGGGTGAGACGCATATCTCCCGTGTGTACCATCTCGACCGTGGGTTCGAGCAAATCGAAGTGAAGCTCGGCCAATGCGGCGCGAGGATATCAAGGCAGGCTGATGACTAAATTGCGTTTACTGGCGACCGAGACGTCCGATCTGGAAGTGATCGCGGGAGCTGTTCAGGACTCGATTTTCCAGATCGGTCAGACCCGCTATGACAGGAAGGGGCATAGTTTTACGCTGCGTCTCTCGCGTTACATGCGCGAAAAGCCTAAGCCGTATCGTATCGAAAGCGGCCTGCGGTTTGACGGCGTCATGAAAGTGCGGGCGCAGGGCGTTGATCTGTCGAAGGCGGATGCCTTTGCGGTCATATTGGGACTAACCTTCACCCCGACAGACGCGCCTGCAGGTTTGATTGAACTTACACTGGCAGGTGGTGGTATCATTCAAATTGATGCGGAAGCGCTAGACGTGACACTGGCAGATATCGGTGAACCCACACCGACAAAACGCATTCCAAAACACGATGACTGATCACTACATCGCCGAGCTCCATATTGACGAGGACAGCTTGCCTGTCACCTCAATTGAAATGCAACATGAGCGGCGTGTGGCTGTGTTTGATCTGCTGGAAGAAAACGAGTTCCGCCCGCTGGAAAGCGAGCACGGGCCCTATGTCCTGACCTTGAAAATGCAGGATGGGCGGCGGCTCTTATTTGAAGTGGAGCGCACAAATGGCTCTCCGCGCGGGACCTATACAATCTCGCTCGTGCCTTTCCGTCGCGTCATCAAAGATTATTTCATGATTTGCGAGAGCTATCACAATGCGATTCGAACGGCGACATCGGCGCAAATCGAGGCGATTGATATGGGGCGGCGCGGTTTGCATAATGAGGGTTCGCGCATGTTGTCCGACGCGCTGCGCAATCAGGTCGAACTCGGCTTCAACACATCGCGCAGGCTTTTCACCCTGATTTGCGCATTGCACAGGCGGACAATCCGATGAAAGTCCTCTTCGTCTGCCAACTCAATTCCGTGCGCTCTCCTATGGCGGAAGGCCTCTTGCGCAAACGCGCAGGGGACAAAATTGATGTGCAGAGCTGCGGCCTCTCACCGATTGATCCGAATGAATTCATGCTGGGCGTGATGCAAGAAGTCGGCATTGATATGTCGGAGCATGAGCCCCTTGGCCTCGCAGAAGTTCAGGATGAGGATTTCGACCGCGTCATCGCCTTTACCGAATCCGCCAAGGCGGGGGCGGAAACCGCGTTTGAGGGGAGTGACATACAGGTCGAACTCTGGGCTGTTCCCGACCCGGGTGAGGGCTCACTGGATGTCCGTGCGATGCTGAATAATTACCGCGCCATTCGAAGTAATATTGACGCCCGTATCGCGCGGGAATTTCGTTTGCCGCAATAAGTCCTTTAAACCGCACAAAAACCGCCTATATACCGCTCAACAGTAACGCCATCCGAAGGAAAAATTTTGGCTAAAGAAGAACTCTTGGAATTTGAAGGCGAAGTCGTTGAACTTCTGCCAAATGCAACATTCCGCGTAAAGCTCGTGAACGATCACGAGATCATTGCTCACACCGCTGGTCGTATGCGGAAAAACCGTATTCGCGTCCTCGCGGGTGATCGTGTCACGGTCGAGATGACACCTTATGATCTGACCAAGGGTCGGATTACCTATCGCTTCAAATAACGCCTCCGGGATGAAACCTTTCATCCTGGCCAGTGCCAGCCCGCGCCGCCGCGACCTGCTCGCGCAAATCGGGCTTAAACCTTCACAAATTATTCCCGCCGACATCAACGAAGATCCCATCGAAGGTGAGTTGCCGCGTGGGCATGCCCTGCGTTTAGCTTGTGAAAAGGCGCAGAAAGTAGCCTCTGATCATGCAGGGCAGGTCGTTCTGGCGTCTGATACGGTCGTGGGTGTGGGGCGTCGTATCCTTCCGAAATCTGAAGATCGTCAAACAGCTGAAGAGTGTCTGAAATTACTCTCCGGACGCAGCCACCGTGTTTTCACCGGTGTGGCGGTCATTGATTCTGAAGGTTGTTTGCGCTCCCGCGTGTCCGAAACCCGCCTTAAAATGAAACGTCTAAGCGAGTCTGAGATGACCGAATATCTCGATAGTGGTGAATGGGACGGCAAAGCGGGTGGCTACGGTATCCAAGGTCTCGCGGGCGCTTATATCATAAACCTATCTGGCTCTTTCACGGGCGTTGTCGGTTTACCCGTCTATGAAACTCGAAATCTTTTAATGGCAGCTTGCGCATGAAACGTCGTGTTGTGATTGAACAGGCCATCGGTGAAACCCGCGCCGCTGTATATGAGGGCCGTCGTCTTGTCGAATTGTATGTCGACCGCGTCTGGACCACATCGCCGAGGGCGGGCGATACCTATATCGCGCAAGTCAAAACAGTCGATCCGTCTGTGGCCGGGGCTTGGGTGGACATAGGCAGCGCCTGCGCGCCTGCGCTCCTGCCATTTGCCGCACAACGTGACATGCCCCGGTTGACGGAGGGGCAAACGGTCGAAGTTAAAGTGCTTCGGTCACAGGTTGCGGGCAAGGGCGCAACTGTCCGTTTTATTGCTGAGTCGGACAGTAAAGTCGGTCTAGTAAAACGCCTGAGCTTACACGAGCGATTACTCGAAAAATTTCCTAATCTGACAAAAGACGATGCTTCCGTGAATGCCATGGACGAAGTCTGCGAAGCACATATCGGGCTGCCGGGTGGCGGGTCCATCATGATGGAACAGACCCAAGCCTTGATCGCGATTGATGTGGACAAGGGCGCATCCGAATCCGCTGCTGCGGCCGCGAATGAAGCCGCGAAAATGATCGCACATCAGCTGCGTCTTCGGGGTTTGGGCGGTTTGGTCGTCATTGATTTCCCGAATTTGCGTCAGCCCAAACAACGCAAAACGTTAGAGCGGACACTGGAAGACGCGTTCGAAGCCGATCCCGCCATGACAAAATTCAATACGCTTTCTCGCTTTGGTGTGATTGAGATGACCCGCGCGAAACCGGATATCTCGTTGGATGAGACCTTGAATGACAAATGGGGTGAACCGACGATTGCGACGCGGTCTTTGCGGGCCTTACGTCGACTGACTCGGGAGGCGAAAGTCTCTCCCGGCGCGAAACTGGAATTAATTGTGACGCAGGACATATCCGACTGGCTGAAGGATGCTCCATTTGACTGGAAAGCTGACCTGACTGACCGGATGGGCGCGCGTTATAATGTCAGTGTCGGTGAGGCCGTCGATGTGAAAGCTGACAGATGAAGCCGTGTACCTATTGCAAAAAGAAACAGGCCGTCGAGGCATTCAAACCGTTCTGCTCAAAGCGCTGCGCCGATCTTGACTTGGGGCAGTGGTTGACGGGCGGCTATGCGATTCCGACACTCGAGCCCGCGCCCAGCGCACATGAAAATCCGGAAGAATCGGATCCCTACCGTCCAGCCAATGATCACGAATAACTGTCGAACACGACCTTCGCGTCGATAAAGAAGTCGTCAATGCCAAATTCTGATTCCGCAGCTTCCAATGTGTCGCGCGTAACATATGAAAATGTGGAAACCGCAATGCCGTCACGGTGATAATCCTCAATGAGTTCAAGCGTGACCATATTCGCTGGCACGCAAACGCTCGACACCAAGTCCCGCATATCGCCGCGTAGAGGTCCGTCGACAAACCAACCGGAGCGTTCGCCGTGAACAATTGTGCGGTAAGGGCGGGCAATGTGTCTTGCCTCGGCTTCAAAAACCTTGTGGATCTGTCGTGTCGGAGCGTCCGGTGACTTGCACCAGTGGGATAAGCAAATTTCCGCATCTGGAAGTAAATCTTTCACGGCATAAAGTGTTTCCGGTAACCAACTGACCCAGATGATCCGGTCCGTCAGGCGGTGGGCTTTAGCCAACGCCACCAACATATCCTCGAATCCCGCATCCTTCATATCGACGAGGAGGGCGGCTTTGTTTGGGTGTTTTGAGGCGACTTTGAAGAGCGCATCCACCGATGGCATATGCGCGAATTTTCCGGCAAGGTTCCGGCGGTCACTCGCCATGATATCGCAAATCTTGCGCATCCGGCCTTTGCCATCCGGCGCGGCTTCATCGTGATAGATCAGGGGCGTCCCGCACCGCGTGACCCGTACATCAAACTCGACCTGCGCGACGCCCCAATTGAGGGCTGCGTTCAGACCGGCGATTGTATTTTCGTGTTCGGAAAAACCGCGGAAGCGGTGGGAAATCAATTGGGAGAGGTCAGCCATGCAACCCGTTTAAGTCATTCGACCTAGAGGTCAAATCCGCCCCAAAGGACGGTGAAGGCTTCGCAGTGAATGACAACGCTCTCATAATCCGCAAGATCGAGGTCGGCCGGCAAAATATAGGACTGTGCGCCTTTATTGGATTTCAACACACCAATCTTCGTCGCATCATTTTTAACATCTTGCCCAGTGAGAGATTCTATAGGTTTCTTGGTCAGGTAAACTTTGAGATCCGGCCCGTTCTTGGTTTTAAAATCCTCTGACAAAACCAGATGCGTTTCGCCGTCAACGTTTTCGATCTTCGCCGTGCCTTCGATTTTATAACGCTTCTGAACAAAAGTCCGATCAGCTGAGTCTTGAGCGAGTGCCGGAGACGTTAGAAGGAGGGCGATGGTAATAAGGGCTGTCTTTTTCATATCCGCACAATACAAAACTGCCGCCATCGCGCCAGTCACAAGGGCGTTATGAGCGCTGGTTCTAGAGGGGAGGGAGAAATGGTGCCCGAACCTGGATTTGAACCAGGGACACACGGATTTTCAATCCGTTGCTCTACCAACTGAGCTATTCGGGCACTCTTGAGTGTGGCGGGTGTATAGTCGCGAGGTTGGGTCCTGTCCACAGGCTTTTGGCAGGAAAATCATCTTGTTTTGAAAGCGCTGTATCTTGCACCATTATGCTTTGCTTTTGCGAACCATTCGCACTATGTGGCGAGAATGGAACCGATTGAAAATCTCAGGCTGACAGACCTCAAGAAAAACGAATCCGCCCTTATCATTGGGTTTAGCGCGGAAGAGGGCGACCTGACCACGCGGTTGCGCGAGATCGGCTTTGCGGAAGGCGACAATGTCACGCCCTTGCATTTTGGCCTTTTTGGCAGAAATCCTATGTCCGTGCGTCTGAACGGTGCGCAGATTGCTATTCGGAAACAAGACGCGAAAGCCGTATTGGTGAGACGTGATGAGATTGGAGCCGCAGAATGAGCGGGACCTCAAACCTCCGACTCGCCCTCCTTGGGGCCCCCAATTGCGGGAAATCTTCGCTCTTTAACGCGTTGACAGGCGGCAAGGCAAAGGTCGCCAATTATCCCGGCGTGACGGTGGAGTATCGCAAGGGTGATTTTGAGCTGCCCTCGGGGCAGGCCGTGGAACTACTCGACCTTCCTGGCGTCTATGGTAATTGCGGGCATAGTATGGATGAGCGCGTCGCGATTGATGCCGTGCGCGGAAATTTGGAAGGTGAACGTGCGCCGGATGGCCTGATCTTCATGATGGATGCGAGCCATATTAACACGCATCTTCACAATGTTCTTCAAGCCAAGAATTACGGGCTGCCGATCGTTCTCGTCCTCAATATGATGGATATGGCAGCGCGGGACGGGATTACGATTGATCTGCCTGCGTTAGAACGCGAGCTCGGAATTCCTGTTATTTCTTGCGTGGCGGTCCGGGCCTCAGGTCGGGCTATGCTACTAGACCATTTGGAGGACTGGGGCGGCGACGTCTTGTTTGGGTCTGCTGCAAAACCTGAATTAGAGGGCGATGTTCTGAAGGACTTACAGGCTAAAGCCCGCTCTATTACGCGAAATGCCGTCACACGGGTTGAGCGGACGGAGACTTACTCCCAACGCATCGATAAATTTGTCCTACACCCTATTTTGGGGCTCGTGATCCTTTTCGGCATTCTATTTGTCATGTTTCAGGCCGTTTACACATGGTCCGGTCCCGCGATGGATTTGATTGAGACGGGTATAGGCCTGTTGCAACAGGGCGCGGCAGCGATTTTGCCGGAAGGTTTGATAACGTCTCTCGTCGTCGACGGCATGATTGCGGGTGTCGGGGCCGTGCTCGTGTTCCTCCCCCAGATCATCATTCTCTTTGCGTTTATTTTACTCTTGGAAGCGTCAGGCTACATGGCGCGTGCGGCATTTCTCGTTGACTCGCTTATGGCGAAAGTCGGCTTGAACGGTCGCGCATTTATCCCTCTGCTGTCCAGTTTTGCTTGCGCTATTCCGGGGGTGATGTCGGCGCGGACGATTGAGAATGAACGCGATCGCCTGACCACGATTATGATCGCACCGCTGATGACTTGCGCCGCGCGCTGGCCCGTTTACTTCCTGATTATTGGCGCCTTTATTCCCCAAGCCAAAGTCGGGCCGTTTTCCCAACAAGGGCTGGTCGCTTTCGGTCTCGTTTTGATCGGCGTTATTTTCGCGCTCATTATGGCAGCAATTTTCAAACGCACCCTGACGCGCGGAGAGGCTTCCGGTCTGCTGATTGAATTGCCATCATATAAAACACCTGTTTTCAAAGACTATGTCGTTGGTCTTTATGACCGCGGCATGATTTTCGTCAGCCGTGCAGGCCGCATCATCCTTCCGGCATCCGTTATCATTTGGGTGCTGGCGACGTTTCCGACGAAACTGAACGGGATTGGCGGGACTTGGGCGGGGAAAATTGGTGGGGTGATCGAACCTGTCCTGCGCCCGATCGGATTTAACTTAGAAATCGCAATTTCCCTTATTCCCGCTATGGCGGCGCGGGAAGTGGCCGTCAGTTCACTGGCCACAATCTATTCGATTGCAGAGGAAGACGCAGATGCAAAGCTTAGCACTCTCATTTCTTCGCAATGGAGCCTGCCGACAGCTTTGGCTTTCCTTGCCTGGTTTATCTTTGCGCCGCAATGTCTCTCGACCTTCGCCATCATTAAGAAGGAAACCAATAGCTGGAAATGGCCGCTCTTCGCTTTTGGCTATCTCTTTGTGCTAGCCTATGTTGCTGCAGGGGTGACCTTTCATTCGACCACAGCGTTCGGCCTTTAACCTGTGGACAGACAGTCTTTGACAACGTTGTCATTTCAGATTATCGACGCCATGTTTCTGGAGCTACCCGCGTTCATATGACAGGGTAGTAACGTCTTCTCGGATGTACGAATCATCATGCATCCTTATCGTCACTGACACGCACATGACCGGGTAATTGCATGACTGATCACACTTTCTCCGCCAACCAACATCGCGATATGGCGAATGCGATTGCCGCGCTCTCTATGGACGCCGTACAAAAAGCAAATTCCGGACATCCCGGCATGCCGATGGGAATGGCGGACGCGGCAACGGTCCTGTTTTCACAATTCCTGAAATTTGATCCGAAAGCGCCGGATTGGGCGGATAGGGATCGCTTCATACTTTCCGCCGGACACGGCTCTATGCTGATCTACAGCATTCTTCATCTTACGGGCTATGAAGCGATGACGATGGAGCAGATTAAAAATTTCCGTCAACTTGGTTCCATCACTGCGGGCCATCCTGAATATGGTCACGTTCCCGGCGTAGAAACGACAACAGGTCCATTGGGGCAGGGTATCGCCAACGCCGTCGGTTTTGCACTGGCCGAGCGCCACCTGAACGCAAAATTTGGTGATGAACTTGTCGACCATTATACTTATGCCATCGCAGGCGACGGATGCCTGATGGAAGGCATCAGTCAGGAAGCGATTGGTCTCGCAGGGCATCTGGGCCTTAACCGCCTCATCGTTCTCTGGGATGATAATAATATTACGATTGACGGTCCGGTTTCTCTTTCGAGTTCGACGGACCAGATCGCGCGTTTCAAAGCCTGTAACTGGAACACGATTGCTGTTGACGGACATGACCGTGACCAGGTCGCTGACGCGCTTCGCCAAGCGAAAAAGTCAGACAAGCCGACCATGATTGCGTGTAAGACAACCATCGGTAAAGGCGCACCGACCAAAGCCGGATTGAACAAAGCCCATGGTTCGCCATTGGGTGATGACGAAATTGCGGGAACCCGCACAGCCCGTAGCTGGCATCACGGTCCATTTGAAATCCCGCAATCCGTTTATGAGGATTGGGCAAAGCCCGGCAAAGCGGGCGCGGACGCGCATGCGGCGTGGGCAAAACGTGTCGCCGCAAACGCAAAGGGCGAAGATTTTACACGCGCGATGTCCGGCGAGTTGAATGCGGGCTGGTTGGATGTCATGCAGGCGTATAAGGATGAGGTTGCGAAAGAACAGCCGACACTGGCGACCCGTGTTTCATCTAAAAATGCACTTACCCCCCTTACGGAAGCGCTCACGGATATGATCTCAGGTTCTGCTGATTTGGAAGGGTCGAATAAGACGAAGACACCTTCAACATCAGATGAAATTCAAGCGGGATCTTATGCGGGACGTTATGTCAATTACGGCATCCGCGAACATGGTATGGCCGCCTGTATGAACGGTATGGCGCTGCATGGCGGGGTTATTCCTTATTCTGGCCTGTTTATGGTCTTTATGGATTATTGTCGTCCGTCGGTTCGCTTGGCAGCTTTGATGGGTGTGCAGACGATTTATGTAGCGACGCATGATTCTATCGGTGTCGGCGAAGACGGTCCGACCCATCAACCGGTCGAGCATTTGGCCTCGCTCCGCGCTATTCCAAATTGTTATACCTATCGCCCAGCGGATGCTGTCGAAGTTGCAGAATGTTACGAAATCGCGGTGCAAAAGAATGGCGCCCCCGCCGTCATGGCGCTAACCCGTCAGAACCTTCCGGCAGTACGAGATAGTGCGGCAAAGAATATGTCGGAGCGGGGTGGATATGTCCTGCGTCCGGGTAAGGGTGCGGATGATATTGTCCTTCTCGCGACGGGGTCGGAAGTCCATCTCGCCGTCGAAGCGGCGGATCGTTTGGAAGCGGATGATATTTCGGCGCGCGTTGTCTCTATCCCCTGTCTCGACATCTTCCTCGAGCAAGATGAAAACTATATCCGCTCGGTTCTCGGCAAAGACTTACCAAAGATCGCGATTGAGGCGGGTATTCGCCAAGGCTGGGACGGTTTGATTGGTCGCGAAGGCGGCTTTATCGGCATGGACGGGTTCGGGGCATCCGCGCCCGGTGCGAAATTGTTTCATCATTTCGGCATCACGGCAGACGCGATTGTTGAGATGGCAAAAACAAAGGTAGATTAAAATGCGTGAACTTCCCGGCGATGTCTTTGTAACGGGTCAGCTTCTCGCGGCCCAAATGCAGGCTTTGGCCGAGCAGGGCGTCATGGGGTTCATAAATAATCGTCCAGATATGGAAGCGCCGCTCCAGCCAAGTGCAGTTGACCTGGAGTCGACCGCTCTGGAACTTGGTATTGATTATTATCACATCCCCATGTCGGGTGGCATCTCCCCGGGTATGATCCAGGCAAGTGTCACCGCCTTTAAAACGATGCCGCGTCCCATCGTTGCATTCTGCGCGAGTGGTATGCGGTCTTCCGCGCTCTGGGGTTTCGCGCATGTTGATAAGCTTGGTGTGGACGGCGTATTGGACGCGATCAAAGAAATCGGTTTTGATTTGGAGCAGATCAGACATCCACTGACGCAATATCTGGCGGAATTAAACGCCAAAGACGGTGAGTCGTGAGGCGGCTTCCGCCCCCTGTCATCACATTACTTGGCCTGCTGGCCATTTACGGGCTTAACTTGCTGCTCCCACAATTTCGTAGTGCAAGTTTGGGCGGCGGGTTGGCGGCATCGATATTCTTTACAATCGGGGCAGGGCTTCTGGTTTGGTCGGGACAGGCTTTTCGAAAACACCAGACGACGGTCAATCCTCTGCGTCCTGAACGGGCGACGTCATTGGTCACATCCGGGCCTTATCGTTTTACGCGTAACCCAATGTATTTGGCGATGGTCCTGTTTCTCTGGTCCGGCTTTACCTATGTCGGGAACTGGATGGGGGTGGCAGTCGTAATGGCGTGCCTCATCTATTTTGATATGGTACAGATTGCAGCAGAGGAAGCGGCGATGGAGTCTAACTTTGGTGAGGATTGGACAACCTACACGCAAAGAGTCCGGAAGTGGATTTGATTGAAGAATGAGCGTCAAAGGATTGATATCCAATCAATATAGCTGGCTCTCCGGCTATGGGCGCGGGATATTCACGGATGATCTTCTGGCCGCGATTGTTGTGACGATCCTGCTTGTGCCGCAATGTCTGGCCTATGCGCTCCTTGCGGGGTTGCCGCCGCAGGTCGGGATTTATGCGTCGATTTTCCCGCTCGTCGCTTACGCCTTACTGGGGTCATCAAATTACCTGAACGTTGGCCCAACCGCCGTGATCTCTCTCATGACGGCGGCCTGTATTGCCGCATTGCCCGAAGGCACACGCATCGTCAGCGCTGGGGCATTGGCGCTCCTGACGGGCGGAATTCTTATGATTGCCGGGTTGCTCAAAGCCGGGTTCATCATGAATTTCGTCAGCCGCCCCGTAGTGTCCGCCTATATCACGGGCGCGGCTCTGCTGATAATCTTTAGTCAGACCAAACATATTCTTGGGGTGTCCGTGAACTCGCAAACGGCATCCGGCATGGTAAATGACCTGATCAGTCAGATTGGTGTCGCAAAGGGCTTGGCTGTCTTAACGGGCTTTCTGGCGATTATGGCTTTCGTCTCAGTCAGAAAATTGGTCCCCTTTCTTTTGGTGAAATCAGGTTTGCGCGCAAAAACGGCGAAGCTGATAGGGCGCATGGCCCCGATCCTAATCATCGCGATATTTGTTATAGTCAGTGCCTTGGCGGATTTTGGTGGACGTTATGGCCTCGCGATAGTCGGGGATGTGCCCGCCGGATTACCTCCGCTAGAGTTTCCTAATCTCTCGCGCGGAGCCTATGAGGATCTGCTCATCCCTGCCATCGTGATTGCTATCGTGGCCTTTGTGGACAGCACGTCCACGGCGCAGGAGCTGGCATCACGTAAACGGGGACGGGTTGATGCGAACCGCGAATTACTTGGCATTGGCGCGGCGAATGCCGTGGCGGGCTTGACGGCGGGCTATCCCCTTAACGGGTCGATGTCGCGGTCTGCTGTGAACTTCTCGGCAGGGGGCAAGACACCGATGGTCGGGCTTCTCGTGGCCATATTCATGGCGCTGACGGCTTTATTCCTCACGCCGGTTTTGCAGGCTCTGCCACTCTCTGTCCTCGCAGCCTTGATTATTGTCGCTTGTTTAAACCTCTTGGACTTTGGGTCGATCTGGCGGACCTGGACCTACTCCCGCGCCGACGGGATTACGGCCCTGGCAACATTTCTCGCGGTCCTCTTTCTGGGTGTTCAGTGGGGTGTGTTAGCAGGAGTCATCCTCGCTATGATACTGCACATCCGGATGAGCCTCAATCCTCGCATCCCGCTCGTTGGGCATTTCCCGGGCACGGAACATTATCGCGATGCTACGAAATATAATGTCGAAACCAATGATTTCGTCAAAACGCTGCGGATTGACGAAGGTCTCTATTATGCCAATGCGCGGGTGCTGGAGGACCGTGTTGCGACCGTCGTGTCTGAAAACGCAGAGATGACGGACCTCGTCCTCATGTGCACAGGTGTCAGTCACATAGATGCGAGCGCGCTGTCCAGCCTGCATGAAATAAACCGCCGCCTTAAAACGCTCGATATAAAACTCCACATTTCCTCTATGCAGGGCCCCGTGCGAGAGCGCATGTACCGCTCAGACTTCCTCGAAAATCTCACGGGCAGCGTCTTCCTCTCGCAGCATGATGCGATGACGGCGCTGCAACCCGAACCGGATTGGAGTCAGTTCTCGGACCACATGGATATTCATGGCTGAACGAAAAAGGTATTAAGTCCTTTACGACGTTCATCTTTTTAGCTTACGACGGAGGGGACGAAGCCCTGCGAGAGCGCGATCCCCGCGCCCCTTGGCCATGAAGAGAGACGACCATGCCGGACCTAAATCCGTCCGGCTCCGATGAGGCTGCACCATCCGGTCGCAGTTCACGGAGACGGGCAAGACATAAACGCGGGAGAGGCGGGGGCGGTGCCTCGCGCCACACCCATTCACCCACCTATGCCGCCATTGATTTGGGCACGAATAATTGTCGCCTCCTTATCGCGCGCGATGCGGGCGAGAGTTTCCGCATCGTCGACAGCTATTCCAAAGTCGTCCGTTTAGGACAGGGCCTCGCCAGCACGGGACGCCTCAGCCAGGAAAGCATGGACGCAGCCGTGGAAGCTATGCGTATCTGTGCGTCAAAGATGAAATCCCGCCGTGTCAAACGCTGGCGCTGCGTCGCGACGGAAGCCTGCCGCAAGGCGAGCAATGGCGAAGAATTCCTCGCCCGTGTTAAGGCGGAAACGGGGATTGCGTTGGAAGTCATCAGTCCCCGCGTGGAATCACGCCTTGCCGTTATGGGCTGTCTCAATCTCGTTGATACGACGAAGGACGTGTCGCTCGTCGTCGATATTGGTGGTGGGTCAACGGAACTGTCTTGGGTGGATGTCCGCAAATTGCGCGACGAAACGGCGGAACATCGCTTACACCGTCCACCGATCAGCGCGTGGGCGTCTCTGCCCATCGGTGTTGTCACACTGACCGAACAAGTCCCCGAGCATGATGATAAGACCGTCTGGTATCAGGAGATGTGCGATTTCGTACGCAAGACCATTAAAGAGCAGGGCTGCGAGACGCGCTTTACGAATGTTTTCCAACAGGGGCGGGGCCATATGATCGGGACGTCGGGGACGATTACGTCACTGGCGGGTATTCATCTCAAACTCCCTTATTATCAACGCGCCAAAGTTGACGGACTCTGGTTCCGCTCCGCCGATGCCGTGGCCGTCGCGCGCGATATGGGGTCGCGCACACCGGCCGAACGCGCGAAAGAACCCTGTATTGGTGAGGACCGCGCCCATCTCCTCGTGGCAGGGTGTGCTATCATAGATGTGTTGTGCGAAATGTGGCCGTCTAAGATGATCCGTGTGGCCGATCGGGGTCTGCGCGAAGGCATGCTAATCGGCCTAATGCGCAAAGGGCAAAAGCCACAAAAAGTGGCAACTGCCACTCTACCTACGGAGCCGTCCAATGGCGCGTAAACCTCCTTCCCATCGATCCCGTCCACCGCGCCGCCAGATGAGCGGGTCCAAGACCGAAGGCACGAAACGCGGTCGCGTGACGCCTAAATCCGAAGAAGATAATGCGACACGGATGTTGCATAAAAAGGTCAAAACGGCGGCGGGTCGAAAGATATCGTCAAAGCTCTGGATCGAGCGTCAGATCAATGACCCTTACGTCCGCAAGGCTAAGGAAAAAGGTTATCGCTCCCGCGCGGCTTTCAAAATTGAAGAATTGGACGATAAATTCGGCCTCATCAAACAGGGCTCGCTCGTCGTCGATCTCGGCTGTGCACCGGGGGGCTGGGTCCAGATAGCCTTAAAGCGCGGGGCGGACCGCGTGGTCGGGATTGATATTCTGCCCGTCGATCCAATACCGGGCGCGGATTTGATCGAGCTGGACTTTATGGATGAGACCGCGCCGGACCGTATCAAAGCCCTGCTGGGCGCGGAACCCGATCTCGTCATGTCGGATTTGGCCGCGAATACGACGGGGCATCGGCAGACGGATCATTTAAAGACGGTTGCGCTAGTCGAGGCTGCGGCAGAATTCGCTATGCAGACTCTGCGACCCGGCGGGCATTTCGTGACGAAGGTGTTTCAGGGCGGGGCTGAGAAAAAGCTATTGGACCGCCTCAAGCGGAATTTCCAGAAAGTGCAACACGCCAAACCCGAAAGTTCGCGAAAAGGCAGCCCGGAAATCTACCTCGTCGCCCTGAATTTGCAGGGTCGGGAAGAATAGCTGTTCAGGCGCAGGAATCCCTTTGCGCCGCCCGTTCAATCCTGATAGCTCCCGCTTGCAAAAGAGATGGAGATTTCCATGGAGATTCGGGAAGGCTTGACCTTTGACGATGTCCTTTTGCAGCCCAAGGCATCCGACATTCTACCCGCTGAGGCGTCGTTGAAAACGCGACTGACACGCGGAATTACAATCAATGTGCCGCTCGTGAGTGCGGCGATGGATACAGTGACGGAAGCCAATCTCGCCATTGCGATGGCGCAAACGGGTGGTATCGGCGTGATCCACCGGAACCTTTCGATTGAGGAACAGGCCGAAGAAGTGCGCAAGGTAAAGCGTTACGAATCCGGCATGGTCGTCAATCCGATCACAATTGGACCGGATGCTACGCGCGCGGAACTCGGTGCGTTGGGCCGTCATCATAATATTTCCGGTATTCCGGTCGTAGAGACAGACGGGAAACTCGTCGGGATCGTCACAAACCGCGATGTGCGATTTGCGGATGACCCCGAAGAAAAAGTCTCCGCCCTGATGACGCGCGACCTCGTCACGGTCAAAGAGGGCGCGACAGAAGCAGAGGCCCGCGCGCTGCTTCATAAACACCGGATTGAACGCTTAATTGTCGTCGATGATGATTATCGTTGCGTCGGCCTGATCACCGTTAAGGATATGGATAAGGCCGAAAGTTTCCCGAATGCCTGTAAGGATGAGAAGGGACGTTTACGCGTTGCGGCGGCCTCGACTGTCGGGGATGCGGGCTATGACCGCGCGATTGCCCTGATTTCTGCGGGCGCGGATGCGGTTGTTATCGACACGGCGCATGGCCATTCCATCAAAGTTATTGAGCAGGTCAAACGCCTCAAAAAGAATTATCCTGACGCTCAAATCATCGCGGGCAATATTGCGACGGAAGCGGCGGCAAAAGCGCTCATTGATGCTGGCGCTGACGCCATAAAGGTCGGCATTGGACCCGGTTCTATCTGTACAACGCGCATCGTCGCGGGTGTTGGGGTGCCCCAGCTCACGGCCATCATGGATGCTTGTAAAGTGGCTCAGAAAGCCGGTGTGCCGGTCATTGCGGATGGCGGCATCAAATATTCCGGCGATATGGCGAAGGCTCTGGCGGCAGGTGCGGAATGCGCCATGGTCGGATCGCTCCTCGCGGGTGCGGAAGAAACACCGGGCGAAGTTTTTCTGTATCAAGGCCGTAGCTACAAATCCTATCGTGGAATGGGGTCCGTCTCTGCCATGGCGCGAGGGTCTGCGGATCGTTATTTCCAGAAGGAAGTCGATTCCATGAAACTTGTCCCCGAAGGAATTGAGGGTCGTATTGCTTATAAAGGTCCAGTCGGTCCAATCCTCCATCAATTGCTCGGCGGGATACGCGCAACGATGGGGTATACGGGCTCGAAGACGATTGCCGACCTCCACAAAAATGCGGAATTTGTGAAAATTACCGGTGCGGGTCTTCGCGAAAGCCATGTCCATGATGTGCATATCGCGCGCGAAGCGCCAAACTACTCGATGCCGAGTTAGATAGATGATCGATCTTCAACACCCCATGATTTTGCCGTTTTTTGTGCAAATCGGGCTGACTTTCATCGTTTTACTTCGTTTGGCTTATTGTCGTGTGTCGGCCTTCAGAGCTGAGGGTGGCATGGCCGAAATCCGAAAAAACGGCTTCCCGACCCGCGCGGTGAATGCGTCAGATAATCTCAAGAACCAATTCGAGATTCCTGTCTTATTCTATGCTCTTTGCCTCTTCTGTTTCATGAGTGGTATTAGTTGGGTCGTTCTAACCGTTCTTGCCTGGATTTATGTCGGCCTACGTATTTTTCACGCCATAATCCATTGTGGACCCAATATTATTTTCCCGTGGCGCTTCGGCAGCTTTGTTCTTAGCTGCAATGTGCTGCTGATTATGTTCGTCATGATCTGCTTGAGAGTATTCTAAGATGAGATTAGGTGGACGAATACAGGCTGCGGCGGAAGTCCTCGAGGATATTCTCGAGCGCCGGACGCCCGCTGCTATGGCGCTGCGGGATTGGGGCAAGTCCCATCGGTTTGCAGGGTCTAAAGACCGTTCTGCGATCGGTAATTTTGTCCATGACGCGTTGCGTCGGAAGTCTTCAATTGGTTATCGGATGAATGATAACAGCCCCAGAGCCTTAGCGCTCGGTGCGGCGGTTTTCTCCGGCGGTATTACTGTTGAGGAAATTTTAGAGCAAACTGAGGGCGATCAGCATTTCGGTGCGCCGCTGACGGAAGACCAAATCGCCAAACTTCGCGGGCAAATCGAACTCGATACCGCGCCCGAATGGGTCAGGGCGGATGTGCCCGAATGGATTTGGCCCGCCTTCGAGACGAATTTCGATGAAGAAGCGATTGTCGAAGGCGCGGCCCTGACAAACCGCCCACCCCTTGATATTCGCGTCAATGCGATCAAAGCCACGCGGGACAGCGTTGATGTCAAAGACGCAACCCCGACTGAGATTTCCCCCATAGGACTACGTCTCGCCCCCGTCGCAGGGCAGGGCCGTCATCCAAACGTTCAATCCGATCCCGACTTCATGACGGGTAAATTCGATATTCAAGATGAGGGGTCGCAAATCGTCAGCCTGCTCGTCGCGGCCAAAGCCGGAGAACAGGTGCTGGACTATTGCGCGGGCGGTGGCGGTAAATCGCTCGCCATGGCCGCAGATATGGAAAATGAGGGCGCGGTCTACGCCTTCGATATTGACAAGCGCCGCCTCGCACCGACCTATGACCGCTCCGCGCGGGCTGGGGCGTCCATCATCAAAGTCGTCCAGCCACCGGAAAAGAGCCTCAACAATCTGCGCGGCAATATGGACCGCGTCCTTGTCGATGCCCCTTGTACGGGCGTTGGCACATGGCGGCGCAAACCCGATGCGAAATGGCGTCTATCCGAGGACTCCCTTGTCAAGCGCGTCGCGGAGCAGAAGAAGGTTCTGGATAATGCCAAGGATTTTGTGAAACCGGGCGGGTACCTGTTCTATGTGACCTGCTCCATGCTCGCTGCGGAAAATGAACATCAGGTATATTCCTTCCTCGACCGGGCGCCTGAATTTGCTTTACTATCTGCGGGCGAAGTCTGGGAAGACCGTTTCGGCGTCGACGTGCCAAAGCCTTGGTCGGCGGATGGCTGCACCCTGACGCTCACCCCCGCTTCCACGAATACAGACGGCTTTTTCTTTGCCGTGATGGAGAGAACGACTTGAACGATACGCACGAAGACATTGTAAACGCACATGAAAAGCTGCTGATTGTCGATTTTGGGTCGCAGGTGACGAAGCTGATCGCGCGTCGTGTGCGCGAAAGTGGTGTTTATTCGGAAGTGCATCCCTTCAATAAAGTAGATGCGGATTTCATCAAAACCTTCGACCCCAAAGCGATCATCCTTTCGGGTGGACCTAATTCGGTCGTGGGGACGGGTACCCCTCGCGCGGATGATGCCGTTTGGTCACAAGGTGTGCCCGTCCTCGGCATCTGTTACGGGCAGCAGACCATGTGCGCGCAGCTTGGCGGGGCGGTAGAAACGTCGGACGAGCAGGAATTTGGCCGCGCTTTTGTCGATACGTCCGGTTCCAGCCCACTTTTCAACGGCTTGTCAGACCGCGAAGAAGTCTGGATGAGTCACGGGGATCGCGTTAGCGCCTTGCCCGAAGGGTTTGAAATCATTGGTATTTCACCAAATGCGCCTTATGCGGCCATTGCGGATGAAACGCGCAAATATTACGGTGTTCAATTTCATCCGGAAGTTGTTCACACACCCAACGGCGCAACCATGCTCCGCAACTTCACTCACACAATCGCTGGGTTTAAGGGCGATTGGAGCATGGCGTCCTTCAAGGACGAGATGATCAAAGCCATTCAGGATCAAGTCGGTGACGGAAAGGTCATATGCGGCCTCTCAGGCGGCGTAGACAGCTCTGTGGCGGCCGTGCTGATCCATGAAGCCATTGGAGACCAACTGACCTGTGTCTACGTCGATACGGGCATGATGCGCAAAGGTGAGAGCGAGCAGGTCACAAAGCTCTTCCGCGACCACTACCAAATCAAGCTCATTCACGTGGATGCAGGCGATGAGTTCCTGAGTTTGTTGAACGGTGTCAGCGATCCGGAACGTAAGCGTAAGATCATCGGTGGGACCTTTATCGATATTTTTGAACGCGAGGCCAAAGCCATTGGCGGCGCAAAATTCCTCGCACAGGGCACGCTTTATCCTGATGTAATCGAGTCTGTGAGTTTTGACGGTGGGCCGTCTGTCACCATCAAATCCCATCACAATGTCGGCGGTTTGCCCGAGCGGATGGATATGGAACTTGTTGAGCCATTGCGGGAATTGTTCAAGGACGAGGTCAGGGCGCTAGGGCGTGAGCTGGGTCTGCATGCCGATTTCGTCGAAAGGCACCCGTTTCCGGGACCGGGTCTCGCCATTCGCTGCCCCGGCGAGATTACGAAAGCGCGTCTGGACATCTTGCGCGAAGCCGACGCGGTCTATCTTGACCAGATTAGAAAACATGGTCTTTACAATGAGATATGGCAGGCTTTCGCGGTGCTTTTACCTGTGCAAACTGTGGGCGTCATGGGCGACAGTCGCACCTATGACTTCGTCCTCGCATTACGGGCTGTAACGTCTACAGATGGCATGACCGCAGACTATTATCCTTACTCGCATGAATTCCTCGGGGAAACGGCGACACGGATTATCAATGAAGTCCGCGGCGTAAACCGTGTGGTCTATGATGTAACGTCCAAGCCACCGGGAACCATTGAGTGGGAATAGGTCATTTCGCCTGTTGATTTCTTTCGTCGGCCTTCTATTCAGAATTCGGATATAGGGTTGGATTATAAGTCATGAACAAAAATTTTCTCTCTTCAAAAGTGTTGTCTGGTATAGATGGATTCCGCGATAGTTTCGTGAGTGCGTCGCCATTCAAACATCTCGTGCTGGACGGTTTCTTCACGGATGAAGTTGTCGAGGGGCTGCTCGCTGATTTCCCGAAGCCTGACCCATCCACAATGATAAATGAACATGGTCAGGCCAGCAAAAAACACGTTGTCAGCTGTGTTTCCGAGATTAGTGAATTTTACGCGCGTCTGGATAATTATATCGGATCAGAGTCGTTTATTAAGATCATGGAAGATCTTACAGGTATTAAAGGCCTTCTTTATGATCCTGGTTATTATGGTGGTGGAACACATAACAACCTTGCTGGGCAGGGAATGAACCCTCATGTCGATTTTAATCTCTTGGATATTCCAGAGGTCGGGCAAGTTCATCGTCGTATTAATGCAATCATATATTTGAACGAAGACTGGCAGGAAGACTGGGGCGGAAATTTAGAATTACACTCAAACCCTTGGAAACCTGATACGGATGAAATTCTGACTGTTGTACCCAAGAAGAACCGGATGGTACTCTTTGAAACTAATGAGATTTCTTGGCATGGATTTAAGCCTGTGTCTGATAAAATTCCAGAGGGTGTAACGCGCAAGAGCTTTGCAATCTATATGTATACCAAAGAGCGACCTGCTGAGGAGGTTGTACCAAGCCACGGCACATTTTATGTCCCTGAATTTCCGCAATCGAGTGAGTTGGGACTGAAAACAAAGGTTGCGAAAGATGAATATCGCGATGCCGCAGAGCGCGCTCGCACGATGGTGTATAACCTCTATCAAAAAGAAAAAGCGTTGAACGGGAATATAGACGAGATCAGGCGGGAGCTTGATCAGATGAAAGAGCTTCTCCGCGCCCCAATTGGAGGCGGTTTTCGTCAGATTGGGCCTGTAAAAGGCTTTCATGCCGACGGCATCGTATCAAAGGATGTTTCTTTGAGAGTCATGGCGACGACTCCCGTAAATGAGATTAGGTTTCAGTTCTATTCAATTGATTTTATTGATAAACAATCCGTTGATATCTTGATTAATGGTGAGTTTGTGAAAACTATTGAACTCGACCCTGATGTGCAGAGATATGCTGTACCTATCTCTCTGCAGGACGGTGATTGTGTTAATATTGATCTTAAATTTGCAAAATCGGCTATTCCGAGCGAACTCGGCATAGCCGAGGATGCACGAAATATTGCGGGAAATATAATATTGATAGAAGGCATGACGACCTTGCCAAGAGGACTACTAAAACGCCTATTTGCTTAGCCCTTCGTAAAATCGTTTATACTTTTTTCCGATAGGCTTCCGGGGCTTAATGCTCATAAAATTGTTGAGTCAATTGCAGCTTGTTAACTTTTAGAGCTTGAATCGTGGACTTTCGAGATGATTTTACTACCTTAGGGTAAACCGCCCATAAACCATCCTTCGCTATATTCTCCGAATAAGCGGCAAAGACCGCGATTTATGGTGTGAATGGTAATATCTGACCGATTGTGATGCGAGTGCTAATACTCATATCCTGGCTGGGTCTCATCTTTGGATGGAACTCTGCCCTAGCGGCGACCTCGAAAAACGAGGCGCAGCACGCGGTCATGCTCGAAATTCTGGAGGGCGATACGTCTCTCTACATCGAGCCAAACAAGGACATGGCGTGGTGGATCGTTGGCGAATGCCGACGGGCTCTGCCGCTGATCGCCGATGCTCCGCTCAATAATCTGATGTCCCGACCTATCGTCGAAGACGTCACTTTGGGTTCACGCCAAATGGAAATGCGACAGCAATTCCGCTTTGACCTGGCGTCCACCCCACCCACACTTTCCGTCTACAGCTCCGTTCGGAGTGGATGGTCGCCAGTTCCTGTTAAGCGCGTCGACGCTTGCAGCCAATTGCCCGACTGCCACGCCCGTACGGAGCTGCCGGAGTGTTAGGGCGGTCTTCATACAATAATTCTAAAAACCATGTTATTCAGGGGCTTATCCTGTGCCTCCTGATGTGGTTTGGCGGGGTCGCCCATGCCGAAGATGCAAAAGTCGCGGAAGTCTCCCTCCCACAGGCGACGAAAGACGTCCCTATTGAGGAAAAGCCTGAAAGCCTGCCCACGGTTAACACGACGCTGATTGCGGAAGTCGACAGCTCTATCATCGTCAAACTGGACGGCGAGACATTGGAGAGTACGGAAGTCCACCGGACGTCGGATGGTAATCTCTATGTCAATGCGATGCCGATTTTCGCCCATTACGGTAATGACGTCGAATATGACGATGTCAGCAAAGCCCTTATCGTACGCCGGAGCCAGGACGGCGTCGTCATGGAACTCTACACCGAGACGGGCATCGTCAAGGCGGATGGCAAGGCATTAGGGAAACTTGAACATTTCGGTCAGGTCACGGCTGAGCAATTCATTCTCACACCGAATGCGATTGCCGTTCTGGCGGGCACGATTGGACAGTTCGACGCCGACAGTAACGAGTTCAAATTCAAACTCGATCCGCGTTTACGTGTCGCGACGGGCTTTGATGTTTTTGTAGAAGGTATTCCATTGGGTGCGGTTCAACCTGAACCTAAATCTGTAGGACCTGTCCTCCTGCTACCCATTCGTCCTATTGCGGAATCCCTTGGGAATACGATCAATTTGACGGAGGGCGGCACAGTTATTGAAATCCGTCGTGTTCAGGACAGTGTAACCATGTCGCTCAATCTCTCGACAGGATTGGTTAGCGTCAACGGCACACCCGTCGGTCTGTCAAAGGACATCGCCTATATTGATCAGATCAACCTCCTCCTGCCTGTTTCTGCCGTCGAAGCCCTCACAGGCACCATTATTGAGGCGGAAGCGGGTACCGACCGGATCAATGTCGATCTGGATGAACGTCTGACGGGGGCTATTGCACCAATGGCGTCCGTGGATGACCTGACCAAAGACACGCCCTTCACACCGGAGTCCCTGCAATTCCAAATCTCACCCGATACGGGCGCGCGGGTGCAGTTTGATGCCCATGCCGGACGTGTGAATGGACGCTTAAGGTTGGAACTTCCGGACCTACCATCGAATGAGGACGAGTTGCGCCCCAGCTGGCTCTCCGTCGATCTCGCCCATACGAGCGGCGCAACGGGGTCTATCGGTGATTATTCTGCGCGGTTTAGGGAATTGGACGCAGTGGGAACCCGCCGCATTGTGGGAGTTGCCGCACAGAAAGAAACGGAGAATGGACGATGGTCCTTTGCGGCCGGGGCCCCTCAAACCGGAGTGGAACGCATTTCATCCGATCAGACACGCAACGAATTTGGCGGCTTTGCCGCCGGTTTGCGTTATGCAGATCGGGATGGTTGGGAGGCTGGCCTTGCCGCGACGCGGAATGAGCTATCGTCAGATCAACGCGTCGTGCTGGAAGCGATTTCCGGTAAGCTGGGCCGTCAGAAAGATGATAAGTTTCAATGGAATGCGGGCGGTGCTTTAGGTGTTTTTGATGGTGATTTGCGTGAAAGTACGGTTGACCTCCGTCTGAATGCGGATGGTCGCTACCAACTGAGTGAGTCCTTTTCAGTCGACTCTCGTATTGCTTATTCCGGTGCAGAATTCCTTGGAACATCCCTACAGCAGGAACAGCAGGACCGCGCAATTGCGGAAATCCTTGATCCTGACGCAGAGTTCGAAGATTTTGAAACACCGCCCGATATTCGTCGTCGTGGGTCTGACCAAGTCTCTGTCAGTGCCTCTGCACGGTTCTTTGCACGCGGCGAAACGGGGTTTTTGAACAATACTGCGGCTTCGGTTTCGGTGCGTCAGACGAAAACAGGTTTTCTGAAATCGGGGATTACAACGGCTGACCAAACGGCTGTCTCCGCCGGTGCGAGTACATCTTTGGGCGAGACGGGCGTTAATGTCAGCGTGAATGGTAGCGTGTTTGAAACAACTCGCGATGTTCGCGACGTCGGGTCTGAAACCACGACGGGAAATTCCATCTCTGCGCAGGCCTATAAGCAATTCAATGATTACACGATCCGGGCGCAATATAACCGGTTTGAACAATCCGATGCGCCGACGCGCGAAAGCGCGGTTCTGAATGTGAACCGTACGGCATTTAACTTCGACCTCCCAAAAGCGTCGACATTGAGTGTGGGTCCTTCGGCGACGGGGATTTGGGATGGGTCGAATTTACGAGGCCGATTTGGTGTGAATGCATCGCTTAATTCCGGCGAAGTCTTTGGACGGAAGAACCGCGTCACCGCGTCATTTGGTATTCTGCAAAGCGTATCGACACGCGGTAGCGCCCAAAGCAATAAATTCCTGACAGTGTCTGCTGCGCGGAAATTGCCGATTGGTAAGAATATGTCTCTCGGTTTGGCTTACCGGAATGACCTGCGCGGTGAACACCGCCTTGGTTTGCAACTCTCCGGTAATTTTAACTTCAACGCCAAACGTGCGATAAAGAAGACCGAAGATGGGCGCGGTATCCTAAAAGGACAGGTCTTCCTCGATCGTAACCGCGACGGCATCCGTCAGCCGAGCGAACCGGGCATTCCACGCACCATCGTACGCGTGAAGGGCACGGCTCTCGCGTTGAGATCCGGGGCAGACGGCTTCTTCACAATTCAAAACGTGAAAGAAGGCCTCTACGAAGTGCAGATTGATGCGGGCAGCCTGCCCATTGGTTATGATTTATCGGAAGATATCCAGACGCGTGTCACGATTTCAGAGGGTCAGGTCACCGATATCCCACTTCCGATAGTCCAACGCGGTCAGATTCGCGGCTTTGCCTTCGAAGATGATAATCGCAACGGTGTCTATGATCGCGGCGAGTCGCGGATTGAGGGTGCAAAATTGCGTCTTGAAGATGAAACAGGCGACATCACAGAGACGGTCATCACGACGAGTTTTGGACAATATGCTTTCGATGATCTGCCGCAGGGACAGTATAAAGTTCACGTCATGCCGTCCAAAGCCTCGAAAATCGTGGCGAGTGAAGCTTTCACCGTAGAGCTTCAGATTGAAGATGATCTCATGGCGCGGGAGAATGTCATCATCCGCCGGGTGAGCGATGTCGATGTCGATTACGAGCTGGAAATTGATCCCAAGAAACCAAAATTCAGAACGGGGACAGTTGTCATCGAGGACACACCCACCCCCTGGGACTTATAGAACACACCACCTTGGCGGGCTGTTGGATTTCCAACGGTCCGCCTTTTTTTTGTGTGAACCTGCTCTATGCGGCGGGTATGAAATTGATCTGTCACCCCAATTCGCCCTATGCTCGCAAGATCATGATCCTCGCCCGGATTTCCGGGATAGAGTTGGACGAAGTTCAGCCGGAAAAAGACGGGGCAAATGGGTATAAGGCGGGTGATAATCCGCTCGGAAAAATTCCGTCATTGGAATGGAAGCCAGGGCAGTTCCTTTTCGATAGCCCGGTTATTTGCGAATATCTGGATGCGCAACGCGATATTCCGCTTCTGCCGAATGAGGGTCACCCCCGTGTCTTGCAGCTCTGGCAGCACGCTTTGGGCGACGGCCTATCTGATGCTATTTATAGCTACCGATATGAGACGGTCCGACCCGTGGAGCTTCACTGGGACGAAATGATTGCGCGCCATGAAGCGTCTATCCGCAATAGCGTTATGACACTGGACCGTATTTGCGAATGGCTTCGCGGGCCGTGGACCTATGGAAATTTGGCCATAATCTGCGCCTTGGATTATGCGGATTATCGTGCCGCGCATATTGGCTGGCGAGAGATTGCGCCGAGACTTGCGGATTGGCATGCGACATTCGAAGCTGACCCGGCCTACCAAGACACATACGCCTATGGAGCAGCCTTATGATCAAGCGCGCGTTATTCGTTATATTTGGCCTGCTGGCGCTATGTGTGTTGGCCTTCTTCGTCTGGCCGGAGTCCCGCTATCAGGCCTATCAGGTCAGTGCAGCTTACCAGAAGCAAGTGGATGCCTTTGTCGTTCCTGAGATGCCGTCTGATTGGCAGTGGAGCGCCTTCGTCGGTGATGACGGTATTCGTATGCGGTGGGGGCAGACCGGAAATGCGGATGCCGCAAAGGCGACGGTCGTTATCGTGCCGGGATATACGGCGACATTGGATATGTACGGGGAACATGTGCGCGATTTGGCGGCGCGCGGGTATCATGTTCTCGGATTTGATTTACGCGGGCAGGGTGGGTCAGAGCGTCCCCGCGTCGGGCAACCGGAAAAATTGTTGATTGACGATTTCTCACGCTATTCCAATGAGTTGTCAGACTTTATTCAATCCCGAAACCTGCCGGAAAACCGCCCTGTCATCGTCATGGGCATGTCCTTTGGTGGGCATGTTGCGGCGCGTATGGCGGGCGATCACCCTGAGACAGCTGACGGGCTCTTGCTTCTGGCGCCTGCACTGAAACCTAAGGCGGGTGACATGACATTTGAAGAGGCTGCAAAGCTTCTGACGTGGGGTCGGAAACTTGGGAAAGATACGCGTTATCTCCCAGGTGGATCAAATTGGACGCCTTATAACGAGCAGAACCTATTACAGGCCGGTATCGAACATTGTTCATCAAACCCAAAACGTCTCCCGCTTCGCGACGCGATATTCACACGGAAGCCGGAACAGCGTGTCGGTGATGTGACCTTCAATTGGGGCGGAGAATTTTATGAGAGCAGTCTATATGTGCGCGACGCCGGATATCCGGAGTCAATTGGGCTGCCTGTAACGATGATCCACGCGGAGTTGGATAATTTTGTCGACACAGATGAGAATAAACTCATCTGCAACACCCGTATGCCGAATTGCCAATCATTGCCAATCGCGGGAACAGGACATTGCCTCCCGCAGGAAAGCGATGCTGTTCTTGAAGAGATTTTTGACGCTTTGGACGGCGTGCTGGGCCGCATTCAAAACTGAACGGATTAGAACTTTAGGAAATCTGGAATATCGTCACCGAATGGCGTCTTGCCGGGTTTCGATTTCTGAACGGACTTCTTACTGTCGGAATTCCGATTTGAAGACGATTTCCGAGAGGAATTGCGAGAATTTCTGGATTTTGGTTCTGCCTCTTCTCTCGGCTTATCGTTTGAACGACTGCGTGAACGCGGCTCACGCTTTGGAGCCTGCTCTTTTTTCTCTTCAACCGTTTTGGTAGGTGCTTTTTTCTTGCCCGGAGCGGCGCGCCGACGGGAACTGGACCGTTCCCGCTTTGGCTTTGGAGCCTCTTCTTCAGGCGCGGATTTAGTTTCAATGTCTTTTGGTTTATCCCGTCCAGGCGCAGGCTTGCGGCGTGGGGCAGGGCGTCGACGTTCGGCAGGTTTCCGGGCCTCTTTTTTCCGCGGCGCTTCAGTTGATTCTACGGGTTCTTCTGATTTTCTCTTGGAAGACTTCCGCTTTGGTTTCGATACTTTATCTGTCGAACTTATATTGTCGTGATAGCTACCGTCATCGCGTTGTCCGCGATTGCGCCCGCCGCGTTTATCATCACGACGTCCACGGCCTTTGCCGCCATCGCGCCCGCCACGGCGTTTACGCCCGCCTGCATCTTTCGGGAAATCCTCAATACCGGGAATCTCCATTTCCTCGATTTCCTTCACCTTAATCAGGTTCAGGATGTCGTTATAATTACCTTCATCCAGACGCGCGACAAGCATGATGGCGTCGCCCTTACGGCCTGCGCGACCCGTCCGGCCAATCCTGTGCACATAGTCCTCCGAATGGTTCGGGACGTCATAGTTGAACACATGGCTGACTGTCGGGACATCGAGTCCCCGCGCGGCCACATCAGACGCGACAAGATATTTAATCTCACCGTTGCGGAAGCGGTTCAGTGTTTCCGTCCGCAGGCTTTGTGCCAAATCACCGTGGATAGGCGCAGCGTCATGGCCGTGAACGTTCAGGGATTTCGCGACGATATCGACATCGCGCTTTCGGTTGCAGAAGATGATACCGTTATCGACGTCTTCCTTGTCGATAATCCAGCGCAGCGCTGTGCGCTTTTGCTTCGCATCAGAGGAGGGCATCCGCACGATACGTTGCGTCACCGTCTTGGCGGTCATATTCTTGCGCGCGATTTGGATGGAGACGGGCTGATGCAGGAATTGATCGACGAGGCGTTTGATCTCGCTCGGCATCGTGGCTGAGAAGAATAGGACTTGACGCGTAAAGGGCGTCATATCGAAAATCTTTTCAATATCGGGAATGAAACCCATATCCAACATACGGTCAGCTTCATCCACGATTAACGTTTGCACGCCTGTCATCAGGATTTTACCGCGCTCGAACTGGTCAATCAGACGACCGGGCGTCGCGATGAGGATGTCGACACCCTTCATGAGTTTGCGGTCTTGTTCAGCAAATGAGACGCCGCCAATTAAGAGTGCCATTTCGAGCTTCAAATATTTACCGTAAGCCTCAACATCCTTCGCAACCTGTGCCGCGAGTTCACGTGTTGGACAGACGATAACGCAACGTGGCATACGGGCACGGGCGCGACCCTTGGCTAATTTATGCATCGTCGGGAGTGTAAAGGCTCCCGTCTTACCTGTGCCCGTTTGGGCAATTCCGAGCACGTCGCGTTGTTGCAGTGCGGCCGGTATGGCTTTGGCTTGGATCGGGGTCGGGTTGACATAGCCGAGGTCGTCCAAGGCTTTTAGGATTTTCAGGTCAAGGCCGAGCTCTTTAAAGGTCACGGTGACCTTTGCGTCGGCATCAATTTCTTCGGGCGTATTGTCGGTCAAGCTATAGTGCGCTTTTCGGGCTTGGCGCGCGGACGATCCGCGGGCCTTTGTGAATTTGCCGCAACATAGGGTTCAACGCCCGCAGGTCAAGCAAACACCTCGCTAGCGGTACTTATGCGGACGTTGATCCGTGTTGAGCGGATTATAACGATCACGCAGCGCGGTTATGCGTGAGTCCATCGACATGACTTCGCCGTCAATCGTGACAGCAATTGGAGCCGATGTCGCATTAAGCGGGTCCCCATCCCAAACGACAACTGTCTCC
The DNA here is from genome assembly GCF_050271975.1 of Litorimonas sp. WD9-15. Taxonomy (NCBI): domain Bacteria; kingdom Pseudomonadati; phylum Pseudomonadota; class Alphaproteobacteria; order Maricaulales; family Robiginitomaculaceae; genus Litorimonas; species Litorimonas sp. WD9-15. Next base: position 2,086,814 of record NZ_CP189850.1, read on the forward strand.
GACTCGACACCGAACCATGAGGCAGGAACCGAGCTGATAGCGGCAAAGGCCGTACCCCAGTCCAAGCCCTCGCCAACAGCATTCCCCGCATGTTGTGCCAGCGAAGCGGGTTTGACCACGCGGAATGAAGATAGATTCGCAATCGCGTAATCGACGCCCGCTTCTTCGAGGAAGAGAACATTGTCGATGCGCGCGCCAACAGCTTCGAAGGATGTAGGGAGATTGTGAAGCGGATCGATGATGACGCGGATATCTGCATCCGCCAATTCATCCGCCACATCCCACGCTTCTGTCGCCCCTACAACGATAATGTCGAGGTTCGGATTTTCATCTTTTAAGCGGATAATTGCAACAAGGTCTGATGCGCGGTCGGCCTGTATCATCATCGGGATGTCGCCATTGACCGCACTGCGCAGCGCATTGGCATCTTGACGCGAGAGGGCATCGCCCCCATCGGGCGCATCATTGTAACGGCGGAAGAACCCTTCCGCATCAGAAATGGCGGCGCGAAGTTGCGCCATAGCGGCCGCGCGGGATCCGCCTGCGCGTGCGCCGCCGGCTTCCCCAAGTGAGAGAAAGACAAAGGCGTCTTCGATCAGCACAGAGTCAAATTCACCTGTCAGAGAGATAACCGCTCCCGTTCCAGCAAAAATACTTCCACTTGATGTACCGGGCGCAACCACGGCATGGGTTACACCGCGTCCACGCGTATTGGCGATATAGGGTGAGCGAGGATTGAAACTGTCAGCGGCGCGTTCGGACACGGATGTCGGCGCATCTTCCGCGCTAATATCGTTTCCACGACCGGCAGATCCGAGATCGGTAAGACCGAGGGTCGACATGGGCGCAAACAGGCCGGGTGTGACCCAGGCACCGGAGACAGTCTCGGCACCTTGTGGAGCCGTGAGATTTGCGCCCTCTTGGACAATCGCGCCATCCGCCCAAATAATATCTGACGTGACGCGCTGACCTTTGGCATCAACGATGGTCGCGTCGTCCAAAAAAACTGTCTGCGCAGAGGCGGCAGGGGCGAAGAATGCTATGGCACTGGCGAGTAGAAGCGCTCTCATCGGACACCCTCCGAAAGATCGGCATGGCCGAGGCGGAAATCACTTTTCGGTTTTAGGCCGGTTTCTCGGTCATATAGGATGGCCCCGTCAATCATGACCTTATCGGGTCTAGCGTAGGCACTGAACGGATCGCCATTCCACACAACAATATCGGCGCGTTTTCCAGCTTCCAGTGTGCCCGTTTCATCGAGAATGCCGAGCGCTTTGGCGGGGTTTGTGGATAGCCATTGCCACGCTTCAGCTTTGGAAATATCCAGTCCCGCGCGGTTGCCATCAGACCATGTCTTCGCAACTTCCTGATTCAGGCGCTGCACATTATTTTCGTCATCAGAATGGATCATCGCGCAGGCCCCAGCCGCATGGACGAAGGGCACATTCTCGCGAATATAGTCATAGCTTTCCATTTTGAACGAACCCCAATCCGCCCACATCGCGGAGCAGACATCGTTATCAGCGAGGATGTCACCGATTTTATAGGATTCGACGGCGTGGTGGAATGTCGTGACCTTGTAATCAAACTCCTTCGCGATATCGAGAATTTGGACCATTTCATCCGCGCGGTAGCAATGCATGTTGACGAGGATTTTGCCGTCCAGAACATCGGCCAGCGTTTCGAGTTGCAGGTCGCGTTTATAGTCGCCGCCCTTATCCCGTTTGGCCTTATATTCCGCCGCCTTTATCCAGTTTTTGCGATAACCCGCCACATTACCCATACGTGAGGCAGGACCGCCTTTCGCACCGTAGACGCGTTTCGGATTTTCGCCGCAGGCCATTTTGAGTGTTTCCGGCGCATCCGGGAACTTCATCCCTTGCACAGTGCGTGAAGGGACATTGCGAAGGGTCACACCCTTGCCGCCAAAGAGGTTGGCCGAACCGGGTAGAATGTGAAGGGTCGTTACACCGCCTTGCAGCGCTTCGTCAAAGCCCGGATCCTGTGGCCAGACACCGTGTTCGGCATCGACTTCGGATGTGATCGGGCTGGTCGCTTCATTCCCGTCACCATGGGCGCGGACACTTGGTGTAGGGTAATTGCCGAGATGTGAATGGATATCAATAATACCGGGCGTTACGAAACGTCCCTCTACATCAATCTCCGTTGCGTCATCCGGAACCTCGCCCGTGCCGACAAAAGCAATTTTCCCATCTGCGACGAGCAGGTCACCCTCGCGAATTTCTTTGCTTACCCCGTCAATCAGTTTCGCGTTTTTCAGTAGAACCGTATTGGAGGGTTGCGGTGAATAAGTGCTAGGGAAGGCCAAGGCCTTATCAGATTTTTCAGCTGCCTTGTTTTCAGATGCCGGTTGACAGGCGGCCAATGCGGCGAGTGTGAGGGTCAGAGGAACGAGATAATTTTTCATGATTCCGTCATGTTCAATCAAAAGCCCCGCGTCAATCGAAACGCGCCTCAACTGCGAGCGCTTTTTTCAACTTTTCTTGATATGTGTCGCGCGGAATTTCAATTGCCCCGAGTGAGGCGAGGTGATCGGTGATGAATTGGGTGTCCAGAAGAACAAAACCTCGCTTATTGAGATGTTCGACGAGGTGTATCAGGGCGAATTTCGACGCATTGGTGGCGCGACTAAACATGCTCTCGCCAAAAAATGCGCCGCCCTGACTGACGCCGTAGAGCCCGCCGACGAGTTGCTTGCCCTGCCAGACTTCGACACTATGGGCTTCGCCGCGATGGTGAAGGATCGTGTAGAGGCCCTCAATGCCGTGACTGATCCATGTGTTCTCCCGTGCTTCGGCGCAGGCTTTGATCACGGCGGGAAAGTCAGTATTTAATGTGACGCGCAAATCTGTTTGCCGCCGGAATTTCCGCATGGATTTGGAAATGTGCAAAGCGTCCAGAGGGAGAATTCCGCGCATTTCAGGATCAACCAAGAAGAGCCTTTCATCCGTGCGGTCATCCGACATCGGGAAGATGCCGTGACGATAGCACTTGATGAGCGCGTCCGGCCCGAAGCCTTGTTCCATCTTATTCAGCTTGATCCGATTGCAGGGGCTGTCCGGTCTTCGCCATATTTGCCTTAAGCTTGGCTTTCAATTTCCGGACATCTTCGGCCCAGATGAACCCGAAACTGACGCAACCGTCTTTTGTATGCGCGGCATGGTGCAGACGATGGGCCTGCACGAGGCGTTTCATATATTTCCCGCGGGCTTTGCGCGGAAAGGGCAGGCGGCGATGGACAAGGCCGTCATGCACAACGGCATAGAGAATGCCGTAAAGTGTCAGGCCAAGCCCGACATACCAGAGCCAGCTCACGCCCATGGACCCTGCGATAAAACACCCTGCGGCGATGAAACTGAAGACAACGGCATAGAGGTCATTCTTCTCGAAGTGCCCCTCCGTCTCGGTGTGGTGGCTCTCATGCCAGCCCCAACCCGGACCGTGCATCACATATTTATGGATGGCCCACGCGAAAATCTCCATGCCGATGACGGAGGCGATGACGATGCCAGAATTTATCAAAATACTCACGTTATGCGCTCCCGCTTGCGCGTCGGAAGACGCCACCACGGTTCATGCGGATAGAGATGATGTTCATGGTGATAACCGAAATGGAAACAGGAAAAGAGCGATGCGAGATAACTGAACTCATTCGTGCGAGCATTATGCTCGTCGGGGAAGTCTTCCGCATGGCGATGGGTCAGATATGTCCCGAAATAGAAAAGCTGCATGGAGGACAGAATGGCTGGCACAGCCCACATCACAATCGTATTGAGATAGCTCGCGCCCAGCAAAATATAGGCGACTGTAAATCCGACGAGGATCAGGACTTGCGGCCACCCAAAATAGGTCAGGAAGAACTTCGCGTACCAAGGCCAGAAAGCTCTCGGATTCGCTGCGTTAAAATCGGGGTCATCCTCTGTGCCAGAATAATCATGATGTGCGTGGTGCGCTTCTCTCATCTTGCGCCAGTTAAATCCGGCATAGACGAACAGAACGGATGTCCCGATGATCGCGTTTAGTTTTGGCCGTCCTGGCGCTAGGGAGCCATGCATCGTATCATGCGCAACAATAAACACGCCCGTGTAAAGCCAGCACTGTAGGGCGATGAGGCCAACGGTCTGCCAGATTGGGGCAGAAAGGTTATGCGCAAAGACGCTATAAATATGGACCGTTGCCCAGCCACCGACAATGAGGACCGCCAGAGGCAAGCCCAGATTAAAAGCTGTCTTCTGTTCAACGGCAGAGGCCAATCAAACTCTCCTCATCTTGTGCGAGATAAATGCGGCAAGTGCGAGCAGTATTGCTGCACATCCAAATAGTACACACCAGACGATTAACAGGTCGATGACGGATTGTCCCCGTGCCAAAATGCCATAGAAGGCCTCAATCGACCAATAGTTTGGTGTGGCAATCCCGATTTGCTGCAACCAACCCGGCATCATAAAACGTGGGACCATCGATCCACCCACTGCAGAGAGCAATAACACGGTAAATGTACTCACCGCGTGCATCTGCGCCTGTGTCTTGCAAAGTGAGGCGACGAGGAGTGACAGTGCGGAGGCCAACATGGCCGTGCCAATACAGGCGAATAGCACGGGGCCGATATGCGACAGTATCGGAACTTCGAAAAAGATCTGTGCGACGCCGCAAATGATGGCGGCTTGGAGAAAGCCGATAAAGCTCAGAAAGACAAACTTCCCCATCAACATCCCCATCGCGCCGGAGGGCCCGACCATGAGGCGGTCGCTGATCCCGTTGCGCCGTTCCTCAATCGAAATGGCCGCGCCCTGCATGGCGGAGAAGAGCAGAAAGAGAATAGCTGTGCCCCCGATGTAATATGTGACGGATGGGTCTTTCATTATCGTTTTATCTGCATTGCCAAGTGCGGAGACAGTTTCGAACAATTCAGATGTATCTCCGCCCCGAATGGAGGCGAGATTTTGTCTAATCTGACCTTTGAGAACATTCGCGGCAACCGTTCGGCTGGGGTCTTCGATGATGCGAATAGAGGGTGCGGACTTATCCATGATATTACCAATCAGGACGAGCCCCACATCTTCCTGCCCTAATCGAACGCGTTCTGTGACGTCCGCAGATGTCCAGTTCTCTTCATAAGCGACTGAAATCAGATCACTGTTTTTTAAATTATCAGCAAAAACACTGGAAGCCGGACTGTCGGTATCAACTGCCATGGCAATACGCATATCCAGATTTCCGCCTGATGCGTTAGAGAATATCGCCGCAAAAACGGCAAAGATAAATCCGGGCAGGACGAAGGCCAGCAATAGCGCGCCCTTGTCCCGCCAGAGACGGAGCCACATGATTTTGAAGACGGCGCCGATCATGCCGCCAGCTTTCCGGTTTTCTCGATTCTGTGCATCAAAGCGGTCAGGCCGGGACGGCGGACGCTGATTTCACGCACAAGATCGTCTTGCCCTTGTAAGGCGGTTAGGAAAGCGGAAACAAAACTGACTTCATTCGCATCGGTCATCGCGACCCAGACTGTCGGTAATTCGCCTTGCTTAAACTCGAAAGGTTTCATCGCGGACATGACTTCGGATGCGGGCGGTGTGGCGTAGCGCACCATAACTTCGCGTTGCCCCTGAAAGCTGCGTTCTAAGAGGCGGGCCGGGGGCTCAAAGGCGAGACGTCTTCCGTCGCACAGGACGAGGACTTTATCGCAAAGCGCTTCGGCCTGTTCCAGCTCATGGGTGATAAGGATGACGGCTTTTCCCTGTTTCGCCAATGTGCGGGCGAGGCGGTGGACCGTATCCCGCGCGGGCGCATCAATCCCCGCGGTCGGTTCGTCGAAGATGACGAGGGCGGGGTCCGTCAAAATGGCCGCCGCGACATTGATCCGGCGCTTCATCCCGCCTGACATGTCGGAGACGCGAGTGTTGGCATGTTTCGTCATTTCGACGGATTTCAAGGCTTTAGCGATGGCGTCTTTGTCTTTCAGCCCGAGCAACCGTCCCATGACCTGCAAATTCTCGCGGGCCGTCAGATGGGCGTAGAGCCCTATATCCTGCGGCACGAGGGCGATATGGCGGCGGCGGTCCGTGCCGCGGTGCAAGGCTGTGTCCGAGACGGAGAGTTGGCCTTTCACATCCACTCGCCCGCACAGTGCCTTGATAAAGCTTGTTTTTCCGGCTCCATTCGGGCCAATCACACCGACGAGTTCGCCTGGCGCTATGTCGACGCTCAACCCGTCCAAAGCCGTGTGTTTGCCATAGCGGACCGTCAGGTCTTTCGCTTGCAGGATGGGCGTTCTGGACTGAATATCAGGCGCGGAGAAAGGCAAACTGATGGTCCAGAATAGCGGTCAGCGTGTCGAGATTACTCAATTCCGCGCGTTTCAGCGCGGCTTTGGCAGAGGCGAGATAGTCGTTCAATTTTGCTTTGGATGCTTCTGATCCCGCCACAGCCAGAATGGTCGCCTTGCCAATATCGCGGCCCACAGATTTCTCGGCTTCGTCATCACTCATGACCGAGTCCTTCACATCATCCAGCAACTGGAAAGCGAGGCCGAGATGATAGGAAAAGTCTTTCAACGCCGCGCGTTGCGAGGCGTGCATGCCGGAGAGTATGGCCGCGGACTCAACGCTGAAATCGAACAATGCGCCCGTCTTCAATGTGTTCAACCGTTCAATCTCGGCAATGCTCGCGCTTTGGTCCGTATTGGCGAGGTCGGCCATTTGTCCGGCGATGAGGCCTTTGGACCCGACGGCGTAAGACAGCAGGTCGATCATCTCGACGCGGGCTTCCGGCGTGACGGCATCCAATCGCGAAAGTACGCCGAACGCGCGGTTGAGCAAGGCCGTCGCGGACAGGATCGCCGTGCTTTCATCAAAAGCAATATGCGTTGTGGGTTGGTTTCTGCGCAATTCCGCATCATCCATACAGGGCAAGTCGTCGAGAATGAGTGAGGCTGCATGGACCATTTCCGCGACACAGCCCGTCGAGATCGCCGCATCCAGCAGCGCGCCAGTTTCCGCGCCGCCGCCTTGTGCGATGAACACACAGAGGAGCGGGCGGAACCGCTTGCCGGGGGAGAGCAGGGCGTGGCGTTGCGCTTCATGCAATCGAGCGGGCCAAGTCTGTCCGGAGGGCACGACATCCGAAAGTCTTGCCTCGATCAACCGACGCATGGTTACGACGCTGTCTTCAATCGAATTCTGTGTGAGGGGTATGGCCAACGATTTGTCCCGAACGAAAAGAGTCGTGCATCTTTTGGCACACTCAAGGGGCGTGTGAAAGGCTTAGGCGCAATCCTCTTCAATTCGCTTTTCATTGACGAGTTTCAATAGTTCCGCCGCCGCCTGCGCATCGCAAAGCGCGCGATGGTGGCTGGTCAGGTCGATGTGAAATTCACGGCAGAGGTTTTTGAGCGAGTAGGATTTATAGCCCGGATAGAGCTTCCGCATGGAGGAACAGGTGCATATTTTCGGATGGCGGAAGTGGCGGTCCACCATCTGGAATTCCGCGCTAATAAATCCGTAATCGAAATTGACATTATGCGCGGCGAAAATGGCGTCGCCCATAAACGCGGCGAAGCTTTCCGCGACTTGCGCAAAGACGGGGGCGTCGGCGACCATGTCATTTGTGATACCCGTGATGCGCGTGATATTGGCGGGGATAGAACGCTGCGGATTAATGAGGGATGACCATTCATCAATGACCTCGCCGCCCTTCATTTTCACAGCGCCGATTTCCGTAACGCGGTGCAGACCGGGGCGACCACCCGTTGTTTCGACATCCACGACGACATAGGTCTGGTCCGGATCGACTTTCCACGTGACTTGCAAAATATCCGCGCGGAAACCCGCCGCGCGAAGCTGGCGCAGCCGTGTGAGTTGGTTTCTACGGATAACATCGCCCGTCGCCTTGATTTCGATAAACCGCGCAACGCCGTCCTCCACTACCATCAGATCGGGAAAGCCGTCCTTCGTCCCGCGCCAATCCTGCGCCATGAGGCGGAGCATATGGGCTATCGCACCCTTTGGCGCATGTTCCACCATGGCCTGAACGCGGTCGAGTGATTTCGATCCCCAATGGACGAGGCTCTGATTCTCGCCGAAATGGGCTGTCAGCGTTTTGAGCAGTTTAATCATGACGAGATGTGGTGTGTCGAGATCAGCCAGCTTGGCTTCAATCGCATCCGTATTTTCATCGTAGAATGTGCCGGCTTTCAACGCGGCTGGCATCCGTCGGGGAGAATCGACTTCAAATAGTTCATCCCAGAACAGCAGGCCAAACAGATTTCGCCACGGGCGGTTCTCGGTTCGGAAACAGATGAGGCCCTGATCCTTGAAATGACGCATGGCGGCGCGTTCAGGCTGGTTGCGGAAAGCCTCGTCCAGTTCCAGCGTCTCCGCCCCGCGCAGAATGTCTGTGACGGTGGAGGTGCGCTTTTTCTTGAACTTCCGCGCGTAGAAATCCTGCGCGAAGGCGTGTTCCTCATCAGACGCAGGATTTTCAATCATCGCTTCCAGCCGTGATTTCACCCAATCCTTGTCACCCTGTTTATAGCGCAGACGCACCACGCGTTCGTTACAGCGCGGCGTATCGGACCGCGCATAGACGGTGAGTGCGGTCTCCAGATCTCCGCGCCGTTCCGACAACCCGCCCAGTTTTTGCAGCAGCTTATCGCGGTCGCCCGTGCTCTGATGGCAGAGCGGGTCCGGCCATTCCGTGATGGATCGGACGAGCGAGTCTATGGCGGGGCCATCCTCATTGCGGAAACTTTGCAATCCGCGGGCATAGAAAAAGGCGGTTTTGGCTGTGTCCTGACAGTTAAACCGCGTCCCGTATTGCCCCTCATTTTTCGGCAGTTTCACAAGGCCCAGATCGCGCAGGGTCAGGCTCTGCAAACTCTGCTCAATCTTGCCGAAATAGAGGTAGAGGAGGTAGTCAAGACAGTCCGTTCTGCCTTGGACGAGGGTGGTGTCCGCGATCGTGAGGTCGTCGAAATCGACCTTGTTCAGCCCGACCTCGACCATCTGCGCCTTTTTCCAAGACTTCTTATACTCCGTCTCGCAAACATGATCCGACAGCAGAACCGTCAGGTCGGGCTTGCAGAGTGTATTGAGATAGTCGCGGAAATGACTGCGGCTAACCGGCTGCGTAAAACCGCGTTCGCGCAGCAGAACATATTGGTCCAGCAGGTTATCAATCTCATTATAATCGAATTTATCCACATGGAATACGCGGCCCTTGCGGCTGCAGAGACGGACATAGGCGCATTGGGCGGGAAAGGGTAGATCGCGGAAATCATTGATGAAGGCACTATCCGACTCGCCGAGAAGTTCGGCAAAGCTCGCCTCAATAGACTCCAGCAACCCGCTGAAATTCTTATGGTAATAGAATTGCGGCAAATCCTTCACCGACCATGCTGTGCCGGATCGCGCGCGGCGATAGCGTCTCTGTTCGGCACGGATATGACTGTGCGAGGCTAGAGGCGGCACGTCGCACCCATATCTCTATCCACAGAATTACTCACAATCTCATCCCCTGATGTCGAGTTGCGAACAAAGACGGAACGCAGCTTCTCGTCAAGAGACTTCGACGATTTTTACAGATGAAAGCAAGCGCGGGCTGCAGAGCTAAGTCAGTCTGTCGCGGTCAGTAGCCCTGCTGCCCAATCCGTAGATCACGTTCTAATTGGTTCGGCGCCGAATTATTATCCAGTCTTGCGCGGTAAACCTGCATATTTTCCAACACGCGCTGGACGTAATTTCGTGTCTCGGAGAAGGGGATTTTCTCGACCCAATCAATCGGGTCGACCTGACCGCTGCGCGGGTCTCCGTAATCTTTAATCCATGTCTTCGCGCGGTGCGGTCCGGCATTATAGCTGACGGCGGCGAGAATATAGGACCCGTCCCAGCGATCGAGCAGATCGTTAAGATGCAGCGCCCCCATCTTCGCGGCGTAATCCCCGTCAGACGCCAAGCGGTCACGGCTATATTTAATCCGGTGCTTCCGCGCCGTCGCCTTCGCCGTCGGGTCAATCATCTGCATCATGCCGTAAGCGCGGGCGGAACTGACTGCATTCGGCGCAAATTCAGACTCCTGTCTCGCAATCGCATAAACGAAGGCGTGTTCGAATGTGTCAACGGGCAGGGCGTCAATCGACGAGACCTTCGGATAACCGCTTTCCGTCAACATGGATTGGAACCGTCCCGCCTGTTTCGCAGCGCGCAAGGAGGGCCGCATGAAGCCGTAATCTTCGGACAGATCAGACAGAAGTGAGAGCTTGTCCAAGACATCTACGTCATCATCCAGATGATAGGCAAGTTGCGAGAAGAGACGTTCCTCGCCCGCTTCGCCGAGCAGATGCAGTGCTCTCACGCGATTGTCGGCCTGAAATTCGATTTTGGACGCTTCCGAGACGAATTCGGCGGGCAGGGTTACGCGATGCGTCGCACCCTGAACTTCCAAGCCTGCGAGCATACCGTAATAAGTGTTCGGATATTGCGCGGCTTCGAGATAATGCAGGTCCTGCTGCCCGTCTTGATACCCGTCCGGCGTCGCTTCGTGTGCACGACCCAACCAGTAATTAGCACGTGCCAGGGAAATCGGGGAGCCCACACCGTCGCGCAGCCGCGTAAAATGCCGAATGGCGCGATCCGGGTCTCGCAATTCCGTGAGGGCTAACCAACCCGCCAGAAATTCCGCTTCTGCAAATTCTGTCCCGCGATCAAATCCGTGATGCAGGGTCAGCTGATAGGCTTCCTCCATCTTACGCTCTTTGATCGCCCAATATGTCATGATCTTTTTCTCACGCCACATGGCTTTCTTGCCGAGCTCTGACTGAGGCGCTTCGCGGACTGACAGATAGACGGGCAGAGCGTAAGACTTCGTTTTCTTCCGCCGCCGCCAGCGCGCGCGCTCATAGACCAGTCCGGGGTCCGATTGCAGACTATTCGGCACGGCGCGAATAGCGGCATCCATGCCCGAGGCATTTCGGTGCAATTTCATCCGCGCATTCATCAGGGCCCGATCATTTCGTCCCATGTGAGAGAGCAGGGCATTCGCTTTCGCGTAATGTCGCGTGCCGAGCCAAATCAGATGATCCGCCCGCGCTGCATGGTCTTCTTTGGTGAGCTTGCTCTTATATTTTCCAAACACCGTTTTCTGCCGATCCCGCGTCAGGCGGCTTTCGCGCCAACCGAGTTGAAGATATTTGTCGCCCAAGGCGGTATTCCCGAGCGCGTAATGTGCCCCGGCGAGTGCAATGCGGCCTTCACCTGAAACGGGTTCCGTCCGCCCGAACCAGCCCATGATCTTCGGGGCTGACCAAGTTTCGTCAAACATCCGGCGCTCGGCTTCGGCACGAACTGCGACAAGGCGCGGCCAATCCGCCATATTCTTGTGAACATATTCAAGCGTGTCGAGCGGAGCATTCCGGTCCCGTGCCGCCCTGACCCAGCGTAATGTATCTTTGGCGACCGGATCGTTGAGGCGGGAAATCACGCGCGCCACCTCTGACCAACGATCTGCACGCGCCGCGGCCAAACCCTGGCGGAATAATGTTGCATCATTGGGTGTGAGATAGGTCGAAAGAGAAGCGGGCGCAGGTTTCAAACGGGGTGAGGGAATGGAGGCTGAAACAGGTCCTGAAACCGCAAGGGCTAAAATCACGCTAGAAATTGCCGCAATTGCAGTCCGTTTTCTGTCTTTTTTTTCCCACATGGACTTTCCTATGACTAATCGGGTTCCACATCGCAGAGACGTTATAAACCGTATCTTGAATCACTTACCGAAACAGCGTTATCAGGCGCTGATACGGGCCTACACAGAAAACCACGAAAGACAAACATGATTAAAGGGTCGATTACAGCGCTCGTCACGCCATTTAAAGATGGCGGATTGGATGAGCAGGCATTTCAGGATTTTGTCGAATGGCAAATTGCATCCGGCACGCATGGCCTCGTTCCCTGCGGGACAACGGGCGAAAGCGCGACGCTCACCGATGCGGAACATCAACGCGTCATCCGTCTCTGTGCAGAGGCCGCCAATGGCCGCGTGCCTGTTGTGGCAGGCGCAGGCTCGAATGAAACACGCGTCTCCATCAAATATGCGCAACATGCCAAGGATATGGGCGCGGATGCGGCTCTCGTCGTGACGCCTTATTACAACAAGCCGAGCCAAGAGGGTATCTATCAGCACTTCAAAGCGATTTCAGAAGCTGTTGATATTCCGATTGTTGTTTACAATATCCCCGGCCGAAGCATTGTCGATATCACGCAGGACACGATGGAGCGTCTGTCCAAACTTCCAACTGTGATTGGGTGTAAAGACGCAACCGGTGAGGTCGAGCGTGTAGCGGGATTGACCGTTCGTTGTGGTGAGGATTTCATTCAATTGTCAGGTGATGATCCGACTTCGCTCGGGCATTCCGCGCATGGCGGGAAAGGCACTATTTCTGTCGGCTCGAATATCGCGCCAAAAGCTTATGCCGATTTTCACAATGCACTTCTTGCGGGCGAATATGCCAAGGCGCGTGAGATGAATGCCAAGCTAGATCGTCTGCACAAAGATCTCTTCGTCGACCCGAGTCCGGGCCCTGCAAAATATGCGCTGTCCCTCATGGGCAAGATGGAACCCACGGTCCGCCTGCCGATTACGGAATGCCGCGAGACCACGAAAGAGATCGTCAAAGCGGCCATGGCGCAAGCGGGAGTCACTTACTAGACATGTCCAGCAAGCATGGCGGCAGAAAGAAGAAGGCGGGTGTCAACGACACGGTGATCGCGGAAAACCGCAGGGCCCGCTATGACTATGCCGTCGAGGACACGATAGAGGCGGGTATCCAGCTCGTCGGGACAGAGGTCAAAGCCCTGCGGATGGGCAAAGCCAATATCGCCGAAAGCTACGTGTCCGTCGAAGGTAATGAAGCCTATCTCGTCAACGCGAATATTCCGATCTACGCGCCCGCCAGCCAGTTCAACCACCTGCCGACACGTCCGCGGAAGTTGCTATTGAAGCGCAAGCAGATCAATAATTTGATTGGTGAAACGCAGCGTAAAGGCCGCACGATCGTCGCACTAAAACTCTATTTCAACGAACGCGGACAGGCTAAGGTCCTGATCGCTTCGGTGACAGGTAAGCAGAATTACGATAAACGTGACACGCAGAAGAAACGCGATTGGCAAAAACAAAAAGCGCGTTTGATGCGGGAGAAAGGTTAGGCGTTTCCAGTGTTGATTGTCCCATTGTGGATAACAACACACTTTCCTACTTATCACACAACTCCCGTGCCCGTGCGAAAATGTCGAAAAACATCTCTTCCGTCAGGCGCTTCGTGTTCGTGTTATAGCGGGAGCAGTGATAGCTGGAGAGGAGCGTTCGCCCTGACCAATCTGCATATTCTGTTCCATGTCCGAACTTATGCGTTGAGAGTTTTAAGCCCAGAGCCCGCGCCGTGCTGTCATGGCTGATCTTGCCGAGGCAGAGCATGACTTTCAGCTCGGGCAGGGCGTTGAGTTGAGGTTTGAGGAAATGTTCGCGGCAGGTGTTGATCTCCGCGCCGACGGGTTTGTTTTGCGGCGGGACGCAGCGGACGGCATTGGTGATGACCGCGTTGACGAGCTCCAACCCGTCATCCGCAACTTTGTCATACTCGCCCTTGGCGAAGCCATATTCTTTCATCGCGGCATAGAGGAGGTCACCCGCCCAATCACCCGTGAAGGGTCGTCCCGTTTGATTCGCACCGTGCAATCCCGGCGCGAGGCCGATGACCATGAGTTTAGGGTCAGGTGAGAAGAAATTCGGCACGGGGCCGTTAAAATATGTCGGCAGTTTCTCTTTCTGCTCGTCAATAAATGCCGCGAGCCGCGGACATTTCCGGCAATTATACGGGGCGTTGATATTGTTTTTACTCATCGTCGTCGTGGTTCGTGTATTCGCGTTTCGGACGGCCGATCAATTGGCCCATATCGGAGACTTCGATGACAGCATCGGCTTGGCGGCGGAGTTCATCGGACAGCATGGAGGGGCGTGATTTCATAGAGGACAATACAGAGACACGGGTGCCTTTTTTCTGCACGGCTTCCACGGCGGCGCGGAAATCGCCGTCACCCGTGCAGAGGATGAGATGGTCAATGTGATCCGCAATCTGGATCATATCGACGGTCATTTCGATATCCATATCGCCCTTAATCCGGTTGCGGCCTTCGCGGTCCGTGTAGGATTTGGCGGGCTTTGTCAGGACGTGATATCCGTTATAATCCAGCCAATCAATGAGTGGTCGAATGGGGGAATAGTCGTCATGTTCCAGCAGGGCGGTGTAGTAATTTGCGCGGATGAGGCGGCCTTTTCCTTTGAAAAGCTCCAGCATCTTCTTGTAATCAATATCAAAATCGAGTGATTTACCGGTGGAGTAGAAATTTGCACCATCAATGAAAAGCGCAATGCGTTCGTCAGGATAGAAGGCCATATGTTACGGTCCATAAATAAAAATGAGTATGCAATATGACGAAAGCTCTTATCGGATTCGGTGCCAATTTGTCCAATCCGAAACAGACATTTCTGACGGCTTTGGATATGTTGGACGGGCATAGCGTAGAACTCCTGGCGCGCTCAAGCCTCTGGTCCTCTCCCGCTTGGCCTGCGGGGTCGTGTCAACCGGATTATATCAATGCGACGGTGAAGGTTGAGTTTGTGGGTGAGGCCGAAACGCTCTTGTCGATTTTACAGTCTGTTGAGATGGAGCTGGGGCGCGTCCGAAGCGTCAGAAATGCAGCACGGACTCTGGATCTTGACCTGCTGGTGTTTGGGAACACAGTGCAGGAAACTGACGCGCTTATTCTCCCGCATCCGCGCATGCTGGACCGCGCATTCGTTCTGCTTCCACTCTCTGAGATTGACGCGGTTTGGTTGCGGGATTTAGCGAAGCTTCCGAGCGCGCAAATTGACGAGATGCGCTATCTCGGCAACTGGTGATTTCGGTTGATTTTCACCGACATGCCGCCTAATGACGGCCCGAATAGACAGGCCGTTCTGATAGCGGCCTTTTTGTATTGGAGTTACCATGGCCCGCGTTACCGTTGAAGATTGCGTCGAAAAAGTCCCGAACCGTTTTGACCTCGTCCTGCTGGCGTCCCATCGCTCGCGTAATATTGCTTCCGGTTCGCCGCTGACAATTGACCGCGACAATGATAAAACGCCTGTTGTTGCGCTACGTGAGCTCGCAGACGAAACACTGGAACTCGACGAATTGCGCGAGTCACTTGTTGTTGGTCTGCAGCGCGTCATCCAAGACGATGATCTTCCGGAAGAGGAAGAGGCACCGGTCTTGGCGCTTGAGCACGGTGATGCGAAACAAACTGAGATGAACGAAGCTGACCTCCTTCGCGCCCTGCAAGGTGACCGTGATAACGACTCGTCCTCACGTTTCTAAGCGGATCAAAACTGCTTCAAAGAGCCGCCCTCGCAAAGATGCGATGAGGCGGCTTTTTTATTGGCCGAACCGGGTTTGCGGCGTTATACGAAACGACCTGTGACCAACCTGGCCGACATACCGACACAGCCCGCCCAACACGGCGCGGCCGTCCCGCAGAAGTTCCTGCGCCAGTTCGAACTCGTCGAACTTGTTAAAGCCTATGATCCTTCCGCTGATGAGGCTTTGCTGAATAAGGCCTATGTCTTCTCCGTTCAGGCGCATGGACAGCAATTACGGCATTCGGGTGATCCTTATTATGCACATCCCATAGAAGTGGCAGGTATCGTCGCCTCGCTCCATCTGGATGTGGCTACGATCTGTACAGCGCTGCTCCACGATGTGCTGGAGGATACGGATGCGACGGTTGAGGATTTGGCGCGTGAGTTCACGCCGGAAATCGCGGAACTTGTCGACGGTGTGACGAAACTCGGCAAGGTCGAGATGTCTCGCCCAAACCTGTCCCGTGAAAAGGCGCAGGCGGAAAACTTTCAGAAGTTCATTCTGGCCGTCTCGAAAGATGTTCGCGTTCTCCTCGTCAAACTCTGCGACCGTCTGCACAATATGCGGACACTGGAGTTCCATCCGAAACAGGCTTCACGCGAGAGGATCGCGCGGGAAACATTGGAAATCTACGCGCCTCTCGCGCGGAAGGTCGGGGTCGATAAAATCTGTTCCGAACTGGAAGATCTGTCCTTCCGCCACATCAATCCCGCCGCGTTTGAGGGTATCAGCAAGCGATTGGACGAATGGAGATCCAGCCAAGGAGAGGCGATTTCACAGATATTTATAGGCCTGAGATCGACACTGTCTAACGCAGGCATTGAGGCCCGCATTTATGGACGAGAGAAACGCGCCTATGCGATCTGGCGGAAACTTCAGCGCCAGAATATCAGCTTTGACGATGTCGCAGATATTTATGCGTTCCGGATTATTCTGGAAAAATGGCCTGACTGCTACAGGGCTATGGGTGTCTTGCATCATGATTATCGCGCTGTGCCATCCCGCTTCCGTGACTTTATTTCTGTCCCGAAACCGAATGGCTATCAATCGTTACACACGACTATCCGGACAGCTGAGAATCGCCGCGTCGAAATCCAAATCCGGACCGAGCGGATGGAAGATGTCGCGCAACGTGGCGTGGCCGCCCACTGGGCCTATAAAGATGAGAGCTACGCCTATGACCCGGCGAGCGCGAAAGCTGCCGGTGGCGACCCATTGAAACGATTCAGAGACCTGATTGAGATGATGGAACAATCCGGTGATGCGGATGAATTCCTCGATAATGTGAAACTGGAAATGTTCACGGATCAGGTCTTCACTTTTACGCCTAAGGGTGACCTGATTGCGCTCCCGCGAGGGGCCACGCCGATTGATTTTGCCTATGCGGTTCACACGAAAGTTGGTGATACCTGTATCGGGGCGGTGGTGAATGGCCGCGAAGTCCCGCTCCGCACACAACTGGACAATGGCGATGTCGTGAAAATTATCCGCGGGGGTACAGCCGAGCCGCAACCGGGCTGGGAGAATATCGTCGTCACGGGTCGGGCGAGACAAGCGCTGCGCCGTTTGACACGTGAGGGCGAAGCAGAAGAATTCCGAAATATCGGCGAAACACTCGCGCTCCATGCTTTCAAACGCGAAGGTCTTTCGCTGGATGAAACGGTTCTCACGGATGCATTGGGACGTTTACAAATCACGGATGAGGAGACCTTGTTTGAGACTTTGGGGCGCGGTGAGCTTTCCATGGCGGATTTCGTCTCAGCTGTTTTCCCTGGGCGGTCTGAAGAAAGTGAGCAGCACGCTATTCAGGATCTCGATCTGATTGATGATCAATCCATCGGGCTATACGTTCGGGGTGACGGTATGAACCCCGGTGCAGGATTACATCTGGCCGCCTGTTGTTCACCTATTCCGGGTGATAGAATTATCGGGCTGCAAGCGCCCGGAAAAGGCATCGTCATACATACGATTGATTGCGAAGAGCTCGTCTCCGTCGATCACGCCATGGACAATTGGATTGATTTAGGGTGGCGACGCGCTGCAAACTTAGCGGCTGCTGCCGGGCGTGTCGTGACGACGGTTCAACATGTCCCCGGTGCGCTAGCCGATGTGACAAAGATCATCGGTGAGTCACAGGGGAACCTCACCAACATTAAAACCGTCCGTCGCAGTCGCGCATTTTTCGACATGATTTTGGATATCGAAGTTCGGGATAATCGTCACCTGATGTCGATTATTGCGGCCCTTCGCGCATCCTCTTATGTCGTGAAAGTGGATCGCAGCCGCGCGCTGCCGCCGAAACTCAAATCTTCTAAATCTGAATCCGAGACCGCATGAACACCGAAGACGTCCTAGATATATTCCGCGAAGCGGGCGCTCTATTGGAGGGTCACTTCATTCTGTCCTCCGGTCGGCGGAGCCCTGTCTTTCTGCAGAAAGCCTTGATCTTCAAAAATCCGCGTTTGACCGAAATCGTCTGCAAGGCGCTGGCAGAGAAAATCACGGCGGCGGGAATTCAGCCGGATGTTATCATTGCGCCCGCTATGGGCGGCGTCATTCCAGGATATGAAACTGCGCGGCAAATGGGGCTCGAGAGCATGTTCGTTGAACGTGTCGACGGCGAATTTGCATTGCGCCGGGGATTTAGTTTGGAGCCAGGGACTAAGGTTCTCATGGTCGAAGATATCGTCACGACCGGTCTGTCTTCGCGCGAATGTATTGCGGCGATTTCAAAAGCGACAGGGGCAGAGATTGTCGCAGGTGCCTGTATCTTTGATCGCTCCAACGGCGAAGCCGATATTGGCGTACCGCTTATCAGTCTAGCGGCGAAACGGTTCCCGGATTATGACCCGAATGACCTCCCACCCGAACTTGCGGATAAACCTGCGGTCAAACCAGGTAGCCGAGGCCTCTCATGACGGAGGCTAAATTGCCCCGTTTGGGCATCAATATTGATCATATTGCGACCGTCAGAAATGCACGGGGCGGTGAACATCCCGATCCTGTTGCGGGCGCTTGGGCGGCCATACAGGCGGGCGCGGACGGTATCACGGCACATCTGCGCGAAGATCGTCGGCACATGCGCGATGCGGATATGGTGCGGCTACAACTGCTCTGCGAGAGTGAGAATATCCCGCTCAATATGGAACTCGCAGCCACAGATGAAATGCTGAAAATCGCACTCGACCTGAAACCCAAAGCCGTCTGCGTCGTGCCGGAGCGCCGCGAAGAACGCACAACTGAGGGCGGGTTGGATGTCGTCGGTGGCCATAATCACATCGCGCCTATTGTGCGGGAACTCGCGGCAAACGGGTCACGCGTTTCCCTCTTTATCGAAGCGGTTGATGCGCAAATCCGCGCGGCGGCTTCCACGGATGCGCAAGTCGTGGAGTTCCATACAGGGGCCTACGCGCATGCCTTTGATGACGGAGATCAGGAAAAGGCGGATGTCTATTTAGAGACGTTCCGCTCCGGTGCGAAACTTGCCGATGAGTTGGGGCTGGAAGTGCATTTCGGTCACGGCCTGACATTCGAGAATGTCGCGCCCGTCGCCGCTATTCCCGAATGCATGGAATTAAATATCGGGCATTTCATTATTGGCGAAGCCATCTTCATGGGGCTGGAGCCCGCCATCAAGGAAATGCGTCGCATCGCAACGGAAGCCCGCGCCTAGATGATCCTCGGTATTGGCACAGATATTTGCGATATTCGCCGGATCGAGCAATCCATTGAAAAACATGGCGAGCGTTTTCTCGCGAAGACTTTCACGCAAATTGAACGCGATTATTGTAATTCGAAAGCGCGTCCCGCCATGTCTTATGCCAAGCGGTTTGCCGCCAAGGAGGCTGTCGCGAAAGCGCTGGCCGGGGCAGAGACGGGGGCTCTGCCTTGGCACGCAGTCGAGGTCAGAAACGATCCCTCAGGACGACCTGTCGTGACCCTGTCCGGTAAAGCGGAGTCCCGACTCCAATCATATCTTTCTGAAAATCAGAGTGGGCAAATCCACCTCTCGCTCTCTGATGATTACCCCTACGCCACTGCATTTGCGATTGCCGAAGCGGTTCCAGCCGTTAGAGAGACATCATGAGAAAATCTAAGTCAGAGAAGAAAGAGGACGGCAAAGGCACTTTCCGTGAAACTGTATCGACCGTTCTCTGGGCGCTTGCGATTGCGTTCGTACTCCGCACTTTCATCTTTCAACCCTTCCACATTCCGTCCGGCTCCATGTTGCCCGGATTGATGAAGGGTGATTACATTATCACGTCCAAATACTCGGTAGGGTATGGGCGCCACGCTGCGACACCTTTGCCGTTTCCAGTGAAAAAAGGACGCCTTTTTGAGCAGGAACCGAAACGTGGGGATGTGCTCGTCTTCCGACCCGAAGGCGGCAGGAACACATTTATTAAACGCCTCATCGGTCTGCCAGGTGACCAGATACAAATGCGGACGGGGCAGCTCTATATTAACGGCGAAAAGCTCCCGCTGGAGAAAGTCGGACTGGAGAGTTTCGTCAATCAATTCGGGAATGACGAAGCCGCAGACCTTTTCAGGGAGACTTTTCCGGAGGGGCATCAGCACCTCATCTATGATTCCCAGAAGAATAGCCCTTCCGACATAACCCAGATTTTTACCGTGCCCGCTGGTCATTATTTCATGATGGGTGATAACCGCGATAATTCAGGTGACAGCCGTGTGCCTGTCAATGCGGACGGCTCCGGTGGTGCGGGTTACGTGCCGCTCGAGAATATCATCGGACGCGCGGAAATCGTGTTGTTGTCCGTCGATGAGGACTTCGTGATTTACAAACCGTGGACTTGGTTGAACATGCGCAGTGATCGCTGGTTCAAGACCATCGAATGACCGCACTTTCCAAAGATGGACGCTATCCACGCCTGACCGCGTTGGAAAAGAGGATTGGATATTCGTTCAAGGATACGCAGCTCGCTGTGCGTGCCATGACGCATAGTTCCTATGGCGACGGGCAGCGCAAGACGCCGGATAATGAACGGCTGGAATTTCTCGGGGACCGTGTTTTGGGACTGATGACGGCGGATGCCTTGTTTCATCATTCGACTGAGGCCGAAGGCACCTTGGCGCGCCGTCTGAATGCGCTCGTCCGCAAGGAAACCTGCGCGAACATTGCTCGGCAGATTGATCTGGGTGAGGTCATTCTGATGTCTTCGTCGGAGGCCAAACAGGGCGGGCGGGACAAGACCAGCATTCTCGGTGATGTCTGCGAAGCCCTGATCGCGGCGCTCTATCTGGATGGCGGCTACCCTGCGGCGCAAAGCTTTTTTGAGACCTATTGGCGGCCCGTGCTGAATGACATCGTTACGCGCTCTGCCAAAGACCCGAAAACCGAATTGCAGGAACGCGCCATGGCGGGACGGTACAGCTTGCCCTCTTATGATGTCATAGGTCGAACAGGCCCCGATCATAATCCTGACTTCATCATCGAAGTGAGTGTGGACGGCGTCGGCAAGGCTTCAGGGTCGGGCAAATCCAAACGTGTCGCCGAACGGGCTGCGGCCTCTGAAATGTTGAAAAGATGGCCGAAATCATGACGCAACTTCCTAATAGCCGCGCGGGTTTTGCCGCGATTGTCGGTGCGCCCAATGCGGGAAAATCGACGCTAACCAATGCTTTGGTGGGGGAGAAAGTCTCCATCGTCACGCATAAAGTTCAGACCACACGGTTCCAAATTCGCGCCATCGCCATGTTGGAAACGGCAGATGGTCTGCCGTCGCAAGTCGTCCTGATTGATACACCGGGTATCTTCTCCCCTAATGAGAGTGACCGTCTTGCCAAGTCCATGGTCCACGCCGCATGGACGGGTGCGAATGACAGTCAACTCGTCGTTCACGTGGTCGATGCGCCCGCTTGGTTGCGGCAAGAGGCAGGGGATGGTTCTGCGCAGGACCGCCTTTCGGTTGATGATACGAAGAGCGTGCAATCGGGATTGAAAAAGCGCAAATCGAAAGCCTTCCTCGTCCTGAACAAGGTTGATGAAATCCCGCATGATGAATTGCTGCCATTGATCGCTGTGTTCAGCGAAATGGAAATCTATGCCGAGATTTTCATGACCTCTGCTACGAATGGGGAGGGCGTCGAGACACTCTCCACCGCGCTTGCAGAAGCCATGCCGGAAGGCCCGCTCCTCTATCCCATCGACCAAGCCGCCGATATCCCATCCCGTCTCATGGCGGCGGAAATCACGCGCGAAAAGCTCTTCCTCCGCCTCCATGACGAACTGCCCTATATGAGCATGGTCGAGACGGAGAGTTGGAAGGAATTGAAATCCGGCGATGTCCGTATTCAGCAGGTTATCTATGTCCGTCGCAATTCGCAGAAACCGATTGTGCTCGGCAAGAATGGCAAGACCATAAAGGATATTGGTGCGGCCTCGCGGAAGGATATGAAGGATTGGCTCGGCCGGAATGTGCATCTCTTCCTCTTCGTGAAAGTCCGCGAGAATTGGCGCGAAGATAAAGCCCGTTATTCCGGCATGGGCTTGGAGTTTGACGTCTAGACCGTGGACTGGTCCGCCGACGGATATATCCTGAGCAGTCGCAAACACGGCGAAAGCTCGGCCATTATTGAAGTCTTCACGCGGGAGAAGGGCCGTCACCCCGGTCTCGTGCGCGGCGGTTCGGGGCGTCGAATGCGACCTGTTCTTCAGCCCGGAAATCATGTTACCGTTGAATGGCGGGCAAGGATGGAAGATCATCTCGGCTATTACACGCTCGAGGCCATCGATAGTCGCGCGGCGGAATTGATGGATGACCGCCTGAGCCTTGCGGCGCTGAATGCGCTCTGCGTGATGACGCGTGAATTGTTGCCGGAACGTGAAGCCTATCCCGCCTTGCATGACGTGTTCTCCATCGTCGTCTCCCAACTTGATAATCCCGAAGTCTGGCCCGCGCTCTATGTGCGGTGGGAGGCCGGATTGCTCTCCGCGCTCGGTTACGGCCTCGACCTGTCAGAATGTGCGGCGACGGGTGTGACGGATAATCTGACCCATGTATCGCCGCGCTCGGGACGCGCTGTTTGCGCGTCCTCTGCCGCGCCCTATGGCGAGAAGATGCTCCGCTTGCCAGGGTTCATGCGCGGTGAGGGAACAGCGACGCCCGAAGATATCTGGGCGGGTCTACGCCTGACGGAATATTTTCTGGAAACCCGTGTGCAGTGGGAGGTCAACCGCACACTCCCCGATGCGCGCGCCGCCATGGTCGACCGTCTTTTCGCGGAAGGGTATGCGAGCCGTCCCCAGTAAATCTGTACTTTCCCGCGCAATCTCCGTCCGGCTTTGATAGCGTGATATAACTGATTCGAATGAAATGTGAGTGAGATGGCGAAGCCACCCAAGACCAAGACACCGAAAGGTGAAATTCCAGAGAATGCGATTATCGAAGAACATTTCGATACCGCGCTCTCGACCCGCTATCTCGCCTATGCGCTGTCCACGATTACCCAACGGGCGCTGCCGGATGTGCGCGACGGGTTGAAACCCGTTCACCGCCGCATTCTCTACGCCATGCGACAGCTAAAATTGAACCCCGAGAACGCGCATAAGAAATGCGCGCGGATTGTCGGTGACGTGATGGGTCAATATCACCCGCATGGCGATGCCTCGATTTATGACGCGCTCGTCAAACTCTCGCAGTCCTTTTCCGCGCGCTATCCGCTTGTCGACGGGCAGGGGAATTTCGGCAATATTGACGGCGATAGCCCTGCCGCGATGCGCTATACCGAAGCCAAAATGACGGCAGCGGGTGTGGCGCTGCTCGAAGGACTTGATGAAGACGCGGTCGATTTTATCCCGACCTATAATGAGGAAGACGAGGAGCCGCTGGTTCTGCCAGCAGGTTTCCCGAACCTGCTGGCAAATGGCTCGCAGGGCATCGCGGTCGGCATGGCGACCTCCATTCCGCCTCACAATGCGGCGGAGCTCTGCAACGCGGCGCTGCACCTCATCAAGACGCCGAATGCGCGGGTCGAGACTCTGATGAATTACGTGCTCGGCCCCGACCTCCCGACCGGCGGCATTATTGTCGAGCCGAAAGAGTCGATGCTGGACGCCTACACGACGGGCAAGGGCGGGTTCAAAGTCCGCGCACGCTGGCATGTCGAAGATGTCGGACGGGGCCAATACCAGATCATCATCACCGAAATTCCCTATCAGGTTCAGAAGTCCCGCCTGATCGAAAAACTGGCAGATATAATCGAGCAGAAGAAATCGCCCGGTCTCGTCGATGTCCGTGATGAATCCGCTGAAGATATCCGCATCGTGCTGGAACCGCGTAGCAAGAATATCGACGCGGCGCTCCTGATGGAAAGCCTGTTCAAGATTTCTGAACTGGAGAACCGCGTCAGCCTGAACATGAACGTGCTCGACGCCACGCGGACGCCGCGTGTGATGGATCTGCGGGAAGTCCTGCAAAGCTGGCTCGACCATCGCCGCGAGGTCCTGCTGCGTCGTTCGCGTCAGCGTCTGGCGAAAATTGCCGATCGTCTGGAAGTCCTCGACGGCTACATGATTGCGTTTCTGAATATTGATGAGGTCATCCGCATCATCCGTTTCGAGGACAAGCCAAAACAGGAACTGATCGCGAAATTCTCACTCACGGAACGTCAAGCAGAGGCCATTCTGAACATGCGCCTCCGCGCGCTGAACAAGTTGCAGGAGATTGAGATCAAGGGCGAGCATGACAAGCTCTCCGCCGAGCGGGACAAGTTGAATGAACTCGTCTCGACTGACAGCCTGCAATGGGACGCGATCGCGGAACAGGTGAAATCCGCCCGCGATATGTATGGCCCCAAGACTGAGATTGGCAAACGCCGCACGACATTCGATGTTGCGCCTGAAATCGATGTCGACCTCTCCACGGCCTTTATTACCAAGGAACCCATCACGGTCGTGATGTCCGAAAAGGGCTGGATCCGGACGATGAAGGGCAAGATGGAAGATCTCTCCGGCTTGAAATTTAAAGAGGGGGACAAGCTCGGCTTTGCCGTCCATGCGGAGACAACGGATAAAATTATCATCTTCGCCTCCAACGGAAAATTTTACACGCTCGGCGCGGATAAATTGCCGGGCGGGCGCGGCAATGGCGAACCTATCCGCTTGATTGTCGACCTCGAAAATGACCACACACCAATCGGGATGTTCGTCCATGATCCGACACGACAATTAATCGTTGCGAGTTCTGAAGGTTATGGATTCCGAGTGAATGAGAGCGATATCATTGCCTCGACGCGTGGTGGTCGGAAGACCCTGAATGTTAAAGGCGACTCGGAGGCCGTGCGCGTCATTCAGGTGAAAGGCGAGAAAATCGCAACGATTGGCGAAAACCGTAAAATCCTTGTTTTCAATGTTGAAGAGCTTCCCGAAATGGCGCGGGGCAAGGGTGTCCGCCTCCAGAAATATAAGGATGGTGGGCTTGCCGATCTGACAACGTTTAAAGCGGAAGAAGGCCTGAGCTTCCTCGACACATCTGCCCGCAGAAACGAGGTGCCGGACTGGAACCTGTTGGAGGGCAAACGCGCCCAAGCGGGCCGCATGGCCCCCAGAGGATTTGCGAGGAAGCCAAGCTTTGATCCTGCGAAGGGTTTGTAAGGCCTCCTTTCCGAAAAGCGAAAGCTGCGACCGACGATCTGCGCGTGCGGCGAGGGTACTCAATTCGTAAGCGGGACAGCCCGCAGGGTCAGTACCCACGATGGGATACCAAATATAATAACTGTGTTTTACGCGGGTGTGACCCTGCGGCGGTGGTTTGTATCACGACGGCCCGTATTATGCCCCCGGAGTCAGTGCCTGACCCAGCTCATCGTGTTGTCAATACGATGCACCAAGCCCGACCTGCCGGTCGGCTCTCGAACAGTGATAGGTCCGGCACAGGCTTGGGGCTTAAATCCAAGCTGCTCAACCCCACCGTCTTTCAGACCGATCAGAAAGCGCTAATCTGTCCCGTGTCTGAAAGAACGAGATGAATATAGCGCAGGTTCGATAAGTGGGGATCATTCTTTTCTAAATGTAGGATTGGCCAGCGACATTGGCGCCGCACACCAATTGTCATCCCGACGTTGAGGCGGGACCAGCAGTTTTATCGATTGACGCGAGTACACAGTATCACGGTGTCATTCCTCCAATAGCCTCCGCTGGGCTGACCCAGGCTAAGCCCGGGGTGACAGATGGGTGGGAGTTGTCAAAAGCGTGGATTAATCTCCGCATAAACGTGGATTAAGTTTTAAACCAAAAAAAACCCGCCTCAAGGGGCGGGTTATTCCGGTCATTTATTGTCAGAACTAAGCAGATTTCGCCGCTTTAATCGGAGTCGGAGACGCCGATTTGCGTGCACATTTCCCATCAAAGAAGGCGCCATTGGCGATCATCAACTGATCCTGCACGAGATCGGCTTGAACATTCGCTGTTTCTGCGAGCTCAACCACATTGGCATCAACTTTTCCCGTGACTTTACCGCGGATATGACAGTTTTTTGCGATGATTTTTCCGTTCACGGCACCTTGCTCACCAATCGTGATATTGCCGGCATGGACATTGCCGTCGAGGCGCCCGTCAATCTGTACGTCTCCATCGGTTTTGATGTCGCCAGTAATAACGATGTCCCGTCCTAGAATGGATGGGATACCTGCAGCAGAGCTGGATTTTGTGGGAGAGGCCATGGGTGTCGCTTTCGGTTTAGCTGCACCGGAAGATTGGGCCGGTCCGTTAGTTTTATTGAACATAAAGTCCTGCTTTCAAGAATTTGCTGGGGTCATAGGCGCGACCCTGGAAATGAACTTCGTAATGGAGATGTGTTGCCGTACTTCGTCCCGTGTTTCCCATGCCGCCGATTTCAAAGCCTTCTTCAACAGTTTGGCCACGTTTGACAAATGTCTTATGCAGATGGGCATAACGTGTCTTAAACCCGTGCCCGTGATCAATTTCGACAACGCGGCCATAGGCACCGCGCCGTCCGACATAGGTAACAATCCCACCACCTGTTGCGACAATCGGCGTGAGCCGTTGTCCGCCAAAATCCAACCCGTGATGAAATGTAGGCCGCTTTGTGAAGGGGTCTGAGCGCACACCGAATGTCGAAGTTTGATAGGTTTCAACGCCAACAGGATGTCCCATCGGAAGGGATTTGACGGCGCTGTCCAAAGCGTCGACTTCGGCAACACGGGCTTGGATGGCACTCACGCGCGACACAAAACCCGTGTCCGTATTCGTAACCATTTCAAGCGGGACATAAGGACCGCCTTTTCCATAAGGTGATTCCGCTAAAACGGTCTCAATGTCCATCTCGGTTGAAAGGATGAGGGCGCGATTGCGTTCAATTCTATCGAGTGTTTCCTCCTCAGCCGTGAGTAGGAACTGATCCTGAGTCTGGCCCAACATGTTCAGGGAACTGTCAATATCCAAACCCGTGGCGAGGGAGGCCGTCTTGATTACATCACTTCGCGCTTCACGCGGGGCGGTGTCACGCGCCGTCGGGGCCATCAAGACACGGTTGGACGCATAGTCGATCTGCCCTGCACTTGTAATTGGCATGGCCGATGTAGAGCCCATGATTTGCGAAAGGGTTTGATGTTTTTCTTCCAGCGTGCGCGCCATCGCTTCGAAACTGGCGCGCTGTTCGGCGAGCATGAGTTTCGTATTATCTTCTTTGGCTTTGGAGTCGGCAAGCAGGCGTTCATATTGAGCTTTAACATGGCGGACTTCCTGTGCGGAGGACCGCAACGGGTTATTACCGACCAGCATGTTGATCATGGTGAAAAGGCACCACAGGGCCATTACGGAAATGGCCGAGACCACGGCGAGCTGCAGCTTCGTCGTCAGGACGTAATATTTTACTTCACCGCCGGAGCGGAGGTAAATCTGGCGTTCGGGGAAGTGGCGCAAAATGTTTGAGCGCACGTCACCAATAACGTCGTTTAGCATAAATCCCCGGTCATGTTCTCGTCCCCACGCCTATTAATCATAGTCACATCATCGTGTTCAAGGGTGATTGGGTGCCTTTACAGTTAAATTAATCTTAATTTATCAGCCACCACGCTAAATTAACGCATTATTTACAGTGTTTTGGCCGCTAATGGCATATAATAGGCGGTCGAGAGGCCCGCCAGCGTTCTAGCCTTTTCATTAAAAGGTGATTTTACCTGTCCGCGGAAGTGCTCCCGGACCAGCGTGTGGAACCACGATTCGGGGTGTTGCGCGTGTGTTTTGGCTAAATATTGAAACCATCTCGCACCCGTTGCGACGTGGCCGATTTCCTCATCATATATGATTTGGAGCAAGCGCGCGCTTTCGGTATCGCCGACACTTATCAAGCGTTTGATCATGCCCGGCGTGACGTCCAGTCCGCGTGCTTCCAACACGAGCGGCGCAATCGCGACACGGGCGGCAAAATTATCTCGCGTTGACTGTGCCGCTTCCCATAAGCCGTTATGCGCAGGGTAATCACCATAGGCGAGGCCGAGTTGGTCCAGACGATCTGCGAGCATAATGAAATGTCGTGCTTCGTCATCACAGACAGAGGACCAATCATCGATAAATGAGGCGCGGTCTTCATCTGCAATATCCGAATGGAGTGCGAACCGCGCAATCATATCCGCAGCCAGATCAATCGCGTTTAGCTCGATATGTGCAACAGCATGGAGGAGGGCACCTCGACCTTCCGGTGATCCCAATCGCCGACGCGGCACCTGCATGGGCGGGACGAGCTCAGGCTTGGCAGGACGTGCGGGTTGAACTGGCAGGTCTGCGATCGGTGCGCCAATATCTACATGCGCCCTCCATTCCGCCCGCATATGTCGGGCAGCGGCGGCTTTCTCCCTCGGATCAGCCGTCAGAAGGATATCACGGGCGAGGGAGAGAGCAGGCATCGCTTATGCGGCGTGTGCCGTCAGCGTTTCCAACACTTCGGCAACATGACCTTTTACACGCACCTTTGGCCATATATGCGCAATTTTACCATCCGGACCGATCAGGAAGGTCGCGCGCTGGATGCCCATATAAGTCTTGCCATACATGCTCTTCTCGACCCAGACGCCGTAATCCTCAGTCACTTTACCTTCGAGGTCCGCGCCAAGAATGATATTGAGTTCTTGCTTTGCGATAAAATTGTCATGCTTTTTCACAGAATCGCGGGAGACACCGACGATCTCGGCATTCAGTGCAGCAAAGTCGGATTTATGCGCTGTGAATTCTTTACCTTCCGTCGTGCAGCCGGGCGTGTTGTCCTTTGGGTAAAAATACAAAACGAGATATTTCCCTGTGAAGTCGGACAAGCTGACGGTCTCGCCGCCGTCGCGGGGCATTGTGAAATCGGGGGCTGTATCACCTATGGCTGGCTGTGTCATATCTTCTCTCTCTACTTGTTAATGGCAGCATTTATGGATTTATACGGGCCATGCCTATAGTCGGGACGGGAATATGACAGTCTCTGATGACATAAAGCCCGAATCAAAGGGTTTGCGAGCCCTCTGGGCCTCGCCCGGCGGGTCCAAATTCCGTCGCGTCATAGCGCGTATTTGCTATCGTCTCTACAGATTGGGCGGGGAATTGACGGCGATTGTCCTTGGATTGGGGATCGCTCTCAGTTTTTTCCTAGCCTCTGCATTGGACCGCCAGACGACGGATGTCTCCTTCCTACAACCTAATTTGCAAATTTGGTTTGCTGAGGTGTTCAACGGAAAGAGCGCAGATTTTGGCCGCCTTGATGTCGCTTGGCTCCCCGCGCGGGATGCCTTTGTTATGACGGCCGAGGATGTGTCGGTTCTGGACACGAATGGTGATGTGCTTGAAAGTTTCGAATTGTTACGGGCAACGTTGAAGAGTGATGCCAGTGCCATTCTTCGCCCGAAACTCGTCAGTGCAGACATTCGCGGTGGCATTGTGAGTTACGTCGAAGATGCGGAAGGGGAAATTACGATTGGTCTCGGTCCGCCCGAAAATGTCGGACGGCTTGGCCCCGTTTATAAAAATACGGGGCAGACGGCACTGGGGCGTAAGATGGATATTGGCGCGCTCGAAACAATTAGCCTTTCGGATGTGACGCTGCATTATCAGAACGCCATTTCGGACATTGATATTGTTGCGCGATTGGACCGTTTGGCCACCTCATTCTCATCCGATGGGACCGTTGTTTACACGGCTGCTGGGGAGGTCGCGCAGGACAGTAAGCCGGCAATCTTTTCCATCGGTGGAGTGACAGATGTCGAGCTTTCCGAAATCCGAACAAAGTTTGAAATCCTTCAGGCCCGTCCGGATCAAATCGCGCCCATACAAGGACGCTTTTGGGAATTCCGTGGCTTGGAGGCGCCTGTCGATTTGAAAGGCGAGATTGATTTCTCCCGAACAGAAAATTTACGCAGTGCGTCTCTCGATCTCGATATAGGTGCGGGCCAATTCCGAGTCCTTCGAAATGACGTGCCGCAAAATCTGACATTGCAGGATTTCCGGTTCAAATCGAATCTTGAGCCCGGCAAAGATCGCATGACGATTGAAGCCCTGAATTTACGATCCAAGTCGTTATCCTTTGACGCGACCGGGTTCTTTACAGAACTCGGCAATCTTAATGATGGCGATATTAACAGTTCGCCCGTTTTTGAGCTCTCAATGCGTAATATCAACATGCAAGCCGCGCCTACTTTCTCTAAGGATATAAAAATCGATCGCTTGGATCTGAAAGGTGAAGCGGATGCGGATAGTCGGACACTCGATATTGAACGGGGTCGTTTGGACATGTTTGATGCGCGCTTTGATTTCGAGACCCTTTTTCAACTCACGGATACAAATAAGCCGGCGGCTTTAGCTTTAAATGCAGAGATGACGGGTGAAATTGGGATACAGGAATTTGTCGCGCTCTGGCCTGTGAATGCTGTTGGCGGCGCGCGACGATGGTTTGAGCGGGCTGTTATAGAGGGTCAAATCAACGATTTGGATATTAACCTGAACCTTGATGGAGACTTTTTCGCGGACCCCGTCCTGACATCTGAACGGGTGCAGATCGCATTTGGAGTCGCCAATGCGGACGTCCGGTATATGGAGACCATGCCGCCCATTTTCGGAGTGACGGGCACGGGAACTATAAATGGCAACAGTCTTTCCATGGACACACAGGGAGGGCGCGTTGAAAACCTCATTGCAGGCTCCGCGCGGATAGAAATTCCC
This sequence comes from Litorimonas sp. WD9-15, assembly GCF_050271975.1. NCBI lineage: Bacteria > Pseudomonadati > Pseudomonadota > Alphaproteobacteria > Maricaulales > Robiginitomaculaceae > Litorimonas > Litorimonas sp. WD9-15. The sequence continues at coordinate 2,117,458 of NZ_CP189850.1, forward strand.
GTTTTGCGTCCAAAAGGCGGTGATCTTATCATTACGGGCCGAGGCCGAGGTAATGCGCAGGATATGTTGCAGGTCCTCAATAATCCACCATTCGAATTGGCGACCCGTTACGGGATCGACCCAAATGACATTGCCGGAACCGGGGAAGTCGAGATGAAAATCATTCGCCCGCTTCTGGAATTCTTTCCACGCGAGCGGATCAGCTATGAGATTCAGGGCGAGTTTGAGGATGTGAAAGCGCCCTTCACCTTTGGGCGATACGATATCGAAAATGGTGACATTGCCATGGATGTCAACCGCGACCGCATGCTCCTGTCTGGACCGATTGATGTTGGACCGTGGCGCGCCGACATGCAGTGGCAGGAAACATTCGGCGATAATCCGCCGCCGACACAATATTCAATTTCAGGCCAGATTAATGCGGACGTCTTGGACGGTTTCGGTATTGCCTCACGCGGTTGGTTTGACGGCGTTGCGGATGTCACGGTCAATGCAACGGGACGGGGTATGGATGTCGCACAGGCGCGCCTGGAGGCCAATCTGACAAATGCTGCGCTTTCTGCAGAAAAGGTCTGGATGAAACCCGAGGGTGAGGCGGCGCAACTGTCTGGCACCCTGACCCGCGATGTCGAAACGGGCTATGATTTCAACGATGTCAGTCTCGAAGGGGAAGGCATATCGATGCGCGGGGATGCCTCTATTGCGACGAATTTTAAACTTAACAGCCTTGATCTAAAATCGCTTCGTATTGATGGCTTGGTCGACGGTCAGTTGCGCGTGAACACGCAGAGTGGAAAATTGGATGTTGCGCTTGAGGGCGCGTTTTTGGACGTGAGTCCGTGGACGGAAGAGGCTTTTCAAACGCGTCAGAGCGGATTGGATGTTCCGCTGAATATCTCCGCAAAACTTGAACGGCTCGTCCTGGATCAGGAATACAGTTTGTCCGCTGCCGAATTTGCATTCTCGCATACAGGAAAGGTGATTGAGGCGGCACGCCTGACCGGCACGCGGGATGAGGGGCCGCTCTCTCTGGACATGACGACTTTAGAAAGTTCCAATCGACAAGCTGTCATTTCTATTCCCGACGCCTCAGATGCGCTCTCGGCCTTTCTCGGATTGTCCAATACTGAGGGCGGCACGTTGAGCATAACTATGGAATTGCCGCCCGCAGGTGAGGAGGGCGCCTATATCGGGGAAATGAAGGTCAAAGACTTCCGTCTGATCGAAGCCCCCGCTCTGGCTCAACTCCTCTCCTTGGCATCTCTGACGGGACTGGCGGACACACTCTCCGGTGGGTCTATGCAATTTGATCGATTTACAGTTCCGTTCACTCTGTTGGGGGATGATGTCGCTATCCGGGACGCGCGGCTCTACGGCCCGGCACTTGGAATGACAGGGGATGGTGATATTGATCTGGACCTGCGCGTGCTGGATTTCGACGGAACGATTGTCCCGTCCTATACGGCGAATTCTATACTCGGCGACATTCCGGTGCTGGGCGATCTCTTCGTGCGCGAGAAAGATGGCGGCCTATTCGCGCTAACTTACACTGTCAGCGGCCCGTTCGAGAAAACCCAGATTGCGGTCAACCCGCTCTCGGCCCTGACACCCGGTTTCCTGCGCCGTATATTTAAACCGGAACGCGACGATGTGCCGGAGGATGTGAGGACAAAAATTGAGGACGTTGCGCCGAAGCCCGAGGATGACGAGGGCGAGAACTAGGCGACTACGACTTTCAGAAGCGCATGTTTCTTCTTCCCGACCGAAATTTTCACAACGCCATCCAGAATATCAGCGGGAGTCAGAACCCGTTCATGCGTATCGACTTTTGTATCGTTCAGCTTCAATGCACCCTGTTTGATGTGACGCCGCGCTTCACCATTTGAACCTGCCAGCCCAACGGTCGTCGCTGCCGTCAGAATTCCCATTTCGTTCAACTCCGCCAGTGTTACATCAACCGAGGGCAGGTCTTTGGCCGTGCCGCCCGCGATGAATGTTTCCGTTGCAGTGGCTTCGGATGTTTTCGCAGCTGCCGCACCGTGCAGAAATTCCGTCGCGGCATTCGCCAAGGCGATCTTGGCTTTGTTAATGTCAGCACCTTCCAACGCTTCGAGTTCAGCAACTTGTTCTAGTGACATATCGGTGAACAGACGCAGGAACTTCCCGACATCCGCGTCTTCTGTATTTCGCCAGAATTGCCAATATTCATAAGGGCTTCTGACGAAACCCTTACCTCGCGAAATATCATCATTCAGCCAGACGGCACCATCCGCCGTCTTACCCATCTTCCCGCCGGAGGCCGTCGTGATGAGGGGTGTCGTGAAGCCGTAAACCTCGCCACCTTCCATGCGGCGTGTCAGGTCGACACCCGTCGTAATATTGCCCCATTGGTCTGACCCGCCCAGTTGCAGGCGACATCCGTGGCGTTTGTAAAGCTCGACAAAATCATAGCTTTGCAAGAGCGGATAGTTGAACTCGAGGAAGGTCATCGGCTGCTCATTTTCCAACCGACGTTTCACAGTGTCCATCGTCACCATGCGGTTGATCGTAAATTCCGTCCCGACCAGACGCAGGAATTCGAGATAGCCGAGTCCGCTCAGCCAATCATCATTATCGACCATAATCGCCGCATTCGGCCCCTCAAAGGAGAGGAACTTCGCAAAGACTTGTTTGATCCCGTCCTTATTCGAATCGATTTTTTGCTGCGTCAGCATCTGACGCGACTTATCCTTGCCGGACGGATCGCCGATTTTTGTAGTGCCACCGCCCAATAGAACAATCGGCGTTCCGCCGGATTGTTGGAGATGGCGCAACATCATGATTTGGACGAGGGAGCCAACATGTAGGCTCGGCGCGGTGCAATCAAACCCGATATAACCGACAAGTTTGTCCGTCGCGGCCAGCTTATCCAAGCCGTCCTCATCCGTGCACTGATAGAGGAACCCGCGCGAGGTGAGGGTTTGCATAAATGTGGATTTATAATCGGTCATAATTTCGCGCTTCTAACGGGCAGGGGAAATGTGTCAAAGCCGAACTTATGGAGAAACGCATTTATACGGCATTGGGTTTGATGAGTGGCACGTCGCTGGACGGCGTGGATGTGGCCGTGATTAAAACGGATGGTGTCGATATTTTTGGGTTTGGCGCAGTGGCGGAGAGGGTGTTCTCCGACTCAGATAAGACGGCTTTGCGGGATGCGACTCAGGATGCGCTGAACTGGCGTTTTTCCGGTCCGCCGCCCAATAGTTTCGCACAAGCCGAAGATGTGATTGACCGCGCCCATATCACCGCGATCGGTGATCTATCCGCTGATATTGTCGGTTATCATGGGCAGACGATCTTACATCATCCGCCCGTTGGGGGAGAAGGCGGGCAAACGCTGCAACTCGGTCGCGGTCAGCTTCTGGCGGATAAGCGCGGATTACCCGTGGTTTATGATTTCCGGACAGCGGATGTCGCCGCGGGCGGGCAGGGTGCGCCTTTGGCTCCGATTTATCATGAAGCGCTTGTGAGGTATTCGAAACTTCCAGGGCGGGTCGCGGTTCTCAATCTCGGGGGCGTCGCAAATGTGACCGTGATAGTTGATGGAAAGCTGGCTTGGGCGACGGATTGTGGCCCTGCCAATGGTCCATTGGATAGCTGGGTTCAGAAACAAGGCTCCGGGGATTATGATTCTGAAGGCACGTTGTCATTCAAGGGCGACGTCAATCATAAGCTGGTAAACCAATGGCTTAAGCGAGATTTCTTCACGCGCCCTATCCCAAGGAGCGCGGACCGTTACGATTTTGATATTCTGGATGAGATGGTCGGCATGAGCTTGGAAGACGGCGCGGCGACGCTCGCCTCATTCTGTGCTCAGGCTGTGGCCAGAGACCTTAAAATATTCAACGCCGATACCGTGATTGTCTGTGGGGGCGGCCGCAAAAACCCTGCGATCATGGCGATGTTGGATATGCATATATCAGGAGATGTCGTGACAGCCGAACATGTCGGCTGGAACGGGGATATGTTGGAAGCGCAGGCTTTCGCTTATCTCGCCGTGAGAACGCTAAAGGATTTGCCGATTAGTTTTCCGGAAACGACGGGATGTCCGAAGCCTATGACAGGCGGGAGGGTTGTTTACCCTTCCAACAACTTCATCTCGCGCGGTGGCGAGTAACGCGGGTCGAGCGTATCGTCGAGATAGTCCTCGATCACTTCCAATGCACCCTCAAGGTGGTTTGTGTAGAAATGGTCTGCGCCTTCAATACGGTGCGTCAGGATTTCATGGCCCTTTTGCACGCGAATCTTTGACACAACACGATCCACATCATCGGCCGGAACAATCGGATCTTCCGTGCCGTAAGTCACCAAGCCAGAAGCCGGGCAGGGCGCGAGAAACGCAAAATCATAGGTATTGGTCGGCAGGCTCATGGAGATAAATCCGGCCACTTCCGGGCGACGCATCAAAAGCTGCATCCCGATCCATGCTCCAAAACTATAGCCGGAGACCCAGCTAAACGGCGCGTTCTGGTTAAAGCTCTGCATGTAATCAAGGGCATAGGCCGCGTCCTGCAATTCGCCCTGACCATTGTCATAGACGCCCATAGAGCGACCGACGCCGCGAAAGTTAAACCGCAGAACAGAAAACCCACGGCGCTTATATTGCTCATACATCGCCACAGGAATGCGGTGGTCCATATGGCCGCCGGCTTTGGGATGGGGCGGCAGGATCAGGGCGCAGGGCGCTTGTGGGTCATCGGAGGGGTGATAGCGGCCTTCGAGACGACCTTCTGGGCCGTTGAAAATGACTTCGGGCATGGGTGCAGCCTCTTATTTGCGGTCGGATTGTCGCGCATTTCAGCGGCGATTCAATCTTGACTAAAATGGTCGGAATACTTACGTCCCCGCCCATGGATTGGTGTTTGAACGGCCCTCTAACAAGGGGTTCTCAAAAATGCCAACAAAACCTGCACTTTGGAGCCGTTTCTAACCATGAAACTGACCGCAAAAGGACGATATGCTGTGATGGCCGTGGCCGATTTAGCCGCGCAAGGTGTTGATGCCTGCGAGTCGCTCTCGGCGATTGGCGCGCGGCAAGGCATTTCCGTGACGTTTTTAGAGCAATTATTCGCGAAGCTCCGTCGCGCCGAGATCGTAGAATCGGTCCGTGGGGCGCAAGGTGGCTATCGCCTGGCGCGACCCGCAGCGAAGATCACACTCGACCGCATCATCCACGCCGTCGACGCGCAACCGAAAGCGCATGGCTGTACTCCGGAAGCCAAACTCGGCTGTACCGGAAAAACGGATCGCTGTCTCACCCACAGTCTTTGGGGAGCCTTAGAGGACCATATCGGGAATTTCCTCTCCGGTATTACGGTGCAGGATGTCGTGGATGAGCGTTTGCCCGTTCTGGAGGCGGCAGAATGACGGACCGCACTTATCTCGACCACAATGCGACAACCTTCACTTGGCCGCCTGTTATCGACGCGATGACGGAAGCCATGCGTGTTCATGGTAATCCGACGGCGCAACATGCTGATGGACGGGCTGCCAATATGATCGTGAACAAGGCCCGCGACGCGGTCGGCCTCGCCATGTGCGTCTGCGCGCAGGATGTTATCTTCACGAGCGGTGGCACGGAAGGCTGCAACACGGCAATCTGGTCCGCCCTGCAAGCGGGATGTAAACGTCTGCTGACCTCCGCGATGGATCATCCCGCAACCATAAATGCCGCCGAGAATTTCGGCGCGACCTATGAGATCGTGCCCGCCGACAGCGAAGGCCGCACGGATATGGTGTGGCTGAAGGCTCGCCTTGCCGATTGGGATGCAGAGGAGGGCCGTCCATTCCTCTCCCTCGTCGCCGCGAATAGCGAGACGGGCGTCATTCAAGATGTGGAAACGGCAACAGACCTGATCCACGCTTCGGGTGGTCTCATCCTCGTGGACGCTACACAAGCGCTCGGGAAAATACCGATGACATTCCAGCCGGATTATATGGCGGTGTCCGCGCATAAGGTTGGCGGGCCGAAAGGTATTGGCGCGCTCTATGTCTCGCCCGACGCGCCATATTCGCCACTACTAGCGGGCGGGGGGCAGGAACGCCGGCGTCGTTCCGGCACGCATAATGTGCCCGGCATTGCGGGATTTGGGGCGGCCTGTGAGAACCTGATAAATCTCGAACATACGCGTGCGGTCCGCGATATTCTTGAAAAAGAACTCAAAGCCATTGAGCCGAATATCGTGATATTCGGGGAGGGCGCAGATCGTCTGCCCAATACGAGCTTTTTCGCCGTGCCGGATGCGTCTTCCATGACCCTCATGATGGCGCTCGACCTCGAGGGTATCTCCGTTTCCACCGGAACGGCTTGCTCCTCCGGCAAGGTCGGCGAGAGTCGCGCCATTGTCGCAATGGGCCGCAGTGACCAAGCCCCGAAAGGCGCCATTCGCGTCAGTTTCGGCGATAATTGCACATTGAACGAAGTTGAAGATTTTATCACCGCCTGGGCGAAGATCAGACGTATCAAGCTCCAAGGAGTAGCCGCATGACCGAGACCGTAAAAATTGCCAAAGACAGTATCGAGGACAGCACCGTCGAAGGTGTCCGGTCTCTCGAAGCTGACAAATATAAATACGGGTTCGATTCTGACATCGAACAGGAATTCGCACCGAAGGGACTGAATGAGGATATTGTCCGTTTTATCAGCGAGAAGAAAGATGAACCGCAATGGCTCCTCGATTGGCGGCTGGAAGCTTATCGCCGTTGGCTGACGCTGGAAGAGCCGGAATGGGCGATGGTCGATTATCCGAAAATCGATTTTCAGGATATGTATTACTATGCCTCACCCGTGAAAAAGAAGGAGTTGAACTCGCTTGACGAGGTCGATCCGGATATCCTCGAAGTCTATAATAAACTCGGAATTTCCTTGAAAGAACAAGAGGTTCTAGCGGGTGTTAAAGGTGCGCCAAAGGTCGCCGTGGACGCGGTTTTCGACTCTGTGTCCGTCGTCACAACGTTCAAGGCGGAACTCGCGAAACATGGCGTGATTTTCTGTTCCTTCTCGGAAGCTGTAAAAGAGCATCCGGAACTCGTGAAGAAATATATGGGCTCGGTCGTGCCCGTCACCGACAATTATTACGCGACGCTGAATAATGCCGTCTTCTCTGACGGATCCTTCGTCTACATCCCGCCCGGTGTGCGCTGCCCGATGGAACTCTCGACCTATTTCCGCATGAATGCGCAGGGCACGGGACAGTTTGAACGGACGCTGATCATCGCGGATAAGGGCTCCTATGTCTCCTATCTTGAGGGTTGTACGGCCCCGATGCGGGACGAAAATCAACTCCACGCCGCCATCGTTGAAATCATCGTCCATGATGATGCCGAAGTGAAATATTCCACCGTCCAGAACTGGTGGCCGGGCGATGCCGAGGGCAAAGGCGGCGTCTATAACTTCGTGACCAAACGCGCGGATTGCCGCGGTGCCAATTCCAAGGTTTCTTGGACGCAGGTCGAGACCGGGTCCGCAGTCACGTGGAAATATCCGTCCTGCATTCTCCGCGGCGATGACAGTCAGGGCGAATTTTATTCCATCGCCATCACGAATGGGCATCAGCAAGCCGATACGGGCACAAAGATGATCCACCTCGGCAAGAATACGAAATCGCGTGTCATCTCCAAAGGGATCAGTGCGGGCAAATCCAACTCGACCTATCGCGGTCTGGTCACGGCGCATAAGAAAGCTACTGGTGCGCGGAATTTCACGCAGTGTGACTCGCTGCTGATCGGCGATCTCTGCGGTGCGCATACCGTGCCCTATATTGAGAGCAATACGCCGACCGCGCAATTTGAGCATGAGGCGACGACCTCGAAACTCTCTGACGATCAACTCTTCTATTGCCGCCAACGTGGCCTCTCGGAAGAAGACGCCGTCGCGCTGCTCGTTAACGGGTTCTGCCGTGATGTGTTGCAGGAATTACCGATGGAATTTGCGGTAGAAGCGCAGAAGCTCGTCGCGATTTCATTGGAAGGTAGCGTCGGGTAATGAAGCCGTATCTTTTCATATCAGCAATCTTTTTGGCCGCTTGCGGGCCATCGCAGGATTTAGAGGCGCCAACAGCGCCCACTACGCCTGTGGCTTCGACGGAAAGAGCGCAACCTGCCACGCCGCCAAGCCCGACTCTGCCCGAGAGTAATTTGGAAGATGTAGACTTTTCCGCCTATTCAACGGACCTCGCGCGTTTTGTGGGCTTTGAGCTGGGTGAGACGCGGTTGGAAACGATTGACAAAATCCGGCTCTATTACGCGCCGGAAACCGGCTCGACGATCATCACGACCGCGTCGCAAACTTACGAGCGTGATGACGGCTCTGTCTTCCTCTTCTCCCGCACGGGATTGCCGGATGACTCCGTTCAGGCGGAAGAGGTCTATGCGATCTTTTCCGGCCCCGGCGGTGCGGATAAATTCAATCAAACACTCGCGGCATATGGCATGCGTATCAAATGCTATCGCGGTGAAAACACAACGGAATGGCAGACCGACCTCTGCCCTTAAGGAGCCCATAATGGCCACTAAAAAACCAACCCGTCAGTTCATCCAACTGTCCGAAGGCGAACTGAACTACGCCATGTCCCGCGCCGTGGTGCAGGGCGACTGGTGCTTTGTCTCCGGCACGATGGGCTATGACTATAAGAAGCAGGAACTGCCCGAAAGCGCGGCGCAGCAGACGATGAACACGTTCACAAATATCCGCCAAGCGCTCGACGCCGCAGGGTTTGAACTCGGTCATACGGTGCGGGTGCAATATACAGTCTCCGACCGCAAATATGTCAAAGAAGTTCTGCCTATAATCAAAGCGCATTTCGATAATATCCTCCCCGCCGCGACTATGGTGCTGGCTGAAATGGTTGACCCAAAAGGCAAAATCGAAATCGAAGTGACTTGTTTTAAAGGATAATCAGATGTCATCCCGCACTTGATGCGGGACCTGACGGCTACAGAATCCAAGTTTGAGAGAGTAAACGACAGGCCCCGCATCAAGTGCGGGGTGACAATAGGAACTAAATGAACCAAGCCATCAACATAAACGAGAAATTCTCGAAATTCAGCGACCACTGGCGCCCCAAAGCCATTGCCGAGCTGAACGGACAGGAGTTCAAACTCGCCAAAATTCAGGGCGAATATCCGTTCCATGCCCACGAGCATGAGGACGAGATGTTCTTCTGTTGGCGTGGTTCATTTGTGTTGGATTTTGAAGGCGGTGAGAGCGTGCCAGTCGGGGAAGGCGAATGTATCGTCGTCCCAAAAGGCGTCCGCCACCGCCCCCGCGCGGAAGAAGAATGCCACATCTTCCTGATTGAACCGAAGGGCGTGAAGAACTCCGGCGATGCGGAAGTCGATGCGGTTTACGATGCGCCTGTGGGGGAGTGGGTTTGATGGGAGTGGTAAGCTATAATATTGATTGGCCTGTGCTCTCAGCTATTTTTACCGCTCTTGTAGCATCTGCAATCGCATTATACGGCTCTTGGCGTGCAAACAGAATTGCTGAAAAAAACCTATCTGCTTCAATCGATCTAGAGCTTTTTAGACATAGAGAGCGTCGTGTTTCGGAACTTAGAGAGGCTATTTCTGAGTTTGTATCATCTGCATCTGCAATAAAAAAGAATGACCAAGGTCATCTTTGGAGAGATGATGTTGCTGCAACTAGAAAGTTCTCGTCGAAAATACAGCTGCTCATGGATACTTCAGATGAGGACTTCGAAATTCTACTCTCGTTGATGATGAATGAGTTGGGCGCAGCAAGCCCAGAGGAGAAAAAGCAAATCTCAGGTGAACATATTTATACTGTTGGACGACGAATTTTAAAACGAGCCGACGAAAAAATAGAAAATGAAATAAGGCGATATAATGCTAAAAATTAACAACCTCCACGTCGCCGTTGATGACGGCCAGAAACCTATCCTGACGGGGCTCTCGCTCGAGGTTCCCAAGGGCGAAGTCCATGCGATTATGGGGCCGAATGGCGCCGGTAAATCGACGCTGTCATATGTCCTGACGGGACGGGAGGGCTATGACGTTACAGACGGCACGGTGTCCCTCTACGGCGAAGATTTGCTGGAGATGGAACCGGAAGAACGCGCGGCGGCGGGTGTCTTTCTGTCCTTCCAATATCCGCTGGAAATTCCTGGCGTGCCGACCATGACCTTCTTGAAAACCGCGCTGAATGCGCAGCGCAAAGCGCGCGGTGAGGAAGAGATGAAAGCCCCGGAGTTCCTCAAGACGGCCCGGGCCCTCGCCAAAGACCTCAAGATGAAGCCGGAAATGCTCAAGCGCCCGCTCAATGTCGGGTTTTCCGGCGGCGAGAAGAAGCGCATGGAAATTTTCCAGATGATGATGTTGGAGCCGAATTTCATCGTGATGGATGAAACGGATTCCGGTCTTGATGTCGATGCGCTGCGCATTGTCGCGGACGGCGTGAACAAACTCCGCTCACCCGATCGCGGGATGCTCATCATCACCCATTATCAGCGCCTGCTTGATTATATCGTGCCGGACCGCGTCCACGTCCTCGCCAAAGGCGGAATCGCCGCGAGTGGCGATGCGGACTTCGCGAAGAAATTAGAGAGCGAAGGCTATGACGCATATGCCGCATAGACTCCCCCATCGCGGTGTCGAGGCCTGGAAATGGTCCGATGTCAACCGCGCCGTCGCCTACGATATGCGCGGGCTGGACGCGGCTGCGCCTGTCCAGATTTTCGTGCCGGAAGGTGTGACGGTCACGCGCACGGATGTGCAGGCCTCCGCCAATGATGCGACCCTCTATAAGCTCGCCTCTGACTATGCGGGACAGGTCTGGGACATTGTTGTGCCGGACGGGTTCACGTCCGAGAATCCCATTCAAATCGAAGGCCTGACCCACGGTCATGCGCAAATTTCACTGCGCTTGGGCAAGGGCGCGAAAGTCCAACTCGTCGAACATTATGACGGGCAGGCGGGTGCATTTGTAAACTCACACCTCAACATCAAACTGGCCGAGACTGCGGTTCTGGACCGCGTCATCGTGCAGACCGATCCCGAAGATTGTGTGCGTATCGCCACGACCCATGTGACGGCTTGGGCGACATCTGAACTCATCCAACATGCTCTGGCCTTTGGCGGGAAACTTTCCCGTCTGGAAACGCGCATGGCGGGGATGGGGCAGGGCGTGAAGGCGACCATAAACGCGGCTTATCTGCTCGACGGCAAACGCCATTGCGACATGACGAGCTATATCGATTTGGCCTGTCCGGACGGCCATATCCGCCAGAACGTCAAAGGCGTGACGGAAGATAAGGCACGCGGCGTTTTCCAAGGCAAATTCCACGTCCGTCGTCCGGCGCAACACACCGATGCGCGGATGCGGCATGACTGTATCATGTTGTCCGACAGCTCGGAAATCCGGTCAAAGCCGGAGCTTGAAATCTACGCCGATGATGTTGTCTGCGAACATGGCAACACGATTGGTGCGCTTGATGAAAGCGCTCTGTTCTACATGCGCCAACGCGGGATACCTCTCTCGCAAGCGCGGGCGATGTTGACGGAAGCGTTTCTCGGCAGTGTGTTTGACACGCTTGAGGATGAGGTCATGCGCGAGAGCTTGTTGGAGAAGCTGCGTGGGTGGTTGGCGCGGTGAACCCTGTCATCGACATAATGTTCAATGTTGTTTGGATTGCTGCAACCATTGGCGGTGTGTTCGGCGCTGCTATTTTCGCGCAGAGCAGAGACATGGGCGGGGTGGCAGCTTTCTTGATGATCGTTCTTTTTACGTCCGCAATATTGACGGCGGCTTGTGTGTCATATCACCTGTCTTGCATGCCTAGTTTATTAGGTCTTTTTCTATGACGTTCGACATTCAATCCATACGCAAACAATTCCCCGTCCTCTCGCGAGAGATCAACGGCTACCCGCTCGCTTATCTCGATAATGCGGCCTCGGCGCAGAAGCCGACAGCTGTCATGGATGCGATGAAAGCGCAGACCGAGCACGCCTATGCCAATGTCCATCGCGGGCTGCACACCATGGCGAATGAAGCGACTGAGGCGTTTGAGGCTGCGCGGGGCAAAGTCGCCAATTATCTTGGCGCGCCGTCTGAGAAAAACATCGTCTTCACACGCGGCGCGACGGAAGCTCTGAACCTCTGCGCTTACGGTCTGGCCGATATGATTGAGCCGGGCGATGAAATCATCATCACGCAAATGGAACACCATTCCAACATTGTGCCGTGGCATTTTCTGCGCGAGCGCAAGGGCGCGGTGATCCGCTATATTCCGGTCACGGAAGAGGGCGCGCTCGACCTCGACGCGTTTAAATCCATGCTGGGCGTAAAGACGAAAATCGTCTCCGTCGTCCATATGTCGAACGTCCTCGGCACAGTAAATCCGATCAAACAAATGGCGGACTGGGCGCATGCGGCGGGCGCGGTCATGATTGCTGACGGGACACAGGCGGCCGTTCACATGGATGTGGATGTGCAGGATTTGGGCGTCGACCTCTACTGCATGACCGGCCACAAACTCTACGGCCCGACGGCGATTGGTGCGCTTTACGGAACCATAGATATTCTCGGAAAGATGCGCCCCTTTAACGGCGGCGGAGAGATGATTGAGGACGTGTTCGAAGACCATGTCACCTATGCGGACCTGCCCTATAAATTCGAAGCCGGCACGCCGCCTATTTTGGAAGCCATAGGCCTAGGTGCTGCGATTGATTGGGTGCGACAGTTCTCACCTGAGGATATTCGTCAGCATGAAATGGCGCTCTATCATGCCGCGCGAGATGGGTTGGCGGGCATGAATTCGGTTCGAATTATCGGCACGACGGCGGATAAGGGCCCGGTTCTGTCCTTCAATCTTGAAGGCGCTCATGCCCATGATGTGGCACAAATTCTCGATAAATACGGGATCGCCGTCCGCGCCGGACAGCATTGCACCCAACCGCTCATGACGCGCTACGGCATTCACTCCACCGCCCGCGCGAGCTTTGGCATTTATAACACATTGGACGAGGTTGACCGCCTCGTGGAGGGCGTCAAAAAATGCGCCCTCTTTCTATCGTAACCCGCAGGGACTATATTCAGACTATGGATAACACGATGACAGATCGACAGAGACAGGCCGAAGCGCTCGCCAATTCGCAAATTCCGGGCCTCACGCCTGAGAATGAGGCGGGTGAAACGGCACCGAAACGTGACATCGTAGACGTGTCCGGCGCGCCGATTACGCCGCCGACAGACGAGGAAATTGAACGCATCACGGAAGATGTGATCGCGCAACTAAAATCCGTCTATGATCCGGAAATACCGACGGATATCTATGAGTTAGGCCTGATTTATAAAGTGGAATTGGAAGATGATCGCGTGTTGAAAGTCGACATGACGCTCACCGCGCCGGGCTGCCCCGTGGCCGGTGAAATGCCCGTCTGGGTACAGGAAGCCTGCGAAGTTGTGGCAGGCGTGCGCCGCTGCGAGGTCAGCATGACATTCGACCCGCCCTGGACACCTGACCGCATGTCCGATGAAGCCCGTCTTGAATTGAATATGCTATGACAGAAACAGTTACCAGAACCCGCCGTCCGCGCCCAAAACTCGTCACCCTTACGGATGACGCGGCGAAACGTGTGCGGGAAATCCTTGATGAACGCGGCGAAGGCTACCTTCGTGTTGGTGTGAAGAATGGCGGCTGCGCGGGTATGGAATATCTGATGGACTATGTCGCGGAGCCTGAGAAATTTGATGAAGTCGTCGAGGATAAAGACGTGCAGATCGTCGTTGATGCGAAAGCGGTCCTCTTCATCCTCGGCTCAGTGGTGGACTATGAGACAACGCTGCTTCACAGTCGATTTACGTTTAAGAACCCTAATCAGACGGATGCTTGTGGCTGTGGTGAGAGTGTCACGATTGTTCCGGCAGCTTTATGAGAACTGACTATTTTCGGATGAGTATTCTGCACACTGTCTGTGCATTATTGAGTTTTGCTTTGATCTTGCTTGAAAATTTACCGCCATTATCATTACTTGGAATCGTTTTTCTTCATTTCGTTTTATCAGCATTAATCGTAAAATTTGGAAAAGGCCCAAAAGCACACAGACTGGCGCGACGTGGCGCGATTGACAGTAATGCAGGATTGGGGTGGGCAATTATCAGCCTGTCGTTTTTACTACCTCTCGGCGTTGGATTTGCGGTATATTTTCTAAATGTGTTGAACTTCGACCAATCCCTTTTGGCATTTTTAGGGACGTCTTACTTGGCGCAAATTTTGGTCAACCAGATGATATTGCCGAAAATAACATCGAACCTATCATCGACTTTCGACTGATCTAATCCTCGCGATAAAAATCAAACGCGACGTCAACGTTCAAACTTCCTGTTCCCATGGATAGATCATATTCCGGCATCTCGTAGAGGAAATCGAGGCGGATGGTTTGCGTGTCGATATCGCCGTTACGCTGACGAATACCCTGTCGCCGTCCAAAATTCATGATCTGTGTCGGTTGTCCGGTCAGGTCGCCGAGATCATCCACGCCGCTGACAATCTGGATATTCGCCGTATTCGCGCGGGAGCCGAACTGGAAGCCCTGATCATTCCCGGACTCTGAAAAACTCGGCGTGAGCTTTATATCGCCGAGTTGGAGTGTCTGCGCGAAATCACCCTTGGCATCATTAAGGGTGGCGAGTGCCCGCATTGAAAACCGCGTATTTCGGGAACTGATGAAGAAACTATGCGAATAAGACCGGCCTTTGCCGTCTAAGAGGATGTCCGTATTAGGATTGAGCGTGAAGAAACTAAACGCATCCCCCGCATCCAGATACCCATCACCATCATCCAGAAGAGATGCGTTGATCGTGCTGCCGTCTTGTGTGATGCCGAATAGCATACTCTCATCATCATTGGGGCCAATCACGCCATTGCCACCAATCTCGCCCGTCACATTTGTATTGCCCGCGCGGATGTAGAAATCGATCATCTGTTGACCAACAGGGACGCAGCAAGTTTGTGTCGCAAATTGGTAATTATCATAGATGTCGTAATTATCGCCATCATGGACGACAACGCAGCCATAGGTGCGGCACCAGAAGTCCGTATCCAGAAAACTGGCATGAGCGCCAGAGGCGAGACAGGCCAAGGCGACCCCCGCCATAATGATGCGTTTACTCGGCAACATATTCCAACGAGTCCACTTTGACGCTTGTCGAGCGGAATTTATTTTGCGGTGTGAATGTATTATTGAGGTCAAAATCAATTGTATATGTTCCGGCTTCTAAAGCCTCCATATTCACCATATTAACGTTATAGGTGCGTTTGCCACCATCCAATACAACGGCGTTCAGAGGCGTTTCTCCGACGACTTCGCCCGTTTCATCCTTGACCAAAGCCGTACCTTGAAGTCTAGCATGGGCGTCTCCGTCATTTTTGATCTGCATGGTCACCAAACCAGGTTTTTCGGGGCTCAGAACAACGCTCGTCACTTCGGGTAGGCTCTTGGACGGGGTGAGCGTAAGGTAGAAGAGAGAGGCGAGCTGATATCGGTTCCAGACACCGGATGTCTCGCCGCGCTCATCCAGTTCCGGCAGCATCGTCGTTGCGAGCAGGGCAAAGCGATGATCGCCCTTATGTTCAATCTTATAAGGGGCTGAGATTTCGACTGTAACATCCTGAGATGTTTCAGGTTTTAGCGTCACAGAAGCGGGTGAGAAACGTACCCATTCTGCTGCAGACCTGTCCGTATCACCGGGCGCGTCGAGAACAAGTTGACCTTTCTCGTCCAATGTCCAATCCGCCAGAGCCATGGTCAAGCTAATCGTTTTTTCCTTATGGACGTTGCCAACCGTAATGACTTGCCGTTGACGGTCACCGGGTTTGATTGTCATTTCAACAGTAGACGGCTGAACGCCCACGCCAAAAGCCCCGGCAAATGGCGCAGAGGCGACAGCTAGCGTCAAAAGCGACGCGCCCAATGCAAGGATAGAAAATTTACGGGACAGGGTCATGGAATGGCCTAAACATAAGTCAAATTCGGTTGCCCAAATCTGACAAAAAAGGCTTTCTATGCCGTTAATTTACACATTGTCGCGACAGTCGATGAAATCCATTCATTTTTCGCTCAGGTGAGGATCGGGTATAAAAAACTCCTCCTGAGCGAAGTTTTGAGTGTCAATGAGAAGGCTGTCAGCCTTCCAAAAGGCCCGCAGGTTCTGCTGCCGCCAACATCGCCGCTTGCAGTTTCTCAAATGCGCGAGCTTCAATTTGTCGGATACGCTCCCGGGAGACGCTATAAACTTTGGCGAGTTCTTCCAGCGTCATGGGCTTTTCGGCCAAGCGACGTTTGGAAATAATATCCTGCTCACGTGCATTGAGGTCTGACATCGCATCGCGAAGGAGGTCCATCCGCGCATCATGCTCTTGCGCTTCGCCGAGGACTTCTTCCTGTGAGTCAGATTCGTCGGTCAGCCAGTCCTGCCATTGCGCAGAGCCGTCTTCGCCGCCAATTGTGACATTAAGCGAGCTGTCGCCGCCACCGGACATTCGGCGGTTCATGGAGGTAACTTCCGTCTCTTTCACGCCCAAATTCGTGGCAATTTTCGAAAGATGTTCCGGTTTCAGATCGCCGTCTTCCAGGGCTTTCATCTCGCCCTTCATGCGGCGAAGATTAAAGAACAGCTTCTTCTGCGCGGCTGTTGTCCCCATTTTGACAAGAGACCAAGAGCGCAGGACATATTCCTGAATGGCGGCACGGATCCACCACATGGCATAAGTCGAGACGCGGAAGCCTTTATCCGGATCAAATTTCTTCACGGCCTGCATCAGGCCGACATTGCCTTCGGAAATGACCTCACCAATTGGCAGGCCGTACCCTCGATAGCCCATCGCGATTTTTGCGACGAGGCGCAGGTGCGATGTCACCATCTTCTCTGCCGCAGCGGTATCGCCGTCTTCCACCCAGCGCTTGGCCAGACGAAACTCTTCTTCCTTTTCCAGCATCGGAAATTTACGAATTTCCTGCAGATAGGAATTCAGGCCCTGTTCCGGCGAAAGCGCAACTGACAATTTCATATTGCCGGTATAGGTCGCATCTTTCGTCGCGGTATTCGTGGTCAGTGTTTTTGTTTCAGCCATAATCAAGACCCTCCAGCGGTCTCATATAGGATACGTTTAGCGCGTTTAAAGGGTTCCGGGTCTGAACACTTTTTAACGAGAACGTGACGGGCCTAGTTTACGGGCAAATCGGAGAGGGCATTGAGGAGGTGCTGCATATCGGGTGGAACCGGGGCGTCGAAGCCCATCTCTTCTTTCGTGATGGGATGAATAAAACCGAGATGCCGCGCGTGGAGTGCTTGGCGTTTGAAATCTGCAATTGCAGTCCGCACAAGCTCTTCCGCCGGATGTTGCGACGTCACAAAGGCGCGTTGCTTGCCATAAAGCGGATCGCCGAGGAGGGGGCAGCCGACATGCGCGAGGTGAACACGGATTTGATGGGTCCGCCCCGTTTCTAGACGACAATCCAATTGGCTGACTTTCGGAGTACCTATACTCGCATGTTGGGCGCGGCCGAAGCCTTTCAGGAACTGATAATGCGTCACGGCGTGCCGCCCGACATCTGAGGCTTCGATATCATTGACAGTCCCGCGCACAACCGCCTGTTTCTTCCGGTCATGGGGCGAACGCGCGATACGGGAAATGACGGAGCCTGAACGCGGTTTCGGTGCGCCGCGCACAAGGCAGGTATAGACTCGGTCAATGGAATGTTTAGCAAATTGTTTGGACAGGCCCCGATGTGCCGCATCCGTCTTTGCCGCGATCATCACACCCGTTGTATCCTTGTCCAACCGATGGACAATTCCCGGCCGCATGACACCGCCAATACCAGAGAGCGTGTCCGCACAGTGATAGAGCAGGGCATTGACAAGCGTGGCATTGCGGGACCCGGGTGCAGGATGAACCGTCATGCCGGAGGCTTTGTTTAACACGATCAAGTGGTCATCTTCGAATAGGATATCAATCGGAATATTTTCCGGTTGCGGTGTGTCATCGACGGGCGGTGGAATTTGAATCGCATATTCAATATCGGGCCGAATTTTCGTCGTGACTTTACTGACAACGTTGCCATCCGCGCGGACATGCCCGGACTCGACAAGGTCGCGAATACGCGCACGGGAGAGTTCGCTCCAATTCGCCAGCCATTTATCCAGCCGCTCGCCATTATCATCCGTCGTAGAGGTGCGGGTTTCCCAGCGTGAAAGGTCATCGGTCATGAGCGCGCCTTAGTCCCGTCTGCCGTGAAGGGCAAGAATGGGTCTTCATTTGCAAGCCCCTTTACTTTGACGCGACAGCGCTGTCATAGGTGGAGAAAAACATTGGGGATTACATGACACTCTCGCTCTTTATGGCGGCACTTGGCATTGCCTTGCTCTTATTTCTCGTTTTGCGACAGAAGATGCCGGCCTTTCTCGCGCTTTTGATTGTCTCACTGCTAGTGGGTTTGATGACGGGCATGTCGCCTCTGGATGTCATAGAGGCCATAAGGAACGGGATGGGGGGTACGCTTGGCTTTGTCGCTGTTGTCGTTGGGCTCGGCGCAATGTTCGGTGCAATGTTAGAACATGCGGGGGGATTGGAAGCGATTTCATCACGTCTGCTCAAGCGGTTCGGTGATGACAAAGCCGGTTGGGCTTTGGGACTTGTCGGCTTTCTCGTGGCGATTCCTGTTTTCTTTGACGTGGCCTTCATCATGTTGGTGCCGCTCATCCAGAAACTCAGCTTGAAAACCGGGAAGGCGCTTTTAACCTATGCCCTTCCACTCCTCGCGGGGCTGGCTGTGACCCATGCCTTTATCCCGCCGACGCCGGGACCGATTGCTGTCGCAGAATTGCTCTCAGCCGATCTCGGCCTCGTCATATTTTTCGGGTTTATCGTGGGTTTGCCGACACTCATCATAGGCGGTCCTGTCCTTGCACGGTTTTATCGCAACACTCCCGCTATGACGGGAGAGATTTATGAGACACCGCCATCGGACAAGCCTTCGATTTCATTTGGCCATGCCGTTTTCGCCGTGGCCATGCCGCTCGTGCTGATCCTTCTCTCCACATTTCAAAGCCTTGACCCCGAAGGCCTGAAGCCGGGCGGGATATTAGACCGTCTTGTCGTCAAAGATTCGGATTGGCGGATGTGGTTTAAATTTATCGGACATCCGTTCACGGCACTCTCACTCGCCTGCCTCTATGTCTATGTCGCCTTTGGATTGGTGCGAAATGTTCCACGTGAAACAATTGGCAAGATCATGTCGAAGGCTTTGGAGCCTGCTGGTGTCGTCGTGCTCATCACCGGAGCCGGCGGCGTGTTTAAACAAGTCCTGATAGATAGCGGGATCGGCGCGGACCTCGCGGCGGCTGTGTCTTCCACCGGAATGCCAATCATCCTCTTTGCCTTTATCGTCGCGTTCTTGGTTCGCGTGGCGCAAGGCTCAGCGACAGTCGCAATGATTACAGCAGCGGGATTGACCGCGCCGGTAGCTTCCGTCGCAGGGCTATCATCCGCTGACACGGCCTTAGCTGTCATCTCAATCGCAGCGGGCGCAACGATGACATCCCATGTCAACGATAGCGGGTTTTGGCTTGTGAATCAGTATTTGGGTCAAACACCAAAAGAGACGCTGAAAAGTTGGACCGTCGCGACGACTGTACTCGGACTGACAGGATTAGCGGTGACTCTCATCCTCTCTCTTATCGTTTAAGCGCACCCGCACAGAGCAAGTAAGCCCGACCATTCGGAGACCCGAACACCGTCCGTAGTGCAGGTGCGGTCGGCGGGGTTGCGCCGACGCGTTCTGCGAAATCTGATGTGAATTGCGCAACGTCAGATGACAGTCCGGCGTCTTCATTCATCTTCGTTTGAAGATGTAAAATAGGGTCACTCAAACGCGCGGCGACAGCGTCAGCCAAGCCAGCTTCCCCACGGTTGATACGGGCCTGTGTGGCGTCAATGATTGTGCCGTCATCAACAATGGCCGCAGGTGAGAGTTGGATGGCGTCAAGTCGTTCGAGAATATTGATCGAGTCCTTTGGGGCCGCAGCAGTAGGACTTAAAGGGTTTATCTCTTTTTTGGTTTCCGGTGAGACAGTCTCCGGCTCTGCATCCGGGCGTTCCAGACCGCCCAACATATCACGCCAATGCCAGCCAGAGGATTTCTCCTTATTCTTAGACCGGCCAAATCCACTTTTGGGCGGTTGCACATCCCCGGGACGGCGGAGAACATCCGGATCGAAATTCGTGATTTCCGTATCCGGGGTCTCGAGTTGCATATCGGCCCCTAAATTCAGGGGCCGATCATCCGGGGTCACATCTTCCTTTGGTGCGTCGAATGTAAAGGCTGGACGCAGGGTCGAGGTTTTGCGCGGGGGCTCGACCGGCGGAAAATCGGTTTCCAGCGGGCGGAGCGAGAGCCGGGAACCGGGCGGCGGGGAGAGCGGTAGTTCCTCACTCGTCTCCCGCAGATTGTTCAACTTGGTTTGCAGCGTCTGGAGGTCCGTTTCCATTCGACCAAATTCACGCCGCATTTGGGCGAGATTGCCTTCGACCATCCGCGCCGTGCGGCCTTGTGAGGTTAGTGTATCGTCCTCTGACTTCTTCAGCTGATCAGATAGCGTGTCATAGAGTTTGCGTACATCCGTCGATCGTGTCGACGCCGCAGCCTCAAGATCGCGCAGCATGTCCTGACCCGCGGCGAGGGTTTCCTTCAACCCGCTAAGCTTTTCCTGTGTCTGAGCATTTGCTGTATCGAGAGCTTCCACGCGATCGGATAGGCCCGTTTTCATTAGCGACAATTCCTTTGCAGATGTCGTTAAGTCAGCTTTCAAGGCCTCGCTCACGCCGTCGATTTTGCGGGAGATTTCGCCCAGCTCTGCAACGCGGGCTTTCAATATTTCATTCGTAGACTGGCTCGCCGTCGATAATCCTGTTGTCGCGTCTGTCATTGAGGCTGTTACGGCCTCAAGACGCTCACGCGCAGTTTCTGACGAGCTTTCCAAACCTTTCCCCGTTTCCTCGATCTGTGCGGAGAGTGTTTCCATCTTCGCATCGAATGTCCCGGATATACTCTCAAGGGCTTGACGCTGTAAGGTAAGGTTCCGGCCGACATCCTCGGATCGGCTTGTCAATTGGAGACCCGCCGCATCCAAGGCTTGGCTCTCGCGCGTGATGGCAGTTTGCACGCCTTGCAGGGCTGTGACTGTATCGGCGAGCTGTCCATTCACTTTTGATATTTCTGCCCGAATGCCGGATGCCAATGTTTGTGTGCGGCCTAGAGCTTCGGTTTCCGGATTGACGAGGGCTTGCGCGGCTTTTGCCAAGTGTGCGTTTCGGTTCGTGAGATTGACCATTTTTCGCAAGGCGACCCAGAGGAGGGTAATGAGTATTGCAGGCAGAGCAAGAAGGACGATAAATCCTGCCATCTCCAAGAGCCCCGCATCGGATCCCGTAATCCGACTGGCAAACATTAAACCAGCGCCGGTCAACCAAAGAAGCGTAAAGGCGAGGCCTGTCCACATAATCCAACCGGACCGGACCTCTTCCAACTCAGGTCCTGCGCCCAGAACGATAGGTGCTTTTGCTTCGCGCGTTACGAAAGTCGGCACTTCTTCTTTTGCGGGCTTTGCCGTCTCAGGTTTTACCCCGACAGGGGGTAACACATCATCCGTATCCGGCTCTGCTGCGGGCTCAATGGAATAGATTTTTTTGGTGATGTCAGACAAGACGTCCCCCGACCTGCGCGTTTAACCGGATATTCTTTTATTTGCTCTATCAGACCCGAATGACCGGGGAAAGCGGCGAAGACCGCATCTGTTCCGGTGAAATGGTGGATGGGTTGATATGGCGTCTGGGCTGAATCGGGCGAGCGCAAAAGTGCGCTTGCGAGAACAAGAAATGATGGGATGGTTGCGCGACGGTATGGGCCGCGCAGATGGGCGGCTGGCCCTGTTCGACACATTTGGCGAACCCGTTGATAAAGCGATCATCCAGACCGCCATTGCGGCGGGGTTAGCCGAGCCGTGGTTTGCCAGTCCTATGCGTCCGCAATGGACGGTCTGTCGTCTGACCGCGAAGGGCCGCCGCGCCGCCACCAAATAATTGCGACAATAACCGCGAGAATGATGATCGTACTCATGGCGTCACTGACAGCATCTGGCACAGCCATGAACATAGACGGCGTGGGTAGGACTGAGCCTTCATAATTTACTACAATCGCGGCGAAACAATTATTGCCCGCATGCACGCCAATCGCGGTCTCAATCCCGTCATCCAGCCAGACCAGTAAACACATGGCAAAGCCAAAGAAGAAGTACCCGCTCATGACGATGGGCAGGGTGCCTGCCGCTGCGCCCTCCAGGGCTTCTGGGTTGGACAAATGCATGGCCATGAACGCAATGGATGTGAGGATGAAAGCCACCCACTTATTTCTTGTGAGATGAGTCAGGGCTTGGTTGAAATATCCGCGAAACACGATTTCTTCCGTCCCGGCTTGTAGCGGGATAAAAATGAGTGAGGCGAGGGCGAAGCTGAAAAAGACTTGCGCGTTAAAATTCAACCGAATTTCAAACAACCCTAATTTAGAGCCCAAGAACATAAAGGTTCCAATCACGAGCCAGCTCAGGACGAAGCCCTCGAATATCCAACCCCATCTGATTTTGCTGAGCGCATTATGGAGCGACATCACTGAGCGTTGGTGAATGACCTTTTGCATGAGATAGAGCCCGAGACAGCCGACCGGAAAGGTCAGTAAAAAGAGACTGTAAGTCAGCGGGCTTAATCCCATGGCGCGCTGCATTAGCGCCATATAATATGTGCCGTCGAGAAGACGTCCGGCCATTACAAATATGCTCGCCGAGATGATAATGGCGAGAGTAGTGAGGAGAGATAAGGCCAAGATCGCGTTGTTTCGGTCCTTAAAGTCTCCCCCTCCAAAAGCGTCTAAATGTGCTTTCTGGGCAAGATATTTATTGGAGAGCCAAACCGTCGCAACAACGCCCATGACTGACGCAATGGCAATGAGTGACGCCGTGCCAAACAGGGCCGTGTAAGTTTCCAACTCTCCCATATCGGCCATATTGACCGCCGCTTCTGCAAATTCAGATTTAAGTGTGGGATCCATGTCACCCGCAATTGTCGTCATAAGTTGGATCAGAATGGATTGCCCCAATGTCCAAATCACAATTGCGATCCACGTTGCGAATATCCATGACCACCAGACGGATCGACCTTGCTGAGTTGTTTCAAAATATTTCATGGAATGGCCGCTAACATATCATCGCTGAATGTCTAGTATGGGGTATGACCGACTCACCTGTTTCTGAAATCGATTTCGACCATCTCAACCGCTATGTTGGTGGGGACCGTGAATTGACCCGTGAAGTTTTCGGCCTGTTTCGCAATCAGGTCGACATGTGGGGGCGCAGTCTCGCCGCTGACGCCGATGATGATCTCTGGGCGAATGTGACGCATTCTCTAAAGGGCTCCGCCCGCGCTGTTGGCGCTATGAGTTTGGCCGAAGCCTGTGAACGTGCGGAGAGCCTCGTCGGAGATGACCGACGTCCCGGCGCGCGGGAAGTCGCCGTAGACACTCTCGAACAACGAATTGAACAAGTTCTCGCCGAAATTATTCGCTGGGAATATAACGATGATATGGCCCAGCTTCGGTCTTGATGGTTTCTAAAACGAAAAAGGGCCGCCCGTGAGGACGACCCTTTCGATCCAAGAGCGCGTGAAGCTCTTTATTTTATTGGCGTCAGCCTATGGTACGAAGACAGTGTAAGTGACGTCGGCAAAGACTGTACCGGCACCCTGGCTGAGGTCATATCCACCTGCGCCGCTATCCAATGTATAGACGCTGTTAAAGCGGACTGATTGCTCGGACAGTGATCCGACGGAGGCTGCTGTACGCTGTCCACCTTGGAAGACTTTTGTGGCTGCGCCGTTAATATCGCCGAGGTCGAGGACCGCTGTGTCAAAACCGTTGTTTGACGGCAGTGTTGCAAGACCAAGCGGGTCAGACGGGTCGAGCACGGTTGCGGAGCCTGTTGGATCCTGAGCTGCGGACCCGAAAGCCAAGCTGGCTGCATCGCCGTCAACAACGTTACCGGAAACTTCGATACCCATGGCAAGCTTGATGTCATCATATGTTGTGCCGTCAAACAATTCGCCGGATCCGCCCAGACCTGTTGCTTCGGCATAGATGTCGAAAGCAGCGTTGGACGCAACGTAGAAAGACGATGTGTGCGACGCTGGACCGACCATGCCATCAACATCTGTTGCGGAGTCGATACCGAAAGCGGAGAGTGTGTCGCCCGCATCCAAAACGCCGTTTGCGTTATCATCGGAATAAACGCCGCCGCTTGTTGCGCCGGAAACGTCTGAACCCGCTCCGCCAACACCAGTTGCGGAGATGGGTGTGAGTGAGCCCGTCACAACAGCTGTCACGTCGCCTGAGATCAGGTCAGCACCGGCTGTACCGGAAGCCGGGGTAAGAAGCACAAAGTCGGAGACGACAGGGGCTGTTCCGGTGCTATCGGCACCCCAAACAACAACGACACCCAGGACTTGGAAGAAAGGACGGTCGATAACAGAGGCATAAGCTGTTCCGGCCATGAGCGAAGCGGCAACACCGCCTGCGAGAGCAAGTTTTTTCAAAGACATTTTTACATTCCCAAAGTTTACAATTCGGGAGTCAGCCACCCGATTGAGAATGGAAATAGCAAAAATCTATTCTTATCCGGTTTAGGAACATCCTTAGCGACTGTTCAAAAATCAGGGTTAAGAAACTGTTTCTGAAAAGGCCCTGTCCGAAGACGGACGTAATCAGGCCCCATTCCCGACAAGAATCAGATATAAGTCAGAGTAGACATAATGATTTGAGGGGCGGGTATGACTTCCACGACATTAAAATTTGGGGCTGGTATCCTGCTTTTTTTATTGGCGGGATGTATTGGATATTACCTCTTTCCTGCCTCTTCCAGTTCAAGCTTGATCCAAGCAGACAAACGTCACCCTCTTGCGGTCGTCGAAACGCAGGTGGAAGCTTCACCCGAACCCATCACTATAGAAGACGAACCAACTGAACCCGCTATTGAGTTAGCTCAACCCGTCTTGCGCTATATAGGGTGGCAAACTGTCGACACGAACGGCACGTCTGAGGCCTGTTTGGAATTCGATAAATCCTTTAGCGCGGCGCAGGAAACAGACTTGAAATCATATTTCAGACTTGACCCTGTCACCCCATTCTCGCTTCGCGCGACCGCAGAGCGTATTTGTGTGCTCGGGTTGGATTATGGTCAAACCTATCAGGTCGAAGTCCTGGAGGGTCTCACGGCGGATGACGGAACGATCCTTCCGCGTGACCGTCGTGTCAGTGTGAGCTTTGAGGATAAGCCATCTTTTGTCGGATTTGCAGGTGACGGTATTATCCTGCCTGAGACAAAGGGTGCGCGGCTGACTCTCAAAACGGTCAATGTGGAGAAACTCGACCTGACCCTCTACCGCATTAATGACCGTATCCTCTCGCAATATTCTCCTAACCAAGGCGAGCAGGGCACGGGTGATGATTATGTCAGCACTTATGAAGGCAATAATCGCCGCGTCGAAGTCTGGTCCGGTAAGTTAGATGTTGAAGCGGACCGCAATCAAGTTGTGCAAACACCTTTTGATCTTCAGGATAAAATCTCTGACCAAGGGCCGGGGGCCTATATCCTCATTGCGCGACATGCCGAGACGGGCAAACCGGACTACCAAATTGCGAAAGCCTTGCGATGGATTATCTCAACGGATCTGGCGCTCACGAGTTATCGCGGGTCCGATGCGCTACATGTCGCCGTGCGCTCTATAAAGACAGCAGGGTTACAGCCCGGCATTCGGCTCGATCTCATCGCGGGCAATAATGAACAACTCGCAGAGGTCATGACGGACGGGCAGGGACGAGCCGTTTTTGATAACGCCATCCTCTCCGGCAAAGGTCCGCTCGCACCGCGTATGGTTATGGCTTACGGACCTAACGGAGATTATGCCGTCCTCGACCTCTCCCGTGCGCCGCTCGATTTAAGCACGATGGATGTACAGGGCCGTGAAGGGGCGGGGGCATTTGACCTCTATAGTTTCACAGACCGGGGTATTTATCGTCCCGGCGAGACGGTGCATTTAAACGTTCTTCTTCGCGATAGTTACGCAAATGCGATTGAGGGACGAACGTTAACATTAGACATCCTCCGTCCGGACGGATCAGAAGACTCCAGCCGCGAATTACCCGCGCAAGGACAGGCAGGAGGGTATGTCACCTCCGTTGATCTTCCGGCGGATGCAGCCCGGGGTATCTGGAAACTCCGCGTTGGTGTGGAAGGTACGGACGCCGTTAAGGTCCAGAAAATTTCCGTCGAGGATTTCGTACCGCAGCGACTGAAACTTGATCTTCTTCCTGAAGATCAACCCGTTCTCAAATCGGGTGAAACGCGACGTCTCTCTCTTGATGCGCAATTCTATTATGGTGCTCCGGGGTCAAATTTAGAGACCGAGGGCGAAATCCGTGTGCAACGTGATCCCAATCCGTTTCCAGAGTTTAGCAATTACAGTTTTGGCGATGTGACAGAGACTTATCAGGAACAGTTCATTCCTGTTGACGTCCCGATGACGGATGATGAGGGACAAGCGGGTCTCACATTTAAACTGGCTGAAACTGAAACCCGTTCAACCTATCCGCTTCGTGCATCTGTCATCGCGGGTGTCGCCGAACCGGGTGGCCGCTATGTTCGCGAAAATCGCTTCATCCCGGTGCGACCTCTCGATCTCTATACAGGGTTTGATCCAAAATTTGACGGACGTGCAGATCGTCAGCTCGCCGCCCAAATTGATCTCATCAGTCTGAATGCGGCGGGCGAACGGGTTGCGGCGGACCTGACTTGGACGCTTGTCAAAGAAGAACGCGATTACAATTGGTATCGCCAATATGACCGCTGGCAATATCGTGTCCGCACCTCGAATATTTTCATGGATAAAGGCGAGATACGCATTGAGACGTCCGCACCTACAACGTGGTCCAGAAAACTCGATTGGGGGAGTTATCGTCTCGAGACGACGGATGCGTCCGGCGCGAAAGCCTCTTTCCGATTTGGCGTGGGCTGGTCCAATTCTGACGGGTCCAGCGATGCGCCTGACAGAATACTGATCGGTGCAACCGAGCTGCCTGAAAAACCGGGCGGCGCGTTCACGCTAAACCTGAAAGCACCCTATGCGGGACGCGGCGATATCGTCATTGCCGACCACACGGTACGTACTATCCGTACAGTCGAAATTCCGGAAGGCGCATCATCTCTAAGATTACCTTATGACCCGGATTGGGGCCACGATGTCTATGCGATGGTGACGCTCTATACCGCATTTGATGACGCTAATAATAAGAGCGTGAAACGTGCCGTGGGCCTGACGCACATCGGTCTGGATCGCAGCGACCAGACTTTGGACATCGCGATTAATGCGCCAGACCGTATCGCACCTCGCGTGACACTCGAGGTCCCGATTGAAATCTCGGGCGCTGCCGCAAAGGAAAAAGCGTGGGTCAGTCTCGCGGCTGTCGATGAGGGTATCCTCGCGCTCACGAATTTCCGTTCACCCGATGCAGCGGAGGCGTTCTTCTCAAAGAAAGCCTTCACACTCGACATTCGCGATGATTATGCGCGCATTCTCAATCCATATCTGATGCAGGGCGCACAGCGTAGTGGCGGCGACTCCATTGGTGGTGCTGGCCTCTCCGTCGTGCCAACGCAGACCGTCGCACTGTTCCAAGGGCCGCTGATGCTTAAAAATGGCAAAGCGACCATCTCGCTCGACCTCCCGGACTTTAACGGGGAACTCCGCCTGATGGTGACGGCTTGGACAAAATCAGCCGTGGGCAGTGCCTCGCAACCGATCAAAGTCCGCGATTCCGTTCCGGCCAATCTTTCTCTGCCGCGTTTTCTCGCGCCCGGTGACACCGCCGTCGCGACTCTAGCGCTTGATAATATTGACGGCGCGTCCGGTGTTTATCGTGCGAACATCGCTGCGCTTGGATTGCTGGAGGCTATGAATACCCGTTTCGATCTGCAACCCGGCACACGTGATCAGACGGGCATCTATATCTCTGACGCGAAAGAAGGAATCTATAATTTCACGACCAAGATTTCCGGTCCCGGTGGGTATGCGATTGAAACGGATTATCCGATTGAAGTGCGCTCGCCCTATCGCCCCATCCTGCGGCGGTCGATTCATGCATTGGAACCGGGGGAGAGTTTTGCGCTCAATCCTGACCGGTTAGACGGCTATAATATTCTAAGTGCGGATGTGGATGTGTCCGTCGCGCGTTTGCCCGGTTTATCCGTCCAACCCTATCTCAGCAGCCTGTCGCGCTATCCCTATGGTTGTACCGAACAGACCGTGAGCAGCGCCATGCCGCTCCTCTTTGTTGAAAATCTGGGGGGCTTCTCGGACACGTCCAATGCGACGCTGAGACAGCGTATTCAGAGCGCCATTGCCAAAGTCTCCTCTCGACAAAGTCGATCCGGAGAATTTGGTCTCTGGTCCGAGGGCGACGGATATCTCTCGCCTTGGCTGCAACTCTATGTGTCCGAATTCTTGGTCGAGGCAGAGAAGAACGGATTTGAGGTGTCAGAGGCTGGCCTGTCTTCCGCATTGGATGCAGCCAAGAGCTTGTCTCTCATGGAAGATTATTCCAATCTCAATCTCGCCTTCCCGAATGAAAACAGCCGCAGACGTGCAGAACTACGCCGGGCGGAACAGGCGGCTTACGCGCATTATGTTCTAGCCCTTGCGGGTCGCCCGGATGCCTCCGGCGTCCGTTACGTCAATGACCGTTTTGGCAAGACGATCGACAGTCCGATAGCGCAGGCCTATCTCGGCGCGGCCCTGTCCCGCATCGGCGATGCCGCCAGAGCCGAAGCCGCCTTTACCCGCGCACAAGACCGCATTGGCGATGACATTCCTTATGATTATTACGACTCTGCCGAACGCGACGCAGCGGCGGTTCTTGCCATTGGGGGTAATGATCTCTCAGATGATATTGCGGAAGTTATTCTCTTGAGGTTGGCCGATCTCGATCCCGCAAAAACTTCAACTCAGGAAAAGAGTTATATCGTCAGGGCGATGTCGAAAATCACGCAAGGCGATGAGGCGGTTTCCATCTCATCAAAAGGCATTGATTTAGACGATGCGACGGCGTCGCTGCTCGGATCAGATATGTCCGCTGATAAATCTATTATGAATACTGGCGATAGTCGACTTTACGTCACATTGGATATTGATGCGACTCCTCTGACCGCGCCGGAGCCCATCTCCGCAGGTTTTGACGTCAAGAAGACGCTCTATTCGCCGAGGGGGGAAGTCTTGTCCGTTTCGCAACTCCAAAGGGGTGACCGCGTCGTCGTCCTTTTGGAAGCGAGGTCGAATTACACGGCGGAAACGATGATGGTTATGGCCGATCTTCTGCCCGCCGGGTTGGAGATTGAGACCGTTCTCAATCCACCCGATGCGGGCGAAGAAGGCGCGTTCAAATTTCTCGGCGAACTGTCAGAATTCGATATGCAGGAAGCGCGGGATGATCGGTTTATCGCCTCAGACCGTTGGATGAAATGGGAACGGGACCGCCGGACTTTCCGTGCGGCCTATATTGCGCGGGCGGTGACTGTCGGTGATTTCATCATGCCCGCCCTTATCGTGGAAGATATGTACCGCCCGACTCGTGTCGGAACATCTAAAGCCTCGCGCATTACTATTGATCCGGCGGGCTCAAACTAGGTGCGGAAACTCGCAGGATATCTGATCTTAGCAGGCAGCGCAGTTCTGAGCCTATGGTTTGCACAAGCGCCTGTATCAAAGTCTGACCTGTCCGCGACGTCCCCAATCCTGCTGGATCAGAATGAAACCTGGTTGAATGTTCGAACGATTGAAGGCGGCACATGGCGCATTGGGGCTGATTTGGAGACAATTGACCCGGCCTTCTTAGACGCACTCATTGAGATCGAGGACCGCCGCTTCTACACGCATTCAGGCGTCGATGGAGCTGCTATATTGCGGGCGCTGAAAAGTTGGCGGGAGGAGGGTGATATCGTCTCTGGTGCGTCGACAATTACGATGCAACTCGTGCGTCAATATAAGCCCCGACCGCGGACGATGCGGTCCAAGATGATTGAGAGTTTCGAGGCCTTGAGATTCGAGCTTCATTTCACGAAATCGGAAATTCTTGAGCAATATCTCACTCGCATTAGTTATGGCGGGAACATTGAGGGGATTGAGGCGGCCAGCCGGATTTATCTCGGCAAATCCGCCAAATATTTATCACATGATGAAATTGCTTTGCTCATTGCACTGCCCCAAGCGCCGGAAGCCCGTCGTCCGGATCGGAATGCACAAGGCGCGAAGGGTGGCCGTGACAGAATTCTGAAACGCTTGGCGCAGGCGGGTTTGTTAAACTCTCAGGCTCTCACCGAAAGTCTTGCGGCGCCAATACCACTCGCAAAAACTGAACTTCCCAATGCGGCATGGTTGACGGCGGAACGGTTAGTTGACCAAGGCCGGACTGTCCGCAGTTTTATTGAGCCCGCATTGCAACGCTCTCTCGAAAATCGTCTCTCCGATTATGTTGACGGGTTGCCCGAGCCCGTAAATGCATCGGCTATCATCGTCCATGCGCCTACTCGCGAAGTTCGGGCCCATACCGCGATTGGACGGCACGACCATGATGGGGGCTGGTTGGATATGACGGCAGCGATCCGATCCCCGGGGTCGACGTTGAAGCCCTTTGTTTATGCCCTCGGCATGGATGATGGCCTCATCGGGCAAGATACCCGTTTACGGGATGCGCCGAGTCGGTTTGGGTCTTACCGTCCCGAAAATTTTGACCGCCGCTATTACGGCGATGTGACCATGGCGCAAGCGTTGCAACATTCTCTGAATGTGCCTGCCGTCGGCATATTGGACCGTGTCGGTGGGCGTCGTTTGGATGCAACTTTGCGCGCTGCGGGAGTGTCACCCAGCCAGACGGGGCCGGGCGCGGATGGGGCTGATGCAGGCTTGGCTTTGGCACTGGGCGGAACGGGTCTGTCTGCCAGAGATTTAGCAGTGCTTTACACAGCCATTGCAAATGACGGTTTGGCTGCGTCTTTGAAATGGACGTCAGAAGATAGCGCATTTGATGAGTCTTTCACGCTCCTGCAAAAGGATACCGCAAAGACATTGCGCGACATCATGGCCGCCGCGCCGAGGCCTGCCGGGATCCTGCCAACATATCTTGGGTTCAAAGCACCTGATGTTGGTTACAAAACGGGGACCTCATACGGATTTCGGGATAGTTGGGCGGCGGGACTTTCCGGTGACTACGTTGTCATTGTCTGGGTCGGGCGGCCGGATGGAGGGCCACGACCCGGTGTGACAGGTCGGGATGCGGCCGCGCCGCTCCTCTTTGAGATTGCAAATGATCTCACTTATAAATCGGCGAAGAAGTCGTTGCGTGTTGAAAACAGGACGACAGAGAAACTCGCCTCTGCGGATGAAGCGGCTCCCGTTATCCTCTTCCCCGCAGATGGAACAGAAATTGCCATTTCAGACTTTGGCGAAGACTCAGAGGGCGTCGATCTCGTCATACAGTCAGCCTATGAGAACCCGCGTCTCTATGTGGATGATAAGCCTGTTGAACGAACGCGTCACGGATTTCGGTTTTTACCGGATGCGCCCGGTTTCTATAATCTCGTGGTCGTCGATAAAAAGGGCCACAAGACACGGGGCACGTTTCGCGTACTCTCAACCGAGGATATCTCTCACCCGGGTTTTTAGAGCGTCGAGTTCTTCGCTGAACCAGTCATGTTTTTTGATCCAAGCATTATTTCGCCAGCTCGGATGTGGGAGGGGCATGAGGTTAGGGCCGTAATCTGGCCAATGTCGAACCGTCTCCGTCAGGTTGCGATGCGCACGCTCTCCCAAATGCCATTTCACAGCATACATCCCGATGATGAGCGTGAGTTGGATGTTGGGTAGAGCGGCCTCCAATTTCTCCTGCCAAAGCGGGCCGCATTCCTTGCGCGGGGGCAGGTCACTGCCATGTTTGTCATAGCCCGGAAAACAGAACCCCATTGGCGTAATGGCGAAATTATCCGGATTATAAAAACTCTCACGATCTACGCCCAGCCAATCCCGCAATCGATCTCCCGACGGATCGTTAAAGGTGAGTGAGCTATCATGCGCTCGAATACCGGGGGCTTGTCCGATTATGCGAATGCGGCTGTCGCGCGACGCTTGCAGGACGGGGTTGGGCGTCACGGGCAGGGGCGGCACCACAGTCGCGCAGACGTTACAGTTTCTTATCTCGGCCAAAAGGCAAGATGTGCCGCATGAGGACGATATGCCGGAGTTGTTATTTCGCATTCTCTTTTGATAAGCGCATAGCTTTGGCGCGACCAGCGCGTTATGCCGTAAAAATTGAAAGGACGCGATTATGTCAGACAGTCTCTATTCCGATCTTGCGCAAGAGCTCGAGTCGATCCGTGAAGACGGCCTCTATAAAGAAGAGCGTCTGATCACAGGCGAGCAAACGGCCTCTATTGATGTCGGCGGTAAGAGCGTTCTGAATTTCTGTGCCAATAATTATCTCGGCTTGGCCGACAATGCGGACCTCATTGAAGCCGCGAAAGTCGCGCTCGATAATTACGGGTTTGGCATGGCTTCCGTCCGGTTTATTTGTGGAACACAGGGACAGCATAGGGAATTGGAACAAGCCCTCGCGAACTGGCTCGGCTTTGAGGATAGCATTCTTTATGCGGCCTGCTTTGACGCGAATGGCGGTGTGTTTGAACCGCTCTTGGGTCGGGAAGATGCGATTATCTCGGATTCGCTAAACCATGCTTCGATCATTGATGGCATCCGCCTCTGCAAGGCCAAACGCTATCGCTACGCCAATAATGACATGGCGGACCTCGAAGAAAAACTGAAAGCGGCCCGCGCAGACGGTGCGAAACAAGTTATGATCGCAACCGATGGGGTCTTCTCGATGGACGGAACTATCGCGAACCTGAAAGGGATTTGCGATCTCAAAGATAAATATAACGCCGTCCTGATGGTCGATGATTGTCACGCAACGGGTTTTCTCGGCAAGGGCGGACGCGGATCTGCGGAATATTGCGACGTTGAAGGCCGCGTTGATATTTTGACAGGGACACTCGGCAAAGCTCTCGGCGGTGCCATGGGAGGCTTTACCTGTGCGCGACAGGAAGTCGTGGATATGTTGCGTCAACGCTCGCGGCCTTATCTCTTCTCCAACAGCCTGGCCCCGCCGCTCGTCGGCGCGAGCTTGAAAGCCATTGAACTCGCGAAAGACGGAGACAATTTGCGCGGGAAGTTAGAGTTTAATTCGCAACGGTTCCGCGCAGGCATGGAGGCGGCTGGCTTTGACCTCAAACCCGGTGAGCACCCAATTATTCCGGTGATGCTGGGCGATGCGAAACTCGCGCAGGATATGGCGGCAAAACTACTCGATGAAGGGATTTACGTCATCGGGTTCTTCTTCCCCGTCGTGCCCAAAGGGCAAGCCCGTATTCGCACGCAGATGAGCGCGGCGCACACGCCCGAACATATTGATCGCGCGATTGCAGCCTTCACAAAGGTCGGACGTGAATTGGGCGTCATCTCATGACGGAGATGATGAAAGCCCTGGTCAAGGCCAAACCTGAAAAAGGACTTTGGCTGCAGGATGTTCCGATACCCGAAATCGCACCGGATGAAGTCCTGATTAAAATTGAGCGCACCGCGATTTGCGGCACCGATATGCACATCTATGGCTGGGATGAATGGGCGCAGCAGAATGTGCCGGTCCCGTTGGTCGTCGGACATGAATATGGCGGGACGGTCGCCGCTATCGGCTCAACTGTGAAACGGGTGAAAGTCGGAGACCGAGTGACCGGTGAGGGCCACGTCGTCGGACGGCGGTCTCGCAATGCCCGTGCGGGGCGGTTCCATCTTGACCCGGATACGAAAGGGATTGGCGTGAATTTACCCGGAGCTTTTGCGCAATATCTTGCCCTGCCGGAATTCAATGTCATTCCTCTGCCGGAATCTATTCCACTAGATATTGCTGCAATCATGGACCCGCTAGGTA
The DNA here is from genome assembly GCF_050271975.1 of Litorimonas sp. WD9-15. Taxonomy (NCBI): domain Bacteria; kingdom Pseudomonadati; phylum Pseudomonadota; class Alphaproteobacteria; order Maricaulales; family Robiginitomaculaceae; genus Litorimonas; species Litorimonas sp. WD9-15. The sequence goes on from NZ_CP189850.1 coordinate 2,151,643, forward strand.
ACGCGGTTCATACGGCACTCGCTTTTGATCTGGTGGGGGAAGATGTCCTCATAACGGGAGCGGGACCTATCGGTATTATGGCCGCAGCTGTCGCAGAACGGGCAGGGGCAAGACGTATCGTCCTGACGGATATCGAAGACTGGCGTCTGGATTTTGCCAAGACGATCACGTCGCGCACGCGGATGGTCAACACGATGTCTGAAGACCTAAAAGACGTGATGTCCGAAATCGGAATGTCGGAAGGCTTTGATGTCGGCTTGGAAATGAGCGGTGCCAAACCCGCCTTTGAGCAAATGCTCGACACAATGCTGATGGGTGGATCTATTGCTATGCTGGGGATTCCGGCAACGCCTTATCCCGTTGACCTGTCAAAAATCGTCGGGAAAGCTCTAACGATTAAAGGTATTTATGGCCGTCAGATGTATGAAACTTGGTATAAAATGCTCGCGCTGTTGGATAGCGGTCTTGATATGTCGAACATGATTACCCACCGTTTTGCTGCGCGTGATTTCCAACAGGCGTTCGATTTGATGGAAACACGGAAGGCTGGGAAGGTCATTTTGGACTGGTCGCAAATATGAGTGAGGAACAGGTTCCTTTGACGGGTTATCGTTCTGTCTCAGATGAGGAGATGGCGGCGGTCTCGAAAGACATGCTGGCAATGCTTCGAAAGCGTCGGACGGTTCGGGATTTCTCTGATAAACCCGTTCCAAGAGATGTAATCGAAACAGCCATCAAAGCGGCTGCCACAGCGCCCAATGGTGCCAATCAACAACCTTGGCATTTCGCTGCTATCTCAAACTCTCATATGAAACGCCGCATTTGCGAAGCCGCCGAAGAAGAAGAGCGCGCCTTTTACGGCGGACGGGCTTCTGACGAATGGCTGGATGCGCTCGCGCCGCTCGGCACCGATGCGTCAAAGCCTTTCTTGGAAACTGCGCCATGGTTAATCGCGATATTTGCGCAGAAAAAAGGCCCGAATGGCGAAAAACATTACTATGTCACCGAAAGCGTCGGCATCGCGATTGGCATGTTGATTGCGACTCTTCATGCGGCGGGCCTTGCGACACTTACACACACGCCCGCGCCGATGAATTTTTTGCGAGAGATTTGTGGGCGTCCGACTAGCGAGAAGCCTTTGGTCCTATTGGTTGTCGGACATCCGGCTGAAGATGCCACCGTTCCAGCTCACGCATTAGAGAAAAAGACATTTGATGAGATTGCGAAAGTCTGGGTTTAAATTCAATTACTCATTGCTTTTGCTAGGCTGCGTTCAATATCATCGGTTGAAGAGTTGATAAAGGTTTTATCGATCTCGGCTAACAGTTTGTTTTCAACTTCTTTGTGCAACAGGGGGCGCATTTCGCCAAGTGTTTCCGGATCAGCACATAATATTAATTTATCGAACTTTTCTGCATGTGCGAGCTTGTAAAGCTTCTCTGCCATAATTTTTGAAAAGGTTGCCTCCATCGTTTCTTTGTCAGAGCGTTCTGGAGGCAATTTTCCGGACGGACCCTGATCAGCTAAATCTCCAGGTTCCCAATGGTCGTACTGTCTCACCCCATATTCTTTCATACGAAAAAGTTTTGCTTCTTCTCCGGTTGCGATAAAAATTAGCGTATTTTCCGATAATTTGAGGTCTGTCATATAAATTCTCTTCAGTTAGCTTATTAGGCAAACGTTCAAAGCTCATATGCGTTGCATCTTTCCTTTGGACTTGCGCAGAAAAACAACTGAGCGCATAGCGCGCGCTCAGGAGTATCTCGCGTGACACCATCCAAAGAAACGATCCAATCATCAATACCCCCAATGCCCATGCCGAGATGGGAATTTGTGGCGATGATGGCGTCGATATTCGGGCTACAAGCGCTTGGTATCGATGTTATGTTGCCGGCTCTGGAAATCGTGGGGGATTATTACGCAATTGAAAACCCAAATGACCAGCAACTGATTATCTTCGCGTTTATTTTGGGGTTCGGATTTCCACAGCTTATCTTCGGCCCGATATCTGATCGTTTTGGTCGAAAATTGCTGCTACAATTAAGTTTGATCGGTTATCTGATTACGGGTTTCCTCTGCATGATAGCACCATCTTTTGGGTCGCTCTTATTTCTAAGATTGTTACAGGGCGTCTGCTGCGCAGGGACGCGGGTCTCGGCGGGGGCCATCATTCGTGACCTGTCCAAAGGGCGGGCGATGGCGAGCATATTGAGCCTCGTTTACACCGTCTTTATGATCGTCCCGATTATCGCCCCTGCATTGGGCACGGCGATTATGGCCGTCACAGATTGGCGTTGGGTCTTTGGGGTGCTCGGCGTTTTCTCGGCTATCTTATTTATTTGGACCCAATTCCGGCTTCCTATGACACTCGACCCTGAGGACCGTCGCGAGATATCTTTCGGCAACATTATTAACGGGTTTTCTCAGGTACTATCTCACCGCATCACGGTGGGATATATGCTGGCCAGCGGCATCATATTCGGATGTCTTTTCGCCTTTATCGGCGCATCTGAACAAGTCTTTGATGAGGTTTTCGGACGTGGTGATAAATTCTATCTCTATTTTGCGGGAATAGCTGGTCTCTTGGCTGTTATGAATTATTCCAATAGTCGCGTTGTCGAGCGTTTTGGCATGCGTCGGATCAGCCATATTGTGGTCCTGACATTCATTGCACTCTCGGCCATAAACCTGATTTATATGCAATTTATCGGTCAGAACTTCTGGGTCTTTTACGTCTTATTTGTTCTCACTTTCGGATGTTTCGGAATGATGGGAGCCAACTTCTCTAGCTTAGCCCTTGAATATATGGGGAAAGTTGCGGGTACGGCCAATGCTGTCTACGGCTTCGTGACGATGACTCTCTCCAGTTTTTTGGGGTTTCTGGTTGCGCGGAGTTTTGACGGTACAGTTCGGCCATTGTTGATCGCTTACGTCTTATTGGGTGTCAGCAGTTTGCTCGTTATTCTCTGGACGGAATGTGGGAAGCTTTTCGCGGTGGGCGAAGGTAAGACCTAACTATACGTCTCAATCAGCGCTTTGATTTCGTCGACTGTTTCGACGTTGAAAAGATTGATATAGCCCTTTTTGTCAGGTCTTCCCGTTCTCGGAGACTCCAACATCCAGAGTTGACCGATATGCAAGCCCACGAGAGTGTCCCGACCATCAATACGGCGGGTTACAGGTGTGCCTGATTGTCCTGGTACCGATCGGCAATTGTGGGAAACGCGTCGTTCATTTTCACTGAAATCAAGAATTTCCAAATTACAGGACTGACGGTTTTCAGGTAAGCCTCTCGCCTGCGCAAATTCAACGCGCATATTGTCCAGAGCCGTTGTCTCGGTGAAAGGCACCAAATCATATCGAATGAGGCGGGGTGTGTTGATCTTCTCAAATCGTATCAAAGCCCAATCCGTTTGAGCACCAATTTTATAATTCTGGGCAAGTGAGATAACACTCACAGGAGCAGAGCGTCCTTCAAAATCCAGAACTTGGCAGGGGCGGTCCGGCGGTACGCCGTGACCTGTTATCAGCCCGTAATCATAAGACTCGAGACCAATATTTAAAACGGCGACGCGCGATAAGAGCTTGAAGTCATCCGCAGCCTTACATTGGAGACGCAACATATGCGTCTCCATCGGGTCTTCTCGTTCAACAGATTGGCAGCTCAGAACGACACAGGCACTCAGAGCCGCCAGAACTTTATGAAGCAGCTTCAAGATCGAAGTCTTTATATTGTTTCTTCAACTCGCGTTTCAGGATTTTGCCTGTCGCGCCGAGGGGGAGTTCGTCGACGAAGACAATTGCGTCCGGCATCCACCACTTTGCGCATTTCGCGCCGATACAATCCTTGATCTCGTCGATGGCAGGGGACTTACCCGGAACGGATTGCACGATGAGCATGGGGCGTTCCTGCCAACGTTCATGGCGCACGCCGATACAGGCCGCCATTTGTACGTCCGGATGATCGCAAGCCGCGTTTTCGACTTCGATGGAGGAGACCCATTCTCCACCGGATTTGATGACGTCTTTGGACCGGTCCGTAATTTCGAGATAGCCCCGCGGATGTAGCGCCGCTACGTCGCCCGTCGCGAACCAGCCATCATCGGTGAAGCTGTCAGAGCCCGCGCCTTTGAAATAGCCGGAGGCAACCCAAGGCCCGCGCACATGGAGGTGACCGGAAGCCTCACCGTCCTGCGGCAGGATTTCGCCTTCATCATCCACGATGCGCATATCGACACCAAAGATACGACGTCCGGCATAGAGTTTGTCCTGAACCGTATCGTCATAATTTGACATGTCCGCACCCGGGAAGGCGGCATATGTACTGCCCAGCGGAGATGTTTCCGTCATGCCCCAACCCTGTTGCATCGGAATGCCGAGATCTTGCTCATAAGCACGCAACAGACTTTCGGGGAGGGCCGAGCCACCGACGAGGGCTTTCTTCACAGATGGCAGTGCACCACCTGTAGATTTGACGTGATTATAGATGCCCAGCCAAACGGTCGGGACGCCCGCCATGATGGTCACACCTTCATCATTGATCATCTTCGTCAGGTTCGGGCCATCCAGTCCCGGCCCGGGCATGACGAGCTTTGCGCCGACCATTGCGGCAGAATAGACCAGGCCCCAGGCGGAGACGTGGAACATGGGAACAACGGCGAGGATCGTGTCATTCGACCCGCCACCAATAACGTCTTGAAAACTACCCGCCATAGCGTGCAGAATTGTCGAGCGGTGGGAGTAGAGAACACCTTTTGGATCGCCCGTTGTGCCGGAAGTGTAGCAGAGCGTACAGGCTGTATTCTCGTCAAAGCGTTCCCACTCTATACTCTCATCCGCATCTGCGATGAAGCTCTCATAATCCTGCACATCGGTCTTGTAATCCGGCAGTCCGGCCGCATCTGTCAGACAAATCCACTTCTCGACAGTCGGACACATCGCGCCTACGCCTTCAATGATGGGACCGAATGTTGTGTCGAACATGACATATTTGTCTTCGGCATGATTGACCATCCACGCGATTTGTTCCGGCTTCAGGCGTGGATTGATGGTGTGGACAATCGCGCCGATGGAGCTGACCGCGTAATAAATTTCGATATGGCGATAATTGTTCCATGCAATCGTCGCGATCCGGTCGCCGGTTTTCACGCCGGCTGCGATCAACGCATTGGCCAGCTTCCGCACGCGGACAGCACATTCGCTCCAACTATAGCGATGCTCTGACATATCCGTATTCAGCGTGTAGATTTCGCGATCCTTATGGACTGTGGCCGCGTGTTCGATCAGGTCGCTGATCATCAGCTCCTGCTTCATCATCAAACCTTGCATGATGTCTCCCGATTGTGAGTTTGCTCTTGTTTTATAGCGTGTATTTTCATTATTCCCGACAGGGGTCAACCGGGAGAACGCGTGACACATATACCGACATATGAAGATGTGGCCAAGGCCGTCAAAAGACTGGACGGCCATGCGGTCAGAACACCCTTGCTACGGTCCGATGCGATCGATGCACAGGTCGGAAAACAGGTCTGGTTTAAGGCGGAATGTTTGCAGAAGAAAAAGGCGTTCAAATATCGCGGGGCGTTTAATCGTCTCTCGGCTATGACGGTCGAGGAGAGGGCAGGGGGTGTTGTCGCTTTCTCCTCCGGCAATCATGCGCAGGGGGTTTCCTGTGCGGCGAAAGAGCTGGGCATCGACGCGATTATCGTGATGCCGACGGACGCGCCAAGGGTTAAAGTCGACGGCGTGTTGGCGGATGGTGCAACGATTGTGACGTATGATCGTCTGACAGAAAGTCGTGAGGAAATTGCAGCAAATATCGCCAAAAAAGACGGTCGCGTCCTCGTCCCGAGTTATGACGATCCTTACGTTATTTCAGGCCAGGGCACCATTGGCGTTGAACTGGCCGAAGCGGAACCGGATTTTGACGCAATGATTACGTGCCTAGGTGGCGGCGGCATGTGTGCGGGCATCAGTTTGGCCCTGCAGGAATTGTCACCGAAGACTCGCATCTTTGGTGCGGAACCGACAGATTATAACGATCATCAGATGTCTTTACGGACAGGAAAACGCATGCGGATTACAGATACACCCGCGACGCTTTGCGATGCGATTATGACGCCTATGCCGGGCGAGTTACCATGGGTGATTAACGGACAGTCTCTGGAGAATGTCTACACCGTGTCCGATCAGGAGTGTTTGCAGGCCATTCGCGTGGCCCATGAAGAGCTGGGCGTGACCTTGGAGCCAGGCGGAGCGGCGGCAATAGCGGCTACGCTTGGCAGAAATCTTCCAGATGATGTCAAAACCGTTGCGGTGATCCTATCCGGCGGAAATGTCGATCCGGATATATTGGAGCGCGCCCTCAATGGATAAGCGAAAACCAGAGCTCGGCGTTTGCTACTATCCCGAACACTGGCCCGAAGAGATTTGGGCAGATGATGCGCGGCGTATGGTGGAAATGGGCCTGTCATGGGTCAGGATCGCAGAATTTGCCTGGAGCCGGATTGAACCGAAGCCAGGACATTTCCAATTTGATTGGCTAGACCGCGCTATAAAAACGCTCGGCGATGCGGGTTTGAATGTCGTGATGTGCACACCAACGGCGACACCGCCCCGTTGGATGGTGGATAAATATCCCGATATGCTTGCCTATGATGCCGAGGGTCGACCGAGGGGGTTTGGTTCCCGCCGACATTATGATTTCTCCCACTCGGGCTATATCCAAGAATGCTGCAGAATTGCCGAAGTCTTGGGGGCGCGCTACGGTCGGAATTCTGCGGTTCAAGCTTGGCAGATCGACAATGAATATGGCTGTCACGATACGACGCTTTCTTACAGTCCTGTTTCCAAATCTGCGTTTCAGCTTTGGTTGTCGGAAAAGTATGAGGATATTGCCGAGCTTAACGCACGTTGGGGCAATATATTTTGGTCCATGGAATATGATCGATTTGACCAAATCGAGCTTCCCAATCTGACGGTCACAGAACCTAACCCATCCCATGCTATGGATTTTCGCCGTTTTGCCTCTGATGCCGTCGTAATGTTCAATTTGGCGCAGGTTGAAGTCCTCCGCGCACATACAGATGCGCCGTTGATCCATAATTATATGGGACGGATTACCGAGTTCGATCATTATGAGGTTGGTGATAATTTGGACATTGCGAGTTGGGATAGTTACCCGCTTGGCTTCCTCGAAGATCGGTCTGATCGCGACCAAGACTTCAAACGCCAGCACATGCGTTGTGGTGACCCGGACTTTCAAGCTTTCCATCACGACATTTACCGTCGCGTCGGAAAAGGTCGTTGGTGGGTGATGGAACAGCAACCCGGCCCTGTAAATTGGGCCCCGCATAATCCCATTCCGACCCCAGGCATGGTCCGCCTCTGGGCTTTAGAGGCTTTTGCGCATGGGGCTGAGGTTGTCTGTTTCTTTCGCTGGCGACAGGCGCCATTCGCGCAGGAGCAGATGCATGCTGGCCTCTTGCTGCCGGACGGTACGCTTTCAGCTGGGGGACGGGAGATTCAGTCACTCGCAGAAGAGCTCAACACCATGAACGGTATTGGAGAAGGGGCTCCACGCGTTGGCCTTGTCTTTGATTATCCGTCCCAATGGGCGTGGGACGTCCAGCCGCAAGACATTCAATTTGATTATTTCCGATTGGTTTATGACATCTATCGCGGGCTGAGGCGTCGAAACATTCCCGTTGATATTATAAATCCCAACGACACAAATATTGAAAAATATGCTACCGTCTTTGCACCGGGAATATTTTCAAATGTGGAGACTTTGAAAGCGGCCGCAGAGAAAAGTCAGACTCATCTGGTCATGGGGCCACGGTTTGGGTCGCGTACCGAAGATTTCACCATACCCCGCGAACTACCACCTCAATTAGAGGGTATAAGAATTACGGCTGTTGAAACTTTGCGCGATGATGCTCCTCTGAATTTGCAAAGTGCAGGGGCCATTAAAATTTGGTGGGAGGTCGTTGAGACGGACTGGAGTGTGATTAAACAAACGAGGTCTAAAGACCCCATCGTTTTACAGAGTGGGTATAAGACCTATTGGGCGGGTTGGCCGGATGATGCGGCCCTTGATGATTGGCTTGGCGACTTATTCACTCATCTTGAGTATGATGTCTCAGAACCGAGAGAGAAAAGTCGAAACTATGGCTTCAAAACGGGACAACTTGCTGTGTCCTATCTCGACGCGAAAGCCGACTGGTCGCAAGTGTCTTAAAATGTTCCGCTGAATTCGATGTCCAAAATTGGACCGAAGGCTCGGGACTGAAACTCAGTGAAGTCCAATACACCCCGATCTCTTCGATCTGTAAAAAACTCCCGTGTGAATTCCTCTTTTGAGTCGATCAAGTTTGTAAGTTCTACGCGGATACGCATTCCAAACACGTCCTTATGCTCAACAAACGCATAGGTAATGGGGCGTTCCAATGTTGGGTCGTCCGTTGTGAATAAGCGGAAACCTTTATAATCGGCAAATTCTCGAACACCGCCACCGATGGCCCACTCCGTTTTCGGAACGTCATAGCGCGCTCTTGCGTGCCAGAAGGTCTTCTTATCACGGCTGAGTTGACGCGATTCACCTGTAACAGGATCATCGACGCGGCTGTCACGCCATTCCAGATCTAGATCGAACTGTGTCCCAGTCCAGCCCCATCTATCGCCTTTGATACTTGTATTGAAATCAATACCGTAGCGTATGGCATTATCGACATTACCAACGGCATCTCCATCATCGCCGATTGGAATGCGGTCAACGAGGTCTGAGATAAGCTGAAAATATGGATTGATGTTGATTGTGAAGCCTTGTCCAAAATCACGATCATACTCTAAAGATCCAATCCAGCGCTGTGACGGGACGAGATTGGAGTTTCCGGCACGGTCAATGCCATCGACGACATCAATTGAAGCGATAATGTCAAAGAAGCTAAGTTGGCCGACCTCGCGTTCAGCTCTAAACCTTACAGCCGTTTTTTCATCTGGTTTATAAGTCGCGAGGAGGAAACCTTTTGGGCGAATATAGTCGCGGGCTTCTTCGCCTTCCTGTTGGATTTCAGAATATTCGACTCCTGCAGAGACTTGCAAATCCCATTTCGGAGAAAGCGCACGATTATGGGTGAGGGTGGCTTCTGTCCTACGTTCCTCAACGCGGGACGTTGCGCCATCAATAGCTTCCTCGATAAATTCGCCATCGTTGAAAACTTGAAGTTCGGATTCAATATCCAAGAAATTGAAGACACCTTCTGCGCCAAAAGTCCAATCCTGACCTTTTGCATTAGACCAGCTATATTCGCCGCGAAGAATGGCTTCGCCTTCATCTGCGACACGGTCAAAAATCGAACCTCCAATTTGTTCCCCGGTCAAATCGAAGACAGAAAACTTATTGCGGGTTGGGGAATGTTCGGCGCGGTAATATCCTATCGCTTTGAGCTTGCCCGGGCCAACTGGAAATTCATAATCTGCACCGATTTTGGCATTCCACTCATCCTCACCGCCCGTGAATACAGTTTCCAGATCACGACCGCGCGGGGTTAGGGCGCGACGGTTTGAGCGTTCGAGCGATGCAAAATTCTGTTTATTATATTCCAAGTTCAGATTGCCGACATGATCTTCTTTTGGTTTCCAGTTCAGGTCCAGCACAGCACCTGGCCCATCAAAATTATAGCGGCCCAATTCATCCCGGATTTCGAAAACGGTCCCATCAGCGGCCGTAAGTGTTTCCGGCCCCCAATCGCCATTTCGCTGTGCTTCATTTCGAATTTCCGCGCTATAGCTGAGATTACCTTTTTCTCCTGAAACGGTCAGGTGGATATGATTGAGGTTTATCCGCTGCCGTTCCCGAAATTGTGGCGCCCAACTCCATGTGCCTGTTACACCCGTGTTTTTGGTCACAATATTGGCGACCTGACCGGACAAGCCTGGAATATCGAGAGAGGCTCCATCTTTTATTTCAATCTTAACAACGTTATCAGCGACAATGCGCGAGAGCTGAGAGCCGACATCAGACTTGCCGGTCAAACGTTCGCCATTAATCAGAATATTTGCGCCGCCTTGACCCAAACCGCGGCGGTTATCAGCGACCTGAAGCTGAAACCCGGGAATTTGTTCAATCATATCCAAGGCGTTTTGGGGCGCATATTGTTCGAAAAATTCAGGCTCAAATACATCCTGAATTGTTTGTGCATAGACGGCAGGTGCGGTAAAAATAAGGCCGAGCGCAACCGTTGCCGCAAGATGCGGTTTTGAAAAATAGTTCATTTTAGAGTCCTTATTTGGGCGGAAAGACTTAGTCTTCCCAAGTTCCATAGGTCACGCGGGTGGTATGTTGACCGTTTTTATAATCGGCGAGAATTGTAAGAGATTTCGGGCTAATCGTGACTTGCGTATGGCCGTCTTTAAAGCCCGCCTTGTCCCACATCGCGCAGTATTTGCCGCGCAACTCTTTCGGCAAAGACTTCCCATTTAAAATCATTGTGTCTTCAGGATGTGAAAGCGCAACTGTTTCAGATTTTGAGCGAATGAGTCCGTCTTCTAAAAGCTCTTTCATAATATCATCACGGAACATTTCGTGTTTGTTTCGGGACTTCTCGTCATGCCTGGCATGAGCGCGCGCTTCTTTGCGGGCGATGTCGCGTTGCTTTGCAGCTTCTTTGCGCTGTTCTTTAGCTCTTTGAAAGTTTTCGGATTGTGCTTTTCGAATAGTTTCGCTGATCGTTTGCTCAGCTTGGCTAATAGCGCGCTCGACCTGATACTCGATTTCTTCTTCTATCGCGTCAGTCCAATCGTCGTTGGCTTCGGCGCGGTACTCAACATAGTCCTCGTATTGATCTTCAATCGACTCGCGGCGATCTTCGAAGAGTTCTTCGATGTCATCTGCATAGTCTTCGTAATGTTCTACGATATCTTCCATCTCATCTTCCGAAAGAGACGTGTTTTCCAGATAACTCTCCAGAGATTTTTCATATTGTCGCATTGCGATTTCGTAAGATTTCCAAATCGCTTTATCGGTTTCGATGAAACTCTGGAATACTCCCTCATCGACTTCACCATCGAAATGCGTGGGCGGTAGGACCGGAAGAATAGGTGGAGTGGGTTTTATGGCAGCGACATAAGGCTTAGCTACAATCACCGTATCGGACACCGCAGGGGGTTCAGGCGCCTCAACACTCAGCTTTGGCTTTATAGGGTGGGGGTGCGCGTCGGCTTTTGCCATTGCACCAACATAAATAGTACCAATCATGAGGGCGCTCAAGAGCGACATGAGAACGTGTTCTGGACGTCGTGGGGTCGTCTGATTTTGGCCCGCCAGACGTGAAAGGCGCTCTATCAAAGGGGTGTCTTCACCTTTTCCTGTCGCGGACATTGCGAGCCCCCCGCTTTGCAAACGCAAGGCCGCAAGGCCGCGTAAGAGAGCGCCGGCATCCTGACTTTTAGAGACAGCGATATCATCACAGGCCTGTTCCCGATCACGATCAATCCAGCGCGAGATGATATGAATGGCAGGGTGGTAGAACAGAACGGTCCGAACACCTGTTTGTACGAGATTAAAGAGGTAATCGTGACGACGGATATGTGCTAATTCATGCAGGAGGACCGCTTCGACCTGATCGGACGGGATACCGGTCAGAAAACCCGTCGGCACAAGCACAACTGGTTTCAGGAAGCCCATCGTCATAGGTCCATCAATATGCTGTGAGATATGGAGTTGGACTGTTTTTTTGATCCCGGAGGTTTCCATTAAGCTCAGAAAACGAAGCTTCCAATCCAGCGGAGCTTCGGAAACACCTAGAACGCGTAACTGTTGCACCTGACCGTAGGCGAATGCGTAACGTAGGCTCAACGCCATGAAGCCAATGACCCAGCTTAACGCGATAAAGGGTGTATAGGCCGAGACATCAGGCCAGTTAAACCCGGTGGTTCCACGGGAAGGGTCAAAAGCCGGTATGAGACCGCCAAATGACATGTCACCTCCACCTGCACCGCTGGCACGCAGTGTTTCAGGTGAGGTCGATCCTGCATATAAAGCGAATGTTGTTAAAAAGGCTGCCAAACAGCCCAGTAAGACGAGCATTTGCGCATTGTAACGGAGAGATGGCGAACCATTCCGCAAAAATGTTCGCAAGAATATAACGGCAATAAATGCCAATCCACCTTGCCATGTAGAATGCAAAACAGCCCATCCCAGACTATCTAACAGATGCGTAAATTCCGGTCCCATGATGCGTCCCCTTTCGACGTTCTATTCTTCTAACTTTGCAATAAAGGCTTTAATCGCATCAATTTCTGCGTCTGATGTCTTTTCATTGCCCAAAGCGTGCATAACGAGATCACTCACAGAATTGCCGAAAGTGTTTTCGACAAAACGATTAAAAAGTGCGGATTTCGTCTCCGTCTCGCTGTCCACGGCACTGTAGACATAAGACTTACCTTCGCCCGGCTGACGTTTGACTAAACCCTTATCATGCATGCGCTGAACCTGTTTCAATGTCGTCGTGTAGCCTACATCTTTGGTCTGACTCAGAATGGCATGGATATCTTTGACCGGGCAGGGCTGTTTCTCCCAAAGCACAGTCAGGATAGCCGTTTCAGCCGCAGAGGGTTTTGATCGTTTTGTCATAGGATGGCTATATACGACAATTGTCGTTACGCAAGCTTAAAACGACAATTGTCGTAATATTAGCGCTTTTTAATATTCGCAAGGCTTCGACAAGACATAGAATTCATTTGCGACTGGGACGGCTATCCCACAAAGCATAACCATGTTTACGAGTAGATTAGAGCCCGATGTTCGGCGTGATGATGACGTTTTCAGTTTCATGGTGCGCTCGATCCTGACTAAAACGCCTTTTATTTATTCAAAAATCAATCACGGATTTTGGGAGCGCCTCGTCGCTATTGAAGCCGAAGGCTTTGATATTCGTGAGCCTGCCCCAGATACCAGACGTGAGATGGATCGTTTAGAAAAATTCCACCGGGTCACACCACACATGTTTGAAGGCGGATTTGTTGAGGAAATGCTTAGCCTTCTCGAAAATTCACCGAAGAGAAGGGCAAACTATATTTTTTCAGCAGGCTTATTAGGGTGGCCTGGAAGATTGGAAACTGCCGGAATAACCCACGATGAGGCTGTGTGCCTGAAGATGATCGAGAGATATGTCTCGGTCTCGATAAAACATCCCACAGCAAATGGAATGGAGTTTAAGCGCGCGATTATAAATAGCACATTTATAGAGTTTGTGAGGGCCGTGAGGACGCGTAAAACACTTCTCGTCGGAAATCAAAACCTATCCCGATATTTCGAATTCATTGGGCATTCGCAGGGAGAATTTTTGGAAATCCATCCGTCGCGGGCGCGGGAAGCTCGTTTTGCTCTCCTCCACGATATTGAAGCACGGCTTGATGGAGCGGCTGACTTGAAACTTATTCTGCTCCAAGCGGGGGGATCACTCTCAGCTTGGCTGATACATCACTTGTATCAGAAGAGGCCGGATGTGACATTGATCGATATTGGTCTTGGGTCCTTGATCTGTAATCCCGAAGCGCTTTTTCCAACGGCTTTTGGTCGGATATATCGCAAACAACTCCAAGACTGCATCGAGTCAGTTCATTCCGGTTGGCTTTCAAAATCTATGGCTAAGCCGATAAGTCGAACTATCCTTACAGGTCGATCTGATGAGGTTGTGAGTGTATTGGAGAAAGCCGGCATAGACGGCCCGACCCATTTTTTTGATCCGAAAGTTGCAGTCCAAAGACCAATACCGTTTCATCTAATTCATACGCAAGACGCTTTACGAATAAATCAAATACGAAAGGGGCAGATAGATCACCGACAATTAACGTCCGACATTTTGAAGGATGTTATGGGTTTGCCGGATGAGGATAAAATCATTCTCTGTCGTTCAAAAGCAGAGGCTCTACGACTGGCAGAGGTCGTCCTCTCGGGGGGCGAACAAGATAATCTAAACTGGGTGTCCAATGCGCTGTCGACTGCGCGTCTTATTCTGGATCCAGTCAGGTTGGATTGTGATAAAAATGGCAGTTTACTCGAGTCCAATTTAGAGATTCTATCTGATAAAAACCTGGGCATGATCTATAATCATGATGGCGCTAATATTTCATCATGGGCAAGATTGAGAAAATATTGCGAAAGATCCAAAATCCCGCTAATTATCGACAATGCACGTAGCCTATTAGATCGTCCTCTTACAAATCGCCCTTCAAATGAAATTGAAGTGTTGTCCTGCAATGGTTTTCTGCCTTGGGGTGTGAGTGATGCCACTGCAATCATTCTGTCCAGTGACCAAATGCGAGTTTTAGAGCAGAGCGTAAAAGATGAGCAGCTTTTACCAGTGCAGACCAGCTGTGAGCTTCTGGATGTTTTGGAGCGTTATGAACGGGTTTCGTTTTTTTATCAAAGACAAGCCCGGCGTATTCGGCAATTAGTGGCCCGAAACCTACCCGGTTTAAAACCGTGGCTTCATCAAAATAAGCAAAAGTCACCCATTGGACATTTGAAATTTATCTCTAACAGACCTCTGCAGGGGTCAAACTTAAGTCATGAGTTTTTTGAAATCCAAAGGCCTTATAAGGATATCCCATCTGAATACGTAAATGCTAAATTTTTAAGTGAACGTTTAATCAGCATCCCTTGCCATCCTATGATGCGTCATGTTTCCAATCACGATTTTATTGAAACCGTTAAAATGGCCGTCAGCTCTAATAATTTGGCCCTTCCAAGAGGGTCTTAACCGCTTTGCGTAAGACAACATGGCTATCGCGCTCGGTTTGACTGAGTTTTGCATAGCCAGGTTTTTCCCAGGGGGCGTTCTCTTGAAGGTCGAATGCGATTGAGGCTAAATTAAAGTTTTTTAAATTTAGGTCAGGCGCGTATCCAAGCTGCTCCATTTCTTGACCGCAAGTGAACTCTATATGGGCACGTTGTTCGAGCGTTAAGTCAGATTTATATTTCGCCTGATTTTGGCTCATGAGTGGCTTTGCAAGATTATTCCAGGCGTGCACATGACCTGCAATATTCTGCGTATCTGTTTTTTTGTAAAAATTCAGCATCCCGTCTTCAAACGCCACCCCCAAGGCTTTACAAAGCTCTTTCAAAACTTGCTTTGGCTGACTGAGAATATCCTCATATCGCACTCTATAAACGTCACGATCCATCATCTTACTCAGCTTTAGAAGTTCTGCTTGTTCCTCTTTCCAAATTGCCGCCGCTCTCGCCACACCGCCCCTTAAGGCAGGGGTGTTCAGCCATGAGAGGGCCATATCGCGCGGATCCCGCGTTAAATGAATGAACCTTGCCTTTGGAAAGTCGGCTTGCAACATGTCAGCATATTCAAAGGCGCGGTGAGCCTTGATAGCAACCACATTTGCGTTTTTAGCTCTGGCTTCCGTATCAAATATTGTTCTCAAAATTACGCTGACAGAACGTTCTGTTTGGTGTGATAATATAGAGTGCAAGTCCGCGTAATTCGTCCATTCACCAAAACCCGCATGGTGCAAATTCTGCGCATTTTTAAGAAGGAACTCCCAATTTTTTTGGGAGGCTAATGGCGCGTATTTATCTACGGCCTTATAGAGATTTGGTAATAACTGGGATGTGGGTGGCGCAACAGTTTCAGAATGTGCCCCCAGCAGGCGTAACAGTAAGTTACTTCCGGATCGATCTGATGAGAACAGGAATATGTAGTCTTTATCGCTCATTGATCTGTATAAGCTGGAAAAAAATTAACATGACTTGTCGGATGCGCTTTCGAGAGGTTTTTGTACACATCTGGACGGAAAACCTTTCCACAAATGAATGATTGAGCCGTTTCATTTGTCCAAAGTTGTTTGAATTGTGCGATAGGGTGGCTCTGATCGTCTGACGTGCCCGGAACGCCGCCAAAATCAACGTAATCCATCGCATCTTGAAAACTATCTAAGGCGTAGCCGTATAATCCGTAAATCACGTTATTTGAACGCGCCTCATCAGTTGCCCCTATCATATAGGCATATGCACGTTTTTCAGTGACCATAAAAAAGGCTAAACCCTGAATACCATTTGAGTCAGATGCCCTGAATAGTCTCGCGCCGCTTAACCCCAATTGCTGTCTCAATATTGTCTCGGCTATAATTGAAGTGTTCGTACCTCGTTTGCGATTTAAAATAATACTGTTTAAGCGCCTTAAGTCACTTGCGTAGAAAGCCGGATTTAAAACCTCCGAGAAAGTGAAGGTCCTGCGCGCGCGTACTTCATAGCGCTTTGCGTTGCGGGCAGCTTTGTCTCTCCAGGGTTTGGATAGATTCGTTATATGGTGGGTTTTGAATGGGCGAAACCAATCCCAGACAGCCTCTGTTTGGCTTACAGTTTTTTCAAAAAATGCATCCGATCTGATGGTCATTGAAACGGCATCTGATTGCGAAAGGGAACGAATATCTTGTCCTATGGCTGAAAAATTTCTACCCGCAAACATGGGGTAGGGGAATACAAGATCATAATGACCTGTTGTCCCAATCACGCGTTTATTCAGGTAACTGTCTGACTGCGTCAGAAGAATGTTTGGACCAAGAGATTCAGAAAACCCAGCTTGATAAAATCCGGACACGATCAGTTGCGTTGGATATTATAATGAGCGCCTGCGGCCAACGGTGTTTGGGTGCGCGTGACTTCCCCATCGGGCCAACGGATTTCTACAGAGTCAACTTGTTCTATGTCGCCTAAGCCAAAATGTGCCACTTGCTCGTCAAATGAAGCGAAGCCTCCACTCATCTGTATCTCGCGAATTTGGGCTCCACCAGCGTAACGAATAATGATCTCGGCCCCAATGGCGGAACTGTTGCCAGATTTATTTTCAAGCTGAAAACCAATAGAGTTTGAGCCCAATTGAGCGGCTGTATTTACAAAAACTTTGGCGGGACCCAGTAAGGGTAAGGTCATAATATCAAGGTCACCATCTTGATCAAAATCGACATAACTATAGGCCGTAGCGGGCAGGCCAGAAGCGAGTCCCGCTTCCTCTGGACGATTTACAAACTCTCCCGCGGAATTCTCAAAATATTTATCGTCATATCGGTTTACCGCCATCCCATGACCGTTCACAACATAGAGGTCTAAATCCGCATCATTATCCAAGTCGGCAAATCTTGCATTCCAGGTCCACCCTCCATTATCGACAGATGCACGCTCCGCAATATCGTTAAATATGCCATTTTTCGGATCGCGTTTGAGTAAAACATTGGTTTGTTTGAAGGAGGGCAGTGTCTCTTTGATTTCTTGCTCGGAGAGTTTGACCAGGACTTCATCGCGACGGGTTTCACACATACGTTTGAAGTCCAGCCATTTGTTCGGAATACGTTCACATAAATCGCCGACGGCCTCGGTCCCTGTGCCGCCTCTTCGCATAATGGCTTGTGTCATAGCAATCATGGTACATCCTTCAGCCATGATATTGTCTTCGATTGCGTTACAGCCTATTGCGTCTCCCTGACGTCTAGCCGGTTGCAGGGGGATAAATGCAGAAAGTCTGTCTTCGCATTTTTGACGTTCCTGAGCGGTTTCATATCGACATTCAGAAGCAGGGTTTTTAGAGTCTGCGGCCGCTCGACCGCTAATATTGCCGGCATAGATTTCGGGGACGAGATCACCGTCTATATCGCCCGTGGCGAGGCTCATCGTCCAACGCGTTGTTCCGCCCCTTATCCGCCCTCGATTGGCGCGCTCGAGCGCTCCAAGTTCATTCGAAAAATACAGATGATCCGGCGGGCGGTAATCATTGCCAATCATCAAGTCCGGCCGACCATCACGGTTCAGGTCAGAGATCAAGATCGAAAGTGTTTCACCCTCCGGCCCGCTCAAGGGTTTAGATACCCACTGATCGTCTACGCGGGAGAGAATATAATTTTGCGCGACGGAAGATGTTCGGTTCAGCGTGTTATTGCCGATAGCCGATTTTCCAACCACAATTTCCAGCGTTCCGTCTTGATCCAGATCTCCGAATGCAAATGCGCTCGTGATGGCGCCTTCAACATGGCCGGGTAATTCAAAAGCAGGTGTTACAAAACGGCCATCCATATTCTCCAGAATATAGACACCGTCCCAATGAGACGCGGCCAGAATATCTAGATCTTTGTCGCCGTCGAGATCGACCAGCGCGGCGCGTACCAAACCCTTTAAATCAATCCCTGAGGCAGAAATGGATTGCCTTTCAAATTTTTTACCACCCATATTCGCAAATAAAGCTAAACCGTCATCCGAGGTTAGAACGACATCCGGCCACCCATCACCGTGAACATCTCCGGTGCTTATTGAATGGGTTCTTGCGATGGGTTCAAGGAAGCGCAAGGGGGATACACCGTCCGCCATATTGAGACCAATTTCAGGGCCATAAATACGGGAAAAGAGTTTGTCTGACGGTTCATCCGGGATGAATCCCTTTGCAAAAGGGATCTTGGTGATCGTGACGCCGTCACTTGCGGTGAAAACGTCTTTTGCCGCCACTGCCCGTCCGGTCCCTAATGTATTAATTATGGTGACATCTGAACCAATTTTACTGTCGATACTGGAGGCTTCGATATCGGCTTGCCTCGCAAGACCTGAGGCAATGGCAGTCTGCTGACGTCGCTCTTCGAAAGCCTCCAACCCATTGGCCGCAAAACCCGTCGCAATTCCGGTCATTGCGACCATTGCGAATAGGCCTATGGCTAGTTTTCTAGAAATACTGTGCCCGATTTGTAGGGCCGGATAAATGCTGAACAGGCCGAGTGTGAGCAACAAGACGGCAACGTATGTTGGGTCGACACCAGCTGCGAGAAGGACGGCACATATCACGACATCAAACGCAATGGGTACCGGTAGAAAGGTTCCAAGAATAGCAACCAGTCCGATGCCCAACACCCAAGCCAATCCACCTGTTGGGACCAAGGCGGCGAGCGCTTCCCATGGCAAGAGAGTCACAACGATGGAGCCGAGTATGCCCGCCAAGATCATAAGTGGCACTGTAATTTTAAAGATATACCAAAGGTTTTCTCCGAAACCCCGAACATACCAAATAAACGCCCTCAACCAATTCGTGCGCGCCAGCGGGTCATGCCTGTCGTAAATTCGCGTGGAGGGATTGCTCTTCTCACCCAAGCTTGGCGTAGCATCCATAACATCGTCTATAACGCTTTCAGCGGGTGTAATCGATGGCCCAAGAAGTTTTACGGCGAGGGGTATGGCCAATATAATAAAGGCCAATGTAACCGAAACCTTTAGCGCCGCCAGCCAGAACGGAAATATGGCGAAGGTCATGCTCAACACGACCATGTTGAGGGATGGAGATGAAAGTAAAACGGCCAGCGATGTTTCCGTGCGCCCGCCGGACTTCTGAACGCCCATAGCGATAGGGACAGCGCAATTCACACAAACACCAAGCGGCGCGCCGATCGAAACACCCAACAGAGTATTTGCAAAACGGCCCTTAAATTGCTTTTGCACCAAAAGCTGTAAGAGTGTCATGATTGCGGCGGCGAATAAGATACCAAAGAACATACCCTGCTTGTTGGTATAGGCCCAGTTCAGCGCATTACCTGTGATTTTCCAGAGAACGGAGTCAGAGGATGAAACTTTAACAATCTGATCAAATGCTAATGCAGAGATATCGTTGTCGCCGCCCAGTGAGGCTTTCTCATCTAGGGCAGGATATCGAGAAGAGGTCCAGAAAGTGAGCACAATCGCGGCCACACCCAAAGCGCCGAAGACGAGCCGTTTATCCAAACCTTTGTCTGAACGGTTCTCACTGTAAGTCTCGAGTGCGCTGACGTCACTGGTAGTCATGTAAACAAGGCCCCTTATCTCCCTTCGGCTCTAACGCTCCACATATATCCTGTCCAGCCTGTCGGCTGACTCCCTTGCGATAATGTGATCTTTGGCATAGCCCCATTCTCATGATTAATATTTTGATGCTCTCGGGGCCGGCATTAGGGCATGTGGCGCGGCTCAGTCTGGCTGCAGAAGCACTCCTTAAAACCTCTGATATTAAAGTTGATTTTGTTGTTCCAGGTTTTTGCCAACACTTAACGCTTCCGGAGTCAGCAGGTTGTCGCGTTCAAACAATCCGAATCGAAGATGAGAGTCGAAAATTTCCGGCTCTGGCATATGCAGAACAGGTTGAGAGATTATTCGATACACTTAATCCCGATATCATCGTTCAGGATTGCAGCCCGTTGCGCTGGCTACCCGCGACTCGCTTTCCCGAGTGTCCGAGGGTGGTGATAACAAATGCATTTCTGATCGGTCCGCCCGAGTTTGAAACACATCAAGTCTCTGACTTTGCGGCACGCAAAACCCAACTCAATAAGATGCGAGCGGAGAGGGGGCTTTATTCGCTAAATAGCGCCTACGATCTCTATTTGGGGACGAAGACTTTGTTGTCGGACCCGACGCCTCTCGTGGAAAGCCTTTCGCCTTGGCCGACAGACATAGAAAATTGTGGTCCGCTCTGTCTGGAGCAAGGAGCGGATTTGCCTGAGACTATACAGGACCTTTCAGACATCGCTTTATTTTCTATGGGCTCAACAGGTGGCTTAGAATCCTATCAAGCCATTGCAGGGACACTGCAAGCCTCACCCGATTTCGGCGCAACGGTCTATGTTGGCAGTCGTGCCGAAGAAGCTAAGGCGACCGGGTGTTATGACTTTTGCTTTGACTGGTTGCCGCTCTCGTCAGTTCTAAAAAAAGCGCGCGTGGTCATTACACATGGCGGCACCGGATCAACATATCTCGCGCTTTCAAACGGGGTCCCTGTTCTCATTTCGCCAAAACATAAAAACCATGCTGTGTTGGCGCAATGCCTTTCAGATTTAGGAGTTGGCGCGCGACTGGAAGATCAATCGAGCTTAGACCAGTTGCCGGATATGAAAGCCACTTTGAGGAGCTATGGCACTGCATTCGATCATAAGGACGCCCCGATGAAACATGCGAAAGCGATTTTAGAGGCCCTATCATGCTAGAAGGCATTAAATCCCTCATCGTGATCGTCGGCTGTCAACGTAGTGGCACGACGCTGTGTGGTCAGATACTCGGCGCGCATCCAAACTGCATTTTGTTAGACGAGCCTGATGGATTATACCCGTGGTTTGACAAGACAGATGACGGAAAGCTGGACGAAGGTCATGCGCTCAAAAAGCTGCTAAATAGAGCCGACCAGAAATATAAACCGGATTTTAAACGTAAGAGCGGCTCAGGCATGGAGGCGGTTTTTAAACCGAGCGTGCATCATCTCGTTCTGAAGGCACCAAACCTGACTTACGCCGCAGAGCAACTGGCTAATTTGGATTTGCCCGTCTCCATCATTTACCCTGTGCGGGACCCCAGAGCCGTAGTCGCGTCAATGCAAGGGTTGGATTTTATTGTTGAGATGGAGCGTCGGCAGGTGGACTGGGCGCAACGTTTTCCAAAGGTTGCCGAGGCGAACGAACCACTTTTGCAGCGTATGAACTCTGAAACTGAACAACACACTAGATTGGCTTTGGTCTGGAAGCTGAAAACGGGATTATTGGATAGCTTTCACAGAGCCGGATTAAATCCGATGGTTTTTCGTTACGAGGATTTCGTCACAGAACCGGAGACATATCGAAAATCCATGTTCGCGCATTGTGGACTGAGTTTCCATGCGTCGGACCCAATTCATCCAGAGGTTTTTCAGGGAAGAGGACCGGGCTTGACCGAACGCGGACGGCCCGTCGACGCCGTGTCACTGAACAAGTGGAAAGATCGTCTGAGCGAGGAGCAAGCTTTAGACATTTTGCGTGAGGCGGGGAGCCTTGCAGAAAAATATGACTATCATGTCGATGATGTTTTTGAAGACACAGAAGCGTTTCAAATCAAAAGTTTTAATGCTCCTATCGTCCTTCTGGGCAGAGGGGGCAGTGGAACAAGATTACTGTCTGAAATCGCACAGTCTCAAGATGTCTTCCTTGGCAATCGCCTCAATCAATCCGGTGACTCTGTGGAATGGGTCGATACAATTTATGAAATTGGCGCGCGTCGTACGCTCCCGAGCCGCGGTCATGCTATGGAAACATCCAAAGCTGTAGATCTGTTACGAGGCAAAGCCAAGACGATCTTGAAACAGGCTGAAATCAAAAAAGGGCAAAGCTGGGGCTGGAAACTACCGGAAACGATGTTGATTACGCCGGACGTTATCGAAGCTTTTCCAGACGCGAAGTTTATTCACTTGGTCCGACATCCCGTGACCAGCAGTTTGCGCCGTACACATATGACGTCCCGTCCGGACAATCCCATCGGACTGTCCGTCCTAACAGCCGCTTATCGTGATGCTGGGCTGGATGTTGGACGGATTAAGACCGACCCGGAATATCTCAGAAATGCTTATACGTGGCTTTATCAGGTAAAGTCTGTTCACCAATATGCGGAAAGTTTCTTGACCTCTGATAGGTACAAACTCGTGAAATATGAAGATGTACTCTCGGATCCCCTAAAGGCGACGCATTCAGTTGGGAGATTTATTCGGGCTGATGTTACCCCACACACTTTGCCAATGATTGAGAATAATCGTGCGGCCTATCACAACCATAATGACCCGCGAGTCGAAGAAGCTTGGTCAATTTGCGGAGCCTTTGCTACGACCTTAGGTTACACAGAAAGCTTTAACATTTAATTCCAGATTATATTTCTTGGTCATTTTTTAAAACGTCCTTGCCGAAGTGTGTCTTGATGGTTAACCCTAAGGCATCGAAAAACGAAACGGGGCTTTCAAAATGAAAATCAAACACCTTCTTCTTTCTGCATCCATGGTGGCTGCGACAACATCAATCTCAACAACTGCGAGTGCCGGGACGGACGCATTTATCGCTGAAACGATGACGTTTGGCGGAAACTTCTGCCCTCGTAACTGGGCGGCCATGGACGGACAGTTATTGGCAATTAGTCAGAATAGCGCGTTATTCTCTTTAATTGGGACAACGTTTGGGGGTGACGGACGGACAACATTTGGACTACCAGACACACGTGGCCGCGCCATGATAGGTGAAGGTACGGGCGCGGGCCTACCGAACGTACGATGGGGTGAGAGAGGCGGGTCAACGTCCTTTACACTCACACAAGGTCAGATGCCTGTTCATACACATACGAATCGTACGGGTGTCCTAACCACACGCGCAATGGCAACAAGTACATCTCCGCAAGGTAATGTTTTTGCGAATGCGGCTGAAAATACTTATGCGGCGGGACCTGCACGTGGCAACTTTATGGATGAATCGACCCTTCGCGTTGACATTAATAATGCGGGCGGCAGTCAATCCGTGTCCAAGCGTTCGCCATATCTTGGTATGACACAGTGTATAGCTCTGTTCGGGATTTTCCCGTCGCGTAACTGATACCTTCCTTATATTGAAGCGTTTCTGGAAAGCCCGTCGCGTAAATGCGGCGGGTTTTTTTTGTTAAGATATCCACTCTAATTTTTCTTTGTAATTACAATAATTTGAGTAAGATTTGACACACTGGAAGAATTGTTGATGTTAGGGGTCTAACTAAAATGGGGCTTATTATGAAAATCAAAAACCTTTTGCTGTCGGCTGCGTTCGTTTCGGGCACAGCCGCAATGTCTGTACCTGCCTATGCGGGTACTGACGTTTTTATGGGCGAAGTGCAGGCGGTTGGCTTTAACTTCTGTCCACGCGGATATGCAGGAACAGACGGGCAATTACTCGCAATTGCGCAAAATAGTGCGTTATTCTCGCTATTGGGCACGATGTATGGCGGTGATGGCCGCACAACTTTCGGCCTGCCCGATCTTAAAGGACGTGTCGCTATGGGCAGTGGTAACGGGGCGGGGCTTACGCCGCGGACGCAAGGTGCGAAAGGTGGCGCTGAAACAACGACGATGACGGTCGCTCAAATGCCAAATCACACGCATCGCGCTGGACTGCGAACGAAGAATGCCCCTGCGACTCTTAAAGACCCAACAGCCGCCGTTTTTGCGGACACCGCTTTGGATATTTATTCAACAGGTCCAGCCAATGGTAACTTCATGGCAGAAAGCACACTCCAGATTAATCCTGAGGGTGGGGGACAAGCGCAAACAAACGTCCAGCCATTCACCGTCCTGAAATACTGTATTGCGACACAAGGTATTTATCCATCGCGGAACTAAACCTCCTGCAGTTTTTAAGAGATGAAAGGAGCCTCAAGGCTCCTTTTTTTTATGTTCAAGGGGAGATGGGAAATAGAAGACTTGACGGTAACTCAATTGGCCAAAAAGAGCGTGACGGGACGTGGAAATAACAAAGCTGAGTGAGATCAGCGACCTTATGCCTGTAATTCAAACAATACCCCATCCTGATCAGGATCCGGGCACGTCGGACTTGCGTAGAAGGTGAAAACCTTTCAGCAAAACAGTTATTTACAGAACCTCGTTCAATCATTTTTTTACGTTGTAACAGATCTGCACGGCGGAAACCTCGTTCTCGGTGGTGATGGACGTTGTTACAATGATGTGGGGCCATTCAAATCATCTTTTCTATGGCGGCGGCGAATGGTGTGAGAAAATGCATTTTCGGGCAGGGCTTTTGGATTTGGACACGCAAGAGCCCTGGCGCATATCGTCCAAGTCGCAAAATGAGTGTCCGGTGTTGAGACTATCACAGGAAGATCAGAACCGAACCCGATCACATGAGCTATAACGATAAGAGAAGGTGATACGAGACCTAGTATAATTTAAAGCACCAGACACAAGCTTTGATGCAAATCGCATAATGATTATTATGAGAAATATATCGTGGTCGTCTATAAGGAGGTCAACATATCCGTGACATTTGTCTCTGACCCTTTATCAGAATGTTCAATGACAACCGATAGTGATATCCTAGCTTATGGCCAGTCTGTTTTGGAAACAGAAATTAAGGGCCTCCGGCTGACTGCGGAAAGCCTTGATGAGACTTTCTCCAAAGCCGTCAGGCTTATTTTGGGCACACAAGGCCATGTCATCGTGATTGGTATGGGCAAATCCGGTCATATTAGCCGTAAGATTGCGGCGAGTTTTGCATCCACAGGAACACCTGCTTTTTTTCTTCATCCTGCTGAGGCCGCGCATGGCGACCTCGGCATGATAACGCCCGACTCAACGCTATTGGCGCTCTCATTTTCCGGCGAAAGCGCTGAGGTGAACGGTGTGGTGGATTATGTATTGGATCTCAAAAACCCGGTTATTTCTATCACGGGATCGGCTGAGTCCACTCTTTCGTCAAAATCTGATGTGGCCTTAGTTTTACCAATGATACCAGAGGCTTGTCCGAATAACCTCGCACCGACAACATCGACGACGGCCAGTTTGGCCTTGGGTGACGCCCTATGTGTAGCCGCAATGCGGGCCCGTGGGTTTTCCGCCGAGGATTTCGGCAAACGCCACCCTGCCGGAAAGCTGGGCTTTGGTTTGAAACGGGTCTCGCAATATCTGAGCGAGACGCCTTCTGACGTACCTCAGGTCGATAAAAAGGCCACAATGTCCGCCGTTATTTTAGAGATAACCAGCGGCGGCAAAGGGTGCGTCGCCGTGATGAACTCCGGGGTTCTATGCGGCATTATAACGGATGGTGATCTGCGCCGCGCCATGTCCTCGGATATTATGACGAAATCCGCGCAGGATATTATGTCCGCCTCTCCTTTCACGCTGACCCCTGATATGCGGATAAAAGACGTGCTGACCGCCTTTACAGAGCGAAAAATCGGCAATGCGTTTGTTGTAGATAAGGATGAAGTTCTTGGACTTATAGATCTGAAATCATTGGTTTCTACAGGTTATGTCTAACCCGCTCATTGTCATACCCGCTCGTATGGGCTCTACACGATTTCCAGGAAAGCCATTGGCGGAGATTGCGGGAATATCCATGCTGCGGAGAACCGTGGACGTTGCGCGTCAGGTGCAAAAGGCAGACTATGTCGTCGCGACCGATAGCGTGGACATCCAGTCCCACTGCCAGTCATTTGAAATTCCCGTAGTCATGACATCACCGGATATTCAATCCGGCAGTGACCGCACCCTCGCCGCGCTAGACACCGTGAACTCAGATGCTGACATCGTGGTGAACCTGCAAGGTGATGCGCCGTTCACAAATCCCTGTCATGTTAAGGCCGTTATTAATGGCCTGTCCGAGTCAGATGCAGATATCGCAACGCCATATATTCAACTGGATTGGGCAGCACTCGACATATTGCGCAATTCAAAAAAAGAGACGCCTTTTTCCGGGACAACTCTCATCGAAAATGGTGGTCGCGCAATTTGGTTTTCGAAGAATATCATACCGGCCATCAGGGATGAGCTTGCCATGAGGGAGGCCTCGCCCCTCTCCCCCGTCTGTCGTCATATCGGTCTCTATGCGTTCCGCCGCGATGCGCTCAAACGCTATACCACGCTACCCGTCAGCCCTTATGAAAAATTCGAGGGATTGGAACAATTGCGTGCGTTGGAAAACGGGATGTCCATTGCTGCCATCAAAGTCTTAGCCCCGCATATCTCTTCCCCCGGCATAGACACGCCGCAGGATTTAGTGCGCGCAGAAGAGCTCATCGCGGAGTTCGGCGACTCTTTCAAAGGTGCGCTGTAATGGGTCGCGTGTTCGTCGTGCGGCACGGCAATACATTTGATAAGGGTGATATCATCCGACGCGTCGGGGGTAAAACCGACCTCCCCCTCTCGCGTTCGGGCATAGAACAAGCAAAGCGATTAAAAACGCATTTTGAAACAGTGCAGTTTAATGCCGCCTTTTCATCTGATCTAAAACGGACACGCCAAACGGTGGAGGCTATTCTCGGCGGGCAAAGCTACGAAATCGCCGAGATGTTGACCGAGATCGATTATGGCCCTGATGAAGGGAAACCAGAGGATGAGGTTATCAACCGGCTTGGGCAGCAGGCATTGCGCGACTGGGATAGACACGCGGTCCCACCGGAAGGCTGGCATATTGACCCTCAAGCCCTGCGCAAGGACTGGGTCGCGTTTCTGGCTAGCTGTTCCCGATCGACGGATACACTTGTTGTCACGTCGAATGGCGTTGCGCGCTTCCTGTTGGATGTTGTCGAGCGCAATGGGTCTGAAGATCGCAAATTGCGGACGGGATCTTACGGGATCATAAATCTGTCAGACCGTGGCCCGAAATTAGAAGGCTGGAATATCAGGCCTGAAGATTAACGACCATTCCATCATAGGCCGGTCTGGCAATGGGCGGCAATTCTGATCCCAATGTTTCGTAATCCATATCAATATGAAGGTTTGTCAGAACCGCCGACTTAACCTGTGCTCTGGCCAACCAGGACAGCGTTTTATCCGCATGGGCATGGGTTGGATGCGAGCTATAGCGCAAGGCATCTACAATCCATGTATCCACTCCTGTCAGCGCCTCAATCTCTTCACCTCCAACACCCCAGACATCAGGGCTATAGGCTAATTGCTCGTCAAATATAAAGCCTAGAGACGGTGTGGGGCCGTGGCTGACCGCGAGTGTTTTTACTGCAATATCGCCACCCGAACCGCTGACCGTTCTAACGTCACCGCCCTCTATTAAGTCTTGTAAATCAAGAATGGGCGGATGCACGCGCCCTTCCGGCATTTCGAAACAATAGCTGAACCGGTCGTGGACATGGGTTTTTGTGTGCGCGTCCATATAGGTCGGAATTTGTTTTTGCATGCGATAAGCAATCGCACGCAAATCATCGATCCCATGGGATTGGTCGGCATGGTCGTGTGTGTAGAAGACGGCGTCCAGATGTTTTATCTCTTCACGCAGTAATTGAATGCGAAGGTCAGGCGACGTGTCGACGAGAATGTTTGTGCAGGCTTTCGAGTCCGGCGCACCACTCTCCTCCCATTTCTGGACGAGAATAGATGAGCGTGTGCGCGCGTTTTTCGGATTATCGGGATCGCAAACACCCCAATCGCCACCAATGCGCGGCACACCGCCGGAAGAACCACAGCCCAGTATGATGGCACGCAATCCCATCAGGCAGGCCTCGTCGCTTTTGTGAAGAGATCAAAAAACGCGTCCGTTGTTTTCTCCGCAGCCTCGTCAAATGACCAGTCAAATAAATCGGCTAGGGCCTGACAGACTTCCCGCACATAGGCCGGTTCATTCCGACGTCCACGATAGGGCACGGGCGCGAGATAAGGACAGTCAGTTTCTATCAGGATACGATCACGTGGCATGGTCTTGATACGGTCCCGGACGTCATGCGCGTTTTTAAATGTCATGATCCCAGAGACCGAAAAATAAAAGCCCATCTCAGCGGCCGCATCTGCGAGCTTTTGGCCGGAGGTGTAACAATGCATGATGGCCGAAAATTCCTGCTTGGCAAAAGCTGTCTGCAACATCTCCATCATGTCCTCATCCGCTTCCCGCGTATGTACGACGAGCGGCAGTCCCGTTTCCTGCACGGCTTCGATATGGGCTTGGAAATTGGCTTTCTGGACCTCCCTTGGGGACCAATCATAATGGTAATCCAAACCCGTCTCGCCAATCCCGACGATCTTTGTATGCTTGCTCAATTCGATGATGTCTTCCGCCGTAATACCGGGATTATCTTTGGCGTCATGAGGGTGTGTTCCGACGGTGGCCCATATATTTGAACTAAGATCGGCGACTCTTATAACCGCGTCCAAATCTCTGATGTTACAACAAATATTCAGTAGAGACCCAATGCCCGCCTCCCAGCTGCGTTGAATGACGGCGTCGAGATCTTCCGCGAATTTCTCGCCATGCAAATTGACGTGAGAATCGACCAACATCATGCCGCCCTTATCGAGGAGAGAAGTTCAAACATCGTGGCGGTTTTATCCATATTGATCGCGGCCTCT
Organism: Litorimonas sp. WD9-15; assembly: GCF_050271975.1. Taxonomy (NCBI): domain Bacteria; kingdom Pseudomonadati; phylum Pseudomonadota; class Alphaproteobacteria; order Maricaulales; family Robiginitomaculaceae; genus Litorimonas; species Litorimonas sp. WD9-15. The sequence continues at coordinate 2,180,499 of NZ_CP189850.1, forward strand.
GCGCGTCTTGCGTCCCGTAACCGCGCATGGTTCTCCTGCCAGGTTTTGGGGGAGCGTTTAATCTGCGCCGGGCTAAATGGCCCTTCATAAGTCCCCGTTGCGGCGTGGAGTGCATTGGCGTGGAGTGTATCCCCTAATCCATCCCAGAACAGGCCACGCGCTGTCTCATTTTTCTTGCTGGCCATAATTTTAGCAATCGACATATCTATCGCATTATCCATACGGCTCAACGAGCCAATATAATCTGAGAGCGATCGCAAGACGGTATCCGCATTCTGAACGAGCGCGAGAGCTTTCCCCGGTGCGCCGCGTGAAAGCTTGACAGCCGCCGTCATCAATTCCGGCGACCCACATCCTTGTTCCGATAGCCAGCTTCCGATTTGGGCGTCAGGCACAGCGCGGAGTTCGAGGTTCAAACATCTCGACCTGATCGTAGGTAATAACCGTCCGGGTGCAGAAGAAATAAGGATAAACAATGTGTTGGAAGGCGGTTCTTCAAGTAATTTTAAGATCGCATTTTCGGAATTGCGGTTCAACTCATCCGCGCTATCAATGATGCAAACGCGCCACTGACCAGTCTCGGCGGCCGTTTCCTGAAAAAAACCCGACACTTCCCGCACGCGGTCCACGGGAATGTCCTGCCGGAACCGCTTCAGCTTCACATCATAAGGCCTACGCAAAACAAACAGATTGCCATGTGTGAGGGCCTCAACCCGCTGCGCAATCGGGTCGGATTTTGGGATATCCAGAGACGTCTTGAGCAGCGACTCACCGCCCAAAAGCTTGCGCGCCATACGATAGGCCAGAGTGGCTTTGCCGATACCTTTCGGCCCCGTGAGCAACCAAGCATGATGCATGCGACCCGAGCGATAGGCGGTCAGGAAGCGATCTTCCGCGTTTTCATGTCCGAGAAGCTGGTAGACCTCACGCGGATGGGCACATCCATCGGCGCAATCGGCCTCCGGCAGGTTTTCCGCGTTTTCAATCTGGCGCAATTACGCCCCCAACTTTCCCGCGAGGTCCGGATGCGCTTTGGTGAGCGCGAAGAGGATAGCATTGTGTACGTTTCCACGGGACCCATCCGCATCCACTGTGACGATACGGTCCGGATTATCTCCCGCGATCTCCAGAAAGGCCGCGCGGAGAGCTTTGTGGAAGTCCAAACTCTCGGCGTCGAAGCGGGTGAGGTCTTCACCGCGGGTTTCCACACGTTTCTGCGCCAGGACGGCATCCATATCGAACAAAATCGTCAGGTCAGGTTCAAACCCGCCCATCACAGATTCATGGACGGCTTTCACGCGGTCGCGTCCCAATCCGCGCGCATACCCCTGATAGGCCATGCTGGAATCCGCAAAACGGTCAGAGATCACCCAAACCCCCCGGTCCAAGGCGGGTTTTATCAATTTCTCCACGTGGTCAATCCTGGCCGCATACATCAGCAGGAGTTCGGTCATGCCAGACCAGCGATCTGACGTACCGGACAGGACGAGGTCGCGAATGGCTTCCGCGCCGAACGTACCACCGGGTTCGCGTGTCAATAGTGTTTCAATCCCGGCCTTTTCCAAAGCGCCTGCCAACATTTTGGCCTGGGTCGTCTTACCGGCACCTTCACCGCCCTCAAATGTCAGAAATTTTCCTTGTGCCATCGTTTTAGCCCCTCAACTTTATCATCAATCCGGACCAAGCTCGTGCAAACAGACCCTTACGCGCCACATCTTCTATGGCAACGAGGTCATATGTCTCGACGGGACGTCCGGGAATCTTCACTTCGAGTTCTGCAACTTTGTCGCCTTTTGTAATAGGCGCCGCAAGCGTGACATATTTAACAGACGTCGTGACAGAGTTACGGTCACTAATCGGCATACCTTTCCGAATGTCCTGAGTGAGGGCCACGCCGACTTTCTCAGAATTTCCCATGAAAATATCGACTTCCGCCAATGTCTCGCCTTGGCTGTGTAAGTCATAGACCCGAAATTGTAAGAATGCCGCCTCCATCAGTCGCGTTGCGACGTCGCGGCGGTCGGCAGCGCTTTCGAGGCCATTGATAACGATGATGCGCCGGTCATCCCCGCGCTTAGCTGACCCGACAAGGCCGTATCCGGCTTCGCTCGTGCTTCCCGTCTTAAGGCCATCTGCGCCCGTGACGCGGCCGAGAATCGGATTGCGGTTGAACTGTCGCACACCGTTCCACGTAAATTCTGTTTCCGCATAGATGGGATAATATTGCGGAAACTGTAAAATCTGTTTCTGTGCGAGTTTGGCGAGGTCGAGCGCACTAATCCGGTGTTCGGGATGCGGCCAACCCGTCGCATTGCGGAAGGTCGCGCTGTCCAAACCCATCTCGCGGGCCCGCGCTGTCATTCGCTCGGCAAAAGCTGTTTCCGAGCCCACCATGCCTTCAGCGAGGACAATACAGGCATCATTTCCGGATTGGATAATAACGCCTTTGATAAGGTTTTCGACGGAGACTTTCGAATTCAAATCCAACGCCATGGTCGAGGAACCCGAGGCAAATCCGCCGCGACGCCAGGCATCTTCACTGACGACAAATTCGGTAGCAGGACTGAGTGTACCGGCTTCGAGTGCCTCAAACACCATTTGCGCGGTCATGATTTTCGTCATTGAGGCGGGTGGCATGGGTTGCCGCGCATCCTTCTCAAACAGGACTTCGCCGGAGGCTGCGTCGATAATAACAGCGTGGGGCGCTTCGGTTTGAAAGGAGGTTTGCGCATAGGCATGACCCGAAAAAGCCAGCGATAGGGTTAAGTATAAAAACGGTTTGAACACAGGAGCGGAAGACCTCGATTAGAATCAAAACGGAGCGCCCGGAAGGACGCTCCGTTCAATTTGCATGGAGGTGTGGCAATCGCAAGGCAGAGCCCTGCGATAACTCTATTTCGTTTTAACGCGCTCACGTATGAGACGAGGCTGAGGACCCTTGTGGCTCGCAATGTGTATCGGACCTTTAATCGTCAGGGTCACGTTCCCTGTCGACGGATCAACCGTATCCGGTTGTACCGCTTGCGGGGCGGACGGCGCGACAGGCGCAGCAGGTGTGTAAGGCGCGGGTTCAGGCGGGGAAAATGGCATAGACGGCGCAGGTGTTGGGGCCGTGTAAGGCGCTTCAACAAAGTTCTCCTGCGGACGCTCAACTGGAACGGGCGCACGGACAGGCGCGCGGTTTGCCGCCATGGGGTCAGCAGGTCCGGCATATTGAACGCGTACTTGACCCAATCCGGTAATGCCAAGGGCTTTCGCAGACGCTTGGGATAGATCAATAATACGGTCGCCGACAAACGGACCACGGTCGTTCAACCGGACCATGAGGGTCTTGCCGTTTTCGACATTGGTCACGAAGAGCATAGAGTTCAGCGGGAGCGTTTTATGCGCCGCCGTTAAAGCGTTCTGGTCAAATGTCTCGCCCGTTGCCGTGGGCTTACCGTGAAATTTAGGGCCGTACCATGACGCGACACCTGTTACATCATAATCAGGTTGATGTTTCGGGGTGTAGCTCTTGCCGCGGATTTTATAGCGCTTGCCGAGGCGTTGATGTTTGTACAAATCTTTATCTACACTAGCCTGATCAAATGACTGTTGCGCCTGCGGGGCAGGCATGGGGCGGGCCGGAATGTAACTTTCCGGGACAGCGCGTTTCATTGGTGCGCGTGGTGTTGAGAGGGAGGCATATTTCGTCGCGCCGTCACCTATCTTGTAAGTAATCGGCGCCGCCTTCACGGATTTCGATATGCTCGTTGAAGCACACCCTGAGACGCTCAAACCCAGCGTTACCGCCAGAACACCGATCAAAACCTGCTTTGTGCTCACCATCACATTCACCTTTAACTACGCTTATCTCATTCGCCGAGTGACTCTTGTGACATGTGCCGGACATCTTTGTCCGAAACGCCCTTGGGTGTCTCCCGATGAGAAAGTAGATAAAACAGTAAGCTTAAATGCGCGTTCGAAATCAGGGTTGACGGTCTCTCAAATTTCAAGGTTGGTGAAAGGTTAACGGATAGAGGGTCTTGCGCCCTGCCCTGAATTGTCATATGCGCCGCAAACTCACATCCGGGCGGGTGGCAGAGTGGTTGAATGCACCGGTCTTGAAAACCGGCATAGGTGCAAATCTATCGGGGGTTCGAATCCCTCCCCGCCCGCCATTTCCCTAAGTTTAAGCTGAACGTTTTCCCGGGCTCAGACCATTAGCGACTTCGTAGGCATCGTCTTCAGAGGCCCATTCTACCATTTTATGTAATTTTCCTTTGAAAAATATGATTTTATGCTTCTAAATCCTCAATATGGCGCGCGATCAGCTTGGGTTGAGGGACTTTTAATGAGCGAATTTGTTTTTGGTGTGTCGTCGGATCAGATTGAGAGGCGCGCAACATTTGATTTATATGAGCTTCATGATTTGCAAATTATAGACCTTGCTTCCCCTTATGCAGTCGTTTTCAATGGGCTAGACATTGAAGATAAATTTTCTCTCTTCCCCTCTACGGCTTACATTGAGGCCCTACCCCTTACCCTGCCCTACAATAACATGGAGGCAGGAGATGATTTCGCCGGGGATGTTTCAACAACAGGTATTCTACCGCGAAACGGTATAATTGAGGGCAACATTATCGATGGTTCGGATCGCGATTGGTTTGCGGTCGAGCTAAATGCGGGTGAAATTCTAAGAGTTGTGAGTGACATCTCTAACTTTGAGCATGTTCTCAGAGATGCGAATGGAGACTTCGTTAGTTTTACTGGTCCACAGACACGTTTGGAAGACTTGGCAGTTGGAAGATCTCTCGTCTCCATAATCGAAGAAACGGGAACCTATTATCTCGATGCGGGTCTGTTTGAATTCACATCTGCAACTAATGTTAATTACACCCTCACAAGTGAAATTGTTGAGGATGACTTCGCGGGGGACTCTACAACTCTCGGCGTCATCCCAACTGATGGCACAACGGTTCAAGGTCGTATTGACTTCGAGGATGACGTTGATTGGTTCGCGATCACGCTGGAAGCTAGTCAGGCTGTGAGACTAACACTCACACAGAATCAAATTTTTGCACTTCGACTTCAGTCGCCTGAACTCAATTTTTTGTCGGGTACAAACCAGGAGCTGATAGTTAGCGCCGAGACTGCCGGAACATATTTCTTTTCGGTCAATGACAATGGATCAATCCGGTCTGTTGATGAATATACCTTGAGTGCTGAAATTATCGAAGATGATTTCGCCTCCGACAGTTCGACAGAAGGCCGTGTCACGATTGGACAGACGATCAACGGGCAGATAAATTTTGAAGGCGACACCGATTGGTTTGAAATCACACTAACGGGTGATGAAGTCGTCGTTATTGAGACAGAAGCAGATTTTAATTTCCCCGAGTTCAATTTCAACCTTGTCAATTCAGACGGAGATATTTTGGAATTTGGCTCTACACTGTTCCTCTCGGACGGTAATATTGTCCAACGCTTGGTTATTGACCAAGCCTATTCCGGGTTGTTTTATATTTCGGTACAAGGCGAACCGGGGGCGGGCTCGAACCAAGCTGTGGATTACACGTTCTCTGCCGCTTCTTTTCAGGATGACTTTGCTGGTAATGCGATGACCGATGGGGTTATTTCAATTGGCGAGAATGCGTCAGGACAGATTGACTTTGAAGGCGATGAAGACTGGTTTGCTATAAATTTGACGGAAGGCGAAATCGTCAGAATACGGTCGACAGAAGATATTGGGCTAGCTTTGTTCAGTGCGAATGGGCAACGTTTCGTATCGGGGAATGTCCCGTCAGATCCGGCATTTTCATCAGAACTTATCACAGACGGAACATTGTCCGGAACCTTCTATGTCGCCGTTGAGTTCGGTTTGGAAGGTACGAATTACATACTTGAGTCTGACATTATCGAAGATGATTTTTCAAGTGATGCCAATACAACAGGTGTTGTTCCCCAAACCGGCACAACGACCGGTTCGATCGATTTCAACAATGATAGTGACTGGTTCGCCATCACGCTAACGGCTGGAGAAACCATCAGAATCAGGACGGATTCCGATACACCCATTTTCCTCTCTCTGGTGGATGAGTTCGGCTCGTTTCTCGCTTTCTCATCAGGCTTCAACGTACTTGGTTCGAATGAACCCTTTGATGGCGTTAATGATCAGGAACTCTCTGCTCTGGTTTCCGAAAGCGGGACATATTTTATCAATGTCGAAGGCTTCAATCCCGGTAGCTATACGCTAACCAGTGCTGTCCTGGAAGATGATTTCGCGGCGGATTTTTCGACCACGGGTGAGTTACTTTTGGGCGGTTCCGTGACCGGTATCATTGATGCTGTCAGTGATGAGGATTGGTTTAGAGTCGACCTCACAGCAGGTGATTTGGTTCGCTTAACGAGTGACTCTGTAAATGTCCGTATGACTCTCTTGGATGAGAATGGACAATTTGTTCAAAACAGCCAATTTGTTTTCCCTTCAGATGGTTCTGATGGCTTAAACCAGCTCACTCAAACTGTAGCGCTTACCGGCACTTACTATGTATCTGTATTTGCGGACTCTAATTCAGTTGGAGACTACACAATAACAAGTGAAGTGGTTGTAGACGACTTTTCAGCCGACACATCGACAACAGGTGTCATCGATGCTGGGGGAACTGCTACAGGGACTATTGAGCTTCCAGGCGATGAGGACTGGTTTACAATCGATCTTGTTGCGGGTCAGAGGATACTTTTCGCAGTTGAAGGCAACCTGAGTGATAGATTTGAACTCAGTTTATTCGACGTAAATGGGGATCCTGTCGTCCAGTTTACGGGTAGTGAAGTTGATTTCACGGCGGATGAAGCCGCGCGGTATTATGTTTCTGTGTCGAGCTTTGAAAACAACATTCCCTATGAACTCGCAGCGTTAGAAATTCTCCCGATTGATGGCACTTCGGGCGATGACCAACTTTTCGGGACAGATCGAAGCGACACGATTAATGGGTTGGAAGGCGATGATACAATCTTCGTGTCATTAGAAGATGATACCATCGACGGAGGAGACGGTATTGACACATACGATGTGTCGCAAGGCGAGTCCGCCGAAGACGGATACCTCATCGATCTTATTGGCGGAACGGCCATTGGTTTCGGTTTCGTAATTGGTACTGACACACTTATCAGCATCGAAAACGTGATTTCTGGGTCAGGCGCAGATCAGATCATTGCCAGCAATCAAGGTAGTACAATCTTCTCGGGGGCCGGTGACGATATTCTTACCGGAGGAGCAGGGGTTGATAACATTAATGGTGAAGACGGCGATGACAGTCTTATCGCCTCTGCAGGAGCCGACATTCTGAATGGCGGTGAAGGGTTTGACTTCATAACTTATCGGAATTCTGATGCTGCAGTGACCCTAAACTTCCTGACAGGCGAATTTACAGGTGGTTATGCTGAAGGTGACACTCTGATCGATATTGAAATCATCACGGGTAGTGGTTTTGACGACATTATCATCGGGAATGGCACAACTGTCACACTGCAAGGCGGTTTCGGAGACGACACAATTTATGCAGCCGAGCTCGACAATCCTGAATTCCGTAACTTCTTGATTGGCGGTGAGTTCGCCTTTGGGTCTCAACTTGGTTCGAATTTGGCGAATACAGGTAATGACACACTCATCGGCAGCGCAGGTCGCGATGTCCTCATTGGCCTCGATGGCGCAGATTTCCTTGATGGCGGTGATGGCATTGATGAAGTTCGATATTTCTATGACCGCAGTGGTGAAGGAATCATCATTGACCTCGCTTTAGGAACGGCTTCCGGTGGCAATGCCAATGGTGATACAATCATAAATGTCGAGAACGTTATCGGCAGTATCTATGATGATGTCATCACAGGTGACGAGAATGACAACGTTCTGGATGGTTTCTTTGGTCGAGATATTCTCAATGGTGGAGCTGGTAACGACACACTGATTGGTGGCTTTAATGGCGACACTCTCACCGGTGGTGACGGCGCAGATACATTTGATTTTGTCAGCAGTCGGTTCGGATATACTGACGAAATTACAGACCTTGAGAACGCTGACAGAATTTCTTTCGGACAGGGCCGGGGGGATCCAAACGGAGAGCCAATTGACCTGATTTTTATTGGGGCAGCAGAATTTTCAGGCCGAGCAGGTGAACTGCGATATTACCATGAAGATGGCGTCACCTTCATTGAATATGATAATGAGGGGGACGGCGCTCTCAATGATCGTATGAGAATTACAAATGGTGAATTCGATCTATTCGCTGTGGACAATGAGTTTGGCAGTTTTGACTTGAGAATTGGTGTTGTTGGATCTGACTCACGTGACTTCCTCCGTGGAACGGCAGAGGATGACTTTATTGCCGGCGGCGCAGGCAGTGACCGTATTTTCGGTGAAGCGGGCAATGATCAACTCTTTGGCGATGCTGGAAATGACATCATCGTCGCTGGTGATGGGGATGACAGCATATTCGGTGGTGATGGAAATGATAGAATCCTGGCTGGAAGTGGCGATGACCAAGTTGATGGCGGAAATGGCGATGATAATATCTTGGGCGGTTCCGGCGATGACACCTTATCAGGCGGTGACGGTGCGGACCGTATAGAAGGCCAGGCCAATAATGATATCATTAATGGTGGAGATGGAAATGACACTCTCCTCGGCGGAAATGGTCGCGACCTGATTTCCGGTGGTTTGGGTGATGACGTTCTTCGAGGTGAAGACGGAAATGATCTTATAGAGGGTAATGCCGGAGATGACTTCCTTGGCGGTGGTGCCGGCAATGACCTTCTGATCGGTGGGCGCGGTGCAGATAGACTGTATGGTGGTTCAGGTGAGGACAGACTCTTCGGTCAACAAGGCAATGACTTACTTTTCGGTGGCGGCGGAAATGATCGCCTGATCGGCGGCGGGGGTAACGATAGTCTCAACGGACAATCCGGCAATGACATTCTGGATGGCGGAAGTGCGAATGACATCCTTACGGGGGGTGGCGGAGCAGATATATTTATCTTCAATGCATCCGCTGCGACGACAATTGTCACTGACTTTACCGATGGTGTAGATCTACTTGACTTATCCGATTTCAGCGCTGCTGATATACAGAGCGCGCTGGACAGTGCCGTGCAACAAGATGGTGATAGCGTTCTGACATTCTCCAACGGTGCCGTCTTGGTCTTGGAAGGTTTTGATCTCTCTGATCTCTCGGATGAAGACATCCTTGGGTTTGACGGCGTCGATATGATGGCCGCTATAGCATAATCTTCGATTTGGGGGCGTAAGGCCCCCTTTCCTCATCGGTCATAATTTCTTCGGAATATATGAAATAGCTGCTTGCTTTCCATTTGGGTCAATGTATTAGCACGCTGGCACAATGACCCAGACGTCTCGATATCTTGATCTCGCAAATGCGTTGACATCACTGAACACCGCAGAAGAGGCGGAGCGTTTCCTCGTGGACCTCTGCACGCCTGCTGAATTGCGCGCACTGTCTGAGCGTTGGCACGTCGCGCAGATGCTCGAAGCTGGTGGGATGAGTTACCGCGAAATTCAAGCAGAGACTGGCGTGTCTACCACCACAATTGGGCGCGTCGCCCGTTTCCTGCGTGATGAACCGCATGGCGGATACAGGGCCGTTCTGGAACAAATGAAAGAAGAATCATGACAGATCGTCTGAAAATCGCACTCCAAAAAAAGGGACGCTTGGCTGAAGACAGTTTCGCCCTGTTGAAGAAATGTGGTTTACGCTTTTCCATTCGGGGCGGCGGGTTGCTCGCGCGCGTGAAAAATATGCCGATTGATCTTCTGCTCGTGCGGGATGATGACATCCCCTCTTTCGTCGCGAATAATGCGGCGGATATTGGTATCGTTGGCGAAAATGTTCTCGTCGAAGAACAATTGGTGTCAAAGAACGAATTGGATGCTGCCATTGCTATGCGTCTCGGGTTCTCGCGCTGTAAACTCTGTTTGGCAGCGGCGGAGACTGGTAAAGTTCAATCCGCAAGTGATCTGAGCGGCACCCGTATCGCGACGACGTATCCCGGCGTCACAGGACGCTACCTTTCCGAAAATGGCATTGACGCGAAGTTGGTCGAAATGAAAGGCGCTGTCGAACTCGCGCCCTCCATTCAAATTGCGGAGAGCATTTGTGATCTCGTCTCCTCCGGCGCGACACTGGAGGCGAATGGTCTCACCGCTTTTGAAACCATTCTTGAAAGCGAAGCGGTTCTCATTCGCTCCGCTCGGGAATTATCAGCAAACAAATCTGACATCCTCGATAAGCTTATGAACCGCATCGACGGTGTTCTGAAATCCGCCGAGACCAAATATATTATGCTCAATGCACCAAAGTCTGCGGTTAAGGAGATCACGGACCTTCTGCCCGGTTCCGACTCTCCCACAATCATTCCATTGGGCGGACCGGAAGACCTTGTTGCCGTTCAGGCCGTATGTACTGAAACAGTGTTCTGGGAAACCCTTGAGGGTCTAAAGACCCTCGGTGCGCGGGCGATCCTCGTCCTCCCGATTGAGAAGATGATGAGCTGATGCAACGCTTTATCTGGTCAGATTTAAACGCGTCAGAGCGGCAAAGCGCCCTCGCCCGTCCGGCTGCGATTTCTGATGAGTCGTTGATGGACGGCGTGCGTGACATTCTCGCGGACGTGAAAGAAAACGGCGATGCGGCGCTCCTACGTTTAACGCAAAAATTTGACGGTGTTAGAATTGATGTACTGGAAGTTCCGAAGGCAGAGTTGAAAGCAGCATGGGATGCCCTGCCCCAAATCGATAAATCCGTGATCGAACGCGCCCGTCGGAACATTAAACGTTTCCACAAGGCGCAAATTCCGGCTCCCATTGAGGTTGAAACAGAACCAGGCGTCATTTGCCGCCGCGAATCCCGCGCGATTAAAACGGCAGGACTTTATGTACCCGGCGGCACAGCGCCTCTCGTTTCGACCCTCCTGATGCTGGCCGTTCCTGCGAAGGTGGCGGGCGTTAAAAACCGTGTCGTCGTGACCCCGCCCGGAAAAGACGGCAAAGTCGATCCCACGATTTTGGCCGCGGCTTATCGTTGTAAAGTCTCAGCGCTATACGTAATCGGCGGCGCACAAGCGATCGGCGCACTGGCTTACGGGACGGAAACTATACCAAAGTGCGATAAAATCTTTGGCCCCGGTAATGCTTGGGTTGCAGCGGCAAAATCCCTCGTGGCACAGGCGGCAGGCGGTCCGGCAATCGATATGCCGGCTGGCCCGTCCGAAGCCATGGTGCTGGCTGACGAAGCCGCAGACCCGGCTTTTGTCGCCTCTGACCTGCTGAGCCAAGCTGAACATGATACGGTTGCGCAAGTCGTTTGCGTGGCCTCAACGACAGAGGTTGCTGACTGTGTTGAAGTGGAAATCGCCAAACAGTTGGAAACACTGCCCCGTAAAAATATCGCAACGGAGTCCCTGAAATTGGGACGGATGTTCATCGCTGAGGACCGCGCGGAGATCATCGATATCGTCAATCGTTACGCGCCTGAACACCTCATCGTGCAATTGCGCAAACCCGATACCTATGTAGGCGCCATCCGAAATGCGGGTTCAATCTTTCTCGGTCCTTGGACACCGGAAAGTGTGGGTGATTACGCCAGCGGGACGAACCACACGCTCCCCACTTATGGCGCAGCCCGCGCCTATTCCGGTGTCACGCTTGAGAGTTTTATTAAATATGTCAGCATCCAGAAGCTGACGAAAAAAGGCTTGAAACGACTCGGCCCCGTCGTAGAACGACTGGCTGAGATGGAAGGCCTCGACGCGCATAAACGTGCCGTCTCACTAAGATTGGAGGCTCTACAATGAGCAGCCCGAAACCAGCTTGGCCCGATAGTATCGCGCGGGCCTCCGTCGTTGCCATGTCCATCTATTCCGCCCGCGGGGGCGCGACGAACGCGCTGCACTTGGATGCAAATGAAAACCCCTATGCGCCGCCACCTGTGGTCGGTGCGTCAGATTATAATCGCTATCCCGCGCAACAACCCGAATCTCTGACCGCGCGTTTGGCGGGGCTTTACGGCGTGGACACCAATCAAGTTATGGTCGGGCGCGGCGCGGATGAAGGCATTGAATGTCTGCTGAGGGCGTTCTGCGAAGCGGGTCAGGACAGCATCCTCACCTGCCCTCCAACATTCGGGTATTATAAAACCTGCGCCGATATTCAGGGCGCGGGGAATGTCGAAGTGCCCCTGAGCGCGGCTTATGAATGGGACATTCCTGCAGTCATTGCAGCGGCAAAACCAAGCTCCGTTAAAATGGTTTTCCTCTGCTCTCCGAATAACCCTTCGGGGAACAGTCTGACACGTGAGGCTATCCTGAGTGTCTGTGACGCTTTGCCTGAAACGCTGATTGTTGTGGATGAGGCTTACATAGAGTTCTCAACAATTGAGAGCTTAGTTGATAAAGTCGGCACGGTCCCGAACCTTGTTGTGCTAAGAACGCTCTCGAAAGCATATGCTCTCGCAGGTGTGCGTGGCGGGGCGCTTCTTGCGGATGCCCGCGTTATAGAGCTCCTGCTCAAAGTTCTCCCGCCCTACCCGATCGCACGACCTGTCGAAGCGGCGGTTTTGGCTGCGCTTGCCCCGTCGGCGATGTCGGTTCACGCGCAACGTCTGGCGGAAACACTGGCCGAACGAAACCGCCTGGCAGATGGTCTAAGAAATTCCGATTTCGTTGAAACGGTCTATCCATCCGATGCAAACTTTCTGCTGCTGGCCATCAAGGATGAAGACAAGCTCTTCGCCCGTCTCCGTCAGTTCAATGTCAAAATCCGAGACTATCGCAGCACGACAGGCCGCGTGCGCGTTTCTATTGGGTCCCCCGATGAGAATACGATCGCCCTACAGGCTTTCGGCGTAACAGATATTGCGGAACGAGCCGACCGGATAGGTGAAACATTCCGCAAAACGAACGAGACAGATATTTCCGTTCGCGTGAATCTTGACGACGTTAAACAGACAAAAATCTCAACAGGTATAGGGTTTTACGACCATATGTTGGAGCAGATTGCGAAACACGGGAATATGGGTCTGACGATGTCCTGCGAAGGTGACCTTCACATTGACGCGCATCACACGGTCGAAGATACGGCCCTCGCCTTCGGCTCTGCGCTGAAACAAGCGCTCGGCGATAAGGCCGGTATTGGTCGTTATGGCTATGTTATCCCGATGGACGAAACACAGGCACAGGTCGCGATTGATTTGTCCGGTCGTCCGGCGGCCGTCTTCCGCGGAGAGTTTCCAACTGATCACGTCGGCGAGTTCCCGGTCGAGATGTGCCCGCATTTCTTTGAAAGCCTCGCCCAGACCCTCGGCGCGGCCATCCACATTGATGTGAAGGGCGACAATTCCCACCACATGATTGAGGCCTGTTTCAAAGGTGTCGGCCGCGCCTTGCGCCCCGCTTTTGCCATTTCAGGCAGTGATATTCCGTCCACCAAGGGAACCTTGTGACCCTCGTCATTGTCGATACAGGATGTGCCAACCTTGCCTCTGTGGGTTACGCCTTTGAGCGTTTGGGCGTCAGCGCGGTCATCAGCGACGAGGCTGAACAAATTACGCGTGCAGATAGAGTTGTCATTCCGGGCGTTGGTTCTGCACCATTTGCAATAAAATCTATTGATAACAAGGGGTTAACGCCAGTCCTTCAATCCCTGCAGCAACCCGTCATAGGCATTTGCCTTGGCATGCAACTCCTCTTTGAAACACTCGAAGAGGGCGGAGAGACCGTAGCTGGACTAGGTCTCATCCCCGGGAAAGTTACGTCTTTGGAGACGGGCAAACTGCCTTCGCCGCATATGGGCTGGAACACGGTCTCGGTCGTGAAAGACGATCCGGTATTAAAGGATGTGTCGTCGGGCGATCATGCCTATTTCGTTCACTCCTACGCGGCGGAGGTGTCCGATTACACGCTCGCCGCTTCAGAATATGGAACCACCTTTTCCGCCATCGTGCGCAATGGGAATGTCTGGGGCTGTCAATTTCACCCGGAACGCAGTTCCAAAACCGGTGCGCAAATCCTCAAAAACTTTATGGATCTCAGTCTATGATCTTCCCTGCTATGGACCTCATGGATGGCGGTTGTGTCCGCCTTCTCAAAGGTGATTTTTCCGCGCGTACGAATTACGCCGCTGACCCGGTTGAGGTCGCGCAGGGCTATGCGGCAGCAGGCGCTGAATGGATGCATATCGTAGATTTGGACGGCGCAAAGAACGGCGCGACGGCGCAGACTGAATTGATTCTGAAAGTCGCAAATTCCGCAAAAATAAAAGTGCAAACAGGTGGCGGCATCCGCGAATTAAGTCAGGTTCAAACCCTCCTTAATGGCGGCGTAGACCGTGTCGTGATCGGCTCGCTCGCCGTGACGAACCCGCAAATGGTGAAACATTGGCTGGAGACACTCGGCCCCGACGCCATCTGTCTGGCTTTGGATGTCAATCAGAGTGAAGACGGCGAATTTCGTCCCGCCATCAAAGGATGGACGGAGCCGTCCAAGAAAACGCTGTGGGATGTGTTGAGCGATTACCTCGGCTCCGGCCTAAAGACGATCCTCGTGACAGATATTGGCCGCGACGGGATGCAGACGGGCGGGAACCTGGATCTCTACAAACGCATACAATCCGACTTCCCGACCATAGACCTCATCACATCGGGCGGTGTTGGGACCCTGGATCATGTCCGCGATTTGAAGGCGCTCAATCCGCATGGGATCATCATCGGCAAGGCACTCTATGAAGGTGCGTTCACACTAGATGATGCCATTACATGCTAAAACGTCGGATTATACCCTGCCTGGATGTTCGGGACGGCCGCGTTGTGAAAGGCGTGCAGTTCCGCAACCATGTCGATGTCGGCGACATTATTGATCTTGCCCTGCGATACCGAGATGAAGGTGCGGATGAACTCGTTTTCTATGACATCACGGCCTCCGTCGATGATCGCACGGTCAGCCCTGATTGGGTCGGCAAAGTCAGCCGCGCCCTCGACATTCCGTTCTGCGTGGCCGGCGGTATCAAGAGTGTGGAAGCCGCAGGTGCGAGACTGGCGGCGGGCGCGGACAAGATCAGCATCAACTCTCCCGCCCTGCTCCGTCCTGAACTCGTCAATGAACTGAGCGAGGCTTACGGCGTGCAATGTATCGTGGTCGGAATTGACAGCTTTGATGACGGCACCGCCTACCGCGTGAAATCACATACGGGCGATCCCGATAAGATGCGAGAGACGGGCCGCGAGACGACGGAATGGGTTCAGGAAGTCGTGCAACGCGGCGCAGGCGAAATCGTGCTAAATTGTATGAACCAAGACGGTGTTCGCAAAGGTTATGACATCGCGCAACTTCAAGCCGTTCGAGCCGTTTGCGACGTGCCCCTCATTGCGTCGGGTGGCGCGGGGGCCGTGTCTCATTTCGAAGATGTCTTTCAACAGGCCAATGTCGACGGCGCCCTCGCCGCAAGTGTCTTCCATAAATCCGTTATAGCGATTCCGGATTTAAAAACTGATTTAGACCGCGTGGGTATCAAGGTAAGATTATGAAAATCGATTTTGACAAAGGAAACGGCCTCGTCCCCGCCATCGTGCAGAATGCGGATACGCTGCAGGTTTTGATGCTCGGCTATATGAACGAAGCCTCAGTCGCTAAGACCCAATCTTCCGGCCTCGTGACCTTTTACAGCCGCTCTCGCAAAACGCTTTGGACGAAGGGCGAGACGAGCGGGAATATGCTCTCACTCGTCGATATGACTGTCGATTGCGATCACGACACACTTCTCATTATGGCCCGTCCTGCAGGTCCTACTTGCCATGAAGGGACAGTTTCTTGTTTCGGAGATAAAGGCGCACAAGGCGTAGGATTCCTAAGCTATTTGGAACGGCTCATCATTGACCGCAAAACCGCCGATCCAGAAAGCTCTTACACCGCAAAACTTCTACAAGGCCCATTACGCCGCGCCGCTCAAAAAGTGGGTGAGGAAGGCGTGGAGGTTGCCCTAGCCGCTGTGGCTGAAACGGAAGATAAACTAACAAACGAAGCCGCCGATTTGATCTATCATCTCACGGTTTTGCTCGCTGCGAAAAACGTACCTCTCTCGGACGTTATTTCAGAGCTTCAATCGCGGCACAGTTAAACGGCGCACATCTCTTCGGGGAGGCTGTCTAAAATAACGTCTGCAAGAGAGTCCAAGAGCTGTCGTTTCGGCGTACTTTTCCGGAAAGTCAGATTGATCTGTCGATAGGCATTGGGGTGGTTGAGAGTCCGCACGCAAACATCATCCCCCGCATTCCACCGACCGCCCAAGGCCATGGATGGAATTAGGGAAATCCCCTGCCCCGCCGCGACAAGACTAATGATCGTTTCCATGCTGGAAACATTCACCTCATGTAGCGCGGAAGGCTGTGCGAATTGGCAAAGGTCGACGGCCTGATCGCGGAAACAATGGCCTTCGGGGAGTAAGATTAATTCATTCAATGTCAGATCTTCGACATCCAAATCTTCCGTCTCGTTTAACGGATGTTCTTTCGGGAGGATGACGGAAAACGGTTCGCGATAAAGGTTGATGACCTCCAATCTCGGGTCCTCCGGTTCCGTGGCGAGTATGGCGACATCTAATGTGCCTTGAAGCAACGCTTCGTTCAGTCGTTCCGTGATGTCCTCTAAAAACCCAAGCTTCAATCTAGGGAACATAGCCTTTGACTGACGGATGGCCTGCGGGATGAGATAGGGCGAGATCGTTGGAATAGACCCGAGTTGCAATTGCCCTGAATAAGGATCGCGGGCTGTCTCCGCTGTTGAATAAATGTGATCGATTGAGGCCAGAGCGTCTTTTGCCAGAGCAAGTATATTCTGTCCAACATCTGTCAGAATGACCGTACGTCCGCTGCGCTCGACCAATTCAACGCCCAAATCCACTTCCATTTTCTTGATCTGTACGGAGAGCGTCGGTTGGCTGACATTGCAAATACGGGCGGCCCGTCCAAAATGTTGTTCTTCCGCTAGGGCTTGTAGATATCGTAGATCACGCAAGTTCATAGGCATTATCTATCATGCTCATGAAAACAATCAATTGGACGTATCGGTTTAAACAGGAGATATAAGTCCAGAATTGTGTTCTTACACGTATTAACCACATGGAAAACGCCAACATTTGGCATCCCGAATTTCAGGAGAGAGTTATGAATGATATGACCGTCAACACGAGCGGCAAATGCCCCGTCATGCATGGCAGCGCGACGAGCAGCCGCCCGACATCTACCAAAGACTGGTGGCCGGAAGCCCTGAATGTTGAAATCCTGCATCAGCATGATGCCCGCTCCAACCCGATGGACCCGGATTTCGATTATCAGGAAGCCGTCAAAGCTCTGGATTTCGACGCCCTGAAAGCCGACCTACACGCCCTGATGACCGACAGCCAGGATTGGTGGCCGGCTGACTGGGGCACATATGCGGGTCTGATGGTGCGCATGGCTTGGCACGCAGCGGGCACATACCGAACATCTGACGGCCGCGGTGGCGGTGGTACAGGCAATCTGCGCTTTGCTCCGCTGAACAGCTGGCCCGATAATGGTAACCTCGACAAAGCCCGTCGCCTACTTTGGCCGATCAAGAAGAAATATGGCAACGCCGTCTCTTGGGCCGACCTGATGCTGCTTGCCGGTAATGTCGCCTATGAAAGCACGGGTCTGGAAACCTTCGGTTTCGGCTTTGGCCGCGAAGATATCTGGGCACCGGAATTGGACGTCAACTGGGGTGAAGAGAAAGAATGGCTTGCTCCATCTGAAAATCGCTACGCGAATTTGGAAGATGCCGACACGCTCGGTCCTAACCTCGCCGCCGTTCATATGGGTCTGATCTATGTGAACCCGGAAGGCGTAAACGGTAACCCTGATCCGGCGCGTACAGCCCAGCATATCCGCGTCACATTTGCTCGTATGGCGATGAATGATGAGGAAACGGCGGCTTTGACCGCGGGTGGCCACACGATTGGTAAAGCCCATGGTAATGGAGATGCCGACGCTTTGGGTCGCGAGCCTGAAGGGGCGGAGCTAGAAGCGCAGGGCTTTGGGTGGATGAACCCGAATGCGACCGGCAAACCGAGTAGCCATGTTACCTCCGGTGTCGAAGGCGCTTGGACATCAAATCCGACAAAGTTCGATATGGGTTATTTCGACATGTTATTCGGTCACGAGTGGGAGCTGACAACCTCTCCTGCTGGCGCGAAACAGTGGAAGCCCGTCAATATTGACGACGTCAACATGCCAATCGACACGGATGGCGGCACAACCAAAACCATGCCGGTCATGACCGATGCCGACATGGCCATGAAGGTCGATCCTATCTATCGCGAAATTTGCGAGAAGTTTATGGCGGATGAAGCCTATTTCCGCGACACATTTGCCCGTGCTTGGTTCAAGCTCTTGCACCGCGATATGGGTCCACGCATCAACTATCTCGGCCCATGGGTGCCGGATGAGGATTTGATCTGGCAGGACCCGATCCCCGCAGGCAGCACGTCCTATGACGTCGACGCCGTGAAAGCGAAAATCGCGGCGACGGACCTCACGCCGGTTGAGATGATCAACACAGCTTGGGACAGTGCCCGTACCTATCGTGACACGGATCGTCGTGGTGGCGCCAATGGTGCACGCATTCGCCTCGCCCCGCAAAACACATGGGAAGCCAACGAGCCGGAGCGCCTGAACAAGGTTTTGGCGGCGTTGGAGCCAATTGCAAATGACACAGGCGTTTCACTCGCCGATGTCATCGTTCTGGCGGGTAATGTCGGTCTGGAAGCCAGCCTGAAAGCTGGCGGTCATGATGTGGACGTCCCATTCTCACCAGGTCGTGGTGACGCAACTGACGCAATGACAGATGCAGAGAGCTTTGACGTGCTCGAGCCGCTGGCCGATGGTTTCCGCAATTTCGCGAAAGACCAATTTGCCACGGTAGCGGATGAGATGTTCCTCGACCGCGCTCAATTACTCGGCCTGACAGCGTCTGAGATGACGGTTCTGCTCGGCGGAATGCGTGTTATGGGCACGAATTACGGCGGCACGTCACACGGTGTCTTCACCGATAATGTCGGCAGCCTGTCCAATGACTACTTCGTCAATCTGACGGATATGGGCTTCACATGGCATCCGTCTGGTGACGGTATGTATGAGTTACGTGATCGTTTGACGGGTGAAATCAGGTTCACGGCGACGAAAGCCGATCTGGTTTTTGGGTCCAATTCGATCCTTCGCTCTTTTGCGGAAGTCTATGCGCAGGACGATAATAACGGAAAGTTCGCCAAGGACTTCGTCGCAGCCTGGACAAAGGTCATGAACAATGACCGCTTCGATCTGAAATAGAGCAATCTGAACTGAGTAAGAGAACCCGGCCTCGAAAACGAGGTCGGGTTTTTTGTTGGTGGCGGGTCAATCCGCAATAATGGGCATATCTATCCTCGTTATCCAATCACCCACACATCTGTCATTTTGGTCTCGAAACTAGAGATCAAAATTTACCTACTTCCGTCATTAACGCCTGGTCGTTTGAAACCAAACGACTAAGTGGCGGTAATCTATACGATGCTTGAAACTTGGTTATGGATTACCGAGACAAGCCCGGTAATGACGGAGAGGTTGGATCTTTTGGCAACCAATCCCCGTTTATAAAAAACATACCCCCGCACTTATCCAAACCGCGCTATATTCAAGATGTTCTTTCAGACACGGGACAGATTAGCGCTTACTGATCGGTCTGGAGGACGGCGGGGTTGAGCAGCCTGGATTAAGCCCCGGGCCTGAGCCGGACCTTTAGAAACGAGAGCCGACCGGCTGTTCCAAGTGGGCAGACTCCGGGGTTTATCTGACAGGCCGTTTCTTCAAAAGCCGCTGCCGCGTGGCGGTACAATTGGCGTCAGCCATTTGTACAGTGCGCAAACATCTGCCGTTTGACAAGCGGCTGATGTGAGAGATGATGTAAGTAACGGTATCGCCGACCTCTGCGCATCCCTCACGCGCATGGCCTTCGTGTAAAACAAAGATGAAAGACCTAACCCTGGTACTCCATCGCGGAGGCCACCACGCGGACAGTCCTTTCTTTACTCTCTCCGGCTGTCACCCGATGGGCAGCGATCGATGGTGCGTGTCTTCAGGGGTACATCCAGTCAAACAATTTACGAGGAAAAAATACGCCAATAGTCGCCATGAAAACAAACGAGCCTGCAAAAATATATTTTTCTATAATCGTGATCGGAGGTTTGAATGAAAAGCCTTCCACAAATACTAAAATGAGACCCAGAACAAAACCTAGCGGTAGAGACACTATCACTCCAAACCCTCTTTCAACCACTCCAATTTTCCTCATTAAAACGCCTCGAACGTCGCCTTCGTCTCTATGCTTTCCCATTTTCCATCGATGAAATGGATGCCGCATTCCGTCTTGTCGCTGTTCCGCCAACGGCCTGCGCGTGGATCCTCACCATCGGCAACACGCGTCGTGCAGGGCTGACATCCAATCGAGAGATAACCGAGCGCGAGGAGTGGATGTGGCGGGAGGTCGTGGACACGCATATAGCGGGTGACGTCTTTGGCCGTCCAATAGGCGAGCGGATTGATTTTGTCCTGCACACCGCCCTCCTCCAGGATCGGCATGTCGGCACGGTCCGGAGTCTGGTAGCGTTTGCGTCCCGTGATCCGCGCGGCATAGGTCTTTATAACGCGGTCGAGCGGGCGGACCTTGCGCAGATCGCAACAAGCATCCGGATCTTCCTTGTTCAAGGTCCCGTCATAATCCTCAGTAAAAAGCTCATCCTGATCAGGGCGGATATTCTTGAAATTGGTGAGACCGAAACGCTCGATCAACTCATCGCGATAGGCGAGCGTTTCGCGGAAATGCTTGCCCGTATCGAGGAAGATGATCGGTAAGTTCTTATCTATCCGCGACGCCATATGCAACAGGACCGCCGAGTCGACACCCATACTCGTCGCGAGGACGAGGTCGCCGTCATATTTCGCGATGGCCTTTCTAAGCGTTAACTCCGCCGAGTGGCCGAAAAAAGGGTCGGCCGCCTTTCGCTCGTCGAGCGCGGTTATGCGTGAGTCGAAGACGGACGTCGCAGGGCCCGCTTTGATCGCGTAGCCCCGTTGATAGGTCAGATCGAAATCATCGAGCGCCTTGGCCCAATCTCCACCTGTATGGCGCGAAAGTGTCGCCTCATCCACACGGACACCGTCAAACCCGCATTGCAGGGCAAAAGCATATTGGTCGGGGATGAGAGGACCGTCCGCAATCAGCAGGCCTTTATAGCCGTGATGGACCCGCAATTGTTTCGCGAGGGAGAATCCGCGTCCATCCGTAAAGGCCGGAAAGTCGATGAGGATCGTTTCAATCCGGTCAAGGGCTGGCGCAATCGTAGACAAGTCCGCATCATTCGGAATGTGCAGGACATCAACGGTTTCATTGCTGTCGAGCGCGTCGACACCTGACGGCTCGGCAAAGCGCGACGCATCGCGCTCCCGTCCGTCCTGAATGAGTATATGGCTAGGCATAGAGAACTTCCTTGAACGGCGCGATGCCGATGCGTCTATATGTGTCGAGGAAGCGTTCGCCCTCCTCGCGTTGTTTCAAGTAGAGATCGACCATGTTTTCGATCCCGTCGATGAGTTCAGATTCAGAGAATCCCGGTCCGGTCACTTTGCCGATCTCGGCATGTTCCGAAGCGTCGCCACCCAGCTTGACCTGATAGAATTCGACGCCCGCTTTTTCGAGGCCGAGAATGCCGATATGCCCGACATGGTGATGTCCGCAGGCATTGATGCAGCCGGATATCTTGATTTGCATTTCACCGATTGTGCGCTGGCGCTCGGGGTCCGCGAACCGTTCCGCAATCGCCTGACTGATCGGGATAGACCGCGCCGTCGCGAGCGCGCAGAAATCCATCCCGGGGCAGCAGATGATGTCTGTGATAAGATTGATATTGTCAGAGGCCAGTTTTGCTGCCTGTAACTGTGCGAATAGCGCTGGCAAGTCAGCTTGTTTCACATGCGGTAGAACAAGATTTTGCTGATGCGTCGTTCGGAGTTCACCGAATGAATATTTATCCGCCAAGTCCGCGACAACGCGCATCTGCTCCGCAGTGATGTCTCCCGGCGCGAGGTCGAGCGGTTTCAGCGAGATATTGACGATGGAATAACCCGACGCTTTATGCGCGGCGACATTGTTCTTTGCCCAGAGGGAGAAGGCGCGATTATCGGCGATGGCAGATGTCAATTCGGACGGGTCGTCTTTGAGGTCTTCGAAATCGGGGGACGCAAAATAGGAACTGATGCGCTCTAATTCCGCCTCGGACACGGCAATATCACTGACGTCTATGATCTCATATTCATCTTCGACCTGATTGGTAAAGGCTTCAATTCCAGTCTCCTGGACCAGTATTTTGATACGCGCTTTGTACTTATTATCCCGACGGCCATAGCGGTTATAAACACGCAGAGCGGCGGTGAGATAAGGCAGCAATTCATCCTTGGGCAGGAACTCGCGCAGGGTCTGGCCGATGATCGGGGTCCGGCCCAAACCACCACCCACAATGATTTTATAGCCGACTTCACCCGCCTCATTTTTGACGACCTGAATGCCGATATCATGGGCTTTAATCAGCGCGCGATCCTTCTCTGCCGCTGTTACAGCGATCTTGAATTTGCGGGGCAGGAAAGAAAACTCGGGATGTAGCGTCGACCACTGGCGCAGCAATTCCGCGAGGGGTCGCGGGTCTTCAATCTCTTCCGCAGTCGCCCCCGCATAGGGGTCGCAGGTCACGTTCCGGATACAGTTACCCGACGTCTGGATGGCGTGCATTTGCACACTCGCGAGATCGTCCAACATGTCCGGTACATCCGGCAATTTCGGCCAGTTATACTGAATATTCTGGCGCGTCGTGATATGCCCGTACCCACGGTCATATTTTTCGGCCAAGTGCGCGAGCATGCGCATCTGCTCGCTGTTCAACGTGCCATAGGGAATCGCGACGCGCAGCATATAGGCGTGGAGTTGCAGATAGAGCCCGTTCATCAGGCGCAAGGGGCGGAACTCGGCTTCGCTCAACCGTCCGGCCAAACGCCGTTCGACCTGTCCGCGAAATTGCTTTGTACGCTCCGCGACCAGCTGCGCATCAAATTCGTCATAACGATACATTATTGTGACTCCAATAAATCGGCCGTGTCATAGGACGGGCCTTTGACGCGGAATTTTTCGCGGTAACGGACGGGTAGTCCCGTATCTGGTTCGATGTCGATAAAATAGGTGCCGACAACGATATTATTCTGTTCATCCGCATCGGCCTTGTCCTGCATTTTTTCCATCAGATCTTCGTCTTCCGTGCGCAGGGCATCCGCGAAAATACGGGTCCAATTTAGCGACGGGTCGAGCCAGACGGAGAATCCGTCCTGCAATTCATTCGCCGTCATGGCCTGCGGGCCTTTGCCCTTATGTTTGAGCGTGCTCATATCGCGAGCCTTTCATCTTTGACCGACATCCGTTCGGCATAGCCGATGAGGAGGATGGCGGGCCCCTTAATCCCTGCGGCGGCAATATCTTCCGGCAAGTTACGAAGGGTCGTGTAAGTAATGATCTGGTTCGGGCGGGACGCGTTTTCGACCACGGTCACGGGACGGTCAGCTTCTGCGCCGTGGAGCATGAGACGCCCCTGAATGAACCGCGCGGCCCCCACACCCATATACACGGCCGCACGTCCACCAGGTCTGGCAAGCGATACCCAATCCTGTTCGGCGAAGCCTTTGGCGTCATGACCCGTCAGGAGCGACACAGCCTTATTCGTGCCGCGCGTTGTCAGTGACGCATTTATCGCGGCAGCAGCAGCAGCAGCAGCGGTAATTCCGGGAATGATTTCGACGGGAATACCAACGGCTTGCAGCGCATCAATCTCCTCATCCGCCCGTCCAAAGATAAGCGGATCACCGGATTTTAAACGCACAACGGACAAGCCTTCAGACGCCTTCGCGACGAGAATATCGTTGATCGAGGGTTGCCCAATAGACGGCTCACCCGGCGTTTTGCCGACATAGATATATTCCGCCTCACGACGCCCCAATTCCATGACGCCGTCACTGACAAGGCGATCATAGACGATGACATCCGCAGCATGGAGCGCACGACGCGCGGCTGTTGTGAGCATATCCGGATCACCGGGCCCTGCCCCGACAAGGATAACTTTCCCCGCAATTTCGTCTTTATCCTGCAGATGGTTTTCAACTTGCGCGGTGAGGTCTTCGGGAGAGGTCCGGAGTTGTGCCGTCAAATCCTTGCCGCCGAATATACCCGCCCAGAAGCGCTGACGATCCGCGAGATCGGGCATGATGGCTTTCACTTTGTCGCGTAACGCCTTGGTCTTGATAGCAAAACGCCCCGTCTCAGGCGGGAGGCGTGTTTCGAGGTCAGCTTTAAGCGCCCGCGCCAAAGCGGGGCTCGTGCCTTCTGTGCCGATGGAGACGAGCACAGGCGCGCGGTCCACGAGTGCCGGCGTGATAAAGCGGCAGGCATCTTTTTGGTCAGCGGCATTGACCGGAATTTGTCGGGCCGTTGCAGCTTCTGCAATCTCGGAATTTAGCAGGTCATCTTCAGTCGCGGCATAGACAAGCGAAACACCGTCCAGATCACTGGCTTCATAATCGCGCTTGACACATTCCAGCTTTCCGGCTTCGGCCCATCTGGCGACTTCGGGGCCGACTTCAGTGTCAATCACGCGTAAATGCGCCTCGGTCTTCAGCAATGTCCGCAGCTTCGCTTCCGCCGCCGGACCGCCGCCCACCACAAGAATCGTGACCCCGCGCGTGTCGAAATGTATGGGTAGATACTGCATATCGTCTCTTAAACTCGGTATTCTCTGCTGACGCAAACCGTTCACTTGATTGAACGCTGGTGTTCTATATATAGAACGATAACGAGAAATCCACCACCCCACGAAAACTTTATGGCCCGTTCCAAAAGATTACCCTGCCCCGAAACAGAAGCGCTGTCGGAAAAACTGGGACAGACGATCCAACGGCTTCGCACGGCGGATCAGATGTCACTCGGCGACCTATCTGAACTGTCCGGCGTCGCCAAGTCCATGATTTCGCAAATCGAGAAGAATGAGAGCAATCCAACATTGGCGACACTTTCCCGCCTCTCGCAGGCTTTGGGGACAAGTGTTGAAGCGATGGTGTCGGACGCGCCGAGTAAGAGCACTCTCGTTCAGAAAGCCGTCATACAGGATATACCTAAATTGCAATCGGAGGACGGACTCTGTGAATTGCAAATCCTCGGCTCTCTGGACACAGTGGAATTTGTGCAGTGGTATGATTTCACGGCACAATCGGGCGGCGTCCTGGAAAGCTCACCACATCCACAGGGATCAATTGAAAACCTGAGTGTTTTGGAAGGTGAACTGACTGTCGTAATCGGGAGTGAAAGCTGGAACGCGGTAGCCGGAGAAACGCTCCGTTATCGCGCGGACCGTCCGCATCTCATCCGGAATACAGGATCAACGACCGCTCGCGCGACAATGGTCAACATCCTCGCGCATGCCGTGCGGGTCCGATAGAGATTTTTGAGGTAAAAACTTGCGCGAAACGTAGTCTAGGCTAAAGGGACGCGCATGAATTACCACTCCCACCTCGACCCCAAAACCTCAGCCAGTTTTGGCGATGCGCTTCTGGCCAGCCTTGCGCCGGATGGTGGCTTGTGGATGCCGGATACGCTTCCGCATTTTACTTCGGAAGAAACAGCGGTGCTGGGCGCGAAGTCCTTTGCGGATTGTGCGGCGGAACTTGCGCCGCATTTCACAGATGAGAGGTTCACGAAAACCGACTTATTGGCCCTCTGCCGCGATGCCTATAATTTCGATGTTCCGATGCGAACGCCAAAGGGTGATGTGCTGGACCCTGCACTCGCGCCCGTCGCAGAAGACTTCGTACTGGAACTCTTCCACGGCCCGACTCTCGCCTTTAAAGACTTTGCCGCGCGGTTCATGGGTCGTGCAGCCAGCCATCTTATGGGGACAACGAAGCAGAGACGCACAATCCTCGTCGCGACCTCCGGCGATACGGGCGGTGCGATTGGCGATGCTTTCCTCGACCAGAAGGGCATCAAAGTTTTTATCCTCTTCCCGAAAGGCGGCGTGAGCAAGGTTCAGGAACAACAGCTCACAACGATGGGAACGAAGCGATCCAATGTTCAAGCCATTTGCGTGGACGGAACATTTGATGATTGCCAGCAGCTGGTGAAACAGGCCTTTGGCGATAAGGCGCTAACCGCGAAACACGACTTGATGAGCGCGAATTCCATCAATGTCGGACGCGTGATTCCGCAGAGTTTCTATTATTTCTGGACGTCGCTACAGGCCAAAGCCGCCTATCCCAACCGTCCGCTCGTCTATTCTATTCCGTCAGGAAATCTGGGGAATCTTACGGGTGGCTTAATTGCGAAAAAGATGGGCGCGCCAATTGACCGCTTTGTGATCGGCAATAATGCGAATGATCCCTTTGTCGATTATCTGGCCTCCGGCGAATACACACCTCGCCCGAGTGTTCCGACACTCTCCAATGCCATGGACATTGGACGCCCGAATAACTTCCCGCGCATTCTCTCGCTCTATGACGAGGATTACGACAAGGTCCGCGACGTCTGCTGGGGC
Source organism: Litorimonas sp. WD9-15 (assembly GCF_050271975.1). Classification (NCBI taxonomy): domain Bacteria; kingdom Pseudomonadati; phylum Pseudomonadota; class Alphaproteobacteria; order Maricaulales; family Robiginitomaculaceae; genus Litorimonas; species Litorimonas sp. WD9-15. The sequence continues at coordinate 2,207,206 of NZ_CP189850.1, forward strand.
GCTTCATTTAGTGATGTGGAAACGGAACGTCATATCCGCCGCGTCTATACCGAGACCGGGTATATCATGTGTCCGCATACAGCGGTGGGACATCTCGCGATGGAAAAATTTGCGGAAGATGTGGACCGTCCGTTCACACGTATTACCGTGGGTACGGCCCATCCGGCAAAGTTTGCCGATAGTGTCGAGCGCATTCTCCACACTGATATTCCGCTGCCCGCGCCCCTCGCAAAAGCGATGAAGAAGAAAAAGCGCATGCATGTTATGGCGCCGACGCTTGATGCGCTATCCGATTATCTGGCTGATAACGCCTGATGAAATTGACGCGGGCAGAGTTCGAGCGCCGTTACGCGACCGGCGCATTACACATCGCCCTCGTCGGCATGTCCAATATTGGAAAAAGCTATACGGGCATGCGCCTCGCGACCGCTTTCGATTTTGATCTGATCGAAGTCGATAAGATCATCTGGGAAAATCTGGGCCACGACAGCATGGATGACTTTGCCGCTTGGCAGGGCCAGCCCTATTCGGACGGCTATGCGGAGCGGGAGGCGCACTCTATTTCGCTGGAAAACCAGGCAACGGCTCAGGCGGTAAAATATGAAGGACAGAACGCTATTCTTGATACGACGGGCAGCGTGATTTACACGACCAATGAGGTTTTGGAAACGCTCGCAAATCATTGGTATGTCATACATATTGCGGCGTCTGATAAGGCGGTCGAAAGGTTGAAAGTCCAGTATTTCAAACAGCCCAAACCCCTTATCTGGCACGGTCATTATCATTGCAGAGATGGGCAGGATAAAACCGAGGCCATTCTGGAATCCTATCCGAATTTACTAACCGCACGTGCAAAGGCCTATGACGCTTTAGCCGATGCCACAATCAGTTCGGATGTTATCCTTGATCACACATTATCAATCGAAGAGATTTTCCAGCGCCTAAAGCCAGCCATTTAACAGCCGCTCTTTCGCGAGATCGGCCAACAAATCGAGATGGAGTTCATCCGCATTCAAACAAGGGATGGTTGTGAAATGCGTTCCCCCATGTTCCTCGAAACTCTCCTTCGCTTCGATCGCGATTTCTTCCAATGTCTCCAAACAATCAGCGGAAAAGCCCGGCATCATCACGGCAACTTTCTTGACGCCCTGCGCAGGAATGGCTTCCAGCGTTTTATCCGTATAGGGCTGCAACCACGCCTTTGGTCCGAACCGTGATTGGAAGGTCGCGTAAAGCTCCTCTTCCGTTTTACCCATATGCTGACGTAACAGTTCCGTCGTTTCCAAACACTCTGACTGATAGGGATCGCCCTTATCGACGTAACTCTGCGGGAGACCGTGATAGGACGTCATGATGACATCCGGCGTCCAATCCAGAGGTTCCAAATGGGTTTCAATACTTTGCGCCAAAGCTTCAATGTAACGCGGGTCATCATAGTAATGGCGCAGGAAACGGAGTTCGGGAACGTCCATGCGCTCCTCTAAGGCCATCGCCACACCGTCATAAACAGAGGCCGTCGTCGCACCGGCAAATTGCGGGTAGAGTGGCAGCACCGCTATCCGCGTGCAGCCTTTCTCTCTGAGACGATCAATGGCGGACCCGATGGACGGATTGCCGTAACGCATCGCAATTTCGACTTCTACGCCGTCGCCCAACCGTGCCTGAACGCCAGCTGCCTGTGCGCGGGTGATCCGGATGAGCGGAGCTTCGTCACCGGGGAACTCTGCGGGCTCATGCCAGATGGACTCATAGGCTTCAGCAGATTTCTTCGGCCGGGTACGCAATATAATCCCGTGGAGGACGGGACACCAAATCCACCGTGATGTGTCGATGACCCGATAGTCGTGCAAAAATTGCGCGAGATAACGCCGTGTATCCGATGCCGTTGGCGAATCGGGAGAGCCGAGATTGACCATTAAAAGGCCGGGGCGGGACTGTGCCGGATTTAAAGCCATGAAAATGTGTCCTTTTGGTCGCACTCATCAATGAAAGCGCTTGGAATCGCGCCTCGTTTTGACTGTGTTCTTGAACCGTTACTGCCCTCTGTTTACGACTAAGCAAAGACAAAAGGATTGCAGAACGTGCGTAAGATACGGACGCAGAATTTAGAGGATGCCATGAAAATTAAAGCCAACCTTCTTTCCGCATCGGCCCTGTGCCTCTCTGCGCTTTTCCTTGCAGGCTGTCCGGCTGCAACGGATGCCCCGGAAACGGTCACGACGGACCCGGATGCTATAGAAACGATTGTAACGGACGCAACCAAAACAGGCTCAGAATTAATGGAGGCCTCGAAACAGACAATGGGCGCGACGGCGCAATCCGCACCAACTGTGCAGGAAGCGAAAGAGTTTCTCGAAAATGCGGAGACCGAGATTTCAGAATTTGGAAAATTCGCCGCACAAACGGCTTGGGTAAAAGCCAACTTTATCACGCAGGATACAAATGCACTTGAAGCCCGCATGGCCGAGCAAGGTGCGAAACTGTCAACACGGCTTTCGAAAGAGGCCAAGCGTTTTAACAGTCTAAACCTTCCTGCGGATATGCGCCGGAAAATGAACGGACTATTGCGCGGATCAAACTTCCCTGCGCCGGATAATCCCGCGGCTGCAAAAGAACTGGCGCAGATCATGACGCGCTTGGACAGTGCTTACGGCACGGGAACGTTTGAGATGAATGGCAAGACGCTATCACTCTATGAGGCCTCTGACATCATTGCGACATCTGATGATCCGGCGGAATTACAAGCCGTGTGGGAGGGCTGGCGGACTGTCTCGCCCAGCATGAAAAAAGATTACGCTAGCATGGTCGAAATCATCAATGAAGGCGCGCAAGAGCTTGGCTTTAAAGATGCGGGCGATCTCTGGCGCGCGGGTTACGATATGGATGCGGAGGCTTTTGCGGAAGAAGCTAATCGTCTCTGGGGACAGGTCAAACCGCTCTATGACGAGTTGCATTGCTATGTTCGGGCAGAACTCAACGGAAAATATGGCGACGAGATTGTACCATTGGATGAACCCATTCGTGCAGATGTTCTCGGCAATATGTGGGGTCAAAGCTGGGGTAATGTTTATGACGATGTCGCGCCCGAAGGCGGCGGTAAAGGGGTCGATGTCACAGAACTCCTCGTCGAAAATGATTATGACGCGCTGAAAATGGTCAAAACGGCTGAGCAGTTTTTCACCTCTATGGGATTTGAGCCTCTGCCTGACACATTTTATGAGCGGTCTTTGATCACTAAGCCGGAAGACCGCGAAGTCGTCTGCCATGCCTCAGCCTGGAATATCGACGCGCAAGATGATGTTCGCATTAAGATGTGCACGAAAGTGAACGGAGAAGATTTCTCAACGGTTCATCATGAACTCGGTCATAATTTCTATCAACGCGCCTATAAAGACCAATCGGCCTTTTTCCATGACGGGGCCAATGATGGCTTCCACGAAGCCATTGGCGATATGATTGCTCTATCGATCACACCGGAATACTTGGTGGAGATCGGTTTGCTCGACGCGGATGCCGTTCCGGGTGAAGACGCCGATCTTGCGCTACTCATGCGGCAGGCCATGGACAAAGTCGCGTTTCTGCCCTTCGGTCTGATGGTGGATCAATGGCGTTGGAAAGTCTTTGACGGGACCTATTCTCCGTCTGAGTATAATGATGGTTGGTGGGAATTGCGCGAGAAGTATCAGGGGCTCAAGCCGCCTGCAGACCGTCCCACGGATGCATTTGATCCCGGTGCGAAATATCACATTCCGGGCAACACGCCCTATATGCGCTACTTCCTCGCCCATATTTTACAGTTCCAGTTCCATCAGGCCGCATGTGAGCAGGCCGGCTTCGAGGGCCCGCTCCACCGATGTTCCGTTTACGGGAACAAAGAAGTCGGCGAAAAGTTCAACACGATGATGGAAATGGGCGCGTCAAAACCTTGGCCGGATGCGCTCGAAGCGTTCACGGGCACACGGGAAATGGACGGCTCTGCGATTCTCGAATATTTCGCCCCCGTGATGACTTACTTGCAAGAAGAAAACAAAGACCGAACCTGCGGGTGGTAAAACGTGACCACGTCTTCACAGACGTGGTTAACAAGCTGGTAGGAATTCGAACATAGGGTTTTCCCTATGTCCGCTCTTGCTCAAAAAGTGATTCCCGCCCGTCGCAAACTTCTCGCTTCGAAATCTCCGAAGACGCGGATATTGATTGTCTCAGACAATCCGGCCGCCAGTCGGTCCGTAGCAGTTTCTCTTCGGGGCTTGGATTTCGATGTTTTGCTCTGTTTGTTCGATGGCCGAACACTGACCTCCACGCCGGTCAAGGCGCCGGACGCGATACTCTGCCATCTCACGGATTATGTCGAGATGTCTCCTAAGATCGCGAAGGTCGTTCGGCAACATTACGCGCCCCGTCAATTACCCTTAATTGGAGCGCTCTCCAGACCTGCCAAAGGCCTGACCGACGAATTTGACTCGACGGTTTTTGCCCCGATGCATGCCTCGCAAATCGCCAACCGTGTGAGCAGCATGATCCGCTTGGGAACGATAGAGGCTGAAATTCATCGACGCGTCGCGACATTACGCGAAGATTTCAATGAAGACGTAGAATTGGGCGATATGTCCCCCGACCGTCCTTTCCGCGTTTTGTTTATCGGCAAAGCCTCTCCCGCCTTCATGGTCGTAATAAATGCCCTGCAGGATAAGGGTGTCGAGGTCGTGGCCGCCTTTACCAGTTTTTCCGCTTTTGATTATCTCCACGGCGATCCTTTTGATGCCGTCATAATGAATGCCTTAGAGCAACCGGAGCCCGCGCTGAGCATTTCCGAGACGATGCGCAAAAATACAAAACTCTACCACGTGCCAACTCTCTTCCTTGTCAATGACTCCTTTGAGGACCGCGATACCGCCTATGCACGGGGCGCCCGCGACATTGTCAGTGTGAAGGCTGAACCCGAGGAAATCAGAGGGCGTATTCTCGAGCTCGCGAATTACCACCGCGTGCATGAGCAAATGAAACGGGAATTGTTTGAACTCGTCTCAGATAAACATCGCGATGGCTCAGGGACTGTTTTCTCCCGCACCTTTTTTGATGCGCATCTTGTGAGATGTGTTGATTATGCTGCGAAAACACAGCAGAATCTATCTCTGATAGGTCTGAGTTTCACACCCGATAGTTTTGATACCATTGAGAATGACAGTATTGAAAATGCGCTCGTTGAAACCGGCGTAATGATTCAAGACATGGTCCGGATGCAGGATGTTGTCTGTCGCCATGAAGATGGTTTTCTCATGGCTTTGAATGAGACATCGGAATTAGATGCCCAGCATGTTTTAGACCGGATAAAACCGCTCCTCGAAACGTTTTCCTTCAAAACGACTAGCGCGGGCATTACGGCTCTAACCCTTTCCGCCTCCACAGCAATATTGGAAGTCAAGTCAGGCGAGACAGCGTCGCAAGCGCTCAGAAGCCTTCTTCACGAATTGGAACAGGCTTCGGTTTAGGCGACTTTACGTTTTGCTTCTGGTATAAGAGCCGCGACTGCCCGTTCTGTGCCGCGCAAGCGATGTTTCGGATCCTGAAAATTCCCCATCACAAGGATCGTTTGGTCTGGCCGTAACCGCCAGCCATTATTCTTAGTGATGGCGTTCATAATAATAGACGGGTCTTTGATATCCTCATGACGCATATGCATCACGACGCCTTTTGGCCCGGCATCGACCTTGGCAACATGTGATTTACGGCAGAGGCGCTTGATTTTCATGACTTTTAGAAGGTGGTCGACCTCTTCCGGTATTGGGCCAAACCTGTCTATCAGTTCCGCCGCGAGGGCATTTGATTGCTCATCATCTTCAATATCAGCTATCCGGCGATAGGTCGACAAGCGCAGATTGAGGTCGGAAATATAACCTTCAGGGATGAGAACAGCGACCCCAACATTGACTTGTGGCGTCCAGGTTTCATCTCGGACCATTTCGTCATCATCGCGCAATTCTGCGACGGCTTCTTCCAACATATGTTGGTAGAGTTCGACACCGAGGTCCTTGATATGGCCCGATTGTTCTTCGCCGAGCGGGTTGCCACCACCGCGCATATCGAGATCATGACTGGCAAGCGTGAAACCCGCGCCGAGATTGTCGAGTGATTGAAGAATTTTGAGCCGCTTTAACGCCCCTTCCGTCGCAATCTGGGCTTCCGGCATGGTTAGATAGGCATAGGCCCTGACCTTGGACCGACCCACCCGACCGCGCATCTGGTAAAGCTGTGCGAGGCCGAAACGATCAGAGCGATAAATAATCATTGTATTGGCGGACGGAATATCAATCCCGCTTTCGATGATCGAGGTGGAAATCAGCACATCATATTCGCCGTCGTAAAAGGCTGTCATGATGTCTTCCAACGCGCCCGCCGCCATCTGGCCGTGGGCGATGATATATTTTACTTCTGGCACGGCATTGCGCATGAATTCTTCGATACGGGGAATATCGGCGATACGCGGGCAGATGAAATAGGACTGCCCGCCGCGATATTTCTCCCGCAATAGAGCTTTGCGCAGAGACACTTCATCCCACGGTGTTACGTATGTGCGAATGGCGAGACGGTCGACGGGAGGCGTCGCGATGAGGGAGAGTTCACGAATACCGGAAAGCGCCATTTGCAAGGTACGCGGAATGGGCGTCGCCGTCAGAGTCAGGACATGAACGTCCGCGCGAAGAGATTTGAGCCGCTCCTTATGTTGGACACCAAACCGTTGTTCTTCATCGACGATGACCAAGCCAAGTTGGGAAAACTTCACTGTTTTGGCTAGAAGCGCGTGGGTCCCGATGATGATATCAACTTTGCCGCTGGCGAGGTCTTCCTTCGTCTGCTTCGCCTCTTTCGCACTGACCAAGCGAGAGAGTTGACGCACTTCCACTGGCCAACCCCTGAACCTCGCGAGGAATGTTTTGAAATGCTGGCGAGAAAGAATGGTCGTTGGTGCAACAATCGCGACCTGTTGCCCGGCCATAGCGACGGCGAATGCGGCCCGCAGCGCGACTTCGGTTTTCCCAAAACCAACATCCCCGCAAATCAAACGGTCCATAGGACGACCGCTGGCAAGGTCTTTGTAAACATCATCAATTGCATGCAATTGGTCATCGGTCTCGATGTAAGGGAAACGGGCTGCGAATTCGTTATAGGTCAACTCATCCGGTGTTATCGGGTCGGCCCGACGCAAGGCACGTTTCGCCGCAATCTTGATGAGGCCTGCCGCCATTTCGCGCAATCGGCCTTTGGCTTTCGACTTGCGGGCCTGCCAGGCCGCACTGCCAAGACGGTCAAGAACCGCGCCGTCCCCTGCACTGCCATAGCGTGAGAGCAATTCGATATTCTCGACAGGCAGATAGAGTTTCGCCTCACCCGCATATTCCAGTTCAAGACAGTCATGTGGGGCATCTCCGACCTGCAAGGTTTTCAATCCGAGATAGCGTCCTAGCCCGTGATCAATATGCACGATAAGATCGCCGGGAGAGAGAGACGCGGCTTCCGCAATGAAATTCTTGGCCTTGCGTTTTCGTCCGCGGTTTATCAGGCGATCGCCGAGGATATCCTGCTCAGACAAGATAGACAGCGCACCGAGCGTAAACCCATTTTCAATCGGTAAAATCACCGCGCGAACAGAACCGGGCTTGCTGTCCCGCGCCGCTTGTGGCTCCACCTTGGGAACAATCAGATTCTGATCTTCAAAGACACTGGTCAACCGTTCCCGCGACCCATCCGTCCAACAGCCGAGCCAAACGCGTTGGCCAGCATCCTTTAATTCATTGATATGTTTCGCTGCGATCTCAAAGACATTCACGCCTTCGGTGCGCCGTTCAGCGGAAAAATTACGTGACGGCTTACCGCCGAAATCGATGACATTTTCATCGGGGCTGTCAAAAGGAGTGTGTTGCCGCTGGCGCAGATTGGCGAGGGCGTCGTCCCAGTTCAACTCATCCAGATAGAGCGCGTAGACAGGCAGTGGACGGTAGAGCCCCGCCATTTTGGACGGATCGCCGCTGCCGCTATCGCGGGCATCGGCATGTTCTTTGCGGGAGGTGTAAAAGTCCTCAATCAAGTCGATACGTTCCCGCTTCGCTTCGGTTAGCAATCCATCCAGCCCGACAAGTGTATTGGGTCCAAAATAATCGAAAACCGTCTCAACATGATCGTAAAAAAGCGGGAGGTAATGTTCGATTCCCTGCGGACGAATGCCTTCGACCACGGCGGCATAGATCGGGTCACGGCTGACCCCTCCCCCGAATGAGGCAATATAATTCCGGCGGAAATTGCTAATCGAGTCTTCTGTCATAAAGACCTCGGACACAGGCGCGAGAGTCAATTCGGAGCGAGAAGCCGAGGTCCGCTGACTGTCCACATCAAACTCGCGTATGCTCTCAATTTCGTCACCAAAGAAATCCAAGCGCAAAGGGACACGTTCCGTAGGCGGGAAGATGTCAACGATACCCCCCCTGACAGCGAAATCACCCGCCTCAACTACGGTAGACGCGCGACTATAGCCGTTATTTGTGAGATAGGTCTCAATCCGCTCCCGCTCTATATCCTCGCCGACTTTGGCGTGGAGGCCCGCACTTGCGATAACCCCGCGCGGCGGGACATTCTGCATCGCGCCGCTAATCGTTGTGACGATGATATAGGGTTTTGTCCGGTCTATCGTTGTCAGGAAGAACAATGCCCCGGCCCGTCGTGCGGCCAATGTCCGGCTTGGCGAAACACGGTCATAGGGTAGGCAATCCCAAGCTGGCAGAGACAGCACCGGAACATCCGGCGCAAAAAATCGACAAGCTGACGCAAAAGCCGCCGCCCGCGCATCATCCCGCGCAATGAATAGTGAAGGTTTTTTGTCGCGCTTAACCGCGCGGGTGAAGGCCAGAGCGTCCGCACCCTCCGGCAATCCCGAAGCGGTCAGTGTCTTTTCCGGCCCGATATATCGGGAGAGCTGTATCTGCATATTAAGCTATCGGGTTGAACGTGCGTAAACGTTCTAAAAGTGGTGTATCGTAATTGGCAGGCACGGGCAGCGTTTCCATGATCCAAGCATAAATATCGTGGTCTTTCGCGCCGAGCAGGTCTTCGAACATGATAACTTCCGCATCCGTCATCGTCTCCATGTATGCTTTCGCGAAGCCTCCAAGAATCATATCAGCCTCTTTAAAACCCCGATAATTGGCACGATAGACGAGTCTTTTACGGCGTGTTTGCATGTCAGTTTCGGTCATGTTGCGCCTCATATAGAGGTGAAACGCGGCTGTCACTTGTGCGGATGAGATTTTCCCGTCATCAGGGCGATATGTCCCGTTCACCCGCCGTCAGACCTGCCGCACTTAACGCCTATTATGCCGATGTGACGTCGCTAAAAGGCGTGGGTGAGAAAACGGCAGAAGCATTGACGCGCGCCATGGGGCCGCGCGTGCGGGATCTTGTCCTGACGCCGCCATCCGGATTAATCGACCGCACGAACCGCCCGACGATTGCGGGCGCATTGGAAGGCGATATCGCGACCTTCGAAGTGACCGTCGGGAAACACATCGCGCCGAATGCCAGAAACCGTCCCTACCGCGTCCGCGTTTTTGACGACACGGGCGACATGACCCTGACATGGTTCAAAGCCTATCCGCAAAGTATGGAAAAGATGATGCCGGAGGGCTCGCGGCGATTGATCTCCGGCAAATGTGAAGTCTTCAATGCCGAGATCCAAATGACGCATCCGGATTACGTCCTGCCCTTGGAAAAAGCGGAGGAGTTGCCGGAGCTGGAGACTCTCTACCCGCTCACAGCAGGATTAGGTCAGAAAGTGGCGCGAAAGTCCGTCAATGCTGGGTTGGATAAAGTGTTGGACGGAGAAGACCTCGGCGACTGGCTCGATCCCGCCTTTAAGGCACAACAGGATTGGCCGGATTATGACGAGGCACTTGCCCTCCTCCATCGTCCGGAACATCCCGTGGATATTAGTCCGGACAGCCCCATCCGCCGCCGTCTCGCTTATGATGAAATCTTTGCCAAGCAACTGGCCATGGCCTTAGTCAGGGAACGACATCGCGGGCTGGGCGGACGGTCACTGAAGTCCGAAGGCAATTATGTCGAGGACGTGTTGAAAGGCGCACCCTTCCCGCCCACGGGTGCGCAAGCACGGAGTTTTGATGAGATCAAATTGGATATGTCCTCACCCGATCGCATGGCGCGTCTGCTCCAAGGGGATGTCGGCGCGGGTAAGACCTTCGTCGCCGCCCTCGCATGCGCCTATGCGGCCGAGGCAGGCGTGCAGACGGCCCTGATGGCACCGACAGAGATATTGGCGCGACAGCACGTTGAGACACTCCGAACCTTTCTCGAACCCGCCGGATTGACCGTGGAAGCCGTCACGGGCCGGGATAAAGGTAAGGCGCGGGAAGCACTGGCGACGGGTATGGCGGAAGGGTATATTGACGTGATTGTCGGCACACACGCCCTGTTCCAAGACAAGGCCGAGTTCAAAAATCTTGGCCTCGTGATTATTGATGAACAACATCGTTTTGGTGTTCGGGACCGTCTGCGCCTGACTGAGAAAGGCCAAGCGACAGACCTCCTCGTGATGACGGCGACACCTATTCCAAGAACACTGGCGCTGACGAGTTACGGCGATTTGGATATTTCAATCTTGGACGAAAAACCCGCAGGCCGCGTCCCGATTGAGACGGCGATCATCCCGCTCGAACGATTGGACAATGTCATCGACGGTGTCGGGCGCGCCTTGAAAGAAAGAAACCAAGTTTATTGGGTTTGCCCTCTTGTCGAAGATAGCGAAGTCCTGAACCTCTCTTCTGTTGAGGATCGGCACCGCCAACTCACGGCAATATTTGGAGAGCGCGTCGGACTGCTCCATGGCCGCCTCTCAGCGCAGGAAAAAGAGGCGATGAGCCAGAGATTTAAGGCGGGCGAATTTGATATTCTTGTCGCGACGACCGTGATTGAGGTCGGCGTGGACGCCCCCAATGCAACCATCATTGTCATAGAACATGCGGAACGGTTTGGCCTCGCGCAGCTTCATCAGCTTCGCGGACGGGTCGGACGATCGGATAAGAAATCCTCCTGTCTCCTCATGTATCAGGGGCCGCTCTCGGTAAATGGGAAAGCCCGTTTGGAAATTATGCGTCAATCCGAAGATGGGTTCCTGATCGCGGAAAAAGACTGGGAGTTACGGGGGTCAGGCGACCTATTGGGATCCGCACAATCGGGTGTCCCGAATTTCAAACTCGCCAATTTGGATCGTCATAAAGACTTGTTGGAAACGGCCACTCAAGACGCGCGGCTGCTCGTACAAAAAGACCCGGGTTTGACTTCACCTAGAGGGCAAGCGGCGCGGACCCTCTTATATTTATTTGAACAGGATTACGGCATCGCGATGATGCGCGCGGGTTAGAGCGAGGGTATCGGAGTCTTATTTTCTTCCGTCTCGTTCATGTCGACACCACCACCCGCGTCCAAAACAGAATCCGGACGGCTTGAGACCATCCCGCCGGAGATAATCATTTTCGCGCCCTCTTCCGGCGTCATATCCAGAATCTTGATGTCGCCTTTCTGTAAAAATAAAAGAAAGCCGGATGTCGGGTTGGGCGTCGTCGGGACAAACACACAAACCATATTATCGCCCAATTCCCGCTTGGCTTCGCCGCCTAGGTCAGCCGTAACAAAACCGAGCGCCCAGACACCTTTTCTCGGATATTCCAGCAGACAAACATCACGAAAAGCACGATCCTTTTGCGCCGCGACCGTCTGAACGATTTGTTTCAGGGCGTTATAGACGGGACTGACAACAGGGACACGGTCCAACAGACTCTCGCCGGACCGAATGAGCGATTTCCCGATAAAATTAGAGGCTATGATCCCTAAGAGGAAAAGCAAGATAATTGATATAATCAATCCTAAGCCGGGGATAGCGAAGCCTAAGTAGGTCTCTGGATTGAGGGAGTCGGGGATGATTTTAAAAACGTTATTATCAACCTTTTGTACAACCCAGCTGACAACAAGAAGGGTCGTGACAATCGGAATGGCGACAACAACGCCTGTGAAAAAACGATTCCTAAGCCATTTCAAAAGTGAAAATTTTGAGACATCATCGGGTTTATAGAAAAAGCCCGACTTAGACAGAGACGGATCAGCGTCCACTTTTGTATCGTCTTTCATGCCATAGCCTTAAATTTCAGTACAAACTCGGCTCCTCGCTACCCCATAGGGGAATGATGGGCTAGGGTACATTTTCATGAACGGGTCATTCTATGTCGAAATCAAGAAATTTTGAGCGCTTACTAAGGGTCATGGCCGCATTGCTCGGTATTGCTTTTGTCCTTCTGATAATCGCCTATCTCTACCGCGATGATATTTTCCAGAGTATTCAAGACCCCGGACAACCGTTTCAAACTTATGAACCACCTATTGCCCCTGTTTACACCGAAGCCGAGAGTTGGTTGGCGCGCCCCGATTTAGGCGAAGACCCCTATACGCTAGAAGCCAAAGGCGATGTCTTTGTGGCTGTGCCGAGCGTCTATCGTGGCGGGGAACATTGGAACCTGCCGTGGCAGGACCGCAAGCGAAATAAAATGAAGAAGATCGTGCGACCTAATTACGTGTCGCCTTATGGTCAGGCGGGGCGGTTATTCGCGCCAAATTACCGCCAAGCCTCCCTCTATGCATTCATGACGAACCGTGAAGACGCGCAGCAGGCTCAGGATTTTGCCTATCAGGATATTAAACGGGCCTTTGAATATTTTCTCGAGAACTCTCCGCCGGAACGACCCATTGTTCTAGTCGGCCATAATCAGGGGGCCTCCCATGTTCAAAGATTACTGATGGACTTTTTTCAGGGCGACCTAAGAGATCGCTTGGCCGTCGCCTATGTCATTGACCACCCCCTGCCGCTAGAATTTTTCAAAGGTCCAATGTCTAATCTCCTTCCTTGCGAGACCCCGGAGCAGACCGGATGCGTGGTAGCCTTTGGGTCTTTTACCTCAAAGGATAAGGTGATCGCTGAACGGTTTTCTGAACGGTTACTGGTTCATAACGGTCAGGATTATGAGGCCATTGCGAACCGTCCGACACTCTGCACCAACCCCCTCCTCTGGACGTCTTCTGAGGATTATGCGCCTCCGCGTTTGCATCTTGGCGGCGTCGCGGCGGAAGGCCTGGACCCGGATATGGATCCCGCACCCATGACCAAACAATCCGGTGCGCAGTGCCAAGGTGGGTTACTCTTAGTAGATATTCCACGAAGTAAGAGCCTGCGCCGTCCCCTGAAAGTCGGAGGTAAGTTTAGAACACTACCGTCCAACCTGTTCTATGAGGATTTGAAACAAGATGCGAAGAGACGGGTTGAGGCCCGCCTAAAATCCGGAGATCTGCCCGAACGCGCAGGCGCAATGTTGGATGATTTCGAGATGGAGGTCGTCGAAGACGCCCCCGTCACAATTCCTGATTAAGACTTCGCTAGATCATCGAAACGTTTGATATCCGTCAGCAGCGTTTCAAACTCATCCATGGGGACCATGTTAGGGCCGTCACTCGGTGCGTTTTCAGGATCGGGATGGGTCTCCATGAATATCGCCGCGACGCCAATGGCTGCGGCTGCCCGTGCGAGCACCGGAACAAATTCGCGTTGACCACCAGATGTACCGCCCTGCCCACCGGGCTGTTGGACGCTGTGCGTGGCATCGAAAACAACGGGTGCGCCAAAGCTCTTCATAATCGGGAGACCGCGGAAATCCGTGACGAGCGTGTTATAGCCAAAACTCGCCCCACGTTCGCAGGCCATGATGTTCGCATTCCCGGCTTCAACCAATTTATTCAGGACATTTTTCATATCCCAAGGTGCGAGAAACTGTCCCTTCTTCACATTTATCACACGACCCGTTTCCGCCGCCGCGACCAAGAGGTCCGTCTGACGACAGAGGAAGGCGGGTATTTGTAGAACGTCGACAATCTCTCCGACGCGTTTCGCCTGTTCCGCCGTGTGTATGTCTGTGACGCAGGGTAGGCCCAATTCAGATTGTATCTCTGCAAATATTGGAAGTGCGCCGTCCAGACCTATACCGCGCGGCGAATGGATACTGGTTCGGTTCGCTTTGTCATAGCTGGATTTATAGATCAGCTGAACACCGACACGCTCAGCAATCCCCTTCAACCGCTCCGCCGTCATCAGGGCATGATCCCGCGACTCCATCGCGCAGGGTCCGGCCAGAATGGTCAGCGTTTGGTCGTTCCCAATTCGGTATGTCCCGCCATCGGGTGTTGGTAATTCAATGAGACTGTTAGGTTTATCGGTCATGGACTGTGCACTATCACGTGACATCGCGAAAACATATGGATTTTGCGCAGTGAGTGCGGCAAACGGTCATCACATTTCCTGACACAGGTGAAGATTGATGAAAGCCCGTTCCGTACTCGACCTTATTGGCAATACGCCTTTGCTCTATTTGAAAGACGCGTCCGAGATGACGGGTTGCGAAATTTACGGCAAAGCCGAGTTTTTAAACCCTGGTCAATCCGTCAAAGACCGTGCCGCCCTCTCAATCATCCGTGCGGCTGAAAAGTCAGGTGCCTTGATGCCCGGCGGCATTGTTGTCGAAGGCACGGCAGGTAATACTGGAATCGGGCTGGCCATGGTCTGTTCCGCGCTCGGCTATCGTTGCAAGATCGTGATGCCCCGCACTCAGAGCCAAGAGAAGAAAGATGCGGTTAAACTCCTCGGGGCGGAATTGATTGAGGTGGATGCGGTTCCCTATGCAAATCCTGGAAACTACATCCATTTCTCTGAACGCCTGGCCAAGGAATTGAACGAGAAAGAGCCAAACACGGCCATCTGGGCGAACCAGTTTGACAACACGGCCAATCGGGATGCGCATATCTGCACAACAGGGCCTGAAATTTGGGACCAGACGGATGGTAAAGTCGATGGCTTTATCTGTGCCGTCGGGTCAGGTGGAACATTGGGCGGTGTGTCCATGGCGTTGAAGGCAAAAAATCCGGATGTACAAATCGGCTTGGCAGATCCTTATGGTTCCAAGATGTTCGCATATTACGATCACGGTGAGTTGGAAACGGAAGGCAACTCGATCACTGAAGGTATTGGTCAGGGCCGGATCACGGCCAACTTGAAAGATATTCAAGTGGACCGCCAATACCGGATTTCAGATACGGAAGCGCTACAGATCATTTTTGAACTCAACCAGCTGGAAGGTATCTGCCTAGGAGGATCATCGGGCATCAATATTGCCGGCGCCATCCACATGGCGCGGGAAATGGGTCCGGGTCACACGATCGTGACCATCCTCTGCGATTACGGGCAGCGTTACCAATCAAAAGTCTATAATCCGGACTTCCTTCGCGAGAAGGGCCTGCCCGTTCCAAACTGGCTCTGCTAATGTCCGCCGACGACCTGCAACTCGAGACAAAATTCACCCATATGGGGCGTCCACCCGCAGGATTGGGTACACCTGTCAGTCACCCTGTTACACGCGCATCCACTCTATTATTTGAGAAAGCCGAAGACCTCTACCGTAGTGATATTCGCGGATATGGACGGCATGGGACTGCGGTCCATGATGCCCTTGCAGACTTATTCACTGAGCTTGAAGGCGGTGTCGGTTCCCTACTCTATCCATCCGGTGTTGCGGCACTAACGGGGCCGATCTTAACGATTGTGAAGCCTGGCGATCATGTCTTGCTAACAGACTCTGCTTACGGGCCAACGCGTTATTTTTGTCAGACATTCCTCAAACGCTACGGCGTAGAGATGGAGCTTTATGATCCGCGTATAGGGTCAGGCATTTCAGATCTTATTCGCGAGAATACGAGCCTCATTCTCCTAGAGAGTCCCGGTTCTCTGACCTTCGAAATACAAGACCTACCCGCTATTGCGAAATCCGCAAAAGCGAAAGGCGTAGCGACCCTTATCGACAATACGTGGTCAGGTGGAATTACGCTGAACCCGCTTCAGTTCGGAATAGACATCTCCGTCCACGCCGCCACCAAATATTTTGGTGGTCATAGCGATGTCATGTATGGTGCGGCCGTTTTCGGGGATGAAGGACTATTCATTCGGGCCAAACTCACAGCCAAACAACTCGGCAATGCGAGTTCACCCGATGATGCCTATCAAATTTTGCGTGGTTTCCGGACCGTCCTGCCACGGTTCCGGCAATCCGAAGCAACGGCGCTGGCATTGGCGGAATGGTTGATGACCCGCGATGAAATTCAAACCGTTCTGCATCCTGCTGTGACAGATCATCCCGATCACGACCTTTGGAAGCGGGACTTTACGGGCGGAGCTTGCTTGTTTGCCTGCGTGTTCAAACCTTTGAACGAGGCTGATGTTCTCAAATTTATTGATAATCTAAAGCTCTTCGGTATCGGCTATTCCTATGGCGGCTTTGAGAGCCTCGCTATTCATTGCGATCCGCAACTCAAACGCAGTCATGCCGACAGATTGGGAGGCCCACTCATCCGTTTTGCCTGTGGCCTTGAAGCCATATCAGATCTGAAAGCCGATATAGAACAGTCTCTTGCATCTGTTTTCTAAGATAATTCGTTTCATTGTCTTTGCCGGGATTCTTTGGGCCGTCATAGTTTTAGGGTCTTGCGCGCCCGCTCGCACAATCCTGCAACAAGCTGACTTATCCCCTGACCCGATTAGAACGCAGACAGTAGACCCGCCGAGTGCGCGAGATTTTGAACAGTTTCAAACATTGCTTTTGGGCCCCTATTTGAAACCAACGCGCTTTGAGGTGGTTGAGCGCGACGTCATCACACCTGACTGGCTTGATAATCGCGCCACAGTCGAGCGCAGAAACTATGCCGTTTCTCACGGGCAAGCCGCTAATCCGTTCGAAATCATTCTCATTACGCCGAATGATCGACCCAATGCGCCTGTCATTATAACGCAGAATTTTTCAAGCAATCGAAGCGTTGTCGCGCGGGACGGCGAATCCCCACTGCCCGGTGAAGCCAGAAGCATGGGACCTTTGGGTTCAATTTTCGGTTATTTCTTTGGTCGATACATCGTCGAACACCCCTATGAAAATATTCTGGATAGAGGTTACGCCGTCGCTGTTATGCATCCGCCCGATTATGTTCCGGACCGCAAGGCGGCAGGTGTCGAAAGATTAAAATCTATTTTTCCGGATGCCGGAGAGAGCCGTCCGGGCGCACTCACGGTTTGGGCTTCACTTACAATTGCACTCGCGGATGAATTGAAAGCTGACGTCCCTGAGCGTTCCATCATTGCCTATGGTCATTCCAGATATGGTAAGACGGCCCTTATCGCGGCAGCGCTCAGCGATAATATTGACTCCGCCGTCTCGCATCAATCCGGCACCGTTGGGGCTTCCATCATGCGAGACAAGACCGGAGAGAGCCTCAAGGATATCGTCACTAGCTACCCCCAATGGGTCACACCGCTCGCCTCGGACTATACAGATGATTATCGAAGTCTGCCTGTCGATGCACCCGCCCTGCTCGCTGCAATCGCTCCCAAACCCATCCTTCTCGGCAACGCCCGACGTGACGTCTGGTCTGATCCCGAAGGCGCTTACCGCGCTGCAAAGATTGCCGCGCCAGTTTGGGGCGCAGATAGTTTTACGGCTGAAAGGTTAGACGACTTTCAACCTGCTGACGATATCGCTTTCTGGATCAGGCCCGGAACACATGGAGTCGTCAAAGAGGACTGGCCAGCCTTCCTCGATTTCCTCGACGCACATTTTAAGTGAAAACGCGCGGGTTAGGCTGGTTGGCGATAACCCGCAGATAAAGAATGGCAGACCCAGTAGGACTCGAACCTACAACCTGCCGCTTAGAAGGCGGCTGCTCTATCCAGTTGAGCTATAGGTCCCCGAAATGGACGTTAATGCGTCCAGGGTAATTTGCGGTCATAATCGAAATTTTCCGAATAGGACCGTGGAATGCGTTTTGACTTTGGTCGGTCAATGACACGATGCGGAATATTGTTGGCCTTGGCATAAGCCACAGCATCTTCCAGCGTATCGAACGGCATTTTAATTTGTTCGCGCGTATCAACATTACGGGTGTTCCCCGTCAATGGATCAATCACACTGCGTTCCGTCGATTGATACTCAAGATACCATTTTTCGGAATTCGCACGACCAGAGGTCATGGCAGAGGGTTGAGCTTTTGATATCTTTGCAAACATGAAAACGCGATAGCGCCACGCCTCGCTCTGGTCAATGCAGTGTTGCGTTAGATATCGCGGTGAAAGGCAGAATTCAGACGCGCTTTCACATCAGCAAGAGTTGATGTCGTTTGCTGCGGCGACCTCTGTCCAGCTTGCGCCATGAGCTTTTCGCGAGCTTGCGCCGCGAGCGTCCCAGTCTGAGGTGCGGGCTGATGAGGCCTTTGCGCAGGGGCTCGGTCAGCGTTACGACGACGCAGGGCTGCACGGGTGTCCTGTACACTCGGCGTGACAGGCGCTGACGTCTGCTGCGGCTTTCCATCCGGGTGCAGACTGCGCGCCCGCCAACGGTTGAAAACTTGTTCCATCATTTGCGGTGTCGCATGATCACGCTGCCACAGTTCTGTAAATTGTGCACTGGAACTATGCGGTCGATATTCAGCCGGCAGATTATCCAGAATGACCCGCATGGGAAGATTGACGGATTCACCGAAAACCATAGTTTCCGCCGTACCGAGTGACGGCAGGAAAGAGAGCAGTTCCGCTGCGCCGTCCGGCACTGCTGCGCGAACGAAATTTTGATCCAATTCATTTGATAACCGCATAGAGAAGATCGTCGAGCATTGCGACAGTGTGGAGGGCTCCAATTCGGACGGACGCTGCGAAACAATGGCGAGAGACACTCCATATTTCCTACCCTCTTTCGCGATTCGCGAAATAATCCGGCGCGTGGAATGGAATCCAAGATTCCGGTCACGGGGAATATATCTATGCGCTTCTTCACACACCAGAAGTATGGGTAACTTCCGTTCCGACCACGTCGCAAGTTCGAAAGCGAGACGGCTGACAACGGAGACGACAATATTTAGGGCCTCCGAAGGAATACCAGAAAAATCGAGGCAAGAAATCGGTTTGTTATTCACGGGGAGACGGAAAATACGGCCCACGATATCTTCAATCGGACGCGGAGAGGCTTGGTTCTTGAAAATGAACGCATAGCGCGGATCGGATGTTAAGGTCGCAATACGGCGCTTTAAGCGCTTATAGGGCGCTAGATTTGAAGCATTCTCGAGCTTGCCCATGGCATGATCGACAAGCTTAGCAACATCACGAATGCGGTAGGGCACAGGACTATCCAGAGAGATATGTGTGGCGCGTTGGAGCTCGCCCTCGATATCATCCAATTTAAGTTGGGTGCTGACGTCACCGCGTTTAAGCGAGCGGTCATAAAGCTGTTTCGCGCGGAGGATAACATCATGCAGGATTTCCTGCTCTTCCCGTGCTTGATCCTCAATATCTGAGCAGAGAAGCTCACAGGTCTCGACAAAATCAAAAATCCAAATCGGCAGATCGAGGGACTCATTATCGATCACCTCCGCCCGATCTCCAAAACTCTTGGAATATTCATTATGCGGGTCGAAAAGAACGACATGACCCTGCGGGTTCGCATTCAGAATAGCCTGCAGAACTAAGGCCACAGTACAGGATTTACCGGAGCCCGTAGAACCAAGAATAGCAAAATGTTTGGACAGCAAATCATCCACGCGCACCTTCGCGACAATAGAATTGTCCTGCTGCAATCGCCCGACTTCGATACAGGCTTCGTTCTCCCGGTTGAAAATCATCGTCAATTCGTCGGGCGACATGTTATAAACCGCCTCACCCAAAACAGGGAAAGACCGGACACCCCGGAAGAATTTTGTCTCGCGCGTTGTCTCATTGGTCGTGATTTCACCCATAATATTGAGCATGGCGAGGCAACCATCACTCATGCCCTCATCATCATCTCCGCCAATTTTGAGAGAGCCGACCATGGCCACAACGATAGATTTGCTCGTCACAATTTTTAGAATCGTACCGATCTGGGCAAGGTTCAGCTGATTATTCCGAATCACAGATTTATTGATGGAGATAACAGCACTACTGGAGCCAACCGTCCGAATGCGCCCGATCTCAACCTGTTTAAACGGAGTTTTTTTCCCCATCGGTGCGTTCTGAACCGAATTACGCGCAGTTTGCATAGCCATCTTTCCCTAAGCCCCAGGAAGAGACTAGCAGAAAGGGCTTATCAAAGCCTTACGGCGTCTTGCGCCAATATAAGGTGAAGATCCGTGGTCGGGGCGGCAAGATTCGAACTTGCGACCCCCTGTTCCCAAAACAGGTGCGCTACCAGGCTGCGCTACGCCCCGAACACGGTGGAGCGCTACTTACCCCGACTGGAATAAAAGGCAAGTGCCAATACGGGTTAAATTCAGTTGTCGAAGAAAGGATGTTCGATTGTATCGCCGGGCCGGATGCCGCGGGCCTTGGACTCTCCGCCCTTGAGCTCAACGACTGCGGCAATAACAGCCTCTGAGGAGGCGCTACGCAGTGTATAGGGCTGATGAGAGTGTTCGATTTTCAAAATTTTACCATTGGATCGCACGAAAAGGATATCCAGCGGAATGGATGTGTTCTTCATCCAGATCGTCGCCACTTTCGGCTCATCGAATTCGAAAATCATGCCTGTATCCGCGTCCATTGATTCGCGGAACATCATACCTCGCGCCTGTTGATCCAGCGTTTTGGCTTCTTCGACCTGGAAATTATGCTCTCCATCCGCCGTCACAATGGTCAGCGGTTGCGGTTCGCCAAAATCAACAACATCATTTTTAGAGGTCTGGGCAAAGGCAGTCCCTGCAATAAACATCAGACCGAGTGTAAATGTAGCAATACGT
Source organism: Litorimonas sp. WD9-15 (assembly GCF_050271975.1). Lineage (NCBI taxonomy): Bacteria > Pseudomonadati > Pseudomonadota > Alphaproteobacteria > Maricaulales > Robiginitomaculaceae > Litorimonas > Litorimonas sp. WD9-15. The sequence continues at coordinate 2,228,107 of NZ_CP189850.1, forward strand.
TTCATGTGGCTGACATACAGCCCTGCGGGGCAGGATGTAAATCTGAAATGCAGGAGAAAACACTGACAGCGGGAAAAAACTGATTGGCAGTCCCTAGGGGAATCGAACCCCTCTTTCCAGGTTGAAAACCTGGCGTCCTAACCGATAGACGAAGGGACCGCATCAGTCAGTGTGGAGCGCGATATAGAGGCGGGTTTCAAACCTTGCAAGAGGCTTTTTACGCAAAAATACCACCTTATGCAGGTGCGAGGTCCATAAGATTGAAATCAATGGAGGTCCGGCCCTGCCAAACATTGGTTTTGAGGCGGCCAATCGCGTGGAAGCGCTGTTCCCCTGCCATAAGGAGGGCTTCATCCAATCCAGATTCGCCCGCTCGGAAGCAAATACCTTTTAGGTTGCCGCCATCTTGGTCGCTCAATGTAAACCGCACATGGTCACCCTTCGTGCGTTGCGCATAAGTTACGGAGAGATCCGCAAAAGCAAAAACGGGTTGTGGATTTCCTGCGCCATATGGTCCGACGGAGTCTATGACCCTCATGAGGTCATCTGTCAGGCTGGATGGACTGAGAACGTAATCAACTTTGCTCGACTCGTTTTCGAGGGCTGTTGTGACGTCTTCCGCAAGGCGTTCACAAATGAAGGTTCGAAATGCGTCAATCTGATCAGGGTCGGCACTCAGACCGCCAGCCATGGCGTGGCCGCCACCCGAGAGGAGTAAGCCCGCCTCTTCCGCCGCTGATATAGCCCGGCCCAAATCCACTCCATTGATAGAGCGTCCCGACCCTTTCGCGATAGGCTCCGCTGCATCGCGGTCAATACCGATAACAATTGCGGGTTTCCGGAATCGGTCTTTCAATCGTCCAGCCACGATACCTATAATACCCGGGTGCCAGTCTTCCATGGCAACAATGATGACGGGCTCTTCGGATTGTGCTTGTGCGGCTTCTAATGCTTCTTCCAGAATCCGGTCCTGCATCTGGCGACGTTTCAAGTTCACGCGGTCCAACTCTGCAGCATAGCCATAGGCCTGTTGCGAATCCTCCGTTGAGAGCAGACGCGCCCCCATCTCTGCGCTGCCAATCCGTCCCCCCGCATTAATCCGAGGGCCGAGAACAAATCCGGCATGATAAGTTGTGTAAGGCGGATAGGCACTTGAGACATCCGCTAATGCCTGAACGCCTATGTTTTCATTAGACGATAAGACCTTAAGCCCCTGCCGGACAAAGGCCCGGTTTACGCCGCGTAGGGGCACGACATCGCACACTGTTCCTAACGCGGTGAGTCCTAGCAAACTCTTTAAATCAACGGTGTTCGTTAGATCTCTAGCCCGGGCTTCACGATGTAGTGCGACAAGCAACATAAAGGTTACGCCCGCTGCCGCCAGATGCCCCTGTTCAGATGTGTCATCCATCCGGTTCGGATTAACGAGTGCGAGTGCGGGTGGGGGCACCTCCCCCATCTGATGATGATCGACAACGATCACGGGCAACTCTATCGCGTCCGCATATTCCAATGCTGAATGCGCCGCCGCCCCGCAATCGAGTGTAATGACGAGGTCCACACCTTCGGCTTTTAATTGGCCAAATGCCGCTTCTGACGGACCGTAGCCTTCCTTCACACGGTCAGGAACGTAGAGGCCGAATTCATAGCCAAGTCCCCTGCCCCAACGGATGAGCTGTGCCGCCGACGTTCCACCGTCCACGTCATAATCAGAGAAAAGTGAAATCCGTTTGCCAGCGATGATGTGATCGAGAATTAGGCCTGCCGCTTTGTCCGCATCCTTCAAAGAAGATGGATCAGGAAGGCTGTTCCGCAATGTCGGCATGAGGAAATTGGCTGTCTCTGACAGCGCAACATCACGCCCCAACAGTAAGGCGGATTGCAAAAGCGGCAGCCCTGACTCTGTGCTATATTCCTCAAGTGCCGAAGGGTCATGCCGCAGACGCCAACGGCGTCCACGAATTGAAGATGTCACGCCAAGGCAGTCCGGGAAATCTGCCTCTGACATCACTAAGCGACGGGGCGCACAGAACGCAGTTTTTGAACGGAGCCGTCAACAGAGTTCATGATAAGCGTATGAGAGTGAACCTTGTCACCGATAAATTTCACGCCGTCGAGAAGCGACCCTTGCGTAACTCCCGTCGCAGAAAAAATCGTCGGGCCGGAAGCGAGGCCTTTGAGATCGTAGATCGTATCAAGATTATCAATCCCGACGCGGCGGGCGCGGCTGACTTCATCATCATTCCGGAATGTCAAACGGCCCAGCATCTGGCCACCAATACAGCGTAACGCTGCCGCCGCGAGAACACCTTCCGGTGCGCCGCCACTGCCGACATACATGTCGATCTGCGTATCGGGATCCGTCGTCGCAATCACGCCTTGGACATCGCCGTCTGTGATGAGGCTGACAGCGGCATCAATATCGCGCAGGGAATCGATGATCTTGCCATGCCGTGCACGGTCCAAAACACAGACCGTGATCTGGTTCGGTTTAACGCCTTTGGCCTTGGCGAGTTTTTTGACATTGTCAGCGGCGGACGCATCAATATCTAATATGCCCGCCGGATAGCCCGGCCCGCAGGCGATCTTGTCCATATAGGTGTCCGGCGCGTAGAGGAGCCCGCCCTTTGGCGCAAAAGCCATGACAGCCAAGGCATTGGCCATAGCCTTGGCGGTTAGAGTCGTACCTTCCAGTGGATCAAGCGCGATGTCGATTTCAGGGCCTTTGCCCTTGCCGACTTCCTCGCCAATATAGAGCATGGGCGCTTCGTCGCGCTCGCCCTCACCAATCACAATTCGACCGCGAATATCCATATTATTCAGGGCCTTGCGCATTGCGTCTACCGCAGCCTGATCCGCAGCTTTCTCGTCACCTCGCCCAACAAGCGCTGTCGCCGCAATCGCAGCTTTTTCCGTGACCAATGCCGCCTGCAGCGCGAGCGCTGCGTTAAAACCAATTTTACTCATTCGAGGACCCCATTCAGTCAATATTTTGAGCCTGCCGTTAACATGCCGGATAATAAAAGTACGATTATTCTAAGTCTATTCTGCGGCGAGGATATCAGTTGAAGCCAACAGACTTTTGATATTCCGAGCCGCCTGTCTAATGCGTTGCTCATTTTCGACGAGTGCAATCCGAACATAGCCTTCACCATGCTCGCCAAATCCGTTTCCGGGTGAGACCGCTACATTCGCTTTTTCCATCAGCATTTTACAGAATTCGACAGAGCCAAGATGCGCGAATTTTGACGGAAGTGGTGCCCAGGCAAACATGGAGGCTTCCGGCACCGGAATATCCCATCCCGCACGGCCAAAACTGTCAACAAGGACATCACGGCGGGCTTTATAGATATCGCGCGCATCCTGCACGACATCCTGCGGACCATCTAAGGCGGCGCAAGTGGCGACTTGAATGGGTGTAAAAGCCCCGTAATCCAGATAAGATTTCACACGGGTTAAGGCCGCAATAAGGCGACGGTTTCCAACAGCAAAGCCCATGCGCCAACCTGCCATAGAATAGGTCTTGGACATAGAAATTGTCTCAATACACATGATGTCCTCGGGGTCGACGACTTCGAATATGGACGGCGGTGGATCGCTGAAATAGATTTCGGAGTAGGCGAGATCTGACAGGATAATGATATCATGTGCCTTTGCAATCGCGACGATCTCATCGTAGAAAGTCTTATCCGCGACCATCCCCGTTGGGTTGGACGGGAAGCAGACGACAATCGCCATGGGCGGCTTGTCTGCTTTTGCGAGCGCGTCTTTCACGCCGACCAAATATTCCTCCGCCGTAATGGCAGGAATGCCCTGAATTTTTGCCCCTGCAATGATGAAACCGTAAGCATGTAGCGGATAGGACGGATCGGGGGCATAAATCACGTCACCCGGTGCCGTGATGGCTTGCGCGAGGTTTGCGAACCCTTCCTTCGAGCCAATCGTGGCAATAATTTGATCTTCCGGATCAAGTTCAACATCGAACCGACGCGCGTAATAACGGGAGCAAGCTTGACGCAAGCCCTTGATACCCCGTGAGGCAGAATAGCCGGTCACGCGCGGTTTTTGCACCGTCTCAATGAGCTTATCGATCACATGTTTAGGTGTGGGCAGATCGGGATTGCCAAAACCAAAGTCGATAATATCCTGACCCTCAGCGCGAAGCTGCGCTTTCAGCTTATTGACCTCGGCAAAAACATAAGGTGGCAGGCGTTGAATGCGGTAGAATTCGTCCGTTGGAATGTCCGGATTGGTTTGCATCAGTTTCGTCTTCGTCTTGTATCTACTTCGGGGAAATCTGTTTCAGTCGCAGGATCATCGTCTTTATAGGCCTGCGCTTTATCTTTCAGCGCATTATAGCGGTCTTCGATATCCTTTTCCGAAAGAACCGGCTCTGGCTCCGCTTTGTCAGAGAGGTCGCGTAATCTCTGTAAGGCTATGGCGTCCTTATCCCATTGCGCGCCGGACCGAACATCTTGTGGCAGCACAGGCGCATCAACCGGTCGTGGATAGGAGCGTTCTATATTCGCGGCGTCTTCGCTAAATTCAGGGGATTTGATAACATCGAGATTGGGCATTTTCACAGTCTGACAGGCGGAAATAGATAGTACCGCCGTAAGCAAGACGATTCGGGTAGATGTGAAAACCTGTTTCATGTGAGCCTTATGAGACAAACCTCTGCGAGGGTCACCCTAATTATCGGACATTTATGGGAAGACGCCAACACCCGTCAGGCCGATTGTCTCATCCCAACCTTGTACAAGATTATAATTCTGAATGGCCTGGCCGGATGAGCCTTTGGTGAGGTTATCAATCACGGAGACAATCACCGCAGAATGAGGTGTACGATCCGCAAAGACACCAATCTGGCAATAATTACTGCCGCGCACATGGCGGGTTTGCGGGACTTGGCCTTCCGGCAGAACCTGAACAAAAGCACTGTCCGCATAACGAACAAGATAGGTTTTCCGTAGGTCCGATATGTCAGTGCCATCTTTCAAATTCACATGACACGTCGCGATCATCCCGCGATTCATCGGAACAAGATGAGGTGTAAAGCGGACCTTGGCATCTTTGCCCGCAAATTGCGCAATCGCCTGATCCATTTCGGGGGCATGGCGGTGATTACCGATACCATAGGCCTGTGCGCCGTCCGTTGTCTCGGAATAGGCAAAAGCGAGTGTCGCCTTCCGCCCGGCTCCCGTCACGCCAGTTTTAGCATCAATGATAATATTGGCTGGGTCTATTAGACCTGCTTCAAGACCAGGTACGAGCGCCAATATAGAACAAGTCGGATAGCAACCCGGACAGGCGACGAGTTTTGCGCCGCGCAGATCATCCTTCGCAAACTCGCTCAGCCCGTAGACCCGTTCGCCCAAAAGTTCAGTGAATTCATGGGGTCGCCCGTAAGTGCTCTCGTAAAGCTTGGGATCAGCGAGACGAAAATCAGCAGAGAGATCAATGACCGTTTCAACGCGGTCGTAAATCTTCGCAATCGTTTCCTGACTGGCACCATGCGGGAGGCAGGCAAAAACGACATCAATGTCATCCCAATTCACTTCGTCTGCTGTCATAAGATCCGGCAGGTCCTGCCCGATGAAATTGGGGAATACATCCGCATAATCCTCGCCTGCACGACTATACGCCGTCAGTGCAACAAGGTTGAGTTTGGGGTGACCGAGGATGAGTCGCACGGCTTCCGCGCCCGTATATCCGGACGCTCCGAGAACAGCTGCATTTTTCATAACTCATACCCCAACAAAAAAGGCGTCTCGGGAAACCCGAAACGCCTGAATAGTAATTCCTGTAAAAAAGAGTCTAACGTTTCGAGAACTCGAAACGCAATAGCGACTCTTTCCTTGAATACTGTCCTGAGATTAGCGTTTCGAGAACTGGAAGCTCTTACGCGCCTTGGCACGACCGTATTTCTTACGCTCCACAACACGCGAGTCGCGGGTGATAAAGCCGGCGGCTTTGAGGGGCGGACGCAAGGCCGGCTCGTAATATGTCAGCGCTTTTGTAATGCCGTGACGGACAGCACCGGCTTGACCTGAGAGACCGCCGCCTTTGACAGTCGCAACAACGTCGTAAGAATCGACGCGATCAGCAACTTGAAAAGCCTGAGCAATGATGAGACGCAGAACGGGACGCGCGAAATACACTTCCTGATCGCGGCCATTGACAGTGATCTTACCGTTGCCGGGCTTGATCCAAACACGGGCGACAGAGTTTTTCCGCTTGCCAGTCGCGTAAGAGCGACCGTGCTCGTCAATTTTTGGATCAGGCAATGTTGCCGGATCAATTGCGGCGGCTTCTGTGCCAACGGTTCCGTCAACAACGTCTTTCAAGTCTGCGAGAGACTGTGCAGTTTGTTCAGCCATGTTCTTAACCTCGCTTCACGTTCTTTTCAGACAGGGATTTGAAATCCACAGTCTCGGGCTTCAGGTTTTCATGCGGGTGATCGGCACCAGCATAAACACGGAGATTGGAGAGCTGCTTACGCGCCAACGGGCTCTCTTTCGGGAGCATACGCTGAACGGCTTTGCGCATCACGCGGTCGGGGAAACGTCCGTCGAGCACTTTGGCCGCTGTCGTTTCCTTGATACCGCCAACATAACCTGTGTGACGGTAATAGACCTTGTCTTTACGCTTATTGCCCGTGAAGTGGACCTTATCCGCATTGATGATGATGACGTTGTCACCGCAATCCATATGCGGTGTGTAGTCGGGGCGATGCTTTCCGCGCAGACGCAAAGCAACAAATGATGCCAGACGTCCGACGACAGCATCTTCCGCGTCGATCAAGATCCATTTCTTCTCAATCTCGGCGGTTTTCAGAAACTTTGTCGTTTTCATGATAAACCTTAAACAATGAGCGGCCCAGACGTGGACCGCTTTTCGATGGCGCTACCTACGGAGAGAGAACCAAGCCGTCAACAGTAGAAACCACCCACCTATTGAAGAATAAGCAATAAAATCAATAGTTTAAAAATTCGGTATTATTTTACCGCACTTCTGGACCGCCACATCAAGTTCAGCGCGGCAATGAAGACGAGGATGGAGGAGAATTGATGCAGTAATGACAGATTTAAAGGCGCAACAGCCAGTAACGTCCATATCCCCAGAAAGACCTGCCATAGTAAAAGCATCATTAGCATGATCGCTGCGGGCTTCATCGCGGATTTCTTACGAACACTCCAGATCACCCAGGCCGCAAAGATCAGAATGATATAGGCGAGCGTCCGGTGATTGAACTGAATGGCTGCCGGATTCTCGAAAATGTTGCGCCAGAACGGAGATTGCACGCCGTAACCTGACGGAATGAAATCGCCATCCATAAGCGGCCATTCATTATAGGTTCGACCGGAATGCGTTCCCGCCATAAAAGCCCCAGCAACAATCTGAATATAAATCAGAGCCGCAAGCAGAGCCGACCGCTTCACGCCAAAAGCATGCCGCATGGGAGCCCAGCCACTGCGCGCGCGTTTCCAAACCCAATAAAGCGCACCGAGGATGACAAAGGCTATGCCGAGATGTGTGGCGAGACGATATTGGCTCACATTGACCATACCTTCTTGTAGGCCGCTATGGACCATCCACCACCCAATGCCGCCTTGGACACCAATCAGGGCGGCAATGCCAAAGAACTTCCGACGTTTGCCTACGGGTAGGTATCCCTTAATCCAAAAATAAATCATGGGCAGGACAAAGGCGAGGCCGATAAAGCGCCCGAGTTGTCGATGGCCCCATTCCCAGAAATAGATGAACTTAAAACCTTCCAGATCCATATCCGGATGCTCAGCTTCAAATTCGGGGATTTGCTTGTATTTCTCGAATTCAGACAGCCAAGCCTCTGTCGAGAGCGGCGGAAGTGCGCCACGGATCGGAGCCCATTCCGTGATGGACAAACCAGAATTTGTCAGGCGAGTCGCTCCGCCCACCACAATCATAACTGTTACAAGAAACAGCATGAACAAGAGCCAATAATCGACTGATTTGATACGTCCGCGTGTCATGGGCGCTCATATAATGTCTTATTTCAGAGAGTCGACGCGTCATTTCATCATCACGCGAATATTGGCTAATCGAATGAAAATTCGGGCAATTCTAGGAAAGCCTCTTTCAGCGCGTCGCCCCACCCATTGGACACCTGAAGGAAATAGGGATCGTCGGCTTCAATGCGCCCCTGCTTTTCCAGTTTGAAACTGTCAGTTTCGTAAATCTGATAATCCAACGGCAGGCCGACGGACAAGTTGGCTTTTATAGTTGAATCAAAGGATACGAGCAGCAGTTTCATCGCTGCCTTGTGGCTCATTTCCGGATCATAGGCCCGCACGAGGATCGGCTTGCCATATTTGTTTTCGCCGATTTGGAAAAACGGATTATCCGCACTGGCCTCAATAAAATTCCCTTCGGGATAGACGAGGAAGAGGCGCGGCGTCATGCCTTTAATCTGTCCGCCCACAATGACCGTCGCGTTAAAGGCGGAACTGGCCTCCTGCCCGCTTCCCGCATTGGATTGGATAACCTCGCGCAAGGTATCCCCGACCAGACGCGCGACCTGAAACATGGTCGGGGCTTTGAGGATCGAAGGATCGCGCTTCTTCGGCTTGACGGACCGCTCGGAGAGCAGGCTGATCAAAGACTGGGTCGTTGCAAGGTTGCCCGCCGTCATGATTGTAATGACGCGGTCTCCATCGACCGTCCATGTGTGCATCTTCTTCACGGACGCAATATCATCGACGCCCGCATTTGTGCGGGTATCGGACATGAAAACGATACCGGAATTGAGGGTCATACCCACGCAATAGGTCATTCGGCTCTTATCTTTTCAGTTTGCGGGCGGATTATTGTTGCTGCTGGACTTGAATGTCGACTTTCATCGATTCGCCAGCGCCGCCAATCGTCAGGCCGGAAATAGGCGCGGCCTGATTATAATCAAGCCCCACGGCCAGTCGCACATAACGATTATCCGGCGATATGCCGTTGGAGATATCAAAGCCTGTCCAGCCGAGATCCTCTATCCAGACCTCCGCCCAGGCATGCATGGCGTCCTGATCCACGCGATCGTCCATATGCAAATACCCGCTAATGTAGCGCGCGGGATGCCCCGCCCGTCGGCAGGCGGAGATAAAGATATGGGCGTGGTCCTGACACACACCCTGCCCGAGCGTCATGGCATCTTCCGCCGTTGTGGACGCGCCTGTCATACCCGTCACATAGGTGACGGAGCCGAGAATATCCGCCGAGAGCGCGTGGAAGTGCGAGACGTCATTGGACCCGTTTATGGTATGCGCCAGATTTTCGATTTTCTCACCGCTCCGCGTCAGGGGCGTTTCGCGTAAATAGAGCCAGAGCGGAGATCTGCCTTTATGAGACTGGGAGACAGACGCTCCCTCCCCGACATCGATCAAGCCTCTGGAGGATATGACGAGCTTATTCGACGATGGATCCAGACTGACCAGTTTGGTCGTATTGCCATGTTCATCCTCGAACCCCGCCTGAATCTCGGCCCCTTCAATCTCCAGATACCAGTCCAGAACGGTCTGTCCCACGCCTGATTTCGGTGACAACCTTATCTGCTGAAGGCCATAAGCGGGTGGCGTGTCGAAATTATATTCCGTTCGGTGTGAGACGTTCAATCTCACGCGCTACGCCACGAACTTGAAGTCGCGTTCGATCTGCGCGGCCAAGTCTCCGTTTTTAGATAGAAACTTTGCGATGAACTCATGCAAACCGGTTTCGAAAATGTCTTCAACCGTCGTGCTTTTCAAATCGCCCAGAAATCCGGATGCGAGGACACTGGCATCGGAGGTCTGGTCATATTCGCGGTCGAGATATCCAAGGGTTGAGACAAGCTCGCTGACGCTGAACACGAGAGATTGCGGCAGGCATTTATCGAGGATGAGGAAATGCGCGATGCCCTTTGGCGTAATCTCGTCACGGTGATGCCACCGATAGGATTGTTCCGCAGACACAGACCTGAGAATGGTTTCCCATTGCTGATTATCCAACGGACTGCCGACATCGGTCACAGCGGGCAGCAAGATGTAATATTTCACATCCAGAATGCGGGCCGTATTATCCGCGCGCTCGACGAAAGTCCCCAGTCGCGCGAAGTCATAGATATCATTGCGTAGCATCGTACCGTGCAGCGCGCCCTGCACCTGTGTACTCTGTCGTCGGATGAGGCCAAGGACATCGGGCAGGTTCTTCTTTTCGATGGGGGCTTTCAAAATATCGGAGAGCATGATCCAGGATTCATTCACGGCCTCCCAGACGTCGCGCGTGAGGGCCGTGCGGCTGGCGCGGGCATTGTTACGGGCGGATTTCATGACCGAGATCACGCTGGACGGATTGTCAGAATCCCGCAGCAGGAAGTCGATGACTTTGCCGCTCTCATAATCCTCGTCATGTGCCGCCTCATAGCGTTGCTGCGCACCCGTCGTCGCGATGACGGAGGCCCATTCGGAATTGGCGGATTGCGATTGGGTCAGCGTAATCCGGAAGGCCGCGTCTATGAGACGGGCAAGGTTTTTGCTCCGCTCGAGATAGCGGAACATCCAGAAGAGGCTGCCGGCTGTTTTTCCTAACATATCCTACGCCTCCAGAACCCAGGTGTCCTTGGTTCCGCCCCCCTGACTTGAATTCACGACGAGTGACCCCTTCTCCATCGCGACACGTGTCAGCCCGCCGGGCGTAATATTCACGCCATTCGCCCCGACGAGGACGTAGGGCCGGAGATCAACATGGCGCGGGGAAAGCCCTGACTTCACAAAGACGGGCGTTGTCGAAAGCGCGAGTGTTGGCTGCGCAATATATTTGGCAGGATTATCGATCAGTTTCGCGCGGAAATCCGCCAGCTCTTTCTTGCTAGCGGCCGGGCCGATCAACATGCCATATCCGCCGGAGCCGTGGACTTCCTTTACAACCAAATCATGGAGATTATCCAATACATAAGTGAGCGAATCCGGTTCTGAACAGCGCCATGTCTCGACATTTTTGAGCAGTGCTTCCTTGCCCGTGTAATATTTTACGATATCCGGCATGTAGGAATAGATGGCCTTGTCATCGGCGATCCCTGCCCCCGGTGCATTGGCAATCGTAATGCCGCCTGACCGGTAGATATCGAAAATACCCGGCACACCGAGCATGGAGTCAGGATTGAAATTGAGCGGGTCCAGATATTCATCATCGACACGGCGGTAAATCACATCAATCGGGTCATAACCCCGCGTGGTGCGCATGCAGACGCGGCCATTCTCGATCTTCAGATCATGACCCTCGACCAGTTCCGCGCCCATTTGATCAGCCAGAAAAGCGTGTTCAAAATAGGCGGAGTTATGGATGCCGGGTGTCAGGACGGCGAGCGTCGGCTTACCCGTACAGGCATCAGGCGCGCAGCTGGATAAAGATTTGCGCAGGACATGCGGATAATCGCTGACGCGCCTGACGCGGTTTTCGGCGAAAACATCCGGAAACATTTTGAGCATCGTCTCGCGGTTTTCCAACATATAGGAAACGCCGGATGGCGTCCGCGCATTATCCTCCAGAACATAAAACTCGTTCTTGGCCGTCCGCACCAGATCGACGCCGACAATGTGGGTGTAAATTCCACCCGGCGGTTTCACACCGATCATTTTCTGCAAAAAGGCTTCATTATTTGCGACAAGATGAGCAGGCAGAATGCCGTCTTTGATGACGTTCTGTTCGTGATAGATATCGTGAAGGAAGAGATTGAGCGCTTCGACGCGCTGCTCGATTCCCTTGGTCAGTTCGTCCCATTCATCGGCCGCGATGATACGGGGAATGATATCGAAGGGTATCAGGCGCTCCTCGGCGTCTTTCTTGCCATATACGTTGAATGTAATACCGGTTCGCCGGAATACGGCTTCCGCTTCCCGCATTTTCTTTTGCAAGCTCTTCGAGTTTTGCGCGGCATACCATTTATAATACCGCTCATAAGCCTCGTGCGGGACAGCCTCATCGGCAAACATTTCATCATAGAATTTCAAAAGATACCTCCAGCATCCATAGAAGCGGGGATAGGGAGGCACTTCAAGGGCTTGAAGACATTCGTCTAACTTATTCTATTCCAGCACAGAATTTGGACATGGCTTGAGCGTTCGGGAGAGAAGAGATGGTCGGAGTAGCAGGATTCGAACCTGCGACCCCACGCCCCCCAGGCGTGTGCGCTACCGGACTGCGCCATACTCCGCCGTCCATCTCTAGGCGCGGGCTATAGAAGCCTAATGCGAGTTTCGCAAGACGGGATGTAAGGGATTTTAGGCTTCGTCAGGTCCGTCGCGGAATGCGCCCCATTTTGATTTAAGGGACTCGAGTTGGGCCAGCGCGTCTTGCAATCCGGATTTATCGACAGGCGCAGGTGGTGGTGTAGGTTGAGGCGCCGGAGCCGTCGGTATGGATTGAACGACGGATGTAGCAATTTCGGGTTTAGCAATTGGTGTCGTCGCTCTCGGTTGCGTTTGAATAACGGACTCTACCGACTTGATCCGGTCCGGCAATAAATCCGTATCCGCAACAGGACGCTCCCGCGCAGCTTTCTCAACAGACCGCCCTAGCTCTGCGATACGAGCCGCCCCTTTTTTCTGAATGAGCTTTTGAACATCTTTGATGGGATGTTTCTCATCATGAAGGAGTGTTTTTATCCCGCGCAAAAACTCAATATCGTCGGGGCGATAGAAACGCCTTCCGCCACCGCGTTTGATCGGTTTAATTTGCGAAAACTTTGATTCCCAAAACCGCAGGACGTGAGGTTGCAGCCCCAACTCGTCTCCGGCCTCACTTATCGTTCGAAAGGCCCGTGTGGTTTTTGCCGCTGTTTTAGTCTGGCTCATGCTTGCCCATATCGAATAGCGCCGAATCGGGTCGGCTTCGATTTTAAGGCTAACACAATTAGGTGGATAATGCCGAATCGACGCGTTCGCGTAGGACTTGCGACGGCTTGAAGACCAAAACGCGGCGTGATGTGATAGGTACTTCCTCACCCGTTTTCGGGTTGCGGCCTATGCGTTCTTTCTTATCGCGAAGGGAAAATGTTCCAAAACCTGCGAGTTTGACATGCTCACCTTTTTCCAAAGAGCCCGCAATATGATCGATGACGGATTCAACGAGAGCCGAGCTTTCAGTGCGCGAAAGTCCGATTTCACGATAAACCGCTTCCGCCAGATCCTGGCGAGTTACGGTTTGGGAGCTGTCAGACGGAGCCGGCATAGCGACCTTAAAGCAAAAGTGAGTGGGTCAAAGCAAGCTAAGACTTTGGAAAAAGTCAAAAAATATAACCCCCTGCACATTAATAGCGCAGCAAGGCAGCCCCCCAAGTGAAGCCCCCGCCAAAGGCTTCCAGCATCACAAGATCGCCGCGCTTAATACGACCGTCCTTCACGGCTGCATTCATGGCAAGCGGAACGGAGGCCGCAGACGTGTTCGCATGTTGCGCGACGGTCGATACCACCTGCCCCGGGCGGAGTTTCAGTTTTTTAGCGACCGCATTGAGAATTCGTTGGTTTGCCTGATGCGGCACGAACCAGTCTATATCTGCGATCTCCACGCCCGCCTGTTCCGCACAATCGCGCATAACCTGGGATATGTCCGTCACCGCATGTTTAAAGACTTGGTTGCCGAGCATGCGTAAATGCCCAACGGTCTGCGTGCGGGACGGCCCGCCATCCACGTAGAGCATATCGCGATGACGCCCGTCAGAGCGGATGAATGTATGGAGGATGCCGTCTTTTGTATCCTCAACAGCTTCCACAACAATCGCCCCTGCCCCGTCACCGAACAAGACGCAGGTTCCGCGGTCTTCCCAATCGAGAATACGGGAAAATGTCTCTGCCCCGATCAGAAGCGCCCGTTTTGCCCCGCCGGATCGCAAAAGCGCGTTCACAACATGGGTGCCGTAGATAAAGCCGGAGCAGACAGCCTGAATATCAAAGGCCGCGCCATGATTCATACCGAGCTTTTCCTGAATAATTGTCGCGGTCGAGGGAAAGGTTAGGTCCGGCGTCGATGTCGCCACAATGATAAGGTCCAGATCATCAGCCGTCATATCCGCATCTGCAAGTGCGGCTTTCGCGGCTTCAAATCCAAGGTCGGATGTGAATTGACCTTCTGCCGCGATATGACGTTGATGAATACCCGTCCGTTCGCGAATCCATTCATCAGACGTCTCAACGCGTTCAGCCATTTCGGCATTGTGCATGATGTGTTCCGGCAGATAGCTGCCAATGCCCCGTATGACAGCTCTCATGAGATAAAACCTATATTGTCATCTTCATCATGAAGTGCGTCGAGCCGCAAATCCAAAGCCTGTTGGAAATCGCTTTCCGCCAAGCCAATCGCAATATTGAGGGCATTGGCAAAACCCACATTATCGGTTCCGCCGTGGCTTTTTACGGCAATTCCATTCAGTCCGAGAAAGACCGCACCATTGGCGCGCCTGGGGTCCAAACTGCGTCGCAAACCCCGAAGGGCCATGGCGTTTAGACCGGATGTAAATTTCGACCAAAGATTTCCGAGCAAAGCTTTTTTGACAAAACTATCGACGAGTTTCGCTGTGCCCTCTGCCGTTTTCAGGGCAATATTCCCTGTAAATCCGTCCGTGACAATCACATCAACTTCGCCTTTGGAGATATCGTAGCCCTCGACAAAGCCTTTATAATTCAGACCGAGTTGAGATTGCGCAAGACGCTCATGTGCGACTTTGACGACGGCATTGCCTTTACCCTCTTCGGTTCCAACGTTCAGCAGGCCGACGGAAGGGGCTTCAACGCCGTAAATCGCGCGGAAATAGGCTTCACCCAAGACTGCAAATTCTGTTAATTGCGACGCGTCACATTCGACATTTGCGCCCACATCCAGAACGACGGTCATCTTGCCGGACATATTCGGCCAGCTCGCGGCGAGCGCCGGGCGTTGGACGCCTTGTTTCGCGCGGAGTTGTAATTTCGACATCGCCATGAATGCGCCGGTATTTCCGGCAGAGACGACGACGCCCGCCTGCCCGCCTTTCACAGACGCCACGGCATTCCACATGCTTGAACCCTTGCCCTTCCGCAGGGCCTGAGATGGTTTATCCTCCATCTCCACGACTTTATCCGTGTGAAAGACCTCGGAACGCTCCCGCGTACGCGGGGCTTTTTCCATGAGTGGCGCGAGTTTTTCAGCGTCACCATGAAGCAGGAATCGCGCGCGGCGTCCCTCGCCCTGATGCGTGAGGAAATATTCTATTCCTTCTATGACGCTTTTCGGCGCAAAATCGCCGCCCATCGCATCAATTGATATGATCAAACCATCAAGCATTAAAACGTCCCATTGGAGACGCAGTATAAGGTGCAGGATTAAGCAAGCCCAGCTTTATCTAGCTTGATTCCGCAGCCGCTGGAAAAGAGAGTTCTGCAAGCGCAATTTCGCCAAGTGAAAGTGGTTTCACCAGCGCGTAAAACGTCATGAGATAACCCGCGAGGTCCGGCACGAAGCCTTGGCTTTGTGGGTCTAATGATTCGCGCAGAACAGTTTCCAAATCACTTTGACTCCCGCCGGTGTGAAGAACTTCGGAATATCCGCGGACACGATCATAAAAGAGCGAGATCATGGGTGTGATCCGTTTCTTCACGCTTGCATCGGATAAGCCCTCCTCCCGCAAGGCAATCTCAAAATCATCCTTCATTTCATCAAACAGGGCCTGACCCAGCTTCTCACCATTCGCACCATGTGTGTTCAAAACCGTCAAAATGGCTGAAATATGCAAGGTGAGCACGTCGATTCGGCCATCATAGCTGTCCGCAACACGTTCGGGGCCGTAAAACCAAGGCGAGCGCGATTGCGCCATGAGTTTGGAATAAAGCCGACGCGCGTCCCGCGTCAGAGCGTCTTCTTTTCCAAAAAGGCTGGATAAAAATCCCATAATTCGTCCTTTTAAGGCCTTGCCGTTGGTCAGTCTGACCAAATCTTCACACAGTTGTGGTCTTGCCCTTCATATGGTGGAGGGCTAGGTCAATCGCAATTGTTTAAGTTACGTGTGAACATCATGAACGTGCCAAGTAAAATCATCTGTCTTATTGCCGCAGCCGCCCTGTCGACCGCGTGTAACCCCATACTTCGAACGCATGGATATGTTCCGACGGCGGATAAGCCACAGGCCGTCAATCCGGATACTGATACGAAGACCTCTGTTCTCGCACGGCTCGGCAATCCTTCCGTCAAGACAACCTTCGACGAAGAGCTGGAAGAAGACACGTGGTATTACATCAATTCTGTCCGACAGCGTTACGCCTATCTGCGCCCGCAATTGGAAGACCGAACTATTACGGCGATTGAATTCAATGCCGACGGGCAAGTCATGAAAGTCGCTGAATATGGGTTGGAAGATGGCGTTCCCGTCAATTACGTTGATCGCAAAACCCCGACACGTGGGCGCGAACTCTCTGTCCTCGAGCAAATCTTCGGAACGATTGGTCGGTTGCCAACAGACCGTCTTGGTGGCGGCAATCAGAACACGCCCGGCGGAAGCGGTGGCGGAGGTGGCGGGCCATAGGCCTCTGCTGTCCTAAAAGTGGGTATAGCCTTTGTCGGACCAGTCCATGTCTTCACCATTCACGTCCAGACAGCGAACCCCCTCGCCTGATGTGACATTCCCGATGAGGGATAATTTCAACCCAGTTTTGTGTGCCGACTCAAACCAGCTTTGGCGGTGTTCAGGTGCCGATGTGAACAGAATCTGGTAATCATCGCCGAACCCGAAAAGCGCCTGTTTAGCTTTTAAGACATCATCCTGTTCCTCCGCCCAAAGCTCTGCGCCGTTAGAGAGCGGCAAGGCGTCAAAGTTCAAGCTCATCGCGACGTGACTGGCGCGACAAATATGCCCTGCGTCCCGTAAGATACCATCTGAGACATCTGCGGCCGCAGATGCCTTTTCACGTAATACCTTGCGTATGAAGAGATGAATATCCGGACGCCAATATGCTGCCTCAAACGCCCATGCATCATCCGCCGCGGGTTTTGGTGCGATGGTTTTTGAGAGCGCAATGTCGCAACCCAGTTTTGCATCGCCCAAACATCCCGTGACCCAGATATCATCTCCGGCCGCAGCGCCGTTACGCTGAACCATTTCACCCGTCGGCACTGCGCCAATGAGGGTTGCGGAGACGACCATGGGGCCATCTGTGGAGACGGTGTCGCCTCCCAAAAGGTGAAAATCAAAACTCTGCTGAATATCCCTTAGCCCGACGGCAAATCCCGCCATCCATTTTGTCTCAACGGATTTCGGCCAAGCCACTGATAAAAGGTATCCGATAGGACGGGCCCCTTTGGCGGCCAGATCAGACAGATTCGTCCGCATCAAACGTTCCGCCGTGTCACCGCCATAATGACCGGACGGAAAATGGACACCCTCAACAAAACTGTCCATCGTTAGAACTAGGTCATGTCCTGCGGGCGGCGTCATCTGCGCCGCGTCGTCCAAGAGTTGTAAACCCCCCGGCCCCGCAAGGGGCGCGAAATGCGTTCGGATTAAACCGTGCTCATCCATCTTCTTCGGGAGCGTCAACAGGTTCAGCGGGCACTTCTGAAACGGGGGCTGCCTCTGCGTGAGACGGCGTCAAACCGAACTCTGCCGCGCGAACATGTTTCGCGATCTTATCCAAAACACCATTGACGATTCCGGGCTCTTTGCCTGAGAAGAAATCCGTCGCAATCGCCATATATTCATTGATGACCACAAGGGCCGGAACATCAGGGCGGCGCATAATCTCATAAGTCGCAGACCGGAGCAGCGCCCGCAGAGTCGCATCCAAACGCCGCAACGGCCATTTATCCGAGAGCTTACCCTCTATCGCGGCGTCAATATCGGCCTGATAAGTCACGACGCCTGTCATGATATCTTCGAAATAGGGCTCATCCGCGTGAACCATGCCCGGT
The DNA here is from genome assembly GCF_050271975.1 of Litorimonas sp. WD9-15. Classification (NCBI taxonomy): domain Bacteria; kingdom Pseudomonadati; phylum Pseudomonadota; class Alphaproteobacteria; order Maricaulales; family Robiginitomaculaceae; genus Litorimonas; species Litorimonas sp. WD9-15. The sequence continues at coordinate 2,246,044 of NZ_CP189850.1, forward strand.
TCATCATCATAGCCAAAACGGTGATCGAGAAATTGTTTGACAACTGTCTTATGCGGCTCGCCGGAGACGTCCATCTGGTAGAGCGCTTGGACCGCACTCACGCGGGACACACGACGGAGTTTTGGGTTCGCACCGCTCATGTGTTATTCAACTCATCACGTAATTGTATCATGCGCAGAACCGCTGATGCAGCGAAACCGCCCTTGTCTTTCTGGTCCGGCTTTGAGCGCGCAATGGCCTGCGCTTCGTTTTCAACGGTAATAATGCCGTTCCCGATGGCGAGCTGGTGATTTACGGCGAGGTCCATCAACGCACGGGCCGATTCTTCACAAACATAATCATAATGGGTCGTTTCACCGCGAATGACACAGCCCAAGGCGACATAACCGTCATATCCGGCCTTCGCTTTCTCAGCGTAGGAGATCACATGCGGAATTTCGAGCGCACCCGGCACATTCACTTTCACGACTTCTGCGCCAGCGGCTTGCAATTTAGCGAGCGCACCTTGCAACAGGTCTTCGGAAATTGACTCGTAATAGCGAGCTTCAATAACGAGAATTTTCATAGGATTAGGCCCGTGTATTCTTGAGTGGTGTGATACCGGCGAGTTCGAGGTCATAGGCCTCAAGGCCGATGATTTTCGGCATGACATTTGTAATCAAACGCATTTTCGTCACGCCCTGATGGGACAGAATTTGCGCGCCGACCCCATATTCGCGAATGGTCTGCGTCTTCCGATCAACTGTCGATTTATGTGCGCCTAGCCGCTCTAAGAGCGAGTCGATTGATCCCTCGCGGATAAGCACGAGAACGCTATGCCCATCATGCGCGGCAAGTTGTTTCATCGCGTCCCAGATCAGGCCGGAGCGCGGGCTGTCCTCTGAAAGGACATCGCCGGCGAAATCGATTTTGTGGACACGGATTAGGCTCTCTTCACCCGCTTTCGCTTCGCCTTTGGATAAAGCAACATGTTCCTTACCATCGAGGAAATTCCGATAGACATGAATTTTAAATTCATCGCCATTTTGGGACCGGAAATCGCTCGTCGCGATATGTTTGACGAAATGGTCTTTCTGTAACCGGTAAGCGACCAGGTCCTCAATCGTCCCGATTTTCATGCCGTGAATTTGTGCAAATTTAACGAGATCCGGCAGACGCGCCATAGTTCCGTCATCATTCATGATTTCACAAATAACGGCAGACGGGTTGAGCCCAGCCATGCGGGAAATATCGACACTGGCCTCCGTATGACCTGTGCGGACTAGGACACCGCCATCCTTGGCGATAAGGGGGAACATGTGCCCCGGCGTAACAATATCATCCGGGCGGCTGTCAGGGTCAATGGCGACTTGGATGGTCAGTGCGCGGTCGGCGGCGCTGATCCCTGTTGTCACGCCTTCGCGCGCTTCAATACTCTGCGTGAAGGCCGTTTCAAAACGTGAGCCGTTATTTTTGTTCTGCGGCTCGAGGCCGAGGTCATCCGCCTTTTGTTCTTCAAGCGACAGACAGATCAGACCCCGACCATATTTAGCCATGAAGTTCACGGCATCGGGGGTCGCAAATTGTGCGGGTATGATGAGGTCACCCTCATTTTCTCGGTCTTCCGCATCGACAAGGATATACATCTGACCATTGCGGGCGTCGTCGATAATTTCTTCGGGCGTCGCAAGTTGGTAGACGTCGTCAAAAGTCGCTGTATTCAGGTCTGTCAAAACTTACTTTCTATTTGCGCCCTACGCGCCGGAGGCCTTCATGTGACCCAAGTACCGCGCGACATAGCGGGCGATGAGGTCAATTTCCAGATTTACTTCATCCCCAACCTGTAATCCACCCAATGTCGTCGCCTGCGCGGTATGCGGAATAATATTGACGGAAAAGGTTGAGCCCGATGCGTCATTGACCGTCAGCGAAACGCCATCCACCGTGATCGAGCCCTTGGGCGCAATCCCAAACGCAATGTGATCGGGCGCAGAGAAGTCCAATTTAATCGAGCCTGCGATTTCCTCACGGGATGTCAGTGTCCCGACGCCGTCAACATGACCCGTGACCAGATGTCCGCCCAATTCATCCGCGCCTGTCAGAGCGCGTTCGAGATTAATCTTCCGCCCCTCTTTCCAGTCCCCCATGGTCGTCTTGGACAGACTCTCGTCAGAGACCTCGAATGCATACCAGTCAGGGCCTTTTTCGATGACGGTCATACAGGCGCCGGCATGGGAAATGGACGCACCGATATCGATTGTGGAGGTGTCATAGATGCAGGACACGTCCATGCGTGTATCACCCCATTCGCCGCCCGTATCGCGCGTGACGGATTTTAAAGTCCCGATATCTGTGATTATGCCTGTAAACATTAGTCCTTCTTCACGTAAATTTCATGCAGGTCCTGACCGACCGTGCTGACCTTCATACGGTGCAAGCGTACGGCTTGGCCCATATTTGTCAGACTTAATGTACCCACGCAGTCGCGACCATCTCCGCCCAACAGGACCGGCGCGCGGTACCAATGAATAGTGTCGAACAATCCTGCGCGGACAAAGCTAGCAATCAACATGCCGCCGCCCTCAACGAGGAGGGAGCGTATACCGCCCTGCCCCATAATATCGAGGGACTCTGTCAGGCTTAGTCCATCCTGATCGGTGACAGCGTGGACTTTAACGCCAACAGCCCGTAGCGCTTCGGATTTCTCGCACTCTCCGCCCCGCGTAAAAACCCAGCTAGGCGTTTCATTGGCTGAGGTCACAATGTTTGAACTCATAGAGAGTCGAAGTGTCGTATCGTAAACAATACGCGTTGGATTTTTCTGACCCGGCACGCGGGATGTCAGTCTGGGATTATCCAGCTCCGCCGTATTCGCCCCAACAGCAATCGCGTCATTTTCCGCGCGAAGGTAACGGCCATGCGCACGGGACGCTTCGCTGGTCACCCACTGGGAGTCACCATTGGAGAGCGCAATTTTACCGTCGAGCGACGTTGCCAATTTGAGTGTAATTTTCGGACGCGACAAAGCTACTCGTCCTCACTGCCAAGACGCTCATCCGTGATAAAGGACGCGAAATCATCCGTCTCTTTAAAATCTTTATAGACCGAGGCGTAGCGCACATAGGCGATTTTGTCGAGGTTTGAGAGCCCCTCCATGACGAGTTGCCCGATGCGGTCCGATTGAATGTCGGAGGTTCCACCCGCTTCCAACTGGCGCACAACGCCGGAGATCATCTGCTCAATGCGTTCAGGCTCAACAGGTCGTTTCTGCAGGGAAATCAGAACAGATCGCGCTAACTTATCCCGATCAAAGGGTGTGCGCCGACCTGATTTCTTTATGACCATCAATTCACGCAACTGGACGCGCTCAAATGTCGTGAAGCGGCCCGCACATTTCCCGCACTGGCGTCGACGCCGCACGGCGGTATTATCCTCCGCCTGACGGGAGTCTTTGACTTGAGTGTCTTCGGATGAACAAAAGGGACAGCGCATTGTGGGGATATAGGAGGTTTACTCGAAAAGGCCAATTTTAATCAGACCCAACTGGGGCTGTACAGTCTCAGTCTTTCAAAACCAGAGCGGCCTCCCAACCATCATAATCTCCCGAAAATTTTTCCGCTAATTGTCGAATGGTCGAAAGACGTTTGCTTATATCACCCTCGATCAGCGTTCCGTCATGATGGGCCCGTATGACATATCCCGTATCTCCATCAGACAGACCCGGTTGACCGAGTGCAACATCGTGAAACCCCTGCGCCAAGACTGCCCTCGCAAAACTACGCGCTTCGGCTTCTTCCTCAAAATAGGTGTAATGAATGACATCTCGAATAGCCGATTTATCATCGCCGTGCCCGGCAATGGTTTTCAACGTTTCCGCATCCATAGGCTCAAGCGAAGACATAGGGTTTTCAAAGTCTGTCTTAGCTGTAAATCGGGAAACGCGATGTCAGGGCGATCACGCGTTCTTTGACGCTTTCCTCGACCTCTGAATTGCCTTCCGGATTTTCTGCAAGACCGTCCAGAACCTCGACCATCAATTGCCCAATTTCACGGAATTCCGCAACGCCGAACCCCCGTGTGGTACCTGCAGGAGAACCGACACGGATACCTGACGTGATTGTGAACTTCTCTTTATCGAAAGGAATGCCGTTCTTGTTACACGTGATGTAAGCCTGTCCGAGTGCGGCTTCGGCGGCATTGCCTTTGACACCTTTGGGCGAGAGATCGATAAGCGCCAGATGCACATCCGTTCCACCTGACACCACAGCATAGCCGCCTTCGACGAGTGCAGACGCCATGGCGCGGCAATTATCGATGACCTGTTGCGAATAGGCTTTGAATTCCGGCTTCAGCGCATCACCAAACGCTACAGCCTTACCTGCAATGACGTGCATGAGCGGTCCGCCCTGCATGCCCGGGAAAATCGCGGAATTGAACTTCTTCGCCAATTTCGCATCATCCGTCAGGATCATCCCGCCGCGCGGTCCACGAAGTGTCTTATGCGTTGTCGTTGTCGCGACATGCGCATGGGGAAATGGGGAAGGATGGGTTCCGCCCGCCACGAGTCCGGCAAAATGCGCCATATCACAGTGGAGATAGGCGCCAACCGCATCAGCTATCTCGCGGAAGCGTTTGAAATCTATCTGTCTTGGGTAAGCTGACCCGCCGCAGATGATGAGTTTCGGCTTATGCTCTTTTGCCAGCGCTTCAACCTGATCATAGTCAATCAAATGCGTATCTTCGAGAACGCCATAAGTTACAGCATTAAACCATTTGCCTGACATATTGGGCGGTGCGCCGTGGGTGAGATGCCCACCCGCCGCGAGGTCCATGCCGAGGATTGTGTCTCCGGGCTGTAGCAAAGCGAGAAAAACGCCCTGATTGGCTTGAGAGCCTGAATTGGGCTGCACATTGGCAAAGCCCACACCGAATAACTTACACGCCCGGTCAATCGCCAATTGCTCGGCGACGTCAACGTGCTCGCATCCACCATAATAGCGTTTGCCCGGATAACCTTCGGCATATTTATTCGTGAGGACGGAGCCCTGCGCTTCGAGGATAGCCTTGGAGACAATATTCTCGGACGCGATCAACTCAATCTCGTGCTGCTGACGGTGAAGCTCCGCCTCCATGCTCGCGAAGAGTTCAGGGTCACGCTCAGCGAGGCTTTCGGAGAAATATTTATCGAGATGGGCAAAGCCCTGATCGTTTGCGGCGGCGGTCATAACCGGCTCCCTAGTGGGTGTTTTGTGAAATGCGGATAGGAAATTTCGTTAACTGCCGCAATGGCAAGAAACGTCACATCTGTGGGCTATGCCACCTTCTCGCGCTTCAGTTCGAATTCTGCCCAAACTTCGTCCAACGCCGACATTAATTCATCCATCATCTGGTCCGTGTGGAACGGGCCTGGAGTGAAGCGGAGGCGTTCTGTTCCACGTGGAACCGTTGGGAAATTGATGGGCTGAGCGTAAATCCCGAAATCCTCAATCAGGCGGTCAGAAATAGCCTGGCATTTCACAGGATCACCGACCATGAGCGGCACAATATGCGTTTCGCCGTCGATGAAGTCATATCCCCCTGCTCGCAAACGGGATTTCAATGTGTTGGCGCGTTCCTGCTGCGACACGCGTTTTTCCGGTGTGACCTTTAGAACTTTAACAGAGCGTAGTGCACCCGCAGCCGTGGATGGCGGAATGGAGGTCGTAAAGATAAAGCCGGACGCCATCGAGCGTACGGCATCAATAATGACAGAGTCTGCCGCGATATATCCGCCGACCATGCCGTAGGCTTTTGCGAGTGTGCCTTGGATAATATCAATCCGATCCATCAGGCCGCGTTCTTCGCAGACACCGCCACCTGTAGGGCCGTACATGCCAACCGCATGGACCTCGTCAATGTAGGTCAGCGCATTATATCTATCCGCTAGATCGCAGATTTCCTCAATCGGCGCGATATCCGCATCCATGGAGTAGACCGACTCAAACGCGATAAGCTTGGGCGCATCATGCGGGATATCTTTGAGTTTGGCTTCAAGGTCGGCGAGATCATTATGTTTGAAAATCCGCTTCTCGCACCGCGCCCGCTGAATACCAGAGATCATAGAGGCATGGTTCATTTCGTCAGAAAGAATGATGAGCCCAGGAAGAATTTTACTCATGACACCCAAAGTGGCTTCATTCGCGACATAGCCGGAGGTCAGGACGAGTGCGGCATCTTTTTGATGTAACCCCGCTAATTCCTGCTCTAACTGAACGTGATAACGTGTTGTTCCGGATATATTTCTTGTTCCGCCGGACCCTGTTCCCGCAGCATCCACTGCAGACTTCACCGCTTCAACGACACAAGGGTTTTGACCCATGCCGAGATAGTCATTGGAACACCAGACGGTGATATCTTTTTCGGTATTATCGTCCTTGAACCATGTCGCCCGTGGAAAAGCACCGGCTTTGCGACGGATATCGCGGAAGATGCGGTAACGTCCTTCATCCCGCACCGTGTTCACGGCTTTGGCAAAAGCATTTCTGAATTTCGTATCGGACATTATATCGCCAGTCATTTAGTCTCGCTCCACATAAGACATATCCATCAGATTTCCAATGGAAAAACCCGAACCGACTGTCTATGTCGCAGGGTAGAGTTTATTGAAGGTCAATTATGTCGAACTACCCGCAAATGCGTCTGAGACGCCTTCGCAAAACGGACTGGATGCGGCGTATGGTGGCGGAAACGCGGCTGGACGTGTCCGACCTGATCTGGACCTGCATTGTTTCCGACTCAGGACTGGACCGCGTGGACGTGCCGAGCCTGCCCGGGGTTCAGAGATTATCTGTGAAAGCACTTGTAGAAGAGGCCCGCAAGGCCTCCGATCTCGGTATCCCTGCCCTCGCGATCTTCCCGAATATCTCGCCGGAATTCAAAAGTGAGGATGCGAGAGAAGCCGCAAACCCTAAAGGTATCGTCCCAGAAGCCGTTCGCGCCATTAAAAAGGCTGTACCGGAAATCGGTGTGATCGTCGATGTGGCGCTCGATCCCTATACAAGCCACGGCCATGATGGTTTGATGGAAGGTGAAACCATCCTGAATGATCCCACAGTGGAAGCCCTAGCAAAGGTCGGGGTCATGCTGGCGGAAGCCGGTGCGGATATTGTAGCCCCATCAGACATGATGGACGGTCGTATTGGCGCGGTCCGCGATGCATTGGATGATGCAGGACATGCGGATGTTTCAATCATGTCTTATGCTGCCAAATTCGCCTCCGGCTTTTACGGCCCATACCGTGACGCCATTGGCACCTCGACCACCCTAAAAGGCGACAAGCGCACCTATCAAATGAACCCCGCCAATATGAATATCGCCTTGCGGGAGGTCGAGTTGGACCTGACCGAAGGCGCGGATATGGTCATGGTCAAACCCGGCATGCCTTATTTAGACGTGATTTCAGCGATCAAACAGGAATTCGCCCGCCCGACCTTCGCATTTCAGGTTTCCGGCGAATATGCGATGATGAAAGCGGCCGGCGCGAATGGCTGGCTGGATTACGACCGCATCATGATGGAAACCCTGATGAGTTTTAAGCGCGCAGGCTGTGACGGAATTCTGACTTATGCGGCCTTGGAAGTTGCTGAGAAGTTGAAGTCAGCGTAAATTCGAGTGAAAATATAGACTTAACTAGATAGGCATATAAATTTATGAAAAGTTTTATGAATGGCGATAGTCGGTTTCAACACGCCCTGATTATAGGTGCTGGCGCAGCATTGGGAATGTTAATTGCCTGTTTTATCATTAATTGGGTGATTGCAAATTTCATTCCCTCGCACAGACCGATTTCATATTATATGGTTGCAGTTGTGTTTTTTTGCGGGTCTATAGGTGGATACTACCTCAAGAAATAACAGGTACTGAGAAGACGTCGATCTTAGAAAAAAGAATCAATTTTTAGACTTTAACCGCGCCAATAAACTACTTGTATCCCAACGGCTTCCGCCAATCTGTTGAATGTCTGCGTAATACCCATCGACAAGTTTCGTCACGGGTAGGTCCACACCCAAATCACTTGCCGCGTCTAAGACAATTCCCAAATCCTTGCGCATCCAGTCGACGGCAAAACCGAACTCATACTCGCCCTTCGCCATAGTCGAGGCACGGTTATCCATCTGCCAACTCTGCGCTGCGCCCTTGCCGATAGCGCCGACAACTTCGTCCACATCCAATCCGGCAGACTGCGCAAAATGAACGGCCTCGGAAAGGCCTTGCAGCAATCCGGCAATGCAAATCTGATTGACCATTTTTGTTAGCTGTCCTGACCCGACGGGTCCCATCAATTTTACTGCTTTGGCATAGGCGTCAATCACGGGCTTGGCGGTATCGAAATGGGTCTGATTTCCGCCGCACATGACTGTGAGTTGTCCATTCACAGCGCCTGCCTCTCCTCCGGAAATCGGAGCGTCGAGAAACCCAATATTTTTCGAAACGCACAACTCTCCAACTTGCCGCGCACATTGCGCCGAAGCCGTTGTATGGTCCACGAGGATTGCGCCCGTCATCATGGATGGAACAGCTTTTCCGACCACTGCCAGAACGTCCGCATCACGTCCTACGCACGTCATGACAAAGTCAGCCGATGCGACAGCCTTTTCTACACTGTCACAGGCCTCGCCCTCATATTCAGCCGCCCACTTTTCAGCTACAGACATCGTCCGGTTCCAGACTTTGACAGAATGTCCTTGCGCGAGAAGATGTCCTGCCATGGGATAGCCCATCACACCGAGCCCGAGAAAAGCGACGTTTGCCATTGAAAATCCTAACTCTTGTCTTGTCTTACCCGTGTCTATGCCGTTCATAGAAGTCATGACAACCCACCCGCATATGAATCGGCTCCGATAAGCCCGATGTTGGCGCTTCCTGAAATCTGGCAGATGTGGGCCGTTTTCGCGATTGTCGCGGTGGGCGTCTATTTCTATGTCCGCGAGACATTCACGATTGAGTCGATTAGTGTCGGCATTATCGTCGCCCTCATGCTGTTCTTCCACGTCTTCGCGCGGGAATCGACGCTTGATACAGGGACGCTTCTCTCAGGATTTGCAGCCCCTGCCCTCGTCACAATCATGGCGCTGCTGGTGGTTGGACAAGGTATGTTCCAGACAGGGGCGCTGGAAGGCCCGATTGTTCAGGTGAACTCGTCGCTGGACAAGTCGCCGCGACTGACGCTTCTGGTCGTTTTCGCCGTCGCGTTCGCCGTCTCAATGTTCATGAATAACACGCCCGTCGTCGTCATGTTCATTCCCGTTATGGCGGCCATGGCGACGCGGTTGGGTAAGAAAGCGTCGCGTTACATGATGCCGCTCTCATTCATTTCAATTCTGGCAGGCATGACGACCCTGATTGGTTCATCAACGAACTTACTTGTAAATGATGTCCTCGTCAGAACCACTGATTTTGAGCTGTCCTTCTTTACGCAATTCGTGCCGGGCATCTGCCTCGCCATTGTGGGTGCAGCCTATATTATCATCATGGCCCCCATCCTCCTGCCGGAACGTGAAGGATTGGAGACTGAAATCAATGCAACGGGCCATCAATATATCGCGCAAATCAGGGTGACACAGAACCATCCGCTCGTTGGCGCGCGGCCCGTCGCAGGCCTCTTCCCAACGCTGCGCGATGTCACCGTTCGTATGGTGCAACGCGGCGAAATTTCTAAGCTTCCGCCCTTTGAGGATCCGTTAGAAGCGGGTGATGTTCTGATTGTCGCGGCGACACGGAACAGTCTCTCAAAGCTTCTTTCCTCTCAGCCGGAATATCTCAAAGGGATGCTGGATATTGCGGGGTTCAATAATGGCGGCGATGTCAGTGCGGATACAATTGTCATTTCCGAAGCCGTCATTGCGCCGGGTTCACGTATGATTGGCCGCAATATTGAGCAGATCGGTTTCCGGCGTCAGACCGGAACGCTCGTCCTCGGCATACAAAGGCGCTCCCGCATGATCCGGAAACGAATGTTGGATATTCGCTTGGAAGCCGGCGATGTCCTGCTGCTATTCGGATATGACAGGGATATGCGCGCGCTCAGGAATGATCGAGATCTTCTCCTGCTGGATTGGTCCATGGTCGAAATCCCTGATATTCGGAAATCGATGCTGGCAAGAATTATATTCATCGCAACAATCGTCTGCGCGGCAACATCCATAGTCCCGATTGAGATTGCTGCATTAGGCGGTGCTTTGGGTATGATTGCCACGGGATGTTTAAATATACGCCAAGCCGTTCGCGCTTTGGACATGCGGATATTCCTCCTCATCGGTGCGGCCTTCGCCATGGGACTTTCGCTCGAACAAACGGGCGGTGCGGCCTTTATCGGCGAAGGCGTGGTCAATGCGTTTATGCCCTATGGCAACCAAATCCTGATTGCCGCCGTCTTCCTCGTCATTGCCTTTTTCACCAATGTCATCAGTAACAGTGCTGCTGCGCTGCTCTTCGCGCCCATAGCGTTAGAGATCAGCGCACAGACGGGCATAGACCCTATCGCCATGGTCCTGACGGTCATCTTCGCGGCCAATTGCTGTTTCGCGACACCCATTGCCTATCAGACCAATCTTCTCGTCCTCGGTCCAGGTCATTACAAGTTCAGTGACTTCATCCGCTTTGGTGGACCGCTTATCGTCCTACTCTGGATTACATATACCCTGCTTGCGCCCGTCTTTTTCCAGCTTTAGACCTAAGCCATGAGTCATCTATTCGACCCGAACCAGTTACAATTCTATCTGACGATCCCGTCGCCCTGCCCCTATCTGCCAGACCGGATGGAGCGGAAGATATTCACACAGTTAGATCCGTTGGACGGCCCACACTTAAACAACTACCTGACCCATGCCGGTTTCCGGCGGTCCCAGAATGTTATCTACCGCCCGGCCTGCGAGAGTTGCCGTGAATGTCGAAGCCTGCGCGTAGATGTCGACGCTTTCCGCCCAACCAAGAGCTTCAAACGCACGATTAAAAAGAACACCGACCTCGTTATCACATCAAAATATGCGGCGGCAACGGATGAGCAATTCGACCTGCTCAAGCGCTATCTCAACTCCCGTCACGTCGGTGGCGGCATGACGGATATGGACTTTGAACGCTATGAAATGATGGTGGAGGAATGCGCTTCCGAGACCGAGATTACCGAATTCCGGATGCAGGACGGGAAACTCATTGCCGCGATGATCATTGATCGCCTGTCTGATGGTATGTCGCTCGTCTATAGTTTTTTCGATCCCGACTATTCAGATCGTTCACTCGGCAATTTCATGATCCTGACCCATATTGCGATGTGTGCAGAGGAAGATATGCCCTATCTCTATCTCGGCTATTGGGTGCCGGACAGTCCGAAAATGGCCTATAAGGCGCGCTTCCGTCCCTGTGAAACCCTCACCCATATTGGCTGGAAAACACTGCCGAAATTCAACACTGCATGAGCGTCCGTAGGCGGGATATCGTAGTCGGCGCTGCGGCTTTGGCGACAGGCGCGGGTGTCGTCGGCGCATTGCGACCGAAGGATAAAGCCAAATCAGAGGCAAAGCGCAGCGACACGCTCTCCGCGCCAAACCTCTCACAAAATCGTCGAGAATTAAAAATGGCGACGAGCTGGCCAAAAGATTTTCCCGGTCTCGGCCAAATGCCAAACCGTTTCGCCGATGCCATGCGCCTGATGAGTGATGGCCGCATCGAAGTGAAAGTCTTTGCGGCGGGCGAACTTGTCGGTGCAACAGAATGTTTCGACGCGACCAGTACGGGCGCAGCGGATATGTACCATGCCGCTGAATATTACTGGCAGGGCAAGTCACGGGGCTTCTCATTTTTCACCGCAATTCCGATGGGCATGACGGCGGCGGAAATAATGGGCTGGATCGATTTTGGCGGCGGACAAGAACTCTGGGACGAATTGTCCAAACGGTTCAATATCAAAGCCTTCCAAGCCGGAAATACGGGGCACCAAACGGGTGGATGGTTCAAGCGGCGCATGGAAACGCTGGACGATTTCAAAGGCCTGCGGATGCGCATGCCGGGACTGGGCGGCGAAGTCCTGAAAGAACTGGGCGGCACATCGGTTCTGCTGCCGGGCGGAGAAATTTATCAGGCGCTGCAATCCGGTTCCATCGACGCCACCGAATGGGTCGGCCCTTGGAATGATCTCGCGCTCGGCTTCTACCGCGAAGCGCCGTATTATTATGCACCAGGCTTTCACGAACCCGGCGCCTCGCTCTCGCTCGGCGTCAACCTGGGTGTCTGGAACGATTTGACAGAGAGCGAGCAGAATATGGTTCGTTTTTCCTGCAAGGCGGCCAATGATGCGGCGATTGGCGAATACACTTATAAAAATGCGCAAGCGCTTGAAACTTTGAAAACTATCCATGGAATCGAACCTCAATTTTTCAGCACAGAAATTCTGAAACGTGTGGGTGAGGTTGCCGATCAAGTTGTCGATGATTTCGCGAATTCCGATGCCCTGACGCGTCGTATCGCCGACGCTTATTTCAAGACCCGCAATCAAATGCGCTATTGGACCGAAATGTCGGATGGGCGTTTCATCGCGGCACGTGAAGCGGCGCTCGGGCAATAAGTCGTGGTTGGGGGAGCCATACAGGCGATAGGTTGGGCGTTTCTTCCGCTGCTCGTGTGGCCTATCATTCACCTGACTTTTGGCGAAAATCGTTTCGTACGAGGGTTTAGCGAGAGCCTGATTTCTCTCATAGACATGATAACATTCCGCATTGGCGAGTGGACGAAATGGCTCCTGCCATTCCTCGTACTGTCAGTCGCAGGGTCTGTTTTCGCCCTCTCCATCTTTGGCGTCACGACGACAAAGCTCCTCGAATCCGCCAAATATTTCCAAGCCCTCGTCATCATGCTCGGCGCGGCGGCAACACTACTCGCGGGACAACATGTGCGGGTCGATATTTTCCACACACGTATGTCGGATGTGGCAAAAGCGCGTGTCGACCTCATCGGCTTTTTCCTCCTGCTCATGCCCGCCTGTATCCTGCTCACATGGAAGTCGCAGGGCTTTGTCAGTTTCGCCTGGGCGATCCGCGAAGGGTCGAGCGAAGCGGACGGCATTCGCGGTATCTACCTGCTCAAAACCCTCATTCCGGTCTTCGCAGTGACCATGGTCATTCAAGGCCTGTCCATCGCGACCCGTGCCGCCATGTGCCTGTCCGGTCAGGACCGACCCGCCCGCCCCGCAGGTGTGCCGCCCTTCTTCCGCACGGCAGGCGAGGAAACATTATGAGCGGCGCGGAAATCCTCGCCGCGATGATGTTCCTCTCCGTCTGCGGCGCGTTGATGGCGGGCTATAATGTGGCTTTCACATTGGCGGGCACATCCCTGATTTTTGCCGGGATAGGCGTGCTGACGGGAACATTTGATCCCGTCTATCTGCTCTCCATGCCCGGCCGGATATTCCCGTTGATGACGCGGGAAATCCTGATCGCCGTCCCGCTCTTCGTGTTCATGGGGGTGATGTTGGAGAAATCCCGCATTGCCGAAGACTTGCTGGAAAATATGGGCACATTGTTCGGCCCCATGCGGGGCGGGCTTGGCATTTCCGTGATTTTTGTGGGGGCATTGCTGGCCGCGAGTACGGGCATTGTTGGTGCGACAGTCGTCACGATGGGGTTACTATCGCTGCCCACCATGTTGAACCGCGGTTATGCGCCCTCCCTAGCCTCCGCCTCGATTGCGGCCTCGGGGACGTTAGGTCAGATCATCCCGCCTTCTATTGTGCTCGTCATTCTCGCCGACCAAATATCGAATGCGTTTCAAGAAGCTCAGCGGAGTTATGGTTTGGAAACAAACGGTGTTGTCTCTGTCGGAGACCTGTTCGCGGGGGCTCTCCTGCCCGGTCTCATCCTCGTCCTCTTCTACGCGCTCTATATCTTTTTTGTCGCGGTGATCCGTCCCGCAGATGCGCCCGCGCAGGATTGGCCGGAAGATGCGGATGTGCGGCGCCTGCTCTGGACATCCTTCCGCGCGATGTTGCCGCCCATCTTTCTGATTATTGCCGTCCTCGGATCGATCCTGTCAGGCTATGCCACGCCGACGCGCGGCGCAGCCTTGGGGGCGCTGGGCGCAATTCTGCTGGCATGTTACAAAATCGAAACCGTGACGGCCTTCGGAATACTAGCGCGAAGATTCGCTTTCATCGCGGCCGCAGCTTTACTCACCCTTGTCCTACTGGATTTAACGGGTGTCGATTTGCGTTTGGGACAGACGGAAAGAACGCAAACCGAAAGCCTCGCGCTCATTGCGGGTGGTATCTTGGCGCTCCTCGGCGGGGTCGGCGCATTGCTAGCAACATTCAGATTGGGCCGTACAGGCGCGCTTGGCGACGTCTCACGCTCCACCCTCCACATCACGGCGATGGTCTTCGTCATCCTTATCGGGGCCACGATTTTCTCCCTCATTTTTCGAGGCTTTGGCGGAGACGAGATGGTCGCCGAATTATTGGAAGCCGCACCTGGCGGGAAATGGGGCGCATTTACAATCGTCATGGTGATGATGTTTATACTGGGCTTCTTTCTCGATTTTATTGAGATTACATTCGTCGTCGTGCCCCTCGTTGCACCACCACTCCTCGCCTCGGGCATGGATCCCGTCTGGCTCGGCATTGTTATGGCGTTGAACTTACAGACCAGTTTCCTGACCCCGCCCTTCGGATTCGCGCTATTCTACCTGCGCGGCGTCGCCCCCCCCGAAGTCACGACGACCGCGCTCTATCGCGGCGTCCTCCCCTTCATCGCGATACAAATTGCGGTCATCGCGCTTGTAATCGCCGTACCAACTCTCGCAACGGGCCTGCCAAGCTCGCTTCTCAATTAACAAGCGCTTGCGCTGATAGGGCTTTCCGCCCTATCCTAGCGTCAGCATATTAAGGGGACCGTCCATGACCACGCTACTTATCATTCTCGGCATTATTGTCGTACTCGCCGTCTTTATCATCGGCATTTATAACCGACTCGTCGCGCTGCGTCAGACGACCAATCAAGCCTGGTCGGATATCGAAGTCCAACTCAAGCAACGCCAGGACCTCGTCCCGCAACTGGTCAATACCGTGAAGGGCTATGCCAAACACGAAAAGTCCACCTTTGAAGAAGTTGTGCAAGCCCGCGCCGCCGCGATGGGCGCGAATTCCGTTCAGGGGCAGGCCCAAGCAGAAGGCATGCTCTCCGCCGCGCTTGGGAAAATGTTCGCCCTCGCCGAAGCCTATCCGGAGCTGAAGGCCAATACGAATTTCCTTCAATTACAGGACGAACTGTCAGACGTGGAGAATAAAATTTCTGCCGCGCGCCGTTTCTACAATAACTCGGTGCAGGAATATAATACCGGTCGCGAACAATTCCCAGCCGTCCTGATTGCAGGTCCATTCGGCTTTAAAGAGCGTGACTTCTTCGAAGCACCCGAAGGTCGCACCGCATTGCAGACTCCACCGGAAGTGAATTTCGACACATAAAGGCCGCATCTCATGATGGAAGCCTATGGGTTAAAGACCCATATTTGGAATAATAACCTGCGCAGCGTGTTCCTGCTCGTTGCGTTTCCGGTTCTATTGCTGGTTTTGGCTTATGGGCTGATCCTCCTCTATCTCGGCTTTGCCGAAGATATGCGGTTTGAGCAGGGCCTATTCTATGCGGCGGAGCGTTTACCCGTCATCGGCTCTATGGCCCTCGCAGGCGCAGGCACATGGTTCACAATCGCCTTTTTCGGCCACCAAAAAATTATCAGCGCCTCGGTTAAGTCTAAAGCGCTTACAGAATCCCAAGAACCCCGCGCCTATAAAATGCTGGAAAATCTCTGCATCAGTCGCGGGATGACCATGCCGCGCCTCATGGTGATTGAAACAGATCAGATGAACGCCTTCGCCAGCGGTATTCGCGATAAGAATTATCAGATTACCCTGACGCGCGGCCTCATGAATAACCTGGACGATGCGGAACTCAACGCCGTCATTGCGCATGAACTGTCGCATATTCGGCACAAAGATGTTCGGATGCTCATCATCGCCGTCATCTTTGTCGGCATCTTTGCCTTTGTCGGAGAAGGTGTTGTGCGCGGTGTCTTTCGCACGAATCTGGGCCGCACGAATAATCACCGTCGGAGTGGGGGCGGAAATGCGGGCGCGCTAATTGTCTTTGCTTTCGCGCTCATCGCCCTCGCCTATCTCTTTGCCGTGCTCATCCGTTTCACATTATCGAGGAAGCGCGAATATATGGCCGATGCGGGTGCGGTTGAGCTCACAAAAGATCCGGACGCCATGATCCGGGCCTTGGAGAAAATCTCCGGTAAAGCCGCGCTGAAAGGCGTGCCGGACGAAATCCGCGAGATGGCACTGCATAATCCAAAGATCGGCCTCGCAGGAGCCTTCGCAACACATCCCCCAATCGAAAAGCGCATCGACGCTATCGTTAAATTTGGTGGCGGACGTCGCGGCACGCGAAGTCAGCCCATATCGCGTTCGGACAGAATGACGCAATCCCGTTCCACAAATCCGCCGCAGCGCGGCACAAGGCCGCGCGGACCTTGGCAAAGATAGGCGTATTTTCGCCTTTACTCTCTGTCGCCTTATTGTAAAACGATATGAAGAGGAGACAGCCATGACATCACAATTCAAAACATTATTAGCGTCCGCCGCCATAGGATTAGCGCTTGCCGCCTGTACGGGCGGAACATCCGATACGTCTGCGGATACGCCCAAGGCAGAAAACATCAACTTACCCAGTGGCATCACAGTCGTTGAACGGGTTGGCCCCGCCCGAGGCGACGAAGTTGTTATTCCTTACACGAAATATAAGTTGGACAATGGCCTGACCGTAGTCCTGCATGAAGACAAATCCGATCCGCTCGTCCATGTTGACGTCACCTATCACGTTGGTTCTGGCCGCGAAGAAGTCGGCCGCTCCGGCTTTGCTCATTTCTTCGAACATATGATGTTCCAAGGCTCCGAAAATGTTGCCGATGAAGAGCACTTCAAAATTATCACCGAAGCCGGTGGTACACTCAACGGTACCACAAACTCGGACCGAACAAATTACTTCGAGACTGTGCCGTCCAATCAGCTCGAGAAAATGCTTTGGTTGGAAGCTGACCGGATGGGCTTCTTCCTCGACTCGGTCACACAGGAAAAATTCGAAGTCCAACGTGAAACAGTGAAAAACGAACGCGGGCAGCGTGTCGATAATCGTCCTTACGGCTTGCTTTTCGAGCGGGTCGGCGAAGCCATGTATCCCGAAGGTCACCCCTATAGTTGGTCCACAATCGGCTATCTGGAAGATCTCGACCGTGCGAACCTGAACGACCTCAAGAAATTCTTCCTCGAATGGTACGGCCCGAATAATGCCGTCCTGACCATTGGTGGCGACCTCGACACAGAACAAACACTGGAATGGGTCAAAACCTATTTCGGCACGATCCCCGCCGGTCCAGAACAGGCGGATCCGGTCTATGAAGAAATCACGCTGGATGAAGACCGCTACATTTCCCTAGAAGATAATGTGCAGCTTCCCCTGCTTTATATGGCTTGGCCTACAGTTCATGCGAACCACCCCGACGAAGCGCCGCTGGACGTGCTCGCCAATATTATCGGTCAGGGTCAAACTTCGATCATGTATAAAAACGTTCAGAAGCCAGGACTGACGGTTCAAACGTCTTCAGGTCATGGATGCCGCGAAATCGGCTGTACCTTTACCGTCTTCACCCTCGCCAATCCGGCCAAAGTGCAGCAGCTCGGCGATCTGGAAACAGAAATCCGCGGCGCCTTTGACGAGTTCGAGGAGCGCGGCGTCATGGATGATGACCTCACACGCGTGAAATCCTCTATTGTCTCCGGCTTAATCTACGGTCTGGAATCTGTGCAGGGCAAGGTCAGCCAATTGGCAGCCTACGAGACCTATCGTGACAATCCAAATGGTATTGGGGACGATATTGCGCGCTATGAAGGCGTGACAAAGGCCGACGTCATGCGTGTCTATAACCAATATATCAAAGACAACTCCGCCGTCATTATGTCCATCGTGCCAAAGGGTGCGGGCGCCATGGTTGCAAAAGAGGACACATGGGAGCGCTATGAGCGCACAATTCCCGAAGATATGTCCAGTTCGGACGATTTCTCTTGGACCCGTCCGGAAGATCCCGAAGGATTAGATCGGAGCCAGGTCCCACCCGCGGGTGACAATAACCCGCAAGTTAAAGCCCCCGACACATATACATTCGCGACGGGTAACGGCATTGACGTCCTCGGCGCTCAAAATACCGAGGTGCCAACCACAACCATCAATGTGCGGATTAAAGCCGGACAGAGCCATGAGAGCCTTGATAAACTCGGTCTCGCCAGCCTGACAGCTGGATTGCTCAATGAAGCCACCACGGAGCGGACGGGCGAAGAACTCTCAAACGAATTGTCTAAACTCGGGTCCTCTGTTTCGTTCAGTTCCGGCGACACATTCACAACGATGAGTGTTCGCAGCCTGACAAAAAATATCGACGCGACAATGGCAATTGCGATGGAAAAGCTGCTCAAGCCGGCCTTTGCTGAAGCGGATTTTGACCGGGACAAGGCCAACCAATTGCAGGGTATCTTAGCCAATAAAAAAGAAGCGTCTGTCACAGCGTCCAACCTATTTAACAAAATGATGTATGGCACTGATAACCCAACAGCTTTTGCCAATACAGGTACGGAAGAGACTGTCGCCAATATCACATTGGAAGATGTCAAAGCGTTCTATGCCACACATTTCTCACCCAGCATTGCCTCTGTCATTGCCGTCAGCGATTTGGATGAGGCTGCGATGAAAAAGGTCCTTGCCCCGCTTTCCGATTGGACGGGCGGTGAGGTGCCGACGACATCTATGGCAGCCTTCCCGGAACTGGATACCGGAACCATCTATTTTGTGGACAAGCCGGATGCCGCACAGAGTGAAATCCGCATCGGCAAACGCGCCCTACCCTATGACGCAACGGGCGAATATTTCCGTGCGGACATCATGAACTATCCGCTGGGCGGCGCGTTTAACAGCCGCATCAACCTCAACCTCCGCGAAGATAAAGGCTACACTTACGGTGCACGCTCCTTCTTTAGCGGGAATGAGAAAGCCGGTTGGTACCGTGCCAGTGCGGGTGTCCGTGCCGACGCGACATCCGCCTCAATCGTGGAATTTGTCAACGAGATTGAGAGCTATCACGCCGACGGTATCACCGCCGAAGAACTCGCCTTTACGAAATCCTCCCGCGGTCAATCTGATGCCCGCGCTTATGAGACGCCGCGCCAAAAGCTTGGCTTCCTCTCGCGCATGGCCACCTATGATCTGGAACCCGATTTCGTGGATGAGCAGGCCGACATTCTCGAAGCCATGACGAAAGCCGAAATCGACGCCCTCGCCGCAAAACATCTCGACCTCGACGAGATGATTATGGTGGTCGTCGGTGATAAAGCGACCGTCTATGACGAAATCGCGGAACTCGGCTATAAAATGGTCGAAATCGACGCGGACGGAAACCCGATTTAAGTTTGGGTAAAATAGAAATGAAAGCCCGCCCTTTAAGGCGGGCTTTTTTTGGGTGGGGGCTAAAATGATCCCCAATTTCCAAGCTATGTCATACTCATCGCGTTCGTTCAGACACGAGATAGGATCGCGCTCTCTATCTGGGACTGAAGGATGGTGAGGTAACGAAGACCGTCAATTATTAACGATTGCAGGCGTTTTGCGTCCAGTCGCGAATACTGACCCTGCGGCCTGTTCCGCTACTAATTTGAATGCCTTGCCGTTGCCCAAGATGTACGGTCACAGCTTCCGCTTACCTAGTCGATATCCGGTTCACCCGGCCAAATCACAATCCTTGTAGGGACTTCATTTTCATCGACCAACTCTTCGCTCGTCACTGCGTCCTGCACGCTCATCCCGACGTCGTGGATGGAGTCGCGAGACCCTGTGACGAGGTGGTGATAGTTCGGCAAGTCTTTGCCTTCCGCGACCAAACGATAGGCGCAGGTCTGTGGCATCCAGTGGAGTTGACTGACATTGACGGGGCTGAGGGTTACGCAATCGGGCACGAGCGCTGAACGGTTAGCGTAATCCCCGCACTGACAGGTTTCGGGATTAAACAGCTTACAGGCGACGTCCGTGATATAGACTTGGCCTGTATCCTCGTCTTCCAAGCGGATGCAGCAACACTTGCCGCAGCCATCACAAAGGCTTTCCCACTCTGTGCGGCTCATTTCGGCCATATTTTTGGTTTTCCAGAAGGGAGAGTCTGTCGTAGGGGCTTTCATAAGAGGCCACTTAAGGCCAAGAGGAGAGAATGCCAACCTATCGTGCCGATATCAATGTCGCGAATGACAACCGCAAGCGCAAGCGGCGTACGATTACGCTCATCATTTTGGCGGTCCTATCGGGCTTGATCGCGTTCGGATATTTTCAGACCCGCTACTACCTGATGAATGACCTCCCGTCCCTGCCGGATAAGCGGACAATGTGGCAGTTAAACCTGCAACCAAATATGACGCTTTTGGATAACCAAGGCCGGGAGATCGGGCACCGTGGCCCGTATATTGGCAAGCCGATGAAACTGGGCCAAATGCCGAGCTATGTCGGGGATGCTTTCCTCGCGATTGAAGACGAGCGGTTTTACGAACATGCTGGGGTCGATAATAAGGCGATCCTACGCGCCCTGTTCGAGAACACGCGGGCGGGTGAGAAAACACAGGGCGGCTCGACCCTGACGCAGCAACTCGTCAAGAACATCGTCCTGTCGCCTGAGAAATCCTACCGCCGGAAGTTCCAAGAGGCGGTCCTCGCCCGCGATATGGAGGCCGTGCTGTCCAAGCCGGAAATCCTCGAGCTTTACATCAACCGCATCCCGATGGGCCCGCGCGTCTTCGGCGTGGAAGCCGCCGCGCAACGTTATTTCGGGAAGTCTGCGGCGGATATTAATCTCGCCGAAGCCGCCCTCCTCGCCGGTCTGCCGCAGGCGCCGTCGCGTTATAATCCGACGGAACATTATGACCGGGCTGTGGAACGCTCCCGCCTCGTCCTGCAACGCATGGTCGTCAATGATATGATAACGCTGGAGCAGCAACGCGAAGCGCTGGCAAATCCACCGGTCATTGCGGAGCCGGCCGAGGCCATTATTTCCGAAGCCACGCTCGGCTACATCTTTGACATGATTGCAGAGGAAGCGCCGACCCTTGTCGGCGCGGGACAGGAAGACCTCATCATCCGCACGACCATTGATGTGGAGAAGCAGAAACTGGCACAAGCCGCCCTCGAGAAAATTCTCGCCAAATCGGGCGACAGCAAGAAGGTCAGCGAAGGCTCTCTCGTCTCTCTCGATAATCAAACGGGGGCTATCCTCGCCCTCGTCGGGGGGCGGGATTACAATGCGTCGAAATTCAACCGCGCAGCGCAGGCCAAACGTCAGCCAGGATCGAGTTTTAAGACATTTTCCTATGCGGCAGCATTAGAAGCCGGATTCACACCCGCAACCGTCCGGATTGATCAACCGACAACGATTGGGAATTGGTCACCCGAGAATTACACCCGACGCTATCGCGGGCCGATGACGGTGCGCGAAGCCCTGAAGCTCTCCATAAATACAATTGCCGCGCAGATCACGGCAGAGGTCGGGCCGTCAACAGTGGCTTCCCTCGCCAACCGCTTTGGCATCGAGTCGGAAATGCGGCCGGAATATTCGCTGGCACTGGGATCGTCGGAAACGACCTTGCTGGAAATGACACGCGCTTATTCCGTCTTCGCAAATGAAGGCCTCTTAAGGTCCACTCATATGATTTCAGAAATTCGGAATACGGCGGGTGAGCCGCTTTATAAAAGACGGACAACGGCCGGAAAACGCGTTTATTCCGTGCCCTATTCGCGGCAGATGACGTCCATTCTGCAGGATGTGATTGAGACAGGCACGGCGCGCGGCGCGCAATTAGGGCGTCGTCAGGCGGCAGGCAAAACGGGCACGTCGCAGGACTACCGCGATGGCTGGTTCATCGGCTTCACTGCGCAAATGACGACAGGGGTCTGGCTGGGCAATGATGACAATTCCCCGATGCGGAAAATCACGGGCGGATTACTGCCCGTCGATGTCTGGAAGGATTACATGCTGAAAGCGCATAAGGGCGTCTCCTATGCCGCCCTCTCCGCGCCGGACCCGAATATTGACGATGACCGCGCACAGACACTCTCGCAATTTTACACGACAATGGCGGATGCTTTTGTCGAAGAACGGGACATGGCGTCGGGCCAAGGCGGACCGGGGTAAAACGCCGGATGGGGCCTTCGGACGACATTGTAATTCTCGCGGACTGGGGGAACAGTTCAGGACGCTTATTCTGCGTTCGGGGTACGGATTTAGAGCCCGAATTTCTCGATGAGGTTCGGATATCCGGAGCGAAAGACACTGAGGACTGTGCCAAAGAATTTGAAACTGCGACGGAAGGTTGGCGTCAGACATATGATATCAAGGAAGCCTGGCTCTGCGGGGCGGTCACATCAAATATTGGCTGGACGACAACAACATATGCGCCAACACCAGCGCGGATAGAATATATCAAATCCACAGTCTTAGACACACGTTCTGGTCTGGCCTGCCATTTCCTGCAAGGCACCTCCATTCTCAAAAACGTGCAGGGTTATTTCGACACAGTTCGCGGGGAAGACATACAGGCCTTTGGGTGGGTGGCACTGACTGGACTCCGAAATGGCCTCCTCTGCCTTCCCGGCACACATACGAAATGGATGACAATCAAGGACGGTGCGATTGAGACCATTTCGACAGGTGTCACGGGCGAAACATTCGAGGTCTTGGACCGCCATTCCATTCTGACGCGTGGCGGAAAGAACGAGACTGGGTCGGAGGCGGCTTTCCTGCGCGGGGTCGACATCATGAAATCCCGGCCACGGCCCGCCCTTACCCATATGCTGATGTCCGTCCGGAACTTGCAATTATCGGGAGAGATGACTGCGGGTGAATCCCGCGATTATCTCTCGGGGCTTCTGATTGGAGAAAACTGCGCCGCCTCATTATCGCAGAGACCCGCATCCGATATTCACATTATCGGAGACGGAGCTTTAGCGGAAAGGTACGAATTAGCGCTGAAACATCTGGGATGCAGCACGCGTCGTCACGATGGAAAGGCCTGCGTCATCTCAGGCTTGCAATCTGTGAGGACCAGTAGACATTAGAATCGCATCGCCCGCACATCATCAATGCTCTGCTTCATCGACGCGCGGAAAGGCTTGGGCGGACTGTCATGTTCAATCACGAAATATTCCATGCCGGAGACATCATTCAGGGCGAAATAGTCTTCGAACGGAATATTGCCTTCGCCAACATTGACCATCAATGCTGCGCCGATCGCGCCGTAATCCCGACTGTCACGATATTGCGCGGGCGAGCCGTTCATATCCTTGATGTGGCAAAGCTTGAACCGTCCGGGATGAGCGCGGAACAGGGCCGGAATATCAACGTCGCCGAGTCGCGCCCAGAAGAGGTCCAATTCAAAATCAAACAGATCAGGGTCCGTCTCTTCTAACATAATATCCATACCGGTCACACCGCCGCCCAGATCATCAAACTCGAATTGATGATTGTGATAGGCCAGCCTAAAGCCCGCATCCCGCGCCTGACGCCCGCGTTCGTTAAACATCGCGGCATTGCGTTTGTAACCCTCAACCGTCCGCTGCGGCTTATCCGTCCAAGGCATGATAACATAATTAACGCCGAGCGCCTGTGCATCACGGGTCGTCTGCCCGAAGTCACTGCGGATTTTTTCCATATTATAATGCGTGGCGGGCGCATAAAGCCCTGCATCCTTCACGAGACTGATCAGCTCTTCAGCCGTTCTGTCTGTGAAATTCCGCTCGTTCAATTCGACATAATCATAGCCGAGCTCTTTGAGCATCGCCAAAGTCCCCGCCGGATCCGGTTCGAAAATTTCACGCAAGGTGTAAGTCTGTAGCCCCAACGTCTTAAGCTGCCGCGTCCCGACTTTCGAAACCGCAGGTGAACCACATGCCGCAAGGCCCATCGCAGCGGCGGCACCGCCCATAAATAAACGTCGTGAATACATCAGAGCTCTCCTCTTTCCAGTAAGTCAGCGGCATGGTTCGCCGCTCGCGCGGATAGCGCCATATAGGTGATGGACGGATTTTGAATGGCCGAAGAAGTCATACAAGCGCCGTCCGTGATAAACAGGTTCGGGACATCATGCGCTTGGTTCCATTTGTTGAGAACCGACGTCTCGCGGTCCAACCCCATGCGCGCCGTGCCCATTTCATGGATGCGATTACCTGGCTTCGTCGCTTTGACTTCGCCGCGCACAATATCGCGGAAACCCGCCTTGGTGAGGATGTCGACGGCATCATCGGACCCTGCCTGCAACAGCGCGAGTTCGTTCGGGCCGTGGCTGGCATTCATATGCGGCACGGCGAGGCCCCATTGATCCTTGGTATTGGACAAGGTCACGCGGTTTTCAGGATTGGGGAGGACTTCGGCATAGGTATCCAGCGTGATATTCCACCCGCCCGGCTTGGCCTGTTGCGCTTTATAAGCCGCGCCAATCCCCGCATTATTCGGGTTCCAGCTGCCGCGATTTGTGTAGACCTGAAAGGCAAAGCCCCGTTTGTAATCCTCGCTATATTCCGGATAGTTCCGGTAGCGCGGGATGTACCCGCAAGCCGGTCTGCGCCCGTAATAATATTTATCTTCCAGCCCATCGATATTGGCATAGACCTGCGCGCCCGCGACATGGTCCATGAGGTTTCGTCCGACCTGATCGGAACTATTCGCCAGACCATTCGGGAATTTCTCAGACTTGGAGTTCAGCAGAATTGTCGCCGTCGGGATAGCCGACGCGTTCAGGAAAACAACTTTCGCCGTATAGGTCTTAGTAGCTTTCGTCACGCGGTCAATCACCCGCACGCCCGTCACGCGATTGGTCGTATCGTCATAGACGAGACTGTGAACAATAGAGTCGGGCTTGAGTGTCAGGTTTCCAGTGCTTCGCGCAGCGGGTAATGTCGCAGAATTGGAACTGAAATAGGCGCCGAAACTACATCCGCGGAAACAATGGTTGCGGGACTGGCAGGGCCCACGGCCCAGAGCGATATGCTCCTCTGTAGCTCTTTTCAAATTCGCGACACGCGCGACCATCATCGTTCGGTCCGGAAAATGTTCCGCCATTTTGGATTTCAAGAGTTTCTCCGCGCAGTCCATTTCAAACGGCGGCAGGAACTTTCCGTCCGGCAATTGACCGAGGCCTTCCATGGAACCGGACACGCCGACAAATTCCTCGACTTTGTCATACCAAGGATCGAGGTCGGCATAGCGAATGGGCCAATCCACGCCAACACCGTCCGCTTTATTGGCCTTAAAATCGTGATCAGAAAAGCGGAACGACATCCGCGCCCAGAGCAGGCTGCGGCCGCCGACATGATGACCGCGCAACCACTCATAGCCCGTGCCCGGCGCAGTCGTATAAGGATAGATGCGGTCATTCGCCCAGAGATGTTTCGTGCTCTCGAAGAACACATAGACATCCTTCTGAATTTTATAATCGCGGTTCGCTTCTTCAGGTCGGACACGGTCGAGATATTTTTTATCCCAGGGGTCCAGCATGTCGGTGTAGTCTTCGGCCGGATCAATATCAGGGCCGCGTTCTAGGACCAGCGTCTTCAACCCACGCTCGCAGAGTTCCTTGGCGGACCACCCGCCCGACATCCCGGAGCCGACAACAATGGCGTCAAAGTCAGCCACTAGATTTCGCCCGCTTCATAGAAGTCAGCCGCATGTTTTGCCGCTTTCGCGGATAGCGCCATATAAGTCAGGGACGGATTCTGACAGGCCGAAGATGTCATGGCCGACCCATCACTAATGAATAGGTTTGGGATATCATGGGTTTGCAAATATTTATTCAGAACGGATGTCTTCGGGTCACGCCCCATTCGCGCCGTTCCCATTTCGTGGATGGCATTGCCTGGGCGGGAGGGTTGAACATCATAATCTTCTGAACTGCGGATATCGACCGCGCCTGCCGCTTTCAGCATCGCGACCGCATCCGTAGAAGCTTGTTTGATCAGGTTAATTTCATTCTGCCGCATCTTCGCATCAAAGAGCGGAAGCGGGAGCCCCCATTGATCTTTCTTCGTCGGATGCGGTGTGACGCGGTTGCGTTCATCCGGCAGGATTTCTCCGAACGCGCCCATGGAAATGTACCAGTCGCCGGGGGAGCGATTGGAGGCCTTGTAATCTTTGCCAACGCCCGATTTCTCACCTGACCAACCGCCGCGATGGACACCTCCCTGATAACCGAAGCCGCGCACATAGCCATCACCCTCTTCCGTGTGATTACGGAATCGCGGGATGTAAAAGCCGTTCGGGCGGCGGCCATAGGTATATTTATCTGCGAGTTCAGGCGTCATCGGAATACGACCACTGCCCCACGCGCCACCGACATGATCCATCAGGTTGCGCCCGACCATACCGGAGCTGTTGGCGAGACCATTCGGGTTTTCGGCGGATTTGGAATTTTGCAGAATGAGCGACGACGCAATGGCCGAAGCATTGAGGAACACAATATTCGCCGTGACCGTCTTCGTCGCTTTCGTATTCCGGTCAATGACACGCACACCCGTCACGCGATTTGTCTCGGCATCATGCTCCAACTCGGCGACGATCTGATCGGTCATCAGCGTCAGATTACCCGTGCGTTCTGCAGCAGGTAGTGTGGCGGAAACGGAACTGAAATAGGCGCCAAAGGAGCAACCCTTGTGGCACTTATTGCGCACCTGACAGCTCCCCCGACCAAGTGCTTGTTGCTCAGGTGTCGCGCGGCGAAGATTGGCGCAGCGACCATGAATCATACGTCGAGTTGGAAAATTTTCTTCGATGCGATCGCGTGCAAGTTCTTCACCGCAGGTAAATTCAAAGACGGGCAGGAATTTGCTGTCGGGTAGAATATCCAGACCTTCGGCCTGTCCCGAAATCCCAGCAAACTCTTCGACATAATCATACCATGGCGCGAGATCTTCATATCGAATTGGCCAATCCACGCCGTGTCCGTCGGTCTTATTGGCCAGAATATCGATGGCTGAGAGGCGATAGCTCTGCCGCGCCCACATCAGCGACCGACCGCCGACATGGTAGCCGCGCCGCCATGTGTAATCTGTACCTTCGGCGGTCTCGTAAGGATGCTCGCTATCCTTGACCCACCAATGTTTCGTGTCCGCTGACCAATTGTAAATGGAGGATTGGATCGCGTAATGTTCTTGTTCTTCCGCTTTGGACACACGGTTCAGGTTTGGATATTCCCACGGGTCCATCATATCCGTGTAGTCCTCAGTGGGCTTCGTGCTCTTCCCGCGCTCGAGAACGCAGACTTTCAAACCACGTTCGCAAAGCTCCTTCGCGACCCATCCTCCGGACATGCCGGAGCCGACAACAATCGCATCAAAATCTGCCATTAGAGGTCTCCTTCTTGCAGCAGGTCCGCCGCGTGATTGGCCGCCCGCGCGGAGAATGCCATGTAAGTGAGAGATGGGTTCTGAACCGCGGAAGATGTCATAAAAGACCCGTCCGTAATAAACAGGTTCGGAATATCATGCGATTGGTTCCACCCGTTCAGGACCGACGTCTTCGGGTCCCGCCCCATCCGCGCCGTTCCCATTTCGTGAATTCGCCCAAGGACACCATTTAAATAATCATCGGGCTTACGGGCTTCATAAAAGCCATTAAATCCGGCGGCTTTCAAAATCTCAAAAGCGTCCTGATGCGCGGCCCGCATGAGGGCTTCCTCATTCGGGCCGAGTTTGAGATCGACCACGGCAATGGGCTGCCCCCATTTATCCGTCTTTGTTTTATGTGCCCTGATCGTATTGTTGGGATTGGGCAGGCACTCGCCAAAGGCGTCGAGCATAATGCCCCAAGGACCGGGCGTGCGGTTCTTGGTTTTGAAACCTTCGCCAACGCCCGCAGGTGCGCCCCATCCCCCGCGCCAAGAATAGACTTGATAACCCCAACCGCGTTTATAGCTTTCTTCCTGTTTCGGGTAATTTCGATAGCGCGGGATGTAAGCGCCAATCGCACGACGTCCGGAGAAATAGCGATCCAGATGTCCCGGAACATGCGCTACAACTTGCGACCCACCAATATGATCCATCAGGTTCCGACCGAGTTGATCGGAGCTATTGGCTAATCCAGTCGGATGCGCTTCTGTCGCCGAGTTCAGCAAAATCAAGCTTGTCCCGATTGTGGAGGCATTGACGAAGACAATTTTAGCCGTGTGCGTCGTTCCGACGCCTGTATCGGCATCGAGAACCTGCACACCCGAGATTCGATTGTTGACGGGGTTATGGACGAGTTTCGAAACAACACTATTAGGGATTAATGTCAGATTTCCCGTGCGTTCAGCCGCAGGTAATGTTGCAGCGTTCGAGCTAAAATACGCACCGTAAGAACAGCCATGCGCGCACCGGTTTCGCGCCTGACAACGGCCACGCCCGAGAGCCGTTTGTTCTTCGGTCGGCTTTGTGAGATGCGCGACACGCCCCATAATCAGCTTGCGTTCGGGAAAGCTCGTTTTCAGCTTTTCTTTCAGATCAAGCTCCGCGCAGGTATGTTCAAACGCGGGCTGAAAATGTTTGCCGTCGGGCAGTTGATCCAAACCGTCGCGATTGCCCGCAATGCCTGCGAATTTTTCGACATGATCATACCACGGCGCGATATCATTATAGCGAACGGGCCAATCGACCCCTTCACCGTCAGCCTTATTGACTTCGAAATCATAGGCGGAGAAGCGGTAGCTCGCCCTGCCCCATAGCAATGACCGTCCACCAACGTGAGCACCCCGACGCCAATTAAAACTTTGCTCCGGAGCGCGTTCATAAGGCTGCGCACGGTCCGTCATCCAGAGGTGACGGTTGCTCTGCTTCATAGCATAATTAATGCCCGTGATCGGGAAATCGCGCTTAACATCCTCATCAGAAATTTTATCGAAATGTTGGGTTTCCCAAGGTTCGAGAAAGTCCGAATAATCTTTGACCGGGTCTGTCGGCTTCCCCCGCTCTAAAACGCAAACTTTCAATCCGCGCTCGCACAGCTCTTTGGCCACCCATCCACCGGAAATGCCGGAGCCGACGACAATGGCGTCAAACTCCGCCACTAGATCTCATTGGCT
Source organism: Litorimonas sp. WD9-15 (assembly GCF_050271975.1). Taxonomy (NCBI): domain Bacteria; kingdom Pseudomonadati; phylum Pseudomonadota; class Alphaproteobacteria; order Maricaulales; family Robiginitomaculaceae; genus Litorimonas; species Litorimonas sp. WD9-15. Next base: position 2,275,232 of record NZ_CP189850.1, read on the forward strand.
TTCATCAATTTCGCGGCATGATCCGCCGCACGGGCGGAAAACGCCATGTAGGAGATGGACGGATTCTGGCAGCCGCCGGACGTCATGAAAGACCCATCCGTGATGAAGAGGTTCGGGACATCCCAGCTCTGATTCCATTTGTTGAGAACGGATGTCTTAGGGTCGCGGCCCATTCGCGCCGTGCCCATCTCGTGTATACCCTCGCCCGGGGGTGTGCCGATATCGGTTTCAGGGTCAGCGCCTGTCACCTCTTCACACCCGGCCTTGCGGAGCATATCCATACCATCCCGCGCGGCTTGGCGGACGAGTTTCAGCTCGTTCTCACCATGTTTCGCGTCGAGGATTGGGATGGGAAAGCCCCACTTATCCGTCTTTGACGCGTGAAGTCGCACGTGGTTATCGAAATTTGGGAGAATTTCCGCGAAACCAACGAGGCTGACCCACCATGCGCCGGGCGTGCGGTTATTGGCTTTATAAGCTTCACCAACACCTGCGGCATCAGCGCTATCGCGCCAGTTGCTACGATAAGCACGGCCTTGATAACCAAACCCACGGACGAAACCTTCACCCTCTTCCGTATGGTTTCGGAAGCGCGGAATATAGATGCCATTCGCACGACGCCCGTAATGATATTTATCTTCCATCCCGGGCAAGCGACCACTGGCACGTCCACAAATGATGTGATCCATGAGGTTGTGACCGACCTGACCCGAACTATTCGCCAAACCGTTTGGCATCGCGTCAGATTTCGAATTCATCAAGATCATGGCGGTCGGAATGGTCGATGCATTGAGGAAGACCGTGCGGGCGGTGACAGAAACAGGCGCGTTCGTTTCGGTATTCACGCCTTTGATGCCCGTCACGCGTTTCGTCGCCGGATCATAATCCAGTTCATGAACGGCCACATTATGCATCATCGTCAGATTGCCCGTGCGTTTGGCGGCAGGTAGTGTCGCGGAATTCGAGCTAAAATAGGCCCCGTAGGAACACCCGCGAAAGCAATGATCGCGATTCTGGCATTGACCTCGGCCTAGCGCGATTTGTTCTTCCGTCGGCTGGGTTAGATTGGCGACGCGACCGGGTATCAGTTTCCGGCCGGGAAAAGCGGTCTCGATCCGAGTTTTCAATTCGGCTTCCGCGCAGGATAATTCATGCGGGGGTTGGAACACGCCATCGGGCAGAATATCGAGGCCTTCCATTGAACCGGAAATCCCCGCGAACTTTTCGACATAATCATACCAAGGTTTGATGTCATCATAGCGCACGGGCCAGTCGACACCGTGACCGTCTTTTTTATTCGCCGCGAAATCGGTTTCACTCATGCGGTAGGATTGACGCCCCCACATGATGGACCGTCCACCCGTATGATGACCCCGACGCCAGTTATAGCGCTGTCCGTCCGGCACTTCATAGGGATGGTCTTTATCCTTTACCCAGAACTGTTTGGTGTAATTATGGAAGGCGTAGACTTGCGACTGTATCGGGTACTCTTCCTTCGTCTTCTCACTCGTTAAATTGAGGTGTTCGTGCTGCCACGGGTCTTCGAAATCGGTGTAATCTTTTTCGGGAACAATCTCACGACCGCGTTCAATCACGCAGACTTTAAAGCCCTTCTCGCACATTTCCTTCGCGACCCAGCCGCCGGACATGCCGGAGCCGATAACGATGACATCAAAATCCGCCATGACTTAAGTCGCCCAGGTTTTTGGCTGATCTGAAAGGGGCACACATCCGCGCCACTCACCGGGGACGGCTTCATAGGCCAGTTCTTCCGTCGCACCCGGCTCGCTCATGTAGTAGGCTGTCGCGATGGTCGATTTCATATCCTTGTAGAACGGGTCAAAATCATTATCTGCGAAGGCTTTCTCGTCATATCTGCCAAGAAGATTCGCCTGTTGAGACGCGGACATAGCAGCGAATTTTTGCCCGCCCTCTTTCACAAAGTGCTTTTCGAGCTTATCGAGTCCCGCCCGCCAATAAGTGCGGTAATTCTCATCGCCCCAGTCGGTGAAGAGGTCTTGGATAACGGCCGGAACACCGGCCTCAACCGCGCCCGCCGTATCCGTCATCGGGATTATTGTCTGTCCAAGAGCCGAAACGAGCGCCATTTCAGTGGTTGAGAGAGATGGAGCCGATGACAATTTCGGTGCGGATGCACCGTCCGCTTTACCCTCACCAATGCAAGCCGTCAGGGCCCCTGCTGCAGAAATTGCGAGCAGGCTCTTCAGCGCATCCCGTCGCTGCATCATAAGAAAATCAGTCATTTGCGACCTCCGTCGTGAATGTTTTGCGCATGAAGAACAGGATACCGAAGACGACAATCAATCCGAGCGGCAAATAAAGTATCTGACCGAGCGTTTCCTGTCCTGCTTGCAAAGTAACGTCTGCGTCTGACAAGCCTGCAGCCAGGGCCTTAGAGCGTGCAGCATCAATCCAGCCGCCAATAACTGGCGTCCAAATTGTAAATCCAACCATGCCCATGCCGCCGACAACGGACATTCCCAATGCGCCTGTTTCGGGTTTATATTCAGCGATAACACCGATCATTGTGGGCCAGAAATAACAGATACCAACGGCGAACACGATGGCCGCCAGATAGGTCACGCCGCCCGTTGCAACGGAGAGTAGGAATATCCCAATTGAAGTCAAAATCGCCGACATTAAAAGAACGCCAATAGGGTTTAAACGGTGAACGAGCGGTCCAGCAAAATAACGCCCCAGCGCCATAATGACCGAGACTAGCGCGAGCACGACGAGTGGAACAGCGCCGGACGCTTCCAGCAAAGATCCGACCCACTGATTTGTCCCCAATTCCGTAGCCGCTGTAACCGTCATAATAAGCGCGATAACGATAAAGAGCGGTGAAAACATAGACTTCAAATTATGCATTGTGTCCGTCTCATCAGTTTTATCGGAAACGATATCGGGGAACTTTGTCGTGAATACCATCCACCCATAAATTAGGGTGGGAACAATCATGATCGCGATTTCAAGCTGCCATGTAGGTCGCCCTGATCCTCCAAACATTTTTTGGATGGCAAATGCCGCCAATGCGCCAATGGCCAGACCGCCCGGAAACCAGACATGAAATTTGTTCAACATCGTTGTTTTATTATCATCATACATTTTGGTGATCATCGGGTTACAAGCCGCTTCAACTGCGCCATTTGCAAAACCAATAAAAAATGTTGAGATCGCCAGCCCCCAAAATCCGCCCGATATAATTGTCAAGCCCAGCCCTAATAGGTGACCCAGAAATGCGATAATCATAATAGTTTTAGGTCCGACCCGATTGTAAATCAGTCCCCCTAAAACGGTCGCAACTGGGAAGCCGAAACCAGCCATGGCGGCGGTAATACCCGCCTGCCGTGCCGTAAGTGCAAACTCCTGCCCCAGAGTGCCCAACATTCCAGCACGAATTGAAAATGTCATCGCCGTTACTGTTAGTGCAATACAGCTTAACAGGAATAATCTCTGCGCCGGCAGGGCTTCCGCCTGTCGCTCCAATGTCGATGCTACCATTTTAATCCCCTTTATTCTGTCCCGGACATTTCCGGTGACGGTTATTTTCTAAGTTAAACCCAGCATCCGGCGATTGCTGTCCCTGTCCGCCGTACCACCCGCGAAATCGTCAAACGCTTTATCGGTCACGCGGATGATGTGATCTTTGACGAATTGTGCGCCTTCGCGTGCGCCGTCTTCATTGTGTTTCAACGCGCATTCCCATTCGACGACGGCCCAGCCATCGAAATCATTGGCCGCCATTTTCGCGAAGATCGCGCCAAAATCGATTTGCCCGTCGCCGAGGCTTCGGAATCGTCCCGGACGATCCACCCAGCCCTGATAGCCGCCATAAACGCCGGAACGGCCATTCGGACGGAATTCCGCATCTTTCACGTGGAACATGCGGATGCGGTCTTTGTAGATGTCGATGAAGTCGAGATAGTCGAGCTGTTGCAGGATGAAATGCGAGGGGTCGTAGAGAATGTTACAGCGCGGATGATTGTTGACCTGCTCCAAGAACATCTCAAACGTTATTCCGTCATGTAGGTCTTCACCCGGATGGATTTCGTAACAGACGTCGACGCCTTCGTCTTCATAGTGATCGAGGATCGGACGCCAGCGGCGGGCGAGTTCTTTGAACCCCTCTTCCACCAATCCGGCCGGGCGCTGAGGCCAAGGATACATAAATGGCCAGACAAGCGCGCCCGGGAAACTAACCGAGCGATCCAGGCCAAGTCGGCGAGACGCGGTGGCCGCATATTTGACCTGCTGCACCGCCCATTCCTGTCGGTCTGACGGTTTCCCGTGCAGATGCGCCGGTGCGAAGGCATCGAAGGCTTCATCATAAGCGGGATGGACGGCGACGAGTTGCCCTTGAATATGCGTGGACAGCTCGGTGATTTCCAAACCGTGTTCGGCAATCCGCCCCTTAAGTTCATCTGCGTAAGTCTGGCTTTCCGAACATTTCTTAAGGTCCATAACAACCGGCATGTCAGAAGGAAGCTGCACCCCCTTATAGCCCGCATCCGCCATAAAAGCGCAGGCATTATCCAGTGTATCAAATGGTGCATCCCCCATAAATTGCGCGAGGAAAATTCCGGGACCCTTGAGCGTTTTCATGATTTAATTTCCACCCATTTTGAATTCTTGGAAGATGATTTCAGCAGCGCCTCGACAAAGGCCATGCCTCGCACGCCACCTTCTATACCCGTCGTGACGGGCGTATCGGATTTCAGCGAGTTCGCGAAGTCGAGATAGACATTTGCAAAGGCTTCCAAATAGCCTTCCGGATGACCGGGCGGCGTGCGGAACCCCTCTTGCGCTGACACTGGCAAATAGCCTTGCGCAGACCGGATAATTTCAGTCGGGCGGTCCGCATAAGTCCGCAGCAAAGTGTTCGGTTCTTCCTGATTCCAGATGAGGCCGCCCATTTCGCCATAGACACGAATAGACAGACTGTTTTCCTGCCCGACACAGATTTGCGAGGCCGACAACGTGCCCTTCACGCCGTCCTCCATCCGGAACAGCGCGGAGCCGTCATCATCAAGACGGCGACTATCCACGAAAATAGAGAGATCAGCGGCGACATGCGTCATCCGCTTCCCCGTGACAAATTCCGCTAGGTTGTGCGCGTGTGTACCAATATCGCCCATACAACCGGAGCCCCCGGATTTGGATGGGTCCGTGCGCCAATCCGCTTGTTTGTTTTCAACCTCGGTCGCAAGCCATCCCTGGATATACTCAACAAAGACTTTTCGGACTTGCCCAATACCACCCGTATTGACGATATGTTTCGCGACACTCACGAGCGGGTAGCCAAGGTAAGTATGGGTCAGACCGTAATTCAGCCCAGTCTTCTCAACAATTTTCTGAAGCGCTTTCGCTTCCTTCAAATTCAATGTTGCAGGTTTGTCCGACAGCACATGAAAGCCCGCCTCAAGCGCAGCTTTTGCAACGGGAAAGTGAACGTGGTTGGGCGTTACAATTGAGACGAATTGCATCCGTTGGTCTGCGGGTAAAGCCGCCTCGGCCTGCATCATGGCTTCAAAATCTGAGTAGCAGCGCGACGCATCGAGCCCGAGTCCCGCACCTGTACGCTTCGTATTTTCCGCATCGCGGGAGAAGGCGCCGCAGACGAGTTCGATCTTCCCATCTAACCGCGCGGCCAGCCGATGAACTTCACCGATAAAAGCGCCCTCACCCCCGCCAACCATGCCCATGCGGATGGGCACACGAGCTTCACTTTCTATGTCGGCAGTCACTTGGCTCATGGGCGGGGTCCCTTTATGCGGTCGGATTTTATCCGATCTCGTTGCTAATACACACCCAATTTAACGGGTATGACATCGCTGTCATATAGAGGACGCAATATCTCTCATGTCAAGACCAGCTATTTCCACACTACGTTTTAATTTCTCAGTCAAATCACTTGCCAGATGCCATTGACAAGCAGACCGCCCCGTTTCGATAAGGAAACCTGGGAACTCTTCATCTAATTTAGCTATGAGAACTTTCGCTTCGTCAATGCGATCCAGATATACGAGCGCGGACAACCCAAATGCTTGGAAAGCCGCGGGTAAATTCAAAGGATCACGCCCCAACCACGCGGCAACGGCATCATATTGGCCTTCCCGATAATCGACAATCATCTGCGGCACATAAAACCACGGCGGCGCACGACCAATGAGCCGAAGAGCCGCTGCCTGCATCGTCAAGGCCTCCTTGTTATAACCGCGTAAAGCCAAACAGACAGCATGGTAAGCAAGAATCGAATAATTATTAGGATTGAGAGCCATAGCTCGTCGAATCATACGGTTGGCATTTTCAAACTCGCCGCGGTGATAATAAGTCTGATAGAGCGCAAAATAGCCGAGCGCATTTTGATTATCCAGTTCAATGGCCAATCGCCCGCACCGGTCAGCTTCTTTCAAATGTTTGACCGGATCCGCGACAGGAAAACATTGCGACACCAAGAATGCATGCATTAAACTTTGGATTGCCCAACCGGACGAGAACCCCGGATTTTCTGAAGTAGCGGCTTCAACCGTTTTTAGCAACTCATTCGCTTTATTTCGGGTAGGCCGAAGTTGAATATCGTAGAACCGCAAGACGCATTCATAAGCTTGAATAGACGCATCCTGACGAATGAGCCGTCGCCGATTATATCTATTCACAGCCCCAAAAGGAGCGGCAACGGCCGCCGCCGTATATGAGGCTATATCCTCTTGTAAATTGAAAAGACTGCCCGGTGAATATTCCCTATCAAAGACGCGCGACATCAAATGCTCATTTGTATCGGCCCGTATGAGTTGCACCATAACGCGAAAAACATCGCCGTCCCGACGCACATTTCCGGATAAGACAAACTCCGCCCCGGACTCTTCCGCGACTTCTCGAACGGATCGCTCCTTCAAATGCGTCGCGACACTCGCCGTCATTGTAACAATTCGCATTGATCGGAACTGGACAAGCGCATTTACAATTTCTGCGGTCAAACCATCGGTGAAGTAGGCTCCCTCGCCTTCATTTGGGGTTAAATCATCGAGAGACAGGACGGCAATTGACGGACGCGGATCAGTCTTTATATCCGTCACAGCCTTAGCAACATCCCCGGCCTCAAGCGTCGCATCATCGGGTATATTTTGACGCATCTCAAAAATCGGTGAATAACGCCCCTTTGGGATCAATATCCTGACCTGGCTGTCTTTCGCATGTTCCGCATAATAAAGATCCAGACGGCGGCGTAATTGTCCGGCCTGCACACGAACAATGGTGTCAGCCTGCGGATCAAAATCGTCAGGCCTGTCAAAGACCTCCACTCCAATTGTATAGCCTTTCAAACGATCGCCGCGTCCTTCCAATGTTTCCTCGACGACAAAGCGCAGGAAACGTTTCATGCGGGTTGTATCTCGGAAAAGGGCGTCTTCGCAGATAAGTTCTAAGGCCTGCCTGACGAGAACCGCTTGCGCATCTTCATCAGGACCGGGCATGGCAGTCATAGCTGACATTGCAGCAGACATAGCGCTCCTAAATCCCACATTATTTGAATGGAGGCCTACGCGTGTAATCTCCGACTTGCAACAGATCGACTGGGTAAAATTGTCCCGATTCTGATTTGTTGTTCAATATCGTGGGCTTGCTACGTCGGCATGTCCGACATAACAGAGCGTTATGAACTCTATTTCGAAAATTGCCGCGCTCTCGATCCTGCCGATTATGATCTCGGCCTGTGCCTCAACGCCCAATCCGGCCAAGGTCTGCACGGCGGAATGGATTGCCCCGCGCGCCGACCGCGCCGTCGAGCGAATCGAGAAGAAAGCGTCTCGGGCCATCAAGACTTTGGCGGCGGCCTCCCAAACGCTAGCAGAGGGCAAAACGCCCGGCTTGTTCCAATCGCTTGCGGCGTCCCGCGCATTGGGGAGCCTTGAGAAAGAATTGAAAAACGGCAAGGGTATTCAGGATCTTCGAACAGTTGCGAAAACCTGCAATGATCCGGAAATTATCTCCGATGGCATGCGGAGCTTGCTTGAGCGTCAGGGCGTGTCCGACAGTTTTATCTCTCAAATCGAATCCTTCGGAATATATCAGGACCTGATCTCCGGGATCGCCGAACCAGAGACGTCTTCATAAAGCCTCGCGACAGTGTCCTCGCCTTGACCGCGGGGCGCTCTGAAATTAGGTCGCGCTCATGACCTATCACGTCGCAGCCCTGTACCAATTTACGTCTCTCCCCGATTACGTCGCCTTGCGCCCGATCTTACAGGATATGTGCGACCTGTTGGAGATCAAGGGGACAATCCTTTTGGCCTCTGAGGGCATAAACGGTACGGTTGCTGGCTCAGAAAAATCCATCACGGATATGCTCGCATTCCTGCGCGCCGATCCGAGACTCGCTGATCTCGAAGCCAAATTCTCCACGGCCAAGGACCAACCCTTTCATCGGATGAAAGTGCGTTTGAAGAAAGAGATCGTGACGATGGGCGTGGACGGGATTGACCCGAACGAGACCGTCGGGACCTATGTCGATCCTGCCGATTGGAACGCGCTGATAAGCGATCCCAACACTATCTTGATCGACACACGCAATGATTATGAAGTCGAGATCGGCACATTTAAAGGCGCCGTCAATCCTGAAACAGAAACCTTCCGCGAGTTCCCCGCTTGGGTCGAAGCCAATCGCGACAACCTAAACAAGCCTAAAGTCGCCATGTTCTGCACGGGCGGTATCCGTTGCGAGAAGGCCTCGTCCTTTATGAAACAAAACGGCTTTGACGATGTCTATCATCTCAAGGGCGGCATCCTGAAATATCTTGAAACCCAGCCACAATCCGAAAGCCTGTGGGAAGGCGATTGTTTCGTGTTCGACCAGCGAGTCGCCGTTACACATGGCTTGGAAGAGAGCGAATATAACCAGTGCTTTGCCTGCCGCCGCCCGCTCCTGCCCGAAGATATGGACCGTCCCGAGTATCTTCTCGGCGTATCGTGCCATCGCTGTCACGCAGAGATGAGCGACGACCAGAAAGCCCGCTTTGCAGAGCGGCAAAAGCAGATTGCCCTCGCCAAATCGCGCGGGGAAGACCATATCGGGCGCAAGGCATGAGCGGACATATTCTCTATTCTTTCCGCCGCTGCCCCTATGCGATGCGGGCGCGGATGGCGCTCTATCTCGCGGGAACGGAATATGAGCACCGCGAAGTCAGCCTGCGCGACAAGCCCGAGGCCATGTTGGAGGCCTCACCCAAAGGGTCTGTTCCTGTTTTCATGACGTCCAATGAAGAGGTCATTGATCAAAGCCTCGATATTCTCCGCTGGGCAATACCTGATGCCGCCCTGAAGATGGAATTTGTCGCGCAAATAGACGGCCCGTTCAAACACCATCTGGACCGTTATAAATATGCATCGCGCTATGACGAAACAGCGAAACGCGGCGATGTCGACCTCGGCCACCGCGCGGAAGCTGTTGAAATATTGCAACCTTTCGAACGGACTTTGGAAATACAGACCTTTCTCTCGGGCGCCGATATGGGTCCCACAGACATCGCGACATTTCCCTTCATCCGCCAATTTGCAGCTGTCGAGCCCGATTGGTGGTCGAACGAGTCAGGACTTCCCAAGATGCGGGATTGGCTGAAAAACTGCATCACATCCGATCTGTTCAAAGCGATCATGGAGAAATATCCCCTCTGGTCGCCGCCGGAATGACACGGCCTCTCCCGTCAGCCTGTTGAGATTAAGAGTATAGTCACTGATAAGCGGACCGATTTGCGGTTATCAACACGCAGGGACACAATCCATCTTGCCAGCCCCCACCACATCCATAGCCTATCCTTAAAGAGACAAGTGATTCATTGGACCCTGATGTCATACGCTGACCAACGTCAAATTCGCCCCAACCCGACATTGTCGAGTGCTGTGGGCCTGCGCCAAAATCCGCTGGATGTGTTTACACGCATCTGCCTGGCCGAAGGTTATGACAATGAGCGTATGGATATAAACGAGCTTCACATCACCCTGCCCGGCCTGTGGTGCGAGCATGATGTGTCCCTGAGCTGGAATCCGGCCACAGAGCAGGTTCAGGTCTTTCTTGTTTTTGATGGTAAACTTCCGGGTGGACGGTCTGATGATATTTGTCGTCTGATGAGCTTGTTGAATGAACGGCTCGTCTCCGGACACTTTGATTATTGGGACAAGACACGCTGCCTCGTTTATCGCGATTCGGTCTCCCTGCGTGGCGGTGCGAAACTTGGGCTAGAACAAGGTTTAGACCTTCTCTCTCTCGCCCTGGATGCGGCGGAGCGCGGCTATCCGGCTTGCCAATATGTGACATGGGCGGGCAAATCACCGGAAGATGCCCTCACCTCTGCCCTCGTTGACTTGGCGGCAAATCCGTAATGGCGCAGACACACCTTCTCATCGGCGCGGGGAAGATGGGCGGCGCACTACTTAAGGGCTGGCTTGAATCCGGATTGGTGTCCCGACGCAATCTGTGCATCCTTGACCCAAACCCCGGGACGGAGGCCGTTTACGCAATTGAGAAAGGCGCGAAGCATCTTCACGCGCCCCAAGATATCCCGAAATCTGTCAGGACTGTCCTGCTTGGGATTAAGCCGCAAATATTTGAACAGCTAGGCCCTGAACTCGGCGAAAGCTTGCCTGAGAAAGCGATTATTGTTTCGATTCTTGCGGGAACAAGCCTTCGGACCCTCCGCAAACACCTGGGTGAGCGTACAATTATCCGTGTCATGCCCAATACACCCGCCGCAATTGGCGCCGGTATAAGCGCTATGTTCGCCGATCCAACTGTTTCGGAAGAACATCTGGATCTCACTGAAGCCCTTCTCACCGCAGGTAGCAAGGTCGTACGCGTTGAAAGCGAATCCGCACTCAATGCCGTTACAGCCGTGTCCGGTTCCGGTCCTGCTTATGTTTTTCACCTCGTCGAAACACTCGAAGCCGCCGCCCGCGATCTGGGATTGCCCAAAGAAATCGCCGCAGAACTGGCGCGCGAGACGATCATCGGCTCCGCCAAATTACTGGAGGACAGCTCTGAAACGCCGGGCACGCTTCGAAAGAACGTCACCTCCCCTAATGGCACGACACAGGCAGCCTTGGACGAGCTTATGTCGGAAAACGGCCTTTCCCGTTTGATGCTGCAGGCCGTGCGCGCCGCCTTTGCGCGGGCGAAGGAATTGGCAGGCTGATTAAAGCGGTAATCTCAGCGTCGCCCGAAGCCCACCTTTCGGACTATCCGCCAACAGGATCGTCCCGCCATGCAATTGCGCGATATCCTGCGCGATGGACAGGCCCAGACCGATGCCCTCGATATTCTGGTTCCGCGCTCCGTCCAATCGCTGGAAAGCCTTGAAGACCTCACTACGTTGTTCAATAGGAATTCCTGGACCGTCATCCTCGACGTGAAACATCAGGAAATCTTCCGTGTCTTCAATGCGTAAATCCACATTCGACCCATATTTCCGCGCATTATTGATGAGATTCCCGAGCGACCGCCGCAACATAACTGGACGAATTGAAATATCCCGATCTTCAAAATCAGACACCTCAACATCGTCCCTTCCTTTCATTGTTTGCGTAACGAAATCAGCTAATCGCACAGTGTCTGGCTTTTCCGTCCCCATGCCCCGCGCAAAGTCGAGATAGCCCGTCAGCATGGCCTCCATCTCGTCGACATCCCGCCGAGCTGCGCGCGTATCTTCCGTATCATCCTGCATGGCGAGTTGGAGTTTGAGCCGCGTCAGAGGCGTCCTTAGGTCATGCGACACGCCTGCCAGCATGAGGGTCCGCTGCTCTAAATGCCGTCTGATCCGGCTTCGCATTTTGAGGAAAGACTGTCCTGCCATACGCACCTCTGACGCTCCACGCGGCTTAAAATCGGAAATATCCTGCCCCTTACCAAAGCTCGTCGCAGCATCCGCGAGTTCTTTAATCGGGTCTGACTGCCGCCGAATGAATAAAATTGAGATGAGCGAGAGTAGGACCGTCGCGGTAATCAGCCAGAAGATGAAGACGTATCCCGTCGGCGCAAAGACCCGTTCCCGCGCCGCAATAAATCGCAAGACACCTTGATCGACCTTCACCTGAATATCGACGTGATTGGGATAACGCGTCGTGTCGAACCAGAACGGTTCATCCAATGTCTCGTTCAGGGATCGGCGGAGCGTCTTATCCAGCGTGGAGAAAAACGCATTTCGATTAGATGTTGGCAGAAGCTCATCCGGGCGAAGCACCACGGAGAGCTCCATATCCGGCCGCAGCAGCGCGTCCAGTGACTTCGCATTTTCATCTGTCGGGTCTTGCTGGAATAGCTGCACCGCCACCGCGACATCCGCCGCGACAGAATCGGACAGGTTCGATGTCACCCGCGCCCAATGCGCGTTGAAGAAGAACCAGGCCACCGCCATTTGCATGACGACAATCGGCAGGATGATAATCAGAAAAGCGCGCCAGAAGATCGACTTTGGCAGGATATTTCGTAAGCTCGGTTTCACAACTTACGCAACATCAGAGACGAGGCGATACCCCTCGCCCCGCACTGTGAGAAGATACTGCGGCTCGGACGGATCATTTTCCAGTTTCCGGCGCAGGCGTGTCATCTGCACATCAACGGCTCGTTCCGATTGCGCTTTTATATTCTCGGACAGAATGTAGCGCGAAACGACCGCTCCCGATTGCCCAGCCAGCAAAGCGAGCAAGGTCTGTTCCCCCGTCGTCAGCCGCATTTGCTTTCCATTTTTGCGCAGCAATCCCTTCGCAAGATCAAATTCATACGGCCCAAAAACGACCTTATCCGTTGTCAGTTCTCTCCCCGTCCGGCGGAAAATATTATCGATGCGCAGTAGCAATTCCTCCGGCTCGAACGGCTTGGGCAGATAATCATCCGCGCCGGACCGCAGACCTGCAATCCGCTGTTCTGCCTCGCCCAAAGCCGTCAGCAGGATAATCGGCACATCGTGATGTTCCCGCAATGATTTGGTCAGGGACAAGCCGTCCTCCCCCGGCATCATAATATCCAAAATCAGCAGGTCATATTTCAGACCCTGCATTTTCAATCGCGCTTCATCGGCACTGCCGGCTGTACTCGCACGGTAACCCTGCTTGATGAGGTAGCGGGACAGCAAGTCACGGATCCGGTCATCATCATCGACAATCAGGACATGCGTGTCGGAACGATCCAAATATGTGGTACTCATCCGTGCAACTCCCCAAAATTCGCATATATTTTTCTTGGCATAGACGATAGATGACTTGTAACGAAGACGCTTGCAAGACTGGCGGGCTTCACGGCTTGCTTCATGTTGGAAAGACGAGAGAGACAATGATCGAGAAAGCTTATCATGACCGCGACGGCGAAATTTGGCTGGACGGGAATTTTGTGGATTGGCGCGAGACAAAAATTCACGTCTTGACGCATTCGCTGCATTATGGGTCCTGCGTATTTGAAGGCAATCGCGCATATGGCGGGAAGATTTTCCGCCTGTCTGACCATAGCCAGCGCCTCATCAATTCGGCCAATCTCCTCGGCTATGAAATTCCTTATACGCGGGATGAAATTGACCAAGCCTGTCTCGACACATTGGCGAAGACGGGGTTGGACGATGCCTATCTCCGCCCCTTTGCGTGGCGTGGATCGAATATGATGGGTGTCGCCTCCAAAAACAATCAGATCCATTTCGGCGTGGCCGCTTGGCATTGGGGTAGTTATTTTGAGGACAAGATGAAGGGCATCCGTCTCTGTATTTCGGATTGGATTCGTCCTGACCCGCGCTCTGCACCCTGTAAATCCAAGGCCGCCGGCCTCTATATGATCTGCACCCTTGCCAAGGATAAGGCCGCCGCCACGGGCTGGGATGACGCCCTGATGTATGATTTCAAAGGCCGTGTTGCCGAATGTACAGGTGCGCATATTTTCTTTGTCCGAAACGGCGAATTGCATACCCCGACCAATGATATCCTCCTTGAAGGTATCACCCATGACACGGTCATCAAACTGGCCGAAAAGCGGGGCATTAAAGTGCATAAGCGCGATATCCATCCGTCTGAAATGCCGCATTTCGAAGAGTGTTTCGTCGTCGGCACCGCCGCCGAAGTAACGCCCGTGCGCGAAATTGACGGGATGCATTACGTGGTTGGCGAGACCACAAAGACCCTTGCCACGGATTATGATGATTGCGTCCGAGGTAAGATAGCGATTTAACCAAGCGGAACCTGCGACCGCCCATCTTGGAGTCAGCATTGGCGTATTTTCCCTGAAAATGGGACTGTCCGCGCGGTGGCATCCGGAATGGAGACCAAAGTTCTAAGTGTTTTATCCGAATGTCCAGCGCATGAGAGTGTGAAATGGGTCGGCGATACCGTTACGTTTCCAAATCTCGAACCCCACCATTTCCAAGCGGCGAAGTCCTGACGCTGTGTACATATGGCTTACGCCATTTGTACTACCACGCGGCGGTGCGGCTCCAACGGCGGCCTTACTTGACTGCGGGTGTCACAACCCGTCAGGCGCTCGCGGCTGGGCCCCTCAACCCGGATGTCAAACCGAGCCAATAGGCACACCCTCTCTCAAACCGGCAGATGACGTCCTACCTGTCCCGTGTCTGAAAGAACGAGTGTTAATATGACACGGGTTTTATAAGTGGGGATTATGTTTTTTATAAATGCGGGGTTGGGGCATATTTCACTCCTTAAAACCCACAACAACACTGCTGTTCTACAAATTTAAAATGCAGGTCGCTTGCATATCATATGTATGCATATTAAATGATCGATATGATTACAAAGCATGATGATTTGCTGGGAACCCTTATTCATGATGTGGCGCATCTTTTGCGTCTCAATATTGATAGACGTCTCGAAAGCCATAACCTGACACGCGTGAAATGGCTCGCATTGGGCGTACTCTACCATAAGGACGCAACGACACAGTCTGAACTCGCAAGTGCGATGGAACTGGGGACGGCCTCAGTTGGGCGGCTCGTCGATAGGCTTGTCGTCAGGGGATTCGTTGAACGTCGGCAGGATCCAGAAGATCGTCGGGCCTATCGCCTCTTTCTTACCCAAACAGCCTTGGCTCTCTTAGAAGAACTTGAGGATATTGGGGTAGAGCTAAGGGAAGAAACGCTGCAATCCTTATCTGATCAGGATATCGGAACGCTCAACTCAGGTCTTTTGAAAATAAAATCGAACCTTCAATCCCTGTCTACAACTCTGATTGTTGCCACCGGATTCTTCGTTCACAAAACATCAACTTATTCTTATGCGGTCACAGATTTGGCCGGATCAATCTAAAGGGCGCACCACAGGAATTAAGAGACCTCATCGTCACGCCTATCAATTAACTCGCTTCGGCGATCTATCAATCAGGAATACAAAATGAAAATTTACATTAGCGCTTTTGTGGGTGCCCTCTTTTTAATGCTCATGGCCGGTTTATTGGTAGAGGGCGTCGTCTGGGCTATTTTGTCAGCCTTCCATGCCTCTAAAACGGTATTGTTGACGGCCGAGGCTTTCATGCTCGCCCCTCTTCTCGTCATGTTTGGATTTACGTTTAAATCCACACTCTCCACAGAAAGAGAACTGGCCGAACAGGGATATTAGATTGGGCAGAGGAGAATTTCTGGCAGCACATATTTATTAACAGCGCTGACGCGACGTTGATAAATATCAAATCAAACTCAATAAGACTGACACCCACGCACTGTAAAAGCGCGTGGGAGATTACAGATCAGGTCAGATCGCATTGCCCTGAGAAGTTCGGCTCCATCAACTTAACCCGATTATACAGGCTGAACTTATCCCTATTCGGATCTGTTTCAGCTTGTTTTTTCGCCGTTTTAAAATACTCGCAAGCGCGAATTGTTTTACCGGATTTCATGAGAATATTTGAGAGATCCAGGGTCCCGCTGACACTGTTAGAGTCCCAATAAACGTCCTCATACACTTCCGCCGCATAGGTCGCCACAGGCGTGACAGGAATGTCGGACGCGCCGTAAATCGACATCATGTGAGAGACCGCTGTGTAATCCTCGTCATTCTCAAGTAATGCAGCCTCAAAATATTGGATGGATTTTTTCATGTCATCATTCAATTCGAAAATGCGCGGTTCCGTGTCTTCCAAATCTTCGAATTTCAAATCATGGGATTTATGAAAATAGACATCCCCCATAACGCGTAGAGGCTCAATTCCGTCCGGGTCCTGCGACAGCGCGGCTTGTGAGTATAAGACCGCTTGATCAAAGTCCTGTGCGTTGATGAAATAAGTGGCCCGCGCCGCAAGAGACTCCGCCGTCTGGCCGTTCTTTTTCTCAAATACGTTCAGCTTTTTACCATAGTCATTCATAGTCTTTTTATTGACAAATGAGCGCTGCCCCAATGCCATTTGCAAATTGAGCTCGGCTTTTGACAAGCGTGTCGACTTCATATTCACAGCCATAAATTCAGCCTTGGGCTGGAATTGTTGCACATTAAATCGATCATCCTCGAAATAATCACGCGCCGCTTCGTGGAATTCCTGAGGGGTTATTCCAAATCCTTCCTCAAAAGCTTTGATAGGTTCTTCGCCGGAATTTATAAGTTCGAGATAGTAACCCAAACGACTTGATAGCTCTTTTTCAGAATGCAGGTAATGCACGTAGAGCCAGCTTTGCGCATAAAATTGGTTAAGTAATAGACCGCGTTTGGAGCCTTTATCAGCAAAAGGATAAACGCGAATGGCGCTGATTACATCTTCAACATCTACCCAATCCGGCCCGCCCCGCATCAAACCTCTGGCATGTTTTGCCGCCGCTCGGCCAACCATTAATGTGCCGTCCCGCATCGTAAAGGTTGAAAGATAATTGGCATGACCTTCATCATACCAACGCGGATAGGCCGTATCCATGTAACCATGCAAAACGTGATGGCTATATTCATGAAGCGCGACTTGGTTTGTGAAACTATTCTGCTTTTTACTATCGGCCAATGGCGTCAACATGATTGGGCCGTCATAACCCTGTGTGTAGAGTCCTGCGATGCCACGCGTTCCCGTAAATTTGCTTAAGCCAGAATCGGAATCAAATGCATAAATCGTGAGTTTCTTGCGGTCCGGTGTTGGCTTCACACCCCCAAGTGTCATGATAAGCTTGCGGTAAACTTCCATCTTCTCGACGGTCTGCTTTGCCTGGTTCAGTTTGACGTCGCCATATAAGACGATATTTTCAGACTCTACCTTTAACGGGTCCGCATAGGCCGTTGAGGTCATCAATAAAATTGAACTGCTAATCCCAACTAAAAGCTTTTTCATCATGACAGGTCCCTTAAATAATCTTTAGAGAAGCTTCAAACGTTGAGCGTGCTTGGTCAAGAGTGATTTCCCGGATGTTCCTGAGAAAATACATCTCGGTGAACAGACTATAATGTTTAATGAACGTATTGAATGATCACGCACAGCCGTTCAAAACGCCGAATTCTATGGCCTGATAAAGCTGTTTAAAAAAGCGAATCTACTCAAATTTATATGGGCGCAGTTAATCCTTGCGCGCCGTCCCCCGCCCCTTCGCCAAAGCTTTCACAATGCCACGAAACGTGCGCACCTCCTGCTCACTCATCTTCGCACGGGTTAGCGGCGCGCGGATATTTTGTTGCATTAAGTTCCGCTTTGTTGCGGGAAAGAAGAATCCCGCATTGTCGAGTTCCTCTTCCAGATGCTCGAATAGGCGCGTCAGGTCTTCGCGCGGGGCGACCTCGCTGCGCACGCCTTCGAAAATATCCGGCACCTGCACATCTCCCGCCTGCGCCCAGAGAAAGGCAAAGAGGTTCACGGCTTGGGCGAGGTTCAAGGATTGAAATGCCGGATTGACGGGATAGGTCAGGATGGCATCCGCCATCACGACATCAGCATTGGTCAGGCCCGCTTTTTCAGGACCGAACAGCACACCGACCCCTGCCCCGATTTGCGCGCGCATTTCACCGCCGACCACATCAGTCCCAACCACAGGAATTTCGAGTTCACGGCGACGCGCCGTTGCCGCAAGGACATAGGAGAGATCGGCCACGGCCTCTTCCACCGTCTTGTAGAGTTTCGCATTTTGCAGAACGGGCAGCGCACCCGACGCCATCGCATCCGCATCCGGATTGGGCCACCCATCGCGCGGCGCAACAAGGCGAAGTTCCGTCAGGCCGAAATTAAGCATACCCCGCGCGCAAGCCCCGATATTCTGACCCAGTTGCGGCCGCACGAGAATCACGACGGGCGCGGGCGCAGCATCCGGCGTCACAACGCGCCCCAATTGGTCTTTCCGGGCTTTCCCAACTTTGTTGTACATATATTCGGCTTTAAGTTTACAGGGTCGGATGTTATGGGCCGCCCAACAGAATTAACGTCCGTTTAATGAGGAAAACATGGCTAAAATCAAGGTGACAAACCCCGTCGTTGACATGAACGGGGACGAGATGACCCGCATCATCTGGGACATGATCAAGGATCGCCTGATCCATCCCTATCTGGATATCGACCTGCTGGACTATGATCTCTCTATCCAATCGCGCGACGCGACTGACGATCAGATCACTGTCGATGCGGCCAATGCGATCAAAAAACATAATGTCGGCATTAAATGCGCAACGATCACGCCGGATGAGCAACGCGTCGAAGAATTCGATTTGAAGAAGATGTGGCGCTCTCCGAATGGCACAATCCGTAACATCCTTGGTGGTGTTGTCTTCCGAGAGCCGATTATCTGTAACAATGTCCCGCGCCTCGTGCCGGGCTGGACACAGCCTATCGTCATTGGCCGTCACGCTTTTGGCGATCAGTACAAAGCGACAGACTTCCTCGTCCCCGGCGAAGGTAAGCTGACCATGAAATGGGAAGGCACAAATGGCGAAACTATCGAGCGCGAAGTGTTCGACTTCCCTGAAGCCGGTGTGGCTATGGGGATGTATAATCTCGACGCCTCGATTCGCGACTTCGCCCGCGCCTGTTTTAATTACGGCACGCAGCGCCGATGGCCGGTCTATCTGTCGACGAAGAACACTATCCTCAAAAAATATGACGGACGGTTCAAAGATATCTTCCAAGAGGTTTACGATACGGAATTTGCGGAGAAGTTCGAAGAGTTTGGCGGCGAATACCAACATCGCCTGATCGACGATATGGTCGCGGCGGCGATGAAATGGTCCGGTGGCTATATCTGGGCCTGTAAAAATTATGACGGCGATGTGCAGTCCGACACCGTCGCGCAAGGGTTCGGGTCGCTCGGCCTGATGACATCCTTCCTGCTGACGCCGGATGGAAAGACGATGGAAGCCGAAGCCGCGCACGGTACGGTGACACGTCACTATCGTAACCACCAGAAGGGCGAAGCGACCTCGACCAACTCCACCGCATCGATCTTCGCCTGGACACGCGGTCTCGCCCATCGTGCGAAACTGGATGATAACGAGGCCCTCGCAAAATTTGCGGGCGGGCTGGAATCCACAGTGATTGAAACCATTGAAGGCGGTCAAATGACGAAAGACCTCGCGCTCCTTGTTGGGGACCAGCAAGGTTGGCTGACGACGGAGGGCTATCTCGAAGCGATTGCCGAGAATTTCGAACGGAAGATGACGTAAGTCAGACTGATATTAAAACAGAAAAACCCGCCGCGAGACCCTCGCGGCGGGTTTTTATTTGGGAGCGTCGTTACGCCCTCGCTTGTGGAAAGCGCCTAACCAATAATCGCATTCAACGTTTTTGACGGACGCATTATCGCGGACACTTTTTCCGCATCTGCATGATAATATCCGCCCATATCAGCAGGCTTGCCTTCATCAGCCTTTAGTTCACTCAATATTCTTTCTTCATTCTCAACGAGTTGCTGACGAATCTTCGCGAAGTGAGCCTTTAGGCCTTCATCCTCATATTGCAGCGAGATGGCTTCCGCCCAATAGCGCGCGAACCAGTAATGGGAGGAACGGTTATCATTATCGCCGACCTTACGGCCCGGAGAATGGCCTTCTACCAACAGGAACTCCGTCGCCCGTTCAACGGCCTCACCAAGAATGGCGGCTTTTGGACGGTTCTTTGTCGCGAGGAAGTTGAAGCTTTCGCCGAGTGCGCAGAACTCCCCGAGGCTGTCCCAACGCAGATGGTTCTCCTCTTGCAACTGCTCCACATGTTTTGGCGCGGAACCGCCTGCTCCTGTTTCGAACAAGCCACCCCCATTCATGAGTTTAACGATGGAGAGCATTTTAGCCGATGTGCCAAGCTCAAGAATCGGGAACAAATCCGTCAAGTAATCGCGCAAGACGTTACCCGTAATGGTCACGACATCATGGCCTTTGGTCATTTCTTCGAGTGTGTAGCTGGTCGCTTCACGCGGGGCGAGAATTGGAATGTCTTTTCCAGCCTCCTCCAAAGCCGGCTTTACATATTTAATGAGTTCCGCATCATGAGCGCGATTGGCATCCAGCCAGAACGCGGCCAAGCCGGTTGCATCAAAACGCTCAATGCCGAGCTTAATCCAATCGAGGATCGGCGCTTTTTTGGCTGTACAGGACCGCCAAATATCACCCGCTTCGACTTCATGGCTGATAATCGTTTCACCGTTCTCAAGAACGATCGACATTATCCCGTCAGAGGGTGCCGTAAAAGTTGTTGGATGGGACCCATATTCTTCGGCCTTTTGCGCCATCAGGCCGACATTGGACACAGCGCCACAGGTCGTGACGTCGAGTTTGCCGTTTTTCTTAAAGAACTCAACGGTCTCATCATAAACGGGCGCATAGCAATTATCAGGGATGCAGCATTTCGTATTAGCGGGTTCACCGTCCGGTCCCCAACCAATACCGCCGGCCTTGATAACGGCTGGCATAGACGCATCAATAATGACGTCGGACGAGACGTGAAGGTTGGTAATCCCCTTATCGGAATTGACCATATAGAGCGGCGGCTTGGCGGCAAGCGCGGCCTTTAAATCCGCTTCCATTTCGGCATTGCCCGCAATTAATTTTTCCAACGTGCCAATGCCTGAATTCGGATTAAAATCGAGTGCGTCACCATGTTTGGCGAGGAAGTCTTCGAGGTAGACCGAGACAAAATGTCCAAAGATAATCGGGTCAGAGACCTTCATCATCGTAGCCTTGAGATGGACCGAGAACAGCACGCCCGGCTCCATTGAGGCGACTTCTTCTTTTATGTAGGCGCGCAAGGCTTTCGCGGACATGTATGTGCCGTCAACAATTGTGCCTTCTTCATAGGACAAGCCGTCTTTCAGAACTGTTTCCTCGCCCGCTTTATTCGTGAAGATAATTTTAGCACCACCCGCTTGCGCGGCTGAAATCGTGACAGACTTTTCGTTCGCGTAGAAATCATTGCCCGGCATTGAGGCCACAGTCGTCTTATTATCCGCTGTCCACTCACCCATACGGTGCGGGTTCAGCTTAGCATAGGCCTTGACCGCTTTCGCAGAACGGCGATCAGAATTACCCTCGCGCAAAACGGGGTTCACGGCAGAGCCTTTGATTTTGTCATATTTCGCACGCACTGCTTTTTCAGCATCGGATTGTGGGTCCGTTGGATAATCAGGGATCGGATAGCCTTGCGACTGAAGTTCACTAATCGCCTCTTGCAACTGCGGGACTGATGCCGAAATATTCGGCAATTTGATGACATTCGCATCCGGAGTTTTTACGAGCCGTCCGAGTTCCGCAAGATCGTCAGAGACCCGCTGATCATTGGAAAGGAGATCCGGGAACAGCGACAGGATACGTCCTGCGAGTGAGATATCCCGTGTTTCAACCTCAATATCCGCAGCCTTAGCAAAGGCCGTGATGATGGGCAGCAAGGAATTACGGGCCAGCTCGGGCGCTTCGTCGACGATTGTGTAAATAATATCAGGTGTCGTTTTTGTCATATGTCTCGGTCTTCCAGGCATTTCAAAAGGATGTCGTTCTTCTTGACCTCTATCCATCCGGAACCCCGGCGGAAGAGATATTCGCTCGCCTTCCTATAGGAATGTTCGGCTTTTTAAAGGTCTATCAAATGGCCCACACGATATATTCATCAATGCATATTGTGGTCCCGCTGCCTGATTTGTGTCACAATAAGGTATGACAGATATTTCAAAATGGCTGGGCCCGGAAAGCTTTGAAGACGCGAAAGTGCGTTACGACACAGAAGGCTATCTCGTTTTCGAGAACGTCCTTTCGCAAGACAAACTCACGGCGATCAAAACGGCCCTCGCGCCTCATCTTGACACCCCGCTGAAAGGTCGGAATGATTTCGAAGGGACGCGGACAAACCGTGTCTATGCTTTATTGGCCAAGCATCCCATTTTCGCGGAACTCGCGACGCATCCCCTGGCCCTCAGCTTTGCGGAGGCCGAGCTCGGCGAGTCGATGTTACTCTCGGCCTGCCTCGCCATTCAATTGCATCGGGATGAAACGGTGCAGCCCTGGCATCATGATGATGCGCATATGCTTGCCGCACGTCCTCGCCACGCTTGGGGACTGTCGGCCTTCTGGGCGATTGACGCGACAACGGTAGAAAATGGGGCGACGCAATTCATTCGCGGGAGTCATGAATGGGGCGACGCCGAAAACCCACTGGACGTCACGGGCGAAGTCTTCGAACGCCATGATCGAGATTACAGCAGGGATGACGCCAAGTTCGATATTGTGACGCCGGAACTGCCGGCTGGCTCTCTCATGATTGCCAAAAGCACGCTTTGGCATCGCGGCGGCGCGAACCGGACGGATCAATCTCGAACCATTATCACACCACAATATTGCGTGGGGTGGGCGCGACAATTGGAAAACATGTCGCTTGCCGTACCGCCGGAAATTGCAAGTAAGCTCCCAAAACGTGCGCGGGAACTCTTAGGCTATTCCATCCACTCGCCCTTCATGGGCTATGTGGACGGGATGCATCCTGCAAAAAAACTCAACATATAAAGACGAAAAAGTCTTTGGTCGCGCCATCATCGTATGAAATCTGTGACCCGTAAAATACTCTCCATTCTTCTCCTCGCCTTTGGATTTCCACTCGGTGCATTTGCCGATGATAAAGCTGAGAGTGAGAGCTATATTGATCTGGGCGGTGCCGTTCTGACGCGCCCCGCCTATGTCTGATCTGAGGATTATCAGACTAACCTCCTGCCCTATATCGGCTTTCAAGACCTTTACGGCTTTGACCTGTCCGGGCTGCGACTGTCCCGAACTGTTTTTGAGGCAGGGACAGGTCAAGGCCCCGGGACCTGATCCCTTCAGGCCGGCCCAAGTCTGGGTTTCGACTTTGGGCGTGATAGCAATGACGGTCCGACCTTGGAAGGATTAGACGACATAGACTCGAGTGCGGTTTTGGGTGGATATGTGAAGTCCACAATCGGCATTATCGGATTTGATATGTCAGCGGGACAGGACATCATTGGCGATCACGATGGGTTCGTCACGGATCTGTCAGTTGGCACGCGCTACCCCGGAAAAGGCTGGTATATATAGCCCATCGCGACGCTCAGTTAGGCGGACGCAAATTATACGCAATCTATTTACGGTATTACATCGGATCAGGCTGCGGCCTCAAACCTATCCGCATTTGATGTAAAGAGCGGGTTTCACCAAGCTTCCGTCACAGTTTTAGGCGGGGTGGACATTGATGTAAATTGGAGTTTAACAGGCGTCATATCTTACCGCGAAGCGTTGGGCGATTATCGCGACAGTCCGATTATGACAGCCCCTGACGGTTCAGCGTCAGGCTTATTTGCAACACTCGGCATCACACGCCGATATAACTTGAACTAAAATATAAACACCCCGCCATCTGGCGAGGAGCTTTATTTGATTAGAACGCAATCAGGCAACGAAATCGTCTATCGTAATATCGCCGTCCATGACATTCGCGATGCGGAGTTGATCTCCATTCCCGAAATCAAGGATGAGGTAGATTGAGGCCATGAAAGCGTTATCAATGGCAGTCTGAATCTCAGCTGTCGTATAGCCCGTCGCTTGGAGCTCGTCGATACCATCTTCAAAATCTTGAATAATATCGACACCATAGCCGACACCAAAGACGAATAAGTCCCCTCCGGTTCCGCCGTTCAGACGATCATTGCCCGTTCCGCCATCCAAGATGTCGGGCCCTTCACCGCCGAATAGACGATCATCATCAGCGCCGCCGAGCAAGATATCAGATCCGTCGCCGCCGAGCAGCGTATCATCGCCAGTGCCGCCAAAGAGTTCGTCATTGTCGATACCCCCACCGAGCGTATCATTTCCAGCATCCCCATTCAGGATATCTTCACCCTCATTTCCGATCACGCGGTCATTATCATCACCACCATTAATCGTATCGTTACCCTCGCCACCAAAAAGACGGTCACGACCTGCGCCGCCGGTAATCTCATCATTTCCTAACTCACCATAGATCAGATCATCATCGGCTTCCCCGAAGAGAAAATCGCCATCGTCACCACCAAAGATGCGATCATCGCCATCACCACCAGTGATGGTATCCGTACCCTCGCCGCCAAATAGACGGTCAAGGCCAGCTTCACCATTTATGATATCATCGCCGCCTTCGCCGCGGATTGTATCGCCCTGCGCACCACCAAAAATTGTGTCACCGCCAGCGTCACCATCAATATTATCCACCCCATCTCCGCCAAGAATGGTGTCTGAACCTTCCCCGCCAAAGATCCGGTCATTCCCGGCACCACCTTCGATATAGTCGTCATCTAGATCACCGAAAATTGTATCGCGATCCGCACCGCCAAAGATGGAGTCTACCCCATCACCGCCGCGCAGCGTATCACGGCCACCATTTCCATAGAGACGATCAAAGCCTTCATCGCCCCGAATAGTATCATTGCCCGTGCCGCCATAAGCATGGTCATCGCCTAAACCCAAGACTATGAAATCGCTCCCACGTCCTCCGAGTGCAACGTCGTCACTGTCAAATGTTCTGAGTTCATCATTGCCGGCACCACCGACAAGGCGATCACTATCGGCTGTCCCATTAATGACATCATTACCCGTTGTGGCGGGTTGCGTCTCAAAAGTGACCGTAAAGTTTTCTTCGATCTGCCCACTCGTTAAGGCGGCATTCGCACCATAAAAAGCGCGCATATCAATATCGCCGCCTCCTGCTTCTCCAATGGCAAACAGGAAATCATCCAAGAACGTAAATAAGGCGAAGGGTTCAGCATCAGTCAAACGCACACGCCCGGATTGAACGGTCCCGTCGGCCAGTGTTGCGGAGACACCGAGACTCACCAAACCTTGGCCTGTGTTTGTAGCAGAGCGTGATACGAACAAGCCCGTCGAACTAAATGTCGTTGAGAGATCTGCAGCAACATCCAAAGTGACATTATTAGCCAATGAATCGCGCCGGTTGACGAGTTCCACCGTCGCATCATTCTGCACATCATATCCAAGGTCGCGGAATACAGCGAGTTCGATAGCGCCAATTGTTGTGACATCGCCCAAAACAACGCTCGGGTTCATGAGA
Source organism: Litorimonas sp. WD9-15 (assembly GCF_050271975.1). Taxonomy (NCBI): domain Bacteria; kingdom Pseudomonadati; phylum Pseudomonadota; class Alphaproteobacteria; order Maricaulales; family Robiginitomaculaceae; genus Litorimonas; species Litorimonas sp. WD9-15. The sequence continues at coordinate 2,300,712 of NZ_CP189850.1, forward strand.
GCAAACCGTAGATCTGTTTCCTGGCCAAAAGCATCAAACCGCCCGAAATGAGACACGTCTGACCCAGCGCTGTTAAAGAGATACTCCGCCAGGACGTCCTCGCCGTAAACATCCAGAACATTATCGCCGCTATAGCGGGGTACGAGTGTGCCGAACCCTTCAACACCAAAATCAACATTTACACCGTAGGTGGACTCAATGTTTGGTGGATTGCTTGGGTTTGAAGCATTGCCGGAATTATCGCGGAATGAGAAAAACCCCAAACCATGCATAATTTCATGAGTGAGAACGGAAACATAATCGATCTGATTTGCACCCGGCATTCTGTTCGCACCCGTTTCCAAGAATGCACTGGCACTCGTCAGGAAATCGGTATTCACCGTCACAACGATATCAGCGCCTGCCCCATTTGGGTCATTACCCGTGACAAATTCAAGTTGTGACGCTGTTACAATTTCGGAAAACCCGTTAATCGTTTCACCGCTAAAATAGAGTGCCCCCGCACCTGCGGACGCAACCGTACTCGGCCCTTGCTGGGCTAAAGTGATGGCAACATCCAATGATGCGCCGGCGGCAGCTTGAATATATTGCGCAATATTATTGAGCGCGGCCTGTGCCAAATCTGTCACCTGTTGAACATATTGATCCAGGTCGGAATTGCCGCCTGTCGAGACGGAAATCGTGGACCCGAAGAGATTTGACATAGGCGCGGTCAACCCCGGAATGGCCATGAAATTCGAGGCATTCCCAAAATTAAAATTGTCAGGGTCGTAATCAGCCCAAGCCGAGTCAGCACCGTAGAGATTATCCATAATCTCATCACCAACATAGCTATAGCCCGGGGGAAGAATAGCGCCGTCAAAAGGCGAAAAGATCAAAGACGAATATATCGAGACGGGATTAAGTGTGAAAACTGGAGGCTCAAAGGTGAAATCAACTTCAAATTCGTCCGGCATCTCCAACATGTCGGGTACCCATTCAAGGTCAAATGAGCTGAAGTTTTCGAGTGTTTCAATGCGATATGCCATAGCGTCGCCCCTTAAATTTAATGATCGTTTTTCTGCATTTTCATACGGGTCAATGATCACTCTTACGCTTTTTAGGCGAATTCGCTAGGGTTTTTCTGGAGTCTAAAAATACCAGAGCATAAAGCCCATTGAAAACAGTGAGTTACGACAAAACCCACAGACATTTTTAAATTCAACCTAAGGTTTTTGGTCACATATTTTTACTTAGATAAAGAAAAACCCGCCCCACCGAGTGGTGAAGCGGGTTGAATATTTCAGTAGGAAATTAAATTAGACGAGCATCATGCCGTCATCAGCATCCAACCCGATGATATCGTCGGCTGTAATATCAGCAATATCGACACCTTCGAGGACGACAGCAACGCCGCCGCCGAGAGCCAGGATGAGATTTCCATCAAGAACGAAAGCACCGTCAAGTGCGCCCTGAATTTCAGCTTCTGTAAAGTCTGAGAGGTCGATCATATCCGTGCCATCCTCAAAGTCGGTAATGATATCAACACCATTGCCTTGAGATGCGACAAACACATCGGCGCCAGCTCCGCCCGTCAGTGTGTCCTGTCCTGCACCACCGTTAAGCGTGTCATTTCCAGACTGACCATTCAGAAGGTCATCACCCTCACCACCGGTCAAGCTGTCATCACGACCGCCACCGAGCAGAATGTCATCACCTGTTCCACCATCGAGAATGTCGTTACCGGAACCACCGTTCAAACGATCAGCTCCGTCGCCGCCAGACAAGCTGTCATCACCAAGACCACCCTGAATGAAGTCGTCTCCATCATCACCGGATAGGGTATCATTGCCGCTGCCGCCGCCGAGCGTATCATCGCCGTCGCCGCCAGACGCAAAGTCATCGCCGTCCTCACCAAGAATCATATCATTCCCGGCTTCGCCAAAGAGTGAATCATCACCGACTTGACCATTGAGCATGTCATCGCCGTCACCGCCGGCAAGCGTATCGTCGCCGTTTCCGCCGAGAAGTGAGTCGTCTCCGGCTTCGCCAAAGAGCGAGTCATCACCGGCTTGGCCGTCCATCTCGTCATTGCCGTCCCCACCAACGACTGTGTCATTGCCGGAGCCGCCGAGAAGATCATCATCGCCAGCGCCACCATCAACGAAATCATCGCCTGCGCCGCCACTAACGAAATCGTCGCCATCACCGCCAAGGGCTGTATCATTACCAGTTCCGCCTCTCACAACATCGTCACCGGCACCGCCGTCAACAAAATCATCAAAGCCGCCCCCGTCAACAACATCATCGCCTTCGCCGCCAAAGGCCGTGTCATTACCGGATCCTGCAAACAAGCGATCATCACCAGCACCACCATTGAGTGTGTCGTCTCCGCCACCTCCGCCGAGATAGTCATCGCCAGCGCCGCCATTAAGACCATCATCACCGCCACGACCAACTAGCGTATCATCGCCGTCTTCACCGTAGAAAATATCTACACCCGTGCTGCCGCGCATGATGTCGTTACCTGTGCCGGCAAAGTAAATGGAAGGTAGATTGAATGTGTTCTCCATGACATCATCACCATCAGTTCCCATATCGAGATCAGCGATGAAAGTCAGGCGTGTTGTTTCATTAGAGTCTACATCGAGCTGCGCACCGTTAAAGAGGCGTACGTCAACGGCTGCAATATCTGTTTCAACAATTGCGCGAAGCATCTCTTCAGTGAAGGCAAACCCGACGGCACTAGCGTCAGCTGGAACTTGAATACGGTCTGTAATACTTGTGCCGTCCAAAGTTGTCACTTCAATGCCAACAGAACCAGGCAACGAGAAGAAGAGCGATTCCGCGTCCAAAACAACATTGATCCCGGCTGATCCGCCGCCAAAGCCAATAAATGTCGGACTAGCAACAGTCGGCGTGAATGGAAGACCATCAAACTCGTTCACGAGTGGAGTATCCTCGGGAATAATGACTGTATAGAAAAGGTCTTGAAGAACTGCGAGTTCAAGAAGGCCTATTTCAGCGACATCGCCACGGTTTGAGGCCGGATTCATCAGTGCAATCGCTGTGTCAGCAATTGATCCATCAGGATTGAATAATGCGAAATGCGAGACGTCTGAACCACCGCTGTTAAAGGTCGTCTCTAACTGAACTTCTGTTCCGTAAACGTCGACGACATTAGCGCCATCATATGTGGCAGAGAGGAAATCTTCGCCGATGTCTTCAAAATCAACGCTTAAGCCATAAGTTGACTCAATTGGTCCACCATTGAATATCACATCCTCTCCCGAATTATCCCGGAAAGAGAAAAAGCCGAAACCATGCAGGAGCTCATGCACAAGAATTGAAACATAGTCCAAAGAACCTGCCGGAACAACGCGGTCAGGGTCTGTACCAAAGAAGGCAGACGGCTGTGTGAGGAAATCTGTGTTGATGTTTACAAAAATATCAACCGCATCGCCATTCGGGTCCTGTCCAGTCACCATTTCGATCTGCGTACCCGTCAGAATTTCCTGAACGCCATCAACTTGTCCACCAAAGAACAAAGCCGCCGCACCAGCAGAGGCAAGAACACTTGGGCCTTGTTGTACGAGGCTAATCCCAACTTCGATGGAAGCGCCATCCGCACCAACAAGGAACTGACCCAGATATTCCATTGCGGCCGTTGCAACTTCGACCACGAGTGGGATAAAGTCGTTCAGCTCATCATTACCACCATTATCGACGAAGAAGTCGAAACCGAAATTTGAAGTCGGCGCCGTGAGGCCCGGAATAGCATTTGTTGCAAAAACGCCCGGCTGTCCTGTAAATGCAGAGGCCGAACCTTCACCAACCGGAATACCACGGTCGAGCATGGCTTCAACAAATGAGCTGTCGAGTTGTACCAGCTCCAGACCGTCAAATGGATTGCGGGTCGCATTTGGGTTCAAAGTCGACGTCATATTGAAATTAGACCCGAAGTCCATTTCAACGCCCGCGCCGCCATCAATCAGGACATTGTCCTCATACAAATCGTTCAAATCGAAAATAAAGCTCATCGTCCCACCCTTTGGATACAGTTATAGTTGTTAACACTTTGATAACCTTTTTCAGGCGGGTCAAAGAAAAAATACTAAAAGGCGAGTATATGGGGGGCTTTACGTCTTATAATTCAGTAAATTGATTTAGGTTAAGATGCTGCCTCAACCCAAACGCCCAATTCGTTACCGCTAGGGTCCATAAAGTGGAATCTTTTCCCGCCAGGGAAATTATAGGTCGGCACTTTGATCGTTCCGCCTGCTGTCACAATGGCGGATTCGGTGGCGGCAAGGTCGTCAGAGTAAAGTATAATAAAGGCGCCTGCAGGTTGCGGCGAGATATAGGTTTTATCCGCATCAAATCCGCCCTCAATTCCGGCTCCGTGAAAAGCGGCATAAGTCGGACCGTAATCCGTAAATGTCCAGCCGAAGACCGTGCCGTAAAACGCCTTCATATCAGTGACACTCAGCGCAGGCAGTTCGATATAATGGATTTTATGGTGATTATCCGACACGGCTTGCCCTCTCTATAAAGTGCGCGATTTTCCCGCTTCGACCATATCGAGATCTAGCGGCATCAAGTCCGTCGTTGCGACTTTCGTGCGCGGTTTCTCGAATAGGGTCAATGTCCCGTCAATCACGGCGAGGAGCTTTCCGCCGGGCGCGAGTTGTTCGAGCAGGGTTTCGGGTTCGGCCCTGAGCGCATAACCCAGAATAATCCGATCAAAGGGCGCCTGCCCCGGCCACCCATAACGTCCGTCCCCGTGCCGCGTGACAACATTATGGATACCCAAAAGCTTAAACCGCGCATCTGCCTCCCGGATGAGCGTCTTATAACGCTCGACCGTGTAGATGCGGGTCGTCATATGAGACAGCAGCGCAGCAAGATAACCCGTTCCCAATCCCGTCGTTAGGACCTTCTGATCCGGTTGTACGTCCAAGAGCTGTACCATCAGGGCAGAGGTCATGGGCGGCGGCAGGGTCTGCCCGCAGGCAATCGGAATATTGACCGCATCATAGGCGAGTTTGCGTTTGTCCATCGGCACAAAATGTCGACGCGGCGCGAGTTCGACCGCGCGGAGGACGGCATTCGAAGAAATCCCGCGACTGCGCAGCCGCATAATCATGTCTATCAATCCGGGATCAATGCTCACGTGAGGAGTTTGGCCAAACTGTCTTCATGCGTCAAATCCGTATGAAGCGGCGTGATACTGACATAGCCGTCATAGATCGCGCGGAGGTCAGTGCCTTGCGGGGGATCAGATTTCTTCGCGCCGTAAGTCAGCCAGAAATAGTCGCCCCCGCGCGGATGATCCCGACGATCCACACCCGTCATTTGAAAATCCCGATGGCCTTGGCGGGTGAATTGAACGCCTTTGACTCCGTCAACGGGCGTATCCGGAAAGTTAACATTCGGGACAACGTTTTTCGCCCAGCCTTTATCCAGTAAATCGCGCAAGACCTGCGGACCATGCGCCAATGCTGTCTCCCACGGCAGGCTAGACGCGCCTTGAAATCCGCGCGCGAGGGAGAGCGCGACGGATGGAACGCCCATCTGCATGCCTTGTAGCGCGCCCGCGACCGTGCCGGAAAACGTGACATCCTCGGCCAGGTTCTGCCCACGATTGACGCCCGAGAGGATGAGGTCGGGCGGAGAGTCGGGCATTAGGGCTTTCATCGCAACAATAACGGAATCAGTTGGCGTCCCTGTGACCGAGTAAATTCGCTCATCAATTTTCTTGAGCCGGACAGGGTTATGAAGAGATACCCCACGCGACGCCGCAGACTGTTCCGTATCCGGCGCGCAGGTCCAAACATCACCCGAGATTTGCAGCGCGATTTCTCGTAGAACAGAAATGCCCCGCGCATTTACGCCATCATCATTAGTAAGGAGGATTTTCATCCAACAATTTCCAAACCACCCATATAGGGCACCAACGCGTCGGGCACGGTCACAGTCCCGTCTTCATTCTGATAATTTTCCAGCACCGCGACGAGAGTCCGCCCCACGGCCAAACCACTGCCGTTTAGGGTATGGACGAAGCGGTTATCCTTCTCCGCGAATTTATAGCGGGCATTCATGCGGCGGGCTTGGAAGTCTCCGCAATTGGAGATGGAACTGATCTCGCGGTACGTATTCTGGCTCGGCAACCAGACTTCGATGTCATAGGTCTTCCGCGCCCCAAACCCGAGATCGCCCGTGCAGAGCTCGACGACGCGGTAAGGCAGGTCCAGCTTTTGCAGGACCAATTCGGCGCAACGCAGCATATTCTTATGTTCGGCCTCGCTGTCATCAGGTTTACAGATGGTGACGAGTTCGACCTTATTGAACTGATGCTGACGGATCATGCCCGTCGTATCGCGACCCGCAGATCCGGCTTCAGACCGGAAACAAGGCGTATGCGCTGTCATCCGACGCGGGAGCGTGTCGGCGTCGAGGATGGACTCGCGAACGGTGTTGGTTAGGGAGACTTCGGCGGTTGGAATGAGGTAGTGATCCTCTCCGGCGGGGTAGAGATCCTCCGCAAATTTAGGGAGTTGGCTCGTGCCGTAAAGCGCCTTCGGCCAAACTAGGAATGGCGGGCTCGTCTCCTCAAACCCCTCCGCCGTTTGCATATCCAACATCAACGCAGCGAGCGCGCGGTCCATCCGGCTCAACGCGCCTCGCAGGATGACAAATCTGGACCCGCTCATCTTCGCCGCCGTCTCAAAATCCATCAGGCCGAGCGCGACACCAATATCTTCATGAGACTTCGGCTCGAAATCGAACACGCGGGGCTCACTCCATTTCGTGAGTTCGACATTATCGTCTTCGCTCTCGCCTTCCGGAGTTTCGGCAAAGGGGATGTTCGGGAGGCTGGAGAGAAGGTCATGCAACATCGCCTTCTCGCTCTCGACCTGTGCGCCCATCGCCGCGATAACGTTCTTCGCGCCCGCGACTTCGGTTTTCAAACGTTCGGCCTCTTCCTTATCGCCCTTGGCCATCGCTGCGCCGATCAGTTTGGAACTTTTATTTCGAGCGGCTTCGGCCTCTTGCACAACTTGCATGGCTTTGCGGATCAGTTTGTCCTGATCGATGATTTTCTTTGTCTGCGGTTCCAATCCGCGCTTCGCCCATAAACGGTCGAATTCCTCGGGATTTTCGCGGATGGCTTTGATGTCGAACATGGGAGTACCTGTTTCGATAAGGGTTATTTTGCGCCGCTATAGACAGGGCTTGCCGCGCGGTAAAGTGCGCGGCGCGTAAGCTCTGATTAACCAAGAATTCCTATGAAGATTTTGAAATTCTCACAGCTGATTTTCGAAAGACTGTAACATGTTCTCCCGCCTCGCCATTCCGCTCGTCTTGTTATTCGTGCCGCTGACGGCACACGCGCAGGAAGACGCCGGATGGACGGGCGAATTTGCCCTGAATGGGTCCGCGACAACGGGCAATAATAAGACCACAGATGTCGGCTTTGCCACGAAAATTTCCAATCGTGGCAGCGACTGGCGGCATAATTTCAAAGCCAGCGCAGATTATGGCCGCAATAGCGGGAACACAAATAAGCGTCGCTACCGTCTCGGCTATAAAATAGGACGTGACCTCGCCTCGCGTGTCTATGGCTTTGCCAATGCTGATTATTATAGCGATGATTTTGGCGCCTATAAACATGGCCGTTTTCTTGGCGCGGGTGTCGGTTATTCCGTTCTCGTCGACGGTCCGACACTTTGGCGATTGGAAAGCGGTGCAGGTTACCGTTCGCAGAAAGCGCGCCTCGCAGCCGGCACACCCGGCGGTGAAGCCAGTCGGGAGGAGGAATTTGCCTCCGCCAGACTCTTCTCTGATTTTGAGCATCTTTTTCATGAAAATTTCAAAGTCACAAACGATACGGAACTCTTCTATTCTGACATTGACACGTTCTTCATCAATGAAGTCGCGGCCACCTCCAAAATGTTTGATCGCCTCGCCCTGCGTGTCAGTTTCCGCGTTGAAACGCATACAGATGTCCCTGAGGGTCGTGAAAAGACCGACACGATCAGTCGCATCGGGATTGTCTACACCATGAAATAGGCGCAGAATGGGAACATGTTGTCCCACTTGCTCCTGATGCGTCACGCAAAATCCTCTTGGTCGGACGGAAGCCTAAGCGATCACGAGCGCCCATTGAATGAACGTGGCAAAACCGCGGCGACCAATGTTGGCGCGGCGCTCACGGCCAGAGGCTACGCACTCGATACAATATGGAGCTCTGACTCTAAACGCACGCGCGAAACGGCGATGCGCCTTATCCGCGTTACACCGGGGGCGCAGACCGTCAATTATACGCCGGACTTCTACCATGCGGGCGTCCAAGATGTTCTGCGGGTTTGCGGCATCACGCCGGAACCTGACGGCGCATTAATGCTACTGGGGCATAATCCGGGTTGGTCGGACCTCCACCACTATTTCACAGGGCAGCCCCATGATTATCCGACGGGGGCTTGCACAGTTCTGAAACGCGTCCCGAAAGGCCAGAGCGACTGGCTAGACCCGAAAGCGTGGCGATTTGTCGATCTTATTTTACCGCGAGATCTGGAAGCATGAGGTCCGGCAAGACGTCGGCTATTATCCGGCTCGCTCTCTCAATCTTTTTCTTCCCCGCCGTCTTTGGCACCATGATCTGGCTCTGGATGACCGGGCAGCATTGGGTATGGGGTGTTTTAGTGATTGCAGCCGTCTTAATCTTTGATCCGATCTACCGGATTATCGGAGGCTCAATTTTAAGCTGGCGACCACATCCACGCGACAAATAAAAAAAGACCCTGCGCCTGGGGAAGACACAGGGTCTATAAAAATTTCGGGCCAAGGGGATAGACCCGAATAGCGTCAACCAACAAGGGACCTGCAGTCGGTTAACAACATAGTTACGCAATACCTTAGCAAGTCAGATTTATCCGCAGTTAAAATTTTGCGGGTTTTTAACCCAGCTTTCCACCGACGCTCAGCAGCGTGTCCTCGCGCCGCAGCATCCAGAGCAAGCCCATCGCAGCCGCAGCGGGAATAGCGGCGAGGAAGAGTTGGTTAAAGCCTTCGGTGCCCATGATGTAGGCCGGCAAAGCAATCAGAATTGCGCCCGCATGAAGAATAAAGACGAGGCCGTAGCTCACGGATTTCTTCAATCCGATAAGAAACGCAATGAGCAAAGCCATCCAGAATACGCCAATCACAAGCCCCAAGGAGTCGGACAGGCCGGAGACGTGGTAGTATTTTTTGGCAATCCCGCTCGCGGATTCAGGACTCGTAAATCGCATGATCTGCCAAGGCAGCAGGAAGTAGAAAATAGAAAGCCGCGTCAGGAAAAGCGCAGGTTTCAGGAATTTAGTTTCAGTCATAGCAAGTCTCTCAATTGATTTGCGCGCCCCCTAACAGGAACGTGCATCAACTGGGAGACACGAAAACGAGAGCCTAAGCCGTTTCGCCGTGCAGACGCGCTTTCGCTTTTTCCGCACCGAGCAGGACCAGCATATCATCCATGGACGGACCATGCGCTTGCGCGGTTAGAGCGAGGCGGAGCGGCATGAACAGCCCCTTTCCCTTACGACCTGTCTCAGTCTTCAAATAACCGATGAGTTCGGACCATGTTTCCGGCAGGACCGTGTCGGGCAGAAAATCCGCTGCGGCGTGACAAAAGTCTTTGTCTTCCTCCGCAATCTCACCCGCCATGGGTTTCAGGACGATATCGGCCCAGTCATCAACGTCGGAGATTTTCTCGATATTCGCGCGAACGATATTCCAGAACGCGGCATCACCCGGCACGCGGTCCGCGACGGCGTCATAATGCGTTTCATGGAGGAGTTTGGCGTTGAGAGCTGTCAGGTCTCTTTCATCAAATCGCGCGGGCGCACGGCCAATCTTGTCGAATGAAAATTCTGAGGCCAGCGCCTCAAGACTGTGACGAATTTCAACCGAATCCGACGTTCCGATTTTTGCGAGGAGCGACGCAATCGACATCGGTTCAATCCCCTGCTCCCGCAGTTCCAACATGGAGAGCGAGCCGAGGCGTTTGGAGAGTGATTTTCCATCCGCACCAACGAGGAGCGGCGTATGCGCGAATTGCGGTAGATGGTCTGAGAGCGCTCGAAAAATTTCAATCTGCGCGCCACTATTCGTGACGTGATCTTCGCCGCGAATGACATGCGTGATCTTGGCCTCAATATCGTCGACAACACTGGGTAATGTGTAGAGATAGGACCCGTCGCCGCGAATAAGGACCGGGTCAGAGAGCGAAGACATGTCTATCGTCTGATCACCGCGCACCATATCCGTCCACGTCACCGTCCCGCCGGAAAGTTTAAACCGCCAATGCGGGGTCCGCCCTTCCGCTTCATAGGCGGACTTTTGTTCATCCGTCAGCTCCAGCGCCGCGCGATTATAGACAGGCGGTTTGCCCGCAACGCGCAGGAGTTTCCTCTGGCGGTCGAGTTCGTCCGAAGTTTCATAACAGGCATAGAGCAGACCGTCGGCTTTCAACTTCGCTGCCGCTGCGTCATACATGCCGAAACGCTCGGATTGTTTGAACGTCCTGCCCCATGTCACGCCGAGCCATGACAGGTCATCTTTGATGCCCTGCTCAAATTCCGCCGTAGACCGTTCCAGATCCGTGTCATCAATGCGTAGGATGAAGGTCCCCTGCTCTGCCTGCGCGAATAGCGCATTCATCAGGGCGGTACGGACATTGCCGACATGGAGGCGACCCGTCGGGGACGGCGCAAAGCGAACAATAGGAGTGGACATTAAATCTCACCTTCAGGAATCTTATCGCGATAGCGATTTGTGATCGGGTAGCGGCGGTCGCGCCCGAAATTCTTTGTGCCGATTTTCACACCCGGTGGCGCTTGGCGGCGTTTATATTCAGCGATGTAGAGCAGATTTTGAATCCGTTTCACATCCGCCTCGCTATGGCCGCGCAGCAATATCTCTTCAATCGGCAATTCCAGTTCGATGAGGCACAGCAATAGATCATCCAGCACGTCATATTCGGGCAAGCTGTCACTGTCTTTCTGGTCATCGCGGAGTTCTGCAGAGGGTGGTTTTGTAATGATACGTAACGGAATGGGGGCATCCGCGCCGAGTAGGTCTTCCGGTGTATTCGCATTCCGCCAATGGGCGAGTTGGAAGACTTCGGTCTTATAAACGTCTTTCAACGGATTATATCCACCGCACATATCACCATAGAGCGTGGCGTATCCCACGGCCATTTCCGACTTATTGCCCGTTGTCACGAGCATCGGTCCGAACTTGTTGGACAGTGCCATGAGGGTCAGGGCGCGGCTGCGGGATTGGATGTTTTCTTCCGCCGTTGAGGGTTCAAGATCACCAAAAAATGGCGCTAACATTTCATCAAATGCGTCAATCGCGGGCTTAATCGGGATGGAATCGTAACGACATCCTAGACGTTCACAGCACTGTTCCGCGTCAGTAAGTGAGTCGCCGGATGTGTATTTCGTCGGCATCATAACCGCCCAAACCCGGTCGGGGCCGAGTGCATCAACGGCAATCGTTGCCGCCATGGCACTATCTATACCGCCGCTCATGCCCAAAATAATTTGCTTGAAACCGTTCTTATTGACGTAATCGCCGAGGCCCAAACACATGGCACGCCAGTCGGCTTCATAACCGGAAAGTTGGACTTCCTGTTTGGCCGCGACGCAAGTCCAGACACCGTCAATTTTCTCCCATGTCGCGACGTCGTAATCGTCCACAAAGCTCTTGAGCGATTGAACGATTTCGCCGGTGGCTGACATCGAAAAACTCGACCCGTCAAAGACCAATTCATCCTGCCCGCCGACCTGATTCACATAGACGAGCGGGAGGCCTTCGGTGATAACTTTATCGCCCATCGCCGCCGCGCGTTCCGACAATGCCGTACGCCGCCACGGGGAGCCATTCGGAGAAATCATCAGTTCCGCGCCGGCGCGGTCCAAATGCGCCGCAACCGTGTCTTGCCAGAGGTCTTCGCAGATCGGGAGGCCAATCGAAACACCATTAAAATCAATAGGCTGAGGCAGTGGACCTCGTGTGAAAACACGGGCCTCATCAAAGACACCGTAATTAGGCAAATGATGTTTAAACCGAATATCCGTGATCTCTCCACCCCGCATAAACAGCGCCGCATTATAGAGATTTCCGTCCGCTTTCCACGGCGCGGAAAACACGATTGCGGGACCGTTTTTCGTCGCTTTCGCGAGACGCTCACAGGCGGTTTTGCAATCCGTCACAGCGGACGGGCGCAGGACCAAATCTTCGGGCGCATAACCGATAATAAACAGCTCTGAAAAGACGATAATATCCGCGCCATCCGCTTTCGCTTTGGCGTAATGATTTTCCGCTTTTTTCAAATTGCCGGGGATATCCCCGACGACCGGATTAGCTTGGATGGAGGCGATTTTGAGACGTGTTGTCATAGGCCTCACGCCATAGCCCTGCCCGCCCGCTTTGGCAAACAACGCAGAAAAGTTTTTTTATTTTTCCGCTTGCCAAAAAATAAAACCGCCACTAGACGCCGCCTCCCGCTGCTTCGGTAGCTGAACTTCTACGGTCCGGATTGTTTGAATTCCGGCCAGTGCGGTCTGTCCCTGACGGTTTCGTATGCTGTGAGTCGGTTAGCGTGTTGCGGGTGTTTGTGTAGCCAAGCGGTTAAAGGCAGCTGACCTCACAGTCAGTCACTTATGTGTACGCAGGTTCGAATCCTGTCACAAAATAACAACTGTAGCTCAGAGGAAGAGCACTGAACTTATAATTCAGCTGTCGCGGGTTCGACTCCCGCCAGATGTACCACGGGATGCCCATACGGGCTTGGGTTCGACTCCCAACAAGCGACTGTAAATCGCTTTCCATAACGACGTTCCGGGTGGACGTCAGGAAGATAGATACGGTTGGTAATTTTGGATGGGCTTTCCCTTGGGCGAGCTGTGTCTGACTGCGCCTGCCTCTCTACTTTCCTTACAGATTAGACCGACCTCGCGGTGGCCCGCTTTGTGCGCCCCTCGTGTCGGGCACAGACATGGTTCGGCCCGTATGTGGGTGTGTCGCGCCAGACCTGTGTCCAAACTTGCGGCCCGCATCTGCGGTCCCCGTGGGTCCGTCGCGTCTGCGTCAGCGTCTGCCCGGGCGTCTGAGTTTTACCTCGCGGCCCTCATGGGGAGGACCGCCTTCACCGGGACGTTCGTCCCCTCAACCCAACCGGACAATCCTGTCCAACCGAAAGGAACGTCACACGTGCAATAACTGCGAAGGAGAAATGCTATGACCAAAGTGACACATAAAATACTCGGCCTCGAAGCCATCGTCCCCGAAACCGAACGGGCCATCGTCCTGAAAGACGGTGTGTTCGATTCCGTCCTGACACCCGGACGGCACATGATTGGCCATCTCGGCAATCAAACCAAGTTCGAGGTCAAAGCCTATACTTTGAGCAAGGACGCGATCCATAGCGACCTCCTGAGCACATTGTTCCGGAACCATCCTGACGCGCTTGGCACAATTCTGACGACTGTCGAAACGGGCGAAGATGAAATGGCAATCCTGTCCTTGGACGGCACGCCCCGGCTCATCGTTGCGCCTCTGTCTCGGACTATGGTCTGGACGGATGCGGGTCTCTGGTCCGTCGAGCGGGTAAATCTCGCCGATGGTTTCGTCATGACGGACGCGTTGTCGAAGCGGTTGATGCGGGTCTCCTCGGACTTCATCAAACGGTTCAAAGTTGAGCACGGTCAAGTCGGATTGCTGCATGTTGACGGAAAGCTGGTGGGAGACCTCTCCCCCGGTGGTCACGCACTCTGGTCCTACGGTAAGGTCATCTCGGTCAAACTCGTCGATACGCGGGAACACGCGCTCGATGTCACGGGCCAAGAAGTCTTGACGAAAGACCGGGTTTCGATCCGGGTGAACCTGTCGGCGACATACCGGGTGACCGACCCTGTGAAAGCCGTCACGGAAGTCAAAGACTTCCACGATGCGCTTTACCGGGCGCTCGGCGCGGCTTTCCGGTCCTCCCTGGCGACCAAAACGCTGGACGCGGTTCTGGCCGAAAAAGGCGCGGTGGATGCGGAAGCGTCAGCCACGGTTGTCTCGGACATGGCCAAAGCCGGTATCGCGGTTTCGGGCATCACGCTGAAGGATATCATCCTGCCCGGCGAGATGCGGGACATCCTAAACACGGTTGTATTGGCCGAAAAGGAAGCCGAAGCCAACGTCATCCGGCGTCGGGAAGATGCGTCCGCGACGCGGGCGCTGCTCAACACCGCCAAAGTCATGTCGGATAACCCCGCCATGATGCGGCTGAAAGAGCTCGAAGCGCTGGAAGGCATCGCCGAGAAAGTCGGCACGCTGACCGTTCACTCAGGCACAAAAGGCCTGATGACGGAAATAGCTTCGCTGTCGGCGGAGTGATGGAAGCGAATCAAGAGTGACCCGTCCCTGCGACAGTGGGGGCGGGTCAACCGTTAGCAATGCACATTTTTACTTCTTCCCTTAATTCTTGTGTAATCTCTTCAGAACCAAAGTTTTTCCAATCCACTTCACCACCAAATATGTTTTTGAGATCGTCTAGGACTTCAGATTGTGCTTCTTGAAAGCGAAAATTATGATCTCCTTCATATTTAATCGCATCCATTGTCCGCATAAGTGTTTTTACAGCCTCATTGACCATTACATCAACATCTGTTCCCTCTGGGATAGTCGCTGGAGTAAGCTTAACTGTAGTAGAAATTAAACAGCGGGTCGAAACTTCAAGACTTTTTTTTGTCTGTGAACGCTTACGGAATTCGTCCGCCAAACTCCGGAACATATCAATATTTAGGTTCACACTGTGCTGACCATTACTTTGGGTTTGCGTAAATTCGCGGTCTGCCGCATTTTTCGCAATCACGATATTCGCGCTTGGATTGACATATATATATTGACCGTAAATCCCGACGGCAAAGAAATCGCCCTTATTCGGGCCTTCCTGCGGCATTGGCACCCACCATTGATAGCCATAACCCGTGCCACGAATGGGATGGACATTCGGTGAATGATTTGTTGTTGAGTCCGCAACCCAATCTGCCGGAACAATCTGTTCGCCTTTCCATTCTCCCCCTTGCAAAAATAGCTGACCAAACTTCGCGTAGTCGCGCGTGCGCAAGTTCAGCCCACCAAGCGCAAAGGCTACATCATATCCATCCGTCATGTAATATGGCGCTTTACCCATTCCGAGATTATCGCCATAGGTTTCTTCCCAAAGCTGATGCAGGGACTTTCCTGTGACTTTGCGCAAAGCCATCGCTGCAACATGGGTATCAATCGAGACATATTGCCAGACTGTACCCGGTTCATAGTGGCGCTCGGTCAGCGTCTCCGTATATTTATCCATCGACCCGCCGAGACCAAGAACGCGGCCCATATCATTGATATCGGATTTCGGGTCCATATAGTCTTCGTTAAAACGCACACCGCTGGTCATATTCAGGATATTCGCGACTGTCGCGCCCTCATAAGCCGTCCCGATAAGTTCAGGAAGATAGACTTCAATTGGTTTTGAAATATCCATCAGACCGTCTTCAATCGCCTGACCGTAAAGGCCGGACATAAAGGACTTCGCGACCGACCAACTTATCCGCAAGTCGTCTTTCTCTGTGCCGAGATAATAGCTCTCATGGATAAGCTTGCCGTCCTGAATGATGACAAGTGCCGTTGTATCCAGTTCTTTCAGAACATCGGAGAGTTGTAACGCTTCGCCCTGTATCGTCACGGTCTCGGGGATTGGTCGAATGTCTTCTTCCCACGGTTCAGGCGTTCCGATTTTTAAATCATGATGGAGAAAGGCGGAGTCCATAGACGAGAAGTTCGTCACGATCTTATCCTCATCAAACAGCGTGTTGACGGTTTTTAATCGATTGATCGTGGTCCAATTCAACGCGATCAGAATGCCCGCCGCCAGAAATAAGAGCAGAATGCCAATTCCGATTTTCTTCATCAAACTCATGCTTGATCCCCATCTATTTGCGCGGCCACCCTCACCGCGATTAATCCATCCGCAGCAGACACCAGAACGGGCGTCCCTTCCAGCACGGCCTCGACAAAGATATTCGTTGCCGCGCCGAGACTGTCTTTTGCACGCGGGTCATCCCCAAAATTTGCGTTCAGATCGAATGGCGTATCATGTGTGAGTTTCTTTGCATTGAAATCAATCTCAACCGCGCCGGATGGATAGGTCAGAACCATGCGACGCTGCGGCGTTTCCGTCACGCGACTGGCCCGCAGAACAGCCTTCGCTTCGCTATAGATTAGCGTCACGTCTGCCTCATCCGGTGTTTTTGATTTTACCGCTTTCGACTGGCCGGAAACATCATCAGGCGCTGCACCGAAGAGAGCCGTACAAAGATCAATATCATGCGTCATAAGATCCATTGTGACCGATGTATCAGTCCCGCGTTGTGAATAACCATTGGCACGGATAGCCTCGACACGAAGTGGTGTCTCTTTGACCTTATCCAAACCAATCGCGCGAAGGACCATCCGCTCTTGATGACCGACCTGGACGATGAGGTTACTCCGTTGGGATAACTCTAAAATCCGTTCCGCTGCACTCACACCTACCGCCAGTGGTTTTTCAATGAGGCAATGGCACCCCGCCTCTAACGCTTGGATTGCCATGCCTCCATGGAAACTCGCAGGGCAAGCAATGACCATGGCGTCGCACTGAGAGACTAGCGCCTCTGCATCCATTGCGCCAACCTTGTGTTTCTTAGCGAGCGCCGCCGCGCGACCCTGATCAAGGTCATGGACCCCGACAAACTCCAAACGCGGGTGCACAGCGAGTTTATTCGCGTGATATCCCGCAAAGACGCCAGCACCAATAAGGCCAATTTTTAAACGTTGTGTCATAGGGTCTTAACGCCCTCTGACCACGATTTTGCAAGAAAAAAGGGAGAATCACTTGCGACAATCCGTCCGATAAGGGGCTGTAATTCCGGACGTTTCAGCTTTTCATGGATGCTCCAGCTACGATTTGAACGGGTTTTAAACAGAAAAACGGTCCAAAACCTCTCTAAAACCCAATAAAACCGTAGTTTTTAGTGACTCATTAACTCCAATCGCTAGGGTCAGCATCAACTATCCGGCAAAAGATTCGGAAGTCTCATCACTAGGGAGATCCAAGATGAACAAAAAAGAACTCATTAGCGCAATCGCAGACCACACAGGTTCCACACAAGCGGTTGCCGGTGACATGCTCAGCGCATTCATCGAAACTGTCACAAACGAAATGAAGCAAGGCGACGGGTCCAAAGTTGTCATTCCCGGCTTTGGTCAGTTCATCGCAAAGCATCGCGAATCCCGCGAAATGCGCAACCCAGCCACAGGCAAAATGATGATGTCAAAAGCCAAGACATCCGCATCATTCAAGCCGGCGGCGGCGCTGAAAGACCTCTAGGGCTTCGTTAGATAGATATGAAAAAGCCGCCTCTAGGGCGGCTTTTTTTTGATTTAATTTGGAATAATTTAGCCTGCAAGACGCGCGGCCTCTTCCTTCCGGTAACTACCGAGTTCCTCAGAGATCAAAAACGCCAGCTCCAAAGCCTGGTTTGCGTTCAAACGCGGGTCGCAATGCGTGTGATAACGGGAGGACAGATCCTCTTCGCGCACGGCCATGGCCGAACCGCCCAGACATTCCGTCACGTTCTGTCCTGTCATCTCGAAATGTACGCCGCCTGGCCAGCAGTTTTCGCTATGGAGGACCTGCATAAATTGACGGACTTCAGTTAGGATGTAGTCAAACGGGCGTGTCTTGAACCCACTATCCGTTTTAATTGTGTTGCCATGCATCGGGTCGCAAGACCAGACGACGTGACGGCCCGCGGCTTTCACAGCCCGCGCGAGGCTCGGCAGGCCTTTCGCGACTTTGTCGTGGCCATAACGGGCAATCAAAGTCATACGACCTGGGATATTTTCGGGATTGAGAACATCGAGAAGTCGCAGGAGTTCATCCGATTCCAACCCTTCCCCGATCTTCATCGCAATCGGGTTTTCAATCCCGCGCATGAATTCGACATGAGCATGGTCCAGTTGACGCGTACGGTTCCCGATCCAAAGCATGTGCGCAGAGGTGTCATACCAACGGCCCGTCGTACTATCGATACGGGTCATGGCTTCCTCATAGCCCAGCAGCAAGCCTTCATGGGATGTATAATAATCCGTCGCGGCCATTTGCGGCGTAGAGTCCGGAGTCACGCCACAGGCTTCCATGAAGTCCAGCGCGTCTTCGATTTTCTCGCAGAGTTCCTTATATTTTTTCGTCTGCTCTGACCCGTCGACAAAGCCGAGTGTCCATTTATGGATATTACGAAGGTTGGCGTAACCGCCCGTTGAGAAAGCCCGCAGTAGGTTCAGCGTCGAGGCGGACTGTCCATAGGCTTTGAGCAACCGTTTCGGGTTCGGCGTCCGTGATTTTGGATCAAAGGCCATCGCGTTGATATTATCCCCGCGATAGGACGGGAGTGTCACACCGTCGCGAACTTCGACGGGCGAACTACGTGGTTTGCCAAATTGTCCGGCAATGCGACCCACTTTGACAACAGGCTGACCCGCGCCGTAGGTCAGCACGACAGCCATTTGCATCATAACGCGAAACATATCGCGTAAGTTATCAGGATGAAATTCCTTGAAGCTCTCAGCGCAGTCCCCGCCCTGCAGCAAAAAGGCTTTACCCATGGCCACATCACCGAGACGGTCACGCAGACGACGCGCTTCCCCCGCGAAAACGAGTGGCGGATAGCCCTTCAATGTTGTCTCGACTTCCGCAAGCTTATCCAGATCCGGATAATCTTCCGGAATATGTTTGGCAGGTAAGGCTCGCCAGCTGGAGGGGGTCCATTTTGTCATGTCTTCAATTCCTTCGCGCGAAAACGTTTCGCGACAGACCTTTATCTATAACGATATTGGCAAAAAATGCCTAGACTCCATGTCAGTCTAATCAAACCACTAGGAGACGACAGTCGTTTTGTTAATTTCACGGGGCTTCAGTGTGACAATCTCTTCTGAAATTGTTGGATGCACGGCACAGGTCGCGTCAAAATCGGCCTTTGTCAGGCCCGCCTTCACACAGATACCAAGAATTTGGATCAGCTCACCACTGTGATCGCCGACAAGGTGAACCCCAATAACGGTTTCCTCATCGCCCTTGGTGATCAATTTCATAAAGACGCCTTGCGGATCACCCGACAAGATATTCTTCATCGGACGAAATTTTGTCGAATAAACCGTGACAGCGTCGCCATGTTTCTTACGGGCTTGCGCTTCAGTCAAGCCAACAGTCCCGACCGGTGGTCGTGTGAAGACCGCACTCGCAATCTGCTCATGATCATAAGCGGTCGGATTGTCTTTATAACGTGTCTCGATGAAGGCCATACCTTCGCGAATGGCGACGGGCGTTAAGTTCATGCGGTTGGTCACATCGCCAACGGCATAGATGTTATCCGCTGTTGTCTTAGAAAATTTATCGACTTTGACAGCGCCGCCATCCTCAACTTCGACACCCGCATTTTCTAAGCCGAGACCGGAGGTGTGCGGCTTACGGCCCGTCGCCATAAAGACGAGGTCTGTGCCGATTTTGGAACCATCATCAAAGGTTACGATATATCCGCCCTGCGTTTCCTTGATCTCTGTCGGACTGATATTGAATTTTAGATCAATTCCGTTGTTTTCTTGGACAAGCGCGACCTTATCGCGAACTTCCGCATCAAAACCGTTCAGCAGGCGTCCCCCGCGATAGGCCTGCACGGTCTTCACGCCAAGGCCCGCATAAATGCCCGCAAATTCACAAGCAATATAACCGCCACCAATGATCAGAACACGTTCCGGCAATTTATCGAGCGTGAAGGAATCGTCAGAGACGATCGCATGTTCGATCCCCTTAATCTCGGGTGCCCAAGGCCGGCCACCAACAGCGATGAGAATTGTCTCTGCCGTAATCAGCTTTCCGCTTTTGGTTAGACGCACGGTGTGATTGTCGACAAATTCCGCGCGCTCACGGAACACCGTCGCGCCGTTCTTCTCAAGTATTGTTGAGTATATACCAGACAGGCGAGAAACTTCTTTCTGAATGGCATCCCGTAGTGTTGGCCAATCGAAAGACGTCTCGCCGAAGCTCCAGCCATAGCCCTTCGCTTCCTCCAAACTCGCACCGTAATCCGCACCATAGACAAGGAATTTTTTCGGAACACAGCCGCGAACAACGCAGGTTCCGCCAGGCAAGCTTTCCTCTGCCACGCCGACACGTTTACCAAGCTGCGCCGCCATGCGACCAGAGCGGACGCCACCGGAGCCCGCACCGATGACGAAAAGGTCAAAGTCATATTTTTGATCGGTCATGAGGGCTTAATCCTGTTATTTGTTTTCTACCGTCGACGACGCCGGCGTCTTTGTGAGCTGTTCGTTGAGGAGATAGGAACGCCTTCTCCATTTAACAATTCAAGAATGCGTGCTGTCCGCGCTTTTACGAACCGCATCGTGATATTATTCACGTTCATCATGTGAGATGAGGTTGGATTATTCAGACCTTGCCGAAAATCGTTAACGGTGCTTTCCAACATCCATTTTGGTAGCGCCTCTTGAAAATTATATGCGAGCCGTTTTTCGGCGCCCGCATCCAATGCCTGGCTAACGCGCTTATACGCGTCTTCTTCGGGCATTTTATCCCCAAATGAAAAATGGCCATGATAGTCTTCATCAAAGAGAGTTGAGAGATCAAAGCTCTCCGCGATTTCACGTGCATATTTAAGGCGCTTATCATGATCGCGATCTTGAACAAATCTCACGATTGCGACGATGATGATGCCTATGAATATCCAGACTAACATCTGAACGCTTAATCCCGAGCAAGCTCAATGACGCGAGCATGATCGGCTTCGCCAACGACGATAACATCCGCGAGGTCAATAAATAGGCCATGTTCCATCACCCCCGGAATTTGACTGAGCGCTAAAGCTGTATCCGCCGGATTTGGAATTTTACGACACTTGCTGTCTAGGATGTAGTTCCCACCATCTGTAATAAGTGGGCCTGAGCCGTCTTTCATTTGACGCAGGACAGTCTGCGCTTCCTCACACCCCGTCGTCTTCAAAGCATCGAAGACCTGTTCCGCCGTCAAGGCCATACCAAAGGGGTCAACTTCGATAGGCAATGGGAATGCGCCCAGCATCTCTACCATTTTTGTGCCGTCGACGATAACGATCATACGGTCAGACGCGTGGGCGATAATCTTCTCCCGCAGGAGACAGGCGCCTCCTCCTTTAATAAGATTAAAGGCCGGATCGACTTCATCCGCGCCATCAATTGTCAGGTTAATCCGGTCAACCTTATCCGGTTCCGCTAAAGGAACGCCTGCCTCTATCGCACATTCAGCGGTCCGTTTGGATGTTGGAACACCCACAATTTTCATGCCACCCGCAACGCGGTCACCCAAGGCTTCGATAAAAATTTCAGCTGTTGAACCGGAGCCCAGTCCCAAAGTCATGCCGGATTCGACGAACTCCAAAGCAGCCATGGCTGCATTTTCTTTAACGACACTCATGACTTTTTCTTCTGTTTTAGCTTTTCTTGAACAGCGCGGAAACGTGCGCCCCAGCCATCCTTATTAACTTGTTTCGACCGCGCGAGCGCAAGCGCATCATCAGGTACATTCTCGGTCACGACTCCGCCGGAGCCGAGAAATGCGCCAGCACCGATTGTAACGGGCGCGACAAGCGAACTGTTCGAACCGACAAAGGCCCCGTCTCCAATGATGGTCTTATGCTTGTTATATCCATCATAATTGCAAGTAATCGTGCCTGCGCCGACATTGACACCCTCGCCCAATTCCGCATCACCAACATAGGAAAGGTGATTGATTTTACTGCCTTTTCCGACAATAGCTTTCTTCGTTTCCACGAAGTTTCCAACTTTCGTATTTTCCGCCAAATGCGTTCCGGGACGGAGGCGGGCAAATGGTCCGATCTGCGCATTCTCTCCAATGTCTGTACCTTCAATATGGCAGAAACTATGGATTGTCGCGCCCGAATGGACGGTAACACCCGGACCAAAGACGACATTCGCATCAATGCTGACATCCGGTTCAATCATTGTATCATAGGCGAAGAAGACGGTCTCAGGATGTTTCAAACTCACACCACTACGCATAGCGTTCTCGCGCATAACGGTTTGAAATGCTGCCTCTGCACGCGCGAGATCAGTCCGGTCATTGACACCGAGCACTTCGGTTTCCGGCGCATGAACGACTGTGGCGGCTTTTTTTTCTCCGCGCAGAATTTCTACGATATCTGTGAGATAATATTCGCCCTTGGCATTGTCATTTGTGACACGGTCACAAGCCCCAAAAAGATCAGCGGCAGACGCCGCCAAAACGCCCGAATTACAAATCCCTATCTTTAATTGCTCAGGTGAAGCCTCTTTCGCCTCAACGATGGCGTGGAGGTCATTTCCGTCCACGACCAAACGGCCATAGGCGGCAGGATCTTCCGGTTCAAACCCAAGGACGGCGAGAGAATGAGTCTCAAACGCTTTGAACACGCCCTCTAGGGTCGGAACAGAAATTAACGGCGTATCCGCATAGAGCACGACAACATGACCGTCGAAATCCCGCAGGGCCTCCTTCGCACATTGCACGGCGTGGCCCGTCCCCATCTGCGGTTCCTGAATAGCAATATCGAGACCGAGGTCGCGTGCGGCAGCTTGGACATCCACATTGCCCTCCCCGACAACACAGACAATCCGTTCAATCCCCGCATCACGGGCCAGCGATGTCACCCAGTTCAACATGGGGCGCCCGCCCACAGGATGTAGGACTTTCGAGCGAGCGGATTTCATCCGCGTGCTTTTCCCAGCGGCAAGAATGATGGCGGCGCGTTTAGTTGCAGTGTTCATAGGACTCATCTAATCGGAATTTCTTAGTGGAGCTAGCGTATCGCGCGACAGACCGCACGGATTTTCGAAAGCTAAATATGCAAAAACTGCCTGCGCCCCTTTTATCAGGTCTCAGCATCGCTTTTGATCTCGACGGGACTCTTGTCGAAACAGCGCCAGACCTCGTTCGGGTGACGAGTGAAGTCATTGCGACACGTGGACACGGACCTGTTAACTACAAACTCGCCCGGGCAGAAGTCGGATATGGTTCACGTAAAATGCTGCGCACGGCTTTGAACGCCGTTGGCGATCAGGTGAACGAAGCCGATATGGATGATTTGCAAGCGCTGTTCCTAAAACTCTACGCCGACAGCCTCGACCACCTCTCGCATCCTTTTCCCGGCGTTGAAGAGACGCTCATCACATTAAATGCGCTGGGCGCAGAACTCTCAGTCTGTACAAACAAACCCGGCTGGCTCGCCCGACCCTTAATGGAAAAGCTCAACCTAAGTCGTCACTTCGTAAGAATTATTGGGGGAGATGATGTCCCACGCAAGAAACCGGATGCGGATCATATTTTCGCGGCCGTGGGGCACCGCAACAGTTGTCGCATCATCATGGTCGGGGATAGTTGGCCGGATATGCGGTCCGCGCAAAATGCTAAGGCTTTTCCGATCCTTATGACCTATGGCTATACGCCCTTACCCCAAATACGATTAAGGGCCGGATCACGATTATCGCGGTTTCGCGATATCGTGCCGACCCTTCAAGCCCGCATATCTGCAGGCCGAATTTAGTTCGATTTAACCGAAATTTTCAGTCGAATTCGTTGGAACGCCGTTCACGAGGTTAGAGCGGACATCTGTCCGCGCGGAGCGCATGGAGGCTAAAAATCCACCTTGTATCAGGTTCACACGGACATCATGTCCACGTTCCGCCCAATAGGCTTCGATTTGCTCTTTCAAGCGTTCTGCGCCTTCGCGCGTGCAATAATCACCTTTCATAACAAGGCCCTTTTTTATGTTAGCAGCGGGTCAATCTGACCGCGCCCGCGTTTGTTACTTCCCTTACCAATAAAGTAAGAAGCCTCAGTTCGTATTCAATCCGAATTATAGGGTTTTCTTATAAAAATTGGTAATCTTCGCGGAAACTGCGTTTAACATGCAAGTCCGCATTGACTTGCGGGGCTATAACTCTGGCGGGCTTTTTTGCAAGTGAATAACAGTGAATATTATCATTCAAACCTAAATAAATTTGAATATTAATAAATAACTTCTTCTGAATTCTAGCCCGAGATTACCGAGATAAAAGCGCAAGAATTTAACGGGCGATCATATCTTTATCGAACGGATTATCGAAAAGACGCAATCCAAATTTTCGAAAAATCGATTGGCCACATTACTGCCCTTATTGACCCGCCTTAACCCGCTGGGTCGCTCATCGCTTCCATATTGGCATCGGCTTGTTTGATTGCCGCTTCCAGGCGTTCTTCAGCCGTTTGTAGGTTCTTCTTCGGATCCTGATAAAAGGCCGTGAGCTTCATAATGTTGAGAAACGTCTTGTTCAGCACGCGACCGCCTAGCTTCATTGGACGGTCGAAATCGAATAAGAGAATGACGCGCTCTTCGTCGGTGTCGTTCCAGACCTCGTGCTCATAGGTGTCGTCAAACACAAAAATCTCCCCCTCTTTCCACGGCGTGATCGTATCATCGACGCGAATGCGACACTGCTCACGATCCTTTGGGATGATGAGCCCGAGATGGGAGCGCAGAATACCCTTGGTCACACCTTTATGGGCGGGAATATGATATCCGGGCGCGAGGATAGAGAACATGGCCGTCTGAAGATTCGGCACTTTTTCGAGAATATCAGAGGTTTTCGGCGCTAGTGCCGCATTTTTCTCCAACCGTTGACCAAATCCGAACAGCACGAATGTTTTCCAGTTATTCTCTGTTGAGAGACGGTACTGGTCCGGCGAGACTTCGTGAAATGTCGGAATGGCATCGCGGAATTTCAGGACCTCACGCGCTTCCACCTGAATGGTTTCCCAATTCTCAGTGAAATCCTTCAGGAATGGGAAGTGATCATTCGCGATCTTGGGCGTGTCGGGCACTTTAGATTGTCCACTTTGAAACTTCGCAATTTTGCGCACGAGTTTCTTGCCATTCCGTTTGACGAAAGCCCGGCGTGGGTTGGTCAGATGTTTGGGTTTCTCAACAGGTGTAGCCATAATTTGGCGCTTTACCCCTGCGCGCGTTCTTCGTCCACCATGTAATCCCGCGTGACGGGCAGCGCATGCACATCCTTTGTCAGCTGGATTTGGAAATTCATATGTTTGCCGAGTTGGAATGAGAGCTCCGAGATGGAGAGGTAAAATTCCCACATGCGGAAGAATTCTTCCCCCATCATCTCAACGATTTCGGCCTTTTGCGCCTGACAGCGCTTATTCCACTCAGCCAGCGTGTAGGCGTAATGAAGGCGCAGGATTTCACAATCCGAGACCCAGAGTCCCGCCTTCTCAATTTCAGCAAATGTTTCGGATAAGGCAGGAGAATATCCACCCGGGAAAATATATTTTCGGATCCACGCACCGGTCGTGCCGGGACCACCCTTCCGGCCAATCGAATGCACAAGAGCGACGCCCTCATCCGTTAGCAATTCACGTATCGTCTCAAAATATTCGGCAAAATGCCCGATCCCAACATGTTCGAACATTCCGACAGACACGATGCGGTCAAAAGGGCCTTCAACATCGCGGTAATCCTGCAATCGGATATCGACGAGATCTTCGAGGCCAGCGTCTTTCACCCGCTCTATTGCGAGGCTGTGCTGTTGAGTCGACAGTGTAACGCCCACGACTTTGACGCCGTGTTCTTTCGCAAGATGCATTGCCATGCCGCCCCAGCCACACCCGATATCCAATACGCGCTGCCCGGCTTTCAGGTCCAATTTCGCCGCGATATGGCGCTTCTTGGCGAGTTGCGCCTCTTCCAGTGTCATGTCTGGGTCAGAGAAATAGGCGCAGCTATATTGCATGTCCTCGTCGAGGAACATTTTATACAGCTCGTTCGAAATATCGTAATGCGCCTTGACATTGGCCGAGCTGGCCGCGCGCGGATTGCGTTGATGCCAGCGTTTGATTTTCTTATTCCACGCTTTGACTT
This sequence comes from Litorimonas sp. WD9-15, assembly GCF_050271975.1. Lineage (NCBI taxonomy): Bacteria > Pseudomonadati > Pseudomonadota > Alphaproteobacteria > Maricaulales > Robiginitomaculaceae > Litorimonas > Litorimonas sp. WD9-15. The sequence goes on from NZ_CP189850.1 coordinate 2,326,775, forward strand.
TCGACCGAATAGGCCCTTTGCGGAGGCCGTCACGATTATTTGCGAAGACAGTCAGGAAATCATGGATCGTACAGTCGACCATTTCCAAACGGCCATCCATATAGGCTTCGCCCGCCACAAGTTCTGGGTTCTTCACTAACGCCATTGGAAGCGCAGTATCATTGATTTTGATTGTGGCCGATGGCTCTCCGCCTGACCCATAGGTGGTGGACGTGCCGTCAGGCAATATAACGGTCAATGCACCCTTCGATACGAAGCGCTGCATGACTTTATCTAATAGAGTAGTACCGAGTCCCATCTAAACGTTTTAGCCGAGTCTAGAGCTGACTCCAATCACGTTTTAGATAACAGCGAAGCGTTGACGCGCCATTTCGGAATTTCCAAACAGCGAACGGCAGATTTCGTAATCTTCCGGCGTATCCAATTCGGACCAATCGGCACCTTTAATGTTGATTGTATCGATACGTTGTCCGGCCTGTGCCAGTCCGTGGATCGCAGACAAGAACCAGCTTTTCGTGCCGTCACGTGTCTTCATCAGGCGTTTGAGCTCATTGCGGAATGTCTTGGTACCCTCACCCATAAAGCGAAGCATGCCGATGGATTCGCCGTCAGTTTCGGTCAATGGTAACGTCTTACCAATCGCCGTCAGACGCGGCCCATCGAGCGTGACCTTCATGTCGTCGCCGTCATAATAACCCTTCTGGTCAATCGTGACGGCAATATGTGTTTTCGGTGCCGCAAGAATCGTTTGGAGCAATTCCGGTGAGAACAGCGTATCGCCGTTAATGAGAAGGAAATCTTTCTTCATCGACTTTCGTGCCATCCAGCAAGAAGCCAGATTATCTGCAACTTGGAAGAAAGGGTTATAAAGCGTTTTGACCTTCGGCCCGGATTCACGCGCATCAATTTCGGCTTTGACCATGTGGCTATTAAAGCCCGTAATGACGGTCGCTGTTTTGACCCCATGTGCGAAAAGTGTGTCCAATTGCATACCCAAAACGGTCGTATTCCCGATGGGGAGAAGACATTTCGGCAAATTTGTTGTCAGCGGCAGGAGGCGTGATCCGCGGCCTGCGGCGAGAATAATAGCGTGCATTGAAAATCCAGCCTGTATCTTTGTCTTTTCTACTTAGACCAATCAACGGTTTCAAAACCATGAATGGCCGCCTCGCGAGTGAGTTTCGCATCAGCATTAACGGCCACGCCTTTGTCCGCAAATTTTAAAACGGGCAAGTCGGAATAACTGTCTGAGTACATAGTGATATGCGCTGCCTCACGTTGGAAATCATCAAATGTTTCCAAACGTTTCGCCAGCATGTCCAATTTTCCGGGGCCATAGCAATTCTCGGAGCCAAAATAACGGGCGCATTTCCCGTCTTTCCACGCGAGTTTTGTACAGATCACCTCGTCAATGCCCAAGCGTTTGGCGATGGCTTCAACAACAATATCGGCTCCGGCGGAAGCTATGATAATTTTATCCCCGGCTGCACGATGAATATCAAGCTGTCGGACAGCCCCGGGGCGGAGGCCATTTGCAATTTCGTTATCTGCAAACTTGTCGGCTAAAGCCTCCAAAACGTCACGGCTTTGCCCAGACAGACTCCACCGTAACATACCCCGTTTGACGGAAATGCGCTCCGTTGAACCGACCTTGTAAATCAACTGTCCAAATCCGGCTCGCGCCCATAATCCAACTAGTTTCCAAGGCATTCCTTTGACAGAAAGCGAGACATACCGCCCCCACGTCCCACGGGTCGTGATCGTCTCATCCAGATCAAAAATCGCGTAACACTTCACCTACGCGTCCATCCAGCTCGCGAGGGGGCGTTTGGCGAGAAGGCCCGCGATCAATGTACAGAAATTGGCGAAAATACAGATCCAAGTCCACGCCGCAATCAGGAGGAACGCCCAATAACCTGCACCCGCAAAGACCACTGTAAGCATTATCCCGATCATCATAATGAACGTATTCGGGTTTCTTCGTGCGATGAAGAACCGAAGACCGGAATTAAAACGCGTCCAGACGTGAATATGAAATCCGTGCTGGCGCATAAAGATACCTTCAATCACGCGGTCCACGACATAGCCCACCCAAATCGCAAGCAGCGCGATAAAGAGCGGGTCGGACATTTGATACGTTCCGCCCAAACCGATCATCCACGCCCAGTACCAGAAGGGTGGATGGACGAGATCAATCCCGTGGTCATAAATATTGCCCCAATAGGAATAGGTCATGGTCGTCCGCGCCAGCTTCCCATCAACCGTGTCCAAGAAGGTCATCGTCCAGCCACACAGGAAACCCAGCGCCCAGAATTCATTCCAGAAGAACCATGTCGCCGCCAGCATCAGGAAGAAACCAACAGTCGTCACCTGATTGGGAGAAAGGCGCAGCCAAGCGCAGAACCGCGTGACATAAAAAGCCGGAACCGGCCAAAACCACTTCGTCACGAAATCGGTAATGCCTTTGTAAGAGGACTTAAACTGACGCCGCATAATATCGAGGATAGGTGTCTCGTTCGTATCCAACACATAGGGCGCCTCCTGCTTGCGCAGGGATTTGATATAACCGTCATTCACGTCGGAGGGGGCCGCGACAACGAAGTCTTCCCCTGCAAGTGCGTCAACCGTATTGCCGATGAAGCGCTCTGCCTCTGCCTGCGTAGCTGTAGAGAGACTGACGATCACACCGTTCTCTACGAGGGCCGTTCGTTCCGTCTTCGCAAAAGACTTGGACAGTTCTGCGGACATAATCCAGTCGACATGGTGCCAAATGCCTTGATCATTCACCTCAAGTGGAAGCGTGACATCCGCACCCGCTTTCTTGAACGCCCTGACCTGCCATTCCTTCAGGGGCAACCCCCAAATCTTGGCATCGGTTTCACCGATCAGGCCGAATCCCGGCGCTGTATTTTCCATTGCTGTTTCCGCTCCATGTGTTCGGGCTACGACTTTATCTAAAGCTTGTTTGGCAAGGAAGAGCAGAAGCCCGACCGCCACAAGATTTCCGGCAATCGCCGCCCATCCCGGTGCCATATGACCGATTGTAAAACTCAGGATGAAAAACGAAACAATATAAACGAAAACCCCTGCCCCGCGCGCGTAAATCGCGCGTTCGGGATGATCCGTTGCATAAAGGACCGGGTAGAGAGGCGCCGCCATACCTAAGAGAGCTGCCGCAGGAACCAGTAAACTCGCAAGCGGCGCAGACTCGATATAATCCTGTGGTAGGAAAGACCCCAATAAACCACCCAAGAAGAGCCATATGAACAGGGAAACTGTGAGGCCGAAAACCAGTAATATAACGGCTGTTTTAATGACCAGCCGCCAAATCTTGGCCGCCTCTCCCATCGTGACCATTTTCGCCAATTCCGGATAAATAACTTGATCGAGGAGCTTAAACCCTTCGGAAAGAAGCTTCGCAATCTCTTCTGCAATGCGGTAAATCGAAACCCAACCCGCCCCGAACACTGCCATAACAAGCAGCACTGGAAGGTGAACATTTGAAGCGGCGAGTGTCGAGTCGATATTTGCCTTAATCACGAAGGGCCAAACGCCCTTGCGCGGATTCAGAATATTCGATTTCGCCCTTAGAACAGGTTTCAACAATCGCCGTTTCCGCAGCTCAATCGCGGCGAGAAGTGGCATCGTCAGATAATCTGCCAGTGAGCCGATGAACCAAGCAAGTAAGAAACCTTCCAGGCCCGCGCCTAATTGCGCAGCAATAACGACGCCGACAAAGCGAACCGCCGGCATAATAACGCCGTGCCACGCCAGAACGTCAAAACGGTCAAAAAGACGGAAGACACCTATCGATGTGCCGCGATGGCGCAGGAGTAGCAGTAAGGAGTAGAAAATAACAAGTGTCTGCAATGTGCGAATATCAACAGACTGCCCGTCACGCTGGAACAGAGCTGGGAAACTTTCCGCAATGAAAACAACAAGCCAGAAACAGCAGACAGCCCCGATAAAGGCGACGATCGCCGACAATATATCAAGCTTATAACCAAATTGCAGAAGCCGCGCGAGGCCCGTCGCATCATCATTTTTGACATCATCCATGCCAAACCGAATGATCGTTTGCCATGCCTGAAACGTCGCGAGTTGTGCGAAGAAAAGGTGATAGGCGTGAATAAAAAGGATAACACCCAAGGCCGCCACACTGAGGAATTTTGCCGCAATCAAAAGACTGCCAAGACCCAATAAGACTGACAGCACTTTTGAACCGACCATCAGCCCCGTATTGGCGGCGATACGCTTGCCGACGGAGTCAGTTGAAGCAACGGTCAGATTAGGCGATGTCATCACTGACGGTCTGCCAAAATCTGCTCAACCAGTTCGAGGTCGGACGGTTTATCAACGTCAATCGCAGCTTCGGCAAATGGGATCAGAACTGGGGCCGCCGTAATGCCGATGCGGCCTGCGGCATATTCAAAGGCGCCGCCCAAAGACAACCGCCCCGCCGCGAATTTGATCCCGATACCGACCCCGACTTTTTTGGCCAATTTGAGCGGGTTTTTGCGCAAATGCTGAACCGACTGCCAGAATGCGATGGCTTTTAGGCCGTCCTCATTCGCAATATAAAAGAGGTTGCACCCCGATACGGCGTAGTCAGAAAAGCGGAGATAGGTCCGTTTCGTCGTTGGATATTCAGCTTGAATAACCTCTTCTGTCGCGAGACCAACACAAATATCTGTCCCTTCGGCCACGGCTCCGGAAACAAACGCTTCAACCATTTCGGGTGCCAGAAGCGCATGATCACAAGTCGTCACAAGGCAGGGATAGGTATCAATGTCTTCTAACCCCAAAAGGACACTATCCGCAGGTCCCTCGCCGCTGGGCACTTCTGTCAAGTCACTGCCCGAATAGCCGGAGATATGAGGTGTCGGCATATTTGCGTCGGACAGCGCCGTACGAACACGGTCCAACATAGAAATGCCCGCCACAGAAATTTCCGCCTTGTGCGATACGCCCTTCGCCTCACAAAGCGGATCTACCACGCCTGCACGCTGCCCTGCCAAAATGAGAACGCTTGCGACCATGTCAGCCGATCCGTTTTTCATACATGCGGTAAGTTTTATAAGGCACGGCGCTGGCTTGCTCACAAATTGAAATCATGCCGTCATTATCCTCGAGAATCCAAGACAGCTCGCAATAGGTATAGCCCTTTTGGCGCGCGGCTTCGAACACAGTTTCGCACAGAGCTGCAACAAGTCCGAGCCCCTTGCGCGTGCCGTGATGTTTTGTACGGAGTCCCATCAGCGGCACCCGCGCCTGTTTCGCCTTCCCAGACTTTAGACGGTAAATAAGCTTGGCCCAATTGAACGGGAAGAGTTTCCCATCAAAGCCCTTTGCCAATTCGTTCAAGTCCGGAATCAGGCAGATAAAAGCGGCGGGCTCCCCGTCAATCTCGCCTATATAAAAACAATCCGAAGCAATGAGCGGTTTCATCTCTTTGGCGAGGTGCTGGATAGCGTCATCCGGGAATTCTAGGAATCCCCAATTATTGCCCCACGCATCGTTGAAGATGCTCATGGCCAATTCGATATCGCGCGTGAAATTCTTTGGATCGAGTTTCCGCCAGCTTACGGCTTTGGACTTGGTCGCATAATCAACCATCATGCGTGTCACTTTCGGGCGCGGATATCCGGCGTGTAAATCCGCTTGAAAGGCGTACATATCAATCGCTTTGGCATAACCAGCCGTCTCGACCATGTCTTGATAATAGGGTTTGCCATATGACATCAGGACGACATTGGGACTATCAAACCCTTCAACAAGGAGGCCGACCTCCTCATTCACGCCCCATTGCGCAGGGCCGACCAATCGCTTTCGGCCTTTGTCTTTGGCCCATTCATCGGCCCTATTGAGGAGCATTTTGCCGAGTTCCGGATCATTTTCGCAATCAAAATAGCCAAAAAAGGCTGTTTCAACATCGTGCTGTCGATCATGGGCGGGATTTGTAAAAACCGCAATCCGGCCAATAATCGCGTCTCCTCTAACCGCTAGAAATAACGAGCGGTCCAAGTCTTTCGCAGCTGGATTCTTTACAGGGTCTAGCTGCTCTTTGCGCTCCAACCTTAATGGCGGCGCCCAACTCGGATCCCCCCGATAAAGATCATAGGGCAAGTCTAGGAATTGCTGGACCTGCGCCTTTGTTTGAACGGAGACGATTTTGATGTCGGCATTGGTCGGCAATGCGATTCCCCCGCATCATTAAAAGTCCTGCAGGTATCGAATCCCTGTCAGGAAAGGTCAACCAGATGGATGTCGATGTCGACGCCCTCCATCGGGACGTCAAATCCTGTCTCAGAGAATTTTGGAAGCCTTAGGGATTTGATTTCAGGGTTGTTTGACAAACCATAAGGCTCTTTGGGCTTAAAATTCCAAGCCTTTTTCAACCGGCGATCTCCGTCCTTATCGTGATAGCCGACGAGTGCATACTCGCCGGGCAGAGGCAGATTGATACAGACTTTGACGGAACCGTCCTCTGCTGGAACACGAATACGGCGAAGTTTTCCTTTTTTCTTGAGAAAATCGCGCTCGCCAAACAGTTCTACCTTCACCATTCCAACTTTGGAGACATTGTGAATGGTGGCCCGAATCTGCAGAGCGCCCGGCACGCACGTGTCGGCTTTGTCTCGAGGATAGAGTTCTAAGCCGCGCTCCACACCTATTTCAGATAAGGTTTCTCGGAACTCATCATTGTCATCAGACCCATTATCCTGCGCGACCGCAAAACCGGCCGAGCCCATCATGCTCAAGATGACGAAAGCTTTAGACAGTTTTCTCATGTAGGCATTTGATTTCACGACGGTGTTTCCTTAAGCCTCACTGAACCCAAAAAAGGTCCTTAACAGCCATATGGGAAACGATTCCTCTGTCGTAAAGGCGTAATCACAGACCTGTCATATGGGCCGATTGAACCGATATATCCTGAAAAAAGCCTCGACAAGTGTCGGTGGGCTGGTCGTTTTCGCCTGTTGCGTTCTGCTAATGGAACGCCTGTTACGTATTTTCGAAATTGTTACAAATTCGACAAATCCTGCTTCTGACGCGACAAATATGATCGTGAACCTCCTGCCCTATTATCTCGGCATGGCGGTTCCGATGGCGTTGCTACTTGGCACAATCATCACGGTGGACCGCTTGTCAAAGTCGTCTGAATTGACCGCGGCTCTTGGTGCAGGCGTATCTCTTTTCCATATGACAAAGCCGTTCTTATGGCTCGCAATTTTCCTTGCAGGCCTGACCATGTTTATCGAAGGCTATATGCAGCCTGTTGGACGGTATAATTATCGCCAGGTTCTTCACGTCGTGAAACAGCAGAGTTTTACGGCGGCCTTACGAGAAGGCACGTTTACGGAAGTCTTAGACCGTACTTTTTTTGCGGGCACAGATTCGCCTGATGGCTCCATCGGACCAATCTTCATTTACGAAATGGTGGATGATGTGAACGCGAACGGAGAGCCCGTCAAAGGCTATCGCATTACAACGGCGGGCAAAGGCGAAATTACAATTCGCGATAAAGTCGATAATGCAAAAACAGGCGCACCCGTTTTGAACCTTGCAGAAGGGCGCGGTTTTCAAGTTTTGAATAGCACACTTTCGGGACAACTTGAATTCGGCGAGTTGACTGTTGCGGGCGCGACGAGTGAGACGGAATATCGCGTACGCGGTGATGATGAGCGGGAAATGACATCACTGGAGCTCTTTGCGAACCGTAAAGGTTCTGCTACCTCAAATATTGATCAAAACACAAATAACGCAGCGCTTCACCTTCGCGTTTCCAAAGCCGTCCTTCTGATTTTACTTCCCTTCATCGCCGTGCCCTTCGGCCTGAACTACGGCCGAAACCCCTCCTCTGCCGGAATTTTTGTTGGCGTGGTCTTTCTGGTCTCACTTCAAAAAGCACTGGAATTTGGACAGTCATTGGGGGCGGCTGGAAAAATCCCGCCTTGGCTCGGCATTTGGGGGATTATTGGTGTCGTCGCGATCTTCGCCTTCTTCCTGTTTTGGAAAAGCGCCTATAAAATGGGTCAGCCGCCTCTCACCTCATTCTCGCATTGGGTGGGACACATCAAAGGCGAGCTGCTTGGTGCGCTTAAGAAACTGACCCGCGACCGAAGGATCCCACAGGATGTATAGGTTTGGCCTCTACATATCGAAGACTTTTCTCTTCACATGGCTGACCGTCGTCTTTGGGTTTCTAACATTGATCGGCCTGCTCGACAGTCTCGCGAATGGCGGAGATATTGTCGCCGATGGCAGTGGTTTTGCAGGAACGTTCAAATATATGTTTCTGCGCGCCCCTGTGATTTTTGACCGTATCTTTGTCTTCACCCTCGTCGTCGCAATCCTATTGACCTTCGTTAAACTCATCCGGCAACATGAGTTGGTTGCCCTGCTTGGCTTTGGCATATCCGCCACAAAGCAAGTCTGGCTGATGACGCCCGCCGTTGTCGGTGCGGCTATCATGTCGGTCATCTTTATCGACCTCGCCATGGCCCCCGCCGTTCGTTCATTACAAGCTTGGGGGATTGGCGAATATAAGGTGAAAAATATAACGGCGGAAAACCCGCTCTGGCTGGAAGATCGTGGTCGTATCGTGCGGGCCACAGACCGCCTTGGTTATAATAGTCTTGGTAATCTCAAGTTCTTCTTCCGAAGCGAAACCGGAGAAGTCGAACGCATTTGGCATGCCGAAAAGGCGGATTATCAAGACCCCAACTGGCTGTTGACTAATGTCGAGCAACTGGATGTCAAAGACGCGGACGGGGAGTCGCGAGAGCTTCGACCCGTCGCAGGAACGCGGGTTTGGGAAACGCGACAAACACCCACATCAATCGCCCGCCTCGCCGCAGAGCCGCGGGACCTCTCATTGTCCGAAATGCGGAATTTCTCCAAACGCGGCAATAGCGGGTCAAAACCAAGCTTTGCTTATAAATTCTGGCACGCACACCGTCTCACACGTCCCCTCGCCGCTTTCATATTGCTCATTGCCTGTGCTGCTCTCATGCAGCGGACAGGCCGTGAAGATACGGGCGACAAGACACTCATCATCGGCATTACGATGGGTTTTGTATTCCTCATCATTGACGGCGCGATGGCGACCTTTGCGGCGTCGGGCGGGATGGGTGTCCTACCCGCGATTGCGATACCACTGCTTCTCTTTGGAGTTACGGGCGCATATCTTCTGTTGAAAACAGAAAGTCTGTAAACTTCGCTATGAGACGGCTCTTCATAGTCAATTCTTTGTCAGAGCGCGTCGCACGTAAGGGCTCCGTTCTGCATGAACTCTACGGCGATACAGACGATATTTTTTATCTGGATCCTTTCGACTACCTCCCATCCACTGTTGAGAGAGCAGCGATAGACAAGGTCGAACATGTCATCATTGAAGGCGGAGACGGGACTGTTCAGGGCGTCATATCCGAATTTCTCCGACAAGAAGACAGGTTCGCAAATTTTCCAAAATTCTCCATCATCCCGGGTGGCATGACAAACCAGGTTGCCAAGAATATAGGTTTTGCGTCGGCGAGCCCACATAGAGTTAAAACAAAACTCGCGTCAGAACTCTCACCAACTAACAACCCACTTCTCATCGCGTCTGAACTGGACGGCCCTGATTATTCCGGTTTTCTCTTCTCGACTGGCGCGATTCCGCAGATCACACGCTATACGACCGGCCAATTGCACCGCAAAGGGATTGGCGGATCATTGGCCGTGTTTGGCGGTATTCTCAAAGGTATTCGTGGCGACGACGCGACGCTGATGCAACTGACGTCTGTTCATCTTGATGATCTCTATGAAGGTGAACATCTGGGCACAGTTATCACGACCCTTCCCGGTCTCATCTTGGGTCTCGACCCGTTTTGGGGAGAAGAAGAGGCTCCGCTTCGCCTGACTTGGGTGACGTCAGGTTATAAAAAACTGGGCCGCAATATTCTTGGCTTATGGCTGGGTCGCAAATCAGTTGATCGCCGCAAAGACGGCATCTTCTCAGTCTGTCGTAACGAAATTAATTACAGCTATTCCGGCCCCGTCGTGTTGGACGGCGAATTTCTTTCATTCCCGTCAGGCAAATTTACTGTCCGCGCCAGCCGTCCTGTGACATTCCTACGATAGATGAGCACGGTTCTGGATATCATAAAGGGTGAAACACTCGACCCGCCGGCGCGCGTCACTGCTGTTATGGACGCGATTCGCGCCCGTCACACCGATCGTGTTCAGGCCATGGTGTATTATGGCAGCTCATTACGAGAGCTGGATAACTCGGAAAAAATGCTCGATTTCTATGTGCTAGTAGATAGCTACCGTAAAACCCATGGTACCGGACCACGCGCCCTCATAAATCGCCTCATACCTCCCGCCGTTTATTACCTCGAAAGAGAGAATGAGGACGGCACGCTAAGCACATGCAAATATTCAATTTTAAGCCTGTCGGAATTTGAAAGGCGCTGTAGTTCCAAGGCCTTCCTCTCACAGGTATGGGGACGCTTTTCGCAACCCTGCGCAGTCCTCTGGTCTAAGGAAGAGACCGTCTTGGATCGTGTCTGGGCGGGACGCGTTAAAGCTGTTGAAACGATGGCAGCGGAAACAGCGCCACTTCTCGAAGGACGCGCAACTGCCGCAGTATTTTGGGGGCGCGGATTTTACGAGAGCTACCAAACTGAGCTTCGCCCCGAAAGCTCTACCGGACGCGCAGAGGAAATCGTCGCCCGATTTGCGGAACGCTATGAAGCGATCACGACAGCTCTTTACGGCGCACCGGATGAAAACGGTAATTATGAAATTCCGCAGAAACCTATCGGAAAAGCCAAGCGCAGATGGTTCTTGCGACGTCTCTTAGGCAAGCCTGCCGCCGCGATCCGCGTGCTGCTCGGAGCAGCGACATTTGATGGTGGGATTGATTATGTCGCCCGAAAGGTAGAGAATCACTCCGGAGTCAAATTGGACCCCACACCTGCGCAACGTCGTCATCCGGTGCTACATTCACCGTTTTTGTTCTGGAAACTATGGCGAAAAGGCGCTTTTCGGGCAAATTAGGCGAAAATGTGACAATATTGAGGCGCGTCTTTATTGAAACTTCATTTTCATATGCCTAGCCTTGACATATCCGGGGCGCCCTGGAGACGCCGATGAGAGACTTTACCAGTTACGCCAATCATATCACCTTAACGGTGTTGATTTCAGTCCTATTAATCGGGTCATGGATAGCTGGGCAAACATCTCGTGCTGGTGGAGATACCGACACAATCCTCATTGCAACATTTATGTTATTAATCCCTTGCGCATTAGCAGCGCTTTATCTGCAAACCCGCGCAGAAGAAGAAGAGGGCTAACCTATTCCGCGGCCTGCATCCGGATCATCATACCGGACATAATTTCGGCCTGACTGGCCTTCATTCGCCCAAATGCATCAATGATAATATTCACATCGCTTTCCGTATGCGCCGCAGAGAGTGAGATACGGAGCAAAGACGAGCTCTGCGGTGTTCCGGGTGGAACAGCGAGGTTCACGTAAACGCCGTTTTCCATCAGCCAATTCCATTCCATCGCTGCAATGCCTTCATTAGGACGACGCACAGCGATGACGGGACTCGGGTCAGCGCAGAGGTCGAAATCCAAAGCCTTCAACCCGGCATGAAGCTGTTGCGCCCGCGCTTTCAAATTCTCGCGCAAGTACCCACCCGTCTTGACCTTCTCAACGGCGACACGCGCCGCGCAAATATTGGCGGGCGTGGCAGACGCCGTAAACATATAGGGGCGCATAACTTTGCGTGTAATTTCAAATTGAGGATGTTTGGACGCACAAAATCCACCGACAGAAGCAAGGGATTTTGAGAATGTGCCCGATATAAAGTCAACCTGATCCAAAACGCCCTGCTCTTCCGCAATGCCGCAGCCAGTGGGGCCGAACACACCGTAGGAATGCGCTTCATCGATAAAGAGATAGCCGCCATGACGGTGCGTCACATCGAGAAATTCATCCACGGGCGCAATATCACCGAACATGGAATACATACCTTCAATCACAACAAGGGCATTGCCGCCCTCAATCTCACCTTGTCGGCGGAGACGTTTATCCAGATCTTCCGGGTTATTATGGCGGAAACGAATGGTCGACGCATTGGTCAGGCGCGATCCATCAATGATACAGGCATGCGCATCTGCATCCATAAAGATGACATCTTTATCACCGGCCAGCCCCGAAATCGCGGCAAGGTTCGTCTGATAGCCCGTCGTAAACACGATACAGGACGGCATTCCGAAATGTTCTGCCAAGGCCTGTTCCAAATCTGTGTGTTCTGCATATGTTCCGTTTGCAACGCGGGATCCCGTCGTACCCGTACCGTGATCATCAACAGCAGTTTTCGCGGCGGCGCGACAATCCTCATCGAATGTCAGGCCGAGATAGTTATTCGTACCAGCCAGAAGAATTTCGCGGTTACCGATACGCCCGCGGGTCGCGGACAAAATATCATCGAATTTCACGCCCAGCGCATCGGCGCCGATCTTCATCATCATATCAACGCGCGTTTGAAGCGGTGCGTATTTGTCAAACAAAGCCGTCATCAGGACATCAATCCTTTTGCGGCCAGTGAAAGTTCGCCAACGGTTTTAATGTCGGACACCATCTCCATCGGAATTGAGATATCGTAATGATCTTCCAACTCCATAATAAAATCGAAAACGGCCACCGAATCGACCTCCAGATCCGACATAATGCCAGAAGACCGCTCAATCGGCAGGCCCTTGGGATTATACGGCTTCAAAAGCTCACAAATCTTATCGTAAATCTCTGACTCAGTGGGGGCGGTCATGGCAGTCTTTCATTTCAAACGTGCTCGTCGCTATCAAAGACAGCGCACGGCGTAAAGCCGTGCCCTCAGACCTATTTTGACGCGCTATCTGCAACAACTCTTAAAGTTTCATCCGATTGCAAGTCGATGATCGCGCCTTCGAGGAACTTTGCCTTCACACGGGCACGGGAAAGCTTGCCGGAGCTGGTGATAATCATCGTTGATTTTGGCACCAACATCAGGCGGACGGGCACACCAACCTCCAGGCGAATCGCCGCCGTGACAGCCGTATAAATTTCTTCCAATAGCTTCGGGTTACGCGTTCGACATTCAAGCAATAGCATAATGTCTTTTTCATCACCCGCACCCCCAATGGCAAACGCACAGGCCCGACCACACCGATGTGGCGCGGCAGCTTGTGCGGCCCATTCAATATCCTGTGGCCAAATATTCCGGCCATGCCAGAGAATCAGGTCCTTAAAACGTCCTGTGACAACCAATTGGCCTTCATGCCAATATCCGGCATCGCCTGTGTCCAACCACCCGTCTTTTGAGAAAGAAGCTTCCGTCGCCTGCGTATTTCGGAAATAGCCGGGAGACACGGACGGTCCACGGAGACAAACACGGCCAACTTGCTTTTCAGACAAAACGTTATCGTCAAAATCACGAATTTCGATTTCATGATCCGGTAGGACATGTCCGCAAGCCACAAAAGACCGTCGGCTTTCCTCGCGCGTGACCTCAGACGCTTCAACAGCCTCAGACGTACGCGCGTAGCGCTCCATATCGATTGTGTGTGTCTTTAGCCCCTGCCCCAATGGCGCAAAAGTTGCGGCCAATGTTGTTTCTGCCAAACCGTATGACGGTGTAAAAACGCCCTGCCCAAAACCCATATCTGCGAATAGGTTTTGAAAATCTGTCAGAGGTTCAGGACGCACCATATCACCGCCAATCCCGGCCACACGCCAACTCGACAAATCAAGCTCACGATCTTCACGCCAACGCCGCACGCAGAGTTCGTAGCCAAATGTGGGTGAGTAAGAGAGCGTGCCCTTATGATCAGAGATCAATTGCAGCCATGTAATAGGCCGGCGCGTAAAGTCCTGTGGATCAATGTAATCAACGGACATTTGTGCCGTCATCGGCGCGATCAAAAACCCGATCAAACCCATATCATGATAGAGCGGGAGCCAAGAGGTCCCCCGGTCTGTCTCGGTCATTTTCATACCGTGTTTCGTAATCGCCAAGCAATTGGCACAGACGGATTTCTGCGTTCCAATAATACCCTTTGGCGAAGAAGAGGAACCAGAAGAATATTGAATATAACAGAGATCATCCTTACCAAATGGTCGCAAAACATCTCCCTTTGGCAAATTCCCAACAGCCTCAAATGTCATCACTGGAATCGCCTGATCATTTAAGGCCGAACGCATAATGCCGTCCATTGATTCCGGGCATAAAAGTGCGTGAAAATCACCCGTATCAGCCATCCGTTGCAATTGCCGTTCATACGAACTCCGCCCGCCCAGCGTAACAGGCAGCGGTACAGGGGCAGCGACAAGACCTGCATATTGGCAGGCGAAAAACATAACCGCGAATTCGGGAGTCGAAACGGCCGCAATTCCAATACGTGAATTTTTCTTGGCGAATGGAACAAGGCGCTTTGCCATCTCAATAGCTTGGCTATGAAGATCAGCATAAGAAAGCGCCGCCTTTGGACGTGCTTTACCATCGAAATATGACAGTCCCGTCTTTGCTGTTGCGGCATAGTCGAGTGCATCACACAGGGTTTCAAAATCGCCATGTCGAATGGGGACACCCCGTTCAGTCGGCAGAACCTGGATGGTTTCGGCTTCAGTCATACTCATATCTCGCTCAGTCACGTCGACTTGACGTACTTTTACAAAAACAGGGTCAATAGGACGTTAACCCTATTTGTAAATGCCCCCGAACATACATCCCACAACTCAAAACGCATATCATATAAGATGAAATATGAGTCTCACGCGATGTTACGCAATGTGACAGTTCTGTTGCAGTTTATGACAGTGAAGTCGAGTCTAGGGTATCTGCGCAACTAACTGAAAAATCATTACATCAATCGCAATTGATTTACCTACGCTAGCGCTACAGCGAGATAGCCTTAACCGTTATACTTGAGAGAGATTAGATGTAACGGTCTGACATACCAAACCAAAGCTCCCATCAGGATCTAAGACTGGTGGGCGATACTGGGATTGAACCAGTGACCCCTGCCGTGTGAAGGCAGTGCTCTCCCGCTGAGCTAATCGCCCGTCAGTTCTGACGCGAAAGGCCTCTTAAGGGCTGGGGCTGGACTGTCAACCATTTGGCCTCAGTCGGATAATCCGAGTCGAGCTCTCGCCATGGAGTCGGCAACGACGGTCGTCGCAACCTGATGTTCTGCCGCCTCATCGAAAATCGATTTCAATGTTGTTTCAAGACCTTCCAGCTTTCCCCTCACCCAATTCGGGTCATAGGTGCCACTGACTTCTGCGGCGACATTGATTATGCCGCCTGCATTGATGACGTAATCCGGCGCATAGAGAATGCCGCGTTGCCGGCACGCCTCCCCCATCTCCGGCGTGGCGAGTTGATTATTGGCCGCGCCGGCAATGATACCCGCCCGGATATGCGGGAGAGTTTTTTCCGACACCGCGCCGCCCAAGGCGCAGGGGGCGTAGATATCGACGGTTTCTTTATGAATGTCCTGCGGGTCAACGAGCATAGCACCCAGCTCATCTTGCGCCTTATCCAAAACAGCGCGGTTGATATCTGTCACGACAAGTTGACAGCCCGCGCCGTGGAGATGCTCACAAAGCGCATAGCCAACGTGACCGAGCCCCTGCACGGCAACGCGAAGGCCTCTTAAAGATTCGAGACCAAATTTGTGGCGCACCGCAACCTTTATGCCGCGAAACACACCTTCTGCGGTGACTGGGGACGGGTCACCCGAAGCCGCGGGCCCGGTATCAAGACCAGCCACATAATCCGTTTGCGTCTTAATTATCCGCATATCATCCGGAGACACGCCTACATCTTCCGCTGTGATATAAGCACCACCAACGGCCTCGACGGCCCGACCATAAGCGGCGAATAAGGCGTCCCGATCAAACATGGTTTCCGGGCGCAAAATCACGGCTTTTCCGCCGCCTAATTCCAATCCCGCCATCGCATTTTTATAGCTCATAGCTTTTGACAGACGGAGCGCATCCGTCAGGGCGTCATCCTGATTGATGTAAGACCAGAGCCGCGTACCACCCGCAGACGGACCGAGCGTCGTATTGTGCACGGCGATGATAGCGCGCAATCCTGTTGCCTTATCGGTGAAGACATGCACGCCTTCATGGTCATCATAATCGGGATGGTCGAACATGGTCAGCCGTCTTTCAATGTGGTCAGGCCTGCCGCAGCCGTCTTAAGGAGGGAAAGCGCCATCGCGCCACCTGTACCATCACCAATGTTTATGCCGAGGTCCAAAATTGGCGACAGTTGCAGACGCGAGAGCAAGGCATCATGGGCAGGTTCGGCAGAGCAATGCGACGCGATACAATGGGCGACAGATTTTGGGTCAATTGCGTGAAGAACTGCCGCCGCCGCACAACTGACATAGCCGTCCAGTAGAACGGGTATGCGCTGATGTCCCGCCGCCAGAATCGCGCCGATCATCCCCGCAATATCACGCCCGCCAAAGATACGAAGCGTATCGAGTGGATCATCAAGATGGCCGCTATGCGCCTCTATTCCGGCTTCCACCGAAGAAATACGCGCCTTCGCCGCCTGTCCACCGGCCCAGTAATTAGCCGCACCCCCATAGAGAGACATTGCGATTCCGGCGGCTGCCGTCGCTGCGCCGTACCCTGCATTGCCCAATATAATGACGTCCGCGCCTTCGGCGACGACTTCCATTCCGAAAGCAATTGCGGCGGCGCAATCCCGTTCTGACAAGCTGGGCTCACGTGTGAAATCCGCGCTCGGATATTCTAAACCGAATTCGTAGACTTTGAACGCCGCGCCCAAATCGGATGACATGCCGCGAACGGCCGCCGCACCTTCGGTCAAGCTTACGACACGGGCTTTTGAGGCTTCGATGATATCCGCATCTGACATTTGCGACGCCACGCCATGTGTTCCCGCAAAGACGGCGATGAGCGGTCTGGACAGGCGGGGTAGCTGTCCGCCCTGAATGCGGGCAATCTCCGTCAAGGCCCCCTCCAAAGTGCCGAGTGGACGCAAACCCCGCCCTAATGTCTTGAAGATTGCGCCGAGATCATCGGCCGACACACCGTCCACGGGCGGCATTGACCGCACGAGGTCGCGGATATCGTCAAAAGGACGGCCCTGTTTGTTAGCTTCGGTCATGTCTGTCTCGCGTGAATCACTTTGTTAACTGTGAATTCAATACGTCAAATATTGGCACATAGCCTTAAAGTCTTTTCAAATATTTCCAGATAAAGAAAGATCATGCTGACAAAGACCGCAATTAACGCAGTAACCATTATCGCCGTCTGTGCGGCGGGGGTGTTCTATCTGAATAACCGCTCAGCTGACATTCCGGTTCCAGCCCCTGCACCTGTTGTCGAAGCGCCTGTGAAAGCCGCGCCGAAAGTTCGTCAATCAGCATCTGTTCTCTCTATCCCCAAGGACCCGCGTTCCGGGCAATATCATTTTACGGGGCGTGTAAATTCCGGGTCTGTAAAATTTCTAGTCGATACTGGAGCTTCGGCCATCGCCCTCACGCTCAATGATGCCCGGAAGGCCGGAATTGATCTCAATCGTTTACAATATAATGTTCCCGTCTCAACAGCAGGCGGCATAAATTATGCGGCGGCTGTTCGACTGGACCGCGTGAGCTTGGGTGGAATTACTTTGCGCGATGTCGATGCACTCGTGCTTCGAGAGGGACTTGATATATCCCTCCTCGGCATGACGTGGTTGGGGCAATTGCAGGAAGTAAAAGCTACGCCCAGCGCGTTACTCTTGCGGCTTTAAAACAAGCCGGCCTTTCGCGCCATATTCAGCGCCACCAACGCAAGGCATATCCCGAAAACCCGCCTCAAGACTATAGCATCTAAACGATGGGCGAGCTTCGCGCCTAACGGTACAAATGGCCAAGCCGCCAGAGTGATGAGTGCAAATCCCAAGAGATTGACATAGCCGAGCGATCCCGCCGGACGATCAGAAATGCCCCATCCGCTGACAATAAAGCCCAGTGTTGCCGGAACCGCGATGAACAAGCCAAAGGCCGCCGCCGTGCCAATCGCGCGATGAATGGGTGTTCCGCAGATTGCAAGGAGCGGAACCGACAGCGATCCACCGCCAATCCCCATGAGGGATGAGAGAATGCCAACACCGCCGCCTGCAATCAGAGGGGCTGGTCCTTTGGGCACTGAGTCGCGAAGTTGAAAGCTTGGGCGTCCAAAGATGAACTGCAACGCGACGACGAAGGCAATGACGGCGAACAATATTGTCAACGCAGCGCTGGATAATTTCGGCGCGATCCAAACGGCGGCGATAAAGGCGCCAACACCAATCCAGAGTGCGTAACTTTGCCACCACCGCCTACCCGGCCAAACGAGTGACATATCGACAGCACCGCGCGCATGGTGGGCGCGCGTTGAACGGGTCGCATTCAGGATGATCACAGCCGCCGAGGTCGCGACGGCGCAATGCATGACAACTGACTCAGGTACACCTAATTCTGTAAAAGCGTAGAATAATGCCGGTACCATGACGGCTCCACCGCCAATCCCGAACAGCCCCGACGTCAGTCCTGCAACGACCCCGACAGCTGTCAGCGCGAGCATTAATGGCCAGAATTGCAGAAGCTCTGTCAATTAAGCGGCTTGCGCGGCAGTGTGCATGGCGGTCAAGCCTTCGCGTAACACATCTGAGGGCTTTAGCTTTTGCCCTAAACCCTCGGAGAGCGTTCGCCGCCAAAGCCTTGCGCCCGGCTGTCCCGCGAAGAGCCCCATCACGTGTCGGATTAAGGCTTTGGTGGAGCGATCTGTGTCCTCGCGGCTTACGGCGTAACGGATGAGTCGGTCTGCGATATCCAGACGGGACACATTAAATGCGGGACCGTCGAACCACTGCTGATCCACCTCTGTCAAAATCCACGGCGTGTTATAGGCCGCCCGCCCAAACATGACACCGTCTAGCGTATCGCCAGCAATCTCTGCCGCATGGGAGACATCGGTCAATTGACCATTCACGATGATCTCCAAGTCTGGAAACTTCACTTTCATGGCGTGGACGAGGTCATAATCAATGGGAGGGATGGTGCGGTTATCTTTCGGAGACAGACCTTTCAGCCAAGCCTTACGCGCATGGATAATGAAAGTTTTGCACCCCGCACCCGCGACCGTTTCAATGAAGCCCGGCAATGTCGCGTGGACATCCTGATCATCAATCCCCAATCGACATTTGACCGTGATCTCTGTCTCACTCGCGCTGGACATCGCTGTGAAACACTCCGCTACCAAACCCGGCTCCGCCATCAGGCACGCACCGAATCGTCCGGCCTGCACGCGGTCAGAGGGGCAACCCACATTCAGGTTTATTTCATCATAGCCATAACCCGCGCCAATCTCCGTCGCTTTTGCAAGCTTCTGCGGATCACTCCCGCCAATTTGAAGGGCAACAGGATGTTCTTCGGGGTTATAGCCGAGCAACCAATCGCGATGACCATGAATCATGGCATCCGCGACCACCATTTCAGTGTAAAGACGCGTCTGGACGGATAATTGACGGTGGAACCACCGGCAATGCCGGTCCGTCCAATCCATCATAGGCGCAACGCTGACGTGATAATCTCTCATATTCACAGGCCTTAAACGCAAAACGCCCCGAACAAAAGTCCGAGGCGTTTGAGTATCTATTTCCATTTCCGGAGAAATGGCGCGAGTGACGGGACTCGAACCCGCGGCCTCTGGCGTGACAGGCCAGCGCTCTAACCAACTGAGCTACACCCGCTAAGATGTGAGGGGCTATTAGCGATGGGTTTTCGTAGCGTCAACGCGCAATCCACCTGATTTCAAAATTTTATCAGCCTTTTTTTGGGGCCTGCTCCAATGCTTCCCTCACGCGCTTGGGCAGAGTCGGAAAAACTGTGTCATAGGAGTCACGGAGGCGCTCCAAAACATCGTCCGATTCGAGGGTACCCAGCTGCAACTCCATCCAGTTGCCGCGCTTCAAATGGCAGGGCTGGCGTGCAACGCCGACTTCAATCAGCATCGCATAAGTCTCCGGTGTTGGGGCTTTAACCGTGAGACGGTCATCGCCAGGACGAAGAATCGCAAACATCTTGAAACTATCCGGCGTGCCAACCTTGAATACATGCGCACCCCTCCATTGCTCGGTCATAAATCCGCCCGGCAGTGAGCGTGCATATTGAGAGATAAGAGCGTCCATGTATTTTCTCTCCTTTTGAAGGCATAGACGAATTGCAACGCGGTAGAAAAGCCGTATAAGCCTCATCAGTTCGCAAATGCGACGGGCGGTTAGCTCAGCTGGTAGAGCATCTCGTTTACACCGAGAGGGTCAGCGGTTCGAACCCGTTACCGCCCACCATTTCTTGATCCATCACATGCTTTCATTCTGTCCGCGGGTGTTGTTCTCGTTTTAACACAACTGCCGAATGAATCCTTCTGGTTTTCTTAACTCAAGAGCGCGGTTTGGAGAACTGCTTCAACAAGTGACCTAAGTAACAGACTTGGAGTCTGAATTTTTGCTAAGCCTAATTTGTCAATTAGACACACGCATACTGCGACCCAGACCTAAGGAGACCACCATGGCAGACTTTTCAGACAATTTGTTTTTAGCGCTCGCTAAAACTGCAGACGACCATAACCTGCTTACCACCGATGAATTTAGCCTAAAGGGTACGGAGTTCGAAAATGCAGATTTTGGTGACGGAGTGAAAGATATCGAAGGGTTTAAAAACGCTCTCTTTATGATTTTCATGCTCAGAGCCCGCAGGCACATGCAAAGTCCGGAATATTCTGCGCAGAGTAAAAAATATAAACGAACGCATACATGTTTTGGTATGACAATTATCGATGATGACTTTCATGGCTCAGGTCAAAGCTTCGTGCCTTCTTTCGAGAACAAAACAATATTGGGGGGCATTGGTGAGAGATTAGATGGGTATTACTTAGAAAATGAGTCCCTTTCAAAAATCGCCAATGCACTCTTCACCCAAGGACCGGACGGAGAAGCGCCCTTGGCCAGACTTGCCTGCACTCAACCTCGACAAAACTAGATCTAATCGGGACAGGTCGATGATCGAGGGGACTGTGGTTTATAAACGAAGCCACAGTTCAAATCCGTAATCTTGGCTCTGGTTTTTGGACCAATACCAGAGTCAATTTTCTCATTGTAAATACCTTGCGCAGACGAGACATAGTCGCAGGCCTGCATATCATTTCCTTCGGCTTTTTCCGCCATCGCCAATCCGAGTGTGTTGAGAAACTGGATGTTTACAATACCTTCCCGATTGGCAACGTCCAAGCCTTCACGAAACGACATCTTAGCCGCATCCCAGTCCTCCAATGCAAGGAATACCTGCCCCAAGTAATAGTCCGCCTCAGGTATAGAGTGATTGCGTTCCAACTCCACATCAATGCGTCGTTGTTCTTTAAAATGGTCTCTCGCCGAAGGGAGATGATATTTCGCTAATTTAGGATCGTCCTGCGCCTCGCGTAGAGCAATAAGTCCCAGAACATTTCGACTACGGGAAAGATTGGCTAGGTCTTCAATCTGCTTTTGCCCGTCAATGATTGAGGACAGAACCGCTTTAGATTTAAGTAGCTCTGCATTCCCCTCCAATACAATTCCAAGTTCCGTATGATATTGGGACCAGAGCGCATCCCTGTCCCGACCTTGCATGTCCGTTTCATAGAACTCTAGAATATTTAGAGCCGACCCAATTTCGCGTTTGAGATAGTGATTAAAGGCCAAATCCATTTCCAGACGCATATATTGTTCCGTTCCAGGTGGAACATTTTGCAGAGCCATCTTATATCGTGCCCTTGCATCACAAACACGCCCGACTGTGTCATAGGATTTCCCCAGATTTCGCTGTGCGAATACATCTTTCGGAGACAATGCGACAATTCTCTCATAGACCTCAACGGATCGCTGCGGATTCATCTTGAATGAAAGCGCCCCAATCTGGTTGAGTATATTCAGGTGATCGGGGTTAGTTTTGTCCAGCGTCGCTAATTCCTCCTCCAGCGCAGATATGGCATCCTCGACATTACCAGCCTCAATCATTGCAAAAACCGCTTTGTCAGAGCTTTGGTTGGAGGCAGCAATATCCTTCAAGACTTGATAGAGATAGGATGCGCCGATCTCGTTTTCGTAGGCGCTTCGTTTTTGATCGTAAAAGATCCTATTTTGAACGGTTTCTACTTTCCGCGACAGCGATTGATCATTCGCTATCATGATGCCTGAGGTCAGAGCCGCCGCGACAGCAAGTCCGACCACACTCACCAAAGCTGTCCGGCCCTGAATCATCCTTCGCATGTGATATAAACGCTGAAATGTCTTTGGCGTTTCGGAATCAATATCAAACGCAAGGATGGATTCGCTAATGTTCTTGAGGGTTAAGTTGCGACGACGGATCTTTCTAAAACTTGTATCTTGGCCCAACATGTTGATCGTTTGAGCGGACGCCAAGATACCATTTCGTCGCGCATTTTCCTGCAAGCGCGCGGCAATATTTACGCCATGACCGAGAATATCTCCGTCGGGCCTGTCAATCACATCGCCAATATGAATACCAATTCTAACGGCCAAATCATTGGCGTGTCCCAAGGTTTTTTGATGGGCGGAAAATGAGGTTTTAAAATCAATTGCAGCCTGAATACCTGACCGCGCACTGGGGAGTTCCGCCAGAAACCCATCTGCTATTCTCTTAAAAACACGCCCCTTATATTGCTCAACAATATTTGCGAAAATTTCAAAGGTCGTATCCGCGAGGTTAATTGTCGAGACTTCATCAATTTCTGATAAAGAGGCGTAATCGCAAATATCCGCGACAATGATTGTCGTGAGTCGTCGATCATCCTGATGCGTTTTTTGATTACCCGTGCTGTCCATCGCGTTTGATGTGCCCCCTGCACATAAGTATCGCCCGCCTCGACTGAATGAGACGACTAGCCGTCTATGTCGCTTAGTTTTTTAAGAGTGTCCAGATTAACAATTTCAACGCGGCCACGAGTTTTCAGAATGGCTCCCCGCGCCTCAAAGACTTGGAGCTTCTCATTCACTTTCTCCCGTGATGCAAAGAGGCGGTCGCTCAACTGTTTTTGCGTCACTTTAATCACGTCTCCCTTCTGCGCCTGAAGCAAGCACAGTAATCGCGCCGTTCTCTGTGACAGGGATTGAGAGACAAGGCTTTCAACCTGATGATTGGAATGCCGGAGCCGGTTGACCAAAACACGCAACAGGCGTTGGCTGAATTCAATATCAGACTTCATGATATTTTGAAAAACGGAACGATTGAGCGCGGCCACCTCTGTCGGTTTCATTACGACAGCATTGGCACTCCGCGGACCATCATCAATCAGTGCAAATTCGCCAAAAATATCACCGTCAATGAGGTGTTTGATCTTTATGACTTTACCGGCGAGGCTGTGCGTCTCAATGGACACCTCCCCCCGGATTATAATGTAGAGCTTTTGCGGATCATCCATTTGATGAAATACATATTGCCCTGCCTCATAAGTTTGCATGTGGACAGCAGCGACACAGGCGGATAGTTTTTCATCCGTTAAAGCACTGAAGAGCCAATGGTTTTTGAGTATATCCAATAACATAGATTGCATCACATGACATGCTGGCCACGGCTTG
Source organism: Litorimonas sp. WD9-15 (assembly GCF_050271975.1). Taxonomy (NCBI): domain Bacteria; kingdom Pseudomonadati; phylum Pseudomonadota; class Alphaproteobacteria; order Maricaulales; family Robiginitomaculaceae; genus Litorimonas; species Litorimonas sp. WD9-15. The sequence goes on from NZ_CP189850.1 coordinate 2,350,453, forward strand.
GCAAACAATCGCAGAATATGAAAATCTCTGATCAGCGCGAGCGCGCTCAGGGACGATCTGCCTTTTTGCGAATTATTCTCAACTTTATACTTGCACATCATTCTCAATCTTCTTAGTGAAAGTTTGTAATTGAGAATAATTCGCAAGAGAGCATACATGATTTTACAAACGCAGGCTTCAATACTCACCCGGCTGATGACGACAGATTGTCGAACGGATCGGGCTGAATTTATTGATGCTGTGCAGGATGCACTCGTCATGGCGCGTGAATCCTCCCTCAAACCAATTGACCCCGCTACGATCAGTAATGACCGCACAACCCTGAAACACCACCGCTGAAGATCAGCTAAAAAGACAAATAATTAAAAGACAAATAAAATGAAACACACCAACTCGACCAGCATCGCGACACTCATACTGGCGCTCTCCACCCCTTTTATGGCCCAAGCCGAAGACCTGCCGCCTGAGGACATCGTAATTGCAACGGCGCAATATCTTCAATCTGACCGCGTGAACGCCCTGAAAACGCCGACACCGATTATCGACGTCCCGCAGAGCCTCTCCATCATTACGGCAGACGAAATCGCGGTTCGCGGCTTTAACTCCATCGGCCAGATCATAGATTACACGCCGGGCGTGAATACATCACAAGGTGAAGGTCACCGTGATGCGATCGTCTTTCGTGGGGTCCGCTCTACGGCAGACTTCTTCATCGATGGTGTCCGGGATGATGTTCAATATTACCGCCCGCTCTATAATCTGGAACAGGTCGAAGTCCTGCGCGGACCGAACGCATTACTCTTCGGTCGGGGCGGCACAGGTGGCGTGCTAAACCGTGTCACAAAAAAAGGCGTCCTCGGCGAGAGCTTCACCGGATATCAAGCCAGCATCGACACATTCGGTGCTATTGCCGGACAGATCGACACGAATTTTGACGTCAGTGATACAGCCGCCATTCGCGTGAATGCACTCTATGAAAATCTCAGCAATCACCGCGATTTCTTTGATGGGGATCGTTACGGCTTTAATCCGACAGCACGAGTCGAACTTACGCCCGATACGGTGCTGGACCTGTCCTATGAATATGCGGACCATTCGCGTTTCATTGATCGTGGTATCCCGACGGCGAATGGGAATCTGGATAATAGCCTCAACAATCCCGGCCGCCCCGTTGAAGCGTTTGAAGACATTACATTCGGAGATGATCAGGAGAATTTCCTGGACCTTGAAGCTCATTTGTTCCGGGCCTCTGTTCAGCATCAATTCAGTGAAAGCTTGAAAGGTAATTTCAGCGCATTTTACGGGGACTATGACAAAGTCTATTCAAACTTCTACGCCTCTGGCTACAGCCCTGAAACGGACCCGAATGTCGTGACCTTAGACGGCTATATTGACACGACAGAGCGCCAGAACTTCATCCTCTCCAGCAACTTGATTGGCGAATTCGATACGGGCAATTTCCACCACACAATTGTGACCGGTGCGGAATATATCGACACGTCATCCGACCAAAACCGTTTCAATTCGTTTTTTGACACTACAGAAGATGACAATGAGATATTCAACATCGCGCGCCCCCTTAATTTACGAAACGGCGTTGGCGTAAATGCATCAGGCGTAACAACGACGAATGATTTCACGGCTGACCTGAATGATGACACACGCGTCGGCGTTGAAGTCTTCTCGGCCTATATCCAAGACGAGATCGCGATTTCAGATATGCTCGATATTATCGTTGGCGCCCGATTTGATAGCTTTGATATTGATGTCTTCAATGTTCCTGCCAATGAAACACGGACGCGAAAGGATGAAGAGTTCTCACCCCGCCTCGGCCTCGTCTTCAAACCGCAGGAAAATATCTCACTTTACGGTAGCTATAGCGAGAGCTTCCAGCCCCGCAGTGGTGAGCAATTTGCCAATATTAATGGTGACAATAATCAGCTTGATCCGAACGTCTTCACAAACTTGGAAGCCGGCCTGAAATGGGATTTCATTCGCGGCCTCAGCTTCACAGCCGCCATCTTCGATATTGAGCAGGAATCCCCAAGTCTGGCCGAAGACGGAGAAAGTTTCGATATCGTCGAAACGAGTGTGAACGGATTTGAAGTGCAGCTTCAGGGTCAACTGACAGAGGATTGGTTCGTCACAGCTGGCTATAGTTATCTGGACGGCGAACAGGCCGGCGGTGATCTACGTCCGCGCGAATTGCCTGAGAACACATTCTCACTCTGGAGCAATTACCAGGTCACAGAACAATTCGGCCTCGGAGCTGGCCTGACCTATCAGGATGAAAGCTTCATCAATAATGGAAATACGGCCATTCTGCCGAGCTATACCCGTTTCGACGCGGCGGCCTATTACGACGTCTCAGACGCACTCCGCCTTCAGGTCAATGTTGAGAACCTGACGGATGAACTCTATTTTCCAAATGCCCACGCCACACATCAGGCGACCGTCGGGGCACCGTTAAATGCGAAATTTACCGTGAGCGGGCGGTTCTAAGTTTTTCAAATCCGCCCCGAAACACATGAGATATTGTTAAGATAAGTCCCCTACCCTTCTTCCTAATTGAATTGGGGGCTTACGTGACGGTTAAGAGGTTCATTATTTTCATTCTGCTTTGGTCAATCCTACCGCTTATGGCGGTCAGTGATCTGGGCGGGATTGTTGGCTTTATCCTCATCTGGGTCGTCATCATGTTCGCCATTCCGGTCATGGCATTTGTCCAATTGGTCGGACCTGAATCAATATGGGCAAAAGTGGTTCCAGCGACGATTGGCGGCCTCATCGCCGCCTTTATTCTCTATGCCTTATTGAAACAGATCATTGGCACCATTATCGCTTTCTCACGCAAGGATATGATGCGGGCGCGGCGTAAATTCGTTTACGGCTACGCGATGGCCACATGTATTGCCACATCACTGCTCTGCCTCTTCTCACTCGCGAGGCAGTGGCCCTAATGTGCCGCTGACCCACCCTCCGGCATTTGCACGCCTGACGTTCCCATGATGAGGCCGGCTAATTGGGCCTCATCAGATGAGGTCCATTTAACTGGCTTAATCTTAGCCGTGAGCGCATGTTCGAGGACTTCACTGACATGGGTCACTGGAATGATTTCGAGCGCGTTTTTCACATTATCCGGAATATCAGCGAGGTCTTTTTTATTGTCGATTGGGATGAGGACTGTTTTCACACCGCCGCGCAGTGCCGCGAGGAGTTTCTCCTTCAATCCGCCAATCGGCATTACTCGCCCGCGTAGAGTCACCTCACCCGTCATGGCGATGTCATTCCGCACAGGAATTTGAGTGAGTACAGAGACCATAGCCGTCACCATGGCGATACCCGCACTGGGGCCGTCTTTTGGCGTGGCGCCGTCCGGAACATGGACATGGATATCGTTGGAACGGAATTTACGCGGGGAAATGCCGAGTTCCGGAGCCTTGGCCTGAACGTATGAATTCGCCGCAGAAATCGACTCTTTCATAACGTCTTTCAGGTTGCCCGTGACCGTGACTTTACCTTTGCCCGGCATGGAGAGCGCCTCAATCGTAAGGAGGTCACCGCCGACAGAGGTCCAAGCCAACCCCGTCACAACGCCGACCTGATCGTCCGCATCTGTCTTGCCAAAGCGGAATTTCTTCACGCCGAGCAGATCGTCCAGCATATCCGCCGTCACGTCAATCTTATCTGTTTCTTTAGACACAATCCGCTTGAGCACTTTCCGCGCCAATGACGCGATCTCGCGTTTCAATCCGCGCACACCAGCCTCGCGGGTATAATAGCGGATGACGTCGCGCAGCGCCTCTTCAGACAGCGAAAACTCGTAATCTTTCAGACCATGTCCTTTCGTCTGCTCAGGAATAAGATGCCGCTTAGCGATCTCGACTTTTTCGTCTTCCGTATATCCCGGAATGCGAATGATCTCCATCCGGTCGAGGAGCGGTTGCGCCATATTCAGGCTGTTGGCCGTTGTTATGAACATGACATCGGACAGATCGTAATCCACGTCCAGATAGTGATCATTGAACGTATCATTCTGTTCAGGGTCAAGCACTTCGAGGAGCGCCGCTGACGGGTCGCCGCGATGGTCTTGTCCCATCTTGTCGATCTCATCAAACAGGAAGAGTGGGTTGTTATATTTCGCTTTTTTCATCGACTGGATGATACGGCCCGGCATGGAGCCGATATAGGTCCGGCGATGACCACGAATCTCAGATTCATCCCGCACACCGCCCAAGGAGACACGCACGAACTCACGCCCCGTTGCACGGGCGACGGATTTACCGAGTGATGTTTTACCCACACCAGGCGGCCCAACAAGACAGAGGATCGGCCCCTTTACCTTCTTCGTGCGCGTTTGCACGGCCAGGAATTCAATGATGCGGTCTTTGACCTTGTCGAGACCGTAATGATCCGCGTCGAGAATTTCCTGCGCCTTGGCGAGATCACGCTGAACGCGCTTTTTCTTGCCCCACGGGACAGACAGCATCCAATCGATATAGTTGCGCGAGACATTCGCCTCGGCGCTCATGGGTGACATTTTCTGGAGACGGGAGAGTTCTTTATCGACTTTCTCGCGCGCCTGTTTTGTCAGCTTCGTCTTCTCAACCGTCTCGCGGATTTCAGCCATCTCATCGGGTGTGTCATTCCCCAACTCTTTGTTGATCGCCTTCATCTGCTCATTCAGATAATATTCGCGCTGTGTCTTTTCCATCTGGCGTTTGACGCGTCCACGGATTTTCTTTTCGACTTTCAGTACAGACGCTTCGCCGTCGAGCAGTTCTAGAATCTGCGCGAGTCGGTCGCCGATTTCCGTGGAGTCGAGCAAGGCCTGCTTCCGCTCAATATCTGCACCCAAATGTACGGCGACAATATCGGAGAGTTTGGACGGGTCGGTTGTTTCGGTCACAGAGGTAATGACCTCATCCGCGACTTTTTTGTTCAACTTGCCATAAGAGGCAAAACCCTCGCGGACCTGTTTCGCCATCGCGGTAACATGGTCTTTATCCGCAGACTCGCTAGGATTAACGGTCACAACGGCGTCCATGAACACGTCAGATTTCACATCAGAAACAGACGCGCGGTCCTGCCCTTCGACGAGCACACGAACCGTTCCATCGGGGAGTTTCAGGAGTTGCAGGATCTTTGCGACACAGCCGCGCTCATGCAAATCCTCAACCGTCGGGTCATCCGTGGCGGAATCGCGTTGCGTCAACAGAAGAATACGCTTCTCCGCCCGCATAACCTCTTCCAGCGCCGCAATAGACTTTTCACGCCCGACAAAGAGCGGGACGACCATATGCGGGAACACAACAATGTCGCGCAGCGGCAAAATAGGAAGGCGGGTCTGATCAGTCATTTAAAACAATACCTTAAATCTGTGTTCACTCCAGATGTGGGAAGTCGCGAAGGTTACAACAACCCCGAATGTGATGTGAATACGAACAAAAACGGGGACCAAGAGGCCCCCGCGTCATTTTGTTCAGATTTTGTGCAGCTTAAGCGGATTTATCGGCCGGCTTTGAAGTTTTCGCGTGAACCAGTAACGGCTCCGCATTCCCCTCAACAACTTCCTCATTGATCACAACTTCTTCCACACCTTCATAAGTTGGCAGGTCAAACATAGAATCCAGCAGGATGCCTTCCATAATAGATCGAAGTCCCCGCGCACCAGTTTTACGCGCGAGCGCCTTCTTCGCGATAGCTTTCAGCGCATCATCCGTGAAGGTCAGCTTCACATTCTCCATATCAAACAGCGTCTGATATTGCTTCACCAGCGCGTTGCGCGGCTGGGTCAGGATTGTCACGAGTGCATCCGCATCCAAATCAGTCAACGTTGCGATGACCGGCAAACGACCAACAAATTCAGGGATCAGGCCAAAACGCGTCAAATCCGCAGGTTCAACACCTTGTAGGATGTCACCCACACCGCGCTCATCAATTTCTTTAACGTCGCCGCCAAAACCAATGGAGGCTTTATCATCGCGACTGGAAATCACCTTATCCAATCCGGCAAAGGCACCACCGACAACAAAGAGAATGTTCGTGGTATCGACTTGGAGAAATTCCTGTTGTGGATGTTTCCGGCCACCCTGAGGCGGCACAGACGCAACCGTACCCTCCATAATTTTCAGAAGCGCTTGCTGCACGCCCTCACCCGACACATCGCGTGTGATGGACGGATTATCGGACTTGCGAGAAATCTTATCGACCTCATCAATATAGACAATTCCGCGCTGCGCCCGTTCGACATTATAATCAGACGCTTGGAGCAATTTCAGAATGATGTTCTCAACATCCTCACCGACATATCCCGCCTCTGTCAATGTCGTCGCATCCGCCATTGTGAATGGGACGTCCAGAATACGAGCCAGTGTCTGCGCGAGAAGCGTTTTACCGCAACCCGTCGGCCCGACGAGTAGGATATTGGACTTTGCCAATTCCACATCGGGATTAGACGTCGCGTGGTTCAGACGCTTGTAATGGTTGTGGACGGCGACGGACAAGACACGTTTCGCATAAGCCTGACCGATAACGTAATCGTCGAGGGTCTGCGTAATTTCCTGTGGTGTCGGCACACCTTCTTGAGTCTTCGCAAGAGAGCCTTTGCCCTCTTCCTTAATAATATCCATGCAGAGTTCGACGCATTCATCGCAGATGAACACGGTCGGACCCGCGATGAGTTTGCGAACTTCGTGCTGGGACTTACCGCAGAAAGAGCAGTAGAGCGTATTTTTGCTGTCGCCACCTGTCGTCTTGCTCATAGTCTTATCTTTTAACCTTCGTTCCCTTCGGGCCGAATGCAGGACCGAAAATGGTCATTGCAAGTCGGATGCCGTTTTGTCCCCGTCTTATGCGGGAGTCGAAACCCGACTCTCGCATAAAATTCTTAAGGTCAGGCTTACACACGTTTTCTTTTATGTGAAAAGCCTGACTTACAGTTAAGCTTAGGCTTCACCGCGCTTGCTGTAAACATGGTCGACAATGCCGAAATCTTTGGCTTCTTCGGCGCTCATGAAATGGTCACGGTCAAGTGTCTTCTCAATCGTCGCGTATTTATTGCCCGTATGTTTGACATAGATTTCATTAAGGCGCTTTTTCATCGCGAGGATATCCTTGGCGTGACGCTCAATATCGGACGCCTGACCGCGGAAACCGCCAGATGGCTGATGCACCATGACGCGTGCATTTGGCAGGGCGACGCGCATGTCGGCTTCGCCTGCGGCCAGCAGGAGTGAGCCCATGGAACAGGCTTGACCGATACAAACGGTGGAAACCGGGCATTTGATATATTGCATCGTATCGTAAATCGCCATGCCAGCCGTCACAACGCCGCCGGGGGAGTTGATATACATGCTGATTTCTTTCTTCGGATTCTCGGATTCAAGGAACAAAAGCTGTGAGGTAATCAGCGACGCCATGCCATCTTCGACAACGCCCGTCAGAAAGATGATACGATCTTTCAAAAGGCGGGAGAAAATATCAAAGGCGCGTTCACCACGGGACGTCTGTTCGACGACCATCGGAACGAGGTTCATAAGAGTATCTTGGGGGTCGTGCATCATGTGCGGGTCCTTAAGCGGAGGGTGAGCGGCGAATCAGTGAGAATACACTGCGCCGGAAAACATTGACGCTATATTGAGATTGCAGGCGAATGTTTCAAGTTGCGTGTTGGAAATGGTATGTGGTTGGGTGGCGGCAAAAGGAAGCGAGTGGAGGCAATCCACGTTTATGAACAGATGTATCCTCGTTTTCGTAATTTTTTGCTCTTCTTGAATCATAAACCAATGTCACCCCGCACCAGCCCATAGGGCGCAGATGCGGGGCCTAACGTTTTCAGGGCTTTAGGTTAGGTTTGCAGACGGTAGGTCCCGCATCTGCGCTTGGCTTCGTGCGGGATGACAATTGTTATTTGACGCAAATTTTGGCGGCCAATCCTCTTTTATAAAGAGAATGATCCTCACTTATTGAACCTGTGTCATATTCAAGCTGTTCTTTCAGACACGGGACAGATTAGCGCTTTCTGATCGGTCTGAAAGACGGTGGGGTTGAGCAGCTTGGATTTAAGCCCCAAGCCTGTGCCGGACCTATCACTGTTCGAGAGCCGACCGGCAGGTCGGGCTTGGTGCATCGTATTGACAACACGATGAGCTGGGTCAGGCACTGACTTCGGGGGCATAATACGGGCCGTCGTGATACAAACCACCGCCGCAGGGTCACACCCGCGTAAAACAGAGTTATTATCTTCGGTATTCCGTCGCGAGTATCGACCCTGCGGGCTGTCCCGCTTATTATTAGAGTGTCTCGCTGACCCCAAGATGGGCAGTCGCAGCCTTCGCTTGGTTTAAGCCCACACCCCTAACCTAAAATTTGTCATCGTCCGACCTGATCGGACGATCCATGCGCATGACTATCGTTTCAAACGGATTTCCAAGTATCATCCGCCACCCGAATGCGAATTGATCCCCCGGTCGAGCCGGAGGATGACATCACTCAAGAAAGGAGGACCTAGTTAGACTTCGGATTACGTGGCAATTTCCGGTTCGCCAGCAATTCCGCGATCTGCACCGTGTTCAGGGCCGCGCCCTTTCGTAGGTTGTCGGACACACACCACAGGTTCAGCGTATTGTCCTGCGTGCTGTCTTCGCGGATGCGGGAGATATAAGTCGCGTAATCGCCGACACATTCGATGGGCGTGACGTAGACTTCCTCTTCCGGTTTATCGACGACCATGATGCCAGGGCTTTCGCGCAGGAGTGCGCGAGCTTCGTCGGCGGAAATTTCGTTTTCAAACTCAATATTCAAGCTCTCGGAATGACCGACGAAAACGGGCACACGGACACAGGTGGCGGAGACCTTGATCTTCGGGTCGAGGATTTTCTTCGTCTCGGCCTTCATCTTCCATTCTTCCTTCGTGTCACCACCGTCCATGAAGACGTCAATTTGCGGGATCACGTTAAAGGCGATTTGTTTTGTGAAGTTCACAGGCGGGAATTCATCGTTGGAATAAATGCCCTTAGTCTGCAGCCAAAGCTCATCCATCGCCTTCTTCCCACCGCCGGAGACGGATTGATAGGTCGAGACAACGACACGTTTGATCTTGGCACGATCGTGCAAGGGCTTCAGCGCGACGACCATTTGAATGGTGGAGCAGTTCGGATTGGCGATGATGCCTTTTTTAAAATCCATAACCTGATCGGCATTCACTTCCGGGACGATCAATGGAACGTCAGGGTCCATCCGCCAAGCAGAGGAATTATCAATGACGATACAGCCCGCCTCCGCAATCTTTAGCGACCAGACTTTGGAGACGTCACCGCCCGCGCTCATCAATGCGATGTCGACTGTTGTGAAGTCAAATGTATCGAGGTCTTCGCATTTGATGTCCTTGTCACCAAAGCTCAGCTCTCGACCCACGGATTTGCGGGAGGCCAACGCGTGAACCGCATCAATTTCAATATCGCTCTCGGCCAGAATCGTGAGCATTTCAGTCCCCACATTGCCAGTGGCGCCGACGACGGCAAAACGATAGCCCATGATAATCTCCTGATCTCTATTCTGGAAAAGCGTGCGGCCTTTACGCCGTTAATGGGCCGTTCGCAAGCACTAGGAACGCTTGCGCATTCGCAGCCAGACGGAGAACGCGATCAGGGCAACAAAGCCAACACCCGCAACTTCCAATTTGGTCCAGCCAAAGAGCCACGGCACCGTCCAACTCTGCATCCCCTCGCCCATATCCGGCGCGCCGTTAATCATCACGGCGCCTATGAACACGGCGAACAGTGCGAGCAGGCCCATCATGGCGAACATGCCATTATAAAAGCGAGAATCCGCGCGTTGCTTTGCCGCGCGGCGGTCTTGGATTCGTTGATAGCGAGAAACACGACGCTCCCGCGGGATGTAAGGTTTATGATCGTCTGGCGTCTCGGTCATGGAGAAATCCTAACATGGAAAAAACGGATTTCCATGTTAAAGCACATTCATGAGGTCAAACATCACAAAATTGTTTCTACTCGCCGGACTGGTCTTCGCCTTGCCGGCTTATGGATTTGGACCCGACGACTATATGCCGGATGTCTCCGTCGAAGACCCGCTAGCCGAGGCGGAATTGATAGATGTGTTTAGCGGTCAGACCCATCGCGGAACGTACACATTCCTCAGCCGCGACATCACGACATTTGCATTTCAGGAAACAACTAAAGCCGATGGCGGCGTGGTCCACGTGCAACAGAATAAAACGGATACGGGACAATGGTCAATTTCCGGCAATATCATCTGCTATGATTATGATGACCCGCGACTTCTCCAAGCCTGTTTCAATATTTATGCGCGAGGCAATTGCTACTATCACTATCAGGTCAGTGTTCAGGGGCGGTCGAAATATGGATTCACCGCACGTTCCGTCATTGCGGGAGAAACACCGAGTTGCGAGCCGAGCCTTGTTTAGGGCCGCCCTCCTCTCGCTCGTCCTACTCATGCCGGCCCTCGCCACCGCGCAATCGCAGGATACGGATATCCGTCCCTTTGCCAATCAACTGGACGGAGAGCAGATCAAAACCGTGTTCTCCGATGTCACGATGGACGGCGCTTATAATTTTGGTCGAAACGGGAAAGCGCAATCTTTTTATATTGAAAAACACAGGCCTGACGGGACGCTGACATATGAGGAAGACGGCGATGTTCAACCCGGGCGATGGTTTGTTCGCAAAAATACGCTTTGCTTTATGTACCCGTCTGAGCGGATGTCCGGCGGCTGTTTCCGGGTCTATCAGGTCAAGAACTGCTTCTATTTCTACTCTGATCGCCTCCGCCTCAGAGCGGACGAACTGAATACGGATTTCTGGACAGCCCGTGCCGTACGCGAGGGTGAGCCCCCGAATTGCGAAGCCGCCATTAGCTAATAGGGCGAGGTTTGAAGCTGGCGCTTCGGCCACCCCTCCACCCGTTCAAAAGCGCGCACATCAATCCGCGCGTCGTCCAATTCCCGCGACAGGCGCTTCCGTTTCTTCCGCAAACGCTTGGCCTCATCAGCTGGAAGCGTTTCATCGAGGAGGCGCTCACTCACATTATCAAAGGCTTTCAGAATGTCGTCATATTCCTCAATCAGGCTCTCATATTCGGACCGAATAATATAGCTCGCATAGCCATCCCGATGACCGTCAACATAATCATCCGCTCCAATCGCCAGACATTCTTCCTTCGGGGAATTGCCATTATCGCCCGTCGAAAACCCTTTATCATAAGAGCAATAGAGCGGCAGCCCCTGATCATATCCGAGGCGATATTCGCTCGCATTCGCCGCAATTCCGTATTTCGCGCAGGTTTCGGCGATGTCCGCAAAATGCCCGCGCGACTTTCCGTTGCGCCCGTCCTTGTAGCCCAGCGCTTCCCAGCTTCCCGCGATACAGGTTTCCTCTGAGACCGTAGCACAGCCGGATATCGCGGTCATCGCCAAGCTTGCTGCGACTGCCAGTAAGATCGATTTACGTGTCATATTGCCCTCCAATTTTTGCCTACCCTACATTTGCAGGCTGAGCCACGCCTGAAAATTACGTTCATTCTCGGCTCATAATCTGTCGGGCTTGCGAAAGGTCACGCGATTGTCCAAGACAAAACCATGAGAATTGAACCCGGAAAACTTGGAACTGGCCAGCGCGCCCCCCTCGGCCTTGCGCTTGGAGGCGGCGTGGCGCGGGGTTGGGCGCATATCGGCGCAATGCGAGCTTTGATAGAAGCAGGTATTCGCCCGGATATTATCGCGGGCACCTCCATCGGCGCGATTGTTGGCGCAGCTTATCTCGCGGGGAAACTAGATGTTCTGGAGAAATGGGCGCGATCGCTCAACCGTCGCAAAATGATGGGTTACATGGATGTCCGCTGGGGCGGGTCCGGATTTATGCGCGGGGAAAGGCTGGCCCGTGTGCTGAACCATTATATGGGGGATGTGAATATTGAGGATTTGGACCGAAAATTCGCCGCCGTCGCCTGTGACCTGCGAACAGGTTACGAGGTTTGGCTGCAACGCGGCCCCGTCGTGCCCGCCATACGCGCCTCCTACGCCCTGCCCGGTGCGTTCGAGCCGGTGAAAGTTGACGGGCGGTTCATGATTGACGGTGCGCTCGTCAATCCCGTTCCCGTTTCCGCTTGCAGAGCATTAGGCGCTCACATGGTCATCGCGATCAGTCTAAACGGGGACGCCTTCGGGCCAATGGGCTCCAGCCATGAGATCGATATGGATGAAGTCGACGGGGAGATGGATCATGCCGATCCGTTCGAGCTCGCCTCGCAAAGTCTGAACAAATTACGGCCGGACCGCCTACTTCTGAAATCCATGGTCGGCGAAGTGAAACCCGGCAAGTCGCCGAAAATCGGCTCCGTCATGATGGGTACGTTGAACATCGTCATGGACCGGATCTCACGCTCACGCCTCGCAGGTGACCCGCCGGATGTCTTCGTTGCGCCGCGTATCGGCCATATCGGCATGTTGGAATTCACGAAAGCGGACGAATTAATCGAGCGTGGCTACGCCGCAATGCAGCACGAAATCCCGCTTATCCGGTCTGTCATGGACGTCTTGTCGCAAATGCCGTCTGCCACAGCTGTTGAGCAGAACGATAGGCCGAGTAAAACCTAAAGGCGTTTGATTCTCGCCAGTTGAGTCTGTTGCGGGCCCACTCTACCCCTCAGGGGTGTACGCAATCGCGATTATGGCAGTTTCATGACAATCGTTATTTTATGCCGAATCCGCATCAAAATGCGCCTCAATATATGGGGGCCAATGACAATTCCCCCGCTTGGGTGATGGAACCGAGGGCGCGTGCGGCTGCACCGAACCCGTTTCAGCGTCAAAAGACAAAATCGATAAAACCGGGAAAATTCGCACCACTCTACCCACTTCTTACCGTGCTCGCTCTTACAGGCCTGTTCTTCTGGGAAGCTCCAACAGATACTCTGAGATCAGCAGCAGGTTTGATGAGCTTTATTGGATTAGTCTGGGCCGGATTTTGCAAGCGCGTGGAGGCTTGGCGAAGCCGGGAGTTCACATTACTCACCGTGATTGGGGCGGGTTTCCTCGCACTTTTCGGGACAGCGGCTCTTGCTGGCATATCTCTCAACACAATTGACATGGCCATGATTGTAGCGTGTCTGAGCTTGGCAATCGCGGTCATGTATAAATCTGCGCCCGCTCTACTGACCAGCGTCTTTGCCACAACGCTTTGGCTTTTCGCGTTTATTCCGGCCCTAAATATGATGTTTGGATTGGGAGAATCCAACTCCTTCGGCTGGACAATGCTCTTACCCATATTGCTAGTCGGACAAATCATACTCTCATCGAAATTACAAAATACGGCCTGCCTCGCCGTCAGCTTATTGGCGTCATATGGTTGGATTGCGTGGCTGGGCGTGACCGCCAATATCCCGGTCACAGCCTTGGCAGGATTGGGCTTTGCCATCGGTGTTGCGCATCATCGCATTGGAAAATCACTCAAGGATGAAAATCGCTTCGGCGCGGCTTGGCAGAGTTGGCTCGGCGTCATCGCAGCTTTAGGCGCCGCACTCTTCCTCCAATCTATCTGGCTAAACCCTGACATGGGCCAAGCTATTCCAGGGTGGATGCCAACGCAGATTTGGTGGGCCGGTTTAGGTGTCACGACACTCGCGTTGTTCATCGCCTCGCTCCAGCGATATAAGAATTCCCGTATCACGCTGTCCGGAATATTTATTCTCAGCGCCGCAACACTCATCCTACCGATTGTTTCCATCAGACCTGATTTAGTACGGGACGTTTTTGCAGCCATTCCCGGCCTCGGGGCTGCACCTGGATTCGGTTTAATCATTGGCGCAGCGATCATGGCCGCAGGTTTGGCCTGGATTACAAATGGGCTTCGACGCTTGAAATTATTCAATGTGATAATCGGGGCCGCCCTCGTCGGTATCCAAGGTATCGTTTTACTCGCGCCCGGACGGGCAAATTTGGACCTCGGCATCGTCTTCATCTGCAGCCTAATTGCAGCACTCTGTATTGGTGGCTTGGTCGCGGGCGCGTCACTCGACCATTCACGACCTGCACGACGGTCCAGCTAGGCGACGACAAGCACTAGGGGAAATAGTCGAATCAGCGCTAAGAGAGCGCATGCAGACCGACACAAGACAGCCGCAGCCAAATTCTTCCGCCCGCCAATGGTTTGTGCAAGTCGATGATCAACCTTACGGGCCTTTTGATGATCAAATGCTCTGGTCATTTATGTGCGAAGGCCGGGTCAATCCGCAATCTCTTATCAGTCAAACCGCGAGTTCGGGGTTTCGACCGGTTTCCGCCGATCCAGCCTTGATGAATTGGTTGTCGCAAGTTCCCTCAGCTGCACCTGCAGAACTGAACCCGGAACCAAAGCCAAAGCCCGCCCCGACTGTTTTCATGATTATGGCCGAGGTCCGGTCAGGTCGAGGGATGGACCTCATCCAAACGCTACAAGGGCTTGGACACGTTCAGCGCATCGGCGATGCGGTCTGGCTCCTCGGTGCAGAAGCAACAGCAGAGGACGTGCGAAATGTGCTGAGCCAGCCGCTCGGCTCGAATGACCGTCTCTTCGTCTTGGATAGTTTTGCCAACGAAACGGCATGGTTCAATCTCTCGCCCGATATGGACGGACAGATCGCCGCTCTTTGGAACATAAAGCGGGATTAGTCGACGCGTTTCAAACCTTCGCGGAACCGTTTGGAATTCGCGACATAGACTTGCGAGCCCATCATCACATGCGCGGCTTGCTCATCCGTCAAAGTTTTCACGACTTTTCCGGGTGATCCCATCACGACGGAATTATCAGGAATAACTTTGCCTTCTGTGATGAGCGCATGCGCGCCGATCAGGCAATTATTCCCGATGGTCGCACCGTTCAAAATCGTCGCGCCAATCCCGACCAGACTCCCATTGCCAATCGTGCATCCGTGAATCATTGCGAGATGTCCGACTGTCACGTCCTCGCCAATCGTCAGCGGTGAACCGGGGTCCGAATGGCAGACGGCGCCGTCCTGAATATTGGACCGCAAGCCGATCGTGATCGTCTCATTATCGCCGCGCACGGTCGCGCCGAACCAGACGGAACTGCCCTCCGCCATAACCACATTCCCGACAACTGCCGCGTTCTCAGCGACCCATGCGCTTTCGTGCAAGTCGGGTGTTTTATCGTCGAGGGAATAGACAGCCATTAAGCTTCGTCCAAATCCACTTGCAGGATCGAGATATTCAGGTCGTAGGAGATATCGTCCTTATCCTCATCATCGATGTAAAGAAGACCGAGAATCTCGTCATCCAGATAGACCTCGACGCTATCTTGGACTTTACGAGGCTTGATTGTGAGGTTTTCCGTCGAAAACCGTTTACGCAAATAGGCTTGCACCTGTGAAATCTGTTGAGCTGTCATGTCTAATTATCCTCTAAAGTCTGGTCCATTGAACTGGCGGGGTTGCCACAGCAAGGGCCGCCAACGGGTTTGGCGGGGACACCCGCCACTGTGCAATTATCATCCACGGGTTTAAGCACGACGGAGCCCGCCGCGATTTTCGCGCCATCACCAATCCTGATATTTCCGAGAACAGACGCATTTGCACCGATGAGCACGCGGTCACCGATTTTCGGGTGGCGGTCTTCCTCGGCCTTGCCGGTCCCGCCGAGCGTGACACCCTGCAGAATCGAACAGTCATCGCCGACAGTCGCCGTCTCACCCATGACGAAACCCGTCGCATGGTCGAGCATAACGCCGCAGCCAATTTTCGCCGCTGGGTTGATGTCAACACCGAACAATTCCGAACTACGATTTTGTAGATGGAACGCGACGAGATCACGACCTTCATTGAGCAGGGCATGCGCAAAGCGGTGTGTTTGGATGGCCATGAAACCTTTGAAATAAAGAAAACATTGCAGATGGCTGTGACAGGCCGGGTCACGATCTTTCACCGCTTCCAAGTCCCGCGCGACGCAAGCAATGAGGCCTGCATCCGTATCCAAGGCCTCGCTGAGAACATTTCGCATTTTCAGTGCAGAAAAATCAGATGTGGCGAGTTTTTCTGAAAGGTGATTGATCAACGCACCTCCGAGATTATCTTGATCCAAGATGGTCGCGTGCAGCAAGGAAGACATCGCAACTTCGCGCGCAGCATAGGCCGTCGCTTCCTGTTGCAAGGCCGTCCAGACACAGACGTCTTTCGTGTCTGTGCAATCGTCCATATTGCTAAAAATCAAGCTGGGCATGAGCAGGCTTTCGGTCGTTAGATTTACAATGTAGGGGGCAGAGCGCCCGAACCCAAGCAAAAACCCTGAACAGTCGTCTTACAAAATTATGATTACCCGCGCCCGCGATAGGGCGGCACGCCCTGATCCGGTATCCAAAGACCTTCCGGAGCTTTGCCGAATTGATAGAATACATCAATCGGAATACCGCCACGTGGATACCAATAGCCGCCAATACGAAGCCATGTTGGTGAAATTTCCTTGACCAAACGTTGGCCAATACCCGTCGTGCAGGCTTCGTGAAAATCCCCGTGATTGCGAAAGCTACCCAAGAAAAGTTTAAACGCCTTGCTCTCGACAATCCATTCATCGGGGCAATAATCCACGACCAGGTGAGCGAAATCCGGTTGTCCTGTGACGGGGCAGATTGATGTGAATTCCGGCGCAACAAGACGCACCATATAAGGCTCATTACACGGGTTTTTCACGCGTTCCAGCACAGCCTCATCCGGGCTTTGCGGCAGGCCTTTCATTTGGCCGAGTTGGTCGAGCTTATCGTAACGGTCTGACATGGCGCGGCGATTAAACCGAAGGCTCCGTCTTCGCAACCCGCTTCTGCGGTAACTGAAGGGCCCGAAGCCACCGACCGCCGGGTTTTTCGACAAATCGCCATGTCAGGTGAGAAACAACCAAAACAACGCAGAGATATATACCCAGCCAAAAATCTCCCGCCCAACCCGTTGGCAACTCTCCCAACCCGCGTTTCAAAACTATCCCGAATGCGAAGGCGATAATGACATGCGTCATGTAAACGGAATAGGAAATCTTCGCGAGATAGAGGAAAATCGGCCGAGACATAAAACGAGATATCAAGCCGCCATCAAAGGCGAAGAGAAGGATGAAACTAAAAATAATTGGTCCGACCAAGAACTGAAGCTTCCCCCCGCAATAAATCACAAAAGCCGTACCCAGCAGGACCATCGTAATCTCCAGGGCCGTGAAACCTTTCACTGATAATTTCCTAAGATAGGGCCGCAAATACGCAAAACTGGCTGCCGCCAACACGCCCGAAAAGAAGCCCGCCAGACAGCGCCAGAATCCCAGATCATAAGTGATATTCAAATTGGGCCGAACACGCGAAAGCGCGAAATAAATTAGGGAAACCAGAAGCGCCATGATAACGAAATGCCAGAACTTGCTCGGCCGACACCATAAAACCACGCCGACGAAAACAAGGTAGGTCCAGAACTCTGCACCAATCGTCCAGCTGGGGGGATTAAAAGTGAGCGCCTCCTCAAACCCGAACGCATGGGTCAGGGTAAGGTGCTGCAACAGCGACCCCCAGTTCTCAATACTGCCTGTCTCAAATGGCAGAATTTCTCCGGGTGTCGTCTCCGCAATGCCGATTTTATGCGCGACGAGACGTAAAATCGCAAACCCGACGAAAACTGCCAGCATAAAAACATGCAATGGATAGAGTCGCGCAAACCGCCGCTTCATAAATTGTAAAGCACCGGCAGGACCCTGCAACTTTTTAGAATAGAGACGCCACATCAGGAACCCTGAGAGGGCGAAGAAGAGGTCGATAATCACGGGGCCATTTTCAAAAAACGCCCAACGCTGCGGATGGCTCAACCAGATTGTGTGATAAACCGCGACAAACACGGCCAGCAGCCCACGGAAGCCGTCCAGCGCGGCGTAATATTCCGGTTGTCCGGACTGTGGCTTTATTTCGGCAGGACCGCTCATGCGCGGGACCCTACAAAATTTACGCCAATATCGGGTTAATTCGATCTCACAAAATCGAGATCAGATATAGCGGTGAGCCCACGCCGCGAGAACATGGGCAACATATTCTGCATCTGCCGGATTTTTGAGCAGAAGATGGTCTGCGCCGTCAAGGCTGACAAAGCTCTTTGGGTGGCGGGCGTGGCCGTAAATATGCGATGCGTTTTCAATGCCGACAACCCTGTCCTGCGGCGAATGGAAGATGAGAAGACCTCGCTCCAGAGAACTGATTTCCATAGCAATATCGTGATTTTCAATATCTTCCAGGAATTGCTCTTTAATGATGAAGGGTCGCCCGCCAAGGAGGACTTTCGCCTCACCCTCTTCTTCAATTTCCTCAATCTGATCCGCAAATTGATGGACGATGTGGGTCGTGTCGCAGGGACTGCCGATTGTTGCGACGGCTTTCACCTCCGGTATTTCATCTGCAACTTTCAGGGCCGCCGTTCCACCGAAACTATGGCCGATGAGCACGCAAGGTGGACCCTTATGCTCACGAAGATAGCCTGCGGCTTTGCGCAAGTCTTCGCAATTTGAGCTGAAATTCGTGTCGGAAAAATTGCCTTCGCTCTCACCCAGCCCCGTAAAATCGAACCGCAACATACCAAATCCGTCTTCGACGAGGCTTTTTGAAATTGTGCGGATCGGCTTGAGATCTTTGCCAATGGAAAAACCATGCGCGAACAGGACCCAACTTTTGACCTTCCCGTCATCGGGATAGTCAATTTTGGCCGAGAGCGTGTCGCCAAAGGCGCCTTTAAATGTAATTTTTTCCGTGGCCATGCAACTGACCTAACAGACTAAAACGATGTACGGAAGGCTTCGATGAAACGGTCGAGATCACTTTCAGGTAAGTGATTGATCCCAGCGGCGGCAGCCCGACCTCCCCCAGTTTCGAATTGGAGCGCCAAAGTGTCCGCCCCAGCCCGTTTTGAAATCGGCGCACGGATAGAGACGAGGAAGCCACCTTCCTGTTCTGTTAGGATTGCGTGAGCACGGTTAGGATTGTCTTGCGCCAGTTGATTGCCAAACATACCCGAAACACGTCGCGACCCGGCTGCATCCGGAAGAACGCGGGCTTCACAATCGTCACTTGCGAAGACAACTTTTGACTGATCGGCAAGATCGAAATCATTGTGATAGCCCTCTGTCAGAGTCTCAATCACATCTGGTTTCGCCGCGAGGAACGCCATGGGTGTCTCAAACCCAGCCATGGAGTTGTAGAGGTCAGCCGGATGGTAATGAAGATCAGCTTCCGATCCGCCATAACCGTTATAATTCACCATTTCGCCCAGTTCACGAAGGATGGAGAGCGGGAGGTCCGTCCCATTGGCTAGACGCTCCGCCATCGCTGGAAAATTATCGCCATAGGCGGCAGCAACAGCCCAACCGCGATAAGCGCCCTTCAGCCGTTGATCAACGAGAACAGCCGTGCAGATTTCACCCGCCGTGTTGATTGTCGCGTCCAGATTGGGATGATCGGGAATATCGCCCGGATTATGATGGTCAAAATAAACGACCTCTGCCCCATCCGCGAGGATACGGTTGAGGTCGTCCGTATTCGAGCGCATCGCGATATCGAGTACTGTGACGCGATCTCCCTCACCTGCTGGAACACGTGAGAGTAATTTCACATCACGCTTCCGACCCGTGACCAACACCGCATCTTCACGCGGGTCAGCCAATCGCATTTGAACGAGACTGAGGATGCCGTCGGCATCCCCATTAAAGACATCATAATCCATCGGTTTATTCGCCGATGTTAAAGAAGCCGCGCTCGGTCATGTAACCGACAATGTGGTCAGCGGCTTCTTCTGCCGTCATGGCTGTCGTATCGATAACGATTTCAGCGTTTTCAGGCGCTTGATATTCAGAGTCGATACCCGTGAAGTTCTTAATCTCACCCGCGCGAGCGCGAGCATAGAGACCTTTGACATCACGTTTTTCGGCGACCTCCAGCGGCGTATTCACGTGGATTTCAATGAACTCGCCTTCTTCCAATAGATCACGCGCCATCTGACGCTCTGCCCGGTAAGGGGAGATGAAGCTGGCCATCGTGATGAGGCCGGCATCCGTCATCAGCTTACAGACTTCACCGATCCGGCGGATATTCTCAATCCGGTCCGCTTTGGAAAAATTGAGATCGCGGTTGAGGCCGTGACGGACATTATCACCATCCAACGTATAGCTATGACGACCCATATCCATCAGGCGTTTATCGACCAAGTTCGCAATTGTGGATTTGCCCGAACCGGACAGACCCGTGAACCAAAGCAACGCAGGTTTTTGCGCCTTCTGCGCAGCACGAGCGGCCTTGTTCACATCCAGATCTTGCCAGACGACATTCTTCGCCCGACGAAGCGAGAAGTCGAGCATACCCGCGCCCATTGTGGCGTTGGTCTGCTTGTCGATGATAATGAACGCACCCGTATTGCGATTGTTCGTATAGGCATCAAACGCGATAGGCGCTGTTGTCGAGATTGTCGCAACACCGATTTCATTTAGTTCCAGCGTATTGGCCGCGACTTCGGAAAAGTCATTAATATCAATGCGGTGTTTCAGCTTACTAATGCTGGCCGGAACCGTCTTATTCGCTGTCTTGATCAAATATTGACGT
Organism: Litorimonas sp. WD9-15; assembly: GCF_050271975.1. NCBI lineage: Bacteria > Pseudomonadati > Pseudomonadota > Alphaproteobacteria > Maricaulales > Robiginitomaculaceae > Litorimonas > Litorimonas sp. WD9-15. Next base: position 2,371,086 of record NZ_CP189850.1, read on the forward strand.
CCCGGGAAGAGACGGTTTTCGCTCATCCAGATGATACGGGCTTGGAACTGATCAGACTGTTCGGCGGGCGCATCTGTTTTACAGATGATGTCACCGCGAGAGATGTCAATTTCCGTGTTGAGGGTCAACGTGATCGCCATATCTTCACGCGCAATCTCGCGATTACCGTCCATCGTGACGATCTCTTTGACGGTGGAACGTTTACCTGATGGGACGACGATAATTTCGTCACCGACGGAAACAGTGCCGGACGCGATAGTACCGGAGAAACCGCGGAAATCGAGGTTCGGACGGTTCACCCATTGTACGGGTAGACGGAACGGCGCATCCATTGACACGCTGTCGACATCAACCGTTTCCAAATGGCCGAGCAATGTCGGGCCATTATACCATTCGGATTTCTCGGACCGGTTGATGACATTGTCGCCGTCAAGCGCGGACATCGGGATGCAGGTAATATCGGAAAAGCCGAGATCTTTGGCAAATTCACGGAACTCGACATCGATCTTGTTATAAACGGACTGATCAAAATCGACGATGTCCATCTTGTTCACGGCCACAACGACATGTTTAATACCGACAGTCGACGCGATGAACGCGTGACGACGGGTTTGTTCCTGCACACCGTAACGCGCATCGATTAGCAGAACGGCAACGTCAGCTGTCGAAGCCCCTGTCGCCATGTTTCTTGTGTATTGAACGTGACCTGGTGTATCCGCGACAATAAATTTACGTTTATCTGTGGAGAAGAAACGGTAGGCCACGTCAATCGTAATGCCCTGTTCGCGTTCCGCCGCGAGGCCGTCAACGAGCAATGCGAGGTCGATTTTATCTCCCTGGGTGCCGGATTTTTTACTGTCTTTCTCGATACTTGCGAGCTGGTCTTCATAGATCAGCTTTGAATCATAGAGCAATCGCCCGATGAGAGTCGATTTCCCATCATCCACGGAACCGCAGGTAATGAAGCGAAGATAGGACTTATTTTCCTGTGCCCGCAAATAGGCATGGATGTCAGTCGCGATGAGGTCGTCAAGATGCGCCATTAGAAGTACCCCTCCTCTTTCTTCTGTTCCATGGATGCACCCGCATCCGAATCAATCACGCGGCCTTGGCGTTCCGATGTTGTGGTCAGGAGCATTTCCTGAATAACCTCTGGAAGTGTGTCAGCCTCAGACTCGACTGCACCCGTGAGCGGGTAACATCCCAGTGTCCGGAAACGAACCATCTTCTCTTCGACAACTTCACCTTCTGCGATGGGCATACGCTCATCATCGACCATGAAGTACACGCCGTCTTTTTTCACGACAGGGCGTTTTTTGGAAAGGTAGAGATCAGGAATTTGAATTTTCTCACGCTCAATATATTGCCATATATCCAGCTCGGTCCAATTCGAGATCGGGAAGACCCGCATGCTTTCGCCTTTTTGAACGCGCGTATTGTAGATGTTCCAAAGCTCTGGTCGCTGGTTCTTAGCGTCCCAACGGTGATTCTCGGATCGGAAAGAGAAGATACGCTCTTTCGCGCGTGACTTCTCTTCATCACGACGTGCGCCACCGAAAGCAGCATCGAAACCGTATTTGTCGAGGGCCTGTTTCAGACCTTGCGTCTTCATCACATCGGTGTGGACGGCAGAGCCATATGTGAAGGGGTTCATGTCCTGCTCGACACCATCCGGATTGATATGAACGAGGAGTTCCATGCCAACTTCTTTCGCGCGGCGATCACGGAATTCGTACATTTCCTTGAACTTCCAGCGCGTATCCACATGCATGAGCGGGAATGGTGGAGGTGACGGGTAGAAAGCTTTTTCGGCCAAGTGCAACATGACAGAGCTATCTTTACCCACGGAGTAAAGCATGACGGGGTTTTCGCACTGCGATGCAACTTCACGCATGATGTGGATGCTTTCCGCTTCCAGACGATCCAAATGGGTCATCCGCAGGGCGTTTTCTGGATCAGACTCGTCTTCGAGACCAAGCAATTTTTCCATCGCGGCGTCCAGCGTTTTGATGGTCATCTGACCCCCTTCACGTAAGCGAGCAATACCCTTGCCGTCATTGAATAGTTTGCGCGACAGGGTCGAGACAGATTGTCCCGTCGTGTCGGCGAGCGCGTCAACGCGCTTCAAAAAATCTTCGATCATGCTCATAATAAGCGCCTCATATCCATCGTGGGATTTGTCCCACAGGCAGCCTGATATAAAATCACTCAAACAGAGTCAAGGCAAAGTGGGAAACATCCCATAGATGTGGGGGTCATGTAGAAGGGGGTTCACGAAAGGCTTGCGTCATCAAACGGTTTTGCTATGTGCAGGGTCCACTGCGGGCGTGGTGGAATTGGTAGACACGCAAGACTTAAAATCTTGTTCTGGCAACGGAGTGCGGGTTCGATTCCCGCCGCCCGCACCAACATTAGAGTTCAGCTAAACTGACGTTGCGGTCTCAACCAACGCTCTATCTTTCGTTCAATTTCGAAGCCGTTTCTATCAACTCCAAAAACTCAGCGCGGTATCCATAACGATCCCGTCCCTTCGCCCGCTTAGCGATGTCCGATAGTTCCGCCAAATCCAAATCTTCCGCAAACCCATCATCGCGCAAGCCCAAAGCATATCCACCAACAGCGGCAGCCAATTGCGTCGCGTCCGGCGCACGGCGCAGTGACGCATATTCATCATCGGATCGAATGGCTTTTGAGATGAGTGTAGACGTCGCCTCACCCGGTTTCTTATATCGCAGTTTCAAGAAACCATATTCGTTGGAAAATAAGTCCTCAGAGGTTTCAACCTCCGCCTGCCCATAGCGTAACGGGTCAACAAATCTACTCACGGCACCAACGGGTAAAATCTCGTAAATCGCTGTCACAGAATGACCAGAACCAATATCTCCGGCATCGACTTTATCATTGTTAAAGTCCTGCCGACGCAGCGCGCGGGTTTCATACCCTAACAAGCGGTATTCAGAGACGAGCGTCGGATTAAATTCGACTTGCAGTTTCAGGTCATCCGCAATTGGGATGAGGTTTTTGGCAAAATCAGTCACGAAGACTTTCCGCGCCTCCTGCAGCGTGTCGATATAATAGGCCGTCCCATTTCCGTTCTGCGCCAAAGCCTGCATACGATTATCTTTTAGGTCGCCCTGCCCAAAGCCCAAGACCGAGAGATAAACACCCGTTTCGCGCTTCTCCTCTACGAATTGTTTCAAGTCAGCAGGGTCAGAAATGCCAATATTGAAATCTCCGTCCGTAGCCAAAATGACGCGGTTCACACCGTCCTCCATGAAACTCTGTTCAGCCACACGGTAGGCCTGCTGCAGTCCGGCCTCTCCATTCGTCCCGCCTTTCGCAACGAGAGGCGCCAGCGCAGCCCGAATAGCTGCGCGTCGGTTACCGGGTGTCGGCACCAAAATCGTTTCCATGCGCGGACCGTAAGTCACGATTGAGACCCGGTCTTCGGACTCTAACTCCTCCAAAAGCGGTTCAAAGGAGCGCTTTAGCAAGGCCAGTTTATTCTCCGCGTCCATCGAGCCGGAAATATCGACGAGAAAGACGAGGTTCATAGGCGGGCGTTTAGATTTTGGCGGTGCATAACCCTGTACGCCAATGTGAATTAATTTGGTCTCCGCATTCCACGGCGACGGCACAATTGCGACACTGGGTTTAAATGGCTCACGCTGAGAGCGCGGCTTGTCATAATCATAATCGAAATAATTTAGAATTTCCTCAATCCGTATCGCGTCCTTCGGCGGGCGCTGGCCCCGCTTTAGGAAACTCCGCGCTACAGAATAGCTGGCCGTGTCAACATCAGATGAAAATGTCGACACGGGCGAATCCGCGACATGTTTATATGGGTTGGATGTAAATGCCTCAAACTCATCGCGGCTTGGAAACTCACGAATAACCTGCCCGGCTTCATCCCGAATGACATATGTCGAATTGCCCTCTGGGCTCTCAATGATGTCGACAATCTGCCCATTCCCAATTGCGAAACTATTCTGGAAAACCGGCTCCGCCGCAACTTGGCTTGGGCTGAAAACAAGAGACCCATCCCACGCTTGGTAAGAGGCAACCGGTGCAGGCGGCGCTGGCTTTACCGCCCGCGTGCCAGATGTCACGACAATCTCCGCATCAACAGGTCCAGTGGCGGGCTCCCCCACAGTCTCACAGGCCGCCAGTCCTAAAATAGCGGCACTTATCAAAAATTTTCTCATGAGGCGTTCCCCAGCTATGGTATGACGACTCTAAATCGCCGTAATATTTCCATATGCATTCCATAATCCGACCAAATTAGGGCCGGAAAATGGAGACAATCAGACCTCTAGAGAGATCACTAATCGCTGAAGCTCTTCCTCAACAGCAGCCAGCATGCCCTCATCTTGTGATCTGGCAACGAAATTGACGCCGCGAAGATCATCATTGAACCAAGGATAACTACCAATGGACACGCCGGGATGCGCGGCTTCAATTTCGGCCAGACGTGCAGCGGCATCGCCCTCCCCTATACCACCTGCACTGACCGTAATCTGATGAACTTTTGCGCCGCCCTCAATCCGGTGCGTGATATCTGCCAACATACCGCGCATAATTTGCGGCACACCGGCCAGAGTGAAGACATTACGCGTCTGAAACCCTGGCGCTTGACTGACAGGATTCGCGATAAGTGACGCCCCGTCGGGAATACGCGCCATACGGCGGCGGGCGGGATTCAATTCGTCCAAGCTATACCGCTCCCGCAAAGCTTCAATCGCATCCGCTCTCTCAGAAATATCCAGCTCAAAAGCCGCAGCAATACAATCTGCCGTAATATCGTCATGCGTCGGACCAATGCCACCCGTTGTAAAGACGTAATCAAAACGATCTGAAAAGGCGCGGACTGTGTCTCTAATGACTTCGGCATTATCGGGAAGAATACGGGCTTCGCCGACCTGAACACCTAAGGTTTCAAGAAATTTCGCAATCACACCTAAATTCGTATCTTGCGTTCTACCGGAGAGGAGTTCGTCACCGATAAGCAAAACGCCCGCTCTGACATCACTCATTTCGCTGAACTCGTATGATCGGAGACAATCACCCAGTCCCCGTCAATCCGCTGGAAATGCAGCGTGAATAATCCGTTGGGGCGATCATCTTTACGCTCCAGTGCCCAACGACCAAATACGAGCGCATTATCCTCGCCTAGCACCTGAACCTCCAAATCAGTGAAGGCTAATTCACCCATCGTGGCGCGGTCGGGATAACGCGACAGATAGCCGTCCAAGGTCGCCTGCCAGCCCATATTGATTTTTCCGCCAGAGGCGAAACGCAGAGCCTCGCTGCGGTGATAGCCCGCCATAAAAGTCTCAATATCGCCGGAATTCCAAGCCTGTTCTTGGTCATCCATGACGGTCACAATATCTACGGGATCAAACGCAGTTGACGCTTTCGATATCAGGCCGTGGAGAGTCCACCCGACCCCTGTTCCAACAATGCCGCCCAGCACGGCGAAAATGAGTAGGTTCCTCGGGGACTTCATCATGCGACGGCTCCATTGGATTTGCGGCGGTGTAGGCCCAGAATACGGCTCACGGCGCTGGCGATTTCCGCCCGGTTGAGTGTGTAGAGGTGGAAATGATCAACGCCCCGATCGCGGAGTTCCGCCGTCAGTTCCGCAGCTAATGTTGCGGTCAGCATATCGCGCTGCACCGCATCATCATCTAATCCATCGAATAAATCCGCATACCAATCGGGCACAGCGACGCCGCACATTTTCGACATGCGGGCCAGTCCCTTAAAATTGGGTTGCAGCATAAGGCCGGGGACAATCGGAATATCTATGCCTGCATCGAGGACGCGGTCCTGAAACCGCCAGAAGATATCGGGCGAGAAAAAGAATTGCGTAATGGCCCGCGTCGCGCCCGCATCGACCTTGCGTTTCAGATTATCTATTTCCGTGCGCCAGTCGGAACTTTCGGGATGCCGTTCGGGATAGGCGGAGACACTGACTTCAAAATCCTCAATCTTTTTAAGACCTTCAATCAAATCATTCGCGTAAGCATAGCCATTGGGATGCGGGGTATAGGCCTCACCAATCCCGTCAGACGGGTCCCCGCGCAAGGCCACAATATGGCGGACGCCAGCGTCCCAATATTCACGGGCAACCATATCAATTTCATTCCGCGTGGCATCGACGCAGGTCAAATGCGCGGCGGGGGCGAAGTCAGTTTCTTCCACCATCCGTGCAACGGTGCGGTGCGTGCGCTCTCGCGTCGAGCCGCCCGCCCCGTAGGTCACGGAAACAAAATTGGGCTGTAGCGGCGCGAGTTTTTCTATCGAGCTCCAGAGTTTGTCTTCCATCTTCTGGTTCTTTGGCGGGAAGAATTCGAAACTGACTTTCAGGTCGGGCTGTTCAGCGGCCGCGCGCGCAATCGCGCCGACAGGTGCGTTGGGGTCACGGTGAGGAAGCGGAGCTTTCATGGCTTATCCAGTTGCAAGTTTTGCGGCAGGCTTTCGCGCGTGCCAGATTTTGACGGTGGGTGTGTCGGCTTTCCCGGACGGAACAGCGGAGACGGATTGCAGGTCTAGACCCGTCTCGGACAGATAACGCGCGATCTCCGTCTCTTCAAAGCCGAGGCGGCGATGGGCATAATCCTCACGGTAATTTTCCAGCGTATGATGTTCGAAGTCCGTGAGTAAAAGATGACCCTCCGGCGCGAGCAGACGCGCGGCCTCTCGAATGGCGAGGATGGGATCGTCGAGGAAGTGCAGGACCTGATGCAGGGTTACGAGATCGGCACTGCCCGCCGATAGCTTCGTTTGCGTCAAATCGGCCTGTTGGACGGATAAATGGTCAAACGCCGTTTCCGCGAGCGTGTGGCGCGCCACGCGGAGCATATCCGCGCTGGCATCCACCCCTGCCCCGCGGTCAATATGTGGCGCGAAGACTTCTAGCATCCTGCCCGTTCCCGTGCCGAGATCGACCATGAAACCGAGGACGGCTTCCGGCAGGAGTGCCAACATAGCGGCCTCAATATCCGCTTGCGGAAGATATTCATGACCCAATTGCTCACGGTCATTCGCAACCGAGGCGAAGAAGGCTTCGGCTTGGCGGGACCGTTCCGCGCGCACATCCGAGAGGCGCGCGCGGTCTGCAGCGAGGTCTGCATCATTATAGGGCAGCGTTGCCAAGGCCGTCGCGACGACGGCAGAGACACCTGCATTGTCCTGGCGCAGGCGGGAGAAGACCCAGCTCCCCTCGCGCATCCGTTCAATTATCCCCGCCTCTTCGAGGGACTTTATATATTGCGTGACGCGCGGTTGGGAGAGATCGAGGATTTTGACGAGCTCGCTGACCGTCAACTCGCCCTGGCTCAACAGGGCCAAGAGCCGTAACCGATCGGGATGACCGAGAGTTTTCAGAGCTGTCGCAATCCGCTTCATGCGATGCGTCTAAAACAGAACGCATAAAGAGTATATAAGAAAATCTTTATATGACTATCTGGCGAATTTCGATAGCAGGCGAAGATAGGCAATCTGGTAGCTGTTGGAGTTTTCCGTCACCTCCCAACTATTGATCGGCCAGCCCTCGTTGAAATCCGCATAGGACTTGGTGGGCGGTTGTCCGCTGGGCGGGATTTTCGCCGGAATTTTGCACATCTTCGCGCCATATCCACCGCAAACAGTGTCGCAGCAATCATCGCGGGAATAGCTGTCATTCGGCCCTCCGACCAAGAAGCCCGGTGCGGGTCCGATTTTAGACACACCAACTTTGTCCCATTTCGTTCCGTCCTTGAACCACGCATGGTAGAACTCTGTGACGGAATTTTCCGCACCGTACCCACCCATATTGGACAGATAGACCTTGTTCAGCGGGTTCACGCCGTGAATATAATGGAGATAGCCCGACGCCGCGTTGAGATAATCCGTCTTGGATTGCGAGCCGAGGTCCGCCGCAATCGCTTGCGTGTAAACCATACCGCGACGGGATTTCGTGGAATTGCTGCCCCACCAATAGCCGTCGACATAGGACCGATAAGCATCCTCATTCGACCTGATTTTGGGCCAGCCATTATAGGCATTCAGGATTTTCGCCTCATAATCACGCTTGATACGGGCTGCGAATTTTGGCGGCGTGTTGGCCTGTCGCGCGTGGAACAGTAGGTCATAGGCCATCATGCCCTCGAACCCGTCCGGTGTGTTAGATTGCATTGGGTCGATTTCGTCATAGACCTCCTGAATAACTTTATCGAAATAGCCGTCCCCGCGCATCGCCTTCATCTGGATAGCGGAGATCAGGATTTTCTTGGCTAGACGGTCGGCCTCGACCTCCTGTTGTCCGGCGGCGAGACCCTCGGAATTTGATCGCGGATCATTATTGTAGAACTTCACGTTCGGGTTTGCTTCGAACCACTGCCACGCCTTATCCGCGCGGGCCGCATAGCGTTTCCCGTCCTCCCCGCCATAAACACGCGCCGCTATGGCGAACGCCCCAGCAGAGGTGACAGTCGCGGAACTATTGGGCGGACCGTAACGGGACGGGCCTTTGGATTTTGACGGCGGAGACCCTTCGGCCAAACTCATCACGGACAGCATCGCGCCGTCCTCATTCTGCATCCGTTCCAGCCAATCGAGCCCCCATTTCACCTCGTCCAGAATATCGGGCGTGCCGTTGCCGGATTCCGGAATACCGAAATCATCCGTCCAGACGGTTGGGTTCTCTAGGTAAGCACCGAGAAGCCATGTCACATAATTCGCGGTCCAACTCGTATATTTATTGTAATCGCCGGCGTCATACCACCCGCCCCGCAGATCGCGTTCGGTCGAGCGGTCCTTCATCCGGTTGAACAGCCGTGCCTGCGGGTCCTGCCCCTTGCCGAGATGGCTGGCCTTATCCGCCCAAGGTCCGGCATATCGCGCCGTCTTCTCGAACCCCGCACGTTGCAGGTACATCGTCTTGAAGGCGGCTTTCAGAACGGGCGTATAAACATCCGGTGCGATCTCGAAACCATAGCTTTCCACGCCCCGATCCAGATCGCGCACAACATATTGGCCTGACGCCGTGACGGCAGAAAAATCGAAATGCCAGACGCGGTCACCGGAATTCTCGTCCACCTGCCCGTTTTTCCATTGAGTCGGTGAGCCCGTAAAAACTGTTTGTCCGGACTGTTTATTTATGACTACATAGCGTTTGCCGGGAACATGCGCTCGGCGTTCATCAAACCCAATTTGCGGGTCTTTGATGACAGCGACTTTTTCAAGGTTCGGGAGATAGCCGAATTGATCGACAATAATATACGGCACACCAGGTCGTTGGGCATGGGCGGAGGTCGACATTGCTAACGTTAAGACTGTGAGGAAAAATCGCTTCATATATTCATGGAGCCTGACGGAGTTGGAAGTGTCAAGTTGCAACAATTCGAAATCACGGTTGAATTTTCCAAATTCTCAATGCTCCTCTGAGAAGAAGAAATTGATTTGCAACCAAATCGGTAAAAGCTAAGCATAAGTTATGCGATCATCTCTTCTAGCTATATTGTTTTTTGGTGCGTGCACGACAATTCCGACAAACAGCACACCTAGTTTGTTTATTGGAGAGATCACTAAGGTCGAATTGCTCTTCGGTGAACCATATCGAAGCAATTGGCCCGTTACCAAGAAGCAATCTCATACCGGAGAAGACGACATTATTGTATCCAACGCCTGCGGATATGCAAAGGCAACTTTCCGTAATGTAAATTCAAGTAAAAATGGCGACCCACAATTTTTAGTCGGTGAGACAATAGGTGAATGGTGCGAAAATCCTTTTCGGTCAATTGAACACCACAAACATTATTTAATCCTTCCACTAACTAAAAACAAAAATAGACCATGGCATAAAGGAACCTATAAAAGCGTCGTCATGCCGATATATGAAGGCAAATTTGGGTATTATGCCGACCCGTATGATATAATCTACGCTGACGCATATGATTTCAGCCGAGAAGACGAGTATTTTGCATTCACAGAAACTTTGAGAGCCTTAGATCTTTATCAGTATCTAGAAGCCCCTGTGAATCCGATTGTGATAAGACGCTTAGAGGGTGACGAGACGATTACTCTTGATGCGTTTGAGCAAAATATTTACGCCGTTGAAGACAGAAACTTGCTGCTTATAAATGCTCTTAAAATTGATCATTTATACGCTTACGAGTAATTTTAGTTTTGAAACTCGCTAAGAAGCGGGCTGATTTTACATCGAGATGGTGTGATTTATCGACAAAGCTGAAATCGATTCTCTGGATCGATTTCCAAGACGCTTTCTCGTTAAATCACCGCGCAAATTTCACGAATTTCAGTTTCTTCGGCATATCCGCATCCGGACCCAGACGACGTTTCTTATCTTCGATATAGTCCGCGAAGTTCCCTTCGAACCATTCGACATGGCTGTCCCCTTCATAGGCGAGGATATGTGTGGCGACGCGGTCGAGGAAGAAGCGATCATGGGAGATGACCACGGCACAGCCCGGGAATTTCTCCAGCGCGATTTCGAGCGATGACAGCGTTTCACGGTCCAAATCGTTGGTTGGCTCATCGAGGAGAAGCAGGTTGGCGGGTTTCGTCAACATCTTCGCGAGGTTGACGCGGTTGCGTTCCCCACCGGAGAGTTGTCCGACATTCTTCTGCTGATCTGTGCCCTTGAAGTTGAACGACCCAACATAAGCCCTTGATGGAACTTCCCTTTTACCCATCACAATGATGTCCAAACCATCAGAAATGGCTTCCCAGATATTCTTGCTGGGGTCGAGGGCGGCGCGGTTCTGATCAACATATCCGAGTTCGACGGTTTCGCCGACCTTGAACGTGCCTTCATCCGGTTGCTCTTCACCCGTGATCATTTTGAACAGTGTGGTTTTACCCGCCCCGTTCGGACCGATCACGCCAACAATACCACCGCGTGGCAGCTTGAACGACAGGTCTTTAATGAGGAGTTTATCGCCAAAGCCCTTAGAGACATTATTCGCTTCGACCACAATATTGCCGAGACGCTCACCCATCGGGATGCGGATTTCGGCATGGGAGACGACTTCATTATCTGCAGCATTTTTGAGATCTTCATAGGCGCTGATCCGCGCTTTGGATTTTGTCTGACGCGCTTTTGGATTGGACCGGATCCATTCCAATTCACGCTTCAATGCCTTGGTCTTGGAATCGCTCTCGCGCCCTTCCTGATCCATGCGTTTGGCTTTTGCAGCCAACCAAGAGGAGTAATTCCCCTCATGTGGGTAGGTTTTACCGCGATCCACTTCGAGCGTCCAATTCGTGATATTGTCAAGGAAGTAGCGATCATGGGTAATCAGAATAATCGCGCCTTTATAACTGACGAGATAATTCTCAAGCCAAGCGACAGTTTCGGCATCCAAATGGTTGGTCGGCTCATCAAGCAATAGCAGGTCGGGTTTGGACAGCAACAACTGACAAAGCGCGACACGACGCGCCTCCCCGCCGGAGAGAGATGTGACCGGATCATCTTTCGGCGGGCAGCGTAGAGCCTGCATCGCCATTTCAATCTTGGAGTCGATATCCCAAGCATCGCGGGCATCGACCTGCTCTTGCAGGGCCGTCATCTCTTCCATCAATTCGTCCGTATATTCCTCGGCCATTTTCATGGCGACCGCGTTATATTCGTCGAAAATCTGCTTGTCCTCACAGCCCACAATCACGTTTTCCCAGACGGTCTTGTCCTGATCCAACTTTGGTTCCTGCGGCAGATAACCAACTTTGACGCCTTCAGCGGCCCAGTGTTCGCCTGTGACCTCTGTATCCACGCCCGCCATGACTTTCATCAGGGTCGATTTACCGGCCCCGTTCACCCCGATCAGGCCAATCTTGGCATCAGGGTAGAAGGACAGATGGACGTTATCAAGGATGGTCTTATTGCCGAATTTCTTCGTCAGACCTTGCATGTGGTAGCAGAATTGGCGGGCCATATCGCGCTCTTTATATCAAGTATGAATTTGCGCGCGATATGTGGTGATAGGACCTGAATTGCAAGAGGTTTGGGCGGTAGGCTGCCTCTAATGCTCGCCCACTAAATCCTCGTCCTCAAATTCATCGATCGGGCGGATTTTACACAGCGCGTAGAAGATTTGAATATACATTCCCAGAAGAAGGAATACGAACAAACCAGTCATTGCCTCATAAAGGCTGTTAATTGACAAATCCACATCAAGGTATTTGCCGAAAAGCATTGCTCCTAGAACCAAAGTAAACCCGATATAAAGCAGCGTTTGAAAAGCGAAGGCCATCGACTCATGCTTTAATCTAATCTCCCATTCATCCAGATATTTATCTCGACCATAAAAGCGATTTGCGAGTGGCGTAAAGGCGAAGCAAAGAACGGAGATAAAGCTGATCAACAAGATGGGTGTCGAAACGACTTTTGGAATGATGTCATAGCTCGCCAATATTCCCACGGGAATGGCTGGCAGAGAGAGTATCGCAAACCATTTTACTCGGTTCAAAGACGCCCGCTTCATACTCCCCTCCCTAAATTGGAATAAATCAGCATACCATTTCATCATGTCTCTCTCCTTACGTTCCCAAGAGGAGTGCCAAGAGCACATCCAGTACCGCGAGCCATATCTCGCCAATCATCTGTAATACCGAAGCCATTATACGTCCTATTCCGCTGCTCTAATTTCAGCCAGTTGCTCGGCCATGGATTTGAAGGGTCGCGGGCTGAACGCCATATCGATTGGGACGCTGAAAAATTCAGCCAATTTAAAAGCCAATTCCAATGACGCGTTATAGTCCCCCCGCTCCAGATAGCCGATGGTCTGGAAATTAACGCCGACGGCCTCTGCCAGATCTTTGCGAGACAAACCCTTCTCAATGCGCAACGTTTTAATACGGTTATAAATCATATTATTGCATATACACAACATTTTGATATTCTCAACAACTTTATTTTCATTCCTCAATAAATCCAGACTTCCGCTCACATGGCTGTGAAAACACGTGATTGGCATAATTGACCATTCGGTTTATATAGATCCCATCAATAAGGAGAACACAATGTTCAACATGATGAAGATTATATCCGTTTCGACCCTGACCGCGATTGCGCTGGCTGGAGCCGTTTCAACGCCTGCCTTTGCCGACCACAAAAATGACCGCCACGCGCATCAGCATGACACACGCGGCGATAATGACGCCCTTGTCGGCGGGGCCATCGGCGCCCTGCTTGGCGGTGTCGTCGGATCAGAAATTGCCGGATCGGGCAATGGGACCGAAGGCGCAATACTTGGCGCGCTCGTCGGCGGCGCAGCCGGTGTCGCAATCGCAGATGATGGTCGTGACCGTCGTTTTGATGACAGACGTTTCAACGATAGGCGTTTCAACGATAGGCGTTTCGACAGACGGTCCGATTTCAGACGCGGTTCGGATTATTACGACTATGATTATAACTATCGGCGAAATCGCCACAGTACCTATCGTGGGCGGTCTTTTGACCGGTACTCACATGATCGCTTTGGCAGCCGCTCTTCGATTCATAGAGGCGGGTTTAACTCACACCGTGGGAATTCGTTTCGCAAGTTCAAGAAACTTAAGAAACATCACTAAAATAAAAAAAAGGCCCCGATTGGGGCCTTTTTGTTTAATCCGGCAGATGTCCGGTCTTCACGTAAATGAGACACCCCTCTTCGCTGAACGGATTATGCTGGGACAAATGCGGGCTGCGCATCCATGTTCCTTTCGGATAATCGCCCATCTCGTCTTGGAAAGTACCTTCCAGAACAAGGATTTCTTCCCCGCCCCAATGGCGGTGCGGTGCGAAATGCGTGCCGGGGGCCCAACGGACCAGCGCACAGCTCTCGCCCTCAAAACTGTGTAGCGGAAATACGCTAAGACCGGGCACTTGCCCCGGCATGAATTGCGCTTTTTTTGTGTCGATGGAAAACTGTTCCGTGTCTCTTTCGTCAAACTGATGCAGTTTCACAAAAATCTCACAGCCCTCTTTCGAATGCGGCTTATGCGACGTACCAATCGGGTTACGGAAATAGCTCCCCGCGGGATAATCACCGTGTTCATCCGAGAAGACACCGCTAAGGACGAGGATTTCTTCGCCCCCGCTATGTGTGTGCGGACTGAAATATGATTCCGGCGCGTATCTGACGATGGTCGTAGCGCGGGCCACTTCATCGCCGATACGGTCCAATTTACGCCGCTCAACTCCCGCCATAGGAGACGGCTCCCATGCCAGGGTATTCGTGTCGATGACGACGCGCTGACTAAAATCATCATTGAGATTCATGGTTAGACCTTAACCTGAAACACTTGGCCTTGCCGAGACTTTTTCGCGCCAAGCTTTAAGGTTTGAAAGATCGGATGGAATCTCAACTTTCGCGAAGTCGGCAAAGCCTAAACCTGCAAAAGCGGTAATATCGGCCACGCTGAACTGATCACCTGCGAGATATTCCGCTTCGGCCAGAACAGAGTCCAAGTATCGCATCGTGCTCACGGCGCGAAGTTTCTGCATCTCGCCCCAATCGGCATTCTGATTCGTCTCTAAATCAGGTCCAAGGCCGGGAGTTGCATGATGGAAGTAGGCTCCAACCGCATCGACCAATCCGCTTTCCGCGCGGAGGTTCATCATCTGAGTTTTTGCGCGTTGTGTCGGGGTATCGCCTATCAGAGACGGGCCATCAAAATGACCGTCAATATATTCCGTAATCGCCGTACATTGTGATATAGAAGTGCCACACGGTAATTCCGCATATGGCACCGTTGCATCAGGGTTTCTCGCCTTAAAAGCCTCTGTCCTGTGTTCACCGCCCATCACATCCACAGTGAAAAACTCAACCTGATCCATCGCTCCCTTCTCCGCCAATGCGATCCTCACACGGGCGGGGTTAGGGAAACCCTCTACATCATAAATCTTCATCATAAACTCCATTATCTACCTAGTGATAGATAGTCTTAACTCTCTATCTCCTGATAGGCAAGCCTTGTTATTTGACCTTTTTCTGTGCACATGTTCCCCATGAACCAGCGCGAACATATATTGGATGCAGCCGAACGCAGGATGCGCGGCGCGGGGTATAATGCCGTGTCATTTCGTGATATTGCAGGCGATATCGGCATAAAGAGCGCGAGCCTGCACTACCATTTCCCGAAGAAGGAGGATCTCGGCCTCGCCCTTGTCCAACGCTATTCCGACGACTTCCACGAGGCTCTGACCAATCGCATCACGGACAACATGACCGCGAAAGAGCGGATCGGCGTTTTCGTGGACTTGCACCGCGATGCTCTGGTCCGGCAGAAACTCCTCTGCCTCTGCGTTGTCTTTGGCGCGGAAGCTCGTGGCTTGCCCGCGCCGGTTAATGCAGCCGTTGCCGCCTTTTTCACACGCAATATCAACTGGATGAGCAAAGCCTATACTGATGCAGGGTACCGTACGGCATCGTCTCGCGCGAAATCAGCCGTCGCCATGCTCGAAGGTGGCCTCGTCGTCGCAGATAGCGTGAAAGATGAGAGTGTTTTTGAAGCCGCTGCGGAATTCGTATTGCGGGATTGACCCTCCCGTTGACGGCCCTCATTACAGGCGGGACTAACATCTAATAATAGACTCATGGACCCCCTATGGCACTTGTCGGCATTGACCTCGGCACCACAAATTCCCTGATTTCCGTGTTCACGGATGACGGGCCGCAGCTGATCAAAAACGGTGTGGGAGCATTCCTGACGCCGTCCGTGGTGGGGGTGAATGATACGGGCGACATTATCGTGGGTGACGCCGCGAAATACCGCCTCGTCACGCATCCTGACAAAACGGTCGCGCGGTTCAAACGCGCCATGGGGACGGCGAAAACGCATAAAGTTGGCAAGAAAGATTATAAGGCGGAGGAACTCTCCGCCCTCGTCCTCCGGGCGTTGAAAGCCGATGCGGAAGCGGAATTGGGTGTGCCCGTCGAGAGCGCGATTATCTCCGTTCCCGCCTATTTCAACGACATCCAACGCAAGGCGACTTATGCGGCGGGGAAGATGGCGGGATTGAAAGTCGAGCGCCTCATCAACGAACCGACAGCCGCCGCCCTCGCCTATGGTCTGAACACCAAAGATGATGAGAATACGTTTCTCGTCATAGACCTCGGTGGCGGGACTTTTGACGTGTCCATCTTGGAAATTTTTGACGGCGTGATGGAAGTCCGCTCCAGCGCCGGCGACGCGTTTCTGGGCGGCGAGGATTTCACAACAGCGGTCGAGGACAACTTCCTCGAACAGCTTGGCAAGACGCGGGATAAGGTGAAGCCGAAAGAACTGGGACGTCTGCGGGATCTCGCGAATAAGGCCAAGCTCGGCCTGTCGGAAAAGCCTGACATCACGGTCAAGTATCTGGACGGCACGAAAGAAGTGGAACTCACACTCACCCGTGAAAAATTCGAAAAACTGACGGAAAAACTCCAGTCACGGATGCGGATGCCCTTGCAACGCGCGATTTCCGATGCGGGGCTGCGGAGTTCGGATATTGAGCGGATCATCCTCGTTGGCGGCGCGACGCGTATGCCGGTCATCCGCGCGATGGTGACGCGCTTGCTCAAGAAATTCCCGGAACATAGCCTTGACCCCGATGAAGTCATCGCCCTCGGCACGGGTGTGCAGGCAGGCCTTCTCGCACGGCATGAGGCGTTGGAAGATATCGTTATGACCGATGTCTGCCCCTTTACCCTCGGTACAGATATTGCCCGCGAAGTCGGGCCGAACCAGTATGAGAGCGGTTATTTCCAGCCTATTATTGAACGCAATACGGTCATCCCCGCCTCCCGCGTCGTCCGCAATTCCACCATCCGTCCGGGGCAGGATCATGTCAGCATTTCCGTCTATCAGGGCGAAAGCCCGCGCGTCGAAGACAATGTCCCGCTGGGCGATTTGAAAGTCTGGTTCCCCAAGGAAAAAGACAAACATCAGGATTTCGATATCCGCTTTACCTATGATGTGTCCGGCGTACTGGAAGTCCTCGTCACCGTCATTTCGACGGGCAAGACGGAGCAACTCATCCTCGAGGGCAATCCCGGCAGCCTGTCACAGGCCGACATCGCAAAACGCCTCAAGGAACTCGACAAGCTGAAAATTCATCCGAAAGATGTCGCGGAAAATGCCGCGATCATAAACCGCCTGAAAGCGGCCTATGAAAACCATCTCGGCGATATCCGCAACGCGATTGAACATAATCTTGTGCAGTTCGAGGCCGTCCTCGCCAAACAAAACGACACCGATATTAAACTCGCCCGCGAGAGCGTCATCAAATTCCTCGACGATCTCGACGCCATGGATGTGTTCTAAGGTGGCGCGACAATCCTATTACGAAGTCCTCGGCTTGGACGCGCCGCCAAAAGACCGGCGGGAGATCAAGAAAGCCTATTCCAAACAGCTGAAACTGACGCGTCCGGAAGAAGACCCGGAAGGCTTCATGCGCTTGCGTGATGCGCATGACCAAGCCTTGAATATGCTGGCCTACGCCGCGCAGGAAGCTGCCTATGTGGCCGAGGAAGAGGCTGTCCAAGCGGAAGCCATACCCAGCGTCACATTCGCTGATATGGTTGACGATGATACACAGGAAGAGGGCCCGTCCGCTTATGCAACGGGTCGGACACAATCCCTCGACGCCCCTGCACCAGACGCGGAAATTGAGAGCCCGACGAGCTATGCCATCGGCGCAACGCCGAGCCTCGACGCCCCTGTCCAATCGCGAGCCGAGCCTCCTCCACCGCCGTTAAACCAGGATATTCTCGACATCCTGAATACACCGGCAAAACGCAATGACCGGGGGAATTGGAATCAACTCTTCCAAAAGGCGCGGGCGCTCGACATTGATGATTATGTCGATTTCGAAAATCTGTTGCTGCACCGCATATTGGAAATTCACGGCTTTTATGACGAGAATAATCCGCATTTCGACGAGCCGCAGAAAATGCCGAAACTCTTCTCCGCGCCGATCACCGCCTCTCTGTTTAAAACGATGAGCTGGGATCAGGTCGGCAAGTTCAACAACCACCAAGCCTACCGCATTGAATGGCTGGAACGCCGGATGGGATTGCGGTTGAATCAGCCTGTACAACAGCCGATGGACACGTCATCAGAGTCAGGTGGTATGAGTCTTCAATGGCTTTGGGGCTTCTTGCTCATCGCCTTCGTATTCGCCAAATTCGTACAATTCATTGCCAACGCAGCCTGAGACCGAAACATGAAAATCGCCACATGGAATGTGAATTCGATCAAAGCACGGATGCACGCGGTCACAGCGTGGCTAGAATCCGCGCAGCCTGACATTGCCTGTCTGCAGGAAATCAAAACTGTCGACGAGGGCTTTCCCCGCATGGAAATCGAATCGCTCGGTTATAATATCATCACCCACGGCCAAAAATCCTATAATGGCGTGGCGATCCTCTCCAAACTCCCGCTGGAAGATATCCGCAGAGGCCTGCCGGGACAGGATCTGTTGGAAGGCGCGGAGGAAGATCAGGCGCGCTACCTCGAAGCCGTCGTCAGCACAAAGCGCGGCGCTGTGCGAGTTGCGTCCATCTATCTTCCCAACGGTAATCCGGTCGGTGAAAATCCGATGGAGAGCCCGAAATATACTTATAAACTCGACTGGATGAAACGGCTCAAGGCCCATGCGGAAACGCTGCTGCCGCTAGAAGAACGCCTCATCCTTGCAGGGGATTACAATGTCATCCCTCGCCCCGGCGACACCCATGACCCAAAGGGGTGGTGGGGCGATGCGCTGTTCCGGCAGGAAACGCTGGATGCCTTTCAAGCGCTCCGCAATATCGGGCTCTATGATATGTTCGATCAGTTTGATGGACGCGACGGGCAATACACATTCTGGGACTATCAGGGCGGCGCGTGGCAGAATAATCTTGGCATTCGCATCGACCACCTGCTCTGCTCCCCGCAAGCCATTGACCGCGCGACGGGCATTCAAATCGACAAACACGTGCGGGAGGGCGAGAAGCCATCAGATCATGTGCCCGTCATCGGGACATTCGACTTTTGAGTTTAGGCTGGAAAATTGCGATTGGGGCACTCGTCCTGCTTCTTATCGCAGTCTTCGGTTATGGCTGGCATATCCGGACGGTCTATCTCGGCTACGTTGCGTCAACAGATTCCGGAGACCCGCTCTTCCCGCGCGAAACGCTGGAGGATTACGGGCAGCAAATTCTGGATGAACTAGACCAAAAAAACGTGAAACTCGCGGTCATTTCCCGCTCAGGCCAAGCCCGCGAGAAACTGCCCGAAGGCGTCATGTTCACCCATAGCGCCTTTTTCCGGCGCAATGCGGCTGGCGGATACGATGTCTATAATCTCTATCACGGCGAGGAGAACCGCCTGCGCTCCACCCTCGTCACCGATACGCCCGCGGATTTCCTGCGGCTCTTACAGGAACGCGATGCAGGCATTCTTATTCCCGATACGGCGACGCAGGACCTGCTCTATGCATTTCTGGAAAGTCCGGAATATGACGCCGTGCATCAGCCGGACTATTCCCTGATTTCCAACCCGTTCGATCTACGCTGGCAGAATTGTAACGAATTGATGCTCTACGCGATTGCCGCCGCGATTTGGGAAACGACAGATCGGCAGGTTCTGCTGGAGAAATTGATGACAACCATCACACCGACGGAATTAAAAGTTTCGCCCCTCCGCCGTCATTACGGCCCGATGATTGATGAGCGCCTGATTTTGGATGACCATGGAGAGAAAGTGCTCACGACAACATTCGGGACGCTGACGCAATTATTCGAGACAACAGAGCGGCTGGATGAGAGTTACGTTCTGGCGTTTGAAAACTAGACCCGCCGTTCCGCCGGTTTCATCACGCCGTCAATCACATCGTAAATCGCGCCGATTTCATCCAGAATTTTCTGCGTCCGCGCGGTCTCTATCAACGGCTTGAACATCGACCCCGCCTCATAGCGATTGACCGTTTCCACCGCGATGAGGAGTTGCCCGCCCGTAAAGCCAAACCGGATTTTCTTACCATCGACAGATGTTTCCAAATCCACCAATCGCTGCATGAATGTCGGCGTGAGGAGGTATCGCGCCTCGACCTGATCCGTGCTGTAAGCTTCAAAGATTTTCTCAAAGACCGGATCGACGAGGCCGACACGTTTCATATCGCCTTTTTTCTTGCGATTGAACAATCCCTTGTCGCGCAGGACCACCGTGCGGCCCATAAACTTTTGATCAAAAACGATGACAAGAAGCTGGCCTCTGAAGGCTGTCGTCCAAGTCTCTTTACCATTTTCTCGCCCATGGCGCTTCTCTAAATGAGCTTCATAGGAGGCAAAGTTCGCGCCGTGGGCGCGGCCCTCAATTTTATCCTCGTAATCTCCACGATGATATCTTGGCAGCAAACCTAAATCATCGAATCCTGCATGCGGTCTGGAAAACCCCATCGTTTGCGAAAACGACCATCCTAAATACCTGCAAATACCACCGACGATATTAATCTTTGTATCAGCTTTAATGCTAGACAAAATCCGGTTTGCAATTCCGGCCATGGCGGCCATTCCAAAACCAAATAATGTAAAAGAATATATGAAGTTCTCTTCCGCATACCATGTGAGGCACGTCACCAATACAACTACTATGGCTATCAGTATACATACCCAAAATGTCTTTTTAACGGCGGCCAGACGTATAGTTTCGCCCTCTTCCAAGGCAGGCAGAATGTTGCGATTGAAATATTCGCTGAAGCCTTTTAGCTCCGCATGATGTTCGTTGAATTGATGCAATCTACGCCAACCCGTCAAGCGCGGCTTGCAAGGTTTCAACCTCGGCGACGTAACCCGCGCGGCGTTCCTTTTGCAGGTTCACAACCTTTTCCGGCGCTTTCGCGACAAAGGCTTCATTGCCGAGCTTGCGGTCGATTTTCTCGATCTCGCTTTGGGCTTTCTCGATCTCCTTGGAGAGGCGTTTGCGTTCGGCCTCCATATCGATCAGGCCCGCCAGCGGGATGGCGAATTGCACGCCGTCCACGACGGTTTGCAGCGACGCTTCCGGTGCTGTGTCGGCGAGTTCGACACGCTCCACCCGCGCCATGGGCGACAGTTGCGGGGCGTAGGTCGCGAGACGAGGGTCGAGCGCCTTGGCACACATGAGGAGCGGCGCCTTTTTGCTAGGCGGGATGTTCATATCGGCGCGGACCGAGCGGATATTTGTGATGAGCGTTTGCAGCCATGTGAGTTCAGCGACGGCATCCGCATCCACGAGGTCGTCGCCATAGGTCGGCCAATCGGCCACGATCAAATGTGTTTCGCGCGTGCCTCCAATCTTGCCCCACAACTCTTCTGTGATGAACGGCATGAACGGGTGGAGGAGTTTCAGGATTTGGTCGAGCACCCAGGCAAAGGTCGCTTTTGTCTCGTCTTTCTCAGCCCCGTCTTCGCCGGAGAGCAGCGGTTTGGACAGCTCCAGATACCAGCTACAGAATGTGTCCCATGTGAATTTATAGGCAGCATCCGCCGCGTCGTTGAAACGATAGGAGTCGATGCAACGGGAAATCTCCGCCGCCGTTTTCGCCGTCTCGGAAATGATCCATTGATTGAGGTTCAGAGTTGCACTTTCTGGCGCGAAATCCGTTGGAACACAGCCATTCATCTGACCGAAATTCGCGGCAGACCAGAGCTTTGTTCCGAAATTCCGGTAGCCCGCGATACGGTCGACCGACAAGCGAATATTGCGCCCCTGCCCGGCCTGACTCGCGAGGGAGAAGCGCAGCGCATCCGCGCCAAAGGCTTCAAATCCGTCGGGATAGGCTTTCTTCGTCGCCTTGGCGACTTGCGGCGCTTTCTCCGGATTTTTCAGGCCACGTGTGCGTTTCTCGACGAGTTCATCAATCGACACGCCATCGATGAGATCGAGCGGGTCGAGCGTGTTGCCAATGGATTTGGACATTTTCTTGCCGTTCTCATCCAAAACCAGCGCATGGATATAGACATCCTCAAACGGCACCTCATCCATGAAATGCAAGCCCTGCATCATCATCCGCGCGACCCAGAAGAAGATGATATCGAAGGCGGTTACGAGGGTGGAGGTCGGGTAGAAGCGGGAGAGTTCCTCCGTGTTCTCCGGCCAACCGAGCGTGGAGAAGGGCCAGAGACCGGAGGAGAACCAGGTGTCAAGGACGTCGGGGTCTCGATAAATAGGATAACCTTTAAAATCAGAATTAAGATTATCCATCGCAGAGATAAATTCGCTTTCGCTGTCAACGAAATATGTATTCATCCCATGATAGTAGTCATTGAATTTTAGCTCAGCTTCATTCGCATTTTCAGCACATATAAAATGCCTTTCGTCAGGAAGAATTTTTCCTCCTGTATCATCGCCTTCAACTCTTTTTGGTCCATACCAAGCAGGTACTTGGTGACCCCACCACAATTGCCGCGAGATGCACCAGGGCTGGATATTCTCCATCCAGTGGTCATAGGTTTTTGTCCAGTTTTCGGGGATGAAGCGGGTTTTTGTTCCCTCCTCTCCGCTGTCACCCCGCACGGAACTCAGTGGAGATGCGGGGCCTGACATCTGCGTGCCTTCGTCAGCGTTTTCGCGTTCCGATAGGTCCCGCATCTGCGGGCTATCGCCCTTGTGCGGGATGACATTAGGAGAAGAACGAGATATCGCCCCCATCGCCTCACCCGCCAGTTTCTCCGCATCGACAAACCACTGATCCGTCAGCATCGGTTCAATCACGACACCGGAGCGATCGCCATAGGGCTGCATGATTTTCTTGTCTTCCACGCGAATGAGTAGCCCTTCGGCGTCAATATCCGCGACGACTTCCTTACGTGCCTTGAATCGGTCCATGCCTACATATTTCGCGGGCATGATCTCTGACTCGATCATCTCACCGCGCGGTCCCATCAGGGAATACATCGGGATGTCATTCCTTTTCGCGACTTCATAATCATTAAAGTCATGCGCGCCCGTGATCTTCACCGCGCCAGAGCCAAAATCCATATCCGGATATTCATCCGTGATGATCGGGATCAGGCGGTCGGCGAGTGGCAAACGCACCATTTTCCCGACAATCGGGGCATAGCGTTCATCATCGGGATGGACCGCCACCGCGCCGTCACCCAGCATGGTTTCGGGACGCGTCGTCGCGATGGAAATATAGTCGCGTTCTTCCGACAGCGTGATATTCCCGTCCTCATCCTTCTCGACATAGGTATAGGTTTCCCCGCCCGCGAGTGGATATTTGAAGTGCCAAAAATGGCCGTCCTTCTCGATATTCTCGACTTCCAGATCGGAAATCGCGGTCTGGAAATGCGGGTCCCAATTCACGAGCCGTTTGTCGCGATAGATCAGGCCTGCCTCATACATCTCGACAAAGGCCTTGGTCACGGCATCGGCCATCTGCCCGCCCTCGCGCTCGCCCAGCGTGAATTTGGAGCGGGACCAGTCACAGGAGGAGCCAAGACGGCGGAGTTGTTTCTCGATCATGCCACCGGATTCCTCTTTCCACGACCAGACATGGTTCAGAAACTCCTCACGGCTCATATCCTTGCGGGCGCGATTCCCTTCAGCGGCCAATTTGCGCTCGACCACCATCTGCGTCGCGATTCCGGCATGGTCCATGCCCGGCTGCCAGAGCGTCGCCTTCCCCTTCATCCGGTTATAGCGGATCAGGATATCCATGATCGTGTTGTTGAGCGCATGACCCATATGCAGGCTGCCCGTCACATTGGGCGGCGGAATCACGATGGAGTAATTATCATCTTTTGTGTCACCCGGCTTGGCGGCACGCGGTTTGAAATAGCCGTTGCTCTCCCACATCTCATAGAGACGTTGTTCCGCCGATTGAGGATCGAAGTTCTTGTCGAGCATGATATAATTCCAAAGCAAAACCCGCCCCTGTAATAGGAACGGGTAGTATTTCGGCGGGCTTAGCCCACCTCAGCAGAAAATTGAAGGGGTGGCTTTCCCCTACTTCCCCGACGAGATGCGTTTGACCTCTTTGGCCACCGCGCGCTCGACAATGCCTTTCAGATTAGCGTCGAGCCAATCTTTGAGCATAGGGCGAAGGGCTTCCTGTACGAGGTCGCCGATGCGCGGGCCGCGCTCGTTAAAGACGGCCTTTTCTTCGAC
Source organism: Litorimonas sp. WD9-15 (assembly GCF_050271975.1). Lineage (NCBI taxonomy): Bacteria > Pseudomonadati > Pseudomonadota > Alphaproteobacteria > Maricaulales > Robiginitomaculaceae > Litorimonas > Litorimonas sp. WD9-15. The sequence continues at coordinate 2,395,188 of NZ_CP189850.1, forward strand.
GACGGAATTGAGTTCCGCGAAAGCGCCAGCGGCGGCGGATTCAGTTACGTCGTCGAGGATAGTATCAGTATTTACGGCTTGAACGGGCATGGAAGGCTCCTTTGAGGGCGGCACGGGTTCTGGTGTTTCAGTTTGAGTCGAAAGGGTTGGCGTAATATCTTGAGGGTCAGCGGCATCTTCGGAAACGGGCTCATTGCCCAACGACGTTGCACCCAAAGCTGCAAGACCTGCCCCTGCGGCCGCCAGACCAGCGGTCGCAGCCAAGGGGTTAGGCGCAGATACGGCAGCTGTTTCAGCTTCAACCGCATCGGCTTGGGCCGCCGCGGCAATATCAGCAAGAGATGGAAGCTCGTCCGCCGTCTCGGCTGTTTCAATTTGCTCAGCAATATCATTGGCTTCAAGATTAGCCAATTCATCCGCCGCAACAGTGTCGGGCGTCACGAGATCAGTGGCAATGTCCAGATCTTCGGGATGGGACTTTATCTCGTCATCCAGCGTCATATTCAGAATATCGCTGAGAATATCTTCTTCAATTTCCTCTGCGACCTCAGGTTCATCTGACTCTACAGGCTCTTGCACAGCTTCAGCTTCGATTTCCGGAATAGCGAGAAGCGAATCGAGGTCATCATCTGTCTCGAGACCGAGCCCTTGATCATCGGATAGATCCGCCATCAGCGTTTTGACCAATTCAAGATCTGGATCATTGTCAACAGTTGCGGCCTGTGGCGCTGTCTCTTCAACATCGCCCAGATCTTCATCCGGCGCGAGGAGGATACCGTCGAGTAAGGCATCCATCTCATCCGTATCAGACTTATCTGACATAGGTGGCGCTAAGTCTTCGGACCGGGCTGTGTAAGTTTCGATCTCCGCCTCCGGTGCATCGGCTTCCAGCGGAATTTCCATACCAAGCATATCGAGGATGTTTTCGTCAGGTTTCACATCCTCTGACGCGTCGGCAAGATTCATATCTGAGAGAACCGCTTCTACATCTAAATCAACAAGCGTTTGTTCTGCGTCAACAGTCTCGGCCACGGCAAGCGGATCATCGACTGTATTCAGATCTTCAAAATCCACCTCCACGGTCTCAATTTCCGCATCGGATTTCAGGTCCACAAATACATCTTCCGGCGACTCCATGGCAACGGGTTCGTCCTCAGATATAATTTTCCGAATAGAGGCCAGAATATCTTCCATGCTCGGCTCACCCGAAGACACGCCGTTATCCTGAAGATTATCCGGTGAACTTGGCGTCTGTTCAGACATAAACCCTCATATTCCTGCATTTTAGGCTGATTTGCCCGTCAAGGCAGTCCCCCGACAACCTCATTTATCTCTAAATGGTTAAGACAACACGTCTGACTTGTCCAGACGGGCCTCGACTTAATTCAGTGGAGAATTTTGAAAAGTTTAAAAATCAGTCTTTAACTTTAAACTCAGGATCCACGACGCCGTCCGCATCCCCGTCTAAGAGCGGATCGTAAGGCGGTGCCGATGCCGGCTTAATCGGTTCAATGATGATCTCAGGATTATCCGTGCGCAGGCGCGGGTCATATTCGGGATCCTGATTACTGATATAATCCAGCGCTTCCTTGGCATCCGTACCAATACCGCCAAGCCTATCACCCAAATTATCCAGAGATTCACCGAGGTCCGATTTTCCAATCAAAGTCACCGGCACACCAACCGCATCATTCACAATATTCGGGACCTGGCGTCCGATCTTTTGAACGAATTCCGGCACATAAGCATCAGCCGCTTCGGCCAAACCGTCATAGGAAATGGCATCTAAATTCTGTTCCGGCTGATAACGGTCAACGTCCAAGCGAATGCCCTCAGCATCGAATACGCCAATTGTGGAAAGCAGGCTGTAAGTCGCGGAATTCAGTTCACGCTGTGCATTCACAACAGAAAGCCGCGCATTCAGCACTTCCTGCTCCGCATCCAAAACATCCAGTTGTGTCCGCGTCCCGACCGTTTGTTCTAGTGTCACACCCTCAAAAGCAACTTCGGCAGCGCGCTGTTGACGCTCTGACGTGTCAAGAACGATACGCGCGGCTTCCAATTGCGCCCAAATTTGCGTGATAGTTTGATCCACCGCGAGTTCCGTATCACGCGTCTCAAATGCCAGCCGTGTCTTGGCGTGTTTGGCCTGTCTGACGCGAGACTGGTTCTGCCCGCCGGAATAAATCGGAATCGTTATATTCGCTGTAAGGGCTGCATTATCCGACTCATTAAATCCTAAAAGCTGATCACGGCTGCGTGATAAGCTACCATTCAAAGAGACCACTGGACGACCCGCTGCTTTGGCGACGTCAATCGCTGCCCGGGACGACGCTTCATTGTAATAAGCGGCCATCAGCTGCGGGTTATTATCGCGGGCGGCTGTTATGGCGTCCTGCAAGGTAGGCGGTATAATAAACTCTGGAGGTTGAGACAAATCACGCGGCAAACGTCCGACAATCCGAAAATAAGAGGCACGTGATGCGGCGAGTTGTGCATCGGCCTGCGCAAGGCCTGCTTCGGACAGCGCGAGTCGTGATTCGGATTGCGCAATATCGGTCCGCGTTCCCTCACCCACATCGAAACGATCCGTGGCGGCCTGTAACTGGCGGGACAAAACGCGGACATTGTTTCGACGGATACGGGCGGCCTCTTCGTCCCGCAAAACATCCACATAGGCATTGGCGGCAGCGGTAAAAATATTATTTTCCTGTGCCCGCAAACCTTCGCGGGCGGATAAAATACCCAGTTTCGCCTGACGCTTCAGGGCTTTAACCCGCCCGCCTTGATAAAGCGGTTGAACGACCTGAACGGCCCCCTGTTTTGGCGCGCCATATTCAGTATTTGTCCCCTCCGCTGGCGGACCGAAAAAACTGTCCTGCGCCGGAGTTTCGATCCAGGCCTTAGAATAAGAGCCACTTCCAGAAATCGTAAAACGCCCCTGCGCGCGGGCCTGAATATAATTTTCATCGACCTCGCGCAGGCGTGCCCGTTCGGCCAGAAGTCGCGGGTTTTTATTATATACCGAGACCAATGCGGATTGCAGATCTTCGGCAGAGGCCGTCTCAGGGATAGCAACCAAAGCGCAAGTGCTGATAAGAAGAGTAGAAAGACAGATTTTTAAGGACACGAGAGAGCTTTCGACACACAGACGGGATTTAAAGCCTCTATAATCGTATCACGGTTAAATTGTACCTAATGACTGCAGCAATACACCTATGCAGTCCTGAAGGGGTCAAATCAAAACGTAAAGGCGGGCTTAGGCTCAAAACCTGGCAGGAAAGAGGCGTTGGAGTCGAACACAACGCGCTCGCCAACGGCTTCACCTGACTTGCGGAAAACTGTTGCATGACCAACTGGCCCGTTCTGTATGATACAAACCAATCGTCCCCCATCCGCGAGTTGCGAGAACCACGGTTGATGAACAACTGGCAGGGCGCCATTTACGAAAATAACGTTGAAAGGCCCATGTTCGGTGGCACCGGATTTCAAATCACCTTTAACAATGGCGGCATTAGAAATATCAATATCCACAAGAAGCTCTGTCGCGCGGTCAACCGCTTCATCCGTGGATTCTAGGCCAACAACTGTATCGGCCAGCTGTGCCAGGATGGCCGTCGAATATCCACGCCCGCAGGCGATATCGAGAACGACATCTGTGGCCTCAATATCCGCAGCCTGTACCAATTTCGCCAGATCACGCGGGGCCAACATGATACGCCCCTCATCCGTTTCAATATTGCGGTCAGCATAGGCGAGCGCTTTTTTGGAGGTCGGCACAAACAGCTCCCGCGGCGTCTGGCGAAACGCGCGCAAGATATCCAGATCTGTCACATCGGCCACGCGAATCTGAGATTCAATCATGGCGTCCCGCATCGGGTTTCTGGGAAGAACGGCATCAGTCATGTTAAAGGGACTCGCTTGGGTCAATATTTGACAGCGCTATAGCCCCCACCGTCAAAGGCCGCAATCAGCTATTGCGGACGACGGGCGGTTTGATTATAGGCTGGCCTCCCACCACGCGAGGTACCATGGCGGAGTGGTGACGCACCGGATTGCAAATCCGTGTACCCCGGTTCGATTCCGGGTGGTACCTCCAATTTTCTTAATGACATAATTGATCGCGAGCCCCAAAGGCCGTGCGATGCCACGTGAGGTTGGGCATAAGCACCCGAATAATTCGCGGTTTTCTTATATGGGGTTTTAAAAAAGCTGATATTTGATCAGCGTCCTTATTTAAGCGATTTTAAGCCGCTCAACTTTGCGCAGTTAACTCACAAAACTGGCGGACACATACTTTGGCCAATATTCAAGACTTCAAACACTCAGACCTCGACAATCTGATGCCTTGGAACTATGTCGAGGAAGGTGAAACGGTTAAAATTTAGGGGCTAACATGTTTCGTAAAATCTCTATTCTGTCGGGCTTGGCCATCATGGCGGTGGCTATTTCGCCTGTTAGAGCGCCTGCGCAAGTCACCGATAATTGTCCGGTCACCGTCGAGCAAATCGCCTATAACATGACCTTACAAATTGATGCGGGCCAGCAGCTCGATCCAAACCAAGTCTTTGCAGTCGGGCGCGATGCGAGCGTGTATTGCCCTGACCGTTACAATGCGCAGGGGCTGGCGGCAGGATTACTCTTGCGGGTCTATGCCGCTGCGCAAACCCCAAAACAGAAAAAAGACATCTTGCAATATGTCATGAGGGCCGTGTCCTTGAACGATCTCAACTATGATAAATCAAAGGAAACACTGATTAAACAACCGGATGGCAGCACAAAACCTCTTTATACCCATTTCAGGGTGACCGGATATTTAGAGGATGTTATCGCGCCGGCTTTTGTTAAATTGGCCGCCTCTGGCGAGGACATGTCAGCTTTAATCGCGCCGGATATGACAAGCTGTCCCTATGCCCAAGATCAGCAAGAGCGCGCAGCAAATGAGGCCGATTTCCTAGAAGATTCCGCAGATGGTATGAAACCTAAGGAGATCACAGCCGTCGCGGATAGGATTAAGGCCCTTAAAAAAGTCTGTACCGAGCAAAATGCGCGTCTGACATCTGCGCTTGGAGAGCTATACAAAAAAGCCGCCACGCAACTGATCTCAGCGGGCAATGATGCCCAAAAGTATCGAGGAGACCTGGCGAGTATGCCGATCTTTGAAAAGGCCGCCGCCAGCGTAGAGCGGGCCAAGCCTTATATGCAGGCTCAATTGGCTTTGCCAGATGACGGGACGATTACCGATATTGACGACATTCAGTCCCATACGGAGTTGCAATTGTTACAATTTGAGCGTTTTTTAACGCGCTATGAGATAGCCATGACTTGCCGTAAGACGCAGGGAAGCTTCATACAAATTACCGATCCATGCCCAACACCTTAAATCCTATATTCCTAGTTGATCACGGATGCGTTTCGTTAGGGAGCGGAGGTGGATTATTTTGGCTTCCTATGCTGAAGAATGCCTTCGTAGATATCCCGATTGGAGAATGTCAATGTTCTGCATCCATAACTCGACGAATTACTTCCCCGCAGGTAATTGCCACAGCGCTCTGTGTCTGGCGTCAGCGCGTTGGAGGTGTATTGAATAGTCAATTCTGAGAGAATCAAGGGTAGCAGCAAACCTTACCAGCGGCGTATTTTGGGTGTTTTAAGACACTCAGCTTAGATCTGCTTTTACTATACAATGGGAACCTGGAAAATAAGCCTAAGCTCACCTTGAACACAAAAGTTGACTCCCTTCCCGTCGGATAGCACTTCACTCCCATGGAAACTCTCATCGCAATTGTCATCGGCTATCTCGCAGGTTCTATCCCCTTCGGCCTCCTCCTCGCTATGGCATCCGGTCAGGGCGATATTCGTAAGATTGGGTCCGGAAATATCGGTGCGACGAATGTTTTGCGGACGGGGCGTAAAGATATTGCGGCGATTACGCTCTTGCTGGACGCGGCGAAGGCCGGACTGACAGGATGGCTGGTTCAGCATTATATGGGTGCACCGCTGGGCTATATCGCGGCGGCGGCAGCGTTAGTTGGACACTGCTATCCCGTCTGGTTGAAGTTCAAAGGCGGTAAGGGTGTTGCGACATTCTTCGGCGGTCTCTTTGCGCTGGCTTGGCCCGTAGCCATTGTCGCCGCGATTGTCTGGTTGGGCACGGCTGTCATCACGCGTCTCTCCTCACTCGGTGCTTTACTGGCCTGTGTGATTGCAAGTGCGGCTGCTTGGTTCCTCGTGCCAAATGCGGCCGCAATCATGTCCAGTTTTATGGCGGTCGTTATTCTCTGGCGGCACCGCGAAAATATGGGACGTCTCATCCGCGGTGAGGAAAGCAAGATTGGCCAGAAGAAGACAAAAGAGCAAAGTTAAGTCGTGCCTGAGCTTTCCTTTACCGAACGCCGTGACTGGCTGCGCCTGATCCGGACTCGCAATGTCGGCCCCGTCGCGTTTCGGGACCTCATCAACCGCTATGGCGATGCGGCGACAGCGATTGACGCCCTGCCCTCACTCATCCGTAAGAAACCACTTTCCGTGCCGACAAATGAGCAGGTTGAGCGGGAAATGATGTATTCCGATCAAATGGGCGTGCGCCTGATTTGCGCCGTGGAGCCGGATTTTCCGCGATATTTACGCGCGCTCGACCCGCCGCCGCCCGTAATTTCTGTCTTGGGCGATGCATCCCTCCTCAACAAACCTTGCGTTGCTATCATCGGGTCTCGAAATGCCTCCGCGATTGGACAACGCTTTGCAGGTACACTGGCGGGGGAGTTAGGCCGCGCGGGACAGACGGTCGTTTCCGGCCTCGCGCGCGGTATTGATGCGGCGGCACATGCCGCGTCGATTGAAACGGGGACCGCCGCCGTTCTGGGTGGGGGCGTCGACCACATCTATCCCCGCGACAATACGGACCTCTACCACGCCATTCGCGAAAACGGCGCGATCGTCAGTGAAAGTCCGCTCGGCTACCGCGCGACAGCCCGCGATTTCCCGCGTCGCAACAGAATTATCTCCGGCCTCTCACGCGGGGTCGTGGTGATTGAAGCGGCGGAACGGTCGGGCACACTCATCACGGCGCGCTATGCGCTGGAACAAAACCGCGAAGTCATGGCGGCCCCCGGCTCCCCGCTAGACCCGCGCACAAAGGGCTGTAACCGCCTCATCCGGCAGGGCGCGCATTTGATTGAGAGCGCGGAGGATGTGCTCAATATTCTTAGTGGACTAAGAACATTGGAGATGGAGGAGCCGCGCAACGGATTCGATGCGCCGCGCTTTGATGTGCAAGCCGCCGCAGCCGATATTCGCAAAGCCGGTCCGGTCATTCGCGCCCTGCTCTCACCCACACCGACGCCGCGAGATGATATTGTCAGGGCGTCAGGATTGCCGACACCCATCGTCAATGCCGTGCTCTTGGAAATGGACTTGAACGGCGAGATTGTTGTGGAGCCGGATGGTCGCGTCGCGCTGGGTTAATCCTCAGCGATATTATTAATCTTTTTGGAGCCCATAAGCTTCAGCGTCGTATTCCGACCAAATCGCAAAAACGGATAGAGGAACTTGCTCCTCGTCGGACTCTCAAACACCCATTTCCCCAATGTGCGAAACGCCCCACGTTCATCCGTCAGGATCGCCAGACGGTTCACCGCGTCACCGCCATAGAAATACTGTCCGTCCAATTTCACGACCATGCCTTCGTCCAAGTCGAGTTTCCGCGCCGTTATCTCGGCAATAATCGGATGATCGCCGCGCGCGTCTATCAGGTCGACATCATAGGATTCCCTGAGACGAAGCATCTTCGCATAGCGGGTACAGAACGGGCATTCTCCGTCATAAACGATCTGGATGGGCGTTTTGTTTGACATATTTTCCGTGTCGTCATTTGTGACGCAGATACCCCGCGTAACGTCTTGACGGAATACATACACACAGCAGACTTAACGGGCAGCCACATAGATGCATATCAGATATCAGTAATCCTCGACACTGTGACCGGACAGAACGTCTTCAATATCGCTGGCCAATTGCGTATGTCCGGCCATGTCCGACATTGTGGCGAGACCCGAGAGCAGGTTCAGCACATATTCGGCCACTTCCTTGCTGGTCTTACCCGCAGCGGCCGCCGGCTCTGCGGCATGGGTTGTCTGAGTATTGTCCTGTCCGACCATGGTCTTCCCCTCAACTTAATCACGTTCAAAAGTTGTATAAATGAGGATTGCATCTATGCAAGCGAGAACTGTACGAATGTAGGGGGTCACGACATCTCCCATTTTCGCGTCGGTTGACATTATATTGTCCCTCCCCCAAATGCCGCGACGCTCCTAAATCAAGAAGACTGTTATGAATCTCGTCATCGTCGAGTCGCCCGCCAAGGCCAAGACCATCGAAAAATATCTCGGCAAGGATTACAAAGTCCTCGCCAGTTTCGGCCATGTCCGCGACCTGCCGTCCAAAAATGGATCCGTGGACCCCGAAAACGATTTCGCGATGAGCTGGTCCGTCGATACGCAGTCCAAGAAGCGCATCAAGGATATTGAAGTTGCGCTCGGCAATGCCGACAAACTCATCCTCGCGACCGACCCGGATAGGGAAGGTGAAGCGATTTCGTGGCATTTGCTGGAAGTGCTGTCCAAGAAGAAAGCGTTTAAAGGCAAGCCTGTCGAACGCGTCGTGTTCAACGCTATCACGAAAACTTCCGTCACCAATGCTATCGCGAACCCGCGTCAGTTGGATCAGGAACTCGTCGATGCCTATCTCGCACGTCGGGCGCTGGATTATCTCGTGGGCTTTACGCTCTCACCCGTGCTTTGGCGCAAATTGCCGGGCGCACGGTCTGCCGGACGGGTGCAGTCCGTTGCGCTGAAGCTCATCACGGAACGCGAGACCGAGATTGAGCGGTTCGACCCGCGCGAATATTGGACTGTGCAGGGCTTGATGACAGCGAAGGGCGGGAACTTCCCCGCACGGCTCGTCACACTGAACGGTGACAAGCTGGATAAATTCTCACTGAATAATGAAGATCTGGCGATGAAGGCAAAAGCCGCCGTCGACACGGCTTCATTGTCTATTACGAATGTCGAAGCCCGACCCCTCACACGCAATCCGTCCGCACCGTTCATGACATCTACCCTGCAACAGGAAGCCTCACGCAAGCTCGGCTTCTCTGCCACGCAGACCATGCGCACAGCGCAGAAACTCTATGAGGGTGTGGATATTGGCGGCGAGACGACGGGTCTCATCACCTATATGCGAACCGACGGGATCTCCATGATCGGCGAAGCCATTAGCGATTGCCGCGCGACCATCAAGAATGAATATGGCGAACCGTACCTGCCCGGTCAGCACCGCGTTTATAAAACCAAAGCCAAGAATGCACAGGAGGCCCATGAGGCCATCCGCCCGACCAGCTTTGCCCGCACACCGGATTCGCTAAAACTCTCCGGCGATATGGCCAAACTCTATGACCTGATCTGGAAACGCGCCATGTCGTCCCAGATGAGTTCTGCCAAGTTGGAACGCACGACGGTCACGATTGAGGACAGCGCCAAAACCGTGGGCCTGCGCGCGACGGGCCAAGTCGTCCGCTTTGACGGGTTTCTGAAAGTCTATGAAGAAACCCAGGCCAAGAAGGACGACGGCGACGAGACGGATAATGATCTGCCCGCCGTTGAGGCCGGACAATCCGTTAAACAATCCGACGTCGCAGCGAACCAGCATTTCACGCAGCCCCCGCCCCGCTATTCAGAAGCCAGCCTCGTCAAGCGGATGGAAGAACTCGGCATTGGCCGTCCGTCGACCTATGCGTCTATCCTGAAAGTTCTGCAGGACCGGGGCTATGTCACACTCGACAAGCGCCGCTTCACACCCGTAGACAAGGGACGCCTGCTGACGGCCTTCCTCGAAGAATTTTTCAACAAATATGTGCAGTATAATTATACCGCCGATCTCGAAGAACAGCTAGATAAAGTCTCCGCCGGTGACCTCGACTGGCTGACCTTGCTCAATAATTTTTGGACCGAGTTCTCCGCGACTGTGGACGGCACGAAAGAATTGCGCGTGACGCATGTGCTCGACGCGCTGAATGACTCGCTGAAAGATATTGTCTTCCCCGAGAAGGAAGACGGTACCCCCGCCCGAAAATGTCCGAAATGCGAGACGGGCGAATTGTCGCTAAAACTCGGCAAATTCGGCGCCTTTGTCGGCTGTTCCAACTATCCCGAATGTAAAATGACCCGTCCTTTTGGCGGAGAGGAGCAGGAAACGATTGAGGACATCGTCCTCGGCCAGCATCCCGAAACGGAAAAAGATATCGTCCTGAAATCCGGTCGTTTCGGACCCTATGTCGAGATGGAAACCGAGAAAAAGCCGAAGCGCACGAGCCTTCCCAAGACTTGGCCACCCGACGCGATGGACCTCGAAAAAGGGATCATGCTCATCAATCTGCCGCGCAAAATCGGGCAACATCCCGAAGACGGCAACCAGATTATCACCGCCCTCGGTCGCTTTGGTCCCTATATTAAACATAACACGACCTATGTCAGTTTGAAGGAGCCGGACGAGATGTTCACGGTCGGGATGAATGACGCCGTGTCGCGCATCGCCGATAAAATCGCCAATCCGGGCCGTGGCCGCAGTGCCGCCAAAGTCCTCAAAGACCTCGGCAAACACCCGTCAACAGAGAAGCCCGTCCAGATCATGGAAGGCCGTTATGGTCCTTACGTAAAATACGAAAAGATCAACGCGACCATCCCGAAGGGCCAAGACCCGCAGGATGTGAATATCGATATGGCGCTGGAATATATCGCGGAGAAAGAGGCGAAGTCGCCGAAGAAAAAACCAGCGCGGAAGAAAGCAGCGGCGAAAAAGAAGCCCGCTGCAAAGAAGAAAGCGCCTGCTAAGAAAAAGTCTCCGGCAAAGAAACCTGCCGTGAAAAAGTAATAATTGATTTCCATTTTCCGTCATTACCGCCCTTGTCCCGGTAATCCACACTGAACTTTCGAGCATCTCATGGATTACCGGGACAAGCCCGGTAATGACGATAAATAGTATATTATGGCATAGCGGCGCACTCCGCCTCCCTTGACCTTTCGCCCCGCACCGCCGACATGCGGGCCATGAAATTAACGAAAAAAACAATACTCGACACGGTTCGAGAACGCCCTGACTTTTACGATAACAAGAAACTGGCCCGCGCCCTTGGCGTGAAGGGCGATGACCGCCGCGAATTGCGGCAGCTCCTGCGCACGCTTGTCGAGGACGGCGCGCTGAAAAAATCCGACCGCAAGACCTTCCGCGAGGCCGATGCCCTACCCGGTGTCATGGTCATCAAAGCCACCCACCTGGATGATGGTGACCTGATGGGCGAGCCTGAGAGTTGGAAGGGCGACGGCGCTGCGCCGAAGCTCCTCATTCGCGACTCAGGCCCGACGGGCGGCAAGCGTGGCAAGCGGGACCAACGCGACACATTGAGTGTCGGCGACCGCGCGCTCTGCCGGATCAAGGTTCGTGAGAACGGCGATATCATCGCCTCAGTTATGAAAAAGCTCGGCGCGGGTCCGACTGAAAATCTTGGCGTTCTTTACAAGGGCGGACGCGGGTGGCGCATTCAGCCCGTTTCAAAGAAAGCGCGCCACGATTACAAACCCGTTCGCGTACCGGATGATGCGGAAGATCAGGACCTCGTCAAATTCCGGTCGAGCCGGAAAAATCAAGGCGATCTCCGTCTGGCAGAAATCACGGAAATTATCGGCTCGGCTCTCGGCGGAAAATCCGCGAGCATTATCAGCCTCCACGAAAACGATATTGAAACCGTATTCCCGGATGCCGTGATTGAGGAAGCCAAATCCCTCACCCTGCCCGAAATCGGTGGCCCGCGCGAAGACCTGCGCGATCTGCCCCTTGTCACGATTGACCCCGTTGATGCGAAGGACTTTGACGACGCCATTTTCGCGCGGCCTGATGAGAGCGGCAAGAATAAGGGCGGTTGGATTTGCTGGGTCGCGATTGCCGATGTGTCGGCCTTTGTTACGACGGGCAGCGAGTTGGACAAGACCGCACGGCGGCGCGGGAACTCCGTCTACCTCCCCGATGCGGTCGTGCCGATGCTCCCGCATGAACTCTCATCAGACCTCTGCTCCCTCCGCCCGCATGAGGACCGCGCGTGCCTCGCCGTGCGGATGGTGTTTGATAAGACGGGCGTGAAGCTACGCCACACGTTCAAACGCGGCATCATGCGCAGTCATGCCCGCCTGACCTATCGACAGGCACAGGACGCGTTTGAAGGGCGTGCAGGCGATGAGGCGGAACCCGTGCTGGACATCCTCCAAAATATCTATGCGGCTTATGCAACACTCAAAAAAGGCCGTGACACCCGCGCGCCGCTCGCAATTGAATTGCCCGAACGTCGCGTCCACGTGAATGATAAGGGCGAAGTCACCAAGATCACGCTGCGCGATCGTTTCGACGCGCATAAACTGATTGAGGAATTTATGGTGCAGGCTAATGTCTGCGCGGCGGAAAGCCTGTCGGAGAAGAAGACGCCGAGCATTGTACGATTGCACGAAGAACCCTCCCGCGAAAAACTCGGCGGGTTAGTGGATTTCCTGCCCGCACTCGGCTTGAAATTCTCACTTGGCGAACGGACGACCACGGCGCGGTTTAATAAATTGCTGGAACAGGCTGAACAGAAAGACTTGTCTGAGACGGTCAGTATGGCGGTCCTGCGGAGCCAATCCCAAGCCAATTATAGTGTCGGCAAAGGTGGGCATTTCGGCCTGAACCTGACGCATTATACGCATTTTACTTCGCCCATCCGGCGCTATGCCGACCTGATCGTTCACCGCGCCCTGATTGATGCATTCGATCTCGGCGAGGACGGGATGGACAAAGAAAGCCAATCTCGCTTGCAGGAAATTGCCGAACATATTTCTGCAACGGAACGCAAAGCGATGGTCGCAGAACGCGACGCGAAAGACCGTTATGTCGCCGCTTATCTCGCGGACCGTGTCGGGGCAGAATTTGACGCACGGATTACGGGCGCGACAAAATTCGGCCTATTCATCACGCTGAAGGAAACAGGCGCAGACGGCCTCATCCCCGCTCGCTCACTCGGTCATGAATATTTTGCCTTTAACGAGAAAACCAAAGCTCTCGTCGGCGTGGAGAGTGGCGACACTTATAAATTCGGTCGCGCGATAAAGGTGAAACTCGAAGAAGCAACTCCGGTTACCGGCGGATTGATTTTCGAAATGGTCAGCAAGCCCGAAAAAGGTAAACCGCCAAAACGCAATCACCGTTCCGCCAGTTCAGGTCGGTCACGCGGGGCGAAACATAAACGCAAGCGGCGTTAGGTTTGCGGGTTTTGAAACGATCAGAGCGTTATCTTGTCGGGTAGAGGCGTGCTCATACGGTCTGCCGTGGCAGGTTTTATCGCCGGGGCGCTCCTCGCGACCCTCATAGGCATATTGGGGTATCGTCTTTTCACAGATGACGCAGCCTTCATGGCATCGTCCGTTGGGTTGGGCATTGGTAATATTGTCGGCGGAAACGTCGCGGTTCACTTCGGGAAATCCAAATATCTGGGCCTTATTATGGGAGCGCTTTTTGTGGGGCTTATGCTCGCAAATGTCGTGTCTTTTGAACATCCCGGATGGTTTATTCCTATCACATTCGTCTGTTTGGCGATTGGCACGGCTTTGGTTTATACAATGGAAGAATATAAATCGACCTAATCCACATTCGGCAAAGCAGGCGTAATATGACAGTTTTATCCAAACGAGAGCTACTGGTCGGCGCGGGCGCTGTTGGTCTGAGTGGATTACTTGGATGTCAGCAAGCATCGCAACCCGCAAGCGCGACCCCTGCTGTGACCACGCTCAAATCTCTCACAACCAACGCGCAACCCATCTCAGTTACGGAACGTCAAGCCCGTATCGCGAAAGCGCAAACCCTTATGCGAGAACGCGGGATTGGCGCTTTAATAGTCGAAGCCGGGTCCGCTCTCATCTATTTCACGGGTATTCGCTGGTGGCGGTCCGAGCGATTTACAGGCGCAGTCATTCTTGCCGATGGTGGCTTCGCGATCATCACACCCTATTTCGAGGAACCGTCCATCCGCGAAAGTATGAGCTTCGGCGACGATGTTCGCACATGGCATGAGGACGAGTCCCCGTTCAAACGTATTGTAGATTATCTACATGAGAACAAGGTGTTGGACAAACCTGTTGCTGTCGAAGAAACGGTTCGCAACTTTATTCCTACGGGCATTAAATCTGAAAATGCTGACATTAAACTCGTCTCCGGTCAGCACATCACGCGCGGGTGTCGCATGTTTAAATCCCCTACTGAGCTCGCACTGATGCAGACTGCGAATAACGTTACCTTGGCCGCATACCGGCATATCTATCCGATGGTCGAAGTCGGGATGACCCGCCACGACATCTCCGCGATGATGAGTAAAGCGACGACAGAATTGGGCGGTTCCGTCCAATTCTCCATGACCCTCGTTGGGCCGTCCAGCTCCTTCCCGCATGGCAGTGAAATCGAATATACAGTCAAAGAGGGCGAAGTCATCCTGATGGATTGCGGGGCCAGTGTGCATGATTATGAATCAGATATTTCCCGCACATGGGTCATGGGCGAGGCCAATGCGGAACAACGCCGCGTCTGGAACACCGTGAAACGCGGACAAGAATTAGCGCTGGAAACGGCGCAAATCGGAACGCCAGCAGGACGCGTGGATGAAGTTGTTCGAGACTATTACACCAAAGAAGGCTTTGGTCCTGATTACAAAACACCGGGCCTGACCCACCGTCTGGGCCACGGCATCGGGATGGACGGCCATGAGCCTGTCAATTTCGTTCGCGGTGAAAAGACACCGCTGGCACCGGGGATGTGTTTCTCTAATGAACCCGGCATTTATCTTCCGGGCAAATTCGGTGTTCGGTTGGAAGACTGCCTCTATATGAGCGAAGACGGACCCGTCCTGTTCTCCCCGCTCTCTAAATCTATCGACGACCCGTTTGCGCTCTAAGCCGGCTCAATAATTCCCAGTGCTTCCTTGGCTGTGCGGGTGACAGCAATATAATCCAGCTTACCCGTCCCAAGAACGGGAACGGTTGGGACGGAGACAATTTTTTTCGGGACAGCCAATTCTGCGACCCCATGCGTTTGCGCCCAACGCAGAAGCTCGCCGCGGTCCGGGTCTTGGTGGTCGGTAATCAAGACAATCTGCTCGCCCTTTCGCTTATCCGGCACAATCGCGGCGGCATGCATATGGTCCGGCCAAACGGCGGAGGCGCAATTTTCGACGACGGTCAGGGACACCATTTCGCCGCCGATTTTGGCAAATCGTTTTAATCGCCCGCGAATAACGTAATAGCCTTCCGCGTCGACGGACACGACATCACCCGTATCGTGCCAACCTTCGTTCAATTCTTCAATCTGGCCCGGATTTTCAGGACGGATATAGCCTTTCATGATATTGGGTCCCTTCACCCAGAGGCGTCCGCCCTCACTCAGACCTTCAACAGGCTCAATCCGTGTTTCAATACCAGGCAGCATTTTGCCGATAGTCCCGGCGCGAATATCGCCTGGTTGGTTCGCGGCGAGGACGGGTGCACATTCCGTCACGCCGTAACCCTCCAGGACCTCGAAGGAGAAACGCTCCTCCGCCGTCTTGCGCGTCTCCTCGCGCACGCGCTCCGCCCCGCACACAGCGATCCTCAGAGAGTTCAGGCCACCATCCGCACTGGCCCGCATATACTGTTGAAGAAATGTGTCCGTCGCGAACAGCACGGTCGATTTCGTCTTAAATATCCGTTTTGCAATCGTCTTTGTCTGAAGTGGAGATGGATGCAATACAACAGGATGACCGCTGAAAATCGGCCAGAGCGTCCCTGCCGTCAGGCCGTAACAGTGAAAGGTCGGCAGCGGGTTGAAGAAAATATCCGTCGGCTCCAATTTCACATGTTCTTCGATCTGTTCAATATTGGCGAGGATATTGGCGTGACTCAAGACAACACCTTTTGGATTGCCTTCCGTTCCAGAAGTAAAGAGCACGACACCCGGATCATCCGGCGAATCATGTGTCATAAAGAGCTGCGGTAGGATTGGCCCGATGATGGCCCGCATCTTTCCTTTCAGCCCAATCTCTTCTTTTAAATCCTCAAGATAGATAATCTCTACGACCTCAGAGAGTTCCGCTATAAGCGCAGATAATCCGGCAATATCAATGAATTTTCGTGCAGTCAGAATTGTTTTCAAGGGTGCCGTCTGAACAGCCGCTTTAAGATTCTTTATGCCTGCGGAGAAATTAAGCATGGCTGGGTTACGATCCGCCGCATGTATCGCCAGAAATGCAATCACGGCCCCGGCCCCTGTCGGAAGGAAAATTCCGATATTATCATTATTATTAGTCCGGTCCCGAAGGGGCGCAGAGAGCGCAAAGGCGGCCTGCCGCAATTTCTCATAGGTAAACTTCGTGCCGTCTCCATCCGTGACAATCTCAGTCTTCGCCCCATGCGTTTTGCAGGCGGAGAGAAAGGCTTCAAACAGGCTTCGCCGTGTTCGCTTTTGCCCTTTCTTCGAGAACGCCTCGGAATGTAGAATCTCGGTGTTCAAGCCGTTTCCCCTTCTATGCGCGACTCTTTGGCCGCATTTTAGAAGACGCTAGCGCAGTTTCTCAGCCAGCGCAAAAAACGGTTCAAATCATCCCTTTCTGTAAGAATCCCGAAGCCGCTGTTTGAAAATCTTTCCACTGTCTTCACGCGGCAATTGCGCATGAACATCAACCTGTCGTGGACATTTAAACCGATCAATTCGACCGTCTAGAAAAGCCTTCACATCTGCGAGATCAACGTTTTCTCCGGGAACAGTTTGCACGGCAGCGACAACCATTTCTCCGAATTCCTCATGTGGCACACCAAAGATCGCACAATCGAAAATTTCCGGCATATCGATGAGGATCGCTTCAATCTCGGCCGGAAAGATATTCGCGCCGCCGGATATGATCATGTCCTTTTTTCGGTCGCTAATATAAAGATAATCGTCCTCATCAAGGTAGCCAATATCACCAACGGTTGCATGCGCGCCCTTGCGCTGCCCCTTCAAATCGCCCTCCGTATTGGAATAGGTGAAATCTCCGAACTGAGGCAGGTCAATATAGATCGCCCCTGGTTCACCAACGGGCAATTCATTCATGTCATCATCTAAAATTTTGATCGAGCCGCCTTCGAGGACTTTTCCAACAGAACCCGGCTTCTCCAAGGCTTCCGCAGATGAAATCAGCGTGATGAAACCGATCTCGCTCGCGCCGTAGGATTCATAAAATATCGGCCCAAACCAATCAATCATCGCGCGTTTCACATCTTGTGGCCACGCCGAGCCCGTCGATATACTGAACCGCCACGTGGACGTATCATATTTACTGCGTATCTCTTCCGGAAGTTTGAGTAATCGCACCATCATCGTCGGCACAATATAGCAATGCGTGATGCCGAACCGTTCAATATCTCTCAGGAATCCCTCGGCATCGAATTTCGCCGCGATATATAACTCCGCATATCCACTCGCGATTGACATTGTCGAAAGTGCATTGGGCGCACTATGATATAGGGGCGCAGAGGTGTAGAAGCGGTCCCCGGGCGTCAGTTGCAATAGAGCCGCCGCCAAGCCCTTATAGACCTGATACGGGTCCGGTTTTGCCAGATCGACCTCTCGCCGTATTCCTTTCGGACGGCCTGTACTCCCGGATGTATAGGCCAGCATCCCGCGAAATCTGAGCGCATCTGTTTCTATGGGGGACGCCAAATCGATTAATTCATTCAGGTTTGTCTGCCCCTCCAGAGACAAGGATTCGAGCTTATAAGCCGTCATGATTTCAGACGGCGTTGGGACCGCAAGAATCGGGATCATAAGTCCAACATCCGGCGTCAATTTTGCCGTAAGGTCACTATGACCAATCAGGATTTTAGCCCTTGCGTCTTTTACAATTTCCACAATGCCGGACGCAGCACCGTGCCAGTTCAGCGTTACAAAACGCGCCCCGACATGTCGACACGCTTCTATAACCTCCATGTAAAAGACATCATTTCGGAGCAAAACGGCAACGGAGTCATCTTCTCCGACACCATGGTCTTTCAAGACCGTCGCGAGACATTTGGCACGATGCAAGAACTGGCCTCGCTCTAGTTTTTGTCCCTCATAATATAGGTCGTTGCGCATCGTCAGGTCCCGTCTTGTTTTTGAAACCGTAGATGACTTTCATCTAGCAATCAAAGGCACCTTTCTTCTCGTGACCATTACTTCTCCGACAATCTCGCCTCCAAAACTTCAAGCCGTGATAAAATAGCTTCGCGGCTCTGGCGATCGGTCTCCAAGGCCTGTGCTAGTGCCTTCTTATCCTCGTTCAGCTCAGCGATGTAGATATGCGCTTTTTCCAACTCATTGAGCATGGTCAGCATTTTTTGTGTGACGTCGATTTGCCCGGTTTGTGTCGGATTGAAAATAGAAATCGTCGTGCTGCCATTCATCTAATCAGATAGTCCTGCGAAAATGAAAATCGCGCCGGAATTCGTAGTCGGCGAGGCCGAGGATGACGCGGTATAAATCGAGCAAATATCGCCCTGAAGAATGGCGTTACCATTACCATCAATCGCGCCTGAGGCAGTGGGGTTTAACGCATAAACGCAGTAAATATCATTGCGGACAATTTTAGAGACGGAGGAAACACTTATACGCGGATTGGAATCCATAATGATTCCTGCAAAAATTCTTGGAACTTCAACAGATAAATTAACCTGAACAGTTTCCGCTTCCGCATCTACGGTCGCTTCACTCTTAAAAACCATTCAAAGTTCTTTCAATTACATCTTCAGCGAATGTCCGGGCTTGAGCTTTTGAGCTTTTCTCAACATTACGCCCACCACTGCCCAGCATGATCGCACCGCTGATTGATGCACTATCGGCGGCATCTTGAAGTTTACTTTGCTGTGATTTCCAGAGTGTATTGTCTGCGCCCGCCGCAAGCGCGACAATGATCGCAAAAGAACAAATGACGAGCGGCGCAGCAACGGAACCTGCCTCATTTTTTATAAAACTATCTAACACTTTCTTCCCGCCCCAACTCAAACATGCTGGGGCCATGGAAAATCAATGTTGAAATAAGACTTTGAAATAGGGTTAAAAACCAGCAGGCAAACCACAATCTTGAGCCATAAAAATTCAGAAAGAAGAACAAGAATTGTAGTTCTCACAGCCAATAAGGGGGACTAGGCCAAGCGCTAGCACTATGGTCTGGACCTCTCTAGTTTCTTATATCTCCGCTTACTTTCGAAGTGACTTTATGGGCAGAATTTTCAGTTAAACACAGTCTTACGCCATTGCGAAAACAGGCGTCTTTGCTTAGGTCACGCCCATGGCAAATAAATCCGATATCAAACCCGTTCACATCATCGGCGCGGGCCTCGCCGGCTCGGAAGCTGCTTGGCAATGTGTGTCGCGCGGTGTGCCTGTAGTGCTCCATGAAATGCGACCGACGCGCATGACGGATGCGCATGAGACGGGTGGGTTTGCGGAACTCGTTTGCTCCAATTCCTTCCGGTCAGATGACAAAACGGGGAATGCGGTCGGGGTTTTGCATGAAGAAATGCGGATGGCCGGTTCCCTCATCATGGGGATGGGTGATATGACAAAACTGCCCGCGGGCGGCGCATTGGCCGTCGACCGAAATGCGTTTTCCGAGGCCGTCACGACGATTCTTCATGCGCACCCGCTCGCCAGGATTGAATATGGCGAGGTTAAAGGCCTGCCGCCGAAGCATTGGGAAAACACGATTATAGCGACGGGACCGCTGACTGCGCCATCCCTCGCCGAAGCCATTCTGGCCGAAACGGGCGAAGACTCCCTCGCCTTCTTCGACGCCATCGCGCCGATCATTTACAAGGACTCCATCGACTTCGATAAAGCCTGGATGCAATCGCGCTATGACAAAAAAGGTCCGGGCGGCGACGGGGCGGATTATATCAACTGCCCGCTCGACAAAGATCAATATGAGGCCTTTATCGAAGCACTCGTGAATTCGGAAAAAACTGAGTTCAAGGAATTTGAGAAGAACACGCCTTATTTCGAGAGCTGCCTGCCCATCGAAGTCATGGCCGAACGCGGCTCAGAGACTTTGCGTTGGGGTCCGATGAAGCCTGTCGGCCTGACCAACCCGCATAATCCGACGGTGAAAGCCCATGCGATTGTTCAACTGCGTCAGGATAATGCGCTCGGCACGCTCTATAATATGGTCGGATTCCAGACGAAGATGAAATATGGCGCGCAGACAGAAATACTGCGCACTATTCCCGGATTGGAGAAGGCTGTCTTCGCAAGACTTGGCGGTATTCACCGAAATACATTCATTAATTCACCAGTCCTGCTGAACAAGGACCTGCAACTCAAATCTCGTCCTGACATCCGTTTTGCCGGTCAGATCATGGGCGTTGAGGGTTATGTCGAAAGTGCCGCGCTCGGTATGATTACAGGCCGTATGGCGGCGGCACAGGCGCGCGGTGAAAAGGTTGCGGCCCCGCCCCTGACGACGGCACTCGGCTCCCTCGTGGAACATGTTACGGGCGGATACATGACGGGACCGAAAGCCAAGTTCCAACCGATGAATGTCAATTTCGGCCTCTTCCCGCCAATTGAGGGCGAGATCGTCTATCCGAAGCTCAACGGCAAGCGGCGTCGCGGCAAGGACAAGACGCGATACCGCAAGAGCCTCCTCGCCGCGCGGGCGTTGGAGGATATAAAGCCCTGGGTGAAAGCGGCCTAGTTTGGAACGATGAGGGCGATTTCCACATTCGCATCCCGAATATTATCCTCCCTGTAATCTGCAAAATATCCGCTCAGGATGAGCAGTGCCGCCTCCGTACCATCAGTCGCCCTGACGGGTTGCACCGGAATTTGAATATTCTCGCTGGAACTATTTCCACCCCGAAGATCGGCGCTGTCGAAAATCCCTCCGAAATCCACGATATATGTCCGCTCCCCGACGTCAAATGTAGCTTCAAACCCGTTCTTCACCTGAATGATGCTATCTTCGAAAATGCGGTCATTATTCTCTGACAGGGTGATTTTGTAGGGTCCAAAGAAGCGGTTATTTTCTGGAATATCCAACGGCCCTTCGAAACGGATGGAATAGGCGGTCCTGTAAGGGAGCTTTTCTCCGACTTCATTAAGCCCAAGTTCCGTTTTGATCGTCCGCCACTCGTCAGAATAAATCCATTTCGGCATGTCGTAATTTGGCAGGAGAGTTTTGAACCTTGCCTCGTCTTCAGCCTTGATCAGATATTCGACACCGCCCAGAAATTGCTTCGCAACGTCCGGATTGTTTTTCAAATTCTCTGCCGTGAATTCAGGAAGCTTCTGCTTCGCCTCCATTGCGCTGTTAAACTGGCTGCGCACAGAGAGCGGCTCTGCAATGACCGCCCCGATGGCCAATAAAATAGCTGCAAAGCCTGTCGGAATTCGAATGTCACGCGCGGCACGTGGCATAACCGTGAAGGACAGACCTTGGATAAGGGCCCACACGAAAACGAGCATCAGGAACAGGCGGTCGACCGTATATCCGTAAGCTCCCACTCGCACGAAAACAGCAAGGCCGAGCATAATGGCCGCAGGAATCATGACCCAATGCCAGACCTTGCGATAGAACCTCACAAAACCGTTCTTGTTCAATATTTCCGGCGTCAACATCAACCAGACCAGCATTCCAATACCAAGAAATGGCGTGACGAGCGTCGCGATTTCGCCTTTTGGAAAATCCCATTGCACCAGGATTTTGATGCCATAGGCCAGCACAATCAGCGCGTAGATACAGAGCAAGGGCGCGAGCATCCAAGTCCCGAGAAAAGACAGCGCCCGTGCTTCGAAAGATAGCGCCTCGATCCCTTCCGGCGCATCCGTCTTCGGCAAAGTGCCCAGCCAGTAGAGCGGGGCGAGGAAACCCAGCCCAATCGGGATAATAATATCCTCGGTCAGATTATCGACTCTGATATCGAACAGAATACTTAGCGCGGAGGTGATGGCGAACACGCCCGCCACAAATATAATCGACCCCACAGTCGCAAAAATCGCGCCGGTCCAGAGTTTCTGCGTGAAATTCCAGACCCGCATATCATCGCGAGACAACCGCCAGAGGCTAGCATTGCCGAGAAAGAGAATCGCTGCGGCCACAGCCATGGGAATGTTGAACCCCAACCTCTCTCCGAATGCCGCGAGACCGAAAGCTATGCCGGCCAGAACAATCTGGATCAGGGTTGTCTTGGCAAAAGCCCACGCCCGAACCTCTCCGATGAGACGGAGAATAACCGCGACATAGCCGGACAGGATGAAAGCGCCGAAAATGTAATCGTCGTCAAACCATGTGGACCGAAAATTCTCATAAATCAGCCAGAGCGTGAACAATGCCATGATGACTGTCGCGACAGGAAACCGTTTCACGACCTCGCCGAAATCCGGCAACCGTCCGCCCAGTCGTTTCAGAAAACTCATATCTTCCCCCGCAATCCCGCCATCATGAGGCGAGCCTGCTTGGCGACCGGGCTGTAGTCAACTTTTTCAACCTTTGGGTCGAAACCGGATTTTGACAGGCGTTTCACAAATCCGGGTATCAGGGCGGCATAGGCGATGGCGGGAAATATCTCCGCCGGACTCTGCGCAAGTTGTGCCCTCGCCTCACCATGAGCGTTCCCCGCCACCTTCACCAAATCTTCGAACTTCAATTCAGACAGCATCCGGTCATGATAATATCCATAGGCCCGCGCCAATCCGGTCAGGCCCCACGCCTCGCCCGCTTTCAACACGCCCTCACCCGCATCCACGCCGAGTGTCTTCGCCGCGATCTGTATCAAGATGCCGGAGGTCTGACGGCAATATTCACGCGCTTCCTCCAGATCGGCAAAAGGACGCGGGTCGAGATCCCGCGCACGCCCGTCAATCAACCGGTCTATCCAGAATCGGGGAATATCTCGGCGCTTGACCATTTCAGACAACAGGGTCGAGACCTCGTGCCGCCTGACCTCTCCCTCGCCGTAAATCTCGTCCACGGCATCCCGCCACCATTGATAGCGGATTTCGCCCAGCATCGGCTCCGTTGTCACATCCGGCACCTTCGCCAACTCGTAATGAAAAGCATATAGCGTCAACAAATCCCGACGTCCCTGTTCCTCCGCCATTAAGGCGGCACGGTACCTATCGGGGTCAGCGGATTTGAGGGCCTGTAAAGTTGTAGGGAGTAAGTCTGTCATAACCAAGAACAAGTTTCTACGCGCCAACCCTTTGCGCGGCTTGATGCGGTTTGGCAATCTGCTTATGCCTGTTCATAAGAGGAATACTCTTCATTGGTTCACGAAAGGACGTTTTATGACACGTACACTTCTCACAGGGTTGGCAGCCGTCGCCCTCGCAACGCCCGCCGCGGCGCATACCGGCGCACATGGCAAAAGCGTTATGACTGAAATCACGCACTGGCTCAGCAGCCCGATTCACAGCGGCGGAACGATTCTCGCGCTCGTCGCGCTTGTCACTGTTGCCTACATCATCAAACGCCGCAAAGCGTAAGGAGAGCCGATCATGTTGCACAATATTATTTCAAAATTTGACTCACAGCTCGACACAGCCGACGCGCATTGCGATATTCCCTGCGGTATTTATGACGCCCGCATCGTTACCTATTACGCTGTCTCCGCTCTACGCCAAATCGACATCCTTCTCGGCCTGAAAGACAAAGGTCTGTCCGAGACAGCCTTCGCTATGCAAGTTGCCCGTAACACGGCAAAAAAAGAAGAAATGGCTGAAAACTGCAAGCACCAGACACGCATCATCTGGGGCGATTTCATGAAGCCAAAAAATCAGGAAGACATGGTGAAATGTCACGAAGCCGCGCATGCCATCATGCTGGCCGGTTCCGCCGTCAAACAAGACCTTCACCGCGAAGATGGCGAGAAACTTGTTGCGGCTGCGAATACGTTCTCGGAAATCTTCTGGGCCTCCAAAGGCGTGAAGACCAAGATGGTCACAACGCCTTATGCGCCGAATGTCGAAGTTGTCGAACCTGATCTCTAGGCCGTCATGCCTCGCCTGATCCGTGTTCGGGGGCAATCAATGTCCCCCACTTTGGAAGACGGCGACTATATTCTAACGTTAAAACCCCGGCGCTTGCGACCGGGGTTTATTTATGTCCTGAAACATGAGCGGTTAGGCCGGATCGTCAAGCGCCTGTCTGTTTTGGAGAATGATTCTTGCCAGTGGTCCGGCGATAACTCTGCGAGCACGTCATCAGACCGGATAGGCGCAACGCCGACATCATGCATATCAGGACGCGCCATATGGCGCATCAGTCCGTCAGGGATAAAGCGCCTTTAAAATGTTGCGACTTCGCCGCCTGTATTTGCACCGCGCTTGAGCTTCAGCAAAAGCAGCAATGGCGAGGCGACGAAAATAGACGAGTATGTCCCGACAAAGACACCCCAGATCATCGCGAAAGCAAAGCCGCGAAGACCCGACCCGCCGAGAATATAGAGCGCGAGCAATGCGAGGAGTGTTGTCAATGACGTGATAATCGTCCGAGACAGCGTGTCATTGATGGAAACATTCAGAACCTCGGGCAATGGCATCTTTTTGAACTTGCGCAAATTCTCGCGGATTCGGTCATAGACAATCACCGTATCATTGAGCGAGTAACCGACAATGGTCAGGATCGCCGCGATGATGGACAGGTTAAACTCGATTTGCGTCAGGCTGAAAACACCGATGGTCAGGATGACGTCATGGAACAGAGCCATGACCGCGCCAAGGCCAAACTGCCACTCAAACCGGAACCAGATATAGGCGAGGACGAGGAGCAGCGCGATACCGACAGCCATGAGGCCCTTTTGGCGCAATTCACCGGAAACCTGCGACCCAACGGACTCCTGATTTCGGATTTCGAACGCACCGATTTCAGCTTCCAACCCCTCGGTTACAGCGACCATGGCCAATTGCTGAGCCTGCGCTCCAGCTTCGCCCTCTTCCGATTGAAGCGGAATACCAACACGGACATAATTATGCGGATTGGGTTGCCCCGCCGCAGGCTCGATTCCCTGGACTGTCGCGCCGGGATAGCCGAGATCGCTCATAACGGATCGGATAAGGTCCATGTCAGGGTCCGCCCCTGTATCCAATTCGATGACTGTACCGCCCGTAAAGTCGATGCCATAATTCAAGCCCTTTGTCGAAAACAGAACGACGGATGCAATAATCGCTAAAACGGAGAGCACGGCTGCAATCATGCGCACCTTAATAAAAGGTACTCTTGGCACCATGGGCAGGAACCGGACGAGGGAAATATCTTTCATCGGACGTATCCTAAATCGGGAGTGACTTGGGCCGCTTACCGCGCAACCAAGTTGCAGTCAGCAGACGGGCGAAGATAACAGCGGTGAAGACCGACATAACGATACCAATGGCAAGCGTCACGGCGAAGCCGCGCACAGGTCCGGAACCGACGAAGTAAAGGGTGATCGCCGCAATCAGCGTTGTAATATTGGCGTCCAGGATCGGCGCAAGGGACCGCTTATAGCCAGTCTCAATCGCATTAATCGGGGTTTTCCCGTTATAGGTTTCCTCGCGTATGCGTTCAAAAATTAGCACGTTCGCGTCCACCGCCATACCAATGGTCAGGATAATACCCGCAATCCCCGGCAATGTCAGCGTTGAACCAAAGAGCGAGAGCGCACCCGCAATAAGAATAATATTCGTCGCCAGAGCAATATTCGCAATCGTGCCGAAGCGCAGGCCATAAGAGAGCCACATAAAGAGCGCGACACCGGCCAAACCGATAATCGAAGCAATCTTACCGGCATTAATCGAGTCCTGTCCAAGACCCGGACCGACCGTCCGTTCTTCGACAATAATCAGCTTGGCCGGTAGGGCACCTGCATTAAGGAGAAGCGACAGATCACGCGCGGATTCCATTGTGAACCCACCTTCAATAAAGCCCGACCCGCCCGTGATGGGAGAACGGATATTCGGCGCGGTAATGATCTTTCCATCTAGCACGACAGCAAAGCGTTTGTTGATGTTCTTTGCCGTCATCGTCCCGAACTCACGTGCACAAGCCACGTTGAAAGAGAAATTAACAACCGCACCGCCACTTTCGGGATGCGGGCCCGCCGCAGAATTCTTCAGACAATCACCAGTGATCCGCGTCCGCTTATTCACGATCAATCCACCAGCCCCTTCACTCTCGGAGTAAGGGTAATAGACGTCCCCGATACCAACACGATTATTTTGAACCGCATCTGTCAGGGCGGCCTGATTCGTACTGTCCTGCTCATTGACGAGATGGAAAGAGAGGTTTGCAGATTGGTTTATCCGTGATTTGATCGTATCGATATCTTTCGCGCCTGGAACCTGAAGCAGGATGCGCTCGTCACCTTCGGGAGCAAGTGTAAGCTCAGTATTCCCCTGCGGGTCAATCCTCCGCCTTAGAACGCCGATTGATTTATCAATCGTCTGTTTCCGAATATATTCAATATTCGCATCTGTAATCTCAACAGAGATCACACGGTCCGCTTCCCGCGTCACACGTGTTGTTTTTGCCGTATTCAAGTTTGCCGGATCAATCGGTTGTGAGAGCTCCTGCAAGAGCGGCATGGCCTTGTCTGCATCCTCTGCAGACCGCATTTGCAGTGTAATTTTATTCCCGCTGACCGTTGGTGCGCTGGCCGTACGAAGGCGGTCCTCCGAATTCCGGAACGCATCAATAATGGCCGTCCGTTCATTTTGCAGCGCTTGGTCCAAGACTGATGTCAGGTCGACTTCCAACAGCATATGCGCCCCGCCCTGAAGATCGAGACCCAGGTTCATCGTGCGTTGGAACATACCCGGCAGGCTCTCCCGCGTGTCCGAATTGAGGGCATTCGGGATAGCAAATAAAAGCCCGAGAAGCACGGCTCCGCAAATCATCAAAATCTTGGAGCGGGAGAAAAATAACATGATGTCAGTCCTTTACGACCGAGTTTTGATGAACTTAGTCGTTGGCTGCCGCTTTGGGATTGCGAACATCGGCGATCATGGAGCGGGCAACTTTAAATTCGGATGTGCCGGATGTGATCGTCAATTCTTCGTCGCTGACCTTTTTGACTTTGCCAATAATACCGCCATTTGTGACGACCACATCATTTCGCTGAACATTCGCCACAAGCTCTTTATGTGCCTTCATCCGCTTATTTTGCGGACGCAAAATCAGGAAGTAAAAGATGAGAATGAGGGGACCGAAAAGCAGGAGAGAGTTTAAGAATCCACCGGCTGCACCGCCGCCGCCTGCTGTCTGTTGAATCAAAGAAATCATTCTAACGTCCCCACGTTATGATGGTCACATGGCGAGACCATCTTTTTGAGTTAAATTGCTATATAGGGCGCGAAACCGCCATTGCAACGCGCAAAGGCGGGATGAATTTTTATCTTTACAGCTAGATCTGCTTATTTTGCGAGACAGTGACCCGCCGGCAAGTTCAAACGCTGCCCTGGGGTCAAGGCGTTAGGATTTGTAATCCCGTTCGTCGCGATCAAATCTTTCACACCGACGCAGGTCCGACGGGAGATGGAATAAAGCGTATCCTTTGGCAGCACCGCATAGACCTGTGTCCCGGAATTGATGACAGGTTTCACAATCATCGGGGCATTCTGCACGACGCGTCGGGTAACAACACCGTCACGCGTTGGTGTGCTGGCAAAGATGGGCTGAACAATTGTTGAATTCAGGCTGGAGGATACAACCCCTGGAATCCGGATTTGCTGCCCGATTGACAGGGCATTGGAGTTCAGTCCGTTCTCGGATTTGATATCCGCAATCTTCGCATCATAGCGTTTCGAGATATTATAGAGTGTGTCGCCCTTCGCCACAGTATGAATTTTCGCAGTAGTCGGCGCGCTCGTCGCAGGCTCAGAAGAATAAAGCTCAACTTGATAGGTGTCTGTAGACTCGTAGCCATAAGAAGACGGTGCATCATATGTAGTCGTTGATTGCGGCACGTCCACAATCACGGTCTCCGTCCCGTTCGCAGCTTGGTAAGCGCGAATACGGTCCGCCTCTTCCAAGAGCGCTTGATATTCTGCCTCTGATAAATCATCAGCCTTGAAATATTGCGCCTTCACAACGCCGTTCTCGTCATACTCGACGGGCGCATTGATGATGTCTTGGACGGTCGGCGCGACGGGCTCAACAACTACATTATAGCTGGATTGGGCGAAAGCCGGGGTCGCCATGAGTGTGAAAGCAGCAGCGGAAAGAAGAATTTTGGCGCGCATGGTCATATCCTGTCGCAAGTCTAAAAGTTGCGTGATTATGAACCATCGTGATTAATGAAAGCCTAAGCCGATTGGCTTTCTTCCTCGGGCTTTGGACGCTGCAGTACGGCGACAGAGAGGATCGAGATTTCGTAGAGACAGTAAATCGCCCCACCAAGAATGAACTGCGTGATCGGGTCGGGGGGCGTCGCAAAGGCTGCGAAAACTGCGATGCCGAGCACGGCGTATTTCCGCTTCCCGCGTAATCCGTCCGCCGTGACGATCCCGGCGCGCCCCAAGAGCGAGAGAATGACGGGCAATTGAAAGGCCAGGCCAAAAGCGAGGAACAGCGTCATGGCGAGGGACAGATAGTCGCTAATCTTCGTCATCAGATCTATGGTCTCGCCCTGCCCCAAACTCTGCTGGTTCAGCGCGAACTCCATGACGAAAGGGAAGACGAACATGAAGACCATGCCTGCGCCCAGGATGAATAAGATAGGCGACATGATGAGATAAGGGACAAAAGCTGATTTCTCTGACTTGTAAAGTCCCGGCGCGACGAAACGGTAGATTTGATAGGCGATGATGGGAAAGGCGAGAATTATCCCGCCGAAAAGCGCAATTTTCATTTTCACGAAAAACGTCTCCAACGGATGTGTCGCGATCAGGCCCAAATCAATCGGTTCCAATCCCTTCTCAACCAGTCCCGCATTATATTTGACCATCGCCACTTCAAAAGGCCGCATGAGAAAGGCGATAATCTGGCGGAGGAATGGCGCGCAGATGATACAGCCCAGCGCCAGAGCCGCGCACATCTTGATGAGCCGCGAGCGCAGTTCCAGCAGATGATCCAGCAAAGGGGCCTCGCTGGCCGCGACTTCGTCCTGTTCAATCCGCTCAGTCATCTGACTTAACTTCCGGATCGCTTTTCTCGGGTGTGTGCGGCGAAGACATGTCTGTACCCATGCGCAGCTCCGCGTCCAATTCGCGCATTTCGCCGTCGAGCTCGGGATCGAGTTCTTGCAGGTCGAGCTTACCGATCTTCTTCAGTTCTTCGATTTCCTTGCGGATTGCGGCAACTTCGCCGTCGGCATCCATATCGTCAAAGGCGGCTTTGAACTCATTGCCCATGGCGCGGATACGCGCTGTCCACTGGCCCAGCGTCCGCATGAGCTTGGGCAGATCCTTGGGACCAACGACGATAATGGCCAGCAGGGCCAGAACCATCATTTCCATAAATCCAATGGAAGGGAGCATGGGCGAAAAGCCCTCTCTTACAGTCGCTTAGCGCTTTTCTTTAACTTTTTCAGCCTTATTCGGCGTGACATCCAACGCGTCATCGGCGGCGTCTTTCATGTCCTCAACATTATCCTTTAACCCCTTGCGGAAGGATGAAATCCCCTTCCCCATATCGCCCATAATAGACGAGATTTTTCCGCGTCCACCAAAGATGACGAGGACGATAACGGCGATGATAAGAAGACCGGACCAATGTGGCATGGGACATATTCCTGAATTAGCGTTCGAAGTTAGAGATAGAGAGCGAAAGCGGCGGCGACAAGCACCTTATACGCCTAGCGTTAAGAGTCTTCATCCCCGTCTTCGAGGAAGTCTTCGAAGAAATTCGGATCATCCTCGTCATCCAGCGGGTCTTCGCCAATGGAGAGATCATCCATCTGCATCGGTTCCGGCATTTCGAAATCTTTCGGCAGGCGAGGATCGAGCAGGCCTGCAGCTTTCAAATCCTCACGCCCCGGCAGGTCGGAAATCGTTTCCAGATTGAAATGGGCGAGAAAACCATCCGTGGTCCCATAGGTCACAGGCCGCCCCGGCGTGCGGCGGCGACCGCGCAGGCGTAGCCAACCGAGTTCCATCAGAACATCGAGCGTGCCCTTGGACACCGCGACACCGCGCACATCCTCAATTTCCGCCCGCGTGACGGGTTGGTGATAGGCGACGATGGCGAGTGTTTCCAACGCCGCATTGGACAATTTCCGCCGCGCCTCTTTCACATCGACGAGATTATCCGACAGATCAGGCGCGGTCTGAAACCGCCACTTATCCGCAACGCGCACGAGATTCACGCCGCGTCCGTCATAATCTCGTGCGAGCCGCGCAAGGAGTGCACCGACATCCGCATCTTCCGGCAGACGTTCCCGCAAGGTCTGAACATCAATCGGTTCAACAGCGGCGAAGAGCAGCGCCTCCAACAGACGAAGATTCCCGTCAATATCGCCGCTCGTCTTCAAACGTTCGGTCAGATTGACGACGCCCGCTTCAATACCGGCGGCGGCTTTATTGATCCGGTCGGATGTCTTGCTCATTCTGCC
This sequence comes from Litorimonas sp. WD9-15, assembly GCF_050271975.1. Taxonomy (NCBI): domain Bacteria; kingdom Pseudomonadati; phylum Pseudomonadota; class Alphaproteobacteria; order Maricaulales; family Robiginitomaculaceae; genus Litorimonas; species Litorimonas sp. WD9-15. The sequence continues at coordinate 2,425,826 of NZ_CP189850.1, forward strand.
TTATCCTTGCTCTCATCTTGTTCCACACCGCGCAGGAAGATCGGGGCAAACGCCTTTAACTGCCGCAATTCGATATGACCTTCCTTGGCCAATTCCAATCCGGCCAAGAGCGAACTCGCGCGAACGGACGCTTGCGGCACGCCGTCCGCGCCAATCTCTGCGCCGTCCGGCAGTAACATATCCAATTGGACCCAATCGGCGATATCTATCCCTGTTGCGGTCAAGGCCCGTCTAAGGCGATTGCGGGCATCATCCAGGCTCATCACGCGCGGGCGCGGGAGTTTGTGATTGCGGATCGCGGCACGACTGCGCGATGTACCGTAAGCTTTTAGGAGGTCGAAAATCTCGGCTTCGAAAATCGGCGAGGTTCGACTGCGTAAACCTTCCGGCGCACCGCGTGCAAAGATATCTTCGCCCATTTGCGGTAGACGCATCAACCCGTCCACGGCGCGGCGCATCGCTTCCAATCGTTCCAGACGAAACGCCAGATGCGCGGCGATTTCTTCGACTTCGGGTTCACCCTCGCCCTGCTCTCGCGGGATGATGAGTTTGGATTTCAGGTAAGCCAGCCACGCCGCCATGACGAGGTAATCAGCTGCGAGTTCAATGCGCAGGTCCTGCGCCTGTTTGATAAAGGCGATATATTGTTCTGCTAGGTCGAGAATGGACAGCCGCGCGAGGTCAACTTTCTGTTTCCGCGCGAGTTCGAGCAGGAGATGGAGCGGGCCCTCATAGCCGTCCAGATCAAGGACGAGCGACTCGCCCTCATCCGCCGCGTCCATCACGGCGTCGAATTTCAGATCTTCCTGAAACTCCTCATTCATTGCGACATCAATTCCGTAAATTCATCACGGGCAGCTTGGATATCAAAATCTGTGATATGGTCGGAACAAAAATCCGCGACCGTGGCACGGCGCAATGCTTCACCGGAGAGACGCATCGCCCCTTTCGCGACCTGAACACTATCAGTCAGCACGCCGGAACATTGCAGCGCGATATCGCACCCCGCCGCCAGTGCGCGTTCCGTTTTCCGTGTCAGATCACCCGCGAGGGCTTTCATATCCAGATCATCACTCATCAACAGGCCGTCAAATCCGATGGTTTTACGAATGATATCGGTGAGAGATTTCTTCGAGACCGTTACGGCGGATTTGGAACTGTGAGAGTAAACAGCATGGGCGGTCATCGCCATGGGGGCGTCATTGAGTTTACGGAACGGGACGAAGTCTGTGGCCTCAAGCATTTCGCGGCTCGCGTCAATTTTTGGCAGGGCTATGTGACTGTCCACCGTTGCACGACCATGTCCTGGGATATGTTTCACGACGGGCGCCACACCGCCGGACATCAAGCCCGCCATGGCAGAATGGGCCATATTGATGATGTCTTCGACAGAATCCCCGAGCGCACGATCAGAGATAATCGGGTCCGCATCTGGCTGCGGCAGGTCGAGCACGGGCGCACAATCCGCTGTAATCCCGACAGCGCGGAGATCATGGGCAATCAAGCGATGACCGAGATAGCAGGCGCGCAAGCCCTGCCCTTTATGCCGCCGATAGAACGCGGCATATTTATCACCACTCGGATAGGCGGGCCAATGCGGGACCTTCAACCGTTGAACACGTCCACCCTCTTGATCGACAAAAATCAGCGTCTCCCGCCCCATCGCATCGCGAATATCGCCCGTCAGCTTTCGCAATTGATCCGGCGTGTCGACATTGCGAGAAAACAGGATGACGCCCCAAGGGTTCGCGTCGCGCAGAAAGACGGATTCAGATTTTTTCAGCCGCAGACCCGACAGGCCGAGAATGCAGGACAGCGGCGCAGACATTGACCTAGCGCTTCGTGACGAGGCAATCCTGCCCGCCCGCTTTCAAACTGGTGCACATACTCTGCGCCGCGGATTTATCGGCCAGTCCTGCCACGCGCAGACGGTAGTAAATACCCTTATCGCCCAAATCGACGCGTTTCACATCGGAGGACGCGCCACTGACCAAACTTGGGAATTTCCGCTGAATACGCGACCAGATATTCGTCGCATCGCTTTCTGCACGGACAGAGGCGACCTGCACGACCCAATCGGAATTGCCGGAGGCCGGAGCCGTTACAGTCGGCCGGGTCACGACTGGCCGTTGCGGTACGGGATCAGGCTTGACTTCGGGCACAGGTTCAACGGGTTTTAACTCAACCGGATCAGGCGCTTCGATCTTGATTGGGTCTTCCGGAAGAGGCTTTGGGTCAGCCTCCGTCGTCGGCGACTGTCCGTCCATGACGTCAAACACGACCTTATCCTGATTGGGTGTCTGCGTACCGCCCGCATCTTTTGGCGGGACTTTGAACGGTGTATTATCCGCCGTAATGCGCGGCGGATCAGAGCGGTCCCGCACACCCGGCTGATAGAGTTTCATCACAATGAACGCGATGACCAGAAGACCAATCGCGACCAGTGCGAGTTTAATCATGGGCGGCAGACCCTCGCGCTCGCGCGCATCATAGGGCTGCAGCACATCTTCGCCCGCTTGGAGATGCGGCGAGAATTCTTCATGTGGGGGCGTATCTGACATTAGAAACTCTTCGAAATTTTGTCCGTGTTATCGTAAAACAGGGCGTGAAAAAACCCCGTCACACAGGAACATGGGCCACAAGATCAAAAAATGAGGTTAATAAACGCTTACAGATATCCTGTGGGCTGGAACAGCTTCTTATGTTCCGTAATCGCGAAGATATCCGTCATCCCCGCAATATGGTCGCAGACGACCCGCGCCGTGACATCGTTTTCTGGCCCCTCCGTCATCACAAACAGATCATCCGGCAGGAGTTCAGGCTCTTTGATGAACAACTCAAACAGCTCCGTCACAACCCGGCTCGCCTGACTCATCATGCGGTTCACCTTGTAATGTTTATACATGTTCTTGAACAGGAAATCGCGAAGCGGCTTTTCCTTTGCGCGAAACTCTTCCGAGAAGTCGACGACCGCGTGGTCCAGCCCGCGAATATCATCCGCACTTTGGGGATTGGCAGCGGCGATGCGTTTGCGCGTCTCGGTCAGGACATCTGCCACCATATAGCCGATCATATCCCGCACAGCCTCATGGATCAGGCGATCCTCTGAAATATCGGGATAGCGTCGGCGGACATCGGCAAACATCTCGCCCACAAACGGAATTTGCGTCACTTCGTCGACGGTGAAGAGCCCGGCTCGCAACCCATCATCCAGATCATGATTATTATAGGCAATATCATCGGCCAGCGCGGCGACCTGTGCCTCCGGCCCGGCAAAGGTTTCCAGTTCCAGCGCCTGCCAGTTATCTATCGCCTTCAACGCCCAGGGCAGCGCCGCGACATCGGACGGCTTTTCGACCAACGGCCCGTTATGTTTCGCAATCCCCTCCAGCGTTTCCCAGGTCAGGTTCAGCCCGTCAAATTCGGCATAGCGCCCCTCCAGATGTGTCACGATGCGCAGGGTCTGCGCATTATGGTCAAACCCGCCATAACCTTCCATACAGGCCGCCAGCGCATATTCGCCGCTATGACCAAAAGGCGGATGACCGAGATCATGGGCCAAAGCGAGACATTCCGCCAAATCCTCATCCAGCCCCAGCACCCGCGCGATGGACCGTGCGATTTGGCTGACCTCGAGACTGTGCGTCAGGCGCGTGCGGTAATAATCGCCCTCATGTGCGACAAAGACCTGTGTCTTGCCTTTCAGGCGGCGAAAGGCGGAAGAATGGATGATCCGGTCCTTGTCCCGTTGAAACGGACTGCGCTCCGACGCGCTGGGCTGAGGGATTTTTCGCCCCCGCGCCGTATTCGGGTTGGACGCGTAAATCGCGAGGGGACGCACGGAAGGGTATTTGACCACGTTAGAATCTTTCCAAATCAGGGCTGCGCCCCTATATAGATTCTATGACCGAGATTACCACCGAAACTCCCGTAACCCTCAGCGCCTCTGCCGCGACGCAAATCAACGCGATCATGGCCAAAATGGGCAAGCAGGATTACCTGCGAGTCGCCGTCGAAGGCGGCGGCTGTTCCGGCTTTTCCTATAAGTTCGATTTCGCGGAAAGCGCCAATGACGACGACCTGCTCATCGAACGCGACGGCGCACGGGTTTTGATTGACGAAATGAGTTTGGAGTTCCTGACGGGCTCAGAAATTGACTACACGAATGAGCTGATTGGTTCAGCGTTTAAAATCACGAACCCGAATGCGACAGCAAATTGCGGATGTGGGACGAGTTTCGGGATTTAATTAGACACCATCCTCACTTCATCCCAACGAACCTTCCAGTCTATATTGAGCGTAATTTGAGACTTTTCACTGCCATCCCAATTGGTTCTCAAACCTTGTTCTTGCAATACAAAGTTTAGGTCATTCGCAATTTTTATGTTTTCGGCAGCTGATGACCTTTTTCTTACAGACCCATACCAAAATTCTATGGGCGATCCAGACATAGCATCTTCCGCATTTTCGCAAGTAAAGAAGACGTATCCAAGAATACTGAGACCATGAAGCTTTGTACTTTTAGCAGCTTTGCGAGCCAAGGATATTTCATAACTTGGATCTTCGACTATACCTGTTCCTGTATGATACCCCATCTTTTTCAATTCAGTAAATGCGGCTTCCAGATGATCATTATCTGTTACAGGTGGCCAATTAACTTGTTCGGACTTTAAGTTTGATATTTCTGTATCAAGAATTGACTTAGCAAGCACTCTGTTAACGCCGCTGTCGAGTGCAGCGTCTTCAATAGAATCCCACATAATTTCGTAAGTATCCTTTCCAAGTCGAACCACTTGCCGTGCCCGTTCTTTGACGTAAGACACCTCCTCATCTGATATTTGGGCCGACTTATTTTTTAAAGAGAAACGATATTTAAAATTCTGAAAAAGAGCACTTAAAAAGAACGCCAAGACCAAAAACAAGGCTGTGAATATGAAACTTGGAATGCTTTTGACCCATTCAGGTGTAGTAAGAAAAATCATCCCTCACCAATAACGATCAAAAGATTGACAAAATGAAAAGCCTGTCAGGTATCAATACCTACACTTAGCGATCTGATAGCAATAGAGTAGCCAAGAGGTTTTCCTTGAAACAAACCTACTCAGCAACCCGCGCCAAATCCCCCAAATTCTCATCCAGAATATGCGCAGCATTAACGACCGTTTGCACGCCGCTCGCATAAAACTCCTGCGGGATTGTCTCGAACTCGTCCGTATCGCGGTGATAATGCGGATGATCTTCCACCCCGAAATAGCCGAACGGGATGCCTACTGCGTGGAACGGGCCGTGGTCGGATTGCATTGTCCAATCATCGCTACCGTCTTCCGGCGCGTCATGGCCGAAGGAGAGGGTCAGGCCGGAGGCTGCGGGGGCGATAAGGTCTTTTAGCGCTGGCGTGTGATAAGCGCCTGCGAAATAGAGCTCATTCTCATTCTGGCTAATCATATCCAGATTGAGGTTAAAGACCGCGCGGCCCTCAAAATTCTTCTCCGCCTCGAGCAAAGCCTTGGCCCCACTCAGACCCATTTCCTCGGCATCCAGCCAGACGACCAAGACGTCATGTTTCGGAGGCTTGGCTTCAAAGCTCTCAGCAATCGCGAAGAGCGCCGCACTGCCCGACGCATTATCATCCGCACCGTTCCAGATTTTTCCGTCCCTCTCACCAAGATGATCATAATGCGCCGTGATAACGAGCAGTGGGCCGCTATCCGGCGTCTCGCCCACAATAAGACCCTCAATATTGTAACCATCGAGGCGTTCTGATCCCGTGACTTCCCGCTCTGCATTTCGGATCGGGCGTTCAAAACTAAAGCGGTCGATTATGACGCTTTTGAACGAGTCCACATAGCTGGCCTCCTGATACAAAAACTCGCGCGCTTTCCGATTACCATCCGTCCCCGTCCGACGCCCCGCCATTTCGTCAGAGGCTAGCGTTTCGAATATCCCAAGAGGTGTATCGACATCAGGGATGACACTCGGAACAGTTTGGCAGGCGGATAGAGCGAAACACGTCGCGGCAAGTAAAAGAGAATAACGCATCAGACCAACCGGCTCCGCTCCACCGCCGCCTTCACAAACCCTCGAAACAGCGGATGCGGATCAAAAGGCCTGCTCTTTAACTCCGGGTGATATTGCACGCCGATAAACCACGGGTGGCCCGGAATTTCTACGATTTCGGGGAGGACGCCGTCCGGTGACAGGCCGGAGAATTTTAGGCCTGCGTCTTCCAGTTTCTGGCGATATTCGATGTTCACCTCATAGCGGTGACGGTGGCGCTCGCTAATCTCCGTCGTGCCGTATTCTTCGGCGACGAGGCTGCCCGCCTCCAGCGTCGCAGGATAGGCGCCGAGGCGCATCGTTCCGCCCAAATCGGTATTCGCCGTGCGTTCCAGACGTTCATTGCCCTTGGTCCATTCCGTCATCAGGCCGACGACATTCTCGCCCTCTTCGCCAAACTCGGACGAACTCGCCGCGTCCAGTCCCGCGAGGTTTCTCGCCGCTTCGACCACGGCCATCTGCATTCCGAGGCAAATTCCGAAATATGGAATGTCGTTCTCGCGGGCGTAGCGGACGGCCTTGATTTTGCCTTCTGTCCCGCGTTCCCCGAACCCGCCGGGGACGAGGATGGCATTCATGCCCTTCATGACATCGACAGCCTCTGCGGTTTCAAACTCTTCCGCCTCGAACCAATTGATTTTCACCTTCACATCATTGGCAATCCCACCATGGACGAGCGCTTCGGTGATGGATTTATAGGCATCGGGCAGAACGGTATATTTCCCGACAACGGCAATATTGACCGTGCCATTTTCGGGATTGTGCAATGTTTCGGAAATCTCCTGCCATTTGGACAGGTCCGCTTCCGGCGGGTTTTCAATATCGAAATGGGCGAGCACCTCGCGGTCCAAGCCTTCATTGTAATAGGCGAGCGGCACGTCATATATGGACCGCGCATCCAGCCCCTGAATGACGGAACTCTCTCGCACATTTGTAAAGCGCGCGATTTTCCGACGGTCCGACGGATCAATCTCGCGATCCGCACGGCAGAGCAGAATATCCGGTTGAATCCCGATAGAGCGCAGCTCTTTCACACTATGCTGAGTCGGCTTCGTCTTCATCTCACCCGCCGCTTTGATAAAGGGCATGAGGGTCACGTGGAGGAAGCAAGTGTTGTTGCGCGGCTGTTCCTGACTGAACTGACGCAACGCTTCAAAAAATGGCAGACCCTCAATATCGCCGACGGTGCCGCCGACTTCGCAGAGTACGAAATCAACATTGCCCGCATCCGAGCCGATGAAATCTTTTATCTCATTCGTGACATGCGGAATCACCTGCACAGTCGCGCCGAGATAATCGCCGCGCCGTTCCTTGGCGATGATGTTGGAATAGATTCGGCCCGTTGTAATATTGTCCGACTGCGCCGCACTGACGCCCGTAAACCGTTCATAATGACCGAGATCGAGATCGGTCTCCGCCCCGTCATCCGTGACGTAAACTTCACCGTGCTGATACGGGCTCATCGTGCCCGGATCGACGTTGAGATAAGGGTCGAGCTTACGCAGGCGAACTTTATAGCCACGCGATTGCAGCAATGCGCCAAGCGCGGCCGAGGCCAAACCCTTGCCAAGCGACGAAACAACACCGCCGGTGATAAATATGTATCTGGGCATGAATCCCGCCTTAAGTCTTGGCGGGCGTCGTCGGAGTTTTACAGCTCCGGCGTGTCCGCATCTGGTGTTGAGTCCGCTTCGGAGTCAGTGTTTTCCACTGCCGGAGTTTCATCAACCAACGGGACCGTTCCTTCGGATGAATCGGTCGGGGCCGTCAAGGGCTGCGAGACAGTTACATCATCGATAATCAAGTTATCCCGTGTTTCGATCTGATAGACGACGGAAAGCGCCAAGCAATTGACCACGAAAACCGCGCCGATAATCCCGGTCATGCGGGCGATAGATGTTGTCGCGGACCGACCGGACATTAGCCCACCGCCGCCCCCGCCGCCAATACCGAGCGCGCCGCCTTCAGAGCGTTGAATCAGAATCAAACCCGTCAAAATGACGGAGATGATGAGTTGGATAATGAGCAGAACGGTCGACATGAGGTATTTCCGGTAATTTCAAGCGCGGCGGATAGACGAAATAGGTTGGGATGGGAAGAGCGGATTGCAAGTGGTGTGGCTGTGAAGCCCATCTTACTTTTTTATGCCGTCATTACCGCCCTTGTGGCGGTAATCCATACGATATCGAAAATTCAGTATGGATTACCGGGACGAGCCCGGTAATGACGAAAACTTCTAAATCTAAATCTTACTCAATCATCCCGCTCGTCGGACTACTCGGAACCGCATATTGTTTCCGCTCTATCCGTCCCGCCAAATACGCTTCCCTGCCCGCAATCACCGCATATTTAAACGCCCGCGCCATGCGGATGGGGTCTTTTGCGCCGGCTATGGCCGAATTCGCGATGATGCCGTCCACACCGAGTTCCATAGCGGCTGCGGCTTCTGACGCTGTACCCAATCCCGCATCGACTATGACGGGAACCGTCACGGCTTCGCGCACGAGGCGGATATTTGTCGGATTGAGCAAGCCCAGCCCAGACCCAATCGGTGCCGCGAGCGGCATGATCGCGGCGGCGCCTGCATCTTGTAGCTTTTGGCAATAGACGGGGTCATCCGTGCAATAGACCATGACATCGAAACCATCCGCGACGAGGAGTTTTAGGCTGGCCAGTGTTTCCGCCATATCCGGGTAAAGATGCACATCGGAGAGCACTTCGAGTTTCACGAGGTTCCATCCGCCCAGTTCCCGGGCCAATCGCAATGTCCGCACGGCATCTTCGCCCGTGAAACATCCCGCCGTATTGGGCAGGTAAGTCGTCGTCTTCGGGTCGATTGAGTCGGTCAGCAGCGGGGCATCCGGCTGGTCCAGATTCACACGACGAATGGCAACCGTGACCATATCCGCGCCGGACGCTTCCAATGCGGCAGCGTTCTCTTCGTAATCTTTGAACTTCCCCGTCCCGATAATCAGGCGGGAGTTAAAGCTGCGGCCGGCTATGACCATAGGATCGGACATACTAGCCGCCTCCGATAAAATGTATGATTTCGAGGACGTCGTGATTGTTCAGCGGCGTCTCGGAATAGGTGGATTTCGGGATGACTTCGCGATTGCGTTCAACCGCGATCTTGCGTTCCGGCAATTCCAGATGCGCGATCAATCCCGCGACGGTCAGTCCGTCCGGCAGGTCATCGTGATCTTTGCCATTAATGATGAGATGCACGGGTCATCCTCTTGTTGAAGTCCGCTTCACCGCGCGTTACCACGGCGTGAAGAGAGAGTGCAATGACGAAGCCCATTTACATCATCAATGGTCCCAACCTGAACCTGCTCGGCACGCGGGAGCCTGAGACTTACGGGACGCAGACCTTGGCTGATATTGAGGTCATTTGCGAAGAGGTGGCAGAAGCTTTGGACCACGCCATCGTCTTTAAACAGTCGAACATAGAGGGCGAACTCGTTGATTTCATTCAGGAAGCCGGACGGGACGGCGCGGGCATTGTGATCAACCCCGCCGCCTACACGCACACATCCATCGCCCTACATGACGCGTTAAAAGCCGTGTCCGTGCCGAGTGTGGAAATCCATCTCTCGCAACCTGCCAAACGCGAAAGTTTTCGCCGCCGATCCTATGTTTCAGAGGCCGTTCATGGCACGATTAGCGGATTCGGCGCAGACTCTTATGTTTTAGGGCTGCAAGCGCTGTCAAATCTGCTAGAAACAGACAATTAACCGATTCACCGGTCGGATGAGGGAGAGACCATGTCAAAGGACAATAGCGAGCCAACCGCAAAAGATTTGAAGTTCGTCAAGGAACTCATGTCACTGCTCGAAGACTCAAACTTGATGGAAATTGATTTCCAAAAGGGTGATTTGGGAATCAGCCTGTCCAAATCCGGTCCCGCTGCCGCGCCGATGCAACATGTCATGGCCGCTGCGCCTGCTGCTGCGCCCGCCCCCGCCGTGCCGTCACAACCCGTGGCAACGAAAGAATCGCCCGCCGATGCGGCTGCCCATCCGGGCGCGGTCAAATCCCCGATGGTCGGAACGGCCTATACCCGTCCCTCGCCCGATGCGGACGTTTTCGTCAAAGTCGGCGATAAGGTCAAAGAGGGCGACACGGTCATGCTGATTGAGGCCATGAAGACCTTCAACCCGATTGTCGCGCCGAAATCCGGCAAGATCGAAGACATGCTAGTCGAAGATGCCTCCGCCGTCGAATTCGGCGAAGCGCTGTTCATCATCGTCTAATGCCTAAATCCGGTAAATCGAATTCGAGCAATCAAGGACTTTTCAAAAAGGTCCTAATTGCCAATCGCGGCGAGATCGCCCTGCGCATCCATCGCGCCTGTAAGGAAATGGGCATCAATACGGTCGCCGTGCATTCAGAGGCTGACCGCGACGCCATGCATGTGAAGCTCGCGGATGAGAGTGTGTGTATCGGGCCGAATAGCGCCACAGACTCCTATCTCAACATACCCGCAATCATCGCGGCCTGTGAAATCACCGATGCCGATGCCGTCCATCCGGGATATGGTTTCCTGTCCGAGAACGCCCGTTTCGCGGAAATTGTCGAAGCCCACGGCATGGCCTTTATCGGCCCGACGGCGGAACATATCCGCATCATGGGCGATAAAATCACGGCCAAGGAAACCGTCATGGCGGCGGGCATTCCCGTCGTGCCCGGCTCTGACGGGTCGGTCACGACTTACGCAGAAGCCAAGGACGTCGCCAAAGATGTCGGCTTCCCCCTCCTCGTCAAGGCCGCCGCCGGTGGTGGCGGGCGTGGCATGCGTCTGGCCGAAACTGCGGACAAATTGGAAAGCGCGCTCTCTGCCGCGCAACAGGAAGCGATTGCGGCCTTCGGCAATGGCGAAGTCTATCTGGAACGCTACCTCACGGGTGGCCGTCATATCGAAATCCAGGTCCTCGCCGATACGCATGGCAATGTCGTCCATTTGGGCGAGCGGGATTGCTCGCTGCAACGGCGAAACCAGAAAGTCCTCGAAGAAGCGCCCTCACCGACCCTGACCGCGAAAGAGCGCGAAGATATTGGTGAAATCGTCGCCACGGCCATCCGCAAAATCGGCTATCGCGGCGCGGGCACGATTGAGTTCCTCTATGAGAACGGCGAGTTTTTCTTCATCGAAATGAACACCCGCCTACAGGTTGAACATCCCGTGACCGAGGAGATCACAGGCATAGATCTCGTCCGCGAACAAATCCGCGTCGCGGCGGGGCTCGAATTAAATTACGAGCAGAAGGATATCGAGTTCAAAGGCCACGCCATTGAGTGCCGGATCAATGCCGAAAACCCGCGTACTTTCGCCCCAAGCCCGGGCAAGGTCACAGACTTTCACGCGCCGGGCGGTATGAATACCCGTTTGGATTCAGCGCTCTACGCCGGATACTCAATCCCGCCTTATTATGACAGCCTCATCGGCAAACTCATCGTCTGGGGTCATACGCGCGAAGGCGCAATCCTACGCCTGCGCCGCGCGCTGGGCGAGATGGTGATTGAGGGCGTGCAAACAACCATGCCGCTGCATCGAGAACTCATTGAGAATGAGGATTTTAAGGCGGGGGAGTATAATATCCACTGGCTTGAGAAGTGGTTGGCGGAGAAGGATTAAGCTCTCAGGAGGTCTAAATTAGCGTTGAAGTCATATACGATGCGATAGAGAGTTATTCATCTGTAAAGCGTATACTCTCATGGTTTGCTATAATTTTCGGGCCAGTATTTCTTATTTCATCCATTAAGGAATATAAAAAAGACCGCCCCATCTCAAACTCAATTTTTGCAGGGTTTAAGGGCCCATGTCTCAGCGCGATGTTTATTCTTGCTCCCTCTTTAGCTTGGCTAATGTTCTTTAATCAGGCCAACTCGAGTTTGCATCGCGTAAGTCCAATCTTGAATAACAATACGTACAAAACTGTCGAAGGTTGTTTTGAAGAACACATTACTGGAACGCATAGAAGATCGATTACTATTGAGGGCAAAACATTTTCTTACCGCGTTAAGGGCAATCTTAATATCGGACAGTTTGATAATAATAGCTGGCAAGGCGATCGCGATTTAATCGATGGTGATGTTGTAAAAGTGGATTACAAAGGCAATGAAATCCTTAGGGTTTTCAAGCTCGAACGGAAAACATCTAAAACTCTTCACAACTGTCATCATTAGGCTTGCCCCTAAGATATTTATAGTAGGGTTAAGAATAGTCTACGGCGGCGCCTATGCGTCTAAGACCTCTCATAAAACCCATCGCGCCCAATAACCTCCACCCTCTTCCGCCCCATAGCCGGCCCTGCTGCGCCTAGCGCCAATCGCACTTTCCGTCCCGTCCCGGCCCCCACGCGGCCTTCCCAAGCCGCCGGTCCGCCCGCTCGCAGAACCTCGCCAATCTCGCGATAGACCGAGAGCGCCGCCGTAATCGCCCAAGCACAGCGGAAATCAAGTTCCTTAATCCCGACTTTTGCACTCGCATAATACTGCTCCGCGATGTCCAACTGCTCACAGGCGGCGGCATGTATGGCGGGCCAGTTTTCGCGGTGGGTCATTTTTTCCGCGTCTATCGGTGCGCCGTGTTTCAGCAGGAGATCTTGCGGGACAAACACGCGGTCGGCGCGGGCGTCCTCTATCACGTCCCGCGCGATATTCGTGAGTTGGAAGGCCAGCCCCAAATCGCTCGCGCGGTCTAAGGTCGCGTCATCGCGCACGCCCATAATATTGGCCATCATCACGCCGACGACCCCCGCAACGTGATAGGAATAATCGAGCAAATCCTCGACCGTCTCATAGACACGCTCTTCGGCATCCATTTGAAAGCCCATGAGCAAATCAAATGGATGGCGGTGATCGATCTCATGCGTTTTTATCACGCGTGCAAGGCCCGCAAAAACCGGATTATCGGTCTGTTTCCCGGCCAACGCATTGTAGGTCTTTTCGCGCAACATCTCCAGCCGTTCTCCCTGCCCGTCTTTATAATCCGCGATCTGGCCATGGCCCATTTCCTGCCCATCGATGACGTCATCGCAATAGCGGCACCACGCATAGAGCATGGACGCATCATCGCGTAGGCTGGGCGGCAAAACACGGCTGGCCAGCGCGAAAGATTTGGAGCCTTTTTTGATCGAGGCATGGCCGTGGGCGGTGACAGTATCCATGAGGCGGGGTTAGGGTGAAACGCGGCGCGAGGGAAGGTTTGAAAACTTAATCCTCACTTTCGATAACATTCAATACGTGTATTGGGACCAGCCTGTACCTTTTCACTCCGTTCATTCCAGCGAAAGCTGGAATCCAGAGTCGGTCATCGTTTCAATGAGTTAAACCAACATCTCTGATTGACGCTCTGGGCCCCAGCCTTCGCTGGGGTCGACGGGACGAGGAGAGTTGTGTTTTTCGCAAAGAGAATAATCCTCACTTTCGGAAGTTATGCTAGTTTCAAAATCGTTCTTTCAGACACAGGACAGATTAGCGCTTACTGATCGGTCTGAGGGACAGCGGGGTTGAGCAGTTTGGATGAAGTCCCAAACCTGAGCCGGACCTTTGAGAGTGAGAGCCGACCGGCCATTCCAAGTGGGTGGACTCCGGGGTTTATTCGACCGGCCGCTCTCTCAAAAACCGTTGCCGCGTGGTTATGTATTTGGCGCAAGTCAAATACAGGACGTGGTTGGTGCGGGTGTAAAACGCACTGACGGGAGGATCGAAATGTAACGGTTCGCCGACATTTCATTGGGTTCTCCGACACGTTTGGCCCCCTGCGTAAAACATTTTTCTACTTCGGTACTCCATCGCGGAGGGCCACCACGCGGACAGTCCTGCCATTTCACCGGACATCGCACCCCGCCGTTCCCCTTGATGGACAGTCGCACCTGTCCCCCTGCCGCGAGATCAAATATGCCACGCCGGAAACGTTTAAATCCTCAATCTGCTGATTCCCTAAAAACCCAAATCCTTGCTGTGAAACTCCGCGCGGAACAGGTGAAACTTCGAATGGCGGAATGGAAAGCCCCCATTCACGTCATTGGCAGCTTCACACCCCTGCCTGATGATACGCTCGTTCATCTGCGCGTGCCGCCGGAGCTCGATATTGAGGGCAATGCATATCATCGGAAGAAGTTGGACTATGCCCGTCGGATAGGGCTCGCGCCACCTGCTGAGGATATGGAGGATGCGGAGGCAGAGACAGCGCAGGAACCCCCACCCGTATTTGTCCCGGAGCCGCCACATCCGAATGAAGCAACGGATCCTGAATATAAGGCGCTGATGGACCGTGCACGGAAAGCTATAGCCGATTATCATGGGGATTAGAGCCATGTAAGAAACGCATGACAGCTCTTGCGTGACATACATTTGTCACCCCGGCCTTGAGCCGGGGCCTATCGTTTGTGAACGCAGGTTTGAGAAAGCAGACGATAGGTCCCGCATCTCCGGCTTCGCCTGCGTGCGGGATGACGAAGATATTTGATTATCAATCAAATAGCTGAGGAACCGAAGGGCATAACCCTTCGGCGCTACACTACAATCCACTCGCAGGGTCGATTGCGGGCATTCCGCGCATAAAAAAAACCCGACTGCATCGCTGCAATCGGGCTTCAAATTCAAATCTCGAAGGAGATGCTTAGATCATCCCGTCATCTTCATAGAGTGTGTCCTTATCGACCTTTTTATCCTTCATGGTCGCTTTCTCGACGATCAGGTCGACGACCTTTTCCTCATAGATCGGCGCGCGAAGTTGGGCGATGGCTTGCGGGTTCTTTTGATAGAATTCGATGACCTGCTGCTCTTGACCCGGATATTGACGCGCTTCTGCGATCATGCCCTGCTGCAGCTCTTCATTCGTGATCTGGATTTCGTGTTTCTGACCCATCTCGGCGAGAACGAGGCCAAGGCGCACGCGACGTTCCGCAATTTTGCGGTAGTCTTTTTCGAGTTGTTTGTCGGATTTCTTGGCATCATCTTCGTCAAGATTTCCAGCTTCCTTCTCGGACTGAACCTGTTGCCAGATATTGCCAAATTCAGCTTCAACCATGCCAGGCGGCAGATCGAATTTATGTTTGCTGTCCAGTTCGTCCAGAATTGCGCGCTTGAGGCGGAGGCGGGATTGACCTTCCAACTCGGCTTCATATTGCTCTTTAACAGCAGTTTTGAGCGCTTCCGCGTCTTCCATGCCGAATTTCTTGGCGAAGTCATCGTCGATTTCGCTGTCTTTCGCACCCTGAACTTCGACAACTTTCGTCGCGAAGACGGCGTCTTTACCCGCGAGGTCTGCGGATTGATACGGGTCGGGGAATGTGACTTTGACGTCGATTTCGTCACCGGCTTTCGCGCCGATCAACTGGTCTTCAAAGCCTGGAATGAATGTGCCAGAGCCGAGGACGAGCTGATGGCCTTCCATTGTGCCGCCGTCAAAGGCGACGCCGTCAACTGTGCCGACGAAATCGATCAGGACCGCATCGTCTTTCTTGGCTTTGGCCGTCTTGGCTTTCTTCTTGTAAGTCTTCTGCGAGGACGCGAGCTCTTTCAGACGTTCTTCCAATTCAGCATCCGTGGCTTCATGGACGAGACGTGTGAATTTGAGCGTTTCTGGGTCGACCGGATCGAAATCAGGAATTGATTCGACGGTCAACGTGTATTCCAGGTCAGCTTCGCCCTTGGTGACCTCTTCGCCATTGGCGCGCAGGTCGATCTTTGGCTGACCCGCCGGACGGATTTTATTGTCATTGATCGCCTTTTGGGAGCTCTCATTGATTTCCGCTTCGACGACATCTTTCATGATGGACTGGCCGAACATCTTGCGGATATGGCCCACGGGCACTTTACCGGGGCGGAAGCCTTTGAGGGAGACTTGCGGCTGCATCTCTTTGATTTTCGCCTCAAGCTTCGTGGCCAAATCCTCTTTCGGGATAGTCACGGCGTAAGTCTTGGACAGGCCTTCGGCCTTGAGCTCTTTGATCTGCATGATGAAGTCACCAATGTTAGGACAAGCGAAAAACACCCGTCCGCGGGTTTGAAAATTTCGCGCCTTATGTCACGGCAGACGGACAAGAGCAACGGGGAGATATGGGTTATTTCAGTGCAGTTGACCTGCCCTCAACCCTGTGGTGGAAGCTAAAACTCTATGGATATGATGGACCCAATCTGGCTGCTCTATCTCGGCATATTTGTCGGGCCATTCGTGCAGGAAGACGCCGCCGTGATTGCGGCCGCATCATTGAGTGCGGCGGACCCGAAACATTTTCCGGTCGTCTTCTTTGTGATTCTGTTCGGCCTCTTTGCCTCGGATATATGGAAATATTGGATCGGCTATCACGCACATAAACATCCGCGTCTGAAACGCTGGGCGGAAAAAGATAAGGTCATCGCGATGCAGGACAAGGTCGAGCGCAATCCGCTCAAGACACTCCTACTCGCGCGGTTTATCCCCCTCGCCCGTGTTCCGGTCTATATTGCCTGCGGCTATTTCAAGATTCACTACGGGAAGTTCTGCGCAATCATGTTCGTGACGGCCCTGCTCTATTGCGCGATCCTGTTTGCGATCATCCATTGGCTGGGCGAGATGTTTGGCGAGCGGATCGAGATTGTCGTCTTCATCCTCGCAGCGATTGTCGTCGTCATTGGCGGGCTCGCGTTGGGGTGGAAGAGGTGGAGGAACCGAGACGAGGATTAGGACGGGGCTGCAGCGCTTTGGCCTTCCAACCAGGTCACAATGTCGGACATCGCCGCATCATTGGCCATCTCTATGGCTGCAACGATGGATGGGACTGCAATCGAGTCTGCGCGTGTCGTCTTGCGCACCACATGCGTACCCAGCAATTTGCGGTCATCTGCGCGGGCATATGTCACACGATATTGCACGACGGCCAGCGGAGCAGACTCAGCGCCGCGATCAAAGCTGGCCTCAAAATTCTGAATAGAGAGATGCAAGCGCGTTTCGGTTCGCGCACCCGATGTGGGCAGCAGACCGATAAAACTGCGAGACCCAGAGATGGCATCAATCATTGCGTTCTGAATGATAATGGGTGTTGCATCGGACCAGTTGGCCTGCGCCACGGCGGACAGTTTCTGACCGTCCATTGTCACAACGATATCATTGGCGTTGAAAATCTGCGGCGAACCGGGACGGTCCACGCGAATAATTTCCGGGTTAGCGACCTTGTCTATCACCGTTGCGCTTGTCTCCAGACGGTAGACGGAAGGCGGCGGCGCAGGATCGGGCAGGATGGATACACATCCGGTGGCCAGAGCCGCCGTGAGGAGTGCGGAAATTATCAGCTTCGATGTCATTGCGGCAGCACCACTTCTTCGCGTTCGGCACCGGCTATGAACTGGGCCGGACTCTGTTCAAGATTATCCGCCACACGGCCTAATGTCGTGACGAGCCGACGGATAGCATCCACGGTTTCCTCGAGGTCGGTCAGGCCTGAATTGGACAGACGATTCACAGCATCGCGGGCATCCACGATGAGGTCGTCCACGCCTTCTGCCGTTTCGCCGAAACTCGAAATGGTCGTATCCACACCGCCCAATGTCTCTTCAGCACTGGTCAGTAAGGATGAAAGGTCCTTGGCAACGACAGAGTCAATTGTTGCGGATGTTCCCTCAATTGACCGCGCCGTCTCCGCGATGGCATCTGCCGCGTTCGTGAAACTATCCATCATATCATTAAGCTTCGTCGCATCGAGTTCCGACACATCAACAGAGGCCGTAATCGTTTCAACATTCTTCAAGATACCGGCAAAGGTCTTCAGATTCTCATCCGAGAGGAGAAGGTTCGCCCGCCGTAACGCTGTCTGCGCTTCTACAACGACGTCGCCACTGCCCATCAGAAGTTCATCAACCGCACTGGCCTCCCCGACAATGCGTTTGGTCCGGCCCGGCATATCGTCCAACATAACCGGATCAATCGCCGTACCGGGCGTGATTTCGATATAGTTCAATCCCGTCAGGCCGAGTGGAGCGAGCTGCGCCGTCGCACCCGTATCAATGGGCGTATTCTCAATAACCTGTATGCCTGCGAGAACGAGATTGGGGTCATCTTCGTCATAGCGAAGATCAGAGACTTCACCAACCGGCAGACCGTTAAAGCGTACTTCGCTCCCCTTGCTCAAGCCGCTGACACCGCCCTGAAATGAGATTTCATAATTATCAAACTGCTTGTTCAGTTGCGCACCCGACAGCCACAACAAAAAGCCCGCGAAAGCCGTGAAAACCACGAGGACGAAAATCCCGATTAAAGCGTAATTAGCTCTATTTTCCATCTACTCGCTCTTCCTACCGCCAGCAGACAATGCTGCCCGGGACCTTGGACCACCAAAATATTCCTGCACCCAAGGATGATCATATCTGCTCACCACGGCCAAACTATCGGCGATAGCAATGCGTTTATCAACCAAAACAGCAATGCGGTCGCAGATGGCATAGAGACTGTCGAGATCATGGGTCACCATCAGGACGGTCAGGTCCATGGCTTCCCGCAGGCCGAGGATCAATTCATCGAAAGCATTGGCCCCGATCGGATCCAATCCTGCGGTGGGTTCGTCCAAGAATAAAAGTTTCGGGTCCAGCGCCAAAGCCCGCGCCAGCCCCGCCCGTTTCTTCATCCCGCCCGACAAGTCAGAGGGGTAGAGAATGGCGGATTCGGGTGGCAACCCCACCATGTGGATCTTCATATCCGCAAGCTCGCGCATCAGGGCCGGAGAAATATCCGTATGCTCCCGCATGGGCACCATAATATTCTCGCGGACAGTCATGGAGGAGAAAAGCGCTCCGCCCTGAAACAACACGCCCATTTCATTATTGATTGCGCGTCGGGTCTCCGGGTCAAGCTCATCCCGGTTCTGCCCGAAATATCTTACGACCCCGCCTTCCGGTTCTTTCAATCCTAACATCGTATTCAGCAGCACGGATTTACCCGACCCCGACCCTCCGACCAGGCCGACAATCTCGCCCGTATGAACCATGAAATCCAAGTTTTCGTGAATGACGTTCGGACCAAATTGAGTCAGGATGCCCCTGGCCTCCATAGGTGGTGCGTCGGAATTGATGTGAGCGTCTGGCATAATGTCTTAGATTCCCAACTGATAGAAGAGAATTGCGAACATGGCATTCACGAAAATCACGGCGAAGATCGCCTGTACGACCGCCGTCGTTGTTCGCTGACCGAGGCTCTCAACACTGCCGCTTACAGCCAAGCCTTGGCGACAGCCAATGACAGCGATGATTAATCCGAAGAACGGTGTCTTAACCAAGCCAACCCACATATTCTCGACACCAACCGCATAATTCAAACGGTTGAGAAAGAGTATCGGCGAAATATCCGCCGTCGCCCAAGCCACGATCAGACCTCCGGCAAGACCGCTCATCATGGCGAGGAACGTCAGGATTGGCATTGCGACGAGGCAGGCAATCGCACGCGGCACGACGAGAACTTCGTAGGTATCAAGCCCCATGACCGTCATCGCATCGATTTCCTGACGCATTTTCATCGATCCAATGGAAGCGGTAAAGGCCGAGTCAGACCGTCCCGCCAGTAATATAGCGGTTATGATCACAGCCAGCTCTCGCAAAACAGAGAACCCGACAAGATCGACCATAAAGACACTTGCGCCAAAACTCGCCAGCAGATTCGCCCCCATATAGGCGATAACCGCGCCGATGAAGAAGGAGAGAGTCATGACAATGGGGGCGGCATCCAATCCAACCTGTTCAATTAAACTGACGATGGCCTTGCCGCGCAATCGCTTCGGTTTGACCAGGACCTTGGCAAAGACAACGAAGAAATGGCCAAGAAAGGCCATTGTCTCCACGAGCTCATTCCAAAAACGAAGGGTCGCTTGGCCAACGCGTGCGAAAGCGTCATACCATTGACGTCCGGCAACGGGCTCCTGCCCGAGAACGGCTGAGGTCGCAGCGCTCATGAGCGTTTTCTGACCCTGGCTTCCCGTACAAACATTCCAGCTTTCGGCCTCTGTCACGCCATATCGAATGGCCCGCGCGAGGAGATAAGCGCCGGACGTGTCGAGTTCCTCTACACGTGACATATCATAATCGACGTGCCGATAGGTGAGCTTCGAAACCTCCTTGGCCAGACGACCATCCAGCTGCCCGGCTTCTTCAATTGTCCAGCGACCGCAGGGATGCACGATGAGCGTTTCGCCCTTCATCTCCAAACTATATTCTGCGGTGGTTGCCAACATGGGGACACGGTGCAAAGCTAAGACCGGAAGGTCAAGCGGCTTCGTCTTCATTGGGTAAGGAAAAACACTTTAGCATGAAAATGGATATTCAAGCCAAGAGCTATCCCACGCGCGGTGAATTCAAAATATCCCGCAGCACGGTCAGGCAAGTCGATATTGTCGAGCTGCATTTATCAGACGGACAATATTTGGGACGCGGCGAGTGTCGCCCCTATGCAAGATATAAAGACACCGTCGAAAGCGTAACCGCGCAATTAGACACAATCAGGCATTGGATTTCCGCTGGAGATGTGGATGCGGCCTATGAGCGCTTACCCCCCGGTCCAGCGAAGAACGTTCTTGACGCGGCTTGGCTGGATTTTACGGCGAAGAAAACGGGTATCCCAGTCTGGCAACAGCTCGGTCTTGCGCAACCCGCCTCAAGGCAGACAGCCTTCACGCTCTCGTGGAATGACCCGCAAGTCATGGCTGAAGCTGCCCGTGAAGCGGCCGCTTACCCTTGGCTGAAGCTGAAAATCGGTGAAAGCGGTTTGGACCGGGTTTTGGCCGTTGCAAAAGCACGGCCGGATGCGAAACTCATTTTGGATGCGAATGAAGCCCTGACCTTGGACGCATTACCGGATTTTCTGGCCGCGCTCACAGGGCTAAATATCGCGCTGATCGAACAGCCCCTGCCCGCCGGTCATACGGGGCGACTCCCCGAAAGCCTGTTTCCAATCTGCGCGGATGAGGGCCTTCACACGGCGGATGATCTGACAACCCTTTGGGAACAGGGCTACCGTGCGGTGAATGTAAAGCTGGATAAATGCGGAGGATTACGCGCGGGTGTATCCTTGATGCGCGAGGCCAAAGACATGGGCTTCCGCGTTATGGCGGGCTGTATGGTCGGCAGTTCATTGGCCATGGCCCCGATGATGGTGGCCGAGAGCCTCTGCGATGTGATCGACTTGGACGGGCCGCTCTTGCTCAAGGAGGATATTACGAATGGCCTAAAATATGAAGGTCCAACGGTTCATCCACCGACGCCTGACCTCTGGAGTTAGGAGCGCTCTTCCGCCCGGCGTGCTGCCATATCCTTGGCAGCGGATAAGCGAACGCGTTCGCCGAAACGATCCGTGACGCGCGTGAGAGCCGCTATTTCTGTCTCAAGTACCTGAAAGTCAGATCCCTCACGCTCTGTCGATTTCGAAAAAGCATCAGAGGCTTCGCGGGCCGCCAAAAGTGCCTGTTCAAGGCTTTCAAGCTCCTCGCGCATGTTGCGGTCTATATCGGCCATCTCGAGGAATACTTCGGCCGCCTTTGTCGTCTGACGGACATGTTTGGACGCGAACCGAATGTCAGCTTCAACAACAGACTCTGGCAGATCTTGGTTGGCGTAAACCACTTCGGTGTCCGTCAGGTCACGGTCTTCCAAACCATTCAGCAAGACTGAGGCTGCGGATTGAACACGTTTGCCGGAAGACTTTGCAACAAAACCGCGATTTGTGAAAGCGGCATAGAGTTTGGCTGCCGCGCGTTGAACAATATTCTTCTCCGCAGGCGCTTCGGCCTTGGACGCCATTGGCGTTGCCATATCGGTCATATCCACGGTCGCGCAACCTGTAGCGAGCGATGCAGCGATAACGCTAGTCAAACACAGTCTGTGTAGACGCATAAATTGATTCCCCGAAAGAAACCCCCATCACCCCTATGGCATGGCGGTCCCGACACACCCCCTTAGATATGTCGAACATGTTGAATAAACCCTGAACGCCCCATTCAGATCAACATCTCTATACTTTGATTAACAACCCCACAGTCCGTTGCAAGCGATAGACTGCAGCTTGCATGTTAAAAGACTGTGAGGTTTGAAACTCGGATTTAGCCCGCGAAGAGCGGCGCAATCCACTTACCCCAAATCCCCATGACGAGAATGAGGCCCATGAAAATCGGCGCAATATATTTCACAAAGATCATAATGAACTCGCCAAGGGCTCTACCTGGACCATCCAACTCTTGCGCTAGTATGGCCTTATTCAGGCGCCACCCTGTAAACAGAACAATCAGGAGCGCGGAGAGCGGTGCCAGAATTGGACCTGCCAAGCCACCGTCGATAAAGTCCATGAAACCGGAAATATAAATCGAGCCGAGGCCCAATGTCATAATCGCAGCCCCCGTAATCCAGGCGGCTTTCCGCTTCGTCCAAGCCGTCTTCTCAGCCAGATAAGCGACTGAAGGTTCCAAAAGTGATACAGAGGATGTAATCGCTGCGAAGAAAGCCAAGAAGAAGAAGGCTGCGCCAATAAACATGCCGCCCGGAGCATTGGACATCGCCGTCGGCAAGGTCGTGAAGAAAATTCCAGCGCCCGCTTCAAAATCCAAATTATTCGCAAAGACGACGGGGAAAATCGCAAGACCCGCAATAATTGCGACCAACGTATCCACAAAGGAGATTGTGACGGCGGATTTCGGAATGGACACGTCTCTCGGCAGATAAGCCCCATATGTGATCATAATGGCATTGCCGATACCGATTGAGAAACAGGCCTGGCCGAGCGCAGACTGAGCGACCTCAGCATTGATCTTGGAAAAATCAGGCGTGAACATGAAGGCAAAAGCTTCAGACGTTCCACCATTACCGGCCGAAGATATAATAGAATAAGCGGCCAACCCGATGAGCAGAATAAAGAAAATCGGCATAAGAAGCTTCGCAGCCAATTCGATCCCGCGGTTAACGCCGCGTGACACCAACCAACTTGTCAGGAGGCCAAAGAATAAGAAGTAAGGCAAAACATTCGTATTTGGGTTCGCGAGAACTTTGCCAAACTCCTGTTCAATCTCTAGCGCGGGCATACCATTAAATGTCCCGAACAGGAATTTCGGAATGTAAGAGAGCACCCAAGCCGCGACAACGCAGTAAAAACTCACGATCAAAAAGGATGCAACCATCCCGAACCAAGCGCCTGAACTCCAAACTTTGGAGACGCCGGATCGCTCCGCAAGATCATTATTAGACCCAACCGCAGAAGACGAATTACCCGCGCGCCCGATAATATATTCACTCATCAATACCGGTACGCCGACAAAGACAATACAAGCAATATAGATCATCAAAAACGCTGCACCGCCATTCGTGCCGAGTTCTGCCGAAAACCGCCAAAGGTTTCCGAGACCAACGGAGCTCCCGACTGCCGCCATAATAAATGCAAAACGGGAAGACCATTGTGCGGTCCCGCGTTCGATAGGTGTTGAAGCCATTCTCTGTATCCCCTGATATTTATGACTGGTGATAAGCCCTCATTCAGTCGGGTCAAGCGCATGAAATGTAATTGGCAAATACTTACTATATTTTAGGTTGTTGGCCTTATTACACCCTCATGACGATTTCCGCCCCCACTCCGAATTTGCGAATATTACTGGCAGAGGACAACTCGGCCAACCGGCTCGTTGCCAGTGCGCTTTTGCAACAAGAAGGTCATACGGTCTTCACGGCAGAGGACGGCGCTTCGGCTTTGGATAGTCTGGAAAGGAATATATTTGATCTCGTATTATTGGACGTGATGATGCCCGTCTTGGATGGATTACGAACTCTCCGCCGTATTCGACGCCATTATCCTGACAGAACGGCTATGCCCATATTTGCTCTGACCGCGCATACGGGGACGCAGGACCAACAAAGGTATCGATTGGCGGGCTTTGACGCGGTTGTGTCAAAACCTCTCTATCAAGGTGACATCGAAATGGCCTGGAAACTCCATCACGCACCACGACGTCTGCCCGATATGATTATTGAGAAGAATATAGAAGTTAAAGCAAACCCAATGCTCGATTACGCTATGATCGACCAGATCAAGGCCGCCACGAATACAGAACGCCGCGCCGCAATATTGGCGTCTTATTGGGCTTCAACCGAAGCACTCTGTTTGGCCCTCAAAAATACGCTTCCCGCCGCCATGCGAGGAGAAACCAGAGCCCTGACAGAATTCCGGCGCAGTGTTCACACATTAAAAGGCGCAAGCCTCTCTGTCGGCGCCTCCCGCATCGCGGAACTCTGCCGTATCCTCAGAAATGCACCACCCGCCGATATTCCAAACCTACTCAATGATCTGATCCGAGCCCTGTTGGAAAGCCGGTCAACGCTAAGTGAAGCCTATTCAGATGACGGATTAACTCTCCGAACGGGGTAGTTCCACATTCCGATGCAAATGCGCGGAAAGAACCAGTCCGAAACCGCCCATGACAGCGAGGATGACAGTCCCACCATATGAAATAAGCGGCAACGGCACCCCGACGACAGGTGCCAGCCCCATAACCATCCCCAGATTAATAAAAATGTAGAGCGTGAACGTCGTTGTGAGGCCGAGCACTAATAATTTGGAAAACAAGGCTTTACACTGAAGCGATAGCCATATGCACACGGCAATGACGGCCATATAAAGCCCCATGGTAAAAAGCCCCCCGACCAAACCAAATTCCTCTCCGATGACCGTGAAAATAAAGTCGGTTCTATTTTCCGGCACATATTCGCCCTGCCTCTGCGTGCCTTGCATAAAGCCCTTCCCGTTCACGCCGCCACTGCCCAAGGCGATTTTTGACTGCGTAATATGGTAGCTTGCCCCCGCAGGGTCGCGCGATGGATCGAGAAAGGTAAGAATGCGTTCCTGCTGATAGGGCTTTAAGCCGAACTTGAAGAAGACGGGGATAGCGACGGCAGCAAAAACTGAAGCCAGTCCAATAACCCGCCAGCTAATGCCTGCCAGGAAGATCATGGTCACACCCGTTGCGCCCAAGAGTAGCGTCGTCCCCAAATCCGGCTGTTTCAGGATGAGCGCCATGGGAAGCGTTAGTAGGATCAATGCCCCTGCCAAGCCGGAAATATGGCTGACCCGCCAATCCGGAAGATCGTGATAATAGCGTGCCATGGCGAGGACGATTGCGGGCTTCATAACCTCGGAAGGCTGTAGACGCATAAAGCCGAGATCCAACCACCGCTGCGAGCCGTTAACGATCACGCCAAAAAACTCAACGCCAATCAGAAGGACGAGCGCGGCAGCATAAATTGGATAGGCGAGACGATACCAAAAACGGATATCAATCATGGCAATGGCGAGCATTGCGATGCCGCCAACACCGATCCTGACAATGTGCTGAAAGGCGCCGTAGCGCCAGACGCCTTCTGTCGCCGCATAAATCATGGCGACACCCACAAGGCCGACTAAGCCGACAAGAGTCGGAAGCAGCCAATTGATTTCATATAATTTATTCGTCAACGCCCCCTTCATGCGGGGCGAATTCATCTGCCGCGTGACCATTAGTTCAGCGCCTCTTGCGAGACTGGGCCTTCTGCCGTGCCCAATCCGTCACGCCGCAAGGCTTCGGCCAAAACCGCACGTGTAATATTGGCAGCCCGTTTCGCGCCTGACCCACCATGTTCAACAATCGTCCCGACGGCAAAGCGTGGCTTATCATAAGGCGCGAAACCGACGAAAATAGAGTGATCGCGTAGCTTCCAGGGCAATTTCGAGTTCTTACGCACCCCTGCATTTCGTTCGGATTGGCTAATCCCTCTGACTTGTCCAGTCCCTGTCTTACCTGCCATCTCGACGCCCTCAATCCCGAGGGAGTCATATCTGAAAGCCGTACCGCCCTCTTCTGACGTAACGGACCACATGGCGTCCCGCACATAGGCCAAATGAGCCGGGTTAAAGTCCATCTTTCCAAAGGGTGTGATGTCGCCTCCAATCACGAGTCGGGGGGAGACGGCCTCCGTCATATTTGCCAAACGCGCTGTCATAACCGCGAGTTGGATGGGCGTGGCGAGAACAAATCCCTGCCCGATGGACGCATTCAGCGTATCGCCCGTCCGCCAACCGGTTCCGAGCCGCGCTTGTTTCCAATCCGGTGTCGGAACGATACCGGAAATACCGCCACCGACGCCAATCTCGTAGCTTTCGCCCAGGCCCAACCGCCGCGCGACATCTGCGATTTTCTCCATGCCGACGACTTGCGCGATATCGTAGAAATAGGTATCGCAGCTCTGCTTTAAGGCATCGCGCATATCGACGCGACCATGACCCTGTCGTTTCCAGCAATGGAAGTTGCGATTGCCTAAACGGACCTTGCCCAAACATAGAATTTTGTCATTCGGGTCAATTAGACCACTTTCCAATGCCGCCAGCATGACGACCATTTTAAACGTCGAGGCCGGCGGATAGCCCCCTGCTATCGCCTTATTATATTGCGGGCGTTTGGGGTCGCTATTCAGTGCGTCCATATCGGCTTGCGTCAATCCGGACACAAAAAGATTGGCATCAAAGGTCGGCATGGACAGCAATGTCCGCAACTCCCCCGTCATCACATCTATAACGCATATGCCGCCACTATCATCGCCTTCATCCTCTGTTGCGAATTGCTTCGCCGCGAATTCTTGTAGTCCGGCGTCAAGTGTCAGCCAGACATCCTGTCCCGAGACGGCTTCGGTCTTCGGATCGGGCCATTCGCGCACGATACGGCCCCGCGCATTGACCTCGACCTTCAAGCGACCGGAACTGCCGCGTAGGGTCTTTTCCTGCGACGCCTCTACGCCCGTTTTTCCAATCCGGAATGTGGGCTGCTTCAAAAGCGGGTCTTCATCCCTCGCAATATCAGAATCCCCCGCCCGTCCAACATAACCGAGAATGTGGGAAAAAACACCGGACTCAGGGTAAGCCCGTCCCTGCCCGGCCTCTGATACTATGCCGGGCAGCGCATGAAGGCGCATATTCAGCGCGGAGAATGTCGCCCAATCAATATTATCCTTCACGAGGATCGGCACAAATTTGGGGTTTTGTCGAATATCTTTCTGAATGCGATCCCGCTGACGTGACGAGAGCGCACTGATTTGATCGACGCGGTCCAGTGTCTTCTCAATCTCCGGCGTCCGTTCGGGTATCATCACGAGACGAAAATTCTGACGGTTTCGCGCAAGGGGCAAACCAAAACGATCCCGGATTTCCCCGCGTTCCGGTAGGAGCATGCTGAAGTTAAACCGGTTATCCTCTGAGAGGGCTTGGTAATTTTCCGCCTGCAGCACCTGCAATTGATAGAGCCGCGCGCCCAGCACACCAAATACACTTAACCCGCCTGCACTGAGCATAGCCGTACGACGCGTAATCGTATTCTTATCCGTTTTCTGTGTCGGTGCGAGAGCCATATTACCGCCTCCACTCATCCGCATCTCCAAAGAGATGCGCAAGCCAGCGGCGCAGTAACAGGACAAGAGGTAGCAGTAGCGTTGCCATCAAAATTTGAAGGGCAAAGGATGTTGGGTCAGGGAGAATTCGGTAAACGACCCATCCTGAAATACTCAATAGGAGAACAGCGAACCCGCAGATCAAACCCCAAACCAGCATGAGCTTAACTGCCGCATAAGGCTGCTCGCGCAGCTCTGGCCGGAATAACATCCAGACGAGCGTAAAGGTCAGCGCCCATTGCCCCACAACACCGCCCGTCGCCCAATCCGTGAAAATACCTGCCAGGAAAACCAGTATGACAGAGGTGACCTCATTCGCACGTCTCGGCCAAATCGCTAGAATTGTGAGGGGAAGGAAACCAAATCCGGCTGTTAACCCGAACACCCGCACGGAAAGGATGGACAGCGCGCCCGACAAAAGCAAAGCAAAGCCAGCAAAGATTGCAGGCCAGACGCTTCGGATTGGCGCAGCTGATTCCCGAAAGGTCATGAGGGCTCCCCTTCCGGTGAGTCCGTTTCAGACGGCGCTGAAATCGGTTGAAAAGGCGACACCCAGACCCAATCCAGCGGATGTGCCCGCGACGCCAACCTGACACGCAAGCCGCCCTCCTCACCTCTGACAACCTCGCCGACAGCCAAGCCGCGCGGCAGCGCGCCGTCATCACCGGATGAAATTACGCGATCTCCGATCTCCCAATCCACCCTTTGACTGATAAAGGATAATTTTGGCCGGACATTATTATCCCCGGCCAGAATAGCGGTTGCGCCCGACCGCGCGGAGGCGACAGGAATGCGGCTATTCAAATCAGAGAGGCGCAAAACGCGGGCGGAGTCGGGGCCGAGATTAATGATATGACCTATGAGGCCATCCGCGGACATAACGGGATTTCCGATCGAGACACCGTCATCCCGTCCCACATTAATCAGCAAAGACCGCACAAATGGGCCGTCTGTTTCAGCGACGGCGCGGGCCGCA
This sequence comes from Litorimonas sp. WD9-15, assembly GCF_050271975.1. Taxonomy (NCBI): domain Bacteria; kingdom Pseudomonadati; phylum Pseudomonadota; class Alphaproteobacteria; order Maricaulales; family Robiginitomaculaceae; genus Litorimonas; species Litorimonas sp. WD9-15. The sequence continues at coordinate 2,454,273 of NZ_CP189850.1, forward strand.
ATTTTCTTGAGAGGAATATCGGTCTGCGTATCTACGCCCAGAATAGATTCGTAACGCGCCACTTTCATTGCTAGATTTTCGTAGCGTGCCTGCCGTTCACGCAATAGCGCGAGCTCTTCTTTCAACGCCTGATTATCTTCATAGGCAGAGGCTCTATCCGATAAACCACCGAAGAAACTTTCAACCGACCGCAAAGGAATTGAAACGATTGCGGCCAACGGTGTCACCCCCGCTTCCGTCACTGTTCGAGGAGCAGACCCATCGCGAATATCAGAACGACCTACGGCGATAAGAAAACAGGATAAGGCCACAGACACGAGAAGTGCGACCCGGGTCCAACCGCTATTGGGACGCTCCTTGCGGGTCATGTCGGGCTCTCCTCACGAAAGCGACTCGAGCTTTAGATACCAGCTTCGAGAACGGCTTTCCATTTCTTGAGATTTTCAACAACAGTGCCTGAGCCTCGCACGACGCAGGAGAGCGGATCATCAGCAATAGACACAGGCAAACCTGTGCGTTCGCGAAGTTCTGTATCGAGATTACGGAGAAGTGCGCCACCACCCGTGAGCATAATGCCCTTATCGACAATATCCGCAGCGAGTTCAGGCGGTGTGGCTTCAAGCGCCAATTTCACAGCTTCCACGATTTGCTCAACGGGCTCTTCCAAGCTTTCAGCAATCATCGCCTCATTGATATTGATTTCGCGCGGCACGCCATTCATCAGGTCGCGGCCCTTGATCTGAACGGTCATCCCTTCACCGTCTTCCGGCATCATAGCGGAACCGATTTCTTTCTTAACACGCTCAGCACTCATCTCGCCGAGGAGCAAGTTCGTTGTGCGGCGGACATATTGGATAATCGCGTCATCCATCTTGTCACCGCCCACACGCACGGAACGGGAATAAACAACGCCGTCCAATGACAACACAGCAATCTCGGTCGTACCACCACCAATATCGACAACCATTGACCCGGACGGTTCATGTACGGGCAATCCCGCGCCGAGAGCGGCGGCCATAGGTTCAGGGATGAGGAAAACTTTCGACGCACCCGCTTGTTCTGCGGATTGGTAAATTGCACGTTTCTCAACGGCTGTTGCGCCTGCAGGCACACAAATCACAACCGTTGGCCCGCGACGGAAGAGTTTGCGCGGCGCGGCTTTTTTGATGAAATGACTGATCATCTCCTCAGCCACTTCGAAGTCTGCAATGACGCCGTCCTTCATCGGGCGGACGGCTTCGATATTTCCGGGCGTCCGGCCCAGCATCATGCGAGCATCTTCGCCTACTGCGTGGACAACTTTACGACCATTGCGGATAGAATAAGCTACAACGGACGGCTCGTTCAAAACGATATCGCGCCCCTTGGCATAAATGAGCGTGTTGGCCGTGCCGAGGTCAATGGCGATGTCTGATGAAAATCTGTCGAAAAAGGACATTGTCGTTCCGGGTCTGTCGGGCACTGGGTCTTCGCGAAAGAGGCCGCCCGAATTATTATGGTGAATCAGCTCTTACCGATAAACCTTTGTCGAAGGTGATGATTAACCTTTAACTAATTTGCAAGCAAACTTCCGCGTAATTCCCGAAAATCACTGCGATTTTTCGCATTAAAGCGGTGAACGCGCTTCCAACCGTTTTCGTGCAACCCATGATAGTCCGATTGCAACCAGAGCCAGCGCTGCAAAGCCGATGGCCATGAGGCTGCCGGAGAGGCCGGAAATGACGCCCTGGCTGATGAGGGCGACGACAATAATTTTCGGGATTATGCCGATCGCCGTACCGGACAGAAAATGGATATAGTTCATCCGCGACACACCCGCCGCGAGATTGACAAGAATGGCGGGACCCGTCGGGACAAGTCGTACGACAAGGCTCGTCATGAACCCATTGCGCCGCACGGCGTGGGACAGTTTCCGGATCAGCTTCGCATCAATACGGGACAGCCGTTCCGCCCCCGCCAGGCGCCCGATATAAAAACCGAGTGAAGCGGAGGTCAGGCTGGCCACCCATGACACGACACCGCCTTCTATCGGGCCAAAGGCAATGACCGCCGCCGTGACGAGCATCCATTGCGGCGCGCCAACAAACGCCAAAGCGCAGAAAAGAAAAATCGTGATCGGAATAGCCCAAGGCGAGTTGTCGAGCGATGTCATCCACGCCGTGATATCCGCCTGCGTCACCCCGAAAAGGGTCTCTGCAAAGAGGAGCAAGAGGATTGGAACGACAATACTCGCCGCCAACCAGAGAGCCGTTTTTACGTTCAAAACGAAACTCCGGTCATGGATTCCAGAAATGCGTCTTTATCAGCATCTGTCAAAAGCAATTTCCCCTTGGGCGGTTGATTGCGGAACCACGTCATTTGTCGTTTCGCGAATCTGCGGCTCTCGCGTTTTGCGTCTTCAATCGCTTCATCCAATGAGGACAGCCCTTTGAAATAGCTTCGGAGTTGACGCAAACCGATGGCTTTCATCATCGGCAGACTTGGATCATAGTTTAAATCAAACACACGCCTCGCCTCCTCCAACCCGCCGCCGCGTAACATCTCGTCATAACGGGCATTGATACGGGCATAGAGCGTTTCGCGCGGCGGTGTCAGAACACAATATCTTGCGAAACGTAACGGCACGACAGACCGCGTATTGGCTTGCCATGCCGTAAGCGCACGCGATGTTCCACGTGCAACATTCACGATACGCTGCAGACGTTGCGGGTCATCGCCGAGGACACGCGCGGTCGCGGTCGGGTCTAGCCTTTCAGCCAAGGCGCGCAACGCACCAATCCCGTCCTCATCCAAAAGTTGGGCGGTCTCACGCTGTGTTTGGTCATCAATAGGTGGAATATCCGCAATGCCCTGCAACAGCGCACGGAAATAAAGCCCCGTTCCACCGACAAGAACGGGCACCACGTCTCGGGCCAGACACGCCAGAATGAGCGGCTCCACATCTCGCAACCATTCGCCTGTCGAGTAGCGAACATCTCCCGCAACATGTCCGAAGAGATGATGCGGTACGCGCGACTCCTCATCTTCTGTGGGACGTGCTGAGAGGATGTGGAGATCGGAATAGACCTGCAACGCATCGGCATTGATGATCTCTCCGCCCACAGCCTTGGCCACGCGAACCGCATAGGCGCTCTTGCCGCTGGCGGTTGGGCCTGCGATACAAATCACGGGTTTCATTACAGAGTAGTTTCCATGTCAGATTCGGTCATAGACACCATTACAACGCTTGTCCTGAAAAACTCGGATGAAGACGCATTACGATTGGCACAGGAAGCCGTTGGATTGAAGGTCTCGCGCGTCTTATCCAAAGGCAAAGCCGTTGAGGGACAATCCGAGCTCACAACATCGCAAGACGGCGCAAAACGCTTAGATGCTGAAGGCATCGAAGTCGACATTTGCGTCATGCCAGTCGAGGGCCGACGAAAATCACTCCTCATCTGCGATATGGACTCCACGCTTATTGGACAGGAATGCATTGACGAACTCGCGGATTATGCAGGCGTAAAAGACCGCGTGAGCGCGATCACAGAACGCGCCATGCGCGGCGAAATCGGATTTGACGGCGCTTTGCGGGAACGTGTCGGATTGTTGGAAGACCTTCCCCTCTCCATGCTGCAACTCTGTTTCGATGAACGCATCCATCTGAACGCGGGGGCGAGGACACTTTGTCAGACCATGAAGGCGGCGGGCGCGAAGACTGTTATCGTCTCGGGCGGGTTTACCTTCTTCTCAGGCCGCGTGGCAGAGGCCTGTGGCTTTGAACATCATCAGGCGAATATCCTGTTGGATGATGGCACAAATCTGACCGGGCAAGTTGCTAAGCCGATATTGGGGCGTGAGGCAAAATTGGAAGCCATGCGGTCCCATATCACTGACACATCTAATGCGATTGCAATTGGCGACGGGGCAAATGATTTGGCCATGATCACAGCGGCGGGATTAGGGCTCGCCTATTACGCCAAACCCGCAGTCGCAGAAGCCGCGCATTCCGCAATCAGGTTTACCGACTTGCGTACTGCCCTGTATTATCAAGGGTTTTCAGACGCAGAGTTTATTGAAGAATAAGGGACTTTATTCACCAGTCTCAATACTATGTCATCCTCCGGACTGACCGGAGGATCCATGGTGCAAGATTTCTACGAAATACGATTATTGATCTTTACTCAAAATCCGCGCCGTGGACCGTCCGATCAAGTCGGACGATGACATGATGTGATGATGCTAGCTATTCGGCGCGAGAGCGTAGAAGATGTAATTGCCGTTGCGATTGATGAGAAGTGTGACAGGGTCATCACTCTCACCTGCGGCTGTCATCGCCTCTTCAAATTCGGCAGGTGTGGCGATTTGTTCAAAGCCGACCTCTTCAATAATGTCGCCTTTCAGAATCTTCCCACTGGCCTCTGCCCGTTTATTGACCTTCACGACTCGAACGCCTTTGACATCCGATGGAATACGGTTCCGGTCGCGCACATCCTCTGAGAGTGCTTCGACGGATATCCCCGCAATAGAGCGTTCGGCATTGCCAGACGCCACTTCACGGCGGACTTTCTCTTCATCCGTGACCTGTTCTTTCAGCCGTTCAATTTCGACGGTGATGGTGCGTTTCTTCTTCTTACGGAGAATTTCAATTTCCAGCGGTTTGCCGATTTCCGCTTCGGCCACGCGACGGGAAAGTAAGCGGGACGCTTCTAACGGTTCGCCTCCCAATGACAGAATGAGGTCGCCGCGTTGCAATCCACCCTTATCTGCAGGACTACCCTCAACAACGGATTTCACGAGTGCACCTTGCGCCGAGTCCAAGCCGTAACTTTTCGCGATAGCGTTAGACACCGCCTGCGGACGCACCCCAAGATAGCCTCGGCGCGTTTCGCCAAATTCGATGAGCTGCGACGCAATAGATTGCGCGAGTTCAGACGGCACTGAAAAGCTAATCCCGACACTGTAACCTGTTGGAGAGAGGATCGCCGTGTTCACACCAATCACTTCGCCGTCCATATTGAACAGAGGCCCGCCGGAATTACCGCGGTTAATGGCGACATCGGTCTGGATGAAGTCATCATAATTTCCGGATGATATATCGCGGTTCCGCGCAGATATGATGCCTGCAGCAACAGAGCCGGAATACCCGAACGGGTTACCTATCGCGATGACCCATTCGCCGACCTCCGAAGAATCGCTATCGCCCCATGGCACAGCAGGAATGTCAGCACCTGTTTCAATCTTGAGCACAGCAATATCTGTCGCCGGATCACGCCCGACGAGTTCGGCTTCATAAGTATCACCATTCGGAAATGTGACTTCGATCAGGTCAGCATCCTCAATGACGTGATTATTCGTGACGATATGGCCTTCATCATCAATGACGAAGCCGGAACCGAGAGATTTGCTGACCCGACCATCACGGTCATTCCGGCCGCCGAAGAAATCGTTGAATCTTTCGAGCGGTGAACCTTCGGGGAACGCAGGTGCTTCTGACGTGTCCACCTCAATCGTTTGCGCTGTCGAAATATTCACAACAGAGGGCGAGAGACGTTTCGAAAGTTCGGTAAAGCCATCCGGCGTCGGCGCGGCATAGGTGACTTGCGGCGTCATAATCGCAACAGAAGCCGCGAGCGCCAGACCAAGGGAAAGAGAGCGTAAAGTTTTCATATCACCACCCTAGCGATATGATGCGCCCTGCCAAGGGGCGGAGCGCCGCATCCCGCTTACAATTGCGTCATCCATTAATGAGTTTTACGCCGTAAACCAACATGGCTGCGCCGATAAATACGCTTACCAGCCCAACGACATGGAGGTCACGATCCGCGACCTCCTCCATCATCCGGCGATACATCTCGCGCATTTGCGCCGGGAAACAGGCCCAAATGACCCCTTCCAGTAGAACAAAGCCGCCAAAGGCAATCAGCGCGATGCCCATGGTCCAGTCCTAGCGGCGACGCGGACCCTGCTGGTTATCAAGGTAACCGAGGAAATCGCTATTCGGGGACAGAACGTAGGTTGTGCCTGTACCGAGACCTTTCTTATAGGCCTCCATAGAGCGATAGAACGCATAGAATTCCGGATCTTTTTCGAATGCTTCCGCGAAGATACGTGTCCGCTCACCGTCACCCTCACCCCGCGTAATCTCAGCCTGACGCTGCGCTTCGGCGCGAATGATAGTCGCTTCTTTTTCCGCAGTCGCACTAATCTCACGCGCCCGTTCCTGACCTTCGGCCCGGATCAGATTGGCTTCCAGTTTCCGTTGAGATACCATCCGGTCAAACACACGGCTATAGTTTTCCTGCGGCAGGTCGGCGCGTTTGATGCGCACATCGATAATATCAATGCCAAGGTCCTCATTTTCAGCGACTGTGTCGGCGACGGATTGGATTTCTGCCATCAGTTCGGACCGACGGCCAGAAATGATTTCGGGCGTATCAACACGACCCAGAACGTCACGCAGTGTCGAATCAAAGATAGCCTGTAACTGATCCTGCGCACCGCGCTCATTCCGAAGTTTTTCGTAAAAACGGATCGGGTCCGTAATCCGGTAGCGCACGAAAGCATCAACGATAAGGCGTTCCTGATCAGAGGCCAGCAACTCAACGGGACGCAAGTCAACTTCTAGATTCCGTCGAGAAACCATTACAACATTCTGGAATGGTGGAGGAAGTTTAAACTTTAGACCCGCATCAGCTTCCTCACCCCAAGGATTTTCAACGCGTTTGGCTTCACCAAATTGGAAGACAATCGCTTGATCATGTTCTTGCACGGTAAAAAGCGAGCTGAAAATCAGGATGGCCGCAGCAACAGCCGCGACTGCGATAATGATAAGACGGTTAGACATTACTGACCTCCTGCTGTGCGTGGACTTCCGTTAAGCTGATTAAGCGGCAAATAAGGCACAACACCTTGGCCACCTTCAGAGTCAAGAATGACCTTCTCGGCGGGGGCGTAAACTTCCTCAATCGTTTCGAGATAGAGGCGCTGACGCGTGACCTGAGGCGCTTTTGCGTATTCTTCATAAATTTTATTGAACCGTTCGGCCTCACCTTGGGCTTCGGCAATCACACGGTCACGATAGGCTTCCGCATCCTGTAGGATTTGCGCGGCTTCACCCCGGGCTTCCGGAACGATAGTATTCTGCTTGGCAATCGCTTGGTTGATGCTTGTCTCACGCTCTTGCGCGGCATCCACGACATCGCGGAAGGCTGCAACAACGCCGCCTTGATCCGGTGCATCCGCTTTTTGCAACTGCACCTCAACAACGCGAACGCCGGCTTTATATTCATCCAAGGTCGTTTGCATCAAATCACGAACAGCCGTTGTAATTGCGAGACGGTCTGTTGTGATGATTTTCTGCAATTCGTTTTTACCGATGACTTCGCGCATCGCACTCTCAGCAACAGCTTTGACGGCGACTTCCGGATCATCAATTTCGAAATAGTAATCGGCGAGATTGTTGATCCGCCACAATACGGTAAAATCAATATCCACGATATTCTCGTCGCCTGTCAGCATTAGAGACTTTGTGTCGTTTCCGCCAATATCGTCTTTGCGGATAATCTCGGTTTCCTGACGATAGAGAGTCTCAACCGGATTTGGAAATTTAAAGTGAAGCCCGGGACCGGATGTCCGCTCATAATCGCCAAAGCGCATAACAAGCGCTCGCTCTGTCTGGTCGACTGTATAGACCATTGTGCTCAGTAAGAAGACGACTAAAGCACCCAAAACAATTGCAACGGGGCCAAAGGGTCCGATTTTGAAATCCGGCATTTGGCCATTTCCGCCACCATTGCCCCCACCGCCTGTGCGGGTCCGGTTTTTAAACCCTTCGATTACATTATCGCGATTGGGTCTTTGCGGGCGGGTTGGCTTTGGTCCGTTACCCCAAGGCGAATTCCCGCCATTTCCGTTGGGTCCTTTTCCGCCGCCGGGCTTTGAGCCCCACGGACTATTATTATCTGGCATGTCATCTCCGAAAATCAGTTAACGCACATGTGGAGCGGGTTCACCGCAGTTTCAAGGTTCTTACGTGCGAGAAAGCGCTTTAGGTCTGCGGTCATATATCGTTATACTGAAGGCGTGGTCATCTTTTGGCGCTTGGATAGGACCTTGTGTCGAAACGGCCTCCCAAATTCCGGGATCAATCATCGGGAAATGCGCGTCGCCACCGGACACCTCTGCGTCAACATGTGTCACGTAAAGTCGGTCACAATGGCGAAGCAATGATCCGTAAAGCTGGGCTCCGCCGATCAGCATGACTTCGTCAAAGCCACTCGCGCCTGCAAGTTCAAACCCACATCCAACTATGTCCCTCATATCAGTAAAGATTTGAGCTTTTGGCGCGTCATAATTTTGGTCCCGCGTTAGGACGAGATTTGGACGACCCTGCAGAGGGAATGGCAGGCTTTCCCACGTCTTGCGGCCCATCAGGCACGGTTTACCTAAAGTCACACGTTTGAAATGCTTGAGATCTGACGGCAGACGCCACGGCAGATCGCCATCACGGCCAATGACGCGATTGCGGTCCATCGCAACGACCGCGCAGAGTTTGGGATTCGTAGACATGACGGGAGGCCTAGCCTAAGCCCTTGCCTTATGTCGACCTATTCCGAAAAGCCCCGAAGCAAATTCGCCCTGCCCATCATGACAGTCATCTATGTGCTGCTGATTCCCTTTATCAATTGGTCTTTCACATGGGCCCCGATGTGGGAAGTCCTGCCGGGATGGGCGTTCAATCCTGTGACGATTGTGACGGGTCTCGTGCTCGTCGTGCGGGATTTTGCCCAGCGGGAAGTTGGGCATTATGTCTTGATCGCCATGGCGATCGCGCTTGCCTTGACGGCATGGGCGGCCGGACCGGAACTAGCACTGGCGAGTGGCGGAGCCTTTGCGATTGCGGAGATGGTGGACTGGGCGCTGTTCACCTTCACGAAATACCGCCTGTCCACGCGCGTCCTGCTCTCTTCCGCAATTGCCGCGCCTTTGGACACGACCATCTTTCTCTACGGCGCAGAAATAATCCGCCCTGACCAACTAACCGGCCCCAACATTACGATGAGCATTATCGGAAAGATGTTCGGCGCGGTCGTGATATGGTGGATCGTTCGGTCACGGTTCGAGCGCAAGAATGTGAACCCACGTGATTTCCAAAATAACGAGTGACGCATTAGCTAACAGGTATGACCCGTACCGCATTTTTTCTCCTCTCCCTCATGCTGCCGACCTCTGCTCTGGCTTTTGACAAGCCTGACTTAACACCCCCGGAAATTCAGCAACTCGAACGAGGCAAGGCCATTATTTCCGTCTGGAAGGACAAGACACGGGAGCACTCACCAAGTATTTCTCAAGGCGGTATAGATATCATGGTTCCCGCCTACCGCATTTGGGAGATCATGCTGGACTGTGACCGGATGTATGAAATATCTAGCGATATTCGCGAATGCGACGTCTTAGAAGAAGCGGAAGATAAAACTTGGGACATCCGCAAACAGAAATTTGCCGTCAGCCCCTACCTCCCCAAATTCAATTCCACCTTCCGCACGGACTATTCCGGCAATGAGCGCGACGGCCTTGTGATGACAATTACGAAAATATCCGGAGATTTGAAAGTCCAAGAGGGCCGTTGGGACATTATTCCTCTCTCCCTGACCGATACGCGCGTCATTTATCAAGCGGCCATTGAGCCTAACTTTCCTATTCCTGACCGGGTTATTCGCAAACAAGTCGGCATCGGTATTCCAGAAATCTTGCGAAATTTGCGCGACGTCGCAGAGGCCGACCAGGCCATGAGCCTGCAGAAAAATGTCGCCATGCCGGATGATCCGGCTTTGTAATGACGGATGCAGAGATCAGTGTCGTTATTCCAACCTATGAGGATGATCCTGCCCTCGCCAATTTGCTCCTGTCGCTGTCTTTTCTAGACGTGGCAGAGATCATCGTGAGTGATGGCGTCGTTCGAGAACCGCCGCAGAACACGCTCTCCAATTCTGGTTCAATCCCGCTGACTTACATCCCCGCCTCAAGAGGCCGGGGGTCACAGATTGCGGCAGGAATAGATCAAGCCAACCAGAATACGATTTGGGTTCTTCACACCGATAGCGTTCCACACACTCAGAGTGTCGCCGAAATACGGCGTCTCCTCGCCAACCAAAACATAACTCTGGGCTGTTTCCCGCTTCGTTTCAAAGATCGTTCCTTCTGGCTGAAACTTTTTTCAGTTTTCAGTCGATTTGAGAGTGCCTTGACGACATTTGGGGATCAGGGATATTTTTTTCGTTTGAGAAACTACAAAGCCCTAGACTTAAACCTCTGCACCTATCCACTCTTGGAGGATGTCGCCCTTCGAAGCGCTTTAAAAGCGAAAGGGAAAGTCCGTAAATCGAGCTTAGCCCTTACGACATCGGCCAGACGATTCAAAAAATACGGCTATCTTCGCACACAAGTTCGAAACCTGAACATCCTCTTACGATATAAATTGGGCGAACATCCCGCCCAACTCTATCGCCGTTATTACGGGACTATTCCTCAAACAGCTCCAACGCACCCGCCGTCATCGACTGCACACCCAGTGTAAGAGATGCCTCCGGTTCGGGGGCAAAGAAAGGTGAATGGTTTGCGGGTGGCAAATCGCCCTTGCCCGACATCGCTGCTTTCATCGCTTTGGCATCCGCCCCGCCCGTCCAGAAGATGAAGGTTGGGATATCACGGTCATAGCGATGGAATTGCGAGAAATCCTCGCCGCCCATACTCGGAGGACGTTCTACAAGTTTTTCCGTCCCGATAGACTCACCAATAGCTTTCATGACGCGGGTTGTCATTTCGGGATCGTTGAAGGTGGAAGGCGTATAGTCGCTCTCCATCTCAACAATTGGCATCAGGTCTTCCGGCAAACCCGCAGACAGCGCCTGTGCAATCGCAATACGTTCTATCCCGTCCAGTAAAGTCTTTCGTACACCGTCGTCATAGGACCGCACGGTGATGAGCAGTTTCGCCTCATCCGGAATGATGTTGTGCTTATAACCCGCTTGGAAAGAACCGACCGTCACAACGCCGGCCTCGAGCGGGTTGACTTCGCGCGACACAAGCGTCTGCAGCGCATTCACAATTTGCGACCCAATCACAATCGGGTCCTTACCCATATGCGGCGCGGAGCCATGCGCGCCGACGCCCTTGATCGTGATGTCGACACTATCAACATTGGCGAGCGCATAGCCGGACGTATACGCGATCGTGCCCGCAGCATCCCAACCCGACGTATGGGTCGCGAGGACATAGTCCGGCTTCGGATGTTCTTTATAGAGGCCGTCTTCCAACATCGCCAAAGCGCCGAGCCCGATTTCCTCGGCGGGCTGTCCGATTATGACCAGCGTCCCCGACCACTCGTCTTTCATCTCGACAAGCTGGCGCGCGGCGCCGACAGCGATTGCCATGTGGCTGTCGTGGGCGCAGGCATGCATGACGGGCGCCTCGTTGCCTTTATGATCCGTACCGATAGCTTTGGAGGTGTAGGGCAGTCCCGTTTTTTCGAGGAGCGGCAGCGCGTCGATATCCGCGCGCAGCATAACCGTCGGCCCGTCACCATTTTTCATCACGGCGACAACGCCGTAACCGCCGACGCCGGGCAAAACTTCACCGACATCCTTTTTGACCTTCTCGCGCACCCAATCATCGCCGACATTCTCGGTCACATCAAAGCCAAGCGACTTCAACTCGCTCGCAAACCGCGCTGACGTTTCCTTTTCCATGAGGGACAACTCAGGGTTCTCGTGAAAATGCTTATAAAGGTCGAGGACGTAATCATAATCATCGACAACCGCCGTCGTCAGATCATCGGCAGAGGCCGCGTAAGATGTGCCTAAGGCAAGAATGGCCGCTGTGGTTGCTAGAATACGTTTCATAATGTCCTCTTTTCTCTTAAATTTCTGATGACGCGGAATGGCGCTTGATGCAAGGCGTGAGACCTAACTGAAAGTCTTGCGATGTCTGAAACCCCGCCCTGCCCCGAATGTGATTGCGCCTATACCTATGAAGACGGTGCGCTACTCGTCTGTCCCGAATGCGCCCATGAATGGAACCCCGAACTGCCCGCTCCTGGTGCCCGGGTCTATAAAGATGCCAACGGAAACGTCCTGCAGGACGGCGATATGGTCACGATTATCAAAGACCTGAAAGTCAAAGGCACGTCGAAAGTCGCAAAGGTCGGAACGAAGGTCCGGATCAACCGGCTGATTGACGAAGACCACGATATTGATTGTAAAATTGACGGGATTGGAGCGATGAAATTGAAGACAGAGTTTGTGAAGAAGGCTTAAAATACTGCATATAATCAAACAATTACTGCCGCTTTATCCCAAAGTTCATTATAGAGATTTTGTTTCTCGGCAACTAGATGCGGGTGCATGGGAATAATGTAAGACGGTTTCTTTCCGCCGTCACTAATCGAACCTCCAGTTATCCATCCGTCAGTACCATCAACGAAAAAAACTCTGTCATGCGCCTTTTTGCTTGTTCGTAAATTTATCGATGAGGAAAATTGTTTCTTGTGTTTGTCTGCGTAAGGTTGAAGTTGCTTGGCTTGTGAACCTTGCGATAAGATACTCAGTTCGTATTCGCCTTTGAAATCAGAAAAATAATCTCGAAAAGCGTCTTCTCCAAAATAGGGATCAATCAAAAAAATTTTCCGTTTCGCTTGACTAAAAATCACCTTCAAGTCTTTGAAATAGTCGAATTCTGAGCCAGCTTTATATATGTTTCCAATCTCGTCTCGTCCCTCAAGTTCAAGCTCTAATTTAAGGTCCTCAATAACATCTCTTACGCTAGACAAAGCACCTCTTAATCCGTCAACCCACATATAGGAGTTAAACATAGTCTCTGTTGAAGCCTTGAAACCCGCTCCGTTAGAGAGACTAACCTTTCTTATCATAGCTCCAACTCTTGCGAGCCACAATATCTGGGGAGCTTTGGGGTCATAAATTGGATTATCGCCAAAATCTGGCAAATTTTCAAACTCATCTGACAATTTCAACAAAATTAGTTGTTTTTGAGGGATAGAAAGCTTCAAACCGCAACCTTCCCGGCAATATGCGGATGCGCTTTGTACCCCAAAATCTTCACGTCCTCATACGTAAAACCGTCAATTTCCGTCACATCGGGATTCAACTTCAACTTCGGCAACGCCATAGGTTCGCGCGTTAACTGCAACTCCACCTGCTCGAAATGGTTCGCGTATATATGCGCGTCGCCGAATGTATGCACAAAATCGCCAACTTCCAACTCACATACCTGCGCCATCATATGTGTAAGCAACGCGTAGCTCGCGATGTTGAACGGGACGCCTAGGAAAATATCCGCGCTGCGCTGATAGAGCTGACAACTCAGCTTCCCATCCGCGACGAAGAATTGGAACAGGCAGTGGCACGGCGGCAGCGCCATATCATCGACATCGGCAGGGTTCCATGCGCTGACAATGTGACGGCGTGAGGCAGGATTGATCTTGATCGCCTCGACCACATTTTTGACCTGATCGATCACCGTGCCGTCAGGTCCAACCCAACGCCGCCATTGTTTCCCATAGACCGGACCGAGATCGCCGCTCTCGTCCGCCCACGCATCCCAGATCTTGACACCATTCTCCTGCAAATACCGGATATTCGTATCACCCGCGAGGAACCAGATAAGCTCATGCACGATGGACTTTTTGTGCAGCTTCTTCGTCGTAACCATAGGGAAACCGTCCGCCAGATCAAACCGCATCTGATGCCCGAACACGCCGCGCGTGCCCGTACCCGTCCGGTCCATCCGGTCCGTTCCGTTTTCCATAACGTGGCGAAGAAGGTCGAGATATTGCTGCATGAAATTTATCTAACCCGTCTCTACCGAGTCGGCGAGTCAGCTTGTGGACAAATCTGGTTTTCAGTGTGACGCGCGTTACAGACCAACTCTGCAACAGGTCTTAGACACAGAACAGAGGATCGGTTTCCCATCTATCCTCTATCCACGGCGGTAACTGACGGGGCGTTCATTCCGGCGTAGGGGTTGCGGCGAAAGCCGTGACCCCAAAATTTTCTAAAGCTGGCCTATAACATCCGCCATTGCATCCAACATGGCCGCACCTAATTCCGCGCAACGATCCGGGCTCCAGCCAACCGACTCATCCGGTGCATCCGCATTATCTTTGAACGGCATTTCCAGTGTCATGGCGAGACAGTCATAACGATGCGCGGTGAAATTCGTGCACATGGTCAGGTTGCCCGTGCCGGGCGCGGAGAGACCGTAGCCAACCTTCGTCTGGAAATCAGGTGACGCTTTTTTATAAGCCGTGAGAAACGCGGCCAAGTCTGTCGCCTGTTTCTGCGTATATCCTGGAATGCCTTCCGCACCCGCGATGAAATTATAGGGCAACGCTTCGTCGCCGTGGACATCAAGGCAAAGGACAGGCTTATCCGCATCCATGGCGGCAATCACGCAATGCACTTCCGGTGATTTTTCCGGCGTCGAGACGCCCCACTCGCGGTTCAAGTTCGCCCCCGCAGCATTCGTGCGGAGGTTCCCGTGACGGCTACCATCCGGGTTCATATTTGGGACGATGCGGAATGTAATATCTTTGCGCAGCTGTTTTGCGACAGCATCTTCGCTGTCCAGCAGGCGTGCGAGAAAACCTTCCATCCACCATTCGGCCATGCTCTCACCCGGATGCTGACGCGCAATGACCCAGATCGTTTTGTCTCCCTCTCCGACGGAGAGACAATCCATAGCTTGCCCTTCGACAGTCGTCCCGAGAACCTCCAGCGAGACACCGTCATGTTGGAGACAATCCGCGATCAGGTCGGCATGACGTTCCATGCTATAAGGCGCAAAGTAAGCGTAATAAACGGAGTCCGTTTCCGGCGTGTGGTCCCAGACGAGATGACCGTTTTCATAGCGCGTATCGGCGACGCGGAACCATTCCTCGCGGTCATAACTCGCGACGACTTTATAGTCTTCCCAACCGCCCTTAAACGCCGCATCCGCCGCATTGGTCAGGCGCAGCGTGCAGGGCGTGTCTTTGCCACCCGTTAGGCGGAAATAGAACCATTGGTAGAAATGCGAGTTCGTATCCTTACGGATGGACAGGCGGATATCCGAAGCATTATCCGCATTTTCAACAATGATATTACCAGAGTCAAAAGCGGCATTAATGTGAACGGTCATTGTAAAATCCTATCAGGAAAAATCATCGGGAGCGGATGTGACGGCGGCGATGGCATCCGGTACGAGCGCGGCGTCTAACCCTTTCCAGAACACACGCCAAGCCCCGCCGTCATTCTCGGACAGTTGCATACCGTCGCATTGTTTCATGTACCAGAAATTGAACGGATTTTCGAGACGGGAACGCCAGACAAAGGCGGGAATATCCGCACAGGCCGCATCCCAAATATCGCGGGCAATTCCTTCACCCCGCGCTTCTCGTGTAACGAAGAACTTTGAAAGATAAGTCAGCTCGCCTGAGTCGGTCGCCAGCGTCTTAAACAGTGCCCCACCGCGATAATCGGATTCAATGAAACCTTTTAGGAGCGGCGTGTCGAAAAAAGCGGGATTGAGGCGTTTGCCGAATGCTTCATCCATAGCTTTGGACAGGCCAGGTTTCGAATAAGCATCGAAACTCTCCCCCCTTAAAATTTCCGCACCACGGCGGATGAGCGTGCCTGACCCGCGCACGGTGAACAGCTCGCTTAACAGGTTTAGAGGCGAAGCAATAATATAGCTACGACCAGACTCTGCCGTCTTATCTAGATCTAAGACGCAATCCAAAAATCGCACTTGTCCGGCGGAGAAGTTCTCGGTCTCCATGAAATCCGGCAAATCCGCAATCGTCAACGTTTCGCGGCGGATACCGTTATGGTTCAGTCCGCCGGATGGTTGCAGAAAGATGATCTTGTTCGGTTTCAATTCAGAGACCAATTTGGACAAGTTCATCTGCCCGCGCCGTTCTGTCATTTCCAGAATCGGCACAATGCCTTTCCGTGCTTTCCGCCGGACTTCGGCAATCAGGCCATAGCTCGCCGTATTGAGTTTCGCGCTTTTTACACCCGAACGGTCCAAGTCACGCGACAGGCGTTGCGCCTGAAACTTCACGGAAGTCGGATTATCTTCCATCGCGCCGATGACGAGAATAGGACTGAGTTGGAGGTTGGAGAGAATGCGCAGGGCGGACGTCATCGCCTCCAGCAGCGGATTATTGAGACAACGCGGGTCGAGGACGAGCATGGCAAATGTCTCGGCATCCTGCTGCGCAAACAATTCCGCATAATATTGCGCGTCGCGTTGAGCCCCGACGGCGGAGAGGCTTTGCAGGACGGTTTCGCGAACACTCATGACAGCACACCTTGCAGCGCAACGGCGTAACGCCGCGCGGCCGTTTCCAGTTGCGCGATCTCGACATATTCATTCGGCTTATGAGCCTGTTCCAGATTACCGGGACCGTAGACAACGGTGTTGATGCCCGCCTCGCTCGTCATCGCCGCCTCGGTCCAATAGGGTAGATCGACAATTTCGGTGTCACCAAAGACTTTGGAGAAAACGGAAATGTCTTTCGTTGCGAAGGGTTCAAATGCAACAATTGTGTCCAGTGTCGCATCTTTCGCCAATGCGTAAATATCCGCCTCCCGCTGCCGCACATTATCGCCGGGTGGCGGGCGGAGGGAGAGCCAGAGTTTTGCGAGGGTCGGGATGACATTATATGCACCGTCACTCTCAATCTCGCCAATATTCACGCAGAGGCCCTTGAAGGGGTCGACACCAAAATCGAGATTTGCGTCCGCATAATCGCCGACCTTTGCGGCCAGACGCGCAGCTTCCAGCAGAGGCCTCGCAGTGACATCTGCAAGTGAACTATGCCCACCAACCCCCTGAAACTCTGCGCTAATCGCTAACATTCCACGATGGGTTCGCCCAACATGACAGGAGGTTGGTTCGCAAACGATAGCGGTTTCAATACCGGTCAGACGTCCATCCGCGATGACGGCAGGCATAACCTCGCTGCCATGCTCTTCATCGCCAGAAAACAGGATGGCGACATCTTTGGGTGTCACCGCTTCCAACGCACCGAGAATACAGGCCGCAGCGCCTTTAATATCACTCGTCCCTAGGCCGACGACGCGGTCACCCTCATGACGGAGGGTCAGCGGATCACCCGTCCACCCCGCCCCGCTTGGCACGGTGTCGATATGAACATTCAGAACCGTTTTCGGTTGCCCCCAGCTTGCCAGCACATAACCGGAATTTGATTTCCCCCGGGAACGCGCAACCTCTCCGACATGAAGACTATCGGGCGAAAAAGCTTTCAGGGCTTCTTCCAGATACCGGACACAGACTATCTCATTGCCCGAGCCGTTGCGCGTATCAAAGGCGACAAGCTGTTCGAGGTAAGTCAGAATGGATGTCGTGCGAATATCGGGGATTGGATTCTCCTTACTAACGAAGACTTACCCCTCGCAATCGCCTGTGACAATCCTACGGTCAGACCTTGAAATCAAAGCCTTATCGGCGCATATGTTATGGGCTGGCTTGCCAGATATGACGATAAACGCGCATGTAATAAGCGGACTGGACCCGGGGGCGGTACCCGGCGACTCCACCATTAAGCTCTCCCCCGTCTCCACGGATGGGAGAGGGCTTTTCAGTGGGGTCGAAATAGGATCGACAGACGTCTAAAGATGTTAGCTTTCGTTCGTGTGAGCACCGATAAATGCTCAACTATTATAATTGCTAATGACAATTATTCTGAGGATTTTGCCCTAGCAGCGTAAGCTGTTCGGACAATCCGACTTAACTCCTAGGGCATCAGACCCCTAGGCGGGCTCCGGGGAGTAGCTGGCAACAGGAACTCCCCACTTTTTTCTTAAAGCTTAAATTCCGTGGCTATATCAATTTCGATGAGCGTCGGTTGATAGATAGGACTGTTCACACCAGTAAGCTTCTTTCCTTCGAGCGCTTCGAGCTCCAAAACACTAAAGCGCGTTGTTCCAATTCGCATCTCTTTTGTATCGGCATTTATCAAACTCAGGATTTGAGCATTCCTTATCCATCTAGGAACAACAAGAAACTTTGAGTCAGTCGACCAGACTGCAGACGGCCCAAACCCTGGGCCAAGCGGCAGATCATCTAAAGATAGTTCTCCAGATGTCGGAGCCCCCATTGCGATCTCATATAACCGATTTATGACAGCCCTATGCCTTCCGTCCGGGCTTGCAATTTTAACTGAATGGTGTCTCCAAGCAGAGATCATCGCTTCACCATCCGCGCAGGTACTCCACCTTCCGGCCTCAATGTAACCGTCATTAACGGTTTCGGATAGCAATCACTTGGTATCTCCACATCATAATCCCTCACCAGCCGCGCGAGGCTCATGACCGCTTCCATCGTGGCAAAGGCCGCGCCGACGCAGATGCGCGGCCCTGCGCCGAAAGGCATATAGGGCGCACCTTTGGCTTTTAGGCTTGGGTCGCGCAGAAAGCGATCCGGATCGAAGGCCAGCGGATTATCCCAGAGCCGATCTGTCCTATGCATGACATAGTTACAGAGCAGGAAACTGTCGCCCGCTTTAATCTCCCGCCCCGATACGACCGTGTCCTCATGACAGAGACGGTTCAACATCGGCGCGGGTGGATAGAGGCGCATGGTTTCGTCAATGACCGCCTGCGTGAATTTCAACTCGGACATTTGGTCATAGGCGATATTGCCTTCGGGGCAGACCGCCACGACCTCTTCGCGTATCCGCTCCAAAGTTGGTCTGTGCATCCCGACGAGATAAAGCGCCCAAGTCAGGGTCAAAGCCGTCGTTTCGTGCCCCGCGATGAAAAACCCGATCAGGTTGTCGCGCTGTTCACGCGCAGAGAGGCCCTCCCCCGTTTTCGGGTCGCGCGCAGCGATGAGGAGGCTCACGAGATCATCTTCAACAGGCTCAATTTTTCGCTGTGCAATCAATTCATCCGCGGCCTTTTTCAACTTTTTCAACGCCCGCGACCCTTTTGGCGAAATTGGACGCGGGACCCAGGCGGGAAACGGGATAAGATCATCTGGGCGCAATGTCCCCGCGCTCGTGACCATATTGCGCGTCGCGTATTTTAATCGCTCACCATCTAAGCCTTGTGGGTCGCCGAGTAATGCCTTGGCCAAAACATCGAATGTCAATTCCGCCATCGCCGCGTTCAACTCGACGTCCGGCTCTGCGTCCAATCCGTCGCAGAACGAATCGAGCGTTTCCGCAATGAGCGGCGCGAGGTCTTCCATATGGCGTTTACGAAACATCGGCGCGACGGCTTTGCGTTGGCGCTTCCACTGCTCGCCGTGGACCGAGAGCAAGCCCTCTTTCGTGGCAGGGCCGAGAATGCGGGCATCAATCGCGGTTTTCGTGAATTTCTTCGACTCATGCTGCAGGACCTGCATCATACCTTCGGGGTCCGTGATGACGTGGAGTTTCTTGCCGAAATTCGGGACACTGACGATGGGTTGATTATAGGCGAGCGGACCGAATCCCTCGACCGGATTCCGAAGGAACTTCCACGTCGCATGGATAAATCCCTCATCGCCTTTCAACGGCTTGGCGTGCGGTGGATAGAAGAACCCGTCCATTTTCACGGCGGGTGATTGAGTTGCGGTTGGGGTGCTCATGCCTTTTCATACGCCTG
The DNA here is from genome assembly GCF_050271975.1 of Litorimonas sp. WD9-15. Taxonomy (NCBI): domain Bacteria; kingdom Pseudomonadati; phylum Pseudomonadota; class Alphaproteobacteria; order Maricaulales; family Robiginitomaculaceae; genus Litorimonas; species Litorimonas sp. WD9-15. Next base: position 2,473,925 of record NZ_CP189850.1, read on the forward strand.
AACACGGAAGGATGAACTAAAAAACACGCAATCGCGGCTTTATGACTGTTGATATCCGCTTTGGGCGGGTTACTGTATGTGCATGAGTTCAGACCTGATGAATTACGAGCAAATGACGCAACTCGCCCTGCGGGGTGTCGTCCGCGATGCGATACGCCGCGTTATTCGCGAAGACGGATTGCCGGGCGCACATCATTTCTACATCACTTTTTTGACCCGCTATCCCGGCGTTGAAATCGACGAAGGACTGTCCAAGAAATATCCCGAAGAAATCACGATTGTTCTGGAACATCAATATTGGGATCTGAACGCATATGCGGATGAGTTCGAAGTCACGCTGAAATTTGGCGGCATCCCGAAATATCTGAAAGTCCCCTATCACGCGATTTCCCGCTTCCACGATCCGAGTGTTGGCTTCGCCCTGCAATTCGATCCACCTCCAGAAATGGACGGCGTGGGCGGCAAGGGCAGCGAACCTATCGCACAAATCGCGCCTGCGAAGCCCGCCGCAAATCCCAGCACAGCCCTCGGCGCACCGATGACGAAATCACTGGGGAAAGCTAAACCTGCGAAAGCGGATAAGGATGATGACGGGGACAAGCCGGATAATGACGGTGAAAAGGTTGTGAGCCTGGATAGCTTTCGGAAGAAGTAAGCTATGCTGAAGCCGTTTTTGTTTGCAAAAGCGCCCTATTGGCAAGTCTATGAGCGCAACCCTTGGTTTGTTGCTCGTAACGAAAAACCAAATTGGACAAATAAGCTGGCGAAATGGGTTTGCTTCGGCAGTTTTGTTTCAGTTATTCCAATCGTGTACTTAACTATGTGGCTGACGAATAATGGCTATCTCGGCTTAGTGGCATTTTTCCTTTGCCTCGGACCTTCTATCTATCTCTTTTTCCGAAAGACCGCTTATTATGACCAACCTCCGTACTGAATCCGACTCCTTCGGCGAACTCACCGTACCTGCTGATAAATATTACGGTGCGCAGACAGCCCGCTCGCTTATTAACTTCCCCATCGGGATAGAGACCATGCCGCCTGCACTCATCAGGGCGCTCGGCATTATCAAGCGCTCGGCCGCGATTGCGAACCATAAGGCGGATAATCTGGAAGCCGAAATTAAGGACGCAATCGTTCAAGCCGCATCCGATGTGGCCGAAGGTAAATTGGACGACAACTTCCCCCTCTCTGTCTGGCAGACGGGTTCGGGTACACAGTCCAATATGAACACAAATGAAGTCGTCTCAAACAAAGCCATCGAAATTCTCGGCGGCGTCATCGGCTCCAAATCGCCCGTTCACCCCAATGACCATGTGAACCGCAGCCAATCTTCGAACGACACATTCCCGACCGCCATGCACATTTCAGCGGCGGAGCAGATCACGCATGAACTCCTCCCGCAGCTTCAAGTTCTACGAAATGCGCTGAACGATAAGGCGGAAAGTTTCGCAAAGATCATCAAGATCGGCCGCACCCACACTCAGGACGCAACACCCGTCACATTGGGGCAGGAATTTTCCGGCTATGTCGCGCAGCTCGATCTCGGTATCGCACGGGTGAAGCGCGGATTGGAAGAACTCTACCCCCTTGCCCAAGGCGGCACGGCCGTTGGAACAGGCCTAAACGCGAAACCAGGTTTCGCCGAAGACTTTGCGTCTGAAGTCGCCAGCTATACGGGCCTACCCTTCCGCACGGCGGAGAATAAGTTCGAAGCTCTCGCCGCGCATGACGCCTTTGTCTCTGCCCATGGGGCCTTGAACACGGTCGCGACCAGCCTGTTTAAAATCGCGAATGACATCCGCTTCCTCGCCTCCGGCCCGCGTTCAGGCCTGGGCGAAATTTCCCTGCCCGCGAATGAGCCGGGCAGTTCCATCATGCCGGGCAAAGTCAATCCGACGCAGTGCGAAGCCCTGACAATGGTCTGCGCACAAGTCATGGGGAACAATACGACCATGACGATTTCGGGTAGCCAGGGTCATTTTGAATTGAACGTCTATAAGCCGGTCATGGCCCATAACATGTTGCAATCCATCACGCTCCTCGCCGACTCGTCGCGCAGCTTTGCCGATAAATGCGTGGTCGGCATCACGGCGAATGAAGACCGCATCGCTGACCTCATGGGGCGTTCCCTCATGCTCGTCACGGCGCTGGCTCCGACAATTGGCTATGACAATGCCACAAAAGTCGCCAAGACCGCGCATAAGAACGGCACAACCCTACGCGAAGAAGCTGTCGCGCTCGGATTTGTGACGGAAGCGGAATTTGACGAAGTCGTTCGCCCCGAACTCATGATCGCGCCACGCTAATGACTGGCGATATCGTCAATTTCAACAAAGCCAAAAAGGCCGCGGCACGTCATTCTAAAGTGAAACGCGCCGCGTCCAATCGCGTGAAATATGGCGCGTCAAAACCACAAAAAGAGCGCGCAGCGGAGCTCACTAAAAAACTCCAAGACAAACTGGACGCGCATAAACGCGAAATAGACCCACAAGATGAGACATAGGGTGTTATAGTGTAGCGAACCTGCTATGACAGGAAATGAAGTCAATGCGGGACAGTTACCTCGCCGAGCTTTACAACTCAGGCGTTTGATAAAACCGCGCCTCTCTAGCAAAAGCGAGTCAAAATTATGGGTGACAACTCTACACCGGATGCTTCTAAATTTAGCAAGGGCGGCGGGAATAATGCAAATTTCGGCGCGCCCAAAAAGTCCCTTTCGCGTGGGGCCAAGGACCAGCGCGCGGCGGAAAATAAAGTCGTCAGCGGCGCAACAGACACCGAGAAAAGCCGCAAGGCCAAGATGCTGGAAAAGCTTCAAGCTAATCTCGACTCAAATAAAACGGCATCCAACGAAGAGTAATGAAGAAACGCTCCATCTCGCTCTACGGGCATCAAACGTCCGTTGCCCTGGAGCCCGAATTCTGGGCTGTGATAGATGCCGCCGTTGAAAGAGACGGCGGTAGTTTCGCAAGCTTTATCCGCGCCCGCGATGACGAGCGGATGGCAGGCGGTCCAACACGAAACCTCGCGAGTCACTTGCGGGTCTGGTGTCTGGAGCGTGTTGCCGCACAACAGGCGGGCAAAGATTAAGGCTTGTTTTAATCACGTTCATTTTTCTTGGCCCACGGGCTGGAACACGGCATATCACATCCATGGCCATGAGTGACAGATTGAAATTCCGCACACGTAAAGTCGTCAAACCCGGCGATCTGAATTCCCGTAATACGCTTTTCGGAGGACGGCTGCTCGAATGGATTGACGAGGAATGTGGGGTATATGCCGCCTGTCAAATGGAGACGCAAACCCTTGTCACGAAATCCATGTCGGCACTCAATTTTCTCGCACCTGCGGTGCAAGGGGATGTTGTGGAGATCGGCGTCGAGACCGTAAACGTTGGAAGATCCACCATTACAGTCGAGTGTCATGTCCGCATCAAACACACGAAACAGGAAATTGTCAGTATTGATGAAATCGTTTTCGTCAATGTCGATGATAACGGACGTCCCGTCCGTCACGGCAAATATGCGACTTGGAAGAGTGGTTCTGACGCCAGTTAATCCTGACCTTCTAATGCCCCCAACGGGCGCGGTACCCTCTGCTATCAATATGGACAAACGGACCGTGGGCTGAATTCGCGCCGTAAACCCCGACACCGCCGGACGGCCAATTGCGACCGCCTTTTGAAGCCAATTTCTCCGCCAGTTTCGCGAGCGTACGCGCGTCATCTTTATTGACCAAGCCGTCGCCGTTCAAATCATCCATTCGGCCATCGCCGTCGCCGTCCAACCAGATATCCGCCGCCCCGCCATAAAGGTGACGTGAGGATGTCGTCTTATTGCCAATTGAACGGTTATAATGCGGCGTTCTAAATCCGCTCATAATATGAAGCGTGTCCGCCTTCCAGCCTTTCGCATCCGCAGCCTCAAGAAGCGTTTCCAGCTTGATGAGGGTCGCGGGATTAACGAGCAGATAGGTCGGGTCATGACCGGGCTGTTGTTTGCAGATAAACTGCCCCAGCGTAAAATGCGGTGAGATTTTCAAATCCGCCGGACCGTGGGACAGGTCAATAAAGCCCATGGGCTCTGCGTAACTTTGCATTCCGCGGAACAGTGTTTTGCGATATTCGCCGATTTTATAGCCGTTCAGAGAGACATCGGTGCCGTTCTTAAATGGCGTGAGAACAAATACATGGAGCGTGATTGCCTCGCCATTTTGCCGGAATGTCAGTTCATGGCGTCCGGGCGTGGCAGGCGCTTTCCACGTCACGGTTTTGCCTGAACGCGTCACAGTTCCAATAGAAGCCTCGACATCGGCCTGTGTTTCCACGACAAAATTGGAAGACGGCATAACCGTTGCCATCATCACGGTCAGGTCGCTCTTCACTCCCTGGAAGCCGATCGTGAAAGACGCGCGCATGTCAGAAGACTGCGCGGCGGCGGGCGAGCTTATACAGGTCGCAATTGCAACAGAGGCGTAAAGGAGAGACAGTTTAACGCACTGAAACATGCTGTTTAAAATCCTTAGAACAAACCTCAACGGGTCCGGGGTTTCGCGTTCAATCCCGCCAGAACGGCAGAATCACGATCATAAATATCATCCAGATACCGGATGCCCGCCTTGCCCTCGCTTACCACAGTGAAATAGAGGATGTGCACATCGACCTTTTCGCTCAGGTTCACGCGTGTTTCCTTGCCCGTTGCGACAGTCTTATTGATCCGGTCAAGATTCCAATCCGGTGTCCCTTCGAGTAACCATGCGGAGAGCTCCAACGGTTTTTCCGTCCGCAGGCAACCGGAAGAAAAAGCGCGTTGACGCTGGGCGAATAAGCCACGCGTCGGTGTATCGTGCAGATAGACATTGTGCTTATTTGGAAACATGATTTTGACCTGCCCCAATGCGTTTAGCGGACCGGGGGCTTGCCGGATCCGATAGGGGAAATTGGAAGGACTGACCGCGTTCCAATCGATGGATGAGCCTTTCACAACTGACCCGTCGCGGTCCAATATTTGAAAGCCGAGCCGTTCCACAGCTGCGGGATCTTTACGGAATGTGGGCAATTTATCGCGTGTCGCCAATGAGCGCGGTGTTTCCCACCAAGGGTTGAGAACGATGTAACTGACTTTATCCGAGAAGACGGGTGTCTTGCGATAAGGCTTTCCGACAATTGTCAGATGAGACCGTTGCTGCACGCCGTCTTCCCAAGCCGTCACGTTAAAGCCGGCGATATTCGCGCGCAGATGTCTACGGCCCAAATCGTCCGGCAACCAACGCCAGCGTTCCAGATTGACTCGAAGCTGGTTCATTTTCTCAATGAAACCCCGATTGAGAGCCCTTACGGTCGCGGCCCCGGCCACGCCGTCATCGTCCAAATCGGACGCCGCTTGAAAATTCTTTAAAGCCGTCACTGTTTCCGAATCCATGACACCTTCGAAAACAGTTCTGTCGAGGTGACCCAATTCTGCGAGGCGCTGTTGGAGCAATTTTATGCGTGGACCTGACATGCCGGGTTTGAGGGCTTCGCCGGGCGTAACAGTCGTTTGCGGCATTGCGGCTTGCAGCGTGACCGATTTATATTCGGCCATGAGGGCCGCATATCCAGCCTGTTTCGGGGCTAGCGCGTTCAAACTGTCGCCGACGTTTCGCGTCTCAAGGGCTTGCGCCAGAATGCTCTGTAGGTCCGCAGACCGCTTTACCGCCGTCCAGTCCGGTTCAACAGAAACGGCATCCAGTTTGCCGGACAGCATATGTGCCGCCGCGGAGAACCAGGCATCCGTCGCCATGCGGTCGCGATCCAGACCTGCGGATAAAGACAAAGCGTCGAGATGATAATCGGACGGCGTCAGGCCGTGCGCGGCCAAGCCCTCCAGCGCCAAACGAAGGGCTGCAATGCGGTCGTCGTCCCAAACAACCTGCCCCTGGCGACTGGCGAGAAACCCGGATGTCGCCTTCGGGGCCAGCAAGGCCGTAGCTGGTGTTGCAGCGCTTTGCGCCGCCGCGTCCGGTGCAAATTGCGGACTTGCCATCACGCAAGAGAGCAAGGCGGCGGGGAGTAAAAACTGTTTCATGTCAGGCCCAATTTTCGCATTCAGGACACACCCTGAACTTTCGCTATACAGAGAAACGCGCTGCGCGGAACAGGATTTTACACGTCCCAATTTGGCGTCACATCGCCCCTAGCCGTGCCCCCGCGACACCGCTATATGCGGGTTATGAATTATATTGATGCAGCAGACGCGCCCGAACTCCGTGACGGGGCGATTAAACTCCACGGGGCCGATGGGTTCGCGGGCATGCGCAGAGCTGGACATCTGGCGGCGCAGTGCCTCGACATGCTGGCAGGTCTGGTAAAGCCGGGCGTAACCACCGGAGAATTGGACCGCGCGGCCTATGAATTTATCGTGGATAATGGGGCCCTGCCCGCCACACTCGGCTATCGCGGCTATCAGCATTCGCTCTGCACCTCGATCAATCACGTGGTTTGCCACGGTATTCCAAATGACAAAGCCCTGAAAGACGGCGACATTATCAATATCGATGTCACCGTCATTGTCGATGGCTGGCATGGAGACACGTCGCGTATGTATGCCGTGGGCGAGATAAACCGCCGCGCGGAACGCCTGATAAACATTACTTATGATTCGCTGATGCTCGGCATTGCGGCCGTGAAACCCGGTGCGACAACGGGCGATATTGGTCATGCCATCCAGACATTTGCCGAAGGCGAACGTTGTTCCGTTGTCACCGATTTCTGCGGGCATGGCTTGGGCAAGCTGTTCCATGACAGCCCGAATATCCTACATTACGGTCGCAAGGGCGAAGGCGAAACCTTGCGCGAAGGCATGTTCTTCACGATTGAGCCGATGATTAATCTGGGGCGTCCGGATGTAAAAATCCTTTCCGATGGATGGACGGCTGTGACGCGCGACCGGAAACTGACCGCGCAGTTTGAACATTCGATTGGCGTCACGAAAGACGGTTGCGAAATTTTCACAACTTCGCCTACCGGCTTGCATCGCCCTCCTTATTCCTAAGACGTGACGGAAAAGCCGCATTATCTTGACCATCGCGACCGCTTACGGGCGCGGTTTAAATCTGGCGGGTCTGAGGCCTTGCAGGACTACGAGTTGCTGGAACTCTTCCTGTTCAATTCCATTCCGCGTCGTGACGTCAAACCCATCGCGAAAGATCTCATCCGGACCTTCGGTAATTTATCCGAAGTTTGCGCGGCGGATTTCCACCGCCTGACCTCCGTCAAAGGTATCGGTGAGAAGACTGCGCTGGACCTCAAATTGCTTCATGCCGCTTCTATCCATATGGGGCGGAAAAGCCTGCTCAATCGCCCTATTTTGTCAAGTTGGCCTGCCCTGCTCGATTACTGCCGCACGGCGATGCAGTTCGAATCCGTTGAGCAATTTCGTGTCCTCTTCCTCGACCGTAAAAACCGTCTCATTGCAGATGAAGTCCTCGGCCAAGGTACAGTTGACCGCGCCCCCGTCTATCCACGTGAAATCGTGAAACGCGGTCTGGCGCTGGAAGCCACCGCCATCATCATCGCGCATAACCACCCGAGCGGCGACCCCACACCCAGCCACGCCGACATTGAGATGACAAACCTCGTCATCGACACGGCCAAAGCTGTGGGGATTACAGTCCACGATCATCTGATTATCGGGCGTGAGGATATTGCGAGTTTTAAAATGCTGGGGTTAATGTGAACGAGTTTAATCCTGGCAAGGCTTGACCCCCTCACCCCTTTCCTGTCCTGTAGCAAAAAATTAGGGGAATGAGATGAACGACGAATCTGTTGTGACATCGGTACCGGACACACCGGCTAAACCGAAAAAAGGTTATCGGACTCTCGTCCTCCTGCTGCTCACCCTTGTTTACGGGTTCAACTTCATTGATCGCCAAATCGTGGGTATACTTGCCCCGTTCATTCAAGCGGACCTGGACCTCACAAATACACAACTTGGCCTGCTGATCGGATTGGCATTTGCAGCGTTTTACACAATTCTGGGGATTCCTTTGGCCTTCCTCGCCGACCGGATGAACCGTGTGACTCTGCTCTCTCTCGCACTGGCAACATGGAGTGGGTTCACGGCGCTAACGGGTTTCGCACAAAACTTCATGCATATCGCCCTCGCCCGTGTTGGCGTCGGGATTGGTGAAGCCGGTGGCAGTCCACCGTCTCACTCCATGATTTCAGATTTTTATTCGAAGACAGAACGCGCTGGAGCCCTTGGAATATACTCGCTCGGCATTCCGCTTGGGATTATGTCGGCCTATTTCCTGACAGCGAGCTTGCTCGGCGCCGACCCGAATGAGGTGAACTGGCGTCGCATCTTTATCATCCTTGGTGTGACGGGCGTAGTGCTGGCATTTATTGTGAAGCTCGTCATTCGTGAGCCGCGGCGCGGCGCGATGGAGTCAGCCAGCACCCTTCCGTCCGGCTATATCCCTATAACTGACTCATGGAAACAGGCCAATCTTCTTCCACGCTTCATCATATTTGGCGGATTATTATCAATATTAGGGCTTGGAATTCTCTCGGGGAAAGTGCTTCCAATTTATGCAATTTTATCATCCTTCTTCATTATCATGATGTTTGTTCTCACACTTCAACCTGGTGTGATGACAATTCTCAAGATCAAAAGTTGGTGGTGGATGGCGCTGGGCATCGCCTTTGCGAGTTTTGCCAGTTACGCCGTCTCCGGCTTTCAGACGAAATATCTTCGCCTCCTCGATCCGGAGTTCAGTTTCCGAACGATCATTATCTGGATCGGGATAATTAACGGGACATTCTACGTGGCAGGGACCTATTTCGGGGCAAAGCTCGTCGATTGGCGGTCCAAGACGGATATCCGCGCCTATGGCACCATTCCCGCGATTTCGATCCTGTTGGCCTTTCCGCTCGCAATCGCAACCTTTTGGGCGCCAACCGTCGTCATGCATCTCGTCATAGGCGCAGCGCTGCAACTCTGCCTCGGCGTCTATCTGGGACCGAGCTTTGCGATTGCGCAGACCCTCGCGCCGATCAAACTCCGCGCAATGTCGACGGCGCTCTTTTTCTTTGTGCTGAACATGATCGCACTGGGCGGCGGACCGACATTTGCGGGCGCGATGATCGATGTCTTTCTGGGTGCGGGCAATGTGGAGTTGGAGGCTACACGCCTTGCCATGTATGTTACATTCGGCGCCTATATCTTGGCTTTCATCTTCTACATGCTGGTCCGCGTGACCTTGCCAAAGGACTGGGCGGCCTCAGAAGCCCGCAACGAAAGCTAGTCGACACCTTGACCTGACCCGCCGCCTGATGTCCAAGGCGGCGCATATATATAGGTGAGTCTCAGAAAGTTTTTTGGCATGATCGAACGTTACGCCCGCCCCGAAATGACGGCCATCTGGTCGGCGGCCACGAAATACCGAATTTGGTTCGAAATCGAAGCGCATGGCTGCGACGCGTTGGCCGAATTGGGCGTAATCCCAAAGGAAGCTGCAGAAAACATCTGGAAGCGCGGCGGGTCGGCCAAATTCGATGTCGCCAAAATCGACGAGATCGAGCGTGAGGTCAAACATGACGTCATCGCATTCCTGACCCATCTCGCCAGTTTCATCGGAGAGGATGCGCGGTTCGTGCATCAGGGTTTCACCTCATCCGATATTCTCGACACGACGCTGTCCGTGCAGATGGCCCGCGCGACAGACCTGCTCCTCATCGGGATGGATCGCGTTCTGGCCGCGCTGGAAAAGCGGGCCAAGGAACATAAAGAGACGATCACGATTGGCCGCAGTCACGGCATCCATGCCGAGCCGACAACTTTTGGTGTCAAGCTCGCGCGCTTTCATGCCGAGTTCGCACGCGGACGCGAACGCCTCGTCCAAGCCCGTAAGGAAATTGCCGTCTGCGCCATTTCCGGCGCGATTGGCACTTTCGCGAATATCGATCCGGCCGTCGAAGAACATGTCGCGAAAGAAATGGGCCTCGCGATTGAGCCCGTCTCCAGCCAGGTCATCCCGCGCGACCGCCACGCGGCCTATTTCGCGACGCTGGGCGTTATTGCCTCTTCCATTGAGAACATCGCAGTTGAAATTCGTCACTTGCAACGGACCGAAGTCTTAGAAGCCGAAGAGTTCTTCTCCAAGGGCCAAAAAGGTTCCTCTGCCATGCCGCATAAGCGCAATCCCGTTCTGACGGAAAATCTGACGGGTCTCGCGCGCCTCGTCCGTATGGCGGTCATGCCGGCGATGGAAAATGTCGCGCTTTGGCATGAACGCGATATTTCGCACAGTTCTGTCGAGCGCGGGATCGGGCCGGACTCGACCGTTCATCTCGACTTCGCCCTGTACCGTTTGGCGGGCGTGATCGAAAATCTCGTCGTCTATCCGGATCAAATGCGCAAGAATATGGACCGCCTCGGTGGGCTACACAATTCGCAACGCTTTCTCCTCGCGCTGACACAGGCCGGAGAACAACGCGAGAGCGCCTACCGTCTCGTCCAACGTAATGCCATGAAGGTGTGGGAGATGTTCAGGACTTCCGGTGATGCGGGTGACGGGGCGTTCCTCAATCTCCTCCTGCAGGATGAAGAGGTGACGGCCCTCCTTTCAGAGGATCAAATCCGCGATATGTTTGATGATGTGTACCACCTCAAACATGTCGACACGATTTTCAGTCGTGTTTTCGGCGAATAGAACGCGATTTCTGCTTACCTTTGGTTAAACACTCTGACCAATTCGTCAGAGTCCGGTCATTATGACCTTAAAATTTGCTGAAGCCTCATGGCAGCCTGCGCACTTTAACCGCAGGGTAACCATATCTGATTTCGACTGAAAAAAATATTCAGCTTATATTTCAGCACCCTAACACTCATCTTAACAGTTTCAGCAACCATCCTAAACCGTCTCTTAACGCGGAATTTGGGGAACGTTTACCAATGGTCGTTACACATCGGCCCATAACAAAAACAAACGCGAACCCTAGAAACAAACAACCTGAGACAAAGGATCAGATCATGAAACTTCTCACTACAGTCTTGGCCGCAGCCGTGGTCACAACAGCTTTCGCCGCACCAGCTTTCGCGGCTAACCCTGACGTTTACGTCGTCAATTTCCGTAATGCACAGGATAACAACTCTGCCCGTCTGGACGGACAGCTCGCCGCTGCGCTTTCCATGTCCGGCGTCAATGCAGAGGAAGTCGTCATCGACACATCCAATGCAGCAAAATGGGAAAAAGGCGCACATGACGCTTTTGACCGCGACATCGTTCCAGTCTTTAACCAGTGGGTCGGCCTGCCCGGTTTCGCCGCTGTTGTTGACGCCGAGTCAAAGCGTGTCATCGGTTGTGTCAACTCGACATTCTCCGCCAATGAAATGGCTGAAAAAATCCGTCAGATGGCCGCAACATCTACAGGTTCTGCTTACATGAGCCGTGCGTCGATCTCGACAAAAACAACGCAGTGCCCCGCACCGCATAATGTCGATCCTTTCGGAAAGTAAGTTTCGATAACGATGTCTAGGGAGAGGCCCGGAACCTATGGTTTCGGGCTTTTCTTATGTTTGACAGCCTTATCCCCTCACCCAATCGTGAGTGAAATTTTCAGGTCATATTCATAGCCACATGTTAGAGCACCCGCATGAAACATCTTCTGAAAACCGTTCTACCCGCCGCGTTTCTTGCGCTTGGTTTAGGTGGCAATAGCCAAGCTTATCCGGTGCAAACGCCCGACGTCTATGTGGTGATGTTCCACGCCGATTGGTGTGCGCCGTGCAAGGTCGTCAATCCGCTTCTGGATGAAGCCCTCAACCGCCTGCGCGATCCCCGTATCGAATATTTACGCATCGATATTTCCGGTGGGTCGGGCGACTATAATGCCAATGCCGTTTTTGATCGCGGGATTGTCCAGCAATATAATATGTGGCTGGGTGTGACGGGATTTGCGGCCATTATTGACGGCGATACAAAGCAAACTCTCGGTTGCGTGAACATGAATTATGACGCCGAGTCGATGGCGATGCACATCCGTAATTTACAAGGTGCAGCACAGCAGAATGCGCAAACCTTTGATCTGACCTGTCCGGAACCGAATAATCCGATATAACATATTTATGGTGTGAATTTTGCCTTTACAGACTGGATGTCATTTTTAAAAAAGTGAGTGGCGGCGCAAGATTTTTAATATGGATGTCGCCTTGTTTTAAAAAGGGCGATCATGAAACATTTATCCATTCTCTCAGGACTTTTAGCTTCGGCAGCTATGCTTAACGCGCCGACGAGCCTATCTATAGACACATTCAAATCCGGCTGGATACCGAGTGCAAATGCGCAGGAAGTGAAGATTGGCTATACAAATATAGAATTAATCTTCGCCATAAAATCCCCTACTGGAGAGGATCAAACGATTGCATCAACAATCTCCGAACCGTCTGCGACACGACTTACAATACCTCTCCCTGCCGAAAGTATGAATGGTGCTGATCGGCTAAGTTTCAAGTCACCCTGTGGAAGAACTCAGGTCAATATTCGTCAATTAGGGGAAAGCGGGGAAGCTGTCAAAATAGGTGAAACAGATATTCGCGCGAGAGCCTTCATGCAAAATGATGGTGATGTATTGCTGAGGTTCAAAGCCAATGACGGAGCACAGAACGATCTAAACACTTGCATTGAAGGTCTTATATTCGAAGAACCGTTTGAAGGTCCCGCGCCGGACACACTCGATCTGGAGTCTGAGTACTCTGAAAGAACCGCTGAATCAGGTGGTGACGAAACATCCGGCTTCGAGCTTGCTGACGGTTCGATATTGCGGCTGATTGGCCTCAAGACAAATTCCATTCAGGGGCCTCTGGCCGGAACGCAAACGACTTCCTCCTCGAATACGCAATTTGGTGGAAAGGAACCTACGCTGCAAATCGGACGTCTTCGCTTCGCAGAGACCAATCGTGGGGATATCAGACTCGTTGCAAATGCAAGCACAACAGACCCCGATGCCAAATTAACGCTTAACGGGGTAGTTACGGATCGGGCCAACGCAATGCCGCTCGTTGTCCTAAGTGCAGAAACACCAAAATTTCTGGGCCGCACATTCAAATCGCTTGTCACCTTCGCTGATCCTGAAAGTGTTGCGGGTATGGAATATCATGTGGAGGCTACGCTTTTAAACACATCCGGCGAGGAAGTAGGCTTTATCGAAAAGCTGATACGCGCAGGCGTAAATCTGGATGAAGATCAGTCCGGAGACCTACTTTCGAATGGCGGTGTGACAACATTTTCCAATGTTGAAACTATTGAACTCGCGCTCGACTTGACGCCAAACGGGACCGGCGAAGACTTCACACTCAATGCGAATGTTTTTCAGTCAGAAAGTGACGAGGTGGCGCAGCTCATCGTTGCCATTTCTCCGCAAGATGGGGGCTCAGATGCCGATCCCGCAGACCTTAAACTGGATTTTGTCGAGAGCTGCGCGCGCTGGGTTGTCAGGGGAAATGCCGGAACAGCCGACGTGAAAGAAACGGGTATAAGCTACAATTTGGCCGTCTCTGATGGAATGCAAGACGTCATTTCGCTTGGTGGAGATTTGGGCGATTTTCCCGCTGATATTCAAGAGGGTAAAGGGAAAGGAACGAAACGCAGTACGACAACGTGTGGAGCACGTCCGGAACTCCAGTAAAGGACCGGAACTCTGTGATTAAAACTGGCGCAATTTTGCGCCAGTCTAGAGCTATTACCCTATCTTGATATAATTCTTTAATCTCCGAAGCCTTGCATGCTTAAACGCCATACACCTCTTCACGTGCGGCTTTCAACTCCATCGCCATACGATCCCGAATAGCTTTATCAGACATATCGCAATTTGCCGCTGTTAGATCCTTGCGCAGCTTGCGGAAGACATCGTCATCTCCGGCCTCTTCCATATCAGCCATGATGACTTCCAGCGCGTATTTATCGGCTTCCGCATCGGATTTTCCCATCAGGCCGGCCGCCCAGTGACCGAGGGCTTTGTTGCGTTTGGCTTCGGCCTTGAATTCTTTCCCGGCGTCGAGAACGAATTTGGTTTCCTGTGCATTGCTGCGTTCATCAAAAGTGCTCATGTTCATGTCCTTATAGGCAGGCGTATCTGTTACCTCTCATCTATGGTCGACGACGGCCCTCTTCAAGCTGTTAAATCCCCAAATAGTGCGCTTGCGTGCATTGTCGCCACGTCAAGCAAAGGTTAAGGGGACGCATAACTGGCGCGGGGTCACGACTCGGTGTCGCAGTCGGAGTCAAATGATGAGCCGCCGCAAGCAGATTTACGAAGGCAAGGCCAAGATCCTCTATGAAGGACCTGAACCGGGTACACTCGTCCAATATTTCAAGGATGATGCGACAGCTTTTAACGCGCAGAAAAAGGCTGTTCTTGACGGCAAAGGCGTGTTGAACAACCGCATCAGCGAATTCGTCATGATGCGCCTCGCGGAAATTGGTATCCCCACCCATTTCATCAAACGCCTGAATATGCGCGAGCAGTTGATCAAGAAGGTGGAAATCATCCCGCTGGAAGTTATTTGCCGCAATGTTGCAGCTGGAACGATGGCTAAACGGCTTGGCATGGAAGAAGGTACAAAACTCCCCCGCTCTGTTGTTGAATTCTGCCTGAAGCGTGATGACCTTGGCGACCCGTTGATTTCGGAGGATCACATCCACACATTCGGTTGGGCCACACCCGGTGAATTGGACGAGATGATCGCCATGACACTTCGTATCAATGATTACCTTCAAGGTATGTTTGGCGGGATCGGGATTAAGCTTATAGACTTCAAAATCGAATTTGGCCGCTTGGACGTTCAAATGGACAATGGCGTCACCGCGCATCAGGTGATCCTTGCCGATGAAATCAGCCCGGATAGTTGCCGCCTGTGGGACCGCGAGACGGATAGAAAACTCGACAAAGACCGCTTCCGCCGCGACCTCGGCGAAGTGACTGAAGCCTATACCGAAGTCGCCACACGCCTCGGCATCCTGAAAGAAGCCAATAATAAATCCGCGCCGAAACTCTCGGTCGTCTCGAATGATGATTAGGAACTAGACCCATGAAAGCACTCGTATATGTCGGCCTGAAACCCGGCGTCCTTGACCCACAGGGCCGGACCATTGCCCGCTCCCTCAACGATCTCGGCTTTGATGAAGTCACGAATGCGTTGCAGGGTAAAGTCATCGAACTCACGCTGAACGGCGAAGATGCAGAGGCCGCAGAAGCCCGCGTCACAGAGATGTGCGAGAAGCTCCTCGCCAATACGGTGATCGAGAATTACCGCATCGAGATGCAACCATAATGCAAACCGCCGTCATCCGCTTCCCCGCTTCGAATTGCGACCGCGACGCTGCGGTGGCCCTCGAAAAAGTCACGGGCCGTGCGCCCATCATGGTCTGGCATCGCGAGACCGAGCTACCCGACGGGATAGATTTCGTCGTCATGCCCGGTGGGTTTTCCTATGGTGATTATCTGCGCTCCGGCGCGATTGCCTCCCGCTCGCCCATAGTCCGCGACATTAAGGCCAAGTCTGAGGCGGGTCTGCCCGTTGCAGGTTTCTGCAATGGCTTTCAGGTTCTGACCGAAGCCGGAATGTTACCGGGTGCATTGATGAGGAATAAAAATCTGAAATTTGTCTGTCGTCCGGAACGCCTGACAGTGGCAAATGCAAATACGCGTTATACGAAACACTATGCGCCAAAATCCGAAGTCACCTTCCCTGTCGCCCATCATGACGGGAACTATTTCGCGGATAAGGACACCCTTAACCGGATTGAAAAAGAAGGCCGTGTGACCTTCCGCTATGTCAGTAACCCGAACGGGTCGCTGAATGACATCGCGGGTATCGTCAACAAGGCTGGCAATGTCTTCGGCATGATGCCCCACCCCGAACGCGCCATAGACGACATGCATGGCGGCACAGACGGGCTAGGCCTGTTCAAATCTATTATTGAGTCAATCTGATGGCCAAGAAAAGTGAAATTACGCCCGAGATTGTGGCCGAGCATGGCCTATCCGAGAGTGAATATGCCATTATTTTGGACCGTTTGGGGCGGGAGCCGAACCTGACGGAACTGGGTATTTTCTCTGTCATGTGGTCGGAGCATTGTTCTTACAAATCTTCCCGCCGACACCTCGCGAAATTCCTGACGACGGGTGACCGGGTTATCCAAGGCCCTGGTGAGAATGCGGGTGTCATTGATATTAATGATGGCGACGCGATTATTTTCAAAATGGAGTCCCATAATCATCCGTCTTACATCGAGCCTTATCAAGGCGCCGCGACGGGTGTTGGCGGCATCATGCGCGATGTCTTTACGATGGGCGCGCGTCCAATTGCACTGATGAATGCGCTCCGTTTTGGGGAACCCACCCATTGGAAGACAAAGCAACTTGTCAGTGGCGTCGTGGCGGGCATTGGAGGCTACGGTAATTGCGTCGGCGTACCAACGGTTGGCGGGGAAACGAATTTCCATAAGGGCTATAACGGCAACATCCTCGTCAATGCGATGTGTGTTGGTCTTGCGAAAGCCGATAATATCTTTCTCTCCGCTGCCAAGGGTGTCGGTAATCCCATATTCTATGTCGGCTCCAAAACCGGCCGCGACGGCATTCACGGCGCGACCATGGCGTCTGCGGAATTTGACGATGATAGTGATGAGAAACGCCCAACCGTTCAGGTCGGCGACCCGTTCACAGAAAAACTCCTGATTGAAGCCTGTCTCGAACTCATGGCGACAGATGCGATTATCGCGATTCAAGATATGGGCGCGGCGGGACTCACCTCCTCCTCCATTGAGATGGCGGATAAGGGCGGCGTAGGCATTCAAATCAACCTCGACAAAGTCCCGCAGCGTGAGCCGAATATGACGGCTTACGAGATGATGCTCTCAGAATCCCAAGAGCGCATGCTCATGGTCATTCAGCCGGGCAAGGAAAAGCTGGCCTATGACATTTTCGAAAAATGGGAATTGGATGTCGCTCTGATCGGGAAGACGACCGATACGGGTAACCTCGTCCTGAAACATAAGCGCAAGAAGGTCTGTGATATTCCAATTGCGCCGCTGGCCGATGACGCGCCAAATTATGATCGTCCACATGTAAAAACGGATGCGCGCGAGGTGCTGGAAGCTCGCGATATTCACGAAACGCAGGACTATAATGACGCCCTGCTCCGCATTATGACCTCGCCGGACATCGCATCCAAACGCTGGATTTGGGAGCAGTATGATCGCCACGTCATGACCGACACGGTCGATAGTAGCCAGTCCGGTGGGGACGCCGCGATTGTCCGCGTTCACGGCACCAAGAAAGCCGTCGCCATCACGACGGATTGTACACCCCGTTATGTTTATGCAGACCCTTATGAAGGCGGAAAACAATGCGTAGCCGAGACGTGGCGCAACCTGACCTGCGTTGGCGCAGACCCGATTGCGATCACAGACTGCCTGAACTTCGGCAATCCCGAACGGCCCGAAATCATGGGCCAATTTGTCGGCGCGATTGAGGGTATGAACGAAGCGTGCCACGCTTTTGACTATCCCGTCGTGTCCGGAAATGTCTCGCTCTATAATGAAACCAATGGTCAAGCCATTCCGCCAACCCCGGCTGTGGGTGGCGTCGGACTTATCCCCGATCTCGAAAAACACATGACGCTCAAGGGCGCCAAAGCTGGCGATACGCTGATCCTCATCGGAGATACGACAGGCTGGCTCGGCTCTTCTATCTATCTCTCCGAAATACTGTCCCGTGAAGACGGCGCGCCGCCGCCGGTCAATCTCGCGACGGAAAAGCTGAACGGTGATTATGTGCGCAAGCTCATTCGTGGCCGTCGCGTCAACGCAGTCCACGACTGTTCTGATGGTGGCTTAGCAGTAACAGCCTGCGAAATGGCTTTTGCCTCAGGACAAGGGATGCACATCGTCGCGCCGACCAATGGCAAGACTCATGGTTGGTTGTTTGGTGAAGATCAGGCCCGCTACCTCCTCGCTGTGGAAGAAAACTCGGTAAACCCCGTTATTGCGACCGCCAAAGCTAAGGGCATTGAGGCCCAAATCGTCGGCTCCGTCGGGGGGGACCGGATCAAAGCGGACGGCGCGTTCGACGTCTCGCTGGAAAAGCTCCGCGCGGCTAATGAGGCATGGCTCCCCAATCTCATGAACGGAGACGCGTAATGGCAATGGCAGGCGATAAGATCGCAGCTATGATCAAAGAGGCCATGCCCGATGCCGAAGTCGAGATGATCGATTTGGCGGGAGACAATAATCACTGGAAAGCCGTAATCGTCAGCTCCGAATTTGAAGGCCTCAACCGCGTGAAACAGCACCAACTCGTCTATGCCGCCCTGAAGGGCAAGATGGACGGCGCGGATGGTGAGTTACATGCACTGGCTTTGGAAACGCGCACCCCGTAACGGGGTTGAACTCCCCTCGCCCCACCCCCACATCCCGATTGAAACAACAGGGAAACCGATATGTCTGCCAAAGAGCAAATTCAGAAAACCGTCAGCGAGAATGACGTCGTGCTTTATATGAAGGGCACACCCGTTTTTCCGCAATGCGGCTTTTCTTCCACCGTCGTCCAGGTCTTTGACTATCTCGGCGTCAACTACGCGAGTGTGAATGTCCTAGAAGACATGGAGATTCGTCAGGGCATCAAAGAGTTTAATAATTGGCCGACAATCCCGCAGGTCTTCGTCAAAGGTGAGTTCATTGGCGGCTGTGACATCGTCCGCGAGATGTTCGAAAATGGTGAGTTGAAGACAATGCTCACAGAAAAAGGTGTTGAAACAGCCGCTTAGACGGTAAACCAAACGCTAATCCTCATTTAAACCGACGCTAACCCGTCTCTGCTATTACCTTCGCATCAAGTTGTGCCGGGGGGGCATGGCAGAAGGAGGACGGACGATGGCGCGGTTCGGAATTAACCACAAATCAAAACGAAAAGCCGGTATCGGAGGGTTTCACGCGGAATACCTCAATGACCGGACTGCGGCGCGACAGCGGAAGCAGATGGGATATCTGCGGTCAATCTTCTCGGGTCTATCATTACTGTTTGGCGGCCTGATGATCTATGTCGGGCTGCATTATATTCCCGCCTTCTTTAATCCGTCTCAAATCATCAAACTCGCCTCCAGTGACACAGCGCGACCCGCAAAAGCCGGATTGGAACGCGACAGTATTTTCGGGTCTATAATCGGCCCTTATATCGATATGTTCCAGCTGGAGCGCGCCTATATGCAAGCCGGTCAGAGCGTCGAAGTTCGGTATAATCTACCAAAAGGCGCGAAAATGGATGTGGCGATCCGACAATGTCGACGGCTTTGGATTGTTGAAATTTTCGAGTGCCAAGTCGTGAGCGAGAAAACCATCCGTATTGACGGAACGCGTGGGACGCAGAGCTTTATGCTCCCCAATACCGGTTTTTACTATTTTCAGGAACGTGTTCAACTTCCCAATCCAAATGAGAATTATCGTATCATATGGGCACGAAGCTGAGCCCGCATGATTAACAAACCCACTCATTAAGGGTTTACAATTTAATAGAGTAATTTTCATAACAATTACAGCGAAAACTGTGACCATCATGCAGGGACAAGCGGGTGTGCGCGAGTTTGCCTTCCCACAAAACGGCTTTTACCATTTCGAAGATACAGTGACCTTACCGGGGCCAGAGATTACGTACCGCGTCGTTTGGTCCAGACAATAAAAAGCCCGCCAACGCTTTCGCGCAGCGGGCTTTGAATTTGGTCTGAGGTGAGCTCCCTAGCGGGAGTAGAATTCCACCGTCAGATTTGGTTCCATTTGGACCGGATAAGGCACTTCGTCGAAAGACGGCGTGCGAACGAATGTCGCCTGCATACCCTTTGGATCAACAGAGATGTAGTCCGGAATTTCACGCTCGGACGACTCGAGAGCTTCCAAGACCAGTGCCATTGTGCGGGACTTTTCGCGAACTTCGACAACGTCACCTTCTTTACAACGGTAGGACGGGATGTTGACCTTCTTACCATTGACCAAGACGTGACCGTGATTGACGAACTGACGTGCGGCAAAGACAGTTGGGACAAATTTGGACCGGTATACAACGGCGTCCAAACGACGCTCCAGCAGGCCGATCAGGTTCTCGGACGCATCGCCCTTCATCCGTGTGGCTTGGTCATAAGTCTTGCGGAACTGTTTTTCCGTGATGTTACCGTAATAGCCTTTGAGCTTCTGCTTGGCGCGGAGCTGCGTACCGAAATCAGACATTTTACCGCGACGGGCATTCGCACCGTGCTGTCCCGGAGGATAGCTACGCTTGTTCACGGGCGATTTTGGACGTCCCCAGATATTTTCGCCCATACGGCGGTCGATTTTATATTTTGCACTCTGACGCTTTGACATAGTGTCGCGTCCTTTCTGTTTGACGTGGCCCGGCTCACCTCACCTTGAGGTAGCGATTACAACGACGGGACCACCCCTGCTCGTAATAGACGCGCTATCTAGCGGATCTCCGTTTCAAGTCAACATCCTGTTTTCAGTTGGCAAAGCGGCCAGACCGTGACAAGGCGCGAGCATGGCCGGACCAACCCCACAGCCCGAAACAAATGAAGGCAGAGCCGGCCTGATTGCAGGACTGACTGCCTATACGATCTGGGGCCTGTTTCCCATCTATTTCGTCGCGACGAAACATGTGCCCGCACTTGAAATCCTCGCCCACCGTATTGTTTGGTCCTTGCCCTTCGGTCTTCTGATTCTCCTGTTTCGGAAGCAGATTGCGGAAACGATAAAAGCACTCGTCACGCCCAAAACCGTTATCCTTCTGGCGATTGCCGCCATCGCTCTCGCGATCAATTGGGGCGTCTATATATGGGCTATTCAACAGGAGCAAATTTTCCAAGGCAGTCTCGGCTATTATATCAATCCCCTCCTATACGTGCTGGTCGGCGTGCTGTTCTTCAAGGAAAAACTGAGCGCGTTGCAAGGGCTCGCCATTACCTTTGCCTGTATCGGCGTCGCCATTCTGACCTTCAAGGGCGGCGTCTTTCCGGCCATCTCGCTCATCCTCGCCGTGACCTTTACGACCTATGGCGTCTTGCGGAAATATATCGTCGTGGGCGCGATGCCCGGGCTTTTCATCGAAGTGACGGTTCTGCTACTCCCAGCGATCGGAACGCTCTATTATCTGTCGCAACAGAACGGTCTGGCGTGGAATAATGCGGGGCTTGAGACGGATATTCTACTCGTTCTGGCGGGGCCACTGACCGTGCTGCCCCTTCTCGCTTTCGCCTTTGCCGCGCGGCGGATCAAACTCTCGACGCTTGGCATCCTCCAATATCTCGGCCCGACTATGCAGTTCGGCTGTGCGCTCTATTTCGGCGAACCGTTCACACTGGCCCATGCCCTCTGTTTCGGCTTTATCTGGCTCGGCGTCGGGGTATTTGCCTATGACGCTATTCGGTCATCCCGGCGTCAGGTCCGACCCGTTTCCCGCTGAGGAAATCCGCGAAGAGGTCCCCGCCCGGACTCGCGATGAACACGCCCAGCAGATAGACGGCGAACAGCACGAGGATTTGCGAGAAGAACAGAAACATCCCGTCTAGTACCATATTCTTGTCCGGCGCTTGCGGCGTGTTCTGGAGAACATTGCGCCGCGCCGAGGCAAAGGCGAAAGTCGACAGGAACGCCAGAACGAAGACAAGCCAGACGCGAAGACCCAGATAGCCCGCCAAGACACCCGCCAGAAGAATGAGATAACCAAGATATTTCATAGGAGCCTCCTGTCGGAGATTGAAATGCGAGTAAAGAGCGCAAAGCTCAAAACCTTATTCATTTGTTAGACTGTAAGACCACGATTGCGATACATACCGCCCATAGCCAAACTCACATGTTGCACCTATGTTCACTGCGATGTCCAAACCTGATTCCTTTCGTCCCGCGCCCCCGCCGCCCAGCTCGCGCAGTATTTCGCAAATGGCGATGCCAACGCGTCCCGGGGCGGCTGAACCTGCAGACTACCTTGCAGGGTTAAATCCGGAACAAGCGGATGCTGTGAAAACAACGGAAGGCCCGCTCTTGGTCTTGGCGGGAGCGGGTACGGGGAAAACTCGAGTCCTTACCTGTCGCCTCGCCCATATCCTAAACCAAAAACTGGCCTATCCGTCGCAAATTCTGTCCGTGACTTTCACGAATAAAGCCGCGCGGGAAATGCGCCACCGTGTGTCAGGACTGTTGGGTCAGACAACGGAAGGCCTGCCTTGGCTTGGTACATTTCATTCCATTGCTGCGAAGATTTTGCGCATCCATGCGGAGCTCGTTGGGCTGAAATCCAACTTCACCATTTTAGACACAGATGATCAAATCCGTCTGCTGAAGCAGATCATCAAAGCGGAAGGAATTGATGATAAGAAATGGACCGCCCGCTATATGGCGTCACTCATTGATGGGTGGAAAAACAAAGGTCTGACACCGGGCAAGTTAGGTCCCGGCCACAAACAGCAATTTGCCGAGGGCAAGGGACAACTCATCTACAAGACATATCAGGATCGGTTGAAAGTTTTGAACGCGGCGGATTTTGGTGATCTGCTGTTGCACAATTTGACGATTTTTCAGAACAATCCTGATGTCCTATCCCGTTACCACTCCAAATTCCGCTACATCCTCGTCGACGAGTATCAGGACACGAATGTCTGCCAATATCTCTGGCTCCGCTTGTTGGCCCAAGGGTCGAATAATGTCTGCGTGGTCGGGGATGACGATCAGTCGATCTATGGCTGGCGCGGCGCGGAAGTGGACAATATTCTGCGTTTTGAAACGGACTTCCCCGGTGCGAAAGTCATCCGGCTGGAACGCAATTACCGGTCGACAGAACATATCCTCGCGGCCGCCTCCGGCCTGATTTCTGCGAATGAAGACCGTCTCGGCAAAACGCTTTGGACCGAAGACTCTGGCGGCCATAAAGTCTCGGTCGTGGGCGTATGGGATGCCCCGGCCGAAGCCCGCATCATCAGCACAGAAATTGAAAATTGGCGGTCGCAAGGTCGTAAGTACAAGGATGTAGCCATTCTCGTTCGCGCCTCCCGCCAAATGCGTAGTTTCGAAGAACGCTTCATTCAAATCGGCCTACCTTACAAAGTCATTGGCGGCCCCCGCTTTTTCGAGCGGCAAGAAATCCGTGACGCACATGCTTACTTGCGCCTGCTCGTCTCGAACACGGATGACCTCGCCTTTGAACGCGTCGTCAACACGCCCAAGCGCGGGATTGGCGCAACCTCGATCCAGAAACTGCAACGCGCCGCACGGTCCATGGGCGTGCCGCTTGAAGCCGCCACGCGTGAACTCACCAAGACAGATGAAATCCGCGGGAAAGCCCGCACGTCCCTGCGGTCCTTCTGCCTCGACCTCGACCGTTGGCGGGCCCGGCTTGGCGATCTAAAACATACGGATTTAGCTGAACAAATTCTCGACGAGTCCGGTTACACCCAAATGTGGCGGGATAATAAAGACGCCAAATCCGCAGGGCGTTTGGAAAATCTAAAAGAGCTCATTCAGGCCATGGGTGAGTTTGATACGCTCCCCGCCTATCTTGAACATGTCAGCCTTGTACTGGATGTCGATAAGGGCACGGGCGCGCAAGAAGATGAAGTCTCTCTGATGACACTCCACTCTGCCAAAGGCCTCGAATTCCCGCTCGTCTTCCTGCCCGGTTGGGAAGAAGGCATGTTCCCGTCGCAGAAATCATTGGACGAGTCCGGTATGGCCGGCCTAGAAGAAGAACGCCGCCTCGCCTATGTCGGGATTACGCGCGCCCGTGAACAGGCGAAGATATATTTCGCCGCCAATCGCCAAGTCTATGGCAGTTGGCAGTCCTCACTCCCGTCGCGGTTTATAGACGAACTCCCGCCCGCGCACGTTGAAGCGCAAAGTGACTCCGGCTTACATGATAGTGGCGCAGTCGCCGAACGAGTTGCGAGCAATTTCTCGCGCAGTTTCTCAGACGCGCAAAACAGCCGCGTCTCACCGGGCTGGCAGCGTTTCCAACAGAATAAGAGCAAGAGCTTCGGACGCGCGCCGAAAGATATAGAGTGCCATGCCGTCCGGCGTCCGGCCAAGGGTAAATCCTCGAATTACAAAATCGGCGAGCGCGTTTTTCACCAGAAATTTGGCTATGGTGATGTCACAGCCGCAGACGGGACGAAACTCACCGTTAGCTTTGACAAGGCCGGAGAGAAAAAGGTGTTGGACGGCTTTGTGGAACGGGCCTAACACGTCGAAATGTTACGCTCACTCTTTATCGTTCTTATCGCCCTTTGCCTCACGGGATGCGCCTCAACAAAATTCGAGGTTCTGGACATCAATGCGCTATCCTCTGACCGGGACAATAACGGCGCTTTTGTCGGGCTGGAACGATTAGCCCAAAGTGCCCCGAACAGTCGGAAAAAACGCGTCAATATTATGTATCTTCATGGGATCGGATATGTCGAAAACCCGGAAGACGCACCTCTCGCTAATGCGTTCATTACGGGTGTGGCGGATGCTTACGGGCAGACCGTCGAAGAAAAAGCCGTCGCGAGTCAATGTGGACGAGCCAGAAAAGACGAAGATGTCGAGCTGTCTAACTCCATCACTATCACGGAAGTCAAAAAACGGACTTACAAAACAACGCTCCCCGGTTCGACGCTCAGCTTGGATGAGCTCGTCTGCATGGACCGTCAGGTTTTGCCCGTGGACAGCGATATCGAATATGTCATTTACCGCGTGTTTTGGGACGATATTTTCTGGGAGGCCTTACAACGCCCACATGTGGGACAAGACGCAATTGGCCAGAATGAGACGGGCATGTTCGCCTCTTTGCGCACAAAATATAATGGCCGCCTGAAGGATAAACTCGTTAACTACGGCTTTTCTGACGCCGTCCTCTATCTCGGCCCTGCGGGAGAGCAAATTCGCAATGCGGTTCGCGGCGCGATGTGTAGTGCCGCACTGGACGCCTCAGGCTTTGGATTTGAACAGCAAGGCGACCGTGTAAATCACATCGACATCTGTCAAATTGCGTCTTTGCGTGATATTGAAACGGATCCCTTTGCCTTTGTCACAGAATCGCTAGGCTCGAAAATCGCCTTTGACATTATGCGGGATGCCATGACGGACGGGCGAGGCAATGTTTATGATGATATGATTAAAGGCACGCAATTCTTTATGCTGGCCAATCAGGTACCGCTCCTGTCCCTGTCTGATATATCACTCAATGATCGTGTCGTCCCGGAACCTTATGCGGATGAGGAACGCCCGACGATTATTGCCATGTCGGAAATCAATGATTTCCTGAGTTACGAACTCGTTCCGTTTTACAAACAGCTATTAGAGCGCAGTGACCGCGGTGATAGCAATGCTCTGGACATGTCGGTTGAGACCGAGCGCAACCGCCTCATTGATCTCTTGGGGTTTAATATTGTAGATATGCGCGTTCAATTTTCAGGGCCCGTTTTCCCGTTCGTAGGCGGCTTTGTAGACCCGCTCTTCGCGCATAACGGCCATGTCAAACAACCGGAACTCGTCGCTTATATGCTCTGCGGTGCGAAGTCAGGACAGCTTCATGTCGAGAATTGCCGCGGCTTGAGCAGTGATGCGCTTCGCGGGAAAAACTTACGGCGCAAAATCCCAATCAATGAAAATATTGGCGGTGAGCCCCTAAAAGGCGAAGCCGCAAAGAGGCAGGGGAAATGACCCTTACCACACCTTTTGCGTTGGACATTATCACAACGCCGGACATTGCCTTTGACCTTGCCGATGCGCTCGGCATGGAGGGCGAGATGTCGGCGCTGGGCGTGACGATATTTGATGCACCCTCTGGCAAAATGCTGGTTCAGGCGCTCTTTCAATCACAAACAGACGCAGAGACGGTACTAGCTTCGTTGGATGCGTTCTCAGGGTTCGACAGCAAAATACATCAGTTACCGGAAACGGATTGGGTCAGTGAAACCCAATCAGGACTACCACCCGTCATAGCCGGACGGTTTTTCGTCCACGGCGCACATGATAGTGACAAAATTCCAGAGGATAAAATAGCTATCCACGTTGAAGCCGGCCTTGCATTTGGGACAGGACATCACGGGACCACAGCGGGTTGTCTTCAAATATTCAGCGAACGCCTCGACAGAGGTTTCGCCCCTAACCGGATCTTAGATTTAGGTTGCGGCGCAGGCATTCTGGCCATTGCAGCCGCTAAAACACTGTCGGCAGCTAATATCATCGCAACAGATATTGATCACGACGCCATTATGGTAACGGAACAGAACGCGACAGAGAACGCAGTTCCTGGACGGATATCCGCACATGTTGCGGATGGGTTTGACAGTCCAGCGCTTAAAAGCCGTCAATTCGATTTAATCTTCGCAAATATTCTCGCAGGGCCGCTAATGGGATTGGCCGAAGATATCGTGTCTGCCACCGCGCCGGATGGGACGGTTGTCCTCTCAGGCATTCTGGATGAGAAAGCAGAGGAAGTTGCCAGGTGTTTTGAGAAGGCTGGATTAAAGGTCACGCCGCAATCCAGTATTGAAGGCTGGACGTCCCTCCTCGCTATAAAGGCTCAATAAAAAAGCCGCCTCGTAACCACGAGACGGCTTTTAAATCAGAATATCTGATGCTCTAGATCGCGCGGTTAGCGCGACGAACGCGGCGCTGATCACGGCGGAGAGCGATTGTTGTACGGACCGGTGACGGCGTTGCGCGGCGCGCAGCTGTGTCAGTCAGGGTTACAAATTCTGTTCCGTTTAATTGTGTTGTCATTGTCTTTCTCATCTCGCGAGGATTGGGCTTATTCCCATCCTGATTTCGATGAAGGCTATTTAGGGTCGAATGAAAAATGCGGAACCACCACTTGGTTCTTTGAGCTATGCAAAATTGCTGTGACTGAAAAGCAAACTTTTTAACGTTTCGTCAATTCACTAATATCCGTGGCAAATAGATCGGGTCAGGAAACCGTTTGCCTTGAATCCACCCGATGCCTAACCTGTCTTTGAGATTTCAAGACGCCGCGAACGCAAATCAGGCCCAATCCTATGAACCATATCCCAGACAGCTTTCAGACATTTGACGTGACAGGAGGTCCGGAATTTGGACGTAAGAACCTGCCAAAACTGCGCGCGCAGATGGAGACGTTGGGTCTGGATGCATTTCTGGTCCCGCATGAAGACGAGTATCAAAATGAATATCTGCCGGATTGTAACGAACGCCTCATGTGGGTGAGTGGTTTCACCGGGTCCGCAGGTGCGGCCATTATTCTCAAAGATGCAGCCATTATGTTCGTAGACGGGCGCTATACATTGCAGGTCCGCCAGCAAGTGGAGGAGAGCCTCTTCACCTTCACAAAATTAGAAGGCGGCGGCATGGCCACTTGGTTACGCGCAAATATTAAAAAGGGTCAGACCGTCGGATTTGACCCGCGACTCCACAGTCCTGCAGCTCTGGCTCGAATTAAGGATGCGGTTAAATTTGCGGGCGGTGAAACCCACGCCTTGTCGGACAACCCTATTGATACGGCGTGGGACGACCGCCCATCCGTTCCCCTAACGCAAGTCAGCATTCAGCCACAAGAATTTGCGGGAAAATCACATCACGAGAAACGCGCTGAAATTGGACGCTCTATAGCAGCCTCAGGCGCAGACGCAGCACTTATCACCGCGCCGTCCTCTATCGCATGGCTGCTCAATATTCGTGGTGGCGACGTGAAATGCACGCCCCTTCCCCTCTCGACCGCCATCATTGATAAATCCGGACAAACGCAACTCTTCATCGCGCCGGAAAAACTCTCAGATCCTGTTCGTCAGCATTTAGGGAATGAAGTCAGTCTCCAATCTGAGAAGGCACTGGAGGACGCGATGAGCGCCCTCTCCGGAAAAACCGTGATCGCGGACCCCAACACGGCTTCCGCTTGGCATGTGGAAACCCTGAAAGCCAAAGGCGCGACGGTAAAATCCATTCAAGACCCGGTCGCCCTGCCAAAAGCGAAAAAGAACGCAGCCGAAATAGCCAGCACATCTGCTGCTCATATCCGTGATGGCATAGCGCTCGCGAAATTTCTCCACTGGCTCGACACAAAGGCGCAATCCGGTGACGTGGACGAGATCGACGCCGCCATGCAGTTGGAACAATTCCGTCGCCACGACAATTCCATCCGCGATATCTCATTTGAAACGATTTCAGGCGCGGGCAGTAATGGGGCCGTTGTCCATTACCGCGCCAGCACGAAAACCGTTCAAACGCTCAAACGCGGGTCGCTCTTCCTCGTCGATAGTGGCGGACAATATCCGGACGGCACGACGGACGTCACGCGCACAGTCCCGATTGGTGAACCCACGCAGGAAATGCGGGAACGGTTCACACTCGTTCTAAAAGGCCATATTGCACTGGCGACTGTCCGCTTCCCAAAGGGGACGACAGGCAGTAATCTTGACGCGCTCGCCCGCCACCCCCTCTGGCAGGCGGGACTGGATTATGATCACGGCACAGGTCACGGCGTTGGCGTGTTCCTCGGCGTGCATGAAGGTCCGCAACGCATTTCAAAAGCGCCAAACAGAGTCGCCTTGGAACCCGGCATGATTGTGTCGAACGAACCCGGATATTACAAAACCGGCGAATACGGCATCCGGATTGAAAACCTGCAATATGTCACAGAAGCCGCGCCGATATCAGGCGGCGAACGGGACATGCTGGGCTTTGCGAACCTGACATGGGCACCTCTGCACAAAACCCTGATAGATACGGATATGCTCACGCGAGCCGAACGGGATTACATCAATGACTATCACGCAGAGGTTTTGACAAAGGTTGGGCCTTTGGTTGAGGGGGATGTGAAGGCGTGGTTGCAAGCCGCGTGTCAGGCGCTTTAAAGCATGTATATCATCTCCGGATTTGCTGATGTACCTGAAGCTGATCGTGAGGCCTTTGCCCGCGCTTTGCCGGAGCATACGCGACTGACCCGCGCGGAACCTGGCTGCCACTATTTCGAAGTAAAACCTCATCCAACTATTTCGGGACGCTATGTCGTCAACGAAGCCTTTGATGATGAGCG
This sequence comes from Litorimonas sp. WD9-15, assembly GCF_050271975.1. Classification (NCBI taxonomy): domain Bacteria; kingdom Pseudomonadati; phylum Pseudomonadota; class Alphaproteobacteria; order Maricaulales; family Robiginitomaculaceae; genus Litorimonas; species Litorimonas sp. WD9-15. The sequence goes on from NZ_CP189850.1 coordinate 2,502,990, forward strand.
CGCTTACAACGCGCATATTAAGCGGGCTAATTATACAGAATGGGCTAAAATCACGCGTAATCTTAAGCGCAGTTATTAGGCAATCAGCGCCAACCACTCATCTTCGGTCAGCACTTTCACGCCAGCCGCTTCGGCCTTTTTCAGCTTCGATCCCGCGCCCGGACCTGCCACCAGATAGTCCGTTTTACCCGATACGCTGCCCGAGACTTTCGCGCCGAGCGACTGCGCGCGGGCTTTGGCTTCATCGCGGGAGAACCGTTCGAGTTTGCCTGTGAAGACGACGGTCTTACCGCTGACAGGACTGTCGGAGGTCGGGACTTCGGCGTCGAGAATATTGAGTTGCGCCGCGAGGTCATCCAGCAGTTTCAAATTGGCGTCTGATGCAAAGAAATCAGCCAGCGCAGAAACCGCCGCCTGCCCTAATCCGTCAACATTCAGGAGTCCTGCTACGGCTTGGCTTTCACCATTTTCCAATTCAGGAATAACCGCCCGGAATCTTTCCCATGACACAAAATATCGGGAGATCAGGCGGGAATTCCCCTGCCCGATATGTCTGATACCGAGTGAGCGTAAAACCCGTTCAAATTCGATGGTCCGACGTGAGTCGATAGCGGTAAACAGTTTTGCCGCACTCGTCTCTCCAAAGCCTTCCCAAGTCTCCAGTTTAATCTCGGCGTTCCGATCTCGCAGCGTAAAAATATCGGCTGGGCTTGTGACGAGACCTTTCTCGTAAAAGGCTTCAATCTGTTTCTCGCCCAGACCGTCAATGTCAAAACTGGGACGCGACACGAAATAAATGAGGCCCTGAACGGCCTGTGCCGGACAGAACAAGCCATTTGTACATCGACGGACGACATCTTGCCGTCCCGTCTTCTCGTCAATATCGGCGGAAACGGGGGCGTCGCAAACCGGGCAGTTGGTCGGGAATTTGAAGGGCTGCCCCCCACCAATTTCGACGACTCGTAAAATCTGCGGGATGACATCCCCGGCCCGTTGTATCTCGACCATATCCCCTTCTTTCACGCCCAAGCGTTCGATTTCATCGGCATTATGTAGCGTCGCATTCGACACAACGACCCCGCCAACTGTAATCGGCACCAAACGCGCAACAGGCGTGAGGGAGCCTGTTCGACCAACCTGAATATCAATCGACTCAATTGTCGTAATCGCTTTTTCAGCGGGGAATTTATGCGCAATCGCCCAGCGTGGTGCGCGGGAAACGAAACCAAGACGCTCCTGCAAAGGGAGACTATCGACCTTATAGACAACCCCATCGATATCGTACCCAAGTCCCGCGCGAGCCAAAAGGATGGTTTGATAATGCTCAACCATCTCCTTTGGGCCATCATGCTTCCGCATTTGTGGATTGATAGAAAATCCCCAATCCCCAAACAGCTTAACTGCTTCCATCTGGGTCTCTGCGAAAGGCACACTGACCTCTCCCCAGGTATAAGCGAAGAATTTGAGCGGTCGGGACGCAGTTATATTTGGGTCGATCTGGCGGAGACTCCCCGCCGCTGCATTGCGCGGATTTTTATACTCAGATTTACCCGCCGCAACCTGCGCCGCATTCATCTCAGCAAATTCCGCGTGGGAGATATAGACCTCTCCGCGGACCTCCAACACTTCAGGCCAACCCTCCCCTGAAAGCGTCTTGGGCACATTGTCTAGAGTCGAGAGATTGGCAGTCACATCTTCGCCCACACGCCCATCCCCGCGCGTCGCGCCAGAGACGAGTTTGCCGCCCTCATACCGTAGCGCCGCGGACAGGCCGTCAATTTTTGGTTCTGCCGTAAAGAACATTTCCGTCTCATCCGGCAGATTGAGAAAGCGTTTCACCCGCGCCACGAAGTCCACGACATCTTCATCAGAAAATGCATTATCGAGACTGAGCATCGGGACGCTATGTTTGATTTTCCCGAACTTACCGGTCGGTTTTGCGCCGACAGATTTTGACGGACTGTCCTTTCGGATCAGATGAGGATATTCTTTTTCTAATGCGAGGTTCTCACGGCGAAGCGCATCATATTCTGCGTCGGTTAGTGCCGGATTATCGTCCTGATAATAGAGCGCGTCAGCAGCTTTGATCTCTCGTGCGAGGAAGGCCAACCGTTTTTTGATAGCATCTTCTGTCACGACGCCATCAGCTGACGCGCGGCCGCCCTCGCCTCTTGCGTGATCGTTTCGCCCGCCAACATACGTGCGATTTCTTCCTCGCGCTCACTGTCTAGGATAGGTGTCACGCTCGTGGTTGTCGTCTCGCCGATTGAGGTTTTCTCGATCCGAAACTGACTATTGGCACAGGCAGCAACCTGGGGACTATGCGTGACCGTGAAGACCTGCGCATGTTCAGACAACCGCGCGAGCCGTTTACCGACGGCTGCCGCGACCGCACCGCCAACGCCCTGATCAACTTCGTCGAACACCATGACGGCGTCGTTCTTTCCCGCTAGCGCGACTTTGATCGCCAGCGCAAATCGCGCCATTTCACCGCCTGATGCGATCTTGTCCAACGGACCGATCGCTGTTCCGGGATTTGTCGAGACGAGAAAGCGGACCTGATCTACGCCGTTTGCGCTCTCGCTCGTCGGCTGAATATCCGTCCGGAATTGTGCGCGCTCCATCTTCAGGGGCGGCAGTTCGACCGCTACCGCTGCATCCAGCGTTTTAGCAGCTTTTTGACGGGCTTTTGTGAGGGCTGACGCCGCTTTGTCATAGGCTGTCTTCGCAATTATTGCTCTTTGTCGGGTCTTCTCAATATTTAGGACAACATTATCCACCGCTTCCATTTCTGCTGCAAATTCTGCGCGTTTTGCGGCGAGTGTCTCAACGGGGACCCCATATTTACGCGCGGCCGCCCGAAGCGCGAAAAGCCGCTTTTCACTCTCTTCCAAACGTCCGGGCTCCACATCAAAGCTCTGTGCTGCCATCGTCACGGCCTCCCGGGCTTCCTGTGTCTCCAACATCGCTCGTTCCAAGGCCTCTGCCGCAATTTGTAAGGATTTAGCGGCAGAAAGTTCGCCTTCCCCGAATTTAGTCCGAAGACGTTCTATGCCTGCCAAAGCCGTGGAAAGGCGATCCTCAAACGCGCCGTCCTCACCCAATGCGTCCTGCGCAGCCGTCAATTCGGTCAATGCGCCCTCTGCCCCTTGCAGAAACTTGCGTTCCTCTGCGAGTTTGGCTTCCTCACCTTCACGTGGGTCAAGACGGTCTAGCTCCGCGATGGCGTGTTCGAGGAACTCACGATCTTCCCCCGCTTTAGCCTGCAACGCAATGAGCGCGTCTAATTCGCGTTTCGTCTCCTGACGAACAGTGTGCGCTTTGCGCAATTCAGCTAAATCAGTCGAATACCCACCAAATTGGTCCAACATCGTGATATGCGTCGTCGCATCCAACAGGCCACGCCCGTCATGCTGTCCGTGGACTTCGAGCAGTTTGCCACCCAATTGCGAAAGGAGTTTCACACTGACGGGCTGATCATTAACAAACGCGCGACTGCGCCCATCAACATTGACCGTCCGACGCAGTGTCAGGTCTTCATTCAGATTAAAGTCAATATCCTGGTCTGACAGGATCGACCAAACGGCATGCTCAGTGTTTAAAGTAAAGCTCGCCGTACATTGCGCTTTATCCGTGCCGGAACGCACAAGACCTCGGTCTGACCGCGCCCCGGTTGCCATGCCGAGCGAGTCTAGAAGGATAGATTTACCCGCGCCTGTTTCACCCGTCAGGGCCGTTAGCCCTTTCGAAAAATCCAGATCGAGCTGTTCGATCAGGACGACATTGCGTACCGACAGCCCGCTCAGCACGACTTAGAACAAACGCTCTTTCAAGCGGGTCCAATATCCCTGCTTGCGTGGTTTTGTGATTTCATCATCCAGATTGACGCCGTAACTCTCAAGGAGATCATAGCTGTCTTTATACCATTCACTGTTTGGATAATTATAGCCCAGAACAGAACCGACGAGCTTGGCCTCTTGGATAATTCCCAAAGAAACATAGCTCTCCACCAAGCGGTGAAGAGCCTCTTCTGTTTGAGAGGTTGTCTCATAATTCTGGACAACATTCTTAAACCGATTAATCGCTGCAAGTTGTTGATTTTCCTTGAGATAGTAACGCCCAATGGACATTTCCTTACCCGCCAAATGGTCCTGCGTGAGTTCCAGTTTTAGGCGCGCATCCCGTGCATAATCGCTATCTGGATAGCGGCGAACAATTTGCTGAAGGGCCGCTTCGGCGGCAACTGTGGTCGCTTGATCCCGGCCAACATCATAGATTTGGTCATAATAGTTAATCGCGATCAGGTAATAGGCATAAGGCGCGGAGTCAGAGCCGGGATGAAGGCTGATGAAACGCTGTGCTGTCGCGACGCTCTCATCATAATCGGCGGAGCGGTAAGACGTGTATGCGCTCATCAACATGGCGCGACGCGCCCATTTCGAGAATGGATGCTGACGCTCGACCTCTTGGAAAAGCAGCTTGGCATCGGACCAATCACGACGTTCCAATTGGTCGACGGCCTGATTATAAATCAGCTCTGCCGGACGTTCGATATAGGCCAGCGTCTCCTTCTTATTGCCACCCAGCGAGCCGCAAGCCGTCAGGGTGAGCGCTAGGCCAAGGAAGGCTGCACGTTTGAGAGTTTTCGCATTGAACATGGACGGACCTGTCGAGCTTATTCCAAAATTGGTCCCTGACGAGTCAGGTTCCTCTTCATTTCTGAAATGTCTTAGAGACTTCGTAACACGGGTGAAAGTGAGAAAAGCGTTAGGCCGGGATGGATTTCAGCTCCGGAACAGTGCCCACCTCCGCATTTTCCATTGGTACGGATATGAAGGTCCAGGCGTCTGGGGTCCCATAAAGCTTCATCAAAAGGTCATGGTTGAGGCCATGTCCCGGCTTCACCGTCGTCACGCGCCCGAGGATAGGCCCGCCGAGATAGAGATCACCCAGAAGGTCCAAGGCTTTGTGTCGTACAAATTCATCCTCAAACCTTAAACCTGATGGATTTAGAATCTTATCTTCGTCCACAACGATAGCATTATCATATGATCCGCCCTTTGACAGGCCTGCGGCCTGCAGAGCTGCCACTTCGTGTAATCTGGCAAATGTCCGTGCGCCCGCGATGCGCTCGCGAAAGCATCGAACATTCGGTACAATTTCCAGACGTTGACGGCCTATTGCCGCTTCTTGAAAATCAATCGTCACGTCGAGCTCTAACTGCTCACAAGGTTCAATTCGCGCAAAACTATCACCGGACGATACCTCTAGCGTCTTCAAGACCTTCACATATCGGCGCGGTGCAGGTTGACGATGAACGCCGACTTGCTCAATCAGTTGCAAGAATGGTTCCGCAGACCCATCCAGTGCGGGCAATTCAGGCCCGTCTAATTCAATATCAAGATTATCAATACCTGCGGCAGAAAGTGCCGCCAAAAGATGCTCAATTGTCGAAACGCATACACCGGCAGCATTGGATAAAGTCGTGCAATTCCGAACACCCGTGACAAGATCAGGTCTAACCGGAACTACGTTGTCACGGTCTGTGATATCCGTTCGGACGAAATTCAGGCCTGATCCAACAGGTGCGGGTTTTAACGCCAATCGCGTATGTTCACCACTATGTAGAGCAACGCTCGCTGTCAGAGCGGGGGATTTGAGGGTCGATTGCCGACGAATATGTGAGGTGGGATGGGGAGGCATGGGGATATTCATATTGCGCATCTGAATGTCCTTTCTGTCCGTTTTATGACGAATGTTACGTTAACAAGCTATATGTGCGAACGAATTGCAACAAGAAACGCTCTATGTCGGATTGTTTCACAACATGACAAAAAGGCCACCCCCATGAAAGAGGCGGCCTTCTTAAAGTTGCTTAATTTTTGTGCAAGCCTTGCGGCCTGACATTTCCCTATCGGTTTTGGCGGCGAAGGAAGCTTGGGATTTCCAACTCATCATCCTGATCATTCCCGAAAAGGTCACCCGAAGGTTTAGGGCGAGTCTCAACTTGCGGGCGCGGTGCAGGCGCAGCCTTGCGACGACCAAAGAAACCGAACGGACTACGCGCCGGGCTGGCAGGTGCCGCCTCAGGAATTGGCGCTGGGCCCGGGGCGACGGGTGCCGGTGCATAGGCGGCTGTTTCTTCAGGCTGAATTTTTGGCGGATATGGCTTCGGCGCAACATAAGGCGGCGGCGCATTCACGGCGACACGCGCTTCTTCTTCGTCAAACTCATACTCTTGATAAGCCCGACGCGCTTCCGCTTCGGCAGCAGCGGCTTCTTGTGCACGCTCATGAACACCAAGTTCAACAACCTTTGTTGGAGCGGTAACGGGTTCAGGGCGGGCTGTCGCAAATGGAACAGGTGGCGTTGCTGACTTTTCCACGGCGTCGACGCCAGTCGCGACAACGGAAACACGGACAATGCCGTTCAGATCATGGTCGAGCGCCGACCCAACGATGATATTGGCGTTTTCATCAACTTGGTTGCGAATTAATTGTGCCGCTTCGTCAACTTCGTAAAGTGTGAGGTCGCTTCCGCCCGTAATGTTAATCAGCACGCCCTTCGCACCTTTAAGGGATACATCGTCAAGAAGCGGGTTGTTAATGGCAGACTCAGCGGCCTCTACAGCCCGACGGTCACCCGTGGCCTCACCTGTGCCCATCATGGCCTTACCCATTTCGTCCATAACTGTGCGAACATCGTTAAAGTCAAGATTTATAAGACCCGGCACAACCATCAGGTCCGTGACGCCACGAACACCGGAATGCAAGACTTCATCTGCCATCGCAAACGCATCGGACATTGTCGTTTGCTCTGTCGCAACGCGGAACAGGTTCTGGTTCGGAATTGTAATCATTGTGTCGACAGAAGCATAGAGGTTTTCAATACCTTGCTCCGCCAGCTTCATACGGCGGGAGCCTTCGAACATGAACGGTTTCGTGACGATGCCAACAGTCAAAATACCGCGTTCGCGGGCCGCACGCGCGATCACAGGTGCAGCACCTGTTCCTGTACCACCGCCCATACCGGCGGCGACAAAGAGCATGTGCGCGCCGTCGAGATGTTCCAGAATTTCATCAAGGGATTCTTCCGCAGATTGCTCACCCACTTCAGGGCGCATGCCAGCACCAAGGCCTTGAGTGATACCACCGCCCATTTGGACTTTACGATCTGCTGCATTGAGCGCGAGTGCTTGTGCGTCCGTATTGGCCACAACGAAATCGACACCGTCGAGACCCGCTTCGATCATGTTGTTGACGGCATTGCCGCCTGCCCCGCCGACACCGATAACGACAATACGTGGCTTGAGTTCAACAGACTCTGGAAGTGTAAAGTTAATCGGCATGGCGGCACCCAAATTATGGTCAATGATGTGTGAATCGGACCATCGCGGGAAAGGTTTAAGAGCTTGTTAACCGCGTTAACTTTTAGCGCAGTTTGGCCTAAAAATTCTCACGAAGCCACTGAACGGACCGCCCGAGCGCGTTGCCGGTATAGCGCTGCGTCCGGATACGACGCCCCGAGAGGTCGGGCGGGCCGGTGACAACTTCGGGCCGGTCATCGAAAACATTCTTGAGAAGCCCCGTCGCAACGGCGAAATCCGGCTGGCTTAATTCTTCGGACAATCCGAACACGCCATGCGGATGACCGATGCGGACGCGCTTGCCGAGAACATGTGTGGCAAGTTCGCGGATACCGTTCAGATGCGCCCCTCCCCCCGTCAGGACGACTTGCCGTCCTGAATAGGTTTCGAGGCCCGCTTTGTGGATCCGCTCCCGCAATAACTCCAAAGTCTCCTCGACCCGTGACCGAATAATATTTGTGACGAGGGAACGCGGTTCGTGATGCAACTCGTCCTGCGCCGCAATCGGTGGGCAAGGAACCTGGTGATGGTCATCATTTGCCCCGTGCAGACAGGAGCCGTAAATCATCTTGATCCGTTCCGCCGCCTCAAAAGGAGTGGAGAGTCCTCGTGCGAGATCGGACGTAATATTCCGTCCACCGACACTTAGCGCGTCGACATGGACCAGCGTATTATCACGGAACACGGCGGCAGAGGTAATGCCCGACCCGAGATCAATGAGAGTCACGCCGAGGTCACGCTCATCTTCTGTCAGGACCGACAGGGCCGCCGCATAAGGACTAACCGTCACAGACCGGATGGTCAGATGACAGCGTTCAATACAGTGTGCGAGGTTTCGCAAGGGGCCGATACCTGCCATGATGAAGTGCATATCCACGCCCAGCTTTTGACCATACATACCACGTGGATCCCGAATGCCGTCCTCATCATCGACCTGCCAGTTCAATGGGATCGCATGAAGGATTGCGTTTTCAGCTTGATCCAAGCCCGACATGGACGAATTTAGGACACGTTTCAGATCACGGTCGGCGACAGCGCCGCTCGCAAATTCAGTCTGTACCGTCATATGCTTCGATCGCAGGGACCGCAGGGCCACATTCACGCAGACATCCTGTACCGTAACACCTGCTGCACGTTCCGCTTTTTCAACAGCAGACCGAATACCGATTTCAGCCGCTTCAAGGTCGACAACTGCGCCGCCTTTTAACCCAGCAGACACACCAAAGCCCGACCCGATAAGACGCACACCCAATCCGGGTTCTTCGCGCCCAATCAGGCACACGACTTTGTTCGACCCAATGTCGAGAACGCAGACCGTTTCCGGTTGTCTTTTCGTGGGTCCCCCAAACACGTTTAGGAGGACTGCGCTTCGGCTTCAGGCTTGGCCAGCAAGCCAATGCGATCCTTTAGACGCATATCAATCGTGCCGACTTCACGTGACAAAATGAAAGTCTCGCGATCCAGAGCGACAAGGCGTGAGAGCGCGGTTTCGATCTCGGTTTCCGGCAAGCGAACAACCGTCGCGTTCTTCATATGCAGATCCCATCTACCTGAGGGGAAACGCACGAGACTTTCGACACGGGTCCAGATACCGTCATGCGGCTGTATAAGAGCTTCAATTGTTTTGACTTCGGCAGGTGCCGCTTTTCCGACATAAGTTTTCAAACCCGTCGGAACGGACGCAACTTGAGAAACGGGAACAATCGCCTCACCGGAATCCGAGAGCAGGTGCAACTGCCCCTCATCCTGCCAGAGCGCATAGGGAGTTGTTTCAACGACCTGTACGACAATCCGGTTCGGCCAGAGACGGCGCACAACGGCACGGTCAACCCAAGGCAGGCTTTCCGTGCGGGCACGGGCGGCCTCAAGGTCTACGCCAAAGAAATAGCTGCCGCGATTGATCTGCACCGCGGTGCGGATATCGCGTTCGTTCAAACGCCCCTCGCCCATCACATCAACTTGCTCAACCACGAACCCCATCGCCATCAGGCGTTCGATTTTCCAGTCATTCGTGTTTTTCTTGATGGCGGGCAGAAATCCACCGAGCCAGAGCGCGATAAAGATCAGAACAAGAAATGTTCCAATCACGCGTATCAGAAAGCGCATCATCGCTTTGGGAGAATGTTTCGCGGCGCGCACTTTCGCGGCCATCCAGTTCTGCGATCCGCGCAAGCCCGGCTTGAGCGGGCTCACGCGCCGCATCGTGGCGAATTTAGAATTTCCTTTGCTCACCTTGGCCATGAAGCGTCCTCAACCATCCAGCGACAAAGCTGGTCAAAATCGATCCCGACATGGGCGGCCTGTTCAGGCACGAGCGATGTCGGGGTCATTCCGGGTTGAGTATTCACTTCAAGCATTACGATTTTGTTTACCACATTGGCCGGCGTGCAATTTTCATCATTAAATCTGAAATCCGCGCGGGAAACACCGCGACAGCCGAGGGCTTTATGCGCTTTTGCGGCCCAATTGAGACAAAGGTCCGTCACATAGTCCGCTAGGTCAGCAGGACATTGGTGAGTCGCGGCGTCTTCCCCATATTTGGCATCATAGTCATACCAACCATTTTCCGATTCTGCGGCAATTATCTCAGTGACGCAAATCGCTTCGCCGTCTTTGACCGCAACGGTGAGTTCGCGTCCGGGGATGTAGCTTTCAACGACAACCTGCTCCCCCATTTCGATATCGGCTCTGATCGCGGCGCGATGGTTATCCTGTTCCCCGTGGATGATATAAACAGATTTAGAAGACCCCTGCCCGTTGGGTTTCACGACATAAGGTGTGGCAATAGGATGGGCTTCGGCAACTTCAAGACGGTCAAACAATCCACCCCCCGGCACCGTAATCCCAACGGATTTCAAGACATGTTTCGCGCGGTGTTTATCCATAGCCAGCGCCGACGCCATGACTCCGGAATGTGTGTAAGGTTTGCCATACATATCCAACACACCCTGAACACGGCCATCCTCGCCCCAATCTCCGTGGAGGGCGTTGAAGACAACATCGGGATCGGCGAATTTAAGCTGCTCCCAAAGGGCATGAGTGACGTCGATTTCTGTGACATCATAGCCACAATTGCGCAGTGCAATCGCACAAGAGGTTCCGGAGACAAGTGAGACCTCGCGTTCAGAAGACAAGCCTCCCATCAGGACAGCAACCTTTAACATGCCCGTTCTCCAATCCTTCGGACTTCCCAGTTCAGCTCCACACCTTGCGTTTCCAAAACCTTCGCCCGCACGGTCTCGCCTAAAGTTTCCAAATCCGCTGCGCTCGCGCAATCCGCATTGATCATGAAGTTACAATGTTGTTCGCTCATCTGCGCACCGCCAACGCGCAGCCCGCGACAACCCGCGGCGTCTATCAGTTTCCAAGAGGAGTATCCCTCGGGATTTTTGAATGTAGAGCCGCCCGTCTTCTCGCGAATAGGCTGACTGCTCTCCCGCTTCGCGGTGATCTCGTCCATGCGCGCTAGAATATTTTCGGGGGTGTCGGACGTGCCTTCAAACACAGCTTCCGTAAAAATCAGGTCGCCCGGCGCACCGCATTGGCGATAGCTATAGTTCATCTCCGCAAGATCCATAACCTGCCGCCGCCCGGTTCGGTCGAGCGCGACGGCACTGACCAATACGTCCTGCGTCTCAGAACCGTAACATCCCGCATTCATACGCAACGCCCCGCCAATTGTGCCCGGAACGCCCGCGTAAAATTCGAGTCCGGCAATGCCCGCTATCGCCGCTTTCTTGGCGACCGTTTTGTCAAGCGCAGCCGTTCCCGCCGTAACTCGCAAACCTTTTGTTTCGACATTTCCAAAGGTAGGTCCCAAACGAATGACGACACCTTTGACGCCCCCGTCCCGCACCAATGTGTTGGACGCCACGCCCAAGACCTGCACAGGAATATCATCGGGCGTAGAGCTCAAAAAATGCGCGAGGTCGGCTTCATCCTTCGGCATAAACAGCGCTTCGGCAGCCCCGCCGACCCGCAACCATGTGAAGGGGGCGAGCGGAACATCCGCGCGAAGGCTTCCTCGGACTTCAGGTAAGCGGTCTAAAAGGCTCACAGCTTAGCCAAGTTATCCGACAATTCCGCCGCCCAATATGTGATGTCGCCCGCGCCGAGACAGACGATGAGATCGCCCTCTTCCAGATGCGGGTGGAGGTCTTTTGCTAATGTCGCTTTAGACGTCAGACCGACATCGCGGTGACCGTGACTTCTCAGGGATTCGGCTAAGGCCGGCGAACTAATCCCCTCAATCGGTTGCTCACCCGCCGCATAAACGTCCGCGAGATAAACATTATCCGCATCATTAAAACAGGTCGAAAAGTCTTCGAACAAATCACGCAAGCGGGAATAGCGATGTGGTTGCATGACGGCGTGGACTTTGCCTTTTGCAACCTGACGGGCGGCTTGTAAGACGGCGGCAATTTCGACGGGGTGATGACCGTAATCATCAATGATAGTGACACCGTTCCACTCTCCAACATGTGTAAAGCGGCGTTTCACCCCTGCAAAACTCTCTAACCCCGCACGAACTTTCTCTACGCCCAAGCCGAGTTCGCGGGAGACGGCAATCGCGGAGAGGACATTCTGCGCATTATGTTTGCCCGCCATGGGGAGAAACAAATCAGGCCAGCGATCTTCTTCACCGTCCGGCCCACGGAAGACGACATCAAAACGTGAACCTGTGGCTTCCAAGCGCAAATTCTCTGCGCGGACATCTGCCTGTGGGTTGAACCCATAAGTGATAACACGACGGTCACTGATACGCGAGACGAGCGCCTGTACTTCGGGATGGTCAATGCAGAGAACGGCAAACCCGTAGAATGGGAGATTCTCAACGAATTGATCAAAGGCAGCGCGGAGTGTGTCGAACTCGCCGTAATGTTCCATATGTTCGGGGTCGATATTTGTCACGACGGCCACGGTGGGGAGCAGTTTCAGGAACGTCCCGTCACTCTCATCCGCCTCGACTACCATCCAATCGCCCAATCCCAATTTCGCATTGGATGCATAGGCGTTGATGATCCCTCCATTGATAACAGTCGGGTCGAGATCGCCGCCTTCCAGCAGCGCAGCAATCATCGTCGTCGTCGTCGTCTTGCCATGCGTGCCGCCGACAGCAACGGTCCACTTCAGGCGCATTAACTCGGCCAGCATTTCGGCCCGTCGCACAACGGGAATGGCGCGGGCGCGGGCTTCCATCAATTCGGGATTATCGGCTTTGATAGCAGAGGACATGACAATTGCCCCTGCCCCGTGAACCTGTTCGGCTTTCTGGCCGATGAAAATCGTCGCGCCGAGCCGTTTGAGCCGTTCCGTATTGATACTCTCCCGCGCATCAGAGCCCTGAACCTGATAGCCCAAATTGAGCATGACCTCCGCGATGCCGGACATACCAATGCCGCCAATGCCGACAAAATGTATCGGGCCGAGATCGAATGGGACCTTGGTGGCCAGAGCCGCCTGCTTCAAATTTGTATCGGGCATTTTAGTCCTAATTGACGGCGCGGATGACCAGCTGTGCAAGATCGTGGGCCGCATTCGGACGCCCGAGGGTACGGGCAGAAGCGGCGGCGGAGTTAAGCCAGTTCGAATCATTTAATCGGTCCTGCAAAATATCGGTGACAGCCTTTGGCGTAAACTCCGATTCGGGCAGAATATCGGCAGCGCCAAGGCGCTCCAGTGACCTTGCATTGGCGGTCTGATGATCATCCATCGCAATGGCGAGCGGGATAAGGAGGGACGGTTTTCCCATTAGCGCGATTTCCGAAACGGAAGATGCGCCTGCCCGTGCAATAACAAAATGCGCGGCGGCGAGGTGGGTTTCGATGTTGGAGAAGAAGGTTTCGCAGTTATAAGAAACCCAAAAAGTATTATACGCGCGTCGGGCGTTCAGTATCTCGTCAGATGTGACTTGTTGAGTTACATGCAACTGCTCTCTCAATTCAATCGGGAGAGAACAAATAGCTTTCGGTAACACTTTTGACAAACTACGCGCACCTAGACTGCCCCCAACTATCAGTAAGTTTATTTTGCTTATCGGAGCTTCATATTTTTCCGGAACCGCCTGAACAATCTGCTCACGCAGCGGATTACCGAGACAGATAACATTGGCCTTGGGATGAACACGGGCGAGGTCCTCGAAACCGGAGACGACGTGTTTCGCCTTGGCCGCAAAGACCCGATTGACCCGTCCCAGTACCGCATTTTGCTCATGCAGAATGGTGGGCAATTTCAATGACTGTGCGGCGCGCATAGCTGGGAATGCGGGATAGCCGCCAAAACCAACGACCACGTCCGGCTTCCAGTCGCGAATAAAGGCTTTGGCTTGTCGTACACCTTTGGCAAGTTGCAACACGCCACCTACGGCCTTGATTGGTCGGCGCGGAGAAATGGAGGCGGCTTGAACTTCAATTATGGGATCAGCGGGAATGCGCGTGCTGTGCCTTCGCCCTCGCGCATCCGTCATCATCGCGATATCCCAGCCCTCGGCCTTCAGGATTTCGGCAAGGGCTTGCGCGGGAAACATATGTCCGCCCGTCCCGCCGGCCGCGAGCAACAACCTACCGGCCATATTGGTAAGCTCCGGGGCGACGGCGTGTCAGTGCAAGGATAAGCCCCGCTGTAAAGCAAAGCGCCAACATCGAAGAGCCGCCATTCGAAATGAATGGCAGCGTCATCCCCTTAGACGGAGCCATATTCAGATTGACGAAGAGATTGATGATGGCCTGCATCCCGATAAGTGTCGCGAGGCCCGCCGTCGCGAGTTGGCAGAAATAATCATTGAGGCGCAGGGCATTGCGAAAAGTTTGAATGACGAGCGCGGCCAGCAGAAAAATCAGAATGACGGAGATCAGAAAACCGAACTCTTCAACCGTGACCGCGAAAATGAAATCCGTGTTCCCGTCAGGCAGTGAGTATTTCACCGTCCCCTCACCCGGTCCGCGGCCAAAAAATCCACCGCTCGAAATGGCTTCCAGCGCCTTATCCGTCTGGTAGCTATCCGCAGTATTCGGAGACGTAAATGCGCTCACCCGCGCCCGCACATGCGGCAGGGTCAGATAGGCCGCGACGACACCGACAACTGAAATGCCCAGCATCACGAGCAACCAACCCAATGAAAGCCCTGCAAAGAAAAACACGGCGGCAAAGCCGAGCGTCAGCAGAAAGGATTGTCCGAAATCGGGTTGAGAAATCAGCAACCCGATCAGGGCAACATAGGCCGCAAAAACAATCGCAACCGCTGGAACATTCGGGTCACGCTTGCGGATGGAGAACATCCAGGCAGCAAAAACAATAAAGGCAGGCTTAGCAAATTCGGAGGGCTGGAGACCCAGCGGCCCGATGCGAACCCAGCGCGTTGCACCCTTCACCTCATACCCGATAATGGGCAGGGCCAGCATAATCAGAAACGACCCGACCAGCGTCAGCACCGCAATCCGCCGCGCATTGACCGCATCAAAAAGCGACACAATAAACATACCAAACACGCCCATTCCGACAAAAATTGCGTGCTTATACAGAAAATAAAACGGGTTGGCGTAATCCAGCCGCGCTGCCGCAGCAGGACTGGACGCCATGGACAGGATGAGGCCTGCACCCAGCAAGCAAATCAAAATGGAGAGCGTGACCTGATCGACGCTGCGCCACCATTCCCCGATAAGGGTACGGCGCGAGCGCGAGGTGATAAGACTGGGGAGCGCGCCGATCATGCCGCCTCTTCCTCTTGCGGCGCGGGAACGTCAGATGTTTCGATACCCATCAATGTTTCGACCTGCGTCCGGAAAGCATCGCCGCGAACTTCAAAATTCTTGAACTGATCAAAGCTGGCGCAGGCGGGTGAGAGTAGGACAATCGGGTTTTCAACGCCCGACTCTAGCGCGTCTTTTGTCGCGCAGAGCAAAGCCATTTGAAGCGTTTTCTTGTCGTGCCATTTTTTCTTCGACTCGTCCAAAGTCGCGCCAAAATCGTCTGCGGCCTCGCCGATGAGATAAGCCGTGCGGACATTTCCGAACAGATCAGCCAGCGGTTCAATGCCGCCCTCTTTCGCAACGCCGCCTGCGATCCAAAATATATTCTCATAGCTGGCGAGCGCCTGTCGCGCGGCATCCGCGTTGGTCGCTTTGCTGTCATTCACGAAACGGACATTGCGGAGTGTGCCGACGGTTTCCATGCGATGCGCCAATCCAGGGAAGGACAAGATGGCTTCGCCGATCTCTCTGGCGTCCAAACCCAATGAACTGACCGCGGCATAAGCGGCGGCGGCGTTCTGCCAATTATGGCGACCTTCCAAGGCTTTTGCCTCTTGCAGGTCGCAGATTTCATGCGCCTTGCGGGACATGTTGCAGAACAATTTACCCCCCAGAACACTCACGCCGTGCCCAAGCGAACGACGCGCGGAAACGGGCACGATGCTGCGTCCGTTTTTGACTTTCATCTGCGTGCAGAGCGCCTTGCCATAATCATCATCCACCCCGATAACCGCGGTATCCTCATGGGTTTGATTGACGAAAATCGCTTGTTTCGCCAGACCGTAATTCTCCAGCGTCCCATGACGATCAAGATGATCCGGCGAGAGATTGAGGAAAATTGCGGCATTGGCGCGGAGGCTCTGCGTGCGTTCCAACTGATAGCTGGAGAGTTCAATCACGTAATATGTACCACTATGCATGCGGTCGAGATCCAGCACGCCGCGGCCAATATTCCCGCCAATCTGCGCATCCTTGCCGCAGCTTTTCAAAATATGCCCGATCAAAGACGTGGTCGTCGATTTGCCGTTCGTCCCCGTGATGGCAATGATCTTCGGACGCTGCCGTTCGGCTCGCGCCGCGACTTCGCGAGCAAGAATTTCGATGTCGCAGATGACGGGAACATTCGCAGCTTTTGCTTTTTTCGCTGACCAATGCGGTTTCGGCAGATGATGCGGCACACCGGGTGACAGGACGAAATCATCGACCTGCAACCAGTCTGCTGTTTTCAAATCCTTCAGCGTAACGCCTTGCGCTTCTGCGGCTTCGCGGCTGTCGGCATTATCGTCCCACGCCCAAACGGTCGCGCCACCGGCAGCCAGCGACAGAGCCGCCGTCACGCCCGTGCGGCCCAGTCCGAAGACGGCGACCGTCCGGCCGCGGAATGTCTCTGCCTTGATCAACGCAGCTTCAACGTGGAAAGCCCGATGAGGGCGAGGATGATGGCGATAATCCAGAAGCGAATGACGATGGTTGGTTCCTGCCAGCCCTTCTTCTCGAAATGATGATGGATCGGCGCCATGCGGAAGACACGCTTACCTGTCAGCTTGAAGGACGCGACCTGCACAATGACGGACACGGCTTCGAGGACAAATAACCCGCCGATAATGGCGAGCACAATTTCGTGCTTCGTGGCAACAGCCGTCACACCCAAAGCCCCGCCAAGTGCCAACGATCCCGTATCACCCATGAAGACCATGGCGGGTGGCGCATTGAACCATAGAAAGCCGAGAGACGCCCCGATAATCGCGCCGAGGAAAATCGTAACTTCCGCACTGCCCGGCACAAAGGGAACCCCGAGATAGTTCGAGAAAATCGCATTCCCGACGAGATAGGCGATAAAGGCGAGCGACATACAGGCGATCATGACGGGGACGATGGCGAGGCCATCCAGACCATCCGTCAGGTTCACGGCATTGGCTGTGCCGACGACCACGAGACACCCAAATGGGATAAAAAATACACCGAGATTGATTGTGAAATTCTTGAGCAGTGGAATGGCGAGGCCGGTTGCAAAATCGCCTTGTTGTGGGAACGCCGTCGTCAAAACCCAAACGGCAATCGCGGCGATGAGAAACTCCAAGAACAAACGTATCTTACCGGAAAACCCCTTATGCGACTGGCGCGAGACTTTGAGATAGTCGTCATAAAAACCAATCGCGCCAAAACCGACTGTGACAAAAAACACGGTCCACAGAAACGGACTATGTAAATTCCCCCAGAGAAGCGTGGAGACAACGACTGCAAACAGGATCATTAACCCGCCCATGGTTGGCGTTCCAGCTTTTTTTATAATGTGACCTTCCGGTCCGTCTTCGCGAATGGGTTGCCCCTTGCCCTGTCTTGCCCGTAGCGCATTGATCATGCGCGGGCCGAATATGAAGCAGATGATGAGCGACGTCATCAGCGCGCCGCCGACGCGGAATGTAATGTAATTAAACAGGTTGAAGAGCTGGAATTCATCCCCCAGCGGCGCGAGCCATTCATAGAGCATGAGAGCCCTCCCCCTTGAGTTGCTCAGCCACCCGCCCAACGCCCGACGCATTGGACCCCTTGATGAGCAATATATCTCCGTCAAGGAGTTCGCCTTTCAATTTGGTTAACAGAGTCTGAGGTTTTGACGACCAGCCTCCGCGCATGGCTTGCGGCATTGCGCCCATGAGCATGCGCATACATTCGCCCGCGACGAAAACGCGCTCGAACCCCGCCTCAATCAAAGGCTCCGCGAGCGCGCGGTGCAACTCCAATTCATCTGCGCCGAGCTCGAACATATCGCCAAGCAAGGCCAACTTTCGTCCCGGGCGAAGGGCCGCTGCAGAAAACGCTGCCCGCATGGAGGTCGGATTCGCGTTGTAGCTTTCGTCAATCAATGTGATGGACTTACTATCAATCGTCAGCTCATGCGCATCCCCTCGACCCGGCGCGGGAACAATCTTGCGGAGAGCCGTAGCGCATTTATGTAAATCCAGATCCGCCGCGAGGCCAATGGCCAGACACGCCGCTGAGTTCATAAACCAATGCTCGCCCGGGACCATCAGGGTCACATCGATCTGTTCCGTTCCAATCCGCAGCCGCGCAGTCCCGCCCGCGGCGTGAGAGTCTGCGCTGACAATGCAGACATCATCCGTGTCGGAATGACCGAAGGTCAAAATATTTAATTGCGCGGCTTCCGCCTTTGCGCGGATACGCTGCGTGTATTCATTGTCGCCGTTCAGGATAATTGTGTCACCTGCCGTCATGCCGTAGATGATTTCCGCTTTGGCATCCGCAATGCCCTCCACATTGTCAAAATGGGCGAGATGCGCACCGACGACGTTATTGATGAGGGCGATCTGCGGTTTGGCGAGTTTCGACAATGCGGACATTTCACCCGCGTGGTTCATACCCATTTCCAGCACGGCATAATCCGTGTCTTTCGGTAAAGTGGAGAGCGTGATGGGGACACCGAGATGATTATTGAATGATTTGATAGACTTATGCGTGGGTCCGAAGGCTGTCAGCATCACGGCAAGCGCATCCT
Source organism: Litorimonas sp. WD9-15 (assembly GCF_050271975.1). Lineage (NCBI taxonomy): Bacteria > Pseudomonadati > Pseudomonadota > Alphaproteobacteria > Maricaulales > Robiginitomaculaceae > Litorimonas > Litorimonas sp. WD9-15. The sequence continues at coordinate 2,521,621 of NZ_CP189850.1, forward strand.
TGACGGAGGTTTTACCGACGCTACCCGTTACCCCTATCCGGAGAGCCTTTCGGGTTTTCGCGGCATAGACACCAAGCGCTTCGAGCGCATTTGCACTATCTGGCACGACGACTGCGGGCACATCTTCGGGAGCTTTTTGGCACAAGACGCCCGCCGCGCCAGCATTCATCGCCGCCGCAATAAAATCATGCCCGTCACGGACATCGTTAATCGCAACAAATAGATCCCCTTTTTGCAGCGTCCGGGTGTCGATAGACAGGCCGGAAACAGAAAATTCTGCCGTGACTTGACCGCCCGTCGCCTCTGCAATTTGTGATGAAGTCCAGAGCGTCATGACAACCACTCCCGTGCGACTTCAACGTCCGAGAACGGGATGACTTTGTCGCCGACAATTTGTCCCTGCTCGTGCCCTTTGCCCGCTATGACGAGGCAGTCTCTTGAGCCAAGGCGGCGGATGCCTTCGGAAATGGCGAGGGCGCGATCTCCGATTTCGGTGGCATCGGGACATCCTTTTAGAACCGCCTTCCGAATGGTCGCCGCGTCTTCTGTGCGGGGATTGTCGTCTGTCACAATGACCTGATCGGCCAGCTTGGCCGCGACCGCGCCCATCTTCGCGCGCTTATCCGGGTCACGATCTCCGCCACATCCAAAGACAATCACGATATCTCCCATCGTATGCGGACGCACGGAGCGGAGGAGTTTGTCGAGGCCATCTTCGGTATGCGCGAAATCGACATAGACGGGCGCCCCGTCTTTAGTTCCCGCGAGTTCGAGACGCCCTGCGACACCCTTTAAATGGTTCAAGGCTTCCACAGCTTTATTCTTATTCACGCCCGTTTTCATGGCGAGACCAAGGGCCGCGACAGCGTTCAGGACTTGGAACTCTCCGGCTAACGGAAGATCAACTTTATGACGCTGACCTTTGATAACGAGCGTCAGTTTCTGACCCGCCGCATGGGGCATGACTTCGTCAATGCGGATATCCGCGCCCGTCCAACCGACTTGCAATACATCCTGCCCCAGACCCTGACAGACCTCCACGAGGTGCTGCCCATATTTATCATTGGTATTGATGACGACGGGTGCATCGAGCGGCGTCAGGTCGATGAATAATCGCGCCTTGGCCCGAAAGTAATCTTCCATCGTTGGGTGATAATCGAAATGGTCCTGCGTGAGGTTCGAGAACCCCGACGCCGTAATTTTCACCGCGTCCATACGGTATTGTTTCAACCCGTGGGAACTGGCTTCCATCGCGGCGTGGGTCACGCCTTCTGCGGCGAGTTCCGAGAGCGTCTTATGCAACGCCAGTGCATCGGGTGTCGTATGCGTCATGGGTTTATAGCCCGCAGATGACGTCACACCGAGCGTTCCAAAACAGGCGGCATTCAATCCTGCATAGGCCCAAATTTGGCGTAGGAAATCTACAGTCGAAGACTTTCCATTCGTCCCCGTCATCGCGACGAGAGTCTTGGGCTGACCCGGAAAAAGTTTTGCGGCGAGTTGAGAATAGACGAGGCGTGGACTGCTGTCCGCGATCACGGGAACATCCGCAACGGTTCCTGTGACAGAGAGAATAGCGACCGCGCCCTGCTCTATCGCCTGCGGAATAAAATCACGTCCGTCCATGGCTGTTCCCGGCAGAGCCGCGAAAACCATGCCCTCTGTGACTTGCCGACTATCCGCCGTGAGACCCGTCACTGGCGTATCATCATCGAGACCAAACAGCGTGCGAAGCGTGTGGGTCATGGCGTCACCTCTATCTCGCTCTGGGCATATTTATTTGTATCACGTGCCCCGACCAGCATCGGCCCGATACGACGAATAACATCGCCAGCCACGGGCGCTGCGTTCCAGCCCGCCGTCGCGTAACCATATGTTCCCTCAATAGCTTTCGGCTCATCAAGCGTGACGATCATGGCGTAGGTCGGATCAGAATGCGGGAAAGCCGCAACGAAAGAGGTCACCAAACGATTGCGATCATAGCCGCCCGTCGCAGACGGTTTTTCCGCCGTCCCAGTTTTTCCCATGACACCATAACCCGGAATATCAGCTTTTCCGCCCGTCCCGTCTGTCACGACATAGCGCATCATATCGGCCATATCTCTCGAAACCTCGGACCGGAAAACACGGCGAGATTTTGCGGGACTGACGACCGAATTTCGCTGCACCGTTGGAGAAACATAAACACCGTCATTCAGCATTCCGCCAATCGCCGCCGTCAACGCAAGCGGTGTGACCGACAAACCGTGGCCGTATGACACCGTCACTGTCGCCATCTCACCCCAGCGCTTTTGCACTTGCGGCTTTGCACTTTCGGCCAATTCATAATCGACACGGTTGAGGAGCCCGAGGCCGCGCAAATGATATTGCTGACGCTCCGCACCAATACGTTGTGCAATCATGGCCGTGCCGCGGTTCGAACTCTCGCCTAAAACACCCGTCATGTTGAGAGGCACATCAGACGGATGATCATCCCTGATATATTTATTTAAAACCTTATAGGGTTTTTGCACCTCGAATAACTCCACTTGATCGGCCACCCCGTCCTCCAGCGCCATCGCCATGGTCAGAGGTTTGAACACACTGCCCAAGTCATAGGTGGACATTGCGGCGTGATTAAAGCGGGTTTCGGGCGATGTCGCGCCGGGATCATTCGGGTTGAAATTCGGTACAGACGCCATGGCGATGATTTCGCCCGTCTTGAGGTTCATCACGACACCCGACGCATCCAGCGCATCGAACTTCTCCCGCGCTTTCGCGAGCTCATCCATAACCGCATATTGCACCCGCAAATCGACAGATAGCGCAACGGAGGGCGCATTTTCTGCGGTCAACTCGGCATTAAACGCCCGCTCCGCCCCAGCGACACCCGCCATATCGACATCCGTAAATCCGACGAGATGCGAGGCAAGATTTTCACGCGGATAAACACGCTTGGGCTCTTTGCGGAAATCCAACCCGGGCAAACCCAGATCAAAAACGGCCTGCCGTTCTTTCGGGGTTAACCCGCGTTCCAACCAAACGAAACTGCGATCCTTTTCCAATTTCCGGCGTAATTTGTTGCGATCTAGATGCGGGCGGATACGGACGATTTCATTTGCTGTCTCTGCCGGATTCCAGACACGCCTCGGCTCCGCATAGAGCGAATAGGTTTCCAACGTGGTTGCGAGTAATTCCCCATTACGGTCCGTCAAATCCGCCCGCGTCATCTGAATAGCTTGCGGCAGATTACGCTGATGATCGCCGCCCGAGAACAGCGAGATTTCCGCCAATCGCACGACGGCGATGACGAGCATGAAGGCGAAAGCCACAACGCCAATGCGAATTCGAATACGCCCTTCGGATACGGCGCGATATTCTTCATCCGCGATAGTGACGGTTTGCTGATTTTGGAATGTGTGGTGATCATTCATGGCGCGACCTCCTCACCCAATTCAGATACCAGTGGAAACATGGCAATGATATCTGCCGCTTCACGCTCCTGCTCCGGCGTGATGGGCGCGAGCTTCAGATGCTCATCATTTAATTCGGACAACCGTGTCGGGCTCTGCAGATAAGCCAGCTCTGCCCTCAGCACACGGATGACCGCCTCTTCTGCCGCGATGGATTGTGTCAGTTGACGCACCTCGCGTTTGGCGGATTGCGCATGGGTTTTCACGAAATAGAGCGTCACAGTCAGCGCTACCCCGACGAGGAAGAGAAGGAACCAAGACATACGACGCGCGGCGCGTCCGGTTGTGGCGTAAGAGGCACTCATAACCGCGCCTCCAATTCCGCCAGCGACATGACACTCGGCAAGAGACGATCATCGCGCGGAAAGACATCCGCGTCCGTTCGTACAGCCAGCCGCAATTTCGCAGAGCGTGAGCGGGCGTTTTCTTCGACTTCGGTTTTAGACGGTTTTGTCACACTGCGCTTCGGCAGGTCGAAACTGGCCGCCGGACCGTCATTTACGACGGCAGGCGCATAGCGTGACCCCCCCTCAACCTCACCCGCGCGACGGCGGAAGAAAGATTTGACGATTCGGTCTTCGAGCGAATGGAAGGTCACAACAACCAGCCGCCCGCCCGGTTTGAGAATTTTCTCCGCCGCGCAGAGACCATTATAGAGTTCGCCCAATTCGTCATTCACGAAGATGCGCAGCGCCTGAAATACGCGCGTTGCGGGATGGGTTTTACCGCGACGCCCTAAGGCGCTTTCGAGAATGGTCGCGAGATCGGCCGTTGTGACAATATCGCCCTCTGCCCGCGCAGACGCGATGCAATTGGCAACGTGTCTTGCGCGCTTTTCTTCGCCATAAACCTGGAAAATACGTGTAAGTTCAGAAACACTAAGATTGAGCACCGCATCCCGCGCTGTCGGCCCGCCGCCTTGCTGCATCCGCATGTCCAACGGCCCTTCGCGCATGAAGGAAAACCCCCGCTCCGCCTCATCCAGCTGCATAGAGGACACGCCAATATCGAGCACGACTGCATCGACAGAATCAAGGCCAAGCTCGTCCATTTTGGAAAACGGGGTTTGAATGAGTTTGAATTTATTTGGGTGAGTCGCAGATAATTCTTCAGCACGCGGCATCACATTCGGATCACGGTCCAGACCGATGACGGAACATTTGGCGCTGTTCAGAATGGCCTCACTATACCCACCATTGCCAAAAGTGCCGTCCACGCAAGTCTCTCCGTCCTGCATCTTCAGCGCAGTCAGAACCTCTGGCAGCATGACGGGGTAATGCTTCATGATGCTACAGATGGGTTTTGGGGCGGCTTCATACGGTGACGGTTGGCGCGGGCGCGCTCTCGCAATTCCGCCTTACGCGCTTCATGCGCGTCAGGGTTCCAGATTTCGAATTTCCGGCCCCGCCCGATAAATGTGACTTTACCGTCCAGTCCCGCATAGTCGCGAAACTCGGCGGGAAGGCTCACGCGACCTGTGGAGTCAAAGCCGACCTTCTGGCTCTCGCCAAAAATGACGAGCTCCAGCGCCTCGCGTCCCTCATCATACATATCCATCCGGTCGAGCGCGCCTTGGTAATAGTCGAGCACGGACAAATCACCGCCCTCCAGATATTGCCCATCCAAAGACGGCCACAGGACAATCCCTTCAAAACCGGAGGCCGTGCATGTCGTCCGAAAACTAGCCGGCACAGAGACCCGTCCTTTCGCATCCAGCGTATTTGTGGTGTTGGATAAAAACACGTTCCGACACGACCTCCCGACGGGTCATGCCCGACGCTTGACCCAAATATGGGATAGCGTGGGAATTGATGGGAAACAATGCCATTTTACCGTTCTGTTAACTATACATGGGACTTACCCCACCCCTGTGAGTCCTGTGGGTAAGTCATAAAATGACACTAGAATCAGCGAGTTAAGCTGTGGTTAACCATGACGCTACAGGCGGATTAATCTCGAAGAAAATATGTCAGGGGGCCTGTAAGCCGGGTTTTGTACTCTCCCGAAAGAAAGTGACGACCATTCATCTAGGATGGGCCTTGCGACACATCTCATGCAACCAACCCGGACGACAATGACGCGACTCACGGCGTCGTCCCTATTTGGTTTTGCTCCGGATGGGGTTTACCGTGACGGGAGATGTTGCCATCCCCCCGGTGCGCTCTTACCGCACCCTTTCATCCTTACCCTTGCGAACAAAGGCGGTTTGCTTTCTGTGGCACTGTCCCTGGGGTCACCCCCGCCGGGCGTTACCCGGCATCCTGTACGCGTTGGAGCCCGGACTTTCCTCACATCCTAAAACGTGCGGCCGTCCGGCCCCCTGACAACGCGTCTTTGACAGAAAAAAGACGGGTTTTAAACGAGAAAAACCACCCTTGCCAATAAAGGCAAGGATGGTTCTCTCCCCTAGCCCTACTTACCCAAAGGTTTGTCAGGCTTCTTTAGTCTGTCTTACGCGGCACGTTTCAAGTGTTCGCGATCATGGTCACCTTCGCGGATTTCCTCTGCGATTTTGTTGCAAAATGCGGGGATGTCTGCGGGCTTCCGGCTGGTTACAATCGCATTGTCACAGACCACTTCGCTGTCTGTCCAACGTGCACCGGCATTTTCCAGATCGGTTTTAATTGACGGATAGGACGTCATTTCCCGACCCTTCGTCAATCCGGCTTCTGCGAGTAGCCACGGACCGTGGCAGATTGCACCGATTGTTTTACCCTGTTCGCCGAAATCGCGGATCAAGCTGATCGCTCTGTCGTTCTGACGCAGTGTATCCGGGTTTACCAATCCACCGGGTAGAATGAGGGCATCGTAGTCGCTGACGTTGACATCTTCCAGTTTCAGATCGGGTTTAATTCGACGGTCATCGCCTTCACCTGCGCTAATCTCATTTAGTTCCGGTGAGGCGAGATGCACTGTGGCGTCACGATCCCGAAAATATGAGAGTGGTTCAAAGAGTTCGTCTTCTTGAAACCCATTGGTTGCGAGAATGAGAATATTCGAATTGTTTAAGTTGGACATGAGTCCTCCTTCGTGTTTGGTGTGAAAGCCGCGGCGAAATTGGCTCAACCCGTAAAAGGGAGCGAGTTCGCTATTGTCTTCATTCGCGACGCCAGACATGAGTGTCGGCGTGTTACATCTATACAATGGTCCAACCCGGGAATTCGTTCCGAGAAAGATTGAGAAATCCCAGTGAACGGGGAAGCCCTCGATAGTTTCCAGCTTGATCTGGGCGGGGCGTCAGAGTTCGGCATGATGGTCGTTCTGGCCGCCATGATGTTTTCCGTCGCCCTCGGATTGCGGCCTGCGAGTTTTGCATTTTTCAAAACGGAACCCCGCCTCTATTTCACGGGTGTGATCGCGCAGATGATCGCATTGCCACTGCTGACACTCGTCATGTGCTTTGTCATCAATCCACACCCCAGTGTTGCGCTGGGTATGATTTTGATTGCCTGCTGCCCGGGTGGGAATACGTCAAATCTCATCGCGCTTTTCGCTCGCGCGAATACGGCCCTGTCGGTCAGTCTGACCGCGACGTCTTCGGTCTTCGCCGCGTTCGTCACGCCTGTCTCCATCCTGTTTTGGAGCGGGCTCTACCTGCCAACGCGGGCGCTGCTGACGGACATCAATATTGATATTCTGAGTTTTCTCGCCAACACACTTCTCATTCTCGCCTTGCCGCTTCTGCTCGGCATGACCTTCCGCCACCTCGCGCCAAAAATCGCCAAGCGCATTCAGACACCTCTCGCCATTCTATCAGGCATTGCCTTACTCGCAATTATCGTCATCGCCAGCATCCGGTTGCTGCCAGTTTTCATGGCGCTCGGAATCGGGATCTTTATTCTTGTGATATCGCATAACTGCCTCGCCTTCGCGCTCGGCAATCTCGCGGGTCGCGCGATCAAGACCGACACGGCCAGCCGCCGCGCGCTGACCATCGAAGTCGGCATTCAAAATTCCGGTCTTGGCATTGTCATCCTGCTGACCCAGCTTGGCGGTGTGGGCGGCGCGGGTGCGGTTGCAGGATTATGGGGTGTCTGGCATCTTATCGGCGGAAGCGGACTGGCCCTGTTTTGGAGATGGAAAGATGCACGATCTACTGATTAAGAACGGCACAGTCTTTGACGGGTCCGGCGCAGAAGGCCAAGTCGCAGATATTGCCGTGAAAGACGGCGTGATCATTGCCATAGGGTCCGACCTTGGCCAAGCCGCTAAGACCCTCGACGCCACAGGCCACATCGTGACCCCCGGTTTTATTGACCTGCACACCCATTATGATGGGCAGGTCAGTTGGGATGCGGAACTCCAACCCAGCGTCAATCACGGCGTCACCACAGCCGTCATGGGCAATTGCGGCGTCGGTTTCGCGCCCTGCCGCAAGGAAGACCGCGACAAACTCATTCGACTGATGGAGGGTGTCGAGGACATTCCCGGGACTGCCCTTCATGAAGGTTTGCAATGGAATTGGGAGAGCTTTCCCGAATATCTCGACGCGCTCGACGCCATGCCGCGCACGATAGATGTCGCCGCAATGATCCCGCATGACCCGTTGCGCGTCTTCGCGATGGGTGACCGCGCGGTTTTCAACCAACCCGCCAATGACGCTGATATTGCGGAAATGGAGCGACTGGTTTCGGAAGCGATGGAGGCTGGCGCTATCGGCCTCTCTACAGGCCGCAGTGATTTCCACAAATCCAGTGATGGCGATTGGACGCCCGCATCAGAAGCCGGAAAAGACGAGTTGGAAGGCCTCGCTCGCGCGGTAGCCGCTTCGGGTCACGGCGTCCTGCAAGCCGTGAATGATTTCGACATGGTCCGTCCGGGCGAAACTTTCGATACAGAATTCGCCCTCATGGAAGCTTTCTTCCGCGCGGGCGCAGGTCGCCCGGGCTCGATGAGCCTGATGGAACGTGACTTCGCGCCGGATGATTGGAAGAATATTATCAAACGGACCGAAGAGTTGAACGCGGACGGGTTGGATATCTCCTTCCAAGTTGCTCCACGTGCGATTGGCGCGATTAACGGGCTGAATTGTACCTTCCACCCGATTATGGGACATCCGAGTTATATCGCAATTGCGCATCTATCCTTGGCAGAGCGGGTGGAACGGATGCGCAACCCCGCCTTCAAGGCGAAACTTCTCTCTGAGTCGCCCGTCCAACTCTCCGGCGATGACAGTCCCGTTCCGCCCCTAGTCGATATGATGATTGCGACCTTCCCGAAACTGGCCGAAAAAGTCTTCCCGATGAACCGCCATGAAGGCAGCGTCGATTACGAGCCGTCCTCGGAAAGCTCCATCGCGGGACTGGCGCGAGACGCTGGTGTGAGCGTTTGGGAAATGGCATATGACCTCCTGCTCGAAGATGACGGCCACGCCCTCTTCTACTTCCCGGTCTACAATTACACACACATGAATTACGATAATGTCCTGACCATGATGCGGCATCCAAAAGCTCTGCCCGGATTATCCGATGGAGGAGCACATGTCGGCACGATTTGCGATGCGAGTTTTCCGACCTATCTCCTCGCCCATTGGACGCGGGATCGTCTGCAGCGCGGAAAGCCCGGCATCACACTGCCCCGCGCCATTCAAATGCTGACAGCGGATGCAGCGGATTATCTCGGCCTGTCCGATCGTGGACGGATTAAAATCGGTCAACGCGCCGACCTCAACATCATTAATTACGAGGCCCTGAGCCTCGGCGTGCCCGTCATGGTCAAGGACTTGCCAGCAGGTGGACAGCGCCTTCTACAACCCGTGGAAGGCTATATGGCGACCTTCGTGAAGGGTGAGCAAGTCATCGCAAATGATAAAGTGACAGAGGCCCGTCCGGGACGCCTTGTCCGCAGCGGAGTGAACCCATGAAAGCCTTAGCGAAAATTCTCACGGCTTTGGTTGCCTTGCAGCACGTCTTCTTTCTAGTCGTCGAAATGTTTCTTTGGGAGCATGAGGTCGGACGGATGATGTTCGATATAACGGCAGAATTTGCCGCCTCAACAGCATTCATGGCTCAGAACCAAGGACTCTATAACGGTTTCCTCGCAGCTGGATTGATCTGGAGTTTGGTTGCCGCAAAGCGAGACGTGCGGATATTTTTCCTGCTCTGCGTAATAGTCGCGGGTGTTTTTGCGTCGCTCACCGTGAGCCCGTCCATCATCGTCGTACAGGCGCTCCCAGCTCTGCTAGCTTTGGTTTTTACGCTGCTGAAACGGTAGTCCGGCTGAGTTCGCTCAACCTTTTTATCACTTCCAAAATCTGCATGTCGATCACGCCATCAATTCTCAATGGGCGGTAGCGACGTTGCAGCGCGCGAATGACGGCTTGAGTCTGGTCATCCAATTGTCCCGACACGCTGATACCATAACCGAGATCGGCCAGCCCGCGCTGCAAGATGGAAATACCGCGATCGCGATCTCCGAGCTCAAATAAGACACGCTCATCCTCTAGCAACTCACCCGGCCAAAGCCCGACCCCTGCCGCTGCCAAACCCGCCCACGGGAAATGCTCGCCCGGATCCTCTTTGCGCTCCGGCGCAATGTCGGAATGGCCAACAATATTTCGTGGCTGGATGTCATGCCGTGCAATAATCTCCTTAGAGAGTCTGATGACGGACAGGATTTGCGCATCGGGATAAGGCGGCAGGCTGCCATCTTCCAGTGGCACATTATGCCCGCCATTGACGATCTCGATTCCGATACTCGCAGAATTCACATCCGTGATGCCGTTCCAACTGCCGACGCCGGCATGCCAGGCGCGTTTGTCTTCCTCGACCAAATTATCGACGCGTCCATCTTCCCGCACGAGATAATGCGCGCTAACTTCCGCCGCTGGATCGCAGAGACGATCATAGGCGGCGTCCGCGCTTTCCATGCCGGTATAGTGCAGCACCAAGATAGAAATCGGGAGTTTCCGGTCATTGAAATTCGGACTGCTCATCGCGGATATTTCTCATCCATCTGCCGCAAACCTTCGACCATGATTTCACGCAGAACATCTTCATCAACATCGCTAAGGCGTTTGATGTAAAGACAGGCTTTACCAATTTTATGTTTGCCCAAACGCGCGAGTTGAACGGAGAAATCCTGATAGCCCGGCATGATATAAATCGAAATGCTCTGCGCACGATTGGCAAAACCAAGGCGGAGCGCATCCCCCTCGCGACCACTGTCATACTTATAGTGATATTCCCCAAACCCGACAATTCCGCTGGAGAGTTTGCTGCCCCAAATCTTCGGGGTCTCTCCGCTGATCTCGAACATCATATCATGGATGCGGCGACAATCCGCTTGGCGTTGCGGGTCTTCGATTTGATTCAGGTAATCTTCAACTTTCAAACCAGCCAGCACGGTTTTATTCGCCATAACCTCTCTCCCTCAATCCACATCCAGTGGCGCGGGCGTGCCCCGCCTTGCGATGACCCAGACACAGGGCAGGATCAAAATCGCGCCGAACATGTAGCGTTGATAGAGCGTCTCGTCCAACAACACGACGCCCAGCACAGTCGCAAAAACGGTCGTCATGATGCCTAGAGGTACAACGCGATTGACGGGATAGGTCTGCAACAACCTGAAATATTGCCCATGCGCGAAAACCGACACGCAAAGCGCGGCATAGGCCGCCGCGGTAAGAAGCGGGACTTTATCAACCTCCCAAACCTTTGCCTGACCACTTTCAAACAGCAATGACGCAAGACCTCCAAAGAGGAAGACGATCACCGCCGTCCACGCCACATAAACGCGCCAATCCACATCCGGGACGCGGCGCATTGCGACGGTTCCAACGGCCATCGCGATGTAGGCGCCCATGATGTAGACAAGGCCGATATCAGGGCGAAGCGCGCCGGGTTCGTAAATCATGACGAAGACACCGACCATCGCGACGACAATGGCAAGTCCGCGTTTCCAACCCACCGATTCCTTCAACCAAAACACGGAGAGAATCGTCGCCATGGGAATCATGGATTGCGAGAGGATGGATGTCGCCGATGCCGACGCTGTCTGAAGCCCCGTGTAAAGAAAGCCGAGATGAAGCGGGCCAACGCAGAGACACACAAACATCATCCGCCAGAATTGCTTCGGCAGTGGACGGAATAAAAATACGCCCATGAGCAAAAGCACGAGCGCGGCCCGCGCCGTCGCGAGCATGAAGGGCGGCACAGTCGTCCCGCCCAGTGCCCAAGCCGCCATGACAAAATTGCCGCCCCAGAAGAGACAGCAAATCATCATTATCCAAAAATCAAAAGCCCGCATGAGGCGGGCTTATCAAGGGTAGCGATGATTGAAAGCGTTTAGTCGTCAACCGACCAACCATCCGGCGTCCGGTGGGCATCGACAACGGGGCCATCACTCTGGCTTCGCATGTTGGACTGACCGTTGAGCGAGCCCATTTGCGATTCCATATCCTTACGCATCTGCTCGAACTGCGCTTTCGGGCCAAAGGGTTTGCCCGTGATTTTCGCTTTCGTCCAAAAGAAAGCAAAAACGAGAAATCCGATCACAGCAATGCCCGCGACCGCGAAAAACGCAAAGGCCGTCGCAAAGATGAGCATGAAAATCCCGCCAATCGCCGCCACCGCGAGGAAGGCCGCGCGAGCGATGGTTGACAAAAGGCCGGGTCTGCGACCTTGAACATAAAAAGTCTGTGTCATGTTTCCAATGTCGGGGGAGATTCACGTTTCGTCAAGACTTACTTATGTGTCAAATTCGCAAGGCTCAGAGACGCAAAGGTGCGCGGGACTTCCGTTCCTCCAATATCTGCGCATAGGCGCGGTTGATAATCGCCATTTTATGCGTGGCGAGGCCCACCATTTCGCGCGGCAATCCCCGTGCCACGAGACGGTCGGGATGATTTGCTGCGGCCTGACGGCGATAGGCCCGTTTCAGATCTTTATCCGAAATATCCGGATCGACACCTAGAATCAGATAAGGGTCATCCGCATCCTGGCCCAAATGGGAATTACGAATCCGTCGATATTCCCGCTCGGAAAAGCCGAAAACATTGGAGACCGTTTCAAGGAACTCCGCTTCCTCCGCTGTGACGATTCCGTCCGCGAGGGCGATATGAAACAGACCGTCCAAGACATCTTCCAAAACCGCAGGTTGCGCCCGAAACGCCTTCGCAATAATCCGGGCATAGCGCTGATAACCCAGCGTCGTCTGACGCGCGAGATTGAAAAACCGCCCAATGGTCTCTTCGGTTTTGGCGTCCGCGCGGAAGACCTGCCGAAACGCCGCAACATCTTCCGGCCTCACCTGCCCATCCGCTTTCGCCATTTTAGCGCCGAGCGCCACGAGCGCCGCGACCAGTTTTGATTCGTTGACAGACTTCGCCCGACCATCCGCATTCTCGCGGGAGGGCGGACCAAAAAGACGCGCCGCTGCGCCGGAGATATCTGTCCAAATGCTCACGCGATGCGACCTAGCGCGACTCGCGCGTGGAGGCCATGCGCGAAATGCGACGGGATTAAGAACACGCACATGCTGTCACCCCGCACGTGATGCGTGACGAAGCTATTTGATCATCAATCAAATAGCTTAGGAACCGAACCGCACGGTACCGCGCAAGCGCGTGCCCGGCGCAAGACCCCCTTGTCACGCCGCACAAGAGCGAAGCTCGCAGATGCGGTGCCCACCATTTATGAACGCAGGTTTGAGAGCACAGCCGATAGGTCCCGCATCTCCACTCCGTTGCGTGCGGGATGACAATATGAAGAAACTTCTATATTTTTCGCAGTCTCAAAACGGCGTCAAAGCAATCAGGTTACACCTGCACTCAATCCCGCACCGCCGCCCGCAGATATAAACTGCCCGTATAAACCGAGAGCGTCGCGGCCAGCCAGAGCAGCACCAAGCCAATCATCTTCGCCGCCGATGTTATCGACGGAACCATATCATCAATCGGCAGGGACGCGCGTCCGAAAACCCAAACGATTAGTGCGGCAATCGAGGCCATCTCGCAGGCTGTCTTCCACTTGGCAAGTTTCGTCGGTGGCATAACCTTTCCCGTCAGGGCCGCATGTTCACGCGCACCGGAGACGAGGACATCGCGGAATATCACGGCGACGGCGGGCACCGTGAACAGCCAGTCCCCTCTTGCGACGATCATCAGTGCGATGAGGCAACCGGCGACCAAGAGCTTATCCGCTATCGGGTCGATCATCCGTCCAAAGCCGGAGACGACTTTCCAGCGGCGCGCCAGAAATCCGTCAAGCCAATCCGTCGCCGTCGCCGCGATAAAAACGCCCGCGACAATCGGGAAGCTGGCAAAGACGCTTTCCGTCCGCAAACCGAGCGCGAGAATACCTGCCATGATAATCGGAATCACAAGGATACGTCCGACGGTCAGCGCATTCGGCACCCACCATAATTTGTGACGGTCCGAAGGGTCCGTTATGAGCGTTTCAGCCATTATTCCCCGTCTTCCAAAGAAACGTCTTCTAAGAGCGTGTCATCCAGTTCCGTGCGGAACAAAATCACAGCTGTAATGATAGAAAGAATGGCGGCAATCCAAAGAATAACCGTGCCCGCGATCCAGACCCAAGGCGACGTCGTCGCGAAGACCTCCGCGACATTGTCGGTCCCGGCCCGCATCTGATCTATCCAGTTTTGCAACCAGGGCGAAGCCAGAAGGAGGCATGTCGCCAACATCGCCAACCCTGCTTTCGCATTGGACAGTTTCGTGTCCGGCCAGATATAGCGGGAAAGTTCATAGCCCTTGAACAGGCCGACGAAAATCTCGCGCCCGATGAAAATCAGGGCCGGAAGTGCGAAGGTCCAGGTCAGCATATCCGCACGATGGATGACAAAGAGCAGTGCCGCGAGCGTCCCAATGACGAGGATATTATCCGCAATATCGTCGAGATAGCCGAAGCGGCGGTAGATCGACCGCTCATTCCCGCCGAGAAAATCATCGAAAATATCGGTCAAGGCTGCGACAAAGAACAGGACGGAGGCCAAAACGGTCAGTCCGATATTAATCCCGCCTTCCGCAACGGGCTGCCATCCCTTCCAGATCAGGTAGACGATAATCGGCATCATTGCGATGCGCAGGACCGTCAGGGCATCTGCGAAAGCGCCGCCCGCCTCTTCCGGCGTGTCGATGAGGTCATTTTCATTCGTGGAAGTAGTCATGGATTACCTGTGCCAGCTTTTGACTGACCCCCTCTACCGATGCCAGATCATCGACCGTGGCACCTTTGACGGCTTTGGCCGAGCCGAAATGACTCAATAGGGCTTTCTTGCGCCCCGGGCCGATGCCGTCAATCCCATCCAGTGGATTTGCAATCATGGATTTCTTACGGCGCGCGCGATGTGTGCCAATCGCAAAGCGGTGAGCTTCGTCGCGCAGGCGCTGTAAATAATAGAGCGCGGGCGTCCGCATGGGCAGCGTGAACATGTCCCGCCCGTTCATATGGAAGGTCTCGCGCCCCGCATTTCTATCCGGTCCCTTGGCAATCGCGACCAAGGTGATGCGACCCAGCACATTCAGCTTTTCCAACGTTTCCGTCACGGCGGAGAGTTGTCCCTTCCCGCCATCAATAATGACGAGGTCGGGCCATTCCAATTTCGGGTCTTTACTTAGCCGCGCGAAACGCCGTTGCAGGACTTCGCGCATCATCCCGAAATCATCGCCGGGTGTGACGGTCGCGTCCTTGATATTGAAGGTCCGGTAATCGCGTTTGCGGAACCCCTCCGGTCCCGCGACGATGAAGGCTCCAATCGCATTTGTGCCTTGGATATGGCTGTTATCATAGACTTCAATCCGTTGTGGAATGTCTTCCATCCCGAACAGGTCCTGCACGTCTTTCAGGAGTTTTGCCTGCGCGCCGGTCTCCGCCATTTTGCGGCCCAGTGCCTCTTCCGCATTGCGGACGGCCTGCCCGACAATCTTTTTCTTCTCGCCGCGTTGCGGGATGAGGACGTCGATTTTGCGGTCGGCCTTTTCGGACAAGGCGTCCGTGATCAGGTCAATTCGCTCGGGCGGGTGGGAGAGCAGGACCTGTTTTGGGACGGGTTTATTCGTGTAAAATTGCGCGATGAAGGCTTCGATAATCTGCTCCGGCGTGTCCTCTGCAGACCGGCGCGGGAAATGGGAACTGTTCCCCCAATTCTGCCCCGCGCGAAAGAAGAAGACCTGAATACAGGTCTGGCCGCCCGCATTGTACATACCGATGACATCCGCATCGGAGAAAGTCGTCGGATTGATATTGGCCGCACCGGATTTGGTGCTGACCTGCGCCATGGCGCGGATGCGGTCACGCAGTTCGGCGGCCTTTTCGAAATTCATCTCTTTAGACGCGGCCTCCATCTGGCCCTGCAAACGTTGGCGGAGTTTATCAGACTTTCCGCAGAGAAAATCCTCGGCATCGCCGATCAGATTACCGTAATCCTCCAGCGAGATTTCCCCCGTACAGGGCGCAGAGCAGCGTTTGATTTGATATTGCAGACAGGGGCGCGTGCGGCTCTCGTAAATACTGTCGGAACAATTGCGGAGGCGAAAGGCGCGTTGCAGCGTGTCAAGCGTCCGGTTGACCGCGCCCGCGCTCGCAAAGGGTCCGTAATAGTCACCCTTGATCTTGCGCGCACCCCGATGTTTCGTGACCTGCGCCGCCGGATGGTCTTTGCGCACGAGGATATAGGGAAAGCTCTTATCGTCGCGTAGCAGGATATTATAGCGCGGTTTCAGCCGTTTGATGAGCGACGCCTCGAGGATGAGCGCTTCGGTCTCGCTCTCGGTAATGACAAATTCCATCGCCGTCGTCGCGCGGATCATGCGGCGCAGACGCGTCGGGTGGCGGTCATAGGACGTATAGGCCGTGACCCGTTTCTTCAGGTCTTTCGCCTTGCCGACATAAAGCACCGTCCCAAACTCATCGAACATGCGATACACGCCAGGCTTTCCCGGCAGGCGTTTCACATAATCGGCGATGAGTTTCGGGCCGTATTTCGGCTTTTTCTCTGTGGGTTTCGAGTCAGACACGACCCTTAGTTAGGGTGTCTCAACCGGATGCGCAAACTGTTGAAACGTCTCAAGCGGCACGCGTTCCAGTGCCATTTGGTGCGTGGCTTCCAGCACAACCTTTGGCGCTTTACCCACGGCATGGGCTTCCTTCCACCGCTCCAAGCAGAGACACCAACGGTCGCCGGCCATCAATCCGGGGAAGCGATATTCCGGTCGCGGCGTGGAGAGGTCATTGCCTTTGGCTTTCGAGAACGCGAGAAAGTCCTCCGTCATAATTGCGCAAACCAAATGTCGCCCGCGATCGGCGGATTGCGTCTCGCAACACCCATCCCGAAACCACCCCGTCATCGGGTCGGTCGAACAGGTCTGCAGCGGCGTGCCGAGGATATTGAGGGAGTTTAGACGGGAGGTCATCGTGTTTTCACGACCTCCACACCTGCAGTGTCGGCTTTCAGTAGCGCTTGCGGCTTTGCGATGCGCACGGCGACGGATTGGACGCGTTTGTCCGCAGAGAGTGCCCAGTCCGCGATGCGCTCGGCTAACGTTTCGACGAGTTGGACATGGGCTTCTAAGGCCAGTTCCTCGCATTTTTCCGCGACCAGACCGTAATCGAGTGTTTCGGCGAGGCGGTCTTCCTTGGGCAGGTTCATATCCGCCATGTCGAGTTCGACGTCGATTATGATCGGCTGGGTCGATTCATATTCATGGGGATGCACACCGATACTGGCCTGTATCAGCAAGCCGCGCACAAAGATGCGCGTCGAGACGGGCAGCGCTTTCCGCGAACGGAAACGTTGCAACATAGTTTTACGGTCGCTCATGAGACAGCCCCTCCAAAGGCGAGATCGGGTGTTTGCCAGACGAGATGCTGTCCCCCATCCACGGCGATCATCTGTCCCGTGACGGCTTTCGCGCCCAACAGGTAACGCACGGCGTGGAGGATGGTGTCAGGCGGACTACCCTCGCCCAGCAATGTGGATTTGGCTTCGGCGGAGAATTCGCCCTCTTCCTGTTCGGTATTTTCCAGCGTCGGGCCGGGACCGACGCCATTGACGCGCACAGTCGGTGCAAAACTCTGCGCCATGGTTTTTGTCGCCCAATAGAGTCCCGCCTTGGCAAGACTATATGTGAAAAATTGTGGATTGGGTTTGAGGACGCGTTGGTCGATCATGTTGATGATGCACCCGCCAGCGTCTGCCTGCGCCGCGAAATCCGCAGAGAGACGCAGCGGTGCGTCGAGATTGACCGCGCGGTGGTAATCCAATGTCGCGGTCGTAAAATCCTCCGCGCTATCCTGTGCAAAGGTCGAGGCATTATTGATGAGCGCGTGAAGCGGTCTGCCGCAGCGCTCAATGAGGCTATTGACCTCTTGCGGGACCGAGAGATTAGCTTTGACGATCGAGGTAGAACCACCCGCAGCGATAATCTCGTCCGCAAGAGACTGTGCGCCCGCCTCGCTCCGCAAATAATGAATGCAAATGTGCCATCCATCCTTGGCGAGGCCCCGCGCGATATGCGCACCAACCCGCGCGCCCGCGCCGGTTATCAGGACAGATTTACCCATAAACGCGCGCCCGCTCGCCGCAGCTGGGACGTCCGACTTCGACGCAGGATAATCCGGGGAGTTTCGGAGCGAGCCGTTCGAATATCCACGCCGCAATCTGTTCCAGCGCGGGTTGGTCCAGCCCGTCAATCTCGTTCAATAGCGAGTGATCGAGAGGTTCGACAACAGAGTTTATAATTTGCTCAATCTTCCAGAGATCGCGGATCCAACCCTTCTCATCCTGCGGATCGCCGGAGATCGTCACTGTGCCCTTGAAGCTGTGACCGTGGATTTTCTTGAACAGGTCATTCGCGTCCGCATGGCCGAAATAATGGGCCGCTTCGAACTGGAAATCTTTTTCAATCTCGAACCGCATCACATCATGCGGGCGGCAACCGCCAGAATATAGAGGATGTAAGCGACGGTGAAGATAACACCTGTTTTACGCCCAATCGGCTTGCGCGTCAGGACGAAGGCCAGCAGGACAAAGGACGAGACGAGCATAACCCAGAAATCGAAAACCTTCAGCGTATCATCAATCATGATCGGCCCCGCCAGAGCCGACGCACCGAGCACGGCAAAGACATTGAATACATTCGACCCCAACACACCGCCAATGGCGACTTCCGGATGTCCGCGATAGGTTGCGATCACAACGGTCGCGATTTCCGGCAGAGAAGTCCCGATTGCAACAATTGTCAGACCGACGATTGTTTCTGAAACGCCAAAACCTTCGGCAATAATCACAGCGTTATTGACAATCAGCGATCCCCCACCAATCAGACCGATGAGACCGAGAATAAGGTAAATTACCGATTTCCAAACATTGGTCGGAAGTCCGTCTTCGCCCTCATCAATCTCGGTCATTTCTTCGAGAATGGGGTCATCCGCGCCTGCTTTTGCGAGGCGGAACATATAGCCAAGATAAAAGATTATTCCGCCAAAAAGGATCGCGCCCTGCCACAGAACCATTGGGTTTCCGAGGAATGCGAGTACAATAAAAAGGATTGACGCAAAAAGCGCTATAAAGCTGTTCCGCGCCACGCCCGCCATGTTTGTCGGTATGGCGAGAATTAACGCGGGCAGACCCAACGCCAGAAGCACATTGGCGATGTTCGATCCGACGACATTACCCGCCGCCAAATCCCCCTGCCCCATCAGAGCAGCCTGTACACCCACCACCATTTCCGGTGCGGACGTACCAAACGCCACAATTGTGAGCCCGACGATAAGTGCAGGCACACCCCAGTGCCGCGCCAGCGCCGCAGCGCCGCGTACCATGATATCCCCGGCCACAATCAAAATGACCAAGCCAATGGTAAGAAGAAGAAAAGCGGTTAGCATGAGCAAATGCCCTGAAAATCAGGCTTAATCGAAACGCTTATATTCTAAGAGATTCAGACCGCCAAATGCGAGGGCAATAAATGCGAATGCAAAGAGTGCCGGATCCATGTTGAACAAACCGAAAATGGAAATGCCCGCTTGAATGAGTGCCATAACGTGACCTTTAAAATTATCTGCCCGTCCAAACCGGGTATATTCCGCCGTGCTATAGCGAGGTCGAGGCCAAACGCCAAGCCTTGTTACGGGTCGGATGCAGGGTCATTCACCGCGCTGTCAGGGAATAAATTGGAACTTTCCATTAGTGTCAATTGTTGTAGCATCACTGCAAGACTGGGACGGAATGTCTCAGCTAAATGAAAAGGACCTAATATGTTTGGAATGATTCCGTTTGCAAAAGCCGCCGGTAAGGCGATGGGTGGACTTTTCGGAGGCAAAGACGCCAAGGAAAAGTTGAAAAAAGAAGTTGAAGATTACGGCCTGAATACAGACGGCGTTGACATTGACGTCGCCGAAGACGGTGTAGTGACCGTCAAAGGCGAAGCCGTTTCGCAGGAAATGAAAGAAAAAATCATCCTTGCTGTCGGCAATGTCGAAGGTGTGGGCGGCGTGAAAGACGAAGCCAAATCCGGTCTGGGCGGTCGCGAATCGCAATTCCACACGGTTGTATCCGGCGACTCCCTCTCCGCGATCTCCAAGAAATATTACGGCACGTGGAAACTCTATCCGGAAATTTTTGAGGCGAATAAGCCAATGCTCTCTGATCCGGACAAAATCTATCCGGGCCAAGTGCTTCGCATTCCGGCCATCAGCACGGCCAGCGCATAAGAGTAAAGGCGGACGCTTCGGCGTCCGTTTTCATTTGAGGGCCTAGAAAAGACAAAGCCGCACTGTCTGGTCAAGAGAGAGAAAAACCAGACAGCCACGGCCTTGCTGCGCGTTACCGTTGACCTTTACGCCAGATCTCGTGCCAGAGTTCTGCAGCGGTCAATCCGGACAAGGAGAGAGAGTGTCGCCGGACGGTATGCACGGCTGTTACCGCGCATATGTGTTATTAAGTTACGTTGGTTGAATGCAATCTGAACAGCGAGCGTAATTTCGCTCACTTTTCCGTGACGGGAGGCTGGTCCTCAGCGTCCTCATTCCACCTGTAAATCGCATGGACAGGACAAGTATCAATCCTTTGCGGAACACCGGAAAGAGGCGCTGACACCGTGTCACTCACGAAAATATTTCCCATATCGCGGAGGCAGCCCCGGTTACCCGTTCGAATGCTCTGCGCGCGACTTAAAAGCGGGCAGCCCCGGATCATCAGGAGAAATTCATCCGATGCCCCGCGTGTCAGAACCACGCTATCGCGGCCATTCTCTCGAAATCGGTCAATCTGGCGAGAGAAGCAAATCTCTTCAACCTGTTCTCCAACGCGGACATCTTCCAGTAATATCGCCCGGCGCGCATCTGCTTTTGAAGGCCCCGAACTGGCGCAATTCATTAACAACAACCCCGACAAAATAATCAGTGTCTTTTGCATTGCACTCTCCTGTTTCTGTGGCCGCACAAACAGTCTAAGGGCGCTCTATGTCAAACAACAAATCATTTTCTCATCAGCCCAGCTACTCCACCCGTCCAACCCTACGGGTCGATCTCGCGCAGATTCGTGCGAATTATGATGCGTTAAAAAACAAAGTTGGCGCGGCGAAGATTGGCGCATCCGTGAAAGCGGATGCTTATGGCCTAGGCGCTGTACCTGTCGCAAAGGCACTTTACGGCGCAGGCTGTCGGATTTTCTTTGTCGCAACGGCGGGCGAAGGCAAATTACTGCGCGACGGTGTCGGACCGAATGCCGCAATCTATATTCTCAATGGCCCCGCCCCGCGCGACAAAGGCGTCTTACTGGGTGCGAAGCTCAAACCTGTCATCAACTCGATGGAACAGGCCCGCTTCTGGGGCGAGGTCGCGGAAAGCGTGAATGAGCCGCCCTACACGGCCATTCACATCGATACAGGGATGAACCGCCTCGGCCTCTCGCATGAGGACGCGGTTGAGTTGGGCCGTGATAAACGGCTTTGGAAAGCCCTCAATCCGGAATGGGTGATGAGCCATCTGGCCTGCGCTTCGGATGCAGCTCATCCGATGAATAAGACCCAATTGCAAAAATTCCGCAAAGCCGCGGCGCAACTCCCCCTCACCCCGCTCAGCCTCGCCAATACGGCGGGAATCTATCTCGGCAAGCCCTATCATTTCCAAATGGTCCGGCCTGGGATTGGGCTTTACGGCGGAGTCGCGACGAATAAGCCGGGGCAGGAAGTTTCCACCCCCGTCGCCACGCTCCTCGCGCCTATCCTGCAAGTCCGTTGGGTTAAGGCGGGTGAGACACTAGGATATAATGCGACCTTCACCGCACCGCGCGACATGCGGATTGCGATTGTCGGGGCAGGCTATGCGGATGGCATACCCGTCAATGAGAGCAATCGTGGCACAGCTATCCTGCACGATGAGGAAGTCCCGATTGTCGGCCGCGTCAGTATGGACCTGACGATGATCGACGCAACCAATGCCAATCTGGCCGTCGAAGTCGGCGGCGTCGTGATCTTCCGCGGGAAACATCTGGAAGCCGAAGCCAAAAGCGCGGGCACAATCAATTATGAATTGCTCGTTCGCATGGGCCAGCGCTGCCGCCGCGATTATTGGAAGCCGAAAAAAACGGATGAGGGTAAAAAGCCCGGCAAGCCAATGGAACGATTCACAAACTGACAGGTTAGATTTCCTGCGACGGTGCACGCTGGCGCAAGCCTTGTAACCGTGTCAAAGACTGTCTTATGAACGCTCGCCTTATTAAACTCTGGAACGACCTTCAGAGCAGTTATTATTTTATTCCTGGCCTAATGGTGCTGGGTGCCATCCTTCTTGCGGTTATCACAACACATATCGACCGCATCTGGGATTATGCGCTCGCAAAAAACCTAGGCTGGTTTTACTCCAATAAAGCTGATGGGGCGCGGGCGATCCTTACAACGATTGCGGGCTCCATGATGACCGTCGCCGCCGTCACATTCTCCATCACCATGGTCGCGGTAACGAGCGCCGCCGGACAATACGGCCCGCGCCTAATCGGGAATTTCATGCGGGACCGCGCCAATCAGGTGACGCTCGGCACGTTTACCTCGACCTTTGTCTATTGCCTGCTCATCCTACGCGTGGCGCGGACGGGAGATAGTACGGGCGCAGAAGACGCCATTACCGAATTTGTGCCCAATGTCTCGCTGCTAGTGGCGATGGTGCTGACAATTTTTAGCGTCGGTGTCATGATTTTCTTCATTCACCACATCCCTGAAACGCTCAACGTTGGGAATATAACGGGCAATGTCGGGCGTAAATTGCGCAAGGAAATTCACGCAAGGTTTCCAAGCCATATTGGCGAAGCCGAGGACGATATACCGACAAAAGACGAGATAAACGCGCTATTCGAAAATAAAATCCGTCACGATGTTTATGGTGAAGCCGAAGGCTATATTCAGGCCGTGAATGAGAATGCCATCCTGAACTGGGCGAAAGAGCATAAAGCGATCGTGCGGCTTCAATACCGACCGGGAGATTTCACCGTCAAAGGCAATAGTCTGATGCATGTCTGGTTTGACAAAGAAGATGATATTGAACTCAAAGACCAAGCGCTGAAATCATTGCGCGGCACCTATGCCATGGGACAGGATCGGAATTCGCACCAGAACATCCTTTTCCTCGCCGATGAATTGGTGGAAATTCTGGCGCGCGCACTCTCGCCCGGCATCAACGATCCTTTCACCGCGATCAATTGCATTAATTGGTTTCACAGCGCGATGAACGCACTACAATCCG
This sequence comes from Litorimonas sp. WD9-15, assembly GCF_050271975.1. Taxonomy (NCBI): domain Bacteria; kingdom Pseudomonadati; phylum Pseudomonadota; class Alphaproteobacteria; order Maricaulales; family Robiginitomaculaceae; genus Litorimonas; species Litorimonas sp. WD9-15. The sequence goes on from NZ_CP189850.1 coordinate 2,544,770, forward strand.
TTGCACCGCCCAACCCCATTCGACGGGATGATGACGGCTCACCCCGCGTTGTGGCTTTCCCCGTGTCGTTTGAGCGTTTCGTCAGTGTCATGTTCGATCAGAGCCGCCCCTATGTCGCCGCAGACCGGAATGTTTGCGTGAAAATGCTGACCGTGCTGACCGAAATTACCGCCAACTGTAAAACGCCAGAACAGCGTGAGATCATGATGGATCAGATCGAGAAACTGAAACTCGCGATAAAAGACCGGCTTCTCTCGAAAGAAGAACGGGACGATCTCGGAAAACGGTTCGACACATCTGCACGGATGATTTCTGATCGCGCCTATTATGACGAAATGATTGCATCTGAATCTTGGGGTGGCGGTCGGGCTTAGTCGGCCGTCCCTTGTCCCGGGCGATAATCCCGTGTCGCCTCTTTCAGTACAGCCTCCAGCGTCATCGCGACAGGTTTATATCCCCCATTAGCAAAGAGTTCGACCTGATCAGCATAATGCGGCGAGGTCTCGTCCAGCGTTGCACTGCCATAATTATGGATGGAGTCGACACGTAGACTGCCATCGGGTGCCCAATCGGCAATGAAAATATGGCTGTCCCCGGCAAACGCATTCATGACGCCGTCCTTGGCAACGCCGTCCCGGTCCGCATAGATGGCGCGCAAAACGTCCGGCGCACCGTCCAGTGGCACGCTGACATCCCCGCGCACAATGCGGTTGACCTCACCCCATTCGGGATCAAGCCGTCCGAATTTTTCCATGAGGTCATTCGCCGTCTGCGCCAGCGCCTCCATCGGATCAGCTTCAGTTTCGATATATTCATAGCCGAGCGCCCGCGTTCCGGTGATCACGGCGAGGGCCGCACCCTGGCTGGATTTTGATGTATCCCCGTCCCAGTTTCGCAAAATTTCCTGTGCCTGTTGGATGAGCGGGTCATCAGAACTCTGTTGTCACGAGTTCGACGACAAATTTCATCAATGTGCTCTCTGGCGCATATTTCGCATCGGCACGATAGGCGAGCAGTTCTTCGCGGGTGATAGAGCTGTCGTCCTCAATCAGGGTCAGAGCGCGTCGGGAACGGTTCGTGACGCGGTCCTCTATCCCGAAAGTGCTCGAGAACGCCGCGCGATCATTATTGCAGGCCGCGTCCGTAATCGCGAAAGGCGTGGCATTGGCGGAGAATACCCAGCCACAATCCGGATTCCAGAGTTGGGGTAGATCAGAGGTCGGGCGGAAATCATCCCAGATCAGCTCGGATTTATCTCCGGGAAGGATCTCTTCCCATTCCGGCCCCTCAATCCGACGCGGCATGCGGGCATTGTAGACGCTGCCAATATTGCCCTCTTTATCGCCGTAAACGATATTAAACGAGAGGACACCGCGCGCTTTCACAGCCTCGCGCCACTCCCCCATATTCGTCGCTTTATTCATCGCCAGCCATTGGTCCAGCGCACCGAGATTCTGGACAGGACCGCCCTCTTCGAGTCGCGCCATACCCGCATAGCGCAAGGCGTAATGGCCGCTCGGTGTTGACAGGACGGGGCCATGTTCGGACCAGAGGACATCCCGCGTCACGGGCAGGGAAAACGGTCCTGCCAGTTTCACACGGAATTTGGATTTGGAACGGTCAAAATCCGTCCACTCCCCATCCAACATATATTGTGTCGGCTTTGTCTCATCATCGACTTCAAGCGCGTAAATATCGATCAGGTCCGGGCGATTGACCGTATGGGTCCAGGCCAGATTGGGTGTCACGCCCTGCGCCATAATCGGCACACCCGGGAATGTTGCGCCCAAAGTGTTCATGCCGTCCTCGCTCACCAAATGCGCTTCATACCACGCATAGGGGCCCGTCAGCGGTTGATGCGAATTGCCGACCAAACGCGTATGCCCATCGGCAGAGCGTGACGGTGCGACGGCAAAAGCGTTTGATCCGCGCACGGCCTCCGGCAATCCAAGCTCAGAGGATTGCTGCGCCCAAGGCGAGACATTGGGGCGGTCCTCCGCCGCGAAGAGGTCCTGTAAATATCCGTCAAGACGGTAGAAAAACGGCGTCGCCCACGCAAACCCTGCGAGAACGTCCTGCTCTGTGACAGGCATCACGCCGGGTAAAACCTCATCCGGATGTTCCGCCCCGTAAAGATTCATCGCCGCCGCATATCCCCGCGCTATGGCCTGCGCCTCGGCGCTAACTTCGGTGGCATATCCTGCCGCGACGCTCTCTTTCACCTTGAACAGGTCATAGAGATAATCCTGCGGTGCGGTCGCCTTCCCCTTATATTGCGAGGTCATACCCCTCGCGGCGATAAGGGTATCCTGTATCGTCGCAAAATCATCCTCGGCATGGGCATAGCCAAAACCAAAAGCCGTATCGGCATCCGTCACGCCGAAAATATGCGGCACACCATAAGCATCGCGGATAATCCGCGCATCATAGGATTCAGCCGCAGTTTTTGCCGCTGCCGCATCAAAATGCGGTCCCGCAGGCGTCCGCAGATAAAGCGCCCCGCCAATTGCGGTGAGAACAACCAGCGCACCCGCGCCATAAAGCCATTTTTTCATGGGACAGCCATTCCGCTCTTACGGTTAAAAATCAAGGGACTTGCACGTCAAACGCCACCGTCATGCGCTTGCCGATATTGAAGGGCCGCGTCCCGTGATAAAGTGTGCTGGGAAAGAGCGCGAGATGTCCGACTTGCGGTTTCAATTCATGTAAGGATGGAAGATCGAGCCGCATATCCGGCGAAGCCTGCCCAAGTTCGAGCCAGCCTTCTTTTAAATTTCCTCCTGCGCCCAGATCGTCGGGGAGGATGAGATAGCAGGCCGATGACAGCAGACCTTCCGGATGCAGATGCGGCGCGTGATGGGCCGTGCCTTTTAAAAAGCGGACGGACCACGACCCGAAAAGCCTCCAATCCGCATCACGATGTCGTAAAAGCGGGTGCGTTTCGTCCGCAGGCGGCAAGGCATTCCGATAGGTCTCAAGCGTCGCGAGGATCGCTTTGTGTAGGGCTTTCAACTCCGGCTCATAGCGATCAAATAACCGGGCTCGCGTCTGCGTGCCACCCTTACGCAAGGACTGCCCAAGCGGGTGATGCGACGTGTCATGTATCTTGTTCAGGACCTTCATCGCTTTTGGGAGAACCCGATCAGCATTGTGCAAAGGCAGGAATTGCACGAGACCGTCCTGCCCGTGCAACCAGTCATGCCGCGCGTCCGCCGTCTTACGCCAAATTATGTCACGCAGCGCCCAAGCGTCGATATTCCAAGGCTGCAAGGCGAAAGCCTTGTTGAGCACGTTATCTGCGCGGGAAAAGTCTTTTTGTCGGACCCAATGGGTGGCTTCCAAACTGTGGCGGGTGGCGTGGTCATATTCCAGCGTTGCCCAGATAGCCTCTGCACGTGCGTCTTGCCCCGCGATGCCCGCCTGCATAGCTTCCAGCATGGCAAAATAGGGATCGTCCGGAAACCGCTTACGGGCTTTAGCGGCGATGTCTGCGGCCTCCTCTGCCACGCCAAGCGCCCCAAGCTGACGGCAATGCTCCCTCGGAATATTTGGATCATCAGGCAAACGTTCAGCGGCCATATGAAAGGGCGCGTCAAAACTCTCGACACCTTCGCCAAGGTTTAATTGCGCTAGAAATTTCAACCCCTCGATCCAGTGCGGAAATTGTTTCACCAATCCTTCGGCGATGTCACGGGCCTCTGCCGACCTGCCTTCTACATCCAGCGCCTGCGCTTTACCCAGCCAGAGTTGGGGGTCGCTCTGGACGGTTAAAGCCTTCTCAAACCGTTTGACGGCATCGGGCTCACCCCGTTCCAAGGCAACACTGGCGCGACCCTGCAAAGCTTTGGGCCGTGTCGGTTCGATTGAAAGCGCCCGGTTATACCACCGCGCGGCATTATCGCGGTCGCCCGCACCCCGTGCCGCATTCGCGCGGGTGGACCAGTAATGCGCATGGCGACGCGCTTTTTTCTCTATGCCTGCCAGTATCCTCAGCGCGTCGTGATATTTTTCCAGCGTTGTCAGCGCGATGGCTTGATCAATGGCGAAATCAAACTCGGCAGGTGCGAGTGCGAAGGCCTGCCCAAAATGCTCAGAGGCGCCCTCTCCATTACCGGATTGCAGCATGAGGCCGCCCGTATGATGCCACAGACTCGGCTCTTTCGGATAGGTTTTCAACGCCTGCGCCAGAACGGCCAATGCGCCAACACTATCGCCGCACTGGTAAGCCTCAGACGCCTTTGCGGTATAGTCCTGTACGGAAAATCCGATCATTTGTGATGTCGCCCTGTTTCCATGTGACAGCCATTTCGTTACTCTCGCTAAAAATCAAGAGGCGTTTGTCACCGCCCCGCCGCGCCGCTATGAATAATCACGCATAGGAGACTCGCATGACCACACCCACCACCGCACAATCGCTCTTGGACCAAATTCTCGGCACAGGGTCCGACCTCGTCAAGAAAGCCAAGACGTCTGACACAGCGGAGCTGACCGCCAAAGGTAAGGCTATGTATAAACAAGCCGAAGATGCGCTCGCGGATAAGCTGGGCGTCGAGGATGATGGAGAGTCACGCAAAAAGCTTCGTATTGGCGCGGCAGCCACGGCAGGCGCATTGGCGCTCCTACTCGGCAATCGGTCCAAGCGGAAATTCGCGGCACTGGGCGGTCTCGGCGCGCTCGGCTTTATTGCCTATAAAGCGCAACAGGCGGGGACGATGCCGAAGAATTTTCAGGATGTCGTTGACCTGTTGAATAATAAGGCACCGTCCAATCGCGCCGATGTTCTCCTCCTCGCCATGGTGCATGCCGCGAAAGCCGATGGCGAAATATCAGACGAGGAAGCCCTGATGCTGGACAGTATTGAAGGTGTGAATGCAGAAGATATCCGAGCCGTCCTCGCAGGCGATGCCGACCCTAAAGCCGTCGCTGCGCAGGTGAAAGACGACCAGACGGCGTTTGAAGTTTATGCCGCGTCCTGTCGGATTGCGAACGGGCTGAACCCACGAGAACGGGACTATCTCGACCGTCTCGCGATGGAACTCAGGCTAGATCCGGAAATCGCAGCGCGGGTTGAGACAGATGTGAGAACGGGCTGATGCGGTTTCTCCTCGTAACCTTTATTGCGCTCTTCCTAGCGGCATGCGCGGCCTCAGAGCCACCCGTCACCGACGTCAACCAACCTCACTTGCCGCCACCCGCCTTCCCGGTAAGTAGCCCAACAGAGGGTCAAAGCTGTGGCGGAATGGTTGCTACTCCCGGACCGGAATGCGACGACGGCGAATATTGCCACCGGACAATGGCGGACCAATGCGGCGCGGCCGATGCGCCGGGCATTTGTCGCCCAATGCCCGAAATGTGCACCATGGATTACAATCCCGTCTGTGGCTGCGACGGACAGACCTATTCCAATGAATGCGCCGCCAATGCCAAAGGTGTTAGCGCGGCCTATGCCGGAGAATGTACATCATGAAATATCTCGTTCTGACGGGCGCACTCGCCCTCACCGCCTGCGCGCCTGCCGCCCATGATCACGACCATGACAACATTGAGAATATGGCGGGCGAGTCCGCCATCCTCTCCCAATCCGATGTATCGGAAGATATCGCGTCTTGGGGCAGTTTCTTCCCTTATTTCACAGAAGAAACGCACGTATTGAAACCCGTGCTCGTCGGCGTGGCCAAGATAGATGCCGGACAGGAAATCCATCCCCCTCACCGTCACGCGGATGAGGAATATCTCATGGTCACGAAAGGCCGGGGGACATGGTATCTCAATGGCGAGGAAAGCCCTGCCAATGAAGGCGACATCCTCTTTGCCCGTGCCTGGGATTATCACGGCGTAAAAGCTGCGCCGGACAGTCCACTGGAATTTGTCGTGTTTAAATATTCGGGGCAGGACGGGCATGCGCCGAAAGACCCGAACCCGGAATTGCCGGAAGAGTTGGGCGGGGAGTAGAGCCGCAATTCCTCGTTTCGTTTCCAATCGAACCTGTTAGACAAAGCTCATGTTCCATCATTTCTTTTCCGAGCTCCGCCGCGCCAAAGTCCCCGTTTCCATTCGGGAATATCTGACGCTTTTGGAAGGTATTGAGAAAGATGTGCCGAGCGAAAGCCTCGACGGCTTTTACTACCTCTCCCGCACGGCGTTGGTCAAAGATGAGCGGGATTTGGATAAGTTTGATCAGGTCTTCTCTCACGTCTTTCGCGGCGTCGATTATCTCGGAGATATTTTCGGGCAGGATGATGCCAACATTCCCGCCGACTGGCTCAAGAAAATGGCGGAGCTTCATCTCACACCTGAAGAGATGGCAGAAATCGAAGCGCTGGGTGATTTCGACAAGATCATGGAAGCCCTGAAAGAAAGGCTCGACAATCAGGACAAGCGCCATGAGGGCGGGAATAAGAATATCGGCACAGCGGGGAAATCCCCCTTCGGCGCTTATGGCTATAATCCCGAAGGCGTCCGTATCGGCCAGAAGGAAGGCCGCCACGGCAAAGCCGTGAAAGTCTGGGACAAGCGGGTCTTCAAAAACCTTGACGGAGACCGGGAAATCGGGACGCGCAATATCAAGGTCGCTCTGCGCCGTCTGCGCAAATTCGCCCGCGACGGGGCTGCGGATGAATTGGATCTGGCAGGCACAATTAAAGGCACAGCCAAGCAGGGTTGGCTCGACATCAAGATGCGGCCCGAACGTCGTAACGCCGTCAAAGTCATGGCCTTTTTCGATATTGGCGGATCCATGGACGGCCATATAAAACAGGTCGAAGAACTCTTCTCTGCCGCGCGGTCAGAATTTAAACGGTTAGAATATTTCTACTTCCACAACTGTCTCTATGAGCAGGTCTGGAAAGATAATGTGCGCCGGATGAGCGAGGTCACGCCGACCTGGGATGTGTTCCACAAATTCGGCAGCGACCACCGCGTCGTGATTGTCGGCGATGCCGCGATGAGCCCTTACGAAATCGCGATGCGCGGCGGCTCGGTCGAGCATTGGAACGAGGAAGCCGGCGCGGTCTGGCTGCAACGGCTCGTCGATATTTATCCGCATCTCGTCTGGATCAACCCGACGGAAGAAAAATACTGGGCCTATTCGCAATCGACCAAAATGATACAGGATATTATCGGCCCGGACCGGATGTATCCCATGACCCTGACCGGCCTTGAGGCCGCGATGAAGGAACTCGCGCGTTAGGTCGCGTGTTTAAAATACAGATTATCAAAGGAGAATTTGAATGAGACAGTATTTACTGATCGGGGCCGCCGCCGCCCTCGCCGCCTGTTCCGGTGCAAGCGACGGTCCCGTTGACCCTGCCCAAGCCGTTTATGAATGTCCGAAAGATCAATGGCTGGCCAATGCCGATTATGTCGATATCGACAGAATTGAAGCCTCAAATGATTTCGCCGCCTATCACACCGCCAATGCCCAGCGCGAAGGCGTTGTGACGACAGAAAGCGGGTTGCAGTACAAAGTCATTCAGGAAGGCCTGAAAAAAGGCGCAACACCCGTTGGCAGCCAAAAGGTCGAAATGCATTATCACGGATTCTTCCCGGACGGATCTGTCTTTGACAGCTCCATTGAGCGTGACGTCACTATGAACCACAATGCGAATGGTTTTATCGCGGGTTGGAATGAGAGCCTCGCCGATATGAAAGTCTGCGAAGCGCGTATTCTCTATATCCCGGGTGATATCGCCTATGGCCCACGCGGTCGTGGTCAAATTCCACCCAATGCGACGCTGTTATTCCACATGCAGCTCTTGGGCGTCGAACAGTAAAAAAAACAAAGGCCGGGACATTTATCCCGGCCTTTTTACTTTGAATAGGAGTGAGCGTTACGCGGTAATGCGAAGTTCGCTGAGGCTCTCACCGATGGATTTGAAAGCATCATTCAAATCACCTGCATTCTTGGCGTCAAAGAATTTGGAACCGTCCGTTGCACAACGATTGAGCATTTTCTTTGTCGTCGCATCCTTCACATCATAGGCAATCGTGTAGATTGTGACGTCATCCGCTTTCGCTTTCTTACACAGTGTATCCGTCTTTGTGTTGGCCGCGTTAGCGTTGTTTCCATTGTGAAGAATACCCTTCTTGGACAGCGTGTTTTCACCATCTGTCATGACAATCATGATTTTCTCGCGTTTCTTAGCAGGGTTACCAGCATTTGAGCTCAACGGAACTGTTGTGTCCAATGTCCGCCATCCCCAGAGAATACCAGCAGGAAGATATGTCTCGCCTTGGGCTTTTAATCCGGAGATAGAAGACTTCGCCTGTGTCATATTGCTGGACAGGGTTTGCAGTTCAGCTCCGCATGTTACGTTCATGAGGCCGGGAATTTTACGGCTGTCATAGGCCGGACGCTCATCATAGCCATTCTCACGAGATCCGACGCAACCTTTCCAAGTCGCTTTGGATGTTGGTGTGTAACAACTCTTATAGGGCTGACCATATGTGTTATCACATTTGGTGTAGGAGCAATCATAGGACACGCCGTCATTTTTGCATGTGCGTTGCACGCGCCGACAATTCGAGCGCGACACGACTTTGCGTTTCATCTTACAGACTTGTGGACCCGTTGTGCTGGAATCCTGCGGGACATCCAGCCACTTGGCATTTCGACGGGATAAACCGACATTCACATATTGCGAAAACGGGACGACGGAGACGCGAAGATTCTCATTATCGAGCTCGTCAAAAGTTTTCACGAGGTTTCCTGCTGCGGATTTCAGATTTGAAAGCTTGCTGCCATTCATTGAGAATGTCGTATCCAGAACAAAGGCAACATCCATCGCTTTATCCGCAAATATGGCGCTGGACGTGACGCCCACATCCATATTGGTAGTCTTGAAAATACCTGTAAAATACGTGTCGATATTATTTTTTGACTGAACGATAACACGGTCCCCGTCACGCTTAATACTCTCAATAACGATCCGCTCACCTGTCTTGCTTGGATATGTTGCATCATAAAGGGCTTGGGCCGTGGCTTGTAACTTGGCCTCGCTATCCAAGGATTTATCTTTCGCCGCCATAAGCGCGATAGCATCGGTCGTATCCTGCAAACGCTGTTTTGCGAAATAGGCGTTCGATACATCAACCGAAATAGCCAAGCCCGCGACAATCGCAAAAACTGTCATGGCAAACATAATGGCAACATTTCCGTCCTTTTTAGAACGGTAGTCGGCCGCGATATGATTAAGGGTCCGTTTCATCATCCACATCCTTATTTGACCTCTTTGCCCAAAATGGGACGGTGAGGTCGCGATATGGGAGGGGTGTTGCACCCACTCTGCCAAGAGGGGAAGTTGTAGCAGGATGAAACAGATTGGTATTTTTTATGGTTAAAATCAGGTTAAAAACTAAGAGAAGGTGACTAAAAAGGGTTATTTTTCCGTCACTTCTTCAATCTTGCAAAGGTTAAGCCAGATTTTACCTTTGACTCATTCTTCCGGTAAAATCTGGATCTCTATGGAATTGGCATCAACAAAGACCTGTTTCGCAACAGGTTTTAGATCCGCCAGTGTCATGGATTGATACACCTCGTCCCGCGTCCGGAAACGGGCGATATCTTCCGGATCGGTTTGAGCTTGTGAGAGCACGCTCATCCATAGGGAATTGCTCTCAAGACTCGTTTCCAAGGACTCCAGAACGGGTTTTATGGCGCGGTCAAAGACATCTTGCTCAATTTCACCACGTTCAAACTCGGCCGCCACTTCCCGGATTTTCTCGGCCATGAGATCAATCTTATCCGGCGAGACTTCGATTTGTGCGCCGATATATCCGAAGCCCTTATAAAGGCGCGAGCCGGTCTGGGACACGCCTGGGGAATAGGTCGCCCCCTCCTCTTCGCGTAGAACTTCCGTCAGGCGAAGATCGAACATATTAGAGACCATCTGAGTGTGTCGCAAGAGCACCACATCCGTCGCGTCTGCTGCGGGCCAGTAGATATAAAGCCGCGCCGTCTGGGCATCTCCCGCATGGGAGAGCAAGATCGGGCGTTTCGAGCCGTCCGGGAAAGAAACTTTGGTCAAAGCCGGGTCAGGTTCAAAGACGGTAAGCGGGCGCTCCGGCAGGGCGCCAAAACTTGCCGCGACGGCCTCAATCAATTCGTCTTCATCAATATCCCCGACAGCTGTAATTTCGATAGAGCCGCCCAAGACATTGGCCTCCATCCAGTTCCGGATGAGATCCATATCGACATCCAAGAGGTCCGCCTCGGACGGGAAACCCCAACGTTTATCCCCACTGCGCAGGATACGCCCAATATCGCGGCTCGCCACGCCGCCCGGTGTGCTATCCAGAGTCGGATACCAAGACCGGATATATTTATCATATTGCGCTTGCGCTTCCGGACGGTAGCCCGGATCAGTTGCGTAAGCCGCCATGAGCTTCATCTGTAAATCCAGGTCATCCGGCGTTGTAGAGCCTGAAAGTGTCATCGCCGTATCAGAAAATCCGCGACGCACGCCGACCGAACGGCCTGCCATGAGGGTCGAGATATCATCGACTTTGTGCTGCCCCAAACCGGAGAGCGAGAGCATGTTTTGCGTGTAGACTTCAAATCCCGGTGCAATGTCCGTGGGTGCGGAGAGCATCCCTGCCCCGATACGGGCCGACAGACGGATGACATTGTCCTCATAGGGCGTTTTTTTGATATTCAGACGGACATTATTGTCGAATGTGATGAGTGTCGCATCAATGTCGTCAATTCGGGAGCGCTTAGCGACTGTTCCGGGCGTGCCGAAATCATCATAGGCAAATTCAAGCTTCGCTTCTTCCGCACGCGGGGCAACATCCACAGCCCGGGTCGCGGCGAAAGCGGCTTCCAGTTTGGTTTCGCCGTCTTCAATCAAGTCCGAAGTCTGGAGGTAGAGTTGCGGCGCATCTGCCAAGCCGTCCCACGCCTCGCGGAAGGCCGCTTCAACGGCCTCTAATGTGATCTCTGACTTATACCCCAAGAATCGCTCCAGATTACTCTCGGGTGTCGTGACAACGCGCTCACTGGAAAAAGACCCTAGAATAGACCGCGCGAGACTTGGCGTCCGGCGCGTAGGTGAGGTCTGAACTGAGACTTTCAGAGAATTTTCGAGATTGGCGAGCTGCTCGTCCAATTCCGCCTGCGTGAACCCATATTGCAGGGCACGCCGAAGTGCCTGTTCCCCCTGTGCGAGTCCCGCTTCCCAGTTTTCAGGTTGCGTGCTGATGCTCAAAGACGAAATCTCTCCGGCATCGAAGAAATTCGATGTCCCAACACCCGCGCCGATAAAGGCGGCGTCCTCTGTCCGGGCGAGCTTGCCCAAACGGCGGTTGAGAATGGAATTTCCGAGGCTTTCGATCAGTCCTTCCTTGCGTGTCGTCAGTAAATCGGGCTCAGGCGTGAAAGGTTTGACCAAATTGACAGAAACACTCGTCTGGATTTCCGGATCGGAATAAACGCGACTGCGAGGGGCGGTTAGAGCCGCAGAGTTGATTTCGACGCTGACCCCGGGTTCCACGCCCTCCGGTGCTCGCCAGTCGCCGAAAAATTCTTCAATCTTTTGAACGGCATAGTCAGATTCAAAATCGCCCACTAATGTGACAAATGTGTTTTCAGGGCGATACCAAGCAGAGTAAAACTCGCGGAACTGTTCAGGCGTGACGGTCTGGATGGTTTCCTCTGTCCCAATGGGCAAGCGATCCGGCAGGATTGTATGTCCGGCGAGGAAATCGAGTTGATCCAGAAAAGCGCGGAAGCCGGGATTGGACCGCGCGCGTCGCTCCGCCTGAATGACACCCCGCTCCCGCTCAATCGCGTCGGGGGCAAGCGTCAGGCGTTCCGCTGTTTCGCGCATAATTCCTAATGTTACGTCCAACATTTCTTCGGAGACATCCGGCAGTTCAAGCGAGTAAATGGTTTCATCGAAACTGGTGGAGGCATTTGTGTCTGCGCCGAAGGCCAAACCGAAGCGCTCTAACTGCTTGGTCATCTCGCCCTCTTCTATATTTTCCGAACCGTTAAAGGCCATGTGCTCTAAGAAATGGGCGAGACCGCGCGTTTCTTCAGTCTCGTTCAGTGACCCCGTATCAATCCGCATCAGCAGGGTCGCGGTTTTGGTGGGGGTTGCATTGGACCGGACGGCATAGCGCAATCCATTGGGCAATTTACCATATGTGACGGCCTCATCCACGGCGAGGTCTGATGCCTCTTGCGCGAAATCAGGATTTTCCACTCTCACGGGTGCATCTCTCGCACCGGAACAGGCGATCAGGGTCAAAGAGGCGATAAGAGAAACCGTTCGAAGTAATCCTGTGCGCATGAGGCATCCTATTCTTAAATGCGGTAAATAAGATGACCGCTCTGACCTGCGTTGCGGGTGGGGGCAAGATGGAAATCACAGCCCTTCTCCACAGGCATCCTAAAGGAGGGCGTGGAACTTCCGGATGTTTTAGGTCTTTATAAAGGACAAGACCCGCGCCGCCTTGAACTGTGTGTCCGGTTCCCGCAACCTATAATCGACAGAGATGAAAAGGCCCAAATGTCCGAATCCCCTACAAATGTAGTGTCACAGAAAAACGCTGACCACGAGATTGTCGCCTTCGATTTTGACGGCACAATTACGACGAAAGACACGTTTGCACTGTTTTTACGCTATTATGCAGGGACACCGCGATGGCTAGGGAATATCGCACGACTGATGCCGACATTTATCTCTTACAAGCTGGGCCGTATTGATCGCCATGCCGTGAAAGCTGCCGTTGTGCACCGGTTTTTCGCGGGTAGATCAATTGAAAGAATCGAATCAATGGCGGAAAGTTTCGCGAGAGACGTGATACCTCGCTATATTCGTCCCGCCGCACTAGCGCATGTGAAGGCGAAATTAGCAGATGCGAATATAGGCCCTGATTCATTATATATGTGCAGTGCTTCTATCGGTCCGTATTTACGATACTGGGCGCGTTCAACTGGCATTCATCCTGCACACGTCATGGCAACTGAGTTAGAATCGGACGGAGCTACGGCTTCCGGGGGGCTAAAAGGATATAATGTATGGGGAGCCAACAAGGTTCGCCGCATTTTTGACCAATTTGCGCCTCAATCCGTGAAAATATTGGAGGCTTACGGAGATACTAGGGGAGATTGGGAGATGTTACACGCCGCAGAGGCGTCTTACTTCCGACCTTTTCGCGTGTCGCCAATTAGCAATTGAATTACTTTCTCGAGAGTTTAAGAGGAAGTTAACGTCCTGAATCCGTCGTCCGGCGGAGAATGAGACAATCTGGAGGGTTCGCATGTCGCGACTAAACAAAACTGAAGACTTTGGGGGTTTTCGTAATATGAAACGTACACTTTTAATGGCCGCATCGGCCGCAGTTCTTGCTGCACCATCATTCGCGCAGGAATTGCCCCCGGGTAATCCGCTTCCAGGCGAATGTTTCGCACGGGTCATCGTGCCCGCGCAGTACACGACATCGACAGAGCAAGTTGTTCTGCGTCAGGCTGGCGAAGAGATTCGTAAAATTCCTGCAACAATGGAAACCGTCACTGAGCGCGTTCTTGTTCAAGAAGAAAGCTATGAGCTTGTTGTTGCGGGCGGTGGTTCCATCATCCCGGGTCGTGGCACAGTCACCGTTACGATTAACGGCACACCTTACACAATCGACTCCGCCAGAACCGTCACAAATGCTTCCGGCCAACGCATCGGCTCTGTTGATGCCTCCGGCAACATCGTCGGCACGAACGGAAACGTTCTGGCAGCAAATGCTGTTAACCCGCTGACATTGATCGGCACAGGCTCTTCGCGGACGCGTCTCGTGGTTGGCGGAACGACTTATTCAGTCGCCTCCAACGGAACCGTTTATAACGCCTCCGGATCTTCAATCGGCTCGCTCGACAATTCAGGCAACATCGTCGCCTCCGGCGGTCGAGTTGTTTCCCGCTCCGCGGTCAACGCTTACGGTCCCGGTTCAACATCCGGCGCACCAACATTCCGCACAGTCACAGAGACTGTCGTGGTTCAGGAAGCGTCGACAGAACTCGTCGCAGTTCCAGCCGTCTACGAAACAGTCTCCGAGACTGTCGTTGTTCAGCCTGCATCTGTTGAATATGTGACAATCCCACCTGTCTATGAGGATTACACAGAAACAGTCGTCGTTCAGGAAGCCGCTACAGAGTTGGTCACAATCCCGGCGACGTTTGAAACTGTCACCGAAACAGTTGTCGTTAAAGATGCGGTCAAAGAGCTCGTCACAATCCCGGCGACATTTGAAACTGTCACTGAAACAGTTGTCGTTCAGCCAGCGGGTGTTGAGTACACAACAATTCCGGCGACATTCGAGACTGTGACTGAGCAAGTTGTTGTTCAGGATGCGTCTACAGAGCTCGTCACAATCCCAGCGACATATGAAACCGTCACAGAGACAGTTGTTGTCCAAGAGGCCTCAACAGAACTCGTTACAATCCCTGCGACTTTCGAGACAGTCAACGAGACAATCGTTGTTCAGGAAGCGTCTACAGAGCTGGTCACTATTCCGGCGACATTTGAGACTGTGACTGAAACAGTCGTCGTTCAGCCGGCTTCTGTTGAATATACAACTGTCCCAGCCGTCTTTGAGACCGTGTCCGAGACAATCGTTGTTCAAGAAGCTGCGACTGAGCTCGTCACGATCCCGGCGACTTTCGAGAACGTGACAGAAACTGTCGTTGTTCAAGAAGCAACAACAGAACTTGTTACAGTCCCACCTGTTTTTGAAACTGTCAGTGAAACAGTCGTTGTTCAGGAAGCGTCCACACAATTGGTGACGATCCCTGCGACATTCGAAACTGTCACAGAAACAGTCGTCGTTCAGCCGGCCTCCGTTGATTACACAGTTATCCCTGCTGAATATGAAACTTACAACGAGACAATCGTTGTTCAGGAAGCCAGCACAGAGCTTGTTTCCATACCTGCAACTTTCGAGACTGTCTCCGAGACTGTCGTGGTTCAGCCTGCAACGGTTGAATATGTTGTTGTGCCGCCTGTTTATGACACAGTCACCGAGACAGTTGTTGTTCAGGAAGCCTCCACAGAGCTCGTCACAATCCCGGCGACATTTGAAACTGTCTCTGAAACTGTCGTCGTAACACCTGCGACTGTCGAGTATGTTGCGGTTCCAGCGGTTTATGAAACCGTTCAGGAGCCCATCATTGTTCAGGAAGCGTCAACAGAGATGGTGACAATTCCAGCGACATTCGAAACGGTCACTGAAACAGTCGTCGTTCAGCCCGCTGGCGTCGAATACGTGTCCGTTCCTGCGGAATTCGAGACATATAACGAAACAATCGTTGTCCAAGAGGCGTCAACAGAACTGGTCACAATTCCGGCCACATTTGAGACTGTCACAGAAACAGTCGTTGTTCAGCCTGCAACGGTTGAATATGCGGCCGTTCCTGCCGTCTATGAGACTGTATCCGAGCCTGTTATCGTTCAGGAAGCGTCCACAGAACTCGTCACAATCCCTGCCACGTTTGAGACTGTGACTGAAACAGTCGTCGTTCAGCCGGCATCTGTGACTTATGAAACTGTCCCGGCCGTGTTTGAGACTGTGTCCGAGACAATCGTCGTTCAGGAAGCGTCGACTGAAATGGTCACGATCCCTGCGACATTCGAAACAGTGAATGAAACTGTTGTCGTCCAGCCTGCTTCCGTCACTTATGAAGTCATCCCGGCTGTCTATGAGACAGTTCAAGAAGCCGTTGTCGTGCAAGAGGCCTCTTCCGAGATGGTGTCTATTCCAGCGACATTCGAAACGGTCACTGAAACAGTCGTCGTCCAACCTGAAACAGTTGAGTATGTGACTGTTCCAGCCAAGTTCGAGACCTATGAGGAAACGATCGTTGTTCAGGAAGCGTCCACAGAGCTGGTCACAATCCCTGCAACATTCGAGACTGTGACTGAAACTGTCGTCGTCCAGCCTGCTGGCGTCGAATATGTGACTGTCCCAGCCGTGTTCGAGACAGTCCAAGAGGCGGTCGTCGTTCAGGAAGCGTCTACAGAGCTCGTCACGATCCCGGCGACATTCGAAACTGTGACTGAAACTGTCGTCGTCCAGCCTGCAACAGTCGAATATGTGACTGTCCCGGCTGTCTATGAGACCGTTCAGGAAGCGGTTGTTGTTCAGGAAGCGTCCTCTGAAATGGTCGCAATCCCAGCAACATTCGAAACCGTCACAGAAACAGTTGTCGTCCAGCCCGCTGGCGTCGAATATGTGACGGTTCCAGCCGAATATGAAACTGTCACAGAGAACGTCATCGTTCAGGAAGCGTCCACAGAACTGGTCGCTATCCCGGCAACTTTCGAGACGGTCACTGAAACAGTTGTCGTTCAGCCTGCCTCTGTCACTTACGAAACAGTCCCGGCTGTGTTCGAAACAGTGAACGAGACCATCGTTGTTCAGGAAGCCAGCACAGAGTTGGTGACTATCCCGGCAACTTTCGAGACTGTGTCTGAAACAGTCGTCGTTCAGCCTGCCTCCGTGACTTACGAGACAATCCCAGCTGTCTTCGAGACTGTTCAGGAAACTATCGTCGTTCAGGAAGCGTCCACAGAGCTTGTCACTATTCCAGCGACATTCCGTGATGTGACAGAAACAGTCGTCGTTCAGGAAGCGTCCACAGAGCTCGTCTCTATCCCGGCAACTTTCGAGAACGTGACTGAGACTTACGTCGTTCAGGAAGCCACTACAGAGCTCGTCTCCGTTCCGGCCACTTATGAGACTGTCACAGAGACAGTCGTCGTTCAGCCTGAAACTGTTGAGTATGTTTCCGTTCCTGCCGTCTATGAGACTTACAACGAAACCATCGTTGTTCAGGAAGCGTCCAGTGAGCTCGTCTCCATTCCAGCTACGTTCGAAAACGTGACGGAAACAGTCGTCGTTCAGCCGGCAACAACAGAGCTCGTCGCGGTTCCGGCCACGTTTGAAACTGTCTCCGAGACTGTCGTTGTGAAAGAAGCCACAACAGAGCTTGTCTCCGTTCCGGCGACATTCAAAAACGTTACAGAGACTGTCGTTGTTCAGCCTGAAACGGTTGAATATGTCACTATTCCTGCGGAATATGAGACTTACAACGAGACCATCGTTGTTCAGGAAGCCTCCACAGAGCTCGTCTCTGTTCCGGCGACTTTCCGCAACGTCACTGAAACTGTCGTCGTTCAGGAAGCCAGCACGGAGCTTGTCTCCATTCCGGCGACTTACGAGACCGTCACAGAGACTGTCGTTGTTCAGCCTGAAACCGTTGAATATGTCGCTGTCCCTGCGAAATTCCGCACGGAAAGCCAGACATATATCCAACAGGAAGCTGCCAACCAGCTGACAATCATCCCTGCGACATATGAAACCGTCACAGAGACTATCGTTGTTCAGGAAGCGTCAACACGCGTTGAAGTCGTTCCGGCCACGTACCGTACTGTCACTGAGACAGTTGTTGTGACCGAAGCACGGACTGAAATCGACGTCATCCCGGCCAAATATGAAACACGTTCTGAGCGCGTTCTCATCGAGCCGGCACGTGAAGAGTGGAAGCCTGGTAGCCAAGCGATCAACTCCGGCGCCTTTACCGGCGGACGGGTTAATACGGCGACACGCGGACAGTTCACTGTCTTTAACGGCGTCTCCGAGCAGGTTGTTGAATCAACTGAAACGATCGTGAACCAGACAGGTGAAATCCTCTGTCGTGTTCTGATCCCGGCCAAGTACAAGACGATCACGAAACAGGTTATCGTCTCTCCGGCCCGTGCCGTTGAGCGCACAATTCCTGCCGTGACCCGTCAGATCACACGTCGTGTCGTTGACCAGGAAGCCACAACTCGTGAAATTCCGGTTCCAGCAGTCACGGAAACACTCACACGTCGTGTTGTGAAGACACCGGCCCGCGTCGTTGATGCAGGTGGTTCAACCTTCGCAGGCGGAACACGGATCAGCGGTTTTGTTGATGCCAACCGCGATGGTCGTGATGACCGTGATGGCTTGAACGCCGGCGATGCTTCCAGTGCAGACCGTGCGGCAGGCGGATCACGCCTCGTCGGTGGCAATGGTTCGGCTAACATCAATGGCGGTCAGTTCGGCCAGCGCGTTGGTTCGGTCGAGACACGTGTTGTTGCTGAAGAGGCTAAAGTTGTTGAGCGTCGTATCCCGGCGGTCACGAAGACTCTGACCCGTCGTGTTGTGAAGACACCAGCGTCAACAACTCAGCGTCAAATCCCGGCTGTTACTGACACGGTTACACGTCGTGTCGTTGCAACACCTGCTTCGACACAAGAGCGTCGTATTCCTGCGGTCACGAAGACGGAAACACGCCGTCGTGTGAAAACACCGGCCCGTACATCTGAGCGTCGTATCCCGGCGGTCACGAAGCAGGTCACACGTCGTGTTGTGGATCGCCCAGCGTCCACAACAGAGCGTCGTATCCCGGCGGTCACGAAAGTTGAGACACGCCGCGTCGTGAAGACACCGGCCTCAACAATCGAGCGTCAGGTGCCAGCGGTTACGCAACAAGTCACACGTCGCGTCGTCAAAACGCCAGCGTCCACGACACAGCGTGCTGTGCCAGCGGTTACGAAGGTGGAAACACGTCGTCGGATTAAGACACCTGCCTCAACAGCAGAACGTCGCATCCCAGCTGTTACGAAGACTGTCTCCCGCCGTGTTGTGAAGACACCGGCTTCGACAATTGAGCGTAATGTTCCAGCGGTCACGAAAACACGCACACGCCGTGTTGTGAAAACGCCAGCGGCCACGACAGAGCGTCGTATCCCAGCTGTGACACAGACTGTGACACGCAAGGTCGTCGATCGTCCGGCGTCTACGCAAGAGCGTACCATCCCGGCTGTCACGAAGACGGAAGCCCGTCGCGTCGTCAAGACCCCTGCCCGTACGGTTGAGCGCACAGTTCCTGCCGTCACGAAGCAAGTGTCCCGTCGTGTTGTGAAGACACCGGCCTCTACGTCCGAGCGTCGTATCCCGGCTGTGACAAAAACTGAGGCGCGTCGTGTTGTGAAGACACCGGCCCGCACAATTGAGCGCACAATCCCGGCTGTCACGAAGCAAGTGTCACGTCGCGTCGTCAAGACGCCAGCGGCCACAACACAGCGTGCTGTGCCTGCGATCAGCAAGCCACAGACCCGTCGCGTCATCAAAACACCGGCCCGCACGATTGAACGTGCAACGCCGGCGGTCACGAAACAGGTCACACGTCGTGTTGTAAAAACACCGGCTGCGACAACTGAGCGTCGTATCCCGGCCGTCACGAAGATGGAAACACGCCGCGTCGTCAAAACACCGGCGTCGACTATCGAACGTAACGTTCCAGCGGTCACGAAGCAGGTTTCGCGTCGTGTCGTGAAAACGCCAGCCGCGACAACTGAGCGTCGTATCCCGGCCGTCACGAAGATGGAAACACGTCGTGTCGTCAAGACACCGGCGTCAACTGTCGAACGGACCGTCCCGGCGATTACGAAGCAAGTGTCCCGTCGTGTCGTGAAAACACCGGCGGCGACAACTGAGCGTCGTGTTCCGGCGATCACGAAGACGGAAACACGTCGTCGTATCGCAACGCCAGCCGCTACGGTTGAGCGTCGTGTACCAGCGGTCACGAAGCAAGTGTCCCGTCGTGTCGTCAAGACACCGGCTGCGACAACTGAGCGTCGTATCCCGGCTGTCACGAAGATGGAAACACGCCGCGTCGTCAAGACCCCTGCCCGTACGGTGGAGCGCACAGTTCCTGCCGTCACGAAGCAAGTGTCCCGTCGTGTCGTGAAAACGCCAGCGTCCACACAAGAACGTCGTATTCCGGCTGTCACAAAGCAGGAAACACGTCGTGTCGTGAAAACGCCAGCGGCAACCATTGAACGTGCCGTTCCAGCCGTGACGAAACAGGTCTCCCGTCGTGTTGTGAAAACACCGGCGGCGACAACTGAGCGTCGCATCCCGGCTGTCACAAAGATGGAAACACGTCGTGTCCTCAAGACACCGGCGGCAACTGTTGAGCGGACCGTACCAGCGGTCACGAAGCAAGTGTCCCGTCGTGTCGTGAAAACGCCAGCGGCCACGACAGAGCGTCGCGTCCCTGCGATCACGAAAACGGAAGCCCGTCGTCGCGTCAAAACACCGGCTCGCACAATTGAACGTGCAACACCGGCTGTGACGAAGACTGTCTCCCGTCGTGTTGTCAAAACACCGGCGGCGACAACTGAGCGTCGCATTCCAGCAGTCACGAAGATGGAAACACGTCGTGTTGTCAAAACACCGGCGTCGACTGTCGAGCGCACAATCCCGGCGGTCACCCGCCAGGTTGAGCGTCGTGTCGTGAAAACACCGGCCTCTACAACAGAGCGTCGTATCCCGGCTGTGACTAAGCAGGAAACACGTCGTGTTGTGAAAACGCCGGCGGCAACGATTGAACGGACTGTTCCAGCCGTCACGAAGACTGTCTCCCGCCGTGTCGTCAAGACACCGGCAGCGACGACACAACGTGCCGTGCCAGCAATCACGAAGACTGAGACACGTCGTCGGATTAAGACACCGGCCCGTACAGTCGAGCGCACAATCCCGGCGGTCACGAAAGCTGTTACACGTCGTGTCGTGAAGACACCGGCGGCAACAACTGAGCGTCGTGTCCCGGCGATCACGAAGCAGGTTCAACGTCGTGTCGTGAAGACACCGGCTGTGACAACTGAGCGTCGTATCCCGGCGGTTACGAAGCAGGAAACACGTCGTGTTGTGAAGACGCCTGCGTCTACAACAGAGCGTCGTATCCCGGCCGTGACCAAGCAGGAAACACGCCGCGTCGTGAAGACACCGGCCCGTACGGTGGAACGCACAGTTCCAGCGGTCACGAAGCAAGTGTCCCGTCGTGTTGTGAAGACACCAGCCTCTACGACAGAGCGTCGTATCCCGGCTGTGACCAAGCAACAGCAGCGTCGTGTTGTGAAGACACCGGCGTCGACAACAGAGCGTCGTATCCCGGCTGTGACCAAGCAAGTGACCCGTCAGGTCGTGAAAACACCTGCACGGACAACGGAACGGGCTATCCCGGCTCGGACACAGACTGTTGAGCGTCGTGTTGTGAAGACACCGGCCCGGACAGTTGAGCGTGCAACGCCAGCCGTCACGAAGCAGGTCACGCGTCGCGTCGTCAAGACACCGGCTGCGACGACTGAGCGGACAATCCCGGCCGTGACAGATACTGTCACACGTCGCGTGATGAAGACGCCAGCGTCCACAACGGAACGTCGTATCCCGGCCGTCACGAAAACGGAAACACGTCGCCGCGTCAAAACACCGGCTACAACGCAAGAGCGTCGTATCCCGGCGGTTACACGTGAAGTCACGCGCCGCGTCGTCAAGACACCGGCGACAACGACTGAGCGTCGTATTCCGGCGGTCACGAAGACGGTAACACGTCGCGTCGTTGATGGTGCACCGCGGATTGAGCGTCGTGTCATCCCGGCCCGCTATGAGACAATCCAGGTTCAGCGCGTTGCCACACCGGCCCGCACGGAAACGATTGCCATACCGGCTCAGTTCGGCACGATTGAACGTCGGACACAGACATCCCCTGAGAAAGCCGAATGGCGTCAGGTCCTCTGTGAAGCGAATGCCAATGTGACAGTCATCCGCGCCATCCAACGTGCCCTGCAAACGCAAGGTTACTATAATGGTGCACTTGACGGACAGCTGGGTCGCCAGACTTATGCGGCGGTTGAGGCGTTCCAGACAGCTCGTGGCTTGTCCACAGGTGGTCTGACACTCCGTACTGTTGATGCTCTGGGTGTTGATTGGCGCTCCATGGTCTCCGGCACAAATGTCGGTATCAATGGCGGCTTCACAACAGGCGGAACGACGACCGGTACGACAGGTGGCTTCACCACCGGGACCACGGTCACGACAACAACATCCGGCTATACAGTCGGCTCTGACAATGTTGTCCGCACCGGCGCCGGCCAAGTTCTTGGAACGCTTCGCGCCAACGGCGACGTTGTGAACTCCTCTGGTCAGGTCGTCCTTCGCGGCTTCTCCGCAGGTGGCGGATCGACGACAGGCTACACAATCGGTTCTGATAACTCCGTCCGCGATGCGAGCGGTAATCTTATCGGAACGCTCCGTACAAATGGAGATGTTGTGAACTCTTCAGGACAAGTCGTCATCAGCGGTCTGTCCACAACAGCGGCAACATCCGGAAGTAACCTTCTGAATGGCGGCACTGTTGGATCAGCAGTGACCAGCGTCACGTCCGGCGATTACACGGTCCGCGCTGACGGTACGGTCGTTGACACATCCGGAAACGTCATCGGTCAGGTCAATGCGAATGGCGAAATCATCGCCAATGGCCAAGTCATTGGTCGGGTTCGCCCGCGTAACTAAGCCCTCGCGCTTATAACAAAATTTGCCCCGTCGGCTTTCAGTCGGCGGGGCTTTTTGCTGTCAAAACATCGCTTTTCAAAGCTGAGGCCAAAGTCATCCTATGATTGACAGAGGGGCTCCGGTCTTTATAAGGGCGACGAATTGGCCGCCGCGGGATTCGCCCAGCGCGGCTTTTATGTATTTAGGACCGTGTACCCTCGTAGGAGGATCACTTAGAAGAACAGGAAAATGCCATGTTCGCAGTCATACAGACCGGCGGTAAGCAATATAAGGTCGCCAAAGACGACATCATCATCGTCGAAAAGCTCGACGCCGAAACCGGAAAGAAAGTCTCTTTCGATGACGTGCTGATGCACGGCGCGGGCGGCGACGTTAAAGTTGGCGAGCCTCTCGTCAAAGGCGCTTCCGTCACTGGCGAAGTTCTTGAGCAACGCAAAGGTGACAAAGTCATCGTGTTCAAGAAAAAGCGTCGTCAGAACTATCGCCGCAAGAAAGGACACCGTCAGCTCGAGACAGTCGTCCGCATCACAGGCATCAAGGGCTAAGGCCCCCTCACAACAATTCGCAGGAGTTAGACATGGCACATAAAAAAGCTGGTGGTTCATCCAATAACGGTCGCGACAGTGCAGGCCGTCGCCTTGGCGTCAAGAAATCCGGCGGCCAAGCCGTCATTCCAGGTAACATCATCATTCGTCAGCGCGGCACTAAATATTATCCGGGCGCCAATGTTGGCATGGGTAAAGATCATACTCTTTTCGCCCTTACGGAAGGCCGCGTCTCGTTTACAACAAAACGCAATGCGCGCACATATGTGTCCGTCGACCTCCCGGCAGCCGCAGAATAAAGACCTGAATATTTTCGGGTCACCGCCAAATAGGCGACCCGATTAAAGAACAGCAGGGAAATCGGGCTCGCTCGATTTCCTTTTTTTATGCCGCAAATAAAGACAAGCGGTCCCCTGCTGACAATTCCGGGAGGATTGTCATGCGTGATGTTTTGAAAACCGAAAGACTGGTTTTACGCCAGATCGAAAATAGCGATGCCGAGAGTTTTGCCGAACTCGCGAATGATCGCGATATCGCGCGCATGACGGGCAGCTTCCCCTACCCTTTCCCGCGCCTTTCCGTCGAATTCAAAGTCATGTATCTGCGCGCACAGAAACGCCGCGGCATTGGCAATGCCTATGCCGTGACAGAAATTGGACAGGATAAATTAATCGGCGTTGCGGACCTCTTCCGCGCAGATACGGCTCAGCCTTGGGAACTCGGCTATTGGATCGGACGTCCCTATTGGGGCAAAGGCTATATCACAGAGGCCTGTGCGGTTTTACTAGCGGAACTCGAAACACAACACGGTCCGCAGAGGGTCGCAGCAGGTGTTTTCACGGACAATCCGGGAAGCCAACGCGTGCTGGAAAAGCTGGGCTTTCAGAAAGACGGGGCGACGGACATGTTCTTCTCCATGGCGAGACTGAAGAAGGCACCATCACACAATTACATCAGGTCTGCAAAGACCTCTGTTCTAGCCAAGTCGGACATGGACGCGTAAGGACCTCTCATGAAATTCCTCGATCAAGCCAAGATATTCGTGAAGTCCGGTAATGGGGGCGGCGGATCTGTCTCCTTTCACCGGGAGAAGTTCGTCGCCTTTGGTGGCCCCAATGGCGGGGATGGCGGACGCGGCGGTCACGTTTGGCTGGAAGCGACCCGCAGCCTGAACACGCTCATTGATTATCGTTTCAAACAGCATTTCAAGGCCAAGACTGGGATGCATGGGATGGGTCGGGATCGTCACGGTGCGGCCGCAGACGATATCGTCCTGAAAGTTCCCGTCGGCACGCAGGTCATTGAGGCCGAAACGGATGAAGTCCTCGTCGATCTGACGGAAGACGGCGAACGCGTGCTCCTCGCCAAAGGCGGCAATGGTGGCTGGGGAAATGCCCGTTTCAAAAGCTCCACCAACCAAGCACCGCGTAAGGCTAATCCGGGCGAAGAAGGCGAAGAAAAATGGATTTGGCTTCGCCTGAAACTCATCGCGGATGCGGGCCTCATCGGCCTCCCCAATGCCGGAAAATCGACTTTTCTTTCCACTGTTACAGCGGCCAAACCAAAAACAGCAGATTATCCCTTCACGACGCTTCACCCACATTTGGGTGTTGTCAGTATGGGCGCAGCGGAACGGTTCGTCATCGCCGACCTGCCCGGATTGATCGAAGGCGCGGCAGAAGGCGCAGGTCTTGGCCACCGCTTCCTCGGCCATGCGGAACGGTGCGCCGCGATCCTGCACTTGGTCGCGGGCACCTCGGAAGACCCGGTTGGCGATTACCTGACGATCCGTAAAGAGTTGGAAGAGTATGATGAGAGCTTCGAGGACAAACCCGAAGTCATCGCCCTGTCCAAATGCGACGCGTTAAGCGCGGACAGGATTGCGGAATTACAGGACGAGATGGAGGCCAAATGTGGCCAACGCCCTCTCCCGATGTCCTCCGTTGCGCAACAAGGGCTCACCCCTGTCCTCGCGGCTCTCTATCAGCATGTCGAAATTCGGCGAGCGGACGAAGAAGATGAACGCGCGGAAAAACGCCGCCTTCAAGCCGTCGCGAGTGGTGAAATCGAAGATGTCAAAGGCTGGACGCCATAAATGCTGACGGATGTCGAGACACTCGTCATCAAAATTGGCTCTGCCATCCTTGTGGACGCGGAGACAAGCCGTTTGCGAGAAGACTGGCTGGAGGCCCTCGCGCTTGACCTCTCCGCTTTACAGGATAAGCGCATCATCCTCGTGTCTTCAGGTGCCATTGCCTTAGGACGGCAGAGGCTCGGACTATTTGGAAAATCTCTCACACTGGCACAAAAACAAGCTTGCGCGGCAGCGGGGCAATCTCGGCTCACACGCGCCTATGAGGATGCGTTAGGCGCGCGTGGGATTGTCACGGCGCAAGCCCTGCTGACGCTGAATGATACGGAACATCGCCGCCGCTGGCTGAACGCGCGGTCCACCTTGGAAACATTGCTGGACTTGAAAGCCATCCCGATCATCAATGAAAACGATACCGTTGCGACGGATGAGATTAGGTATGGCGATAATGATCGCCTCGCCGCGCGGACGGCGCAGATGATTGGCGCGGACATGCTGATTTTGCTCTCCGATATTGACGGCCTCTACACGGCGGACCCGCGCAAGGATGCGGGGGCAAAACATCTCCCGGTCATCACGTCTCTCACGGACGAGATCAAAGCCATGGGCGGCGAACCCAATGCCGCAACAGGCATGGGCACGGGCGGCATGGCCACAAAACTCGCGGCGGCTGACATCGCAACCTCCGCCGGATCTGACATGGTGATTTGTGACGGGCGAGAGCCCGGTGCGCTGGCAAAGCTTTGGTCCGGTGGGCGCCATTCACTGTTCAAAGCCAAAGACAACCCAAGGAAAGCCCGCGCACAATGGATTGGCGGGACGTTGAAGCCCTGTGGTTGCGTCACGATTGATAAAGGTGCGCTGAAAGCCTTGCGCGACGGAAGCAGTCTTCTGCCCGCCGGTGTGACCTCGGTCTCAGGCACGTTTGAAAAAGGTGACGCCGTCTCTATTCTATCCGATGGACAGGAAATCGCACGCGGGCTCATCGCCTATGATCATCCGCAAGCCGACCGGATTAAAGGGCTGAAATCGGGTGAAATCTCCGCCGTTCTTGGATATGAAAATGGAGCGGCGCTCATCCACCGCGATAATTTGGTAATGCTCTGATGACTGATCTTCAAAAATATATGGGTGAGCTCGGCGCTCAAGCGAAAGCCGCTTCGGCCACGCTGCGGCTCGCAAGTGAAGCCCAACGTAATGATGCTCTGAGCGCGATGGCGACGGAAATTCGCGCCCGTGAGGCAGATATACTCTCGGCCAATGCGGCAGATATGACGGCGGCGGACAGCAAAGGCCTTTCGGCCGCCATGCTGGATCGTCTCAAACTCGACGCGGACCGGGTCGCCGGTATCGCCAAAGGTCTTGACGATATTGCCGCCCTGCCAGACCCTGTTGGCGCGGTGGAGAAAAGCTGGACACAGCCCAATGGCCTCATTTTTCACAAGGTCCGCGTCCCCATCGGTGTGATCGCCATGATCTATGAGTCGCGTCCAAATGTGACGGCGGATGCGGGCGGGCTCTGCGTGAAATCCGGCAATGCCTGTGTTCTGCGCGGTGGGTCGGAAAGCGCAAGGTCCAACGCCGCCATTCACGCGGCCCTGCAAGCTGGATTAACACAAGCCGGGCTCCCCGAAACGTCAATTAATCTCGTCAACACAACGGACCGCGCGGCTGTCGGCGAAATGTTGCGTGGCCTGAATGAGACGATCGATATTATCATCCCACGCGGCGGGAAAGGCCTTGTAGCCCGTGTGCAGGAAGATGCCCGCGTCCCGGTCCTCGCGCATTTGGAAGGATTGAATCACAGTTATGTCCATACCGACGCAAACATGAAGATGGCATTGCAACTCATTGAAAATGCTAAACTTCGCCGCACAGGTGTTTGCGGTTCGACCGAAACACTCTTAGTCGATTATTTAATTGCTGACTCTTTTTTACCGCTGCTGAAAGGTCAAATTGGCGAAAATTGTGAATTGCGCGGCGACACACGCGCACAGAAAGTTCTGCCAGGGATAACGCCCGCAACAGATGCAGATTTCGCGACGGAACATCTGGCAGCGATTCTAAATATCGCAGTTGTCGACGGCCTGGACGACGCGCTCGCCCATATCGCAAAATATGGCAGCGGACATACGGATGCAATCATCACGGAAGATGCCGCCGCCGCGCAAACCTTCCTCGATTCAGTCGACAGCGCCATCGTCCTCCACAATGCCTCAACCCAATATGCCGATGGCGGTGAATTTGGGTTTGGCGCTGAAATCGGCATTGCGACGGGCCGCCTTCATGCGCGCGGGCCTGTGGGCGCGGAACATTTGACGACTTATAAATATCAGGTGCGCGGGACTGGCCAAGCCAGACCATGAGGGTCAGACTATAATTATCTCGGTCGGACTTTTCGGCGGGTCATTTAATCCCGCACATGGCGGACATCTTCATGTCGCGCGGGCAGGTTTGCGTGAATTGCAATTGGACGAAATCTGGTGGCTCGTCAGTCCGCAAAATCCGCTCAAGCCCGAACAGCCGAGTTGGGAGAGTCGCGCGGAAACCGTGCTTAGTCTGCCGCTACCCGCACGGATGAAAGTTAGCGATGTCGAACGCCAATATGAGACGCAATATACGGTCGACCTGTTGCGAACCCTAAAAACACGCCAGCCCGATAAGCGCTTCGTGTTTATGATGGGCGCGGATAATTTGGCACAATTACCAAAATGGAAAGGCTGGCGAGAGATTGTGGAAACCATCCCGATTGCGGTGATTGCCAGACCGGGCTCCCCCATCAAAGCCCGCTTGAGTCAAGCGGCCCGTCAATATGACTTTGCGCGTCTACCGGAAGATCAGGCCCACGCACTAAAAGACTTCACAGCGCCCGCTTGGACCTACCTGACTCTACCGCTGGATAAACGCAGTTCTTCCGCTATACGCGCCCGCACCGCATAGCTGCGTTTAAAATTGCAGAGTTGGCCACAGGCCACTATCTATGCTAGCCAATATGAAGACCATGATTTCATCTCCAGGAGAGACCTCTGACCACCTCTAATTCCAAGCCATTCGTGCCCGAAACGCCTGCGAGCGTCACGGTCAAAGACAATCCGGACTCACGGGCGCTCTCCGACTTTATTCAAAGCGTGCTGGACGAAAATTCTGCACAGGATGTCATTGAAATTGATGTTCGCGGAAAGTCCTCCATTGCGGATTATCTCATTGTCGCCTCCGGTCGGTCCAATCGTCATGTCTCGGCTTTGGCTGACTATGTTCAGCGCGGACTGAAAGAACGCGGTCTGAAAGATCTCGGCGTTGAGGGGCAACAAGCCAGCGACTGGGTCCTGATCGATGCCGGTGACGTCATTTTGCACGTCTTCCGACCCGAAGTCCGCGTCTTCTATAATCTCGAGAAAATCTGGTCCGTTCCCCTCCCCGAAGGGCTGCAGAATGTGAGACAGGAAGCGCCCGACGACACGCCTCTGCCTCAAGGCTAATCATGAAGATCATCCTTCGAGCGGGCGGCGTTTTACGGAACGGTCCCGAATATGACCTCGTGAAGGATTACATCACGCGGGCCCAGGGCCTTGCGAGAGGCACAGGGTTCCTCGCCGTCGAAGAACAGGGTGTTGACTTAAAAGGTCAGCATGACCGCGCGGCGGAAACTGCAAAACTCCTCTCCGGTATTGGCCCGTCTGACGAACTGATAATACTCGACGAACGCGGCAGGAGTCCGAAATCCAGAGAGATTGCGAAACATTTCTCCAACCTCCGCGATGACGGGATTGGGTCAACCTATATCCTCATTGGCGGCGCGGATGGGTTTGATCCTGCGACGATCAAGGATTTACGCCCCGGTCGCATCACACATTGGAGCTTTGGGTCACAAACTTGGCCCCATAAAATGGTCCGCGTTATGGCGGCAGAACAAATTTACCGCGCCCTCTCAATCCTCGCAGGGACGCCCTATCATCGGGACTGATCGCATCGCGGTTAACGCCAAGTAAAGCCTATCGCGCGATAGGACACTATGCGCTTTGCCCTCGCCATATCCCTTGCCTTGCTCCTTTCGCCTGCCGCCTTTGCGCAGACCGCGAGCGATGTGGATGTTCTGACCAAGAAGGAACAAGCGGCACGGGATAAAACGAAACAGTTGGAAGCGGAGCGTCAAGAGGTTCGGAAAGATATTTCAAGCCTCAAACAACAACTCTCAAAGACAGCCAGAGAAGCCCAGTCTGTCGAAGCGGAGCTGAGCGCATTGGAAAGCCAGACAGAAGAGCTGACATCCCGCGCCGCGTCTCTACAGTCTCGTATATCGGCGGATAAAGCCAAATATACCGAGCTCCTTGCGGCCCTCCAGCGCTTGGAAGCCACCCCCCCGCCAACCCTCGCTCTCTCCCCGCGCGATGCGAGAGAGGCCGCTATGGCCGGGCGGCTGATGGCTAATTTATCGGCTCAGTTAAAAGAGAGAGCGGAAGCACTAGCTCTGAACCTAACAGCTTTGGACGTGACGCAATCGCAACTCGTAATCAAACAGGCAGAACTCGGCACGGTACGGGATCGCCTTAGGCGGCGTCAGGCCGAGGTTGAGACGGGTCTGAAATCCAAAGGGCAATTGGAGGCCAAACTTTCCGATGAACGCTCCGCCGCGGCGAAAGAAGCGGACCGGTTGGCCGCAGAGTCAAAATCCCTCCTCGACCTCATTGCAAAACTGGAAGCCGAGGCCATGCGCGTGGTCCCCCGTGCGAAGCCGGGGCGTGGCGCAGCGCCTGCTGCCCCCGTGACCCTGCCCAAAGGCACAAAGCGCTTTGCGGAAGCCAAGGGCGGGATGATCCGTCCGGTTTCGGGACAGATTATCAAAAAATACGGTCGCGGGGAAAAAGGGCTCACCATTGCGGGTCGCGCCAATGGACAGGTCCTTGCACCCTATGCCGGACGCGTGGAATTTTCCGGACCTTTTAAGAATTATGATAATGTCATCATCCTGAATGTCGGGGATGGTTATTTCGTCCTTCTAACGGGGCTGGAACGCCTAAATGTCGGTGCGGGCGATGATGTGCGGCGTGGTGAACCCGTGGGTGCCCTACCCGGCGACAGCCAACCCGAGATCTATATCGAACTCCGCAAAAACGGCTCCCCCGTTGATCCAGCGCCCTGGCTCGCCCCGAATGACGTTAAATCTGGTTAAGCATGTCACTTAATCGCAGTAATTTGACTGGCAAAGCGCAAATCGCCTGTCTAAGTGTTGAGGACTAGCTGGAGTAATCGTGTGAAATTTGTTCTACCCGCCCTTGGTTCTGTCGCCGCAGTGGCCCTGTTTGCCTTTTCGACAACGCAGCAATCCGCTGTTGCCGTTGAACGCCCCGCCTATGACGACACATTCGAGCAGTTGGAACTCTTCGCTGATGTCCTCGCCCGCGTCCGCAGTCAATATGTTGTTGATGTCGATGATAGCGAGCTGATTGAGGATGCGATGAACGGGATGCTGGCCTCGCTAGATCCGCATTCCTCCTATATCAACGCGGAAGCCTTTCGCGATATGCGCATGGACACCAAAGGTGAATATGGCGGCCTCGGCATGGAAGTCACAATGGAAGACGGCTTTGTCAAAGTCATCTCACCGATTGACAATACCCCCGCCAAAGAAGCCGGCATTTTAGCCGGAGATTTCATCACGGAAATCGAAGGCAAGTCCTTGCTTGGCGCGACACTCTCTGAAGCCGTGGGTCAGATGCGCGGCAAACCAGGTGAGCCAATCAACATCACAATTGTCCGCGAAGGCGAAGACCCGATCACGCTCGACATCACCCGCGAAGTTATCAAACGCCAGATTGTGAAATTCGAAGACAAAGACGGTATCGGCTATATCCGCATTTCCCAATTTAACGAAAAAGCGGCAAACGGCCTGAAAGACGCGATTGCGTCACTTCAGCAGGAATATGGCGGGAAGATTCCCGGCCTCGTCCTGGACTTGCGCGGAAACCCCGGCGGCCTCCTGACTCAGTCTGTACAAGTCTCCTCCGTCTTTCTGGATGGCGGAGAAGTTGTCTCGACCCGCGGACGTCGTGCCGATGATGTAAACGTTTATAATGGCGAAAAAGGTCAGATGGCGAAGGGCGTTCCCCTCGTCGTTCTCGTGGACGGTGCGTCTGCGTCCGCCTCTGAAATCGTGGCTGGTGCGGTCCAAGATCGTGGGCGTGGTATCCTGATGGGTATGACGACGTTCGGCAAAGGCTCTGTCCAAGACGTCATTCCCCTTCGTGGCGGTCGAGACGGTGCATTGAAAATCACGACACAGCGTTATTATACGCCGCAGGGTCGCAGTATCCAGGGCGGCGGTATCGCGCCAGATATTGCTGTTTCTGCCATTCCGGATGATGGAGAGGAACGCCAGCGTTTTTCAGAATCCAGCCTCCCCAATGCGATTGCCAATGAGGATGACGAAGCCAATCTCGCGGAGGAGCTAACGATTGATTATCCGCCGGAAGATTTTGACGTGTCTGATGATTATCAGCTTCAAAAAGCGATCGAGCTTCTGAAATCCGGCACTTATGCAGAAAAACTGGCAGAGGTTCAGGGTTAGACATGCATAAGGCCCTGAAAGGGATATTGCTGGCAACCTGTTTGGCACTACCGCTCTCTGCGACTGCGGATGATGAGAAAAAGCCTGAAGCTATTTACGATCAAATGGAGGTTTTCGCGAACGTCCTATCGATTGTTCAGGAGAATTATGTCGAGGAGGTCGATACGGCGTCCTTGATTGAAAACGCCTTAAACGGGGCGCTGTCATCGCTGGATCCGCATTCCTCCTACGTCCCGCCCGTTCAATTTGTCGAACAGCGCGAATCTGCCCGCCGTGAATATGGCGGATTGGGGATCGAGGTCGTGTCCGAGGATGGATATGTCAAAGTCAATCATGCGCTTGAAGATGGTCCTGCCTATGAAGCCGGTATTCGGTCGGGCGACCTCATTTCTGCGGTCGACGGAGTCGTTATCAAGGACAAATCACTGGATGAAGCCGTCTCCGGCATGCGCGGACCAGAAGGTGAACCCGTGACGGTCACGGTCCTCTCCCCGGGTGAAATCCAGCGCGATGTGGTCGTCACACGCGCGATTGTGCGCGGCCGTGCCGTACGTCACCGTGTCGAACAAGGCGTTGGCTATATCCAGATCGAAACCTTCACAAATGATAATCTGACACGCGACACGAAACGTGCGCTCGCGGATATAGAACGTCAGCTCGGCGGTGATATTCCGGCCCTTGTGATCGACCTAAGGGGCAATCGGGGTGGACTGCTGACAGAAAGCGTGAGCATTTCCGGCCTCTTCCTCGATGGTGGTGAGGTCCTCTCCGCCCGTGGTCGGGATGGAAGCGATCATCAACGCTACAACGCCGAACGCGGCGAGCTTTATCCCGATATGAAAATCGCCGTGCTGATGAGCCCTGGCTCCGCCTCTGCCGCTGAAATCGTGGCGGGCGCATTGCAGGACCGTGGACGCGCGATTGTGGTGGGCCGCCGCAGTTTCGGGAAAGGGTCGGTTCAATCCGTCATCCCGTTGGGCCAGAGTGAAGGCGCACTCCGTCTGACAACGCAGAAATATTACACACCCTCAGGCAAATCCATTCAGGGACGAGGCATCTTGCCGGATGTTCTCGTCGCCTTTGTCGAGGATACAGGCGAGATCCGGTCCCGCTTCCGCGAAGACAGTCTCCGCAATTTCCTCATCAATCCTGATGAAACTGATTATGAGGAGAAATACGAGGACATCATCTATCCGCCAGAAGATCATCCGGATGATGAGGATTTTCAACTCAATAAGACGATCGAAATCCTCAAGACATCGCAATATCAAACGATATTAGACGCGCAGGATGAGCGGTTTTAATTGATCGCGGGTCGCGCGTTTACGCCGCCCCTTTTTCCCCATAAGAGCGAGTCATGCCGACCTCGTCCCCGACTCGCCGCGCCCCGCTGAAGCTGCCCTCCCGCCGCAATCACCTTGTATTGGCAGGAACTGTTTTACTGCTTGGTTTTGCCATTCCCGTTTTAGCCGCCCGTTTATTGGGTGACCCCATGGACGCCGTTGCAGGCGGCACAGTGGCTGTCGTCCAATTACCGCCTGCTGAACCTGTTTCGGCCTTGGATAACGAAACACTGGACACGCCGGACCTACTGGCGGGAGAAGTTCCTGACGGGGCAAATCCGACGGAAACCTTGTCGCCTGAACCCGCAACCCCCGCAGCAGATGCACCAGCCCCAGCATTACCCAAGGTCGTCTCTGCGGCCCTGCCTCCTGCCCCAATTGCGGGCCTGACGCGACAGGGACGGTTTGGTCCGGTCCCAAAATCCGGCGCGAGATCCGCACTGACAGAATATAAACGCCCATTCCGTGCGAAGTCTAACCGCGAACCCGTCTCCCTCATCATTGGTGGGCTTGGCCTGAACCGCATCCTGACGCAACGCGCCATTGATGAATTACCCCCCGATGTGACCCTGTCTTTCGCCGCCCATGCCACAGGCTTGCAGCGCTGGGTCGATGCGGCCAGACGGGCCGGTCATGAAGTCCTGATCGAAATTCCACTCGAGTCGACAAACTTTAATCCGCTCGAGCCCGGCGCAGATCGCGCGCTGCGGCTGGAGGCGACAGCGCAGGAAAATGCGCGCAATCTCGATTGGCTGCTCTCCCGATCGCAAGGTTATTTCGGTGTCACCAATTTTAACGGCGATGCCTTCCTGACCCGCACGGATGTGGCCGCGCCGTTTATGGACGCCCTCGCCGCGACGGGTCTGGGCTTTATTACAGACGGAGACTTCGAGACGCCGACACTTGGCGCGCTGGCGATCTCCGTCAATCAACCCTTCAAAGCCGGTCACGGATTGATCGACCCCAGCCCGGTTGAACCCGTTATCCAAGCGCGACTGACTGAGCTGACGGGTGCAGCGAAATCGGGGGGGCATCCGGTTGGCGTCGGCTATGCCTATGCCGAAACGTTACAGGAAGCACAGGCATGGATTGCGAGCCTCGACGGGCAAGGCCTTCAACTCACGCCAGCCTCTGCCGCTCTAAAGTAACGATATGTCCCGCAACAAAAAAGACTATCGCCGCAATGTCGGCGTCGTGATTTTCAACGCGCAAGGCCAAGTCTGGCTCGGCAAACGTTACAGTGAGGACGGCCCATATTGCTGGCAATTCCCACAGGGTGGGATGGACAAGGGAGAAAAACCCAAAGCCGCCGCCAAAAGAGAGTTATTCGAAGAAACGGGCCTAAAAGCTGACAGGATGGACTATCTCGGTCGGATTAAAGGGTGGCTCTATTACGATTTCCCACCGGAACTGCTGGCGCAGAAACGGAAGCGATTTAATAATATTGGACAGCGTCAGAAATGGTTTGCCTTTCGATATCACGGGGATGGCGCGGACGTGGACCTGACCGCGCATGGCGAACAGGAATTCTCTGACTGGCGCTGGGCAGACCTCAATACAATTGCGGATACAATCGTGCCGTTTAAGCGCGAGGTTTATGAACGACTCATCGTCGAATTTGCACCCTTCGCAAAGCCTATCCAATAGCTTAGGTCCGACGCATGGCTGGGACAGCTCCAAATTCAAAGAACGCATTGATGTTCGTTCTGATCACGGTGATGATCAATTCCGTCGGCTTCGGGATCATGATTCCTGTTCTGCCAAACCTCATCAAGGAACTGACGGGGTTGGAGAATAGCGAGGCCGTCTGGCATAGCGGCTATCTCACCCTGACATATGCGTTCCTGCAATTCATCTGCATGCCGATTGTTGGCGGATTATCAGATCGATTTGGGCGCAAACCCATCATGTTGATTTCCCTCGCCGGGTTAGCATTCGACTATTTCCTCATCGCCCTCGCCCCAACAATCGCGTGGCTCTATCTGGGCCGCGCCTTTTCAGGCATGTTCGGCGCAACCTTCTCGACCGCCAATGCCTATGTCGCGGATGTAAGCCCGCCTGAAAAACGCGCGCAGAACTTTGGTCTAATCGGTGCGAGCTTTGGCGTTGGCTTCCTCCTTGGTCCCGTCATTGGCGGAATATTGGGCGAATATGGCACGCGGGTCCCGTTCTACGCCGCAGGTATCATCTCGCTCATCAACGTCATTTACGGCCTGTTTTTTCTGCCGGAAACACTGGCCAAAACCAAGCGTCGTGCCTTCTCCATGAAACGCTCCAACCCGATTGGATCGCTGGTATCACTCGGGCGAATTAAAGGCGTGAAGAGCCTCATCTTTGTAATGTTCGTTTTAGCAACAGCTCACACAGTTTACCCAACGACCTATACATTTTCGACGATGGAAGGATTAGGCTGGACGCCCGGCGATGTCGGCTTCTCCCTAGGCGCATTTGCGGTTGCCTCTATGATTGTGCAAGGCGGATTAATTCGAATTATCATTCCGAAGATTGGCCTATTCTGGGCGGGCTTCATTGGCATCGTCTCTGCGGTTATAGGGTATACAATGATGGGCAGCGCGGATGCGGGCTGGATCATTTATGCGGCCGGCCCATTCGCAGCACTGGCCGGACTATACGGCCCCGCCCTGACCAATATGATGAGCAGCCGCGTCAGCGAGAGCGAACAGGGCGAGTTACAGGGGGCCATCGGTGCAGCACAGGGCTTGGCGCTCATGGCAGGCCCACTCGCTATGACGGGCGCCTTCTCGCTCTTTGGCGAAACCTCAAATCGCGCCCTGCGTCAGATGCAGGGCTTTCCAGAGAACCTAATTGGCGTCGGACAATATATGTTTGGCATGACGCAGACGCCCTATATTCCGGGGTCGCCCTTCCTCCTCGCGGCAGGACTATCCCTGCTGGCACTCATCACCTTCTTACTCGTGACCAATAAAACAGATCGCGACGCGCGCTACGCGCCGGACAACGCGGACTCAGATATTCAGGAAGACGGCTCTATTCCGGTGCCGGCTGTAGTGTAATCAAAACGATCTCAGGCGGACTACGAAAGCGGACAGGCAGGATGGATGTCCCTACTCCTGCACTCACAAAAACATCGACTCCACGGAGTTCTGAGAAACCATAACTATGTTCCGCGCTTAATCGTGTTGAATTCACCCGTCGCCCGATGAGCGGCAGGTTGACCTGCCCGCCATGCGTATGGCCTGCGACGGCAAGTACAGTATCAGACCGAAAACTCTCATAGGCTTGTGGTGAGTGCGTGAAGACGAGCGGATGTACATCTTGCGGACACTCTAAAAACGCGGATTTATCCGGCGTGGCCGTGTCATAATCGGCCAATCCGACGAGGCAAAGCCCCTCAAATATCGCGACGCTATTCTCAAGAATTGAGATGTCTGCATCCGCTAAAAGTTCTTGGACCTTTGCGGCCCCATACCAAGCATCGTGATTACCGAGAGTCGCAAAAGCCGGGGCTTGTAACGCCCCCAGATGGGACATACCGCTCATCACGGCGTCATTAAACGCGTCTGACTTATCTTCATGAGGGATGTGCCCATCGATGAAGTCACCGGGCAGGAGAACAATGTCGGGATTGAGGGCATTCATATCCCGCACCAATTTCGCGACGCGGTCCGGCGGAACATGCATCCCGCCAATATGGATATCGGTGATGAGCCCTATCCTGACTTCAGGGCCGGAATATTTATCAGAAACAAACGCGACCTGCCGGATTTTCAACTGGCGGGGTTCAATAAGGAGACCGTAAAGCACACAGGCCAGCGAAATTACGGCTAGCGCGACTATGGATTTAAAAATGACGCGCTTCATAAGCTCTGCTTAGACAGGTCTGAGCCGTTCATGCGGCGTATCAGGGAGAATAACCTCTATCGCATCACACGCTTTCACCTCTCCGCCCGTTAAAATAACGCCCATCACACCAGACTTTGGGAAAGGCTGACCCGATTCGTCTTTCGACAGGGTCGCTTTCATTAAGCCCGGCGCGATCCGGTTTAAGTATTTGCAAGGGTTACGCAGCCCGGTCACTTCAATAACCGCATCGCCAATTTTGAGATGGGTCCCACGCGGAAGATGTAAAATATTGAGACCTCGCGTTGTAATATTCTCGCCCATCTGTCCGGGTTCGACATTCATACCGTGCTCCGCGACCTCATCAAAGAGCTCCGCATGCATGAGATGCACCTGCCGCAAGTTCGGTGCGTCAGGGTTGCGGCGCTTGTCATAGCGATGCTGCACCGTCTTACCCGCATGCGCGTCGCCTTCAACACCCCACCCTGCGATGAGTTTAATATGTTCGCGAACGGGTTTGACGATATTGTGCTTATCATCTGCGGCAACGGCGATAACTTTGGGTGAGGACATTCATCAGCTATAGACGCTTCGCGTCTTAAGTGAAGGCTTGCCCTTGAGGTGTTGTGGCTTCAACTTTCATTGAGCACGCCCTCACAAAGGCATCTTTCTCAAGAAAACCGGGAAAGCATCCAGCTGGTATCACACAGTGAATTGTATCGGAGATAAATATGACATTTTTCTCCGTATCCCGCACAGCATAAAACGCATCCCAAGAATAACTTATCTCCCGGGCACGGTCAGAGACTTTGATACCGGTATCATCAACTTCGATAATTGATGAGAATTTTTGCGGAAGCTCATTTCCAGACTTGCGGTCAAGATGGGCTGAAAGCTTAGAGAAAATAAAAGTCTCATAAAAGCGCCCCGCCAAGACCAGAGCTCCGAAAAGCAAGATCGTTTGAAGAGCAAACGGGATATCCAAGGTCAAAAGGAAATACGAGATCGGGGCCCAAAGGCAAAATTGAACAACGTAAGCCGCCCAAATCAGTTGTGGTCCGCTACCCGCAGAATTGAGAATATTTCTAACCTCTAAGCCCCAACTGACAAAATCAGCATATGTGTAAGTATTTTCGAAACGGTAATTCATGCTTTGCGACTAGCAAAACTTTGTTACGGTTTTACAGTCGTTCAAAGTTAACGCTATTGATTAGGCTAAACTAAAACGGCCCCTCACCCGAAGGTAAGAGGCCATTCTAAAGTCAAATGATTGTGAGATTAAGCCGCTTTCCCGCCCAAAATACGGAGCATCGCATCGATATCGCGGGACAAGGCGACATGCGCGTCACCTTCGAGACTCGCGACCTGTTTTTGGGCACGTTCGATCCGTGATCTCAAATCATCATGATCAAGCTCGTCCATGTGAACGGATCGTTCCGCCAATATCGTCAAACCCGCAGGCGTTACATCGGCAAAGCCGCCTTGGACAAAATATTGATCCTCGACACCGTCCTTATAGACCGTAATCAAACCCGTGCTCAGTGCCGCCATGAGCGGGCTGTGGTTCGGCAAAATGCCAAGATCACCCTCTGTACCCGGCATATCGACTTGGTCAACATCACCGGAATAGAGTTCACGTTCCGGAGAAACGAGAGAGAATTTGAGTTTGTCAGCCATGATTGCCTAACCCTTAAGTGGCTCTAAGCCGCTTCCGCTGCCATTTTGGCCGCTTTTTCGAGGACGTCTTCGATGCCGCCGACCATGTAAAACGCTTGTTCCGGCAGGTGATCATATTCACCCTCAACCAGACCTTTAAAGGACTTGATTGTGTCGGCGAGTGGGACCTGAATGCCCGGGGAACCTGTGAAGATTTCGGCCACGTCGAATGGCTGTGAGAGGAACTTCTCAACCTTACGCGCACGGGAGACGACCATTTTATCCTCTTCGGACAGCTCGTCCATGCCGAGAATGGCGATGATATCTTGTAGAGCTTTATAGCGCTGCAGAATTTCCTGAACGCGACGGGCAACCATATAGTGATCTTCACCAACTGTCCGTGGCTCGAGAATACGAGACGTCGAATCGAGTGGGTCAACGGCGGGGTAAATACCCTTTTCCGAAATCGCACGGTTCAAAACGGTCGTCGCATCCAAATGGGCAAAGGATGTGGCTGGCGCCGGGTCGGTCAAGTCATCGGCCGGGACGTAAATCGCCTGCACGGATGTAATGGAACCCTTGTTTGTGGAGGTAATGCGTTCCTGCATCTGACCCATTTCTGTGGCCAATGTCGGCTGATAACCCACAGCGGACGGGATACGGCCCAGAAGCGCGGACACTTCGGAACCGGCCTGTGTGAAGCGGAAGATGTTATCGACGAAGAACAACACGTCTTTGCCTTCTTCATCGCGGAAATATTCAGCCTGTGACAGACCTGTCAGGGCAACCCGCGCGCGCGCTCCCGGAGGTTCATTCATCTGACCGTAAACGAGGGTCGCACGGCTTTCACCGTCGAGGTTGATCACATTGGATTCGATCATCTCGTGATAGAGGTCATTCCCTTCGCGTGTCCGCTCGCCCACACCAGCAAAAACGGAGTAACCACCGAACAGTTTCGCGATATTGTTGATAAGTTCCATAATCAGAACGGTTTTACCAACACCGGCACCGCCGAAGAGACCAATTTTACCACCCTTAGAGTAAGGGCAAAGCAGATCGATAACTTTGATACCTGTGACGAGGACTTCTGTATCTGTCGCTTGGTCAACAAAGGCCGGTGCGGATTTATGAATTGAAGCGGACATTTTCGCCTTTAGCGGCCCACGTTCGTCAATCGGCTCACCGATAACGTTCATGATGCGGCCCAGTGTTTCCGGTCCAACTGGAACGGTGATTGGCTGACCCAAATCTGTGACAGCCTGTCCGCGGACGAGACCTTCTGTTGCGTCCATCGCAATGGTCCGGACTGTATTCTGACCAAGATGCTGCGCCACTTCGAGGACGAGACGGTTGCCGTTATTATCGGTTTCCAGCGCGTTCAGGATGGAGGGTAAGTTTCCGCCTTCAAATTCCACGTCAACGACCGCGCCGATGACCTGGCTGATGCGGCCCGCGCCGAGCTTATTCGTGTTTGCCGCATTGGACATTTTCACGACTTTTTTCGCGGCGGGCTTGCGCTTCGCGGCGGTTTTCTTTGCAGCAGGCTTTTTAGCCGCCGTCTTCTTAGCAGGTGCTTTTGCCATGAGTGTGTTCCTCTAGCCTTCTAAAGTCTCTTACAACGCTTCCGCGCCGGAAATAATCTCGATAAGTTCGGACGTGATCTGTGCCTGACGCGTCCGGTTGAATGTCATTGTCAGCTTGTCGATCATCTCGCCCGCATTGCGCGTCGCATTATCCATGGCCGACATTTTAGAGCCCATCTCGCCCGCTTGATTTTCCAGCAGAGCCGAAAAGATTTGCGTATTGATATTACGCGGGAGGAGAACGCGAAGGATACCCGCCTCGTCCGGCTCATAGGTGTAGATTGCACCGTCAAGATCTTGGGTCGTCTCGCCGCCCTCCGGTAGGTCGGTCATGCCTTCCATCGCGGGGATAAGTGTCTTAGCGACAGCATCCTGCTGCATCACATTGACGAATTCAGAGAAGACAAGTTTACAGATATCAAAATCGCCAGCTTCAAACATGCCGGTAATTTCTTCGCCAATATTCTGCGCGATACCCGCATGAAGTTTACGCTCTTCTTTGAGCGAGATGAATTTCACAATCTGGTCAGCGTAAAGGCGCTTGAGCTGGTCATAGCCTTTTTTACCAATCAGGTAGAGTTTGACCGTCTTGCCTTCACGTTCCAGCGCAACAATTTCCTCGCGCGCCTTGCGCACAATATTGGTGTTGAAACCACCGCAAAGACCGCGATCCGCCGTCGCAATGACGAGCAGAACTGTATCAGATTGGCCATTCCCGACAAGCAGTTCGGGTCCGCCAGCAGACCCAACCATAGATGTCGCCAGATTACTGATAATCGACCCCAAACGCTCAGAATATGGACGTGACGCTTCGGCAGCCTCTTGGGCTTTCCGCAGCTTTGCTGCAGCAACCATCTGCATGGCCTTCGTGATCTTCTGCGTGTTCTTAACGCTGCCGATCCGGTTTTTTAGCTCTTTCAAAGACGCCATCTTTAATACCCAAGTTTCGTCGCAAGACGATCATAGTTCAAACCGCAGCGGTTCGCATCAGGAAGCATTGCGCCGTGATCTTGAAAATCCCACTCAATTTCAGCAAGCATCGTCACCACATCTTCAATCGAAGAAATGGAAGAGCGGAGTTCCGCATCAGTCAAACCCGCATAGTTTTGATAACGTTCCAAATCGACCCGCATCACCGAAACCAGCTCAACGGAAGAACAAAGGTTTTCGTCGACACTAGACTGAGACACCGCCAATTGCTGCAAAGCAGACTCAACAGAGAGTTTCTCTGCCGCAATCGCAGGCGCTGCTAAGATAAGCAGAGCCGAGAAGGATATGAAGGACCGTAGCAGCAACAGTTTAAGCCGCGAAATTATCCGTGAAGGATTTCAGCACCGATTTGATCTTTTCTTCGATTTCATCCG
The DNA here is from genome assembly GCF_050271975.1 of Litorimonas sp. WD9-15. NCBI lineage: Bacteria > Pseudomonadati > Pseudomonadota > Alphaproteobacteria > Maricaulales > Robiginitomaculaceae > Litorimonas > Litorimonas sp. WD9-15. The sequence continues at coordinate 2,586,111 of NZ_CP189850.1, forward strand.
TCAACTTCTTGCCTGTTGCGATTTCGGACAAGAGTGCTTTTTGATCGCCACGAAGGTGGGTCAGAAGCTGTGCTTCATATTTTTGAACTGCCTTCGCAGGAATGCCGTCGAGATAGCCACGCGTACCCGCATAGAGAACGACAACCTGCTCTTCCACTTGGAGTGGAGAGAATTGCGGCTGTTTCAGAAGCTCTGTCAGACGCTCACCACGAGCCAGAAGAGCCTGTGTGGACGCATCCAGATCGGAACCAAACTGCGCAAAGGCCGCCATTTCGCGGTATTGCGCCAGCTCACCTTTAATCGGACCCGCGACCTGCTTCATCGCCTTGATCTGGGCCGATGAGCCCACACGCGAGACGGAGAGGCCGACGTTCAGCGCCGGACGGATGCCTTGGAAGAACAAATCAGTTTCGAGGAAGATTTGGCCATCCGTAATGGAAATCACGTTGGTCGGGATAAAGGCCGAGACATCGTTACCCTGTGTCTCAATGATAGGCAGAGCCGTCAGAGAGCCGGAGCCATTATCTTCGTTCAGCTTCGCCGCACGTTCGAGCAGACGGGAGTGAAGATAGAAAACGTCACCCGGATAAGCTTCGCGGCCCGGAGGACGACGCAGCAGGAGGGACATCTGACGATAAGCAACCGCTTGCTTGGAAAGATCATCATAGATGATAAGGCCGTGCATGCCGTTATCGCGGAAATATTCGCCCATCGCGCAACCGGCAAAAGGTGCAAGATATTGCAGTGGCGCAGGCTCGGATGCGGAAGCCACAACGATGATGGAGTAATCCATTGCACCGTTCTCTTCGAGGGTCTTGACGAGGCCCGCAACAGTGGAGCGCTTCTGGCCGATCACGACATAGATACAATAGAGCTTGTCGTTCTCACGGTCCTCATCAAAGGCCGCTTTCTGGTTCAGGATGGCGTCTACGGCGACGGCTGTCTTACCCGTCTGACGGTCACCAATGATGAGTTCGCGCTGGCCACGGCCAACTGGGATCAGGGCGTCAATCGCTTTAATACCTGTCTGGACCGGCTCGTGCACACCTTTACGCGGCATGATGCCCGGCGCTTTGACGTCAACACGACGACGCTCTGTCGCTTCAATCGGGCCCTTGCCGTCAATCGGCTCACCCAGCGGGTTCACGACGCGGCCGAGAAGACCTTTACCGACAGGAACGTCAACGATTTCGCCGAGACGCTTAACTGTGTCGCCTTCTTTAATACCGCGGTCATCACCAAAGATAACGACACCGACATTGTCGGTTTCGAGGTTCAGGGCCATACCCTTAATACCGCCCGGGAATTCAACCATCTCACCGGCGCGGACATTGTCCAGACCATAGATACGGGCGATACCATCACCGACGGACAGGACTTGCCCGACGTCGGAGACTTTGGCTTCTTTACCAAAGCCCTTGATTTGTTTTTTGAGGATCGTGGAGATCTCTGCTGCGCGAATGTCCATAATAGGGTCCTCTATGCTTCTTTGAGCGCGAGACGCATGTCTTCGAGTTTTGTCTTGAGTGAGCTGTCATAAAGACGCGAGCCGATCCGCACGACGAATCCACCGAGCAAGTCGGGGTCGACAGACGTTTCAACATCGACCGTGCGGCCGAGCGTCTTTTTCAGATTTGATTTGATGGATGTGACCTGAGCGGCGGTCAGTTTTGACGCGCTCGTCACTTTAGCGACCTGAGTGCCACGACGGCGGGCGAGCATTTCAGTGAAGGCAGAAATGATTCCCGGCAGCTCATCTGCGCGACGATTGCCCGCGACAGTCCCAATAAATTGCGTTGTGAGTACGGAGAGCTTTGCCTTTTTCGCGACGGCGGTCAGAGCTGCAACCTTATCCTCAGTCGCAAAAACGGGGCTCTCGGCGAGATGCTTTAAATCCGCGCTGGATTCATATATCGCTTTGAAAGATTTAAGATCTTTTTCAACCCGGGGAATGGATTTCGCCTCTTCCGCCAGATCGAGAAGAGCAAGCGCATAGCGCGTGGGGGCTTCACCTGTGATGACGTCGGTATCGGACAAAACGGGTCAATCCTAATCTGCTGAAACGGCGGTCAAACCGTTGGGAATTGGAATTATAGAGCAGGCGAAAACACACCCCTGCCCTCAGTCGCGCGGGCCATAGCAGGGAAAAAACAGGATGCCAAGGTTAGAATCCCGACAGCGTACAGTCGCGATGTCGCGGCGGATGACATGACTGAATTACGCTTGACAGACGTCAAAATGAGACGCCTTTTATAGATATGTTCAACACAGCTATAAAACTCTTTAAAGCCCGCAAAGATCGTGCGCTCGCCTCTCAAATCGCGGGAGAATTTGCCGTAGATGGCGCCGTCGAATATGCAAGCTGGCCAATCAGGATTGCGAAATTCTGGATGGCGGTCGCCCTTATCGTCCTGACGCTTTTCACACTCCTATTTCTGTGGCTCGCCTCCGTCTCACATTGGAGCGTGGCCCTCCCAACAGTGCTCTCGGGCGGGCTGATTTACGGAATCATTCGGATTTGGCGAGGTATCAATGCGGGCGTGGAGCGCGTGAGCGAGATGACAAAACTAAGCGTGAGCAACCAATTGAACCGGTTTCAAAAACCTGACGCTCAGTCAGAGATATAAACGTAAGTCACCTTCAGCAGAGGGCATAAAAAAAGCGGCCCCGAAGGACCGCTTTCTGAAACTTATGTAATCAAGCCTTACAGCTTCAGCTTCGCACCAACGAAGAGGTAAGAACCAGCCGAGTCATATGTCGACGGGAATGTGTTACCGTTCGCAGTGAAGCGGAAGTCAGTGATTGGCGGATCATTATCAAAGATATTGTTCGCACCGGCATTGATTGTGAGGTTTTCACGCACATCATAGCTCATAAAGAGATCAAAGAAGTTCTCATCACCGAATGTGAAGCCACGAGCTTCTTCACCAGTATCGAGAGATTCAGTGGATCCGATATAACGCCATGTCGCTGTGACATTCAGACCGTCAAGCGGTGAGAAGCCCATTGAAGCATTATGCGCATATTCTGGGTTTGGCTCGCCTGTGAAACAAGCACCACCCCAGAAGCCCAAACAATCATCAACATCCGCACCCGGGAAGCTTTGCTGCTCAAGTTCTGTGTAGATTGTGGAGATGTAGTTCACATCAACGTCACCCAAGAAAGGTACATCATTGATACCGTAGTTCACGGCCAAATCGAAACCTTTGGAGGAGCGTTGCGCGATATTCTGGATTGTTGCTTCGATGAAACCATCGACCTGCAGCGTACCCAAAGCGTCACGATTAATGAAACCACAGAAATCAGGCTGAGTTCCATCAACACATCCACTCAAAATCGCTGTCGAAGGAATGTTTGTGATGAAGTCATCAATCTGGATGTCAAAATAGTCAACAGAGACAGACAAACCTGGCACTGCTGTTGGGCGAATAACGGCACCCAATGTGAACGTATCTGACTTCTCAGGTGACAATGTCGTGTTACCACCACCGAACTGCTGAAGCTGACCGGCATCTTCTGCAACAAAACCGAAGAGTGAGGCAGGAAGACCTGTCGCTGCACACTGCGCTTGTGTCGCTGTCAAGTTGTCACTTCCAACCGCACCGGAACAAGGGTCTGACGCACTAAAGAGGCTGAAGCCCTGTGGATCAAAGAGTTCAAACACGTTTGGTGCACGAACAGCACGCTGATACTGACCACGGAGACGGATATCATCGATTGGCGTCCAAGAAAGGCCTACCGAGTAGGCTGTGGAAGACGTTCCATCCGCCTGAAGACCACCCGCAACATCGTTGGTGTAATCATAGTCGGAATAACGAATTTGACCTGTCAGTGTCAGATCCTGAGCAAAGGCCTGCTCTGTTGCCAAAGGCAAAGCGATCTCGCCGTAAACTTCCTGAACAGTTGTAGACGCTTCAACAGGAAGAGCCGCGCCACCCAGACCTGTTGCGCCGCCGACTGACAAGATTGAGTCAGGCTGACTGCGCAGTGAGTCTTTACGAACTTCGAAACCAAAGAGGAGGTTTGCAGCTGTATCTGACATCGGGGATTTCAGGAATGAAAGCTCACCCTGTGTTGTACCACCGAGAATTTGCTGTGTGACTTCACCTGCCAGAATAGTTGGCGTCAGGATCGCAGCCAGTGCTGTTGTGTCAACAGGCGTTGTTCCAAGAAGGTTAAGTGGCAAACAGCCATCACGACCGGATGTACAAGCGAGGGTACCATCAGCCAACTCTTCAACAAGCAGAGCTTCCTGAAGCAGGTTGATGTTACCATCATTTGTGTTCGTGTCAGTTTGGGATGTTGTGGAATACTGACCAAAGACGTCATAGGACCAGCTATTTTCACCAGTTGTGAAATCACCGCGAACACCACCCACCAAACGGATATTATCCAGTTCGATAAAGCTGTTACGACCACCGGCCTCAACAAAACGACGGTTGATTTGAACCTGGGCTTCATCCGCACCACTGAAACCGCGCTGCGTACAAATAACGTCGACGAGTTCGTCTGTCAGGAATGGGTTGTTACAGTTAATGCTTTGAACTTCACCAAACGTAGCAGATGGCGCAATTTGCGCATCAGTTGTGTTCCGGAAGAACAAACCATCCAAATAGACTTCCATTTGGTTCGTGATATCATAATTCGCGAGGAAACCACCCTGAATACGCTCTGTTGGGCGCTGGAAGAAGTTTGTTGGGTTAAAGTTAAAGGCGTTGGAACTACCTGTGACGATATCATCGCCTGCGCGCGGGATGTTACCGTTTGCGTCTAGCGAGATAACACCTGTGATACCTGGCTGAGGATCCAAAGGCAGGCCATCTGCGCCGCGGATAGCACCGAGCGTAAGAGTTGTTGGGTTAGGACCGAAGTTCGAACCGACACAGAAGTTATCGTCGCCCGCCAATGGTCCAAAGTCAACAATCGCACAACGTGAGATATCGCGTGTCCCCTGCAGGACCTCGCCCTGATTTACGTAACGAACATAACCTGTGACGTTACCGCGATCATTGGCGAAATTTGTACCGAAAACAGCGGAGATGTCGATTGTCTCACCATCAAACTGTGTATCGCTTGGTGTGATACCGTCTGTTGAGGAGAGGTCCGTGACGTCCTGAGCGAAATCGTTCGTGTTCTTATCCAAGAAAGCGCCAAACTGCGCATTGATTTCAAGACCTTCAAAGTCACGCTTGAGAATGAAGTTGGCAACACCGGCAATCGCATCGGAACCGTACACGGCGGATGCACCACCTGTCACAACTTCTGCGCGCTCGATGAGCGGTGTCGGGATCTGGTTCAAGTCAGCAGACGCGATGTCTGGACGACCAGGGCCGAGACGTTTGCCGTCGATGAGAACGAGGTTCCGGATTGTACCCAAACCACGAAGGTTCAGCGAAGATGTACCTGTTGCACCGTTGGAGACATTAGAGTCCTGAGCCGCAGTAACGGATGGCAGACGATTAAGAACGTCAACCGCATCAATCACACCAACACGCTCAAATGCGTCGGCGTCCAATGTGGTGACAGGGGATGAAGAAACGATGTTGGCGTTCTGAATACGCGAACCCGTTGTGACGACGACGTCGCCTTCAAAATCGTCATTATCTTGCGCAAAAGTCGGCGCAGCTGTTGCCGCGATCGAAGCCGCAGTGACAGCTGACAGTAGCAGTCTGGATTTTGTGGACATTCTCATGTTTGAAAGATTCCCTTTAAATTGGCGTCTGCGAATTGCAGACATCTACGTCTAGGCTTCTCTACCTGACGTAATTAGCGAAGGGAGCTATGACAGTCTTTTAACCTGTTCAATTTGAAAACGCTGTGAGATGGACAAAAATCAATATTTTTTACGCAAGTGTGTTAAATCTGCACCACAATTGTGCATTTATGCCATGAAGATGAAGCAGGCCTTGCTGAAATTACATGAAACTTTGCGGGTCGATGTCGATTTGAATCTTATATTTTGTAGGCGGACGGACCTTTTGGCGCCAGATCGACATATATTTTGAGAGATTCACCCCTGATTCCGCCTGAATGAAGAGGCGGCGGCGGTATAGGCCACGTAATCTGCCAATTGGGGCTTCTGATGGCCCCAGAATGTCAATGCCATCTGCACGTGGCGCGGCGGACAGGAATTTTTTGGCCAGCGCGTCAACTTTCTTTGGGTCCGGACCCCAGAAAATGACGGCCGCGAGTTTTCCAAAAGGCGGCAGGCCCAGCATTTCGCGCATGGCCAGTTCGACACTGATAAACATCTCGCGATCGCCCGCCGCGAGGGCTTGGAGGGCTTCATGTTCGGGCTGATGCGTTTGGATGAGCGCATGACCCGGTTTATCCGCCCGCCCGGCCCGTCCCGCGACTTGGACTAGCGTTTGATAGGTCCGCTCCCCCGCGCGCGGGTCGCCGCCAGCCAGACCGAGATCGCCGTCGACTACGCCGACAAAGGTGAGACGCGGGAAGTTATGGCCCTTCACGACCATTTGCGTCCCGACGAGAATATCGATCTCGCCCTGCTCCATTCGCCTCATTCGCTCGGCCAGTTCCGCAGGATTGCCCGCAGTATCGGAAGATAGGATTTCTACACGGGCGTCAGGAAACGCCTCCTGCGCCTCCTCCGCAATCCGTTCCACGCCGGGGCCGACACTCGTCAAGCTGTCCTCGGCTTTGCAGTTCGGACACTCGCGCGGCATGCGCATAGAAAACCCCGTCAGATGGCACATCGCCCGCCCCGTGCGTTTATGTTGGACAAGCCAACTATCCGTATCCGGCGATTTCAATTTCTCCCCACAGTTTCGACAGATGATGAGCGGCGCGTAGCCCCGGCGGTTGAGATAGAGCAGCGCTTGCTCTCCCCGAGAGGTCACCTCGGCAACGGCATCCAACAGGGGTTGCGAGAGGAACTTCCCCTTCTCTGGAATGTTATCTTTCAAATCGACCAATGCGATGTCGGGCAGGACCGCCGCGCCCGGACGTTCGGGCAATATAATATGCGCGAACTTCCCCGTCCGCGCGTTATGAAGAGACTCAAGGCTTGGCGTGGCCGAGGCGAGAATGACGCTATGACCGCTCAAATGTCCCCGCACGACAGACATATCGCGGGCATTATATATGACACCCTCTTCCTGCTTATAGGATGTGTCATGTTCCTCATCGACAACAATTAAGCCGAGGTTGGGAAAGGGCAGATAAAGCGCCGACCGGGCTCCGACGACAAGTTTGCACCGTCCCTGCGCCACTTCACGCCAAACCCGACGCCGCGCAGCTTCGCCCATTTGCGAATGCCAGCTTGCGGGTTCCGCGCCGAATCGTTCCTTAAACCGCCGCAACCCCGCCTGAGTGAGTGCGATTTCCGGCACGAGGATGAGGCATTGCTGCCCACGCCGCAGCGCTTCCGCCACGGCTTCGAAATAGACTTCGGTCTTGCCTGATCCCGTCACCCCGTCGAGCAGCGAGACATTAAACGCGCCTGCCTGCACCTGCGCGACAAGGTCCTGCGCGGCTTCGTCCTGCCCCGCCGTCAAGTCTCGTCCGGGATGGTCAGGGTCAGGCCTGTCAAAAGGCGGGTCAACGGGCCCCTCTTTCGCGATCAACCCACCCGCTTTGACCAAGCCCTTCACAACGCCCGACGAGACGCCCGCCCGCGCCGCCGCCTCGCTCGCCCGCGCAGGCCAAGGTCCGCCTTCGCGCAGAACGGCCGCGCGTGACGGCGTCAGGTTTTTCGGCGTTTCGCCACTCGGCTTATATAAAGTTACAATCGCGGACGGATCGAGCGCCTTATAATTCCGAATGACCATGCGCAGCACATTGCCCGGCGACGCGCCATTATATCGTGCCGTCCAATCGACGAAATCGAGCATGTCCGGCGAGAGTGGTCGCGTCGCCTTCACATCCACAATCTCTTTCAACTTTTTATCCGTCTGCGCCGCGCCCACCGACCAGATAACGCCCAGTTTCATCTGCTTGCCAATCGGCGCATAGACGAAATCCCCGCGCGAGACGGACAGGCCCGCGGGCACGGCATAGTCAAAGGCCGTCGGCACATTCACAGGGAATAGAATTTGGGCGGTTTGATTCACGATAGGGACGTGATAGCAGACGCACGACTTTAACACCTCATGCATCTGCTAAATATCAGGGGACATAACCGCCATGAAATTCTTCATTGACAGCGCTGACATAGACGCCATTTCCGAACTCGCCGATATCGGCCTCGTGGACGGTGTGACGACCAACCCCTCCATCATCGCCAAATCCGGACGCGACTTTAAAGAAGTCATCGCGGAAATCTGCAAACTGACTCCTGGTCACGTCTCCGCCGAAGTCGTCGCGACCAAGGCCGAAGACATGATTACGGAAGGCCGGATCCTGCGCAAGATCGCAGATAATGTCTGTGTAAAACTGCCTCTGACTATGGACGGGCTGAAAGCCTGCAACACGCTGTCCAAAGAAGAAGTCCCTACCAATGTCACACTCTGCTTCTCCCCGAACCAAGCCCTCCTCGCCGCGAAAGTCGGCGCGACTTACATCTCACCCTTCATCGGACGTCTTGACGACATCACGCTGGACGGGTTGGAGCTGATTGAGGATATCCGCACGATCTATGACAATTACGGGTTTGAGACGGAAATCCTCGCCGCCTCCATCCGCAATGTGAACCACGTCAAGGATTGCGCGCTGGTCGGTGCGGATGTGATCACCGCGCCGCCGGGTGTCGTGAAATCGCTGGCCAACCATGTGTTGACCGATAAAGGATTGGCCGCATTTTTGAAGGACTGGGAAGGCACGGGGCAGTCGATTTAAGACTTCTCTTCCTCTCCAGGGGGAGAGGTCCGCAGCGCGAAGCGCATAGCGGAGTGAGGGTAAAACATGTGCGCCGCAGGCGCTCATTCTATTCCGATAGCTCTTGATCAGGCTGTCGCCTACGTTTTCTCCCCTCACCCGCCAGCGCTGCGCGCGGCGACCTCTCCCCTAGGAGAGGAGCTTCGCTTTATTCCGCCGCCGCGGTCGTCCCAAAAGCCGGAACCACAACAGCCCTACCCCACTCAGCGCGAACAACAACGCTGCACCGCTGGCCAGTCTCAGCCACAAACTGTTGAAATTATCCTCGCCCGTGACATCCATGATGTGGAATTTCCATGCGAGATCGAAGACGCGCCAGAGCCGTGTGCGGGTGGAGCGAATAGTCGCCGTATCGGGATCAATATAGAGGCGGGTGCGGGCTCTATCGTCAAAGCGGACCTGCCAAACGGGGAGCGGACCCGCATAATCTTTCGGCGCCGCATCCAATTTCGTCATCGCCGAAATGACGCCCTCACCTTTATAGCTCGATACGGCGACCTGCCGGATATCCGCCTCACCCACGCCGTCCCAACCCTGCCCCGTCCGCGCGTCAAGCATGACTGTGCCGTTTCCACCCAAAAGAATATAGGCTGGACGCCCCGCAATATTGGCGAGACGCGCCCCCGTCAGCGTGCCGTCATAGGCGGTCATCGCAATCTCAATTGGAATCAGGTCCTCATCCGTCAGGGAAAAGACCTGCTGATCCACCAAATGCCGCCCGCGCACCTGATCAATCGGGAAGAGGGTCATGAAGAAGCCCGACCCGAACCACGCCAATATCTGGAAGGCCAAAATCAGCCCCGCCCATTTATGCACCCGCGTTAGATATTTATTCAAAGTCCGTCTCATCCCCGCGCTTTAAACGTTAATTTAAGGCTTTGCTAACCCTGTTCATGCCAGTTTGCAGTCAATTCTCTCAAGGGCTGAGACCATGAAACGCATTTTTATTCTGATAAGTACCGCCGCCCTGCTCGCAGGCTGTGGTTCTGTCTCTGAAAGCATTCCGACCGTTAAGATTGAGAAACGCAAATCTGTTCAATCCGCCAGCTATGTCATGGACGAAATGCCGAGTGAGGCCTCCATGATCTGCGAGAATGACGATATGCGGACCAAAGCCCTCGACCGCGATGTCGATAATGACATGGCCCGCGTGATGATCGTCCAGGACGAGGAAAGCGGCAGTCGCGTGCTCCACGAAGTTGAAGTCAATTGCCGCGACTATTTCCTGCGCAAATCCGTCTATCCGACAGAGCCCAAAGTCATCCGCAGTTCCACCCGCTATGTCGAACCGGAACCTGAAAAGAAAACCCGCACGCGCAAACGCAATCTCACCTATGTGGTCCAACGCGGCGACACGGTTTGGGATATCGCGCGCGAGCATTGCACGAGTGTGAAGGCGATTTCGCGGCTGAACGGTTTGGGACGTGCGAATATGATTGATGTTGGCGACCGGTTGGAACTGCCCGATGCGGAGTGTGATTGAGGCTGTAAATTATCCTTAGCAGAGACCGGATTATCTCAGGATCTAGGGCTAGTTATCGAACTTAACTTAATACGCCCAAAGTCATCCCGCACGCAGCGTAGCGAAGATGCGGGACCTAACGTTTGCTCTCTCAAATTTGCGTTCTGTAAACGACAGGCCCCGCATCACGTGCGGGGTGACAAATAGGGATTGTAGCGAGACTTTCGTGAAAATCTAAATTCCAACCCTCTCTCAATGTCATCCCGGGCTTGATCCGGGACCTGTCGGCCACTCTCTTAGGCTGGCGTTCACAAATGATGGGCCCCGCATCACGTGCGGGGTGACATACGGGGCATTTTGCAATCTTCAAAACTATATCCCCGTTTAAGCGTCTGTCAGACCTCAATGATTTCAATGGTATAAGCTAAATTTCGACAATCGTATCCACACCCCCTTGGACATGTGTCATTTTAAAGCTGTCTTCTTTCACGGGCGGTCATGTGCACATTGACTTGATTGGAAAGAAGCGGTGCTTGTCATTGGACGGAACTGGGTAATGTCAGTCGAGTTGGGTGGCCTATCGAGAGCTGATCGTTCCCAGACTGAATGGTTCGGCCGGTAGCGCAGAAAGGCATCGCCGCGTGGGACCGGAAGGTTCGAAAACATAGCTTATATTTGGTTTGCGACCAGAACCCAGACGACCACGCGGACACCCAGTTTTATTTTGAATGAAACAAAACGGAAAACTAAGAGATACAGGAGGTAAGAGCCTCCGAGGCGCGGAACGCCCACAATCGACCCGGTGAGTTCGATTGCAGTGTCGCGCCGAACCGCCATGCGGTTCGGTTCCTCAGCATTTGATTATCAATCAAATGCTTTCGTCATCCCGCACGTGATGCGGGACCTATCGGCTGCGGTCTCAACCTGCGTTCACAACGTCAGGCCCTGCAACAAGTGCGGGGTCACAGCGGCATTTAATTGTCATTCAAATATCGAGGAATCGAAACGCATGGCGTTTCGGCGCTGCACTGCATTTGACCCACTGGGTCAAATGCAAGCGTTTCGCCCTTGCAATTTCCCGTACAATTCTCCACGTCCCGCGCCAACACTCACACTTCCTTCCGGAGCCAATCTCATGGGTTTCAAATGCGGTATTGTCGGTCTTCCCAATGTCGGGAAATCGACGCTTTTCAACGCGCTGACCAAGACGGCAAATGCGCAAGCGGCGAATTATCCGTTCTGCACGATTGAGCCCAATGTCGGCGATGTCGCCGTGCCGGAAGCCCGTCTTGACGTTATCGCCGATATCGGAAAATCCGCCACGCGCATCCCTGCCCGCATGAATTTCGTCGATATTGCTGGCCTCGTGAAAGGCGCCTCCAAGGGCGAAGGCATGGGCAACCAATTCCTCGCCAATATCCGTGAAACTGACGCCATCGTCTATGTCCTGCGCTGTTTCGAAGATGAAGACATCACCCATGTCGAGGGCCGCATTGACCCGATGGCCGATTATGAAACCATCGAGACCGAACTGATGCTGGCCGATCTGGAAAGTTTGGAAAAGCGTAAACCGGGGCTGGAAAAGAAGATCAAGCAGAAGGATGCCGACGCGCTGCAAACCATGCGCCTGATCGAAACAGCCATCGCCCTGCTCGAAGAAGGCCAACCTGCCCGCGTCGCCGAGATTGATGAGGACGACAAGAAAGCGTGGCGCATGCTTCAGCTCCTGACCTCCAAACCCGTCCTCTATGTCGCCAATGTCGATGAAGACAGCGCGGCGGAGGGCAATGATTTCTCCGCCAAAGTTCTGGAACATGCCAAATCCGAGGGTGCGCAGGCCGTCGTCATTTCCGCGCAGATCGAGTCGGAAATGGCCGTGCTGGAAGACGAAGAACAGGCGGAATATCTGGACGCGATTGGCTTGGAAGAGCCCGGGCTCAACCGCCTCATCCGGGCGGGCTATGCCCTGCTGGGTCTACAGACCTATTTCACCGTTGGCCCGAAAGAGGCCCGGGCTTGGACCTTCCGCGACGGGTGGACCGCGCCGAAATGTGCGGGCGTCATTCACGGCGATTTCGAAAAAGGCTTCATCCGTGCCGAAACCACAGCCTATGACGATTACGTCGCAAATGGCGGCGAGTCCGGGGCCAAAGAGGCCGGTAAAGTCCGGCAGGAGGGCAAGGACTATCTCGTCAAGGACGGCGATATCATGTTGTTCAAATTCAACGTCTGAACGCGCTATGAACAGACTTTCGTCGCGAGGCGGGATTCTGACTCTATTAACATTAGTCGACGACAGTGCGCCTTCAGTTTAACACCGGAGGCCGCATGTCTGGCTCTACATTCAAAGCCGCAATCATAGCGGCTGTTTTACTCGGTACCGCGTCAACGGCCTCTGCCGCTGATGTCTTCACAGAGGCCCTCGCCCTGACCGAAGGTCAATCGCGGGCTGTCAGCGATAGCCGCTATATCAAGCTCTCTGAGAGTTTGGATATGGCAACGGCAAAGGAAATTGATGCCGCGATCACATCAAGATTTGGTGATCCGGAAATCCAGCGAAGTGGCCTGAAAGTCTGGGAAATCGCTAATCCGGATCACGGTCCGAATACCGCTGATAAAATCACAATTACTTGCGGGATTGAAGATGGAAAAATTCAAATTTCGATTGATGGCAGACTGCCCGCAAATGCACCGGATATAGAGAGAAAGGCACAGACACCTGTGCCCATCGGGGTGCAATTTCGCAGTTCTCGCCTGTCGCCAACACCTGAGGCCTCTACGTCAGACAGTCGTTTGAAATTACGCCCCCAAAACTCTGACCGCTAAGGAAAATTAACCAATTCAAAATCCGTCCCTTTTACTGTGGCGAAAGATTGTGGGAACGACAAATGGGTCTCCTGAAGAGATTATCGATATTCAAAAGCGCCTGTCTTGCAACGGGCTTATTTGCGCTGGCCAGTACAGCCCAAGCCCAGAGCTTTGTTGATACGGCGACAATTGCAATTGGCGATGCCACTCTCTGCCCGGGTGCAACGGGCACAGGCACGACCGCGAATGTATCGCGGACCTTCAATGTGACAGGTCTATCGGCTGTCAGCGACGTTAATTTGGGGTTGATTGCTGACCATTCTTGGCGGGGCGATATGCGTGTCACCCTGACTCCGCCAGCGGGAACGGGTGTGGGACCGATTGTTCTCATTAATGAGGACACATCCAATGCCGGGAATGTTGATAATTACAATATCGAGTTGGACGATGAAGGCCCGATTGACGTCAATACAGGCACCACGGATTCCGGCGGGCCGCATGATGTCAATGACGCCCCCTATGTATGGCGTGTGCGTCCGGATGGGAATTTAGACAATTTTGACGGCATTAATCCGAACGGCACTTGGACCTTGGATATTTGTGATGATTTTCAAGGTCAAAGCGGCGTTTACCGTCGATCAGAATTGATTTTTCAGGCTGCTAACGCTGCCGACCTTTCTCTCGCCATGACGGCGGGAACAAATTTCCCGGAGGCCGGCACCATCGTTCCCTTGACGGTCACGTTGACGAATGGTGGTGCCCTCTCCGCGACCAGCACGGTCTCGATCCCACTCCCGGCGGGCGTCACCTATGACGCGCAATCCGGTGACGGCACTTATGATGACACCACTGGCATTTGGACGCCACCAGCAAATATCGCAGATGGGGCCAGCGCAACGATTATTCTGGATGTGATTGTCACAACTCAGACGAGCTACACGATTGAGGCTGAAGTTCTGACGTCTAATCGCCCGGACCCGGACTCGACCCCCGGCAATAGCTCGACGACAGAAGATGACGATGCGACGGTGACCGTAATAGGACAATCTTCGCCTATTAAACCCAGCCTGACTTGCCCGATGACGGATCAATTTGTTTTTGAGTGGGCAGCGACAGGCACCAATAGCTGGCCGACCGGGGTATCCGGCGCGGCCAATCCGCAATCTTATCCGCCGACAGGGACTGCTGTACCGGCAGGCGAAGAACGGCTCGTCTTTACCCTAACAGGCGATACGGCGCGATTGGGGGCTTCTGCCGGGGCGAATACACCCGTCGTGCAAAGCAATGTCACGGGAGGCATATCGCCTGCTGACCCGAGTTTACATATTGCAGTGGATTACGCCTTACAGTCTCAATCACTCACCATGGCGATTGATGTCGGAGAGCCGGGGGTGGGCGTTGATTCCTTACAGTTTTCAATTTTCGATGTTGATCTTGGCGGATGGATTGACCGTATCACCGTTACCGGGTCGCTGGATGGGACGAACCAACCTGTTACACTTACGCGGAGCGGCGCAAACTTCATTAGCGGCAATGCCGCCATTGGCAATGTGACAGCTGATAACACCACAGCTAACGGCAATGTGGACGTTACTTTTTTAAACCCCATAGACAGCCTGCAATTCGTTTATGACAATCATCCCGATGTTGGTACTAATCCGGCTTTCCAAATCATTTCCGTTCATGAATTTGCAATGTGCCCGCGCACGGCAGCAGAATTGTCAGCCGTCAAAACGGTTGAGGTGAATGACCCGGGCGGGCTTGGTCTTTACATGACGCCCGGAAATGAAGTGCTTTACAAAATTACGGCGACAAATGCCGCAACCGCAACGGCCAGCGCACAAGATGTCGATATTCAGGACACGCTCCCGCCCAATCTGAAATTCATTTCCGCTTCAACAACCGGATTTACGGGCGGCAGTTTTGGCACGCCCGACCTCCCCGCGACCAATCAGGATTGCGGCGTCACGCCTTGCGTCGTGCGGTTCAGTGGCGGTGACGTGCCGATTGGTGGCGTTGCCGAAGTCATCGTCATCGCGGAGATCAAATAGGCCTAAGCGTTCACCGCGTCCGTTTCCGGCAGGATATGCGTTTCCGTAAAGGCCAACGCTTCCCATTCGAGGAAATGATAATCCGCCATGAGTTCCGAAATATAAGTGTCGGAACGGACGGAACGCGGGAGGCCATAACTCGCAAATCGTGTCGCGACGGGCGTGTAAAACGCATCCGCAATTGTCCAGTCATCGAAGAGGAACGGACCATTATGACGACCTAAAAGCTCATCCCACATCGCGGAAATTTCTTCCGCTTCCTTCAAGCAATCATCAGGCATAGGGCCTTCCGTCCGACGGCGTAGATTCATCGGGGCTTCGCGGCGGATGGCGTCAAACCCTTCGTGCATTTTTCGGACGATACGTTTGGCCTCAGCCAAGTCTTTCGGGTCTTTCGGCCAGAGGTTTGGGACGGCTTTCGCACAGAATTCCGCGATGGCGAGACTATCCGGAATAACATCGCCATTGACGTTCAAAACAGGAACTGTTCCGGCGTCGCTGACTTGAAGCAGCTTCTCCTTGTAACCCGGAATATCGAGATCGATCATCACGGATTCAAACGGCAATTCCGTCTTCCGCAGGATTTGCCACGCGCGGAGCGACCAGCTCGAATAGTTATAATTGCCAATGTAGAGCGTGAGGTTGGACATCTAATAACCCATTAATTTTAGAGCCGCGAGGAGCTGCGGTTTTTCTGTTGCGAAGCCGGAACGTATCCATAACGCCTCCAGCGCTTTCAATGCTTTTCCCATGCCGGGGCCTTTGGGAACACCCGCTTTGGCGAGGTCCTTGCCCGTAACCGGAAAGTCCGGCGGTTGCCAGCCCATGGCGAGGTCGGCGAGCACCATCCAGCGGGAGCTTTGGATGGGGTCCGCCTCACCCGCCGCCCGCAATCTGGCGCGGTCGAGAATAGTTTGCTTTCCGGAGCGGTAAATCGCAGCGAGGCGCTCACGCTCCGGCATATCGGTGGAGAGCTGTGCATCATCATCCGACCAGTTGCGCAGGCGCGTGGTTTCGGCCTTGCTCATTTTCAACCGCTTCGTCAGCAGCGCCATTTGCAACGGTTCCCGCGCACTCATCGCCATGAGACGGAGCAGCGGGTCCGGCTTGATGCCTTCGCGGGCTTCCAGTCGGACAATCGCATCCAGACCGTCAACATTGCTGGACTCCGGCAGGAGCGTATCGAGGATTTCATTTGTCAGCATGATACGCGTGGCACGGACGGGATTGCGGGCGGAGAGCAATTTTTTGACCTCTGACCAGACGCGTTCGGCGGAAAGCTGTTTCAACCCACGACGATGTTCCCGGCACGCGCGAAGCGAAGCCGCATCCACTTTCTCCTGCCCGCCATAATGGGCGAGGAATCGGAAAAATCGCAGGATACGCAGATAATCCTCCTGAACGCGCATTGCGGCGTCCCCGACGAAACGAAATTTACGGGATTTGATATCATCCAAGCCCTGCCCCGTCGGGTCATAAATCACACCGTCAAAATCGGCGTAAAGCGCATTAATCGTAAGATCGCGACGCTGCGCATCTTCCGCCCAATCCGTGGTATAGGCAACCGTCGCACGACGGCCATCAGTTTCGACATCGCGGCGCAGACTGGTGACCTCGTAAGGCTGCCCGTCAATCACAGCGGTCACAGTCCCGTGGTCAATGCCTGTCGGGACAAAGCGGATTTCAGCCGCTTTCAAAGCCGCAATCACGGCTTCCGGTTCCAACTGGCAGGCCAGATCAATATCGCTGACAGGTTCACCCCAGAGCGCATTACGGACACAGCCGCCGACGAAACGAAGCGAGCCTTCCGGCAAAGCTGCGAAGAGTTGCGTCACAGCCTCACTTCGCATCCACGGAAATTGTTGAGGGTTGAGATCGGTCATAATCCGCGTGCATCCATTCCCGGCTTACCGAATTGCAGGTAATTCTGCGGATAAGGCAGGGCCTCTATTCCCATCTCACGCCGTTTCAAGGTCAGCCAATTTCGGCCCATTGTGGGTTCCGGTGGCAGGTCGTGATAGGCAGTCATGTCCAGCGCATCCGCCGCATCCACAAAGGCCCAACCGTCGGCTTTGAGCGCCAACAGGACATCTTTTAGGAAGTGTCCGTTCAGGACGTTGTGATGCATGAGGGTGAGATGCGGCAGCGCAATATTGCCCAACATACGTGCCGTCTCTTCCCAGTAATTAGCGAGGATCACGCACATCTCGACATAGTAATCGCGATAAGGTCCGAGGTCGATTTGCGGGTTCTCTCGCAATTTAGCTTCCATCCGGCTCGTCGTGTACCAATCGACTGTATCGAATGTCACGGGCGCGTTGAGGAGCCCTTGTTCATTCAGGCCTTCAAATAGAGCAACCTGCTGTGCGCGGTCCCGCCCGTCATCCAAAAATGGGAAACGGAAATAGTCTGTGCGATGACCGAGCGAACGCAGATAATCGCTATTTCGCTTTATGTCAGCGAGATAATCCTGTGTCGGTGTTTCATTCGCATGAGGGTGGGTCCATGTGTGATTTCCAATTAGATGACCGCGAGATGTCCAGCTCTCGACGACCTGCTCTCCCCATTCGCTCTCGACGAAACTGCCCGTGACAAAGCCTGCCGCTTTGTGACCGACGGCGTCAAAAGCGTCGAGAATATTGGCATTACGCTGTTCGAGGCTGAGGCCGATATCGAAAGTTTGTGTGAAATCGTCCATGGTAATCGCCATGCGCTTTTGATCGATCGCAGATCCCTGCGGTTTCACAGAACAAGCGGTCAAGCCAGCGACCGCCGCTGCCCCCATCAGAAATCCGCGTCGATCCATCATGCCGCTTTTGCCTCAAATCCGCGCTGCCACATCCGGTAAATCGTCATCGCCGTCATACCCCAGATATTGCGATGCGTCCCGTCAGGCTCGTCATAAGGCATGTCGAAGAGGACATGCGTTTTTTCGTCGAAAAAGACTTCGCGGCGGATGTGATTGTCGGGGTTCATCAGGAAGGACATCGGGACTTCGAACACGCTTTCGACCTCACGCGGGTCCGGCGTGATGGTCGCGTGAGAGGAGACGACTCCGACATAGGGCGTCACCCGGAATTTGCTGACCGCGTCAAAACTCGGCAAGCGCCCGATAAGCTGGATATCCTTCGCCCCCACGCCGATTTCCTCTTCCGTCTCCCGCAGGGCCGTCTGCGCAATCGTCTCGCCCGCTTCCGCCTTACCGCCGGGAAAGGCGATTTGCCCGGGGTGGGACGGCATGGTTTCAGGACGCTGTGTCAGGATAACATGCCAGTCATCCCGCATGACGAGCGGAAACAGAACGGCCGCCTTTCGCTGTCCTTCCCGCGTGACCTTGTCCGTCCCGTCGAGAATCGGCAGGGGCAAAACCGCGCGTTTGATGGATGTCATCATTTTATCAGACATTATGACTGCCCGCCGGGCCAAGCGGGAAAAACTCACCCCCGCCCCAAACGCCGAGCTGCGCTCCGTCCGGCGTTTGACGTTCCACGGCCAAATCAACTAACTCGTAAAAAACGGGACGGGAGAGCGACGCTTCCAACCGCCCCCACACATTAACGTAAGGGTCGGGTTCGCCCGTCTCTGCATCCGTCTCAATCCGTAAACGGTTTTCCGGTCCAGCCTCGACAACATCGCCGAGATTGGTCGTGAAGAACAAACGCTGGTCTTGCCCCTCTCCTTTCGCATCCAGGCGTATGGCGACGAAATGCCCGCGCTCCACCGTGATGGACAGTTTCTCAACAGGCGTGACGAGATAGGTCACACCGTCCTCGTCCTTGCGTAACACGGATGCGAACAATTCGACCATGCCCTTGCGGTTGATCTTCCCGCCCTCATGCCACCAGGATCCGTCCGCTTTGATGACGATGTCGATTTCCCCGCAGTGATCAGGCTTCCAGCGTTCTACGGGCCGCCGATCATCGGATGTATCCGCCAAAGCCGTCATCAAATCTTCGAGAGAGAACTGCGACTTACCGCCATTTAAGGTGTTTGGACTGGACAAGGTGTTTATCAACTTTCATGCGGAGTGAACGAACGACTCCCTGACAGTATTCCACAGGCCAAGAAATTGATGCAAGACATTCCCGCCAATATCGAAAAAGCCGCAGGCGCGGCCAGCGAAAAACTCAGCACCGCCCGAGCCAATATCGGCAGAGTGGTTTACGGACAGGATGCCGTGGTCGAGCTCGCCCTCGCCGCGATCCTGTCGGGCGGTCATGCGCTGCTGGTTGGCGTGCCGGGTTTGGCGAAGACATTGTTGGTTGAAACACTCGGCACGGTTTTAGGACTGGATGATAAACGCGTGCAGTTTACGCCGGACCTGATGCCGGGAGACATTCTAGGGTCTGAGGTTCTGGAAGAAAACGCGAAGGGCAAACGCGAATTCCGGTTCATTCCGGGTCCGGTCTTCACGCAACTTCTCATGGCGGATGAAATCAACCGTGCCTCGCCGCGTACACAATCCGCGCTTCTGCAGGCGATGCAGGAGAAATTCGTAACCGTTGCGGGTGTGCGCCACGATCTGCCCAAACCGTTCCACGTCCTCGCGACGCAAAACCCGATTGAACAGGAAGGGACTTACCCCCTGCCCGAGGCACAGCTTGACCGTTTCCTCCTGCGCATTGATGTCGATTTTCCAACGCTGGAAACGGAGCGCAACATCCTCGTCCGCACGACGGGGACCGAGACGGCCGGCGCGAAGAAAGCGATCACGCCTAAGCAGCTAATGGATATGCAGGCTCTCGTCCGGAAATTACCCGTCGGGGAGAATGTGCTCGACGCCATTCTAACCCTCGTCCGAAATGCGCGTCCCGCGCAGAGCGAGATCGAGAGCGTGCGCGAATCAGTCTCTTGGGGACCGGGACCACGGGCTGGCCAAGCCCTGATGCTGGCCAGCCGTGCGAGAGCGCTAATTGATGGTCGCCTCTCGCCCTCTATTGATGATGTCCTCGCTCTGGCAGAACCCGTCTTGAAACACCGTATGGCCCTGAACTTCGCCGCACGCGCGGATGGGCAAACGGTAGGCTCTGTGATTGAAACCCTGAAAGACCGCATCCGGTAGGAATGGCTCTTCTCTCCCGCAAACGCGATATTCGCCGCGAGGCCCTTTCCCTCAGCCAAGGCTATCCGGCGCTCCTTGCCGAGGCGGAGCGCGTGGCTGCTGTTGTCGCGTCGGGCGTCCATGGTCGCCGCCGGGCGGGTCAGGGCGAAACGTTCTGGCAATATCGGAATTATCAAACCACAGATGCGGCGAACCAGATTGACTGGCGGCGCTCGGCCCGTGGCGATCAGATCTTTGTCCGCGACAATGAATGGGAAGCTGCCAATACGGTCTATCTCTGGCCCGATACCCGTGCGGGTATGGAATGGGGTAGCGATAAAAGCCTCCCGACAAAAGCAGATCGAGGGCGCGTGCTCACCCTTGCTATCGCCAATCTCCTGATGAAAGCGGGCGAGCGCTGCGCCTTGGTCGGCGCACAGGACCGCGCGCGGTCGGGACGGGTCGGATATGAACGGCTGGCCGAGACAATGATGCGTGGCACGCCGGATGTCGACGCGTTGAACGCAGATATTGCCGCCCATGCGCGGTTCGTCATTACATCCGATTTTCTGGACCCCGTAGAAGACTGGCGCGTGCGCCTCTCGCGTCTGTCCGGACGTCCGGTGACGGGCGTTATGGTACAAATCATTGATCCGGCGGAGGAGAGTTTCCCTTTCAAAGGCCGTCTTGATATGCGCTTGCCCGGCGGAGCGCGAAAGTTCCTGTTGGGTCGCGCCGAGACCGCCCGCGAAGAATACCAAGCCCGCCTGGCTGCACATAATGAGCGGATTGCGAATACGGCCGCCCGACTGGGTTGGACTCTTATCCGCCACCGCACAGATGAACCTGCAACGACGGCGCTCAACGCTTTATATCAAACACTGGCGGGTGAGCGATGAGTTTTGCGGGCCTGACATTTCTGACACCGCTTGTCTTGTTGGGCCTGCTGACCCTGCCCATCGTCTGGTGGATATTGCGTATCAGCCCGCCCAAACCCCGCGAACAAATTTTCCCACCCCTGCGTATTTTGGAAGGCGTGCAGGCCGAGGAAGAAACACCTGCAGGAACACCGCTCTGGCTCCTCCTCTTCCGCCTGCTCATGGTTGCCCTCGTGGCCATTGCGCTGGCGCGTCCAATCATACAGGCCGCAGAAGGTGTGACGGCACAACGTCCGACGATCATTATAGACCAGAGCGTTTTGAGCGCTCCGATCTGGGAGGACATGATTGACGAGGCCGAAGTCATCGCCCGCGAAGCCCAGCGCAATAATTTGGAGGTCCAACTCATCCCGACGGCCAGTGATGAAACGCCAACGTTCAAACCCGCTCGGGAAGCGATTGAGGTTTTGAAAACGCTGCAACCCGTCAATTATCTTGTCGAAAATTTTAGTGTCGACCCTGACCTCATTGAAAACTCTGATATCGCCTTTCTAACTTCAGGTATTTCCAACAACGAGACGGCACTGGTCGAACGCGGTGACATCTTTATCCCCGCCGTCCAAACGATCCTCCTACCCGGAGATGTCCGCGAGACGGCACAAGGCTTCGACTCTGACTGGTTCCGTCCCTCCAGCCGTGGCGCGGGCACGCAGACGATTGAAGCGCTCGGCCAAGGCGGCGGCGTGATTGCGGCGGAAGATATTAGCTTCGCCCCCGGTGCGGACCTCGCGACCGTCAGCTTCACGCTTCCCGCGCAACTCCGGTCTCGTGTGGCACGGCTCCGCGTGGCGGGTGTACGCTCTGCGGTGTCAGTTAAATTGCTCGATGATAGTTTCGGACGCCCGCTTGTCGCCGTCCTCCGCGCCACAGCCGATACGTCCAGCCCGCTTCTGTCAGAGCCCTTCTACGCCAAGCAAGCCTTGGAACCCTTCGCCGATGTCTTTGAAGGCGACCTCGAGTCTATGCTAGCCGTGCAACCCTCCATCCTCGTTATGCCGGACTCGCAACGCGATGATGGCGACGCCGTGCGTGAATTTGTCGAGTCGGGCGGCGTGTTGATCCGCTTTGCCGGACCGCGCCTCGCGAAACGCAATGACAGTCTTCTGCCTGTCACCCTACGCGACGGCGAGCGCGGGATTGGCGGCGCTTTGGCATGGGAAGATCCACAAATGCTGGCCGAATTTTCCGGTGACAGTCCATTTTCAGGGTTGGCTGTGCCGGAAGATGTGACCGTGTCCAAACAGGTCATGGCCGAACCCGGTATCGAAACGGATACGCGCACCTGGGCGCGGCTAGAAGATGGTAGTCCCATCGTGACGAGTGCGCCATTCGGTCAGGGTCGCGTCGTCCTGTTTCACGTCACGGCTGGACCCGATTGGTCAAATCTCGCCCTATCCGGTCTCTATGTCGATATGTTGCAACGCATCCTTCCCCTCGCCAAAGGCCGGGCGGTCGAGCCGACGGAAAGCGCCGCCGACTGGCAGTTGGACCGCGAGTTGGACGCCTTTGGCCGTTTGCAGAGCCCAACTCCCGGCCTCGCGCCTGTCTCTGACATCGCCTTTGCGACGGTGACAGCCTCCGCCGACACGCCGCCAGGATATTATCGCCAAGGGACACGACAAAGCGCCCTACCCGTCATCCGCGATGCGGGATCTGTCAAGGATATCCCAATTTCTTCTGCCTCCACGCGACGCAGTTACGGCGAGACAGCGGATCGCTCCCTGACGGGGAAACTGCTCGGCTTTGCCCTCGCCGCCCTCGCGCTGGATGCGCTCTTTGCTCTTATGGCGTCCGGACGTCTCGCCTATCTTAAACCACAACGCGTCGCCCCGCTTTTACTCGCGGGATTACTCTTCTTCCCCGTTGACAGTTTCGCGCAGGATGAGACACGCATTTTGGAAGCTGCCAATGGTCTCCACCTCGCCTATATCGAGACAGGCGATGTCCGGCGGGATGAACTCTCCCGCGTCGCGCTGGAGGGTCTGAAAGAACAATTGAATGGCCGCACGACAATTGAACCCGCAGGTGTTCACGGCGTCACGCCGGACTCAAAAGGTTTGGAGATGTACCCGTTCCTCTACTGGCCTATTCGCCGTGATAGCGCCGCCCTGACACCGGAAGCCCGCGCGAATATCAACGCCTATATGAATGCGGGCGGGACCGTTGTGTTTGACACCGGCGATGAAGGTGACCGCGCCCTGCGTGCAGGCCAGCCCCATCCCGGATTGCAGCGCGTATCCGAAGGTCTGGACATTCCCCGCCTCACCGAAGTCCCGACAGATCATGTTCTGACGAAGTCCTTCTACCTCCTCCAAGTCTATCCCGGACGCTGGGCCAATGGTCCTGTCTATGTTCAGGCAGCAGAGAATAGCGCAGGCGGACGGGACGGTGTCTCCCCCGTGATTATCGGGTCCAATGATTGGGCGGCGGGTTGGGCCGTGACCTATGCGGAGGGCGCGCTGGTCGATCTTGAAAAAGACATCCCGCGCCAACGCGAAATGGCCATCCGGTTTGGCGTGAATGTCGCGATGTATACACTCTCCGGCAATTACAAAGCCGATCAGGTTCATGCCGCTGCCCTTGTCGAACGTCTGGGTCAGGGCAATCAACCGCTCCCGACAGAGATTGATTAATGGTCGCGCTATTCGGAAATATCGCCTTTGATCCGCTGCTGCCGATGCCATGGGTCTATGTCCTTGGTGCGGCAGTCTTCATCGCTTCACTGGCCGCAGGAGCAGGACGTCTGCGTAGTCAGTTCACGCGTCTAACGGCAGGGCTATTTCTGCTACTCGGCCTCCTCAATCCGCAAATTGTGGAAGAAGCACGCCAGACGCTCCCTGACACAGTTATCGTCATAGAAGACCGCTCTGATAGTATGAGTTTTGGCGGGCGGACCGAAGCGTTGGACGCCATGTCTGCTGCACTAAAAGCTGAATTCCGCGCAAGCGAAGATCTCGACATCATTACGGTCAATGTCCCGCAGGCGGGTGACGGTACACTTCTAGCCGCTGCATTAAGTGATGCCCTCGCCGCAGCACCGTCCGGTCGTTTAGCAGGCGTTGTCGCGCTCACGGATGGGCGGGCGCATGATGTGGCCGAAGCAACCGCAGCTCTCTTACCTGAAGACATCCCATTCCACAGCCTGATCATTGGCAAACCCAATGCCCGCGACCGCCGTATCCTCGCGACAAAAGCGCCGAAATTTGGTGTTGTCGGTGAACAGGCGGAGTTCGAAATCCTCGTCGAAGACCTCGGCTTTGAAGGTGAGCGCGCCCGTATCGAGTTGAAATTGAACGGCACGGTGAAAGCCCGTTTCCCTATCACTATCGGACGCCCGCTCTCGGTCCCACTGGAAATTGAACAACGCGGCAGCAATACGGTCGAACTCGTGGTGGAGGGCGTCGCCGGAGAACTCACGCTCAACAATAATCTCTTCGTCTCAGAGATACAGGGTGTGCGGGATCGCCTTCGCGTTCTTCTCGTGACGGGAGAACCCCATTCCGGCGGGCGGGCTTGGCGAAACCTCCTGAAATCCGATCCGGCGCTGGACCTCGTTCAATTCACCATTCTGACCAGCCGCGCGAAATATGTAAATGCGGGTGAGCGAGAGCTTTCCCTCATCCAATTCCCGACTCGCCAACTCTTCGAGGAAAAACTGGACGAATTCGATCTCGTGATTTTCGATCAATATGAACGTCGGTCCCTCTCCCGCCGCGCAGGCCGGTCCAGCCCGACAATTCCGCCACAATATTTCCAGAATATCGCAAATTATGTCGAGGATGGTGGTGCCCTGCTCCTCGCCACCGGTCCCGCATTTGCGACCAATGCCAGCCTCTACCGCACACCACTCGTCACCATCCTCCCCTCACGCCCGACGGGAGATGTTTTGACGGGTGCGTTCAAGCCGGAGTTGAACACCAAAGGCCGCCGCCATCCCATTACATCGGATTTCGTCGGCGAAACGTCGGAAAGCTGGGGGCCCTGGTACCGCGCGATTGATAATGATCCCGTAGATGGAGACGTGTTGATGGACGGACCGGAAGGCGTCCCGCTCTTCGTCATCGACAAGGTCGGCCAAGGTCGCGTCGCCATGTTGATGAGTGACCACGCTTGGCTCTGGGCGAAAGGCCATGAAGGCGGCGGCCCCTATCGCGAAATGTTCCGCCGGACCGCCCATTGGTTGATGGGCGAGCCGGAACTGGATGCGGATACCTTGTCTGCTGTGAGAAATGGCGACCAACTCGTCATCACACGGCGTTCGCTCGATGATGTCGACACACCCGTCGAAATTATTGCCCCGGACGGCACACGCAGTCGCGCATCGCTGGACCGTATCTCGGACGGTCTCTACCGCGCTGTTGTCCCACTCGCCGGACAGGGCGCATATCGGCTCTCGAATGAGGATATCTCCGCTGTTACAGCGGTGGGTGCGCTAAACCCACGCGAATATTCGAACCTCCTCCCGACAGAAGAGACGCTCGGTCCGGTCTCAGACGCGACAGGCGGGTTTGTCAAAAGTGTTGAACTGGACGCGACCAATCTGCCCAATCTCCGCAGGACGAAATTGGGGCGCACGGCGAGCGGATCAAATTGGATAGGTTTAGTCGCGCATGAGGCCTATACCGTCACGCAAAGCCGCAGAACACCCCTTGCGCCTGGTATCTTTATCTTCGGGCTGTTCTTCCTCTTTATCGCTTGGGGCTGGCGTCGCGAGGGACGTTAATGAAGGCCTGCCCTGTCATTTAAGCTTTGTTCAATGACGGTGTTGTATAGATTGAGCTCAAATCATCGCGACGTTTAGGAACATTCGCCATGCGGACTACAAAACTCATCCTTTCCACATGCCTCGCGGCCACGGTTTTATCCGGTTGTGGCGTCCATAAAGTCGTCACCGTTCCCGCCAAAGGCGTCTATGAAACGACGAAATTTGCGGGCAAAACCGCAGTCGGAGCCACGAAACTCACGGGGAAAGCGGCTTTTGGGACCACGAAAATGGTCGGCAAAGGTGTCTGGGCCACGGGCAAAGGCGTTTATTATATTGGGTCTGTTCCCGTCAAAATTACGGATGCGGCGCTGGATACAACTTCAAAAATGCTCACAATCACAACGCAAATGGTCGACCTGACCGGTAAGGTCGTGACCGTTTCCCGTGACATTTCCGCCATGCAGTTGGATGCGGAGTTAAAAAATGTGAAGCGCGCAAGGAACATTCTGTCAGTCGTTGTGGACGTTGCCAGAGGTTAAGTTCACCTTGATTTTAGAGTGAACACAGCGTCGTGTTTTGGCGTTGGGGCAAATTTGTGTTATACAATTCCAAAAGATGGAGTGATGACATGCGTAAACTGACCCCTATTTTAGCGACTGCCTTGGCTTTGAGCCTGCCAGCCTTTGCAAATGCAAACGGCTTCGACTCTAATCTCGCGAGCACAATTACGGGCCCCATTAAGGTCGAAGTCGTTGTTTCAGAAGATCTCGCCCACCGCGCGGAAAATCTGCCGAAAAAACTCTCAGATCGCGGATCCGGTCGATTAAACGGCTCATTCTCAAATAATGGTCATTATGGTCAGAAAGACATTGATCGCCTCGTCGAAGAAATGAACGCAGAACTGGCCGATGATTTTGAGAAATACGGTATTGCCAGCTCGGAATCTGCGCCGACATTACTCCGTGTGACACTTGAAATGGCGAAACCTAACCGTCCAACTTTCAATCAGTTATCCGAGGATGTCAGCCTTTCTTTCCAGAGCTTCGGCATTGGGGGCGCGGAAATCACGGCGGAAGTTATTGGCGCAGGCGGCGAAAGCTTGGGCACAATGGAATATGACTATTATTCGAGCCTAGCCAATCGTCCCATCGCGCCAAACGCTGTTGGAACTTGGACAGACGCGGATCGGTCGATTTCCCGTTTTTCTAAAAAAGCGTCCAAAAAACTCGCAGCCCTTGGTGCGGCCGGGAACAGCTAAGGCACATTTATCGCCTTATGCGTCTGCACAGATAGACGCCAAAGCGGATTTTCGAGACAATATTGAAAGGCGGCGTCGGAATGCGTCGCCTTATCTTTTGCGCCGAGAAAGCTGTCATCACGCGGTTGCAAGCAAAAATGCGTGAAGTCCAGATCAGTGAAATCTGATGGTTTATTCTCCGCTTGTGGATAGACGAGTTTCAACTCATCACCGGATGTTTGCAAAACCTTCGCATTCGCCTTGGGTGATACGCAGAGCCAATCAATGCCCTCAGGCGCTAGAACAGTACCATTCGTCTCCACGGCAATTTTGAAATCATTCGCGTGAAGGGCGGCTATAATATCATCATCAAGTTGCAGCAGCGGCTCCCCGCCCGTGCAAACAACCCAGCGTACGCCATCACCGATCCAGAGCTCCGCCACTTTGTCTGCAAGGGCTTTGGCGGTCTGGAACTTCCCACCATTCAAACCGTCGGTTTTGACAAAATCCGTATCGCAGAATTTGCAAACAGCACTCGCACGATCCTTCTCCAAACCGCTCCAAAGGTTACAGCCTGCGAAGCGAAGAAAGACGGCGACGGTTCCGGCCCGCACCCCTTCACCTTGGACGGTGAGGAAAATTTCTTTTACGGCATAAGTCATGATGCGGTGTATTCCAACCAACCATTGGCCCGTAATTCACAGGCAGGGCAGGTTCCACATCCGTAACCCCATGCATGAAGTTTATCATGTATCCCTCTGTAACATGTATGACTTTTTGTTCGAATCATTTCGATAAGCGGCTCACCGCCTAAATCATCAGCCAAATCCCAAGCCCCCGCCTTTGATAGATGCATGAGCGGCGTGTGGAGTTTAAAGGGCTTATCCAGGCCCAAGGAAATCGCCTTCATCTGCGTGTCCAAAGTTTCCTTGCGACAATCGGGATAGCCGGAAAAATCAGCCTCGCACATGCCTGCGACGAGATCGGTATAACCGCGTCGCCATCCCAGCGCCGCCGCGTAATTTAGAAAAATCAGATTGCGTCCCGGCACAAATGTCGTCGGCAATCCGTTCTCATGCACACCGATTTCAACATCGCGCGTGAGGGAAGTTTCGCTGATCTGTCCCAACCCTGCGAGATTAATCACGTGGTCTTCGCCGAGCTTTTCTGCCCATTGCGGAAAGGCGTCACGGACAGCCTCTCGTACCTCTAACCGACATCGCATCTCGACATCATGGCGCTGACCATAATCAAACCCAATCGTCTCAACACGGTCAAACCGGTCCAGCGCCCAAGCTAAACATGTGGCCGAGTCCTGCCCCCCCGAAAAAAGGAGACCTGCAATATGTGAGCTTTGCGTCATGGCGGGGCGCATAGCGGATTGTCCCGCCGTCGCCAAGTCGCGAACCCATTTGGCCCCCGCCATCCGGCCTCTGTTATCCGGCATGGGGTTTGCACCTATTCCCTGATGAAGAATCGTCTCAAATCATTAACCATGTTGAACGGCAAGAAACGCTATATCGCGATGGCGATTATCGGTGTGGAACTTCTCTCCCTTCCCGCCGCTGCGCAAATCGTCCATCGGGCCGTGTTCGAGATCAAGCCAAGGGTTGTTGCGGTAGAAATTCCGACAGACGAAGCGGGACTGTCACGCTTCCTCGTCACGTCCAATGACGGTTTCGGTGTTGACGCGATCGACCTCATTGGGGTCATCAATATTGAAGTCCGAAAAAGCGGATCCCTCTCAGACGTGAGTCGATTTGGCGATGCCGCACAACTTCCCGGTAAAGCATCCCTCTGTGCGGAGAGTTATAGCGCCTTGGGCAGCCCGATTTATGCCGCCACCCGCAAAACAGCAATGGAACCAGGAGAGGTGGTCGATCAGGCCGTGATTTTTGAATTTCGGTATGACGCAAGCGCAGCGCCGACTTTCGTCTTCAAACCCGGAACGGAAGGAGCCTTGCCGCCAAAAAACTGCAACTTGAATATTGGCTAACCCGCAATCTCTGCGAGGAACGCTTCTCCAAACCGCTCATATTTGCTGGGCCCGACACCACTCACATCCATCATGCCGTCGCGCGTTTGCGGACGCTTCATGACCATATCCATCAGGGTCGCATCAGAGAATACGACAAAGGCAGGCTTTCCGAGTTCCCGCGCAAAATCCATGCGCAGGGATTTGAGACGGGTTAGAAGATCGGTATCATCCGAGCTTAATGACGCGCTCTTTATTTGTCTCTGTCGGGTGGTGGTTTTTGTCTTCGTCTTTTTAACAGTTGGGTCTTTGCACATGAAGGCCTCCCCGCCTTGCAAAACCTCTAAGGCTTTGGGCAGCAATTCCAGTCGCCCGTAATTTTCCATATCCACGTGGATGTATTGCAGTGCCACAGCCTGTCTGAGGAGACCTTGGAAATAAGGTTTAGGTAAATCCGCAGCCCCGAATGACGGGACTTTATCGTGGTTGAATTGCAGGATGCGCGGCGTCTCCTCTCCCCTCGCCACGGCAATGACATGGGTCGCGCCGAAACGTTGCCCCGTTTCCTCAATCGCGCCGAATAGCGCCGTCGCTGTGTCCGTTACATCAATCAGGACGGGCGGGTTTTCGCAAACATCGCAATTTCCACAGACCGGCGCATCTTCACCGAAATAAGACATCAGGATTTGACGGCGGCATTGTGCGGCTTCGCAATAGCCGAGCAACGCGTCGAGCCGTTTATGTTCGCGGAGTTGGTGGTCCGCATCAGAGCCATCATCACTGATGAATTGTCGACGCATTCTGATATCGTCGAGACCATAGACCATGGCGGTCTCTGACTCCGCGCCGTCCCGTCCCGCGCGGCCGATTTCCTGATAATAAGCTTCTAATGAGCTGGGTAGGTTCAGGTGATAGACAAAGCGTACATCGGATTTATCGATCCCCATCCCGAACGCAATTGTCGCAACGATGATAGTGGCGGGTTCGGCCAGAAATCGTTCCTGGTTTTCGAACCGGACATCCGCAGATAAACCCGCGTGATAGGGCAGCGCTTTATAGCCAGCATCGCAGAGGACTTGCGCATATTTCTCAGTATTCTTCCGCGACAGGCAGTACACGATTCCCGAATTCCCACGCTGGTTTTCCATCCAGCCCAAGAGCTGCTGCGTGCGGTTCGTCAGTGGCGCGACGTTGAGCGAGAGGTTCGGACGGTCAAAGCCGTGCACGATAACTTCGCCCTGCCCCGCGAATAATCGCTGCGCGATATCTTTCCGTGTCGCGTCATCTGCCGTCGCGGTAAAGGCCGCAATCCGGGCCTCAGGGAACATATCGCGCAACCGTGTCAGGTCCGCATATTCTGGCCGGAAGGCCGGCCCCCATTTGGAAACGCAATGCGCCTCATCCACGACGAAGAGCGCGGGGTCGAGCGCTTTCATCGCGGCCAGCATGCGCCCCGTCATCAACCGTTCCGGTGAGAGATAAACGAGCTTGGCGCGACCCGACGCGATATCCCGCCACTGCGCGACATTCTCCTCACGCGATTGTCCGGAATGAATACAAGCGACGGGCACACCGTTGGCGCGCAGGCCTGCCGCTTGGTTATCCATGAGAGCCACGAGCGGACTGACAACGACGGTGGGACGGTCCAGAAGTTGGCTCGGCACTTGGTAGCACAATGATTTACCGGCACCCGTTGGCATGACAGCCAAGACATTCCGGCCCGACATAATATGATCGATAATATCGGCCTGTCCCGGACGGAATGCCTTATGGCCGAACTGTTGTTCGAGGACTGTGTGGGGACTCGTCATAGCCGTCATCTGACGCGGTTCGCGGATGACTGCAAGCCATGCGCTCTGCGTCATAAACAGGCTTTTACAGGTGGCTCGCAAAATGTCATAACGCGGCAATTATGGCTGACGTTTCAACAGACCCTTCCCGCAGTTCCGGTGCGGCCTTTGCCGCGCAAATGGACCAAGACAAAGCCGGGCGGAGCAAAGCCCGCTCACTACGTCCCCTCGCTAAACTCTGGCCCTTTATCGGACGTTATCCGGGCCAGTTAATTGCCTTTCTGATTTTCCTGACGCTATCGGCCCTAGGCAGCTTGGCTATGCCCTGGATCGTCAAACTCATCATTGATTGCGGCTTTGGTGACGGAACAACGTCAATTGCGATATGTGAGTCAATTGATGTTGAGGGAGATGGCAATCTCAATCGCCACTTCCTTTTCGCGGCCGTTTTCGCAATTCTCTTCGCGATTACGGGCGCGTTGCGGTTCTTTTTCATCACGCGACTGGGGCAGCGCGTTATTGCGGATATTCGTAAGGCTGTTTTTGATCGCCTAACCCTGCTCTCGCCCGCCTATTTTGAACGCGTGCGGACGGGTGAAGTTCTCTCGCGCCTGACGACAGACACGACGTTGGTCGAAACCGTCATTACAGGATCCGTCAGTTTCGCCCTGCGGTCACTGGCGACAATTACGGGCTCCATCATCATGATGTTTTTCCT
This sequence comes from Litorimonas sp. WD9-15, assembly GCF_050271975.1. Lineage (NCBI taxonomy): Bacteria > Pseudomonadati > Pseudomonadota > Alphaproteobacteria > Maricaulales > Robiginitomaculaceae > Litorimonas > Litorimonas sp. WD9-15. The sequence continues at coordinate 2,617,671 of NZ_CP189850.1, forward strand.
GTCATGGAAACTTGCACTGATGGTGGTTGCAATTGCGCCCGCGATGATTTTGCCGCTCATCCTGACGGGCAAGAAAATCAAACGCTTTTCCCGTGACGGACAGGACCGTCTGGCGGACGCATCCGCCCGCGCCGGCGAAGCCATTGGCGGCATACAAACAGTCCAAGCCTATACGCAGGAAGACGGAGAACGCAGGCGGTTCGGCGAAGATATTGAAGCCAGCTATACTGCGCAGCGTAAACGCATTCTGGTCCAGTCCATGCTGACGGCCCTCATGTTCATGATCGCCTTTGTCGGTATCATTGGTATTCTAAACTTTGGGGCGTGGTCAGTTCTCAATGGCCGGATGACAGGTGGGGATATTACGGCCTTTGTCTTCTTCTCCTTCCTAGCAATTGGCGGCGCGAGTTCGCTAACCGAAACCTTCACCAACCTCCTGCGCGCGGCAGGTGCGGCAGACCGTTTGGTCGACATTCTGGACGAAACACCCATCATTACGGCCGCAGATAATGCTGTCTCACTCACCCGTGCGACGGGCGAAATTAGCTTTGACTCCGTCAGTTTCACCTATCCCACGCGGCAAGATGCTCCCGCTCTGACCGATGTGTCCTTTCAGGTTCACCCCGGTGAGAGCGTGGCCTTGGTCGGACCGTCCGGCGCGGGCAAAACGACGGTCTTCCAACTCCTGCTCCGCTTCTACGATATCCAATCCGGCGTTATTTCGGTGGATGACAACCCTATTCGCGATCTCAACCCACAGAGCCTGCGGCAGCAAATCGCGGTTGTGCAGCAGAACACGCCGCTCTTCTCCGGCTCCCCCGCTGAGAACATCGCTTATGGCAAAGACAGTGCGACACAAGCTGAGATCGAAGCTGCCGCGAAAGCAGCCTATGCGCATGATTTCATCATGGCCTTGCCCGATGGATATGACAGTGATTTAGGCGAACAGGGCGCAACGCTGTCCGGGGGGCAGAAACAGCGCATCGCCATAGCACGGGCTATTTTACGCGATGCCCCCATTCTCCTGCTGGATGAGGCGACCTCCGCCCTCGACTCTGAGAGCGAGCAAGCCGTGCAAAAAGCCTTTGAGGGCGCGTCAGATGGTCGGACGACACTCGTTATCGCGCATCGCCTCTCGACTGTCCTGAAAGCCGACCGCATTCTCGTGTTGGAAAACGGGCGCATTGTGGAGACGGGCACACATGGTGAGCTCATAGAAAAAGGCGGACTCTATGCCCGCCTCGCCAAAATTCAGTTCGATCAATCCAATGGATTATCAGTAGACTAAAAGCCGTGGCCCTTTACCTCGGTGCGTGTCCTCGCAAGGAATGTGTGAGATGTCATATAGAGATCGCGTCCGTCCTCACCGCCAAAAGTGACGTTCGCAATGGCAGTTCCCGTTGAGATCAAACCCAGTTTTTCCCCTGTGGGGGATAGCATCAACACGCCGCCCGGCCCTGTCGCAAAAATTGTTCCATCTGCCGCCATGGCCATACCATCCGGATTGCCGCGAAGGCCTGCTTTTAAGTCCTGAAACGCTTCAGCGATCACACGGCGGTTAGACACTTCACCTGTCGGCGACACATCATAAGCGATCCAATTTGCCGTCGCCGGATCGGAATTCGCGACATAGAGTGTCCGCTCATCCGGCGAGAGAATGACACCGTTGGGACGGACGATAGTGTCATCTATGAGTGTCATAGCCCCGTCAGGTGCAAGAGCGAAAACACCATTAAAATCCAATTCCTTGGCCGGGTTTTCATCCTGCCCCTTTAGACCATAAGGCGGATCTGTGAAAAAGATGAGGCCGGAACTGTGCAGGGCCGCATCATTCGGGCTGTTCAAGCGCTTGCCCTCAAAATTATCAGCCAAGACGGTTCGCTCTAGAGTCTCAATATTCTGTTTCCAGAGGGTTCGACTGCCGTGATCGGGCACAATGATGTGGTCTGCGTCAAACATGATGAGGCCATTCGCACCGGGACTGGACGTGTAATCCGGCAGAGGCGGGACCGCGCCGGAGGGCTTCATCCAGACGGACAAACCCTCACCGTCTTTGAACTTATGGATCGTGTTACCGGGCACATCTGTAAAGAGAACGGCTCCCAACTTCTCCACCCAGACCGGACCTTCGGACCAGCCATATTCTCCCCCGAGTTTTTCGATCTTCGTCCGCGGTGAAATTAAGTCCGTGCGCGTCGTCGTAATGGCACCAACCGTTTCATAGACTGGTGCCTCAAAACTCTCCCCGGCCGCGCAAGCCGTGAGCATTAACACCGCGAGGGTCGAGAGAGCATAACGCATAATAGAACCTTTTAATTCGGCTTTTGAAGCACCATCGCGGCGGCACCGTAAAGCGGCACAAAATCCGCCTGGATAAGGCGGACGGGGATGTCTTTAACATACCAACTGCCCGGGCCACGATCTTTGAAGCGGGAAACAAAGTCAGATGCGCCGATAAAGGGCGCAATGTGTCGGGACACTCCGCCGCCCACAACAACGCCGCCGGATGCGCCTTGGGTGACCGCCGCGTTCCCGGCAAAGCCACCCAGCATGGAACAGAATTGATTGACCGTTTTCCTCGCGAGTGATCTGGCCGAAAGCTCCGCCGCCGCAACGATCTCGGGCGCTGTGAGATCGTTGCAAGCCTCTCCGTGGATCGCGCAGATTGCAGTATAAAGGCGAACGAGGCCCGGTCCTGACAGTAATGCTTCAGCAGAGACAAATGGTAATCGCTCTGACCAATAGGCCAGAATATCGCGTTCCAGCGCATCCATCGGAGCAAACCCTGTATGGCCACCTTCTGTCGGCACGATTTGTAAAGGCGTTCCGGGCAGGATACATGACAAACCCATCCCTGTTCCCGGTCCAAGCACCGCAACAGGTTTGTTATAATTAACTTTACCCGGAATCAGGACATCAAATCCATCATCTGGGATCACTGTCGCGCCATTGGCCATGGCGACAAAATCATTGAGCACGACTGCGGTTTCCAGATGGAAGGTTTTCCGCAGCTCATCTTCTGAGACAATCCAGTTAATATTCGTCATCCGGATTTCATCATCAAATTTTGGGCCTGCAAAAGCGAAGGCGCCCTGACGTGCACTAATGGAATGTTTGTCGAGATAGCTGGCGACGACATCGTTAAAATGTTTGAACTTCGCGACCGCGTAACGCTCGGAATGATGCAGTTCGATCTCGCCGGACGCGTTGCGTTCTGCCAAAGCCAAACGACAATTCGTCCCGCCGACATCGCCAACAAGCGTCAACCCGTTTGCTCCCCCATTTAAAGCCATTAGCTACACTCCCGATTCGCCGGCATCCACGGCATTTCGCCGAGTGTGGACGCGCCGCTTTCGGCGTCAGTTGCAATCGCGCGCTGGGCCGCAAACATATTCATACCCAGCGCCGCATGCTGTGGCTGCGATGGTTGTTGCGAAGGCGTGCGCGTTGAAAGATCAACATCTAGAACTTCAACCGAGCCGTTTTCCGGATCAACACAGACAATGTCGCCTGTCTGAACCCGCGCGATAGCACCGCCCATGAGGGCTTCCGGATGCATGTGAATAGCCGCTGGAATTTTACCGGATGCGCCGGACATACGACCGTCCGTGACCATTGCAACACGGAAACCTTTATCCTGTAACAAGCCCAAAATCGGCGTGAGCTTATGAAGTTCCGGCATACCATTCGCGCGCGGCCCCTGGAAGCGTAGCACGACAACAAAGTCACGCTCCAACTCTCCGGCTTTGTGCATCGCAATCAATTCGTTCTGATCCTCGATGACAATGGCAGGCGCTTCTACCAGCCAGTTCTCGCGTTTCACGGCGGAGACCTTCATGACGGCTCGACCCAAATTTCCAGTCAGGAGAGCCAGTCCACCATCAGGGCGCATGGGATTATTAACGGTCGTCAGAATCTCTTTATCAAGGCTCTCCGTTGGGCCGTCGCGCCAGAGCACAGTATCGGCTTCGGCATGGAGGTTCTTCATGGGCTCTTTTGTATACTCACGAAGCCCGTTTCCGCCTGCGACGGTAACGACATCCTCTTGCAGCAAACCACCGTCCAGCAATTCGCGAATGAGATAGGCCATCCCCCCCGCCGCGTGGAAATGGTTCACATCCATGATACCATTCGGATAGATTTTGCAGATCAGCGGGACGGCTTTGGAAATTTCCGCGTAGTCATCCCAATCAATGATGATGCCCGCGGCCCGCGCAATTGCCGCCATGTGAATGGTGAGATTGGTGGAGCCGCCCGTCGCCATCAGGCCAACGAGTCCGTTGACGATGCTCTTTTCCGAAATGACGTTGCAGGCCGGGGTAAAGGCGGCATTGTCGCCTTTAGCAAGGCTGGTGATTTGTGTCGCACGGCGCGTTGTTTGCGCCGTCAAAGCGTCTCGAAGCGGCGTATTGGGATGGACAAAGCTGGACCCCGGGAGTTGCATTCCCATGACTTCCATCAGCATCTGGTTCGTATTGGCCGTGCCGTAAAATGTGCATGTACCCGGTGCGTGATAGCTGGCAGCTTCAGCTGCAAGGAGCTCAGCGCGGGTCGCTTCGCCCGCCGCAAAAGCCTGACGCACGCGCGCTTTTTCGGGATTTGTAATGCCAGATGGCATTGGCCCCGCAGGTGCGAAAATCTGTGGGATCCAGCCAAAGCGGAGCGCCGCAATAAGCTGGCCCGGTACGATTTTGTCACAGACACCCAAATAAATCGCAGCATCAAACATATCGTGAGACAGTGCAATCGCGGCCCCCTGCGCAATATTATCACGGGAGAATAGCGAGAGTTCCATCCCCTCACGTCCCTGAGTCACACCATCGCACATGGCGGGTACTCCGCCTGCGACCTGCGCCGTCGCACCGTTGCGACGCGCGGCATGGCGGATCAGTTCGGGAAAACGCTCAAACGGCTGATGCGCCGAAAGCATATCGTTATAAGCCGTCACAATGCCGATATTTGGCCATTTCGCGCCGAGCAGTTCGGTCTTCTCAAGCACAGCACAACCTGCTGAGGCATGAGCGATATTACCTTCGGACAAACGCTTGCGTCGCGGGCCTTCTCGCATCTGCGCTTCACAGGCGGCGAGGTAGCCCTCGCGAGATTTTTTGGACCGTTCAACGATACGGTCCGTGACTTTTTTGATGACAGAATGGGTCATGATGCAGGACTCGCATAGACATGAAGTTTGGAACCCGCACGCAGGAGCGCTTGGACAGGCGCCTCTGAGAGAGGTTTATCCGTCGCTTTGTCAAAGACTTTGCGCTTTGCCTCACCCGGGATGAACAGGATAATATTATGGGACTCTAAGACAGCCTTCAGGGTCAAACTGATCCGGTCTGTATGGTCGCCCGCGACAGGACAGCCTGTGGCGTCAACATAACAGAGCGTTTTCTCATTCGTCAGGGAGAGAGCTGCATCCAAACCGCCTGCATTCGGGAACCAGGAGGCCGTATGACCGTCCGTCCCCATCCCCATGACGCAAATATCGAAAGGACTTGCGAAACTGGCGAGACGGTTTTCAGCCTCTTTCAGACCTGCTTCAACCGTCTTAGCGGATGTTTTCAACCCGACATATTTTGCATCACTGGCAGCATTTTGAATGAGTGTCTCACGGATAAAATCCTCATTTGAACCTGCCTGCCCCGGATCGACCCAACGTTCATCGACGAGGCCTACGGATACTTTTGACCAGCCCAAATCCGCGTTTGATAGTCTCTCATAGACCGGTCGTGGAGAGCTTCCACCCGACACCATAAGTGACGCTTTACCTCTTTCAGCCAGGGCAGTGCGCAGGGCCGTCTCAATCGCCTCCGCAGCGGCAGCAACAGGGTCGCCGCAATCGTTCATAACGTAAGTGTCAATCATCAGATGGCCGACCATTCATCGCCCTGCTCTGCGAGCATGCGGTCGGCAGCATCAGGTCCATCAGACCCCGCGGGATAATAGGAGACAGGCTGTCCTGTGGACTCCCAAGCTTCCAAAATACCGTCACACCAGCGCCAAGCGGCGTCAACTTCGTCCCGTCGCATGAAGAGCGAGAGATTACCCCGCACAACATCCATGAGAAGACGTTCATAGGCATCGGGATAACGCACGGTGAAATTATCGGCGTAAGACAGGTTTAGTGGCAGCGTTTTCAACCGCAAACCACCCGCCCCCGGCTCTTTAATCTCCATCCAGAGATTTACCGCTTCATCGGGCTGCAAGCGAATGACGAGCTTGTTCGGATTGACCTTGATTTCAGGGCCAAAAATAGAATGCGGCACGGGTTTGAACTGGATGATAATTTCGGAGCGTCTCGCGCTCATGCGTTTGCCCGTGCGGATATAGATCGGAACACCCGCCCAGCGCCAATTATTCACCTCGGCATGGAGGGCAACATAGGTCTCGGTCGTGCTCTCATCAAATTCAACATCGCTGAGATAATCGGGAACAGATGCATCTTTGACGCGACCCTTAACATATTGTCCGCGAACCGTTTTCTCTTTGACATTTGATGCGTCAATCGGGCTTAACGCCCTGAGGACTTTGATTTTTTCTAACCGTAAATCATCCGCATCCGTTGATCCCGGTGCTTCCATCATCGTCAGGCAGAGCAGTTGGAGCAGATGGTTCTGAACCATGTCGCGCAGCGCCCCGGATTTGTCGTAATAGGCCCCGCGTCCGCCTGCCCCGATATCCTCGGCAACCGTAATCTCGATATGTTCAATACTGTTTTTATCCCAGAGCGGTTCTAGCAGGACGTTGCCGAAACGTAAGACGAGCAAATTCTGAACAGTTTCCTTTCCGAGGAAATGATCAATCCGGTAAATCCGGTTTTCAGAGAACACGCGCCCAACGGCCTCATTAATTTCATTCGCAGACTCAAAGTCCCGCCCCAATGGTTTTTCGAGAACAACACGGCTCTGCTTATGTGCCAATTTCGCTTTTTTCAGCCCCTGACAAATATCGGAAAACAGTCCTGGCGGCATGGCCAGATAGAAGACCCGAATGAGCTTATTTGACTTATCCAAGGCTTTACCCAGATCGGCCCAGTCATCATCTTTCGTGACGTCAACGGAGACATAATCAACCAAATTACAAAAACTCGCCCATTTTTCTTCCGAGAATTGGTCATCATTGCTGAATTGCAGATAAGCTGTCTGGATCATCTCAAGATAATCGTCGCGTGACATAACTGAACGGGACGCCCCGATAATTTTTGATTGCGCCGGGATCTGACCATCACAAAATCTGTGGTAAAGTGAGGGTATTAGCTTGCGTCTCGCCAAGTCACCCGTCCCCCCGAAAACAACGATTTCGAAGGGCTCAACGGGGACAAAAGTCGAACTCATTTCTCCGGCACTTTCGCCAGCGGCACTCTCAATATGTTCAGCTTTATCGGCGGATTCGATATTCATATCTTCCACAACGGGTTCCCTTTTATCAGACGCGATCCCCGCCTGTCGTTTAAAGTCACCGTCTCATGCGGTTTTCTAACAGGTAAGTCTACGTGACAGCGCTGTCAATCATCACAGTAGGTTTGAGGCTGAAAACTTGGGCATTAAGATGCAGGCGACGCCACAGAATCCCGGATCATAATCTCAAAGTCGAGAATCTGTTCCGGCTCTAGGCCGACCTTTTTTGAAGCCACAAGTTGTCTGGCGGCCTCATACCCCATTTTATATATCGGCTGACGCACAGTCGTGAGTGCAGGAAAGATAACTTGCGCCAATGGCGTATCATCAAAACCACAAACGGAAAGTTCACGCGGGACATCAATACCAAATTGCCCGGCTACAGAAAAAATCGCCGCCGCCATATCGTCATTTGATGCAAAAATTGCTGTTGGCCGCTCTTTCGCGTCCAAGGATAAAAGGTCCCGCGCAGCGGTCGCACCGGACTCAAACGAGAAATCGCCCTGCGCGACAATTTTCGGTGAAGCCTCAACTCCAGCTTCTTCCATCGCCTTCATATAACCTTGATAGCGCCAAACGGTGGCAGAATGGCCAACATGACCTTTAACAAAACCAATCCGTTTATGGCCTTGTTGAATCAAATATTGAGTCATTTGATAGGCCGCAGCTTCGTCATCCATGGCCACAAAAGGCTGCAAACCCCCGTTTTTAGGGGCAACGCGCACACAATCAATTCGGAGTTCAGAAAGCGTTTCGAGCACTGTGGCACTATCACAGAGCGGCGGTGTCAAAATGACACCATCGACCGGAAGTTGGTCCAACACCGTCCGTATCGCTTGTGCTTTCTCATCCTGAGTTTTTGCTGAACCGAGCGACAGAGGCTCTACGACGAGATGATAGCCAACCTCACGGCAGGCATCGATGGCACCACGTTGCATATGGGCTATATAATTTGGCGACGGATTGTCATACATCAGCGCGACAAGATAGGATTTTGAGGTCGCCAAGCCTCTGGCCGCCAGATTAGGGGAATAACGCAGTTCCAGCGCAATCGCTTTTACACGCTCCCGCGTTTTCTCCGCTACATTTGGTTCATTGTTTAGAACACGGGAAACCGTTTTCATTGAGACGCCTGCGCGTTTCGCAACATCTGTTATCGTAGCTTTCATGCGATACCTCGCGTCCCCTTCTCAGCCGCGATCTCCGTCGCAGTCATACAAGACACCCATATGAAATGGTGTGACAAAAAGCCATATTTTTATGAAATAAACCCAATGAAGCTTATTTAAATCAAAGATTAAGCTGTAAAATACACAGGCAGGAGGCGCTGCCCGTCCCCGGATTTAAAAACCCGTCCGGTTTTCACTGGACGGGCGTATTTTTAGCATCCGGTAGACTTAATCCAGACAGACAGCCTGTCCTTCATTAGAAACAAGACGAATATCTGAGAGACTGAACTTTGCAGGGCCATCCGTTTCAATGACAATCGGGGACCTGACATATTCCATATTTGCAGCGGGTGCGACGCAGGAGAGTTTCACAGAAACTTCGCTCCACTCACCGGCTTTACCCGCCAAAAGAACGCTTGAGAGATTTTGGTCAACCGCACAGCTATCGCCGCCGCAATCCAGTCCCATACGGACACCCTCAACCGCTCCGTCTTCCGGACGGAGGCGCATATAAATCGCCATATCGCCTGTATTTTGACGTCGCAAATCAATTGGCGTGCCGCGCACCTCGAAACGTCCGGGACCCTTAAACGACAAAGTTCGGATATTTTCCTGAACACCATCATCGGCAGAGATAATTTCTACTGTCCCGGCCGGGCTGGTCGCTCTGGATGTGTTAACTGTCGTTCTTCCCTCCGCGTCCCCAACACTCATGGACCACGGGAAAACGGCTTTACCGGCTTTGAAGAACTCACTCTCATTCTTCTGCGAAAGCTCAATGCCCGCCTCTTCGGGCAATACGCCTAGAATGTTCTCAGCCGCATAGGTCATGCCATAACCATATGCGAAGAGCGGATCATAATCCTCGTCATCATAATTTAGCGGTGTCTGGATGGCCGTGCGTGGCCAACTATAAGGCAGTGTACCTTTAAAATCTGCATCGCCAAATAAGACATCCATCGCATAGCCGCCCTCGGAGCCCGGCAACCATGCCGCGACAAATGCGTTAGACGCATTAATCTCGCGGTTCATCCACATAGGACGACCGGACAGGAACACCGCGACAGTTGGAATGCCATCCGCTTGGAATTTCTTGAGCAAATTCAGATCACTATCATCACCCGGCTTGTAAGCCAGCGTATCAATATCGCCTTTGAATTCGGCATAAGGGTCTTCACCGAAAACGACAACGGCAACCGTGGGGTTCCCTGTATAGATACCGTCATCATCTGCCTGAATGACCGTGCCGGATCCAGACGCCAAATGACGTTCAATTCCGTCCAGCATCGAGGAGCCTCCGGGGAAGTCTGAGTTCTCATTCCCCGTGCCCTGCCAAGAGAGTGTCCAACCCCCGGATTGTTTCCCGATATTGTCGACGCCATCGCCCGCAACCACAATCGTTGCGTCTTTTGATAATGGCAGAACACCGTCATTTTTAAGAAGCACGAGCGATTCGCGGACAGCCTGACGAGCGACCTCTTTCGATTTCGGGTCTTGCAAGAGGTCGTACTTTCCCGCAACGCCGCGTGTAGATGGTTTGCCCGCTTCAAAGAGACCGGATCGTAACTTCACGCGGAGAATACGACGGACCGCATCATCCAAACGGTCCATTTGGATTTCGCCATTTTCCGCCTGTTTCAGAGTCGTTTCGAACAACCCTTTCCAACTGTCCGGCGCCATATACATGTCGAGCCCGGCATGGAGGGCTTCGGGACAATCCGTATTCGTACAGCTATCGAGCTGTCCATGCGCATTCCAATCGCCAACGATGAAACCGTCAAATCCCATTTGACCCTTGAGAACATCCGTCAAAAGCCCCTTATGCCCCGTCAGTTTACGGCCCTGCCAGCTGGAGAAACTCGCCATGACCGTTTGCACGCCAGCTTCCAATGCAGGTGGGTAACCCGCACCATGAATGTCGCGGATTTCTTCCTCAGATTCGATGGAATTACCCTGATCGCGGCCCTGCTCCGTCCCGCCATCCGCAAGAAAATGTTTTGCCGTCGCAATCACGTGATCACCCTTCAACCAGTCATCACTGCCGACCTCGCCCTGAATGCCGCGAATAAGTTCGCCCGCATAAGACGCTGTCACATCCGGGTTTTCAGAGTAACCCTCATAAGTCCGGCCCCAGCGATCATCACGCACAACGGCGATGGTCGGGGCAAATGTCCATTCCTGCCCACCGACACGAATTTCCTGCGCTGTGATCGCGCCGATTTGGCCGAGCAATGACGGGTTTCGTGTCGCGCCAAGCCCGATATTATGCGGAAAAACCGTCGCGCCGGGGATGTTGTTATGACCGTGAACCGCATCCGTGCCCCAGATCATTGGGATAAACAGATTATCTCCATAGGCTTCTTTTGACGCTTCATAAAATTCATCGGCAAGCTCAACCCAAGCCGAAGCCGGCGAGCGGTTATCGCCATTTGGCGCAGAGTTTCCGCCGTTCAGAATTGAACCCAAGGGATAAATTTTCACATCTTCCGGTGAAATGGAGCCTACATCGGCCTGAATAATCTGCCCCACCTTTTGACGAAGCGTCATCTGCGCCATGATATTTGTGATGCGTTGCTCCATCGCCGGATCGAGGCCAACAGGACTTTCTACCTTTGGCCAAATTGCGGGATTAACCGTACCCGGCACACGCGCATCCGATGTCGTGCTTGCAGCTTCATTCACAGCCTCTCCACCACAGGCGACGAGCGCGAGGGATAAAGCGGCAAGAGAGACTGTTTTCAAGGAAAGGGAGCGGATCATGTAAAAGCCTTTTGTGAGCTGAGGGTTCAAAAAAGGGGCCCAAAGGCCCCTTTTTCATTGTCTAAGTAAATCTGGACTAGATTTAGAATGCGTAACGCGCACCAATCCGAATACGACGGTCGCCAACAAAGCTCGTCCGCCCGAAACGTGTTCCATCAGCATCGATTTGCTGTTCGGAATTGGCTTTCTCATCCGTGATGTTTGCGATCTGAGCCCGAATTTGGAAATTTTCTGTCAAATCATACTTGATTGATCCATCGAGGTAACCTGTCGGTTGCTGGAAGATCGGGTTTCCAGAGACAAAATCACGATAGGACCCCAAATATTCTGAGCGCCAATTGTAAGCGAGGCGCATCTCCAATCTATCATCTTGATAAATACCGATCAGATTAGCCGCATGCTCGGAAAGACCGAGAAAGTCAGTTACACCGAAACGTAAGACATCTTGTGGCCCATCCGGATTACCATCTTGGTCCGAGTCAAGAAACGGAATTGGCGCATTCGTATCAGCATCGATATAGGTATAGTTAGCTTGAACACCCAAGTTCCCCAAGAATCCCGGCAACCCGTCATAAAATTGCTGATATGCCAGCTCAAGACCTCGGATAGTCGCCTCATCCTGATTCAAATCACCTGCAAAGCGAATGGAAATATCGTCACCGTCAAGACTGACTGTATCGAGTGTAATCGCACCATTCACGATATTGTTGCGTATATCTTTATTAAACAGAGACAAAGTCAGTGAGTTATTATCACCAAAGTAATGCTCAAAAGAGAGGTCCAGGTTTGTCGATTCAATCGGCTGCAGATCTGGATTGCCACCACTGATTACAATCTGTTGTGTCGTGATGTCAATAATCCGCTCATCTTCGGGCACATCGAGATCATCAGTGGAGATAAAGAGATTTTGAACATTGGCAAACTGAGCTCCATTGAGTTGGTCAATTCGAGGTCGGGTAATAGTTTCGCTTGCCGCAAATCGAATTAAGCTGCTGTCATTCAAGTTCCATTTTACATTCAAAGATGGAAGCCAGAAATCGGTTGAACTGAAGGTACCTTCCCTCACAGTGCTTTCTTGTTGCGAAAACGCTACCGCATCCGGAATAAAGTTGAGCAACCTCAGATCATTCGCCGTAAGATTACCTGCTTGCCCCTCGGCGGAGAGTAGATTTCCGAAGTTCAACCCCCCAACACCGCTCACATCTGATTTTGTGTAACGGACACCGACATTTCCTTCGATTGACATACCGTTGTTAAACTCGTTGCCAAAATCAAGCCTGGCATAATAATTCTGTGTTTTCTCGGTAACATCACCGATAGACCCCCGATCACTACTATATGGGGTCACGCCGTCACCACCAAACGCCGTATTAGCCGCTACTACTCCGTTAGTGTCGCGCAATGGATTCCAGTCAGGATTCAAACCCTCGTCGGGATTGGAGATGTTAATATCACTAAAGATAGCAGCGACGAAGGCATCGTAATCTTGAATGAGTTCACGATCGGCAAAAACAACGGAAGAATTAGCGCCTTGAACGACTCCACCTCTGAAGAAACCGGCAAAGTCAACCACTTCAAAACCGGGAGTATTAAGCTCTGTGTAAGGTAGATATCCACCTTGGAAGCCATTACTTTCCACTGCACCCGTCCAAGGCGGAGCTACACCCGCCCAATTCAAGCCAGCCTGACGATTGACCTGATCACGTTCGGCATATCGAGCGCCGAACTTCACAGAGTCAAACCAACCATCATTGTCGAATTCATACTCAATATCACCACGAAGTGCATACATGTCGCCTTCGTTATCGCGGAATTCATCAGCCGCAAAAAGAAGGAAAGAGTTTGATGGATCCGAAAGAATGCCGCTCGTCGGAGCACCGCCACCAGCACGGCGGATAGGATTACTGTCCGTTCTGGGAAGAAGCCCGACACTCGGGTTGTCGAGGTCTGCATTAATTGTAAAATCTGAGAAGAAACGTGATCCGGCCCACAGACGTTCCCGGGTTGATTCAGCTGTGGTTCTATGCCCATCAAGTTGAACATACCATTGATCGGATGGGCGCCACTTCAGATTCAAACTAATGTCATCTGTTGTGGATTTATCAACCTGATTAATCCCCAAATTCGTAAAGTTAGCACCGCGTGCACCCGTCCAGTCTCTGAGGCTGTTATTGATAACACCCGTTTCGTAGAGACCCGTTACAGGGACAGTAATTTCGCAAGTCGGGTTTGTAGGGGAAGGATCGTTGGACCCATTGCATTGCGCAATACCCGATGAAGAAAATGGCGTCGTCGTGAGGCCATCAACACTGTATGCTCCGAAGCTCTCACCATCCCCAAAGAATTCAAGTGTTCGCTCATTCCCTTCTGTCTCGTTGTCGATACGGGAATATTTTGCCGTCAACCTGAGATCACCCGACGGGTCCTGCCACTGACCGGCTATATAGTAACTTTCACGCTCACGGTCGACCTCATTGGTCCGCAATTGAAAACCATTGGGCAAGGCGATTATCTGGTCGCCTGTATTGAAAGGAATGACCTGACCGATTTGAAAACCGTGCAACTCAGATTGAAGCTCTGAGGATGAGAACGAACCCAGGAGGCCAAACTCGCCCGCACTTGTGTCCCAACGGTTGCCGAGGACAGCACTGAAATCTGGGCTCCATTCTTTTCTGAGGTCTGTATAAGTGCCATCAATTGATGCGACAGCAACCAACCCTTGACGATCAAATGGCTCAAGCGTGCGAAGATTGATTGTACCGCCAATACCACCTTCAATCATGTCCGCCGTGGTGTTTTTGAAAACATCAACAGCACCGATAAGTTCAGGCGGAATTGTGCCAAAATCAAGCGCGCGCCCTCCATTTGCGGAGAAAGCATCTCGACCATTAAACTCGGTTCTCACCAATGTCAGACCACGAATCAGGTTACCCCCACCTTCGGGGGACGGAAAATCCCCTCCATTATCATTGTTGATATCAAAACGCTGGGCCACAACACCCGGGATGCGAGACAGAGCTTCAGCGACAGAAAGATCCGGTAGAGCACCGACATCAGATGCCGTGATCGAGTCAACAGCCGTATCCGCATCGCGCTTCAGATCACGAGCCTCCTTGAGAGACTGACGAATACCGGTTGAGACGACGACATCTTCGTCATCAACAGATGTTGTATTGTCCTGCGCAAAGGCCATTGGCGCAAAGCCAAAACTGGCAATCAATGCTGTCGTTCCCAACAGTGATAATTTGCTAAGCCGATCTACAGCTGTGCTCGAGTGTGATTTCACGATCGTATCCCCTTTTTTGCCAATTTTGGCATGTTACTGCCCATTATGAGCTATTATTGTAGTGTTACGGAATCGTCATAAGCGGAGTTTGACAGCGCTGTCAAACACGATCTAACATTCATATAACGTTTTTATCAGTACAGGTTTTTCTGAGCTCCTCCCAATCACAATGTTCGAAAGCCTAGGCCGCACTAAACGTCGCAGGATGGAGAGAAGCCTTGTCTCGACATCGCATATGACACACATGATTTTGCATGAGTTCAGGGGAATTTATGAGACTTCGAAAAATATGCATACTCGGCGGCGGGACGAGCGGCTGGATGACAGCTGCCGGATTATCCAATAAATACAAAAGCTTGGGTATAGAGATAGAGTTGGTGGAGTCAGAGCAAATCGGCACTGTGGGCGTCGGCGAGGCCACCCTGCCGCATATTCGTTTTTTCAATCAAAGCCTCGGAATCGATGAGCGGGAATTTATGAAAGCGACCCGCGCAACTTTCAAATTAGGGATCGAGTTTTGCGATTGGGGCCGTCAGGGTGATCGTTATATCCACCCGTTCGGTGATTATGGCGAGCCAATTGACGGTGTGGACTTCCATCATTTTTGGCTGCGACTGTTGCAGAATGGACACAATTCCAGACTGGATGATTACTCCTATCCGATTCTCGCCGCAGAAGCCGGGAAGTTCCAACTTCCAGGCAAGGATGTCAGTAAAATCGGCTCTAATTTCGGATATGCCTATCAATTTGACTCCAGCCGCTATGCGGTGTTGCTTCGCCAATATTCTGAGAAAAACGGCGTCACGCGTACGGAAGGGAAAGCCGTCAAAGCGTCACGCGACCCTGAAAGTGGCTTCATAAGTTCCATTACTTTGGAAAGCGGACAGACGATTGAAGCCGATCTCTTTGTTGATTGCTCCGGCTTTCGGGGCGTCCTGATCGAACAAGAGCTGGAAACAGGCTATGACGATTGGAGCGAATGGCTCCCCTGTAACCGGGCCATCGCCGTCGCTTGCGAAACCAAAGGGCCCAGCGTGCCGTTTACACGAGCAACAGCCCGAAAGGCTGGCTGGCAATGGCGCATTCCCCTCCAACACCGCGTTGGTAATGGACACGTCTATTGCAGCGAGTTTATTTCAGATGACGCGGCCAGAGAGCAATTATTGAGCACGTTAGAAGGCCAGCCCCTCTCAGAGCCCAAACAGCTTTACTTTAAAACGGGCAAAAGACGGAAGCTTTGGAATAAGAATGTTGTCGCGATTGGATTGTCCGGTGGGTTTCTAGAGCCCTTAGAATCAACGTCTATTCACCTCATCCAAGAGGGCATAACGGCCCTGATTGAATTATTTCCCGGAAAGTCGTTCGAAACGTCAGACGCGGAGGAGTATAACCGCCGCATGGACCTAAACTTTGACCGCGTGCGGGATTTCCTCCTCCTACATTATGTCGCCACGCAGCGCGATGACAGTGAGATGTGGCGATATTTCCGCAACATGACGCTACCGGAGAGTTTGCAGGAAAAAATGGAGGCTTGGAAAAGCCGCGGGTACCTCCTCCGCTATGAACAGGGCGTCTTCCTGCCACCGAGCTGGGTCGCGGTGATGGCGGGACAGAACCTCATTCCCGATGGATATGATCTGCGGGTTAATCGCAAAACACTGGACGAGGTTGTCTCAGTAACCGACACAATCAAACAGCAGAGTAAAATTGCGGTTACGCAAACACCCGACCACGCGGCCTTCCTCGCGCAATATGGCGCCGCGGCAGAGATGGGAGCGGGCTAGGGCCATGGCGTCGGCGCCCCTCACAACTATCGTCATCTATGGCGGCGGGTTAGCAGGCTATGTCTGTGCCTGTGCCTTAGACCGGACATTGCCCGGGGACATTCAACTTATCCTGATCGAAACCGATGCTGCCAAAGCCACGGATATTTTCTTCGGGACCCTCACCTCGCCCACAACTTACGACTTTCTCTTAGACAAAGCGTTCACCGAACCGGACCTCTTTCTGAACACGCAAACAGGTGTCTCATTGGGGACGAAATTTGAGAATTGGGGGCCCACACGTCAAAATTGGATACAGAGTTTTTACAAACCTCTGCCCGTTCTGAATGGTGTAGAATTTCAGCATTACCTGACACGTTTTCAAAAAACCGCCCAGAAGAAAGCCTCCCTCGAAGACTATATCATCTCGACACAGGCTGCAAAGACTGGCGGGTTTGCGCACCCCCCGGAAGACCGAAAAACGCCGCTTGCGGATATGGATTATGGATATCAGTTTTCACCCAAAGACTGGCTGGAGTATTTCTCGGGCAAGCTGTCATCGAAACGGGTGACCCGCCTTCAATCCGACGTGACGAAAGTTGAGCGCAGCGGTGAGACAGTGACGGGCCTAACCCTGAATAATGCGCAGATCATTAAGGCAGATTTCTTTATTGATGCGTCAGGCCCAAACTCGAAATTGAAATCGCCAAGCGACACATCCTGGGTTGGAACACGGGAAATCTGCGCGGCCGAAACGCATAACATTGAAACGGGCAAGCGACACCCCTACCGGACTGTAAGGGCAGCCGATTATGGCTGGCAGTCGGAAACGACACTTCAAAATCAGGTTCATCGATTGACGGTTTATGATCCAAACTCAGAGCGTGCGGCATTGAAAGCTCATGGCACACCTGATCATACACCTTTTAAAGTGCAATTAGGTCGAACAGAGACGCCCTGGATCGGGAATTGTCTGACATTCGGTCATGGGGCGGCCAGCCTTGAACCCCTCACCTCTGCACCAATGCGGTTGCTCGAACGTGATATTGATAGGCTTATCGAACTCATCCCTGTCTCAAAAAATATGACGGTTGAGCGTCGCGAATATAACCGACGTTTCAATGATGATTATAGCCACGCGGATCTATTCCAACGCGCGTTTTTCAGCACATCGAAAACAGGTGCTCATCCCTACTGGGTCGCTGCAAGTTCAACCCCGCTTACGAAACGCTTGCAGGACAAGGTCGAGCAATTCGAAAGCCGCGGTGTGCTGGTGCAATATGATTATGAGCCTTTCAGCCGCGAAGACTGGACCCTGCTCCATATAGGCATGGGACGTTTGCCGAGACGTTATGATCCGCTGGCCGACCGCGTGTCCCTGCCCGGACTGACGCAGAAACTTGAACAAATGCGCCATGCGATTGATGTGATGGCAAAAAAATTACCCCCTCATGATGTCTATATGTCCCGCCTGATAAAATATTTGGAAGACCAAAATGTCTGATACACAACATGCGCCTCTCAAACATATCGTCATTCTCGGCGGCGGGTCTGCAGGTTGGATGGCGGCGGCGGCCCTTTCGAGTTTGCTCTCCCCCGATGTGACACGAATTACTCTAATCGAATCCGACCAAATCGGCACAGTCGGTGTGGGCGAGGCCACGATTCCTGACATGATCAATTTCAATCGCATGTTGGGCATTAATGAAGCGGAATTCCTGAAAGCGACGAATGGCACATTTAAACTCGGTATTGAGTTCAAGGATTGGGGAAAATTAGGCGACAGCTATATACATCCGTTCGGCAGTATCGGCGTGGATATGCAGGGTATCGATTTCCATCATTATTGGCTGCATAATCGGTCCTCCGGCAATTCCGCACCGCTGCAGAATTACAGCATGTGCGCCGTTGCAGCGGAAAACGGAAAGTTCACCCTGCCCGACCCGAACCCCAGATCGCCCCTCTCTCACCTCCGCTACGCCTATCACATCGATGCAACAGCTTACGCGAGATATTTACGCAATTATGCGGAAAAGCGGGGCGTGACACGCGTTGAAGGCAAGGTGACACGGGTCGATCAGCAAAATGAGACCGGCGATATCACAACACTGACATTGGAAAATGGCCAAACAATCACGGGCGATTTTTTCTTTGACTGCACGGGCTTTCGATCTCTTCTAACGGAAAAAATACTGGATGTTCCTTTTGAAGACTGGAGCCATTGGCTACCCTGTGACAGTGCGCAAACGGTCGCGACAGAGCGGGTTGGCAGCCTTATTCCTTACACAAAAGCGACGGCGAAAACGGCGGGCTGGCAATGGCGTATTCCGACCCAACACCGCACGGGGAACGGGCATATTTATTCCAGTAAATTCATGGATGATGCGGAAGCCAAAGACATCCTGATGGCAGGGCTGGATACCCAGCCTCTGAGCGAGCCTCGCAAGATTTCGTTTAAAACAGGCTGTCGTGAAACGTTATGGAATAAGAACTGTATCGCGCTTGGTCTCTCAGCAGGATTCCTGGAACCGTTGGAATCGACCTCCCTCTTCCTCATCCAACAGGGAATTAGTCGCTTTATCAGCCTATTCCCCAGCGCGGACGTCTCTGACGTCGTTCGGACCGAGTATGACAAGCAAATGCGTAAAGAGTTTCATCAGGTTCGGGATTTCATTATCCTGCATTATGTCGCGACAGAGCGTGACGACAGTCCGTTCTGGAATTATTGCCGGACGATGGACATCCCGGAAAGTCTTAAAAGCAAAATGGACTTATTTGACAAGGCCGGACGGATCTTCCGCTATGATGACGAACTCTTTTCCAAAGAAAGCTGGATCGCAGTCTTTCTTGGCCAGAATATTATTCCGGACGTCACAGACCCCATCGTCTCGTCACTGCCAAAAGCGCAAGTCGATCACAGCTTAAAATCCATGAGCGGGGCTATGCAGCAAGTCGCGCAAAATATGCCGACTCACGAAGAATTCCTCCAACGCTATGGCGCGGCGGTTTAAATGTCCGATCAGAAAATTAAAAATATCGTCATTGTCGGCGGCGGGACTGCGGGCTGGATGGTCGCGGCGGGCTTATCACGGCTTATCAATGACGAGACGGTGAATATCCGCCTGATTGAGTCTGAGGCGATTGGCACAGTGGGTGTCGGCGAAGCGACGATCCCCCATATTAATTACTTCAATCGTCTGTTGGGTTTGGATGAAAACGACTTCGTCAAGAAAACGAATGCGACATTTAAACTGGGCATTGAATTCGTAAATTGGGGGAAACTGGGCGAGAGCTACATTCACCCGTTTGGGGATTACGGTGTGAATATGGAGGGGCTTCGCTTCCACCATTTCTGGCACCGCTATAACGCGCTGGGCAAAGCGCCCTCTGTTGATGAGTACTGTCTGCAAATCCTGGCCGCGCAACAGGGGAAATTCCAGCGCCCGGATATGAGCCTCAAAAACTCTCCTCTAAATTCAATCGTCTATGCGTTTCAATTCGATGCCTCGCTCTACGCCAAATTTATGCGGGAGTTTGCGGAAAGCCGTGGTGTTAAACGCATTGAGGGCAAAATTACGAAAGCTGGTCAACATCCTGAAACCGGTCATATTGAGTCTGTAACGCTCGAAAATGGCGAGAGTTATGAAGGTGATCTATTCATCGACTGCTCCGGGTTTCGCGGGCTCCTAATCGAGCAAACCTTGAAGACGGGCTATGAGGATTGGAGCGCCATGCTGCCCTGTGACCGCGCCGTTGCACGCGGATGCGAGTCCGTCGGCGAGCCCGCGCCCTATACACGCGCCACGGCCAAAGACGCAGGCTGGCAATGGCGCATTCCACTTCAATCTCGCATCGGCAACGGGCACGTTTATTGCTCTGAATATATCAGTGATGACGACGCACTGGCGAGCCTAATTGCAGGTCTTGACGGGGAGCCGATCTCGGACCCTAACTTCTTGCGGTTCAAGACGGGTATTCGAAAGAAGACTTGGAATAAGAATGTTATTTCCCTTGGACTGGCTGCAGGCTTTTTGGAGCCGCTTGAATCGACCTCTATTCACCTGATCCAAACGGCAGTTGCCCGACTGATGCAGTGTTTCCCGGATAAGGATTTCGCACAGTCCAATATTGATTATTTCAATACAAAGACCCGTCAGGAATATCTACAAGTCCGGGATTTCCTCATCCTGCATTATTATGCGACAGAACGCGAAGACACACCGTTCTGGCGCTATTGTAAGAATATGGACATCCCTGACACGCTGAAAGAGCGGATCGCGATTTATAAGGATACCGCCCGCCTTTATCGTCATGACAATGAAATTTTCGGAGAAACGAGCTGGTTCGCAGTCATGCATGGTCAAGGCATTATGCCTGAGCGTTACCACCCTATGGCGAATTCTCTGCCAGAGGCGACGCTTTTAGATCGTATGGATCAGTTAGAACGGGTTACGCAGGCTTGCCTCGATAAGATGCCCAAGCATCAATCTTTCATCAATGCGAATTGTAAAGCGGATATGAATTAGGTGATTTTCTAAATATCCTGTATGTACGTTCGTGTGCGTAGTTTCTCGGTGACCCTATGAAATATTTGTTCCAGGCTCTTGTAACATCAATTCTGATCTTATCTGCGCCTGCTGGTGCGCAAGATGCAGCTGAAGAAGACACTGTCGTTGCGAACGCTACCAAAAGGGTCGACCCGGCCCTCGCCGCTTTTTTCGCCGGAGATTTTGAGACAGCGGAAATTGAGTTCGAGAAGAACGCCGTCTGCGCCCACCGTGTAGAACGCAATTTCGAAGCCGGTCTGGAAGCTGCCCGTGACAGTTCCATTCAGGCCGATGTCGCGGGCGATATAAACACGGCGCCACAACCCAGTGGCGGCGCGGGAGGAAATGTTTCGGTTTCAACAACGCCTGCGATTACGCCCTCTTTTTCGGTAAATACATCAGGGT
Source organism: Litorimonas sp. WD9-15 (assembly GCF_050271975.1). Taxonomy (NCBI): domain Bacteria; kingdom Pseudomonadati; phylum Pseudomonadota; class Alphaproteobacteria; order Maricaulales; family Robiginitomaculaceae; genus Litorimonas; species Litorimonas sp. WD9-15. The sequence goes on from NZ_CP189850.1 coordinate 2,639,001, forward strand.
TTGAAAAAGAGAATTATACAAAAAAGCGGACTTGCGCAGATCGCGGCTACCAAATCTACATGATGGGCATGTCACAGTTGCAACTCGGCAAAACAGAGGACGCTAAGAAAGCCTTCTCCCGCGCGACGAAGATCAAGCGAACACTCTATGACGCCCATTTTCGTTTGAGCCTGCTTGAATATCAAGCCGGCAATGTCGATGAAGCGAAGAAACAGTTCAAATCCCTGACAAAAATCGCAAATCGCTGTAGAAGATGTGAAGCCAAGAAAGAGATTGAGGGGCAAGTCAGTTATCTCACAAACCTATTGGGAGAACCGAATTAGGCCATAATTCAAACTGACTGTTGGTCCAATTTGACAACGCTGTCTTTTACGTTTTAAATTTCCATAATTATAAAATTTGGGGATCTAAATCATGTTTAAACGCGCCTTTATCACAACGTCCTGCGCAGCTTTTGTCGCCATTGCGACAACACCTTCTGCAATGGCGCAAGACGACGCCGCTATCCAAGAAGCTCTTGTCGCCCTTGATGCACAATTGCCGGGGAAGCTGATCAATAACCCCTATGATATTCAATGGCGCACGGATGGGTCTGATAAAAAGGATGCTGTTGTCAAATCCGAAGGCGCGCCAGGTGGTATGGCTTATCAAGTCAGAGTCAAGAAGGCGAAGCGAAACGCTTGGGACACAGCCACACGCATCCCGATGACTGAAAACGTCGAAAAAGGTGATGTTATCCTCATGTCATTCTGGGCTAGAACAGAGAAACCGCCAAAGGGTAGCGAGACAGGCGATATTCTCGTCGCGATCCAGCGAAATGTTGAACCCTATGACTCCATCCTTGAGAAAAGATTTGATCTGGGAACAGAGTGGAAACTCCATCATATTTCCGGCACTGCGAGCCGTGATTATTCTGCGGAAAAAAGTCAAATCGTCTTCAACCTCGCAAAGGCCAAACAGACACTTGAATTCGGACAGTTCTATGTGATGAATTTGGGTGAAGGCGCGGATGCATCACCCTACATGAAATAGACAGACCATGTGAACGCACTCGAATGGATGCGTTTCACCTGTTCAGGTAAACTAGAAAAGATCGTCTGTTTAAAGGCCTAGAAGTGCCAGCATGAACATGACGATCGCCAATAGGAACTGTTTTACAATAGCGATCATACTACTTTCCTAATCGTAAAGGGAAATTTTCGCCAGTCTTATTTTGTATCAATTTGGAGAAGCTCGACTAGCGGTTAAAATAGGGTTTTAACGCCTCAGCCCAAACAGCGTAGCCTTCATTGGTCAAATGCAAGCCGTCATATGTGAGATCAGGCCGTAATGTTCCATCCTGTGCGGCAAACCTATCCGTCAGGTCGATGTATATCGCGCCTGTTGCCGCAGCAATCTGAGCATATTTCTGATTGACCGCCGCAACTCGTTCCAACTTATCAGCTTCGCGCGGCAGAACGGATTGCAAATAGATATCTGTTTTGGGATGCCTGTCCCTAATCGCCTGCACCACTGCGCTGACATCTTGAGCAATCTCTTCAACCGTCCGACCTAATGAGATGTCATTCGTCCCTATTTTTAGAAAGACGCGGTCAGGTTCATTGGTGAGGATTTGCGGAAGGCGTCTGATAACGCCGCTGGACGTGTCCCAACTCACACCATGATTACTCAGGTCCTGCGGCAGCAGTGATTGCCGAAAAGGCGTATCGCGCCAAGCTTCTGTAATACTATCCCCGATGAGGAGTGTTCCGCCGTCCTGTTGCGGAAAATCGGCGATTTCCGCCACGCGTGTGTTGAAATGCATTTTTCCATCTACGGGAAGAATATCTGGCGGGTTTATTAAGACTTGAGTCTCAATTGGCTCGAAGTCCCATTCCGTCACAGTCTTAATATGACGCATCAAATCATTCGCCATGACCTTCATGGAGGTCTGCCCTGGATGGCTGTTACAGCTCCAGACATAGCCGAAATCCGCGAGTTTAAGGTCCAGTGTCGAGATATTCTCATCCGACAAATCAGACATCGCCCAGTCAATACCGTCGCGTATCGCCGCGCCCTGCTCTCCGTCCAATAGCGGACCGGACACCGTCACAATATGAGCATTGGGAAAGCGCTCCCGCAGACCGGAGAGCATATCGCGGTAACCCGCGCGAAATTTATCCCGCCCCGGGTCGATCACGGACCAATCATTTGTGCCGAGCAGTGTCACGATGACATCCGGCATAAATTGCGCATGGTCCCAAGATGTATCGGGACTGTCGGGCAAGGCAAAATCGAGTTGCGCAGGCATGACGGGAGCGGGGTTAGCGTCCCAGTTATGAACCACCCCTCGCCCCGAAATTGCGATCAATTGCGGCTCGGCATTTAGGCCGTCTGCCGCGAGCATGGCATAACTCTCCAATGGCGCATGAAGTGCGGGCGTGTTGCCGCAAGATTTAGTAAATCCGCCGACCCCGAAGCCCGCTGTGATGGAGTCGCCGAGAAAGAGTATTTTTCGCTCAGAGTATTTTGTCGAAAGAAAACCCTTACCTTCATCACCTCCGAATGAAATTGGGGTGGGGCTGGAAATCCCAAAATATCCAGTATCATAGAATTCTGATCGCCTCGTTAGGCGTGCATAATACGTTCCGAATGTGCCATCACCAACTTGAACAGTGTTTTTTCCTGGCTCCAGTTTGATGACGCTATGTTCACCATTCACAACAAGATCCATTAACCCCGCACCACCATCTGTGACAGCAATCGTCGCGTAATTTCCTTCAAAACTGAAGGCGACACCGCTTCCGGGCCACCCCATTAATCTCTCTCCGTCGACGGTTAAGGTAAGGCTATCGTTTTTATAGAGTTCATTCTTCTCGACAGGTCCATGACGACCAAGCCATTGGACATTTATGGTCCCACTGTCATCAAAAGAAACCTTTCCACAGCCCGAAACGCAAAAGGCCAGCCCGATGAGGCTGGCCTTGATTAGGTTTAAACATCGCACGGGGTTTAACCGACCATGTCTTCGAGTTCCATTCCTCGCGTTTCCTTGACAGCTTTCGCAACGAAGAAAATCGAGATGAATGCAAACCCTGCATAGATGCCGAAAGCGCCAGCCAAGCCGATCGTTTCAAGAAGAGGCAGGAATGTCATAGAGACAATAAAGTTGGCAATCCACTGAGCAAAACCGGCAACTGCAAGACCGGCCCCACGGATTTGATTAGGGAACATTTCGCCAAGCAGAACCCACATCACAGGTCCCCAAGTCATGTTGAAGAAGAACACATAAGCCATAGCTGAATAAAGAGCCAAGGTACCCATTTTTGGATCAAGATCGATCTGACGGGATGCCAAGTCAATGACTTCGCCGGTTGAGAAAGCATAAGCGACAATTGCCAAGGTGATCGCCATACCAATGGAACCGATGACCAAGAAGGGTTTGCGTCCAACCTTATCAATCAGTGCCAGTGTGATACCAACAGCTACGAGTGACAAAACACCCATAATGACGTTTTGTTTTAACGCGTCGCTTTCAGTGTAACCAGCAGCTTCCCACACAACAGAACCGAAGTAGAAGATGACGTTTATACCGACGAGTTGCTGAAACGCGGCCAGTCCAATACCGACCCAAACGATAGGCTTCAGCTTACCATTGGACAGCAAATCGGAGAGCTTTGGTTTGTGATCGTTTGCTAAAGACGCCCGAATATCAATAATTTTCGAAGCCGCTGCATCCGTGCCAAAGAGTCGGGTTAATGCTTTCAACGCTCCCGTTTCATCTTCTTTGACCATGAGATAACGAGGACTTTTAGGTATGAAAAACAGCAGAACAAAAAACAGGATTGCAGGCAGCAATTCGACCCAAAACATCCAACGCCATGTTTGAATACCATTGATTTCGCCTAAGGCTCCTCCCGTTTTTTCAGCCAAATAATAATTGGAGAAAAAGGCCGCCGTCAGGCCAACAACAATGGCAACTTGCTGAATAGATGTGAGTGCGCCACGCATACGTGCGGGTGCAATTTCTGAGATGTAAGCGGGTGCCATAACGGATGCGGCACCAACGGCCAGACCGCCGATGATACGATATGCGATAAACGGAAATGCCGAACTAACGGCACCAGATCCATAAGCACTAATTGCAAAGAAAACGGCGGCAACAATCATCATGTTTCTGCGACCGAATTTATCCGACATCGTTCCTGCAAATGCAGCGCCGACAGCCGAGCCCAAAAGCATTGAAGAAAATGCAAAAGAAGACGTCGCAGTTTGCGACGCAAAAGTCGTTTCCAGTCCCTTCAGCGTTCCGTTGATAACGCCGGAGTCAAACCCGAAGAGAAATCCGCCCAATGTGGCAACCAAACTAATCAGGATGATAAAGCCAATATTGGCATCTTCCTTTGTATTTGTGACATGTGTGTCGGCCATGGCCGTCCCCTTTATATATATCGTCCGTGTACCCAGACTCGTTATGTCGTCTTTGCCGCGAGACTGACAGCGTTGTCAATTACTCCCTCAATTTTATTCCGACGGCGGACCCGCAGAATCTCTCACAATGACCTCATGCGCATGGATAATATCATGAGCAGGGCGCGTATCGCCACTCATTCGACCCGAGAGAATATCGACGGAAGCGGAGAGCAAATCGCGGACGCCCTGCCGCACGGTCGTAATAGCCGGATAGACCGCGCGGGAGACAGGCGAATCGTCAAACCCGACGACGGAGAGTTCGTCCGGCACGCGCAGGTTCATTTTATAGGCTGCCGCGAGGCAGGCCGAAGCCATCTCGTCATTCGCGGCGAAAATGGCGGTAGGCCTATTGTCTTTAGAGAGGAGGTCTTCCGCTGCCCGCAATCCGGACGCATATGAGAAATCTCCAGAAGCTGTGATGGATTGAACCGCGCCGGAGCTTCTATGGATCGCATCATTAAATCCTGCGAGCCTGCGGCGGGAGACATCATAAATCGCTGCACCTTCAATAAAACCAATCCGGCGGTGTCCAAGTTTGATAAGATAGTCCGTCATCTCCCGCGCAGCGGCGCGGTCGTCAATGCCCACCTTGTCGCCGATCTGACTAACCCGTTCCGCCCCAACGCGCACGAAAGGTAAATGGGATTCGCTTAGAGCCTTCAGAATATCAGGATCATTCGCGAGCGGCGGACACGCTATAAGACCTGCCAATCCCTCCTCCGCATGGAACGCGGTCAAGCCGTCCAGCATCACGAGCTGATAGCCTTCCGATTGCATCGCGAGCAATGCGCCGATCTGGACAGTCTCCGAGTAGGACAGGCTTGGGTTATTCAGGAGCAAGCCAATCTTCCTAGAGGCTTTGGAGCGAAGTGCCCGTGCCGCAGGATTGACCGAATAGCCAATGCGCCGCGCAGCTTCCCGCACTTTTTCACGTGTGACAGGCCGCACAGTATCTTCGCCGTTGAATACACGGCTCACGGTTTTGAAAGAGACACCGGCTTCGCGGGCAACGTCGATAATTGTCGGCATGCTCACCCCTCCTACGCCAAGTTCGCGTCTCTCTATGAGATTCTGCACTCCATGACTAGCAGCCTATTTTCAATTTGACAACGTTGTCATAATTTGACAAATCCAACAAAAAAACCGGGTAAGACTCGGTTACAAAATATCGTTCGGGACATTTACCATGAAAAAGCTCACCCTCTGCGTTTCCGCGCTGGCCTTGCTCACGGCTTCGGCCTGTCAGCCTGCAGCACAATTGACGTCTGACAACAGCGCTCCGGTCTCCACCGCTGACTCGTTCAAACGTCAAACTTTCAGTCCCCGCGTTGAAGATATGATCGCGGAAATGACGCTGGACGAGAAACTCGCGCAAATCTCCTGTGTCTGGCTCAAAAAGGGCGACTTTCTTGACGATCAGGGCAATTTCCAACCGGAGGAAATGGAGAAGATTCACCCGCACGGCATTGGCTGTTTCGCCCGTCCACAAGACACGCAGGGCATGGAGCGCGAGATTGAGCGCAAGGGTGTGAATGACGCGACCGTCGTGCGCTCCATGACGGGTCGTAATCCGGCGGGAACCGTGGCGCTCGTCAATGATATTCAAAAATGGCATATTGAGAATACTCGTCTCGGCATTCCGACGCTGTTCCACGAGGAAGGCCTGCACGGCTATCAGGCCTTTGAAGCCACAAGCTTCCCGCAATCCATCGCCCTCGCCGCGACATTCGATGATGAACTGGCCGAGCGGATTTATTCCATCACCGCCCGCGAAATCCGCGCTCGCGGTGTGCATCACGTCCTCTCCCCCGTTGTTGATGTCGCGCTGGACCCGCGCTGGGGTCGGATCGAGGAAACCTTTGGCGAAGACCCCTATCTCGTGAGCCGCATGGGCGTCGCCGCCGTGAAAGGCTTTCAAGGTTTGGGCGAAGGTGATGATTTCCCTATTGCGGATGACAAAGTCCTGACGACCCTCAAACATATGACGGGTCACGGACAGCCCGAAGCCGGCATGAATGTCGGCCCGGCCAATGTGTCGGACCGCACCCTATACGAAGTGTTCTTCCCGCCATTCGAGGCCGCTGTCCAAGAAGCCAAAGCCGCCTCTGTTATGGCGTCTTATAACGAAATTGATGGCGTGCCCTCCCATGCGAATAGCTGGCTGCTCAACGATGTCCTGCGCGATGAATGGGGCTTTGATGGCGCCGTTGTCGCCGATTACTTTGCAATCAATGAATTGCAGGGCCGTCACGGGATTGTCGACAATATCGGCGATGCGGGGGCGCTATCCCTACGCTCGGGAGTCGACATGGAACTGCCTGATGGTGTGGCATTCTATGAGTTGAAAGAGCGGATTGAGGCGGACGATTACAGCGTCGATTATGTGGACCAAGCTGTCGGCCGTGTGCTGACGATGAAAGAACGCGGTCGGGTTTTTGAGACGCCTTATGCCGATGCGGATTATGCGACGGAGATTACAGGCAACGCAGAAGCCCGTGCCGTTGCGCTGGAAGCCGCGCAGAAAGCGCCCGTCCTCCTCAAAAATGATGGCATTCTCCCACTGGACCGGTCCAAATATAAGCGCATCGCCGTGATTGGCCCGAATGCGGCCATCACAGTTCTCGGCGGATATTCGGATGAACCAAAACAAACCATCTCCATCCTTGACGGAATTGAGGCCGAAGTCGGCGACGAGATTGATGTGGTCAATGCGCAGGGCGTTACACTGACCGATAACCGCTCGTGGTGGGATGATGAAGTCAACCTGATCGACCCGGAACAGAATATGCGCGATATCGGCATTGCTGTGTCTGTCGCCAGAGGGGCCGACCTCGTCATTCTCGCGATTGGCGGCGACGAGTCGACGTCTCGCGAAGCCTGGTCGGAAACCCATCCCGGTGATCGGAACGAGATCACGCTCATCGGGCAACAGAAAGACCTCGTCGATGCGATTGGCACGCTCGACATCCCGACGGTCGGAGTCGTGATTTCGGGGCGTCCCTTGGCCCTGAGCAATGTCGAAGACAACCTCGACGCCATTCTCTATGGCTGGATTTTGGGACAGGAAACGGGAACGGCGGTCGCGGATATTCTCTTCGGCAAAGTGAACCCGTCGGGCAAAATGCCCGTCTCGGTCCCGCGCACAGTCGGGCAGATTCCGGCCTTCTATTATCACAAGCCAACAGCCCGCCGCGGTTACGCCTTTGGCGATGCCTCCCCGCTTTATGCGTTCGGGCATGGGTTGAGCTATACAAGTTTTGAAATGTCAGAACCGACACTCTCCAACGCGACAATTGGCACCGATGGCACAACGACCGTTTCTATCGATGTCACAAATTCCGGTGATGTCGCAGGAGATGAAATCGTGCAGATGTATATTCGCGATAAAATTTCTTCCGTCACGCGCCCTGTCAAAGAGTTGAAAGGCTTTGAACGTGTGTCCTTGGAGGCGGGCGAAACAAAAACTGTGAGTTTCGACATCGGACCAAAAGCACTGCGTTTCTACGATATCAATATGAACCGCGTTGTGGAGCCTGGTGCGTTTGACGTGATGGTGGGAAACAGTTCGCAGAATTTGCAGACCGTGACACTCGAAGTTAAATAGTCATGTATCTAGGCATTGATATCGGGACGTCCGGCGTAAAAGCCGTCATCGTGGATGATGCGCAGACCGTCGTGGACCAAGCCTCCGCGCCGCTCTCCGTCTCGCGCCCGCAACCCCTCTGGTCCGAACAGGATCCCGCCTCCTGGTGGACGGCCACGGATGCGGCTGTGCGCAAATTAGACACCCGTGCTCGCCGTGCCGTGAGAGCCATAGGCTTGTCCGGTCAAATGCACGGCGCGACGTGTCTGGATGAAGACAATCAAATTATCCGCCCCGCCATTCTCTGGAATGACGGCCGCGCTGGTGATGTTTGCCAGCAAATGATGGGGGATATGCCGTCCCTGACCAGCATTACGGGCAACCTTGCCATGCCGGGCTTCACTGCGCCAAAACTGCAATGGATGCGCGAGAATGAGCCGGAGAATTTCGGGCGCGTTGCCAAAGTCCTCCTGCCAAAAGACTACGTCCGCTTCCTGATGAGCGGCGATTTCGCGTCTGACATGTCCGACAGTGCGGGCACGCTCTGGATGGATGTGGCCGGGCGCGATTGGTCGGATGAGGTTTTGGCGCTGACGGGACTGACCCGCGACCACATGCCAAAACTCTATGAAGGGTCCGAGGCGACAGGCACGCTTAGCCAATCCGTCGCGGATGATTGGGGCATGTCCTGCGTTCCTATCGCAGCGGGTGGCGGTGATAATGCGGCAGGCGCGGTCGGATCCGGCGTGGTCAAGGCGGGCGAAGGCTTTGTCTCGCTCGGCACGTCAGGCGTCGTCTTCCTCGCGGATGACCAATACCGCCCGAATACGGACGGGGCCGTCCATACATTCTGCCACGCCCTACCCAAACTCTGGCACCAAATGAGCGTCATTCTCTCCGCCGCAAGTGCCGTCGATTTCGTTGCGCGCATTGCGGGTTTTGAGACCGAAGGCGACCTCTATGACCAAACGGCGGATGCACGGACGCCCGGAAAGGGCGCGATCTTCCTCCCCTATCTCTCCGGTGAACGCACACCCCATAATGACCCCCATGCCAAAGGCGCGTTCTTTGGTCTGGGCCATGAGGACACGCCGCTTTCCATGGCGCAGGCAGCGTTGGAAGGCGTCGCTTTCGCGCTGGCCGACGGTGTGGACGTGTTGAAAGAGACGGGTGCGAAAATTGACAGCCTCTCCGTCATTGGCGGCGGATCACGGTCCAAATGGTGGGGCGAAGTCATCGCCTCGGCGATGAACCTGCCCCTCACCTACCGAACCGCATCAGCCGTGGGCCCGGCTTTTGGCGCGGCGCGTTTGGCACGACTCTGTCTGAATGAGCACAGTCTTGGCGATATCTGCACACCACCGCCAATTGACCACATTATTCAACCCAATTCCAATCTCGTTGACCTCTATGCAGAGCGTCGGGAGACATTTTCCAAACTTTATAACGTTACCAAGGACCTGACCTCATGAGCGGCTATTTCGACCATATTGATCCGATTAAATTTGAGGGCGCGGAGAGTGAAAACGACCTCGCTTTTAAATATTACGACGCCAAGAAAAAGGTCATGGGCAAGACGATGGAAGACCATCTCCGTGTCGCCGCTTGTTACTGGCACACTTTTTGTTGGGACGGGTTTGACGTGTTTGGCGGCGGGACGTTTAACCGTCCGTGGCATGGCGGGCAGAATGACCAAGCCGCAGCCGAAGCCAAACTCGACGCCGCCTTCGACTTCTTTGACCGTTTGGGTCAGCCTTTTTTCTGCTTCCACGATGTTGATATCATGGCTGCTGCGGAAACGCCGAAAGAGCATGTCGAGAGCCTCGCCAAGATTATCGATAAGGTCGAAGCCAAGATTGAGAAACACGGCACGAAACTCCTCTGGGGCACGGCGAATAATTTCTCTCATCCTCGCTATATGGCGGGTGCCGCGACCAACCCCAATCCGGATGTCGCCGCCTTTGCCGCGCTGCAGGTCCGCGAATGTATGAATGCGACGCACCGCCTCGGCGGGTCGGGCTATGTGCTCTGGGGTGGTCGTGAAGGTTATGACACCATTCTGAACACCAATGTCGGGCAGGAAATGGAACAACTCGGTCGCTTCCTGACCATGGCCGTCGAGCATAAGCACAAGATCGGCTTTAAGGGCGATATCTGGATCGAACCCAAACCGCATGAGCCGACAAAACACCAATATGACCGCGATGTCGGGACCGTTTACGGCTTTCTGAAACAATATGGTCTGGAGAACGAAGTTGGCGTCAATATAGAGCCCAACCATGCGACCCTCGCCGGAAACAGTTTCGAACATGAAGTTGAAATGGCCAACGCTTTTGGTATTTTCGGCTCCATTGATTTTAACCGTGGCGACCCGCAAAATGGATGGGATACCGACCAATTCCCGAATGACCTGCGCGAGACGACCACGGCGATGTATTACATCCTCAAGGGAGGTGGATTTAAAAATGGCGGGTCAAATTTCGATGCGAAAGTCCGGCGTCAATCCAATGACGCCGCCGATCTGTTCCACGGTCATATTGGCGGGATGGACCTCCTCGCCCGCGCGCTGATGAACGCGGCGGCAATGATCGAAAAAGACCGTCTGCAAGCGTTTAAAGATGAGCGTTATGCCGGATGGAGATCCGGCCTCGGTGCAAAAATGCTCTCTGGCGAAGCGTCGCTGGATGAGGTCGCAGATCATGCGCTCTCGGAAAACACCTCCCCGGCCCCTGTTTCAGGTCGTCAGGAGATGTTGGAGAACTATATCACCAATGCCGTGAAATAGGCGAAACTGTCACGGAACTGTCAGAAAACCGCTCTTAAAGCGTCACAGGAGTCGGGCATAGGACGCCCGACTCGACTTCCATAGCCGGGTCCTTATTTTCTGATGATAGAAGAGGATGATTCGGATGTCGGGTCGGGTTTGGACATTTGCAGTGGGAGCGGCGCTTGCGCTATCCGCCTGCGCGGATGGCGGACCGGAAAGCGTCGAGACGGAAAACAGCATCCGCGTCGTCGGCTCATCCACCGTTTATCCGTTCTCCACCAAAGTCGCGCAGGAATTTCGAAACAAAACCGGATGGAATGTTGTCGTGGAATCGACAGGTTCCGGCGGCGGGCATCGTGCCTTTTGTGAAGGTATCGGCCCCAACACACCGGATGTCACCAGCTCGTCCCGTCCGCAAAAACCCTCCGAGTCCAAACTCTGCCAAAGTAACGGCATTGAGAATGTGGTTGAAATTAAAATTGGCTATGACGGGATTGTCGTCGCCAATGCGATTGATTCACCCTCAATGGATATGAATTTGTCGACGCTCTATCTCGGCCTCGCGAAACTTGTTCCCAATGCGAATTGCGAGATGGTAGAGAACCCATACGAGACTTGGAACGAGATCGATCCGTCCCTTCCCGATACGAAAATCGAAGTTTACGGCCCGTCCCCGACCTCCGGCACACGCGACGCCTTTGTCGAGATTTCCATGGAAGGCGGTGCCAAAACGTTGGATTGCCTCGCCAATTTAGGCTCTGACGATTTCCGCGTCGCCGCGCACACATTGCGCGAAGACGGTCACTGGATCGACTCCGGTGAAAATGACAACGCCCTCGTTCAGACCCTCATAAATACGCCCACCGCGATTGGCGTCTTCGGCTACTCCTTCCTCGACCAGAACACGGACAAGGTGAAAGGCGCGCGGATTAACGGGGCGGAGCCGACATTCGAAAATATCGCCACGGGCCATTATCCCGTCGCGCGGTCGCTCTACGTCTATGTCAAAGGCGACAAGATGGGCAGCGTGCCCGGCCTGCATGATTTTGCGATGGAATTCGTCTCTGATGAAGCGTCCGCACCCGGCGGCTATCTCGAAAAGATTGGTCTTGTTCCTCTCATGCCGAGTGAACGCCTGGATATGCGCGAGGCCGTCGCACACCTTTCGGCGTCCAATCTTTGACGTGAGACTCTTGAGGCGCACCTGGCTTTAACCTACACGGTTGAGGCGAAGGGGAAGTGAACACATCGTGGAAATTATCCAACTCTATACCCTCCTGCTGATCGGTGTTTTGAGCATTGGCGGTTTTGCTTATAATCGCAATGTCGCGCGTGCCAGTGTAAGAGCGTTGCGACAGAGCGGGCCAGCAGAAACACGGTGGCATTCCCATCCCAATTATCACGGATATCTGACGGGTTGGTCAGTGGCACTGGTCGGCTTCGGCTTGTTCATAATCTTTAATTTGGTTTTCCCAAACCAAGTTGCGCTGCAAACTGTTTCGATTTTGCTGGGAACGAGCTTGGCCGGCTTGCTTGTTTTTAAGAAAATTGCACCCGCCTTCCCGGCGCGGATTTACACGGAACGGTTCATCAAAACCACACTCTTGGCGCTCTCCGGGCTAGCCATATTGACGACATTCGGAATCGTCTTTTCCCTGATATTTGAATCGCTTCGCTTTTTCGCCGATGTGCCGCTTTTTGACTTCCTGACAGGTTTGAAATGGTCACCGCAGACCGCATTACGTCCGGATCAGGTCGGCAGTTCCGGTGCTTTCGGAGCGGTACCCGTCCTGCTGGGAACCTTCATGATTATGGCGATTGCAATAGGTGTTGCCGGACCCGTCGGCCTTATGATCGCGATCTATCTCTCCGAATATGCGTCACGGCGCATGCGGGCAATTGTGAAACCGATCATCGAAATATTGGCCGGAATTCCAACGGTGGTCTTCGGCTTTTTCGCGTTGTTGACAGTCGGCCCTGCCATTCGCAATCTGACCGATGCGCTGGGCATTGCCGTGCCAACACAATCCGCGCTTTCCGCAGGCGTCGTGATGGGCGTGATGATCATTCCGTTGATCTCGTCGCTATCGGACGATGTTATTAATGCTGTACCTCGATCCCTACGCGACGGCGCTTATGCGCTGGGCGCGACGAAATCGGAGACAATGAAACAGGTCATTTTTCCCAGCGCCCTCCCCGGTATCATGGCGGCCTTTCTGCTGGCCATATCCCGTGCGATTGGTGAAACTATGATTGTCGTCATGGCGGCAGGACGGGCCGCGAACCTAACGGGCAATCCGTTTGAATCTGTGACGACTGTGACCGTGCAAATCGTGGCCCTGCTGACGGGAGGTCCGGAATTTGATAGCACGAAGACACTCGCCGCTTTCGCACTCGGTCTCGTCCTCTTTGCCATCACGCTCATCCTGAATATTATCGCGCTGCGCACCGTGCGAAAATATCGTGAGGTCTCCCTCGCATGAACGTGTCGCAGCACATGTCGGACAAGGCCCGCAAGCACCTCAAGTCGCGTTATGCGAAGGAAAGACGGTTCCGCTTTTACGGATTGTCCGCAGTCCTGTTCGCCATTGCCTCATTAGGGTGGCTGCTTCTGTCTCTCTTCGCGACGGGCCTGACGGCCTTTCAGGAACATTACGTCACGCTGGAAGCCGAGATGACCGTGAGTGCTTTTGCGCCGCCCGACCAACGCAGTGTCGAGACCCTTCGTATCGCGGACTACAAATCCATCGTTGAAAATGCCATTGAAGCAAAGTTTCCAGACGTGAGGACAGCAGGCGAAAAAGACCTCCTCTTTGCGCTGATTTCCGAATCCGGTGCGACCGACCATCTCCGGAAACGCGTTGTACGAAATCCTGATATTATCGGCTCAAAAATAGTGATGACTGTGCCGACCTCCGATCAAGTGGACCAACTCCTGAAAGGGCATATTGACCGGAATGTCCCCGAAGCCCGCCGCCAAATCAGCGATCAACAAATCCTCTGGCTGGATGATTTGAGAGCCCGCGGCGCGATAAAAAAGAAATTTAACTCCATCCTGTTTTTCAACCCCGACAGTCGCGATCCAGAACTGGCGGGCATCGCGTCTGCCGCTGTGGGGTCGGTGATGATCGTCATCATCGCCTTTATCCTCGCCCTGCCCATCGGTGTCGGGGCCGCGATTTATCTGGATGAATTTGCGCCGCGCAATCGACTCCGCGATTGGGTCGAAATCAATATCAATAATTTGGCAGCAGTACCGTCTATCATCTTCGGGCTTCTCGGCCTCGCCGTCTTTATCAATATTTTCGGCTTCCAGCGCTCCATCCCACTCGTGGGTGGTATGGTCCTCGCCTTACGCGCTTTCCCGACCATCGTCATCGCCACCCGCGCCGCCCTACGCAGTGTCTCGCCTGCCATGGTGGACGGGGCGCTCTCCCTCGGCGCGTCCCATGTACAGGCCGTATTTCAGCAGAAAGTCCCACAGGCCATGCCAGGCATTCTGACGGGGTCGATCGTGTCTATAGCCCTCGTCCTTGGCGAGACGGCGCCGCTGCTGATGATCGGGATGGTCGCCTTTGTGACGGAAATTCCAACAACGGTGACCGACCCTGCAACCGCCCTGCCCGTGCAAATTTTTCTTTGGTCGGAAAGCCCGGAACGCGCATGGTCAGAGCGGACGGCTGCGGCTATCCTAATCCTCCTCGCCATTCTTATGACGATGAATGCCTTGGCGATTTGGTTGCGTTCACGCCTTGGAAAACGACGTTAGGATGTGAGATGACGGATAAGATCAAATTCAAATGCCGCAATGTGCGCGTCCAATATGGCGACCTGGAAGCCCTGCACGGGATTGATATCGACATTGCAGATCGCGGCGTCACGGCCTTTATCGGTCCGTCCGGCTGCGGAAAATCGACTTTTCTCCGCGCATTTAACCGGATGAATGAGACGATTGGCGGCGCTAAATTTTCGGGTCAGATTTTGATGGATGGTGAGGATATTTACGACCCATCACTTGACCCTGTCCTGCTGCGCGCACGGGTCGGGATGGTCTTTCAAAAACCCAATCCCTTTCCGAAATCCATCTATGACAATGTCGCCTATGGCCCGCGCATTCACGGCCTCACGGAAACACAGGCGGAGCTGGATTCCCTCGTCGAAAAATCCCTCCGCCGCGCCGGATTATGGGAAGAGGTCAAGGACCGCCTCACGGAACAGGGGACGGACCTGTCCGGCGGGCAGCAACAGCGCCTCGTCATCGCGCGAGCCATTGCCATTTCGCCAGAGGTTATCCTGATGGACGAACCGGCCTCCGCCCTCGACCCGATTGCGACAGCGCGATTGGAAGCGCTGATCGAGGAATTAAAAACCCGCTACTGCATCATTATTGTCACCCATTCCATGGCACAGGCCGCACGGGTGTCTGACAAAACCGCCTTCTTCTACGAGGGCGACCTGATCGAATATGACGATACCGAGAAGATTTTCACAAATCCGGATAATCAGCGTACGCAGGATTACATCACGGGCCGAACGGGTTAAGGTAGACATCTATGAGAGATCAAAGCACGCATATCGTTTCCGGTTATGACACAGACCTTAAAAGCCTGACCCACGCCCTGACCGACCTTGGCACGTTGGTTTCTGAAATGGTTGAAGGCGCAATGCGGGCGTTTAAAAAACGCGACAGTGTCCTCGCCGAAAAAATTATTGCCCGCGACAGTGATGCCAATAAACGCCAGCACAAAATTGATGAAGACGTCCAACGTATCATCGCACTACGCAATCCCGTCGCGCAGGACCTGCGTCGGATTATCGGGGCGACGCGTATTGCGTCAGATCTCGAACGGGTTGGCGACCTCGCGGAAGGGATTGCGAAACGCGCCCTGCTCCTGAATGAGGAACCGCGCATTGATATGTCGAAATCGGTCTACCGGATGGGAAAACAGGTGCGCAAACAACTTTCCGGTGCGCTCGACACGCTGTTGAAAGAAGACGCGATTTCTGCGCTGCATTATTGGCAAGCCGATAGCGATATTGACGATCTCTATAACTCGATTTTCCGCGAACTCGTCACCGTGATGATGGGCGACCCCCGCACCATTCCCGCCTGTGCGGAATTGCTATTTGTCGCGAAAAATCTGGAACGAATTGGCGATCACGCTACGAATATTTGCGAAGCGATCTATTTCACCGCCAAAGCCGACCAACTCATCAACGACCCCAGCCTTGCCCCGATGATGCAGGACCCCGGCGTGAGAAAAACGCTCTAGGTTTTTAGCGCGGCCTCAACTGCCGCTAGGGCATGTATTTTGGCCGTATCATAAAGCGGGACATCACAATCCTCAGGCCGCAATAACAACCCTATCTCGGTACAGCCAAGAATGATGCCCTGCGCGCCGCGGGCGACCAAGCGCGCAACACTCTCTTGATAGGTTTGACGCGAGGTTTCAGAAATTATCCCCCTCACCAGCTCTTCATAAATAATAGTGTGAACACTATCTCTATCCGCCGCATTCGGGATGATGACATCGAGGTCGTAATTCTTCTCGATACGGTCCCGATAAAATCCCTGTTCCATTGTGAAAGATGTACCGAGCAGCCCCACCGCCTTAAGGCCATCTGACTTGACGGCCGCAGCCGCGGCATCCGCAATGTGAATAAGTGGAATACTGACCGTCTCTGCAATTTTATCGGCCAAGCAATGCATCGTATTCGTGCAAATGACGATCATATCCGCGCCTGCCTTTTCAAGCGATAAGGCGGCATCAGAGAGAATTGCCGAGAGTTCGTCCCAGCGCCCCTCATGTTGAAGGTCCGCTATCGGCGCGAAATCAACCGACCACATGATGATCTTTGCCGAGTGCGACCCGCCCAAACGCGATTGAACCGTTTCGTTGCAGATACGATAATATTCCGCAGAGCTTTCCCAGCTCATGCCGCCAATCAGGCCGATCGTTTTCATCGGCTAGAGTAGGAACCCTACGAGTATGAAAATAGCCGTACCTGCAATCGTCGCGATGATCGTTTGACGGCGATAGGCTTTGGCTAGCAGTCCAACCAAGATACCACCCAACACCACAAGTAAGAGCATGACCGCTACGATTTTTTGATATGTCTTAAACGCGGTCGGCCCGTGCCCTTTATGGAGTTCCATAAAGGCGGCTACCGTATCCGGCGTCACTGTCGACGCAGCCAGACCTTCGGGCGTCTGACGAAATTCGATATATTCCCGCGAGGTTGGCCGGAGTTGGATGACTGAGCCGCGATTGCGAATATATTCAAAATTATAATCAACATCCGCGCGGACAAGAAGATCACGGACCTCCGTTTCCAGCGTCTCGGATTTAAAATCTAAAGTCGCCCCTGCCGGAAGGACCAGCTCCTGTTTGGCAAAGTCACCCTTTATATTCATGAGATAAAGCCCGCCGGAAATCGCATGAAGCGCAAAAGCGGGGGCCATGAAGCCAGCCGCCCAGAGGTGAGCCAGAATGAGATATTTGCGAAGTTTCGGAGACATTTGAACAGGTCCTTTTTATATCGCCGTCTCTCTGCCAAAGTGGAAGACGCAGGTCAATCCTAAATGCTTATAATAATCATTCGCAACTAAAGCCGGGTGTTACCCATTGAAAACCGCAAAATATGATTGAGATAAAGTCAGCGATTGGAGCTTGCCTGGTAAATGTGCTATTGGAATTGCGGGACGACGGATTTGGAGAGAGACTTATGGCGATTGAACTGACTGTAAACGGGAAGACGGTCAAAACTGACGTCGATCCCGACACGCCCCTCCTCTGGGTGATACGCGATGAAATGAAACTCACAGGGACGAAATTCGGGTGCGGCATGGCGCAATGCGGGGCCTGTACCGTTCATGTAAACGGCGAGACCCGCCGCTCCTGCGTAACCCCCGTGAAGTTCATGGAAGGCAGCGAGGTTACAACGATTGAAGGGCTTGAGGGCAAGGAAGCCAGCGCCGTGCAAAAGGCCTGGACGGGTATCGACGTCCCGCAATGCGGCTATTGCCAATCCGGGCAGGTCATGAGCGCCGTCGCCCTGCTCAAGAAAGTCCCGAACCCGTCTGATGAGGATATCGACACCGCGATGAACGGCAATATTTGCCGCTGCGCGACCTATGTCCGTATTCGCCAAGCGATCAAAAACGCGGCGAAGGAGGTTTAAGATGGGAACCGTATTTAATCCCTCCCGCCGCGGCGTTCTTGCAGGCAGTGGCGCTCTTGTGCTCGGTCTCGCCCTTCCCCTAAAAGGCAAGAAAGTCCTCGCGCAAACCTCCGGCAATCCTTTCGCGCCCAATGCTTTCATCCGCATCGCACCGGACAATACCGTGACCATCCTGTCGAAACATATCGAATTTGGTCAAGGCCCTTGGACCGGACTCGCCACACTTGTTGCCGAAGAATTGGATGCGGACTGGGACCAAATGCGCGTTGAACATGCGCCCGCCGATGTGACGAAATATGCCAATGTTTTGTTCGGAGTCCAAGGCACGGGCGGATCCACCGCTATGGCCAGCAGTTACACGCAAATGCGCCAAGCGGGCGCGACGGCCCGCGCCATGCTCGTCCAAGCAGCGGCGGAAAAATGGGGCATGAAGCCTTCCGCGATTACAGTATCGGACGGGATCGTTCGCGGCAGTAGCAACTCGGCAACATTCGGCGAACTCGCCGAAGCGGCATCCAAAATTGAACCGCCCGTCGAGCCAACGCTCAAAGCCAAAAAGGACTTCAAATTTATCGGCACGGACAGGCCGAAAATTGACAGTCTCAGGAAGTCCACCGGAACGGCGGAATTCACAATCGATCTCTACCGCCCGAATATGTTGGTGGCCGTTGCCGCGCATCCGCCCGCTTTTGGCGGCACACTCGCCTCTATGGACGATAGGGAAGCCCGAAACGTCAAAGGTGTCGTCGATATCGTCACCGTCCCACAGGGCGTCGCCGTCCTGGCTGAGAACACGTTTGCTGCACTTAAGGCCCGCGACAAGCTTGTCCTGAATTGGTCGGATGACGGTGCGGAGACGCGCGACTCTGCCGCCCTGCGTCAACTCTTCGTCGACGCGGCCCGCACGGACGGGATTGAGGCCGCAAAAACGGGTGATGCCGCCGTCGCCCTCGCCGCTGCAGAAGAAGACGGCACATTTATCCACGAGGCGGAGTTTTACTTCCCCTTCCTCGCCCATGCCACGATGGAACCGCTCGATGCCGTCTTGGAACGCGCGGAAGACGGGTCCGTCGATGTCTGGATGGGCTCACAGATACAGACGATTGACCACGGCACGCTCGCGGCTGTGCTGGGCATGGACCAATCAAATATCCGGCTTAACACGATGCTGGCAGGCGGAAGCTTTGGCCGGCTCGCGACGCCGACGGCACATTTCGCCGCCGAAGCCGCCGCTATCTTCAAAGCGTCCGGCATGGACCGCCCTGTGAAATTCATGTGGACGCGGACCAATGATATTAAGGGCGGCTATTACCGCCCCATCGCAACCCACAAGGTTCGCGCGGCCATGGACAGATCCGGGGACATCCTCGGCTGGGAACAGACAGTCGCCTCACAATCCCTGACCAAAGGCACACCTTTCGACACGGGTGCAGAGGTCGATGCGACTATGATCGAAGGCATTAAGGAGCCCTATTACGAGATGCCGGATCATCGCCTGACCGCGCATATGGTCGATATCGGCGTCCCGCCGCTCTGGTGGCGCTCTGTCGGGCACACCCATACGGCCTATGTCATGGAAACAATGATTGACGAGATGTTGGAGAAACAGGGCCTTCATCCTGTATCGGGCCGGATGCGTCTGCTCAAAGATCCACGTGAGAAAGCCGTTCTGGCGCGTGTCGCGGAAATGGCAAATTTCAATCGCAAAATGAACCCGGAGCGCAAACTGGGCGTCGCCGTGCATAAGAGCTTTGGCACATATTGCGCACAGGTCGCAGAGGTCTCTATGAAAAACGGTAAGCCGAAAGTGCATAAAGTCTGGTGTGCCGTGGATTGCGGGCAACCGATTAATCCGAACGTCATCCGCGCGCAGATTGAAGGCGGCATTGGTTACGGCCTCGGCGCGGTTCTCTTTGACGAGATCACGCTGGGCCAAGGCGGCAAAGTCGACCAATCCAATTTCCACGATTATCGCTCACTCCGCATTCACGAAATGCCGCAGATTGAGGTCGCGATTATCGACAGTGACGAAAACCCGACAGGCATCGGCGAACCCGGCACGCCGCCCATCGGACCCGCCATTGCCAATGCTCTGCGTCGCTTGGACGGTACACGTCATCACAGTCTGCCCATTATTGGCCTGAACGATCCGGTAGGTGTGTAATCATGCGACATTTATTTATCTTCACGGCAGCCGCCGCTCTCTTGACCGCCTGTGGCGACACAGCCTCAACAGGGACGTTAGAAACAGTTTCAACCCCTGCCCCACGCGTGCAGGTTTCGGGCGAAACACTCGCCGCACCTGCTTCATTTAATGCGATCACGAATGAGCGTGAGCGGTCCGCCGCGCTCTTTGATGAAATGTTCAAAGTCATCGGGCATCCGCGCTGTATGAATTGCCATCCGCGCGAAGGCTCAATCACGCAAGGCGATGACATGACCCCGCATCAGCCAATGATCGTGCGCGGCGAAGACACATTCGGCGCGCCCGCCATGGAATGCTCGACCTGTCACGGCTCGGAAAATGTCAGCTATGTCGGCATGGAAGGCTCCATCCCCGGTCACGCGCCCTGGCACGTCGCCCCACTTGAAATGGGCTGGCAGGGCCTCAGCGTCCGCGAAATTTGCGAGCAATTAAAAGATGAAGACCGCAATGGTGGTCGTACACTTGAAGATTTGCACGAACATAATGCCGAAGACGGCCTGGTCGGCTGGGGATGGAACCCCGGCGAAGGCCGTGAACCCGCACCGGGCACGCAGGCGGAGTTCGGGGCATTAACGCAGGCGTGGATTGATACCGGGGCGGTTTGTCCGGCTTAGAGCGCATTTTGAGTTTAACGCCAAAATACGACTCTCGCCCCCTGAGACTCTCATTGACTGCCCTCAAATATGAAAGCCATTTCGTTAAATAGAGACTAGAGTTAGTCGCATCTTGCAATGCGTATCGAGGAATTGACGTGAGCCAATATGAAAGCCCGGAACATTTAAAAGCGGCAGCCTCGCGCGGAAATATAGCCGCGATGACCACGCTGGGACAACAAATGGTCGCCAAACCCACATCGCGCAAAGCATTTGAGGACGGTCAAATATTCTTAAAACAAGCGCATGAGGCGGGGAGTGGTGAGGCCGCCCAATTCATCGCGATTATCCATGCCGCAGGCCTGCGCGGCCAGCAAGACTGGCCCAAAGCGCTAGATTATTTGGCGGAAGCGGCGCTTCTGGGTTGGGAGCCGGCCTCTCAACAGCTTGCAGTTTTTGCTGACCAAATGGATAAAGATGGCACTTGGAATGCGAGCCAAGCCGACCTGATCGCGTTACGAAAACAAATCGATATTGAGGCTTTATTGCGCCTGCCCGAAAAACAAATCCTCAGTCAAAACCCCCGTATTCGAAAATGTGAAAACTTTTTGCCGCCCCGGTTTTGCGACTGGATGATCGCGAGAGCCCGTCCTAATCTTGTCCGCGCGCGCACCTATGACGCGACCGTGGCGGACGGACGAGAGAGTGAGAGTCGCACGAATTCATCCGTGAGTTTCGGTCTCTTGGAACTCGACCTCATTTTGCTTTTAATCCAAACGCGGATTTCGAAACTCACGGACATGCCCGTGTTCCTCATGGAAAATTCGAGTGTCCTTCACTACAAAGTCGGACAGCAATTTCGACCGCACCACGATTATCTTGATCCCAATAAACCCGCCCATGCTGCGGATATACGCCGATTTGGCCAACGTTTGGCAACCTGTCTCGTCTATCTGAATGACGACTTTGAAGGTGCCGAAACGGCATTTCCCAAGATCAGCCAGAAATTCCGGTGCCAGAAAGGAGGAGCGCTCCTCTTTGCGAATGTGGATCATCAGGGTCAGCCTGATCCAAATACGCTCCATGCCGGGTTGCCACCAATCTCCGGCGAAAAATGGCTCTTCTCGCAGTGGATTCGCACCGGTCCGCCGCCGCAAAGCGCTTAGACGGGGCCACGACATAATCCAATTTATCATCCCGTAGGCTACCAAGTGGAGGTGTGGGACCAGTCGACTGTTTTCTCAAACTTGCGTTTTGTTACGATAGACACCGCATCAAGTGCGGGATGACGTAGGCATTTGATTGACAATCAAATGACAAGGAACCGAACCGTGTAACGGTTCGGCGCGAGAACCTCTCTACGGTGAGATAAAATATCTTCATCGAAAAAGATAATCCTCGCTTATGCCAATTTTGAAAGCGTGGATTGGCAAAGAACTTTCTCCTCAATTTCCGTCCATTCCAGCCCGTTGTTTGCTTGCAAACAACATGAGCTGGAATCCAGAGTTAATCATGATTTCAGTGAGTTAGTTGCCGTTATGCGATTAACGCTCTGGACCCCAGCTTTCGCTGGGTTGGACGGGATAAACGGGGATTGAGATTTATTTCAAAAACTGCGTCCACACCCCCTGAGAGTTGTGCAATCTTTACAGTGTCTTCTTTCACAGGGCGGTCAGGTGCACATTGGCCAGTGCAATTCTGTTTGATGAGGTGTCGAAAATTTGGTGAAGCTTACCCATTTTTCGACGCATTATTTTAAAAACAGAAATGCACGGACCGGAAAGAAGCGGTGCTTGTCGTTGGACGAAACCGGGTAATGTCGGTGGAGTTGGGTGGCCTATCGAGAGCTGATCGTTCCCAGACTGAATGGTTCGGCCGGTAGCGGAAAAAGGCGCCGTCGCGTGGGGCTTTCTGACAATAAGCGTCGGGAGGGCTCGAAAACTATATATTAATTTGGGTTTCCGACCCGAGCCTGACCACCCACGCGAACATCCCGTTTTATTAGAAGTGAAACGGAAACAACTAAAAGATACAGGAAGCAGAGGCTTCCGAGGATAACAAAACCAACGGTTTCACTCCGCCTGTCATCCCGCACGCAACGCAGTGGAGATGCGGGACCTATCGCCTGCTCTCTTAAACCTGCGTTCTGCAAACGACAGGCCCCGCATCTGCGAGCTTCGCTCTTGTGCGGGGTAACAAGGAGGTATTGCCCCGAAGGGCCTTGCCCTTCGATTTCTGGAGATTTGATTGATAATCAAATATCTTTGTTACGCATCACGTGCGGGTTACAACAAGAGTGCGTATTGAAAGCTCCCTATTTAACAGCCTTCAAAATCACCTGATCCTCATTGCGGACCAGCGGCGCGTAATCGCGTTCGCGTTTCGGCGCGGGGGCTTTATTGAGATCCGCATAGCGTTCCAGCTTTTGCGCCTGCACGCGATTGACCTGACGCAGGGCATCGAGGTCTTTCATGGCGTCGACGAATTTCGCATTGAGCGCATCAAACTCGGCTTTGCTTTGCGAGAGCGCCCGTGACTGACGGTTTTCCGTCTCGGCCTGATTGCGGATGCGTTGTTCATTGACGGCATTGCGCTCACGCTCGGTTTCCAGCGCTTGACGCAGACCTGAGGTCTCCTCGTCAAAATGCGCGCCCATCGTGTCCTTGATGCGGAGTTGAGTTGTCAATTGTTCGATCTGGGTTTTCAGCGCGAGAATTTCATCCGCGCGACGTTTTAATGTATCTTCATGGAGGGACTTTTGGCTCGTCTGCTCATATTCAATAGATTGCAAACGCGAGGTCGCGGCGACGAGTTGTTCCTTCGCGGCGTGATGATCGAGGCGCAAATCGCGGAGGGCCGCAATCGCGGCGTCGGCGGATTTTGTTTTCTCGTCCAAGCGAACAGTCAGTTCCTCAACCGCATTTTCCACTTCCCGCAATTTATGTGTTTTCGCGGAAACTGCCGTATTCGCTTGCGCCAATTCGTCCTGCAAACGTTGCTGTGTGAGCGCGAGATCTTCGAGCCGTTCGGTGCGTTGTGTCAGTTCCCGCGTCAGGGAATCCGTCTCGCGACGCAATCCGATTTCCGTTTCACGGGCGGCGGCGGCGCGGTCTTTGGCCTGTGTGATTTCAGCTTTATTTGTTTCGACTTCGCGGCGAAGGGCGTCGCGATCTTTCTGAACGGTCGCGAGTTTCGCCCCCTGCTCCTGCGCCCAAGCGCGTTTCTTATCAAGGTCGGCCCGGACCTTGACCAATTCCGTGTTCAGGCGCTCCGTCTCGGCTTCCAGTCGTGTTGCATGGCGGACGCTGGCATCCATTTTCGTCATAGCTTTTGTCAGGCCGGAGAGACGTTTTGCAGCTTGGTCCTGTGCATCCGCGCCGGATTTCAAGGCGGCGGCAATCGCTTGGACCGTGTCTTGTGCGGCCTTGATGTCTTCCGCGCCGGCTGTGCCCTTTGTGACTTTGGCGACCAAAGGCGAGCTCGTGCGGCGAACATCCGTTTTCGGTGCCACAGTTTCTTTCTTGAACAGACGCATATCAACCCTCAGCATAATCTTCGAATCGCCCAGCCCGGGTGATCCCACATAAGGTTTTGGTAACCATGACGTGGTTAAGCGGGTCTTAACAAAGCAGGCAAAACGTTAATGAATTCGGGAATTTTGATAATAGTCACGGCAGGGTTGTGTGCCGTGATTTCCGGCTTGTTCGGTATGGCTGGCGGGCTCGTCTTTATGGGCGTCATCGCCAGCCTGATGAGTGTGTCGGCGGCGATGGTGGTCCACGGCGTCGTGCAGTCGGTCTCGAACGGGTCACGCTCCGCCATTTTGCGTGAACATATCCGCTGGGATATTCTGGGCTGGCAATTGGTCGGTGCTGTGCCCGCGGTCGGGATTATGCTGATGCTGGCCTTTAAACCGGACAAGGCGCAGCTCTTTCTCGCGCTGGGCTTTCTCCCGCTCCTGCTCTGGCTGCCGCGTGGCTGGCTGGCCGGGGATGCGGAGAAACCGTCCCATGCGATACTCTGCGGGGCCATGGTCATGGGATTGAATTTGAGTGCGGGCGTGGCCGGTCCGGCGCTGGATTTCTTCTACGTCAAAACCGCCCTCACCCGTAAGGCGATTGTCGCAACGAAAGCCGTTACGATGTTTGCAAGCCATCTGGTCAAGATCGGATATTTCGGGATTCCGCTTTTCCTCCTCGGAGATTTCGCGGGCCTTCCGCCGTGGTGGGTTTTCGCAGCGGCTGTGCCTGCGGTCATCCTCGGCACGAAAATCGGGACGTCATTGCTGGAGCATTTCTCGGATGTCGGCTTCCGAAAATACACGCGAATCCTCGTCACCGGGGTCGGGGCGATTTATGTCTGGCGCGGCTTTGATTTACTGACGAGCATGTAAAGCGCAATCCCCGCAATCGTGACGAGTGTTCCGACACCGTCCCAAATTCCGAAAGGTTCATCTAAGATCAGGATCGCCGCAATAATCGTCGCCAGCGGTCCGAACATGCCGAGCATGGCAACTTTCTGCGCCCCAATCCTGCCAATCGCGATGTTCATAAAGAAACTGGGCAGGAGCGTCGAGAAGACGGCAATCGTCAGGCCCAAGGCGTAAATACGCGGCGGCAGGTCGAAGGCCGCGACAATGCCATCCGTCGTCAGGGCCGCGATCGTGAAATGCAAGAAAATCGCCGTCGCCGCACCCAGCATGGCGAGGCAGGTAAAAAGAGAGGAGCCAATCCGGTCGATGAAGGACTTCGCGATGAGTTGGAACAACGCAAACAACATGGCGCACGCCAGCACCAAACCGCTACCCAACCAAAGGTTCGAGCTTTCGGTGATATCCCCGCCGAGGAACACGACGGCCAAGCCGCTATAGGCCAGCGCCACGGCGGCAATGCCCGACCCCGTCAACCGCCCGCCAAAGAACAGTGCGCCAAACAGGATGACAAAAGCGGGATAGGTGAAGAGCAGCAACCGTTCCAACTGTGCGGTGATGTATTGGAGGCCCGTAAAATCGAGCAGCGTGCAGAGGTAATAGGCCAAGACCCCCGCCAACATGGCGAGACCGATTTGCTGGCCAGTCGGTTTTATCACCGTCCGCCGCCAAACCCACCAGAGAATGGCGAGATAGACGGGGAAAGAGAAACCGAGACGCAACATCATCAAGGTAATCGGCGGGACCTGTTCGATACCCTCCGTCGGCAGATAGGCAAGTTTCACGAAGACGGCTTTCAGCGAGTAGAGCACCGCCGCGATCGTCCCGAGGACAATGCCAACCCAGACTGCGCCCTCGCCCTGCTCTGCGTCAGAAAGCACCGGGGCAGACATGGTTTCACGCAGGTTCGTTTTCATGTCCGCCGTCTTTCGCGGAAGAAGGATTTCAACAGATCGGAACACACATCCGCCAAAACGCCGCCCGTTACGTCCGGCCTGTGGTGACAGGTCGGCTGTTCAAAAAAACGAACGCCATTTTCCACCGCGCCGCCTTTCGCATCACGCGCGCCGTAAACCACCCGCGCAATCCGCGCATTGGAAATCGCGCCTGCGCACATCGTGCAGGGTTCCAATGTCACATAGAGCGTCATCCCGCCGAGACGATAATTCCCTGTGGCATAGGCCCCGTCCCGCAGTGCCAGCACTTCCGCATGTGCCGTCGGGTCACAAATCGAAATCGGCGCATTTCCCGTCCGCGCGACGACCTCGCCTTCCGCGTTGACAAGCACCGCGCCGACGGGCACTTCGCCGCGACGGGCTGCGCCCTTGGCTTCCGCCAGCGCAAGCCGCATATAGTGGATATCATCGGTCATAATTTTGCCTATCAACCGACCCGACCTCGCCGTCAAGAAAGCCCTTATGACTGACACGGTTCAAACAGAACGTATCGCTAAATTCCTCTCCCGTGCAGGTGTCGCCTCACGCCGGGATTCGGAAAAACTCGTCGCGGAAGGCCGCATCAAAGTGAACGGCAAGGTCATCGACACGCCCGCCACGAAAGTCGGCCCGAAGGACAGGATCGAATTTGACGATGCAGAGGTTGGCGGCAAGGTCCACACGAAACTCTGGCGCTATCATAAACCTGACGGGCTCGTGACATCGCACAAGGACGAGAAAGGCCGGACGACCGTTTTTGACAGTCTGCCAAAAGAGCTGGGCCGTGTAATCTCCGTCGGACGTTTGGACATCACCTCCGAAGGCCTTTTGCTCCTGACGAATGACGGCGAACTCGCGCGACATTTGGAACATCCCTCCACCGGGTTTTCCCGCCGCTACCGCGCCCGCGCCTATGGCAAGGTCACGCAGGCGGAGCTCAGTTCCCTGATAAACGGCATCAAAATTGACGGCATCATGACCGGACCGATTGAAGCCGTTCTCGACAGCACGAGTGGCGATAATAGCTGGATCACGGTCACCCTGCGCGAGGGTAAAAACCGCGAAGTGCGCCGTGCGATGGAACATCTCGGCCTGAAAGTGAACCGCTTGATCCGAGTCAGTTACGGTCCCTTTATGCTCGGCGAGTTAAATCCGGGCGAGACGGATGAAGTCAAATATAGCGTTATCCAGACACAGCTCGGTCACCTGATGGATTTTCCAGACCTGCCTGAACCGAAGACCCGCGCCCCGAAACGCGGCAGCCATGCGAGTGCGAAACGGTTCCAGAAAAAGCCGGGCGAGACAAAAACATCCGGCGCGAAAAAGGCCGAACCCCAAGGCCGCGGGAAATTCGCGAAATCCAAAGGCAAGCCGCGGGTCAAAGCGACCGGCAAACCGGGCGGAAAGTTTCAGGGAAAATACGCGCCACGCGGTCAGGGACGGGGGAAAAAGTGAGAATTGTCTCAGGTCGTTTACGCGGGCGTAACATCGAATCTCCGCCCACAAAAACCACCCGCCCGACCAGCGATCAAACGCGCGAGTCGATCTTTAATATCCTCAAACACGCGACATGGTCGCCCTCCCTCGACGGTGCGATTGTCGCCGATATTTTTGCAGGTTCCGGCGCGCTCGGTTTGGAAGCCATTTCGCGCGGGGCAGACTTCTGCCTCTTCGCGGAAACGGAGCCCAAAGCCCGCGCTGCAATTCGCAAGAATATTGACAAAATGGGTCTGTCAGAGATCACCCGCCTCCACCGCTATGACGCCACTCGCCTGAAAATCGCCCCTGGAAACCTGCGCGGGAAATTCACCCACATCTTCATGGACCCGCCCTATAATAAAGGCCTCTGGCGCCCAGTATTGGAACGGATCAGAACGCAAGCCTTACTGGCCGAGGGCGGCGTCGTGATTCTGGAAGAAGGCGCGGAAGCCGAAATAGACCCGCGCGGCTATGAGGTGCTGGACGACAAGACCTGGGGCGCGGCGCGGGTTTTATTTTTGGGATTGACTAAGAAGATATAATACGCATATATATACACACAGAGAGCGTAGCGGTTCACATCATATACCCATCCTTAAAGGAACCAGCCACTAACAGGGCTGAAAGGATTGACTCATGCGCCGCGCTTTTAAAATACAAATGTGAAACATTATGAAAAATAACTCTAGGCAGCTAATTAAGTTACTCAAGGAGAACGGTTGGACATTAGATAGGATTTCAGGGTCGCATCATATCTTTATGCATCCTGACTTTGACCGCCCCATTCCGGTACCACATCCGAAAAAGGATTTACCGACCGGCACGGTCAGAGCCATTCTTCGCCAAGCCAAATTAAAATGAGCATTTATTACGGCATCGTACATAAAGACCCGGATAGCGCTTACGGTATCCACTTCCCGGATGTGCCGCTCTGCTTTAGCGCGGCAGACGAACTGGAAGACTTGCTTCCCAACGCAATGGAAGCCCTCGCCATTTCCGCCGAATATGAAGCCCTGCCCGAACCTTCAAAAATAGAAACTATTCGCGACCTTGCGGAAGAAGACATTTCCGAAGGCGCTTTCATTTTGGCTGTTCCACTCGTGTCGATCTTGGGCCGTACGGTCCGAGCGAATGTGACTATGGATGCAGGATTATTGGAAAGTTTAGATGATGCGGCGAAGCAGAGGAAACTGACGCGGTCCGCCTTTATTGCGCAGGCTGTACGTAAAGAAATTGAGCAGCGACCCTGACGCTAAGCTTTAGGGCGAACACACTTATGTTGCCGAATTAAGATCGACCAAAATCATAAACAAAAGGAGATCTCCAATTAACGCAGCTCATTTATTGATGGCCGCTATAGCCTTGGCTGGATGCTCACAAGTTTCCGAAGGAGATGCGTGGGCGCTGAAACAGTCAGAGGTCATATCAATGACTCCAACTTTACCGCATTGTGGTGTTCTCTACACTTATGTGGACATGGAATTAAGAAATGAGCGCAATCAAAGCATAGTAATTCGCCTTCCCTGCGTTGAAGTTATCAAAGAGCCACTCCCAGCGGTTGGATCAATATGTACCGCCAAAGGTAAGATGACCATTGAGAGGGAATTGAGTCCTAAAGGATTGATTGTCGATAGTGAACCTATACGATTAACGCGAGAGTTGACATGTAGTGGAAAAAATTACGTTTTTGATCTCTAGTTTACATTGAAACAATTTAGCACGATTTCATGGTCAACAAAAAACCCTAACCCTCAAAACAAATCATTCACCCCGGACATATTCAAATCAGTCTCAAACGCCGCCACCTCTTCCGGCGTGAAGTCTTCGAATAATCTTTCATAGGCGGGTTGGGCTTTTCGGTAGCCCTTCTTCGCGGCTTTGTCATAAAATCTCGCGGCCTTTACGCGGTCTAAGTCTCGACCGTTTCCGTGTTCATGGGCGTGGCCGATGAGGTAGAGACTTTTCATGTGGCCGCGTTTTGCGGAGTGTTCGAGATGCAGAAACGCCTGCTCATACTGACCCGCCATGTAGAGATCACGACCGGGGCGGTAGTGCCGATCCGCGCCATTGCTCAACATGCGGTAACCCATCCCCATGGAGAGTTTGCCGAGGAGCCATGCGGGGAGAAGCGCCAAAATCGCAAACACGACTAATCCGCCAAAGAGTGACTCGATATCAAAAATATAGATAAAAACGCCGTTTATCAGGATCATCGCCGGAATGGCCCGGACATAGATTTTTCGGAAGGTTCGGTTTCGTTCCGCGAAATAAAAAGCCAGCGCGATAAGAAAAAGGACCGTCAGGAAAACCTGCCAGCCATTCATCTCGAACTTCAGGACATTCCGCGCGAAACTGGAAACTGTGAATAATCCGATGACGAAAGGCGCGAGAAACAGGACCGCCCAGACGAAAGGATTTCCGAAAATGTAACGGATGTGAATGCGGATAAATCCGGGAATGCGGAGGCCGAACAGCATCGGCCCATAATCAGTGATGGCGAGTTTCAAATTCTTTCTTGAAAACAGCCCCACAATCTTACCGCCGCCCGAATAACCGCTCAATATCGGCCAGTTTCAGTTCCACATAAGTCGGACGCCCGTGATTGCATTGCCCGCTATGCGGGGTCGCTTCCATCTGGCGGAGGAGTGCGTTCATTTCGTCGCCGTTTAGTCTCCGCCCTGCCCGCACGCTGCCATGACAGGCCATCGTGCCGCAGACATGTTCGAACCGTTCTTTCAGACTGAGCGCTTCGTCATATTCGGCGAGGTCGTCGGCCATGTCGCGCAGTAATCCCTGGACATTGACTTCGCCGAGCAGTGCCGGGGTTTCGCGGACGCAAATCGCGCCGTGCCCGAAGGGTTCTATGACTAGTCCCATTTCGGCGAGTTCGTCTTTGCGCGCTAAAATCCGCGCGGAGTCACTTTCGCCGAGCTCGACAATATCGGGGATGAGGAGCGCCTGACGCGGAACGCCCTGCCCCTCCATTTTCTTCTTCATCTCTTCATAGACGAGCCGTTCATGGGCGGCATGTTGATCGACGATGACGATACCGTCCTGCGTCTGCGCGACAACATAAGTTTCGTGGAGTTGTGCTCTCGCCGTGCCGAGCGGGTAATTGGGTGGAGGTGTTGACGGTTCGCCGTAGGGGACTGGCGTAAACGGGTCGGCGGTCTCTTCGACACGGCCTGACATGCCATCGACTAACGGTTGCAGCGACGGATCATTGGTGAAGGGCGGCGGGGCGTAGCCTCTCCCTATTCCTCTGGGCGGGCCTCCATATCGCCCTTGATAGGCGTAATTTTGTTGTTCCGTCTGAATGCGGCCTAGCGCGTAATCGCTCACCGTTGTGCTAGCGCGGTGACCGGCATCCGAGAGGGCATTGCGCAGGGCGCTGACAATCATCCCGCGCACAAGGCCGGGATTGCGGAAACGGACTTCGGATTTGGCCGGATGGACGTTCACATCGACCTGCTCATGCGGGAGGTCGAGATAGAGCGCGACGACGGGGTGACGGTCTCGCGCGAGAAAATCCTGATAAGCGCCCCGCACGGCGCCGTGGAGGAGTTTATCCCTCACAGGACGGCCATTCACAAAGAGATATTGATGCGCACTATTCCCGCGCGAAAATGTTGGCAGGCCGGCAAAACCCGACAGGATGACTCCTTCGCGTTCCGCATCGACAGAGACCGCATTTGCACCGAAGTCATCGCCGAGTATTTTGGACAGACGGACTAATCGGCCATCCTCTGACAGCGGCGTACCTGTCATGCGGAGGCTCGTCCTGTTGCCATTGGACAGGGTGAAGCCTGCATGGGGATTGGCCATAGCGAGGCGTTTCACGACATCGGAAATTGCCATCGACTCGGACCGTTCGGATTTCAAAAATTTCAAGCGAGCGGGCGTGGCGTAGAAAAGGTCCCGCACATCGACCCGCGTGCCGTGCAGGCCGAACCTTGGCGCGGGACGTGGCTCCGCTTTTGCGCCACCTTCGACCCGCAACTCCCACGCGCTGTCATCCGCTTCAGTCTGCGAGGTCAGGGAGAGCCGCGCGACAGAGCCGATCGAGGGTAAGGCCTCGCCCCGAAATCCCATGGTCGCAATATTCAGGAGGTCTGCATCATCGGGCAATTTCGACGTCGCATGGCGTTCTACCGCGAGGGAGAGATTGGCCGTATCCATCCCCTTCCCGTCATCGGTCACGGTGATGACCGTGCGGCCCCCGTCTTCATAACGAATATCGATTTGCGTCGCGCCTGCGTCGAGCGCGTTCTCAACGAGTTCTTTGATGACAGAAGCCGGACGCTCAATGACTTCGCCCGCCGCGATGCGGTTGACGGTCTGCGCCGGCAGGCGGCGAATCATGTGGGGGACGGCTGTCATGGCCTATAAATGTAAAAGCCCGCTTCTCAGCGGGCTAGTGGAGCAACTGCGATTTGTTGAGGGCTTAGAGACCCGGCAATTTCGCCCCGCCCGGACGGCGTGTGATTTCAGCCTGACCGCCGCCTGTCGCGGAATTGACCGACTCGAGACGACGCGCTTCCTGTTCAGGGTCCAGCGGTGCGGGATTGCCCTGCGCGTCCACGACCTGACCATTCTGCCAGAAGAGAATGCGGTTCGCGAATCCGCCGCTCTTACGTTCAACGGAATTCGCTCCGTCAATTTCAAGGCGAATTTCAGGGTTTGCGCGGTTCACACCAGCTTTCGCCATGAGCGCAATTTCACCCCGGCTGGGTTCCGCGTCATCAATATCACCCAGCAATGCTTCACGTGCAGACCGTTGGCTGTAATTATTCTCAGCCGAAGATGCCCCAACTGCGGGCGGGCGGAGGTTAAATTCCGGCGGCACGACGAGCGGCGCTTTGGTCAGGATGTTAAACTCGTTCGGCGCGGATTTCTGGAGACCCAGCGCGCGGGAGGTGGAAGTACAACCCGTCGCGATAAGAGCGGTCGCAGCAAGCGATGTCAGAACTGTGGTAGTGCGCATAGCAACAAATCCCGTATTTAAACTTTCAAGCGGTCTAGCCCGCAAAATCCCTGACGCCAAGTCACCAAAACAGGATGTGACCAAATCTTTAGGCTGGCGCCAGCCTAGTCTTTCGCGGCGGCTTTCTCTGCCTGCCATTCGAGAAACATGCTGAGGAACAGCATCATCACCCCGATCGTGATGAAACTATCCGCGACATTGAAAACATAATTGAAGCCGATATCGCTGAAATCGATCATATCCGTGACGGCCCCGAAAAACAGACGATCAATCGCATTACCAATTGCGCCGCCCACAAAGAATGAGAGCGCCAAACGCCCGATACGGTCATGAGTTTGTCGCAGAATGCTCAAAAGGAGAATAACCATCACGAAAGCGAAAATTGTAAGGCCCCAGCGCTTAATTGAGGAATCACCCTGCATCAGCCCCCAACTGATGCCGCGATTGCAAAGTAGTGATAAATCCATGACCGGAGAGAGTTCATGCGTGAAATTGGGGTTTGAAATCTCACATACATTTAACGGTTGATCGAAAAAGCGCGTCGTCGCCCATTTAGAGAGCTGATCAAGCGCCACCATAATGGCGGGTAAAACTCCGCCGAAAATGGCAAATGTTTTGGCCGGAATAGCCTTTTTGGGCGCATTTTTATCAGCATCAGTCATGATCGCGCCTGTGCCAGTTTCACCCGTTGAAGGCAATCCATGTGTCTGACTGTAAAATTGCCATGTTTTCATTGGCCCCCACGCCCCTTTTCGTTAAACCCAATCTGAAACTTCGTGCCGCGACAGCTGTGCGAGGCCTATAGATTCGCGGGAAACGACACGCATGCGCCATTTTAAGCTCCTCGCCCTGCAGGGTACAGCGACACTCGCCCTGATCGGGGCGCTGTCCACAACTGCCCACGCGCAGGTCGTTATCGAAGACGATACGGACCAGCAAATCCGCACTTCGACCGCCGGGCCTGACGGCGGACCGTCTGACGTCATTCTTGGTGATGACCCCGCCACCGAAGATGTGACTGAAGGCAGACCTACAATCACGGGCACAGGTGCCGTGGATGCTGATAACCGCAATCCCGCTGTCGTTCTTGATTCCTCCAACGCCCTGCGCAATGGCGGCGATGTCGTTATCGAAGAGGGTGCGGCAGGTTCCGTTGGGGTCGAATTACAGGGCGGTGAAGATCGCAGCTATATCCAAACGGGGTCTGTCTCTTTGACGGAGGATTTTACCCCCACGGACACGGATGATGACCCGTTTACGGATGGCGGTGTCGCCGAAGGCTCTGGTCGCACGGGTATTTTGATCTCGGGCGCGTCACCTTTTCAGGGCAATATAGAATTCACGGGAACGTCTAGTATTCTTGTCGAAGGGAATGACAGCTACGCCATCAATCTCGAAAACACG
Source organism: Litorimonas sp. WD9-15 (assembly GCF_050271975.1). Lineage (NCBI taxonomy): Bacteria > Pseudomonadati > Pseudomonadota > Alphaproteobacteria > Maricaulales > Robiginitomaculaceae > Litorimonas > Litorimonas sp. WD9-15. Next base: position 2,673,015 of record NZ_CP189850.1, read on the forward strand.
CCGATGATGATGCAGGGCCTGACGGGCAATCTTGCGACAAACGGATCCATTAATATCGTGGGTGATCGCTCTGTCGGTGTGAATATCGGGTCCGGCGTGACAGGCGACCTTATCAATGACGCGGTTATCACAGCGCGCGGTGAAGATGCGCAAGGTTATGCGGTGAATGCAGATATTCAGGGCGGCTTTGTCAATGCAGGCAGCATTTCGGCAACGGGCTTCCGCTTCAACACGCGCCCCGGATTTAGCGGCAGCGATACAACATCCGGCCGCGAAGACCTGGGCGCAGAAGATCTCACACAAGCTGGTTCCGCCCTCAGCATTAGCGGCGACGTCTCCGAAGGTATCTTCCTGCGTCAGCGTCAGTCAGCAGTCGTCGATGCCGCAGGTGACCCCGTCCTTGATGATGATGGAAACCAGCTTTTTACAACGACGTCCAGCAGCTCCATTTCACAATTTGGCGGCGCACCCGCTGTTATTATCGGACGCGATGGTGATCCAATAGGTGTTGGATTGATCGCAGAGATCACCAATCCGGAAGATGCGGATTTTGACGAAGACTTACAATTCGCCTTCATCAATCAAGGCACCATCGCGGCGAATGGACTTTTCGATGATATTGACGCCTCGGCTGTTTCTATTTCGAATGCGACTCTGACGGGTGGGCTCAGCAACTCCGGAAGCCTGACAGCTTCGTCCTTCCGGGCCGCAACTGAACGCGAGGGCACAGAGGGTGATGGTACGGCACGTGTCCTCGTTCTTGGAGACAACGCAATTGTTGAACGGATCAATAATAGCGGCGTCATTGTCGCAACCGCCTCTGAAGCAATCGATGAAGTCTTTTTTGATCGTGACAATATTCTCGCCCCGCGCGAACTTTTGGCTGTCGGCATTGATATCGGTGAAAATGCGTCCGTTACAGATTTAGTCAATAGCGGGACAATTACGGCTGTTGTGGTTGGACGGGACGGACAAGCCGTTGCCATCCGCGATGCGTCAGGTACGCTACGATCTGTCACAAATAATGGTATTATCGCGTCTTTAGGATCCTCCTCTGATCAAGCTGACTTGGAAGAAACAAATTTCGACCTCATCGCCTTAGATGTCAGTGCCCTAACCGAGGATTTTACTTTTACGCAGACGGCCTCTGACATTGAAGGCGTCACATCCCGCGTGGCCGGGGATATTTATCTCGGCTCCGGGAATGACTCGCTGATCGCCGATGCGGGAATCATTGAAGGTAATCTCGACTTTGGCGGTGGTAATGATACGCTGACACTGTCGGGCAATGCCTTTTTCTCCGGCGAGGTGACGAACACGGACAGCCTGACACTATCGGTCACAGACACGGCGACGCTTGCGCTCGGATCTGCGGAAGACATCAATATTGAAAGCGCGACATTCGGCGATGGGTCAACCTATCGGCCCGTGGTCGACGGTGCATTAGGCCGGGCTTCTACGCTGATCTCCGATGGCGAGATTACGTTCGAGTCGGGCGCGACCATTAATCCGATCCTGAGCTCCATTTTGAACAATGATGCGGGTGGCGACACCCAGCGTTTTGAGCTCGCAACAGGAGGCAATATCACGATTGGTGATTTGGCTGGCTTGAGCGGTGGTGTCTCGCCGTTCCTTTTTGACTCTCAATTGAGTTTGGATGGCACAGATACATTGGTCATCACCTTGGATTTGCGCGATCCGAATGCGTCTCTCGAAAATGGTGGCCTTGGCTTAGATTCGGTCCAAGCTGCGGCCTTTGGTCAATTTGTTGGTGAAGGAGCTAATCGTAGTTTTGAGGCCGGCGCCGCCTTCCAAGCTCTCGCTGCAACGCCTGAGCTGGGTAATGCTTTTGCCAATATTACAGAATCCGCAGAGTTCTACGCCGCGATCAATCAAGTACTTCCTGAGTTTTCGGGCGCGGCAAAACAATTCGTTCTCGCCAATGTTGACGGCGCTGTGGGGGCCGTCGGCTCTCACTTGGACACCACCCGTCGCTCCCCTGATAAATCTGGTGGCGCTTGGCTGGAGGAGTTCTTCTATTTTGCGGACCGTGAACTTGCCGGCTTGTCAGAGCAATATCGCGGGGAAGGTTTCGGCTTTACCGCAGGTCTGGATACCGCCCTTGGGCCCTTCCACGCCGTGGGTGTGAGTGCAGGTTTTTCCAGCACGGAAGTTGAAGATGTCGTTGGCATTGATGATCCATTGGACGTCCGCACCTACACGCTCGGCACCTATGCCGGGTTCGAAAGCGGTGGCTTAAGCATCGATGCCTATGGCGGTATCGGTTATAACCAGTTCGAACAAAACCGCCGGATTTCCGTCGGAGATTTCTTGGGTGTTGCACAGGGCGACTGGGACGGGTTCCTCGCCAATGCCAGTCTGAGGGCGGGTTATATGATCCCTCTTTCAGAGAAATATTGGGTCAGACCCCGTGCCTCGCTCGATTACCTATATCTCAATGAATATGGTCATACAGAAACAGGAACACAGGGTTTCCGGACTCGTGTTGATGGCCGCAGAACAGATACGGCGTCGGCAACGGCGATGATTGATTTCGGGGCCAACTTCCAGGGTAAGCGAACATGGATTCGTCCATCTGTGCGCGTCGGCTACCGTAACGAGTTCATCTCTGATCCGGTAGAAACGGCATTCCGTTTCCAGGGTTTGCAAAACGTAGATGGCGAAGTGTTTGACTCTGAGCTTGCACGTTTGCGCAGTCTTGCCTTCCCGGATGAAGGGATTCTCCTCGGCTTCACAGTTGCGGCAGGGTCCGAATACTCATCTATCGGGTTCGATTTCGACAGCGACATTCGGGACGGATTTATTCGTCATACGGGCCGCATCGTTATCCGTCTGCTGTTCTAGCGTGTCGGCGCATCTGCGCCACAGCGACTACCTCTCCGGTCTCGCAACCCGTTTCGCGAGGCCCGGAACTTGCGCGGATATTTTAGCTGAAGTCGCGCAGGCTTCTGCTGATGACCTAACCGAGTTAAAAGCCCGATTTGCACTGGCTTTTGCAAAGACTAAATTTGAGGGTTTCGATGAGGCAGGTCGCATCTGGAGCGGCTTTGCCGATGCCACGATTGACCGGGCATCCGTTCTGGCCTGGCAGATCGCCTCAAAACGACATCGCCTAAGTCTAACCAAGGGCACACCATCAGGGTTTTTCATTCTGGGTCTGGGCAAACTGGGCGGGCTAGATCTGAACTTTTCCTCCGATGTCGACCTCCTCGCCTTTTACGATCCCGAAACGCTGCCCGTACCGGCCACAAAAGGTCAGGCCTATATTGCGTCTGAAGTTTGCAAGAACCTGACGCAAATCCTGCAGCCTCGCCACGCGCCGGATTTTGTCTGGCGGGTGGATTGGCGACTTCGTCCCGAAAGTTCCGGCACGGGACTGGCGATGAGTACGACCAAGGCGGAGACGTTCTATTTCTTCCGCGCCTTACCGTGGCATCGCCTCGCCTTGATGAAGGCGCGGGTCGTCGGCGGAGATAAGAACGCAGGAGAAGACTTCCTCGCTGCCCTGGAGCCGTTTATCTGGCGGCGCAACCTGGACTTTACCATGCTGGACGAATTGGCGGCGCTGAAATCGCGCATTAATGATGAACATCCCGGCTTGGAGAGCGAGCGAAAAGCGCCCGCCCCGATCACACCAAAAGCGGCCGGATTTAATATCAAGCTTGGACGCGGTGGCATCCGCGAAATCGAATTCATCGCCAATGCGCAGCAATTGGTGCATGGCGGCAAACGCCCCGCACTCCGCACGACAAATACGCGCGAAGCTTTGCGACAATTGCGCGAAGAAGGTCTGCTACCTTCGAAAATTGTGGCGGATTTATTGGAGCGGTATGCGCATTTCCGCGATCTCGAAAATTCTGTGCAAATGCTTAATAATGAACAGACACACATTGTTCCCGCGGAACAGGATCAGGAAAATCTACTCGGCCTCCTGAACTATCCCGAAAACTTCGATGCTGATATCTATAAGCGTCGCCAAAGCACACATGCGGTTTTCTCCAAATTATTCGAGACGGCAAAAACGGAATCCACCTCCGTCGATCTTGCCGAACTGGAAGGCACGTCCAAAGAGATTGCGCGAAGTTGGAGCAAGGGGTTTTCCAACCACGGAATAGCCCCCGCCATCAGCCGGAATTTTCAGGAGCTGGGGCGCAAATTGGTGACGCGTGTTCAACGCCAGAACAGCCCTGATGCGTTTCAAACGGTTGATGCGTTTCTGAAACAATTGGGACGGAGCGAGCAATATTTTACACTCTTAGCACGACACCCCAATCTCCTTGATACGCTCGTGACGCCGCTTCTGCACAGTCCGCATATGACAGAAATTCTGCGGCAATCGCCACACATTATAGATATCTTCCTATCGCCTGCAGCTGCAACGCTGGAGGCACAATCCGCCTTTGTTCTCTCCTCACCGGATTATGAGCGTCGGCTGGAATCCCTCCGCCGTTTCGTGAATGAACAACTTTTCCGCGCCTATACGCGTTTCCTGAACGGCGAGAGTGATGCCGCTGCTTTACAAGCCAAACTGACAGCCATCGCGGAACTGACGCTTACTCTTTCTATTCGTATCGTCGCGGATGACTTGGAAGTCGAGCATATTCCCCTGACAGTTCTGGGCCTCGGAAAAATGGGGACCTCGACAATGGCGCCAGAATCCGATCTGGACCTCGTTTTTCTTTTTGCAGATGATTGTGATCCGGACCTGTCCGCACAGGTCGTCAGGCGGTTGCGAACGACACTAATGACGAAGTTGCGCGAGGGCATCGCCTACGAACTCGATATGCGCTTGCGCCCATCGGGTCGGTCCGGGCCGCCCGCGGTCAAACTCTCCGCCTTTTACGACCACCACGTGAACCGCGCCCACACATGGGAACATATTGCCCTCGCCCCCGCTCGCATTGTGGCAGGTGACACAGATTTAGGTCAGCAGGTTATAGCGATAAAATCCGAAATCCTGACCCGTCCCAGAAACCGCGACGCATTTCTATCTGACGCATGGTCCATGTATCAACGCATCCGCGCGGAACGCATCACCGACACACCGCCGGACGTCTGGCGCAGCAAATTACGCGAAGGCGGATTGATGCAAGCGGACTTCCTCCTGTCCAGTTATGCCGTCTTAGGCGAACTCCCCCCTAACGATTTGGCGCCAGCTGCGGACGCATGGCGCGATTTGCAGATTTGGGAACGGTTACTGGGTCTAAAAGGTCGAACGCTGGCCGAAACACCGAACCGGTTCGAGAGCCTTATAACTGACCGGGTTCAACCCAAGCTCATCAAACAGCTTCAAAACAGCGTCCAATCTGCGGCAGACATCCTCTTTACCGATATTCAACAGGGTGAACATCCTGACCCGGCGCCAATAATCTGGGATAAGCTGTAAAAGCGGATGCGAATCGCCTTGCAGGGCGACTCAAACCCCGCATATTGCCACTTGAACTTCTTTAGGAACGACCTGCGCGACATGGCTACAGCAAAGAAAAAAGACCTGTTCGGTGGTAAGAAAGATGCCGCCTCTGAGAGCTATAACGCCAGTTCCATTGAAGTTCTGGAAGGCCTCGAACCCGTCCGCCTGCGCCCCGGTATGTATATTGGCGGCACAGATGATCGAGCGCTGCATCATCTCTTTGCCGAAGTCATCGACAACTCCATGGATGAAGCCGTCGCCGGTCACGCCTCCCGCATTGAGGTCGAGCTGGACGCGGAGGGTTATCTCTCCGTCTCTGACAATGGGCGCGGTATTCCGATTGGCCCGCATCCGAAATTCCCGAAGAAATCGGCGCTGGAAGTCATCCTGACCGAGCTCCATTCCGGCGGGAAATTTTCGAATAAGGCCTACGAGACATCAGGCGGCCTACACGGGGTTGGCGTGTCGGTTGTGAATGCCTTGTCCGACGTGTTGGAAGTCGAAGTCGCACGGGACAAGACACTCCACGCCATGCGATTCGAACGCGGCAAGCCGATTGGCAAGATCAAGAATATGGGCGCGATCAATAATCGTCGCGGGACCAAACTCCGCTTCCATCCAGATGCAGAGATTTTCGGCAAGCAGTTGAAATTCCGCGCAGCAAAATTGTTCAATATGTCGCGCGCCAAAGCCTATCTCCAACCTGGCGTAGAAATCCGCTGGAAATGCGCACCGGAGAAATTGAAGAACTCACCGGATATTCCGGAACAGGCCGTCTTCCATTTCCCCGGCGGGTTGGCGGATTATCTCTCCGAGACCCTCGGCAAGAAGGCCACGATCACGGATACAATCTTCTCTGGCAAATCGAAAAAAGATAGCGGTCACGGCCGCGTCGAATGGGCGATCAGTTGGTCACCGGAAGGCTATGGCGAAGCGGATAGTTTTGTGCGGTCCTATTGTAACACCGTCCCAACCCCCGGCGGCGGAACGCATGAGGCGGGCTTACGCGCAGCCATCACGAAGGGCCTTCGCGCCTATGCCGATCTGACGGGCATGGGCAAGAAGGTCAGCCATGTGACGCCGGATGATGTGATGTTTGGCGCAGGCGCCCTCGTCTCCGTCTTCATCAAGTCGCCGGAATTTCAGGGCCAGACCAAAGACAGATTATCTAATTCCGAGGCCTCCCGCCTCGTAGAGACCGCCATGCGCGATCCGTTCGATCATTGGCTGGCCAGCTCTCCGAAGGACGCCACCAAGCTCCTTGAATGGGCGATTGAACGCGCGGATGAACGCGTCAAACGCCGGAAGGCCCGCGACGTCAAACGGAAGTCCGCAACCAAAAAACTCCGCCTGCCCGGCAAGCTCGCCGATTGTTCGCAAAAGGGATCCGAGGATACGGAAATTTTCATCGTCGAGGGCGACTCCGCGGGTGGTTCGGCTAAACAAGCGCGCGACCGGAAAACGCAGGCGATCCTGCCGCTCAAGGGTAAAATCCTGAACGTTGAGTCTGCGACCATGGCGAAAATTCAGGCCAATGCCGAAATCGGTGACCTGACCGTCGCGCTGGGCGTGGGTCTCGGTAAGAAATTCGATCTTGATGATCTCCGCTATGAACGCGTTGTGATTATGACCGATGCGGATGTGGATGGGGCGCATATTGCGGCGCTGCTGATCACCTTCTTCTACCGCTACACGCCCGGTTTGATCGAGGCGGGCCGTCTCTACATGGCGATGCCGCCGCTCTATAAAATGACGCAGGGCAATAAGACGATTTATGCTGTCGATGACCTGCACCGCGAAGAGCTCATGCAGACTGAATTCACGGGTAAGGGCAAAGTCGAAATTGGACGGTTCAAGGGCCTCGGCGAGATGAACCCCGCCCAGCTCAAAGTCACCACGATGGACCCCGCCACCCGCACCCTCGCCCGCATCACGCTGGACGCGGATGAAATGGCAACGACAGAGAGCCTCGTCGGGACATTGATGGGGAAACGCTCTGAATTGCGTTATGAGTATATTCAGGAACACGCCCAATTCGTAGAGGCTGTGGATGTTTAAATCGCGGCTGGACCGCGCGCTGGCAAGTATTCGTCAGCGAACAGACCTCACTGCGGATATCGCGGTTATTCTCGGCTCCGGTCTTGGCGATTATGCGGAGGGTCTCGACGGCGTTTCCATCCCATATGCGGAAATTGACGGGTTCCCCCAATCAACAGCACCGGCCCATAAAGGCGTGTTACACATTGGCGAACACCGCGGACAGAAAGTCGTCATCCTTCAGGGCCGTCTCCATCTCTATGAAGGGCACAGTCCGCAGGACGCCGCCTTCCCCGTCGAGGTTGCAAATGCCCTCGGCGCAAAAACAATCATTCTCACCAATGTCTCCGGCGGTCTGAACCCTGATTACAAACCAGGTGAGATCATCGCCCTGTCCGATCATATCTATCTCCCGGGTCTGACGGGACAAGGCGCATTGGTCGGGCGACAGGATGCGAACCGCTCACCCTTCGTCAACCTGACACAGACCTATCATGAGGCTTTACTCGACCTCGCTAATAAGGGCCCGGAAGGACGACTCAAACGCGGCATCTATGCCTGCCTGGCCGGACCTCATTTCGAAACGCCAGCAGAGGGCCGCATGCTACGGATGCTCGGCGCGGATATGGTTGGAATGTCGACAATCCACGAAGCCGTCATGGCACGGTATTTGGACATGAAAATCTTGGCTTTAAGCCTCATCGTCAATCCTGTGGTCACCGATATCGGCACACAGGGCGTTGTCGATGAAGTCGAAATTTGGGATGTTGTGAAACAGGCGCAGCCGCGTTTCGCCGCACTCCTCAATCACATACTCACTGGACTGAACTAATCTACCTTCGCCTTTAATGCAGTCGCAACGCGGTCCAATTGTTCCAGAACCACATCTCGTTTGTCGGCCTCCACCGCGGCCAGCATTGCCCCCATATTGACGATATCCTGTCTGTGAATAGCGTCCCGCAATGATTGACCAGTTGCCGTCAGGTGATAGGCGCGGGCGCGACCATCTTCCTTATGACGCGCGCGGACCATTAATGCTTGTTTCACGAGCCGGTCCAAAGCACTTTGTAGAGTTGTCGACGCAACCCCTAATGACTGCGCAATATCCACCGCCTTTGTCCCCGGATTCTGATCCACATAGCGCAAACATTGAAAGTCCACAGGATTATACTTCATCCGCCCTTCCGCCGGAGAGAACTGGGTTTCGTCCACAAGAAACAGGTTCAGCAATGTATTCACGGCCTCCAGAAGTCGTTCCTCATCAGACCTATTCGATTTCTGCATGATGCCTATGCCTTTACTTAATACGAAATTCGTAATATATAATGCGATATTCGTATTAACTCTAGAGAGCTATGCCCCATGCGTAAAGTCCTTCAAAAATCGTTTATTCTCGTTGCGGCCCTGTCCTTGGCCGCCTGCGGAACGGTTGAGCCACCTGCCGTTCCACCCGCTGATGTCGCGTCCTATCCGGACATAACGAATAAGGGTTACGCCACCCATGAAGTTGACGTTGTCTTTGAAACGCCAAGAGATTGGCTGCGCACTTGGTTGGAGTCGGATACACATTTCGTCAATGCGATGGAGGAGACGGAAAATATCAAGAAACCGGTCGAGACCGTCTACCTTGATGATAATTGGCCGAAAGTCGGGGCGGTCCGCCGCGTCAAAACCGCAGATGGTCATTTCGTGTTAGAGCGGGTTGTCAAAAATACCCCGGAGATTTTCCAGTATCAGATCTGGAATATAACGTCCGGTGCCGGACAAAATGTCGATTACATCCTCGGCACACAAAGGTACACGGTCGTAGGAGACGAACAGACACGCCTGCAATGGAGCTACTCCCTGAAACCGGATGCGGGATTCAAACGGCCCTTCGTCGCCCGATTTGTGAAATCCGATATTGCGCCCTTCCTAGACGGCGCGACGGAACGCGTCGTGGCACTCGCCAATGAAACATATGCGGCAGAACAAGAATGAACCTCCCCCAACTCTCCGTCGCGACCGGTCGGTTCGTGACGGGGCTTTTCTTCGTTCTGGCGGGGGTGAACAAACTCACGTCTTATAGCAGCACCATCTCGCAGATGGAGGGCGCGGGTCTTTCCGGAGGGCTCCTCCCCCTCGTCATCGCGCTGGAATTTGGCGGTGGGCTTATCCTGCTTCTCGGGAAGGGGCGACAGATCTTCATCGCGACTTGTATCGCGCTGGCCCTCTTTACCTTGGCAACCAATGCTGTTTTTCACAAATTCTGGGAATTGGAAGACCCCATGCGAACGCTGGAACTGAGCCTGTTTTTTAAAAATCTGGTGATTGCGGGAGCGCTGATAACTTTCGCAGGATTAAAAGCGCAAAGCCTTACTGATCAAAGTCCGGCAGCTTAATCTCCGGCGTTTTGCAACCGATGACCCAGACATCATAGACCCCGTGATCCAGTGCGGAGAGCGCAGGGCGAGTCGCGAACATCCAACCGGAGAAGACAGTTTCCGGTTCGGACTGATCGCCCTTGCCGTCAAGTTTCGCCTCGTGGATTTTCAGGAAGGCGAAGGTTTCGGGTAATTCTTCGGGTGGGCGTTTTTCGCAATGCACAGCGTCAACGGTCAGGCTGCCATATCTGAGACTGTCGCCAATCTCGACCGTGAAATCTTCCGTGGTCGCCGTGACTTTATCAAGCGCGCGGAGGACGACCGCCGTGCCTTTGATATTGGCAGCTTGCGCGGCAACGCCGGACATAAGGGTTAGGGAAATAGCGAGAGCGACGCGCATGATCTAATCGCCCGGTGTCCAGGCTTCATAATCCGCCGCAACTTTATCGCGAACACCGCCGCGATCCAGACTGCCCTTGGGCTTATAGGCCAGCGGCGTTCCGGTCAGATTCGGGATGTGGCTTTCCTGCCAACCATGCACTTTGATATCGATATCTTCGGGGAGTTCGTCATAAGTGTGGTGCAACCAGCCACTCCAGACGGGTGGGACTTTCGACGCTTCGGCATAATTCGAATAGGTCACATAGCGACGGGTCCGCCCGTCATAGGCCAGCTTTGTGCTCTCGAAATACTGGTTGCCATACTCATCCTCACCGACCTTCACGGCTTTGGTGCGGATTTGCAGCTGCGTACCGAGTGTGGATCCGTTCCACCATGTGAATAGACGTTTGAAAAAGGCCAAAACCCGACTCCGGAAGCAAAATATCTAAGGGCGTAGTAAGCCCCGCACTCCCCTCGGTAAAGCGCGAATGTGGGTGCATTATGGCCGGAACTGTCAGAGTATACGAAGCGCAACCGATTTTTTAAGAGCCCAACATGACCCTTATTCCATTTCTCCACCAACTCTCGCAAGCGCGCGAGGCCGTCTGGATTGACGCTTTTACATTGGCCGCACCCGAGTTGACGCTGCGTCCTCTGCGCAACCTATCTGAAAGGGAAAAGGCCACGGCGACACTTGCCGTATTGGGCGATGCGAAGTCTGACGATTTGGACGCCCTTCCAAACCTCGTCTGGGCGCAAAATCTTTGGGCGGGCGTAAACGGCATTGTCGACCAATGCGCTGCGCGGAATATCGGCCTGACGCGAATGGTTGATCCGGATATGGCGCGGACCCTGTCGGAATATGTGTCAACCGCTGCGCTCACCCTGCATCGTGATTTCCCGACATATACAAAACAGCAAGCCCATGCAGAATGGGTTCAACACACTGTGCCACTGCCGGAAAGCCGTACCATTGGTGTATTGGGACTGGGTGAAATCGGAACAGTCACGGCAAAGCAACTCGCCATGAATGGGTTTGAGGTCTGGGGTTGGGCACGTTCGCAAAAAGACATTGCGGACGTGACGTGTCTATCCGGCGAGGATGGATTGACCCGCCTTCTCTCCCACGCGGATATGGTGGTGCTGCTCCTGCCCCTGACGGACGCGACCGAAAATCTGGTCGATGCATCTTTTCTGTCGAAAATGAAACAGGGGGCCAGTCTCATCAATGTCGCGCGTGGCGGGCTAATTGATGATGCCGCCCTCCTCTCGGCACTGGATGGCGGAGGGGTGGGTCACGCCGTGCTGGATGTCTTCCGCGAAGAGCCTCTGCCCTTGGCTCATCCTTTCTGGCAGCATCCCAATGTCACGGTCACACCCCATGTCGCAGCCACTACACGCCCCGAAACCGCTGCGCCGATTGCCGCAGCAAATATCCGCGCCTTTCTGGACACGGATGAAATGCCGGATGTGGTTTCGCCAAAGCGCGGATATTGAGCCCCGTATTGTGGCTTCGCGGTCACACAACTGCATTGAATCGAAAGGTTACAGCTATTTTAATTGGGGTACGCGACTTGCAAGCGGTAAAACATGTCGATGACAAAGCTCAGACAAATCCTTCTTTGCAGTTTACCGCTGGCCTTTCTCGCCACACCGGCCACTGCGCAGATTCGCGTGGATGCCCGCATCCAGATGAGCAGCGGGTCCTGCGCAGGCTGCGACCTGTCCAACAAGTCCATGAACGGCGTTCACCTGAACAATGCCAATATGGCGGGCAGTTCGTTCAATAATTCTAATTTGTCCGGCGGGCGGCTTGATAACTCCGACCTGTCCGGCGCGCATTTCCGCAGTGCCCTGATGTACCGCGTCCAAGGCGCAGGCGTGAAAATGCCCCGCGCGATTTTAGAAGATGCGACATTGACCGAAGCCAACCTCCCGGATGCGAAATTCGCAGAGGCCAATTTCAGCCGCGCCGATCTTTCCCGTGCGGTTTTTACGAATACAGATTTTAAGGGCGCGAGGTTTGACCAAACGATATTATCCGATGCCGTTCTTGATGGTGCAGATTTGTCGGGTGCGGACCTCTTCACCTCACAGGGTTTGAAACAGGCACAGTTGGACACGGCTTGCGGCGACATGCGAACGCGTTTGCCCGTCGGCATGTCCGTCCCCTATTGCGAAGGCGCGAAAAGCGAAACCGCAGAGCATGACCATAGCGGAATGAGCGCGGAATTGGACATCGCCGCACGGCGGATCGACCGCGCGATTAGCGATGTTGAGAATTTACTCGCAGCGACTGGCGCAAATGACCGGGTGCTGCGGACACGGTTGCAGCGTATTCATAGTGATTTGGTGCAGAGTAAGATGGCACTGGAACGGTAGATATTCCCGGGCTACTTTACCCTCAACTTGATTGGGGGCGGGACCCATTCGCATAAACTCTCAAAATTGAATTAAATTATTAGGTTGTAACCGTAACATCGATGTCCCCATCAAGCATCAAGATAAACGTAAAGCCCTCGCATGGATCCCGGGTAAAGCCCGGGAACCCAAAAAAGATAAATCTTATCTAATCTTTCGGCGCAGGCGCGACCGTCTTGATGTTCAATTCCTTCAACGCAGATTGATCAACTTCCGCTGGGGCGTTCATCATCAGGTCTTGTGCATTGCCGTTCATCGGAAAGAGGATGACGTCGCGGATGGTGTCCGTGCCCGCGAGGAGCATGACCATGCGGTCCACACCCGGTGCGATCCCACCATGCGGAGGTGCGCCGAATTTGAACGCATTGATCATGCCCGCGAACTTATCGTCCACGACTTCAGGGCCGTAACCCGCGATTTCAAAGGCTTTATACATGACGTCGGCTTTGTGGTTCCGGATTGCGCCGGAAGACAGCTCAATCCCGTTACAGACGATGTCATATTGATAGGCGAGGATGTCGAGTTTCTTCTCATCCGTATCCGCTTCCAATAACACGTCCATAGCCGTTTTGCCCTCGGGGGCTTGCGGCATCGAGAATGGGTTATGCGAGAAATCGACTTTCTTATTATCTTCGTCCCACTCATACATCGGGTAATCCACGACCCAGCAGAATTTAAACCCGGCGTCTTCGTCGATTAGACCGAGGTCTGCGGCGACTTTATTACGCGCAGCACCTGCAAGTTTGTAAGCTGCGGATTTTTTACCCGCCGAGAAGAACACACCGTCGCCAGCTTTCAAGCCCATCTTGTCGAGAAGCGCGGCGAGCAATTTCGGCTCAAAATTCTTGAGCGCAGGGTCTTGCGAAACAACGGCACCGTCTTCCTCGCGCAAACGCGCATAGCCGAGACCGGGGGCCTGCATTTCTTTCTTCGCCCATTTATCCATGGAGTCGAAGAATTTACGGGACTGGCTGTCCGTCGCGCCCGGTGCGGGAATGGCGATAACCTTACCGCCGCCCTTTGTAATTTTCGCAAAGATACCAAAACCCGTCTTGCTCTCATCGAGGAAGAATTCGGAGACGTCTGTGAGCTCAAACGGAATACGCAGGTCCGGTTTGTCGGAGCCATATTTTTCCATCGATTCCTTGTACGGGATGCGTGGGAATGGCGTCTGGACTTTACGGCCATCGGCAAATTCTTCAAACACGCCCGCCATGACGGGTTCGATCGCCTGGAAGACATCTTCTTGCGTCACGAAGCTCATCTCGACATCGAGCTGGTAGAACTCACCCGGGGAGCGGTCGGCGCGCGCATCTTCATCGCGGAAACACGGCGCGATTTGGAAATAACGGTCAAAGCCCGCGACCATGAGCAGCTGTTTGAACTGCTGCGGCGCTTGCGGGAGGGCGTAAAACTTACCCGGGTTCAGGCGGGACGGTACGAGGAAGTCCCGCGCGCCTTCTGGCGATGACGCCGTCAGGATTGGTGTTTGAAATTCGGTAAAGCCTTGCGCGATCATACGGCTACGCAGGGAGTTGATGACCTGTCCACGCAGGATGATGTTGTTGTGCAAGGTCTCACGCCGTAGGTCGAGATAGCGATGCTTGAGGCGGATTTCCTCAGGATAGTCCTGCTCGCCAAAGACGGGCAACGGCAACGGGTCGGCTTGGCTCTCGATCAGGAATGTTTGGGCGCGTAACTCAACTTCACCCGTGGCGAGTTCGGCATTTACGGCTTCTGCATCGCGAGCAAGGACTTCACCCGTTACAGTAATAACGGATTCGGACGGGCAACGCTTCGCCGTCTCGTAAAACTCTTCATTCGGATAAACGACAACTTGGGAAATGCCGTAATGGTCGCGCAAATCGATGAACAGCGCATTGGCATGTTCGCGTTTGCGGTGGACCCAGCCGGAGAGTTTGGCGGTTGATCCAACGTCGGAAGCGCGGAGTTCACCGCAAGTGTGGGAACGGAAAGCGTGCATTTTATGACTCCTGGCCCGTCTATCAGGGCCCTTGGGATGCCGGCGGAGAAACGGTCCGCAGCCATCGGGTTAACGTGTCGCGCGAGATAGACGATGGGTGCGGAGTGTCAAGGTTTATGGGCGGCAGTCTCACCGGCCCATATATATAATCCTCGACAATTTATTGGTTTCAATCACACCAAATTGACGCATCGGCCCTTGCGTTACGTTAACGTGAACGTTAACTGCACCCTATATCTGAATACAGGGTGTTCGGCCTTTTGCCTGCCCCTGCCCGCAGAAAACGTATTTAAGCCAACGCAAACAAGTCGGCGACCATCGCAAGAGGAAACACCATGACCGAAGCCTATATTTATGACGCCGTGCGCACACCGCGCGGCAAAGGAAAATCCGACGGTAGCTTGCATGAGGTGACTCCGGTCAACCTCGCGGCGCAAGTCCTCGAAGCTGTACGGGATCGCAACGGGATCGATTCTGCGGAAATCGAAGATGTGGCGATGGGCTGCGTTTCCCCAGTGGGCGAGCAAGGCGCGGTCATCACGCGCTCCGCTATTTTGCAAGCGGGTTACGCGCAAACAACGTCTGGCATTCAAGTCAACCGGTTCTGTGGCTCCGGTCTCGAAGCCTCCAACATTGCGGCAGCAAAAGTTATGGCGGGAGAATGCGACCTCGCCATTGGCGGCGGTGTCGAGCATATGTCCCGCGTACCGATGGGATCAGATGGCGGCGCGATGGCAACCGACCCAGCTGTCGCGATTGCGAATTATTTCGTGCCGCAGGGTGTGTCTGCTGACCTGATCGCGACGAAGCACGGTTTCTCCCGCGATGATGTTGATGCCTATGCGGTTGAGTCCCACAAACGTGCGAAACGCGCTTGGGATGAAGGCCGCTTTGCCAAATCCATCGTTCCCGTGAAAGACATTCTCGGCATGACAATCCTTGATCATGACGAAACAATCCGTCCTGAGACAAATATGCAGTCGCTGGGCGCACTGAATCCATCCTTTAAAATGATGGGTGAAAACTTTGGTTTCGATAATGTTGCGAACCAACGTTATCCGGAAGTCGAAAAGATCAAACACGTCCATCATGCGGGCAACTCCTCCGGCATCGTGGACGGAGCCGCTGCGCTTCTCATCGGGAACAAGGAAACGGGCGAGCGGTTAGGCCTTAAGCCTCGCGCTCGCATTCGCTCCATGGCCTCTATTGGGTCAGAGCCGACAATCATGCTGACCGGGCCTGAATTTGCGGCACAGAAAGCGCTGAAACGCGCGGGCATGAACGTCAATGATATTGACATTTATGAGCTTAATGAGGCATTCGCGGCGGTCGTCCTGCGCTTCATGCAGGCGCTCGACATCGACCACTCCGATATCAACGTGAATGGCGGCGCGATTGCGATGGGTCATCCCCTCGGCGCGACAGGCGCTATGATCCTCGGCACGATGGTGGACGAGTTGGAACGCGCGGATAAGGAAACCTCCCTCGTCACGCTCTGCATTGGCGGCGGTATGGGCACAGCTACAATCATCGAACGCGTTTAAGCCTGAGAAAAAGAGAACAAGACAATGGCAAAATATAATAATTTCACACTAGATACAGATGCGGACGGAATTGTCCTCCTCACCGTCGATGTTCCCAATCAGACGATGAACGTCTGGACGCCGGAATTTATATCCGAGTTCGATACATTCATCGACGATTTCAATTCCAATGAGGATATGAAGGGCCTCGTCATCACCTCCGGCAAATCCAACGCGTTCCTCGCGGGGGCCGACTTGGAAATGATGAGCAAGAATTCCTCCCTGACGGATGGCGAGATCACGAAGCAGGATTTCGAAGATGCGATGGTCCTGCAACGCGCTTTCCGGAAGATGGAGAATGGCGGCCACACGGTGCGTCAGATGCAACGCGAAGGCAAGAAAGCCAAGCCTTGCGCCGCGGCCATTGAAGGCCTCGCCCTCGGCGGTGGTCTGGAAGTCTGCCTCGCGACGCATCACCGCGTTGTCGCCGACAATCCAAAAATTAAACTCGGCCTGCCGGAAGTCATGGTCGGCCTCCTCCCCGGTGCGGGTGGGACTCAGCGCTCCATGCGTCTGATGGGTCTGCAAGCGTCAGCTATGCTCTGCACACAGGGCAAACCGCTCGATCCAAATAAAGCCAAAGCGCAAGGTCTCGTCCACGAAGTGGTCGAACCCGGCAAAACGGTCGAAGCCGCCAAAGCCTGGGTCAAGGAAAACGCCAAGGGCGTGCTCGCGCCATGGGATGTCAAAGGTTTCAAAATTCCGGGGGGTGGCGGTGCCATGAACCCGAAATCGGTGCAGTTTTTCATGGCGTCCGGCGCAATGGCACTGCAACAGACCAAGCGGAACTACCCCGCCGTCGAAGCGATCTTGTCCTGCCTCTATGAGGGCTCCATCGTCCCCATCGACACAGCGCTGGCCATTGAAGTCAAATATATCATGAAACTGATGTCGGGTCCGACATCGAAGAACATGATCCGCACACTCTTCCTCAACAAGAACGCGGCTGAAAAAGGTGCGGGTCGTCCCGAAGGTATTCCGCAGCAAGATATCAAAAAAGTCGGCGTCTTGGGCTGTGGCCTGATGGGTGCGGGTATCGCGCATGTCACGGCCAAAGCGGGCATGGAGGTCATCTCCCTCGACCGGAATATGGAAGAAGCGCAGAAGGCCATCGCCTATTCGCAGAAAATCCTCGACAAGAAAGTCAAACGCGGTCGCATGACGCAAGAAAAAGCCGACGCTTTCCTCGCACGCATCACGCCGACGGATAATTATGACATGCTGAAAGATGTCGACCTCATCATCGAGGCCGTGTTTGAGCGTCCCGATGTGAAAGCAGACGTGATCAAGAAGACAGAAGCCGTCATCGGCAAAGACGTCATCTTTGCGACGAACACATCAACACTTCCGATTGGTGGATTGGCGAAACATTCCTCGCGTCCGGAACAATATATCGGCATGCATTTCTTCTCGCCCGTCGACAAAATGCCATTGCTGGAAATCATCCCGCATGACGGCACAGGCGATCTCGCCCTTGCCGTTGCGATGGATTACAACAAGAAAATCCGCAAGACACCGATTGTCGTCAAGGACGTGCGTGGTTTCTTCACGAACCAGGTTTTCCCGCCTTACATCAATGAAGCCGCTCTGATGGTCACAGAAGGTGTCAGCATGGCCTTGATCGAGAATTGCGCGGCCAATCTCGGCCTGCCCATTGGCCCGCTCGCCGTCTCGGATGATACAACGCTGAAGCTGGGCTATGACATCATGAAATCGACCCAGGAAGAAATGGGCGACAAATATGTTCCAACAGGTGCGGAAGAGTTCATCGAGAATATGGTCACGAAATGGGACCGCGGCGGTCGTCGTCTCGGCGCTGGTTTCTACAATTATGACAAGGACGGCAAACGTCTGAACCTCTGGGAAGGCATGACGGAGCATTACCCGCTAGCCGAAGAGCAACCTTCGCCGGAAGAAGTCTCGCAGCGTCTGCTATACTCCCTCGTCGCGCCATCGGCTCGCACATTTGCAGAAGGTGTCGTGCCGGACCCACAAAGCGCAGACCTCGGCGCAATCTTCGGATTGGGCTTCCCGCCTTACACGGGTGGACCGCTCTCCTATATCGATACAATCGGCCTCGACGCCTATGTTGCAACAGCGGACATGCTCGCCCAACGCCACGGCGCGCGGTTCACCCCGCCGCAAATGGTGCGCGACATGGCCAAGAAGGGCCAAACCTTCTATGCCGACAGCACACCGTCCTCCAAACGCGTCTACACGCGCAGCGGCCTAAACCGCATGCTGGAAGTCGAAGTCGTGAAGATCGCAAATGCGATGGGCATTGCGGCCAGCGTCGATGATTTGAAAGCCGATACGGTGAGTAAGATTTTGACGGCTCAGGCGGGGAAGCGGGCGGCTTAAGCCAAAGCTAAATTTGAGACTTTATGACCCCGCCTAGTGCGGGGTTTTTTTATTTTGCATTCGAGAATTTACTATTGAAAAATTGATGGTCATTGAACGACTTATCCATGTGTTATAGCAGTTCATAATGGCCGACAGTAACGACGAAACTCACAAATTTTTTCCCGCTGATAGATTATTCAATGTCTTAGCAAGACCAAATTATAAGTCTCTATTGAAAACATGGAATACGGCGGTCGACAGAGTTGACCTTCAGCCTCAAGGCGCAATCACTGCAGCGAAAACACTCATTGAAGGAACCTGTAAATTAATACTTGATCACTTTGAAGAGCCTTACGGCAAGAGCGATGACATGCCCGTATTGTACTACAATACAGCGTTGAAGTTAGGGATTGCTGTTAACAAGCAGACTGGAAAGGGAGCGAAAAAGTATTTTGGAGGTGTTTCAACAATTATCCAGTCCATCAATGAAATGAGAAATTTAACTGGCGATGCACATTTTGGCCATGAAAACACTGCAGAATACTCGACTGCTCTTTCTGAAGCACAATTAGCTGTAAATTTAGCTGGTTCAGCTTGTATGTATATACTGTCTTGTTTTGAAACTTATCTAGTCGAAAAAGAGAGGGTCACTCCTGACGGAAACCTTGTCTTAAAATTTGATCAAGCGACAGTATGGCGACTAATTGATCATACACGTAACGCTCCAAAACATCGCACGTATTGTGGAAGCGATGCACGGGAAGGGTTATGGCTTGTTGGCGACGTAGGCTTATATTTGATGAGCAACGGTATACCAGCAATTGATCAGTCAGGTATTATTAGAAAAAAACTCGATGAGGGTTCTTCAAATCTTTGTGTTTGGGCTGATGGCTATGATTATAACCATTCTAATTTTGACAACGTTAATGGTCTCCACCGCCTCGTCGAGAATGGTTCAGATTTCTGTTTTTTCCTAGAAACTGATCAATTCATTGAAGCATTACAGGACTCAGAAAAAGAGATCATAGTCGTTCTCGACATTAGCGATCCAGAGCGATATTCGTACGGAGTATTTTCAGACAAAAATAAGTCAAGTATTACTCAATTTTTCAAGACTGAAGTTCCATAGTTTATTGCATAAATACAACGCGCGTTACCCCCGCATCCCAACCTGCACATCCCCCACCCGCAACGGAACCGTCAGCGATAAACCCGCCAACGTTCTCGCTCGCGACAGTGCCACATAAGCCTGCCCCATGGCAAAAGCCCCGCGTCCCAAATCAATCCGCACATCGTCCAGCGTCAAACCCTGCGCTTTGTGGATCGTCACCGCCCAGGCGAGTATTAGCGGCATCTGCTGGAAACTGGCCGTTGTGGTTTCGACCATTTTCTGCGCAGCTTCGTCCCATTTGTAATTAATCATATCCCATTTTTCGGGTTCGATTTTTCGGGTTGAGGGATTGCCATCAAACCTAACGAAAACCTCTTCCGCCGAGAGGTCGACGACCGTGCCGAGCGAACCGTTGACCCAGCGTTTCAGCGGATCATTGCGGACGGCCATGACCCGCGCGCCTTTTTTCAAGGCGAGTTTTTCGGGCGCGGGCAGACGGTTGGCGCTGAACCGGCCCTTGGTCTCGCACTCATATTCGACCGTTTCGCTCGTCAGGTCTTGCAATCCCCGCCGATTATAACGTTCCGCAATCGCATTGGTCGAGGTCAGCAGGACGGGCGTGTGATCGTCGCGATGGGGACGGACGCAGGCGTCATTAATCGCCTGTACCGTTTCCTCGACATGGCGGGCAACGCGCAGGTTGGAGAGCAGTCGTACAAATTCCGCATTACGCTGGCGGTAGACCGTGTTGAGTTCAAAATGCACAGGCAGGTAATTTTCCAGTACATTCGAATTATAGGCATAGGGGCCGGAATAGCCGCGCTGCGCGAGGACCTGATGTTCGGCCTGCGGGATGACGGGCGGGAGTTGGTAGAAATCCCCGACCAGAAGCAGGCGCACACCGCCAAAAGGTTGGGACGGATCCCGCGCTTTCCGCAGTGTTAAATCTATGCCATCGAGAATATCCGCGCGGAGCATGGAGACTTCGTCAATGATGACGAGCTCGACCTTTTTCCAAAGACGGTTCTTTTTTTGATCCGCCAGCGCGGCAGCGTCGATGATTTTAAACGGAAAGCGAAAAAAGGAATGGATGGTCTGCCCGCCGACATTCAACGCCGCGACACCCGTCGGGGCCAAAACGACCGTATTCGGAAAATCGCAAACACGTTTGATGTAATTGACCAAAGTCGACTTACCGGTCCCCGCCTCCCCCGTCACGAGGATGGGCGATGTGTCGGAGGACGTCAGTTGCTCGAGAATATGCGCGATGGTGGGATCATCCGCATAATTTTCAGGGAATTGATTGGAAATCACGCTTAAGCCTTTTTCGTCCAACGTCCACGTTCATCCTGTTGGTAATAGGCAAGGCTTTCACCCGCATCCTTTAGGGTTTTCCATCGGCCCCGCTCGCGCTGAATATCCTCTTGCGAACGGCCGTTAATCATGACCATGGCGCGGCTGGCCCCGGCCATATCCGTAACTGACGCCCCGTCGATCAGAAAGACAGCATCAAAGCCCTCGGCGCTGTCCTTCCCGGCACTCAGGAGAATGGGCTGCAATGACTCCATCGGTTCGTCATCCCGGCCATGGGGCAGAAAAGCATCATCGCGAAAGGTCCAGAGAAACTCATCCATCTGGGCGAGTTTCTCTGCGGGCATTTTCACAAGCGCCCGCCAGCCCTTTTCCAATGTCTTCTCAAGCAAGCCCGGCAAGACACCTTCCAGCGTCGAAGCTTCGAGATGGTAGAACCAATAATCGGCCACGTTAGCCTTCGTAATTATCCGCAATCCAACGATTAAGCAGACGCACGCCAAAGCCTGTCCCAAATGTGGGTTCGCGCGGATCTTTGGAGCCGTTTTTCATACCCGTTCCGGCAATATCGATATGCGCCCAAGGCAGGTCTTTTTTGACAAAACGACCGAGGAATTGTGCCGCCGTGATGGACCCCGCAGCACGCCCGCCAATATTTTTCATATCCGCATTCGGGCTGTTGAGCATCTTGTCATAGGCGTCGGCCATGGGCAGGCGCCATGTCAGATCCGTCGATGTTTCCCCTGCGGCGACGAGTTCTTTTGCAATTTCGTCATTGCGCGAGAACACGCCCGCATATTCATGACCGAGAGACACGATAATCGCGCCGGTTAGGGTCGCAAGATTGACCATCGCTTTCGGCTTATATTCTTCCTGTGCGTAGTGGAGCGCGTCCGCGAGCACGAGGCGGCCTTCCGCATCCGTATTCTGAACTTCAATTGTCTGACCGGACATGGACACGACGATATCACCGGGCAGTTGCGCTTTGCCGTCAGGCATATTCTCAACGAGACCAACAAGCCCAACAACGTTCGCTTTGGCTTTGCGTTTCGCGAGACCAATCATCGCACCGACAACGGCGGCGGACCCGCCCATATCGCCCTTCATGTCCCACATATTCGCGCCGGGTTTGAGGCTGATGCCGCCCGTATCAAATGTGACGCCTTTGCCGACGAGCGCGGTTGGGGCCTCGCCTTTTTCACCGCCCATATATTTCATGATGACGAGCTGGCTTTCCCGCTCAGAGCCGAGACCGACACCCAAGAGAGAATGCATGCCCAGCTTTTCCATTTTCTTTTCGCCGAGAACTTCCACCTCAATGCCAAATTCGGAGAGTGTCTCAATCCGGTCCGCATAGGCTTTCGGATAAATCTCATTGGGCGGCGCATTGACGAGATCGCGGGCAAATACGACGCCGTCACCGACAGGGCCGAAATAATTATCATAGGCCGCCTGCGAAGCTTCTGCGTCGTCAGAGACGATTGTGATCGACCCCAGATGCGGCTTCTTCGCCTTCGTGGCTTTCGACTTGTGCTTTTCCCAGACATAGGCCGCTAGGCGCGCGCCAAGGGCCGCCCGTGCCGCGTCAACAGGTGTGGCATCTGTGCCGTCCAAATGAACTGTCAGCTCCGTCTCGCCCGTTCCGCGTAAGGATTTCGCAACCCGTGCGGTGGCCATTTCGTAATCGAAATGGTCTTGATCCCCGCGACCGCGCATGAAGAGCTTGACTGTGCCGCCGCCTGTGACCGCATAAGTCTCAAACCCATCACCCTTTTTGCCGTGAAAGTCAGCCGCTTTGGCCGCCGCACTAAGGGCTGCACTGTCATAGGCGTGTCCTTCCCCGCTGGCAGAAATAACAAGGGCCGCGCCTGAATTTGCAGCGCCGGGACTGGAAAATGTGACTTTCATGAAATCGCCTCAATCTAGTAGTTTCCGCACTGGTAAAGGAAGCAGACGGGCATTAGAAGACCCTGAATTCGTGAAATGCGCACAGAAATTCTGTGGGACCGCATTTTGTCACCGGGACGCCAAACGCCACAGCCATGCCAGTGTTGCAACGCTATATTTTTTCGCAGGCTTTTCTGCCCGCTATTTTGTCCCTGTCGGCACTCGCATTGCTGGCATTACTGACGCAATCCTTACAGACGCTCGACCTGATTGTTGAGAACCGCCAGAGCGCGACAACATTTTTCTACATCACGATCTTGGCTCTGCCGCAGCTCATTGGAATTATTCTACCGCTCGCCGTTTTTATGGCCGCGATTTATGCCCTGAACAGGATGACGAATGATTCCGAACTCGTTGTTGCGAAAGCCAATGGTGTTTCCCCTTGGTCAATTGGTACACCCGTCTTGCGGCTGGGTGTCTATGCTCTGCTTCTCCACCTGATCATCAATCTGCTTGTCCAGCCGCTCTCTTTTCAGCAGATGCGCAAGGAAATCCTGAAAGTCCGCACGGATATTGCCAGCCAGATGGTACAAGCCGGAGAGTTCGTGACCCCTGCTCCCGAACTGACTGTCTACACACGTGAAATTATGCCGGACGGTGAATTACGTGATGTCATGATTCACGACGCGCGAGACCCGAACTCGATTACGACTCATACGGCCAAGACCGGGCGGTTGCAGCGCTCCACGAGTTTTACGTCTCTGGTCTTAGTAAATGGCTCTGTTCAAACGCCTCTGGATGATGGCGGATTGGATGTCGTTGCGTTTGAAACCTATCAACTGGACCTTTCAGATGTCGTAGCGCTGGATAATGTGCTGCGCCTCAAATCATCTGATAAGTTTCTCCACGACCTCCTTCGCCCTGATCCCCGGGATTACATCACGCCGAAAACAAGGCGGGAACTGGCGGCGGAGGGTCACGCGCGACTGGCGTCACCACTCTATAATCTCGCCCTTGTCCTGCTGACTCTTGCCTTCCTGCTGCGCGGGCAACATTCAAAACTGGGCAATGGGCGTAAAATTGCCATTTGTGCCGTGACAGGGTTTAGCATCCGGTTAATCGGGTTTGGACTCGCCTCCAGTGCCGAAGGGAATTCAGGCTTGAACGTTGCGCAATATATTCTACCCATCATCGTGATCCTCGTCTTTCTCGCCTATCTTATGAACCGGGGACGCGTTCGGTTCGGAAAAAAGCGCGCAGGGGCCGCTTACGACACGGCTATGACGAATGCGCCTGAAGTGAAACTCTCATGACCGGCGCGACACTTTCCAGATATATCGCGGGCCGAACCCTGCGCGGGATTGGTCTCGCCTTTCTGATTGTCACAGCGATCATCACTCTGGTCGATTTCGTTGAGGGGTCTCGGAATATCGGCGCGGATGTGGATGTCGGCTTATTCGATCTATTGGGCCTGACATTTTTGAAAGTACCAAAACTAATTGAACAGACGATCCCTTTCGTCGTTTTGTTTGGCGTCATGGGCGCACTTTTTGGTATGAACCGACGGTCAGAACTTATCGTCATGCGCGCCTCCGGTCTTTCAGCTTGGCGATTTCTACGCCCGGCTCTGATTGTCTCGGCTGTACTCGGCATCCTCTGGGCGACGGTTGGCAACCCCGTCGCATCAGACCTTATGAGCCGCTATGAAACGCGGTCCACCGAACTTACAGGCGGAGCCTCTGCACAGGAAATTTGGTTGCGCGAGGGATCAGATTCGGCGCAGCGTATCATACAGGCGAAAGTACTGGCCGGGAAACGATTGGACGGCGCAACTTTCTACGAAATGACTGTGGAAGCGGACGGCACGACCAGCTTTGCCCGCCGCTATGATGCGGACCAAGCCGAATTACGCACCCCAGGATATTGGACTCTAACCAAAGTGATTGAGAACGCGCCGGGTGAGGAAACGCAGAGACTCGAAACCATCACACTCCCGACCGCTATTGGGCCGGAGGAATTAGCAGAGCAGACGGGTCGCAAGTCCGACCCACCCTTCTGGAAAATCCGCAGCGAAATCGCGGCCAATAAAAAGGCCGGGTTTTCCGCGCGGGCGCTCCACCTCCAGCTTAACAAATTGCTCGCGCTGCCGTTCCTGCTCGTTGCCATGACATTTATTGCGGCGGGTGTGTCCATGTCGCTGACACGACAGGGCGGGACATTACGGTTGCTTGTGACGGGTGCAGTGATGGGATTTGCGGTTTTCTTCGCCGATAGTGTCATGAGCGCTTTTGGCGAAGTTGCGATTCTCCCCGTCACCTTAGCGGCTTGGGCCGTTCCGGCGCTGGTCCTGCTACTCGGCATCACCTATCTCGCCCGGATTGAGGACGGATAGCTACAACTGAAACCTGACCGTAGTTTAATACACTTCGCATCAGCCGCGCCCTAAACTTGCGCAAGATTATCGGTGCGGTATAAGCCGCCAAACCTAACTGAAGACGACACTATGCGCTTTTCAATGAAATCCGCCCTCGCGGCCCTACTACTGACAACAGCTACGCCCGCTATTGCCTCCGCGCAGAGCGCCCCGCACGGCATTGCTGCTGTGGTAAATTCCGACATCGTGACAATCCACGACCTGCGCCAACGGGTCCTGTTCATGCTCGCCACGACGGGTGCGGAAACGGATGAAGCGACGCTACAACGCCTGCAAACACAGGCCTTGCGTAACTTAGTCGATGAGCATTTGCAGATGCAGGAATCGGCCAAATATGAGCAGACGATTTCAGATGAGGAAGTTAATCAACGTGTCGCGCAACTCCTCTCGCGGAATGGTGCCGACCCACGTGAGTTGATTGCCAATCTCTCTGCCGCAGGGGTATCGATTGAAACGCTCCGTGATCAGGTCCGATCCGAGGTGGCTTGGCAACGAATCGTCAACGGTCTCTACGGCTCCCGTATTCGCATTTCCGATGCGCAGATTGACGAAACACTCAACCAAATCACAGCCAACGCGTCCAAGCCGAATTACCGCGTCGCAGAAATCTATATCGAAGCCTCGCCGGATATTGGCGGCATGGACGGTGCGATGGAAGGCGCCAATGCCATGATCACGCAAATTCAGGGCGGCGCCCCCTTTCCGCTCCTCGCACAGCAATTTTCCAGTGCCGCCTCTGCTGCTCGGGGTGGGGATGTCGGTTGGGTCCGCCAAGGTGAGTTACGACCTGAGATTGACGAGGTTATCCAACAGATGGAACCCGGCAGTGTTTCCCGACCAATCCAAGTTCCGGGCGGCGTTTATGTTGTCGCGCTCGTCGAAACCCGCATTTCCGAAGCAGACACGCTCTACAAGCTAAAGCAGGTCACTGTGACAGACGAATTTGAGACAGCGAAATCCCGCCTCATCGAACTGCGTGACGTCGTCACCAGCTGCGACTCGCTGGAAGAAGATGTTGCAAATTTTGAGAATACGGAAGCCGCCGATATGGGTGAGTTAAAAGCCTCCGAGATCAGTGACGAAATCGCCGCTACGCTGGAGAAGACGGATGTAGGCGCGCTGTCTGATGCATTTGAACGTCCTGACGGCGCGACATCCATCATGGTCTGTGAGCGGCAGGCAACGGGATCTGACATTCCAACACGTGACGCCATTGAAGATCGCCTGCTCGATCAGCAACTCGCACAGGCCTCCAAACGTGCTCTGCGCGATCTTCGCCGTCAGGCGACGCTCGTCGTTCGCTAAATCCTGATCTGATGCACCCATTTGCTCTTACAATGGGTGACCCTGCGGGGATTGGCCCTGAGATAACGGTCAAAGCCTGGGAGGCTTTGCGCGGGCATTCTGAACACGCCTTTGCGGTCATCGCACCGCCCGCGATATTTGCGAACACGCCACATACGGTCATCTCTGCGATTTCAGAGGCTGCAAATATCTTTGAAGAGACACTTCCCGTTCTCGCCGTTGAGGGCGACATCGCAACGCCCGGGCAACCCGATAAAGCCCATGCCCGCACCGTTATTCAAAGCATTGAACGCGCCGTTGATCTCTGCCTGAACGGTCAGGCCTCGGCGGTCATCACTAACCCGATTGCAAAACACCTGCTCTACGAAGCTGGATTTGAGTTTCCCGGACATACTGAATTTCTAGGCCATCTCGGAAAAGGACACGAAACGCCTTACACCAAAGGCCCGGTCATGATGTTAGCCGCACAGGATTTGCGGGTTGGCATTGTCACAGTTCATGTTCCGCTTCGGGACGCGGTTGAACAAGTCTCAGAGGAATCCATCCTCCGCACGGCCCGCGTCATGTTGGGCGCGCTGAAAACTGATTTCGGGATTGCAAATCCGCACCTCGCCCTAGCCGGTCTAAATCCGCATGCGGGTGAAGGTGGGGCACTAGGCCGAGAAGAGATTGAGATCATTAATCCGGCAGCAGAAAAGCTTCGCAGGGAAGGCCATGACGTCACCGACGCCCAGCCCGCTGACACACTTTTCCACGCTGAAGCACGTCAGGGCTATGACGCCGTGCTCGCAATGTATCACGATCAGGGCCTAATTCCCGTCAAGACATTGGATTTCCACGGCGGCGTGAACATCACACTCGGCCTACCCTTCGTGCGGACCAGCCCGGATCACGGCACGGCCTTTGATATTGCAGGAAAAGGCATTGCCCGCCCGGACAGCCTGATCGCGGCCATCCGCAGAGCCAGAGAGATCGCGACCCATCGTTATGGATAATAGGAACGGGATTGCGGGTCTGCCCACTCTGGCGGAAACCGTGCGCGCACATGATCTTGGCGCGAACAAGAAACTGGGTCAGCATTTCCTGCTGGATATGAACCTGACGGATAAAATCGCACGTTTGGCTGAACCGTTGGACGGCGTGTCAGTCGCAGAAATCGGTCCCGGTCCGGGCGGTCTGACGCGGGCCTTACTTCTACGCGGGGCATCAAAAGTCGTCGCGATTGAAATGGATCAACGGTTTATCCCGGCCCTCGCAGAGATCGGTGATCGGGCGGAAGGTCGTCTGGAAATCGCGCAGGGCGATGCGCTGAAATATGATATTGCGGCGAACCTTCCTGCGCCGCGAAAAATTGTCGCCAACCTGCCCTATAATGTAGGGACAAAAATGCTGATCGATTGGGTCACGGCCTCCCCGATCTTCTGGGAGCAGATGGTTCTCATGTTCCAATTGGAAGTCGCCCAGCGCGTTGTCGCACAGCCCGGAGAAAATCATTACGGACGTCTGGCGGTCCTCTGCCAATCGGTCGCGCATTGCCGTCTGGCCTTTGAAGTTCCCGCCCGCGCATTCACGCCGCCGCCGAAAGTGGATAGCGCAGTCGTCGTGCTTGAACCTCTGGATGCCCCCTTCCCCGATCTAAAAACATTGGGACGTGTTACACAAGCCGCCTTTGGCCAGCGCCGTAAAATGTTGCGCCGTTCCCTCAGGTCTCTCGCAGAGCAAAATAATCTGGTTCTGGAAGACTGGCTCACGCTTGCGGGTGTTGATCCGAAAGCCCGTCCGGAAACCCTGCCAATCTCCGCATTTCAAGCGCTGGCCGGAATGATTAGCGCATAAAACTGAGCGCGGAACTCATCTCGTCGGGTGTGAGTTGCAGCGCAAGCCCCACCTTCTTTAGACGCGCAAGCGTGGCATCATCCAGATTATGTGTGGCACGGGCAAGGTTACAAAGCTCACCAAAAAGAGCCTGGCCCATCCGACTGCTGCCATTCACCGACCGCCAATAGCGATGAACGATCCGTTTTGGATTCCCTCGTCGCCCCGTCTCTGCGGCGATTTTCAGAAAAGCTTTCCTGCGATATCCTGTTCCTAAACGAAGCGAAGATTCAATATGTGTCACGGTCCGCGCATTCCGGTTTTCAAAGGCGTAGAAAGATAGCCGAACCAACGACTCAGTCTTCAAGTCTAGTTCATTCGTGAGATAAGGCGTGGATGTTCCGACGAGTGTCCCCGTGGCAACTTTTGGACGGGCACCCTGAACGGCGGAGCGTTGCCCCGCGCGGGCTTCTCTTGTAGGGGCGGAATTAGGACTGAACCGGACCCAAAGCGAATGGATATGCCCTTCATGCCAGACCTGATAGAGGATTGCGATCACCGCACCTAATACAACCCAGCCGGTTTGGAACTCCAGTGAGGTCACGATCAGGTTCTGCGCCATCTTTAAAACGCCCATTGCATTATCAGATCGCAAGGCCGTTATGACCGCCATGAAGAACAAAATAACCGCAGACCGGACCAGAATACGGTCTAGACGTGGGTCATCACCAAAGGCATCAACGGCAACAGCCGCACCTCCAAACCCCATGATTATGGCGAAGCAAATCTCCAACATTCGATAGCCTTAACCCTAAGGCGTTCGAATTTTATTAAAAACCCAAGATTCTATCCGCCAGAAATCAGGCTTTTAACAAACCCACCCAGCCACATTTGACGGCGGCGGCGCATGCGCTCTGACGCTACAATTGTTTTCAGCTCAGCTAAGGCCGTGTCGACATCTTCATTGACGATCACATAGTCATATTCCGCCCAATGACTGATCTCATTCTCGGACTTGCTCATCCGCTTGGCAATCACCTCATCGCTATCTTGCGCGCGTGTGCGGAGACGCTGTTCCAACTCGCGCATATTGGGCGGCAGAATGAAGATTTTGACGAGATCATCGGCGGCCGCCTGCGTTAATTGCTGTGCGCCCTGCCAATCAATATCAAAGATAACATCGCGACCTTGCGACAGCGCATTTTCGACAGGTGTGCGCGGCGTCGCATAGTAATTATCGAAGACTTTAGCATGCTCGAGAAATTCACCCTCAGCTTCCCAAGATGCGAACTTATCCTTGGAGACAAAGAAATAGTCGACGCCGTCCTGCTCGCCCGGTCTTGGTGCGCGGGTTGTGGCGGATACGCTCATCGCCATATCAGGATTGTCGACAAGGAGGCGACGGGTCAGAGTCGTCTTTCCCGCCCCGCTTGGCGAAGACAGGACAACCATCAGACCGCGACGGTCCTGTTTTAACTCTTCCAACGCGCTCATTAACGAAGCCCTCGTTCTCTCTGGATTTTCCGCCATTTCGCCACATTGCGCTCATGCTCACGTAATGTCTTGGCAAAGGCATGCCCGCCCGTTCCGTCTGCCACGAAAAAGAGCGCATCCGTCTCAGACGGATTTAAGACCGCGAGGATGGCATCGCGGCCTGGATTACAAATCGGCGTCTTGGGTAGCGCCGGAATTTGGTATGTATTCCAATCCGTCCGGCGGTCAATTTCAGAGCGGCGAATGCGACGACCGAGCGCTTCACCCTGCGTGATACCGTAAATAATGGTGGGATCAGATTGCAGCTTCATCCCCTTGCGCAGACGGTTTGTGAACACGCCCGCGACCATGCCGCGCTCCATGCCGATACCCGTTTCTTTCTCGACAACAGAGGCAAGAATGATCGCCTCTTCTTTTGTCTTCACGGGAATGGTCGGGTCACGTTTTTCCCAAGCTTCGTCTAATAATTGTGTCCGGGCCAATGCCATTTTTTGGAGGAGTTGAGACTGCGTCATCCCGCGGGGTGTAAGATAGGTTTCGGGGAGGAGCGTGCCTTCCGCTGGAATGGCCGGATCATCGTCCACCAATGTCGAAACACTATCCAAAGATCGGACAATCATAGCTGAGGTCAAACCCTCTGCTGCTGTGAACGGATAGAGAATGGCTTTACCATCCGCTAATACATCATAAATCGCAGACATGGACGAATTTTGTTCAATGCCAAATTCGCCAGCTTTGAAGTTTGCTTCATTTCCACGAAGCTTCGTCACAAGCTTGAATAGAAAAGCGTCCTCAATGAAACCTTCATCTTCAAGTTTATCAGCGATAGTGGAGAGACCAGCACCTTTCGGAACTTGGAAGATACCTTTTTCAATTTCAGTACCCCGCTCATATTTATAATTAATCGCGGCATATCCGGCGAGTACAACCCCTCCGAAAAAAGTGAGTAGGGCCGCAATAGCCATGAGGGTCAACGCACGTTTATCACGTTTGCGAAGCTTCTGCGGTGGCTGTTTATCTGTCTCGGCGGTCACGCCTGACTATTCCGGCTGTTTGAAAATCAACGCCGCATTTGTCCCACCAAACCCGAAGGAGTTCGACATGACAGCTTTGCCCTTAAACGGCACGGCTTTATGCGGACAAAGATCAACATCCGTGTCGACAGAAGGATCATCCAAATTGAGGGTCGGCGGAGCCATTTTATCCCGTAAAGCCAAGATGGAAAAGATCGCCTCAATCGCACCAGCAGCCCCCAGAAGATGACCCGTCGCGGATTTGGTCGACGACATTTTCACATGAGGGGCATGGTCGCCGACAAGACGTTCCACAGCGCGGACTTCCAACTCATCGCCCATCGGAGTCGAGGTACCGTGCGCATTGACATAGCCAATATCAGACGGCTCAAGGCCGGATTTTTTCAACGCCATGCGCATGGCGCGGTAACCACCTTCACCCTCGGGTGCGGGGCTGGTAATATGATAGGCATCGCCGGACAAACCATACCCGACGAGCTCGGCGTAAATATTTGCCCCGCGCGCTTTCGCGCTCTCATAATCTTCAAGTATGACGACACCGGCACCTTCGCCCATCAGGAAGCCATCACGCCCTGTATCATAAGGGCGGGACGCTTTTTCAGGCTCATCATTATAGCCTGTCGTCATCGCGCGGCAGGCGACAAAGCAACCAATACCAAGTCGCGTGATAGACGCTTCACCGCCACCCGCAACCATCATATCTGCATCGCCGCAGGCAATAATCCGCGCCGCATCACCAATGGCATGCGCGCCCGTGGCACAGGCCGTCGCAACCGCGCTGTTAGGACCCTTGAGACCGTGGCGCATTGAAACCTGTCCGGAGGACAGATTGACCAACATGGACGGAATCACAAAAGGTGAGATGCGTCTTGGGCCGCGCTCATGGAGCAGAATGGACGCATCATAGGTCGTTTGTAGCCCACCAATGCCGGATCCGAGTATCACGCCCGCGCGTTCGGCCTGTTCCGTTGATTGGGCCTGCCAACCGGAATCGGCAATCGCTTCGTCAGCGGCGGTGATGGAATAGAGAATAAAATCGTCAATGCGCTTGCGGTCTCGCGCGCTCATGACGGCATCAGGGTCAAAGACACCCGGCATGTCAGGGGTTCCGCCTGCGCGACCATCCACCCGAGGGATGACAGCAGCGACCTTGCACGCAAGATCGCTGACATCGAAATGTTCAATACGGGACGCTCCGGATTTCCCGGCGATTATGTTGTCCCATGCGGTTTCAACGCCGCAGCCGACGGGGGAAACGAGACCTAAGCCTGTAACGACAACCCGACGCATAGAGAAATAACCTTAGCCGGTTTTCTCTGAGATGAACTTCACAGCATCGCCAACCGTTTGAATGTGCTCTGCCGCATCATCCGGGATTTCGATGTCGAATTCTTCTTCAAATGCCATGACGAGTTCGACAGTGTCGAGGGAGTCGGCTCCGAGATCATCGATGAAGTGAGCCTTATCGGTCACTTTTGCTTCTTCGGCGTCGAGATGCTCAACAACCATCTTCTTCACGCGTTCGAGTACGTCTGACATATATATTCCTTTAGTCATAGACGGAGATAATTTTCCGTCGGTTACTGGCGAGAGATGGGACAATCCGTCCCGATTTCAACCCCTCATCCACGTCAGAGCGCGGCCTAGCATAGGGAAATCGACGTGCCTAGGAGATTCGCGCCTGTGATACAGACACGGAAACCGCCCTAAATCATCGCCATACCACCGTTAATGTGAAGCGTCTGACCCGTAACGTAAGCCCCTTCATCGGATGCGAGATAAACCGCACCTGCCGCAATATCCGCACCCTCGCCTAATTTAGCCGCCGGGATACGTGAGAGAGTCGCGTCTTTCTGCCCGTCTGTTAGCGCATCTGTCATGGGCGATCGAATGAAACCGGGCGCGATACAGTTCACCGTAATGCCGCGCGAGGCGACTTCTTGCGCGAGGGACTTGGAGAAGCCGATCATGCCCGCCTTAGATGCTGCATAATTCGTCTGTCCCGGGTTGCCCGTCACTCCAACAATAGAGGTAATTCCGATAATACGACCGGACCGCGCCTTCATCATCGGGCGCAGGCAGGCCTTGGACAGACGGAAATAGGATTCGAGATTAATCTTAATAACATCATCAAAGTCAGCCTGCTTCATCCGCATCAGGAGGCCGTCCCGCGTGATGCCCGCATTCGCGACCAGAATTTCGACAGAGCCACCCAACGCGTCTGCCGCTTGTCCGGGCAGCGCATCAACGGCGTCCCCATCTGAGAGATTACAAGGCGTGACATAAGCCCGTTCACCAAGCTCCGCCGCCAACGCCTCCAATTTCTCCGCCCGCGTGCCGGAGAGCGCGACATGCGCGCCGCGTGCGTGAAAAGCCCGCGCGATTTCACCGCCCAGCCCGCCTGTTGCACCTGTCACAAGTGCGCGTTTTCCTGTCAAATCGAACATGTTCTCTACCCTTTAATCTCTTTTGCAAACGCTTTGAGCGCGTCCGGTGTATCCAATTGATTGCCACTGACACCCTTGACGATACGGCGGAGCATGACCGTGAGGACTTTGCCGCAGCCCGGTTCGGCGAATGTGTCGACACTGCCATCTCCGGCCATCCACTCAATGCTCTCGCGCCAACGTACACGCCCCGTGACTTGTTTGACGAGATCTTCGCGGAGGTCATCCGGATCAGAAATGGGGCGCGCCTGAATATTATTCACGACCGGCACGAGCGGTGGGAGGATACAGGCTTCGGCCAGTGCGCCCTCCATCGCGTCCGCTGCCGGTTTCATCAGGTCGCAATGGAACGGCGCGGACACATTCAACATCATCGCCTTTTTCACGCCCGCATCGCGCGCGGCTTGAGCGGCAGCCTCAACGGCGGCGACTTCACCGGAGAGCACGATCTGTCCCGTCGCATTATCATTGGCGATTTGAACAATGCCTTTTTCAGAGCCAACAGCGCAGGCGGCCTCGGCGTCTTCGACACTCGCACCGAGCAAGGCTGCCATCGCGCCTGCACCTACGGGAACAGCGGATTGCATTGCATTGCCACGAATGCGCAGCAGCTTCGCCGTGTCCTCAATCGTGAGGGATCCAGCCGCTGCGAGGGCACTATATTCGCCTAAACTATGACCCGCCACGAATTTTGCGTCTGTGATGTTTACACCGAACTCCGCATCTAACGCCGCCATCGCCGCGAGAGAGCAGGCCATCAGAGCGGGTTGCGTGTTTGCCGTGAGAGTGAGTTCATCGACTTCTCCCGTCCACATCAGGTCTGACAGTTTCTGCTCCAGTGCTGTATCAACACGGTCAAAAACCTCTCGCGCGGCGGGAAAAGCGTCTGCAAGCGCTTGACCCATGCCGACAAACTGACTGCCCTGTCCTGGAAAAATGAATGCAAATGCCATTACGGTCTCGTCCTTTTCAGATTCTGTGACAGGCTAGGCGATTGATTGAACAGGTCAATGCGCAAAAGAGAGCGTTTTGTGAACGTTTAGGTTAAGCTTTAACACGTCGTTAACCAAGATTAATTAACGCCAGACCATGGGTGATACACGAATCGAGGGTTGTCGTTAGATGGCGTTTTTCAAGAAAAAGTCTCAAACACCGGACAGTGAGACTGACCGCAAAGCACAAGCGGTCGCGGCAGACCGTCAGGCAAAATGGGATGAGCTGGAACGGCTCGTGGCCTCTGCTGACACGCCGCCTGAACCTGACACTACGCCGCCCTCGGAAGAGAAAACCACACCGCAGCCAACCGAAACGGCCTCTCGTAATTTCGAACCCATGGACTTACCTACAATTCCGGTTCCGACCGGTTTGCGCGCAGACATCCCGAAGACTGCGGAGTCTATTGATGTCACCCCGACTGCGCCGGAAATTCAACGCGTAGCGATGGTGCCATCCGATCACTTTAAGCCTGCGGACTCTGAGGATTACGTCGCCCCGCCCCCACCCGTCTC
This sequence comes from Litorimonas sp. WD9-15, assembly GCF_050271975.1. Classification (NCBI taxonomy): domain Bacteria; kingdom Pseudomonadati; phylum Pseudomonadota; class Alphaproteobacteria; order Maricaulales; family Robiginitomaculaceae; genus Litorimonas; species Litorimonas sp. WD9-15. The sequence continues at coordinate 2,707,904 of NZ_CP189850.1, forward strand.
CCGCTCTGACCGCGCTGATCTCGGGTCCATGCGGTTGGACGTCGCGCGGATTTCCGCCGACATTCAGAGCGGTGAAGAACTCTACCGCCGCGCACAGCAACGGATAGAAAACCTGACGGGCTTTGTCGAGCGGGCCGAAGTTGACTTCTCCTTGCTCAGCCGCCTTGAGCCGGAAAACCGCCGCCTGAAAGCCCGCAACCGCACCGTTGAACGTGATCTGGACGCACAGGCCAAGAAGATCGAAGTCCTGCGTGAGGATCTGGAAGATCATGAGCGCCGCCTCGCGGAAAAGTCCCGTCTCTACGAAGCCACGCGCAGCAAGCTGACGACCGCTCAAAAATCCCTGCAGGAATATGAGCGCGCCTTGAACACGGCCCGCGAAACGGCTGACCGCAACGCCTTACAAGCAGAGCGCGCCCAGACCTCCCTCGATGTCGAGCGCAAAGAAAACGAAGTCCTCCGCGCCCGTATCACCGAGTCCGTCGTCGATGTGGAGTCCAAACAGACCGCCTTTATCGAAGCCCGTAAGGTCGCAGACAGCCTCGCGCAGGACTGCGCCGATTACCGTCATCAGGCCGAAACAGCTCAGAAAGATAGCGACGAGCTTCGCAAAGCGCTTGCCACAGCCCAAACGCAAAATAACGCGATGAAGGCCGAAATGATGAGCCTTCACGAAGACATCCGGACCTTCAAAACGCAATCAGAGTTCAACATCATCAGCCGTGAAGACGAACTGACTGCGCTGCACCAACAAGTCGATCATCTGAAAAAGCAGCTCGAAATCAAGGACGACATCGTCCGCAATGCCGCGCGGGACGTCACGGAACTCCGCAAAATCAGGACCGCACAGGATCTGGAACGCGAACGTCTAGAAGCGCAAGTCGAAACACAGGCCTTCCAACTGGAAGAAACGACGAGCGAGCTTTTGAAAACTAAGCAAGACGTCACAGATTTTGACCGGCGTTACCGCGATGTGGCCACAGCCCTGAACGTCGCGCAGTCCCGCCGCATGTCGAGCGAACCTGCGGAAACGCCTGACATCCAACCTGCGCCGACAGGGCAGATGGAGTACCGTCCCGACCTGACAGCTGACGATCTTCGCCCAGCCACACCGGATGAATATGACGGCATGAGCGAAGACGATGTTGAAGACCGGATCATGGATTTCCGCCTCGGCCTTCGCAAGGACATCACCTAAGCTCACGCGCGTTTTTTCCGCAGTTTTACGGTGGACAAAGCCCGTATCAACGCCTAGTAGCCGCGCTTCACCGGATGTCGGTGGAGCCCGGGCTGTTCCGGATCACTCTATCCATCACGTGCCTGCCCTACCTTCTCGGGAGCACTTGCCGCCATCCATAGTCTGAAGGACTGTTGAATGTCTCTTTATGAGCATGTCGTGATCACACGACCGGACGTCTCCTCCAACGCTGTTGAGGAATTCGTCCAAAATCTTGCAACCAAGATCGAAAATATGGGCGGCACTGTTGAAGGTGCTGAATATTGGGGTCTGCGCAACCTCGCTTACCGCATGAATAAGAACCGTAAGGCGCATTATTCCCTGCTGAAAGTGAACGCACATTCTGACGTCATCCACGAAATCGAACGCACGCACCGCATTAACGAAGATATCCTTCGCTATATGTCGATCCGCGTTGACGAATTCAACGAAGACCCGTCCCCCATCCTGAAGAAGCGCGAAGAGCGCAAGCGTAGAGATCGGAACTAGATCATGGCAAAAGACCAAATCAAAATCGAAAACCTGCCATCCCGTTCGGGTTTCCGTCGTCGTCGCAAAGTCTGCCCATTCTCTGGCGATAATGCGATCGCAATCGATTATAAAGATCCAAAGATGCTGCAACGCTACATGTCTGAAAAAGGCAAAATCGCGCCGGCCCGCATCACGGCGGTCTCCCACAAGAAACAGCGGAAGCTGGCACAAGCCATCAAACGCGCACGCTTCCTGGGCCTTCTGCCCTACGAAGTTAAGTAAGAAGGAAACTGACAATGGAAGTGATCCTACTCGAACGCGTCGAAAAACTCGGCAATATGGGCGATGTCGTCTCTGTTAAGCCCGGCTTTGGCCGGAATTTTCTGCTGCCGCAGGAAAAAGCCCTTCGCGCGACCAAAGCAAATCTCGCCCGTTTTGAAGCGGAACGTGAATATCTTGAGCAGCGCAACGCCGAAAACCGCGACAAAGCCGCGGCTGACGGTGAAAAACTCGATGGCACAAAAGTCATCCTCATCCGCAAAGCTGGCGATACAGGCAATCTTTACGGGTCCGTTTCGGCCCGCGATATTGCTGAGCATCTCGAAGATAAAGGCGTGAAGCGCAACATGATCGTCCTGGAAAACCCGATTAAAACATTGGGCCTCCATGGTGTGAAAGTGAAGCTTCATCCGGAAGTCCTCGTCGATGTCGAAGTCAACGTGGCCCGCTCTGAAGACGAAGCCGAGCGTCAAGCTAAAGGCGAAGACGTCATTGCCGCCGCAATGGCCGAGGAAAAAGCCGATATGGCCGAAGCTAATGCTGAACGCGCGGCCAACGCCGTCTCCATGTTCGAAGGCGACGCGCCGGACGAAATCATGGGCGACGCCCCAACAGGCGAAGAAGAAGCACCTGCTGAAACGGCTAAAGAAGGCGACGACGCTTAAATCTCGTTCTTCATAAGAAACAAGAAACCCGCCCATACATTTCGCGAAAGCGAATTGCATTATGAGGCGGGTTTTTTATTGGCCAACTCTCACTCATAATCTGAAGATTTATAGGGTGGTGGCCGCACAGGTTCGGGCGGCAAGGGCGGATTAAGCGCCTCCTCCATCGTCGCATAGGGCGGCAAGCCGGACTTCGCGCGATCAATATTGATATGGCGCAGCTCCACGATATCAATTGCGTCCTGCACGGCATTATTCTCCACCGCATTGAGAAAATGGCGATAGCGCGCCACGCCTTCCAGCCGCGTCTGCACACGTCTATTCGAGCGGCGTTTTGCGCGCATCTCATGCAGACAATCGCGTGCCTGTTCTGCGCGTAACAGGTTGGCCTGACGCGCTGCATAGCGGTGATTATATTTTCGGGGCATTCTTTGCGTCTCCCTTACCTCGGACCCTGTCGCGTCCTGTATATTTTAGATTTGGAAAAACGGGATGTTCGCGTGGGTGGTCAGGCTCGGGTCGGAAACCCAGTTAAATAAATAGTTTTCGAGCCCTTCCAGCATCCATTGCTAGAGGAATCCCACGCGACGGCACCTTTTTCCACTACCGGCCGAACCATTCAGTCTGGGAACGATCAGCTCTCGATAGGCCACCCAGTTCCACCGACGTTACCCGGTTTCACCCAATGACAAGCACCGCTCCTTTCCAGAAAAGCCAACGTACGCTCGACTGCCCTTTGAAAGAAGACAGCTTATAGATGGCATAGGTTGAAAGGGGTGGGGATACGATTGTCGAAATTTAGCTTATACCATTGATATCATTGAGGTCTTACAGACGCTTAAACGTGGATATAGTTTTTTTAGTATAGCGCCGAAGGACTTTGTCCTCCGGTTCCTTGTCATTTGATTGTCAATCAAATGCCTGCGTCACCCCGCGCTCGACGCGGGGCCTGTCGTTTGTGAACGCAGAGTTGAGAGGATAACCGATAGGCCCCGCATCTTCGCTGCGCTTCGTGCGGGGTGACAGTTGGTGGTCGCCGCTACGCCTTGCGCCAGGTCGTGCCGTCGGGGCCGTCTTCGAGGATGATTCCTCTCGCTGTCGCCTCGTCCCGCGCGGCGTCGGCGGCGGGCCAATCCTTTTTCGCGCGGGCCTCTTCGCGGCGTTTGGCGATGGCGTCGAATTCTGCGGCTTCATCGGAGGACGCGTTGCCTTTGAACCAGTCTTCGGGGTCTTTTTGGAGGAGGCCTAGGAGGTTGGCATTTAAAATGAAGGTGCGCTTAAAATATGCAGCTTCTGAAATTAAATCAGCAGAAGTTTTATCTGATCCATCTTCTTCAGAATGAAAAATGATATTAAGCGTTTTATCGAATGCTTCCGACATACCTCCGATAGCCGTTAAAACAATTGGTGTAGATAAGTCCTTGTAGAGTGCACCAAAAACCCAATCAGTGTCGTCGCGTTTAACGTCCATAGTTTTGGCCTTGCGACGATACCAACCATCTAATTGAATTTTACTATGTGAAAGCAATCTTTCGGACCACTGCAACTCACTCCGATAATGCGCCTTCAACAGCGCCAATCTTATAACCTCCCCGTCCCACTCCTTCAGCAGGTTGTGCACTAACGTCACATTTCCCAAACTCTTGGACATTTTTTCACTGCCCATGTTCAGGAATTCATTATGGACCCAGTAATTCGCGAAGACCTTTTCGTCATTCGCGCAGCAGCTTTGCGCGATTTCATTTTCGTGGTGGGGGAATTTCAGGTCGACGCCGCCGCAGTGAATGTCGATGACCTCGCCCAGCGTCGCTTTGGCCATGGCGGAACATTCGATGTGCCAGCCCGGACGTCCGCGCCCGAAGGGTGCATCCCAGCCGACGCCGTGGAGTTCCGGTTTCCAGAGCACGAAATCCGCCGCGTTTTTCTTCCGCGCAACCTCGCCTTCACCGACGCGGTCGCCGCCGCGTAACGCGTCCAGCGTATTGCCGGAGAGCTTGCCGTAATCCTCATATTTCGAGACATCGAAAAAGACGTGACCGTCGGACTCATAGGCGACGTCTTTGTCGATCAGGTCCTGAATCATCTCTATCATATGCGGGATATGTTGGGTCGCGTGGGGTTGGACTGTGGGCGGGAGGCAGTTCAGCGCCGCGAGGTCTTCATTATAAATCCGCGCATATTTTTCCGTAATCTCGGAAATGGGGAGCCCCGTTTCCTTCGCGCTTTGGATAATCCGGTCATCCACATCGGTAATATTGCGCGCATAGACGACCGCATCCTCGCCATAGATATGCCGCAGCACACGGAACAGCACATCCGCGACGACCGCCGCGCGGGCATTGCCGATATGGGCGTAGGAATAGACCGTCGGGCCGCAATTATACATCGTCACGCGTTTGGGGTCTTGCGGGATGAATTGTTCTTTCGTCCGCGTGAGCGAATTATAGAGCGTGAGCGGGTTTTCAGTCTGGTCAGTCATGCGGGCGTCCTAACCGACGCGCCCCTTGTTTGGAAGCCTCTGTTACGCCAGATGTGATTTATGAAATTCGTACATCTGGTTATTTTCGGCGTGTTGGGGATTGGCGGCTTTGTCGCCGTGAAAGACATGATCCGTCCGCGACCGCCGACGCTGGAATTCTTTGTCGAAGGCGATGCCGCCGTTGTGGTGGGTCGCACGGATAGCTATTCCCACAACCTCGTCAAAGATTTCGTCCGCGAAAATCCCAATGTGAAGACGCTCATCCTGCAAGCCATGCCCGGCACGCAGGATGTGGTGACGAATACACGGCTCGTCCGCGATATTCGCGAAGCGGGATTGGCGACCCATGTCCCCTCCAACGGGCAAATTGCGAGCGGGGCTGTGGATTGGTTCATTGCGGGCAGTCCGCGCACGATTGATTGCGGCGCCATGATTGGCGTGCATAGTTGGGGCTCTCCGCTGGGCTCGCGCGGGGACCAGACCCTGTTTGATCCGCAACGCGGGATGCAGCGGGACTTCCTGAAGGATATGGGCGTGGACCCGGATTTCTATGAGTTCACCCGCGCGGCGGCCGGACCGGACGATATTCACTGGCTCACCGTGGACGAAATGTTACGGTTTGGATTGATTGCTGAAGAACCTGACTGCGGGCCTTAATCTCGCCCGATTTCCTGAGTCTCTTGGGTGGGCTGGGGAGTTCGGAGAGATTTACATGAACACCAAACATACATTTGCTGCGGCCCTCGTCGCGGCGGGCCTCATGGCCGCCCCTGCCCTCGCGCAGGACAGCTTGACCGAGAAAGCCAAAACCGACGTCACGGACATGGCGAAAGACAAAGCCAAATCCATGATGGAGAATGAGGTCACGATCAAAGCCGACAAGGTCATGAACAAGGACGGCAAAATGACCGCAACAGGTGATCCGCTCACCATTGAGACCCCCGAGAAAATCATGGTTGCCACGGACGGTGTCATGACCTCCGGCGAGGACGGCGTGACGATCATGGGCGACACGATTGAGGTGACCGAAAAGCCGATGATGGACACGGCAGCCCCCGCGACGACTGTCAATATCGCCTGCCCCGAAGGCACATCGGCGCAACCCGACGGGACCTGCATGATTACAGGTGATTACGCGGAGTAGTCTGGGCATCGCAATTTGTAGCGACCCAAACTCCAGATAATACAATAAAAAACCCGCCACGAAGGGCGGGTTTCAGTGTCTTTTCAAATCAGAGCGCGGTTTATGCAGCTTTTGATTCTTCCAGCTTGACGAGCTGTTTTTTGATCTTCTTGGCTTTGTCGGTCAGCTTGTGGTTCTTTGTACCCATCAGAAACGCATCAAGGCCGCCTTTGAAGTCAACCGTGCGGAGTGTTTTCGCCGCAATACGCATGCGGAACTTTTGTCCCAGCGCGTCAGAGGCGAGTGTGACATTACACAGGTTCACCTCAAAACGACGACGAGTCTTGTTCATCGCGTGAGAAACATTATTTCCGGACATTGGGCCGGTATCGAGAAGGTCGCAACGACGAGCCATGGGAACACCTAAGACATAACAAAAAGGCCCACACATGTGGGCGGATAACTAGAAAGCGCGACCTAAGGAACGAGTCGCCTCCCGTCAAGCGGTTTCATCGGTTTGACAGCGACGCATAGCTTTCGCAATTGCATGAGCCATTTGTAATGCTATGCCACAGCTTCGTTCATAATCGCGCCACATCAGACCTGCCATAAGACCGTCATGACCTTTATCGTAAAAACCCTCATTGGAACAACCGCGGCTCTCGCTTTTGGCGCGACGGCACTTTCGCAGGTCTACATGCCTGACCTGCTGGCCCAAAGTGATAGTTTCAGTATCCTCAATGAGGAAAATTTCGGCCCCATGACTTACACGGTTCCTGCAACAACACCCGATGACACGCAAATCCGCATGAAGATGAAGGGCTATGTCTTTGGCTTTCGCGTCATAAAGTCGGATTATATCGCGCGTTTTGATGAAAACGATTATGTCGCCTATGCCGACGTCAAATCCTCTGGCCTTGCCGCGCTGTTGAAGAAAATGGAAATTTGGGCTGTGACCAAGGGCAGCTATGACCGGAACGGCCTCCGCCCCGACTGGCATGTCCAGCAGAATACGGATAAGAAAAACCGCCGCGTCGAGATGAACTATGACCGCAGCGCCGCAAAAGTGAACGTGAACATCGTCCCGCCTCTCGGCAGTCAGGGCGTCCCGCCCGCCACGCCGCGCGAACGCTATACGGCGAATGATACGATTTCGGGCATCTTGCAGCTGATGATGATGGGCACAAAAACAGAAGGCGAGCTCTGCCAAGGCCGCGTTCCGTTTTTCGACAGCAAGCAGCACTATAATCTGCGGATGGAACGCGTCGGCACGAAACGCGTGAAGTTTAACGGCGACAAGGACGACACCATCCACTGCCGCGCCTATTACGAGAGCGTCTCAGGCTATGACCCCGAAGACCTACCCAGCGAGGAAGAAGCCGCCGAGCCCGTAAACGTCTATTTCAAATATTATGAGGAGGCCGGCGTCCATATTCCCGTGCGGTTCACCTATAAGATCAGCGGGTTTAAGGCCGTCGTGAAGGTGGATGAGTTGGAGATTGTAGGGGCGGAATAGACTGCGTCTTACCGCTGGCCAGACTAACCAGGTACTTTTGCCCAAGTGGTGAAAGGCGTGACGGATAGGCTTGAATTAAAATACCTATTATCATCTGTCACCTCTCGGCCCACCCAATCCGGCAAATCGACATTTTGATCTTCATGATCCAATTCGATTTCGGCAACAATCAGACCTGCATTGGGACCAAAAAACTCGTCAATTTCCCACGTCAAATCTCCAGCGCGGTAGAACCACCGGTGTTTCTCAATCAACGGACCTTTGCAGAGCTTTAGCATGTTTTGAGCATCTTCAAGCGGGATAGGATATTCGTATTCGGCCCGGGACGGACCGGTCGTGATACCTTTGACAGTAATCATCGCCTTGGTCTCCGCAATTCTTACCCTTACTGTGCGGTTCTTATCGGGGTTGAGATAACCTTGGACATATAATGTCGGGGTTCCTGTTCGCCATGCGTCGTTCTTGACAAGAAATTTTCTTTCGATTTCAATTCCCATATCCTGCCTTTCAAATGCGTATACAAAGCGTCTATGCATCTATTATGACGCTTTGCTTCTGGCAAACGAATCGGCAAAGGTCTTTAACCTATTATGCCCCGCTATTCTGACCCCATAATCAAAGCCGTTCTTGGCCCGACCAATACCGGCAAGACGCATTATGCCGTCGAGCGGATGTTGGGGCATGCGTCGGGGGTGATTGGCCTGCCGCTGCGCCTGCTCGCGCGGGAGATTTATGATCGCATTGTCCTGAAGGTCGGGGCGGCGCAGGTCGCGCTGATTACCGGCGAGGAGAAGATCATTCCGCCCAAGGCCCGGTTTTATGTCTGCACGGTTGAGGCCATGCCCGTCGAGAAACGCTTTGCCTTCCTCGCCGTGGACGAAGTCCAACTTATGGCGAACCATGAGCGCGGGCATATTTTCACGGACCGCGTCATGTATGCGCGCGGGATGGAGGAGACCCTGTTTCTCGGCGCGGAGACGGCAAGAGATGTGTTGGCCACCCTCGTGCCGAAGATTAAATTTGACCATCGCGAGCGGTTCTCTGAACTGCATTTTGACGGCGCGACGAAGCTGACGCGTCTGCCGAAACGCTCCGTCATTGTCGCGTTTTCTGCGGCGGAAGTTTACGCGATTGCGGAAGCCATTCGCCGTTTTCGCGGCGGGGCGGCGGTCGTCATGGGCGGTCTCTCACCCCGCACCCGCAATGCTCAGGCCGAGATGTTCCAATCCGGTGAAGTGGACTTCCTCGTCGCGACAGATGCCGTGGGGATGGGATTGAACCTCGACACCGATCACGTGGCCTTTGCCGGGCTGACGAAATATGACGGGCGTCGGCGGCGCTACCTCACCCCGATGGAGGCCGGACAGATTGCGGGCCGCGCGGGACGATTCCGCAATGACGGGACGTTCGGAACGACGGGCGATTGCCCGCCCATGGAGGAAGGGCTCGTCAAACGGATTGAAGCGCATGACTTTGAGCCGCTCCATTATGTCGAATGGCGCAATTCTGATCTCGACTTTTCGACCATCGACACGCTGATGGAAACGCTGCACGCGCCGCGCCCGACCAGCCGCCTGCGCCGGATTAAAGGCGCGGATGATGAGGGCGCGCTGGAGCGGCTAAAAGCCATTCCGCAGATTCATGACGCGCTGCGCACCCGCGCGCAGGTCAAAATGCTCTGGGATGTGTGTCAGGTGCCGGACTTCCGCAACCTGACCATCGATACACATGTGAAGCTGTTGCAGGATATCTGGCGGACTCTCATGGCGGGCGGCGGGAAGCTCTCTGATGATTTCATGGACCGGAAGATCAGCCGCTGTGACGACACGTTTGGTGGGGTGGACCAGCTCTCCGGTCAACTCGCGAAAATCCGGACTTGGACCTATTGTGCGTCAAAGTCCTCTTGGATGAAAAACGCCGAACATTGGATAAATCACGCAAGAGAGGTTGAAGACAGGCTATCAGACGCGCTACACGAGGCATTAACAGCCCGTTTCGTCGATCGGCGAACCCGCAAGCTGTTAAAAGGCATAGGAGCCGATCTGGACATGAGCGCCACCATTAAAGACACCGGAGAGGTGTATATCGAGGACGACCTTATTGGTCGTCTTGAAGGTTTGAAATTCACGGCGGATACCAGCCAAGGCGGGCTGGAGGCGCAGGCCCTGCAATCGGCTGCACAACAAGCGGTGGGACCCGAAGTGGACCGATTGCTGACCTCGATCAGTTCCGGCACGCATGCGATCTTTACACTCTCAGACTCCGGCGAAATTATGTGGGGCGGAAAAGCCGTCGGCCGCATCGCACCCAGCGGATCTGTGTTCACGCCGGATGCAGAACTCATCGGGGGCAAGCTCGGCAAACCTGTGCTTCAGGAAATGGCTACAAACCGGATGCGCGAATATTTACAAGCTGAAGTACAAACTCATCTCGCGCCGTTGAAAGCGTTAAAAGACCTCATCGCGGCAGAAGATACCCTCCCCGCCGCCAAAGGATTTGGGTATATCCTGTTGGAAAATAATGGCGCAATTGAACGGCGCGAACATTTGCAAACCGTGCGCGATTTGGATCAGGATGCGCGGCGTCAGCTTCGCGGCGTCAGTGTTATTTTCGGACATTATAATGTCTATCTGAATGAGATGATGAAGCCGAAACCCGCGCGCCTCCTCTCCCTTCTCGTTGCCTATGGCGCGGGCGGGGATAAAAAGCCGTGGGTCCCCTTCGCGGGTGTCACGTCCATTCCAAATGACGGTGAATTAGCCTCAAAGAATTATTCCGAACAGGCTCTCTCGCTCGCGGGCTACCGTGCGGTCGGGCCGCGTATTATTCGGTTCGATATTCTCAACCGCCTGTCCTTCCTCATCCGCGACGCGCAAAACCTTTTTAAAGAGACGAAGAAGGATGATGTGCGCGGGCATAAATTCCAAATCGTCGCCGAAATGCTCGCCCTACTCGGCTCGACCTATGAAGATGTGCAAGGCGTATTGCAGGAACTGGGCTATAAGTCTGAGACGGTCGAAGAGGCGCTGACGAAAGCTCCGGAGCCCGTATTAGAGACTGTTCCTGAACAGGTCGCTGCGGCTGTAACAGAGGCCGTCAAGGTCGAAACGCCCGAATCTGCTGTGGCAGAGACGCCTCAGCCCATTGTCCCTGACACGACCACACTTCCTGAAGCGGTTGCCAAACCCGTGCTCGAAACGGTGGGCGCAACACCCGTTCGCAAACCCAAACCGAAGAAAACGATTTCTGTCTACCATCACCGCGACACGGATGCGGAAGGCAATGCGATGGAACGCGAAAACCTCGAATATTGGTATTTCCCGTCACGCGGTCAAAAAGGCTTCAAGCCGGGCGGGAAACCCGCCTTTAAGGGCAAGCGCGGGAATAAGCCGAATTTCAAAGGCCCGAACCCGCGTAAAAACGCACCGCGCAACGCGAAACCGCCCACCCAAAAACAGGTTGAAAACTCGCCCTTTGCCGCACTTGCCGCGCTTAAAGAGACGAAAAAGGACTAAGCCACCTGCCACGCTTGCGCTCAACACAAATGGATAAAGACCCGCAGGACAAGCGCGCGGAGGCCTGCCGCCTTGATGTCTGGCTCTATCGCACGCGATTACAGAAAACCCGCACCGGCGCGGCGAAGCTCATATTGGGCGGGAAAGTCCGCGTCACGCGTCACGGCAAAACTGAACGCACGCGCAAACCCCACACGATCATCCGTCCAGGGGACGGCGTGACATTTATGCGCGGCACAGAACTGCTTTCCGTGCGTATGAAAGAGGCAGGGACACGTCGTGGCCCTGCCCCTGAAGCCCAAACGCTCTATGAGCCGATGGAATGAACAATCTCGTGTGTGAAAGCGCCCGATAGTTGACAGTGCCGGTGCAAACCGCCACATCGCCCAAGAATACGAATGGAGCCTGAATACCGTGACTTATATCGTCAAAGACGAATGCATCAAATGCAAGTTCATGGACTGCGTCGAAGTCTGTCCCGTGGATTGCTTCTATGAAGGCGAAAATATGCTCGTCATCCATCCGGATGAATGCATTGATTGTGGCGTCTGCGAGCCCGAATGCCCCGTCGACGCGATTGTACCTGATACAGAGGACGATCCGGACGGAAAATGGCTTGAGATCAATTCGAAATATGCTGAAATCTGGCCCGTCATCACGGTCAAAAAAGAGCCGCCCGAAGATCGCGAAAAATACGAGTCCGAGACCGGCAAGTTCGAGAAATATTTCAGCGAAAAAGCCGGCACGGGCGACGAATAAGCGCTTTCCCGACGTCACAAAGGGCGGATTCGCTTTTGCCCTAAAATTGTGGTATGGCCTTCTTAAATTAATTGAAAGCGCGGATGTACCTTACGGGGGTCGCCGCGCTTTTGGTTTGAGTCCTCGTTGGACATTTAGAGTATAGAAAGATGATTATGGCTGCGAAGAAAACGACTGCAAAGAAAAAAACGTCTAATAAGCGCTTATTCCGTGTGGGGCAGAATGTTGTCTATCCGGCCCATGGCGTCGGCATCGTCCAATCCATCGACCAAGAGGTTATCGCTGGATTTGATATCGAAGTTTACACCGTACATTTCGAGCAGGATAAAATGACCCTCCGCGTACCAACGGTTAAGGCCGCCACATCCGGTATGCGGGCACTCTCCAATGAGTTGATTCTGAAAGACTCCTTCACGACGCTTAAGGGCCGTGCGCGTATTAAACGTACAATGTGGTCCCGCCGCGCACAGGAATATGAAGCCAAGATCAATTCCGGCGACCTCATCCTCGTCTCAGAAGTTGTCCGCGACCTTCACCGCACAGATGCGCAGCCGGAGCAATCCTATTCAGAGCGTCAACTGTATGAACGTGCGATTGACCGGATGGTCCGCGAAGTCGCCGCCATCCGTAAATCCTCCCGCGATGCCGCGCTGGAAGATGTTCTGGATACGCTGGCCAAGGCCCGCAGCCGTCAGGCCGCAAAAGCCGCGAAAGATGCGGAAGCCGCCAATAAAGACGACGAAGCCGCGGCGTAACGTCCCGCTAAATACCGTCATTTGACTGTAAATTTGAACAGCCCTCCGCTTGACGGGGGGCTTTTTTGTGGGAACGTTCAGCCTAGGTTAGGGTGCGGACAGATAAGGATGTGACATGACACATAATTTGAAGACGATTTTGGCAGCCGGTGCTGCACTCACACTCTTGGCGGCCTGTGGCGGGGGCGGGGGTAGCAATACGCCGACCACCATCATAACGCCCCCTCCCGTGAGCGAAGGTCCGACCTTTGAAGCCGGGAAATTTGACCCCGCCAGCGATTTTATCGATCAATGTGAAAACCCACGCGCGGGCACGTCTGACCGGGCGGGGTCGACATTGCTGGAAAAGTTCTGGTTGCGATCTTGGACGGATGAAACCTATCTTTGGTATGACGAGGTCACAGACCTCGATCCGGCGAGCATAGCCGACCGTCTGGATTATTTTGCAGAATTACGGACATTTGCGACGACGGCTTCCGGCAAGCCCAAAGACGAGTTTCATTTCAGCATTGATACGGAAACATATGAAGCAGACCGCGCGGGCGAAGCCAGCGCCGGATATGGTGCCACATTCCGCCTTCTCAGAACATCTCCGCCGCGCGATATTCGCATTGCCTATACGCAGGATAATGGTCCAGCGGGCGAAGAGGGAGGCTTCCTCCGCGGTGATAAAATCCTCGAAGTCGACGGGATTGATGCCGTCAATGGGGCCAATACACAGGCCGATCTCGACATTTTGAACGAAGCGATCTTCCCGACACGTGTTGGCGACACGCATATTTTCGTCGTTGAAGATACGAATGGCACGCAACGAACCGTCACACTCGAAACCGCGGATGTCGTGGAACTCCCCGTCACGGACACGGCCGTCATTGATACAGAGAGCGGAAAAGTTGGTTATATTCACTTCACGACCTTCTCTCCCTTCACGTCTGAAAAAGCCATCTATGACGCTATGATTGAAATGGAGGATGAGGACATTTCCGATCTCGTTCTTGACCTTCGCTATAATGGGGGTGGTTTGCTGGCCGTTGCGGCGCAAACAGGATTTATGATTGCGGGCGATGCGGCGACGGATGGGCGAACCTTTGATCGGCTGACATTCTCGGACAAAAACCCGACAATTAATCCTGTCACAGGCCAAACTTTACGCCCGACACCGTTTTTCGGAACCGGATTGGACTTCTCCTTGGATGAAGATGTGGACCTCCCGGAATTAGATCTGGACCGCGTTTTCATCTTATCGACGGAACGAACATGTTCCGCCTCAGAAGCCGTAATTAATGGTCTGCGCGGGATTGATGTTGAAGTCATCCTGATCGGGTCAAAGACCTGCGGTAAGCCTTATGGTTTCTATCCCACAGATAATTGCGGCGAGACCTATTTCACCGTCCAGTTCCGGGGCGCGAATGATAAGGGCTTTGGCGATTATGCAGATGGATTCGAACCGGAAGGCACATCGGCCTTCGGTGTTCAAACACCGGGCTGTAACATTGAGGATGATTTCATAGGACAGTTGGGCGCAGAGGATGAAACGCTTCTCTCCGCCGCTCTTCAATTCCGGGAAGACGGGACCTGCCCTTCCCCCGATGTGAGTGTCGCGCAATCAAAAACACAGACGCCCGACATATTTATCGATAGTCCCGCAGATATGTTGTCTGATGATCGTGTCCGCGATCTTGAACGTCTCCGCACGCTTCGTATTGAGGTGGAATAATGATGCCTTTTCGGATAGCGGCGATGACAGGGGCAATTATCGGGATGACGGCCTGCGCCTCAACATCATCAGCCCCTCGCCCGGCTAAGCTCACCTCGATGCCGGATTCTGAACAGATGACGGCGATTAAATCCGCCGTCAAAGAGGCCATGAAACGGGATGATCTTGATATGGATCCGGGTCGATTAGTTGATACGCCGCGCCTGAAGGTCCGCCCGAAAGTTGTAGAGGGGCTAACGGACCGCGTTCCCGGAACGCCAACAAATATGACCCTCATGACGGACGGGTCTATTTGCTGGTTACAGGATGACCGTGGTCCTATGCGCGTCAATCTGCCTGAAGGGTTGAACTGCGCTTAACCACGTTTCAGGCTAAGAGCTCCAGACGGCCCGGGTGATCCATCCAGATCATCGGGCCGTTTATCATTTCCACCCAGCCCCGCACACGCACACGCGCCCCCGTCAGGGTCAGCGGAGCGATCGCTTCAAATGCGCGGACATTTTTGCGGGCAATCGCGATGGTGAAGTCGGTTTTGTAATCCGACCCGAAATTTAAATAGACGCGTCCCCGCACATCCGCCACCGACGTAATGACACCTTCCACGATTTGAAGACTATCAACATATTGCGCCAATGGGTCAGGGTCAGGCGCGCGGACGGCGTAAAATTCATCCGCCCAGATACCGCGCTGCCTGTCGCGCGCAATAGTCTCCAACGCATAAAGCGCCCCCATATCCGCTGTCTCGCCGCGCCAGCTATA
This sequence comes from Litorimonas sp. WD9-15, assembly GCF_050271975.1. Classification (NCBI taxonomy): domain Bacteria; kingdom Pseudomonadati; phylum Pseudomonadota; class Alphaproteobacteria; order Maricaulales; family Robiginitomaculaceae; genus Litorimonas; species Litorimonas sp. WD9-15. The sequence continues at coordinate 2,723,179 of NZ_CP189850.1, forward strand.
GACACGCGCGAGGCCCAGTCGGATCATTTCACCCTGCACCCAAAGGTCATCCTGTCCTTCAGGTGTGAGCGTTTGAACCTGCGCCACGGCCCGCCCGAAACGGTCACGTTTAGTTTTGCCATAACTCAGTCGGACGGTGCGACCGCCAATCAGGGCTTTAAGTCCCGCTTTCGCTTCTTCTGAAAATGGCCAAGCTTTGTCTGAACGCTGTCGCGTTCGCGGCGCCTGTATGGCGGAAAGGCGGACGGCCAACTCGCCTTCCTTGAGGGCCATCACAAAACTATCGCCGTCGATGATGCGGATAACGCGGCCCGTTTCGCCTGCGCTTAGATCCACGGGAGGAAAGCCCTTGGCATGTCCCATAACAAAACTTGCAGCCAGCGCAGATACAATTGTCGCACGGCGGGTCAATCGGATTTGTGATGTGTCTTGAGACGACATAGCGCTATAGTCTCACAGATTATGCGCGCCGTCGAATAGGAAAATACAACTATGTCTGAACCCATTGATCTCTACTGGTCCTTCCGCTCACCCTATTCCTATCTCGCATTGAAACAGATCAATGACATCGCGGCGCGTCGGGATGTCGAATTTAACGTGCGGATCGTCCACCCGCTCGCCATTCGTGATCCGGAGTTTTTTGTCAGTCGCGGGATGCCATGGATTACCTATTTGCTAAAGGATGTCTTTCGCTTGGGAGAGATGACAGAGCAAACGATTTCAATTCCCAAACCTGACCCAATTGTACAAGACTTGACCAATGCGAAAATCGCAGAGGATCAGCCTTACATTTACCGGCTCGCCTATCTTGGAATTTTAGCGGCTGAGTCTGAATGCGGGCTAGATTTTATTACAACCGTCAGCCCCATCATATGGAGCGGCGAAGATTGGACGGCAGAAAACCGCCTGTCAGAGGCTTTGAGAAATGTCGGTATCGACTTGGCTGCATTAGAGGCGAAGATCTCCGGACATCAAACGGAATTGGATGCCAAGCTGGACGCAAATGACAAAGCCCTGCGCGAGGCAGGGCATTGGGGTGTTCCGACAACTGTCTTACGCGGCGAACCGTTTTTCGGGATGGACCGTTTGGATGCTTTGGAATGGCGTTTGGATCAACTCGGGGTAAGCTAAATCAGTCTTTTTTGAAAAGCTCCCTTGCGACAACCGCACCAACCAATGCAGCTATTGCAGCTGCGGGGATGGGGTTTTTTCCTATTTCTCGTAGAACATGTTGAACGGAAGGGTCGCTCGCCAGAGAATCAGGCAAAAGTCCTGTCAGCGTGTCTTCCGTTTTCGTCGTAGGCAATATCTGACGCCCTTTCTTAGAGGCCGCCAAACGTTGTTTTATCAATATCAGGAGTGCACCCGAAAAGAAGATGACGGCCATCGCCAAGAAAGCCACCACGAGTGAATAGGTCGCCATTAGCCAGACAAACAAGGCCGCCAACAGGAAAAAAAATCCGAAAAAGGTCAAAGCGGAAAATGCAGAACGCCCGACCAAATTTTTGATCGGGCCTTTCGTCGGCCCCTTCAATAATAAAGGGAGCACGAAGGTCAGTAATCTTAGCATCTTAATGGGAAAGTCCTATCGACGGGTCAGAAGGCCCAAGACCATACCGGCGCCGACTGCAATCGCTACAGAGGCTAGTGGGTTTTCCTTAATCGATGCCTCAGCCTGCGATGACAGGTCGTCATATTTTGCCTTGGCAAGGTCAACTCTCTCATGGGCCATCGCTTTCGCGCTTTCGGCTTTTTCCGTAACTGTCACTTTCGTCTGCTCTTTCAGTGTTTTCGTCAGCAGAGCAACGTCGGCGCGTAGGACTTCAATTTGTGCCGACAGGTCAGTCTCAATGGGTGTCGCTGTTTTCTTAGCAGGCATATTTTTCTCCTTGGTTTCAAATTGTCAAAATCAACATATCTTGCAAAACCAACGTGTCCGCGGACGAGTCCGTTCCAAGAATTTTGAGAAAAATTATCCAGCCTAAAGTGTGTCTATATAATCGTCGGCGACTTCATCCGAATCGACGACGATCTCTTCAACTTCCTCAAAAATGGCTTCCATTGCCCCGAGGGCTTCAATCCCGTCTTCGTCATGTTCATAATCACCGGATTGTAAAATGACCTCTAGATTTGCGCGGGCACGACTGACGCGGCTCTTGATCGTTCCCGTTTTGACACCGCAAACCTCTGCGGCTTCCTGATAGGAAAAGCCCCCTGCCCCGACGAGGATAAGGGCCTCGCGCTGATCATCGGACAACTCATCCAAAGCCTGTCGCAACTCGTTTAGACGGACGGCTGCGACGGGTGTTTCAACAGAGACGATTGTTTCCGCTGCGATTTCAGGGTCCAGCGATTGCCGACGCCAAGACCGTCTTTTTATTGAATAAAATTGATTGCGTAAAATCGTGAAGGCCCAAGCCTTCATATTCGTTCCGGGCTTGTAACTCTCCCGCGCAGCCCAGGCCTTGATGAGGGCATCCTGCACAACATCATCAGCCAAGGTCGAATCTTTGCAAAGGGACCGGGAAAAGGCCCGTAAATGCGGAATTAGAGATGTGAGTTCTTGGCGAAATTCCGATTCAACAAATTTCGGTATATCATCTCCCGATGTCTTATCGTCGTTGGATTTCGCCATATTAACTCAACTTTCTAGTTTACGCTTCGGCTTGTCGAAATCGGCCATTTCATCCGGCACCGGTTCACTGACGACATCATCATAGATTGATTTGATGTCTTGTCCGACTTTATCATGATTTGACCGACGCTTTACACTGCCTTTTTTACTTTCGCCATTGCGTTTCGTCATATTGTCCTCCTTTGATTGATTGAGGTTAAAGTAAACCTCATCATTTTTTTGATGTAACTTAAAATGCGGTTTGCATTTAATTACAGTCATAGAACGACGTAATTTATAAACTGTTCCAAAGTAACCACAGTCTAACGCCGCGACATTTTGGCGATCCCGGGTGGATTCGAACCACCGGCCTCCAGATTAGGAATCTGATGCTCTATCCGACTGAGCTACGGGACCTTGAAGACTGGCCTTCGTCCACTTTACGGACGTCGCAAGGCGGGGATCATCCGCGCCAAAACATTGTCCTTGGAAATGAAATGGTGTTTTAACGCACCGCCCACGTGCAAAACAAACAGTACTATTATCAATTTCGCCCCGATCTCATGCAGGAGTTTGAACCGTGCTTCAACAGCATCAGACGCTGAAATGCCCGGCAGGTCCGGCAGCGGGATGAGGTAAAACAACTCGTTCTCAATGGGAAGACGTGAGGCGCTAATCATCGCCCAGCCTAAAAGCGGCATGCCAATCATTAAGACGTAAAACCCGATATGGGTAATCTTGGCCGCCACAGTCTCCCAGCCCTTCATGCCGTCTGGCAAAGCGGGTGGCGGGTTCATGAAACGCCAGATTAAGCGACCGAGAGACAGGACTAAGACCAAAATCCCAAAGCTCTTATGCCACTGATAGATCGCGAACCGATTAGGCATCCACTCATGGGTCATCAGCCAGCCGAAAAGGACAAGTCCGATAATTAACAGCGCGATCGCCCAGTGAAACGCAATCGCAACCCGTGAATAACTCTCCGATTTCGTCGCCAATTACTCAACCTTTTGAAATTCAACCTCGACCATAATTTCGATATCATCGGCTGACGGCGCATAAGTATCAACACCAAATTCAGAGCGTTTAAGTTGGCCCGTGGCAGAGACGCCAAACATATCGACGCCGCTGCGGAAATGATTGCCAACTTTATTGATTGTCCCCGTCAGGGTGAAAGGCTTAGTCACATCTTTAATGGTCAACTCACCCGTGAGTGTGCCGTAACCGTCAGTCAATTGCTCAATATTGGTCGAGACGAATTTAATCTCAGGATAGTTTTCAACATCGAAGAAGTCAGCAGATTTGATTTTTTTATCCCAAGATGAAACGCCTGTATCAATATCCTTGGTCGGCAGGATGACTTCCAGTGTAGAATTTTCAGGGTTTTCATTGTCGAACACTACCGTCGCATTGGTCGTGCCCCAACGGATGATAGGTTTGGAATAGCCCTGATGCCAGTATTGAAAGGCGACATAGGCATGGCCCTGCTCTGACTCATAGGTGCCGGAAGGCAATTCTGAGAGGTCCGCGCCCGCCTTCACTATCTCAGCGGATTGCTGGGTGACGTCAGTGAGGGTCTCGGTCTTGGCCTCAATTTGCGATGCGGTCTCGGCATTACAGGCGGCGAGACATAGGGCGGCGGAGGCGGTAATGATGCGGTGGAAATGTGGCATAGTCTGTTCCTTTAAAGCGTATCGGTCGTCGGGATGACGGTCTTAACCTGTGACCTAACCCTTTTACGTCTCGCGGGCGTCAGGCGTTCAGACAGGATGCGACAAATCGGTCAATTTGGCCTCAAAACCCGACCAATCGTCATTTTCCGCGATGGGCTGCCAGAGCGCGCCAATCTCCTCATAGAGCAGACTTGCGGCGCGGTCCATTTCCGGCGGCGCGGAGACGGGCTCAAATTGCGCATAATCCGTTGCCCAATCCGTCCAGGCCTGCCCCTCATAAGCTTCGGCTTGCAAACTGTCCGCACGCCCTGCCCCGCCATGCCAATCATGCCAGAATTGCGGCCAAGGCGTTTGGCTGTCTTTCAGGAGTTGGAATGTCGTTTGGATGAAGGCGTTATCCGTGGCTGCGCCTTTCGACGTAACGCCAAGCCGTCGTAGGACATGTGCATTCAGCGCCGCTTGATAATGATCGGCAAAGTTTTCCAATGATGCGATAAGCGGCGCATCTTCCGTGATGAGCGAGAGTGATTGCGCCAATTGCGCGAGGTTCCACCCCATTGCATCAGGTTGTCGCCCAAAGGCATATAGCCCGTTATGATCGAAATAGGCGGCGGTAAAACCCGGCTCTAAATAAGGGAGGAAACGATACGGACCGTAGTCAAAACTCTCCCCCGTGATATTCATATTATCCGTATTCATGACGCCGTGGACGAACCCCGCTGCCATCCAGGACGCGACCGTGTCGGCACTGGCTTTGACGACTTTGTCATAGAACTCGGCCACATTTGTCGCGCCAGCATAAAAATGCCGGATACAATATTGAACGAGCGCTTCAAGATTCTCCGTCTTGCCGAAAAAGGCCTGCCGCTGAAATGTACCGAAGCGGATGTGACTATGGCTCAAACGGGTCATGACGGCGGCGCGGGTCGGGGACGGCTCATCATGGCGTTGCAGCGCTTCGTCCGTTTCAATCAGAGCTAATGTCCGGCTGGTATTGACCCCCATCGCATGGAGATGTGTCGTCGCCAACGCTTCACGAACCCCGCCGAGCAAAGTGAGCCGACCATCGCCGGACCGCGAGAAAGGCGTCGTGCCGGAGCCTTTGGTCCCGAAGTCTAGAAGTTTCTCCTCATGTTCACATTGCGCAAAGAGGAACCCGCGCCCATCCCCGATGTCTGGATTATAGTGGCGGAATTGGTGACCGTGATAACGTAAGGCCAGCGGTTCAGGGAGACTGCCCTCCAACGGTTTGAAATGAAGAAAATAGTCGACGACTTGGTGATCCGTCAAATTCAGTCCTATGTCCTTTGCGAGATCCTCATCGAAATATCTCACGCCGACCAGATTGAAATCCGCAGGTTCAACCGCGTCGTAAAAGTCATCTCCCAATTCATGGATGGACGTTCGGGGTTCGAAACTACTCATGCGTCAGCTTTCAAAATAAACCGCCGAATGAGAAGCGCGCACAACCCCAACGTAATCGTAATCGTCAGCGCGACACTCATCAGGATGACCGAGGCCATGAAAGCTGAGGTTTCCGGAAAGCCGAAGGGCTCGGACGCCGCGACGACAACCGCCTGATAGCCCCCGACATTACCAGGCATGACCGAGAATATACCCGCCAAGTTCACCAATGCTGTCGAGGCAAATCCGAACAGGCCGGGTGAGGCAACAGGCGCACTCGCGCTCATAATCGCAGTGAACCCTGAGCCGATAAACAGCCAGATGGCGAGTGAGGTGGAGAGCATCACGGCATGGTTGGGCAGTGTGTTCACGACAGAGAGGGCGCGGCCAATTTCACCCAGCCGTGTCATATGCGGGCGGGCCTCCACAAATCTGACGAGGGGTTTGAGGAAAAAGCAGGTGAGGAGATAGCCAAGCAAGAGCGCCGCAATGACGCCCGTCGCAATGCCGCGCGTGCCGGCCTCAAACGCGCCGTTCAAGGCTATTGTGACGGACAGAATGAGGACCAGCATAAACAGATCGATCAACCGCTCAGCTATCCACAGCGCGATGACGGAGAGCGAATGCGACCCGAATTTCCGAACCCAGACCGCGCGGTAGCCTTCCCCCAAACGCAGAGGCGTGACCGCCCCGATCATGAGGAGCCACGGGAAATCGGTGAGGATATTCTTCCAAGGCACGACGACGACTTTGCGCAAGAGAAAGCCAAACCGGAACGCCCGCAATCCGGTTGCCGCGAGAAAGCAGAGCGCAAATACACCAATCGCCATAATGATTGGACCAGACATATATCCCGCCCATTCCGCCCAACTGGGCAGACGGTCCAATGTCTTGAACAGGAACCAGATGAGCAGGAGCCACACAAGAACAGAGATGCCGATTTTAAGGTATTTCAAGACAAGTTTCCGTTCGATAGTTAGGGGCGTGTTAATGGCTTCCGTACCCGTTGGAAACCCCTCGAAAGCGTGGTGACCGTGGACATGCAAGTTTCAACGTGACAAAGCCCACCTCGAATTGAAGGCCGTCCGGGCTGTATTAAATGAATGAGATTATCATGGCGCGACCTGATATTATTATCGCGGGCTCCCCCCGGTCCGGCACCTATTGGATGGTGGACCTGCTGGAAACGCGGTTCGGCATCGCCTTCCCGTCCGAAACGCATTTTATCTCGATTTTCGAAGACTATCTCTGGCTCTATGGCGATCTGAATAAGCGCAAGAACCGCAAGCGCCTCCTGCGCGATATTTTTCAATTCGTCTCCATCTGGACCTATAATTCACAGGATTCGGATGAATACCGCGCGGGCATTCGGCCCAGTTCTTTTATGGCGATTTATGACGAAGGCTTGTCTGATTCCGTTCTGGATGCCTCCACCGATTATCCAAGCCTGATAAGCGCCCTCTTCTCCGAATTTGCAAAGCTGAAAGGCGCAGATGCGGTCGGGGATAAGAGCGCCCATTACCGGGTCAAACCGACACTCGATACGCTGGACGGATTACAAGACGTCAAAATCGTCCATGTCGTGCGCGACGGTCGCGACGTCGCCAAGAGCTGGATCGCACAATGGTTCGGCCCGAAGACCTATGCCAAAGCCGGGCATCTCTGGTCCGAACATGTCAGCGGATTTGCAAAATGGGGCGCGAGTAATCCGGCCCGCTATCTGGAATTGAAATATGAGGATATGGCGACGGATTTGGACGCCTGTCTCACGACACTGTCCGGTTTTTTAGGACGGCCTGTCTTGGAATCCAAAGGCCCATCGGCAACGGCGGCCGCGCTCTCCCACACGGATAGCCATGCGAAAATTCAGAGTATGAAAGCGTCTGATAATATTGAGAAATGGCGAAACTTGCCCAATAAAGATCGCGAAGATTTCGAAGCAACAGCGATGCCTTGGTTACGCGATTTTGGCTATCCAGTTGATGATCCGAATATCAGATCGCCCAAAGTACCGCACAAATTTATAGACATCAGCAAGCATCAATTCACCGTATGGGTGAAACACCAACTCCCGATCATCATTCGGCTGTCCGCGCTGATCCATTTTCCCATCCGGAAGATTTTCATTCGCGATAAGACATCCATCTGGCAAGCGCCGATTAAACTGGATTAAGCGCCCAAGCCCTGCAAACGCGGGAAGTGTCGACGCAGAACATCGGCGGCATCCAGTGGAATGGATTTCGCCTTTGGAAAGGCCCGTGCAAAGTTTAGAAATCCGTGCGGCATGGCCTTTTCGTGGTGATAGGTCACCTCCACACCATGCGCGCGCAAATTTTCCGCATATAATTTTCCTTCATCCCGCAACGGGTCCAGCCCCGCCGTGAGAACATAGGCGGGCGGCATATGGCTGAGGTCTTTTTCTAGCAGCGGTGATAAACGAGTTTCATGCGGATCCGCGCCGGCAACGTAATGTTCATCAATAAATTTCAACGCCATGAAGCCGAATTGCAACCAATCCTGTGGTCCCGGCTTGGGCGGCTTTAACGCGACGAGTTGCATGAGCGGATAAAGCAATATCTGGCTTTTAATCTGATGCCGGTATTTTTGCGCCAGATACGCCGCCATATTGCCACCCGCACTATCGCCGCCAATCGCGATATTTTTGGGATCAATGCCGTAGCTCTCCAGCCCCAAACCTTCCAAGGCCCATTGCAAAACCGTCTCGCAATCCTCCGGTCCCGCAGGATAAGGATGTTGCGGTGCAAGGCGGTAATCCACAGACAGGACCCGGCACACCGCGCCATTGGCAAGACGCCGTGTAATCCCCTCATGGGTTTCAATATCGCAGGTCACAAACCCGCCACCATGCAAATAAATCAGGCAAGGCCCGCTCGGTTCATCCGCGCCAAAGGGCACAAAGAGGCGGCACGGAATGGCGTCTTCACCCTCCCCGATATTAAAATTTTCTGTCCGGGCCATGCGCGGGCCGGGGAGGTCAAATTGGTTCGTGACGCGGCGAAAGCTGTCTTGGAAGACGTTGATGGCATCCGGGTCGAATTTAAATTTTTCCAACTGAAGCTGGAATTTTGACGGTTTGTCATCCGCCGCATTTTCTTCCATCCGGCGCTTTATACGCGCAATGAAATTATCCGGCTTTTTCGGCTCATTCATCATACATCTCCGGCATAGGGCGGCGCCGGATCGTACTGCATAGCGCGCTGCACATCGCGGGCGAATTGCGGTGTGAAAATCTGTCCCGTCAACCAGAGCGCCATGTCTATTCCGGCAGATACGCCGGCAGAGGTAAGCAGATTGCCATCGCGGACATAGCGCACATAGGGCACCAATTCGCCCGCGAGACCTGCCTCCTTGAACTCCTCAAATGCGGCCCAATGCGTCGTGAGGCGTTTTCCATCCGCCAGTCCAGCCTTGGAAATCAGGAACGCGCCCGTACACACGCTCGTGACCCATTGGCAGGTCGGCGCGATATTTTCGAGCCAGTCTATGAAAACTTTATCCTGCATCAGGGGCCGCGTCCCCGCACCGCCCGGAATGCAAACGATATCAAGTTTTTCAACATCCGAAATGGCGGCGTCCGTCAGAACGCGGAGTCCTTTGACCGCCCGCACCTCTCCGCCGGACGGACTGAGAAGATGCATACGAAACGGTTCGGTTTCACCCCGGTATTTCTTGACCTCATTGACCATGTTCCAGACTTCCCAAGGGCCCACGAAATCCAGTTCTTCAACATCGTCGAAGATCACAATGCCAATATCCATCATCCCGAAAATCCTCCATCATCCAGAAAGGCCTGCTCCCCCTCTGCCATATCCCGACCGAGAATTTTATTACGATGCGGAAAGCGTCCGAATTTCGCGATAATATCGCGGTGGATAATGGCGAATTTCAGCGTGTTATCGTCGTCCAACCGCGCATCGCAGAGTGCGATACAGACCTCTTGGTCATCTAAGTTCTCGCTGTGCATATAGGGCATATATGCAAAAGGTCGTTGGGTTTGGTTGAGGCGGAGGTCGCCCCCATTTTTAACGAGATGTTTGGCAGATGCTAAAGCCAAGCCATCCCAGGCAAACATGCCCGGCGTGGCGCGATACATATTGCGCGGAAATTGATCGAGCGCGAGGATGAGCGCGAGATGCGATTCCGGTCCGCCCGCTTCCCATTTTTCGCGCATCGCAGCATTGGCGGCCAGCGCCATAGCCGTTGGTTCGAACTCCATCCGTATCGTCGCATCAAATGCATCGGTAGATTTAAACCACCGCTTTTTCGCGGCGTCCGAGAACCAGAAATCGAGGATATCGGACGCGGTTTTCATTTAGAGCCGAACAGTCCCGCCGTGAATGCCCTTGAAAACATCCGCATCTACCGTCGCATAGGTTCCGGATTTCGGATCGGCGAAATAGATCGGGTCTGAAATCTTGGCGGGATCAAAACCGGCCTTGACCAGATTCGTTTTCTTGAACTTGAACGTACTCGTCGTATCGGACTCTTTCGACAATCGTAGGAAGACCGGACGCGCATAATGCGGCAAGTTCTTCTCAACATGCGCTTTTAACGCTTCGAGGTCCGGTTCTTCCTCGGACACGATCGCGGCCATGCCCGCACGACCGTCATAGCCCGGCACCTCGACACCGTAGACATTGGCCTGTGTGACGCCTGGGAAGGTCGACAGAACGGCTGCGACTTCACCTGTCGCCACATTTTCCGCCTTCCAGCGGAAGGTGTCACCGACGCGGTCCATGAAGTAATAATAGCCATCCTCATCCCGTTTCATCAGGTCGCCCGTGCGGAACCATGTGTCACCTTTTTTGAATACATCGCGCAGGATTTTCTTCTGTGTGTCTTCCTTTGTGCCGTAACCTTCAAAGCGGAAACGTGGGTCATCTTGGCGGATTTCACCAATCATTTCGCCGACCTCATTCAGGTCTTCGCGAATACAGAATCCGTCCGCCCCGCGTGGATTTTGTCCGGTTTCGACATCATAGCGAATGACATCAATATTGAATTTCCACGCCAGATAGCTCGGCACCCGACCCACTGCGCCGACGGGACCGTCGACATTAATTAGGCTGACATTGCCCTCGGTCGCGCCGTAAAATTCGATGACATGCGGAATGTTGAAACGGCTGACGAAACTCCCCCAGACTTCAGGGCGAAGGCCATTGCCCATAATCCATTGGATTTTGTGCTTCCGCTCATTCTCATTGGCGGGTTGCGAGAGGAGGAAGCGGCAGAGTTCTCCGACATAGGTGAACATTGTCGCGCCGTATTTTACGGCATCATCCCAAAATTTTGAGGCCGAAAATTTCGGGATAATAATGACTGCACCGCCATAGGTCAGCATCGCGCCACTGCCGACCAAGCCACCCGTGGCATGATACATGGGCAGGACCATCATCATGCGATCGCTGGGCCCGGCCTTCGCGCCCTTGCCCATACCACGCATGTAATTCTGTGCGCGGACATGCGTGACCTTTGCGGCCTTTGGCATGCCCGTGGTACCAGAGGTAAACATCTTCATCGCCATGCCGCCAGCCGTGAGACCATCCCGCACGGATTTAGCCGGACGGTTCGGAACGAGATCAACCAGCGCCTCGTCAAAGCTGTCATAGCCCTTAATATCGCCAAAGGCGGCCCAGACTTTCGGGTCGCCCTTAACCTGCTTCTTGGCGGCGGACCATTGTTTCGCCATTTCGACATCGACGATTATATGCGCGGCGTCGGAAATATTCACGCAATGTGCCAGTGCTTTGCCTGCGAGTTGATAATTTAGCAGTGCAGGAATGACGCCGAGTTTGGATAGTCCAAACCAAAGCGGAATATATTCCAATCGGTTGCGAGCGAAAACTGCGACAGTGTCACCCTTTACCAGACCTTGCGCGCCAGCCCAAGCAGCGACCCGGTTAGCATAGGTTTCCATATCGTCATAGGTCCATTCGCGCTCGCCTTCGATAAAGGCGATGTTGGTTCCAAACGCATCGACGCGGCGTTCCAACTCATCCGCGATGAGGTGGTTGGATTCCGCATCCACATCCTTCACGGAGCGCAACATACGGAGCAATCCGCCCACATATTTAATCTCGCGTGATAATGAAAAGCCCATGCCCGTTCTCCCGGTTCTTGTTGTGTCGGGCGCACATTAAGGCGGGCGATGAAAAAGGAAAGTCCAGAGACGATAAAACCCTGTCACCTTTGGGAAATGACAGGGCCTTATTCTGACTTTGGGCACCCGGGTGGACGGGAGTAATGTCCGGGTCCGGGCAACGTGGGAACTTTGGGATGCCTCCCTGGGTTCAAAACTATTTTTGCAATGCGCGTGCCAAGTGAACAGGGGCGTTTTTGACGCTTTTCACGCGAATTTTCGCACCCCTGTCCAAATTTCAGACAGGGTGTGTTTCAATATGGGACGTTAGGGCCGCGGATAACCAGATAGGCTGATATTTGTAGTCCCGTTTTGCAAACAGGTTCCGTCGGCTTGCGGCGTCGTTCCCACCGGACAGGGTGCAGATTCGATCTGCGTATCAGGCAGGCGGTATGTGTTGCCTTGCGTCTGTGGAATGCGCGTTAGCGTTCCATTTTGGGAGTTCGGGTTCACACCTTGTGGACGGATTTGACCGGAAGCCGCCAAGCGGAAACCCTCAATATAATTTGGCGGGATAAAGACGGGTGTCTCACCGCCATCACGATCCAGTACGAGAACAGTCAAACCATCAAACCGTGCGGCATCCAGACGATCTGCAGGTAAGAACACGCGCAGCGTTTCCTCTCGCGCGCAATCGACAGAGCGGGAAGTCACGACCTCTCGTCCACCATATCCATCACGCGGGAAGAAATCGAGCTGACGCCTGACGGTTCTGCCCGGATTACTCTGCCGACGGGGTGTTGAACGCGTCGTCTTTGGCGGTGCAGAGCGTGTCCGCTTTGGCGGCGTAGAACTGCGCGGCGCAGGCTGCGCACGTTGCGGGGCTGCCCGACGTGGCGACGGATTACTCTGACGCCGTGGCTCCGCGCGTCTGGGTTCTGCGCGTTGCGGCTGTGGGGCCGTTTCGCGTCGTGTCTCAGTTCGTCTCGGCGCGCTTCGTCTTGTCTCAGACTGTCTCCGCTCCGCGCGTTCGGGCGCGGCACGACGTGGCTCAGCCCGTCTGGTCTCTATCTGTCTGGGTTCGGAACGGCGCACTGCATCGCGATCAGAACGTGTCCGCGTGCCCATTTCCAAACGACGCGGTGGGTTTACACCGCGTTGCGCGCCGCCCCGTGTACCGGATCGACCGCTATAGGAGTCGACACGACCAAGATTGCGGCGATCTTCATCGCGTTTAATCCGTTCCGCGCGTTCCCGGTCCTGGCGTGCGTCCCGACGGTCATCACGATCACGGATTTCGCGCCGTAATTCGCGATTGTCGCGTCTTAGGTTTCTATTGCGCAAACGCGGTTGTGAATAGCCCCGACTGCTATAGCCGAAACCGTAGCCGCGATCCCGATATCCACGCGATCCGAAGCCAAAGCCGAACCCGCTATTTGCGAATCCGTAATGCCCGGCATAATGACGGTAGGGTCGATAAATCCCGATACTCGGGCCGCCATAATAGGCCGTGTGGTCATAGACGACATTTTCGACGCGGCTGGAACATTCCAGAATACGACTATCGCGTGTCACGACGGGCGCGAGTTCACCATTGAGGAATAGCGCATCGCCATAGCCGCGTCCGTCATAGGGGTCGTCCGAGGGGGAATTATAATAGATATCCATTTCCAAGAGCGCACCATCGCGCAAGAGCTGTCCGTCAATGGCGACGGCCTGATCCATAGACCGCAACCGTACAGAGGCCGCAACAGTTGGATCCTGTTCAAACGGATCAAAAGGCGCGGCGATAAGTTCGCGCTGGCCCGTGCGGGGATTAATTTCTTCCGTCACATCACGCGCAATTTGATCCGCCGGAATGGAAGGAAAACCGGGCGCAGCCTGCACCATCGTAGGCGCAGACGCATAAGGCGGCGTGGGTTTGGATTGCGCATGGACGGTCCCCGCTGTCATCAGCGCCGCCCCCGTTAGGAGCCAGAATCGTGTAGTGCGGAAATGTGTCATGGTAGCCATGTCTCACATTAAGCCTGAAGCAAGACTGAGAGTCACGTTAACACTGTATTCATGTTTAACGCGGCTCAGAAGTTATCCTTCAAGGCGCGGCGGCGTCCGAGCTCTTCTGCACTGCCCGCCGTGATGAACGGATTGGTCAAACGTTCCGCCGCAACCGATGTCGGGACAGTTGGAATATTCTTCTGCCGCTTGGCTTTTGCCTTGGCGACAGCTTTCAAAAGCGCCGCATTATCGGGTTCAACCGAGAGCGCGAATTTCGCGTTTGAGAGCGTGTACTCATGTGCGCAATAGAGCGCGGTCTCGTCAGGCAGAGCCATAATTTTCGACAAGCTATCCCACATCTGCTGCGGCGTGCCTTCGAATAAACGCCCACAGCCCAGAGCGAAAATCGTATCACCGACAAAGGCAGCTTTCGCATCGGGAATATGAAAGATGATGTGCTCATCCGTGTGACCCGGCGTGTGCAGGATCTCGACGCGGTGACCGGCGAAGTCGAAGCTATCTCCCTCGCCCAGTGTCTCGTCAATCGCGGAGATTTCACCCGCGACACGGTGCGGCCCGCGGACTTTTGCACGATAGCGACGCTTCAACGCGACATTGCCGCCCGTGTGGTCTGGATGCCAATGCGTGTTCCAGATTTCGGTCAGGGTCCAACCGCGACGTTCACATTGCGCGGCAATCTCCCGCGCATCCGGCGTATCGACGGCGGCCGTTGCGCCCGTCTCCGCATCATGGATCAGGAAGCCATAATTATCCGACAGGCAGGGGAAGAGGGCGATTTCAAGCGACATGGGCAGTCTCCTCTTCCGGTGGTTCACCAACTTTTGCGACAACGCCCATGACCACAACACAAATAAGCGGCCACGCCATGAGTAGGATGTATAAGCCGATATTCGCATTCCCGAGCGTTTCATCGACCTGATAGGCCTGTCCCGTGAGGCCAAAGGCCAACCAAATTATGGCTGTCAAAGCCAACCCGACCCAAAGCGCAATCCGCACGCGTTTTCGCGGACGCATCGCGCTATCCAGCAGCCAGAACACAATCGCGGCATAGGCGGCATTGCCGAGTAGACCCGCAGGTGAATTAAACATCTTCTCGCCCTGCCCCGACCCGCCAAAGATAATCGCATCCGCGAGAAATGGCAGAGTGAAGGCGAGTAATCCGGTGATGAGTCCGGTACGTGTCACAATGGGGCGTTTGAGGGTTTCGGTCATGAGCGACCTGTAAGCGGGATTTGCATCAGTGACAACGAGTCAGATGAGCCTGCGCGATTGTCTTACAGCCGGACGCTCAGTCGCACCGTCTTCAGTCCAGCAAGCGCGGATTACGTGTCAGATGAAATGGGAACGAACCACAGATATGAAAAAGCCGCCTCATATGAGCCGGCTTTTCAAAAAATCTATGTGGGAGTTCCGATTACCCCGTAAATTGCATCGCGAGCCAGTCAGCGATGAGCGCCGGCTTTTCTTCGCCCTCAATCTCGACCGTGACTTCATAGGTCAGCAGGAATTGCCCCGGGCGTTTTTCGTCGAAACTCTTGAGCTTGAACACGCCGCGGACCTTCTTGCCGACTTTGACGGGGGCAAGGAAACGGACTTTCTCGAACCCGTAATTCACGCCCATTTTAATGCCCTCAATAACGAGGCCGCCGCCTTCGCTAAATTTGGACAGCAGGGAGAGCGTCAGGAAACCATGCGCAATCGGACCGCCAAAAGGTGTCATTTTCGCCATTTCGGGATTCACGTGAATGAATTGATGATCTTCCGTGACATCCGCGAATTGGTTGACGCGGTCCTGTTCGATCGTGATCCACTCGGATGTTCCGATTTCGGTCCCGACAATGGAGGCGAGTTCTGCGGCTTTTACGGATTTCATGGTAGTCCCCTTGGTTAGTACTGGTTCGCTTCGGCAAACTCATTCATGTGGTAATGTGCATCTCCCATCAGTTCTTGCAAGACCCGAATACGTTTCATGAAGAGGCCGATATCATATTCATCCGTCATGCCGACGCCGCCATGCATCTGCACGCCCTCCTGCGACGCGAGTTTCGCAACAGAGCCGAGCTTGGCTTTCGCCATCGCGCAATAGAGCGCAGCGTTCTCGTCGCCCTCATCCAGCGCGGTCAGCGCGCCGATAACGGCAGAGCGGGCAATTTCGACTTCGGAATAAAGATGCGAGCTGCGATGCTGCAGCGCTTGGAAGGAGCCGATGATTTCGCCAAATTGTTTGCGTTCTTTGATATAGGCGACGGTATCTTCAAAGGCTTGCGCGCCCGCGCCGAGCAATTCCGCCGCCGCAATGCCGCGCCCTGCGGTGAGAACCGCGTCCAACACCTCCATGCCACCATCGAGCGTGCCGAGCAGAGCATCGCCGTCCACTTCGACATCGTCAAAATCAATGCGGGCGGCATTGCGCGAATCGACCATGATGGTCCGCTCCGTGGAGACGCCGTCTGATTTTGGATCGACGAGGAAGAGCGAGAGCCCCTCCGCATCGCCCTCTTCGCCAGAGGTTCGCGCGACAACAATCATCTTGTCTGCCACATGCCCATCCACGACCATGGCCTTGGAACCGTTCAATTTAAACCCGTTGCCGGACGGTTCAGCCGTTGTCGCTGTCCCGCGCGGATTGTGTTTCACGCCCTCATCCAGCGCGAGTGCAATGATCGTTTCGCCAGAAGCGATCTTCGGCAGCCATTCCGATTTCTGTTCGTCCGAACCATATTTCAACGCGGTTGCCGCGAGGATAGCTGTCGAGAGGAACGGAGACGCCGTCAGGTTCCGGCCCATTTGCTCGGCGACGAGACCCGCTGCGAGATAGCCCATATCCACGCCGCCATGCTCTTCGGGCACGACAATGCCAGCAAAGCCCATTTCGGCCATATTGGCCCAGAGCGCGCGGTCAAATCCCGTTTCGTCATTGGTATCGCGGAGTTCGCGCAAGGCTTTGACGGGGGCTTTTTCGGCGAAGAATGATTGCGCCATATCGCGCATCATGACTTCATCTTCGTTGAGTACGAGTGCCATTTTTTATTCCTTTAATACGATTGTCTTTGCAGTCGTTAAATGTGATCGGCGCGGCTGTCGCCGCCTGCCTTTCGGACCACCATTAAGGCGGTCCGCGCTTCGCTATCGACGATTATCAATCGTCGATTTAACGCTACGCGCCAGGCAGTTGAAGGATATGCTTGCTGATAATGTTCAACTGAACCTCACTCGTGCCGCCTTCAATGGAATTGCCTTTCGTCCGCAGCCAGCTGCGCGCCATCTTGCCGTCATTGGAACGTTCCGATTCCCACTCCAGACCCTCATGGCCCGTTGCATCCATCATCAATTCGAACTTTCGCTTATTCAGCTCTGTGCCGTAATATTTCAGCATGGAGCTATCCGCGCCGAGGGAGGCGCCCGCTTTGGCTTCGGCCAATTTACGTTTCATGGTCAGGTTAAACGCCCATTCGTCAATCTCGGCTTCGGCCACTTTTGCGCGGAGCATCGGGTCGGCGAGCTTGCCATCCGTCAGACCGAGTGACCCTGCCGCGATTTCGTGGAGCGGACGTGTGACACCTTCCTGATTGCCGATCATTTCCCGCTCATGCGTCAGGAGATATTTCGCGATGGACCAACCCTTATGCTCTTCCCCGACGAGGTTTTTCTTGAGGACTTTGACATCCGTCAGGAAGGTTTCACAGAATGGCGACCGGCCGGAAATGAGTTTAATCGGACGCGCTTCCACACCCTCACTCGCCATGTCGAACAGGACGAAGGAAATGCCGTGATGTTTCTTGCCCGTATTATCCGTGCGGACGAGACAGAAAATCCAATCGGCTTGGTCGGCATAGGATGTCCAAACCTTCTGCCCATTGACGATATAGTGATCGCCCTTGTCTTCGGCCTTGGTCTTGAGTGAGGCGAGATCGGAGCCTGCGCCCGGCTCTGAATATCCCTGACACCAACGGATTTCACCGCGCGCGATGGGCGGTAAATGCTCAAGCTTCTGCTCTTCCGTGCCGAATTTCAGCAGGGCCGGCCCAAGCATCCAAATGCCAAAGGAGGAGAGCGGGTTTCGCGCATTGATGCGCTTCATTTCCTGCAAGAGAACAATCTCTTCCTGACGCGACAATCCTGCCCCGCCATATTCCTTTGGCCAGGTTGGGACGGTCCACCCTTGCGCGACCATGCGCTCCAACCAGACTTTCTGCGCTTCACTTTGGAAGGTGAAATTCCGACCACCCCAACAGGCATCTTTGTCGCCCTTCATCGGGGTCCGCATTTCTGCGGGGCAGTTGTCTTCCAGCCACGTGCGGGCTTCGGTTCTAAATGTATTTAAGTCAGTCATCTTACTCTCCCTGTTGGGGTCCCTATTTCTGGAACTCGCCCTTTTGGATGCGGGTTAGGAATTTGGCTCCCTGTTGCCCGCCATTTGTAAATTCTTCCATGTCCGACGTGTCGCGAATTTTATCGATTAATTTCGCGACATTTTCCGCCGTTTGGTCACCTTCTGCGAGGTTGATGCCGGAGGTTTCGAACACTTTGGTTTCGGAATAGCCTCCTGCCCCAGCGCAGAGGATCATGCGATTGGGCGCGTCGTCGCACACGAGATAGACCAGACCTGCCGATACAGACTCAACCGTCAGCTTTTCTAGAATTTCTTCCGGCATCAGATTTTCCGTCATGCGGGACCGCGCCGTTGGCGAGAGCGTGTTGACGCGGATGTCATATTTCGCGCCCTCAAGGCAGAGCGTGCGCATGAAACCGGACAGGCCGGCCTTTGCCGCCCCGTAATTTGTCTGACCGAAATTGCCATACATGCCGGAGGACGATGTCGTCATGACGATGCGGCCATAGCCATTCGCCTTCATGTGGTTCCAGACAGCTTTCGTGCAGAGCATGGAGCCTTTGAGATGAACCGCGACGACCAGATCCCAATCCGCGACGTCCATTTTGGAGAAGGATTTATCGCGCAAGATACCCGCATTATTGACGAGGATGTCGACCTTGCCCCATTTCTCAATCGTCGCATCGACCATGGCCTGGACTTCATCGGCATTGGTGACGTTTGCGCCATTGGCCATAGCCTCGCCGCCCGCCGCAATAATTTCTGCGACGACATTCTCCGCCATCGTCGCGCCGCCGCCTGTACCATCCACAGACCCGCCAAGGTCGTTGACGACAACTTTCACGCCACGCGCCGCGAGGGCCAGCGCGTGCGAGCGACCGAGGCCTCCACCTGCGCCGGTGACGATTGCGACGCGGTTTTCGAATTCAATTTTATTCATGTTTTTCACCATTTTGCGTGGGCTTCCAACTCAATTTCCAAAGCATCAAGATGTTCGCCATTTTCATCCACATCAATCATTCTGAAAAAGACGTTGCCTTTTCCAAATGAAAACGAAGATTGCCTTTTCGCCTTCGTAATATCTAAAAAATAGACTTTAGCCGATCCTTTACGCCCACTATTTCTTTTGTTTCCGTATTCATCTTTTCTTCTAAGGAGCCGAAGACATTTCAACTCGGCTTCTTTTGGATTCGTAGCTCTTACAAAACGTGTAGTATAAAACCCCATAAGCGTTTCACCGTCTTCACGGTCCATCAAAAAGTTCTCACCTTGAATGAGGCACTTATAACGGGGCAAGATCGGGCTCTAAGCAACTTCAAAAAGCCCAGCCGCGCCCATGCCGCCTCCGATACACATCGTACTCACAACATATTTCGCACCCCGACGTTTACCTTCGATCAAAGCATGCGCAGACATCCGTGCGCCACTCATCCCATATGGATGGCCCACAGAAATCGCGCCGCCATTGACGTTCATTTTTTCCATCGGAATGCCGAGTTTGTCCGCGCAATAGAGTACCTGCACGGCGAAAGCCTCATTCAGCTCCCACAGATCGATATCTTCCATTTTCAGACCATGCTGCGCGAGGAGTTTTGGCACGGCATAGATCGGGCCAATGCCCATTTCATCCGGCTCGAGCCCTGCGACGGCCATGCCGCGATAATAGCCAAGCGGCTCCAGACCGTGCTTTTCAGCCGTCTTGGAATCCATCAGGACGGAGACGGACGCGCCGTCGGAAAGCTGTGATGCATTGCCCGCCGTGATCGTTTTCCCCGGACCGCGCACAGGTTTCAGGCCGTTCAGACCTTCGATATTCGTGCCGGGGCGGTTGCCCTCGTCTTTTTCCAATGTGACCTCATGTTCGGTCACTTCTTTCGTTTCCTTATTCATGACTTTCATCGTCGAGGCGAGCGGGACGATTTCGTCGTCAAAGGCGCCCGCTTCCTGCGCGGCATGTGTGCGCTGCTGCGAGATCAGCGCGTATTCGTCCATCCGCTCACGCGAGACGCCGTAACGTTCCGCCACAATCTCCGCCGTGTCGATCATTTGGATATAGGCGTTGGGGTGTTTCTTGATGACGTTCATATCGGGCGCAACGCGCATTTCCGGCGTTTGGACCATGGAAATGCTGTCCACACCGCCGCCAATGGCAATGTCGACTTCGCCGCACATAATCTTGCGCGCGGCAATCCCAATCGCGACCATGCCGGAGGAACACTGACGATCCACGCTCATGGCGGGGACAGTCACGGGCAGGTTTGAGGCGAGCACCGCATTCCGGCCAATCGTGACCTGAACGCCCTGTTGCAAGGCACAGCCCATAACGACGTCTTCGACCAAGGCCCCGTCAATCCCGGCGCGTTTGACCGCGTGGTCGATACAGTGACCCGCGAGTGTCGGGGACGGCGTGTTGTTGAAAGCCCCGCGATAGGCGCGGCCAATCGGTGTACGGGCGGTAGAGACGAGGACGGCTTCGCGCATGGGAGAACTCCTGAACGGTGGACTTGGAAAATTGAATATGATTCAGTTATGCCCTATTGCGCGCGATAATCAAATGACGTTTATGAAAGTCTCTATGCAAAAATTACCGGACACGACCGTATTGCAACTCGACCTCGCGGAAGGCTGGCTGACAATCTGGCTGGATAACCCGAAAAGTCGCAATGCGATCAATGACGCGATGTGCGCGGAATTGCTCGCCGTGATGGACAGCGTGCGCGATGACCGTTCCGTGCGCGGGATTACCTTGCGGGGGAAGAACGACATTTTCTGCTCGGGCGGGGACCTGAAAAGTTTCAACGCCATGCAAGCGCCCGGCGTGACGCAAGCCGAAGTCGCCAAGATGAATCGTGGGATTGGCGATGTGCTGCTGTCGTTGAATGAAATGCCGCAAGTCGTCATCGTCCTCGTCGAGGGCGCAGCCATTGCGGGCGGGCTTGGCCTGATGTGTTGCGGAGACGTGATTGTTGCGACAGAGGACGCGAAATTCAGCCTGACCGAGACCATGATCGGCATTCCGCCCGCCCAAATCGCGCCCTTCGTCGTGGCGCGGGTCGGCCTGCCCATGGCGAGACGGATTATGCTCACGGGGGCGAGATTTACAGGACGCGAGGCGGTGGATTACGGATTGGTCGACCACGTGGTGGTCAGCCTCGACGAATTAGATGAGAAAGAAGCCGAGATAAAACGCGGCGTCATGAAATGCGCCCCCGGGGCCATCGCGGCGACGAAACACCTCATCCTCTCCTCACGCGATAAATCCGGCGCGGAGATGATGAATCATGCGGCGGATGTGTTTGCGGACTGCATGCTGTCTGATGAGGGCAAAGAGGGCATAACGAGCTTTGTTGAGAAGCGGAAACCGAATTGGAACAAAAAATGAGAGCTTTAAACGTACACAAATTCCAAGATTATCACAAACACGCGGTCGAGGATGTCACTCCCTCGCCTATGAAACCCGGCCATGTCCGCATTGCACTAAAAGCGGCAGGCGTGAACTTCCCGGACATCTTAATCGCAGAAGGCAAATACCAAGCCCAACCGCCCTTCCCCTTCATCCCCGGCGGGGAAGCTGCAGGCGTGATCAGCGAAGTTGCTGAGGATGTGAAACATCTCAAAGTTGGCGACCGCGTCGCCTATCTGGGGCAGGTCGGGGCCTTTGCGACCGAAGTCCTCGCGCCCGTCGCCGTGGTTGGCCCGATTGGCGATATGCCGTTCGACATCGCTGCGGGCTTGGTCCTCGTTTACGGCACGTCCTATTATGCCTTGAAGCAGCGTGCGAACCTGCAACCGGGCGAAACGCTCGTCGTGCTCGGCGCGGCGGGCGGTGTCGGATTGGCCGCCGTCGAACTCGGCAAAGCCATGGGCGCGCGCGTCATTGCCTGTGCCAGCACGGATGAGAAACTCGCGGTCTGTAAAGAACACGGCGCGGATGAAGGCATCAATTACTCAAATGATATGGACCTGAAAAAAGCCATCAAAGAGTTAGGCGGCGCAGACGTGCTCTACGATCCGGTCGGCGATAAATTTGCGGAACCCTGCGTCCGCGCGATGAATTGGGGCGGGCGTTATATGGTTATCGGCTTCGCCGCAGGCGACATTCCGCGCATCCCGCTCAATCTCTGCCTCCTCAAATCCATCGATATTCGCGGCGTGTTCTGGGGCGCGTGGACCCAACGCGACCCAAAAGCCCATATGGGCAATATCGCCGAGATCATGCAAATGCTGCAAAAAGGCCAGATCAAACCGCGCATCAGCAATCACTACCCGCTAGAGAAATTCGCCGACGCATTTGACGAGTTGACGAGCCGCAAGGCGATGGGGAAAGTCATTCTGACGATGGGTGAATAAAATTAGGATGTCACACCGACGCGGCCAGTAGGGTCGCCCGGTGCCCATGTCGTGAAATTTGCAGTGAAAATGAATATCTGCCTATTTCGCTGGCCTCACGGAATGGGTACCGGGCGGCTTCACCGCGTCGGTATGACAGGAATAAAAATTACGCGGCAGCACGATGGAAAATCTACTCACTTTTATCTCTGCCTCTATCCTGATCGAACTCACACCCGGCCCGAATATGGCCTTTCTCGCGCTGATCAGCGCGACCAAGGGACGGCGGCATGGGTTTGCCACAACGGCGGGGATCGCGATTGGGCTCTTACTTATTGGGCTGCTCAGTGCGGCAGGCGTGGGGGCTCTTATCACGCAAAATCCCATTCTGTTTCAAATTCTGCGCTGGGGCGGAATTGCTTATTTGCTCTACCTCGCATGGGAAGGTTGGCGTGAAGCGGGCGAGAGCTCACCGCAAAAAGCCGAATCGGCGTCCAGCGATTTGACCTATTTCCGGCACGGTCTGACGGTCAATCTGCTCAACCCGAAAGCGGCCTTGTTCTACATCACGGTCCTGCCGACCTTCCTCTCCTCGCGAGAGGCGGATTGGTCAGAGATTTTCGGTCTGACCGTGCTCTATGTCGGGATCGCGACAGTCGTGCATCTTTTAATCGTCACCTTTGCGGGTACATTTCACCGTTTTCTGGACGATCCGAAACGGAGCCTTTGGGTGCGGCGAGTACTCGCGCTGGCTTTGGCGCTCACGGCAATCTGGTTCGGTTGGTCAACGCGCGCGGCTTGATAAGTGGACAACGCTCAAAATCAACGGCAAGCTAGAGCCTAAGAGGAATCCCATATGCACATATTCAAAACCGTTTCCGACATTCGTATCGCACCCGGCGGGGCCGCCAAGCTTGATCTTTTTGTCGAGGGGCTTTGTACGAATAAACGCATCGCGATTGTCACCGATATGGGCGTGCGCAAGCTCGGCCTGATGGACGCGGGCGTCGCGGCGCTGTCCGATGCGGGATATGACGTCATGATTTACGATCAGGTCGTGCCCGACCCACCGGACAGCATCGTCCAGCAAATCGCCAATGATATGCGCCTGTTTGATGCGGGCCTCGTCATCGGCTTTGGCGGCGGATCGCCCATGGATACGGCGAAGGTCGCGGCCTGTTTGGCAGGGTCGGATCAATCGTTGGAGACCATGTATGGCGTCGATCAGGTCAAGGGCCCTCGCCTGCCGCTCCTCCTAATTCCGACCACATCCGGCACGGGGTCTGAGGTTACGAATGTCGCCATTCTCACAACGGGGAAAACGGCCAAGAAGGGCGTCGTTTCCGACCCACTCTACGCGGACCGCGTGCTGCTGGACGCGGAACTTACGCTCGGCCTGCCCGCGTCAATCACCGCGAGTACGGGTATTGATGCAATGGTCCATGCGATTGAAGCCTACACCTCCATCCGTCTGAAAAACCCGATCTCGGACGCGCTTGCCCTGACAGCATTACGCAAGCTGCGAAACAATATCGTGCAGGCCGTGAATGAGCCAACCAACATCGACGCCCGCAATGAAATGCTGATGGGCGCGATGATTGCCGGGCAAGCTTTTTCCAATGCGCCCTGTGCCGCCGTCCACGCCCTCGCCTATCCGCTCGGCGGGTTTTTCCACGTGCCACACGGCCTCTCCAATGCGCTCGTCCTGACGGAAGTCATGAAATATAATCAGCCTGAGGCCGATCACTGGTACGCCGAAATCGCGAGCGATTTAGGTGTGGGACAAAACGGCTCGTCGCTCGTCGATGAAATGCTCCGCATCAAGGCCGAGACGAAAGTCCCGACGCGCCTACACGAGGTGAATATCACAGCGGACGCCGTCCACATGATGGCAGATGACGCCATGACAAAAGACCGCCTGCTGATGAACAATGCCCGTGAGATGACTCATGAGGCGGTTGTGAAAATTTACGAAACGATTTTGTGAGTCTGTGGGAGCAACCCGGTGTTTAAAAACGGCTTTGATAATTTCAGAGCAGACGAATTTCTGGCGCGCATTTTCGCCTATGCGATTCCTGCCATAACGTTGTGGCTTGCAATTCCGCTGCTTTCCGGAGAAACGCCGCCAAATGGCATGATTGGATATAGAACGCCGGAAAGCTTGACCAATCCTGATCTCTGGTATGCTTCGAATACCCTTTTAGGCTGGTCCCTGACGGGGGCGGCTCTGCTTTCGATTATGATGATTGAGCGGGTTTATAAACGCGCGAATCGAACGGCTGTCATCAACCTTCTGCTCAGTCTGGGTCTATCGACCCTGATGATTTTAGGCGCTGTGGTCATCGCCATATTGATTATAAATATGAAATTTTCAGGCTAATCCATGCGACCGACCCCCAACACCCTCGACAGCTACCCGCACCACCTCACGATCCCCACGCGCTGGGCGGATAATGATGTTTATGGGCATGTGAATAATTCGGTTTATTATTTCTATTTCGACACGGTTGTGAACCGGTGGTTGATCGAGAATGAGCTGTTGGAGATAGGCAAAAGCAAAGTCATAGGCCTCGTCGTCGGAACGTCTTGCGATTACTTTTCCGCCATTAGTTTTCCGGATGATGTCGTCGCAGGATTACGCGCGGCGAAAATCGGGTCATCCAGCGTGACCTATGAAATCGGTCTCTTCCGGAATGACGAAACCACAGCCAGCGCGCAGGGCAGGTTCGTGCATGTCTATGTTGATGAGCAGACGCGGCGGCCTGTAAAAATTTCGGCTAAGATGCGGGAGACGCTAGAGAGACTTGCGGAGTAATAAGTTACATTCTCCCGGAGAAGAAAATCTCCGGCGCGACATTAAGACTCACCTCATAAAAAACCCACTGCAAACAGATCGTCAGCAGCGGGCAAATTTTCTTATTTATTGAGTCTATGACTTATATTTGACTGAACAGCCATAAGGCGCCGTGTCAGATATAGCGACGGCATTTCCAGCTTTCAAATCATCCATCGCGGCCAGAACGTAGTTTTGCGCTCCTTCGACGGTTGCCGGATTAGCGGAACGGTTATCGTCAATCGCACCCTGATAGACGAGCGTTTGCGATTCATCGATAATATACATATGCGGCGTTGTTTTCGCGGCAAAAGTTTTGCCCATCTCGCCTTCGGGATCTAGGACGATGGCCGTGGACACGGCACCTTGCGCGTCTTTCCAGGCATTGGCTTCGTCAGGGGACTTATAGCCCTGCTTGCCGGGAGCACTTGAAATGACGGAGAGCCAGACGGCACCATCTGCTGTCGCCATGGCTTGCGTCTTTTGCATGTTGTTCGTGGAGTAGTGCTTCTTCACATAGGGGCAGCCTTCATTCGTCCATTCGAGGACGACTTTCTGGCCGGCAAAGTCGGAAAGATTATGTTGAACGCCATTTGAGTCCGTGACGGTCATGTCAGAGACATTGGATCCTGTTGCGATTTTTGCGGTGGCCGGTGCGGCCAATGCGAGAGCGGAAACGGCGAGGGTTGAAAGTAGAACTTTTGAAATCGACATTTTAATCTCCTGAATGTGAGGGATATCTTTTCTACGCGTGTCAAAGCGGGCCGGATTATTCACCAGCTATAGCTTTCCTTATCACATTATAGCTCAAGGTTTGAGGCAAAATGGCCGGACTCACGGAATTGTCAGAGTAAACGAGATAGAGCGGCACGCCCGCCCGGTCATATTTTGCCAGCTCTGCGGCGATGACATCATCCTTATTCGTCCAATCCGCGATCAAAAAAGCTGTGTTCGTTTCCTCAAACAATTCTTGCACTTTCGACGTATTGAGGACAAGTTTTTCATTGACCTTACAGGTCACGCACCAGGCGGCTGTGAAGTCCACAAAGATGGGCCGGCCTTCCGCCTGAAGCTCTTCGACACGGGCCGGAGACCAAGCCTCTGCTTTCAGTTCTGCGGCCACTGCCTCATCCGTGCCAGCGCCAGAAAGTGAGAGCGGCATGAATATAGCTGCTAAGACAGCCAGCGCACCAATCGCTTTTCCAAACAAACGCGTGTTTTTGAAACACCAAATGGCGATGGCCACCGCCAGCATGGCTGACAAAACAACCAGCACGCCGTCTTCACCCGCCTGCAAACTCAGCACCCAGACAAGCCAGATCGCCGCCGCGAACATCGGGAAGGATAGAACTTCTTTAAACCGCACCATCCAAGGCCCGGGCTTCGGCAGCTTGGACAATAGACCCGGGACATAGGCGATCAGCAAGAACGGTAGAGCAAATCCAAGGGCCAGCGCCATAAAGACAGCGAGTGTCACAATCGCGGGCGCGGCCAAGGCATAGCCCACGGCCCCGGCCATCATCGGCGCCGTACAGGGCGTGGCAACGATCACCGCCAAGGCGCCCGTGAAAAACGACCCGGCCGCCCCTGACTTCTGTGTGAGGGACTGCCCCGTATTTTGCAGACCACCGCCAAATTCGAAAACGCCTAAGAGGTTTAACCCAATCACGAACAGCAAAATAGCCAGACCGGCAACCACCTTTGGGGACTGCAATTGGAAGCCCCATCCGATCTCCGCCCCGCCCGCTTTCAGGGCCAGCAAAACAATCGTGAGCAATAAGAAAGTTGCCATCACACCCGCCGTATAAAGCCAGCCTTCGCGGCGAATGACACTCCGTTCGCCATGAGCTGTTTTGGCAATCGACAAGGCCTTGATTGAGATCACCGGAAAAACACAGGGCATTAGATTTAGAATGAGCCCGCCAATCATAGCACCAATAATCGCGGTCCAAACCGTGAGCCCGCCGACTGCGGGCCTTGGGACGGCGGTCGCGCCAATATTCAGGCTTTCCCCGACAGTCAGAGCAATATTTGTGCCCTTTAATTCGCCGCCCGCCTCATAGGTTAGAACGCCTTCAAGCGTTTCCGGCAGAGTGTTTTCCCAGAGATAATCCGGTATCGCGGACAGGCGCAGACCGTCCGCACCGCGCGTCACGGTTTGAGGATTGCTGTGACCCAAAACGCCCTGATCATAGGGGAAGAAATAGGCATTCGAGAAATCACCGTCCGGCAAGTCTGTGAAGCTGATATCGATGACGTCACCGGATTTTTGGATTGCGCCCTGCACCTCCCCGCGAATGGGGGACGAGGCCAATGCGGCCACAATCTCAGGGCTCCACCGCGCGTCTTCTACGGGCTCACCTACGATCATGGATAGACTGACACTGCCGTCCTCAGGGATGCAAACATCCGCACAGACGAGATAATAAAAGTTTGAGACGACTGTAATGTCTGTGCCGGGCTCAACGTCCGGACTGACCGTGAATTTGACAGGGAAAAGTGGCGTCCCTTCAAAGCCGTAATTGACAATCGGCCCCGTCGGGATGGGGCGCGGTATAGGCCAGCTAATCTCTCCGGCTGTGACACCTTCGGGTAAGTCCCAATTAATTTGAACAGGTTCTCCGCTATCCCCCGGATTGCGCCAATAGGTATGCCAACCCTCATCCAGCACTGTGCGCAGTGCGATGTAAAATTCCTGCCCCGGCGCGACGCTGTTATGGGAACTGACAATGGACGCCGTGACTTTACCTGTATCCACGGGCTCAGATTCGGCTGCGAAAGCCGGCCAAGCCAAAAGCCAAATTAAGAACATCAGGACAAAAGCGCGCATAAAATCTCCGAATGGGCGATCAAATAGAACAACACACTGATCAAATCTAATAGCATTTACGCGAGGTGGATAGGCGAGGTTCATTTCTGAATATTCATGTCGATGAAAAAAATCGCCGACCCGTAAAAATTTCTGATAGAGTGAGAAAAAAACTGGGGGAGATTAAACCATGTTAGACGCACAAAACCTCGAAGACGTCATTAAAACCGACCCGGCTCTCGTCAGTCAGCAAGCTAAATTTACGCGCATGCAGGACGGTACACTCGAAGATTGGAAAAAGATCGGCGCGGCTCATAAACAGGATTTCGGCAAGACCGCAGACCGTTTCATCGACATGCTCAAACAGCTCGAAAATGCGACACTCGGGTTCGCCTGTGACCAACTGCAACACGCCCTGATGTGCGGCACACTCGCCCGTCGCGCCGGCGCCACGGATGAGCAGATCGTCATCGCGCTCTGCCACGACATTGCGAAAGTCATCAATGTCCCGAACCACGGCCCCATCGCCGCAGAAATGATGCGGCCTTATATTTCGGATGACAGCTATCACGTTATCCGCAATCACCAAGCGTTTCAGGGCGAACATTACTATCATTATATGGGCGCACCCACGGACCTCCGCCTACAGTGGAAAGATGAGCCGTGGTATGACCTCGCGGTTAAGCTCGTCGATGAATGGGACGCGCCGGCTTTCGACCCGGATTTCGAAGCCGATAGTTTGGAGAGCTTCATCCCGCTCATGCGGAAGGTCTTTCACGACAGCCCGATGCCGTTATAGGCCAGCAATAGTTCATTACTTGTCAAGAAAAGGCGCAGAGGCCGTTGTTCTTTTGAAAACGAAAGCACCATCAAAAATTTCGTTTGCGTCGTCAAATATGACTAATGAAGCATTTTCAGATGAATTGATGAGAGGTCTTCTTGCTGTGGGAGCCGGATGAGTTTTGCAACCTTTTCCATGACTTCTACAATTCCATTCCGACCCTCCACCAGAATCCAGAACAAAGCCTAAGTGGGGGTAATCCACACCCATTTTTTCAAAAAACTCGAGATGGTTCCTAGTGTGATTTTTACCGCTTAAGACAACAACATTCTTGAATTTTTCTTTATGTCTCAAGATTTGCAAAGATTCTAAAAAGAACCGATTTACTACTGTTTGCTCATCAGCAAATGAAATATCAATATTGCCGTACTTTGATAATATATCAGTATCTGGATAAATGGTACCAATTGCGATGTTTAAGCCCTGCTCGCGTAGTGCCAATAATCTTGAAATCGAGTCCATCATAGCCACACTGGTTCTGCCATCATGGAGTTCTGTCCAATGACGTTCGTCCTCCCTAATAATTAAGGACTGGGCCTCAAGAACAGGTATTGCGTCTATC
Source organism: Litorimonas sp. WD9-15 (assembly GCF_050271975.1). Taxonomy (NCBI): domain Bacteria; kingdom Pseudomonadati; phylum Pseudomonadota; class Alphaproteobacteria; order Maricaulales; family Robiginitomaculaceae; genus Litorimonas; species Litorimonas sp. WD9-15. Next base: position 2,752,693 of record NZ_CP189850.1, read on the forward strand.
GAAAGGTTTGACAAAGAATCAGGTATGCCAAGCTCCATTAAAACGATTACTGTTTCCTCTGTATCTTGGGCTATTTTACACGCAAAGTTAGCCACAAAGCTTGGCGCTTCTTTAGTGCCGTGACGCTCACCAAACAAAAATATCGCACCTAGTTCCGTAGAACTAGTAACGACAGGAAGAGTCTGCTCATAATTGCATTTAACACCTGATTTTGCCTCTGGCTGAATGCAGCCTATTGTGAGAAAGAACGGAACAAGAAACATGAAAATTCGACCGTATTTCATGTTCAAGTCGTTAAATAGGTAAACAGAACTCACTCTAACACCCCAACATCCCCGGCACAGCCTTGCGCAATTCAAATTTCAACACCTTCCCCGTGCCGCCGCGCGGTAGTTCCTTAATCAGGTGCAAATGCCCCGGCTGTTTATATTTCGCTAGGCGCCCGTCGAGATGACCTAAAACGTCTTCAAGACACAACGCTTCCCCCTCTTTCACGACGGCGCAGACGCAGCCTGTCTCGCCCCAGCGCTCATCTGGGACGCCGATCACGGCGACCTCGACGACTTGTTCTAACTCGTAAAGCAGACCCTCAATTTCCGCCGGATAGACGTTCTCGCCGCCGGAAATATACATGTCCTTCACGCGGTCCTCGATTGAGATATAGCCATCTTCATCCATGATTCCGATATCGCCGGAATGGAACCACCCATCGGTGAAGCTCTCCGCATTCGCTTTCGGATTTCGCCAATATCCGGGCGTGACAGACAGGCCTTTAAACCAGATTTCGCCCGGCGTGCCGCGCGGCACTTCATTGCCGTCCTCATCCACAATCTTGATCCGCGAATGCATGAGAGGCCGTCCGGCAGAGCCGATCCGGTCGGGAATATCGGATTTGAGGAGCATCGCGCCGGACGCTGCCGTTTCTGTCATCCCGTATCCCTCTTGGATAATGATACCACGTTCCATCCACCAATGAATGAGGGCCTCGGGTACGGTCTCCGCCCCGCACAGCGCGAGCGATATGCGCGAGAAATCGGCCGTTTCCATCTCCGCGCTCGCCCGCATCGCATTATAGGCAGCCGGCACGCAGAACATCGTCGTGATGCCGAGATCAGGGTTAGAAATCGCTTTGATCGTCGCGTCCGGGTCAAACATCCGCATGATGACGCAGGTCCCGCCTATCCAGATGGAGGGCAGCGCCGTGACATTTAGCCCGCCAATATGGAAGAGCGGCATATTGTTGAGCGAAACATCTGACGGGCCTGACGCGCCGAGGCGGATAGCGGCAGAGGCGGTGAAGTCGAGCATCGCGTGCGTGATAATCACCCCTTTAGGTGATCCGGTCGTGCCGGAAGAATACATGAGCAGGCACTGGTCTTCGAGCGATTGCGGATGGTAGTCATAGATTGGCGTGGCCACTGCGAGCCCGGTTTCATATGCGCTCTCTCCGCCGACGCCGTCTGTCCCGATCCAGTGAGCCACATCGGTCAGGCCTTTTGTCGCTTCCGCCAAAGGTGCAAAGGGCGCATCGACGAGTACCATGGACGCTTCAGAATCATTCAAAATATAAGCGAGCTCCGGTGGGGTGAGCCGGAAGTTCAGCGCCAGACAAATCGCACCGACCCGCCAACAGCCAAAGACGAGTTCCATCACATCCGTCGTGTTGAGGCAAAGAAACGCGACGCGGTCTCCTGGCTTGATCCCGTTCTCACGCAACATGCCCGCGACCCGCGCGATACGATCATTCATCTGCGAATATGAAAAGTCCCGTCCGCTCGCGAGGTCAAACATCGCGCGTTTATGCGGCGTTGTCGCCGCGTGATACGAAATCCAATCATAGGCCTGAAGCGTCATCGCATTTTCCCCGAATATATTTTATCGTTGAGACAGTTGTGACAAATCCGGATAGAGTTGCAAGGTGAAACCGAAAAATGAGGCCCGCATGACCTTCAAACAAAAATTGGCCGAGGGTGAGACATTGGTCGGAACCTTCCTCAAAACACCCTCTCCTACAATCTGCGAAGTGTTGGGTCGGACGACGCTCGACTTTCTCTGTATAGATGCCGAGCACAACCCCTTTGACCGTCGGGATATTTCGGATTGCGTGTTGGCCTGTCGATCAGTGGGCCTGCCAAATCTGGTCCGCTTGCCCATCGCGTCAGCCGAACATATCGCGACCGCATTGGATTGCGGGGCGGGCGGCTTCGTCGCGCCGCACCTGATGAGTGCGGAAGATGCGCGGATGATTGTCGCAAAGTCGGATTATAAACAAAGCCGCGGGTTTTGCGGCGGGACGCGCGCGGCGGGGACGCGAACACTGGAAGAACACGTTCGCTTGGCAGGTGGGGATACCGTCGTCATCGGACAGATTGAGGATATTGAAGCCGTCCAAGACCTGGACGCGATTTTAGAAGTGGACGGTATTGATTGCTATTTCATTGGGCGGTCTGACCTGACGCTGTCCATGGGTCACACGGACCGCAACCATCCCGACGTCATCGCAACAGTCGAGGACATCACGAGTCGCGCCGTCGCGCGGGGACGTCGGGTCGGAACCTTTACATCGGATTTAAGAGAACTGCCGAAATGGCGAAATATGGGGATCAACCTGTTTCTTCTGGGGTCCGAGCAAGGTTTCATGATTAACGGCACAAACGCATTTTTAGAGGATGTGCGCGGGCGGTTTTAGCTTCGTAAAATCTGCGCCAACTCTATCAGCGTACTCTCGCGATCCGGGGTCGGGTAAAACATCCAGTAATGCCCAAACTCGCCATAGGTCGCGAGTTTTTTTAGCTTTCCGGCGGTTTTGGCTTTTGACGCGAAGGTCATAATGTCCGTGTAAAGCAAGTCCTTCTCACCTGTAAAAATCATCATCTCCGGGAGGGTTTCCGGTTCCGCATTTATCGGACTGATCAGCGGGTCTTTCGGATCGCGCGGTCCGGCATATTGATGCGCGGCTTTGCGCGCGCCGACGGGTTCCAACAGAACTTCCTCATTCGGAATATCATCCGGCACGGTCGACATGTCCAAATCGAGCCAAGGCGAGAGTAAAATGATGGGGTGCGCGGGCGTCAGCGTTTGACACATAGCAAGCGCCAGATTGCCACCCGCTGAGTCGCCTCCGAGCTTCACATTTTCCGCGCCATATTGCGCGACAACAGTATCGAAATGGGCGTTGGCGAAGTCGATGACTTCATCCGCGATAGCTTCCGGCGGCAAGGGATAATCCGGCAGGATAACCGTCGTCCCCGACATATCGGCGAGCTTCGTAAACATCGCATAATGCAATCCGATCAGACCAATCACATAGGCCCCGCCATGTTGGTGAACATAAACACGTCCATTGCCGCCAGTTTTTGGCTCACAGGTCCAAATATCACGTCCTTGAAATTCGCTCTTCTTCCAGCGTTTGCGAACAGACATAGGCGGTGCCACAGAGGGCACATTGCCTTTGGCCACAGCCTTCGCAATGGAGTTCCGCGCCCCCGTAAAACGCAGAACTGTCTCCAGCATTTTATAGCGTAATGTCGTCATTCCGTAATCTCGTAAGCCTCCCAGTCGGGCGTTTTAAAACGGCGCTTGAACTCCAATGCGCTACCGGGCCAATTATTCGGGACTTTATCGCCGACCTTGTACCAACTCGCATCTACTTTCGACCAGGCGAGGTCTTTGAGGCGGCGTTGCATTTCCGCGCTAAATTCCGATTCGGCCTCTGGCTTCACCGCAATGACGCCCGCAGTTTTTTCGATGAGTTTGACGACATAGCCGATCTGGTTTTCCAGCTTGTAAATAATCGAGGTATGACCGGTATTCGTGTTGGGACCATAGAGGATGAATAGGTTCGGAAAGCCGTCCGTCATGGTCCCCATATAGGCCTGCGCCCCCTCCGCCCAGTGGTCCTTGAGCGAGACACCGCCCTCACCTCGCACGTCAATTTCTTTCAGAAATGGATTGGTATGAAACCCCGTCGCATAAACGACGAGATCATGTTGGCGTTCGGTCCCGTCTTTCGTGACAAGCCCATCTTTCGTAAAACGATCTAACCCCTTGGTCACGACCTCCACATTCTCCCGCGCAAACGCTGGATAGATTTTATCCGAGAGCAAAATGCGCCGCGCCCCCATTGGATAATCCGGCAACATTTTGGCACGTAATTCAGGGTCTTTGATATGTTTCTTGAGGCCCGATTTCACCCAAACCTCACCAAATTTACGCGCCAGCGGTTTGCCCTGAATGATGCGCCAGACGAAATATTCGCCCTGCGCAAAAAGACTGAACCGATAGAGTTTACCGAGTGCCGGAATCTTCTTGCCCAGCCATTTTTCTAGCTTGGAGTATGGCCGGTCTTTCTTCGGAATAATCCAGTTCGGCGTGCGGTGGTAAACCGTCAGCTTGTCTGCGACTTCCGCAAGTTCAGGGATAAGCTGGATTGCGCTGGCCGCGTTCCCGATGACGCCGATATTTTTGCCCGCCGTTTCGAAATCATTGTCCCATTGCGCGGAATGAAAACTCGCCCCCTCGAAATTTTCTGCGCCTTCAATCTCCGGTGTTTTCGGAATGTGAAGCTGCCCGATGGCGGAGACTAAAAAGCGACTTGTCAGAACCTCGCCATCGCGAAATGTCGTCGTCCAAACTCCGTCGGCAAAACTTGCGGAGATAACTGTTCGCCCAAATTTTAGGTGGTCATACAGACCGTAATCTCTCGCAATACCTCTCTGATATTCATGAATCTGTTTCTGCTTCGCCCACTTAAAATCCCACGCCGGATTGGGCGCGAAGGAATAGGAATAGAGCGCACTCGCAATATCGCATTCCGCGCCGGGATAGGTATTTTCGCGCCATGTCCCGCCGACCTCTTCGGCCTTCTCGACGATGACGAAATCCTCGCGCCCCGCCTCTTTCAGCTTGATGCCCATGCAGAGACCGCCAAAGCCGGACCCGATGATGACTGTTTCAAAATGTGTTTTCCCCATGGCGCGACCCTAACGGAAAATTACTTGCCTACAAGCGCGGCGACGGCTTCAATTCTGTCGGCCTCTCCTGCAGGTTTGTCCCAGCGGATTCGGTGGATGCGTGGGAAACGCAGGGCATAGCCGGATTTATGGCTGGAGGAGGTCTGCGCGGAGTCAAACGCGATCTCGAAGACGAGTTCTTTCTCGACTTCCTGCACTGGACCGAAGCGCTTGAGTTTGTGATTGCGGATCCACTTATCCAGCAATTTCAACTCCTCATCGGTAAATCCGAAATAGGCCTTGCCGATTGGCAACAATGTTCCGTCCGGCCCCCAGAGGCCAAAGGTGTAATCGGAATAATAACTCGACCGTTTCCCCGTGCCGCGCTGCGCATACATCAGGACGGCATCAAGCAGGAACGGGTCGCGTTTCCACTTGTACCACATATGTTTCGGACGGCCGGAGACATAGGTCGAGGACGTATCTTTGATCATCAATCCCTCGATCAGACCGCCACTCTCCGCCGCCTCTTCCCGTAATGCGCGGAGGTCATCAATGGTGGTCCAATCCAGCGTTTTGGAAATCGAAAAGCGCGGGGAATTTTGGGTCTGAATAAACTTCGCTAAAATCTCCCGTCGCGCCGTGAGGGTCTCCCCGCGCAGCGACTGATTGTTCAAACTCAGAATATCGTAAGCCATGAGATGCGCCGGAAAGTCCGTCATCAGTTTTTTGGACGGTTTCTTCTTCCCCAAACGCTGTTGCAATTCATTGAAGGACCCGATCTCTCCTTCGGGTTTCACAAGCAGCTCGCCGTCCAGCACGGCCTCGAAATTTACCGCTGCCGCGAGATCGGGAAAGCTGTGGCTGACATCATCGCCTGTGCGGGAGAAGACTTTCACCTCACCATTCATGGCGGCGAGTTGCACGCGGATACCGTCCCATTTCCATTCGGCCTGATGGGTCTTCGGCGAGAGGCGATCCAAGTCTTTTTCCTCGTCAATCGGATGGGCCAGCATGACGGGCGAATAGGTCAGAACCTTGGAAATATCTGGCATCTCCGCCTCGCCGTCAATCCAGGCGAAGAGGGTCTCATAGGGCGGCTCCAGCCCGTGCCAGAGTTCCTCAATCACGCCGACCTCGACCCCGGCCATATTCGCGAGGGTCTTTTTAACGGTCCGCGCCGACATGCCAATGCGCAAGCCGCGCGTCCCGAGCTTTAGCAAGGCCCAGCGCTGTGCGGGGGCCATATTGTCGAGCAGTGTAATTAAATAGTCTCGGATCTCAGGCTTTGACCGCGACTGAAATTCCGCAATGACTTCGTGGAGGTCCGGCAGGCGGTTGAGCCGCACGGGGTCTGGCGATTGCGGCCAAGCCAACGCGACGGTCTCGCTCATTTCGCCGACATAATGCCGCGAGAGATCAAACAAAAATGGATCCATCCGCTCCATCATCAAGGTCTTGATAAGGTTCCGCTTGAAAAGGTCAAAAGAGAGTGTTCCCGCGATGGCTGCGAGCGCCCAACCCCGATCTGGATCAGCCGTCGCGCGAAGATAATTCGCGAGAATCGTTTCCTTGGCGAGGGTGGAATTGGTGAAATAGAGATCGTCGAGGAGTTGTGAAAAGGCTTTCATGCTGTCTGGTTCTCCAAACTGTCATCCCGCACAAGGGCGAAGCCCGCAGATGCGGGACCTAACGTTTGCAGAGCGCCGGCTTGAGTTAATATACGATAGGTCCCGCATCTGCGCTTCGCTGCGTGCGGGATGACATTTGAGAAAAGGCTCACTCCCCCACCTCCTCATCCATCCCAATCAGATTCAACCCCTTCGCGTTAATCCCCTCCTTTTTCAGCGCATATTCCAGCGCTTCCACACGACCATGGGTAATCCAGACATCCTGTGCGCCCGTCTCCTTACAGGTCCGAATGAGATCGCCCCAATCCGCGTGATCACTCACGACCAAGGCCATTTCCGCCCGCTTCTGACGGGCGCGGGCGCGGATTTGCATCCAGCCTGAGGCCACCGTTGGAAGCGGACCTTCGAAGCGACGGGACCAGCGATCATTGATCTGCGCGGGTGGACAGAGGACGATTTTGCCTTGGAAGACGTGTTTGTCCTTGCGCGGAATTTCGGAGACAAGTTCCCAGTCTCCGAAATCCTGTCCGTAGCTCTCATAGAGTTCGGTCAACCGCTTCAACGCGCCGTGAATATAAAACGGATGTTCATACCCCGCGAGGCGCAAGGTCTTCATCACCCGCTGACATTTGCCGAGTGCGTAGACCCCGACAATATGCGTGCGGTCCGGCAGGGCCGCCATGGACCGCATGAGCTTGTCGACTTCGACTTCCAGCGGGGGGTGCTGGAAGACGGGCAGCGCGAAGGTTGCTTCGGTAATGAACACATCGCAGGGGACGACTTCGAACGGCGCGCAGGTCGGGTCGGGATGACGTTTGAAATCCCCCGCCGCAACGACGCGTTTGCCCTGATATTCGAGGACGGCCTGTGCGGAGCCGAGAATGTGCCCCGCACTCGCAAACCAGAGCGTCACGCCATTGCCGAGATCATGCCGCTGGCCATATGTCAGTTCTGTCTCACCCGTTTCTTCCGTGAGGTAATAGCGCGTCTTCATAATCGCGATGGTTTCGGGCGTCGCCCAAACGTGACCGTGACCCGCCCGCGCATGATCGGCGTGACCATGCGTGATGATGGCGCGCGGGACGGCGTCGGTTATCGGATCAATATAGGCGTCGGCGGGGACACAGTAGAGCCCCGCCTCCCGCACCTGCATCCATGTCTCAGGGTCGGAGGTCATCCTAGCGGAGGGTCATACCACCATCGACCATATATTCGGACCCCGTCACATAGGACGCTTCTTCGGATAAGAGGAAGCATGCAACCGCAGCGACTTCTTCCGATTCACCGAACCGTCCGAGCGGGACCATTTTGGAATGATGTGCCTTGAGTTCCTTTTCCTCTTCAGGCGTTACATCACCAAAGAAACCCGTCGAGATTGGACCTGGACCGATGGCATTGACCCGAATTTTCTCCGGGGCGAGGTCACGGGCAAAGGACCGCGTGAAGGTTGCGAGCGAAGATTTCGTCGCAGCGTAAACCGCCGCCTCGGGTCCGCCGAGAAAGGGCGCAACGGAAGAGGTCAGCAGCACGCCTGCCCCTTCATTCAGATGTTTCTTGAGGGCCGCCATCTGCAACATCGGGCCGCGGACATTCACATTATTCATATGATCGAAAAACTCCGCGTCGACTTTCTCGACGGGGCGGAATTTGCCGTAACCCGCATTCAGGAACAGGCCGTCCAGACCTTTGCCCATCTCGGCAATCTTCTCTTCCAACTCCGCAATGTCTTCCAGGCTGGAGGAGTCATTGCGCAAGACGAGTGCGGAACTTGGCAGGGCGCGACCCGCCGCGTCCAGATTTTCCTGCGTCGTGCCTGTGACCGCGACATCGCCGCCTTCTGCGACAATGCGTTTGGCCGTCGCCAGACCGATACCGGATGTGCCGCCCGTGATGAGTACCGTTTTACCTTTGAACCGTTCGCTCATAATAATCTCCTCTTGAGTCTTGTATGGAGTACCTACGAACCGGAGGGCGGGCTGTTCCAAAATTTAAACGATAACCAAATCCACCCTCGCGCGTAGATACATCATGACCTCTCCCGTCCCGTCCATTTTCCAAGACTGGTTTTTCGACCAAGGCTGGACCGTGCGCGATTATCAGCGCGACATGGTGGAGGCGTTTGGCGCAGGGCGGGATACATTGCTGATCGCGCCAACGGGCGGTGGGAAGACATTGGCGGGGCTGTTGCCATCGCTAATTGATCTCCACGCGAAACCTACGGGAGCAACACCTAAACTTCACACAATCTACATCTCGCCCTTGCGCGCCCTGACTAACGATATCGAACGCAATCTGATGAAACCGATCGGACAGATCGGCCTGCCCATCAAAGTTGGCGTGCGCACGGGCGACACAAAATCCCACGTCCGGACGAAGCAGCGCAAATCTCCGCCGGACATCCTGCTGACGACGCCGGAAAGCCTGATGCTGTTGCTGTCTTACGATAATGCAGCGGACTATTTCGCCGATCTGAAATGCGTCGTCGTGGACGAAATGCACAGTTTTTCGACGGGTAAGCGTGGCGATTTCACGGCGCTGGCGATGGCGCGGCTGAAGAGCCTTGCACCCGGCCACGTCCGCTTCGGTCTCTCCGCCACCGTGGCCAGCCCGTCCGAATCCGCCAAATGGCTCGGCCCGACGGGATCGCCCGCAGACCTAATCGAAGTCGTCGGCGACACCCCGCCTGAGCTCGACATCCTCGTGCCGGAAGACAAACGCATGCCATTGGGCGGGCATAATGCGCGCTTCGCCGTGGCCGATATTTACGAGACGATCAAAGCCTCCAACTCCGTTATCGTGTTCGTCAACACCCGCGCCCAAGCCGAATTGATGTTCCAATCGCTCTGGCAGATCAATGACGACAACCTCTCCATCGGGCTCTATCACGGCAGCCTCTCCCGCGAACGGCGGCAGAAGACGGAGAACGCGATTGCCAGCGGTGCGATGCGAGCGGTCGTCTCGACTTCCGCCCTTGAGATGGGCATCGACTGGGGCGACGTTGATGCCATCCTGCAAGTCGGTGCGCCCAAGGGCGTGTCCCGCCTGCTCCAACGGATCGGGCGGTCCAATCACCGCATGGATGAGCCGTCAAAAGCCACACTCGTCCCCTGCAACCCGATGGAGGCGATTGAATGCGCCGTCGCGATTGAGGCGATTGAGGACGGCCACCGCGATGGCGACCCGTTCCGCCCCGGCGCGATGGATGTCGCCATCCAATATCTCGTCAACCGCGCCTGTTCGGCCCCGCTAAAAAAACGCCAGACGCTCAACGAGATCCGCAGTGCCTATCCTTACCGCGATATGAGCAAGGCCAATTTCGATGCCCTCCTGAATTTCGCGGTCGATGGCGGTTATGCCCTCAAAACCTATGAACGCTTCCACCGCCTGAAACCGACTTCGCGCGGTTACAAAATCGCCAGTCCGCAACAGGCACGGCGGCACCGCATGAACATTGGCACCATCGTCGAATATGCCAAGCTGAAGGTCCGACGCTTTCCCAATGCGGCCTCAAAGCGGGGGCGCAATATTGGCGAGATCGAGGAACGGTTCGTCATGCCCCTCATCCCCGGTGACACCTTCATGTTTGGCGGCGAAATCCTGCGCTTTCGCGGCGTGCGGGAAATGGCCGTGGAGGCCAGTCCCGTGAAACGTAAGGACCGCCCGAAAGTCCCCGCCTATGCGGGCGGAGCCATGCCGCTCTCGACCTATCTGGCGGACGGGGTCCGCCGCTTTCTCGCCGATGAACATTATTGGCGGTTCCTGCCCGAACAGGTTCAGGACTGGCTGGAATTGCAAGCCAAATATTCCGCTCTCCCGCCTGCGACAGGTCTCCTCGCCGAAGGATTTTTCGACAAGAAAAGCTGGAACCAAGGCACGTTCAATCTTGTCCTCCACACATTTGAGGGCCGCCCCGTCAACAACACGCTGGGCCTCCTCCTGACACGCCGGATGGAGAGTGCGCGGTTGAAACCCGTCAGTTTCGTCATCACGGATTATGCGCTCTGCATCTCCTCCCTAGAACCTGTCGAAGATGTTGCCGCCCTGCTGACCGAAGACATTCTCGACAAAGAATTTGACGATTGGGTGGTCCAAGCGCCGATGGTCAAGAAGTCTTTTCGCAAAATCGCGACCATTGCCGGCCTGACGGAACAACGCCTGCCTGGGGCGCAGCGGTCGATGAAATCCGTGACCTTCTCAACCGATCTCATTTATGATGTCCTTCACAAATATGAGCCGGACCACATCCTCCTCCAAATCGCGCGGACCGAGGCGGAACGCGACCTGCTGGACCTGCCGCGCCTGCAACGCTGGCTGGAAGAGGTGCAGGGCCAGATACAGTACGAGGTCTTGCCCCATGCCTCCCCGCTCTCTATTCCCGCGATGATTCAGGTCAGCAAGAATGTCGTAGACGGCGAGGCGAAAGACGCCTTGCTCGCCCGCGCTTCGGACCGCAGCCTATCTTACGGCGAAGACCTATTGGAGACCGTAGCCGACTATGTCGCCGCAAAAGCAGACAGCCCTGATTGAAAGAACACGCGCGGGCGTGACGGCCTGTGATGCGCGCAAGGGCCTGATGCTGCTGGACCATGATACGCTCTGCGTCGCGGACCTCCATTTCGAAAAAGCGAGCTTCCTCCAGATGAACGGCCATGCGCCGCTGCCGACCTATGACACGCGGGACAGCCTGCACCGTTTGGCGGGACTGGTCGCGGATTACGCGCCCAAGACCGTTGTCGCATTGGGGGACTCCTTTCACGATATTGACGCCGACCAACGGTTCAGCGAGACGGATTGCGACCTTCTCAACGCGATTGTCGATAGCGTCGAAACCTTCATCTGGGTCCTTGGCAACCATGACCCGGACATTCCGGATTGTGTCCGCGGGCCGCGCGAGGACCACGCGCAGGTTGGCGGGTTCCTCCTGACCCATCACCCGCACGATCCCGGACCGGACGGCGTGAACCTTTGCGGCCATTACCACCCCAAACTGCGCGTCAATACGGGACGCGGAAAGGTCTCCGGCCCCTGTTTCGCCGTTTCCGAGGAGCGGATCATTCTGCCGAGCTTCGGCACGTTCACGGGCGGCTTGGATGTCGAAGACATCGCGTTCAAATCCGCCCTGCCCGGCGCGCATCGCTATCACATGGTGCGCAAGGACCGGATTTACCGCTTTGACGGCGCCGTCATCTGAAGCTTTCTTTTCCACTCACGGAAACGTCATATCATTATTCTTGACCATTTGGTTTTTATCTCTTACTCCCTCTTTCAAGCAATCCGAAACTTTCTTCGCCTTGCTAAGTTATTGACCAATCAGTTAGGAATACATCATGGCCAACAAAACATTTATCGCCCTCGGCGTCACACTCGCAGCAATCTCAGGCATCGCGATCGCTACGGCTAACGCCAATCAGGGCAGCGATTACAAACCCGCCCAAGCCGTAGCCAGTGACGCGCAAACCGTCTCAACAGGCTCATTCTCCGGCCGTTCGGACCATGTCACATCCGGCAAAGTCACGCTGGAAAAAACAGCAACCGGTTACCGCCTCACCCTCGCCAATGATTTCTTCCTTGACGGCGCACCTGATCCCATCGTTGCACTTGGCAATGGCGAGACCTATCTGGCCGCAAATAAAATCGGCACACTGAAAAACAAAACAGGTCAGCAAAGCTACGACCTGCCCGCTACGTTCACACCCGGACAATTCTCACAGGTCTATGTTTGGTGTGAGAAGTTTGATGTCCCCCTCGGTGTTGCGACACTCTCCGAAAGCTAGTCACAGCCGATCTATCTAAATCTTCTCCGGCATATCCGTCATCAGGACATGTCGGGGATGTTCTGCCATTCGCGCGCACCAGGCTTGCACCTGCGGATAATCTCCCAAGGTAAATCCGCCATCTTCCGCGACATGCGTGTAGGCATAGAGCGCAATATCCGCGACGCTTGGGCCTGCGCCGACAAACCAGACATTTCCCCGCAGATGACCCTCCATCACAGAGAGCGCATCCTTCCCCCGCTCCATCAATTTCGGCAGTTCATCGGCGCGTTCCGGCGCGTAAATCTTGATGAACCGTGCAACCGCAATGGCGGGTTCGTGCCGATATTGTTCCCAGAACATCCATTGCAGCGCCTTAGCCCGTTCAAATGCATTGATCGGCAAATAGGGCGTATCCTCGGCCAGAAACGCCATAATCGCATTGCTTTCCGCCAGCGTACGCCCGTTATTCAGAGCCAGCACGGGAATTTGTCCCGCTGGATTAATCGCCAGAAACTCGGCCGTCCGCGTCGCGCCATGCGGGGCGTCCATGTCTTGATAGGTGTAGGGCACATTCAGATAAGACAGTAACAGCCTGACCTTGTAACAATTGCCGGAATTGAGATTGCCATAGAGTTTCATAGGCACGGCCTAAAACCGAACGAGGCCCGGAACAAGTCGGGATTATTCGTAATCTGAAGACTTATAAGGTGGTGGCCGCACGGGTTCGGGCTTCAAGGGCGGGTTAAGCGCCTCCTCCATCGTCGCGTAAGGCGGCAGGCCGGATTTGGCGCGATCAATATTGATATGGCGCAGCTCCACGATATCAATTGCGTCCTGCACCGCATTATTCTCCACCGCATTGAGAAAATGGCGATAGCGCGCCACGCCTTCCAGCCGCGTCTGCACACGTCTATTCGAGCGGCGTTTTGCGCGCATCTCATGCAGACAATCGCGTGTCTGTTCTGCGCGTAACAGGTTGGCCTGACGCGCTGCATAGCGGTGATTATATTTTCGGGGCATTCTTTGCGTCTCCCTTACCTCGGACCCTGTCGCGTCCTGTATATTTTAGATTTGGAAAAACGGGATGTTCGCGTGGGTGGTCAGGCTCGGGTCGGAAACCCAGTTAAATAAATAGTTTTCGAGCCCTTCCAGCATCCATTGCTAGAGGAATCCCACGCGACGGCACCTTTTTCCACTACCGGCCGAACCATTCAGTCTGGGAACGATCAGCTCTCGATAGGCCACCCAAGCTCGAGGACGTTAACCCTTCCGCTCCAATGACAAGCACCGCTTCTTTCCAGAAAAGCCAACGTACGCTTGACTGCCCTTTGAAAGAAGACAGGATGAAAATGACACAAGGTAAAGGGGGTGTGGACGTAGTTTTTGAACTTTTTTCCAATCCCCGTTTATATTCCTGTCCCCGGCCTGTTGTTTGCGAGCAAAGAACATGGACCGGGGCCTCGTCCGCCACAGGGGAGGACGTCGATTAACGCAATGATTTCAATAACCCACGAGGTCGCGGCTCATGTTCTTTGCTCGCAAACAACGGGCCGGGGACAAGCACATTTCTCTTAGAAAAAAGAATACCAATCCACGATTCCGATATCGCCATAACCGAGGATTATCTTTTCAACACACCCAAACCCATACCAGTCGTCACCCTCGGGCTTGACCCGAGGGGCCATCTTTGCGGCGAGAGATGGACCCTCGGATCAAGTCCGAGGATGACGAAATAAGACACCGGGACGGGCTCGGGCTTTGCATTCCGTTCCTGAGAAAAACTGACCTTCAAGCGGCTACGCCTTCCGCCAGGTCATGCCGTCGGGGCCGTCTTCCAGTATAATCTCCGGCGTTTTCACTTTATCACAGGCGGCGTATAATTTGAAAAAAATGCATATGCGGAAACAAACAGATGAAGGTCAAAGATGACTGCGGCAAAAGCATCTGGATTTGCACAATCAGATTGAGACTTTGGCCCATCCCGCCTAGGACGCTGCTATGACTGCAGAGATCGGACATATTGCCCTCGTTCTCGCCTTCTGCGTGGCGATTGCGCAAGCGAGTTTGCCTTGGATAGGCGCGCGGCGGAATGACGGGCGTTTGATGGAATTTGGCGACCGTGCAGCGATGGGGCATTTCCTGTTGATTGCGTTCTCTTTTGTGGCGCTCACTCTGGTTTTTTTAGAATCCGACTTCTCCGTTAAATTGGCAGCCTTGCACAGTCATTCTGAAAAACCGCTGCTATATAAGATCAGCGGCGTTTGGGGTAATCACGAAGGGTCCATCCTGCTTTGGGTCCTGATGATGGCCGGATATGGCGCGATGGTGCCATTTTTGGGTAAATCCCTCCCTACGGGTTTGAAAGCGCGCGCCATTGCCATTCAAGGTCTGTTGGGCGTTGGCTTCCTCGCCTTCATCCTTTTCACGTCCAATCCGTTTGAACGGCTGAACCCCGTGCCAATTGACGGCAATGGACTGAACCCGATGTTGCAAGATCCGGGATTGGCGTTCCATCCACCCTTTCTCTATCTCGGCTATGTCGGATTTTCCCTACCCTTTTCATTCGCCGTCGCCGCCCTGTTGGAAGGCCGTGTCGATGCGGTCTGGGCGAAATGGTTGCGGCCTTGGGTTCTCATCGCGTGGTCCTTTCTGACCATCGGAATCGCATTGGGCAGTTTCTGGGCCTATTACGAGCTCGGCTGGGGCGGCTGGTGGATGTGGGATCCTGTTGAGAATGTCAGCTTTATGCCGTGGCTCGCGGGAACGGCTTTGCTCCATTCCATCCTCGTGCTGGGGACGCGTCATTCCATGGCGAATTGGACGGTCTTGCTGGCCATCACGACATTTGCGCTCTCCCTCATCGGGACGTTTGTTGTGCGCTCAGGTATTTTGGTCTCTGTTCATGCCTTTGCCGTTGATCCAGAACGGGGCGTTTTCCTCCTCCTCCTGCTAGGTCTGGCGACAGGCGGCGCGTTAACGCTCTATGCGCTGCGCTCTCATACTTTGCGGGATAATGCAGCGTTATCCGCCACATCCCGGGACGGGGCTTTGGTGCTTAATAATCTTCTGCTCGTG
This sequence comes from Litorimonas sp. WD9-15, assembly GCF_050271975.1. Taxonomy (NCBI): domain Bacteria; kingdom Pseudomonadati; phylum Pseudomonadota; class Alphaproteobacteria; order Maricaulales; family Robiginitomaculaceae; genus Litorimonas; species Litorimonas sp. WD9-15. The sequence continues at coordinate 2,768,107 of NZ_CP189850.1, forward strand.
GCAGCGACGGCGACCGTCTTCCTCGGAACTTTCTATCCACTGCTGATCGATGCCGCGAATGGCTCAAAAATCAGCGTTGGTGCGCCTTATTTTGATCTGACCTTTGCGCCGATTATGTCGCTGCTCATTCTCTTCATGGGCGTGGGGCCAATGTTAAAATGGCGGAAGGATACGCTGCAACGTTTCAAACGTCCGCTGATCATTATGTGCATCGCTTTAACCATTGTCGCCGCCCTCACCTATGTCATCGGAAAATCCGTTCTCGGCGCACTGTCCATTGGGCTGGCAGCTTGGTTAGCCCTCGGCACAATCATAACGCTGGGACGAAAAGCCCGCTGGACCTGGGTTGGTCTGAAAGCGCAACCGGCCTCGACCTGGGGCTTTGTCGGCGCACATCTGGGCCTCGCAATTTTCGCGGCGGCCGTGACCTCTATGACGGTCTGGGCGAAGACAGACATTGGGACGTTACGGACGGGAGACAGCCTTGTGATCGCGCCTTACACGTTCACACTCGGCGAAGTCGGCGGCGGGCAACGCGAAAACTACCAATATTTCGGCGGGACTGTCACGGTCACGAAAAACGGAGAAGAGGTCGCCCTGCTGGGCACGGAACGCAGGTTCTATCCCGTTCGCAATCAGGTCACGACAGAGGCAGGGATGCACCTCTCCTTTGGGCAGACGCTCTTTGCCAGTATTGGCGAAGGTGACCCAGAGAGCGGCTTTGTCGTGCAGGTTTATAAACATCCTTTTGTCGTTTGGATCTGGCTGGGGTCTTTGATTATGGCTTTAGCGGGTTTTGTCTCCCTCGCAGATAGACGCCTGCGCCTGCCTAAGCGTGAGAGCCTTTCTGCGCCAGCCAACTTTGTCCCAGCGGAATGAAACTGCGCGGGCTCATTCCTCTCTTTGGGTTTGCGGCTTTGTTCGCGGCGCTGGCCTATGGGCTAACGCGCGATCCCCGCATTTTGCCATCGGAATTAATTGAAAAACCCTTCCCGACTTTCGCCTTAGACAACCTTGCCAATGATGCCGTGTTGGAAAATGAGATTTTTGAGGGCCGCGTGAGTCTCGTCAATATTTTCGGGTCATGGTGTGTCTCTTGTACTGTGGAACATCCGCAACTGATGGAGATAAGCCAATCCCTGGACATCCAAATGGTTGGCGTGGATTGGCGCGATACGCGCGAAAATGCTGTTCGCTGGCTCTCGGAAAACGGCGATCCCTACGACGCGATCATTTTTGATCCGGATAGTCACCTGATTGTCGACCTGGGTGTTGTCGGCGCGCCGGAAACCTTTATCGTCGATCAGAACGGCGACATTCGGTACAAACATGTCGGTATTATCACACCGGACGATTGGAAGAACGACCTCCACCCAATTGTCGAAAGCCTGCTCGCGGTGCAACCATGAGACACCTTCTCCTCACCCTCACTCTTTTTGTCACGGCACTGGCGGCCTCCGCCACCGCTCAAATCTCCGACGCAGAAGAAGATCGCGCCCGCGACATCGGCCATCAGCTTCGCTGTGTCGTTTGCCAAAATCAATCCATCGAAGAATCGGAAGCGGACCTGGCGCTGGACATGAAAGTCATCGTCAGGGAGCGGGTTGCCGCCGGAGATACAAATGCCGAGGTCGTCGCCTATATGCGCGACAGATATGGCGATTACGTCCTGTTAAAACCGCCCGTTCAATCCAACACTTACGTCCTATGGTTCCTGCCGGCGGGCCTTGTTCTCTTCGGCTTGGGCTGGTTTGCGCTGCGGTCCAAACGCCAAAGCAAAGCGGATATCGTGACGGAAATATCAGATACTGATCAAGCCCTGCTTGATAAACTCATGGCGGATGACACATGATCTGGATCATCGGTATATCTCTTATCCTCGCGATAAGTGCCTATCTCTGTTCACCGATCTTGGCGAAAGCCGCAGGCGCGTCTGAGACAGAAGAAATTGCCGCTTATCGGAGCGAGCTGCGCGCAATACAGGCTCGCATTGACGCCGGAGAAATCGACGACGCCGCCCGCGCGCAAAAAACGGTTTTACAGGGCCGATTGCTAAGCGCAGCCAAAACAGATGCCCCAAGTTTTGGCAAGGCTTCATGGCTCACCTCCGGCATAATAGCTGTTGCGTTTTTGACTGGCACACTGGGCATTTACAGAACAATTGGCTCTCCGAATTTCACACCTGAGACATTCCAGCCCCCGCCCCCACCGCCGCAAGAAACACAACCGGATTTCGCAGCGCTCCTCCCGCAAATAGAAGCCCGCCTGGCCGCCGATCCGAATGATGCGACGGGGTGGTATCTCTATGGTCGGACGTTGATGCTCGTGGATCAATATGAGAACGGGTTGAAGGCCTATACAAGGTCACTAGAGCTCAATGAAAATCCCGATGTACGCAAGGAATTTGAGGCCGCAAAGACTTACGCCGAACAACGCGAACGCGGTCCAAGTGCGGAAGACATCGCCGCAGCACAGCAGTTGTCGCCCGAGGATCAACAGCAAATGGTCCGCGGCATGGTCGCCTCTCTTCGTGCGCGCCTAGAAGACACACCGGAAGACGCAGAAGGCTGGACACGTCTCCTCCGAGCAAGAAAAGTTTTAACTCAGACCGAAGAAGCAAAAGCCGACATTAAAGCCCTACGCCAAGCCCTTCCCGATCAAGCGGATAAGATTATTATTGAAACCGGATGGTCTGAGTAATCAGAGAGATTGGAGAAATGGTGCGGCCGAGAGGGCTTAGCGCTTTCCATTAAGCTAATGAATACAATGAGTTGGCAGGCCGTTCAAGTCATTTGTGAGGCAAGAAGTTGGGTTTTTTGTGAGGCATAACTAACCTTTACTGGCCGCTTAAAATGCCTTCACGTTTGGCGAGCTAGATAGATCATAGTGTTATCGTTAGGCTTGCGACTTCTTCCAGACAACTCGAACGATAGTAGACCATCGGACTTCGCGGCTGTAAGAACATCTTTGACGTGTGTTGGTCGCACACCAACTTCTTCCATGACTTCAACAACCAATGTCTTAAAAACAATTGGTGAAGCTTGTTCCAAAAGTGCTTTGATATGCTCCCGCGCTCTGGATTTTTGTACATCCGAGCCGACGGCCTCCTCGTCATATTCTGGACCTGCAAACGTTTCTGGTTCAAACAAAGAGGGCGTCAAAGTTCGTTTTGCTTTACCTGCAACTTCAAGGTTTCTCATTTTATCGTGGACATCGCGAAAAACATGCACGCCCATTGGATGCTGAGTACCTAAAACGAGACGCATTTTGGTGCGCTTTTGATCCTTATGCTCAATCGGCATATCGGGGCAGTAGTCAGCGATTCCCTCTGCCTTTAGCTTGCTCTTAAAAAGGTGCAATATGCGTCGTTCATTCCGCCAAACGTCAGGTAGCTCCTCGTAGTCACTGACCCAGTCAGCGTTACCCAAGAAACGCCCAAAGCTCTCTTGCACTCCAGGGAACTCAGTATGTCTATTAATGTGATCGGACATAAAATTAAGTAATACTTCGCTCCGTTTTTGTCGCCTCAGAAAGTCGAAAATTTGGTTAGACCCAATTTTCCAACCTTTAGGATCCACTAGAGTAAAGGTGAAGTCAGTGCGAGAATTGATAGCGGCATCAATAGTCGAGAGGTTGTCTTCAAACGCTCCCTTGAGCGCGATAACGCCTTTACCCTTTGCCTCTGCAAAGCTTGCTAACTTAGCATGCGCCTCTGGGTCTTTCTCACAAAGAAAGTAGCGAGTTTGAATCTTACGGCCTTTACTAAACATGAAACCACGAACATCCTCCAACGTTTTTATAGCCACGCCAAATGAGGTGTCGGACCTTTTCGCCTCGTCAACCGAACCCCAAGGGCCAGCAAAACCATCGACAAAATTGATCGTCGAAGTTCCCGACATCCCGATCTTGATGGCAAGAAGTTTCACGTATTCGCGAAGGAACTCGTGCTTAATCCTAGAATGTTCACGCCCTTCGTAGAGCTTCTCAACATCATCTTTGTTCATGCAGCCCTGCGCAGTGCCTTCATCGTATCGTGTGGAACTATTTGCCAAGGAAAGCCATTCCACTCTTCACCGTCCAAAAGACGACCGCCAGACTTGGGCCTTGGTCCACCCCATTGTTTAAAAAAGAACTCAACGCCCTGCTCCAAACATTGGTCACGCAAAGATGTAGCCCACTCTGGCTCCATAGGTCTCGCTCTAGGGCCGCTTTCACCACCAACGATTGCCCAATGGATGCCTTGCAAATCCACGCTATCGATTGGCCCAAGAAGAGGCTCAAATGAAATAAACCTAGCCTTCGCATTAGTGCCGCGAAGATGTTCTATGCGACCTTTATGAGCGTCGTCTTCAACCGAAACCCCAAGCCATATATGTGCAGGAGCGCCAGTTTTTCCATACCTATCATTTACGAATTTCCGCATAATTGAACTTCGTTTCGTTAAAACCTGAAAGACGTGATGATCAGCGTCCTCCATCGCATTGAACACTTGCGATATAAAACTCTTGTCGATTTTCTTATGAAAAAGATCACTCATAGAGTTCACGAAAATCATTCGTGGTTTTTTCCATTTTTTGGGCTGCTCTAGCCTATGTGGCCAAATCTTTAAATCAAATCCCTGTTCATAGGGATGATCTTTGATACCGCGCCAGCGTTCTGCAAAACGTTCCGCGTAACAGTTGTCGCAGCCAGGGCCAATTTTCGTGCAACCCGTTACAGGATTCCAAGTGGCGTCAGTCCATTCGATTTGAGTTTTTTCTGCCATTACGTCATCCTAGAACAAAATGCGAACAAATGAAAGAGGCTTTAACCGCTTTCGTCGCTTTTTGCTAAGATCACCGCCTCTCGCGAGTTTCTTAAAGTCTAGTGATTTGGTTAATAACAACTTACCGCCCAATCCCTCGTGTCCGTCCTGTCTCCCAATCAATACCACCACCTCCGAGCACACGGCCTTTGATACGCTTGCCCCACTTCTGGGCAACAGTGCCTTCAAACAATCGCCCTGACTGCGCCGCGATGCGGGCTTTGCCCGTCATGCTCTCCAGCTTCTCGGTCGCGGCGTTGAAACCTTCAGTTTCTAAGGCCTTCATATAACCACGCTTGTAAATAACAGAAGCCTTCTGCCCGTTTTGGCGTAGCTCTGCATAGCCGCGCTTAATCAGCCACTCACGTCGCTGCTGGAAGGCCGTGTCCAGTTCTTTTGCAAAAGGGCTTATCTTTGAGCTGATGCTGTCCATATCGCCTCTGCCCCAACTGACTTGAGCACGGTCAAGCCACGTCGCACCGGGACTCGCGAGCTGTGCGTCCAAGTCCTGAACCGATAGCAGTTTCACGCCTGCCGCGCGGCCTTGCTTCATATCAAGTGCGATGACCCTCTCTTCAAAGTCGGCAGGTACGTGCCATTCATAGGGGCCACCATCTTTGTCTTTGCTCACGACTTGCACCACGCCTGCTTTCGTCAGTGTGGCGAGTCTTAGCCGATGTGCCCGAATATGGGCTGCACTTCTACTACCGCTGCCGTCAGTCCAATCCTCTGGCCCGCTCGTGGCTATAGCGTAATTCCCGATAAGCCCGTTACGCGGCTTGCCGTCAAAATCCTTACCCGTCGCAAGGGCTTGGATGTTGCGGTCAACTTTGCGCAGGTTGGGCGGGGAGACTTCGATGATGGAACCGACCTTGGCGGCTTCGCCTGCTCTTGTGTCAATGCCTGTTTCAACCGTGCTGACATAGCCATCCGTGCCGTCGATAATGAACCGCACTTTCCCGCCGCCTTTTTGACTTGCGTCCATGCCTTCATCATTGCCGTGAGTTTTCGCGATGACGCGGCCTATGACGCGGTGAGTTGAGAGGCTTCCATCATAGCTCTGACGGCCATCATGTAAGCGAACGGGTCTTTTGATGTTGGCCCGCTTCATCGCCGCGTGAATATCTTTGTTGAGCTGCTCGCGCTGCTCTATCTGTCCGAGGGTCATGAGCGCATCCTTTTCGATATGCCAGCGGCCTGACTCAATTTGCGTTGCAAGGCCCATAGATTTCAAATGTCTCATGCGCCCAATCAGGATATGTCTGTTCATAGATGAGTTAGTAGGGAAGGTGGCGGCGGATGCCCCTGCGCGTAGGTCGATTGTGTTGGAGAGTTTGTCCATACCGTCCGCGATATGCCTGTCTGCTGTCGTGACGCGCATGGCGCTCATCTCGCGTTTCATCTCTTGCTGGATTGCAAGCTCGGATTTCCAACCTAGCTCGCGGGTCAGTTCTTCCTCCAGCCGTCCGCGTATGCCGCGCGAGATATATTCGCCTGCAATGTTCAATCCTTTGCCGTCATGTGTGACGCCCCGCGCGATGATATGCGTGTGCGGATGGGCCGTGTCGAAGTGGTCAACTGCCACCCAATCCAGCCGCGTGCCTAAGTCCTCTTCCATCTGTGCCATCAGCGCTCGTGTTGTGTCCTTGAGGTTCGGCGTGCCGTCGCCGTTCACGCGGGCCAGCTCCGTGCCGTCTTCGGGTGAGATCATAATTCTAAACTGGTGCGGGTCGCCGCGTCCGTCAAAGCTCTCCTCGGAGCGGGCCACAAAATCCCGCCCGTCAACCTCAACGCCTTCCTCTGGGCCGTAGAGCTGGCCGCGCGTTGGGGTTAGTTCCGCCGAGCTATCCAGCCCTTCGGCTCGCTCCACACCTGCGCCTTCGCGCTGAAGGTAAGCCAAGTGCCCGCGAGAGACAGAAGGCTTGGCATTGCGCAGTTTCACGACACGGACTTTCACGATGGCTCTACGGGCGCGGTATCGGTCGCCCGTCGCCTTGTGAACGCGCCAACCTTGCTTCGGTCCTATGCCGCGTTCCAAAGCCGCACGGCCTCTGCCGCGTGAGTTGAAGCGCCCTGTGCGCGGTTTGGACGGGACGGTTAGCGTCCGTCGCCCAGAGACGGCCTTGCCTCTGACCAAGGCGGCGCGAACCTCTTGATGGAATCCCTTATAGTTGGCGGGGATATTAACCTCGGCACCTCGGTTGCTGTTCTTGCTGGCTTTGGCTTTTAAGCGGAAATCATCTTCATCTGACATGCGCCCATAATCAAGCAAAAAGGGCGTCTTTGTCTCGAAGGAAGGCGATTAGAAATTAAAGGGAAGTGGGACTTTCTAGGTCTTAGCGGGATAGAGGCATTTTGGAGGCACCCCACATGAGTTGCCAAAAAGGTGACACCCCAACTCGCGTAGCAAAAACAGAGCTTTAGCGTCGAAGTGCCCCCAAAAGGGCGGTTCGCTTTATCTTGCTAAAGCTCTTTTCTCTCCTAACCTCTCCTCAAGCTCCAAACCTATCTAATTAATTACGCTCTCTCAAAATAGTGCCGTCAGACGCGCCTGCCGGAGCCGCCCTCACGAGCGGAGGCAGGGGCGTTGGACTCGCCGCAACGCGGCGACCTAAAGTCATCAATGAATTAATCTGTGATTGTTCAACAGAGCTATGTTTGCACAGCAAATAATGTAAAGCTAAATGCCAACAAGTTATAATTATCGGAGCCATAATGAGTGAAAAAAGACCAGCTATACCAACTGCAACGAAGTTATCGCTATTCGCTCAAGCCGCAGGCCACTGCCAATACCCAGAGTGCCTCGAGCCTCTGTTTCCTAAAGATTTGGGGGGTGAAATTCACTTGGCTGAAATGGCTCATATTATTCCATGGGGCAAAAAGGGACCTCGTAGTCAAGATAGAGCTATAGGGACTGAGGACTTGCATAGCGTCGAGAATTTGATCCTACTTCACCCTACCTGCCACAAAAGAATTGACAAAGCACCTGACCAGTATCCACGTGAAGAAATATTGCGCTGGAAAGAGACGCATTTAGCATCATTAAACGCTAAGAATGGGATTATACCATACGAGACTAGAGAAGAGGCTGCAAAGCAACTACGCGAACGCATGGAGGAAAACAAAGCAATATGGGACAAATTTGCACCATGTGATGGGACAGAGTTTGAATATGACCCTGAAAGTGAAACGGCCAAAATTTGGGATAGAAGAGTAAAGGCCGTGATCATCCCAAACCACTATCACTTACTTTCGGTAATATCGCTCAATCGACACCACCTAAGTGAAAAAGAATCAAAAACAGTTGCGTTATATAAAGAACACGTGAGAGGGTTTACATCTAAACACCTAACCGCTTCTGAGGAGCCAGCGATCAGATATCCAGCAGAAATGGAAGGTTTATTCAAATGAGTTGGGCAACAAATTACGCACTAGAGAATATAGCGGAAAGAGGCGACATTTCCGCTGATTTAATATCAGACAATGTGATTGTTTTGAAGGCTGATAATAAGCCAGACGTCATGGCCTATATTAGCGACGCTCATAGTATTGAATATAATTCGGCAGGAGCAATGGCAGCCTCCCACCCCGAAATAGATTTCGTCTGCGGGTATAGAAAAAACTGTATTTGGCATGGTGACGCGATTACTTACCTAAAATCACAAAGTATTGGCTGGGGAAGTTTCGGAACTCTCACATCGGCTTTACTTGATGGGGATGCCAATCTTGCTGAGCACAAAGTATTTCGATTTGCAGCCCGTGCAATACGACAAATGGGAGGTATTACATTCGAACGGGAATATGATCGCGTCATTAAAGTTACAAACAACTACGGTAAAAACAAACGAATAGCCTTTGCGGAGGATTACGACCCGACAGCAGATGTCGTTAGAAAAATATGGGAAAAATTTGGACCCGTAGATGTCATTTGCAACATAAACCCCAATGGAAGACCAACATCGGGCGCACATTCTGCAGCAGAAGAATTGGGAACTAAAATACTTAAGTTAGGTGAAACAATGAGTGTCATTAGTAAACGATGATGAATTTTCAGGACGTTGCTAACAAAATACTGAATGAATGCCCAACAGCGTCAGAAATGCAGATATACGGATTTGGCTCCTTACTAAAAAAAGGTCATGGGGTTGATATTGATCTATTGGTAGTTTGTGATAACAAAACAAAAACTAAGCGCCTAGAAGCAGAATTAGGCAATCGTTGTTTCGAACTACCTCTACACGTTACTATTTTAACAAAACTAGAGGAGTATGAGACTAATTTTATTCAGGAACAAAATTGTATTGCCCTTGCTAGATTGGCCAAACATAGAGACAATCCCTGAACTAATTGCTCATTTATGGGAAGAAAGGGCACCCCTCCAACAATCTCTTTGAAATCGGATGCACAATTTTCATCATCTCATCTCGGCGGTAAGTTAGCGAGCCTCCGTCACCATATTCAGGTCGCGGGTTACGGTGGCCCATAAGGGTGCAACGAAGGCCGTAATCTAGCCCGCCCTCCAACATTCGCTTCTCAAAGCTATGCCTAAAGCTGTAAATGCGGTGGTTCATAGTGGGTAGAAGCTCTCTAACTTTGAAGCCATTAAGTAACGTTTGAGACAAGAGATAGCCTCTGTCTTGATAGTGCGGGAAGCCATTTGGCGCACGCTTCATAGCTTCGAGCGATACACCAACAAGCGGGATTTCGCGCACGGATGCTGTCGATTTCAATGCACGTTTGGAACTTGAACGAATACGGATATGCGGAATTTCATCGTTTAGACGAATGTTATCTGGCTCGATATTGGCTAGCTCGCTCGGTCGGCATCCTGTTTCTATCATGGCGAGACAAAGCAAAGCAGCTTCTCGATTTAGACCTTTGAACATATTGGGCGCGAGAATTTTTGACCTAACCCAATCATCACTAAATGGCTGCACTTGCTTCAATTTGGGCGAAGCAAAGCGTAGATTGCGGAACGGGTTCTGGCGGTTCTCATCTCCGATGTGTTCAAAATATCGGCGGTAGAGTTTGCGTAGGTTCCCCAAGTCTCGATTGGCGCTGCTCCCGCTCAACGGCTTTTGGTCACCCTTGGGCTGAACGCGGTCTGCCCAAAAGCGGTAGACATTTCGCGCTTCGTCGCGGCCTATCTCGAGCATATCCATATCACCGTTTAGCTTGATAAAGTTCGCCACGGCACGGCGTTTGACTTTGGTATAAGTCTTAAGCTGTTCTGGTGACTTACCTGTCTGCTCGTCCAGCGCAATCTCGCTTAGATATAGCTCTAAGGCTTGGCTTATTTTTACCTTTGGCGTTTCCGCCAAGCCAAGGAGTGCATCAGCATCCCGTTGCTGTTTTGGTGATAAAGGGCCATTGATTGGGCCAAGTGCCGTCACGCGCTGCACGATCTGTTCACCGTTCAATTTGTCCACGATTTCAGAGACTGGCATGTAGGTAAAGCCAAACGCTTGCGCCCGCTGCTGTAAGTCTTTCATGACGGCATCGGGTGCAGGCGTCCCGAAACGGCTAGGCGCAACCTCGCTCCAGCGCTGGTCGTCTGCTGCGGCGCATATATCGCGGCGTTGCCGTGCCACTTTGCGGCTGTCTGTTTCAAGGGAACGGTAAATCAAGACACGATCATCTATGTGGCGAACCGCTTTCGGGACGCGGCGCACATAATGCCATATGTCGTTGCGTAGTTTTAAATACTGATCTGGACGCTGAATCGACCTCATATAGCCATCTCCTGTCGTGCCAATTGTAAGGCAAGAAGTTAGGCAAATCGCGCGAGTTACCGTATGGAAAGTACAGGAAAGAGAGATTTTCCGAGACTTTTCAAAGGCTTACGCTCTTTGCAATGTCAGGAAAGTGGTGCGGCCGAGAAGACTCGAACTTCCACGGGTTTTACCCCACAGCGACCTCAACGCTGCGCGTCTACCAATTCCGCCACGGCCGCACATTAAGGTTGGCGGTCTATAGGGGCGTCAGGTCGACTTGTGAAGCCTAAAATGTACGCGAATGTCATGGAATACAGCTTAGCATGGGGAGCGTTTACGTCAGGCTTCCACCTATGCTAACGGGGCGCTTCTAGGAGATATGATTATGACCCATTTTACACTTTCCCTCTTGGCGGGCGCAGCCGTCATCCTTGCGGCTTGTGGCGGCAATGACGCGCCCGAAACGGCGGCAGACATTCAACAGATAGAGGCGAATGCCTCCGCTGAACTGGCCGATATGAAGCCGGCGGAGATGATTGACTATCTGAATGAAGAAGCGCTCGCCGTGACAGATGTCCTCAAAACTGTGACGGATAAGGCGAGTGCTGAAGCGGCGATTGATGATCTGCGTGCGCGCGGCCCGAAATTGGCGGCGGCGTTTAAGGCCTTTGAAAATATTGATGAGAATGAGATCAGCTTTGGCCTGATGCGGAAACTACCGAAAGTCATGCAGACACAGGCGGGCCTCGTCTCTGAAATGGGTCGGATTAGCGAAATCCCCGAGGCCCGCGCGGTCATTGAAACCGAATTAGATAAGTTGGAACTCCCCAAATAACCGACAAAATTTTCAGCGATAAACCTGTTCTCTGGGAGGTTTCAGAGGGCCTCACCGATTATGCCTTTGCGCATGAGCGCATGAAAACGCGCGCGGCGGCCATCGCAGCGGGCGAAGCGGAAGAGCTCGTCTGGTTGGTGGAACATCCCCCGCTTTATACGGCGGGGACCTCTGCCAACCCTGCAGACCTCGTCGCGCCGGATCGATTTGAGGTGCACGAGACGGGACGTGGCGGGCAATATACCTATCACGGGCCCGGACAACGCGTCGGCTATGTCATGTTAGACCTGCGCGATAGGGGGCGGGATGTGTCCGCCTTTGTGCGGGGGCTGGAACAATGGATTATTGATGCGCTGGCACAATTCGATGTGACAGCAGAACGCCGCTGCGGCCGGGTCGGGGTCTGGGTCACACGGAATGATGGACGTGAGGAGAAGATCGCGGCGATTGGCGTACGTCTGAAAAAATGGGTCAGCTTTCACGGGATTAGTGTGAATGTCTCCCCGGACCTCACCCATTTTGACGGTATCATCCCCTGCGGTATTCGGGAACATGGCGTCGCGAGTTTAGCAAATCTTGGTCATTCGGCCACGATGGTGGATCTCGATATGGCGTTGAAATCAGCGTTTGAAGCCCTGTTCGGGCCAACGACGATTACCGCATGAAAAAAGCCCGCCAAATGACGGGCTTCTCAAACTTTTAATCGAACCGGCCTAGCTAAATGTATCAGCTGTGCTTGTTTCTGGACCAAAGCGATTATCATGGTCTTCGTGTTTGATCATGCCGTTAAAGACCATCGCGATGACATAGGACAGGACAGCGCTGGCCACGGCGGAAATAATCATTCCCATCTGTGTCATACCGCTGGCCCCCATCGCGGCGGACATAGCGCCGCCAATATCGCCTTCGGCTGCCGCAGCTTCAGCAGCTTCAGTTGCCGCAAGTGCCGCATCCGCGTCCACGAACATTGGCGTCAGGATCAAGGACAGGACAAAGCCGGCGACCATGCCGACGATAATTGGAATCAAGCACATCCAACCTGATTTACCCGCATCGTGATAACGCTTAATCCAGAGCGCAATAGAGCACCACAGCAAGACAATCAAAATCGGAAATGATAGCAACGCCAACATTGGCGCGAATGCGAAAAGCAAATTAATGATCAGGCCGATCACGATTAAGATCGTATAGCCCTTCATAAAGTCTGCAGGTCCAACACGACCCGACGGAGAAAACAGTAAACTACCCATGTGACACTCTCTCATTTGTTGAATAACGATAAGAGAATGGCGGATTCTAACGAAAAATCAAGAAAAATCGACGGGAATAAGTTTATGCGGGACCGTAGCGATTTTCTTTAGAGTCAGGTTTTGCGAGGGCCAGCCAGAGGGAAAACCCGCCAATGACGGCACACATAAGGCCGTAAAGCCAACCTGTCCCTTCTGCCAATCTAGTTTCATATTCAGCTTGTAGCGCAGCGCGTACATCCTCGGGGGCGGGATTATCCGGCGTATATTGCGAAAAGGCGGTGAAATATTCACTGCCGCCAAACGTCATCATGACACCAATCATGACGGCGATCAGCGCGACAATCATACCCGTCAGTGGCCAAAATGACCGCCCAATATCGTGCAGGCGTTTTCCGTAAACACAATACATCATGTGCAAAACGAGGAATGGAAAGGGCAATGAGATAAGAAAAGCCCAAACAGAATTACCCAATCGACCTAAAACAAAATTGAAAATCGTTGACAGAACAACGATTGCGACCAACCCAATCAGGTAGTCGCGGCGGCCCATTCGACCACGGGGAGAGAGCAGGATTTTCAACATATTTGGCATAGCGTGCACTTAGCGCCCTGCCCCGCAAGGTACAAGCGGTGTGACCGAAATGTCGCGCCGCTTTATCCACCCGTATCCTGCTGCGTCGCGTTTAACGTCTCTTTCAATAAAGCCCGGTGTTTATCCGCCCGCTCGGCCAGTGCCGCTATATCGTCGCGCATCTCATAAGTCTCCTCGACGAGCTTATAATCAAATGCGAGAAAATCTTTGGCAAGGCGCGCCGCGCGGATATCGTCGAAGTCGAGCATCGTTAGCGCTGTCTCGCCGATTGCCAGCGCACCGCGAATGGTTTCCCGTTCCGCATAATCCACCCCTTCCGCCAAAAGATCAAAGAGATGCGTGCGGCCCCGTGCCCGCGCCAGAATTTTTGCATTTGGAAAAGCCTGTTTGATCGCTTTCACCGCTGTCGTGACGGCAACACGATCATCCATCGCCACAATAATCAGCTTGGCTTCGTCCGCGCCCGCAATGCGAAGGAGATCCATATCCGTGGCGTCGCCATAGTAGACGCGATGTCCGAATTGTTTCAAAAATTCGATATGGTCGCCGTCAATGTCGATGATCGTCGTGCCGACATTCTGTGTTTGCAGCAATCGTCCAACCACCTGCCCCACCCGGCCAAATCCAAGGATGAGAACGGGATTATGCTCATTTTGCGGGCTCTCACCCGTCTTGGCGGCCGCTTGCAATTGCGGCGCGACAAGCTTGTCATAAAACAGGACGAGGAGCGGCGTCAGCGCCATGGACAGCGCAATGACGGCATTTAGGAAGCTCGCCGTTTCAGGCTTGATCGCATTTTCTGTCAGGGCGAATTGGAACAGGACAAAACCGAATTCGCCTGCCTGACAGAGCAATGTTGCGAAGAGTATTCGACTGGAAATTTCCAATTTAAACAGCGTGCCAATACCAAACAACACAGCGAATTTCAGCGCGAGCAACCCAAAGACCACCGCGAAAATCTGAACGGGGAATTGTGCCAACATACCGAAGTCGAGGCTCATCCCGACACTGATAAAGAAGAGGCCTAATAGCAACGCTTTGAATGGCTCAATATCGGATTCGAGTTGGTGCCGATATTCGCTATCCGCCAACACGACCCCGGCAATAAATGCGCCTAGCGCCGCAGAAAGACCCAACCAATTCATCAGTAAAGCCGCACCGATCACAAGAAGCAGAGCAATGGCTGTAAAAGTTTCGCGGACATTGGAGCGCGCAATCATACGAAAAACAGGACGTAGGAGCAGACGCCCCGCCAGTACCATGCCGCCCAATACACCGAATATTGCGAGGACAAACATAAAGCCTTCGGGACGCGCCATTGCCGGACCATGACTGTACTCATGACTGACGCCATGATCTGCGCCATGCGCGGCCTCAGCCCCGAGAATATTTGGATCGAGCACGTCTCCGCTCAGTCCACCCAAAAACGGGAGTGAGGCGATCATCGCAATGACAATCACATCTTGGAACAAGAGAACTGCGAAACCTGAACGCCCCTCAGGGTGACCCATGATGGACCGGTCTTGCATCATCTGAAGCGCAATAGCCGTGGAAGAGAGCGCCAATGCCATGCCGACAACAAAGGCTTCCGCCCAGGCCAGGCCAAGCGCGTGGGCAATTACCGTTATCAATACCGTCGTAATAAGGACCTGCAGCCCACCTAAACCCAGAAGTTTGGACCGCATGTCCCACAAGGCTTTGGGCTGTAATTCCAGGCCGATGAGGAACAGCATCATGACAACGCCGAATTCCGCAAAATGTAAAATCGTTTCCGGCTCTGTAATGAGGCCCAGAACATAGGGCCCAATCAGAACACCCGCAATCAGGTAACCAATGACAGACCCCAATCCGGATAATTTGGATATCGGGACCAGCACGCAGGCCGCCGCCAGAAAAACAAAAACGGAGAAGAGGAGGTCTGCACTCATGGGAACACCTAAGAGTAATTTATTGAGACTTTAGACGCCTCAGTCTGGAATGACAGGTAAATTAAGCGCGCAGGATTATCCCAATGTTGTTTCGACAATATTCCCATGTTCCAGCATTTTATGGACCGGGCATTTATTTGCAATCTCTACGAGGCGGCCAAGCTCTTCCTCCGGGAGGTCAGACTCAATATTCAACACCCGTGAGAAGACGCTCTTAGTCTCGCCGTCGGCTGTCTTGCGGTAACTATGTGTGACCGTGACCGCGATAGTCTCAATCTCCCATTTCTTCCGTCCCACATACATACGCAGCGTAATCGCCGTACAAGACCCCAGCGAGGCGCAGAGATATTCGAATGGCGACGGCCCGAGATCGGAACTGCCATATTCGACAGGCTCATCCGCATAGAGATGGTGACGGCCATTCGTGACATCCAAGGTATATATTCCACCAAGACGTTCTTTAACGGTGACGGGTTGCGCCATTATAAAATCTCCACGAGGTTTGCGAGGGTGATGGTTTCCGTCCGCAGAGCGGCATCAATTTCCGCTTGCGCTTCATCTTCGCCCCAATGTTCAATTTGATAGGCATTATCGACGCGGGACACATCAAAGGCGGTACGGGGATCCAGCGCCCGCTGTATCACCGCCATAGCCAAAACGACAGACCCATAAACGGCGATGAGATGCACGAAGAGCGTCAGTTTCAAATCATCTAATTCATCCGCATAGGACGCGACGGCTCTCAAACTGGCCTCAGGCTGTTCAAGCGCTGTGAGGCTCTCCGTTATTTTCAGGTCAACGCCCTGCTCTGCGCCCCAATCGCGCCAGTCATCCCAAGCTGCGGCTTGTCTCTCCTGCAAAATACGGGGTTGAGTGGCGCGGTAGCAAATGAGGTCTGTCCCGGCATAACGGACAGCTTCCTCTATCAGATCATCGCGACGGGTTGGCGTCTGCTCACTCGCGACATTGACGAGCCGTGTGACGGGCATTGTGGATGGATCAATTTTATCAGTCTGCGCATCCCATTCTGCCGCGACCACCTTGGCCAGCGCTTCATTCGGCAAGGTCAATTTCATCTTACCGGGTGTTCGGACCTGTCGCCCATCGAGCAGCACACACCATCCGTCATCAGACGGCTCAACGGTGACGTCCTGATAAAACCGCTTAGCAAGAGACTTGGCCATTAATCCGGCACCACATCAAAGGGGAGGGTCAAGCGCGTTTCCTGCCCCTGAAACGGGACAGTCCCGTGCCACATATAGGAGGGGAAGAGGACGAGGCGGCCGGGTTTGGGCTGGATAAATTTTTCAGGTCCTACGCTCGGCAAAGGAAGAGAGGACTCGCCAAACTTAATCCACCCCTCTTTTGAAGTCTCATTCACGGAAGGTGGAATATCGACATAATAAGATGAGCTGATCCAGCCCATAGGATGGACATGATTAACATGATGCCCCGACTCGGAGAGACGGACAGACCATGCCCCCGCAATGCGATAAGACTCCCGCTTTCGACGACATAGCGGGTGCTGCACATCCTGTGGTAGGCGGTACATGTAATCCCGAAGAGGCCCATCGACCATGTCGAAGAAGGATTGAATGACCGGATCCTCGACAAGCGCGAGATTAATATCTGTCTGCGTCCCCTTCCGGAGTGACTGATTGACAGGCGTTCCAGTGTAGATGTGCAAACGACCCAAAGCGTCTTTCAAGGCCGCATTGAAAGATCCAATATCGGCATAGCCTTTTGGCGGGTCCAGATCATAAGGTCGAACGAAACGGTCATAATCATAAAGCGCGGTATGGTCCGCACCACTGGCCCGTTGCAGCGTCGCGGCGAGAGCGAAGAGGAATTGATTATTCGGCGCTTGCCCCAGGGCAGACTGAATCAGCTTTTGAGCTGTCGTATAATTCCCCGCCACAATCGCAGCCTGCGCATAGCCGGTCATCAAGGACAGGTCGCCCGGTTTGACGCTCAGCGCTCTCTGATAGATCTCGCAACTGCCCGGCGCATTTCCATTGGACAGTGCAAAATTTGCCATCTCCCCCAATATCTCCGGGTTCGAGTCAAATTTATCAGCCGCGACATCCATCAAGGCCCGTGACGCCGCATTCTGCTCTGCCCGTCGCAAGAGCTGGACACCTTTTATATAAGTCAGCGGTGTCGTGTCAGATGGCACCGTATATTCTGCGATCATGTTCAGGGCCTCGGATCGCAGTCCCCGCATTTCCAAGGCGTTCACTCCTATACCCAGCGCTTTTGGAAACAGCTCAGACCCAATCGGTAATTTCCCAATCGTCTCTTTCATCTCGTCTAACCGACTCATTGCCGAGAGAATAACGACCCGCTGAAGGGTCATGCGATCTGCATAGCGTGTCGCATTAACGGCGTTGAGTGTTTCAAGCGCGTCCTCATATTTGCCCAGATTGGTGAGCGCTTGAGACCGGGCATATTCCCCCATTTCGCCGAAGTCTCTACCGCTTTCCAATAATGTTAAAGCCTGACCAGGCTGTTCAGACTGAACATACATATCCAGTAAATTATCATAAGCAGGCTGATAATTCGAATCGAGCTTGATAGCCGCTTGATAAGCTTCTCTGGAGGCCGGCCAATCCGCCGCCTTTTTGAGAATATTTCCCCGCGTATTTGCCATTTCCGCCGTCAGGGGTGTCAGTGACGCAGCCTTTGACAGGCGTTGGTCAGCCGTCACGACTTGATTGACGGCAAGTGCCGTAAGCGCACCGAGGCGCAACACATCCGGCTGTTCCGGGTAGAGTTGCAGCAGGCTACGTATCCCGATTTCAGCCTGTATGACCTCACCCGCTTGATAGGCGCCGTAGAGGTTTTGAAGGGTTTGCGCGAGTTCGCTCATAGCAAGCCCTCCCAATCGACCTCGTCATTTTTCGGATTAAAACCGAGCGTTTGAAAGGCACTGAACATATGCGGCGGGAGGTCTGCGACAAGCTTGAGCGGCTCGCGGCCCTCGCGCGGAATTTCCAGTGAGCGCGCATGGAGGTGGAGCTGCCAGATAAGGCCGCCCGGCATAGGACGGTCCGTGAGGTAACGCGGGTCGCCTGCAATGGGTGCGCCGAGCAATTGCATGTGGAGACGCAGTTGATGCGTTCGTCCGGTGAGCGGCATCATGATGACCCAGGCGGCTTTCTGTCCGGCATTGGTCTGCACCTGATAGAGGGTCCGAGCATGTTTCGCACCGTCCGACCCGTGACGCACGGCGACCATGACTTCCTTGCCCTCATTGATATTGCCAAAGCGATTATCGAGGCGACCCTTGGCCATGTAGCCCTTAATTTCGCCTGCCGGTGGTTTGGGCACACCATTGGTTACGCCCCAATAGATCTTCTCCGCACGGCGGCTCTGGAACGCCCGACCCGCCCATTTCGCGGCGGCGACGTTTTTCGCGATGAGCAGCACGCCGGAGGTATCACGGTCAAGACGGTGGACCAGACGGCAACCTTCTCCCAGCGCAGGCAGCATACCGTCCACATGACGGGTTGTTTTCGTACCGCCCTGCACGGCCAGACCCGCAGGTTTATTAATCGCAATGAGTTCATCATCCTCATAAATCACAAGAGATTTAATGAGCTTCGCATCTTCCGGATTGACGGGTTTGGGACCGGACATATCGGACGGGTCCGGCAAGGGCGGCACGCGGACTTCCTGCCCGCCCTCAACACGGACATTGCCCTTGGCGCGTTTCCCGTCGAGGCGAATTTCACCCTTGCGGAGAAGTTTTTCGACTTTGCCATGCGGGATATGCGGGAATTGCTTTTTGAACCAGCGGTCCAAGCGGGAGCCGGAGTCGTGGTCTGGGACCGTGATCTTTTGAACGCCACTCATGTCGCGACTCCTCCGGCCAATGTCCGCATCAGGACTAATCCCAATCCGACGGCCATAATTGATAATAAAACTGACGCGCTGACATATCCGAACAATTGCCCATAGGCTTTCGTTTCAAACATCCGAAATGCTTCCAACGAAAACGCGGAGAAAGTCGTAAATCCGCCCAACACGCCGACACCTGCAAAAAGGCGAATATCGTTTTGCGCTTCAGGCGTCTTCATCGCTAACCAGCCAATCAGCAAGCCCATGAGCAGGCCACCAATCACATTCGCCAACAGCGTTCCTACCGGGAAACCCGGCCCAAAGGCCCGTAAAGATACAAGTCCGAGGCCGTGGCGCGCACTCGCACCGATGGCCCCGCCAAGGGCGACATAAAGAAAAGACATCATGGGCGGGACTTAGACCCGCCCTCCCCGCTTGGCCAATAAAAAACGGGGCCATAAGGCCCCGTTCTCAAACGCAATACAGTGCGGACCTAAGTCGGGAAGAAATAATTCCCGCAGCGCTTCATGAAATAAACCTGCTTTCCATTGCGGGACGCGAATTGAAACGCCTCGAGATGGGACAGATCCTCCATGTCATAGGTCACATACTGATAGCCGTGATATTCGCCAAAACCTAGAACGCCTGATGTACCATTGGCAATGGACGTCTCTGTAAAGTCTGCCGCTGTCACCTCTGACCAACCCGTATAACCCAGTTCTTTTGCGAGATAGTCGAGATAGTTCCGATCAAAGTTGTTTGTCGCGTAGCGCGCATTTAACTTGTCATAGAAGGCCGAACCACTCAGGCCGCGACTGTCACCAAATTCCGGGAATGTCCCCAGACGACGGACCGTCACGGGTGTATCGCCCGCAAGGAAGATACCCGCCGTCGCACCTGCACCGGAGAGGAAACCTGCAGATGACGTCACAGAATTATTGCGTGTTGGCGTCGCGCTCGGTGTTTCAACCACGGCAAACTCGACCTCTGGCACTGGCGGACAATTGGCGAGGTCTTCGACTTCGCTATCGTCCCAACAAGTGAAAGTCGGCGCGGGTTCAGGTTCAACCGCCGCTGGGGCCGGTTCCACTGGACAAGCCGATTGCGCGGTCACTTCATCCCCGTTCCAACACGTGATCTTGGCCGGACAGGCCGAGAGCGTTGCGGCTTCCGTCCCGTTCCAACAGCTGACCATGGGAGTAACTGCCGCTGCGCCGCTTTCGGTGGCTACAGGTGCGACTTTGGCTGTTGTCTCACCGCCCACACAATTTTTGAACAGGAAGAACATGGCGAGCAGCGCGATGAGCGCCAGAAGCAACCACTTCAACCAACCCCAAATACCGCCACCACCATCATAGGCCGCCGCTGCGGGTTCAGCCGCTGCGGCCACTGCAACAGGTTCTGGCTTGGCGGCAACCGGAGCCGCAACGGGTTCCGGTCTCGCAGCCGCTGACGCGGCGACGGCCGCCGCCGCCAAGGGGGCCGCAGCGACTTTCGCAATTGGCGCAGAGGGTTTCGGCGCAACAACCGGAACAGCCGCAGCCCGTTTGCGTGTGCCCATGAGATAAGCCGCGCCAGCTGCCGCAGCAGCGGCAGAGCCATACCAAACTGACCGCGCGATTTCCTTGTGATTGCCGGCCTTGAGACGATAATCATATTTACCGTTTTTCAGTGGACCCCGATACTCATAGCGTTTCTCAATGCCGATATTTTTTTCAACGGACGCCACACCCGTATCACGCGCGGCTTTCGTTGGATAACCTTCGGAGATCAGGGCAATTTTATCATTCTCGAAATAGGCGAAATAATGTTTACCATCGTCACCGGTAAATGTCTCAATACCATGCTCGCGGCCTTCGGTTTGTCTTTGGTAGAATGCGAGCGGTTTGTAATCCTGCTCAACATTCGCGGCTCTTGCAGCCACTGCAGCCCCAGCGGCCAAACCTGCCGCGCCAACAGCACCCGCCGTCAGCGCTGACTTTAACGGCATTTCGCCGCGCAACCGTTTCGCACCATCCTGCGCCGCACCTTCGCTATCATACCAGCGTGACGTCGCAATTTCCTGATGATTAGCGGCGTTGATATCGAAATAATATTTGCCGTTCTTATGCGTGTGGTGTTTGTAACGGGCGGCCAGAGGCATGTTTTTCTTGACCGACTCGACGCCATTATCACGGCCACGCGCAGACGTGTAACTCTCTGAAATCAGAACAACGTCGCCGTCCTGCGCATAGTTGAAATAATAAGCGCCATCTTCGTCGAATTGATTAAAGCCGTCGCCCATCCCGCCATGTTTTTCGTAAAACGCGAGAGGTTTGTAATTCTCAATACGGCCGTCTGTAGATGTGAAAGCTGCTGTAGCGGCTGCTTTTGCAGGTTTGACTTTGGGAACAGGTTTTTTAGGTGCGGTTTTCTTGGGCGTCGCTGTTTTCGCCGCTGGTTTAGCCGTCGCTTTTTTCGCAGCCGTTTTCTTAGCTTTCACTTTTCCTGTTAGTCGACCGACGACATGTTCTGCAGCGGCCAGTGTTTTATATTCCGGACTAATCGCAATTTCTTGATGATTTCCGGCTCGAAGTGAGAACCCGTGCTTTCCGCCGTCACGGTGTGTAAACTTGTAACGCCCCTTAATTTTCTCATTCGTCCGTATGGAAACAATGCCGTTATCTCGTCCCGCAATACTCTTATAAGCCTGACTGAGCATGCAAATATTTCCGTCGGAATAGCGACAGAAGTAATATTCGCCCTCTACTTCAAATTTTGAAAAACCCGTCTGTTTCTCGGTTCCGTGCTTTTTATAAAATGCGAGCGGCTTGTATTCGTCCAATATTTTATCGGTCATGCGTAATCTCCCCTAAAACCCCATGAAATGGTGATAGGGCAAAGATTACCCGAATGTAAACGCCCTCTCGCCTTAGGCGAAAGTTCATTCAGCTGCGATTAATATTGAGGCTTAATTTTGCGGAGGAAGATAACGAATAGGCAGGGCGCCAATACGACCATTACGATCAACCTGTACATCCCACACCACATCAACTGGCTCAGAGAGCAGAAGATCATCAATCTGGCGCGTGGAACTAATCTCTACGCCATTAACCTCCAGAATCAGATCGCCTGGACGCAGACGGTTATAATTCGCCGCCGAGCGACTACGCACTTTCAAAACCATGACGCCTGTGAGGTAAGGGTCGAAGCCCAGTTCCTCGCCGAGCGCGGGGCTCATATTCACAACAACTGCCCCATCAAACGGATGAATACCGTCTAGCGCGCGTTCGTCGCGCTCCGGGTTTTCCTGCGGTGTGTCGACTTTGACTTTTGTGCTACGCATGCGCCCGTCACGAACATACTCGACGGAAACAGTTTCATCACGTCGGAGCGTCGCGAGTTTAAACCGTAAACCGCTATCATCATTAATTTCCGTATCGCCGACGGAAAGGATGACATCGCCCTTTTCGAGCCCAGCTTTGTCCGCAGGACCACGCGGCAGAATTTCGTTTATGACAGCCCCGCGTGCCCGATCCAGCCCCAAAGCGGACGCCATGGTCGCATCAATTCCATTGGTTCGCGCCCCGATCCAAGGCCTGACGATCCGCCCCTCGGACAGGGCCGAGTCAATTGCGCGCTCGACAAGCTCCGCCGGGATAGCAAAGCCAATCCCGTTTGACCCTCCGGAGCGCGAGAAAATTGCCGTATTCACGCCAATCAATTCACCCTGTAAATTTACCAAGGCCCCTCCCGAATTGCCCGGATTAACGGCGGCATCGGTTTGAATGGCACTGGAAATATCCGAGACATTGGTCCGGCCCAGCGCAGAAATAATTCCGGATGTCACAGTCTGGCCCACCCCAAACGGATTCCCAATCGCGAGAACGATATCCCCGATCTCTGGCTCCATATCCGCTCCGACTTGTAAGACGGGCATGACTTCGCCCTGTGTATCAATGCGGAGGATGGCAAGATCGGTTTCTTCATCTTGTGCCACAACTTTAGCTTCGAATTCGCGGCGGTCATTCAACACGACCTTAAGCTCATCCGCGCCTTTGACGACATGCGCATTGGTCACGATGATTCCGTTGGAGCGCACGATCACACCG
Source organism: Litorimonas sp. WD9-15 (assembly GCF_050271975.1). Taxonomy (NCBI): domain Bacteria; kingdom Pseudomonadati; phylum Pseudomonadota; class Alphaproteobacteria; order Maricaulales; family Robiginitomaculaceae; genus Litorimonas; species Litorimonas sp. WD9-15. Next base: position 2,791,161 of record NZ_CP189850.1, read on the forward strand.
GAGCCGAGCGAGCTTTCCACCCGTTCCCGCGGCGCGCGTTGCATGCCGAACATCTGATCAAAAAAGGAGGACCGCGTCCGCGTCCGCACAGTCCGTGATGTAAAGATATTCACCACAGCAGGCGACGTTTGTTTCACTACGGGAGAATAGGACAGTTGTACCTGCGCCTGAGATGTCGGCACCATACGCTGAACATCCTGCGCGGTGGCAGGTATTGCGAACATGGCGGTCGCTGCGAGAATGGAGGGGAGTAATTTTTTCATAGCCCTCACATAGGCGCACCCGAGCCAGGGTTCAAAGGCTCGGGCGCAGAATCTTGCCGGGTTTTCATCCCAAAGGACGGAACATGGCAAAATAATTCGGTGAGATCAGTCTTCCCCTTCAATCTTGAGGCGGGCTTTCTCGAGTGACTTTTTAGCTTTTTCCAACTCACGTAACGCCTGTTTGAGTTCACGTGAGGCTTCACTATTTTCAGCCATGCGCTCTAATTGATGCTCGGTGATCTTGAGTTGACGTTCTGCCAAATCAAGTGACCGTTCGACTTTGATGCCTCCATCTCCGAAACGAATAACCGTATCCGGCAGACGCTGACCGTCCGAGTCCGTAAACTCAGATTCTGTGCTGAAGGTGAAACGCTTGGCAGATTTATCATCTCTATTCGTCAAGATGCGGACACTTGCTCCCTCGCCCTCACCTTTAAAAATGGATTGAATTTTAGCTCTCAAGCTCTCTTGGCTCGCTTCATCTCTGTCAAACCAGGCGTGGGTTTCACCATTTACGATGACCTTTATATCACCGTCTTCCAGCATTTGCGGAAAATCCATTTCGCCCAACTCGCTCAGCTCACTTAGGGCGCTCAAGCCTTCAAGTTTGGATAAGCCGCTTAAGCCCTCAAGTCCGCGCAGGCCTTTGAGACCCTCAAGTCCCTTGAGGCCTTCTAGACCCTTTAGCCCTTCGAGTCCCTTCAGACCTTCCAGCCCTGATAAATCAGGTTTATCAAAGGTCACGACTTCGCCGTTTTGGAGAGTCAGTTCATAGACGCCATCATCCGTGAGATACACATTGATCTCCTCACGCGTATCACCGCCATCGCTTATCTGATAGGCTTTCAACTCGCCGTCTTCCGTGACGATTTCATAAGCGCCCCCACTGCGGAGTTTCGTCTCGCCATCATTGGACCAGATGGCACCGTCCGAGAACATGATAACAGATTTCGTTTTGTCATCATCATGCGGATGATCACCTGCGATGGTCAGAGGCGCACTCAACGCGGCAACACACAATAGAACCGAACCGGCAAGCGTGCGTGAGAGTTTGGTCACGGGACGTTTCCGCGCGAGAATTTCTATCCGGTCGGCCAAAGGACTGGCCATACCAAGCGTCAGGGGATCAGACACCCCTAGATCGAGTAGTTTAATCATTTGAAGTCTCCTTTTCTTCAATTTCAGCCTCATCTGTCTCTACGAGAGAGAGTGCGAGATGTGCGCCGGCTGCTGACGATCCTGTTGTTTTAGCCGCCTGCAGCAGAGTTTTTGCGTAGTCCAATTTGTTCGTGCCGGACTGGCCTGTTTTCGCAATGACAAAGGCATCACATGCCGCTTCCTGATCAACACGCATCTTATGCACGGCGTAGTGAACCAGCGGATTGAACCAATTAATTGCGCGGAAAACTAAGGCAGCAAAAGCGGCCCAGAGGTCTTTGCGTTTGATGTGGGCGAACTCATGGACAAGCGCATAGTGGCGCTGTGCCGGCGTATAATCCTGCATAAAGTCTGAGGGTAAGATTACCGTTGGACTCACAACACCCGTCACAAATGGACCGATATTTTGATGTGAGACACGCAATATCGGAACAGCTTTTAAACCTGTAATATCCCCAGCAACGCGGCCTTCAGCCAACAAAGTTTCATTCGCAAAATCACTCGTCCGACGCATTTGCAACAAAAAAGCGCGCTGGCGAAAAAGTTGGAACGCAAACCATGACACCGCTACCCCCGACCAAATCCCAATAATCATTGGTGTCCAATCAAAGCCCTGTTGGGTAGGCGCTATAAATTCATCTAATGGTAAACTGGGGTCCGCAACAGGGAACGTATCCGGTGAAGGCGTTTGGTATCTTGCCGTGACATCCGCCATTGGGCCCGTCGCTTCGGGTTGAGGTCTAAATCGTCCGGGCAGCCAGCTTTGTGGTATAGCAATGACCGGCAGGACCAGTCGGATAAGTGGAAGCAACCAAAGCGCATAAGTCGCGCCCGCACCGAAAGCCCGCGCGAAGGGGCGTCGGATAATCAGAATTCCGACGATCAGAAGGCTGACCACGAACCCCGTCTGGACCGCCCAATCCATGACAGCTTCGGGAGTCATGATTTCAAACTCTCGATCAGCGCTTCTAGTTCAGCAATGTCCTCATCGGAAAGCCCCTCACCTTCCGCCAGATGCGCGACCAGCGGTGCGGCGCGACCGCCAAATAACCGCTTGGCAAAACTGCGCGTGGCAGGTCCGGCGTAATCCTCGCGACTGACTGTCGGCGTGTAGAGAAACCGTCGACCGTCTTTTTCGGTCGACAGCGCCCCCTTCTCCACCAACCTTGCGAGGAGCGTCTTGACCGTCCGATCGGACCAGTCCTTTTTCTCTGCCAGACGATTGGCGACTTCGGTGGCACCCAAAGTCGGTTCGCGCCAGAGCACGTCCATCACGTCCAGTTCGGATTGGCTGATCTTGGTTTTCACAATTTTCCCTTCGATTACATCTGTAGTCATATGATTGACTACAGATGTGGTCAATAATTATTTTGTGACTCTTCCGTAATTTTAAAAGAAGTGGTTTTTAGATCTTACGGGCAGACACATAAAAGCTTCCACCCTCATCTTCATCGGTCGCGATGACGGCCAAACCGCTTTCCGCAAGACAGGCGCGATAAGCCTCTATACCGAGCGAGCTGGACGCGCGGCCGGTCTGCAAATCCTTCCATTCGCAGATCTGTCGCGGTGCAGAAAACAGGAACCACCCTTTCGGATTAAGATGCTTTGCAACCTGGTCAATGAATTGTCTCTGCGCGTGTTCCGGCAGTAAAAATATGAGTCCGATCGCGAGAATAGCGTCAAATTTTTTATCAAAAAAGCGACTATCCTCAACAGGCTCGCAAGCGATGGGAATAGCAGGAAAGGCTTGGCGATAGGCCGCAACCATTTTTGGCGAAGCATCAATCGCGGAGACGGACAATCCTGCGGAGACGAGGACAGGCGTGAGTGGCAAGCCATGCCCACAACCTATGTCCAGCACTGTCGTGCCCTCACCTAATCCATGGGCCCAATTCCGGACAGTAGAAACACCTGCGTCAGACCGAAGACGCATAAAGTCTTCGGCAATAGCGTCCCAGCCATGCGACCGATCAGGCTGATGCGCCACAGCGCCCTAATTATTCAAACTCGCCGCATAGGGCAGACCGTTGAAAATCGGATCGAGCCAGGTTGTGCGACCGCCGCCTTCCCAATTCGGGACGTTTTTGATGCAGAACCGCGTAACTTCGGGGGCTTGGCGATTTCGTTCGCGGCTGGCCTCGGCGCGCTCGAAAGCCCGAATATCGGAGAGGTTCGATGCCGCACCATTGGCGCAAGCACGGATGACGTCGGATGGCGTCGTATTCGGAACCTGCGTAAATTCCGTCCGATTATAGGCGCGGTAATTCACCGACACAGAATTGCCGGCGAGATATTTCACAAACACCATGCGGCGATATTCGGGATTATCGCTCGGCCCTGATTCAATCAGGAGAACGGGGCTAAAATCAGCTGACTGCGCTGAAGCAGAGGCGGCGAATCCGAGCGCCATAGCAGCGCCTAGACATGTTTTGACGATGGTTTTCATAAAATCCTCCCACAAGAGATATCGGGTGTGTAGCAAGAATGAGGCCGAAAATGGACTCGTTCTATTTTGTCTGGGTCCCTCTCTAGCAAATCAACATGTACCCGCGATGTATAAATCACCGCTTTTGCAGATCCCGTGCGTAAGAACTGCTGATGACTCATGACCCCATTCTCCCCTTCGGTTTCGAAGATGAAGACGAAGCCGATATCCGGCTGGCCTGGCGGGAGCTTTACCGGACCCGCTTGCCCGCCATGGCAGAGGACCGCCCCGATTGGCCCGTCTATCTCGACCACTGCTTTGCCCGTATCTTGCTCGATAATGCAGTCGGACAATTCTGGCGGAACGCGATTGAGCCGCCCGCTTGGAAGAACACGCCCCTGCCCGTCCTGCAGACCGCGATTGATCTCGGCGAAGCGGTTCTGTCAGACACGGCCGATATCTGGGACCTCAATGATGCGAGCCTCAAGATGCGGAACAAAAAACCGCGCGGGCGGGAACCTGCGCGGCGGCGGCGTCCGAAATGGACGCGCAAATATTAGCGCTTAAGACTTTAGCGAATATCGATGGAGGACATCATGCTCTTGGATTTCTTCACATCCTCCGGGCTGCCATCGACATCAATACTGCCCATGCCGTCAATATCGGCATCGACAGATTTGGACGCATAGACTTCGGCAGACCCCATACCCTCGACATCGACCTCAACATTTTCGCATTCGAGATCAGACGCATCGAGTGAGCCAATACCCGCAACCGACGCCTCCAGCGTTTCGCACGACCCGGAAAGCTCTATACTCCCGACGCCTTCCAACTCACTGACGAATTTTCCTGCTTTAATGCCGCTGGCCTCAATCGCGCCGACACCCGTCAGCGAGACTTCATCCAGATCCGGCAGCGTAATCACGGCGCGAATACCGTTATTATGGCCGTTCCAGCGCTTGCCCTGCCCGTCCTCATCCATGCCGAGGAACAGCGTATCGCCGGATTTTTCGACCTCGACATATTTCATCCGCTTTTCTTTGCCCTCTAATTCAATGGAATAGGCGGGTCCGACTTTGATCTCGACATCATAAACGCCGGTGACAACAATCCCGGTAAAATCGGTAAAGTCATAGGATTTTTCGACCTTCGGGCCCTTATCCTCATCCGTTTCATGGGCGTTTGCGAGGGGGGCAATAAGAAGACAGGCCGTGGCACCGGCTGTCATCAATTTCTTTGTAAATTTCATAATACTCTCCTTTAATGAGGAAGAGATAGACTATAACGACAAGTGTCGTCAAGAGATTATTATCGAAAAACGATAATTATTATATCGGGGAAATAGTCTCCATGAAACATACGCTCATGTCACCCCGCACTTGATGCGGGGCCTGACGCCTATAGAATGCAGCTTTGAGAGAGCAGCCGATAGGCCCCGCATCTCCACTGCGTTGTATGTGAGATGACATTTTGAGAGCTATCGCGAATTTACCGCACTACCCCTGATCAAACGCCGCGACCGCAGCCGCATCCCTTGGCGTAATCTCCCCTTCGCCTTGGAAATATTTCCAGCTGCGTTCGCATTTCTTCCAATCGTCCGCGCATTTCAGATCCGTGACCAACATGTCGTCACTGTCGATGTTCAACAGACATTTCGACACGATGAGATAATCCGCGAGAACATCTGACGGATTAGACGGATCTGCATAAGAACTCTCATCCGTCAGGCCGAGAACCTCGCGCTCTTTCGCGAGACGCGATTTCGGTGCGCGCACACTGGCTTCCAGCGAGGATTTGAGACTGCCCTCTTTCCGCATGGCTTCCATCGCTTCATAGGCTTCCATCCGGAAGGCACGGACACCTTCGACGGCCTCTGCGACATCAGCATTGGCCCATGTGTCTGGACACGTATGGAAGGTTTCCAAATGCACGGACCCGTCCTCGCTCGGGAAGCGCGCTTGCCAGACTTCTTCCATTGTAAAGCACATGACGGGCGCGAGCCAGGTTGTCAGACGCAGGAAAATCTCATTCATCACCGTGCGACAGGCGCGACGACGGGTCGAATTCAATGGATCACAATAGAGCGCATCCTTGCGGATATCGAAATAGAACGCCGAGAGATCGACCGTACAGAAATTAAATAAAGTGCTGAAAATGCGGCGGTGATTATGGTCACGGACCCAGCCTTCATGCTCCGCCGTGATCTCGTGCAGGCGGTGTAGCACCCATTTCTCTAACGCAGGCATGTCGGCATAATCCACGGCCTCATCATCGGAATAGCCGTCCAATGCCCCGATCATGTAACGCAGTGTATTTCGAAGTTTCCGGTAGGCATCCGCATTGGTCTGGATGATTTCCTTACCGATGCGCAGGTCATTATAGGTGTCAGAACTGGACACCCAGATGCGCATGATTTCCGCGCCAAATTGTTTGGAGATATCTTCGGGGCTCATCGTATTGCCGAGCGACTTGGACATTTTCAGGCCTTTATTATCGACCACAAACCCATCGGTCATGACACCCTTATAGGGGGCTTCGCCGTAAACGGCGCAGCTTTCTAACAAGCTGGATTGGAACCAACCGCGATGTTGGTCTGACCCTTCAAGATAGAGGTCCGCACGGTCCGGCAGGTCATCGCGACGTTTGAGGCAGAACGCATGTGTACAGCCGGAATCAAACCAGACATCGAGGATGTCCGTGACTTTCGTCCAGCCTGTTGCGTCCTCCCCGAGGAAGTCTTCGGCGGGCGTATCGAACCAGCCATCAACACCTTTTTCGGTGACGGCGGCAAGGATGCGGGCATCAATCGCGTCAACATCATCGCGTTCGGTATGTAACGTCCCGTCCTCATGCACGAGCAGCGTGATCGGCACGCCCCAATTGCGCTGGCGGGAGATCAGCCAATCCGGACGGTCCGCAACCATCGTGCGCAGACGATTGCGCCCGCGTTCCGGCCAGAATGTCGTGTCATCAATCGCCTTCAGCGCCTTATCCCGCAATCCCTCCTTGGACATGGAGATAAACCATTGCGGCGTGGCGCGACGAATGACGGGCGCTTTGGACCGCCAGCTATGCGCGTCGCGCAGGGTCAGCACACCACGGGCGAGCAAGTTGCCACACTCGACCAGCGCTTTCAGAACTTCCGGATTAGCTTTGCCGTCCTGCCCGCGTTTCTTGCCACTGGTGCGGATAACATCCAGCCCTTGGAACCGCTCCGGCATGACATCGGTGTAACAGCCCGCATCGTCGAGTGTCATCGGGACGACGGGGTCAATGCCGAGGGCTTCGAGTTTTTTCTGATTGGACATCCAGACAATATAATCGTCCTCGCCATGGGACGGTGCGGTATGGACGAAACCCGTACCCGCATCAGCGGTGACGTGATCGCCTTCCAGAAGGGGGACGGGGAAATCGTATTTGCCGTTGGCGTAGGCCATGTTTTTGAGGGGGTGACTTAGAGTTGTTCCATCTAGCATTGTCGCCGGAACCGGAGCATGCCTTTTTCCAGTTTTAATAAGTCCAGCTTTTGAAACAGTCTCCCACAGAGCATCAGCAACAATCAATTTATCGCCCGGCTTCGACCATGGCTCGAAATCGGAACTTTCCATTTCTATGACTTCGTAGAGCGAATAACTAACTCCCGCACGGAAACTTACAGCTCTATTTGCAGGAATTGTCCAGGGAGTGGTTGTCCAAATAACAACAAATGCATTAGAAAAAACAGACTTGATGTTGTCGACAAAATTTTCTTCATCGCCTTTCTCTTTTTCAAATTCGTGCCCAAATAAGCTCTCAAATTCATCAGATATTTCTTTTTCTTCTCGAATAAGTAGCTCGGGAACATTCAAATCCCGAACAGGAAACTTCACATAAATCGCGGTCGCTTTCCGGTCCGCATATTCCACCTCGGCCTCGGCCAGCGCGGTCTGTTCCACGGGGCTCCACATGATCGGCTTACTGCCGCGATAGAGCTGTCCCGTGCGCGCGATCTTCAACAATTCCGCGCAGATATCGGCCTCAGACTGCGGTTTCATCGTCAGGTAGGGATCGTCCCAATCGCCGATGACGCCGAGCCGTTTGAATTCTTCGCGTTGGATATCGACCCAACCCGCCGCATAGTCGCGGCAACGGGCGCGGAACTCGCTCGGCGGGACATCGTCTTTGCTTCGCCCCTTCCCGCGGAATTCTTCTTCGACTTTCCACTCAATCGGCAGGCCGTGACAGTCCCAGCCCGGCACGTAATTCGCGTCATGGCCGAGCATTTGGTGGCTACGATTGACGATGTCTTTGTGAATTTTATTCAACGCCGTGCCCATATGGATATGACCATTTGCATAAGGCGGGCCGTCATGGAGCGTCCATTGTCCGAGCGCGTTTTCTGCCTCGCGCTGCTTGCGGTAGAGGTCAATCCGGTTCCAGCGTTCCAGCCATTTCGGCTCGGCCTTTGGCAGGCCTGCACGCATCGGAAAATCTGTTTTGGGCAGGAACAGCGTCTCGCGGTAATCGCGGGCTGTTGTCGTAGAATCTGTCATGGGTGTCTCTTATAGAGAAGAAATTTTGAAGGCGAGGCGGAACGTTTCCCGGGCGGCTAACCGACCGGGCCAGTAATTCGTATTATAATGGCCTTCATATGCATGTGAGCGCGTTAGCAGGAGAAGTTGAACAGGTCCATAATGACTTACCTCTCAATGGAAGAGGTTTACGCACTCATATCGTCAATATCCTCCAACCCAAAATAAATCCCCCGCTCCGCCGCGAAGAGGTCGATCAGGTTCCGGATATCCCGCGCTTGGTTCAGATTGGCGAGGGCATAGAAACCGAGACCGAATAAGAGCGCGATACCAAACGCGATTCCGGCAAAGAGCCCGTAAATCCCGTTCCCCTCTCCGCCGAAAATGTCATAAAGCTGATCGCCAACGCCGCCCGGTGTGATCTGATTGAAGAAGGTTACGACGAGCAATGGCGCAGTCACATTTGCGACGAGTGTGATTTTGAACGCGGCGGCCGCTTGTTCCAGATTGATCGCCGCAAATGTCCGCATGGCTTTCACGCGGTCATCCTCCATTTGGTCGACATGCGCCGCTAAACGCCCTGCGGATTTATGTGCCAGCAATTTGCCCAAGCGTCCCTTGGCGAGGCGACTGCTCATGCCCATCGTCGCAAATTTCAACGGGGCGAAGGACTGGCGAAGAGTGAACAGCGACTCAATTGCGGTCCAATCCTCAATTGCCGTGCGTTCAACTTGTTCAGTCATCTCGTTCACCCACAACGCGAATAAGCCCTTCCTGCGCCGTGGAGCAGATCAGACGGCCATCTTCGGTGTAAAAACTGCCGCGGTTAAACCCGCGAGAGCGGGCAGAGCGCGGGCTGTCGAGGTGGTAGTAAATCCACTGATCGACGCGGATTTCGTCATGAAACCACATGGCGTGATCGAGGCTCGCCCCGATGATTTTATGCGTTCGGAAATTGACGGGTTGCGGACGAATACCCGTACTCATCAACGCTTTGTCAGAGATAAAGGCCAGCAAGGTTCGGTGCGTAATCGGGTCATCGCCAATCGCATCGTTAAATTTGAACCAGAACCCGAACTTCGGCTCATACTGGCCCGGTAGAACAACTGTCTCAAGGCCCGGCGTCCGCATCTCCAAAATATCTGTGCCAAAGATGAGATAGTAACTGCGGAACTGCTCTTCAGGAATGCCCATCAAGGCGCCGACCTCACCCGCGCGGTCATAATCATTCGGCAACTCGCTATAATGCGGGACATTTTCAGGAAATTCGAATTGGTGCTCATGGCCTTCTTCGACGACTTGAAAACTGATCGAGCCGTTAAAAATCGCCTCACCCTTCTGCTTGCCGACGACGCGCCGCGTGGAAAAGCTGCGGCCATTCCGGATGGGATCAACTTCGTAGAGAATAGGTCGGGAGAGGTCACCGGGACGCAGGAAATAGCCATGCAGGGAATGCGGCTTGCGGTCGGGCTCAACCGTCCGCACGGCGGCATTTAGTGCCTGCCCCAGAACCTGCCCGCCAAAGACACGCGGCAAGCCCATTTGCAAGGCCTCACCTCGAAAGAGGAGCGTATCAAGCTCCTCAACATGCATTTTGGTCAGGAATTCATCGCGTTTAAACATAGGGGTGCTTAGCGATCTTGAAATAAGCTCTCAACGTAAAATAACGAAAACATATGTACCAAAATTATCGTCTGGGGCGTCTTTATGGGGCTTTACTTTAACGAGGCAGTCTGGAGTATGGTTACGGGCAAAACTCGAGGGCGCTATGAAAAAAATACTTTTCCTTTTTCTACTTTTCACACCACCGACCGCCTTTGCGCAGCTCAATTGCACGACACCGACATCCAATGGTCAAACGACCCCTGCCCCGGCTGTCTTCTCGCCCCCACAAACGACTTTAGCACCCTCCGATAATGTTAGTCTTGCCTGCAGTGCTTTCGCCTTAGCGACATATGGAACATTTCAAGCGGATAGACATTTATGCGATAGTCTTGTTATTCCCAATGACATGGATGTCAGTCAAGGTGCGGTTCTACAAATTAGGACAGGACAACGCGGTGGACGGTTCTGGAACGACAATATCGTCGCGGGAAGAAAAGACATTGCTGGAATGAACCTACCGCTCACATCGGCAATTGGAAACACACAAGCCACTCCAAATAATATTTCCGCAAATGTGACTATAAATCTGGCACTGCCCGCAGCTTTACTCACTCAAAGTGTTAACACACCGGATCCCAATTTAGGTCCTGTCATCGATTATATTTTCCAAGATGACACAGAAATTCAATCCGCCAACTTTCAATATTGCCAGTTACAACCGACTGTTAATCTCGAATTTTCTGATTGTTGCCCGAGAAAGCAAATAACAATCCAAGGCCCATGGGGACCCCACACGATGCCCGTCTATAATAAAGGTGAGCTTGTCATATTTAAGACCGATGGAACGATCTTGGAACAAGGTTATCATCCGATCCTGTGGGAACTTGATCAAACAGGCCTGAATAGCTGGGGATATACGCGGATCAACCAATATGGTGGGTGGGTCTGTTCAACATGTCAGGTTCCGCCAGGATTAATTGCGAACAATCTTCTGCCGGCGAATTATAATGGCGGAACACAAACATTTAAGTCGAACACATTATATTATTTTGGTTTGGCCATAGGAAGCAATTGGATGTCGACCGGGCATTACTTCTATGTCGGCCCATAGGAATGCCAAACAGAGTTAAATAAAACTAATCCAGCGCAGGCTCGCCCGCCTCTCCATTCGCCACGGCCAGATGGCCTTGGCTCATGACATAGGCGCGGATGTCCTCCATCGCGGCTGTGGTGAGTTGGTCTTTGAACGCCACCATGCCGTTCTCTTTCAACGCCCCGTTTTGAAGAATGTCGGTCCACTCGTTCTTATCCGCCGTGGCGTAGGACCAGCGCAGGTCCGGTAAGACGCCGGAACTGACCGCGAGGGGGCCGTGACAGACAAGGCAGTTTTCAGAGTAATGACCGAGGCCGGACATAATTTGTTCAGCAGAGCCGAACGTCTCACCCTTCGGACTACGCTCTACAGCAGACGCCATGGCGTCTGGAATTTCGCCCTGCCCGCCAACTTTGAACGTCACGACACGCCCCACTTGTGGCGCGACGGGTGAGTTATAGCCATAACCTGCTGACAGCGCCCACGCCGTGCCCCAACCCGTCGTGATGGTCATATATTGCTCGCCGTCGATCTCATAAGTCGACAGACCGGACAATGCGCCAGCCTTCACATTTTGACTCCAGAGTTTATCTCCATTCGCCGCGTCATAGCCGACGACATCGCCCTCGCGCTGGCCCTGGACAACAATGCCCGTATCAAGGCTGAGGATGCCGCCGTTCCACGGGCCGTCATGTTGCACCGTCCAGCGGGCTTCCTGTTTGATCGGATCCCACGCGACGAGCCAGCCTTGGTTCCCGTTGCGGAACGCATCGACTGTACCCGCCGGAAACTCCGGCGGAATACCCGCGGAGAGATTATAGCCGAGGTTCCAATAAGCATCGGGATCAGGTTCAACTTGCTGATCCTGATAAAGCTGCGGGATGAGTTGCGCCGGGATATAAGCGAGTTTTTCCTGCGGTGAGTAAGCCATAGGATGCCAGTTATGCGCGCCGAGCGGTCCCGGGAAAATCGCCTGCGGTGCACCGTCTGTGACCCGCGCAAAATCCGTCTCAATCGGACGGCCATTTTCATCCAAGCCCGTCGCCCAGTTCATAGGCACGAAATTATTGCCGGAGATAAACTCGCCCGTTTTGGCATCTAGAACATAGAAGAACCCGTTTTTCGGCGCTTGCATCACAACCTGACGGTCCGCGCCGTTTTCGCCCAAAGGCAGATCGGCGAGGATAATCGTTTGTGTCGCGGTAAAATCCCACTGATCGCGCGGCGTTGTCTGGAAATGCCAATTATAGGCACCTGTGTCCGCATCTAGTGCGAGGATCGAGGAGAGGAAGAGGTTGTCGCCTTTGCCTTCAGGATCACGAATTTTGGCATTCCACGGCGAGCCATTGCCGACACCGACGAGGATTTGGTCATTCTTTTCATCAAATACGATGGAGTCCCACGCGGTGCCGCCACCGCCATCCGTGACCCATCCGCCCGTATCGCCCCATGTGTCATTGACGAGGTCTGCCATAATGTCGTCAGACGCTGCACCATCGGGTTGCTTTTTCGGATTTGGCACCGTGTAGAAGCGCCAATCCATCGACCCGTCTTCCGCGTCATAGGCACTGACATATCCGCGCACACCCAGTTCGCCGCCGGAATTACCGATGATAACACGGCCCTTCACAATGCGTGGGGCCATGGTGATGGTATAAGGTTGGGATTGATCGACGGTAACTTTGGACCAGACGACCTCGCCGGTTTTCGCGTCCAACGCTTCCAGCCGCCCGTCGAAGACGCCCAGATAGACTTTGTCGCCGTAGATCGCGACGCCGCGATTGACGACATCGCAACAGCCCTTGATGGCGTCTTCGCCTGAGACTTCCGGGTCATAGGTCCAGATCTCCTCGCCCGTCTTCGCGTCCAGCGCATGCACAATCGACCATGCACCCGTGACGTACATGATGCCGTCATGGATAATCGGCGTGCTCTCGACACCCCGCCCCGTGGACAGATCAAAGGTCCACGCGACGCCGAGATCGGCGATATTGTCTTTGGTGATGCCGGACAGTTTAGAATGGCGTTGTTCCTTGTAATCCCCGCCATAGGTCAACCAGCGTTCCGGCGTGTCAGTCGCATTGGAAATGGCTGCATCTGTAATTCGTGAGCTATCCTGAATGGTATCAGGCCGGGTCGACGGCTCACTATTCGAACACGCCACAAGAACGGCACAACTTGCTGCCAGCAGCCCCGCTTTCAAAAGCTTAGACATAAATTCTCCCCAATAATGTATCGCGGTAATTTCCACCGTCATAGGACAGAACGTTAACGATTATTTCGACACATGCAAATGAGGCGAATTTATAGGCTAAAACTTACAGGCTAAAATCAAAATAAAGGATGATGGCCTCGTCAAGAGGCGCCCCATGTCAGCTGAATATACGCGAATAAGAGTTTATGGTGATTTATGGCTGAACTGCTTTACCGTTAATGACAGGCGTTTTGCCTAACATTCAAAATCAATTATAGTTTGCTTAATGCCGTTCTCTCGAATTTTTTGAGCATACCTATTTACGGCTTTTATGAAAACTGTTTGATTATAGAAGATAAACTTATCTGCATTTGCTATTTTTAAATAGGGTGCAATATCATTAGTGTTAATTATTTCTTTGAACGCAGCCTTCTTTGGATCGCTCAACTCATTGTTTATTATAGATCTTTGAATAAATACCGCCCAAGCGCCGAGGCAAAATTCAAAATAGGGTAAACTTGCTTTTGACCTCAAGGCACGATCTATGGTCGGGAACCACCGTTGCTGTATTTTTTGCGAGCTGTCTGTTCCAACCTGTAAATTTGCATAAGGTAAATGACTATTTTGGAAACGCTTGATGACGTCTTCAATATAGGCAGCGCCAACATATCCAGCTGGAACAGCAGCATGAGGCAACACATTTTCATACAAAGCCTGCCGCGTAAAATTTAGGATTTCAGGGCGCCGCAATGATTCATGTACATAAGTATCGCCGCATAAATAACCTAAAGTCGAAGCTATCGTATGTCCGGCGTTTAAGTAGCGGAGCTTCATTTGCTCGAACGGTTCAATGTCATCAACAAAGACTGCGCCGACCTTATCAAATGCAGGCCGCTCCCCTGCAAAATTATCTTCGATAATCCATTGCGTAAAGGGCTCAGCTGAGACGGGGGAAGCATCTAGTCGTCCTGTTTTGATCTTAATGAGGTTTCTTAAAGTCTCGTCCGTCGCGGGGCTAACACGGTCCACCATAGAAGAAATAAACCCAATATGATCTTGTGACCACAGGAGCGCATCTGAATTGTGTTTCCTTAGCAAGTGTTCCACGCCAACTTTCAGCAGGTCTCCGCCTGCGGAAATATTATCGCAACACATAATGGTAAGTTTCGAGTCAGCTGCCGTCTTAAATCGCTGAATGATCGCTCGGGCCAGAAATCCATAGATTGTCGTTGGGGCCTGAAGACAGGCGAACTCAGATTTTAGAGCTGGGTGTGTGACGTCAACACGACCAGATGCGAGGCCGTAACCTTTTTCCGTGATCGTCGAACTGACTAATTTTGTTGTTGGCGCAGCTATAATATCAATCACGGCTTGAGGCTGATCAGGCGCGACGATTATATTTTTAAGCGGGCCCATTATGCGGCACTCGGTTACGTCGCTAAGTGTAACTAATGTGTAGAGATAATCTTGCGGTGCGAGCGCGTCTTTCATTGATGAGGAACGTAGAGATACGCCCGTAATGCCCCATTGCGTCGCGCCGTCGTTAAGTAAGTCATCTACATAAATAGCTTGGTGGGCACGATGAAAATTCCCGATGCCAAAATGGACGATACCCGTCGTGATGGCATCACGATCATAATGATAATGCCTGATATTTTCTGGTAAGTTTGAAGCGGATAATCGGGTCATAAATGACTCTTAATTTTTACAGATTGAGAGCACATCCCAGCACGCGCCCATAGTGTGGTAATCCGTTTTCCCTAAGGGGGATTTTTTATTATCGACCGCTGCGCCATCGCGGCCTCTTACCCGAAACCATGCGCCGAACGCGTGATCAATCATGTGATCCCAACTCCACTTCCAAATGCGATTATAATCTATGCGATATGTCTCATCGCCTGTGATGTGATAGAGTCGCCAAGCTGTGGCAAAGCTCTCTGACTGCACCCAAAAATATTTCTCGCTGGCACAGAACCGGCCATCCGGCGCGACTCCATACGCAAAGCCGCCATGCTCTTTATCCCAGCCTGTTTCCATGGCTTTATCATAAAGCGATTTGGCGCGCTCCACCCATTTCCTTTTGGGACGCGCTTCATTTAAAATGAGAAGAAGTTTCGCCCATTCGGTTTGGTGACCGGGCTGAAACCCCCAAGGCTTGTAACGGTCATTGGGCTTGTCGATATTGAAATTCATATCGACATTCCAGTTCGCATCATAGTGTTCCCAGATTTGCCCGCCAGATTGTGCTGCGAGATCAAAGGCGAATTTCTCGGCAAGCTGTTCTGCACGGTCTAAATATTTGGCATCCCCGCTGGCTTGATGGGCGACGAGTAGAGCCTCGCACATATGCATGTTTGCATTCTGCCCACGGTAAGGGGAAAGTGTTCTGAGCGTATTGTCACGTTCATCAAAATACGCCCCAGCCGTTTCGTCCCAGAAATAGGTTTCCACAAAATCGTAGAGATCGGCCATAATCTGGGTGGCACGCTCAATGCCTGCTTTCACGCAACTTGCGGCAGCTAAAAGCACAAAGGCATGACCATAAGCCATAACGCGTTTATCCGTGATAATGCGGTCTTCAATCAGCCACGCATAATGGCCATTGTCCTGCCGATGGGCGATTTGTAGATAATCCAAACCCCATTCAGCCCACTTCAAATGCTTCGGCTTACCGTAAAGCCTGTAAGCTGTTGCATAGTTCAGGACATATCGAGCAGAGGCGACGAGGTGGCGGCTCTGCGGATCATAGCAGGTGCCATCATCCAGAAAGCAGCCGTAAAACCCACCCTCCGGTGCATAGATGCGGGGGGCATAAAAGGCGAGCGTGTCGCGGATGTGACTTTCGAGAAAGGCGGGGCTTTCGAAATTCGGATAGCTCACGGCTTAGCCTGTCAACTCAAGCACTAAGCCTTTGACGGCCAAAAATGACATGAAAAGTGCGAAGAGCAAAATGGCGGCGAGTATGATGTTGGAAAAGATTGAGTTCTTATGTTCGCCCATCAAATCCTTGCGGTTAGCGAGATAGAAAATACAGCCCACCGTTATCGGTAATATCACTGCGCCAAAGGCTTGGGACATCACCATAATCGCGACGGGCCGCGCGTTGAAAAGCGGGACAACTAAGCCCAGCAAAGAAATTAGAAACACCATAATCCGATATTTTGGAAGCGTCATCTCGCGCTCTGTTTCTGTGTAATCACAAATTAGCCAAGGCAGCATCAGCACGTTCGGGAATTGAGATGACACGCCTGCCGCGACAATACCGACGGCGAAAATGGCGGTGGCGAATGGCCCGGCTAAGGGCTCGAGCAGTGTAATCATCTGCGAAGCTTTGGACAAGCCCAGCCCTTCGACGTGGAGTGTACCTGCCGCTGCGGCCATGACGGCGGCGCTAATCACAAACATCATGACGACAGCCACGATGGCGTCATTACGCTGAGTTCGCGCATCTTTGAGGGACCAGCCCGCTTCTTTGACGAGGGTTGTGCGAATGATGAAAAGGCCAGAGAAAACCGTTGTACCCACCATGCCTGCGATTACGAGCCAAGGGCCTTTGGTGGCACCGGGCGCAACGTCAGGTACACTTGGGAGAAGGCCTTTAATGATATCACCCGGGGGCGGCATCATCAGAAAGAAATTGAGCAGAAAACAAGCGGCCATGACGGCGACGATAACAGCAAGGCTGCGTTCGAAAAATTGCGTTTTACCATTCCAGAAAATAAAAAAAACCAGCGCAGAGAAAAACGCGGCAAACCAAATTGGTGCAATGCCGCCCTCGATAACGGTCTTTGACCATTCAGAACTAATCTCTGCGACAATCCCCATCACACCCATGACGCTACCCGCGACGCCAAGAGTGAGTGCGATAATGAAATAAATCCCGATCGCTGGATGAATGTGCTTTTTAAAAGCTTGCAGCGCGGTCTCGCCCGTTACCAAAGTGTAGCGGCTGTAAATGTTGATCATGAAAAATGTGCAGAGACAGGACGCCACAATCGTCCAAAGCAATGTCATACCGTAATCCGCCCCGGCCTTTGCCATGGTGGTGATACTGCCTGTACCGATGTTAAAGCCGAGCAAGAATATGCCGGGCAAGAACAGCGCTAAACCTTTGGCAAATTTTTGTCTAAATGTTGTATCCATCATTTCCCCATAGCCTGTTTTACCGGTCTAGTTTTGTGCAGATAACGCCCGGATAACGCCGCGAATTTCTGCCACGCCTTTAAGTCGACCAATGCCAGAATAGCCGGGATTACCCGCCTTATCGATATCATCCATCATTTGGAGGCCATGATCAGGGCGAATAAAAATACCCTCTTGGTCAGGCGCTTCGCGCTTGCGGCGGGATTCCTCATTTAAAAGTTCTTGGATAACCGCAATCATATCAATATCGCTATCCAGATGACTGGCCTCATAAAAGGAGCGCTGCTCATCAGTATCGCGGCTCACGCCGCGCAAGTGAGAGAAATGAATGCGAGGTCCGAATTGCTTTGCCATTACGGGCAAATCATTATCGGGACGGCTGCTATAAGTCCCGACGCAAAGTGTAATTCCGTTGGACGGACTTGGCTGCGCCGCGAATAAAATATCCAAATCATCCGCCGTGCAAATAATACGCGGGAGGCCCAACATATCTCGTGGCGGATCATCCGGATGAATGGCGAGATTTACGCCAGCGGCCTCCGCGCGCGGCAAAACCTGCTCTAAAAATGCGAACAGGTTCGCACGCAAGATCGCGGCATCGACATCGTTATAATTGGCGAGCATGGCGCGGAAATCCTCGAGGCCATAACTCTCCGTCATTTTGCCGGGCAAGCCAGCGATGATATTGTCTGTAAGTTGGGCGCGCTCGGCTTCATCCATGCCGTCAAACATCTCTTTTGCCTCAGCGATTTCATCTGCGTTATAATCAGCTTCAGCACCGTCACGTTTGAGAATATACAAATCAAAGGCGGCGAATTTCTTTTGATCAAAGCGTAAGGCATAAGCCCCGCTCGGGAGCTTGTATTTCAAATCCGTGCGTGTCCAATCAATGACCGGCATGAAATTATAGCAGATTGTCTTAATGCCGCATGTTGCAAGATTTTCCATGGAGACGGCCCAAGCTTCGATAAATTTCTCATGACCCGGACGGGCGAGTTTAATATCTTCATGTACAGGAATGCTTTCAACAACTGTCCATTTCAGGGGGGCCAGTCCGTCTTCGCAGTCCTCTATCAAGGCCTTATGCTGACGAATGGCCTCAATTGGCCATATCTGGCCTGCGGGTATCGTGTGTAAGGCGCTCACAATATCCGTAACACCAGTCTGCCGGATGTCATTAATCGTGACAGGGTCGCTCGGTCCAAACCATCTCCAGGATTCTCGCATAACTATCCTTTTTCCTTCAGCAATCAAAAAGCCTGCCATATCTAAAATACAAAGCGATTAGACGCTTAATTGTCTATACCAATAGTAAAAATTGGTTAGGATAATTGGAGGCTATTTTTCGTAATCTTGGGTCTATGACTTTGCAAGGCGTTTCCGGTTTTGTCGTAATTGACGTGACCAAGCCTCATGTTTTGAACTCTGAGCTTGAACCAGCTCTTATCATAAAGGCGCTTACGCTCCCAATGATGAGCGCGAGCGCCGCTATCGCTAGTTTACCACTCAAGGGGTTGGGAATGATAAGCATGAGCCCAATGAACACCGCAATGGCCGCACCAAACCAACCGATCACTTTCAATTGGGCTGAGTCATTACCTTGTCCGACCTCTACCTTGAAATTGATAGGCATCTTCATGGTAGTAATAAATTGATCAACCATTGTGCGGTGCGCTGACCCTTTTTGTGGGGCAAAAGGAATGGAAATCAAAAAGCCCAAAGAGCCCGCCGTCAAAACACCGAAAAACTTCATTTGAAATGTCCATGACGCATCAGGCGCAAACCCAAAGACATTGAGGGGCACATTCAAGAAGGCCATTAAAGAAACCGTGAATGCACAACCAATGGATAAAAGAGCCGCCCATGACGGCGTTCGCCGAATAAACAGCCCCCACATGAGAGGTATTTGAATCGGGCTCATCAAAAGTGCACCGACATCCAGCATAATTTCAAATATGCCTCTGCCTTTCGCCTGCGCCATATAAAGCGCGAGTAAAAGGATAAAAACACCCATAAAAAATGTATATAGCCGCCCATATTTTAAGAGCTCAGGCTCAGACTTTTCCTTCCACTTAAATTTACTTTTAAGCTTGGGGTAAATATCTTTTATTAATATTGCGACATTGGTATTCAAGCCTGTATCCATCGTGCTCATCGTGGCCGTCAAGATGGCGACGACAATCAATCCGATTAAACCGACAGGCAATAGTTTAATGCTAGCGATGGCATAGGCCGCCTCTGCGGGCTTTGCGATATCCAGCGCCATGACATCTTCAGCGTATAACAGCCGCGCTGTGATCGGCGGAAGGAACCAAATCAAGCCGCCGATCAGAAAAAGGGCTGACGCTAATAAAGCCGCCTTGCGCGCTTCACGCCCGTCTTTGACCGAAAAATATCTTGGCCCCGCATACATGGAATTGAAAACTAAAAAACCCTTGGTGACCATGGCGCTGGCCCAACCCCATGTGTAAGCGCCGCCAAATAGCATGCCCGAATTTATCATGTTAAATTCTTCTGATAGCCCTTGCACCTCGATCTGTTCAAACAAGCTTCCAATACCACCCAGTTTGCTAATGCATAGCCAGGCAATGATAATCGTAAGCGGTACGAGAATAAGACCTTGCAGGAAGTCTGTGGCCATCACGGCCCAGCGTCCGCCCGTGGCGGAATAGAACAACACGATAATACCGCATAAAATTATCACGTAGAAAATATTATATCCAAATACGGCAGAGCAAAATATACCTAACCCATAGAGCGCCATGGCGGAGTATAATATCCGAACCGGAACTTCGTAGAGGGCGTAGAACATCCGCGTTGGCTCTCCAAAACGTTTGGAAATCGCTTCGGGGAATGTTGTTACCCGCATTTGGCGAAGCCACGGCCCAAGGAATAAAAAATTCAAAAAGAATCCAAAAGCATTCCCTAAAAAGATGATCATCACGGAAAAGCCAGACTCATATGCTACGCCCGCCGCGCCTGTAAACGTCCACGCACTGAATGCACTCATAAATGCACTACTACCAACGAGCCACCAACTCCCTTTGGAGCCACTTTTGAAATAGTCGTCTGTGTCAGAAGAGAAGGTCTTGAAAACAATACCGACAAACGTAATTAGAACCAGATATCCGATAATGACCAAGTATTCGATATTCGAAATATCTAATTGCGACATCGTCTATGGACCCTCAGATAGATGGCTCACATCTACCCAATTATTATTTTTGCGAATGATATCGATAAGCTGTTGATACTGCGCGCCGTCTTTAAAAGTTTGATAAGGTAGAACAGATTGGCCCTTTATATCTTTCACAAATTCGCGAATTAAGTAGCCCCAATTGCGTTCTGTATCGCCATCCACATCGGGAACATCAGCCGCAATGTCGGCGGGAAGTTCAACCTCGTTCCATGTTCTATCTGCCCCGTATAGATAAAGCGGTCCGCTACCATAGTGACCTTGAATATATATCGCGCCAGTACTGCCATAAAACGCGATATAGTCCTCGTGAAAACGAGGATGAAGGCCGCCATGTTTAAACAAAACTGAAACGGGCTTTTTAGCGAACGGGCTCTCAATCTTAGCCGTGACATTATAAGACCATTCAACATTGGACACACCCCATTCTAGTGATGGATCATTCAAGTCATCAGGGATATGTTCGCGTCTTGTCTTAAAATTATGCACGCCTCTCACGACGGGGGCTTTACCCATATCGTCTCTGACTTCGCCCATGACTGAAAGTATTTTTTCTCCCACAACTGACGTGACAATAGACATTTTATGGGTGAAGTTATTATTGAGTCTCCCTCCGCCATCCTCTCTGCGGTGGGACCACCCAAAGGGGATATCACGTTCGAGGTTAAAGTGGGACATACACTCAACCTCCAAAGGTTCACCTATCGCGCCTTCGGCCACTAATCTTTTGGCGTGGATCACGTGAGGCATATATCTGAAACTTGCGGCAAAAGCGGTTTTAATCCCTCTATCAGTCGCAAGTTTATAGAGTTCCTTTGCCGTCTCGCCATCTGCCGTTAAAGGTTTATCGCAGAAGACATGACAGCCTTTAGCTATGGCCTGTTTTATAGGTTCAAAATGTGCGCCACCAGGTGTCGCGATTGAAACGATATCAGGCTGGCAGTCAATAAGCGCTTGTGACCAATCCGTACCGGCATAAGGGATGTTCATATCTTTGGCGACTTGCGCAACAACACTTCGTGTTCGCCCTACAATACCGACGACTTCAGTCCCTGCATACCGAAAGGCCTCTGTATGACCTTGCCCCGCAAAGCCAGTTCCGTGAACTAACACTTTTATTGTCTTGCTCATTTTCCCCCTCAATCGTACTTAACCAAAAGCTTATACCAATATCTAAGCCTTGTTAATACCAATATAAATTCTGCTGGAGATGAAAGATGAAAATTACAAACGCAGAAGTTTTTATAGGTGGTCCTGGCAAAAATTACGTCACTCTAAAAATCATGACGGATGCAGGGATATACGGTATCGGCGACGGCACACTCAACACGCGCGAAACGCTCCCGGCGGAATACTTAAAAGAATATCTCATCCCTTGTCTCATCGGCATGGATCCGCGCAATAGCGAAGACATTTGGCAATATTTTTATCGCGGTGCATATTTCCGTCGTGGTCCAATCGCGATGGCCGCTTATGGTGCGATTGATATGGCGCTGTGGGATATAAAAGGGAAAATTGCGGGACTGCCGCTTTATCAGCTCTTTGGCGGTAAGAGTCGCGACGGCGCGCTCGTTTACGCCCATGCTGTTGGGAATACGCTGGATGAACTTATCGACTCTGTCGCCCATTATGTCGAGCAGGGCTATAAAGCCGTTCGCTTGCAATGCGGCATTCCAGATATGCCGGAGGGCGGATACGCAACAGGGAAAGGCGGTGATACAAAGCATTTTATTACCGAATACGGAGCGCTGCCTGATCAAGAAATCTGGGATTCAGAAAAATATCTCAGATATATGCCAAACGTTTTTGAAAAAGTTCGAGAGATATTTGGACCCGACCTGAAACTCCTCCACGACGTTCATCACCGTCTGCGTCCGCGCGAAGCGGCTGCCTTTGGGAAGGAGATTGAGAAATATAACTTGTTCTGGATGGAAGACCCAACACCTGCAGATGACCAACACGCGCTCAGACTTATCCGTCAGCATACAACAGTGCCGATTGCAATTGGGGAGGTCTTTAACTCGATATGGGATTGCAAAACCATGATTGAGGAAGAATTGCTCGACTTCATACGCGTATCGGTAACCTATGCAGGCGGCATCACCCATGTCAGGCGAATTGTGGAATTGGCGGGCCTGCATAGTATCCGAACGGGTTTCCACGGCGCGCCGAGCCATTCCCCGATTTCAATGGCCGCGCAGGCTCACTTAAATGCCTGGGCTCCTAACTTTGGCATCCAAGAGTATTTAGTTCTAGGGACAGAGGAATGTGACGCTCTATTTCCTTCAGACCATTATCTCGATAACGGATTATTTTATGTCAGCGACGCCCCGGGTCTCGGCGTAGATTTTGATGAGACTGAGGCAAAGCGCTATTCTTTTGACCGCCGCTATCACCCCATCGTGCGCCTAGAGGATGGGACGATGTGGAATTATTAAAGACTGGAATGACGGCAGAAGGTCTTCAGGCTCTAAATCTATCCGGTCAAGGGCAGCAGACAGGTTAAGGTTACCGTGTCAAAGGCCAAGTCGATAAGGCGCGAGAGCTCTGTATCATAAAAGGCCAAATATCAAAGCGTCAAAGACAAGGCAGGCGTAACAGCAGTTTCGTCTGCGCTTAACGTGGAGATACTGATTCAATCGAGAAAATCCAATATGTTGAACGAAACCTAACGCTACAGAAATATGGAGGCGCACTGTCTGCGTCTGTTCAAATACTTTATTAGGTAGACAAGAGAATGGCTCCGCAAGCAGGACTCGAACCTGCGACAAGCTGATTAACAGTCAGCTGCTCTACCAACTGAGCTATTGCGGAATAGACCATTCGAGGTAGGCGCGCCTGATACAAGCGAAAATCCGTTTCGGCAAGCCCAGTTTTCACAAAATGTGCGGAATTCAGCACAAAAAAAAGGACGCTGTTTTTTCAAACGGGCGCCCGGAAGGTATTAGGTGAATGGTGGTGTCCCTAGAAGAGACAGTGAATATGTGAAGGAATAGGGTAAACATCCGGTTAACCTTACCTATTTCTTTCGACAATCTTCATAGATTGGACATTTTTGGCGGCTTCGGGCAGACTTACTTTATGAAAACGATCACAACCTATGCCGAGTTCTGGCCCTATTACCTGCGGGAACATGCGCAGCCTGCGACGCGCGGCTGGCATTATGTCGGGACGGGGCTGGCGATTTCGCTCCTCATCTTTCTGCTCATCACGCAGAATTGGCTTTTGATTCCCCTCGTCCTCATCTGCGGCTATTTCTTCGCCTGGGTCAGTCACGGCCTGATCGAGAAGAACAAACCCGCGACCTTCACTTACCCGCTTTGGTCCCTCGGCTCGGATTTCAAAATGCTGTTCCATTTTTTGACCGGCACAATGGGGCGTGAGTTGGAGAAGGCCGGGCTTCAGTCCGCCGAATAGACGACCTCGCCTCCCTTAATCGTATGCCGCACGCGCCCCGTCAGGCGTCGTCCGTCAAATGGCGTGTTCTTTGAGCGGCTGCGCAGCTTTGACGCGTCGCAAACCCAAGGCTCATCTGGATCAAACACGACAAGATCGGCCACCGCGCCTTCCGCAATCCGCCCGGCCTCAATGCCCAGCAAGTCCGCCGGCCCACAGGTCAGCGCCCGCAGGAACGGCAGCAGGTCCAGCCCGCCATCCGCGACCTGGCTCAAACCCGCCGCCAGTAGCAATTCCAACCCGACCGCGCCGGGTGACGCCTCCGCATAGGGCAGACGCTTTTCCCCCGCGGGACGCGGGTCATGATCAGACACAATCACATCAATCGTCCCGTCATTCACAGCGGCGAGCAACGCCTGACGATCGCGTTCTTCGCGCAGGGGCGGCTCCAGTTTCGCAAAGGTCCGGTAATCGCCGATATCAATTTCATTCAACGCGAGATGATTGATCGACACACTTGCGGCCACTTCCAACTCTTTCGCTTTTGCCCGACGTAACACAGGCAAGACATCCGCAGACGAAATCAGGTCCAACAGGACCCGCCCGCCCGTCAATTCCGCCAGCGCCACGTCCCGTTCCGCCATGATGCGTTCAGAGACGGCGGGCGCGCTGGACAGACCGAGCCGCGCGGAAAAATCACTCTCATGCGCGACGGTGCCTTTGGACATATCCGGTGTGATACAGTGATTGGAAATCAGCGCGTTGAAACTGGAGGCATAGGCGAGCAAACGCCTCATAGTCTGCGCATCCGTGATGGGCATTTTCCCGCTGGCAAACAGGACCGCACCCGCTTGTTGCATCAGGCCGATTTCTGTCATGGTCGACCCGTCCATATCCTTGGTCAGCGCGCCCGCCACCATCACATTGACCGGCAGGCCTTCGCCGCGCCGCTGCACATAATCGACCAGCGCCATATCATCCAAGACAGGGTCCGTGCCGGGCATGACAACCATGGACGTGACTCCGCCCGCAATGGCAGCCTGCGCGGCCGTGGCCAGTGTTTCGCGGTTTTCCCGACCGGGCTCACCCGTCGTCACACGCATATCAATCAGGCCGGGCGCAACGCAGAGCCCCTGCCCCTCAATAACCGTGCCATAGATTCCGCAATCGGGACCGAATTCGGCGATGACGCCATTTTCAATCCGCAAGTGACCAAGCGCATCCATCCCCGTTTCAGGATCGAGAATACGAATATCCGTGAGCGTTAGCGTGCTCATGTCGCAGCCCTCCGGTCTTGCGCATCTGACAGCGCATGCAGGATCGCCATTCGCATCGCGACACCCGCCCCGACCTGATTTGTAATCAGCGAAATATCGGGATCATCGGCGACATCGGAACTGATCTCCACCCCGCGATTCATCGGCCCCGGATGCATGACCAATGCGCCCGGTTTGGCGAAAGCGAGCTTGGCACGGTCCAACCCGTGGAAGTGAAAATATTCGCGTTTGGACGGCACAAAGGCCCCCTGCATCCGTTCCAATTGCAGGCGCAGCATCATCACGACATCGCAGCCTTTCAAGCCGGATTTCATATCGTGAAAGACCTCCGCCCCCCAACGATCTGCGTCCGTCGGGATAAGGGTCGGCGGCCCGACAAGACGCACATTCGCGCCCAACAGATTCAGCAATTGCACATTGGACCGCGCCACGCGGCTATGCAGAATATCGCCACAAATCGCGATTTGCAGCCCGCCAATATCACCGTCAAAAGCTTCGCGAAGCGTTAGCGCATCCAGCAGCGCCTGCGTCGGATGTTCATGCATCCCGTCCCCCGCATTAATCACGGAACAGGACACTTTCTGCGCCAGCAGAGCCGGAGCCCCGGATGAGCCATGCCGCACGACGAGGAGGTCTGGATTCATAGCATTCAATGTCGCCGCCGTGTCTAGCAGCGTCTCGCCCTTCTTCACGGAACTCGACGCCACCTGCATCGAAATCACATCCGCGCCGAGCCGTTTGCCCGCGACCTCGAACGACTTTTCCGTACGTGTCGAATTTTCAAAAAATAGATTGATCAGCGTCTTGCCACGCAACACATCGCGCGTGCGGGATTTCTGTACATCCAGATCCAGATAATGCGCGCCGAGGTCCAGCAGGCGTTCAATATCAACACGGTGAAAATCGGAAATGGACAGGCAATGTTCGCGCGTAAACGGATAAGCGTCGAAATCGGTCATATCATGCGTCATCGGCAAAAGGTCCTTCAACTCGCGACGCAGTAACGGGTGGAGATGGGGGCGTCAATTGGAGCGTTCGAATAGGTCTTCGCGCCTATCGACAATATTATTGTAGAGCCGTTTAAATTCCTCATAGAACCTCGCTTCATCTTCCGGTGAAGGCGGTGGCAAATCTTCATAGGCCGTATATTTTGGTGCGTCGGGATCTGGCAGATCTTCGCGTAACTTCGCGAGCCTTGCTTTCTCGATCTCAAGTTTGACCTGTGCGAGTTCATCGGCAGGCGAGAGCGGGAGATATGCCCCGCACTTGCAGCGAGAGTGTTTGGATCGTCTGGATTTGGAATGTTTCATGGGGTTGCCTTTCACGCAGGAGGGAACGCTCGCAGCCCGTCGCGGGGTCTGCCGGAGTGTTCAGTTTGGGGAGGATGGACCGCCCGCGTGGCCGGCACCCCTGCCGGAGTACCGAGAGTTTTATTTTATTTTGCAGAGGCTAGGCCACGCGGCGACGGTTGTAGACATAACGGTCCGTGCAATTCGCGTTCGCGAAATGCACCGGGTCCCGCAGTCGCGCCTTCAACAGCTCTGCAGGGCTTTAATCCTGCAAGCCCCGTTCAAGGCCCGGCGGTCAACGCTCGCCATGAAAGACCCGGCACAGATCGACCTCGATAGTCAATTGCTCAGTCCCGCCGTCCTATGAGCAACAAACCACGATCGATTGCCTGTCCATCTCATCGGAACAGATGAAACATATCGCGGGGCGGATAAACGGGGATACGATTGTGCTTAACCGGGGATTGGGTACGCAACCTCCCCCACACCCCGTCCACCCCAAACTTGATTTGGGGTCCAGAGCGTCAATGAACCGTTTGTCCATAACGCACTGAAAGCAATCACCGCTCTGGACCCCAGCTTTCGCTTGGGTGGACGGAAATGGAGGTGAGGGATTGGGAAAGTTCGCGTCTAAGTAAGTGAATTTTAACGCGGATAAACATCCCCATTCTGTTGGATTGACCCAGATTCAAATTTGAACCTTCACCGCCCATCCTGAATAAGGACGCATGACCCGTCCGTTTCAATTCAACCCGCTCTCCGCAGATTTCGCCGCCGACCCCTATGCGACCTATGCCAAGATGCGGGCTTTAGATGCGCCCTATCATTGGCCCGACCTGAACATGGTTATGCTCTCGCGTCATGCGGATGTCTCGCAGATTGCGACGGACCCCGCGATGGTGAGGTCCCTTGTGGGCTTTCGATCCCCTGCTGAAATTGCTGCTGAAAAACAGGCCTCGGGCTTCGCGGATATGCCCTTTCACGAGCGTTTTGTGCAGACAAACCTGCTGGATACGGACGGGCCGGACCATGGGCGGTTACGAAGCACCGTAATGGGGGCGTTTACAAGACCCGGCGTTGGGCGGATGGAGGCCGATATTCGAACCTATGTGGACCGTCTTTTGTCCAACATTCCACGCGGCGTGCCATTTGATTTTATCGAAACTATTGCCGCACCCCTGCCCGGACTCGTCATCGGGCGGTTCTTGGGCGTACCGGAGGAAGACGCCCCGCGCTTGCGGGAATGGTCGGAAGATGTCGTCTCCTATTATGACGTGGACAAAACGCCGGAGAAGAAAGCGAAGGCCGAGACCGCCGTTCGGGAATTTCACGACTATCTCGTCGCATTGAAGAAGGCACGTCAGTTGGCGCCGAAAGACGACTTGCTCTCAAAAATGATCGCGCAGGAGATGGCGGGGGCATTCAAGGGCGACGAACTCATTGCGACCTGCATGTTGATCCTAATGGCGGGGCATGGGTCGACAATTGATGTGATCGGGACGGGGTTGCACACGCTCTTGAAAAACCCAGAGGCACTTGCGGATTTGCGGCGTGATCCTGACTTATTGCCAAGTGCGATAGAAGAGATGTTTCGATACGAACCGCCCCTGCCTTTTTTTCACCGCCATACGACGGTGGATGTGGAAATTAGGGGGAATAAATATCCGGCGGGGACGACATTTGGACTGCTCTATGCTTCGGCGAACCGTGATGAGACTGTGATTGAAGATGCCGAAACCTTCGACATTCACCGCCAACCCAATCGGCATTTAGCCTTTGGACGTGGTGCACATCTGTGCCTCGGCAATCAATTGGCGCGATTGAATTTGCAGGTGTTGTTTGGAGAGTTATTGGTGCGGTTTGAGAAGGTAGTGTTGGCGGGTGACGTCAGATTTAAGCGGGGGTTGTCGGTACGGGGGTTGGAGCGTTTACAAATCACGCTCGACTGAACAATAAATGTCCCCCCGGCCTTGAGCCGGACCTTTATAGACTGAGTTAAATGTGGAGTCAGAATAGCACTTGGACTCCGCACCAAAGGCTAAGCCTAAGATCCCGGCTAAAGGCCGGGATGACATGAGTATTAAAAAACCGCGTCTCGAAAGACGCGGTTATCGTATCTAGTTTCGACGAATCCGACCCAGGTGGGGGTCGGCGTAGCGCTCAATTGACCCACTGGGTCAATTGCGGACGCTACGCGTCCTCCTTAGGCTTGGGCGCATTGGACCCTTTCCCGGAGGCCTTGCCCTTAGCAGGCGGGACGATCTTGAAGGTCAGGTTTTCCTTCTTGCGGTCGACGCCGACTTTCACGAGGCCGCCTGTCTTCAACTTGCCAAACAATATCTCATCCGCGAGCGGCTTCTTGATATATTCCTGAATGGCCCGGCCGAGCGGTCGCGCGCCGTAGCGTTTGTCATAGCCCTTATTGGCGAGCCAGAGATTGGCACCCTTGGACAGTTCAAATTCGATTTTCCGCTCGGACAACTGCGCTTCCAACTGAATGACGAATTTGTCGACGACCTTGGCAATGTCTTCCGGCGTCAGGGCCGCGAAGGACACGACAGCATCCAGACGGTTACGGAATTCCGGCGTAAAGCGACGCTGGATGGCGCTTTCCTGCTCATCATCGCGCATGCCGCGACCAAATCCGATTTCGGCCTTCGCCGCATCCGCCGCGCCTGCATTTGTCGTCATAATCAGGATGACATTACGGAAGTCGACCTTGCGACCATTGGCGTCGGTCAGGAACCCATTATCCATCACCTGCAACAGGATGTTGTAGATATCCGGATGGGCCTTCTCGATCTCGTCCAGCAAAAGGATGCTGTGCGGGTTCTGATTGACAGCATCAGTCAACAGGCCGCCTTGGTCATATCCGACATAACCCGGAGGGGCGCCGATCAGGCGCGACACGGTGTGACGCTCCATATATTCGGACATGTCGAAGCGGAGCAATTCCAGACCCTGGGTCATGGCAAGTTGCTTGGCGACTTCGGTTTTACCAACACCTGTCGGCCCTGCGAACAGATAGGAGCCAATCGGCTTATTCGGTTCGCGCAGACCTGCACGGGCGAGTTTGACGGCGGAGGCGACTTTTTCGATCGCGTCGTCCTGACCAAACACCATGCGTTTGAGGTCCATCGGAAGTGATTTCAGCGCCTTCTCATCATCGCGCGAAATAGATTTCGGCGGGATGCGGGCGATCTTCGCGATCACGGATTCGATTTCCTTGATGCCGATCTTTTTCTTGCGCTTATCCTCGGTCACGAGTTTCGTGCGCGCGCCTGCCTCATCGATAATGTCGATGGCCTTATCCGGCAGCTTGCGGTCCGTGATGTGACGCACAGAGAGATCCACCGCACCTTGGATGGCCGCAGATGTGTAAGTCACATCATGAAATTCCTCGAAATAGGACTTGAGGCCCTGAAGGATTTTCACGGCATCTTCCGCTGTCGGCTCAGACACGTCGATTTTCAGGAAACGACGCGACAGGGCGCGGTCCTTCTCGAAATGCTGACGATATTCCTTATAGGTCGTGGAACCCATGCAGCGGAGTTTACCCGATTGCAGGGCCGGCTTAAGCAGATTAGACGCATCCATCGCCCCACCCGACGTTGCACCCGCACCAATGATGGTGTGGATTTCGTCGATGAACAACACGGCGCCATCGGTTTCCTGCAATTGCGTGACGACGGCTTTCAACCGTTCCTCGAAATCACCGCGGTAACGGGTTCCGGCCAGCAGGGCGCCCATATCGAGGGAATAGATCGTCGCGTCTTTCAACACTTCAGGGACTTTCTCATTCACGATACGACGCGCAATACCTTCGGCAATCGCGGTCTTACCCACGCCCGGATCGCCCACGAGAAGCGGGTTATTCTTGCGACGACGCGACAGCACCATGATACAACGTTCGACTTCTTCATCGCGCCCGATGAGCGGATCAATATCGCCCTCTTGGGCTTTCTGGTTCAGGTTAACCGTATATTCTTCCAGTGGGTCTTTCTTCTTCGCGTCCTCACCTTCAGGCATATCCGCGCCCGTCGGGGATTTCGCGACATTCTCGCCGGATTTGCTAATCCCGTGGCTGATGTAATTCACCGCATCGTAACGCGTCATGTCACGTTCCTGCAGAAAATAGACGGCCGGGCTTTCGCGTTCCGCAAACAGCGCAACGAGAACGTTCGCACCTGTGACCTCTGATCGACCCGAAGATTGAACATGAATAACGGCCCTTTGGACAACGCGGTTAAAACCCGCCGTCGGACGAGCCTGCTCTGAGTCTTCGACTTTCAAAGACGCCAAATCCTCATCAATATAATTTTCTAGATCACTTCGTAAGGGTTCGATATCGACGTCGCAGGCGGTAATGACGGCGACAGCGTCTTTGTCATCCAAGAGAGCCAGTACGAGATGTTCCAATGTGGCCAACTCATGTTTGCGGTCTGTTGCAAGCTTGAGAGTCCGATGGATTGTTTCTTCCAAAACGGGGGAAAATGATGCCATTAGAATTTCCTTTCAGTGTCCAGATGTGGGGAATTCATTTCTGCTTTCAAGCCGCGAACTGTCACAGGGGCGTGAGGACATGTGTGAACAAGTCATTACCGGGCTTGTCGGTAGTGCATACGATGGCGCGACTTGGTTTTAGATTATCGGGACAAGCCCGGTAATGACGGATATGATTTGAACGACTCAAACCTTCTCCAACGTGCATTGCAACGGATGTTGTGCACGCTTCGCTGCGTCCATGACCTGCGAGACTTTTGTCTCCGCAATTTCGAATGTGTAGACACCACAGGTACCAATGCCCGTTTGGTGAACATTCAACATAATCTGCGTCGCCTCTTCCGAGGTTTTCTTGAAGATGCCCATAAGGATAGAAACCACAAACTCCATCGGCGTGTAATCATCATTCATCAAAATGACGCGCCACATGGATGGCTTCTTGGTCTTTGGCCGGAGCTTGGTCGCGACGCCGCGCTCTTCGCCGCTCTCGCTCTCATCATCGGATCCGGCAAGTTTGATATGGTTATCGTTTAAATTCACGGTCATCTTATCTCTTGTTATGAATTCATTACGGGCCTGCAAACCCTGTGGACGTTGGATAATGTGTGTAAGCTGTTCAATATATTCCAATTGAACTGAATAAAGTTAAGACACGTTAACCATGTCCTAACCGACAAACGGTAGCCAGGACGGATGTGGTTGCGACTCCTCCTCATTGCAATAGCGTTTGTCCTGATCTCGGTTCCGGCGCAGGCGCAGAACCGATATGCGTCGATCATTGTCGATGCGGATACGCTGGATGTGTTGCATGCGCGACAGATTGATGAGCCGCGATTCCCCGCCAGCCTGACGAAAGTCATGACCTTGCATCTGGTCTTTGACGCACTGGATGCCGGAACACTTCGCTTGGACGAGGAACTTACCGTCTCACAGAAAGCCGCCCGTACCCCGCCTGTGGAACTAGGCCTGAAAGCGGGCGCGAAGATCACCGTCGACCAACTCATCCAATCCGTCGCCGTCCGTAGTCATAATGATTCTGCCGTCGTACTCGCCGAACGGTTGGGCGGCACGGAAGCCCGCTTTGCCGAGATGATGACGGCCAAAGCGCGGGAGCTGGGCATGCAGCGTACAACATTCAAAACCGCGAACGGGCTGCCCCATCCTGACCAAGTCACGACCGCGCGGGATATGGCGAAACTCGCGCATAGCGTCCTGACGACCCACCGCGCGCGCTATCGATATTTTGGGCAGAAGCGGTTTCGCGGGCAGAAAAATACAAACGCGCTGCTTCACGATATGGTCGAGGTGGACGGGTTCAAAACGGGCTATACCCGCGCGTCGGGCTATAATCTGATGGTCAGTGCGACGCGCAATCGCCGTCGCCAGATCACGATTGTGCTGGGCGGGGCCAGCGGAAAGAGTCGAAATCAACATGTCCGAGACCTTGTCGAACGAGGCTTTGACGTTATGGGTGTCGTCCCCGAAGCCAGAACACAACTCGTGATGTCTGACACGCCACCCACAGCTATCCTGCGCGGAGTCGATGCGCCGGTTCAGGTTAAACCTTGGTCCGTCGCATTGCGGAATATGCCGAGCGAAGGTTTTGCGGTGCAAATGTCCAAGACCCTCGCGCCAAAAGCGCCGATGGAGCTCTCCAGTGGCTTCTCGCAGGGGCAACCGGTTTTCCATGCGAAACTGTCGGGATTAACAGCAGAGGAAGCAAAGGGGATTTGTAAAACGGCACAAGGACCGTGTTGGTTGATTGCGCCTTAAACCGGCCACCACCTGTTCCCGGCGAAGGCCGGGACATCCTTATGTTCACGACAGAATTCATGCATTTGCGAATAATAGTGTATCTGGAGTCCCTCATGAACATCTGCACCCTCTTGAAGACGTTGGAGATCCCGGCATTCGCCGGGAACAAGTCGTTTAATTTACCACTACCCCCCATGCTCACACACGGCTAAGCACACGCCATGAAAATCGTCCGCACAGAACGCGATCTCCGCAATCAAATCTGGTCCTATCGGGGATCGGGGGACCGGATTGTCTTTGTCCCGACGATGGGGGCTTTGCATGAAGGCCACCTGACGCTCGTCCGCTTGGCCAAACAATATGGCGACCGCGTTGTCGTCTCCATCTTCGTCAACCCCACCCAATTCGCGCCGGGTGAAGACCTTGATGCCTATCCGCGCACGGAAAAGGAAGATGCCCGCCTTCTCAAAGCCGAAGGCGTTGACCTGATCTATGTCCCCGATCCGCAAACCATGTATGATGTCCACCATGCCACAGAAGTCAAAGTCGGCGGCGTCGCTAAAGGGTTGGAAACGGATCACCGCCCGACATTCTTTGACGGGGTCGCGCTCGTCGTCACCAAGCTGTTCAACCGCGTACAGCCCGATACGGCGATTTTTGGCGAGAAGGATTATCAGCAACTCGCGACCATCCGACGCCTCGTCGAAGACCTCGACATGCCGATCAAAATCATTGGCGCTCCGATTGCGCGGGATGAACACGGCCTCGCCCTCTCCTCCCGCAATGCCTATTTCGATGCGGACGGTCTTGCGCTGGCCCGCAAGCTCAACGTTATCATGATGAAATGTGCAGAAGATATGCGCGACGGTCGACATGTTGATGAGGCGACGGATGCCGCGAAGCGGTCCCTGCTGGTGGCAGGCTTTTCTTCAATTGATTATGTCGAAGTCCGCAGCCCCAACTCGCTGACCGTCCTCGAAGGCGGCTATCTTAACGGTCCAGCGCGCGTCCTCGTCGCGGCGCATTGCCCGAATGGCGAGAGCAGCGTCCGCCTGATCGATAATTTCGCGGTTTAGCGAGAGGCCGGTCAGGCCTAAGCGCTAAGGGCGACATGGCTGCCGTAGCGATGGGACAATTTACCCAGCGTGCGGTCAAACGCCTCCAGGATATCTTCGCGCCGGACGGGTTTCGCGATCGTGTCATCCATCCCGATATTGCGGCAAATTCGGCGCTGCTGATAATCGGGATCCGCTGTTAGAGCGATAATAATGACATTCGCATAGGCGGCATCCGATTTCCGAATTTCAAGTGTCGCCTCTATCCCATCCATGACGGGCATATGAATATCCATCAATACGACATCGACCGAAACGGTGTTTAAGACATTCAGGGCCTCGCGCCCATTTTCTGCAAAATAAAGCTGTGCAACGCGTTTCCCGATGAGTCGCTTGACGACTTTCTGATTGATCGGATTATCTTCGACACAGAGAACATTCAAACCTTCAAAAGGTCGGATCTCATCATGCTTTGACACGCTCGCAACTTTAATGGGTTCAGGTACAATCAGCGCCTCAAATTCGGCGACCTTAGGCTTTTTCTGGAGGGGCGGGTCTTCGAGGACGGGCGCAGTCTCCGGCGCGGCCACATCTTTCGCCTCAGCCGGGTCAATGGGCAGGATCATTGCAAATGTTGAGCCCGCCTCCAGCGCGGATTTCACTTTTATCTGACCGCCCATAAGCTCGCAAAGATCATGGGAAATCGCCATGCCCAGCCCCGTGCCACCATATTCGCGTTGGATCGTGCCATCAGCTTGGGCAAAAGGTTCAAAAATACGCTTCGCCTCTTCGGGTGTCATGCCGATCCCCGTGTCCTGAACAGCGAGCACCAATTGTGGTACGCCTTTCAGATGAGCGTGTTTCGCGATAAGTGAAATCGTGCCCGTCTTGGTAAATTTCGTCGCATTTGACAGAAAATTATTCAGACATTGCTGCAGTCTGAAACCGTCCAATTCCAATATTTCCGGCAGGTTGGGATCAACGATCATACGGAAGGACAAGCCCTTGACGGAGATTTGCGGCTTCCAGAGTCGCGAGACCGTCTCTAACAGCTCCCGGATATCCGTTGCGTCCCGGATAATTTCGACGGAATTGCTCATCAATTTTGCATGATCCAATGTACGCGACAACAGATGGTGCAGACCTTCGGCGGCTTGTTCAATATCTGTGATGACCTCACGCACATCATCGGAAAGCGGCTCATCACGCAGACTATCGCTCATGCCGATAATCGCATTGAGCGGCGTTCGTATTTCGTGGCTCATCCGGGCGAGGAATTCTGATTTTGCTTTCGAGGCAGACCGTTCTTGTTTCAGCGCTTGGGTTTTGTCGACATCTTCGGTGATATCCATCACAAAAGCTGTTGCACCCAGTGCCGTCCCGTCGGGGGCGCAGGTAATTTGGCCGATGGATCGCTGCCACATACAGGGGTTTTCCTCCGTGCGGACGCGATATTTAAAGTCAAAACCGGTCTTCTGCCGGGCGATTTCCGCCCATTCGCTCGTGATGTGCTGCAAATCCTGAGGGTGGATAATTGCGAATAATCCGTTTTTCTGCAGAAGTGCCTGCTCGCGGTCTGTCAGACGGCTCATGACACTGGCGGAATAGGTAAATTGTCCCGTCTTAAAGTCCATGGACCAGAAACCGGCATTGGCCGCCCCCATCGCAATTTCAAATAGGTCGCGATATTGCGAGTCCACGGATATGTCGCGCACGACGAGCGTGGATTCGCCTTGACCATCATACCAAGAATTCGCGCGGACCCGCCGCCCATCCAATGTCGTGAGAATAACGGTTGTGCGGTGAGGCTCGGGTGACTGCAAAGATGCCGCGATCATCTTGGAAACCGCCTTGGGACTCAGCGGCTGACGCGTTACGGGGTCTTCTATTTTAAAACGGTGAAGCACATCAGAAAGGCTAAACCCCTCCAGTTCCGCATTCCGATCTAGTCCCAAAATACCGGCGACATCACCATCAGCCTGTTGAATAACCTGGTGACCGTCCACCCGCGCATAGGCCATATTGGCGGCATTCAAGATATGCGGGATGACATTGAGGGCACCCTGGTGGCGTTCGCTGTCTCTCGCTGTGAATAGAGCTGTCATGATCCCAACCTTTCAGTCTCCCCGAGACGTCAAAATGCAGGGACGTATTTAAGAAATCATAAATTGAGGCTTAAAATGATTTGCGACCTCAAGTCGTTCACGTGAAGAATTTCACCATCGTCAGCAACGGCACGGGCACAGATCCATTTTCATCCAGCCAGCGCGACTCAACACGATACCCACACCGAGCGTAAAAGGGCTCTCCTGCTAATGTCGCCGCCATTTCCAGCGTGAGGTAGCCCGCGTTGAAAGCGGCCTGTTCAGACGCCGATAGAATAAGCTTTGCAATGCCGCGGCGCGTATGATCGGGGTGGGTGTACATGGCGCGAATTCTTGCTCTTTCGGTCGCGGGGTCCAGGTGGCGCGCACTCCGTCCCTTCGTATGATTGCCGCCATAGAGCGTCGCGCGGAAAGACCATCCCCCACAGCCCACGAGCGTATCTGCGTCCCAGACACAGAAATAGGTTCCATCCGTGATGAGTTGGGTGTCTAAGCCCATGGCGGCCCGTGAGGCCTGAACCTGTTGCGGCGTGAGGTAATCGGATTGGAGTGTTTCAATTGAAGCCTGCATGAGCGCCTTTATGGCGGGAATATCCGCTTCAACGGCAAGTCGTAATACGATTTCAGAAGGTTGACCCAAAATATTTCGACCTCATTATGTGCAAACACGTTCAATAAAGGTAAATTTTACCTTAGCAATCAGCTGATTTGTGTCAAATTTGCAACAGAAAGCATGAAAAGTGCCAGTTAAGGCACAATCCTGTTGTCAGAAACATATCCACCTTTACGTTTGTTCATAGTCTCGACGCCCCTCGAGAGAGGCCATAATACCCGGTCACACAATAACAGGATGCAAATAATGCAACATAAAAACTTGAAATCATGGCTGACACTGTCCGCCTCCTCTCTTCTTCTCACAGGTCTCGTGGCCTCCCCTGCTTTCGCGCAGGATGTTGACGACACGGTCGTTGAACGCGAAGATGTCGTGATTACGACGGGTACACGGCGTGCCCTGCGGTCCGCTGCGGATACACCGGCACCCGTTGACGTAATTTCAAATGTCGAATTCACAACCAACGCAGCCGATGATGTCCAAGACCTTCTTCGCACAGCGGTTCCGTCCTATAACGTAAATACACAGCCCATTTCCGATGCGGCCTCTATCGTGCGTCCCGCCAACCTGCGTGGTCTGTCGCCTGATAACACACTCGTTCTGATTAACGGCAAGCGCCGTCATCGCGGCGCGGTTATCTCTTTCCTCGGCGGTGGTATTGCCGATGGTTCACAAGGTGTTGACGTCTCGTCCATCCCGTCCATGGCTCTGAAACAGGTCGAAGTCCTGCGCGATGGTGCGTCCTCGCAATACGGGTCTGACGCGATTGCAGGCGTGATTAACTTCGTCCTCAAAGACGACTCCACGGGCGGCGTGATTGAAGCCAAATACGGATCCACATATGACGGCGACGGCGACAATTACCGCATTGGCGGTAATCTCGGCCTTCCCCTCGGTGATGTTGGCTTCTTCAATGTGACAGCAGAATATGGCGAAACAGACGGCACGGTCCGCTCTGTCGTGCGTGACGATGTTCAAGCACTGATTGCGGCCGGCAACACAGCTGTCGCAGATTTCGAGACGATCAATACATTCACCGACGAAGTCCCACAATATTGGGGTCAGCCGGATGTCGAAGGCGACCTGAAACTCCTCTTCAACACGGCGTTTGAAATTGGTACAGACAAAGAAGTCTACGCCACGGGTACATATGCCGAGCGTCAAACGACAGGCGGATTTTTCTACCGGAACCCGACCAATCGCGGCGGCGTTTACGCCGGTCCACGTGTTGACGGCGATGGTTTTGCAGTCACACAAGTTGCAGGCGGGACAACTGACGACAGCTCGGATGATGTGTTTGAAGACGTGAATGGCGATGAAATCGCCTTTGCAGATATCTTTGACTCTGTGCGCGTTGGCGATCTTGACGGTGGGTCAAGCTGTATAGATGGCATCCCATTGTCAGGCACAGATGGCCTCATTCAAGATGCTGCTATCTTCGCAAATATCGCAGCCGACTCAAATTGTTTTGCCTTTACGGAAACAATCCCCGGCGGTTTCGTGCCACGTTTTGGTGGCGATTTGCGTGATTTCGGCATTACAGCAGGTCTTCGCGGTATCTTTGATATTGGTACAGGTCTTAGCTATGATTACTCCATCACGCACGGGGCATCCCGCGTTGACTTCTTTATCAATAATACAGTCAATGCGTCCCTCGGGCCGGACACACCCCGTGATTTTATTCCCGGTGGTCAAGAGCAGATTGAAACAACGATCAATGCCGATTTCGGCTATCTCGTAGATGTTGGCCTTGCCTCTGAACTCTCCATCGCATTTGGTGCGGAATATCGCGAGGAAACATTCGATCTCTTCGCGGGCGACCCGGCCTCTTTCGCGCTCGGTCCCTTGGCCAGCCAGGGTTTCTCCTCCAGCTCTAACGGTTTTGGTGGTTTCCCGAACAGTTCTTCCAACTCGCAGGACTCATTCGGCACCTATCTCGACCTTGAAGCCGATGTTTCCGACAAGCTGACCTTACAAGGTGCGGTGCGGTATGAGGATTTCTCTGAATTTGGTAACACGGTTGATTATAAAATCGCTGCCTTGTTTAAAGCGACGGATAATATCTCACTTCGTGCAACGCATTCGACAGGCTTCCATGCCCCGACAGCGGGTCAGGCCAATATTACAAACGTGACGACGCAGAATGTCGGCGGTGTTTTGATCGACCAAGGTACGCTTCCATTGAACACAGCCGCCGGACAATTGGCCGCTGACTTCATCGAGACAACGCAAGGCGGACGCCCTGAATTGGGACCGGAAGATGCAACCAACTTCTCCGCCGGTATCGCGTTTGATTATGCCGGCCTGAGTGTCACGCTCGACGCCTTCCAAATCGAAGTCGACAACCGGATTGCCTTGGGTGCCAATGTTGACTTCCTCGCCGCCCTGCGGTCCGCTGGAAATGTCAATATCGACACGGATATTGCTGTTGCCGGATACGACTCGGTCAGTGAGGCCCTGGACACGCTCAGCGGTGCAGGCGTTATCAATCGTCAGGACTTCCTGAGCTTGGATGATCTGTCGCAATTCCGTTTCTTCTCCAACAGTTTCGATACACGCACGCGTGGTATCGACCTTGTCGCACGGTATCCATTCAGCTTGGGCGGTGGTAATTCTAACATTATCGTCGCGGCAAACTACACCGATACAGAAGTCACAGATCGTGGTGACTTGAACCCGATCAGCGATGGCCGTGTCCAAGCCCTCGAAGACCTTCTGCCAAACGTCAAAGGCAGTGCGACCTTCACACACAGTCAGGGTATTTTCCGTGGCGTGTTGCGCGCCAACTATTTTGGCGGTTGGGATGATACAGGGAACGGCGTCGACGATATCGGTTCCGAAATCCTGATTGACGCAGAAGTCGCGGCTGAAGTGCGCGAAGGTGTTGAGCTTGCTATCGGCGCAAACAACATCTTCGATAACTATCCGGATGAAAACCCGGGTCAGGGCGGCACAGGTCAACTTTACCCTGAAGCTGCGCCAACCGGCTTTAATGGCGGTCAGTGGTACGCCAAGGTCCGTGTGAACTTCTAAGTCTCTCCGACATAAAAATGCGAAAGCCCCGGACAATGTTCGGGGCTTTTTTTATGCGGGTTTACCAAGCGCCGAGTTGAATAAGTTTCGCGCGAAAAGCCGCCGGCAGATCCGCCCCGTTTTCCGCCCCCGTCAGGTCCGCAGGCGCGTCACCAACCTGCAAATAGCGCCATCCCTGAAAAGCGCGGCGCGGCACGGGAAGGACGGGAATGAGTTCAGGGTCCATCAGAATGGCGCAGGCCCGGTGCCCGTTCTTTGTCGTTTCGTCCAGCGCCACAATCCGGTTCCGGCACAGGATATTGCCCTTGATGACCCAATAAATTGACCCGCCCTCCAGGAGGTCTTCTTTTCGTTTCGGGAACATGCGCGTGACATGGACATGATGCGCGGACAGGCCCTGCTGCTGCCGTCTTGCAACAACATGGTCCTGCCAGTCGGCCAGTGTCTGGATCGACTCGGACCCAACGGAAAGTTTTTGAAGATGAACAGTCACGCCGCCCACTTAGGACGGAGATGACATCAAATCTAGAAGGTGCGCTGATATGGATCTGTATCGACGATAAAATCATCGGCTTGCGCATCGATCTTAAAAGTCACCATATCCGCCGTCGTTGTATTCGGAACCATACCGACTTTTCGAATAGCCCGCCCCACGAAAGATTTCACCTTCCGAGCCGCCGGGCCGTCTTCTGCATAGGAGGGGTTCATGCCGAGGCGATGACGGAGCGTCGCATTGGTCAGCATAGCTGCGTTTTTCATCCCCGACTCCGCCGTTGAGTACTCCGTTGTCACAGAGACACAGAAGCTCTGATTATCAACCCGGTGCGGCGCATTTAATGTCCATGACAGGGCTGTGTTTTCATCAATATCAATAATTGTTGCCGCCTCATCAAAAGAGGCGTCATAGGGCAGATCATCATCGATGAAATTGGTCAAAGTTGCCTCATAGGCACGGTCGGGAATGAATTTTTGCGTGCGCGGGTAAAGATACATGCGTTTGCGTCCGCGTACATGCCAGAGGATCGTTTCTGTTTTGTCGACATGATAAGGCACTTTGGCGACAGGACTGGAAATCAAAATCCCGCCCCGCGGGTTAAAAGCTTGGTTGCCAGTTTTCTCAGCCAATTCACCATACATCTCATCAAGGGCCGCTTTATAATCGGTGTGTACGTTCATGGCTTCGCGGACATTGATCCAAACACGCCCGGCTTTCGCCGCTGCCAAAAGTGTTTCGCCGGAGACACCCCGGAAATCACCCGTTCTGAAACGATTGGGGTAAATGGGATGATCCGCTGCGCCCATCGTGCAAACATCAAGTAATTCAGAAGGGTGACGTTCTAACAAATCAATCAGCGCCTCATCCGTAAACAGGCCTGTCCCTGCCAGATTGTGCCCGAAGCTCATGATATCTTTTTGAAATTTCTGCGAGTTCTCTTCCGTCCAATCCGTCAGCATCGGAGATGGGGGCACATCAAAATGAGCCTCTTCCGTGTTTTGAACGTCGTTATAATTTTCGTTTTCCGTCAACATATTCCGGCTCCTACGCTCAAACTGTTGCGAATATCTTTCCAAACGGCCTTCAGTCGCGATTGCCTAGATTCATCCTTAATGCCGCGTAAACGCCCATCAGGACGAGGCAGATACCAATAACCAATCCAGAGAAAGCCAAGACAGGTCCCCATTCCCCCAACAGCTTTTCCGCCCCGCGCAACCATGCGGCCCCACCCGCGCCAATGAGCAGGAAGCCAAGAATAACGGGAATCCAAAGACCCGCTGCGCCATTTTTTTCCTCAATCGCCTCAGCTTGACGAACGGGCGTCGTGTTTTGGATGTAGCGCGCGGCGGAGTCTGTGCGCACGCGCTGACCTTCACTCCGCATGCGAAATGCATCATCCTGTGCGAGTTCATCAATCACAAGAACGGGCTTTTTATCGGTTTGCTCAGCAATTTTTGCCCGCGGTTTCGACGCATCGAACGCGGACGTCTCAATATCCGTCAACTCGTCAGATTCAGAAACCTCGGCCTTAATCAGGCTTTCCGGCCAATCCGCTGTATCTTTTTCATCATCTTCGCCCGCATCTTCGATCAGGGCGTCAAGACGGGCGACAATATCAGTCGCCGCCTCCGCGATGGGCGAGCGCCGGGGTTCTTCGGTCGTCTCGACGTCAACGGTTTCGTCTTTATCATCGGCCAGAGCATCATCAAGCGAGAGATTGATAATCGCGGCTTCGGGATCAATCGTCTCTATCTCCTCTGAGACGATATCATCTTCTGCATCCGTATCAATTTCCGTGTAAGAGAGCGGGCCGGCGGGGCCGTCTTCACGACGTCGAAATTGTGGATCGACGGCTTCATGGGGCGCGGTCGCAACTATCCCATTTGCATCATCCGCTGAAAAAACAGGAAGTGCATCTTCCGTCGACAGCGCAGAAATCGTCGTATCCGCTACAGGGGGAAGGTCTTCACGTCCGGCGGGCAGCTCCCGTTCCGTCCGAAGAAATAAAGCCTTCTCCGCCGTGCGACGGCGCATCAGCGCGTCGACGACATAGGTCTTTCCCGCGATCTCTGATTTGCGCCAGATATCAAATCCATTGGCGGCATCCAGTGGCCGACCATTATTCAAGGCACGCAATGTATCCGATGTCAGGAACGCTTTTGGGCCGATATTAAACGCGAAAGAACAGAGCGCATCAAACTGGCTCTGCGTGAGGGGCGCGTGGACTTCGGTATTAATCATCTCCTCAAAGGGTTCGAGGTCGAGGCGGAGCGTCTCCTCCGCTTCCGCCTTGGTCATACGTTTTGCATTCTCAGAATATAGCCGATGACCGTAACCCACGATCCGTTGTCCCGTGACAAGCTCACGGTCCACGGGGCGATACCCCTCATAGGCTTTGATAAGTTTTAGCCCGGTCTCGGATATTGCGAGTTCAGATGTCTGGCGCATAATCGTTCCAAATCGTTACAAGTCGGACTCCGCCCGACAGATTTGGAAGATGTGTTGCAAAAGACGGGCCGAACTCGTCTCTCAGGTGATTTTCTAAAGCAGAAGCAGAACCGCGGTTCCCAAAAACGCGAAGAAGCCGATGATGTCGGTGACCGTTGTCACGAACACGGAGGAACTGACGGCCGGGTCGGCCCCCGCGCGTTTCAACCCGAGCGGCACGGCTATCCCTGCCAAACCGGCGAAAATATGGTTCACGATCATCGCAATAAAGGCGACGAGGGCAAGCATCGGATTGCCGAACCAGAGATAGGCAATAATGGCGAGGACGATGGCGAAAATCACGC
Organism: Litorimonas sp. WD9-15; assembly: GCF_050271975.1. Lineage (NCBI taxonomy): Bacteria > Pseudomonadati > Pseudomonadota > Alphaproteobacteria > Maricaulales > Robiginitomaculaceae > Litorimonas > Litorimonas sp. WD9-15. The sequence goes on from NZ_CP189850.1 coordinate 2,834,063, forward strand.
CGATAATAAGGGCCGCCACCGCTTCACGGCGTATCGCCCGCCAGGCGGATTGCGCCGTTAATTCGCGTTCGGCCAAGGCCCGCACGGCCACGGTCAGGGCCTGCGTCCCCGCATTACCGCCCATGCTCGCGACAATCGGCATGAGGACGGCGAGTGCCACGATCTGCGAAATCGCATAATCAAATTGCGCAATGACCAAACTAGCGAGGACAGCCGTCAACAGGTTCACGAAAAGCCACGGCGCCCGCGCCTTAACTGTTTCCATCGGCGTATCGGCAAGACCCGCGTCCGAGACACCCGCCAGTGCGAGGAAGTCTTCTTTGTTCTCATCCTGAATAATTTCGATGATGTCATCGACGGTCATCATCCCGACGAGACGGCCTTCCGCATTCGTCACGGGCGCGGAGATGAGGTTATATTTCTCAAAATAATAAGCGGCTTCTTCCTGATCGAGATCTTGCCCGATGGCGACAATCAGATCCTCCATCATATCCGACAGTCGCGCATCACGTTGCGCCCGCATCAGGCGACTGACGGGGACATATCCAATCGGTTTGAACGCTGTGTCGATGACATAAACGTTGAAGAACAATTCCGGCAGGCCCTCACCGGTCGTCCGCATATGATCAATCGCATCCCCGACCGTCCAAAACTCCGGCGCGGCGACGAACTCGCGCTGCATGAGACGGCCAATGGTCTCATCATCAAAGGCAAGGCTTTCCTCATAGGCAATGCGGTCTTCGGGCGTGGCGGCTTCCAGAACTTCGTCCCGCTGCGCCTCCTCCATTTCCTCGAGGATTTGGGTCGCATCATCATTGTCCATGTCGGACAACGCATCCGCCAATTGCGTGGAATCGAGGAAGGGAAGAATGTCTTCGACGACATCATCTTCCATCTCAGCCAGGACTTCAGCAGAAAAAACTTCTGGCGCCCGTGCAATAAGTTCTTCACGTTGTTCGGGTGAGAGTTGTTCCACCCCGTCTGAGACATCAGCAGGGTGGAGCCGTGAAAGTGTGTCCGCGAGCATGGAATCACTGGCAATATCCAATGCGTCCGAGACGGGCGTTTCCTCACCTTCGGCCTGTAAAATTTCAAGTGTGACATCCGACTGGCTCATAGATTGCGCTTACGGCGCGAGACGGAAAACGTAAATGTCTTTTGCAGTATTTAAACGGACGGATTAGGCGTCAGGGATGAACCACGATTTCCTGATATGGATCAGCGGGGCAGGCTTGCTGCTGACCCTCGCTTGGCTGGCAAGCATTGACCTGGAGACTTACCGCCTGCCGAATAAAATCACCATGCCTTTGATCGCGGGGGGATTGCTCTATCACTTCATCATGTCGCTGGATTCCTATCCTTATCTTCTCGGCGCAGTGTTGGGCTATGCGATATTCTGGACTGTTGAGACCGGCTATCGCCTGATTAGAAAACGCGACGGGCTGGGTCGCGGAGATGCTAAACTTCTCGCAGCCGGCGGGGCGTGGTGTGGAGCGATGGCCCTGCCCTTTATCATTCTGATGGCGAGTTCAGCCGCATTAATCGTCGTGTTGATGAAGCCGAAATCAGAACGGGCCACACTCAAACTGGCCTTTGGTCCCTATCTCGCAGGGGCGATTGCCATTATATTTATTGCGATGCGGATGACTGGCAACTTCTAACCAGAGCGATGGGCATGACGCGGTCCCATCCATCTGCCGTCTTACTCGTAATTCGCGCAAAAGGATAACGCGTGCCACCCACGAGCGGTTCACCCTTCCCCAATTTTATAATGACGGGGCGGCCCTCAGGATCGGTATAATCCAATGTTGGAAAAGCTTCATTGGCGGCGAGTTTGATGATCTGACCCTGCGGCGCATATTTCGCCTCATCCTCGTCAGCATAAAAGACAAAGCTGCGTTTTTCATCCGTCGTCCAACCGAACAAACCACATTCACCGCTTTTCATTTGCGGGAGTTCAAGTGAAGCGGCTTTGGATGGAGACGTGTTCGGCGCAGATGTCGCGCAGGCGGCGAGAAAGAGTGCGGGTATGAAACATAGACTGCGCATGCCCGACCCTAGCGCCATTTCCCCTGCTCTGTCAGCTTGAAATCACGGCCAGTGGACGAGAAGCCGAAGAGCGGGAGGATGGTGCCAGCTTCCGCACGCGATGTGCGGGCGGTAATATCGACGCGGTATGTGCTGTCAGCGGAAAATCGTAAAAGCGCGTCAATGGACTGTTCAGAGTCTTCACCTTTCAGGATCGCAACCAGATCTCCCGTTTCGCAGGTTATGGGTCCGCTCAGTTCCGGTCCCGTCCAATTCATATTGCCGCCATTACGTTGGAGGACATCCGTCCGAACAGTGCCTTCCGCTTCAGTACAGCCCTCAGGCCCATAGCCAAGAAGGATGAGATTTGCCGCAACAGAGCCAACCAGACCCTGCAACCGTTGATCCGTCAGTGGAAGAGTTGAGAGGTCAACAACCACACGAGCATCACGGGCCTGATGTCGGTTGACGGTCGCAGAGACATAATTTGTTCCATCACCCGCTTCTATATCCGCAGATAGGGAGAGTGGGTGGAGGTCGAAATTTGCCGTATCAAAGACGGGAATATCTGTGAGCGTCCCGTTCCAAACCGTCCCGTGATAGGTCAGTTCAGGCACTTCATCCGGCACGAAAAGCGGAGCGACCCACCCCAATGGCAGGGCTGCGACACAAGCTGCAAAGCCAGCCGCGTGACCTGCAAAAATCCAGCGTTTACGGGCCATTTATTGGATCGGCGTCAGGATTTCATCAATTTTGGAAAAGTCCCGACCGCTCTGTGCAATATCGACGGCACGAATTTGGTTCAGGCGGTCCTGGGTCAAGGGACGGGCATCATCGGCATTTCGGATGATCGTTGGGCGCAAAAAGACCATGAGGTTTGTCTTATCCCGACTGCGGCCTTTGGACTGGAATAATTTCCCGGCCACAGGAATATCACCGAGCAACGGCACTTTGGAGACCGTGATCTGCTCATCATCCTGTACCAATCCGCCGAGCACAATAATCTCGCCATCATTGGCCAGAACAGTTGTCGTGATTTCGCGTTTATTCAAAACGAAATCGCCTGACGCCGATGTCAGCACGCCGGAGATGGAGGAGACAATTTGCTCAATCTCCAACCGGATGACATCACCCTCGGAAATCTGTGGTAGGACATCGAGTTGAATACCTACTTCCTGACGTTCAAATGTTCGGAACGGGTTGAGGTTATTACCGCCTAAGCTTTCGCCTGTGGTCACAGGAATTTCCTGCCCGACCAGGAACGTCGCGGGGACATTGTCCAGCGTCGTGACAAAGGGTGTAGAGAGGACATTTGTATCCTCATCGGTTTCCAATGCATTTACAATAACCGCAAACAGCGTGTCATTTTCGACGCCGCCCACACCAAATGCACCGCCGTCCAAGCCGGCAATTGAGGTCACGGCGGCATCGGCGAGACTATCACGTGTGCCGGAGTCGAGGCCCAACCCTGTTCCGCCCAAAGCCCCCGCAATGGAGAGAAGGTTGGGCGCTTGCCGAGAGAAGTTTGACGACAGCAATGGCACCGTCGAGCCGTTCACACCGCCCAAGGCAAACTGAACCCCAAGCTCTTTCGCCGCATTATCAGAAATCTCAACAATAATCGCTTCGACGAGAACTTGTGGGCGGCGTTGATCAAGACGGCGGATAATCTGTTCCAGATCGGCCTGGACCTCTGCGGACGCACTGATCACGAGCGTGTTCGATCCGGGTTCATAGGCGACCGTCGGAACAGGCTTACCTTCGACAACATAGCTGGGCAGCAAGCCATTAATTAACGTGATCAAGCCTTCCCCATCTGCAAAGCGTAAGGGCACGATTGAGACAGAGCCACGCGGGGCCGTACTGCCGACATCCATACTGGCGATAAGGGGACGCAGATCATCAATTTCGGATTGCGGACCTTCGATAATGATGCTGTTTGTCGCGTTGAGCGCGACGACTTTAAACGCGGCTTTCGTTCCGCCTAATTCACGCAGAACTTCCTGCGCGTCCTGTGCCGAAAGCTGGCTGAGTTGGAAGGTCTCGCGCACACGACCGCCATTGCCCATGGCCGCAACAATCGCGCGGGCTTTTCGCAGGTTTTCAGGAAAATCTGTGACAACGATAATGTTGCCATCGGGATTGGCAGAGACCTGCCCTTGGGAATGCATGACGGGTTTAATCAGGCGGGCCGCTTCCGCCCCCATCCCGTCCGGCACAGAGAGGATCGTTGTATTAAATTGCCCACTAATCCCGTCAGTTGTTGTGAGTGGCGCATCCTGCGCTGCGCCCTGCAAGAGGGTCACGCGGTAATCACCATTCGCCGAGCGGATGACGGTATAGCCGTGAACGCGCAGAACTTCTTTGAATACAGCCCAGACTTCGCCGTCATTCAGTGCTTTTTCAGAGACGATATTGACCTTGCCATTCACGCGCGGGTCAATGACGACTGTGCGGCCCGTGACAATGCCGACATTTTCAATGAAGGCTTTGATATCGACATCCTGCATATTGATGATGTGATCATCGGCGGCAAAGGCCGGAACGGAAGCCATCCCCCCGGTAAGGGCGAGGCCGAGCGCGGCGCTGGTGATAATTTTACGGATCGACATGGTTATTGGCCTATGCGGATGGTGACGGGCGAGCCGTCACGGAGAACTTCAATATCTTGCGCGGCCCCTGTAGAGATCAGCTCGCGCAATTCGTTTATATTCGTGCGGTTACGGTCTAATAGGACCGGCCCGATACGGGTCAGGATATCCCCTTCCCGAAGACCGAAGACGGAGAGGTCTGCCCCGGCTCTGGATTTTACGGTGAAGCCGCGACGTTTCAAACCGTCACCAACAACGTCGAAATAGGGTTCAATACTCACCTTCGTAAAGAGGGTCTCCGCCTCTGCACGGCTGGGGGCTTGCAACGTTGCGCGATCGCTAACCTTTGGCGGCGCACGTCCAATGATGGGTGTCTTACCCTGTTGCTCCATTTTCACGCGTTCCAGCGTCAAGCGCTGAACCTCGCCATTGACGTCCAGAGAAACGAAGTCCTTACCCATGCCTTTGAGTGTGACGCCGTTCATGATTTCCTCGTCAATACGGATATTTTTTTCCTGCCCGTCCGGCATGCCAATAATTGCGGAACTGGCCGTTGTGCTGCCCTTGAGCGTCAAATTTAGTGAAGTTTCGGGCGCGTCCTCACCCAATTGCGGTTCATCCGCAACGACACTCTGCGTCAGGGAAAACGGATCGGATGAAAAATCATAATTCCGGGTCACCTCGACAGAGGCCACGGTTGCAACCGGAGCGATAACGGGCTCCGCCAGGTAAAGACTCTCAGGATTCATCAATCCAACTATAACCCGCACGAATAACCAGCCAATCACACCAACCAACACTAGGCTGGCGATATTCAAGACTGTGCGTAATGCCGTCATAACGTCCCTTGAAACCATATGGGTCCATTCGCTTAGACCATAGCCTATCTCATCTGCCAAGCCCATGAAACAGGATGATTTCTATCTACAGTTTTACCACCGATGATGTTACGGGAACCTCACTGAATCATTGCGAATCCGGAAAAACCGACATGGAAAACAAGATTGATGGCAAAGCCGTTGCCGAAGCGACCCGCGCCGATGTGGCGAAAGCTGTCGCAGGACTCAAGTTTCAACCGACATTAGCCGTCGTCCTCGTCGGCGATGACCCCGCGAGTCAGGTTTATGTTCGCAATAAGATCAAATTTACCGAAGAAGCCGGCATGCGGTCACTCGAATTCCGTCTAAGCGCAAATGTCAGCGAGCCAGACGTTGTTGAAGCCGTTCGCAAACTTAACAATGATGCGGACGTGGACGGCATCCTCGTCCAACTCCCCCTGCCCGATCATATCGACAGCAATGCGGTTATTGCGGAAATTAACCCGGCCAAAGATGTTGACGGATTAACGGAAGTGTCCGCAGGACGGCTCGTCCTTGGCAAGCCCGGCTTGCGTCCCTGTACACCGACGGGATCTGTCATTTTGGCAAAAGCGGCCCTCGGTGACCTGACGGGGAAACATTGCGTTGTCTTGGGGCGTTCCATCCTTGTCGGGAAACCAGCCGCGCTGATGTTCTTGGAACAAAATTGTACTGTCACGATCGCCCATTCGCGCACAGAAAATCTGCGCGGCGTTTGTCGAGGTGCGGATATTCTCGTCGCCGCCGTCGGGCGCCCGCAAATGGTGAAGGATGATTGGATAAAGGCCGGAGCTTGCGTCATAGATGTCGGGATTAACCGCGTCCCGAGCGTCAAGCGCGAGGGTAAATTCCGCTTGGTCGGTGATGTCGATTACAAACCCGCCAAAGCCGTCGCAGGCGCGATTACACCCGTGCCCGGCGGCGTAGGCCCGATGACGATTGCCTGTTTATTGAGGAATACGGTTCTCGCGGCCTGTGACCGCAGAGGTTTACCTAGACCAGACGTTCTCGCGCTTTAACTAAGTCGGCGGAGCAACTGCAATACTGACCGTTTGTGGTTCGCGTTCGCGCCAGCTGGGGCGATAGAAAACGTGGAAACCGACCTTTTTCTGGAATTCCAGACTGTCCGCCCAATGCGGATTGATCTCGACTGTGTGGTAATGTGTCGAATTATTCGTCAAATCGTTGACGTGACCTGTTAGGGAGAGCTGCGCCATATTCTGCGAATGCTCCCAAGCATAGCCCGTTGGCGCACGGTCCATAGACCCGTCACAGGCAAAGGAGAACTGACACGCGAAGGCGCGTTCGGCGTTCTGATAGACAACCCCGCAAATCGTGTTCGGATAATGTTTCGATTTCACACGGTTCTTGACGACATCCGCTACAGCCAATTGACCCGAACGCGATTCCGAGCGCGCTTCGTAGTAAATCGCCTCGGATAGACACTGATGCTCATCCGCGCGCATTTCCGCCCAACGACGGTGCTCAACACGCAGGTCTGACAGTTTCACAATATCGGCGGCATCGCGCAATCGCGGCGTCTCATATGTCGTGAAATCAACTTGCGAGGCATCAAAAGCGCGAAATTCGCTGGCCGCTTCCGCCCATGTTACATGTGCGCGCTGGTCAGCCGCCTTTTCGCCAATCGCGGGAATCGCAACGCAAACAGCAAGTATCGCCGTTAGTGATGCGGCCCATCCGGCCATCTGTTTTTTACTCTGCTTGCGCATCATTCGCGCTCCGTAAACTTTTTAGTCACAATGGCAACTCGTTTCACTTTGACCCGTGCAAACGTAGCGCCTTTTGCGGCGGTGCGTTGCATTTTCATCACTATATGTGGTGGGGGTGAGGAGAGTTGGTTAACCCGCCCTTAATGCGGGGGTGACGTTAGGTTCGTATTTCCGTGCGCTTTTGCGCTCTCGAGGAGGTATATAGGGATTGAAATTAGAATAACAACTCTAACAATAAGTGTTGTTTTACAGTTATTTAGAAGTCAAATCGGTTCGTGAAGGTCCCGGCACCCGGGCTAACCACCTGTAACTCTGCCGTTCGCGCGGCCCAATCCACATCGATCAAGCCGTAATTCACCTCGAACTGCATGGTATGTAGACGGTAAGGCCCGTCCTCGACGCGGGTTTCACCGCTTCTGGCCCGAAAAGCGCTGGCCGGACGATTGAGTGACGAGGCTGTGACCTCATAGAGCGGGTAATCCAGCACATCGTCACGGCGATAGATCGAGCCGGAATGCCGATCCCCGGAAATCAGGATAATGCCTTCCGCGTCGCTCTCATCAAGCAAATTGTAAAACTTCTCACGCTCGGCTGGCATCGTGCGCCAGGCTTCCCAGCCATGACCATCCGCGATGACCTGGATGGACGACACAATCAGGCGGAGTTCGGCGGGTTTCTGTAACTCATCCGCCAACCACTCCCATTGCGCCTCGCCCAGCATTGTGCCGTGCCCGCCCTCGATCGGGACGTAGCGTTCGGTTCCCGGCTCGCCATATTGATCACGGGTTGCCGCTTGCAGATTTGTCCGGAAGAACCGCGTATCGAGCATGATAATCTGTACACGCTGCCCCACCGGCCCTATAATTTTGGATGTGTGGACGCCCTCACGCGCGCGTCGTTCATCTGATGCGGGAACATCCCACGCGTCGAGATAGATTTGCTCTGCCAGATTTTTGAACGGGTAATAAGCCCCGCCATCATTCGCGCCGTAATCATGGTCGTCCCATGTTGTCAGCAACGGGACATCTTTGCGGAAATTCGTAAATTCCGGCACAGAGGCGAGCGTGTTATAGCTTTCACGCATTTTTGGCATGGACGGGTCTGTCCAGCGCGGGTCGGATGTATAGGTATCGCCGTAAACATTATCGCCCGTGAACAGGAAAATATCGGGATTTTCCGCACCGAGTGTATTCCAGATCGACTGATCCTCCGTCTCGCTAAGGCAAGACCCGAAGGCAATCCGGGTAAGCGGCGCGGACATATCCAGCGGCGCAGACGTCATCGGCGTCACCCCTGTCGACATCGCCTTTGCAGAATTTGTCGCAGAAGGCGTCGGATAGGACTCACAAGCGGAGAGGACAAAAGCGGCGGAGGCGAGGAGGAGGAGATGTTTCATGGACTACCGATAGCGTCTGGATGTGACAGAGTCATGTCAGATTTTGATTGAACGGGATAAAGGTAGAAAAACTCACTAGCTGTCATCCCGCACAAGCTCGAAGAGCGGAGATGCGGGACCTGTCGATTACACACGAAACCTTGGGAGAGTCGGTGATAGGCCCCGCATCAAGTGCGGGGTGACATAGAGAAACGAGAAGAAAGGTTGATTTACGATTTTAAGTTCCCGGTAATCGCCGCTTGTGCCGCCGCCAGCCGCGCAATTGGCACGCGGTAGGGTGAACACGAGACATAGTTTAAGCCGGTATCATGGCAGAATTTGATAGAAGCCGGATCGCCGCCATGTTCGCCGCAAATGCCCATTTTAATACCAGACTTAACGGCTTTGCCGCGCTCCGCCGCGATTTGGATAAGGTCGCCGACACCGTCAATGTCGAGGCTGACAAAGGGGTCTTTTTCGACAATCCCCGCCGCGACGTAATCCGGCAGGAAGCGCCCTGCATCATCGCGGGACAGGCCGAATGTCGTCTGGGTCAGGTCATTCGTGCCGAAGCTGAAGAACTCCGCATGTTCCGCAATGTCGCCCGCACGGAGCGCCGCACGTGGGAGTTCAATCATGGTACCGATAATATAATCCAGCGCGCCAACGTCTTCTGCAATCGCATCAATGCGGGCTTTCAGAATTTCGAGTTCTTTCGCGGAGGACACGAGCGGGATCATGATTTCGACGACGGGCGCGGATCCCTTCTCCGTATTCACGGATTTCTGCGCTTCGAAAATCGCGCGGGCCTGCATTTCGTAAATTTCGGGATAGGAAATGCCGAGACGACAGCCGCGGTGACCGAGCATGGGATTGCTCTCTTCCAATTCGCGGGCGCGGCGCATGAGTTCTCCGGCGGGGACACCAATCTCTTTCGCGACCGACTCGATATCCTTTTCCGTATGCGGGAGGAATTCATGGAGCGGCGGATCGAGTAAACGCACCGTGCAGGGCAAGCCGCCCATAATCCGGAAGATCGCGGCGAAGTCTTCCTGCTGCACGGGCAGGATTTTCGCGAGCGCGGATTCGCGCCCGGCTTTATCTTCGGCCAAAATCATCTCTCGGAAATTGGCGAGGCGGTCGGCCTCGAAAAACATATGTTCGGTCCGGCAGAGGCCAATACCTTCCGCGCCGAAATCAATCGCGGTTTGCACGTCTAGCGGCGTTTCCGCATTGGTACGGATACCGAGTGTGCGCGCTTCATCTGCCCAGTCCATGACTTTTGCAAAATCACCGGAGAGTTCCGGCTGGACCATATCAACAGCGCCCGCAAAGACCTGACCCGTCGCGCCGTCCACCGTGACGATATCGCCTTTCTTGACGGTCCGACCCGCGACGGAAAACTCGCCCGCCGCGTAATCAATGCGGATTTGTCCCGCGCCGGAAACGCAAGGCGTGCCCATGCCGCGCGCAACCACAGCCGCGTGAGAGGTCATACCGCCCCGCGCCGTCACAATCGCTTCCGCCGCATGCATGCCGTGAATGTCTTCGGGAGAAGTTTCAATCCGCACGAGAATGACTTTATGTCCGGCCTTGGAGAGCGTTTCCGCCTCGTCGGATGAGAACACGACTTCGCCAATCGCTGCCCCGGGAGAGGCGGGCAGTCCCATCGCAATGATATCGCGCGGTGCATCGGGATTAAGCGTCGGGTGCAGCAATTGATCGAGCGAGAGCGGATCGACGCGCATCAGGGCTTCGTCCTTTGTAATCTGTCCGGCCTCCGCCATATCGACGGCGATTTTCAACGCCGCCCGCGCCGTGCGTTTGCCCGTGCGTGTTTGCAACATCCAGAGTTTGCCCTGCTCCACGGTAAACTCAATATCCTGCATATCGCGGTAATGGCCTTCGAGTTTCACGAAAGTCTCTGCGAGTTGGCCGTATACTTCCGGCATGGCCTCTTCCATGGATGGCGCCGTTTCGCCCATCTCGATGCGCGCATGTTTGGTCAGGGTTTGCGGTGTGCGGATGCCCGCGACAACATCTTCGCCCTGCGCATTGATCAGGAATTCGCCGTAATATTCATTCGCGCCTGTAGAGGGATCGCGGGTGAAGGCCACGCCTGTGGCGGAGGTTTCGCCCATATTACCGAACACCATGGCCTGTACATTGACGGCGGTGCCCCAGGCGGCGGGAATGTCGTTCAGGCGGCGATAGACGACGGCGCGGTCATTCATCCATGATCCGAAGACAGCGTCCACTGCGCCCTGCAATTGCTCGCGCGCATCCTGTGGGAAATCGCGACCCAATGCGCGTTTCGTGATCGCTTTGAATTCTTCAATGACCGTCCCCCAATCCTCAGCCGTCATTTCCGTGTCGAGCATATAGCCTTGCGTGTCCTTGTGCATTTCCAGCACATCTTCATAGGCGTGGTGATGCACGCCGAGCACAACATCGGAATACATGGTGATGAAGCGGCGATAGCTGTCCAGCGCAAAGCGGCGGTCGCCGGAAAGCTTCGCGAGACCTTCGACAGTCTCGTCATTCAGGCCAAGGTTCAGGACCGTGTCCATCATGCCCGGCATGGAGGCCCGCGCGCCGGAGCGAACAGACACGAGGAGCGGATTATGAGCATCACCGAACGTCTTACCGGTGAGTTTTTCAATATGCGCGAGACCGTCCACGATCTGCGCATCCATCCCGTCGGGATAGACCTCGCCATTCTCATAATAAGTCGTGCAAACGTCGGCTGTCAGTGTGAAACCGGGGGGTACGGGCAAACCAATCGAGGCCATTTCGGCCAGGTTCGCACCCTTCCCGCCCAACAGGTTCTTCATGGATGTGTCGCCCTCGGCCGTTCCGCCGCCGAAGTTATAAACCCATTTTGTCATCGTTACCGACCCTATTAAAACTACCCCCTTCTCCTATGGGGAGAAGGATTAGACTTTCACTTCCACGCCCCATAACAATCGGGACCATGGTGTAAACCGACGGATGTGAGGGGTGGGGCTTTAGCCTTGAATAGCCTCAAAATCCGCAATTTGCCGCGCCGTATCACGCATCAGACCGAGGAGTCGAAGGTTGTTCTCTTTGACAGCGGTGTCATCTGAAATAATCTGCGAATGGGTAAAAAATGCATCAATTGGTATGCGCAGACCCGCGAGACTGGTCATAGCACTTGCATAGTCCTCTGCGGCGAGCGCCTTTGAAATCTCCGGTTTCGCGTGATTGAGGGCATCAAACAGCGCCGCGCCGTGTTCATCCGTCGGACGATTCGCATCACCTTCCGGCAGATCGCCCTTCTTGGCTTCGGCTTTGAGGATATTCGCCGCGCGTTTATAGCCAGCGAGCAGGTTCTCTCCCTCGTCGGTCCCGAGGAAATCCTGCAACGCCGTGACGCGATTGACGATGGCGACGAGGTCGTCCTGCCCGTCGGTCAGTGCCGCGTCGATAATGTCATGGCGGATGCCTTGGTCGCGAAGATAGACTTTTAGGCGGTCGAGGATGAAGGCGAGGAGGTCTCGCCCAGTAGTTAAGACCTGCCCTTGTCCTGTCGACTCATCAGTTTTCCAAGCTTCAGCATAAGTTTCATTAAAGACCTGCTCATCTAAATCTCTAGCTGCGTCGTCAAATCCTCTCGACGACAAAACGCTTTGCGCACGTGTTAGTTCGCTTGAATGTTTATCAGCCAAGCTGTTCAGTAAATAAAACACTCTATCTGGAAGAATTTTTCCAAGGTCCAACCGAACCCCATTCTCCAAAATAATCCGAACCACGCCCAGCGCCGCGCGGCGGAGCGCGAACGGGTCCTTGCTGCCCGTTGGTTTTTCATCAATCGCCCAGAACCCGACCAGCGTGTCGAGCTTATCCGCCAGCGCCACGGCAATCGCGACGGGCTCAGACGGGACGGGCTCAGACGGGCCTTGGGGTTTGTAATGTTCCTCGATGGCTGTGGCGATGGCGGCATTGCCGCCTTCCGCCTCATACATCAGCCGCCCGATTTGCCCCTGCAGGCTCGTCGCCTCGATCACGGTCTGCGTGACCAAATCACATTTTGCGAGCTTGGCCGCATATTCCGCCGCGTCAGGGTCCGCCCCGACCTTCGGCGCGAGTTCGCGGGCCAATGCCGCGACGCGTTCAGCCTTGTCCCGGATCGTGCCGAGCTTCTTGTGAAACACGACCGTGTCGAGTTGATCGTAATAGTCGATCAAGTTTTTCTTCCGGTCTTCGGTCTGGAAGAAGACGGCATCCGACAGACGCGCGGAGATAACTTTACCATTCCCGGATTTAATCGCCTCGCCACCATCCGGCGCGACCTGATTGGCGACGATGATATAATGCGGTGCAAGCTTTCCTGTTTTGGGGTCGCGCACTGTAAAGGTCTTCTGATGTGATTTCAGGGTCAGGCGGATGACTTCATCCGGCAGATTGAGGAAATCCGCATCCATATCGCCGAGCAGAACAACAGGCCATTCCGTCAGGCCCGCGACTTCATTGAGCAGCCCCTCATCCTCGACGAGTTCCAAGCCCTGCGCTTTGCAGAGATCTGACGCTTTCGACTGGATGATCTCTTTTCGCGCGGCGTGGGACAGCACGACATGGCCCGCATGTTCGAGCTGCGATTGATAGGTGGTGAAGTCAGAGACAACAAACGGCCCCGGCCCGTGACGGCGGTGGCCGACAGTCGTATTGCCGGACTTTATGCCACCCACTTCAATGTCGACCAAAGCCCCGTCCAGCAGGACCAGGAGTCCGCGCAGAGGTCGCACCCAGCGGAAATTCGACCCGGCGGATTTCATGGATTTTGGCCAGGGGAAGTTATTCATGACCTCGGGGATGAGTTCCGCAAGAATATCAGACGTATCGCGCCCTGCACTCTCCATCACGGCGACATAAAACTCGCCCTTTTTAGGGTCGGTGCGGATTTCCGCCTCAGAGATATCCGTCAGGCCGGCGGCTTTCATAAAGCCTTCCAATGCGCGTTCCGGCGAGCCAACGCGTGGTCCTTTACGTTCTTCCGACACATCGGGCGAGCGCAGGGGAACATCGGCGACAAATGTCAGACGACGCGGCCCCGTCAGAACCTGAACCTGCTCAACGGTCAGCCCGGCTTTCTCCAACCCGGCCGTCAAAGCCTTGGACAAATCCTTGCCAGCCCGCACCTGCATCCGCGCAGGAATTTCCTCGGAAAGGATTTCGAATAGGAGTTCAGGCATGGAGAGGCTCTGATTGTTTGAGGTGGTGCCAGATTTGTTCGACAACGGCATCTATGTGATCGAACACGTCAATATTTTGAAAGCGGACAACGTGCCAACCGAGTTGTTCGAGATAGGCTGTGCGTTTTTCATCCCGCGAAATTTCATCGGGCTCTGCATGGCCGATACCGTCAACTTCGATGATGAGTTTTTCCTTCACACAGGCGAAGTCGGTGATGTACGGACCAATGGGCACTTGGCGGCGAAAGTGGTAGCCGTGGATCTGTTTGCGGCGGATTTCCTGCCAAAGGATATTTTCGGCAGCGGTGAGTGCGCGGCGATGAGTTTTGGCGCGTTTGTGTGTCTTTGCGGTCGCGTTTTTCATGACCAAATCCCGCGTCTATCGCCCTCCACCGCAGCGCGGGGGAGGTGTCCGACAGGACGGAGGGGGTCAGGCGCGTCTGCGCCTGCAGGAGACTTTGCCGAAAGATCGTAGAAGTCTTTTGGCAGCACAGACGTGCTGCACCCCCTCCGACCCGCTTCGCGGCCCACCTCCCCCGCTATCGCGGTGGAGGAGAGTTCTTTCGCTAAGTCTGTCACGTGACTGTCTCACTCGCCGCATAGGCCTCAGCAGACCCCTTCGCCAAATCCCGCACGCGTTTGATATATTCCTGCCTTTGCGTCGGGCTGACAACGCCGCGTGCGTCCAACAAATTAAACAAATGCGACGCTTTCAACGCGTGTTCATAGGCGGGAAGTGGGAGTGGATTTTCCAGCGCAAGGAGCGCTTTACATTCCGCTTCTGCAAATTCGAATTTTGCGCGGATTTTTTCCACATCTGAGTGCTCGAAATTATAAGTCGATTGCTCGACCTCGTTCCGGTGGAAGACGTCGCCATAGGTCACGCCGTGATCGTTATAGGGCAGGTCATAGACGTTATCGACATCGAACACATACATGGCGAGCCGTTCCAACCCGTAGGTCAATTCGCCACTCACAAGGTCGAGGTCAAGGCCGCCGACCTGTTGGAAATAGGTATATTGGCTGACTTCCATCCCGTCGCACCAGACTTCCCAACCCAGCCCCCACGCGCCCACGGTCGGGTTTTCCCAGTCATCTTCGACGAAGCGTATATCATGCAGGTCGCGGTCAATCCCGATGGCGTCGAGGCTGCCAAGATAGAGTTCTTGCAGGTTCTCCGGGTTCGGCTTCATGATGACCTGAAATTGGTAATAATGCTGCAAGCGGTTCGGGTTTTCGCCGTAGCGCCCATCCGCCGGACGGCGGGACGGCTGCACATAGGCGCAGTTCCACGGCTTCGGCCCCAGCGAGCGGAGCACCGTCGCGGGGTGCAATGTCCCCGCCCCGACTTCAGTGTCGAATGGCTGCAAAATCACACAACCCTGCGCCGCCCAATAGGTCTGGAGCGTCAGGATGAGGCCCTGAAATGAGGTCGGTTTTGTAGCAGCGTCAGTCATGAGCGCGTCTTTATGCCAGATGGGCAATTTTTCAAGCAGGGAAGTGGGGTGTGGCAGATGAAGCCGATTAAAATACATTTGTCACCCCGCACGTAGCGCAGCGGAGATGCGGGGCCTATCGACTGCAAATGAAACCTCAGTCTGTTACGACAGGTCCCGCATCTACGCCTTTCAGGCTTGTGCGGGATGACATGTGAGATTTATCGGTTTTTCATTTTTTAAGTCGCCATTAAATCCCGTTCCATCCCGGCCAACCCCAATTGCCGCCGTGCCGCGCTCTCATCCTCGTCCACGACCATCAGGCGTTTGGGAATCATGATGCCCGGCTCCAACACACTCATATTCTGGTCCATGACGAAATGATCTATTCCGGCCTCGGTCAGGATGGCTTCCGCAAAATTGAGCGTCGCGGGATTATTGGTCGTCAGAATACATTTCATAGACCTTACGTGGGGGCGTCCCCGCAAATGTGCAACGCCATCTTTCGCATGTGTGACATCAAATGGCCTTGCCGCCTTCGCCGTGGCACACTACGTTCTACAAGAATAGAAAAGGTGGTTCGACCCGCGTGAACGCTCCCGCACAAATCCGGCAAGACGCCGCTCTCTCGCCTGCACAGGCCCTTTGGGACCTGACCGGTGATAATATGGCGGCTGTCGATGCGTTGATTTTGGACCGGATGCAGTCTTCTGTCGGCCTGATTCCGAACCTCGCACAGCATTTGGTCGGCGCGGGCGGTAAACGGTTACGGCCTCTCCTCACAGTCAGCGCCGCTCAACTCTGCGGCTATGAGGGCAATGCGCATCATAAACTCGCCGCAGCAGTAGAGTTCATTCACTCCGCTACCCTCCTCCATGATGATGTCGTGGATGAGAGTGCATTGCGGCGCGGCAAGAAGCCCGCCAACCTGATCTGGGGCAACAGTGCATCTATCCTCGTCGGCGATTTCCTCTTTGCCCGCGCCTTCAACCTGATGGTTGAAACGGACTCGATGGAAGCGCTCGGCATTCTGTCCAACGCGTCCTCCGTGATTGCCGAAGGCGAAGTGCAACAACTCGCTGCCTTGCGCAATCTCGCCATGACGGAAGCCGATTACATGCGTGTGATCGAGGCCAAGACGGCAGCGCTCTTCGCCGCAGCGACCGAAGTTGCGCCCGTGATTGCCGAACGTCCGGCGGCGGAACGTGACGCGCTACGCGAATATGGCCTTAAACTCGGCCTCGCCTTCCAACTCGTCGATGACGCGCTGGATTATGGCGGCATGGCGAGTGCGCTGGGCAAGTCTGTCGGCGATGATTTCCGTGAGGGCAAGATGACGCTTCCCGTTATCCGCTCACTTGAAACGGCGTCGGATGAGGGCAAAGCGTTTTGGCGACGTGTGATTGTAGACCATGATCAGCAAGATGTGGATTTGGAAAAAGCCGTCTCCCTATTGCGCAGTTCCGGCGCGCTGGAATCGACGATGGATATGGCCAAACAATATTCCCGCGACGCGGCGGAAGCCCTGGATATTTTCGAGGCGTCGCCCCTGCGCGACACGCTGCAGGAATTAGCGGGTTTTGTGGTGTCGCGTATTTCCTAAAGCTGCGCCGACGAGGAACCAGCCTGTCACCAAAGCCCCTATCATTAAGAGAAACACGCGCGGTGTCTCCAGCCAAGCCTTGCCCGACCCAAACACAACAACGTTTGCGCAGATCAGCGTGATGACCGCATAGGTCGAACTGACCGCCAAATGCCCGCGCCCGCTCTGGATCAGACGTTGATAGAGGTGTTGATTATGGGCCCTCAAAATATTTTCGCGTTTTCTAATACGGCGGCAAATCGTCAGGATTGTATCCACCAGCAATGGCAAAATTAGGATGGGTCCCGCGAGATGCAGGTTCCGTTCCGGCGTGCCGTCGATCAGGAATAATACGCAGACCGCAAAGCCAAACCCAAGTGTCAGCGCCCCGACATCCCCGCCAAAGACTTGAGCCTTATGTCGTAAATTATAGGGTAAAAATCCTAAGAGCGTCATGAGGAAGAGGACTGAGAGCAACATCGTCGCCGCTGATCCACCTATAAGTCCAATACCGAATAAGGCGAAAAACGCGACAGATAGGGACAGCCCAATCATCCCATTCGCACCGTCCATGAAATTCACGATATTTGTCACAACGAACAACCACAGCACAGCGCCACTAAAGCCAAGCCAATAGGGAATTACGATAGGACCATAGAGTCCCGGCAGAACTTCGGGGGCGCCGATCACGCGGACGGCAGCGGCGCAGATCACGATCATAATGCCAAATTTGAACTTCGGACCAAGCGTTAGGAGATCATCCGTCAAACCCAAAAGTCCCATCGCAAAGAGGAGCGTGATGACGGGGGCAAAGCCCCGATCCAACTCTAAACCCTGAAAAATAAACGCGGTCGCGCAGAGGCCTAACCCCAGCCCCGCGATAATACCGACACCGCCCGATGTCGGGATAATACCGGAATGGGCAGACCGTCCATCCGCAGAATCGCCGAGTCCGGCAAAGCGCATAAATCCCGTCACGGCGAGAGACCCGAAAAAGGCAATCGCCGCCACCTGTAACCAGAGCCATCCATTATGGGCGAGCATCATGCGGCGTCTCCCAATTTACAGGCCCGCACCCACCAATCGGGTTGGGCCGCGCTCAAGCTCGTAGCAAATGCTACCGCCTGCGCATCAGACCGGAATATACCGAAACAGGTCGCCCCCGACCCGGACATCCGCGCGAGTTGACAATCGGGCTGTTGCGCGAGGGCGCGGAGCACATCGGAGATGACGGGCGCCTGCGCAATGGCGAAATCCTGCATGTCATTCACTCCTGCCAAGGCAAGGGAAAGCAGATCACCGGATGTTGCATTCGGCTTGGGTTCCGCTGCGCGGGGTTTCGCATCCATGGATTTAAAGATTACCCCCGTAGACACCGCGACACCCGGATTGACGAGCACGGCGGAGAGTTGACCGAGGCCCGGCAAGAGTTCCACCTCTTCCCCAATCCCTCGCATCATGGCCGTGCGGGACCAGCGACAGACGGGAATATCCGCGCCAAGTTGGTAGGCGAGATCATGGTCGGACATTGAATTCTCAAACATCCGCAGTACCGCGCCTGCATTGGCACTACCGCCGCCCAGCCCAGCAGAAACGGGCAGATTTTTTTGGAGATGGATATGATGCGGGGCAGCTTGTGCAAGTGTCATCGCGCGGAGAATGAGATTGTCCGGTCCGGTGGGAAGATCATCCGCGCCAGTAATCGTGAGGCGCGTTTCCTCGACAGGTGTGAAGGTGAGATGATCGCCAATATCTGCAAACACAACAAGACTATCCAACGGATGATATTCATCCGCCCGAACGGCCCCAACATGAAGTGTCAGATTGACTTTCGCGCGCGCTGTTTCCGTTCGCGTCTTATTCCCAACCCCAGAGGACACAGCCTTATGGCAGAGCTTGCACTGTGACCGGAACCGCTTCCAGACCACCTTCGAGCTTCAAGGCAATATTCGCTTTTTCCTTCTCCGTCGGTTCAAACAGGAGGGCGCGTTTCCACTGATAGCCCGCCTCGCGTTTGCGGCCCAATTTCCAATAGACATCGCCCAGATGATCGATAATCGTTGCGGAAGACGGATCGAGCGCGACGGCGTCTTCGAGGTGGATTTTCGCCTCCTCATAGTCGCCGAGTTTGTAATGCGCCCAGCCGAGACTGTCCGTGATCGCACCGGAATTGGGTTCCTGCGCCAGCGCTTTTTCGATCATCTCAAACGCTTCAACAAGGTTCTCACCCCGGTCGACCCATGTATAGCCGAGATAGTTAAGCGTATCGACGTCATCGGGTTGATATTCCAGCACGCGTTTGAAATCCGCTTCCGCTTCCGGCCAGCGGTTCAGGCGTTCATAGATAATACCGCGAAAGCGCAAGGGTTCGACATTGGCCGTGATTTCTTCGTCCGTCATGGAATCAACGATACGGGTGTAAAATGGCAGCGCTTCTTCGTAATTTTCGCGGAAGAACCGGGCGCGGCCTAAACTCTCGCGGGTCAGCAGACTGCCTTCGCGGTCGTTCAAATCTTCCAAAACGCGAAGGGCGTCATCGTCCTTCTCCTGAACGAAATAGATATTCGCGATATTGAGTTGGGACGAGATATAGTAAGGATTACTGTCCGGAATCGCGCGGTAGAGGTCATAGGCATCCATCTGCCCGACTTCGCCTTTTTCTTCCAACATAGAGCCCAACCAGATTGCGGATTTTTGGTAGGATGGATCAATCCACCGCGCAAAGCGCAAATAAAGTTCTGCGCCGTCCATGGACCGATTTCGGGCGAAAAAGGCCCAACTGGGATCAGTGACAGCACGGGCCGCCTGCCCTTTAATCGAAATCTTGGGCAGGTCACGTCCGGCTTCCAGCGCATCACGATATTCACCAACAGGGCCAATCGTTAGACCTTCATTATCGTCCAACAGTTCGGTGAGATTTTCCAACGCGTCTGCGGTTTGACCCTGTAGCGCCAACATCCGGGCGCGTGTCAAGGCAATTTCAACGCCTGAAATGCCGGTCGCCTCGACCTCATCCAGTTTGATAGCTGCCGCGTCGTATTTTTCTTCGAGAATATCGATTTTCGCGTTTTGCAATTTTCCGAACGCGTTGAAATATTCGGCCCCGCCAATACTCTCAAACCGTGTACGGGCTTCATCCAGGTCGCCGCGTTCCACCTCAATCCAGCCCCGTATAAGCTGCATCATGATCGTCATGGTCAGATCATCACTGGGCCCGGAGAAATATTTGAGCGCCCGCTTATTCCGGTTCTTACGAAACGCATCCACGCCGAGGACTGTGCGGGCCATCGCTTCAGTTTTGTCTTTTTTATAGACCAGTTCCGCCAGATCGACGGCAGCATCCATATCCCCGGTTTCAATAGCTGAGACGATCGCCCGACGGCCCAGACGGATATCATCCGGCACAGCCTCGAAGGCTTTCGCATAATATTTCTGCCGCGACCGCATATCCTCAATCTCATTGGCGTAGCTGGCCGAGAGGTAGTCGCCATAAAGACTGGAGAGATCAGCCTCCGCCTGTGCAGAGACAGAGGAAAGGGCAAAAAAGGCCGTGGCAGCGAAAGGCAGCAGGTGAAGTTTCATATCGGCTTTCTGTGCCGCGACGGCGAGAAGTGCAAGGACGGTGTACGGTACGCGCAATCACATATTCGGGTAATTCGGGCCGCCGCCACCTTCGGGCACGGTCCAGACGATATTGCGGGAGGGGTCCTTAATATCGCAAGTCTTACAGTGAATGCAGTTCTGCGCATTGATCTGGAACCGTGGGTTCGAGCCGTCATCTTCCGTGATGAACTCATAGACCCCTGCCGGACAATAACGGGCAGACGGGCCTGCAAATTCAGGTAAGTTCACATTTACGGGAATTGACGCGTCGATCAGCTTCAAATGGCTCGGCTGGTCTTCGCCGTGATTGGTCGCCGTAAAAGACACATTGGTCAGGCGGTCAAAAGTCAGGATGCCATCAGGCTTCGGATAGTCAATCGGCTTGAATTTATCGGCTTTTTTAGTTGAGGCAGCATCGTCTTTCTTGTGCCCCAGCGTGCCGAGGAAGTTCAGCTTTAAGACCGTGGCAGACCACATATCCATTCCGCCGAGCAACATACCACCGAGGAACGGACCGAAGCGACCATTGAGCGGCGCGACATTGCGCACGGGGCGAAGATCATCCCCAATTGGACCGTCATGGATCATATCGTCATAATCGGTCAGCACGTCACCCGCGCGCCCAGCCGCCAGCGCTTTCGTCGCCGAATCCGCCGCATGAATACCGGAAAGCATCGCGTTATGGTTCCCCTTAATGCGCGGTAGGTTCACGAGACCCGCGGAACATCCGAGCAGAGCACCGCCCGGGAAAGCCGTCTGCGGGATGGATTGAATACCGCCTTTGGTCACGACCCGCGCGCCATAGGCGACGCGCTTCCCGCCCGCGAGGAGGTCGGAAATATCCGGATGGGTCTTCCATTTCTGGAATTCCTGATAGGGATATAGATGCGGGTTTTCATAATTCAGATCGACAATCATGCCGAGAAAGACCTGATTATTCTCCGCGTGGTAAACGAAAGATCCGCCGCCTTGTTTCCAACCCAGTGGCCAACCGGCGGAATGGAGAACTTCGCCTTCATTATGTTTTGCCGGATCAATGTCCCAGATTTCCTTCATGCCGAGGCCGAATTTCTGCGGCTCCGAATCCTTATCGAGCTCATATTTCGCAATGGCAATTTTGGAGAGCGACCCGCGCGCGCCCTCACCCAGCAGGACATATTTCCCGTGCAATTCCATACCCGGCTCGTAACCCGGTCCTTTGGAGCCATCTTTTTGATAGCCGAACTCGCCCGCGACGACGCCTTTGACGCTGCCGTCTTCGCGGTAGACCAGTGCAGAGCAAGACATGCCTGGGAAGACTTCGACGCCGAGCATTTCGGCCTGTTCGGCCAACCAACGGCATGTGTTCGCCATAGAGACGATATAATTGCCGTGATTATGCATGAGCGGCGGCAGAACGAATTGCGGAATGGACAGCGCACCTGCAGGCCCGTAAATGTGGAATTTATCAGATGTCACTTTCGTCCGAACGGGGCAGCTATTCATCGTCTCAAAATCCGGGAACAATTCGCGCAGGCCGGACGGATCAAGAACGGCACCTGAGAGAATATGTGCGCCAACTTCGGAGCCTTTCTCCAGCACAACGACCGAGGTTTCAGGATTATTCTGCTTTAACCGAATAGCGGCAGATAGGCCCGCAGGCCCCGCGCCAACGATGACCACGTCATATTCCATGCTTTCGCGTTCAACGGTTGGGTCAGCCTCTGTGAAAGCTGCGGAGGTTTGGTCGAGATTATACATGGGCTATTGTTGTCTCTGTTGTTTTCGTTTTATCTGGCCTATCCCTAAAGCCTCACGTCGCGCCCGACAAGCGCCCGTTGTGCCGCAGAAACATTCAAATACAGGATAATGCAAAACGCATATGAGTGAGACAAATAACGAAACGAGCCAGATGGAAATTCTGGGCTGGGAAGAATGGGTGTCCCTGCCCGCGCTGTCCCTCCCTGCGATCAAGGCCAAGGTGGATACGGGCGCTCGGACGTCCGCGCTCCATGCCGTTGCGATCGAGCCTTTTGGCACGGATAAAAATCCGCAAGTCCGCTTTATCATGCATCCGGACCCCGCCGACCCGACGATCGAGGTGGTTTGCTCCGCCAAAGTCAAAGACCGCCGGAGTGTGACCTCCTCCAATGGCTCGACGGAGCTGCGCTATATCATCAGTGCGAATATCAAAGTCGGCAAGAAAACCTGGCCGATTGAACTATCCCTGACGAATCGCGAGACCATGGGATATCGGATGTTACTGGGTCGTTCGGCCCTGCGGGACGATATTTCCGTTGTTCCAACATTATCGTTTCAACAGCCCGTCCTGAGTTACGACGTTTACAAAAAGAAACAGGGCAAGAAGGCGATTCCCGTTCGTCCCTTGCGCATTGGCATTCTCACGCAGGAGCCGAAGAATTTTTCCAATCGGGAAATGGTGCGCGCCGCCGAGGAACGCGGCCATGTTGTGGATATGATCTATACCTCGCGCTGTTACATGTCGATCAACGCGCATAAGCCGGAAGTTTATTATGACGGCGCGCCCCTGCCCCGCTATGACGCGATTATTCCGCGTATTGGGTCTCGCCTGACCTTTTACGGTATGTCCGTCGTGCGCCAGTTCGAGGCGATGGGCGTGTTCTGCCTGAACAATGCTGCACCGATCGGGAATAGCCGCGATAAATTGCTGGCCCATCAGGTATTGAGCCAGCACGGATTAGGCATGCCCGTCACGGCCTTCGCGAAATCCTCCGCCGATACAAAAGGCATTCTCGACCTCGTCGGCGGTGCTCCCGTCGTTGTGAAATTGCTTGAAAGCACACAAGGTAAAGGCGTCGTCCTCGCCGATACGCGCAAGGCGGCCATGGCCATTATCGATGCGTTCCGAGGGTTGAACGCGCATTTCCTCGTGCAGGAATTTGTGAAGGAAGCGGGCGGGTCCGATCTGCGCTGTTTCGTCGTCGACGGCAAAGTCGTCGGCGCGATGATGCGCACAGCCCAACCCGGTGAGTTCCGCTCCAACGTCCATCAGGGCGGCAGCGTTAAAAAAGTACGTCTGACGAAAGAAGAGCGCCGCAGTGCAATCAAAGCCGCGAAAATCCTGAAACTGAAAGTGGCGGGTGTTGATATATTGCGGTCCAAAGACGGCCCGAAAATCCTCGAAGTGAACTCGTCACCCGGTCTCGAAGGGATTACAAAAGCGACGGGCAAGGATATCGCCGCAGAAATTATCGGCTGTATCGAGGCCAATGTCCGAACCGTGTTTAAGACAGCGGCGAAGTAATGGACGCGGCGCTTCGCTCACTTCTCGACTGGTACGCCGAAATGGGCGTGGATGTGCCCAAAGTCGCGCCGGCCAAACCCGTCCGTCGCTCACTTGTGAAAAGCAAGCCGGACAATGCCGCATCGCCGTCGGCATCACCCATTGAGCCGCCTGCAAAACCCGCGACGGACCTCTCAAAAATCAAAACCCTCGCTGATCTCCACGCGGTCATGAACGATTTCGATGCGGGCGTATTGGGCGACGGCGCACGGCAGGTCGTGTTCTCGCGCGGCAATCCAGACGCAGACCTGATGGTCATCGGCGAAGCACCGGGGCGCGATGAGGATATTCAGGGCAAGCCTTTTGTCGGCCGGTCGGGGCAATTGCTCGACCGCATGCTCGCAGCCATCGCGCTGGGCGAAGAGGATTTCTACGTCACCAATGTCGTGAATTGGCGCCCGCCGAAAAACCGCAACCCGACCAAGCCCGAGATCGACATGTGCCTGCCCTTTCTCGAACGGCACATTGCGCTGGCAAAGCCGAAAGTCCTCCTCCTCGTCGGTGGCATTTCCATGTCGGCCCTGACGGGCGTCACGGGTATCATGAAAAATCACGGCCAATGGCATGACGTGACGATGGACGGCACGACCTACCCCGCCCTCCCGCTCTATCATCCGGCCTTCCTCCTCCGCCGTCCGGAGTTAAAGAAGGATGCTTGGCGGGATTTATTGGTGTTACGCGAGAAACTGTTGAGCCTTTGACCAGTGCTGTCTATATCGGCGCGAAAATTGAATGAGGTCTCTCATGTTGAAATATAGTCTAATTCTATCTGTCGCGCTTTTAAGCGGATGCGCCGCCGCCACGACCGCAGATCACGCCCATAAGGACACTTTCCTGACCCAGATCCAAACCGATTATCCCGTCACGCTGTCCAAAATAGCCGACAATGTCTGGGTCCACACAACGAATTATTCGCTACCCGGACAAGCGCCAATTCCGAGTAACGGTCTTGTAGTTGTCGACGGGGATGAGGTGACATTGGTCGATGGGGCTTGGGGAGAGTTGGCAACGCTGTCCCTGATTGAAACGGTCAAGTCTGAGACTGGCAAGCCCGTGACGAAAATGATTGTGACCCATCATCATGCCGACCGTACGGCGGGCGTGGATGCGGCGGAATATCGGGGCGTTCAGATTTTCACGCATCCTGATACACCCGTCCTCGCGGCCCGTGCGGGGTGGCCTGCGCCGAACACATCTGTTGCCTCACTCAAAGCCCCGCAATCGCGCACAAAAGTTGGCTCACTGGAAGTCGCTTATCCCGGCCCCGGCCATGCGCAAGACAATCTCGTTGTGTATGTGCCATCAGCTAAAATTCTTTACGGCGGCTGCGCGGTGCGCGGCGCGGAAGTTAAGACACTCGGCAATGTCGAAGATGCGAACCTGACGGCCTGGCCGACCGCGCTGAAATGGGTGAAGGCGACTTATCCAGAGGCGGAACTCGTCGTGCCGGGTCATGGCAAAGGGGCGAACCTGTCCCTGATCGATGCAACGCTGGCTCTGCTCGCGGAGGCTAATGCCGAAGAGACTGACGATACTGACGCAGCGCCTTAAGGTCATCGACATCGGTCAAGGTGCGAAGGGTCGTGATGGACCCGCCTGCCCGTTCGGACACATCGCTCAGCGTTTCCTTATGAGACCAGCGGACACCGTCGAAAAACCCCCCGGGCAGCGGGCCATTCGCGCCCATCAACCAGAACCCGCCATCATCGGCAGGGCCGAAGACAAATCGCTTATGGCGGAGCGCTTCAAATGCGGCGGCAATGTCTGTTGCATCAACCTGTGGACAATCCGTCCCGATCGTCAGCGTCGGTCCCTTTCGCGCAAATAGTGCCGCCAGTCGCGGGGTTAGCGAGCCGGAGACTTGCGGAATTTGCTGCAGGCCGTCCCAATCCGGCACATGGCCCAGAAGATGCGGCGGCGTCACCGCCAGCACAGTGTCCCAGCGCGGATCGCGCACCTGCCGAATGACCTGCGCCATCATTGCGCGGTAGAGGCGTTTGGCGTGAACGGGCCCAATATCCCGCGCCAAGCGCGTTTTCGCGCGGCCCATTATGGGAGCTTTCGCGACGATATAGAGTGTCGGACGCATTAATATCTCTTGACCAATTCCTTGGCCGACTCGCCCCGACGATAGGCTTTCAACAGGCGGTAATTCCGCCAACCCCGCGTCCAGACGCCTTCGCGCAGGTGACCGGAAATATCGGTTTTCAGCGCGATGGGTAATTTGCGGAGCGCCTTCCGGCCATAGGCTGACTTAATTCGGTCCACAATATCGACATCTTCAAAAAGCGGTTTTTCACGATCATACCCACCCAACGCCTCATACATGTCGCGCGGGATCAGCAGTGCCTGATCGCCATAGGGTAGACGCCATGCCCAACCCCGCAGCCAAACGATGAAACGCAACCACGTGACGCCGCGCCCTTTTGCTTCGGGATCATACTCAAAAAACCATGCTGTTTCCGGCGACTTTAAAGCCGTCTCGGCCACAGACTTCCACCCTGATAAAAGACGGCAATCCGCGTGGATGAAGAGATAGGCCGTAACCTCGTCCACCGCGCCCGAGAGTTCTGCGCCGCGCGCCATTTGCGCCCCGCGCCCGCACACACCGCGCGCAATCACGGCTCCGGCCCCGATCGCCATATCCAGCGTGTCATCTTTCGAGCCGCCATCACTGATGACCACGCGCATATCGTCCAACTCCGCCAGTAAAGGCGGAAGGCAATCCTGCGCATTGAGGGTGGGTATAATGACAGCCAGCATTTGTCGACGCTCTGCCCTCTCCTGCGGCACATGGCCACAAAAAAGCCCGGTCGCGCAAACGACCGGGCTTCAAATTTCCGTGTGCGGGAAAAGCCTAGTTTGTGGCTTCCAGCTCGGCTTCCGTCATGGCTTCCAATTCGGCTTCCAGCTCTGCGCGTGTCTTCTTGCGCGGCTTTGGCTCGAGGAAGATACGGCAATAGCTGCCGGACAGCTCATTACCAAATGATCCGTTGCCTTCGCAATTCATGACACCGAGGTTCTGACCATCATAGGCTTGTGTGTTGAACTCGACACCGCGGATCGGGGCCATACAAACATTGGCGCCATCGACCTTACCGAGGAAGCCGCCTTCATACTGGCATGACGCCGCATTTGTGACGACACCTTCTGTTGAGGGTGTTTCCGCCTTGCGCGCTGCTTCTTCATCAGCTGCGGATTGTGCGAATGCCGGAGCACTTGCTGCGAAAATTAGGGCGCAGGTCAGACCTGCAAGTTTTGATTTGGACATGGAATGCTCCTTTAGAAATCGTTAAGAGGTCCTTAGCAGACCTTCTTCCTCCTGATAAACCCTGCACATGCGTTTTTTGCATGCGCCGTGCCATCTTACTCCTGACCGCGAAATGCGACCCTTTTATGCCCGACTTCGAATTTGAAACCAAAGCCGGTGTCTTCGAGAACCAAACGGTCTGCGGGGTCGATGAAGCAGGGCGTGGACCGCTATCTGGTCCCGTGGTCGCCGCCGCCGTAATCCTCAACCCCGAAAATATTCCGGACGGCCTGAATGACAGTAAGGCTCTCTCCCACTCGTCGCGTGAACGACTCCTGAATATTTTGGAGGGTTGCGCGCAAATCGGCATCGGGATTGCGGAACCAGGAGAAATTGATCGCTTGAACATCCTCTGGGCGTCGATGATCGCCATGCGGCGAGCCATTGAAAACTTAAGGATAACAGTGGACTGCGCCCTGATTGACGGCAATCGTGTCCCGCCCGAGCTGAAATGCGACGCTCACGCAATTGTGAAAGGCGATGCGAAAAGCCTGTCCATTGCGGCGGCGTCGATTGTTGCGAAAGTGACTCGCGACAGACTGATGGCGGAAGCGGATCAGCGATTCCCCGGATATGGTTGGGCGGGGCATAAGGGCTATCCGACGAAAGCACACCGCGAAGCGGTCGAGCGATTGGGGCGAAGTCCGGTCCACCGTTGGACTTTTGGACGGTAATGAAGCCTTAGAACGCTCCCGCTCTCTCCTCCGCTAAATACTCTTCCGTTCGCATTTCCATCAACCGACTCACGGTCCGTTCAAACTCGAACGCGCCGTCTCCCGCGTCATAAAGCGCGGCGGGTTCGACCTGCGCACTCATCACGAGTTTGGTGCGAGTCTCATAAAGCGCGTCCACCAGCGTCACGAACCGCTTCGCCGCATTTCGCGAATCCGGTCCCATTTCGGGTACGCCTTCGAGTAGGACAGTATGAAAGGCCTGCGCAATTTCGAGATAATCCGCCGGCCCGCGATGGGTTTCGCACATCTGCTTAAAATCAGATCGCAACACGCCTCGCGCTGTATTTGGAAATGTGAGTGTTCGGCCCTGCACGATTATCTCACTCACCTCCGGTGTCGCCCCGCGTGTCAGGCGCACCCATGCCTGATCCATCGCCTCATCTGCATCCGTGCCCAAAGGCATGTGATAAATGGGGGCCGCCGTCAGCGCGCGGAGCCGGTGATCCACATCGCCGTCAAAATCGTGTATGATGAGGTGGTCCGGCATCATCTCTATAAAAGGCTCAAACAAAGGCCGGTTGAGACCGTTCTTGTAGAGATCAGAAGGCGCACGGTTCGATGTCGCGATGACCACCACGCCTTCCTCTCTCCACAGCGCTTCGAATAGGCGGGAGAGAATCATCGCATCCGTAATATCGGTGACGTGAAATTCGTCGAAACAGAGGAGCTTCGCCTCGGACGCAATCGCGCGCGCAGTTGGTGCAATCGGGTCATCCCCTGCCCCGCGCACATGAAAAGGCGAAGCGCGCCGCCCGTCTTTGTCCAATTTGCGCCATGTATTAATCCGCGCGTGCACATCCAACATGAAGGCATGAAAATGCGTGCGGCGCTTTGGTGCGAACTCTGCGGCCTCATAGAACCAGTCCATTAACATTGATTTCCCACGCCCGACCCCGCCATACATATAGAGGCCACGCGGCACAGTCGTGCGGTTACCGAGAAAGCGGGACAACAATCCACTCTTAGCAGGCTCATATTCCGCCAAAGCCAGAAGCCGCGAATCAAGCGCGTCTGCCGCCTCGACCTGCTCTGGATCCAGCACAAGGACGCCGTCCGCGATACGTGTCTCTAATCTTGAGCGAATCGATCCCATATTCAGCCCGAAAGTAGAATAACGGACAGGCCGAGAATGCCGAATGAGAGCAGAACTAGCCCATAAAAGAGCGGTTTATTTCGGATGGGCGCAGGCTGCATAGGTCCGCATTTGGATGAGGACGTCTTATAGGTCAATCCGTGAAGATAATCCACAAAAGCGTGGAACAAATTCCGTTCATGTTACGTTAAGTGTGGTATAGACTAAATAATAGTTAATGGGGACAGGCCGGGATGATTCCGCGCCATGCCCCTTTTCGTCTGGAGGGACATACCTATCATGGATCAAATATACGCATTTTTCGAGAATATGGACTGGGCGCAAGTCGCGTTTGCTCTCGCTATTCTCATCATCGGCATTATCGTGGCCTATGTCCTACGCGGACTGGTCGCCGGTGTCATTAATCGCACAGGCTTGGGTAAACGCGCCCAGACGACTGGCGGAAATATTGGTAACGCTATTGGCAAAGCCGTCTTTTGGCTTGTTATTCTCTATGTGCTCTATCTCGCGCTTTCACGCCTGAACATGGGTAGCTATCTCGGCCCGGTCGATGATCTATTCAGCACAATTGGTGTCTTTATTCCGAAACTTATCGGGGCAGGTTTCACCTTCTTCATCGGTTACATTGTCGCCAAAGTCGCAAAAAACGCCACAACAGCTACATTGGAGGCCGCACAGGTCGACAATCTTGCTGCCCGTACGGGTGTTACATCGGCCACAGGATCAGAAGGTTCGCTGGCTAAAGCACTCGGCACACTCATCTTTGTGCTGATTATTGTACCCGTCGCAATTGCCGCATTATCCATCCTGGATATTCCGGAAATAAGCGTCCCACTGTCCGACATGTTGAGCGGATTTGTGAACTACATTCCTGAGCTTGTCGCAGCTGCGATTGTTTTGGCTTTGTCGGTTTTCATTGGTCGTTTCGTCTCGAACTTCCTACAGAATTTCCTGCCGAGCCTCGGTTTTGATAGTTCCATCAATGAAGTCATGATGTTGGATGACGGCGAAGGATTGAAAACATCCCCGTCCAAAGCGGCAGGCTATCTCGCCTTCCTCATCATCCTCGTGATTGGTGTGTCCGCTGCTGTGAGTATTCTCGGCAATGACAGCCTGTCCCGCGCGTTTGATTCGGTTCAGACATTCGGCGGACAATTGCTGGAAGCGGCTGTGCTGATCGTCATTGGTGTCTTTTTGGCCAGTCTGGTCGGACGCTTCATGTCATCCGTCATCAATCCGAAGATCGCGACTTTCGTGAAATATGCTTTCATGGTGCTGTTCATCTTCTTGGGTCTCGCTCAATTGGACCCCGCAGGAACAATCATTCCGGTTGCCTTCTCGGCCTTCGTAATATCCGCAGCGGTTGCTGCCGCGATTGCCTTTGGTGTCGGTGGACGTGATTGGGCGGCGAAAGTCCTCGAAAAAGCGATCCCTTCCAGCTCTGTGAAAAAGCTCGGCGATAGCAAGCCCGTCAAAAAGGCGCCCGTGAAAAAGCCGGCAACACGCCGCGCTGCACCGCCTAAGAAGTAAATCACTTTAAATAAAATTGAGAAAGCCGTCCTTCAGGGCGGCTTTTTTATTGCGCGATGATCTTTCGAAGGCTTGGATTCACGCGCGGATGTCGTCACTATTGAACCCGTGCATATTGTCGAAGAATTGATATCCGAACGCGCGCCAAAACTCATGGCGAAGCCAAAGCTGTTCCGCTTCATCAAGCCCGCATTGTATCGGATGCTGGCCTATGACGCGGCGGTTTTTCTCTCGGACTCCATCCGCCCGCTCTCCGGCCACGCCGCGTTTCAGCGTGTGGCCCGACACATTAATCCCCGCACCGCCGTCACAGGATTATCGCACCTTCCCCGCGAAGGGGCCTGTATTGTCATCGCCAATCACCCCACGGGTCTGGCAGACGGATTGGCCGTCTTTCAGGCCATTCGCGAGAGACGACCGGACCATATTTTCATGGCCAATGCCGATGCCTTGCGCGTTATTCCAAACGGCGAAGACATTATTATCCCCGTCGAATGGGTGAAGAGCAAACGCAGCCATGCCAAAACGCGCGAGACATTGCTGGCTGTCAAAGAGGCGATAGAAGCGGAAAAATGTATCGTGATTTTCCCGTCAGGTTCACTCGCCAAGCTGACATGGCGCGGGCTGGTCGATAAACCGTGGCAGAGCAGCGCCGCTATGCTGGCGAAGAAATATGGAACACCCGTCATCCCCCTGCGGATCAAGGCGCGGAATTCCTATCTCTATTACTTCTTCGCCCGCGTGAATTCAGAACTGCGCGACATCACGCTCTTCCATGAATTACTCAATAAAAAAGGCCAGACTTTCCGCCTGACATTTGGTGAGAAAATTCCCGCAGAGGGTCTTCCAAAAAAGGCGGAAGACGCGACGGCACTCATCCGAAAGACTGTCGGGCAATTGTAACCTATTTTGCGGACAGAGCCTTAGCGAGCTCCGGACGATCTTCGGCATTGCGTAAATATTGCGGGTCGACGCGCAGATTGGTCGCCTGCTCGAACGCATAGCCATAGGATAAAATCTCCGCATCTTGACCAGCACCGCCCATAATAGAGAGGCCGATGGGAATGCCGTGAACATCGCCCATGGGCACGGTGATATGCGGATAGCCCGCAACAGCGGCCAGATAACCCGCCCCTGCCCATGATGGCCAAACATCGCCATTGATGGGGTCAATCCGCGACGCGACAGGTCCTGATGGACTGACGAGCATATCGACATCGTTCTCGCGCAGGAGGCGGTCAATGCCCTCAACGCCCGTGCCACGCTGCACATCGTCCCGCGCAGTGATATAGGTGTCTTCCGTCAATTCGCCTTTGGCCTGTGCTTTGTCGAAAATGCTCTGATCGAACACTGCCATTTCACTCTCATTGGTTTTGTTGAACGCAATAAGGGTTTCGAGGTTGCGAGACGTCACGGCGGGTGCGGCATTTGCCAGATATTCATTTAGCCCGTCTTTGAATTCATAAAGCAGGACGTCATAGGATTTCTGGCCATAATTCTCGACGCCTGAATTGAACTCGCTGATCTCGACGAGCTCGGCTCCGGCAGCTTCCAGCCCTTTCAGCGCGGCATTGAACCGGTCCTGAATATCTACGGTTTCACCTTGGGCAAAGCGTAAGACCCCGACGCGTTTGCCGTTGAGGGAGCTTGCGTCTAAACGGTTCGCGTATCCAAAAGCATCTTGAATTGGATAATCCAAAACCATTGCATCCATCATCATCGCCGCGCCCGTGACCGTTTTTGTCATGGGTCCGGCCGTATCCTGACTGGCGCTGATGGGCACGATATGTTGCTGACTGACGAGGCCGACTGTGGGTTTAAATCCAACGATGCCGTTCACATTGGACGGGCAGATAATGGAGCCGTTTGTTTCTGTGCCCACAGCCCCCGCCGCGAGAGACGCCGCAATCGCCGCGCCGGAACCGGAGGATGACCCGCACGGGCTGCGGTCCAGCATATGCGGGTTGCGGACTTGGCCACCCAAAGCGGACCAACCGGAAACGGAACTCTCGGACCGAAAATTCGCCCATTGCGAGAGATTGGTCTTGCCGAGGATCACCGCCCCTTCCGCCCGCAAACCAGCGACGAGCGGACTGTCTCTTTCTGTGATGTTGTCCTTGAGCGCATAAGCCCCAGCCGTCGTCGCGACCGGATCCAGCGTTTCAATATTATCTTTGAAGAGGATGGGCACACCGTCCAACGGGCCGAGGCTCTCTCCCGCCGCGCGGCGGGCATCCGACGCTTTGGCCTGTGCCAGCGCATCGGGATTCAGCGAGAGGACGGATTGCAAGGTCGGGCCATTGCGGTCGACGGCTTCGATACGGTCGAGATAGGCTTGGGTCAGGACTTCGGAGGACAGTTTTCCGGAGGACAGCGCATCCGCCAATTCGGGCAATGTGCGGGCGGTCATGCCTTTGGCCGTAAAGTCGGGTGTCGTCGCGACGGTTTCCGTTTTGGGTGCTTCCGCTGTCGGGGCGCAGGCCGTGGCCAGACAGCAAGCGGCGAGAGTGAGGGCTAGGCGCATGTTAAGCTCCGCGAGAGTGAAAGTGTTGAACTTTCTAACCACAGGGAGATGGGGGTGTCATGCGGGAATTTGCGACATCGCACCGCTTCGTGGTGAGTGGGCTTACCAGCCCTATTTTCCATCCCCCGCATGGTCCGTAACCGCGTCGTCGGACTGCCGTCCGACTTTGGCGGCGAGCGGAAGCGTCATGACGTTCGAAATTCCACCGCTTCGCGGCGAGCGGGCGTAAAGCCCTCTATTCGGTCCCCCAGACCGAATAGTTCGACAAAGTCGAAACGGGCTTTACGCCCGCTCGACCATCATCTTCTTCACTTCTGCGATCGCTTTGGCCGGGTTTAAGCCCTTCGGACAAACATTGGCGCAGTTCATAATTGTGTGGCAGCGATAGAGTTTGAACGGATCGTCGAGTTTCTCGAGACGCTCGGACGTTGCATCATCACGGCTATCCACCAACCAACGGTAAGCTTGAAGCAAGGCTGCCGGCCCGAGGTAACGGTCGCCATTCCACCAATAGGACGGACAGGACGTGGAGCAGGACGCGCAGAGAATACATTCGTAATAGCCATCCAATTTTTCACGGTCATCCGGTGTCTGCTTGATCTCTTCCGTTGGCAGAGGTGTGGACGTGTGGAGCCATGGCTCAATGGACGCATATTGCTTGTAGAAATTGGACAGGTCCGGCACGAGGTCGCGGACGACCGGCATATGCGGCAGGGGCGAAATCGTAATTGTACCACCCTTTACCTCATCAATGCCCTTGGTACAGGCGAGCGTATTCCGTCCGCCAATATTCATCGCGCAGGAACCACAGACACCCTCACGGCAGGAGCGACGGAAGGCGAGAGTCGGATCGATCTCGTTCTTAATCTTGAACAGGGCGTCCAAGACCATCGGGCCGCATTCGTCCAAATCAATCTGGTAAGTATCCCAGTACGGGTTCCCGCCATCCGTTGGATCATAGCGGTAAATCTTGAACGTTTTCAGGCGCGTCGCGCCTGGTTTCGCCTTCCAGGCTTTGCCCTTGCGGACTTTTGAATTCTTTGGAAGCGTAAGCTGGACCATGGGGAGGTTCATCCTGATTAGAGTTTGACGGGCTTATAGACATAAATGCGCGACGACTAAAGAGGTTTCGCACGCGACATGTTGTGGCGATACTGGCAACCGAACCGGAGAACGGTTCGGCACTTCACTGCAATCGACTTACGGAATCGATTGCAGACGTTGCACGCCATACCACTCCATATTCCGTGTCAGGTACATCATTGCCGCAATCGTGATGAAACTGGCGAGAGCGCCGATCATCAGGGCGAAATCCTCAATCTTCATGAGGACGAAGAGGAGGCCATATACGGTCGCAAAAACAGCGCCCGCTTTCCAAATATAATCCCTCCCGCCAAAGACAGCTCCCGCATAGCCGGACGTGATAATCACGGTCAGGGCGGACGCGATGGCGAAGGCTGGCGAAAATCCGAGTCGTTCAGAGAACGCCAAGAGGAGTAGATAGAAAATCGCCTGCGCCAATCCAATCAAAATATATTGCGCGGGATGGACACGCACGCCCACAATAACCTCAAACAGAAAATAGGCGAGGAAGACCATCCCAATAAAGAGGATGGAATATTTGAGTGCGCGATTGACGGTTTGATAGGGATTATCCGTATTGACGAATTTCACACGCACCTGATTTTGGGCCAGCCTGTTTAAAATGACATGCGCCCGTCCCTCACCCGCAACGCCGCGCGAAAGATAAGGCAATGTCCAATTGGCGGAAAATCCGGACTCGCCTATATCACGCGAGAGGGGTGTGAACTCCCCCTGAAATCCGGGATCCGCCCAGTTTGATGCCATATCTACACGGGTGGATTTCGCGAAAGGCAGAACCGAGAGCGATTGCGCGCCCGATAGGCTTAGATCTGTTGAAACCTCAAACGGAACGTCCGATTCGACCCACTCGCCGATATCCGCAGAGAGCCAGTTCCCAAAACGCGGCATGCCCCGATAATTAGACCCCGGGACGGCGGGACTGATGACACGGATTGATCCGTTCAGGGCGGTTTCTGTAACAGGCGGGATAGCAGGTGTTGTGACCCCGTTAAATTGCGCCGGTTCAAAATTCAGGCGCTGACCATCCGGACCCATCATCGAAACATCCGACTTCAATCCGCGTACATCAGATACGGAGACGAGCAATTTTGCCCGCGTCAAATCCAAGTCCAAACCGCTGGCCGTCAAACGTGATAAAACGTTGGAGAACTCAGCCTCCATGGTCCCGCTCGCGTTATAGACCGGAACTTTGTAAAGGGATTGCTGCTTCGTCTCGACATCAATCGACGTGAAATCGACACGGCCTTGATCCGGAAAGAGGATGTAATGGCCCGTCTCCGCGGGCTGATTATTTCGACTGGGGATTTGATAGGGCACCGAGAGAATGGGACCGACCAATGTTTGTTCACCGCCATAACGCTCACTGACTTCACGAAACACCTGATCGGCGTAAGAAGAGCGCTCATAACTGATCGCGCCGATAAACATGGCGGGTATGCCCATCAGTAAAACAAGGAAGCAGATAAGAATGAGCTTCAACCCCGCTGACCCCCGAAATCGGGCCAGCACATTATCCTGTCTTTGGTTCTGTTCTATCTCTTGGGTCATACCCATCTCCAATCGTCCTAAATTCAGGACGGGAGATGTCTTTAGATTGCGGCTGGATTACGCAGAGAGCGTGTCCCTGCCGAGACGATTCTAAGACCTATGCAAATATCTATTCGGCAACGGCCAAAAGCTCGCGCTGGAAATCCGGCACCATGACTTCGTAATTGGCAGCTTTCGAAATGGGCATTTCAAATTCTGCGAATAAGAAATCTAAATCTTTAGCGTCACAGTCAATCACATCAGCCAAATCGGATAGAATTTTCTGCCGGGTCATGGGACTGGCGGCACTCGCAGCGCGAATTCCCGACATAACGAAATCAGCGCGGGGTTGCCTTTCCGCGATGTGGCCGGGCGTGGCCATGTGACGGGAAATCATATCTTCCAGGCAGCCTTCAATGGGCCGCG
The DNA here is from genome assembly GCF_050271975.1 of Litorimonas sp. WD9-15. Lineage (NCBI taxonomy): Bacteria > Pseudomonadati > Pseudomonadota > Alphaproteobacteria > Maricaulales > Robiginitomaculaceae > Litorimonas > Litorimonas sp. WD9-15. Next base: position 2,870,030 of record NZ_CP189850.1, read on the forward strand.
GCGTGTTGGGGCGCATATAGATCCTCTTGCAATCTCTTTTTTAGCGGGGCGCTTGGATTGCTTACATTATTGGAACCATACACAGGATGAATGTGAAAGTTAAAAATGTCTTAAACACGAAAAAACTTCAGTTTGCCCTACATTCAGGCGTCATACGCCCCAAAAACGCGACGCAATATCTCGGATGTACGTTTGGCGGGATTGGCACGGATCGCTTTTTCTTCCTCACCGATAAAGTGGAAGACGCCGCGCAGGCCATAATCAACCCCGTGATCCACCAAGTCCCGACGTGCATCCGCCCCGAGATTTGGCGCAAATGGCACACTGTTTAACTGCGACGACACATCATCCACGAGCTTTAACGCGCCCGTCCCGTTCAGCGCGTTTTCCATGATCGGCGAGAACAGCTCCGCCAATCCCGTCGATGTCCGACCCCGCAAATATTCCGTCGCGGCATTATCGGGTCCACGGAGAATATCGAATGCATCCGTAATCGTCAGTCCGCGTACGGCGTCGAGGAAGATATTCTTCGCGGCAGGCGCAGCCTTCTCTGCGCCGCGATTGAGCTGTGTCTGCAATTCAACGAGCAAGCCGTCCGCACCCACAGGGGCAAGGTAGGATTGCACATCGCGCAAGATCTTCGGCAGTGGAATACGCACTGTGTCATTGCCCAGAAAACCGTTCAGAATGCCCAAATTGGCCAGAGCATTCCCAACGCCATTATCCAATGCAGCACGAATACCGTTCGCGGCCTCAAATGCGGATAAGCCATTAGCGCCGTCTTGTCCGCCCAACACACCATCTAAAACGGATGGGTCAAAGGTTTCACAGGCCACGAGCGGGAAAGCCGCCGCCCCGAGAATAAAGGCTCTACGATCCGTCATTAGTCTGTCCTTTCATGGAACGGTAAAAACGCTCGCGAATATTGAAGCGGATCAGGCCATAGGCGAAACCACCAATCGCGAAAAAGATAATCGTTCGAGGTGTGAGATTATCGGGCATCTCAGTGCCCAAGACATTAAAAGCTGTATAAATTAGTGCGATAAAACCCCCGATCACCACCCCGTGGATAAGCGCATAGACAAGTCGACCGCGCTCCCGCTGACGTTCCCATTTTTCAACAAAGTTACTCTTTATCATGAGGACCGGTCCGGAAAGTTGGGTTCGCGTTTTTCGAAAAAGGCCCGCACGCCTTCCGCACAATCCGGCCCGACAAAGGCTTTATTCAGCAAACGGCTTTCCGCAATATGCGCATCAAAGGCTGCACCGTCCAACCGACCAAAGCCCGCCATGGAATCGCGCAGCAATCGCTTATTATTCGCCGTCGAGGTCGGGGAACATTTCGCCGCGATCTCACGGGCCAGTTCCAATGCGCGGGGCAGAACGGCATCGGACGCGTGGACTTCGCTGACATAGCCTGCGCGGTGCATTTCTTCGGGCGGGATGATGTCGGCTTTCAAAATCCACTCATTCGCTTTTGCCCAACCGACGAGACGCGGCAGGAACCAGCTGGACGCGCCGTCAAAAACGATCCCGCGCCGCGCAAAAGGAAAGGCCCATTTCGTCTTTTCCGAGCAAATCCGAATATCCATCGCCATCGTCATGGTCGCGCCGATCCCGACCGCGTGGCCATTAATCGCGCCGATAATCGGCGTGTCGACCTTGAACATATCCAGCACGAGTTCACCGCCCGCATCGCGCGCGACGTCGCCATGCATGGAGAGAACGGTCTCGTCGCTCAGCCCCGCAAAGCCTTCGGTAATATCCGCGCCTGCGCAAAAAGCGCGTCCTGCTCCCGTCACGACGATGACGCGCACAGAATTATCCGCATCGAGATCTTTATAGGCGGCCTGCAAATCGCGGAACATCTCCATGTTGAAACTGTTCATCGAGTCGGGACGATTGAGCGTCAGAAGCGCGACGGCAGGATTTACAGAATCGCGGGTAACGATAATTGTGGAATATTCGGTCATGCCAAAGGCTAATCTGTTTACCGCAAGGATGCAAAGCCATGTTCAAAACTGATGGGAGAAACTTTCACCGAATTTCACTTACTTAGACTAAAACTTTTTATCATTTTGGCTTCAACATTTATACCAGCCAAACGACAGCACTCTTCGTTAGACGGCATTGTCATTTGGACCAGATTATACCCGCCTTCAAAGGGCACTTTGATTTGAACAACTGTAAACTGAATACCTTTATCCTCGCCAAAACCGTGACCAAAATATTCAGCCTTATCAAACTCGGCTTTATCTGATGCATATGTGTCTAAAAGTTTCCAAATCCTATCCGGTTCCGCGTCCAGCACCGGATGAAGCCGATCAGAAATGGCCTCCCGCCCACCAACAAAAAAGAGTTTGGTCGTCTCCAAGGCATAATCATAATAACCTTCAGGAAGCGGGGCCAGGCCCTCAATAACTTTGGGCCTATCCATGTCCTCCAAGCTTCCGGGGGAATAGCCGAAATTAATGTCACAGCCGGAAAGCAAAAGACCGGAAAATAAAAAAGGTAAAACGTAGAAAAACCGACACATGAATTTTGATAGCAAAGTCCAATATGGAAACAATTGCCTTACTTATTTTCATCCCGCATCTTCGCCCACATTTCCAACCGGTCCTTGATCGAGCGCTCACGGCCATCGCCCTTAGGGGCATAGAACTGCTCGCGTTCCATTTCATCAGGGAAATAGTCCTGCCCTGAAAATCCGGTCTCGGTGCTGGGATCATAGGCATAGCCGTCACCATAACCGATATCTTTCATCAGCTTCGTCGGTGCGTTGAGAATGTGTTTTGGTGGCGGCAGACTGCCTGTGGATCTCGCGGCCCGCATCGCGGCTTTGTATCCGGCATAGACGGCCACAGATTTTGGCGCGGTTGCCATATGGACGACGGCATGGGCGAGCGCGAGATCGCCTTCCGGACTGCCGAGCCGTTCATAGGCGCGGGCCGCTTCTGAAGCGATCATCAACGCTGTCGGATCGGCGAGGCCAATATCCTCACTCGCAAACCGCACCAGACGCCGCGCGATATAGCGTGGGTCTTCCCCGCCTGTTATCATCCGCGCATACCAGTAAAGCGCGGCGTCGGGGTCCGAGCCGCGCATGGATTTATGCAGGGCGGAGATGATATTGTAATGCTCATCCCGCGATTTGTCATAGGCCGGAGCACGTTTCTGCAAGAGCGCCGCAACGCCTGCGGAATCCAACACCTCATCTTCGGCCAGAAAAACTTCATCCGCGAGCGTTAGGAGATAGCGCCCGTCCCCATCCGCAAATCCGATCAGGGTGTCTCGCCCGCTCGCGTCCAAGGGCAAAGCTCGGCCAACGTACTCTTCCGCCCTTGCCAGCAACCCCTCCAGCGCGTCCGCATCCAATCGGTTCAATACAAAAACCTGCGCCCGCGAGAGCAAAGCGCCATTCAGTTCAAAACTCGGGTTTTCCGTCGTCGCCCCGACGAGCGTCACGACGCCTTCTTCCACATAGGGCAGAAAGCCGTCCTGCTGCGCGCGGTTGAAGCGGTGAATTTCGTCGACAAAGAGGAGCGTCCCGCGCCCGCTCTCCCGCCGCGCCCGCGCCGCCTCGAACGCTTTGCGCAAATCCGCGACGCCGGAAAAGACGGCGGAGAGTTGTACGAATTCCAACTCCGCCCGGTCGGCCAGCAGCCGCGCAATCGTCGTCTTCCCGACGCCGGGCGGGCCCCAGAGGATCATGGAGGACAAACGCGACTGCGCCAACATCCGCCCAATCGGACCCTCCGGCCCAATCAGATGCGATTGTCCGACGACGTCTTCTAATGTTCGGGGACGAAGGGCTTCTGCCAAAGGCGTCGGAGCAGAGGCTTCAAGCCCTGCGGATTGGAAGAGGTTGGTCATATAAACGACAATGGACCCGACCAAGGCCGAGTCCAATAGGGTAAGTCAGAAAACAAATTACGGGGTGCGAATATCCCAGACAATCGCAGGATCAACGCGTGTGCCGTTTTTAAAAGTCTCAATATGAACATGCGGTCCTGTGCTTTTTCCCGTATTGCCAATTGTGGCGAGTTGATCCCCTTTCCAGACGCGTTGCCCGGCTTCTACGTTAAAGCCTTCTAAGTGAGAGAACAGGGTCACGATACCGTTTTCGGCTTCGAATACGACGACCGTGCCATATTTGGGCTTACCGTCATAGAGCGTCGTCGCGTGTAATATTGTGCCACCAGCCGGTGCATAAATGGGTGTTCCGGTGGGCGCGGCAATATCGATTCCATAATGATCGCGTGTTTCGCCGTCTTTGAAAGGATCAAAGCTCTGTCCGAAACTGGCGGTCAAGCGGCCTGAGACCATATCGGTCGAGACCCAATTCCAGTCGCCCTTTTTAGCCGAAGGGTCGGCACTTGCCGTTTCTGACACCGTCAGCATTCCAACTCCGGTAACAATTGACGCCGCCAATCCCAGCAGAAGGCGGTCCCGCCCCCGCTTGTAACTCGGTCGCGTGCCATTCATAATATGTCTAATTCTCATCTTTTCGTTCCTTATACGGTGGGTTGAGAAGGAGGCGGCCGGGTATTGCCGTACCCGGCCCGCCGCTATGTGGAGCGCTTGCAAAAGAGTTTCCGCATAAGCGCGCCGCATGTCGGGGTCACGATGGGCGGTCACCGCCATATCGCAACGAATTTCGGTCGCCTGACTCCACTGTGCAAAGAGGCGATGCGCGAAGGGCGACATCCAGCAGAGGCAAAGCAGGACACGTAGGACAAGGCCGGATTCATCATCCCGTCGCGTAATATGGGCGCGTTCATGAATGAGAATATTCAGCAGGTCCGCCTCGCTGACCACGCCGCGATAGCTTTCGGGCACGATGATGCGGGAATGTTTGGGTTGGCCGAAGGGCGTCCACGCAAAGGGTGACTGAACATGCGGCGAGACCAGTACATCATCCTGACCCGCAATATCAGCGCAGTCGGCTTTATGAATAATTTCATTAAGGCGGTATCGTCCAATGGCAAGTTTCATGAGGCATAAGAAAACGCCCAGACTATAAATAGCGCAGACCCCCTTCATCACGGTGGTCATATTCCAAACATATAACTCGCCCGCCCCGGTTTGAGATTCGTCGGACAGAAGTCCCATGGATTGAAGCGGTTCATGTAATGAGAACACTGCGAGAGCGTCATAAGAGCCCGGATTAGGAAGTAATAAGAGCAACAGCCCCAAAAATGGAATCGCAACACAAAGGCTCAAACCTACAGACCAGAGAGCCGGCCATTGTTCGACCCGTTTATCTGCAAATCGGAACAGAGTACTCAGCCCCCAAATCACGCCGCTGACAGACAGCATCGCCAGCAGAAAACTCCAGATCAATGCCATCTAACTACCCGCCTGTTTTTTAGCGGCGGCTTTAAGAACCGCGTCCAATTCCGCGAGTTCGTCCGCTGAGAGCAGCTGGCTCTTCACGAGGTTTGAAACAGGGAGCGGGCCGTCCAGCCCTAACACGTCCGATGCAAAATTTTGGATCATTGCCGCGAGGGTCGGGATTTTCTTGGCCTTGGCGCTGTATATGTTCAGACCGTGCAGCTCCCGCTGGCTCAACAACCCCTTCTCCACCATGCGCTCCACCGTCTTGCGAGAAGACGAGCGCGACCAGCCCAACGCCTCACTCACCGCCCGATGGATCTCCCCAACACTCTGCGCCCCATGGGACCAGAGATGTTTTAGAATGACGAGTTCAGACGGCGACGGTTTCATGTCACTATATGGTGACATGTGTCGCCATAAGTCAATCCATTTATTTTAGACCTAAGCTGAAACACATTCACGTGCCCGTAAAGTCTTTGGCTTGGATAATAAGTCAAAAAGAAAGCCCCATGAAGGGGCCTTTTATTTAGCAATTACGTGGGAGCCTAATAAACGCGTTTCTTAGGCTCAATATAGTCAATCCCGTCGGTCATTGTGTAATCATGGACCGGGCGGTAGTCGATTTTCACGGCGTTGTTTTCGCCGTCATACCAAGCGAGTGTGTGTTTCATCCATTTCGCGTCAATCCGATCTGGATAGTCCTCATGCGCATGGGCGCCGCGACTTTCCTTGCGGTTATCGGCGGAGGCGATGGTGACACTGGCTTGGGCGACGAGATTGTCGAGTTCCAGCGCTTCCATCAAGTCCGTATTCCAGACCATAGTTTTGTCCGAGACGGAGATATTGGCCATGTCTTCAGCAATGGCGGAGACTTTCGTGACACCTTCGGCGAGGCTTTCCTCTGTCCGGAAGACCGCACAATGGGCTTGCATGGCTTTTTGGAGGTCGAGACGGATAGCCGCCGTATTCTTTGTCCCGTCCGCATTCCGGAATTTCTCCAGACGCGTGATGGACGCTTCGCCCGCATTGGCGGCGAGTGGCTTTTGCTCGAGGTTCGGCGTGCAGGTTTCCGCGACGCGCAATCCGGCTGCGCGGCCAAAGACAACGAGGTCAATCAAGCTGTTCGAGCCCAAACGGTTCGCGCCGTGAACGGAGACACAGGCCGCTTCGCCGACAGCCATCAGGCCGGGGACAACACTATCCGGGTCACCATCTTTCAACGTCACGACTTCGCCGTGATAATTCGTCTGAATACCGCCCATATTATAGTGGCAGGTCGGCAGGACCGGGATCGGTTCCTTCGTCACGTCAACGCCCGCGAAAATCTTGGCGGTCTCGGAAATGCCGGGCAGACGCTCGGCGAGGACGGCCGGGTCAAGATGGTCGAGATGGAGATAGATATGATCCTTCTCCGGCCCAACACCGCGGCCTTCGCGAATTTCAATCGTCATCGCGCGGGAGACGACATCGCGCGAGGCGAGGTCTTTCGCGGATGGGGCATAGCGTTCCATGAACCGCTCACCCTCGGAGTTGGTCAGGTAACCGCCCTCCCCGCGTGAGCCCTCAGTGATCAGGCAACCCGCACCGTAAATACCGGTCGGGTGGAACTGAATAAACTCCATATCCTGGACAGGCAGACCTGCGCGGAGCACCATCGCATTCCCGTCACCCGTACAGGTATGAGCGGAGGTCGCGGAGAAGAAGACGCGGCCATACCCGCCCGTCGCGAGAATCACTGTCTGTGCGCGGAAACGGTGCAATGTCCCATCGTCCAGCTTCCACGCCGTCATGCCGCGACACACGCCGTCTTCCATGATGAGATCGAGCGCGAAATATTCGATAAAGAATTCGGCATCATTGCGGAGCGCTTGACCGTAAAGCGTGTGCAACATGGCGTGACCCGTCCGGTCAGCGGCGGCGCAAGTGCGCTGTGCTTCGGGGCCTTGACCCATATTTTGCATCATGCCGCCAAAGGGACGCTGATAAATCTTACCTTCATCCGTACGGGAGAATGGCATGCCCCAATGTTCCAGCTCGTAAACCGCCTTGGGCGCTTCGCGGCAGAGATACTCAATCGAGTCTTGGTCACCGAGCCAGTCAGAGCCCTTAACCGTGTCATACATGTGCCAGCGCCAGTCATCATTGCCCATATTGCCGAGCGAGGCGGCAATCCCGCCCTGCGCCGCGACCGTGTGGGAGCGCGTTGGGAAAACCTTTGTGACACAAGCCGTCTTCAGACCCGCCTGCGCCGCGCCGAGTGTCGCGCGAAGGCCGGAACCACCCGCGCCAACAACAACAACATCGTAAGTATGATCAATCCATTCAGTCATGTGATTATCCCAAAAACGCGAGTTTAATGACGGCAAAGGCCACCGCAGCCCATAAGATGAAGGCGACCAGCTTGTTTTTCAACAAGCCGAAACGCCGCAGTCCACCACCGAAATAATCCATAATGACTTCGTCCATCTCCAGTTTGCAGTACCAAACCGCTGCCGTGAAAAAGGCGAGGAAACCAATCGCGCCAACAGGTGTGGAGAGCCAGAGTTCCAGCCCTTCCACGCCGTTCGGAACCGCATGGGCGACGGACCAGATGACGGGGATCAGGCCAATGATGACGCCCCATCCTGTCCATGTGTGGATTTTCTGATGGGCAACGCTGTGATTTTGTGTGGAGGCGCTCATTATACCGCCCCAGAGATGAGGAGTGTCAGGACAAGTGCCAGCACAATCGCAAGCGCCAACATGATGTAGGACAGCGTGTTATTGAGTTCAGGCTTTAGAAAGCTACCACTATTCCAAACGGCATGCCGGAATTGCGCCAGCGCCAGAAAAATAAAGGCGAAGAGAAAGACAAAAAGGCCGATCGCACCCAGAGGCGAGAAGACGAGGCCCGCGAGCGGCAAGCTGCCCGTCAGTGAAAGAACCAAAAGCCCGACCGCGACAAGGAAAAGCGCGACATAGCAAATGATCGCACTCGCGCGATGTGCGATAGAGCTCATCATGGCCCCGTGCCAGCGCCAGACTTGTAAATGCGGCGACATTGGCCGCGTGTCGTTCCACTCAGATGACATAGAAATCGTCCCAAATTCAGATTGCGCCGCAAACTAGGCGGCCAGTGTCTCAAGTCAACGCATAAAGGCGCGAATGGTTCGCAATCAATCGGCTTTTGTCAGATCGAATTCCGCCCGAAAATGACGCCCGGGACGGTTCAATTCATAAGCCAGTTGAACACCGGGATTTACATCAAAGCTCCAGACATTGGGTACGGAAACAGGGATGTTTTCGCGCACGAACAGCTCTTTCGTGAACTCATCCGCCGGGAATGTGGCGCGCACACCCGATTTAATGACGGCCATCCCGCCATAACGACTCACGGCATCTTCCGTCCCGTCCGAATGGGCGTGAATGTGGTAGAAGTGAAGCCCCTCGCCTTTCGGCTCCAAAACCCAAGTCCGGGAGGTGTCGGCCCCCACGGCCAGCGGCATCTCGATTCGCGCGCCTTCGCACCGAACAGGACCGAGGGTGAGGTCCTCTTTGCGCCAGTCTTCATCCTGCGGATCCTCACTAACGACTTGGCCGGTATAGGTGTTCCCACAGAGCGTGGAGAGCTTCGACTGGAACTCGGCAGCCGGGTCGGCGGCGGTGCAGGCGGTGAGCAGGAGTGCGGGGAGGAGATAAAGTTTATAGGACATGCGGGCAGGATGACGGCGATGGTCGGGGGCGTCAATCAGGAAGTTGGTGAAGATGGCAATCCGCGTTTATGCAGAACTGTATCCGCGGTTTCCCATTACACACCAAATGTTACCCCGGGCCTGACTCGGGGCCTTTGTGGAATAAGATAAATGCGAAGACTGCTCGTCTCTTGGACTTTCCGTTCAACGTTAAACCAAAGGCCCCGGCTCATCGCCGGGATGACAGTGTGATGGGTGGCATCAATGTCGGTGGTCAATCCCCGTTTATGAAGAGAATGACCCCCATTTATAAAACCCATGCCATATTCAAGATGTTCTTTCAGACATGGGACAGGCAAGAGATCGTTGGCTTTCTGGTCTGGAGGACGGTGTGTCTATTTCTAGTTGGTAACGCATATAGAAAGGGGCCCAGCCGCGAGCGCCTGACGGGGTGGAACACCCGCAGTCCAGTAAGGCCGCCGTTGGAGAAGCACCGCCGCGTGGTCGCATATTTGGCTTCAGTCAAATGCGTGAAGCGTAACGGGTCTGTCGGTTTACGCCCGATAGTTTCGGAGATTTGGAAGACGTAACGGTATCGCCGACCACTATCCATGCCTCATGCGCTTGGCCTTCGTGTAAAATATTTTTCTTTCTGGTCTCCATCATGGAGGTCACCACGCGGACGTCCCGCCTAACACGGACACTCGCCTAGCCCGCCGCACGCGCAGATCGTCGGTCGCAGGTTTCGCTTGTCTCCATCACATCCGAATTCAAGTCTTGAGGATTACGCTCTGTAAGGGCATACCCGCCGGAACGAAAAAGACGAAAGGGTCGCGTGTGACCGCTGTTATCTCCTCCACCGGACTCTGGACGCCCGAACAGTCCATTTCCAATGAAGAACTCGTCGAAGGCTTCAACGCCTATGTCGATAAATGGAACACGGAAAATGCCGTCGCGATTGAAGCGGGTGAGTTGGAGGCGCTGACCTATTCAAACGCGGCGTTTATTGAGAAAGCCTCCGGTATCAAATCGCGTTTCGTTATTTCGAAAGACCCGATTCTGAACCCTGACATCATGGCCCCGCGCATTCCGGCGCGGTCCAATGAAGACCCCTCCATCCTCGCCGAAATCGCAGCCCATGCGGCAAAGCAGGCCCTCGAGGCAGCAGGCCGTAAGGCCGAAGATGTCGGCGCGGTTATCGTCGCCTGCTCCAATCTGCAACGTGGCTATCCGGCCGTCGCCGTCGAGGTCCAATCCATCCTCGGCACATCGGGATTCGCATTCGATATGAATGTCGCCTGTTCCAGCGCGACTTTCGGCATTGAAACAGCACGAGGCCTCATCGCGGGCGGGCAGGCGAAATCCGTCCTCGTCGTCAATCCGGAAATCTGCACGGCGCACTTGAATTTCAAAGACCGCGACGCGCATTTCATCTTCGGCGATGTCGCCACAGCGATTCTTGTTGAACATATTGATGTTGCGCCAAAAGCGCATTGGGAGATCATCGGGTCGAAACTGATCACGCAATTCTCCAACAATATCCGCAATAATTTCGGTTTCCTGAACCATACCGCCCCCGAAGATGACGGAATGCAGGGTGAGCGCGGGCGTAAAGGCCTAACGGATAAACTCTTCGTGCAGAACGGCCGCAGTGTGTTCAAAGAAGTCGTGCCCATGGTCGCGAAACTCATCAATGAGGAATGTGAAACCCACGGCATTGATCCGAACAACCTAAAACGCATGTGGCTGCATCAGGCCAATCTGAACATGAACGTCCTCATCGCCAAGAAAGTCCTCGGCAAGGATGTCGAGATCGAACAGGCACCTGTCGTGTTGGACGAATATGCGAACACAAGCTCCGCAGGTTCCATCATCGCCTTCCACAAATATAGCGATGATTTCGCAGAAGGCGAGACGGGCCTGATCTGCAGCTTCGGCGCGGGCTATTCCGCAGGCGCGATATTTGTGAAACGAGTCGCTTAACCTTGGAAACCGTTGGAACGGATATAGGTCTAATCCTGATCTCCATCCTGATCCAATTGGTTGTTCTCGGAGGCTTTTGTTACATTGTGTACCGCTTAATCCGTGCTAGCCGCAAGAATCTCTTCCTGAGAATCGGTTTGATTATCTTCGTCCTTCTTCTGATTGCCGTCTGCGTCATTGGCTATGCTTATTTAGGGGCACTGGGACGAGGCATGAGTCTATAACTCGCGAGAGTGTGGCCTGAGACGTGACCCGAAAGCCTTCAATCCACACGGTCATAGAAACTAAACTTAGGGAGACTTAATCATGCATCGTACCTTAGGCATCATCTCAAGCCTCGCCGCTATTCTCGGCTTTCTACTCCTGCTCAATATGTTCTGGGCCTCTGTGAATAATGGCGGCATGGCTGTGCTTGGATTGCAAGTCTTCGTAATTTCAGCTTCGGTCGCCGCCATAATACTGGGCGGGCTGGGATTACTGCTAGGCCGCCCCTCACCGTCAGGGTTTTCGAATTTCGGCTTTGGCGTCGGGCTCGGCAACCTAGTTGCCCTCGCGATTGTATACCTGCTCTTCTAGCTTCCCCCTAGCCCCGCGAGGGTCCGCCCCCTATATCCAATTTGAATATTACTCTTGGAGGCCAAATTGGGCAAAGAACTCGTCAATTGGGAAAATGGTCGTTGGATCGGTCAAACGCTGGAAGTGCCGAACGGGGTCTGCGCGACGCCGGGCAATGATCTGGACGGCCCGCCCGAAGGCCTCGAATATAATGAAGAGGTGAAAGCCGCGACAGACCACCTCTATGAACAGGTCTCAGACTTCATCCCCGAATTTGAATGGCCCGCCTATGCGCCGCTCGTCCATGCAATCAACACGCTGAAGAAAAAGAAGAATGCGGTCATCCTCGCGCATAATTATATGACGCCGGATATTTTCGCGCTGATCGGCGATTATAAAGGCGACAGCTTGGGTCTCGCGATCGAAGCGACCAAGACTGATGCGGAAATGATTATCCAGGGCGGTGTGCATTTCATGGCGGAAACGTCGAAAATCCTCTGCCCCGACAAGCGCGTTTTCATCCCGTCCATGCGCGCGGGCTGCTCCCTCGCCTCCTCGATCACGGGCGAAGACATCAAACTCATCAAGCAACGCTATCCCGGCATTCCGGTCGTGACCTATGTGAACACCTCTGCGGATGTAAAAGCCGAGAGCGACATTTGCTGTACCTCATCTAACGCCGTCGCAATTGTCGAACATATCACGTCGGAATGGGGTGTGAATAAAGTCATTATGTTGCCGGATGAGTTCCTCGCCAAAAATGTCGCGAAACAAACCGATGTGGAAGTCATCGCGTGGCATGGCCGTTGCGAAGTCCATGCGCGGTTCTCGGCGCAAGATGTGCGTGATATGCGCGCGGCCCATCCCGGCGTGATCGTCCTCGCCCATCCCGAATGTCCACCGGAAGTTGTTGCGGAAAGCGACTTCACAGGCTCGACCAAAGCCATGAGTGATTATGTCGGCGATCATAAGCCTGAGAACGTCATCCTGCTGACCGAATGTTCCATGTCCGATAATGTCGCCATGGCCAATCCGGGCGTCGATTTCGTCCGCCCCTGCAATCTCTGCCCGCATATGAAACGCATCACACTGGAAGGCGTCTATGATTGCCTCCGCAATGAGACGAATGAAATTTTCATTCCGGAAGATATGCGTCTACGCGCGCACAAGGCCGTGCAGGATATGATCGAAGTGAAATTCGACGCGGTGAAGGGTCATTTCGATCCAGACCTGCCGGAAGTCGACGTCACAGTTATCTAAGGTAAAAGATTGTTCAGGTTACGTATGGGTAAAATCTGGTAAACCTAAAACGGGCCAGATTGTGGCCCTACCGGGGGCTCCGCCCTCACTCTTACGAAAGACTATATCATGGATTTTAAAAATATCGCTGCCGGCATGCTCGCAGATAAATTGGGTGTTGATAATGCGCAGGTCGGCGGCATCATGGACAAGCTTATCGGTGGCGGCGACAAAATGGATGTGGCCGGGTTGCTTGGCAACCTGAAAGATCAAGGTCTAGGTGATATCGCCTCTTCCTGGTTGGGCGATGACGCCAATCAGAGCATTTCAGCGGACCAACTGAAAGAAGCTATTGGCGCCGAAGATATCACACAGGCCGCAGCGCAGCTGGGCACAGATGAAAACTCCCTTCTGGGCGGTCTTCAAGCGGCACTTCCGCAACTCGTCGATAAAGCCAGCAGCGGCGGCAAATTGCTCGATTCCATTGGTGGTTTGGGTTCGCTCGGCGGAATGGCGAAGAAATTCCTCTAGCCCCCACAATATTCCCGACGCGATCATCGCGTCGGGATTTAATAAAGACGCTGGTGTGGTTTAGCTTTCCCGCAGCGGTCTGACCCGTTAAGGGGCATCCATGTCAGTCGGAACCCTTGATACAAAACGTTTGCCCGCAGGTGCCGTCCTCGTTGTTGGCGCAGGATTGGCCGGACTTTATCTCGCGCTGAAACTTGCGCCGCGACAGGTCTTTGTTCTGACCTCACGGCGATCGTCCAAAGGCGCGGCCAGTGCTTGGGCTCAAGGTGGAATCGCCGCGGCTCTCTCCGCAGAGGATTCTGCGGAAAGTCATGCCCGCGATACAATTGCGGCGGGTGATGGTCTGGTCGACCCAGAGATCGCGCATATCCTCGCAACAGAGGGCCCGGACCGCGTGCACGACCTCGCCGCACTAGGCGTCCCCTTTGACCGCAATGAAAATGACGAGCTCTATCTCTCCCTCGAAGCTGCGCATTCCATGCCGCGCGTCGCCCGTGTCAAAGGCGATACAGCCGGACGCGAAATCATCAATGTCATGGTCAAACAAGCGCAGGCCGCCGACCACATTACCGGCCTGATCGGATGGCGGGCAGAAAGCCTGTTGCAGGACGGAAACGGCGCAATTGCAGGCGCCCTCGCGCGGAATGATGACGGTGCTCTGCTCGGGATTGAAGCAGATGTGACTGTCATGGCGACGGGCGGTGTCGGCGGATTATTCGCCGTCACAACCAATCCGAAAACGGCCCGTGGCGACGCGCTCGGTATGGCCGCCGTTGTTGGGGCAAAAATGCGCGATATGGAATTTGTGCAGTTTCACCCGACGGCGATTGATATTGGCCGCGACCCTGCACCTCTCGCCACTGAAGCCTTACGCGGAGAAGGCGCAGTCCTGACAAATTCTGACGGCGTACGCTTCATGCCGCGCTATCACGCACAAGGCGAACTCGCCCCGCGCGATGATGTCGCCCGTGCGATCTTCGCCGAGATTGAAGCGGGCCGTCAGCCCTATCTGGATTGCCGTGCGGCCATAGGCTCACATTTCGATGAAGAATTTCCAACTGTGTTCGAGAGTTGCATGAGCGCTGGCATCGACCCGCGTGTCGCCCTCATCCCCGTTGCCCCCGCCGTACATTATCATATGGGCGGTCTGTCCACGGACAGCCACGGCCAGACCTCGCTCGACAGCCTCCTCGCCATTGGTGAATGCAGCGCAACGGGCGTTCACGGCGCGAACCGTCTCGCGTCCAACTCATTGCTAGAAGCCGTCGTCTTTGGCGGACGTGCCGCGAATTATATCAATGGTCGCGATTGGGCGGAACGCCGCGCCGGGACCATCCGCTTGCAGCCTTGGCTCTCCATGAGCAAAGACGTCAGTCAGACCCTCCGTCAAGCCATGACCGCGAAATGCGGCGTCCGGCGCGATGCACGGAAATTGAATGAATTAATTGATCTGATTGACGGGTTAATCGCCCGCGTGGGACGCGCCAACCCGCTCGTCGCATCGCGCGTCATCGCTGCCGCCGCCCTCGCCCGCGAAGAGTCACGTGGCGGACATTTCCGTGAGGATTTCCCGACGGAATCTGATCGCGCGGTTTCAAGCTACCTCACCTATGACCGGCTGGACTAGACCATGACAAAGCTCACCCCCCTCCCCGATATTATTCTTCGCCCGATGGTCGAACGCGCTCTGACGGAAGACTTTGGGAATTCAGGCGATGTCACGGCACGATTACTCGTCCCCGAAGAGGCAACCGGAACACTGGTGATGCGGTCACGCGAAGACGGTGTGATCGCAGGGATGCAGGCCGCGCAGATGACCTATGCGACGGTTGACCCGTCCGTGAAATTTGAAGTCCTGAAAACGACCGGGTCCGACGTTGCCAAAGGCGAAATTATCGCGCGCGTCTCCGGCCCGTCACGGTCCTTACTCTCCGCAGAAAGGGTCGCATTGAACTTCTTGGGTCGGATGTCTGGAGTCGCGACGTTGTCTGCAAAATATGTTGCGAAAGTTGATGGTACGGGCGTTCGAATTGCGGCGACCCGCAAGACGACACCCGGATTACGGGCGCTGGAAAAACAGGCTGTCCTCGCGGGCGGCGCCTTCACGCATCGCGAGAGCCTGTCCGCCGCGATTATGATTAAAGATAATCATATTGCGCTGGCAGGCGGGGTCGATGCGGCCCTGTCTGCCATTCGCACAAAGGCCGATCACATGATCAAGGTCAGCGTCGAAGTCGATACGCTGGAGCAGTTGGAGAAAGTCCTGACATGGATGCCGGATGTCGTGTTGCTCGATAATATGGATCCCGAAATGCTGAAAAAGGCCGTCAAAATTGTCAGTGGCTTTGAAGGGGCGAAACCTGTTCTGGAAGCGTCGGGCGGCGTCACCCTTAGCTCGGTCCGCGACATTGCGGAGAGCGGTATCAATGTTATTAGCATCGGGGCGCTGACCCATAGTGCGCCGAATTTCGATATTGGAATGGATGCAGAATAGACAGATGAGCGCCTCATCCTTTCGACATCCCGACCAGCTACGCGCAGATTTTTCGCAAGCGCTGTCCGATATGTATCGGGAGGAAGTACCTGCTTATGGACAACTCATTGACATCGTTGCGGATATCAATGCGGAACATGAAGGCATCCGGTCTGACGGGGAACGACATGGTGCGATCCGCCTGGGCACGGCGGACGAGTTAAACCTCATCGGCCGCGTCTTTGCGGTGCTCGGGCTGCATCCCGTCGGATATTATGATCTGTCCGTTGCGGGCTTGCCCGTTCACTCAACCGCTTTTCGTCCCATCACGGAGGCGGGTTTCAATGTCAGTCCGTTTCGCATGTTCACGAGCCTCCTTCGCTTGGACATGCTGCCGGACGCGCTGCGAAAAAAGGCCGAATCTGCATTGGCTGCGCGGTGCATTTTCTCGGCTAAGTGTCACAGCTTGCTGGAGAAAGCGGAGACCGAAGGCGGATTAAACGCAATTGATGGCGCTGAATTTGTGCGCGAAGCTGTTTCGATTTTCGCGTGGCGGAAACGGGCCCATGTTGATTTGGAAACATATCAGGCGCTCCTGTCCGAGCATCCACTCATTGCAGATATCGTCTCGTTCCAGGGCCCGCATATGAATCACCTGACCCCGCGTGTGGCCGATATTGATGCGGCCCATGAACGAATGCGGCAGATGGGTCTGGAGGTGAAAGAAACGATTGAAGGCCCGCCGCGTCGCAATTGTCCGATCCTCCTGCGCCAGACAGCCTTCAAGGCCCTGACCGAATCTGTCGAATTTAAAACAAAATATGGCTGGGAAACAGCGCATCACACCGCCCGCTTTGGCGAGATCGAACAACGCGGCATGGCCCTGACGCGAAAAGGTCGAGACTTATATGACCGCTGTCTGGCGGCGAAGGACTTTTCAGATTTCCCTGATACAGAAGCGGAATTGAAAGCCCAAGGTCTCGCCTTTTTCGACAAGAATGGATCACCGCTGACCTATGAAGATTTCCTGCCCGTCAGCGCCGCCGGTATTTTCAAATCGAATTTGCGGGACACCGCAGAGACCGAAACCGTTGCGGCGAGCGGAAACCAAGCCGTCTTCGAGGCCGCTCTCGGACGCCCCGTCCTCGACATGTTTGAACTCTACGAGACCGCTTCGCATTAATACCGCTCACAAAAACGTGTCAGATGCTCTCCCAGACGTGAGTCCCAGTTGAAGCGGTGATGTGAAACTAAGCTGTCATACCAACCAAACGTCGGAGAGACACACATGAAACATTTCGCCCTTATCGCCATCGCATCCACAACCTTGGCCTTTGCTGCCGCGCCTGCTTACGCGCAGTCTTCTTATAACGGAGATAGCTCTAGAACGACAACAAGCACGAGCCAGTCCTCCGCCGCGCGCAAGGCAGAACGTGCAGCGAGAAAGGCCGAGAAGAAACGTATCAAAGCCGCGCAGATGGCTGAAAAAGAAAAAGCTAAAATGATGGCCGAAGAGGCCGCCATGAAAGAAAAGGCTATGAAAGAGAAAGCCATGATGGAACCGTCCTCTGCGACGGATGCCAAAATGATGAAAGAGGACGCAATGAAAGCGAAGGCCATGAAAGAGCAATCGTCCGCAACTGACGCCTCAATGATGAAAGAAAAGGCGATGAAGGATCATTCCTCCGCATCAGGCTCCATGATGAAAGACGGCGATGCCATGATGAAAGACGGCGATGCCATGATGAAAAAAGGCGACACCATGATGAAAACCGAAACATCCATGAAGCCGACAAATTGCCCGTCCGGTACGACGCCTCAGGATAATGGCACTTGTATGTTGAACTAGAGCCCTGATGCTCTGACTTTGTTCAGGCGTGATATTATGACAGTCCCCCGCTCACGCCTGATCCTCCTTGTCTCCGCCATGCTCTTGGCGGGGGCACTCCTCTCCATCCGGTTCATCAGTGCCGGATTTGACCCAATGATCGAGACGGAAGATCATCCCGTCATGGCCTTGACGGGCTTGCTGATTTTAGCGGGAACAGCGTGGTTTATCCTCCTCCTCTTAATGCGACGGACACAGGCATTCCCGAAATGGGGGCTGCCCGTTCTTATATTGGGTGGCTTGATTTTACGGCTCGGCTTTTTCGGCTCGCAGCCCATCTATGAGAATGATTATAAGCGCTATCTCTGGGACGGCGCTGTGACGGCGCAGGGGGAGAACCCCTATATTTTCACGCCGGAAGAGATATTCGATGCGAGCGCGCCCGGGACGGCCTCCGTGCCCGACCTCGCGACACTAGCCGTTCTCTCGAATGAGGCCGACGGCCTGACGGGCGAGATCAACAGCCCGCATCTGACGACGATCTATCCGCCTTTTGCCCAAGCGGTTTTCGCCAGCGCCTATTGGATTGCGCCTTATAATCCGGATGGGTTGCGGGGCGTCTTTTTGATCTTTGAAATGCTGGGATTTGCCGTTCTGCTCCTCGCGCTCAAACAATTCGGAATGCCTCTGATCTGGTCCAGCCTCTATTGGCTAAACCCGATTATCATTCTGACGAGCTATAATGCGATCCATATGGACGTGTTGCTGACGCTGCCGCTCCTGCTCGCAGTTCTGACCCTGAAGGCCCGCCCGTGGATCGCGGCAATCGCTTTGAGCGCGGCTGCCGCCATCAAACTCTGGCCGTTGCTATTGGCGCCCGTCCTGTTTCGCAGCTGGTTCAAGCGTCCCGCGCTCTATATCGGGATTGCAGCTTTGGTCGCCGTCCTCACGGGTTTGAGCCTGCTTCCCATGTTGCTCTCGTTAAATGACCAGGCAGGTCTCGCCGCCTATTCAGCGAACTGGACGAATAGCAGCTTCCTCTTTCCCGGCTTGCGCGAGGCGCTCGGCTTTTTCGTGGACGATCCAAACCGGATCGCCCGCTACGTCATTGCACTCATCCTTGTCGGATTGAGCCTCTATCTGGGATTTTCGACATCGCGGTCAGAGAAAAAACTGCCCTTCGATCTCATGGCCCTCTCCGCCGCGTTCGTCCTACTCTCGCCGACAGGTTATCCGTGGTATTTCATCTGGTTCTTCATGTTCCTGCCCTTTGCGGTTCAAAGTTGGATGGCACGCGGATTGGGCCTCTTGACCATCGGCGCGACCGCCTATTACGTTCGCTTCCTACTCGGGGAGACGGACCGATACGAAATTTACGAAACGATATTACTCCCGCTGGAGTTCGGAACCGCACTCTTGGTTCTGGCCTATGACGGATGGAAAGAGAGACGTTATGCATAACCCCGTCATTAAATTAATTATTCCCGCACGGAATGAAGAGGGTGCGATCGGCCAAGTCGTCACCAGCGTCATTGACGCCGTCGATCAGGTTATTGTCGCAGATAATGGCTCAACCGACAAAACTGCAAGCGTAGCCAAAGCGGCGGGCGCACATGTCGTATATGTCGACACACCCGGATATGGCAGAGCGTGTTTGGCGGCGGTTGAGGCCGCCGGTGCCTGCGATATTCTTGTTTTCATG
This sequence comes from Litorimonas sp. WD9-15, assembly GCF_050271975.1. Lineage (NCBI taxonomy): Bacteria > Pseudomonadati > Pseudomonadota > Alphaproteobacteria > Maricaulales > Robiginitomaculaceae > Litorimonas > Litorimonas sp. WD9-15. Next base: position 2,889,349 of record NZ_CP189850.1, read on the forward strand.
GATGGAGATGCGTCGGATGACCCGGAAGATTTATCCGAACTTATCAATCCTATCATCAATAATAACTCCGATCTTGTGATCGGCTCCCGCATTTTGGGGGATTGCGACCCCGGATCTCTGACACCGCAGCAGCGGTTCGGCAATACGCTTGCCTGCTGGCTGATGCATCTGATCTGGGGGTTCCGGTTCAGCGATCTCGGCCCCTTCCGTGCCATCCGCAAGTCGAGCTATGACCGCCTGAATATGGAGGCGCCGACCTTCGGTTGGACAGTAGAGATGCAGGTGCGCGCGCTCAAACAGAACCTGCGATGTGCGGAAGTTCCAGTTCACTACCGCAAACGTATTGGCGTTTCTAAAATCAGCGGAACGTTCAAAGGAGTCATTCTCGCAGGGTGGTATATTCTCGGCACAATCGGGCTTGAGGCCATCAAGCCCAATCCGAAAGTGAAATCCCTTTCGGCAAAACCTGCGGCAGGACGTAGTGAAAAATAGTAAAAACACCTGATTTTCGATAATTTATTATTGAAAAACAATAATTATAAGCCTAAGACGATTCCATGATGCGGTGTGCCAACCGCTAAAAGGAGAGACTTATGCGCCCGACTTCAGCGCCCGAACCTGCATGGGAGCAGGACATCGCCCCCCTCAATAAACGCGAACGCGGGAAACTCGTGCTCACGCGCATTGTATCCATCGCGCTACCCGTGCTGATGATTGGTGGAGCCATCGCCGGATTTATGGTGATGGGGGCCATGAAACCCCAACCGGAGGAAAAAGAGGAAGTGGTGAAAGCCATTCCCGTCCTAACGGCTATGGCCACGCAGGATAATGTGACCCTGAAGGTCCGCGTTCAGGGCGAGGTCCAACCTCATACGCAGATTAATCTGGTGCCGCAGGTCGGGGGTAAAATCTCCTACATGTCACCGAAATTTATCGAGGGCGGGAAGTTCCGCAAGGGCGACCTCCTCGTCCGCGTTGAACCCGCGGAATATGAATTGCGCGTTGTGCAAGCCCGCGCCAATGTCGCGCAGGCGGAAACCGTTGTTATGCGCGAACGATCCGAAGGCGAAATCGCGCGGCAGGATTGGGAAGAATTGGGCCGTGCGGGAGAGCCGACACCGCTGACACTCCGCCAGCCCCAACTCGCCGAAGCACGGGCGCAACTCGCCAGCGCGGAAGCGCAGCTGGCCGAAGCCGAATTACAACTAAGCCGCGCTTCCCTCTACGCGCCGTTTAATGGCCGCGTCACGATGCGCCACATTGATGCCGGAGAATTTGTGACGGCGGGTACGCGGCTCGGCGAGATTTACGCGACAGATATTATGGATGTCCGCCTGCCCATGACAAATGCGGATTTGCGCCAAGCGGGCCTGACATTGGGATATGAAGCGCCGAGTGGTTCCGCGGGTATTCCAGTCAAACTTTCCGCCGATGTCGCCGGACGAATGAGCGAATGGCAGGGCAGAATTGTTCGAACGGATAGCCGCTTTGACGCGGAAACCCGCGTGCTCTTCGCCTATGCCGAAGTCATTGATCCCTTCGGAAAAGGTTCCGATGACGGCGTCCCACTCGCCCCCGGTATTTTCGTCAATGCGGATATTGAAGGACAAACACTCGAGAATATTATCTCCATCCCCCGCGCGGCCCTTCGCGGTGCGGATACAGTTTATGTTGCCAATGCCGATGAAACGCTGACCGTCAAGACCGTGTCCGTTGTGTCCTCTGACCGTAACACGGCCATCCTATCCGAAGGTCTGAACAGCGGAACCTCCGTCATCACGTCACCCATTCGCGGTGTTGCGGACGGGATGAAAGTCGCCGTTGTGGAGACCCTCGACATCGAGGCGGATGATGCGGAGGTGACGCCATGAGCACGCCTGAGAACACGTCCGAGCCAACAGAGGCGAAAAAAGGCATCATCGCATGGTGGGTCCGTAATTCGGTCGCCGCCAACCTCCTCATGCTCATCTGCCTGATCGGCGGTCTGGTCAGCTACTTCCAGATCGAGCGCGAGCTTGAGCCCTATGTCGAATTCCCCGGTGCTTGGACGCAAGTCTCTTGGCCCGGCGCGTCGCCGCAGGACGTGGAAGAACAAATCATTGTCCGCATGGAAGAAGCGCTGTCGGAAGTCGAAGGCGTCAACCGCATGTGGTCCTTTGCGGGCGAAGGAGGTGGTTCCGTCACCGTCGTCGGCAAAAACGGCGTCGATGAAGCCAAGCTGATGGCGGACGTGAAACGTCAGGTCGATTCAATTAATTCATTCCCCCCGGCGGCCGAGAAGCCGCAAACCAATGTTTTCAGGAATCGCAACGAGATGATCCGCCTCGCCCTCACGGGTGACGAGACCGTCTCGGAGCGGGAACTGAAACGGTTTGCGGAAAAAACACGGCGGGAGATCGCCCTACTGGGCTACGTCCCCGCCGTGGAACTCTTCGGCACGCGGAATGAGGAGGTTTCGATTGAGGTCTCCGAGGATGCGTTGCGGCGCTATGGTCTGACCCTGAACGAGGTCGCGCAGGCCGTGCGCGGGACATCAGTGAACAGTTCGTCCGGAACCGTGCGAACGGAAATCGGGAATATGCAACTCCGCACACGGAATCAGGCAGACTCAAAAGAGGATTTCGAAGATATCGTCATCCGGCAGAGTGCCAATGGGGCCCTGATCCGCGTGAAGGATGTTGCCACCGTTATTGACGGGTTCGAACAGGTCAATCTGCTGGCGACAGTTAATGGCGAACGAACAATACTCATTCAGGTCCAGAACGGCCCGCAAATGGATATTGTTGCCATGTCCGATAATGTGAAAGCCTATCTGGAAAAGGTCGACGGCACACTGCCCAGCGGTATGTCGATCACGACGTGGAACGATGCCGCGGATGACTATCGCGGACGGATCCGCACGATTGCCGTGAACTTCTTCACGGGACTTCTGCTCGTCTGTGCAACGCTCATGTTGTTCCTGCGGCCCGCCATCGCGCTCTGGGTGAGTGTTGGAATTGCGACCGCATTTGCGGGTGGATTAGCGCTGCTGCCGCTCTTTGATGTGTCGTTTAACATGATCTCGACCTTCGCCTTTCTGCTCGTCATCGGGGTCATTGTGGATGACGCGATTATTGTGGGCGAAGCCATTCATTCGAAAACGGAGGACGGAGAGACGGGTGAAGAGGCCGCCATTAATGGGACGCGCATGGTCGTAAAGCCCGTCATCTTCGCCGTTCTGACAACGATGATTTTCTTCGCACCGTGGATGTATTTGTCCGGAGGGACGAGTGAGTTTACGCGGGCAATTTCGCTCGTCGTGATCCTCGCGCTGTTTTTCAGTCTGGTTGAATCCCTTCTGATTCTCCCCGCCCATTTGGCGCACTTGAAACCCGTCAATCCGAAGAGTAAAATTATGCGGGTACAGGCGAAAATCGCCAACAGCCTGACATGGGTTGCGACGCAGCTTTACCGTCCGGCAATTACCTGGGCCTTACGTCGACGTTACCTGACGGCGTCATTCTTCCTCGGTATCATGATCCTGACTGTGGGCGTTGTTGCCAATGGGTACGTCAAATCCTCCTTCTTCCCGGAGTCGGAAAGTGATCAGGTCGAGATCAGCGTGAGCCTGCCGGAAGGCACGCCCTATACGCGGACATTACAGGTCCTCGCGCAAATTCAGGACGCGGAACATGACCTCTCTGAAGAGATCAAAGCTAAGGACGGCGATCTGATCGAGAACTGGTATACGCGCTCCCGCGATAATAATGTGCTCGCCCTCGTCAAATTGGTGCCGCCCGAAACGCGGACATTGACGGCGCAGGAAACAGCAGAACGTTTGCGCGAGTTGATCGGCGATGTGCCGGACGCGGAAACGATTACTGTGAACTACAAGGACGGAAATAACGGCCCGCCCATCCAATATGTGCTGAACGCCAAATCCTTTGACGATCTCCAAGCCGCCGCCGACGATTTGATGGCGCAATTGCGGAGCTATGACGGTGTGTTCAATGTCGTCAATGATATGGAGAGCGCATCCGAGGAAGTGCAGTTCGACCTTAAGCCCGGCGCAGAGTCCCTCGGAATTACAACGGCAGATGTCGCGCGGCAAATCCGTCAGGGTTTCTTTGGCGAAGAGGTCCAGCGCCTACCTCGCGACGGCGAGGATGTGCGGGTCTATGTCCGCTATCCGGCCGTTGATCGCGAGTCACTCGACTTCCTGAAATCCGTACGCATCCGCGCCGCGGATGGACGCGAGGTCCCGCTGGATACGGTGGCAGAGCTCCGCTTCGAGCCCGGCACGAACCGTATCCTGCGACGTGAACGCCAGCGCGCCATTATCGTCTCGGCGGAAGTCGTGTCCGAGCGTATTGGTGAAATCAGGACAGACCTGGATGAGAACTTCTTCAATGATTTCGAGCAAATTCATCCCAATGTCACTCGCGGTAATATTGGCGGCGCGCAGGAGGAAGCCGAGTTCCAAGCCGAGCTCCTAACGCTTATGCTAATCGCGATTGGGGTGGCCTATTTCATCGTGGCGGTGTCATTCAAATCCTATGGTGAGCCGATCCTGATTCTCCTCGCGGCCATTCCCTTCTGCTATTGCGGGATGATTATGGGTCATGTCGTGATGGACCGCACGATGTCGCTGCTCTCCATCCTCGGGATGTTTGCCGCCGCCGGGGTGGCGGTGAATGACAACCTTGTCTTACTCGATTATGTCCACCGATTGCGCGATAAGGGCATGGACGGGGCGGAAGCTTTGATCACGGCAGGGACCAAGCGGTTCCGTCCAATCCTGCTGACCTCACTAACGACCTTTGTCGGCCTGATGCCGCTCTTGCTGGAACGCTCGCTGCAAGCGCAGTGGCTCATCCCGATTGGTATCAGCTTGGCCTTTGGCGTACTCTTCGCCCTGTTCGTGACGCTGTTCTTCGTCCCGGCGCTTTACGGGATTGGCGCGGATATCCGCCGCTGGTTCGGTTATGTCATCAAGGGCAAGCGCCGCGTGCCGTTTACGCCGAAACATGTAAACTACTCGCCACGCCCGGTCGCAATTCCGCAAGCGGAATAGCGACTACACCAATCCCGGCTTTTTATAACGCTCCGCCACCATGGACGGGGCGTTATAGGTACGGACTTCGGGGCGGTTCTCTATCGGGCCATCGGCTTTAAAGAGGCACTCCACCCCAAAGATATTCAGCGCCTGACTATTCTCTCCAGTCAGGCGCTGAATATTAATCGTCAGAATATCTCCCCGCCCAAAACGGTGATCCATGTCCAGCGTTTCGCAGAGATAGACACTGCCCGATTTCGCGCCCGCCGGCAGATGGGCTGATATCACCGTCTGCGCTTTGCCAAAACCCTGCCCCACGGCCGCGCTTCGCAACTCGACGGAAATCTCCACATCCGCACCCGGGTTTGCACAATAACGAATGCAGAGCCCCTGTATCGCGCCGTCATCAAAATCATCGGGCGGAAGGACCGTCCAATTCGCGGTCGTCTGCTTATCTGAGAGTTTCAGCGCTTGCGCATGTTGCGCCCCGACACTCGTCAACTCACCCGCCGCCGGGAAAGACGTATTTGCATCTTTCGCAGCCAAGTTCAGCGATCGTCCCAGCGTGAATGTCTGCGATTGATAGACACTGCCGCTCAACCGTCCGGAAATCGCGTAATGCAAGGCCGCGCCCGGTTCTTCGGTGATTTTGTGACAGGGCTCGGAATTCACATTAAAGATTTTCGCGATGACGCCGGATTCCGCGTGAATGTCTGCGGCGACGTGGTTCAGCGTGATTTTTCGCGCCGCGCGGAGGCCTTGGTCTTCGCGCACCCCCGCGAGATAGAGACGCTTGCCCTGATAAAATTCGACGAGCGTTGAGTCGATATCCCCGATGATCAGGCCCTCGCCCTCACTGCCGCTTGTGCAATAAATATAGCCGAGATGATATTGCGTCAGGCCAATCCGCTTGGCATCAGACGCAACCATACCAACACTGTCCAGCACTAATCCGTTGGCCTTTTGCAATTTCGGTTGGCGCGAGACATCACAGATAAAAGAGCCAATCCGGTTTCGCGCCGACAACTCGCCATTTCCGTCATCGCAGATCGCATGATCGGTCAAACATTGCCGCACATAAAGCCCGTCCCAATCATGGAGATTTGTCGACCGCGCCCAGATACCGATATCCGTCATGGAATGACCGTGCAGGCAGAAGTCATAGAGGCGCGGATTATAAATCCGCTCGCCATAGGTCTGCGATTGGATGAGCCACGCCACTTTGATCTTGGCCATCATTTTCAAGGTCGTTGTACTTTTCTGCGGGCCGGAATTTGTCGGGATCGTATCGCCATAGCCAAATCCCCGCACCGTCGCGGCGCGGCTCTGCCGGATTCCGGAACGCAGGTGATAGATCTTCGCACCCAAACGAAGCTCCCCGCCGACAGCTTCTGCAGCCTCCAGCGCCGCCTGTATCCCCGGCGCATCATCAAAATCAGGATCATCCCCCCGCGCGCCATAGGCTTCCGGCGTGAAGATAAAATCGAGAGCAGAGGTGGATGCGTGTGAAACCATCCTCTACCATTAATGTTGTTTCAATAATTATGATACCCATGCGGATAGAGAATTATACGCATTAGGCCATGTCACTCATAATAATTTCCGAGCGCAAATGATCGGCCCGGAAGAGACTACGCCTAAACAGGAAATAGCTTTAAGGTTTACATCTTGGTCTCACGTTAGGCCGCAATACCCGCGCAGGTTCTCAAACTATCGAGTTTGGGAATAAGTGCGGTGTGAACATCTTCAAGGTTGATCACGCGTGCACTTTGAAAATCGGTCAATCTCCGGCTGACGGTCTCGCGGAACAGACCGAGATAATCTGCAATATCTGTGCGCGACATTGGCATTTTGATACGAATATCATCGACGGTCTTCTCCATCCGGCATTTGCGCTCTGCAAGCATAACCAAGAACGCGGCGACGCGGGCTTCGGAGCTTTTGCGTGTCAGCGTGGCCAAAAGGTTTTGGGTGTCTTCGACTTTTTTGCAGCTATGACTCAGGAAAAAGCGCTGTAGCTTTGGATCGGATTCGATTTCGGCAACACGAATGGTTTGAACACCGGAACTTGTGACGGTAATCGCATTATCGCAGTAAGTTTCATCCGAGGAAAGCCCGAAAAAATCGCCTTCCGTACAGAACCCTGTTATTTGCCGCTCATCATCCGCCAGTAACCGGTAAGTCATGACGACACCGCTATTCACGCGATAGATCGACACAGTATCATCGCCTTGGTGATAGAGGGACGTTTTATCGGGATAAACGCGGACGGGCCCAAGTGAGAGAGTGTTGCGTTCATTGATCATGTTAAATCCCTTTATCTGGGATCTGTGTGGCCATCCGCATATGTAAAACCTAGTTAGATAATCTACTTAAGTAGTTCTACTTAGACAGTTGTAGCCGGACCAGTTCTGCGATGGATGTAATGTTGAGTTTCGACAACAGCCGGGCACGATGGACTTCAACGGTTCGGATAGAGATACCGAGTTCATGTGCGACCCGTTTGTTAGACAAGCCGGTAGACAGATGTTCGGCAACCTGTGCCTCCCGGGGTGTCAGTTTGGACAGCGGATGCGCCTCTGTGTTTTTCGCTTTGGCCCGTTCTAAGACCGCTTGGATTTGGTCCACGGAAAAGGGCTTTTCCAGGAAATCATTTGCGCCGTCTTTCATCGCTCTAACAGCGAGAGGAATATCCCCGTGACCCGTCATTATAACGATATGCGCGCTTTGCGTTTTGGTCCGTATCTCCCGCAAAATCTCCATACCATCTCGCCCCGGCATACGAATATCTAAAAATATCATCCGGTTGGAAAGGTCCGGCATTTGCATCAGGAGAGCATCGCCACTGTCGAAAGCTCTCACATTAAAACCTAAGGTATAGTTGCGGGCGAAGGCCATGACACAATCAATGCGGGAACTGGAGATGACATTGTACTGGGCGGCGCAGGTCATGATTTCATTCTAGGGAATGACGGGAATGACGTTTTGAGTGGAAATGATGGCGTAGATGATATTCGCGGGTGTAAAGGACATGACCTAATCGCTGGTGGCGGCGGAAATGACAGGCTGCAAGGTAATGCCGGGGACGATACATTTATATTCGGACAAGGATCAGGTAGAGACAGAATTGTCGACTTTGACAGATCAGGCGACGATAGTCTTGACCTGACAGATTTTGGGTTTGCAGATTTCGAGGCTCTCTCACAAAACATGGTTCAAATAGGTGATCACGTCCTTATTGACCTGGGTGACGGAGATGAAATTCTTCTGCTCAATACTAATATCTTAGATATTGAAGCCTCAGATTTTATGCTCACCCTTTCATAATCATCGCCAGATTTTTATGGATTAATTTGCGCTCCAACCGCGCTGGACGGCCACAAACAGACTTAGAACCAGAACCACAGTATATATAACTAAGAATTATCGAAAATTTTCGGATTTTCGTGGAAGAACAAATGACTCCCAAGAGGGGCTGCCATTATCCCCAATGTTCAACGATTACAATGATTTAAAATATTACACAAGATGTTTGTTAGGCAAGAAGTCAGCCATTTGTAAGGCAAACAACGGCTGTTTATTGCGTAGCATCATCGCGTACGGTAGACTTGCATAAAAATCCGACCCGCCAGGGTCGGGTCAATATAATTTTTATTTGTCATATATTTCAGAGCGTTGAATCTCTTTCTTTTCTGTTACACAATTTGCTTCACAGACTGTTGCGCAGAAGAGTACAAAAAACTTCAAAAATAATACGAGAACAGAGTTAATGTACGCAGCCAACTAAATCCTCAGGCAATCATTTGGAAAATTTCATCAACCTCAATATCGGAAGCACTAGTGAGAAAGGCGAACATCCAAACCAATTGCGGCTTTTAGATTCAACTTAGAACTTGTCGCGAAATTTCGATTTCCTCAAGTCGTAAAGCGGAATTTTTAGCTTTACGCAGAACATTAAAATTCCCAGTTTTCGTTTTTCTAAGAAGTTGCAGTTGAATGGACGCGACGGTTTCCATCGTAACCCCTTTTGAAACATGCAGGTTGTTGTCTGCGTAGCTTTGTCCGAGTTCCGAGCTATTCAGGCATTCCAAAATGGATTCTTCAAGCGCCTTTTGGTCCAGAGGCGTAAAGTTAAAACCCTTCAGTCCCTCACGTTCAGTCACATCGACAAAATCACCCATCATTGGATAAGCGGCTGGCGTTCCGTAGATCGCAGCTTGATGCAGAACACCTGAACTTCCAGTCGTACTATCATAGTCAAAAATCGCGAGTTTAGCCTGTGTAAAGAATGTGGCGACATCTTCTTCCGCAACATAACCATGGAAGACAATGTTTTCGTCCGCCTTGTGCTCTGCTTCCAAGGACTTCAAATAGCCAGGTGTTGCCGGATGATCGCTCCCCCCGATAATCAACTTAATTTTTTGATTTTCTGTTCGAGACACATTCAATTTTTGTATGGCGCCAATCGTTCGCTCGAGTCTTTTGTAGGTTCCGAATTTCCCCATTGTCACGATCGTGCGAGGTCGCTCAGAGAGATTTGTGATCTCAATATCGGACGCCAAAGGAAAAGAACCGTGAGGGACCATAAAGGCATTCTTGGCTTTATACTTATCCTTCAAAATATCCCAGAAACTATCTAAAGTTACGGTCATGAAGCCCGACAACAACATAGTCTTGGTCACGAAATAACTGGCTGCACCTACTAACTTTTGGCGGAATGGGCTTTTCGCAAGGTTCGTTTTACTAAGATCTACGGCTTCCACTAAATTATGCATAATCACGCCTGAAGGCAGGCCCGATTTTTGAGAAACAGTTGGCGTCAGCAATCCGAGAGCTGCAGGAATCTCACTGTCCCCAAAAGAGGCGGTTTGAAGATTATAGATAACCCCTTCTGCCTGCGATGACTTTAGCCCGCGCAGAATATGAAAACCTGCCAACGGATCATTGAACCGCCATATGCGCTTGACCTCTACCTTAGGGCCGAGGTCAAGCTCAGGCAGATCGCCTGGATACTTATCGGCAACCACGATGATCTTTTCAATGTCTGACCGCGCAGCAAACGCGTTGACAAGATGAAGCCCATACTCGTTCAAAGAACCCGCGCTTGGCGGAAAGGCAGTAACAATAGCTATAGTTTTCATGATATTTTCCATAATGTTTAAGTTTAGTTATTGGATTGACGTGCGAGATTTTCAGCATGTGCCTGAAGAACGTTTTTTGAAGGACGAGCTGAGCCATCCGAACGAAGTAAGCCGAAATGTCTTTGCTGCGCTTTCCGCCAAGGCCTGCGTCCAACGACATCACTCCCGACATGTTGAAAGTCGTTTAGTGTCCATACGAACACGCCATCGGCGCTATGAGATTGCCTTAGCTGGCTTTGAAGACGCGAGGCCTGTTTGACTTCCGCTGCTCGGGTGGACCGAAATGGATTCCAAATTGTTGAGCCAAGTTCTGTGATCATAACCGGCTTGTCGCCAGCTTCAGTTTTTATCGCGTCCAGACGATCAGAAAATCCTTCGACGTCTCCATATTCATGATAGGTCACAAAATCGATGACATTTTTTAAACCGAGTGCTGAGTTTGGATTTGACCACCCGACTGTTATCGGAACATCCGGGTACTGAATTTTAATGTGGCGCGCCATGACCGTCAGCCAACCTTCGACAACGCCTTTCCCCCACGTCGGAAAATCCAAATCAGCCTGATTTTTGATGTCTATTCCTAAGATTGCCGGATTAGCTGATATGTCTGCCAGCACACGATCTATGTGATCGATGTCGCGTGTCATATTGGACAATGTGTAATCTGGGCGAAGATCAAATAATGTGACAAGTACTTGAATGTTTTTTGCCGCGCAAAGATCTAAAAATAAGCGAAGTTTGGCCTTTGCATTGTCTTGTGTGGCCGCATCTTCGAAATATTTATGGGTTAGAAATATGCGAACAGAATTCCCCCCCATATTACTTATTATTTCGAGATCAGACTTAATCTCTTCGATAGGGAAATCGGTCCAAAATTCTTTCCACGAGGCAGATGCAGGATAATAATTCACCCCCACGAAATCAGTCGAAAATTTGTCATCAAATTTTCCGCTTCGGTCTTTGAAGTTCAAATATGTTGAGTCGAGAATTTCTGAAGTCTTCTGCATCCACCCATTTTGGGTTTGGTAGAACCTAAACAACCTAGTTTCGTTTGCGAACTCGTCGATAGCTACTGAATTGATTTCAGGGTCAGAATTAAAGGTCACGCGCAAGCTGGTCTCTTTGACATTCGCGACGCGTAAATCTTTGTTGACCTGACCTTCTTGAAATTCACGACCTAATCGAAAAACCAATTCACAGGGCTTTGTTGTCGATTGACATGTAGTCTCTTTCACAACAGTCAAAGCTTGCCCTGTTACGGAGGCCTCGCTGTCTGAGGTTCGATCGAGTTGCTCCGATTGCATCACGATCCCAGAAAGCCTCTGGCGGTCTTGAACAGAGAGTTTGAATGTATCCCCAATCCAATCTCTATCGAGAAACTCTACGGGCTTGATCAAATGCTCATGCAAGTATTCATTTGATCCAATTGGCGAATCTATGACGTTGGAAATAATCCCCGCGAACGCAACACCGGATAGGAGGATACCAACGGAAACGGGAAGTCGTTTCAAGTTATGACGGCTCTTAAGTATCATGCTCCGACCTCCGGCGTTGCGCAAAAAACAGAGAGATCAGAAGAAAAGACTTCTACATTCTTCAATACAGCCCGAATTTTTAACGGAGCGACGTATTCACTAGGGCAAATACTGGTATAGATAATGCGGCCATTTGAAAGTTGCGCTGCTTCCAAACGTTTAACACCTGTATTGTCAACCCAACTCAGAGCCACAAGAGATTGGTCCGAAACCAAATTCCCAAAAGCGTCACTGATCGTCTCTGTCGTGATTTCTACCAAGTTGACATTGTTGGAGGACCTCACCTTTAACTTGAAAATATCTGGTTGAGTCGCGACGATTTGCACCCGAGCACTGTTTGACGTCAAATCGCCGACAGTTGCCTGAAAGGTCATTCCGCCGGCTATTGTTTGAGCCGCAACATCAAATGACACCAAACCATTTGAAACCTTTCCCGATAATGACTTCGGCACGCCATCGGAAACATAAGTCAGCTTTACCTCTTCACCTTGAACGCTTTTTCCATGACTATCTGTCATTTCAATCGTCACACTGATATTCTCTTCTGGGATTGTCGTTTGCGGCCCCGCGTAGACTTGTAGTCTGCCAGCGTCCATCTGTGCTTGAGCGGAACCTGCAAAAACCCCAACACTCATTACGAGTGATAGGAGGGATACAATTAATTTCGTTCGGTTCATCATAGGTCTCTTCTTTGCGAAGTTACCTATGAATGGTTGCAATGGATGTGCCGCAAAAAACGCCATGTTTTGCGTGCAAATTGAGCAAAATTGCAAAATGATCTTTGCGAAATGCGAATGTGTTTTCTAATTTGCAAAGAAATTAGCCGAAACCGCAGGGAAAATAGCGGCCCAGCATTTGCGTAGCTATCTCCGAAATATTGGAGATTAAAATGACGAAACACGAAACTTCACAGGCTGAAACCTTATCAAAAGACGCGTTACTAAAGCGGTCTATTTGGAAGCATGATCGAACCTCGATTATTATACCCTGTTACAATGAGGCCAACAGATTACATCTGGAGGTCTTCCTAAACTTCGCCCGGAAGAACCCCAAAATTTCGTTCATATTTGTAGATGACGGTTCAAAAGATCTTACAATTAGCCTGCTCTGCGGAGCGATGGCAGCGTTACCTAAACAAGTCGACGTCTTAACAATGGCGCGAAATGCAGGAAAAGCAGAAGCTGTTCGTCACGGGCTTAAATTTGCAGCCGAACGCGGCGATAAATATATCGCGTTCTTAGACGCCGATCTTGCAACACCGCTAAATGCAATCAACGACTTCATCTCAGTTGCAGACCGCTTAGACAACATTGATGTCGTTTTTGGATCGCGTGCTGGCGGTCTTGGTCGCCGTGTTTACAGAGACCTTCATCGTAAAATGATATCTTTGGTTTGCGCATCGATGGGTAGAATGGCGACAGGCTTGGCTTTGAAGGACACGCAATGCGGCGCGAAGTTATTTCGCAACAACGAACATCTAATCAACTGCTTAGACGCACCTTTCACGGCAGGTTGGCTTTTTGATGTCGAATTATTCCTGAGAATTTCTAACCCAAATCGGCGTGAACGAAAAAACTTCTTCGAATACCCGGTTCTTGAATGGACTGAAGTTCCAGGGTCAAACATTAAATTTTCGGATGTCATTAAAGGTGGGCTAAAAATGACGTCTCTGATTTTCAGTCAGTGGAAAATCAGAGCGCGTTTTCAAAACAGACGGAACCCAACCTCCCCAGCCCTTACCCAACACCTTCGCTCAGGCGAGGTATTGAGCACACAGAGTATTCGATCAATGGAAGCGATCATTTCGGATGAAAAGCAGCTCATCACATTAGACTTTTCGAACGTTAAAACTCTAGGTCCATCTGTGTTTACAACGCTTACAGAGGTTTGCGAAAATCTTTTGGCTCGTGGCAAAGAAGTTTCAATCCACCTTCCTGATGATAATGAAATTTTGTCTGTAGCGCGGCGCTCGTCAATCACCGCTCTTTTTAACTGCACTATTCTAAATCGCCTCCCTAGCCACTTAGCTGACAACACCCGTTTTTCATTGTCGGAGGCATAGATGTCAAAATCTATCAAGCTTCCTTTGCAAATGGTGCGTTCAAATGCGTTGGTCGGCCCCGCTGCCGCATTGTTTGTTTCAGCGAATATCGCGAATGCTGCCAATCTAATTTTCAACATGGTTTTTGCTCGGATGATGGGACCGGCAGCCTTTGCTGATCTCACACTTCTTCTAACGCTAAAGCTGGGAATCTTGTCATTCCTAGGTGCACTACAATTCGCGTTTGCAGAGTTGACGGCAAAAGAAAATCAAGTTCAACAAAGCTATCGACGGGCACATGCGCTATCTTGGCGAAGCCTCAAATTCTCATTGCCAGCAATGTTTATCATTATCGCGTTGGCGAATTACATTTCTGGCGTATTGAACTTTTCGTCCCCTTTGGCCCTTTGTGTCTTGGCACTCGCAATACCCTTTTTTCTTCCAATGGTGATTTACAGAGGACTCACTCAGGGATTGATTGATCTTCCAAAGATCATTCTTTCGATCCAAGCCGAGTGGATAATTCGACTTTTTGGCAGCCTGATCCTTTGGAAACTTGGATTTGGATTAGCAGGCATTGCCGCAGCTGTTGGGCTTTCCATCATAGCTGGGTTTATTTTTTCAACGCGCAAAGAAGATTTACAACTTCTTAGTTCACGCAAACTATCGAGACTTGACCCGCAGACAAAGGCGCTTGGCGTCGTCGCCTTACCATACTTAATTTTGCAGATCGCTCAGGTGTTAGTTCTAGATAGCGATATTGTTATCGCGAAGGCTAGTTTTTCGCCTGAGACTGCGGGCCTCGTCGCGGGATTACTTCTCATTCAGCGCGTTTTCTTTTTCGCTTTCCTTTCTTCTTCTATGATCCTTCAGCCTCTCGTCGCGAAACGACAAGCCGATCAAAAGTCTCCACAGGAATTGTTACTACTTTTGGGCGTAATAGCCATAATTACTGTCGCGGCAATGTTGATTATTCTGCCTAACGCTAATCTAATTGTTAGCGTCATGCTTGGGGATGAGTATCTTGCGCTGTCTTCAATCGTTTGGATAAGCGCTCTCACGGGCGCAGTCTTCATCGGTAGCCACTTGTGCGCAATCTACAAAATCGCGCAAGGTCGAGGTTTCGCTGCTTTGATTATTCTATGCTTTAGCGGCGTACAACTAATCTCTCTCTCAGCAGTTAATCACTTCTTTCCTGACATCGGGTTAGAGACCTACTTCAGCCTGAAGTTGCTCATTCAAATTGCATGCGCTGCAGTCCTGATAGGAACCATTCTAATGCCTTTGAAAAAAGACAAGTTAGCCCGGTAAAATGACGGCGAGATCGTGGACATATCTTGCGATCTTACTAGCGCTCATGTTTCATGGGGCGCTTTTACCTTTCACCTATGGGCAAACATATGACTCTTATATCCATATGTTTTTTGGCAACCATTATCTAACATCTTGGTTCGATCCTTGGGAAACACGGTGGTATACTGGTTTTACAGTTACAGCCTATCCACCGGGCAGCCATCAAGCCTTAGGCGTGTTGATGCGCTTCATCGATATGCGTATCGCATTTATAGTACTGCAACTTATGGCTATCGGCATTCTTATTATTGGAGTGTTCAGATTCAGCCGTTTATGGGTGAATGATAAGGCAGCGTCATATGCAGCAATGCTATGCGCATTCTCAACCAGCATTTCGGAAACGCTTCATATTTTCGGGCAGTTACCTACACTGCTTTCAATCGCGCTTTTCCTGAACGCAATTCCCCACATATCAAGCTGGATTGAACATGGCCGAAAGAGAGATTTTGTTTTCGGCCTTTTTCTAACAGCGGCGACAACCTCAGTTCACCATGTCACGCCGTTATTTGGAACTGTCTTCTTCGTGGCGCCGATTGGCATCGCAGCCCTCTTAGCTAATTTGAAACGACGCGGGCCTTCTAAACCCCATGGAAAATTAGCCTATTTGAAGTGGGCCTCGCCTGCTTTGATACGTGGCATCGTAATGGGATTGGGAATGTTGTTTCTAATCGTCACAATCGTTTTTCCATATTGGCATTGGTCCATTACCGACCCGATCTCTCAAGTCAGTATTCCGCACGGTAGCCGCGAAAATTTTATCGCGAAGCCGAATTTAGGCTTGATGTTCTTTGTCATTCCTTGGGGCATGCTGATCGCAGTCGTTCCCTATGTTGTATTAAAGTCAATTAGTACCCCGCTGTGGCCCTTAGGACTTTCCGTTTTGATAGCATTGTTTTTGGGAACGGGCGGAACCACGCCTTTTCCGCGCATTCTGCTGGGCCCTGCATTTGAAATTCTGACATTGGATAGGTTCACCTTCTGGGCCTCAATTTTGATATTACCTTTCGCAGGTCTGGCGGTGCAAAGCCTGTGGGAAGGGCGAGGAAAAATATTGATAGATCGTGCTTTTGGCTCTTTCTTAAGCCGGGCCGCCCTAGTCCTAATGCTGGTAAGTTATGTGAGTCTCGCCGTTGGAACAGCCCTTCTTCCCACTTTCCGACCCACCCAGCCCGACTTCATTGATCCTGCCCCAATTGTCACATTTATGGATGAAGACCGTCATTCAGATTGGCGTTACCTGACACTCGGATTTGGGGATCAATTCGCCTATCACAGCGCTCTGATCAACGCCGAATCCGTTGACGGGAATTATCATTCGGCAAGACGACTTCCAAGTCTGATGAACTACTCCGTAGAGCGACTAGAAAATTCAAAATATATGGGGGTCCCGGGCCTCGCCTCACTCAATCAGTTTCTCACGAATGCTGAAAAGTTTCATCTGAAATATGTGTTCTCAAATGACGAGTTCTATGATCCGGTTCTACACTATACAGGATGGAACCAAGTCACACGTCTGAATAACGGAATACGCGTTTGGGAAAAACCGGACATCACCCCTTTGCCTGCCATACGGCCCCGAAGGGAATTGCCCGAGTACCAAAAGCTTATGTGGGGAACTTTGCCAATCGGATCCTTAATTTTAGGATTACTGACCTTAATTGGGCTTGCTTTACGGCAACAGCTGATATCATCTATATCAACCCCTTTTCTACAAAATGCGCCTTCGCCGTATATGACGATCAAGGTTCCTGAACCTGGACCAAATTTGACCGTCGACATCCTCACTCAAGTCCCATCAAGTCCAGCGGCATGGATGCCGCCTAATGCCATAACCTGGGCGGTAAGAGCCCTGCCTATAATTGCTGCCTTTATAGCGGTGATAATCATTAGCAAAACCATACAAAATCAACGCAAGCCTTTAATACCTGAAACGGTTGTAGAGCGTTTCTACCAGCATTTGGACTTCCGTGAGACTGAGCAGGCCTTCTCATTGCTTGTCGCTGATCCGGAGCTCGATTACGGACAATTTTTGAAAATCCAGAAACTCACAGGCGGCCTTGTCCCGTCCTTTGGAAAACTCACATCTGTCACCACTATAAATGTAGAAAATTTAAGGGAAGGACAGGTTAGAGTCAGATCAAAACTTACATACCTAACATCTATCGGAATACGTCCAGTCATTGCCGAAATGACTTTGCTGAAAAACGCTAATGAAGTTTGGCAAATCAAATATGAGCCCTCCGAAAAGAATTATACTCCAAGTCTTTTAACCAGAGTGAATGCACCACAGTTTCGTGATCTAACAGGTCAAAAAAACGTAAATCCAAAAGCCCCCGTTCAAAGGCTAGCACGTCCTCAAATCGAGCTAATGGCAGCAGAACTTGTCGAAGAAAACGGCAGATTATTCGTGATTGGCCGAATTAAGAACCTCTCGGAGTTTCCAGCCTGTACAAAAGTTTTAGCCCAAACAGTCGACCCCACATCGGAAACAAAATTTAAACAACATGCAGGTCGTATTGGTCCGCATCGACTTCTGCCCGGAGAAAGCTCCGCTTTTCGAATTGATTTTGAAGGATACTTAAAAATTCAAGATCAACCGTTTAACGCGGCTTACAATCCAGATGAATTCAGCTTGCCAGAATTTAGCAGCCTTCCTTCTGACGTCGACCTCTCGATCTCCACAACGGTGTGTTCTCCCGTATATTATAAGTCAGTCACATTCTCAGACATTGACGTTTCGAAAACGCAAGACGGCCACGCCCTTACCGTTACCGTGTCCAACACAGGCACAGAAATTGTAAGCACACTCCAGCTTAAACTATCTTATGTGGACGCTGATGGTCGTCTCAAATGGGTAGAGCCATATTACCTCCAGAATAACCTAATACCAGGCGAAGTAAGAAGCATTCAAATCCCTCTATCAGAAACATCGGGCACACATGTTTCGTCACCATATCGCATGCAGATAAACGGACAGAAGGTCGCCATAAATTCGAGTTCTATCTGGCCAATAGGTAACCAACTTAAGCCAAGCGGTACGCGCGTCATGATTGACTATGACGCAATGCTGTATCGACCACTCGACTAAATTAACTTTGCATTCTGACATTCAAAAAGACTGTTTTTGCATATTGCAAAACGCAAAATGCATATTGCAAAATTTTGGCTTAATTTTCACTCTATTAACTATCTAACACACTGTTTTTGCAGAAAGCTAAAGTGGTCTCTCGATTGCAATAAATCTCCTGTAAAACGGAGTCGTCAAATGACAATTGAGCAAACAAAGTCGAAACTAAAAACATCTCTTATGGGGTTTGGCCTTTTTAGTGCTGTAGCGCTAGGAGGATGCGCTTCAACAGCCGTCAAGTATGATTCCACAAATGTGTCTGGCTATACTGATAGCACATTAAGGCCTCAGGCTGTCCCGCTAGAGGCTGACGTTCCCCTTAACATCAATGACGTTCGAGCTCGTACTCTTGCACATAATTCTGAATTTGCGCGTGCTCAATCGCAATTGATGGAAACCGTTAGAAAAGCGGGAATGCGTGGCAAAGACTTCCTTCCACAAGCTTATGCAAGCAGTTATGGGACATGGAGAAATAATACGAGTGCGTCTGTTGGTAAGAAGGTCGATGATACTTCTGGCACTATGCCCAAAGATTTTTACACGGCGCAAGATCAAGCCGCTGCGAGTTCAAGCCTAACGACAAGCTGGGACCTCCTAGAAATCGGCTTGAGTGGTTTCAAAGCTAATCGCCGCGCAATCAATGCTTATTCGCAAAGTGAGCAAAACCAATATCTTTGTAATAAAATGATGGTCGATGTCGAAAACGCCTATTGGCGTGCGGTCGCATTTGAACAGGCAGAAAAGAAATCCGCATGGTTAAAAGGCCGGGTTGCTTACGCCCTCGATCTGTCGCAGCAACGTGCAGATCAAAACCCTGAAACAAAGCTCCAAGAGCTGATGTTCCAGCGGGAATTGATCGACATCAACCGTTGGTATCAATCGCTATACCGTTCTTTACTTTCAGCAAAGCCTGAACTTGCACGTCTTATGAATGTTCCCGCTGGAACAGAATTCGATTTAGAAGCAACGCGCCTACCTTCGAATTTAGGGGAACTCGGCAAACATAACCCTTTGGAACTTATTTCGACAGCTTACCAAAATCGTCCAGAAATTCGCCAAGCTCTATATCAGACTGATTTAACCGAATTGAAGAATGAGGAAGACCTTTGGCGACACTTGCCTGCGATGCGCTTTTTTCTTGGGGCAAACCACAATACGAATAGCTTCGTGCTGAACCAAGATTTTGCGTCCGCAGGTCTAAACTTGAGCTGGGATCTTTTACGTTTGGGCCAAATTGGTGAGACGAAACGTAATGGCAAACTCGCACTCGCCGAACAACAAAGACAAACTGAGATTCTCGCAAGCGCAGTCATGGCGCAGGTCATGATTGCCCGTGAGCAAATGCACAAATTGGATTACGACCTTACACTCGCATGGAAGGCCTTATCTATCCAAGGTGAAATAACGAATGACCTAAATACAGATGTAAAATCTGGCGCAAAGCCGGAAACATATTTGATCAAAGAAGAGCTTATGCGGGAATTATCCTTCATTCGCGAACAAATGGCGCGCGCTGAATTGCATACAGCAAAAGCGCGTCTGGAACAGAGCATCGGCATTGTTCCGACCTGCCAAGCACCAACGCAAATTCAGGCCAGCGCTCCCTCGCCGGCTGCACTCTAGGTCATTGGAAAAACAATGCTCTTCACTGATCCCGTATTCCTGACAAAGTTCTTGCCTTTGGTCCTTCTGGGCTTCTTCGCGACATTATTTTCCAGAACCCGTTGGCATAGCCAAATCCTTTTAATCGGGGCCAGCCTTGTTTTCTACAGCTGGTTTAAATCAGAATATTTGATTCTTTTAGTTGGATCGATGGGTGTCAACTACCTGCTTGCGAAGCAAATCTTAGCGCAGCCCGGCACACCAAAGTCCAAACAGATCTTGGTCATCGGAATCGTAGCAAATCTATTGCTTCTAGGCGTGTATAAGTACCTTGGGTTCCTGACAGTCAACTTTAATGCGCTATTCGATTTGGGCTTACCTGATCCGAAGTTACTCTTGCCTTTGGCAATCTCGTTTTTCACCTTCCAGCAGATTTCATACCTCTGTGACAGTCATGCGGGGAAAATGGATCCAGCTTCGCACACCCCGCTTGAATACGCGTTATTCGTGACATTTTTTCCGCAGTTAATTGCCGGACCAATTGTCCATCATGCAGAGATGATGCCGCAATTTCGGAAAATTATTACCCCAAGTGCTCGTGCGATTATGTTCTGCGAAGGCATTTGTCTATTCGCACTAGGCCTGTTCAAGAAACTTGCGATTGCAGACTCTATCGCTCCATATGCGAATGAAGTTTTCACCTCTGTCGATAGCGGCGCAGCCGTCACCAGCATAACCGCATGGGGTGGTGCCCTCGCCTACACATTCCAAATCTATTTCGACTTTTCGGGCTATTCAGACATGGCAATCGGCCTTGGACTGCTATTCGCAATTCGTCTGCCTTGGAATTTCAATTCACCATATAAATCCGAGAACATGTCAGAGTTCTGGCGCCGTTGGCACATGACACTTAGCCGTTGGCTGCGAGACTACCTTTACATCCCGCTTGGCGGAAATCGCCACGGCAAGGTTCGCCAGTATATCAACAATTTCGCGACAATGGTGCTTGGTGGTCTATGGCACGGTGCACATTGGAATTTCCTTATTTGGGGTGCGCTGCACGGTTTCTATCTTATCGCGAACCAATTCGTTCGTGCCATCGCTAAATTTTTCGGAGTTCTTGAAATTGTTGAAACCGCGAAAGCCATTCGGATCAGCTCTTGGGCAATCACATTCTTAGCCGCCGTTGTCGCTTGGGTCTTCTTCCGTGCAACAACGACGTCTGGCGCAATTTCGATGACGCTGAGCATGTTCGGAATAGTCGCAGAGGGAGCGGTCCATATGCCTGCAACTCTGCAGACAATCTTGTGGGGTACGCTTGCGGCCATATCCGCATTTATCTTGCCGAACACTAAAGAAATATCAAAGTTGTTTGAGAAAGATTTAGTGAAACGGTCTTCGGCGCTCATTGGTGCCTTAGGCATTACGTCAGGATTAGCAGCATCTGCAGCCTTCCTTGCATCTCTAAGCCTGACCCAGTCCCCATTTCTATACTTCAACTTCTAGCACGAGTTTTGGACCACATCATGACCCATCCTATCAACAACACCCCATCCATCGCCAATGAAACTCTCGCAACTAGAACTCTGGCGAAGCGTGTTTGCACATTTCTTGCTGGCATGGTCGGGACTTCATTGCTCTGTCTGGGAGCTTACGCTTTTACGGTCGACCGTTTGATTGAGCGTTCCGCCATTCCAGCCACCTATAAATGGTTTCTTTTAAAAGAGATCCCTGGGCCTCGAATTATTTTTGAATCTGGATCAAATTCACACCACGCGATTGACACAGATGCAGTCGGCGCAGCTCTCGAACGAACGGCGATCAATATCGCGGATAACGGCGGGTATGCTCTGGAAGACAAAATAACGCGATTAGAAACCTTTACACGAGCAGGTGATGTTGTTGTACTCCCCCTGGAATGGATATTCTACCATCGCGAAAAACTCACTGATAATTACGTCAATACTCTTTTTGACAGTAATCGGAACTACTATCATTCTATGCCTCTAAATAAGCGCGTACAACGCGCCCTTAGCCTTCCGCCAGCGACGGTCATATCAAAAATTAGAGATCAGCAAGGAACTGAGAAGCAATCAAATGAATCCCCAGCCCAAGAGCTATTTGTCTCTGCTTTAACACAACCAACAGGGCATCAATCCCGATCAACATCTTCAGGTCCAGGCCCCGGTGTCACGGAACAAAGCTGTGACGATTACGTTCTCGGAAAGACCCAAATCAGAGAGAAATTGAAGTTGGGCAAAAACATAAAACCAGCTCTTGAGCGGCTCAAAAAGCTGAAGGCGCGCGGAGTAAATATACATTTCGCATGGCCTGTTTTAGCTGGGGAAGGCTGTCTCACAGCTCCCGCATATTTTGAAGGCTTTCGTGCGGAGATTGAAGCGGCAGTCAATGGGGCGGGTTTTGAATTTCTCGGCACCCCTAGCCAAAGTCTTTATGATGAAGCCTATCGGGATGACACCCCGTATCATATCATCACGACAGCCACAGACATCCATACCCAGCAGATGATTGGATTTCTGAGGATGCAAGGATATGGCACCACAGGCGAACCACTGAATATAACTAATTTTGCACGCCATCGTTTGCTTGAACTAGAGCTCGCAGAAGCCAGTGAGTTAAATCAAACCCCGCTTGAATTTGGAAGAACTGTGTCTTTTGACAATCCGGAATACCGCGATCAAATCGATTTTACAGCGGGTTGGTGGGCATTCGAAGCCTATGGCCGTTGGATGCGAGATAATCGCGCCATGTTCCGTATAACACTTTCAAACGACTTACCCCCAAATGCCGTCTTGAAAATTCAAGGCATGACGAAATCCGGACGTCCAGAACGAGCAAACATTTCCGTAAATGGAAATCTGGTGAGTTCTGGATTGTTCGGGGAGGGTGCTCCCCTTTCGGTTCCTGTGACCGGCTTGCCCCAAGGCGAAGCCCTCTCCATCTTTATTGATCTGCCAGAGGCAGGTGACCCAAAGAGCCCAAGGGATATTGGAGAAAGCCAAGATGCGCGTTCGATGACACTCCACTTGCAAACTATGGAATTAATGCAGGCTGCAGACCCTCAAATAATAGAGCAATCAAACGTTGAAGAAACACCTCTTGTTCAGGCTCTCGAGACAATGGAAAGAGCCATGTCTTCCAACAGCGCAGTCTTCAACGTCTCTTCAATTCCTAAGACCTGCTCACTCTCGATTCCGGCTGTTCCCGTTCATCAACCTAAATTAACTCATGGCAACGGTTGGTGGGCACAAGAGGCAGAAGGCCGTTGGATGCGAAATGAAGAAGCAAGTTTAAGCCTAACACTGCCAGAAACATTAACGACAGGGTCACCAAATAACTATCTCCTTGAATTATCTGGAGTTTTTTTCTCAGATAAGCCTAGCGCAATAACTGCAATTGTTGATGGAAAAGTAGCGGCCTTAGCCGAGGTCGCAGATGAAGGGACTATCACTATTGGATTCACCAGTTCAAAGACCGCAGGAAAGATAGATGTGGCCCTAAAGTTATCAGTGCCAAAGGTACGAAGCCCGAAGGACTTAGGCCTTTCTACGGATGACCGTACACTCACGTATTTTCTGAAGTCGGTAGAGTTAGTCGCGGCTTAACTCGCTTTAGATTGTTGCTCTAAGCCCTCTTTGATCCAAGCTTCCCTCTTCCTGTATATTGTTGAGGGGCTTAGTTGCAGAATCTGTGATGCCTTTGGAATGCTTCCATTGCAGGACGCAATCACAGCCTCAATGATTGTCTGTTCAATCCTTGTCATTGGCTGCAAGATATCAACAGTCACCGTAGTTTTGAGAGACTGCTGAGGTGTATAGCCGGTGGTCTCACCTGCAACTCCAATGAGCTTATATTTTTCTTTCGGAGCACTTAACTCAGCCGTTTTCAACGAAAGCATATGAGGTTCCAACTCAATGCCGTCATAGACGACTGCAGCTTTTCGAACGGCATTTTGAAGTTCCCGAATGTTCCCGGGCCAATGGTAATCCAACATTAATTCTTGGGCTTTAGGTGAGATCGCTTTTAATTGCTTGCCCTCTTCCGCTGCATAAGTTTTTAAAAAATTCTCAGCGAGTAAAATTACGTCCCTTCCACGATGGGATAATGGCGGTAATTCGATTGAGAGAACATCGAGGCGATAAAACAAATCTTCACGGAAACGTTTCTCAGCGACCTCTGTCATAGGGTTTCTATTCGTCGCACAAACGATACGGACATCAACATCTTCAGACCAATCACTTCCGACTCGTTTGACTTGGCCCGTCTGTAAAAACCTCAAAAGCTTGGCTTGGAGATTAATATCCATCTCACAAAT
This sequence comes from Litorimonas sp. WD9-15, assembly GCF_050271975.1. Taxonomy (NCBI): domain Bacteria; kingdom Pseudomonadati; phylum Pseudomonadota; class Alphaproteobacteria; order Maricaulales; family Robiginitomaculaceae; genus Litorimonas; species Litorimonas sp. WD9-15. Next base: position 2,913,519 of record NZ_CP189850.1, read on the forward strand.
TTCATCAAGAAACAGCGTGCCGCCATTGGCTTGGCTCGCAGCTCCTTTTCTCGCTTCATGTGCGCCTGTGAAAGCACCTTTAACGTGACCAAAAATTTCTGACTCGATTAGATTTTCTGGTAACGCCGCGCAGTTTAACGCAATGAAAGGCGCATCACGGCGGTGACTTACTTTATGAATTGCCTGCGCCGTGACCTCTTTACCCGTACCAGATTCACCTGTGATAAAAACCGCAGCGTTGGAGTTCGCAACGTTCTCAATCATTTTATAAACTTCCAGCATTGGCTCGGACTCGCCAACAAACCCGGGAACCTGGTTTGTTTTCAAACTCTTTTTCAAAACCTGGACTGTTGTTTTCACCTTCTCACGTTCAAGGGCATTTTTAACCGTCGTGAGGAGTTTCTCAGTTGGAAATGGTTTAATCAAAAAATCATATGCGCCGGCACGCATCGCATCGACTGCCGTATTAATAGACCCATTTGCGGTGATCACGATAAACGTAATATTATGATTTGTCCCATCCATTTCTTGGATGATATCCAGGCCATTCATATCGGGAAGTTGAAGGTCGAGAAGAACCGTATCAACTTTCCCTTTACGTAGCTCGATCAGTGCAAGCGAACCAGATTGGCAAATCTGAGACTTAATACCTGCTTTTTTCAAATGCTGTTGATACATTAACGCCATGGCTAATGTATCTTCTACGATCAACACCTCTGGTGTTGTATTTGCTCCAGCCATCTCATCACCTATGCCGCCTCTTCATTATATCCAAAGAGGTCGTCTAAATTGAGCAAGGATATCTCGGCTAATTCTATAGCTCTCGATCCATGCTCCACCATCTCGTCGAGTGTATGAGGAAAGCAATGAGAATTTGTTAATGCGGCAAATTCTGAAAGTTCAGCGAGTCCGTATAACCCAGCAAGGCCCTTCAAAGTGTGACTAGCAAACTTTGCGGCTTGCTGATCTTGGGACGCGATGGCCCTACGCAATGAAGCTGTAACATCTGTTAGATCTATTTCGAATTGGCCTCTAATTTCAACCAGATCTTCGGGATCCAGCCCGTCCAATAATCCACCGGTTATTTTCATGGCAGGGACTTCAGGGTCATCAGATCTTTCGAAAGACTGTCTTTCCTGATGGCTCTTACACTGTTCGGCCACGGCATTTATCAAGTCTCTCGTATTAAATGGTTTGAGCACGACTTGATCAACGCCATAGGATTTCAGATCTTCCGCCTCATGCATATCGCCCATTGCCGTCAGGGCAATCACAGGGATTTTGGCGTTTATAGAGTCCCTTTTTCGCAGTAGTCGAACGAGTTCTTTTCCGCCCATTTCAGGCATGAAAATATCAGTTAAAAGTAAATCAAACGCTTGGACATCAAGAATGGATAGAGCCTCTACACCGTTAACTGCCTCAACAATTTTAGCACCATGCTTTTTGAGAATGCGCGTTACAACCATGCGGTTTGTGGCATTGTCCTCAGCCAGTAAAATTTCTTTCCCAGATATATCTTCAAAGGTGACGTCTTCGACATCCGAGACAAGCGTAGCTGAAGCCTCCGCCAACGGAATTCTAATCCAGAAATCCGAGCCCTGTCCAAATTCACTCTCTACGCCTATTTCGCCGTTCATCATTTTTACGAGAACTTTACAGATGGTCAGTCCTAATCCAGTGCCTTCTGACGAACGGGTATCCACATCATCGATCATGTAAAACTCTTCGAACAAGCGCCCTAATTTGTCAGCCTTAATGCCGACACCTGTGTCTTTGACCCGACACATCAAGATCCATTTTCTTTGATCGGTCTGGGTTGCATCGACGATCAATTCGACCTTACCAGTGTCTGTATATTTAATAGCGTTACTAACAAAATTCATGAGAATCTGACGAATCCGACCGACATCACCTACCAGATGTATTTTGGAGGAGTCCTCAGACTTGATTATTAGATCAACGCCCCTCTCTTTCGCTTGCATTGCAAACAAGCGATACACATCATCAAATACATCCGCTGCAAAAAACGGCTCGTCTCGGACTTTCACTGAACCAGACGAGATTCTGGCGTAATCCAACACATCATTGATGATCCGCAACAGAGATTTTGACGTTCTTTCCGCGGTTTGGATGAGATGTTTTTGATCTTGTGTCAGTGGTGAATCTCCTAAAATATCCAGTATACCCAGAACGGCATTAAAAGGCGTTCTGATTTCGTGGCTCATAGCGGAGATAAATTGTGTCTTCGCCCGGTTAGCAAGCTCAGCGGCCTCCTTTGCATCAACCAGTGCTTTCTCGGCAGCCTTTGCTTCTGAAATATCCCGAATATAGGCGATAAAAATATCACCTGAAGAGCTCCGACTTCTGGAAATAGCGAGTTCTGACATGAACTCCTCTCCGTTCGACCGAACGGCCTCGATTTCAATACGCTGACCTAGGATGTTGGCTTTGCCGGTTTCCCTCATTCTCTCCATACCAGCATTATGAGCATCTCGATATCGCTCAGGCACTATGAAAGTTGCCATGTTTTGGCCTAAAATTTCCTTTTTCTTATAACCAAATATGCGCTCTGCGGATTCACTAAATTCCACAATGCGCCCTTCCGAATTAATAATGATAATTCCGTCGAGTGAAGCCGAAACAGTCGCGGTCATTTGCTCCGCTTGGATATCGGCTTGGAGTTTGGCTGCATTCGCTTTTGTTTGCCACTTCAATGTGAATCGTCGCAAAGCGTAACCCAATAAGAAAGATGGTAGCGCCGCCGACAAAACTAATAAAAAACCATTCATAAGTGTCCATTCCTTTGAACGGATACTGACACAGTTTAATTAAAGTTCAGTTAGAGCATATCGACGCGACCATTTCCTAAAAGTAGCGCACTCCAACTCTCCAAATTTATTATTCTTGGTCTATCGCCCAATTCCCCTTGTCCGTCCCGCATCCCAATCAATACCCCCGCCGCTCAGCACGCGGCCTTTTACACACTCGCCCCACTTCTGTGCGTGATGTCTCTCCCACGGGACGAGATAAAAGGCCCGCTGAGTCTCAATCATCGCATGAGGGCCGTGAGTGATTTCGTATTTCTGCGAGACTGTGCCTTCAATCAACCTTCCTGACTGCGCCGCGACGTGGGCCTTGCTTGTCATACCTTCCAGCTTTTCGGCGGTAGCATTAAATCCCTCCATCACTAGCGCTTTCAAATAACCACGTTTATAGATGATAGAGATCTTCTGTTTGTCTTGGCGTAGTTCTGCATAGCCCCTCTAAACGAACCATGTGCGGCGATGCTGAAACGCCGTGTCTAGCTCTTTAGCAAATGCACTCGACCTTGTGCTTATGCCAGCAATGCCGCCTCTGCCCCAATTCACCTGTGCGCGGTCAAGCCAAGTCGCACCGGGACTCTCAAGTTGTGTATCCAAGTCTTGGCGCGAGAGTAGCTTCACGCCTGACGCGCGCCCCTTTTTCAAGTCGAGTGCGATAGCCCGCTCTTCGAAGTCATCTGGCACGCGACATTGAATGGCATCACCGTCTTCGCCTTTCATTGTGACGTAGACGATGCCAGCAATAGCCCGTCGCTGACAGGGTGGGCGATTTTAACAGTTCATCTCGGCGGTAAGTAAGTGAACCTCCATCCCCACATTCAGGGCGTGGGTTGCGATGACCCATCAAGGTGCAACGCAACCCTGAGTCTAATCCTGCCTCCAACATTCTGTTCTCAAAGCTGTGCCTAAAGCTGTAAACACGGTGCTCCTTTGTTGGAAATAGCTCTCTCGCTTTGAACGCTTTGGTAAGTGACGCGCTCAATAAATAGCTACGATCTCGATAGTCTGGAAAGCCATTCGGTGCTGCACGCATAGCTTCCAGCTCAACACGCCTGAAATAGTGCCAAATATCGCCGCGTAGTCGTAAGTATTGGTCGGGCCTCTTAATCGCTTTCATCCTGCATCTCCGCGCAGCCCTTTGCAGGGCAACAAGTGAGGCAAATCGCGTAAGTTGCTACAAGAAAGGCAAGGAAGAATGGTGTTTTTTATAAACTTTTCAACGGCTTACGGTACTTGCTATGCCAGGAAAATGGTGCAGAAGAGGCAGCATAGTTTTAAAATAAACTACTGTTTTTGTAATCTTCTTTTCAATCAATTTTTTTTAATACCCTCAATAATACCCCCAAAGCAATTTACCTGAGCCTATATTTTTAGCTCAGGTACATTTTGTAATAGAATAATCATACTTCAGAAGCTGAATTCAGAGTGGGGGGCAACCGGATGATTGCCCCTTTAGACGCGTCGGTTAGAGCAGGAAGTCTGCATCATCAATATCAATGATATCGGTGTTTAGCAGCAGGATTTCGTCACCATTACCGAGGTCAATAATGACGTGGTTTCCGGACTGGCTGATATTGCCTTGCAGGTCTGCAAAGTCGGCAAAGCCAAAGGCGGTGAGGTCCATCACATCATTGCCGGCATCGTCAAAGTCGACAATCTGGTCAGCACCCGTTCCGACTCCAAACACGAATGTGTCATTCCCGCCATTACCCTGAAGCCTATCGGCGCCTGTGCCGCCATTAATAGTGTCCTCTCCACTGCCGCCACGGATATCATCAGCCCCTTCATCGCCGTTCAGGATATCAGCATCCCGTCCACCGAAGATAAGGTCATCACCCGATCCGCCATTAACCGTGTCAGCGCCGTCGCCACCTAAGATGAAGTCATCATCGGCTCCACCATTAATTCGGTCATTACCGGCATCACCGAAGAGCGTATCCGCTCCGGCATCGCCCAAGATCAGATCATTGCCTTCACCGCCATATACAGTGTCGTCATCGGCACCTGCAACGATATTATCATTGCCTTCACCGCCATCAATCATGTCTTCACCGGAATTACCCCTTAGGCGGTCATTACCCGCGCCACCGCTGAGATCATCATTTCCGTTACCCCCGCGTATGAGGTCAATTCCGTCGCCGCCTGAGAGGATATCTTCACCATTTCCGCCGGTCAAAATATCATTCTGGGCACTTCCTGTCAGCATATCATCTCCGTCAAGACCACTAAAGGAAACTGAGTCAGTTCCAGCAACCATAACATCATCGCCAGCGCCACCTCTAACTCCTTCCACATTGCTGAGAGTGAGCGATCCGATATCTGAGCCTAGCGTGTCGAATAATGTGGCTGACCCAACTGCAAGATTGACGTTGACAGAATGAACGCTGTTATCAACGCCCACCCTATCCAAGCCAGTACCGCCATCAATAATAGTCATCCCTGCTCCAATAATGATTGTATCATTACCTGCACCACCGTCGATAACGTCATCACCGCCATTGCCGAATATGAAGTCATCACCGTCTCCGCCGGTGATATCATCCTCATCAGATGTCCCGTTTAATGTGTCAGGCTCATCTGTACCGACAATAATATTAACACCGCCGGTAATTGTGACGGTCAGTGTGATTGTCTCACTGCCATCAAGTGATGTGACGATCAGGCTGTCAGTCGTTGTTTCTCCAACGGCCAGTCCCTGAACAGCCACATTATCATTATCGAGCGTGTAGGTCCACGATCCGTCAGACAGGACTGTGAAACTACCCAGTCCGTTACTGCCAAGAGCCGCCGCTTGCGCTTGGACCAAGTCCTCGCCCGTATCGACGTCAGTGATCGTAATCTGGCCGGATGTCGTGAAGGCATTATCCTCGACAACCTCACCCGTCACAGTCCCCGCCAGAACAGGTGTGTCATTAGACCCCGTGATAGTCACCGTGATAGTTTCCATCGCCGTGCCGTCAGCCGACATAACCGTAATCGTGTCGGTCAGTGTCACACCGGCAGGAAGGGCCTGAACTGTGCTATTGGAATTATCCAATGTGTAAGTCCAAACGCCAGCCTCGGTGACTTCAAATGTACCGTAGCCCGCATCGCCCGCTGTACCAGCGGTGACGGCGACTAGAACATCTTCGCCTGTATCCACATCCGTGACCGTCAACGTACCCGTAGTCGTATTGCCCATGGCGTCCTCTGTGACGTCACCTGTTGCGACACCCGCAATCGTGGCGACATCATTGGTCCCCGTAATGGTGACTGTGATGGTCTCCATCGCCGTGCCGTCAGCGGACATCACCGTGATCGTATCGGTCAGCGTCACACCTGCAGGTAGTGCTTGAACCGAACTGTTGGAATTATCCAACATGTAAGTCCAAACGCCCGCTTCAGTCACTTCAAAGGTACCATAACCTGCATCGCCAGCTGTACCGGAAGGAACGGCTACCAATTCGGCTTCGCCTGTATCAACGTCAGTAATTGTCAGAGTACCCGTCGCAGTATTCGCCGCAGCGTCATCTTCCGTCACATCACCTGTGGCGACACCCGCAATCGTGGCCGTATCGTTCGTACCCGTGATGGTCACCGTAATGGTTTCCATCGCCGTGCCATCTGCTGATGAGACAGTAATCGTGTCCGTCAAAGTGACACCTGCTGGAAGGGCTTGGACAGCCGAATTGGAGTTATCCAATGTGTAAGTCCAAACACCCGCGGCCGTGACCGCAAAGGTACCGTAACCATTATCGCTTGCCGTGCCGGACGGTACTTCGACCAGAACATCTTCGCCTGTATCCACATCCGTGACTGTCAGCGTACCTGTAGCCGTGTTGGCCGCAGCATCATCTTCAATGACATCACCTGTCGCAAGACCCGCAATTGTGGCCGCGTCATTGACGCCAGTCACGGTGAAGCTGATCGTCTCGATATTTGAGAACGCGCCTTGAGCATCTGTGGCTTGCACCTGCATTGTTACAATGCGGGTTTCACCGGCTGCCAAGTCCTGGAAGTCAGAACCCGGATCAAAGGACAAATCTGTCCCCATAATCGACGCACTGCCTTCGCTTGGACCAGTCGTAATGGCGTAAGTCAGGTTTGAACCGTCATTCTCATCATCCGCATCAGTGCCCAATGTCGACAGATCAAATGTGACAGCCATGCCGTCCTCATTCGCCGCAACAGTTCCGACCTGCGCCGTCATAACCGGCGTGTCATTTGTACCGGTTAGCGTGATGGTCAGTGTTGACGGAGTTGAAGCGCCCTGCTCATCCGTCACGAGGTAGTTGATTGTCAGAACCAATGTCTCGTTACGGTTAAGGCTTTGATAGGCCGCATCCGTCGTATCGAAACTGTAGATGCCATTGGGGCTCAAGGTCAGTCCTGCGACAGGCCCGTCAGCCAATGTATATGTCAAGATCGCATCTGCGTCGACGTCGCTGTCATTCGTCGCAACACTTCCCAAAATGAGCGGGCCGTCTTCGATACCGCTATTAACATCAGCCATCGCAACCGGCGCATCATTTGTGCCGGTAACGGTCACATCAATGTCCTGCATCGTCCCGTCGAGGGACATAATCGTCAGGGTTTCCGTAACGGTCTCACCGTCATCCAGCGCGTCTGCCGTGCTGTTATTCAGCGTATAGGTCCACGCCCCCGATGTCTCATCAAAGCTAAATGTACCGTAGGTTCCAACAAGATCAGCGGCCAAGACAGCTTGGAAGCCGGTCTCGCCTGTATCGACATCAGCCACAGTGACTGTGCCCGTCGCAGACGGAGTTCCGGCATCGGCATTTGCAACGCCGCCGGCTTCAACCACTGCACCGGTTGTGGTGCCGCCGAAGATCGCGTCGTCATTCGTACCCGTGATGGTTACCATAATGGTTTCCATCGCAGTCCCGTCAGCCGACATAACCGTGATGGTGTCCGTCAGTGTAACACCCGCAGGCAGTGCCTGAACCGTGCCATTGGAATTATCCAATGTGTAGGTCCAAACACCCGCTTCGGTCACTTCGAAGGTTCCGTAAGCATTATCGCCCGCTGTACCAGCGGTGACAGCGACAAAAACATCTTCGCCTGTATCCACATCTGTGATTGTCAGCGTACCCGTGGCCGTATTGATTTCAGCATCTTCCGTGACGTCACCTGTCGCGACACCCGCAATCGTAGCGGCGTCGTTCTCACCTGTGACGGTGACAACGATATCCTGGCTGACGCCATCAATCGATAGAACGGTCAGTGTTTCCGTTACAATCTGACCATCCGTCAGAGCCTGTGTAACCGTGCGCGAATTATCGAGCGTGTACGTCCACTCACCGGAGACTTCGTTAAAGGTAAATGTACCATATGTGCCGGACAGGTCAGCCATTGCAGCAGCTTGGAAACCGGCTTCGCCCGTATCCGGATCATCAATAAGCAGCGTTCCCGACGCCGCATTTGCGGCAGCGTCATCTTCGGTCACGGCTCCTGTTGAGACGCCGAAGATTGCAGCGACGTCATTCGAACCGGTAATCGTCACCGTGATGGTTTCCATCGCCGTGCCGTCGGCCGACATAACCGTGATCGTGTCCGTCAAAGTGATACCCGCAGGCAGCGCATTCACGGTCGGATTTAAGTTGTCCAGCGTGTATGTCCAAACACCGGCCTCAGTCACTTCAAACGTGCCGTAACCATTGTCACCAGCCGCTCCCGCAGCAACTGCCACAAGAACATTTTCGCCCGTATCAACATCCGTGACTGTCAGCGTACCCGTAGCCGTGTTGGCAGCCGCGTCATCTTCCGTCACATCACCTGTGGCGACACCCGCAATCGTGGCAGCATCATTCGTACCCGTGATGGTCACCGTAATGGTTTCCATCGCAGTACCATCTTCTGATGAGACAGTAATCGTGTCAGTTAGCGTGACGCCTGCCGGAAGCGACTGAACGGAGCCATTGGAATTATCCAATGTATAGGTCCACACACCGGCCTCGGTGACTTCGAATGTACCGTAGCCCGCATCACCCGCTGTACCGGACGGTACTTCGACCAGAACATTTTCACCCGTATCGACATCCGTGACTGTCAACGTACCCGTGGCCGTGTTCGCCATCGCGTCATCTTCGGTCACATCACCTGTCGCGAGACCCGCAATCGTGGCCGCATCATTGGTACCCGTGATGGTCACCGTGATGGTTTCCATCGCAGTCCCGTCAGCCGACATAACCGTGATCGTATCCGTCAGCGTATCGCCTGCCGGAAGGGCTTGGACTGCACTGTTGGAATTATCCAATGTGTAAGTCCAAACACCCGCCGCGGAAACTTCGAACGTGCCGTATGCATTATCGCCAGCTGTACCCGCAGTCACCGAAACAAGGACATCTTCGCCTGTATCAACATCCGTGACTGTCAGCGTACCCGTGGCCGTATTTGCCATGGCGTCATCTTCCGTCACGTTACCAGTTGAGACACCCGCAATCGTGGCCGTATCATTTGTACCCGTGATGGTCACCGTGATGGTTTCCATCGCAGTACCATCTTCTGATGAGACAGTAATCGTGTCGGTAAGCGTGACGCCTGCAGGTAGAGCCTGAACTGAACTGTTGGAATTATCCAATGTGTAAGTCCAAACACCCGCCGCCGTAACGGCGAAGGTACCGTAACCTGCATCACCCGCTGTACCGGACGGTACTTCGACCAGAACATTTTCACCCGTATCGACATCCGTGACTGTCAACGTACCCGTGGCCGTGTTCGCCATCGCATCATCTTCAGTCACATCACCTGTCGCGAGACCCGCAATCGTGGCCGTGTCATTCGTACCCGTGATGGTCACCGTGATGGTTTCCATCGCAGTCCCGTCAGCCGACATAACCGTGATCGTATCCGTCAGCGTATCGCCTGCCGGAAGCGCCTGAACCACACCGTTCATATTATCCAATGTGTAAGTCCAAACACCCGCCGCGGAAACTTCGAACGTGCCGTATGCATTATCGCCAGCTGTACCCGCAGTCACCGCAACAAGAACATTCTCGCCCGTATCAACGTCAGTGACTGTCAGTGTACCCGTGGCCGTATTCGCCATCGCGTCATCTTCCGTGACATCACCTGTGGCCAGACCCGCAATACTGGCGGCATCATTGACGCCGTTAATCACAAGCTCTGCTGTGTTCTGAACATCCACAAAACCGTCATTGACGTTATATGTGATGGTCAATGTCACTGAATCGCCACCTGCCAAGTCGTTAAACTGAGCCGGGTCAATCGTGACAACAGAGCCAACATCGCTGAAGACCACTGTGCGGCCATCGGATGACGTTACGACAATCGAATTCACGCTCAGGACATCCGGCGCATCATTCATATCGACATCCGTCTGACCTTGAAGAAGGTTAATACCGACAGCAGCCTGGTCCTCATCCGTCGGCGGAGCTGTGATCATTGTTACATCCGGGGCATCATTCGTGCCTGTGACGGAAATACTGACCGTCGCAAAGGATTGCGCACCGCCTGTATCCTGGACTGTGTAGGTAAAGTTACCCGTAACCTCATACCCATCGGCGAGACTATCCGGAGCCGTCACTGTGTAGGATCCGTCCGAGTCGACGGAGACCAGCACACCATCAGAGAGCGTCAGGTCAAAGCCGCCGTCCAAACGCGCGGCAACAGATGTTCCGGATCCGCCCGTGATATTGACGATTGAGAATGTATCATTCGTATCAACATCCTGATCATTATCCGTCAGATTTCCGGTCAAACCTGCCCCGTCTTCGATTGCGACAATCGCATCGGTAACGGCGGTTACAGGATCATTCGTACCGACGATTGTGACGCTGAATGTCGCCGTATCCGTACCGCCATTCCCGTCGGAAATCGTGTAGGAGAATGTATCAATCGCCATTTCGCCAAGCGCGAGGCTGTTAAAGGCCGCCGTTGGAGATGTCAGATTATAGGTGATTGATCCATTGGCCGAGACTGTGACTTCTGCGCCGAAATCTGTGAAGAATGTTTGCGGAACGCCTGAGACCAGACCGCTCACACCGTCATTTCCGGTCACACCGTCTTCGGCGTCATCATCAATATCGGAGGCGGATATGACGAAGAGTGAATCGCCGTCAATATCGCTATCGGCCAATACGCCTTGACTATTCCCGAACAGGACGTTGAAGGTCCCGAAGGCGCCCTCATTCACAGTTGCGGTGTCGTCCGTCGCATCAGGGCCATCATTGGCACCCGTCACGGTGACGGTAATTGTCTCGGTTGCCGTTCCGTCGAATGAAAGAACTGTCAGCGTTTCCATGGCCGTCACGCCAACCGCCAAACCTTGCGTCGCGGCCAGAGTGTTATCCAATGTGTATGTCCAAGCGCCTGTGGCGTCATCGAACGTAAATGTACCATAAGTCCCGGCAAGATCACCGGCCGACGCAACTTGGAAGACGGCCTCACCCACATCAGCATCAGACACGGTCAGCGTGCCGCTATCCGACGGAGTCCCGGCGTCAGGCGTATCATCACCGCTCGCCTCGACAACAGCACCTGTTACATCGCCAACGATCGTCGCTAGATCATTTTCACCCGTGACAGTCACAACGATATCCTGACTTGTTCCATCCAGAGAAAGAATAGTCAGCGTTTCCGTGACGTCCTGTCCATCCGTCAGGCCTTGTGTCGCGGCCAGCATATTATTGAGCGTATAAGTCCAAGCCCCCGATGTCTCATCAAAGGTAAATGTGCCGTAAGTGCCGGAGAGGTCAGCCATAGCTGCGGCTTGGAAGCCGGTTTCACCTGTATCGACATCCGTCACCATTAGCGTTCCGGAAGCCGTATTCATCGCATCATCTTCAGTCACATCACCTGTCGCGAGACCCGCAATCGTGGCCGCGTCATTCGTACCCGTGATGGTCACCGTGATGGTTTCCATCGCAGTCCCGTCAGCCGACATAACCGTGATCGTGTCAGTTAGCGTGACTCCTGCTGGAAGGGCCTGAACCGACCCATTGGAATTATCCAAGGTGTATGTCCAAACTCCCGCCGCCGTGACTTCAAACGTGCCATAGCCATTTAGTCCCGCCGTACCGGCTGGCACCTCGACCAGAACATCCTCGCCTGTATCAACGTCAGTCACCGTCAGTGTTCCTGTGGCAGTGTTGGCCATGGCGTCATCTTCCGTCACACCACCCGTCGCAAGGCCCGCGATCGTGGCAGCATCATTCGTCCCTGTGATCGTCACCGTGATGGTTTCCATCGCAGTCCCGTCAGCTGACGAGACAGTAATCGTGTCGGTAAGCGTGACGCCTGCAGGTAGAGCCTGAACTGAACTGTTGGAATTATCCAATGTGTAAGTCCAAACACCCGCCGCCGTAACCGCGAAGGTTCCGTAACCTGCATCACCCGCTGTACCGGACGGTACTTCGACCAGAACATTTTCACCCGTATCGACATCCGTGACTGTCAACGTACCCGTGGCCGTGTTCGCCATCGCGTCATCTTCGATCACATCACCTGTCGCGAGACCCGCAATCGTGGCCGTGTCATTCGTACCCGTGATGGTCACCGTAATGGTTTCCATCGCAGTCCCGTCAGCCGACATAACCGTGATCGTGTCCGTCAGCGTATCGCCAGCCGGAAGCGCCTGAACCGACCCATTGGAATTATCCAGCGTGTATGTCCAAACACCCGCCGCAGAGACTTCGAACGTGCCGTAACCCGCGTCACCAGCGGTACCCGCAGCAACGGCCACAAGGACATCTTCGCCTGTATCAACATCCGTGACTGTCAGCGTACCCGTGGCCGTATTTGCCATGGCGTCATCTTCCGTCACGTTACCAGTTGAGACACCCGCAATCGTGGCCGTATCATTCGTACCCGTGATGGTCACCGTGATGGTTTCCATCGCAGTACCATCTTCTGATGAGACAGTAATCGTGTCGGTAAGCGTGACGCCTGCAGGTAGAGCCTGAACTGAACTGTTGGAATTATCCAATGTGTAAGTCCAAACACCCGCCGCCGTAACGGCGAAGGTACCGTAACCTGCATCACCCGCTGTACCGGACGGTACTTCGACCAGAACATTTTCACCCGTATCGACATCCGTGACTGTCAACGTACCCGTGGCCGTGTTCGCCATCGCATCATCTTCAGTCACATCACCTGTCGCGAGACCCGCAATCGTGGCCGTGTCATTCGTACCCGTGATGGTCACCGTGATGGTTTCCATCGCAGTCCCGTCAGCCGACATAACCGTGATCGTATCCGTCAGCGTATCGCCTGCCGGAAGCGCCTGAACCACACCGTTCATATTATCCAATGTGTAAGTCCAAACACCCGCCGCGGAAACTTCGAACGTGCCGTATGCATTATCGCCAGCTGTACCCGCAGTCACCGCAACAAGAACATTCTCGCCCGTATCAACGTCAGTGACTGTCAGTGTACCCGTGGCCGTATTCGCCATCGCGTCATCTTCCGTGACATCACCTGTCGCAACGCCTGCAATAACGGCATCGTCATTCACGCCTGTGACGGTGAATGTGATCGTCTCAATATTCGAGGTTCCACCACTGGCGTCGGTGGCTTGCACCTGGACCGTGACTGTCGTCGTTATACCTGCACCCAACTCTTGGAAATCAGTACCCGGATCAAATATCAGCATACCACCGCTGATCGACGCACTGCCCTCACTCGGAGCTGTCGTGATCGCATAGGTCAAATTCGCCGCTGTATCTTCGGCATCTACATCGGAGGCCAAGGCTGTCAGGTCGAAAGCAACAGATCCGTTATCTTCAGTTGCAGAGACTGTTCCGACCTGCACCGCGAGCACGGGCGCGTCATTCGTGCCCGTAATGGTCACGACGAGATCCTGACTCGTGCCGTCTGTCGACAAGATGGTTAGCGTATCTGTGACAACTTCCTCATCATTCAACGCGTCTGCTGTGCTGTTATTGAGTGTGTAATCCCATGCCCCCGTCATCTCGTTGAAGGTGAAAGTACCATAAGTGCCAACAAGATCACCCGCGAGCGCCGCTTGGAAACCGGCCTGACCCGTATCGACATCTGCCACTGTGACGGTCCCGGAGACTGACGGAGTCCCGGCGTCAGCATTCGCAACGCCGCCAGCTTCAACCACTGCGCCCGAGACATCGCCAGCAAAGGTCGCCGCATCATTCGCGCCTGTAATTGTAACAGTGATGAGTTGAGACGCCGTGCCGTCAGCCGACATGACCGTGATTGTGTCCGTTAGGGTCGCGCCCATGGGAAGCGCCTGAACCGCAGGGTCAGAATCATCCAATGTGTAAGTCCAAACGCCCGCAGCGGAGACTTCAAATGTGCCGTAGCCATTATCGCCGTCCTGACCCGCCATAACAGCGATCAGAACGTCTTCACCGGTATCTGCGTCTGAAACCGTCAATGTGCCCGTGGCCGTGTTCGCCATAGCATCATCTTCGGTGACGCCGCCCGTGGCAGTACCAGTAATGGTCGCCAGATCATTTGTACCCGTGATGGTAAAGGATAATGGCATCGTCGATGTGCCGCCATTCCCGTCACTGACCGTCACGTCATATGTGATTACCAAATCTTCGCCCGCAGCGAGGAAGTCGAAATCTCCATCCGTAATGTCGAAGGACCACGTCGCCTGATTACCGACTGTGCTGGCCGCATTCGCGCCGGACACATTAAAGGTCAGGAGACCGGACGGAATCGTTCCTGCAAAGGCGGCGCCTTCCAGAGTCGTGCCCGTTACCGTGGCCGTAATAGAGTTCGTATCGGCAACACCTGACGCGATGGCCAGACTGCTGATATCGACATCATCAAAGTCGATTGTCCCCGTAAGGCTTTGCGTATCCGCAGAACCTGTCTCAATGACAGCTTGATCTTCAATAATTGTTGTACCCGTATCCGGCGTGATCGCCGTGATAACAGGCGCGTCATTTGTGCCTTCGATTGTAATTTCAATCTCGCGCGTAATTGTGGCGCCGTCCCCATCACTGACTGAAACCGCATAGGTTTGGACAAAACTATCGCTGGATGTCAGGTTTTCAATGACAGAATCCGCGACGACGAATTGGAAAATCACCTCGCCCGTGCCTGTGCCCGTCGCAGTCTCTGTAAAGCCTGAGGAGAACGTTCCGATATAATCAGCGGTTTCCGGGCCTGATGGCAAAATCGTGACTGTATGCGTGTCGTTTAGCTCAACATCGTCAAATTCAATCGTGAAATCTCGGACGTGATTGTCCATGCCATCCACGCCGACATCTTCGGTAATTGTGGCCTCAGTCGCAGATAGCGGCGTGATGAAGTAGGGCGTGTCATTCGCGCCATTAATCGTCAGTGTAACGGTCCGGGACACTGTGTCCGGTCCAGATGTGACATCAAAAGTCACATCAACGGTGATGGATTCACCGTCGCCCAACATATCAAATAACGGCGCATTGCGGTTATATGTGACCTCATCGCCGTCTATTGTGAACAGCGCTTCAATATCGCCAGCGGAGACTCCACCCAGAGCCGCAAGGACAGCGGCGGATGTCGTGTTGGAGATTGTTACACCGTCAATTAATTGTGTGTCACTTTCGTCAACTTCGACGATTGTCGTCAATGTGTTGAGGTCAATTGTGACATCGTCAGCGGCGGTCGGAAGCGGCGGCGCAATTGTGTCCCCTGCGCTGTCAAGGGAATCACCCTCGGTGTCGTCGACGGGATTCATAACTGTGACAACAGGCGCATCATTTGCGCCATTGACCGTGATCGTCAAGATCTGATCATCAAAACCGCCGTCATTGTCGGTGACACGCAGCGTATATTCGAAGACGATGGACTCGCCATCCGCCAGATAATCAAACAGATCTTCACCCGCCGTGAATGTCCACTGCAGACCGCCAGCCTCGTCAACTTGGATACCGGCTGTGCCAGCATCAAGATCAACAAGAGACATCAGCGCGAGGAGATCAACGCCAGCAAATTCTGCTGACGGCTCTGTACCGCCTGCAATTTCGACAGACAGGACTTCAGCCGTAAATGTATTGCCGTCATCAAGATCATTAAAGCCGATCGCGCCTGAAACCATAAGGTCGCCCGCATTATCGGCAGGAGTCGCGGAGGTCTCAGCCGCTTCCGTAACGACGCCTGTATTTCCATTGATGGAGTCAATCACAGGGTCATCATTCGTGCCCGTGATAACAAAGGTAATCGTTTCGATATTCGAAGTCGCCGCGCGGGCATCCGTCGCCTGAACCTGCACAGTGACAGTGCGGGTGTCGCCATCCGCCAAGTCTTGGAAAGCCATACCCGGATCGAAGGTGAGTTCGCCATCCACAATCGTCGCCGTGCCCTCACTCGGACCTGTCGTAATGGCGTAGCTCAGGCTCGCGCCGGTATCTTCAGCATCCGCATCAGAACCCAGAGCCGTGAGATCAAACGTGACAGCCGCACCATCTTCAACGGCTGCAACAGTGCCGACCTGTGCCGCCAGAACGGGCGCATCATTCGAACCTGTGATGGTGACAACCAAATCCTGAGGCGTCCCGTCCAAGGACGTGACAGTCAGGGTATCTGTCACGACTTCCATGTCATTCAGAGCGTCAGTCGTGCCGTTATTGAGGGTATAGGACCAAGCCCCTGTTGATTGATTAAACGTAAATGTACCGTAATCACCGGTCAGGTCAGCCACAGCAATTGGGCCGAAACCACCTTCACCTGTGTCTGCATCCGTCACAGTGGCCGTTCCGGTGATAGACGGAGTCCCGGCATCGGCATTGGCGACGCCGCCCGCCTCGACAACATTGCCCGTTAAATCTCCAGCAAAGACCGGCGCGTCATTCGTACCCGTAATCGTAATTGTAATGCCCTGCGTTGTCGTCGCCGGGGGCATCGCGTCATCCGATAGGGTCACGGTATAAGTCAGAACCAGTACGTCACCGTCATTGAGGTAATCAAACACGCCCGCTGCGGCAGCAAAAGTCCAATCGAGTGTATCCGTGGCGTCAGAACTACCGACAATTTCCGGATTGGAAGGCTCTGTGATGAGCGCCAGAAGCGCAGCTTCACTTGGCGCTTCTGCGGCGCCCGTACCCGTCGCGGCGACAGAGACATTGGAAACACTCACAACGTCAGATAAATCGACATCTGTGACAGAGAATACCCCTGAGACCGTAATGGCGTCATTACCTTCGGATAAACTGCCCGAAACATCGCCACCTGCGACGACGAAAGGCGTATCATTTGTGCCCGTCACCGTGAAGGTGACTGTCTGAACATTTGAAGTCTCACCCTGCGAGTCTTCGGCCAGTACAGTGACCGTGACATCACGCGTTTCCCCTGCCGCCAAGTCTTGGAAATCCATACCCGGATTGAAGATCAAGTTTGTTCCTGAGACCATGGCAGAGCCCTCACCGGGCGCTGTTTCAATCGAATATGTCAGGTTCGATCCGTCATTCTCCGCATCTGCATCGGAGCCAATGGCCGACAGATCAAACATCACCATTGAACCGTCTTCAACAGCACCAACAGTTCCGACCTGCGCCGCGAGGACAGGCGCATCATTTGTGCCCGTAACAGTCACATCAATATCTTGGCTCGTGCCGTCCAAGGAGAGGATCGTCAGCGTTTCCGTGACAACCTGCCCATCATTGAGGGCGTCCGCCGCGCTGTTATCGAGCGAATAGGTCCAAGCCCCGGATGTCTCATCAAAGGTGAACGTGCCGTAAGTCCCAACAAGATCTGCCGCCATCGCAGCCTGAAAACCAGTCTCGCCCGTATCGACATCCGTCACAGTCACTGTGCCCATTACAGATGGAGTCCCGGCGTCAGCATTAGCTACACCGCCCGCTTCAACGACAGCGCCCGAAACGTCACCGGCAAAAATAGCAGCATCATTTGTACCCGTAATCGTAATTGTGACGTTCTGGGTTGTGACGCCGCCCTGCCCATCATTAATCGTGACCGCGTAAACCTGCGTGATTGTATCACCTTCCGGCAAAGCATCGACAATCGCCATGTCAGAGGCATCCAGATTATCGAATGTCCAGCTGATAACACCCGTATTTCCACCCTGAGCCGGGCTCGAAGCGCCTGCGAGAAACACACCCAAGAAAGACCCATTACTGGAACTAACATTGGCGACGGAAACGGAATGGGAGTCTGTTTCGTCATCATCGGTGAAGGTGAAAGCACCGGCCGTGCCGAAGCCCGCAGGGGCATTTTCAGCGGCTTCATTCGTATCCGCACGCTCAGTGACACCACCGGTCACACCGGCAGACCCGTCAATAACGGGCGCATCGTTCAAATCATTCAGCGAAATTGTGAACATTTCCGTTGTCGCATTACCCGCTGTATCTGTCGCTGTTAGATCGACCTCAAAACTGGAGTTGTCTTCAAAATCAAAGAGTTCCGGATCCGCCACAATAAGAGTCCAATTCCCGCCATTATCGACAAGTGCAATGGCACCGCCAAAATCATTCGCTAGCGTGTAGGTCAGCTCAGGCGCCGCCCCACCATCTGTTGCGACCAATGTCGCCAATATATCACCTGCGACAGGCGCAGGGTCCGCACCCTCAACATATTCATCAATATTCACGGCCAAAGGCGCGAATCCGGACGGATTCCCGGTGTCGAGCGTGAATGTGATGGAGGCTGATGGCCCGGTATTATTCGCGGCATCAATCTGACGCGCGTAGACCGTGTTGGATCCATCCGTTAGATTAGGCTGTGTCGTTGTGAACGTCACGTTATCCAGAGAGTACTCAACGGTCGCCCCCATCTCAACATCTGTGAGAGTGACCTCACCGTTGAACGTGATCAAATCGCCATCAGCACCAGTGTCAACAGTTAGGGCTATTGTCGGGGCGGCAGGCGCTGCCGTGTCTACAGGAATTGTGTCAGACGCTCCAGCCTCGCCCGGATTGCCGAATAAATCGGTGTAAGTCCCAGCAGCAATCGAAGCCTGAAGGTTTCCTTCAAATCCCGAAGGCGCTGTGATGACAGCCGTAAAAACGCTGTCGCCAACGCCACCGGATACCAATACGACCGTGAAATCGGCGGGGACAGAAATATCATCGGCTGTGAATCCCATCACCGGATCCGAAAATGCGATAGATACGGTCGTGGAATTATTCAAAACATTCAGCGAGGAATCGACAATGTCGAACGTTACGACGGAGGGAGGCGTTTGGTCCAATACTGCGGTATTAGCGCTCGCCGAAGTTGTATTGCCCGCAGTATCGGTCACGTCGAAATCAACCATAAGTGCGCCGTCAGCCAAGCCGGAAATATTCATGGCGATTTGCCCGGCAGTCAGGTCTGCTGACGACACATTCATAAGTGTCGCCGTGCCACCAGCACTGTCAGTTACAGTCAACGTGCCGGATGCATCAGAGTCCAAGCCGACAACATTGATAAACGTTGCACCGGATTCCAGCGAACTAATTTCCATGTCCGCAAAGCTGACCTCTAAGGCGGTGTCTTTATCTGCAGAGGCATCGACAGTCACAGAAACTGTATTGCTGATCGAGCTGTTGCCCGAGTCATCCATGACCACGGCACGGAAGACGTAATCGCCATCAGGAATAGCGTTTTGCACAGCAGTCGTTGAAGTAAAGCTCATACCGCCATCCGTTGAGACTTCATATGCAACGGTTGTCGTTGGATCCATATCTTGACCCATAAGGGACAAATCAAACGTATTATCGGATGTGATCCCATCGCTATTATCCACGTTACCTGGGCCGGTATCCTGAAAATTATCCAGAGAAAGCGTGCCCGGCGCCGGGGCCGCCATATCGACTGAGAATGCTGCCACAGCCACATTGCCCGCCGCCGGGTTTTCGGCAACGTCTCTCCCGCCACTCACGGTGATATCAATGTCTTCAACCTCAGCATCCAGATCCGCGACGGAATAGGTCACGGTATAAGTTGAAACCATCCCGTCATTTGTCCAAACCCCAGTCGGTGAGGCAAAACCGGCAGGAACCGCAGAGAGTGAAACAGACGGCTCATTACCGGCTGACTCATCCATCAACTCATTATACACGACCGTGATAACGAAATCTGTCGTGTCGCCATCCAAAACCAGGGTGTTGCTGACCGAAATCGTTGGGGCCGTCGGAGCTGTCGTGTCAATCGTTAAAAAGGCACTCCCGGTCTGACCACCTGTATCACTGAGACTTAGAGAGAGAATGTTGTCAGAAGCGGCTTGAACGACAGACCCAAAACTGACAGGCGGCATCCCATTTGACATAGAATTTTGATCGAAGCTGAACTCACCATTCATGTCAGCCATGGCCTCGAAAAAATTGCCCCCAAGGTTGAACGAAACAGTACTGTTAGGCGTTGCACCCGTTCCCAATATCGAGAAAATTCCTGTAGCCTGCTCGGCCGCGTTCACTACATTGTCGTCACCTGATGTAAAAGTCGCTGAAAGTGCCATGATGATAGTCCCCTAAGTTTGTTTGGATATCCCGAATGTGACGGGCGTATTTTGAATGAATTTTGAGTTGAGCTTCCTGCGCGCCACGAAGGAAAAGAGGGAAAGCCCCTCGCGGTCACGTCATGATGACGTCCTGAAAATGCAAATGGCAGTTTTGCGGCCAGCCGAGTTTATGCGGCAGCGCCGCAAAGCGACCACATCCGGTATTTAAGATAATTTTTGGAGCGCCCCACATATTGAAAGTCCTACGGGATAGGACCGAAAAGTGGGAAAGGCAGAATTATATCGGGTTTAAAAAAACTATTTCGCATGTATCCAGCCCCAAATTTGCGCACCGTCACCCCTTCAAATTAGGGTGAAACTTCTTCTTCTGATAGATCGAAAAATTCGAACATCATGAAGATGAAAATTTAAAATGAAGAGAAATTCCGTTTAGGTATAATGCAGAAACAATCTGCTTTGCCCATAACTTAATCGCCCCCCAGATGACCTACAGTTAACACAAGGTAAATTTCGGAGTCAACGTAGAAACGAAAAACCAATTTCCCAAAATAAGAAAGTTACTCATTGAGCAACCGATCCGATGTCGTTCTGGCCTGCCAGTCCAGCCTAAAATCACAATCACATCACTGGTCGTAGAAGAATTCTGGAATTCGTGTTTTTGCGTAGATGTCCGTCTGAAAAATCCGCAAAGATTCACCCCTGCCCCTAATCAAAACGCCTTGCCACGGCGTGTTCAACCATGGCGGCAATGTCAGCCATTGTCGGATCGGCCTTTGACGCCTTTCCAATCCCCATCATCGCGCGGTGAATGCATCTTTAAAAACTTTGCGCATCGGCGCGGCGCGGGCCCAATGCGTTTTTGATAAACCAATCGGCGCAAAATTGTCCTGATCATCTTGCCCCATTCGAGTAGATGGAAAAAGCGGATCGTCGGGCAAAAAACCCAACTCATCCTTTAGATAGGCGAGATAGCTCGCTACCTTATCCTCTATGGCCTGCCCCACGGGGAAGAACCACGTTGCGATCATTTTACTGGCTTTCGTCGCCACCTCATTCGGGTCTTGCAGGACTTCGCGCTCAGCCCATAGGACGTGTTTCACTTTCATAGTGATGATGGCCCCGTCTCTTGCACCTGATAACAGGGTGAAGGCCAGCAAGGCGCGGTTGCGACGGTCCACGGCGCTGGCGCTGGGCATGGCTAGGATCGTGTCCGTTATTTGCTCGACCGTCGCATAATTTGCCGTTTTGACGGCATGCCCGCGCGGATTTCAGTATCCTTCAGGCGAAGGCTTAGAAGCGCCTTACGGACCTTTTTCGGGCGCAAACGTTCATCGGCAATCATCCAGTCAAAGAACCCGCGCACATGGCGAACCTTGGCTTGTTTCGTCCGCATCCGTGTCGGTGTTGCCCGCAAGGCGTCCAGATAGGCTTTGACCTTTTCACGGTCGATACTGGCAAGATCGGCCCACCCCGTCGCGGCCTCATATTGGGCTAGCGCGGCCAGTCTTTGATCAATGGTGGAGTCCGCTTGTCGGATTTTCAGGTCTTCCATCCAGTCGAGCTTCAGGCGGTCATTATTGGGATTCGTTTCAGTCATGCGTTGGACCTTTCGCCAAGTGAGCATGTAAGGGGTGAATGGGGAATGTTTATAAGTGCAGGTCACGCCGCTGGATTGTCTGACCGTTTTGGACAGAAAACGGCTTCCAACGCCGCCCGATTGGCCACAGACCCAAACCGCTGAAGGGTCAAACCGCATGTTTTACAATCGCCTTTGACGGTCAGCTTGGACGCATTGCGCTGGATGATGTGAAACGTATCGCCCTTGATCTGGCGCGGCACTTTGCACCGGACGCAATACATCTCATTCGGCCCACAAGGCTTGCGCTTGGCCACCTGTCTGGCCTTCATCCAGTCTTTGATCTTCGCACCATTCAGAATGATGGGGCGGCGCGTGTTAGTGATGGCAACGTCCAACCCGTGCAAATTTATCCAGCGCCGAATAGTTGCGGGATTGACCTCCAAAAGCTCGGCCAGCGTCACAATCGTATAGGGTCGATGGGATCGCACCCGCTGATAGTCTTTGGACAGACTCACGGGACGCCCTACGCGTCATCAGCTTCGAAAAGCGCCCGTATCTCTTCGACGCGCCAGACGGTCGTGCGCGGCCCCAGCTTTTGAGGTTGGGGAAAGCGCCCATCTTTTACGCCTTGCCACCACGTGGACTTAGAAACGGGTATAGGACCGCGCGGAGAAAGGATTTGAGAGAGGCGGACTAGGCCAGTTTGGGGGAATGCGGGATTGTCGGACATATGCGGTCTCCATGTGATTTGGTCACATCAAGATCGACAATTCTGGCAGGTTTAATAGCTGGGTAGGTTACGAAAACCCGTCACACCCTTTCGACCGAATAACTCTCAGGGATAAAAATAATCTCTTAAATACAATCACTTAAAATGGAATTTCTGCATCCAAATCAAAGTCAATTTTTCTATCGAATCTATTTTTTTCTCCGCCGTGACTTGGAAGTTTTGATCAATTGCCGCTAGAGCCTTCGAAACTCCAGTAGGTTTTGTAGAACCTGCACCAGTTGGAGTCTTAGGCGCTCCACCTTGCGGCTTCCAGTTCACTATTTTGGCAATCTCGTCGATGACGGTATCAAGTGGTTTCCCATCATCATCTGTTAAATCGTAATCTGCACCATGAAGGCGCAACCACTTTATAACAGATTGCTTAGGGGTTTTCCCCTTTAAGTCTTTCCCTTCCATCGCTTGCCAAGCTCGTATCGCCGCCGCCAACTTAGGAGAGTAGCGAGGGTGTTGGGAACTTAAAAATTCTCCCTCAGGTTCTTCAGGAAAGAAAAAGAAATGAGTGACGACTCCTTTAGAACGCAACCAATCCTTAATCGCGTCAACCCTTATCAAAGCCAGATCATCATCTGGATAATACTCTCCATCGTTTGGGTTTACCACGTGCGCTTCTCTGCCTTGGAGAATTTTCGCCTTAACGGCACTCCCTAATGCATGCTTCACTGCCACATATCCGACTGGCTTTTCTTTAGAGCCATAGCCCATTTTTTATTGAAGCTCGGAAGGGTCATAACCGCATATCAGAAGTGCGCCTTGTACAACTGTCAACTCATCCGCGAGACGCCAATAATCGATCGCTTTCAAATCACACCCCTTATATCAGATGTAGAACTGTTAAGTTGAGTCTGTCTTGCTTTGCAACTCTTCGACATATGCCGCCCACCAATCGGCAATCTTTACACGCTCATCCCAATAGCCCGCGCGGTTGTAGATTCGTCTAATCGCGTTTTTGTCCTGATGTGAGAGATAGGCCTCAATAGCATCACCGCTCCATAAACCGCTCTCATTTGCGAAAGTTGAGAATGTTGTTCTGAAACCATGCGATGTGACTTCCTCCGCGCTGAAGCCTAAACGCCTTAGAGCCTGATTGAGTGTATTCTCGCTGATTGGTTTCTCAGCAGAGCTAAGTGATGGAAAGAGCAAAGCGCCCCAACCTGTCAGCTCTCGCAACTCCTCCAGTAATGCCAAGGCGGCATTTGATAGCGGCACATTATGCGCCGCCCGCATTTTCATCCGTTCCGCTGGGACATTCCAAACCCGCTCTTCAAAGTCGAATTCCTCCCATCGCGCTTTACGAATTTCGCCCGGTCGCGACGCGAATAGAATATGAAGGGTTAGGGCGATTTTGGTTTCAGCCTTACCGCCATAGCTATCCAGCGCCCTTAGAAACTCTTTCAACCTATCTTCATCGGTAATGGCCGCATGGTGTTTCACCGTGGGCTTTATGAGCGCGTCTTTCAGAGCGAAGGTCGGATCAGTCTCGGCAACACCAGACGCCACCGCATAGCGAAACACGGCACTAATCGTGGATCGTAAGCGGCGCACGGTTTCATAATGCCCCAGCGCTTCGCGCCTCTTCAACGTCTTCAGGACCGTTTGCGCTTTGATTTCATTGATCGGCATATCGCCCAGATCATCCATCGCCAGCCGTAAAAGCCATTCTTTATTTTTTTATGGTCCCTTCGGATTTTCCTTCTTTGAGCTGTTTCGCGAGAAATTTTTCAGCGAGCTTTGCGAAGGTATGTTCTGACACGACGGCCTTTTTCGCTTTGGCCTTTTGCTTTTTAGCCGCTGGGTCAACGCCTTCAGCATGAAGCCTTCGCGCCTCATCTCTTAGAAAGCGGGCTCTCTTCAGTGTAACGGCTGGATATTTCCCTAGGGACAAGCTCTTCTCTTTGCCGTCTACACGAAACTTGAATTTCCAAAGCTTAGAACCGTTTGGCGTAACCAATACGAAGAGGCTGTCATAGTCTGAAACCTTGTAAGGCTTGACCTTTGGCTTCAACGATTTCATTTTTGCCACGGTAAATGGCATCAAACCCCCAAAATCGCCCCCCAGCGCACTGGCGGTTTAAAATTACACCCCCAGAATAAACCCCCAATGGGGTCGGATTTGGAAAAGTCGTATCGGACGGCTTCGGACAGATATATCCCCAATACCGCGTATTTACTAGGGTTTATCGGACATCTTCGGATTTTATCGGAAGTCTAAATGGTGCCCAGAAGAGGACTCGAACCTCCACGTCCATACGGACACTAGCACCTGAAGCTAGCGCGTCTACCAATTCCGCCATCTGGGCACGTCATTGGAAGCGGGCGTTTAACCCTGCCCTGCTCTATCGTCAAGCGGGGAAAGGTGCGAAACTTACGGTGCCACACCCTCACCCAATAGGGGGAATGTGGCTTCTTCGCGGTACATATTCGGTCCGCGCTTTTTTGTATGGCTGGAGACGAGGCTGAAACTGTCGACGAGGAAGGGCCGCGTGCTCCAATCCGCCAAGCGTTGCTCAAAAGAAATGATCCGGTCGAGCGGGGATTTTGGCTTCATATAGGCCATCGTCACGTGGGGCGTATATTTGCGGGCTTCCATCTGGATATCTGCGCGGCGGGCGGCGTGGCGGCAATGGGTATTGAGCCGGATAAGTTCCGGCGACGGCGACACGCCCGCCCAAATCGCATGCGGTTCCGTTTTCCCGAAATGCCCACCGCCCTCAAGATTTAATTCAAAACTGCCCATGCGGAGTTTACCGAGTTCTTGGTCCAATAGTTCCGCTCCGTCCGCATCCACGTCACCAAAAAAACCAAGCGTGATGTGCAGCTTCTCTTCACTGACCCAGCGCGCGCCTGCCACACCTTTCTGTTCGCGCGTGCAATCAAGCGCGATTTTTTCAGGCAGGAAAATGGCGGCGAAGAGTTTCATTAAAGTCTAGCGACTGGCAGGGCAGCGATAGGTTTTGTGGATACGGCGGGCTTCCCGTTCCATATCGTCCGTCCAGTCTATCTCATGGGCCGCAATATTCTCTTCCAACTGAGACAGGCTTGTCGCGCCGATAATATTGCTGGTCAAAAATTCACGGGTTTCGACAAATTTCAACGCAAACTGTGTTGGCGTCAGGCCCAACTTCCGGGCTGTCGTGTTGCAATCCAAATAGGCCGCTTCCGCATTTTGCCAGCCCGTCATAAATTGCGGGAAGAGATCGCCGCGAGACCCTTTCGGTGTCGCACTATTATCATATTTTCCGGTCAACACGCCCATGGCTAGCGGTGAATAAGCCAGTAGGCCCACCTGTTCACGCATCGCGATTTCGGCGCGGTCATAATCGAACCGTCTTGCAATGAGGTTATACACGCATTGGTTTGACACCATCCGCGGAAGGGCCAACCGTTCAGCCAGTTCCAAAAACTTCATCGTGCCCCAGGCTGTCTCATTGGACAGGCCAATATGTCGGATATTGCCCTTTTCAACATGACGGGAAAGTGCACCGAGAATATCTTCCAGCGGGGTCATCTCGCCCGCATCATAGTCGTAATAACTATCAAATCCGAAACCCGGCATATCGCGGTCCGGCCAGTGAAGTTGGTAGAGATCGATATAATCGGTTTGTAGACGTCGGAGGGAGTTTTCGACCGCCTCGTCAATTTGTTCCGGCGTATGGCGAGTCTGTTCAACATCCCCGTCACGGCACCATGTCATGCCGGATCGGCCTGTAACTTTTGTGGCCAGTACATATTTATCGCGGTTCTTGCGCGCCGCGATCCATGTTCCAATATACGCTTCCGTCCGGCCCTGCGTCTTGGCTTCGCCGGGGACGGGATACATTTCCGCCGTGTCGATAAAGTTGATGCCCCGGTCCAGGGCATAATCCAACTGATCATGCGCTTCGGCTTCTGTGTTCTGCTTGCCCCATGTCATCGTGCCGAGACAAACCGAGGTCACCTCTATATCTGTCCGACCGAGTTTACGAAGTTCCATAGGTTTTCCTTATGAGAGCTGTGACAATTAAGTATAATGAGGAATGTTTGTATTCGCGTGCAAAAACTACTATATAGACGCTAACACCGTCGCAACGGTCAAAATGTCATGTTCAAGGAGATGTCATGAACGATTTTAATACACGCACCACCGGCGCCGTCGCGCCAACGGATGCCGGCCTACGTGATTTCATGTTGGGTACCTATCGCTATATGGCTATGGCCATGGCGGTCACAGCCATCGTCGCCTATTTCACAGGCCAAGCCATTATGGCCAACCCGGCGCTTGGCGCACTGATCTATAATCCGATCACGGCGATTGCCACGATTGGTATTATCATGTTCGGGTTTGGTGCCGTCGGACGCAAGCTTCCCTCTATGTCGATGGGCGGTGTGCTAACGTTCCTCTTCGGCTTTGCAGCCTTTATGGGCCTCATCATGTCGGCCTATGCCACTGCATTTTATGACCCCTATGTCGTTGCGAAGATTTTCTTCATGACGGTCGCTATGTTTGGCGCGTTGAGCCTATTCGGTTACACGACCTCGTTTAATCTGAACGCGATCATCAAATATGCTGTCGCTGCCTTTATGGGTTATATCGCCCTAGCTGTGCTTGGCATGTTCATACCAGCGCTCAGCGTGACAGCAGGTGGCCCACTCGGCATCGCAATCAATATCATCGCGCTTGCAGCTATCGCCGTTATTGCAGCATGGGAAACGCAGAACTTGAAGCGTATCTATTACAGCATGGCCGGCAATGCCGCGATGCTCGGAAAAATGAGCGCGTTCGGTGCCGCGTCGCTTCTGCTGACTTTCATCAACATGTTCCAAATCCTTATGAGCCTCTTCGGTCGCGACTGATTTTCGGAAGAGATATGAATAGAGAAACCCGCCCTTTGTGGCGGGTTTTTTATTGGGTTGCGATTGATATTACCTCTCCCGGGGAGAGGTCGCCATGAGTGTAGCGAATTGGCGGGTGAGGGGAAAACATGCGCGCCGGCAGGCGCTCTTCATTAATCCGATAGAACAGGAGCAGGCTGCCGCCTGCATTATTCCCATCACCCCGCGAGGAGGTGATTCCAAACACACATGTTTAACACACCCTTAATGCCGAAACGGCTATTCCCTCCGCTATGCGTCTTTCTCGGACATTGCTAAAAAACACAGCCATCGCCGGTATCGCCTGCGCTTATCTCGGTGGCATGGGCCTCCTCTCAATTTTCGCCGTCGCCGCGAAAGACATGCCCGACCCGAAACGCCTTTGGGAGAAGCAACGTCCCGTTTCTGTGCAAATCCTTGACCGCAATGGCCGCGACGTCTTGGTCCGCGGCGCCAGCAGTGAACGCCCCGTCGATCTGGACGCCCTGCCCTTTCACATTCCCATGACAATCCTCGCGACAGAAGATCGTCGTTTCCGCAATCATATGGGCATAGACCCGCGTGCCATCGGACGCGCCATGGTGAAGAATATCAAGGCTGGGCGTTATGTTGAGGGCGGCTCCACGCTGACTCAACAACTCTCCAAAAATGTCTTCCTGACCTCTGACAAGAAAATGTCCCGCAAGGCACAGGAAGCCCTGCTGGCCATCTGGCTGGAACGCGATTTCACAAAAGATGAGTTACTGGAGATGTATCTCTCCCGCGTTTATTTCGGCAGTGGTGCCTGGGGCCTTGAGAGCGCCAGCCACCGTTATTTCGATAAGCCCGCAGCGCAACTCACACTCGCGGAAACAGCCATACTGTCAGGCTTGTTGAACGCGCCGTCTTCCGCCAATCCCGTCGCCAACTTCGAAAGGTCGAAAAGGCGTCAAGAAGTCGTGCTGGACGCCATGCAACGGCAAGGCCTGCTGGAGGATGGCGTTCTCGCCGCAGCGATAGCCGATCCGATCACAATCCACAGTCCAACGGATACGGAGGGGGCACAATATTTCGCGGATTGGATCTGGGCCGATCTGGAAGATCATATCGGCATCCCGACGCAGGACATAGTTATCCGCACCACATTGGACATTAACGCACAGATCGCAGCGCAAAGCGCCCTGCTCGCCCATCTTGATATGGACCGAAACGCGACACAAGGCGCGGTGATCAGCCTTGATGGGACGGGCGGTGTCCGCGCCATGGTCGGCGGGGCGGATTATGGTCAGTCGCAATTCAACCGCGCGACACAGGCGGTCCGCCAGCCCGGCTCCGCGTTTAAACCCTTCGTCTATCTGGCTGCCCTGCGCTCCGGCAAAACGCCATGGGACACAGCCTTTGATGCGCCCATCGACATTGACGGTTGGAGTCCCGAAAATTTCACGGAGGAGCATCTCGGCACAGTAACGCTGACAACCGCGCTAGCCAAATCGCTGAACACGGTCGCCGTGGAACTGGGCGAAGACATCGGGCGCGACTCTGTCATCGGAACGGCGGAGCAGTTCGGCCTGACAGGTCTAAAACCTTATCGCAGTCTCGCCCTTGGCGCACAGGGGCAGACCCCACTCGCCATGACAGAGAGTTACCTGCCCTTTGCGAATTGGGGAACCTTACGCGAAGCCCATGGCATTCTTTCGATTTCCACAGCGGACGGGACACCACTTTATGACCGCATCGCCCCGCGCGGCGCTCTCGTCCTCGGCGCGCAGGAGATTGGCGATATGAACTATATGATGGTCGACACGGTCGAACGCGGAACGGGCCGTCGCGCCCAGCTCCAAAACCATGTGATTGCTGGGAAAACAGGCACGACGAATGATTTCCGCGATGCTTGGTTTATCGGTTATGCCCCTGACCGCGTGACATCGGTCTGGGTCGGAAATGATGATAACTCGCCGATGCAAAGCGTCACGGGCGGCAATATCCCCGCCATGATTTTCGCAGACACCATGGCCGCACAATTACCGGAAACACCACAAGCCCGCCTGCCCGTCTCAACCAAGCCGGATTGGGCGCGAAAAGATGCACAGTTAAATAGTTTGCTGGACCAGCTCGAAACTCGTCTACCCTAAAGCGGCCAGGCCACTTGCCCTAGCTTATAGTCAGACGGCCAATATTTAAGACGCGAGCCTTGCGCGTTCTTCCGGCGCATCTCTCTCATAGGTTTCCCATAAAACCGGTTCCGGGAAGGGGGGTGGATTATACCCTTTTCCGATAATTGACTGATATTCTTGGTGAAAGCTCTCCCAAGGATGGTTCTCAGGCAAAACATTTGTCGCAACACCACCGTGAAATTGATGGAAGCTTCCCTCATCATTCAAAATTATGGGTGCAACAGGCGGTACATTAAAGACCCGTTCAATAAATTCATGATTGACCAAACCTCCACCGGGAGAGACAAAACGGCGGTCATATCCTCCGACCTCCAAAAAATGCTCCCGGCCAAGCGCGACCCAGCTACATTCTGTCGGAAAACTGATGCCCACCCCCTTGACGGAAGAATCCGCCAGTGTGGAAATATTGAAAAGGCGATAGCCATCCTGACGCCAATCAATTGACGATAACAGATCGTCCTCGACAGATTGATTGTAACCGGTTTGCATCGAAAGATTTTGAACATCCGGCCCTAAATGCCAAGCTAATGCGGCAATAAGAGGCCGGGCACCTATAGTCGTCGAGAGTTGCACATTTATGAGCCCATCGAGACTGGCTTTTACAATTCCAGGACTGAGCATCCGCGCTCCATCCACGACGAGTGCAATATAGGGCGCCCGCGCATGTTTGACGCCGACATTCACAGCCATCGCCGGAGAAGGCAGATCGGTTTCATAATGAATGAGGGTGAAATTATCTCCAAATCCGTTGACGAATTCTTCCGTTAGAGGCGTGGACGACCCATTATCAACGGCGATCACTTCGTAATCATATTCGCTCACACCAATCTGATATTCAGGGGAGAGCGTCGCCAGCGTGCGTTTGGCCTCACGCGCCATATCATGAAATATAACGATTATGGATAATCTTGGAACTATGGATAACATTTCTCGCACCCCTGCGTTTTTTTTAGAATAGAGCGCCAACCGCGTGGAGTCGAGCACCATTCTTGTTCAACCAGCGTTTAGCACCCTTTACATCATCAAATATTCTGTCGCAAACCCCCCAGAACGCGGCACTGTGATTGGCCTCGATCATATGGGCGCATTCATGGGCGGCGACATATTCGAGGACTTGCGGCGGCGCACAAATGAGCCGCCAGGAATAGGAAATATGCCCTTCTCCGTTACGCGTGATGCAGGACCCCCAGCGGCTTTCCGTATCGCGCACGCTAACCTTCCCGACGCGCTTGCCGAGTAGTTCGGCATAGTGATGGGACGCCGCCTCTAGTTCGGCTCTTGCCTCCCGAATGAGGAAACGGCGGACACGACCGGGGAAACTTTCCCCATCGGGACTGGGTACGACAATCTTTTGCTGCACACGATCCACACGCGCACGTCCCCGGCCGGGCGGACAGACGAGACGGTAGGGTTTGCCCTGAAACAGAATACTCTCCCCCGGCACAAAAGGTTGCGGCGGCGGTAGGGCTTCCAATTGAACATCGATCCAATCGCGTTGTTGCGCCGCAAATTCTCGAGCTTTCGGGAAACTCCGCACGCCCGGTACGACGACATGGACTTCGCGAGCACTGGCTTTCACCTTTAATGTGATCCGCTTGGCCCGCTCCGAGAGCACATAGAGCAGGCGCGGATCCTGACTGTCTCGTAATGGGAAATCCGACTTGTCGGGGCGTCCGCCCGTGCTATCGTCCGATTTGAAAATGCTATTTAGAAAGCCGCTCATAATGCTCTTTGCAAAGCCATCCTTATTGAAAATATCGGTCAGCGCAGTCGCGCTCTCCACCTTACTGATAGTGGGGGGATGCAACCGCGCCGACAAGGGGCAAGGTGCGTTGAAGTCCAATGAAATGGCCGCGCTCAACCTTGACCGTGCGGACACCCGGGTCTTTTCGAAACATTTCGAGCTCGCAAATTGCGAAACAGACGAGATGGAAGCCCTTGGCGCACTTGCGGGACTCGGCCTCGGTGAAAATGGCGAATCAGGTGTGAGCTTTGCCGCGCGGGAGATTGACGGCGCGACGGTGACTTACCGCGATCTGAAAGTGCGTGACGAGACGGCGTCCATCGACGCATTTACCGCCGATCTCGCGACCTTCCACTGCGCGGCCATGACGGATGAAGGTCCAAGCTATGACCGCCTCGACCTCGGCAACGCGATGATCCGCGACGAGGATGTCACCTTCAACTTCGAGACGCTGAACATTAGCGAGCCGACACCGGATGCGGCCGCCGCAATTGTCGGCGGCATGCTGGGGCCCATTTCCGGCAGTCAGGAGGGCAATATCGGTTTTGGCGGTATTTCCCTGACGGGCGCGACCGTGACAGGCGAGGGCTTTACGGGCAAGCTGGACACGCTAGCCTGGGGCGAAACACGCGAAAACGATCTTCAGGGTCTTGCCGATATGATGGTCGAGAATTTAAAGGTGAGCTTTGCGAGTCAGGACGGTGCAGACGGATTGGAATTGACATTTGACGGCATGAGCGCGCGGAATTTCGCCGTGGGTGGTCTGGACGCTTCGCAAGTCTCGACCTCCGGCGTTGTCGGGTCCGTGCTGGACGGCTTTACCCTCATGAAAAAGCCCTATGACGAATTTGTCGTGGGGCAGCTAAAACTGGCCTCGCCGGAATTCGATGTCAATTTTCAGGGTATAGAAGGACAGGCGACAGAAAATGGCGATGTCGTGTCCGTGGTCCAGACCCTCAAACCCGTAACGATCAATCTGAAGCCGGAAATGGGTCAGAAACCCAACACGGCGGGGATATATCAGCAGCTCAAAACCCTCGGTTTCGAGTCCATGCGATTCTCCGGCAGCTCAGAATCGACGCTGGACAAACGCGATGACTCCCTCACCGTCTCCGACGGCCTCCTCATCATGGATGACGCCTTTCGCCTAAATTTCGAATATTCCGCCGAAGGGCTGAACGATATGGTCGAGACGATGAAGGGGATGACCGATCTGGAGCTGCGCCAGAACCCGCTCGCCGCCTATGACCCACTGAAACTCCGCTCCATGCGGATCACATTGGAGGATAATTCCATCACGACGCGTGGATTGAAACTGGCGTCGGAGATGACGGGCCAGTCGGAGAAGAATGTCAAACGCATGCTGGGTGTCGCCGTCCTCGGCGCAGCCCTCGCCGCGCAGAATGATGTGCAAGCCGAAGTCTATTCTGAAACCACCGCCGCCTTCGCAGATTTCGTCAAAAATGGCGGAACACTGACCATAGAGGCCAACCCGCCGGAACCCTTCCCCCTCACCCCACTGATTTCTGGCGGAGGCGAAGATATTGATCCGGACACGCTCGGTTTTTCCGCATCGCAAGCCCCGACTGAATAATGATCCGAGGGGCATTGGACGATTTTAAAGGGCTGGACCACGATCCGGATTTCCGCTGGCGCGGGACCAATGTCACGCGTATTGAAAACCTGTCTGATATTGTCTTCGCGATTGCGCTCGGCATGTTGATTACGGGGGTGGATGCCCCGCGGGATATTGCCGGATTGCGGCAATTCCTCTGGAATGTCTTCCCGACAGCGCTCGGTTTCGCCGTACTTCTGGGACTCTGGCACGGCCATTACACATTCTTCCGGCGCTACGGCGTGGCGGACAAGACGATTATTTTCCTGAATGCAATTTTGATTTTCGTCGTACTGTTCATGGCCTACCCCCTCCGCTTTGCCTTTGATTCGCTCTTTGCTTTCATGACGGGAGACATTGACAGATCCGTCGGCATGGGCGTCATGAGCCTCAAGATCGCCGGAGAATTCGTGGCCTTTTTCAGCCTCGGCTACGCGATTGCCTTCCTGATCTTTGCCCTCATGTACGGTCATATCCTCAAGAAAGCGGAATTGCTGGCCCTCAACGGCTTCGAACTGGCGCTGACCCAACAGATGCGGGCGACACGCTACGGCCAATGCGCCATCGCGCTCTTCACGGCGGTCATGGCCTATTGGTCGCCGCTCTATCCCCTGGCGGGGATCTTCCACACATTTTTCTTTCTGGCCTATTGGTATGCAGAAAAGCGCTACCCCTCCAAACATCTCATGGTCGCACATTCAGATTCGTAGGCCGACCTGCGCGAATTGGCCGCCCCCTGCGCCTTGAAACCTTCGTCTGCGCGTCGCATATGATGTTCAAAGAATTCAATCCTCCAATCCTCAAGAAGGGGAAGTCCATATGAAAGTCCTAGTCCCGGTCAAGCGCGTGCTTGATTATAACGTCAAGGCGCGGGTGAAGCCCGACCAGTCCGGCGTTGATCTGTCCAACGTCAAAATGTCCATGAACCCATTTGACGAAATTGCCGTCGAAGAAGCCGTACGCCTGCAAGAGGCCGGTACAGCGACAGAGACCATCGTCGTCTCCATCGGGCCGGCAAAAGCGCAGGAAACCATCCGGACGGGTCTCGCCATGGGCATGGACCGCGGCGTTCACGTGCAAACGGATGACGACCTCGAGCCACTCGCCGTCGCAAAAATCCTGAAAGCCGTCGCGGAAGCCGAGGGCGCAGACCTCGTCATCACCGGAAAGCAGGCGATTGATAATGATTACGGGTCCACGGGCGGGATGCTTGCGGCGCTTCTCGACTGGCCGATTGGTTCTGCCGCGAACTCCATGTCTAAGGACGGTGACGCGCTGACTGTTGTCAAAGAAGTTGATGGCGGCTTGCAGACGGTAAAGCTGCAAATGCCCGCCCTTGTCACGACCGATTTGCGCCTGAATGAGCCACGCTATGCGTCACTGCCAAATATCATGAAGGCCAAGCGTAAGCCGATTGAGGCGAAGACACCGGCGGATTACGGCGTCGACACAACACCGCGCCTCAAGACGCTAAAAGTCACGGAGCCCGCCGCGCGCGAAGCCGGTATCAAGGTCGAGGACGCCGCTGCGCTCGTCGATAAACTCAAAAACGAAGCAGGAGTACTATAATGGCTGTCCTCGTAATTGCAGAGCATGACAATGCGTCCCTGAAAGACGCGACCCATAAAACCGTCACCGCCGCCGCAAAAATGGGCGGAGATATTGATGTCCTCGTCGCGGGTAAAGGCATTAAAGATGTCATGGCAGCCGCCGCCAAAATTGACGGCGTCCGCGCTGTCCTCGGCGTCGATCATGACAGCCTTGAGCGTCAATTGGCGGAAGCGATGGAAGTCGTCGTTGTCGGCCTGATGGACGGCTATGACGCCGTGCTGTCGCCGGACACAACCACGCATAAGAACTATATGCCCCGCGTTGCGGCCAAGCTCGACGTGCAGCAAATCAGCTCCGTCACAGGCGTGGAAAGCGCGGACACATTTGTGCGCCCAATCTATGCCGGTAACGCCATGGCCACGGTGCAATCCACAGACGCCAAGAAAGTCGTCACCGTGCGGACAACGGCCTTCGCCGCCGCAGGTGAAGGCGGGTCCGCGTCAGCGTCCGATTCTGCTGCCAATATCGGTGATCTGAAATCCGAATTTGTCAGCGAAGAACTGACCAAATCTGATCGTCCGGAATTAACGGCCGCCAAAACGGTTATCTCCGGCGGTCGCGGCATGGGCAGTGGCGAGAACTTCAAATTACTCGAAGGCATTGCCGATAAACTCGGCGCGGCGATGGGGGCCTCCCGCGCCGCCGTCGATGCGGGCTTTGTCCCGAATGACTGGCAGGTCGGTCAAACGGGTAAATCCGTCGCGCCCGAACTCTACATCGCCGTCGGCATTTCCGGCGCGATCCAGCATCTCGCGGGCATGAAAGACTCCAAAGTCATCGCCGCGATTAATAAGGACGAAGACGCCCCGATCTTCTCCGTCGCGGATTACGGCTTAGTCGCAGATTTGTTCAAGGCGCTGCCGGAATTCGAAGCCGAGTTGGAAAAGGCTGGCGTTTAGGTCCAGCTTTTAAGAAGATTATAAAGCCTCGCCAGTTGGCGGGGCTTTTTTTATGCCTACTTTCGGCGCGATCTCGCCCCGCTCTTCCGCAATGCGCTTGGATTCCTTCACAATCGGACCGCCCTGCGGGCAGACCTGTTGCGCGAAACCGTGGAGCGTATTTGTCAAATTATCGGGCATCAGGGAGTAATGGACGAATTGCCCCTTCTTCTCTCGCTTCACCAATCCTGCATTTTCGAGCACAGAGAGGTGTTTAGAGAGAGACGGTTTACTGATCTCGAACCGCTCGGCAATCTCCCCCGCCGTCATGGACGTCGCGGAGAGATAGGCCAAAATGCGACGTCGGGGCGTTGAAGCCAGGGCCGAGAAAATTTTATCCATCATCATCCACTCTATTTCAGGTCCGGCAAATATGAATATCTGCTACAGCATAAAAAGTTATTTAGCTAATTGACGAAACATCTAAATGGAGATAAGTAACGTTTAGCTTTTTAGCTAACTAACAAATACATAGAGATTCGCAAGGGAGACTCTCATGCTTGGAACGACTTACCTGGCCTATATCGGCGTCAGCCTCGGCATTACATTTTGGGTGGGACGGACCCTCAATCGCAATGGCCGTATATTTCTATTGGAAAATTACAAAGACAAACCGCAACTCGCCGACGCGATCAATCAAATGCTCCTCGTCGGCTTTTATCTTATAAATATAGGTTACATCGCCTACACGATGCGGATTGAAGGCACAGGTCCGACAAATTGGGCACAGGGTTTGGAATTCCTCAGCACCAAGATTGGCGCGATGGCAATTGTCTTGGGCGTTATGCATTTCGGCCTGATGTTCGCGCTACAGAAATATGCGCAAATGGCGAAAGACCCGGTAAAAAACCCACTAATGACATAGGGAAAATGGGGACAATCCGCGTTTATTTGGAACTCTATCCTCATATTCGGGACTATAGGATATCTTAAAGTCACTCTCATCCGTTATCCCGCACCAGCCCGCAGGGCGCAGATGCGGGACCTAACGTTTTCAGGGCTTTAGCTTGGGTGATTAGGCGATAGGTCCCGCATCTCCACTTCGCTGCGTGCGGGATGACATTGGGTTCTAAGGCGTGAAATCTGGTCCCCGATCCCCGTTTATAAAAAGAATACTCCAGCACTTATAAGACCTGTGTCATATTTACTCTCGTTCTTTCAGGCAGGGACAGGTAGGAGCTCACCTGCTGGACCTGAGAGACGGTGTGTTTATCGGTAGGGTGTGAGAGCTCTATCGGGGAACCGGATTTCGAGTGCCT
Organism: Litorimonas sp. WD9-15; assembly: GCF_050271975.1. Lineage (NCBI taxonomy): Bacteria > Pseudomonadati > Pseudomonadota > Alphaproteobacteria > Maricaulales > Robiginitomaculaceae > Litorimonas > Litorimonas sp. WD9-15. The sequence goes on from NZ_CP189850.1 coordinate 2,950,261, forward strand.
GACGGATTGAAACATTCGCAGTCAAGTAAGGCCGTTATCTGTAAACCATCGCCGCGTGGCAGTGTAATGGCTCTGTCGATTGACAACCGACAGGGCCTGAGATTTGGAAGATGTAACGGTTTCGCCGACCTCTCAACAAACCTCACGCGCTTGGCCTCTTGCGTAAAACAAAGATGAAAGACCTACCCCTTGGTCCTCCTTCGCTGGAGGCCCCACGCGGACAGTCCCTTCTTTTCCAATTCCTGCCGACCCCAAGATGGGCGGTCGCAGCTTTCGCTTGGCTTTATTTCGGTAGCGCGTAAGTCACCGTCGCGATGGCGCTGGGCGCATCGCGCCCTTCCCCGAAAATTCGAACATCCGTTACGCCGAGCGTTTGCCCAAGTTTCACTAAGGTCCCTTCCGCTCGCATACTTGGCCCAATGCAAGGACGTAGGAAACTCACGTTCAAACTGCTCGTCACGGCCATCGGCGTTATGCCCAGTTTTGTGAAAATCGTGACATAGGCAACTGTATCCGCGAGTGCCATTTGCGTCGGACCGGAGACCATATTGCCGGGACGACTATGTTGCCGACCTGTTTGCAGTGTTACCTCTGCAAAGCCGTCGCGCATCACAGTTACAGTTGGGCGATCGGATTTAGGTCCAATAAAATTATCGCGGAAGAAAGCGTTAGTGAGCTTAAGATCAGTAAAGGTCATGACTTAAGCTTTCAATTTTTGGCGAATGGGGAGTTCCGTCGTAAATTTTAATTTCTCCATCGCGAAACTGGCCGAGACATCGGATAGGCCGATTTTCGCAATCAGGCTCTGATAGACGCGGTCATAATCGGCGACATTTCCAACCATCATTTTCAGGATGTAATCCACATCACCGGCCAAGCGGTAGAACTCTACAATTTCCGGAATATCGATAACGGCAGCGGTGAACCGATCCGCCCAGCCTTTGGAATGGTCGCTTGTCCGTACAGATACGAAAACTGTCAGGGGCAAGCCGACCTTCTCATTATCGATCAGCGCGACACGGCGCTCCAAAACGCCATCATCTTCCAACCGCCGGACACGACGCCAACACGTGTTCAAAGACACCCCAATTTCATCCGCAATCGACTCAAGCGAGCGCGTTGCATCCTGTTGGAGGATTTCTAAAATCTTAACGTCATGAGTATGAAAGTCTTCGGCCATCTTAACAAAATAACGAAATTTTTTAAGGGTGTCAGCTCAATTCAATAAAATTTAGGCGTGAATTTTCGACGCAGGATTGGGTAAAAAACAGGCGGAGACTAAAAATGCGTCACGTCAATACATTAGAAACAAACATAAACCGTTTGGAGACAAGCAAGGTCAAACCCCTTCCGCCGCTCTTCTCCGCCCTGGATAAGCTGATAGGAAATACGCCGCTCATCGCGGTGCATCTAGAGGATAAGGGCACGCACCGGACAATTCACGCCAAGCTGGAATATTTCAATCTCTCTGGGTCCATAAAAGACCGGATGGCGCTGGAAGTCCTGCGACAGGCTTACCTGAAGGGTGCGTTACAGCCTGGCGATATGATCGTCGAGGCCACCTCCGGCAATGCGGGCATCGCTTTATGTGCGCTGGGGCGCGCTTTAGGGCATCCCGTCCGTATCTATATGCCGGATTGGATGAGTGCTGAGCGAATAGCCCTCATGCGTGGGTATGGGTCAGAGGTCGTCCTCGTCAGTCATGACGAGGGCGGTTTTCTCGGATCCATCGCAATGGCGGAAGATCTGGCGCGCTCGCGAAATGATGTCTTTCTGCCGCGGCAATTTTCCAACCCTGATAATTGTAACGCGCATTGCAAAGGCACGGGACCGGAAATCGCACGTCAATTGGGGCGTTGTCCCAATCGTTTCGTGGCGGGTGTCGGCACAGGCGGAACCGTTATGGGTGTTGGAACAGCGCTACGCGCGCTCTGCCCTGAAACGAAAATACATCCCATGGAGCCTGCGGAATCGCCGACCCTGACGACCGGTTACAAGGTCGGCAAGCACCGCATTCAAGGCGTCAGCGATGAATTTATTCCCGAGATTGTCTGCCTTGATACATTGGACGACATTGTCTGCGTCAATGATGGCGACGGGATCATCATGGCGCAGAAGCTCTCTGCAGAATTGGGGCTGGCCGTCGGGATAAGTTCGGGCGCAAACCTGATCGCGGCGCTGAAATTGAAACGGGATAACCCCGCAGACACTGTTGTTACCATTTTTTGTGACGATAATAAAAAATATCTGACGACGGATTTGACGCAGATTGAGCCTGTAAAAGCAGGCTATTTATCATCGGATGTGACGCTCTTAGGGTATGACGTTCTTTAGCTCACCCCAGCAGAAAATAATTTTGCGTCCTCAAGATATTTCCGGATAAATTAAAATGGCCAAATTCTGATATCATGGTTTAAGTCGGACCTAAGCCAATCAATTTGAGCGGCAATATTCGATCAAATTATGGATTTACAGGTAACGAAATGGTCAAAGTTTCAACCTCCCTTTCACCCGATATAAGGGCAGATGCAGAATATCGCGCCCAGAACTTGGTCGAACAGCTGCGAAACGACTCCGATCCGGGATTGATGGAAAAATTTCTCGGCGAATACGGGCTGTCGACAGAGGAAGGCGTGGCCCTTATGTGTCTCGCCGAAGCCCTGCTCCGCGTGCCGGATGCGGAGACGATGGACGCCCTGATTGAGGATAAAATCGCACCGTCAAAATGGGGCGAGCATTTAAATAAGTCCTCGTCTGCCCTCGTCAACGCCTCGACCTGGGGGCTGATGCTGACGGGGAAAGTTCTGGACACGGATGACAGCCGTGGCGTCGTCAAGACCTTGCGCAATCTCGTCAAACGGATGGGCGAACCCGTCATCCGCACCGCCGTGCGGCAGGCCATGCGCGAAATGGGCAAGCAATTCGTCCTCGGCGAAGATATCAAGGATGCGTTGAAAAACCGTCGCTCCGGCTATCGCTACAGCTTTGACATGTTGGGCGAGGCCGCGATTTCTACACCCGATGCGCGGCGCTATGAGTCCAGCTATCTGGAGGCGGCCAAAGCGCTCACGCCCTATTGCAACTCGTCCTCCATCCACGACAATCCGGGCATTTCAGTCAAACTTTCCGCGCTGCATCCCCGTTATGAAACCCTGCAGAGCAAGCGCGTTATGGCGGAACTCCTCCCGCGGCTGAAAGGGATTGCGACGGTCGCGGCAGAAGCGGGCATGGGATTAAATATAGACGCCGAGGAAGCCGACAGGTTGGACCTCTCGCTCGATATTTTCGAGGCACTCGCCCGCGATCCCGACCTCGCCGGATGGGACGGACTTGGTCTGGTCGTGCAGGCTTACGGTCTGCGCGCGGGAGCCACGATTGATTGGGTTTACGCACTCGCGAAAGAGGCAGAACGTCACTTTATGATCCGCCTCGTCAAAGGAGCCTATTGGGACGGCGAGATCAAACATGCGCAAGTTGGCGGGCACGCGGCCTATCCTGTTTTTGAGACGAAATCGGAAACGGATCGCAATTACGCGCTCTGCGCCAAAAAGCTCCTCTCCATGCGGGACCGGCTTTATCCCCAATTCGCAACGCATAACGCGCTGACAACGGCGACGGTTCTGGCCTTGGCGGGTGAGGATAAGAGCGGATTCGAATTTCAACGCCTGCACGGGATGGGTGATGCCCTGCATGAAATCCTGCGCAAGGAGACGGGGCTGCCCTGCCGGATTTACGCGCCCGTGGGCATTCACAAAGACCTGCTCGCCTATCTCGTCAGACGGTTATTGGAAAATGGCGCGAACTCGTCCTTTGTCTCGCAGATTACGGATAAGGATGTGCCGATAGAGGCCATCATCGCCGATCCGTTCGAGACGCAGGAAACGCCGATTATTGGCAAACCTGAAGATATCTTCTACCCGCGCAAGAATTCCCGCGGCTGGAATTTGAACGACCCACAGGAGCTGGAGCAGTTTCTCGCAGACCGCGCCGCCTTTGAAACCAAAACATGGACAGCCAAACCGCAAATCGCGAAGCGCCTGCCCAAATCCGGTCCGGCGACACATATCATCAATCCCGCCAATGGGACTGACACAGTCGGCACGGTGACCTTCGCCACAGAGGAACAAGCCGCGACCGCCTTTGCGGGGGCAAAACCGTGGGACGCCTCGCCCTATCAGCGGGCCAAGACCTTGCGGGAAGCGTCAAATGCGCTGGAAGCGCGACACGCTGAAATCTTCGCATTACTGGCGCGGGAAGCCGGAAAGACAGCCGCAGATGCTGTTGCGGAATTGCGCGAGGCTGTCGATTTTCTGCGCTATTATGCGGATGAGGCGGAGATGCGCGAGGGTACTCCACGTGGAACAATTGTTACGATTGCGCCGTGGAACTTTCCGCTCGCAATTTTCCTCGGCCAAATCGGGGCAGCGCTGGCGTCGGGCAATTCGGTCATCGCCAAACCCGCCGAAGCCACCCCGCTCATCGCGGGACTGGCTGTCGACATCCTGCATGAGGCGGGCGTCCCGAAAACGGCGCTGCAAAACCTGCCGGGTGAAGGCGCGACGGTTGGCGCGGCGCTGACATCCGACCCGCGCGCGGACGGTGTTGTCTTTACGGGCAGTACGGCGACCGCAAAGATTATTCACAAATCCGTTGCCGAAAATCTCTCACCTGAAGCGCTCTTCATCGCGGAAACGGGCGGTATTAATTGTATGGTCGTGGACAGCACCGCCCTGCCCCAACAGGCTGTCAATGACGTGATTGCCAGCGCGTTCCAGAGTGCGGGGCAACGGTGCTCGGCGCTGCGCGTGCTCTACCTCCAAGAAGATATTTACGAGCCGACCCTCAAAATGTTGTGCGAAGCCATGGATGAGTTGAAACTCGGCGAGCCGTGGCTGAGCGAAACTGATGTCGGGCCCGTGATTGATGAGGCCGCCCGCGCGAAATTTTCCAAATATATCGCCGGATCCGACGTCATCCATCAATCCTGTGACCTGCCCGATACGGGCCATTTTATTCAACCGACACTCTTGCGAGTGGAGGGTCGTAAGGATGTGACACAGGAAATTTTTGGGCCCGTTCTCCACGTTATTAAATTCGATCCGGATGATTTAGATGACATTCTGGAAGACATTAATGATCGTAATTACGCGCTGACATTCGGCCTTCATACCCGCATTGATAATCGCGTGGACGAGGTGACGAAGTCGCTGCGCGTCGGGAATATCTACGTCAATCGCAACCAGATCGGCGCGGTTGTCGGCAGCCAGCCTTTTGGCGGATCAGGCCTGTCCGGAACGGGACCAAAGGCCGGAGGTCCGGATTACTTGCCACGCTTTTTTAATTTCGACCGCGTGACCCTGCCTGAAGAAACGCAAAACACGATGAGCCTTAAAGATGCGCAGGCCGTGATCGACGCCGCCCCGTCCCTGCCCTTTCATCCGCTCCACACACTGGATTGCCCCGGGCCGACGGGCGAGAGCAACCGCCTGACGCGCTATGCGCGCGGGAAAATTCTCTGCCTCGGACCGGATGTCGAAGAGCAAATGCTCCTTGTCGAAGGTGCAGGCGGACGGGGTGTAGCCCTTCCCGGATTAGACCCAGACCACCTTGAACAACTCACGGGGTTTGCGGCCGTTGTGCGTTGGAGCGAGGAGGCGGAACGACGAGCGTCCCGTATAGCTTTGGCGAGACGGGACGGCCCGATCCTGCCGCTCGCGACAACGCGGGATGTCACATGGGCGGTTACGACGGAAGTTCACGTTTGCATTGATACAACGGCCAGTGGCGGAAATGCCGCGCTCTTGGCGGGAGAAGGCTAGGCCGGGAGATAGCCCACAGGCTGCTCCGCCAACACAATCGCGGAACTGGCATCGACGACACCGTCCAACGCGAGAAGACGATTATCGAGGAAATCAGACAGCGCCCGAATATCGGCAACGTGAAGATGAATTAAATAATCAACGGCCCCGGAGAGTTTGTAAAATCCGCTAATCTCAGCATAGCTCGACAGTCGGTTCCGAAAGATTTGCGCCGTTTTGACATCCTGTCGCTCGACTTTGATTTGGACGATGGCATGTATGGCTTGCCCGACGGATTCAGGATTAATCTTCAGGGTGAAACGCTGAATAACCCCCGCGCTTTGCAAGGATTCCACGCGTCTCTGGCAAGCCGAGGGCGACAATCCGACAGCCGCGCCGAGGTTAACCCAACTCATCCGACCGTCCCCTGACAATTCACGGATGATTTTTTTATCAATTTCGGTAAGCATGAAAACGTCTATTTTTTAAGTTTAAATACAATAATCCTGCACTCTATAATCATTATGGGCACGAATTAACAGAATAATCGCGCATATAACCTGATATAGTGTTTTAGGAAAACAGGAGCTAAACATGTCACATCTTAAAAGTATTGATCACGTCACCTATGCCTGCGCAGCGGGGACAATCGAGAAATGGGCTTGGTTCCATATCGAAGTTGAGGGCGGAACACTCATCAAGCGGATTGACGATGTAAATCCGGATGGCAAATCCTCCATGAAAATCTGGTGCATTGATTACGGGAATTTCGGAATTGCCCTGATCGAAGGCATTGATCGTGAAGAGAAGTCACAGGTCACGGCCTTTGTCGACAAGCACGGCGATCACTCCTGTCAGCATGTTGCCTATGATTGTTACAGCCTCGATAAATTTATCGACCACATGAAAACGCTGGGTGGACATCCACGCGGCGACGTTATCATTCAGGATGACGGCTTTGGCATTCTGAAACAGATGTTCGCCAAAGGATTTGCGTCCGGTCATGCGGGCGAAGCGACTTTCCCGGAATATTGCGAACGTCCGCGTAACGCATCAGAGCAACGCGATATGGAAATCACATTTTCCGAAATGGCCGGCGAAGGGTTCTACGCCCAAGTGCAGAAAGCCATTGAAGAAAACGACACGACGCCGTTCTTCGACTTCAAAAAAATGCCCGGTGATTGGGAAGTGCCGCCCGTACAGGAAAAAGTCGGCAAAGCCGCTTAACCAAATAAAACAGCATCTAAATAAAAGCCTCGATTTTCATCGGGGCTTTTTTTATTCGTCAAAGTCTACAGCGAGCCATTGATCAGTTTCATCACACCTGAGAAATCCAATCCGTCTTCGCCCGCGCTTTCCATCAGCGCATAGAGCGCCATGGCCTGTGCGCCGAGCGGTGTGGCGGCTTTCGCGGATTGTGCGGCTTCCTGTGCTAGTCGCAGATCTTTGAGCATCATCGCAGCAGCAAAACCGGGTTTGTAATCGCGGTTTGACGGTGCGCTCTCGACCGGACCGGGGGCGGGGCAGTAACTTGTCATGGACCAATTTTGACCCGAAGCGGTGGAGGAAATATCGTAGAAAGTCTGCGCATCCAGACCGAGTTTTTCCGCCAGGTTAAACGCTTCGCAGGTGCCGATCATATGGATGCCGAGCAGCATATTATTCGCGATCTTGGCGACCTGCCCATTCCCTGCATCACCGGCGTGAAATACGTTCTTACCCATGATATCGAGTAGGGGGCGCGCGCGTTCAAACGCCTCCGTCGTTCCGCCACACATAAAGGTCAGCGTGCCCGCTGCCGCACCGCCCACTCCGCCGGAAACGGGCGCGTCGATCATATCAATTAATTGAGCTTTCGCCTTTGAAATCATATCTCTAGCGGTTTCCACATCAATCGTAGAACAATCAATCACTAACGCTCCTGGTACAGATGAGAAAAAGACGTCTTCACAAACCTTCCTAACAATATCGCCAGATGGCAGCATCATCACAACTGCACTAGCATCTTTGACAGCTTCATTAATGGATACTGCGATCACGCAACCTGATTTTTTAGCCGCTTTTTGAGCTGATGGTGAAAGATCAAAAGCCAGAACATTGTGCCCCGCCTTTACGAGGTTTGCCGCCATGCCGAGGCCCATATTGCCGAGCCCGATAAAAGCGATGGTTGTCATGACAGGAACTCCAATTCGTTCATCGCATACCGCCCCAACACACGACCAACCTGCGCGTCTGTGACCTCACCTTCCGTGTGGGACCATTTCGGATTGCGGTCCTTATCAATGAGTTGCGCCCGGATACCTTCATAGAAATCCTGCGTTTTTAGAAATCCGAGGGAATAGTCCAGCTCACGCGCCATTGCCGTTCGGAAATCGAGCTTCGCGCCACGCCGCATCGCTTCCAATGTAACGGCCAAAGCCAGAGGTGACTTCTTCCGCAAATTTGCGGCCTGTTTGGACGCCCAGTCTGACCCGTCCGCATCCAGCGCTTTCAAGATCGCCGGAACGGTCTCTTTTTCAAAACAGGACAGCGCGTTAGGTAACGGCTCCGCAACAGGGGGGCGACGGACAAAATCTTTCATCACCGTTGCCACGGCCAGATCAGACCCATCGAGTTTAGCCTTTGCCAAAGCCTCAATTAAATCATTATGTTTATCCGTCGGAATGTAGGCATTCGCCACACCCACGGCGCAGGTATCGGCAGTTTTCAACCGCGCTCCTGTCAGACCCAGCCAGTTCCCTATGGCTGTCCCCAGGCGCGGCAGGAAATAAGTGCCGCCCACATCCGGGAAATATCCGATCCCTGTTTCAGGCATAGCAAAGAGCGTATTATCGCCCGCCACGCGCAACCGTCCATGCACGGAGAGACCGACTCCGCCGCCCATGACGAACCCGTCAATCAGGGCGATATAGGGTTTAGAATAAGTCTTGATCAGCTCGTTCAGCGCATATTCCGTGCGCCAGAACTGCTCGGCACGGTCATCGCCCGCCTTGCCGCTATCATGCAGTAGGATGACATCCCCGCCGGCGCAAAAAGCGCGGTCCCCCGCCCCGTCCACAAGGACGGCGCCGATCTCGGCGTCTGTCGCCCAAGCCTGTAGGGCGTCCGTGATAGCCATGCACATCTCTTCCGTCAGCGCGTTTAACGCTTCAGGACGGTTCAGCGTGATATGGCCGAGATTGCCGCGTTTTCGCGTGATGATCTGATCTGTCATATTACTGCCTCACCATGGACCGGCCCACAATCATGCGCATGATTTCATTCGTTCCCTCGAGGATTTGATGGACGCGCAGGTCGCGCACAATCCGTTCGACCTGATAATCCGCGAGATAACCATAACCACCGTGAAGTTGCAGCGCGTCATTCGCGATTTTCGAGCAGGTATCTGTGGCGAACCGTTTGGCCTTGGCACAGGCAATTCCTGCATCGGGGACTTTTGCGTCTACCAGATTGGCCGCGCGGTAAATCATGAGGCGGGCGGCATCCAGTTCGGTGCTCATATCGGCGAGCTTGAATTGTGTGTTCTGAAAATCGGCGATGCGGGTTTTGAATTGCTTGCGCTCTTTCGTGTATTCCACCGCCATATCCAACGCAGCCTGCGCCCCGCCGAGGCTGCAGGCGCCGATATTGATGCGTCCGCCATCGAGACCGGACATGGCAAAGCGGAAGCCCTCACCTTCTGCGCCGACACGGTTGGACGCCGGGATGCGGCAATCCTCGAATATGACCTGTGCCGTCGGTTGCGCGTTCCAGCCCATTTTGCGTTCTTGCGCCCCGAAAGACAGACCCGCCATGCCTTTCTCGACCACGAAACAGGATACGCCCCGCGCGCCGTCATCCGACGTTCGCGCCATGACGATATAGACATCAGACCAGCCCGCGCCGGAGATAAAGGTCTTGGTGCCGTTGAGGACGTAGTCATCCCCATCCCGCACAGCTTTGGTTGAAAGTGACGCCGCATCCGACCCGCTGCCGGGTTCGGTCAGACAATAGGAGGCTACCAATTCACCCGCCGTCAGGCGAGGCACATATTTCGCACGGAGGTCCGCATCGCCGTAACGGTCAATCATCCACGTCGCCATATTATGGATCGTCATCATCGCGGTATGCGACACATCCCCCGCCGCGAGTTGTTCGAAAACCAGTGCGGAATCAAGGCGCGAGAGGTTAGACCCACCATGTTCTTCGGACGTGTAAATCCCAAGAAAACCGAGCGCGGCGGCCTTTTCAAAAACGGCGCGGTCCATAATCTTCTCGCGGTCCCACATTTCCGCATGCGGGGCGAGTTCCGAGGCCGCGAATTGCCGCGCCATATCGGTTATCATGATTTGGTCTTCGGTGTGTTGAAATTGCATATCCGAACTATAGGTGAAGGTTTGAAGGGGCGCAAAGTTATTGCTTTCAAACATTTGCCAGTTTCAATCCGCGATGTTCAGCCTTCTTTCAGGCCATTTATTGGACATCTTGAACAGATGCGCTAGTCCTGCGCAAAATATAACCTTTAAGCGTTGGGGACCCGACATGAAACAGATCTTATTCGCCACCGTCTGTACGCTTGCAGCAATGTCAGTCGGAATGGTTGCCACGGGAAAAAGCGACACGGTCCCTGCGGAGGTTTTTGATCTCAGCGAGTGGAATATAACAGTTCCCGTCGATACCAATAAGGACAAAAAGCCGGATACTGTCACCGTCAAGAAATTGAAAAAATACGCTCATCCAGATTTCTTCTACCTTGATGAAAATGGCGGCATGGTTTTCGCCGCGCCCAACAAAGCCGCTACCACTGCCAATTCCAGTAACACCCGTTCAGAGTTGCGCCATATGCTTCGCGGGACAAATACGAAATTTAAGACGAGCGGCCCGAAAAATAATTTCGCCGTCGAGGCCCGAAAAGGCTCTGATGAGTTTGCCCGTATCGGCGGCCGATTGGATGCCACATTAAAAGTCGACCACGTCGCGAAACGTGCCGGAGATGCCAGCACGAAAGCTGCCTATTCTGCCGTTGTCGGACAAATTCATGCCGTGAAATATGACAAGACTTCGTCAGGTTTTGGGTACGGCAATGAACCGATTAAAATCTATTATAAGAAGTTTCCGGGGCACGAAATGGGTTCCGTCTTCTGGAATTATGAGCGTAATCTGGCAAAGGACGATCCGAATCGAACGGATATTTCGTACGCCATTTTCGGCAACAACTGGTCTAACTCAGACGATCCGGGTGACCAAGGCATCGCCATCGGCGAAGAGTTTAGTTACACAATCAATGTTTACAAAAATATGATGTCTCTGACCTTCTCAAATGAGCGGCTCGGGACAAAGACCTTTACGAAAAGTCTCGTCAGCCAGCATGATGCCTATGGCGAAATCGACCCATTGGATAATAAATATAGCTATGGCGGTGACTCTCTCTATTTTAAAGCGGGCATCTATAATCAATGCAGCACGAAAAAAGGCGGCGGGAACTGGTATGCCGGTTGTCCCGGTACGGGCGATTGGGCCACAGACAAAGCCAATGGTGATTATGCGCAGGCGACATTCAGCAAGCTGACGGTTGGACCCGCGACACCTGTTGAGTAATTAAAAAGGCGGCGCAGAATGCACCCCCTTTTTTCTAACCAAAATGCGGAATGATAAAGGCTGAATCTTCTGTTTCGCCTTCGGGCCAACGTTGCGTGACGGTCTTTACCTTCGTGTAGAACCGCAAGCCTTCCATCCCGTATTGGTTTGCGTCACCGAAAGCTGAACGTTTCCAGCCGCCAAAACTATGATAGGCGACGGGGACGGGAATTGGCACGTTAATGCCGACCATGCCGACTTCGACGCGGTCTGCGAATTCTCTTGCAACACGGCCATTTTGCGTGAAAATCGCAACGCCATTGCCGTATTGATGCTCACTCGGCAGGGCGACGGCCTCTTCGAAATTCTTGGCACGCACAACTTGTAGAACGGGGCCGAAAATTTCTTCGTGATAGGTCTGCATATCCGGCGTCACATGATCGAGCAGTGTTGGCCCGACAAAGAACCCGCCTTCATGGCCCTGGAGTTTAAATTCGCGCCCGTCAACGAGCAGAGTCGCGCCCTCTTCCACCGCTTTATCAATATTGGCTTCGATACTTTCCTTATGGACCTGCGTCACAACGGGACCATAATCCGCATCCGGATCGGTGGAGGTGCCGACCGTCATCGCTTCCAGTTTCGGCATGAAGGCTTCTAGGAATTTCTCCGCCGTCCCCTCACCGACAGGCACGACAACGGGCAGCGCCATACAGCGTTCGCCCGCCGAGCCGTAAGCCGCGCCGAGAATATCTTTCGCGGCCTGTTCCATATTCGCGTCGGGCATAATGATGCCGTGATTTTTCGCGCCGCCCATACATTGCGCGCGTTTGCCGTTCGCCGTCGCGCGGGCATAGACATATTGCGCGATGTCGGAGGAGCCAACAAAGCTGACAGCTTTGATGGTCGGATGATCACAGATTGCATCGACGATTTCCTTATCACCATTCACGCATTGCAACAGTCCGGCAGGACCGCCTGCTTCAATAAATAACTCGCTGAGGCGCATCGGAACAGATGGGTCTTTTTCAGAGGGCTTCAGGATACAAGCATTGCCCGTCGAAATCGCCATGCCAAACATCCACATCGGGATCATGGCGGGGAAGTTGAACGGCGTGATACCCGCCACAACGCCGAGAGGTTTTCGCAGTGAATAGACGTCAATGCCCGGTCCCGCGCCGTAAGTGTGCTCCCCTTTTTGCCCATGCGGGACACCGCACGCAAATTCGATGACATCTATGCCGCGCATGACGTCACCACGCGAATCGGCGATGACTTTGCCGTGCTCGGAACTGAGCATATGAGCGAGCTCTTCCATATTCTCTTCGACGAGTTGCTTATATCGGAACAGAACCCGCGAACGGCGCTGCGGATTTTCCTGCGCCCATTTACGTTGTGCTTCAGCGGCAGAGGCAACGGCGGCGTCCAGTTCTGCGGGCGTGGCCATGCTGACCTTGGATTGAACCTCGCCCGTATTGGGATCGAAAATATCTTTCGTGCGTCCGCCCTCCGAAACTGAAAGGCCCGCAACGCGTTTGCCGTCGATGAAATGTCCGATAGTTTCCATGGTCTTCCCCAATGCCGTTTTTCGTCTTTATAGGGATTGGAACCGGAGTTGCCAGTCAGGAACCCGTGACAGTGAGGCACAGTCTTGCGGGAAGGGCTTTTATTGAGAGGCCTTTTGAAAAGGGATTCTATGGGGTGATGTGAGGTGAAGAACGAAGCGCACATCTTTACAGACCGTCACACCGACGCGAGCTTTAGTTCGCTCGGTGCCCATGCCGTGATCTTGGCGTAAAAAATCTGAACTACGTGATCGCCGCTATCTTCACGGCAGGGGTACCGGGCGGCTTTGCGGCGACGGTATGACGTAAATTATAAATCAGTCCTTTAGCGCAAACTCACGCTCTTTTGCCCATTTTCGCTCCAACTGCTCTCGTGCAATCCTCACATTTCGAATATTCCCGCGCCAACCAATATCGAACAAATCCCCAACCAGCGGGATTAATCCAATCAACCAGTCAATAAACATATTTCCAGCCATCTGTAACAGATAACGCTTTGGCAAATTCAAGCGCTGCGCCCCGACAACGATCACACCGGATGCACCAATACTGATCGTGTCGCCAATCACAGGGATTAATCCTATAATCGCGTCTAATCCTATCGGAATGGGCAGTAAGGGAATTTTGAACTGTGCATCCATGAGATTTGCGAGCGACTCTAACCGCAGAAGCTGCGCTGCCTCTTTTTCATGCCGCGCCTCCAAAACGGATAAGCGCGCATGCACGGCGGGTGTAATAATCTGGGTCTCTATGTTCATATCAGCCATAAAAAAAACCTGAGCCGATTTGACTCAGGTTTTCAACGCCCCACATCATATTTGGTTCAAACGCTATCCAGCGGCCCTAAACATATCGAAATTCTCATTCATCGCCACAGAGGCGGCGGAAGCAGAGGCAACTTCAGCATTCACAGTATTCGCCGCTTTCCGCCACGTAAAAATTTTGGCCAACGGAGACCCCGCCGGACAATACCAGCGCCGGACGGATGGATCCCATTTTGCGCCGAGACGTTTGGCCATATCGCGGTCTTTATAGGCCACATTCAGATAATGTTTGGTTGCCATAACATTGTTCCACTTTCTTTCGATAATGAGAACATAGTAAGAACAAAAAGAACAATCAAGGGATATATTCCTAATTTTGTGTCATTTAAAAAAAGCCCTCCGGGGAGGGCTTTTGCTCATTCTATAAGTCTACATTTTTTACCGAGAAATTATCCCATGGATTTTCCGGCTTAACGGGTGGTGAGGGCGGCACTTCCACGGCTTTTTGGGGTGACTGTGGGGTAACAATTGCTGTTTCCGGCTCAGTCTTTTCAGGCTCTAGCAACGGTTCATCACGCAGCCATTTCCCGGCACTATCGGCCTCATCTGGTGAAAACGCCATGATGTTCATACCTGGAATGACCGCACCTTCAACCTTTGCGGAATTACGGAGCCAAGAACTATCGGTAACGACAGCACAGCGTTCAATATCATGGGCGCGGCGCAGCACATCGCCAACACGGCGAAATTGCTGGCTCGCCTCGGCGAGATCAGAAAAATCATCAGACTGCATTTCGACGCAGAGTTGAATATTGTCATTTGCGGATTGGACGGTCTCAATCCAGTCAAAAGATGACTGAAGAGACTCGGGCGCGATGGCACCGGTCACGGACATTTGGACGACATTGTCGTCGAGTGTTAATTCAAGATTCTCTGTCTTGAGGGCTTTCATGGATTCTCCTGTTAAGTTGCTTGTATACGTAATCAACAGGCTCACTCGGGAAAGGTTCCAATTAAATTGGAAATGAACGGGATTATCCACCCGACCAGAATATGATCGGGTGGAAAGGCGTTGAACAGGGGCGCTAGTTCAACTCCGGTTCGGCATAGTCGTCATCCATATCGTCCGCTTCGATATTGGTCGACATGTCATCCTCATCCTCGCCGCCAAGCTCGGCAGCGGTCAGGCCACCCGATGCATCGGCATCATGCATCGTGAATTTGTCAGAATACTCACCGCCCAGCACGAGGTCGCGGTAGTCGGCCTCTCCGGCTTCGGCACGCATGACGGCGAATGTTACGAACTCATCCGAATTCAAGGCACCGTCCTGATCCAGATCAGCGGCGGCAAAATCGCTGGCCATCGTATCAGGTGATGTATCCAGAATGGACTCTGTGTCGTCTTGGGCGATAGCGGAACCCGCAAAGCAGGTGGCCGCAGCAATCGCAATAATGGTCTTTAAGTTGGACATATTTCTCTCCGTCTCAACAACGCTCCCCAGCGGTGAGGATGGAATGGGCCGCTTCGGGCAGAGGCTCAAGTGAACGGAAATTAAGGTTAAGGTCAGGAAAAACCTGCCTTACTTGCGCCATTAACCCTTCATTATCTTTGTTTTACATGGAGAAATCTTCACCACATTTCGGCCACAGCGCCGTAATTATATGGTAAGGCAACATTAAATCGACAGCGTGCCAGCGTTCCAAATCGGAACATGTCGGTCAAAAGGAGAAGAGAATGAAGACCTCAAACCGAGTCTTTGCGTCCATGATTGCGACGCTACTTATCACGACACCCATTTATAGTTTTGCCAATATGGATGAGGTGGAAGCGGTTGCGGCTGAGTCCAGCGCACCCCTTTCGCAATTCACGCCACGCCCCACAAAAGCGACAAGAATAGATTATGAACCCTGGGATTTCATTTTATCCGAGACCGTTTTATTTATGGGGCCCAGCACACGCACGAGAGCGTCGAAACAAGGGAGCCAGACAGGGACCCGTCTCCAAAGAATAGAGGACTCACCTTACCGCATGGAAGGCAATAAAGTCCTCTACCCCATGATGAATGATCTCGTTCAAGAAGATATGGCGGCTTATGCAGAGGAACTGGTCGCACTGGGGAATAAGTTGGATATCCCCGCCTTACCGCGCAATGAACAGTTGGCGTATTGGCTCAACCTCCATAACGCGCTGATTATTACGACGATCCAATCAAATTACCCGGGTCCAAGTCGACGGCCTCACCTTATCAAACCCATCAAAGGCTCAGACGCAAAACTGCATGACGCAAAATTAATCAAAATCGATGGCCTTGATTTGTCATTGCGAGACATACGTGAGCGCATTGTATATCCAAACTGGGACAATCCCGATATTGCCTTTGGATTTCATCACGGTCATCTGGGCGGTCCTTCGATCATGAACATTGCTTATACCGGAGAAAATCTCAGATCCCTTTTGCGGGATAATGCGACGGAATATGCCAATTCTCTGCGAGGCTATCATAGTGGAAGACTTGCGCCGTTCTTTTATGAAATTGCGCCTTGGTATTTCCCCGATTTCAAGAAAGACCTCACGACATATTTGAAACGTCGAATGAGGTCTGAAGTTTTCTCCGAGTTTGAGCAAACAGGGATTAGAAGCAAAAATAGCCCCGAATATGTTGTCGCCGACATCAGCTCCGGTTATGGTTTAGATCAAGGTATTGGGAAGTTTTACGGCAATCCAATCTCATTGGGCAGTTCTGCCAATCTTGGGCCCGCCATAGAAGCTTTCTTGGTAGAACGAGAGCTGAAGGCACAGAAATTGCTGAAGACAGATTGGTTCAAACGCGGGACCGTAACTATTGAGGACATTGAAACAGATGACGGCATTCCTGACGAAATCGAGTAAGCTAACAGCGCTCACACTGACGGCTTTGGCCTGCGCGACCTCTGCACAGGCGCAATTGCGTCCGATGATCTATGCAGAAGAGACGATTGATCTCCCCAGATCAGAGGTGTGGCAAGATTGGACAACATCTGAGGGCATAGAGAGCTTCTTCGGGGAAGAAGCAATCATTGAGATGCAGCCCGGCGGAAAATATTTCATCTCATTCGACCCATCTGCCGAGGAAGGTTCCAAGGGCAATGATTACGGGCAGGTCTTGGGCTATCACTATGAACAGATGTTACATGTCACATGGTCCATGCCGCCTTACATGCCAAAAATCCGCCCACATCTGACATCCCTGCAGATTGAATTTCAACGCGTCGATGATGATACGACAAAGCTCCGCCTCTTCCATACGGGCTTTGGTGACACGGATGCCTGGGATGAAGGTATCGAATATTTCGACAGAATCTGGCCAGCTGTCCTGAACCTCTATAAGGAAACAGCGGAAGCCGAGGCAGAAGACGCAGAATGAGAGTTGGGTTTGCGGCGGCGCTGACGGTCCTTTTTGCAGGGCAAGCCCTCTCACAAGAGAACACCCCGAGCCGTCAGGATATCGCACTGGCTGCGGGCTATAAAGCCATGTTCACTTGCTCCGCCATTTTCAATGCGGGCAAATCACTCGACCAAATTTCTGACGACGAATTGGCGAATATCTATCCTGACTTCGCGGACGGCATGGCGGCGACGGGCAAGACCGTGATTGACGTCAATACGCAGACTGTCAGTGTCAGTTTTGCAGAGGATATGCCGCCGCGCATTTCCGCTTGGCGCCAACATCTGGGATGCACCGCCCTACCCCAAGGTGCAGATGCGGCGTTCATACAGAACCTGCCACGCGTGAAATTGAAATCTCCTAAAGTTGATATGGCAGATGTCGATTGGCCAATGGGGGACCGTCTGCCGAATTCGCCTTTGCCCGAGACGATTGACCAAGCCGCATTTGAGGTGGTTCTGGACGGCGCATTTGGAGACAGGTTCAAGGGCAATACGACCGCGACCCTCATCCTCCAAAATGGCCGCATTATCGGCGAGCGATATCGTGACGGTTGGGATATGCACACGTCACAACGCACATGGTCAGTCGCGAAATCCGTTGGGGCCTCCATCATCGGCGCCGCGGTTGAAGACGGTATCATTGATGTCGAGGACAAGGCCGATTTGGACGCTTGGTCCCGCCCCGGTGATCCACGTGCGGAGATTACACTGGAAAATCTCCTCCATATGGCGAGCGGGCTGCACAGTGATCCCGCGCCCGGTAAGGGCGGCAACCGCACGGATCAAGTCTATTTCGGCGGCGGATTAATGGCGCAACAGGCAACACGTAATCCGTTAGAAGCGCCGCCCGGAGCACGTTGGAAATATGCCAATAATGATACGATGCTGGCCATGCGGGTTCTCCGTGAGAGGATGGACAATGACCACAAATATCACGCCTATCCGTTCAAAGCGCTGCTGCATGAAATCGGTATGTATAACACCGTTCCCGAAATGGATTGGGGCGGGGACTTCATCCTCTCCAGTCAAGTCTGGACGACCTCCCGTGATTTGGCGCGATTGGGTCAGCTCTATCTGAATGACGGCATCTGGACGCATGACGGTAAATCGAAACGCATCCTGCCAGAAGGCTGGGCAAATTACGTCGCGGCCCCTGCCCCCGCACAGCCCGCCAATCGACAGGGCGAGCGCGCGTCAGAACCCGGTCGCGGTTACGGCGCGCAGTTTTGGCGCTATGAGAATTATCCCGGCGTGCCAAATGACACTTATGCGGCGCTCGGTAATCGCGGACAGTTCCTGATTATTGTGCCCTCCCGTAATGTGGTGATCGTCCGACGTGGCTATGACTGGCGTGCGAATTATTTCGACGGTCCCGCTTTCACGGCCGCCGTTTTGGAAACCCTCGCGCCCTAATTTTCCAAGTCCGGATCAACGATTATTTTCCCGTCCAGCGGTGTAGAATAACTGTACCCAAGCCGCGCAGCGACGGAGATCGTTTGCGGGCCTGAGAGCAAGCTGATGGACAGCGCGTTGGTATTGTTACCAGACTGGCGAACCTCCTGCCCAGTGGATGTCACATAGGTGGCGGCCTCCTGAGTCACGGTTTGCGTTTCTTCAAAATCAGCAACGCTGATGGGTTCAGGCGTGGCCATAGGACTTTGAATTCTGGAGGCTGTGACGACAATGACATCTTCCTCACCGCTCATTCCACCGCCAATGAACGGAGCGGGAGCCGGGCGTCGTTTTCGTGGCGTTTGCCACCCTGAGCCATCCACTTCTAAGTGCCGATCAATCACAGAGCCGTCCTGCCCCTGATAGCGATTGGCGGGACGGATGACATTCGGTTGCGGGCCAAACCGCCCCGTGCGCTCAGGCTTGCTGACCGAGAAGCTCTCAATCTCGCCAAGCTCTCCGCCCGCAATTCGCGCGACCGTTTCCGCTTTTTCCCGTGCGAGGGTCACGGCTTTCGCCGCCGCGTCCTGATAAAGCGCGTCATAATCCGTGAAATCATAGCCATAGAGCCGCGCATTTTCAGCACCCGCATCTGACAGCGCTCGCAAGACATCACCCGCCGCTTCAGGGGGTTGAACACGGATCACCATATTTGTGGCAACCTCAATTTCCTGCGCCATACAAACTTGTTGCGGGACCCGTTCTTTCGCTGGACGGCGTTTCGTTTTCGTGTCGCCGCGCTGATCCAGATTGCGATTAAAATAATAATCCTGCGTGATTTGAGTGTGACGCTGCCACGCGAAATTATTTTCATTCAGGCAAGCCTGATCGAATTCACGGTTGGAGACAATCGCGGTAAAGCCCGTCTCGATCTCCAGACCTGAAAGCGAGGCCTGAACCGCGTTGATGATGCCGCCCATTTCCTCCGTCGCCTTGGATTCGTTTTTATCCGTGGCTGAAATTCTCGCCGTGATGACGGCGATATCCGGTTGAGCCTGTACCTTACCGATGGCGCTAACAAAGAGTGGCTCTGCCTTGAAGGGCACTGGTTCACGTATCTCCTCATCCCGGTCCTCCATAAAATACATGTAGTCTTCGAGATCGCCCATATCGAGGACGACCTGTTCCGTCGGTGTCTGCGCCGTGCATCCTGTGAGGAGGATAGCCGCGCCGAGGAGGAGCTTATTCATAGATGAACTCCAACTGCACGGCGGCCGAGACAACCTGCATCCCGGCTTCCAGATTGATGCTGGTCACATCGACGGGTGCGCCGCCATCGACGAGTTGCGAACTTTCACCCGCCCCGCTCGTATTAATCACGGGCGGTCGCGCCGTGCGCTGATTATAGGTCGATTGATAGGAATTGAGATCAACAACGCCCGTAATCGTCGCGCCACCTGCGGCCGCCAAACGATCCGCTTTTTCGCGGGCATTGGCGACGGCGCGTTCGCCCGCCTGCAACTCAATTTCCTCAATATTATTGATCTTATAGCCGTCCAGCGTCAGGCGAATGGCGCCCGCTTCTGAAAAATCAGCCAGCATATCGCCGGCCTCATTCGGGGGACCTGCAGTAAAGGTGAAGCTGATGCTCGCCTGTTGCGAGATGTCCTGACAGACCCGTTTTATGATCCGTTTTTCGCCTTCGCGCAGGGTCGAATTTGTGCGGTCCGCTTCTTGGTTAAACAGAAGACATTCCGGGTCTTTGACACCTGTTGTATTCACACTGGCAAAGCTGAATTCCTGCGAGGTAAGGGCTTCCGTCTCACCTGCCCGCGCCTGAATGTCATTGACGATATCGGCCAAGGCGTTCATCGCCTCACGCGAGTTCTCGCTCTGCTGAATAATCGCGCCTGATAATACGAAGAGGTCGGGCATGACCTCTACCTCACCCACCCCTGTCACAGAGAGCGTTTTGATATCCGCGCGTTCGATTTCAGTGGGCGTAGTGACGGGCTGACAGGCGGTCAGTAAAGTTAAACACCCCAGTGTCGTGCTCAGTAAAATAATTTTCATAATATCCCCTCCCCAATTCTTATGACGTTTCATAAGTATAATAGGTGTCAGATATTTAGCTGTTTGGCAAATACCCCCGCCTCTAAAGGGTTGAGAGGGTAGATAAGATTTCATTCAGAATGCGTTCAGACCCGAAACGTCATATGGTTACTCATCCGTTAATGCGGATATATTCGGACCGTTATTTTCAGGTCTGATCACAAATTTCTTTGGGGGAAGTACAATGAATAAATTAGCTTTATGCTCAGCCGCTTCGGCACTCAGTCTCTTAATGTCAGGTGCTGCTTTCGCAGATGACAATGACGGTTGGTACCTGCGTGGTAACGCTGGTTATGGCGTCCATACGGACGCAGACATAACGGGTGGTATCACGAGTCAAGTGCATGATGACGGCATTCAAAGCGAAGGGAATGGAGCGGCCTCTCTCGGTATTGGCTATGATTTTGGTGACAATTGGCGCCTTGAACTCGATGGAGACACGCTCTGGACGGATTTCGGCTCCATAAGTCAGGTACCATCGAGCTTTGCAAAGCTTCGCACAGACACTGTGATGCTCAATGCCTATTATGATTTCGACAATCTTGGAAAACTTGAGCCTTATGTCGGCGCAGGTTTAGGACTGGTCCGCGGCGATGCGAGCCTTGTCGCGCATGACTTTATCAATAACGGATTATTAAACCGCACACCCGTCTGTCCCGGTGACCGCGTCGCGCAACAGGGCGTGAGCTGTGACGTCTCAGACACCGACTCCGGATTTGGATGGCAATTAATTGCCGGACTTGGCTATGCGTTGTCTGACAAGCTGACATGGGACACGCATTACACCTATATGAACGCACCTGATTTCGATTTTGAAGGTGCGCGCACGAATAGCGTCACACAGGCTTCGACACCGATTGAAGCGACACTGAGCGATCTTGCGGCACATACTGTGATGACGGGTCTTCGCTACAGATTTGGAAACTCTTACGAAGCACCAAAAGCGATTGCGCCTGTAGCACCACCGCCAAAGCCCACATATGCCTGCTGGGATGGATCAATGGTGTTTAACTCCGGTCAGTGTCCTGCCGAACCCGCACCAGTCGTTCAAACTCAAACCTGCTGGGACGGCTCTAACATTCCCGTTGCCAGTACATGTCCGGCACGTCCTGCTCCTCAGCCATCACCGCAAGTCGCTTGTTGGGATGGCTCTCTTGTCAGTGATTCCGCCTTCTGCCCGGCAATCCCTGAACCTGTTGCCGTTGTTCAGCAAACAAATCTGAATGTCTGTGGCTCCTCTCCTGTTGCGATTTTTGATGTGCCGCTCAATACGACACCAAAACAAATGTCTCGCCTTGGCACTATGCCGGAATTCGGAGACTCTCACGGTCTGACACCAACAGAATTCTACGAGAAGCTAGATGGGCGTTTCCGCACCAGCGCCGTTGACAAGGCCTATTTGAACTATCTGTTCAAATCCATGGGATACGCAAATGGATGGGCTGACGCACAACCTTACATGTTCTCCGAAGAGGTTCTACCTGTTGGAACATCCGGTCTGTTGGGTCTGGGTAAACAACATCACTATAAATATTCCATCCTGCCAGCGAATGATCGGGACCGTCAGGCCTTCCGTATTCAGAGCGCAAATGGGTCTGTGGTTCACTTCATGAAGACCTGCGGCAACTATATGTATGCCTGCGAATAGAGCGCGAGTTGCATGAATAAGACCGTCAAGCCTCCACTCCGGTGGAGGCTTTTTCTTTGGCTACTAATGGAGGCGAGCCATCTCCTCCGACGCCACATAAGTTTCAAAACTCACCGTCCGCCCGACACGTTCCATCCCGTCTTTGATCGTCACGACATCTGCCAAACGCGCCGTCTCGTCCGCGCGAAGGTCGATAGGCGCCCCCGGTTTATTAACGAGATGGCGCTGCACTTCCGCCTCCACGACGGAGATCGGGACAATTCGCCCTTCGACGGAGACTTCGTTTTTGGCGTTGATGACGATTGAGACTGTGGCGGTTGGTGCGCCGTCACCGCCCTGCGCTTTCGTGAAATCTATGCCTTGCTCATTAAGGAACACAGCCGTCACGATGAAGAAGATCAGCATGATAAAGACGATGTCCAACATGGGGGTCATGTCGACCTCCGTGCTATCATCTGTGAGCGTTCGGGTACGACGACGGGACATGGGCTTCCTCCTTGATTATAAATGTAACGTAATACTGTTACACCTCTATTAGCAAGGGTTTATTTTCCCGTGAGATAATCCACGAGGGCCAAGGCCTCGGCGCTGTCCCATTCCGCCTCGCCCTCCAGATAGGCGATTTCGTTTCCGGCGGGGCCGTAGATCAACGTCGTTGGATACCCCTGCAATCGCAGGTTACCCGGTATGCCGTAGGAGCCGTCATGATAGGGGGCGAAGTTATTGATTTCATTATCGGTGAAGAATTTGGCGGGTTCATATTTCGTGCGGTCAATACTAATCGTGATGACTTCGAAATCGTCACCGCCGCGTTGGGCTTGTAAATTATCCAGCGAGGGCATTTCCTTAATACAGGGCGGGCACCACGTCGCCCAGACATTCAGGACAACCGTTTTCCCGCGCAAGCTTTCCAGCGTCAGTTCCCGGCCATCCGCAGCCGTAAAAACCGTCTTGGGCGGAAGGGGCGGGCTTTCCCGCACCGTCAATTTCTTGAGTGACCCAACAGCAAATCGATCCAATCCCGTTTTTGGGGCCTGACAGGACTGGACAAGCACGAACAAGATGATGAAAAGCCCGAACAGAATGGTCGCGCGAATAGCATTGCCGAGAGAAAAGAATGAGGACGTCATGACCGACGAGATAAAGCCGAAATCATCGAAAGGCCAGACCATGTGGGGGGGCCGCTTTGCCGCAGGTCCGGGTGCATTGATGCAGGCCATCAACGTGTCCATCGACTTTGACCGCAAACTCGCGACGCAGGACATTGCGGGCTCAAAGGCGCATTCCGATATGCTCGCCGCCCAAGGCATTATTACGGCGGAAGACCGCGACGCCATCCACACGGGGCTGGATGAAATTGGCGCGGAAATCGCGAATGGTTCGTTCCCGTGGTCGGAAGAACTGGAAGATATTCACCTCAATATTGAGGCGCGCTTGAAAGATAAAATCGGGGATGCGGGCGGACGTCTTCATACAGGACGGTCGCGTAATGATCAGGTCGCGACGGATTTCCGCCTCTGGGTACGGGATCATCTGGACCTGTTCGGGCAGCAACTCACGACCTTGATTGAAGCTTTGGTCGATCAAGCGGCGGAGAATGCGGACACAATCATGCCCGGTTTCACGCATTTGCAGAGCGCGCAACCTGTGACTTTTGGCCATC
Organism: Litorimonas sp. WD9-15; assembly: GCF_050271975.1. NCBI lineage: Bacteria > Pseudomonadati > Pseudomonadota > Alphaproteobacteria > Maricaulales > Robiginitomaculaceae > Litorimonas > Litorimonas sp. WD9-15. Next base: position 2,974,183 of record NZ_CP189850.1, read on the forward strand.
ACATGCTGGCTTATGCCGAGATGTTTGCGCGGGACCGCGCGCGGTTCGCAGATTGTCGGACGCGGATGAATGAGAGCCCGCTGGGCGCGGCGGCCCTCGCCGGGACGCCGTATAATATTGACCGCGACATGACGGCGGCAGCGCTCGGCTTTGATCGCCCGATGGCCAATTCTCTCGACGCCGTCTCCGCGCGGGACTTTGCCTTGGAAGCCCTGTCAGCGGCCACGATCTGCGCGACGCATCTCTCGCGCCTGTCGGAAGAAATCGTCATCTGGACGAGCGCGCAATTCCAGTTCATCAAACTCTCGGACGCCTTCACGACGGGCAGTTCGATCATGCCGCAAAAGCGAAATCCCGACGCGGCAGAACTCGTCCGTGCAAAAGTCGGCCGTATCATGGGCGCGCTCACGGCGCTAACCATCGTGATGAAGGGCCTGCCTCTCGCCTATTCCAAGGACATGCAGGAAGATAAAGAACCCGTCTTTGACGCCTTTGACGCGCTGGAACTCGGCCTTGCGGCGATGGCGGGCATGGTTGCGGACATGGTACCGAATAAGGACAAGTTAGCGGGCGCCGCGGGCGCAGCCTTCTCCACCGCAACAGACCTCGCCGATTGGCTCGTCATGACCCTCAACATGCCCTTCCGCGACGCCCATCACGTGACGGGCGCGATCGTCGCCATGGCGGAGAAACAAGGAAAGACGCTCGACGCGCTGGACCTCGCAGATATGCAGACCGTTGAGCCGCGCATCACGGAAGACATCTATACCGTCCTCACCCCTCTTGCCTCGGCCAGCAGCCGGACGAGCTATGGCGGCACAGCGCCGAGTGAAGTGCGTAAACAGGTGAAGACGTGGCGAGGAAAGCTGGCGAAATAATCTAGCCGCAGATTTTCGGGACATCGCGCAGGACTGACATCACGGGGCCTTGTGTCCAGCTATCATCATAAGGCTTATTAATTGAACTGGGGCGCCAAGAGAGGTTCCAAACCTCTGCTTCAGCATCATATTCACTATTAAGACCCAATGTTTCCTCACTCGTGACAATGACGATGCGAATACGACGGTCAGTTTTTTGCCCAACGGCTTTGGCGGCTTCATGTTCTTTATTATCGGCGGCAACATAGACGGGCACGTCGCCCTGACCGAAATCATAGCTGATCTCACAGACCTTATTATCGGCACCGTTCAGATTGGCGATACGGAAGGCCCGGTCTTTCATCCCGTCAGGGTCAGACGTTTCCATCTCATTCAAAACTTTAAAGGCGTTTTCGGATACCGTGTTGAAACGGCGCGCATTGGGAATTTCCACGTCCAACCGATTGACGACATTGCTAACGCCCGTTTTGACCGAGCCCGCCGCATCGCCCACAACCCGGGCCGGGGCCGTCGCAATGGACCAGGCTTTCCAAATACCGAATGTGATAAGACAGGCAATGAAGGCGATGACTATCCATTTTACCGCCTTCCACATGTCCGAACGGTCCACTTTGTCTTCAGCCATTTGCCAACCCCTTTAACCGCTTCTTTGCCTCAATATTGGCAAAGGCTCTCTGTGCCTTGGAATAGCGTGTCCACATTCCGATGTCTTGACGTGTACGCCCACATCCTGTGCAAACACCTGATTGGATATCCAATGTGCAGATGAGTTTACAGGGACTCTCTATGTCAGGATTGGCAGCCATGGGGTGAGATTACCCCGCTTTCGTTAACATTCAACCTATTCAGCAGGCTGTTCCACGAGAGCGGCGAGGCGCTTGGTTTCCGCTTCCGCCATATCCTCGGGATCAAATTTGAACATGGCTGACAAATCATAATCGCCTTGAATCGTCAACATGTCGGCTTTTGCAGATTTAATATCTTTCAAACGCATGAACTGATCTGAATTAAAAGTGGATATCGGCACGTCGACCGGCTCCCCTTTCCGCGTGAATGTTGCGACAGGTATCGGGGCGTCTTCGCTGACACGCTTTAAGGCAATCGCTTTCAATCCAGGTACCGCAAACCCCAATCCACCGGGGGCAACGCCGTCCATGATTTTTGAACCGTCCTTTGCGCCCTCACGTAACTCCTCGACCGTGAACTCGCCATCCGTTCGACGATAAGGAAAAAGGAAAGAGATATTCGCGGATGTTGTGTCGCCCTCCACAGGCTCGGGAATCTCTCCATTTATCACACGACACATCTCGGCATCTTTTGAGAGGCCTGCCACTTTTTCTATATTCTGCAACTGACCCGCTTCATCAATCTCAAGATAGTGTTCTGCACCGCCATCCCGGAATAGCATCTGGCTCGGAGTGGGATGCCCGTTTATCCCCGTCATTTTCAGGGAGACGGAAGGCTCAATAATATCAACACGGTCCGCGTCCGCGCCGTAAAATGCATCGACCATTCGGATCATATCCTTGGCCGACCGACAGGCCTCTCCGGCTTGCGCAGCTGAACTTGACGCAAAGAATAAGAGCCCGGCAAATGTGAAACTATTTTTCATCGGTGGCATCTCCCCAGCCAAATTGACGCAATGTTTTCGGGCTGGGCACGGGTTGCAATTCATAGGCCCCGCCTGTGATCGTCATGCCTGTCGCGTCCAGATCTTTGATATCGTCCAGACTGACAATCCACATATCTTTGACGGGTTCCAATGTCAGCGGTGTCTGCCCCCGCTCCGTAAGAGCCGCAACCGTCGGCACGGCGTCACGTACCACCATTTTAACAGCAAAATAATCCGTATCCGGCATTAACATTGCGACGACGCCGGGCAGCATTTTCTTGTAGAATTTTTTCCCATCCTTTGCGCCCTCTTTCAATTCATCCAAAGAGTAGGTCCCGCTCTCATTATGGAAAAGCGGCGACAGGCCCATTTCAAAATATAAGCCCTCATCATCGGCGGGGCGGTCAGCGCGCGTGGGATCATCGACGCAGATATCCGTATCGGGCCGCGCTTTAGCACTCTCCAGGAAGGTCGGCGTTGCACCCGTTTCACGCGAAAACGGAATATCCGTCACCAGTTCCCCGTCTTTGGCGAGATAAAACCGCTCCGGCCAGATACCGTCATCCTTGATGATAAACCGGGGTTGCAGCCGGACATCCACAATATCACGACGGTCTTCATCCACTTCCGCTAATTCGCTGACAAGCTTGGGCACATCTTTGGCCGGAAAGCAGAATGTCTCGCCGCGCAGGTCTTCACTCGCGAAAGCTGAACTTGCCGAGACTGTGACCAAAAGCACAGGAATCCAATGTTTCATCTTTGACCTTTTACGGATATGCAGACCACACCCAAATGAGGATGCCCAAATTTATGCCTAGTCGTATCAAGCTGAACCCGATGTTAAAACTTACAGTGACGACAGGTCTGCTGGCTGCGCTGCTGTCCGGTTGCGGGATTCGCGGCGACCTCAAGGTACCGCCGCCCGTCTTTGGCTCCGGTCAAGTCGACCCCGACCGCGTACCGGCGAAAGATTTGGACCGCGAAGACAGGCCCGATCCAGATGATTTGCTGGACCAGGATTTCAGCGACCCGGACGAAGATGATTTCGACACCGATCCCTTCGGACAAGATCAGGGCTAAGCCATGCGCCATTTTGATTACCAAAACGGCGAAATGTTCGCCGAAGACGTTCCCCTGTCCCGTATCGCGGCGGAGGTCGGGACGCCCGTCTATGTTTATTCCACTGCAACCTTCACGCGGCATTATAATGTTTTCGCTGACAGTTTTGCCGACACGAAATCCCTTATCGCCTATTCAGTGAAAGCCAATTCCAATATTGCCGTCTTGGCCACGCTCGCACAACTCGGCGCGGGCGCCGATGTCGTCTCTGTGGGAGAATTAAAACGCGCACTCATGGCCGGTATTCCGGCGGACCGCATCGTTTTTTCAGGCGTAGGCAAAACCCGCGCGGAAATGCGCGCAGCATTAGAGGTCGGTATTCGCGTCTTCAATGTGGAAAGCCTCGCCGAATTGCGCGTGTTGAACGAAGTTGCGGCAGATACGGGCAAAACCGCCCCCGTCGCCTTCCGCGTCAATCCGGATGTGACAGCTGGCGGACACGCGAAAATTTCGACGGGCAAGAAAGAGAATAAATTCGGGATTGCCTGGTCACAGGCAGAGAGCGCCTATGCGGAAGCCGCCGCCCTGCCCGGCATCGAAATTGTCGGCGTCGATGTTCATATTGGCAGCCAGATTTCCGATCTCGCTCCATTTGAAGCCGCCATCGTCAAAGTCGCGGGACTCATCAAAAAACTCCGCGCCGCCGGGCATACCATTTCCAGTTTCGATATTGGCGGTGGGCTGGGCATTCCCTACGGAAACAATGCAGCTGTCCCGCCGCCCCCGTCCGAATACGCGGCGCTGGTCAAACGTCTAACGGCAGACCTGAATGTCGAAATGATTTTTGAGCCCGGCCGGATGATTGCGGGTAATTCCGGCGTGTTGTTGTCGGAAGTCCTCTACGTCAAACGCGGCGAGGATCGGGACTTCCTGATTATCGACGCGGCGATGAATGATCTCCTCCGCCCTGCGCTCTATGACGCCTATCATGAAATTGAAGCCGTGCAGCAGCCTGATCTGGACAAGATGGAGACTTATGATGTCGTCGGTCCAATTTGCGAAAGTGGCGATACATTCACCAAGGGTCGCGAAATGCCGGCGCTGGAAAGCGGCGACCTGATCGTCCTCCACTCCGCAGGCGCCTATGGGGCAGCGCAGGCGAGCCAATATAATACACGTCCCCTCGTGCCCGAAGTGCTCGTGAATGGCAGCGACTATTCGGTTATTCGCGCGCGCCCGACAGTTGAGGATATTCTGAAAACGGAGTCGCTCCCGAACTGGCTGACAAAAGACGAAAATGTCACGGACATTTAATGCGACATCGACATTTGGCTGGCTATAGTTACGGCTCATGTCGATAAATCTCGAACATACATTGAAACGGACATCTCGCCTGGTCGCGCGGGCCCGTCTGCGTTTGGTGTGGGAACATTATGCGCCGACCCTCGCACCCGGATTTTTGGCTGTCGCCATTTTCCTGCTCGGCGCATGGATGGGTGTCTGGCAGTGGATCGGGGATCCGATCCGTTTAATTGCGCTGGTCGCAACGCTTTCTGTCCTCGCCCGCAGTCTCTACCGCGCGCTCCCAATTCCGGTCCCAACGCAGTCCGATGCCCGCCGTCGCGTCGAAGTAGATTCCGGTCAAGCCCATCGCCCGTTGGATGTCTTGGATGATCGCCCCGCACTGTCTGCTGATGTCTGGCCCTCTCACCAGAAAGCCGCCCTTCAGAAAGCGCAATTTTTGAAAAAGGCTCAGCCCCGTCCGACACTCGGCCCGATAGACCCTGCCTATTTGCGATTTATCCTCCCCTTCCTCCTGCTCTGCGCGGCGATTTACATGGCGGGGTTCTCATTTGAACGCCTCCGCAAAGCCATCTCGCCGACATGGCAATCACCCATTCGCAGCTCCTCTGTCACCTATGAAGCGTGGATCGACCCGCCATCTTACACGGGCCGCCCGCCGCTTTATTTCAAGGAAACAACCGATATTTCTGTGCCTGCCGGCAGTGAATTTGTTGCGCGAATTTCCGGGGCAAAAGACGCGCCCCGACCCCGCCTGCAACAGGGCTGGCGCGGAACATTCCTGACGCCGAAACGCCTCGGCGCGAAGAGCTTTGAAGTCCGCGAAATTATCACGGGTAGCGCCACGATTGAATTCCGCGTCGGGCTGGACCGCAAGGTTTTTACGCTCAACATTGTTGATGATACCCCGCCGGAAGTGGACATCGTAGAACCGCCCGAAGCGGATAAACGTGACCGCCTTGTACTTTCCTATGGCTTAAAAGATGATTTTGGTGTCGAAAAACTCGATCTCGAAATGGCGCTTTTGGTCGAGGGGTTTTCGGAAGAGACCATCTTTGACGGCGTCACCGTCCGCGCCGATATCGCCCTGCCCGGTTCCAAACAGACAGATGTTGAAAGCGCGTCTGCCGCGCTGGACCTGTCCAAGAACCGCTGGGCCGGAAAGAAAGTCATTGGCCGTCTGATCGCAACAGATGGGGCCGGAAATACAGGCGTGTCAGGGCCGGCCTATTTCACAATACCGGATAAAATTTTCGTCGAACCGCTCGCCAAAGCCGTGGCCGAACAACGCGGTCTCGTCATTGCGGGTCTGGAAAAAGACTACGCCCCGCGCCCGCGTCCCGAATGGACAGCGGCGGACGGCCTCATGAATGAATATCGTCCGCGCTTGACCTTTGATCGTGCCCCTGCAGAGATCAAACGTGCAACCCTTCTCATTGAGGCTGTGACCGACCAACCGTCAGGATTTTTTGAAGACCCCGCTGTCTATATGGGATTGCGCCATGCACGCTCCGCCATGCGTCATGCGGATGGAATTACGCTCTTGGAGGGCCTGCCCGAAGACCTCTGGAAAATTGCGATCCGTGCGGAATTCGGCGTGCTCGGCACGGCCTTGGAAGAAATGCGCGAGGCCGAAGAAGCGCTGCGCGAAGGCATTGCCCGCCGCGCGTCAAAACGTGAAATTGATACACTCTTTGATCGCTATAACCTCGCCGTCGACGCCTATACCGAAGAACTCCGCCGCAAAGCGCAAGAAGAAGGCAATGTCGCCGAAGGGGGAGGCGGCGGTGGCGGCGCGATGGGTAGTGTCGACGAAATTCAGGAACTTCTGAAAGCCATCGAGGAAGCCAATGCCGCGGGCGACACCGAAGGGGCGCGCATCGCCCTCGCCCAGCTCGCCGAGCTGCTGGAAAATATGCAAATTCAACTGTCGCAAGGCGGCGGTGGCGGTGAAGGCGGCGACCCGGCCAGTGGGAGCATGTCCGAAGAGATGAAGGAAAATCTCGAAGATCTCGCTGACCTGACGGGACAACAACGCGACCTGCAGGACGAGACGGAACGCGCCGAACGGAATGATCAAAGCCAACCCGGAGAGGAAGAACTCGACCCACAGGAACTCGCCGGACGTCAGGCAGAACTCCGCGACCTACTGGAACAACTCGATGGTGCCATTCCTGCGCAGGGCGAGAACGGACAATCCGGTCAAGGCGAGGAGAGCGGCGAAGGGGAAGGCGGAGAGCAAGCTGGAGAAACAGGCGAAGGCCAGTCGGGCGAAGAGGGTCAATCCGCTGGCGGCACTGAGCAGGGTGAAGGTCAAGGCGGCGGGCGCTCGACGCAGGAGCTACAAGACCAACTCGCGCGCGGTCTAGGTGCGGCAGACGAGGCTATGCAACGCAGTGAAGAGGCACTGGCGGGCGGCGACTTACGCGGTGCGGGCGAAGCCCAAGCCGAGGCTATCCAAGCCCTCCGCGATGCGGGCGAAGCCCTCGCGGAAGCCGCTATTCAACAATCGGGACAAAGCAGCGAGGCCGACGGCGAAGGCCAAGACCCGCTGGGCCGCAGCGCCGATGGGTTTAATGACGGCAATAGCGAAGCCGATATTGACGACCGCGATAACGCCACCCGCTCCCGCGAACTCCTCGAAGAACTCCGCCGCCGCGCCGCCGAACAACAACGCGAACAGGAAGAGCGGGATTATCTGGAACGGTTGTTGAAACGATTTTAAATCGCCTCAATTTTGCAGAACCAAGTCTGGCGATATACAGTTAAAACCTGTCCCAGACGCAAGCCGCGGCCCTGTCGGCTAATCTCTACCAAAAAGACATCGCGACAACCTCACGAGGCCCCGGCCTACGCCGGGGACAGGTCTATAACCTGAAATTAGCCTTGTCCCGTTCCGTCACTTTGCCTAACTCCATCCCATGACCGACTCTCTGACTATTCGCCGCCCGGATGACTGGCATGTTCATTTACGCGACGGGGCGATGCTGTCTGACGTCGTCAACCACACGGCCCGTCAATTTGCCCGCGCGATTATCATGCCCAACCTGAAACCGCCCGTGACAACAGTGGCAGCAGGCCGAGCCTATCGGGACCGCATCCTGGCCGCCGTTGATCCGTCGCTGGGGTTCACACCCCTCATGACGGCCTATCTGACGGATACAATGGACCCGGAGGAGATGCGACGCGGCAAAGACGAAGGCGTGTTTACGGCGGCCAAACTCTACCCGGCAAATGCGACGACAAATTCCGCACATGGCGTATCTGACGTGAACAATATTCACGACGTGTTGGACGCGATGGAAGATGTCGGGATGCCGCTCCTCGTCCACGGCGAAGTCACGCATAAGGATGTCGATATTTTTGACCGCGAAGCCGTCTTCATCGACGAGGTGATGGTCGGTCTCGTCAAAGAACATCCAAACCTGAAAGTCGTGTTTGAACATATTACAACACAGGAAGCCGCAGATTTTGTGACCGAGGCCGGACCGAATGTTGCCGCCACGATTACACCGCATCACCTGCGCTATAACCGGAATGCCATTTTCGAGGGCGGCATTCGCCCGCATTATTACTGCCTGCCCATTGCCAAGCGCGAGAAACACCGCCTCGCCCTGCGCAAGGCCGCGACCTCCGGACATTCCAAATTCTTTCTCGGCACGGACACGGCCCCGCATGCCGTTGGTGCAAAAGAAAGCGCCTGTGGCTGCGCGGGCGTGTTTAACGCGCCCTATGCGATGGAAAGCTACGCTCTCACATTCGAGGAAGAGGGTGCGCTGGATAAATTAGAAAATTTCGCGAGTTTAAACGGCCCCCGCTTTTACGGCCTGCCCGTGAATGAGGAGACGATGACGCTAACAAAGCAGGATCATGTCGTGCCGGAGCGGATGACCTTGAGCGAGACGGATATCATTCCGTTTCATGCGGGTGAGACTTTGGGGTGGAGTGTAGGGTAAGTGGAGTGTGGGGTAAGTTGAGAGTAGTTTTAAGCTAGAAAAAATATGTCCTATGAAGAAATACCAGAAGACTTTAATTTTGTGAGTGCTGAAAATGTTGCGAAACGTGCTTTAGCTCTATTTGGTGTTTGGCTCCTATCGATTGATGCAACACCACGACAAGACGTGATTAAATGGATCAAAGGGAATGACCTTTGGAGCTCTCTATCCCCTAAAGAGGCCGTTTTTCTTAATGACCCAAATGCTACAGAAAAGCAGAAGATAAGTTATAGCTGGCAAGCAGAAAGATTACATATTTTGCTATGGGCTCTAAATGAGATTACCGAGCTAGCGCCTGCACATGAAAAATGTGAAACAGATATCTTCCAGAAAGCGTTTTCACCACTGAATCAAACCACTGCCCAAAGGTACTTGAAGACTGCAAATTTAAGAGACGAACTAGAAATCCTGAGTTTATGTGAAACAATTGAAAACTATCACTGGGAAGCAAGAAACGCTCAAATCAAAAATCAAGCCCCCAAAATCAAAGTCGACATTGAAATTATCCAAGAACGTCATCATGCAATCAATTGGGTTTTATGGGGCGAATATGAAAATTGGGATGACATAACAACTGATACATAATTCATTTTTATGTCTGTTTATTAACTCGCAACACCCACACTCACATCCCGAATGGGCAAACTCCGCATCCGCCGTCCCGTCGCATTAAACACGGCATTGGCCAATGCGGGAGCAATCGGTGGGGTTCCGGGTTCGCCGCCCCCGCCGATGCGGGCGTCACTGCTGACAATCACGGTGTCGATTTTCGGGGCGCGGTCTATGCGCAGGATTTCGTAATCGTGGAAGTTGCTCTGCGCAACCGCGCCGTCTTCCAATGTGATTTCGCCGTGTAGCGCGGCGCAGAGACCGTAGATAATCCCACTTTGCATTTGTGCTGTGAAGCCGTCAGGATTAACAGCCAATCCGGGGTCGGCGGCGCAGGCCACGTGGAGCACATGCGGATCGCCTTCGCTGACATCCACAGTTACGACCTGCGCGCAAATGGTCATGAAGCTCTCGACGATGGAAATACCGCGTGCCTGTCCGTCGGGAAGCGGTGCACCCCAATTTCCAAGTTTCGCAGCAGCATCAAGGACCTTCACAAAGCGTGGATGATCGCTGAGGAGTGCGCGGCGGAACTCATAGCCGTCCTTGCCGGCTTCATGGGCGAGTTCTTCGATAAAGCTCTCCGTGAAATAACCGTGCTGCGTGTGATCGACGGACCGCCAAGGCCCGAGCCGTGTATGGGAGGGACTCTCCACAACCTGCATTTTCTGGTTCGGGATGGCGTAGGGAATCAGGCTGGCTTCGGGCGGGTCCATTTTGTGGACGAAGACACTCTCCCAACTCAGCGGCATATTATCCGCGTCCAGCGCGGCGCGGTAACGCCCGATCACCGCCGGACGGTAATGGTCCTGCTGCGTCGTTTCCTCACGTGACCAGATGAGTTTGACGGGATGACCGGAGGCTTTCGACAGAGCCACGGCCTGCAGGACATAATCCGTCATGGCCCGACGCCCAAACGCCCCGCCCATTAAGGCCGTGTGGAGTGTGACATTTTCGGACTTCATGTCGAAAGCTTTCGCGATAGCCTCTTTCGTGCCGAGCGGGTTTTGCGTCCCGCACCAGATATCGCAAACCCCATCCCGCACCCAAGCGGTCGCATTCATCGGTTCCATACAGGCATGGGCGAGATAGGGGACTGTATACTCGGCTTCGAAAATCCGCGCAGCCTTCGCTTCGGCTTTCGTGACATCGCCCGTTTTGTGCAGGACTTTGCGTTTACCGGAATCCAGCGCCTGCGCATATTGCGCATAGAGGGCGTCCTGATTTAATGCGTCCGCGTCTGATGTCGTGAAGGTCACATCCAGCGCATAGAGCGCCTGTTGGGCCTGCCAATAACCGTCTGCGACCACGCCGACATAATCGCCCATATTATGAATGGAGATGACGCCGGGCATGTCTTTTGCCGCACTGTCATCGACCTGCTCGATCTTCGCACCATGGACGGGCGGGGCCATAACGGTGGCGTATTTCATTCCGTCAACTCTGGCATCAATCCCGAAAGCCGCAGTTCCATTCACCTTGGCCGGAATATCCACGCGCGGGAGGGACCTCCCCATTAGCGTGTAATCTTTGCGGGATTTCAGTTTGGGACGGATATTGGGTTCCATTTCGGACGCCGCCGCCGCGAATGTGCCGTAAGGCGCAGACCGATTTGAGGCGTCGTGATAGACGACACTCTTTTCCGTGCGCAGGCTGGACACCGGAACGCCCCAGTCTTTCGCCGCAGCCTTCACAATCAATTCCCGCGCCGCCGCACCCGCCGTCTGCATCGCGCCGGTTCCGGTAAAGCGGACGGAAGTCGACCCGCCCGTGATCTGCATATTCATGGATTTGGAAATGGCCAGCATCGCCCCGTTCAGCGTGTCAAACACCATGCCGGGCACGGCTTTTCCGCCCGCTATGAACTCCCGCACGAGGGGGAAGTTTGCGTAGTCCTTGATGGCAGGCGCTTCGAGGATTTCCATTGCCTCCCAATCCGCATCCATTTCCTCGGCGAGCATGGCGGAGAGGGCCGTGTGTACGCCCTGCCCCATTTCACCGTGGGGGATGATCGCCGTGATGACATTTTCTTCGGAAATTTTGACCCAAGCGGCGAGAAGGTGTTCACCCTCCCCCGCTACATATTTTTCGAGCTTGTCCGTGCGGTCACCGGGTCGGATGGCAACCCCGACGACGAGCGCCCCGCCCGCGACGAGCCCTGCGCCGATAAATCCGCGTCGTGTCCACTTTCCCAGTTTGGCCATGATCAGGCCTCCTTCGCGGCGGTTTTGATCGCCGCGCGGATACGGTCATACATACCGCAGCGGCAGATATTACCGGACATGGCCGTGTTGATATCTTCATCCGTTGGGTCAGGCGTGGTCTCCAAGAGGGCCACAGCGCTCATAATCTGCCCGGATTGGCAATAACCGCATTGCGGCACCTGATGTTTGATCCACGCCTGCTGTACCGCATGGAGCGTTCCCTCGGCATCAGTAACACCTTCAATCGTGGTGACATCCGTACCCTCAGCAGCGGAGAGCGGCGTGGAACAGGACCGCACGGGTTCGCCGTTTACATGAACTGTACACGCCCCGCATTGTGCAATGCCGCAGCCAAATTTCGTCCCCGTCAGGCCGAGCTCCTCACGGATCGCCCAAAGTAGCGGAGTGTCGGGGTCGGTTTTTAAGCTGGCTTGTTGTCCATTGATATTGAGCTGAACCATCTGTCCGTCCTTCCACTATTCTCTATCAATCATAGCGTAACACATCAGGGCACCAAAATAGGAGATGCAATTGGCCTGTGTTCACACATGAATGTCGGGAACGATATACCTATATGATCGTTTGTACGATCAATCGAATAACCAAAATATATAAGGTCAAATAATGAAAATACTGATGGTTCTCACCTCGCATGATAAACTCGGAGATACGGGCAAAAAGACAGGCTTTTGGTTGGAAGAATTCGCGGCCCCCTATTACGTCTTCAAAGACGCTAATGCAGAAATTACGCTCGCCTCGCCCAAAGGCGGTCAACCGCCCCTTGACCCCTCCAGTGATACTGAAGATGCCCAAACACCTGCAACGGAGCGTTTCAAGGCGGATAAAGCTGCACAAAATGAGCTTGCAAATACAGTCAAACTCTCAACAATTTCAGAAGAAGGTTTCGATGCTATCTTCTACCCCGGCGGCCACGGCCCGTTGTGGGATTTGGCCGAAGATACCAATAGTATCAATTTGATTGAGGCTTTCGCGGCGTCTGATCGCCCTATTGGTGCGGTCTGTCACGCCCCCGCTATCTTCAAACACACAAAAGCACCGAATGGCGATCCGCTCGTTCACGGCAGAACTGTAACAGGTTTCACCAATAGTGAAGAAGAGGCTGTGGAATTAACAGATGTTGTCCCATTCCTGGTTGAGGATATGTTGAAAGCCAATGGCGGGAAATTTGAACGGGAGGGCGATTGGACATCATTTATCGTGGCGGATGGGACGTTGGTGACAGGGCAAAACCCCGCATCATCAGATGCTGCAGCCGAAAAATTGCTGGAGCTTCTTAAGGCTTAAACTGTTTTGAATTTTTATGATCAAGACCGTGGCTTTGCTGCGGTCTTTTTGTGTTTGAGTTTTGATTATCCCCTGCATTGCTCGTTTTATTGATCGTTGCCCCTAAAACAAAAAACCGCGGCGCTGGCCACGGTTCATTTATTCTATGTCGAGTCCCGAAATCTTGCGATTTCGGAGCCTTCACTTTGGAAGGTCCACTGGACCTTCCAATCGACGCTATGCGTCGACCGCTTCGGCTCTCTCACGGTCCACTTTGCCTTTGGCATCTTCGTCGCGATCGACGAATTCAATGACGGCCATTGGCGCGTTGTCACCATAGCGGAAGCCCGCTTTCATGATGCGGATATATCCACCCGGACGATCCGCATAGCGGGGGCCGAGAACGTCGAAGAGTTTCTTGGACATCTCTTTATTGCGCGTACGCGCAATCGCGATACGACGGGAGTTTAGGTCGCCTTTTTTGGCGAGTGTTACGAGCTTCTCGACGAAAGGACGAAGTTCTTTCGCTTTTGGCAGAGTCGTGACGATTTGCTCATGCTCGATAAGGGAGCTGGACATATTGGCGAACATCGCTTTGCGGTGTGACGCTGTGCGGTTCAGTTTACGATGGGCGATTTTATGACGCATGGCTAAATCTCTTCGAGGTGTTCTTTGGGACCAATCTAAGCAGAAAGCTTAGATATGGTCGTCATATTTCTTGGCGAGTTCTTCGATATTCTCCGGCGGCCAGTTTGGCGCGTCCATGCCGAGGTGCAAGCCCATGGCAGCGAGAACTTCTTTGATCTCATTGAGGGATTTACGACCAAAGTTCGGCGTACGGAGCATTTCAGCTTCGGATTTCTGAATCAGGTCGCCAATGTAAACGATATTATCGTTCTTGAGGCAGTTTGCAGAGCGGACAGAGAGCTCAAGCTCGTCAACCTTGCGCAGAAGCGCGGGGTTAAAGTCGAGTTCGGGTTTCTCTTCACCACGGGACACATCTTCCGGATCGTCAAAGTTGACGAAGACTTGGAATTGGTCTTGCAGAATACGAGCCGCAACCGCGATCGCATCTTCCGGTGTGACGGCGGCATTTGTTTCAATGTCGATGATGAGTTTATCATAATCGAGAACTTGACCTTCGCGTGTGTCTTCAACGCGGTAAGCGACGCGTTTGACGGGCGAATAGAGGGCATCGATGGAGATTAGGCCAATTGGCGCATCTTCCGGACGGGACGCCGATGCAGGGACATAGCCCTTCCCAGACGTCACGGTCAGTTCCATACGAAGGTCAGCGCCTTCATCGGCTGTACAGATGACGTGGTCCTTGTTCAGGATTTCAACGTCGGCTGTTTCTTCGATATCGGCACCTGTGACGGGACCTGCACCTTGCTTGCGCAGAAGAAGCTTTTTCGGTCCGTCAGCATGCATGCGCACGGCGAGACCTTTGATGTTCAGGACTATGTTTGTGACATCTTCGCGGACATTTGGGATGGATGTAAATTCGTGAACGATACCGTCAATCTGAACAGCGGAGACGGCTGCACCCTGTAGGGAGGACAGCAATACGCGACGGAGTGCGTTACCGAGTGTCATACCAAAGCCACGCTCGAGCGGCTCTGCAATGATCAGGGCTTTGCGCGAGGGATCACGGCCGGGTTCGATTTCCGGGTTGATCGGACGGATAAGTTCTTGCCAGTTTTTTTCAATCACGGTGTTCGCCTCTAATTAAGCGTTTGGCGCGCCGTTCCGCGAGGGAATGACACGCCGAAAAATGTTCTCCCCAAGCGCAGGGCTTGGAGTATTTCGACCTTAAACGCGACGGCGTTTTGGTGGACGACAACCATTATGCGGGATGGGTGTGACGTCACGGATTGTTGTGATCGTCATTCCGGTCGCCGCTAGCGCACGGACTGCGGACTCACGACCCGAACCTGGACCGTTCACATTGACTTCCAATGTATTCATGCCGTGTTCTGCCGCTTTACGCGCCGCTTCCTCAGCCGCAACCTGTGCCGCATAAGGCGTAGATTTACGAGAGCCTTTAAAGCCCATCGCACCTGCGGAACACCATGAGACGGCGTTGCCCTGAGCATCCGTGATCATGACCATCGTGTTGTTAAATGTTGCGTTGATATGTGCGACGCCGGACGTGATATTCTTCCGGTCGGCGCGGCGGACCTTGCCTGGTTCTCTTGCCATGTCAGACTACCTTATTTCTTCTTACCGGCAATGGCCTTTGCAGGGCCTTTGCGTGTGCGGGCATTTGTATGTGTACGCTGGCCACGAACGGGCAAGCCACGACGGTGACGCAGACCGCGATAGTTACCCATATCCATCAAGCGCTTGATGTTCTGGGACACTTCACGACGCAGATCACCTTCGACCTGATGCTCGGCATCAATGGTCTCACGGATTTGCAAAATTTCCTGATCGGTCAGGTCATGCACGCGACGCTCGCGCGAGATGCCAACCTTCTCACAGATCTCGGTCGCCTTTGCAGGGCCGATGCCGTGAATATAACGTAGCGCGATTTCAACGCGTTTGTTGGTCGGGATATTTACCCCAGCAATACGAGCCACACTCGGCCTCCAATTCATTCCGGTTCCGGTTCGGCGTCTGACGTTTGCTTGTCCCATAACAAATGAGACGGTAGCCGATGACGTCTGCCGCGAAAGCGGGTCACTTAGTCTTATTAACGGAAGGCGTCAACCGTCCGCGCTGTTATCTTGGAGGTTTTCACCTCCGAAACTCTCACCCGCCAAATAGACGCGCGAAAAATCCTTTTTTAGGCTCTCCCTTGGGAGAGGCCTGACGGTCGAGCACTTCCGAAATGGACGCGGCAACCGTTTCAATATCCGCCATACCATCAACTTCCGTCAGCTTTCCCTGTGCCGAGTAATAAGGCAGGAGCGGAGCCGTCTGTTTGTTATAGGTCGCGAGGCGATGTTTGAAGACTTCGGGATTATCATCCTTGCGGCCTTGTTCGAGGAATCGTTTTTCGATCCTCCCGAGAATTGAACCGTCGTCTACTTTGAGACGGATGACCGAGTCCACCGATTCGTCCCGTTTCGCGAGCACTGAATCCAGGGCTTCGGCTTGGGCGACGGTGCGGGGGAATCCGTCAAAGATAAATCCTGCGGCACCCGGATTCGAATCCAGCTGATCCTCGATCAGGGCGATGACAATCTCGTCACTGACGAGGTCACCGGCTTTGATAATACCCTCAACTTTTTGGCCGAGTTCCGATCCGGACTTAATGGCCGCACGCAACATATCACCCGTTGAGAGTTGAATGAGCTGACGCTCCGCCACGAGACGTTTGGCTTGTGTGCCTTTGCCCGCAGCGGGAGGACCAAAAAGAACGAGATTCAGAGCCATCAGTCCCTCTTATGTCTTGTTACGGCGACGCATGCGGGACTTCTTGATGAGGCCCTCATATTGATGCGCGATCAGGTGCGATTGAATTTGTGCGACCGTGTCGAGTGTCACGGACACGATAATCAGCAAGCTCATTCCGCCGATCAACATGGCGACAGAGGCCGGAACCGTACCGCCCTGTTGCGCGATGAAGAGCTCGGGCAGGACACAGACAAAGGCCACGTAAAGCGCGCCGATAAATGTCAGGCGCGACAGGACGTAGGACAGATATTCCGCTGTCCGTTGACCCGGACGAATACCCGGCAGGAAACCGCCATTCTTGCGAAGGTTATCGGCCACATCATCGGGCTTAAACACGTAAGGGACGTAGAAGTAACAGAAGAAGATAATCAACAGGCCGTATAACGCGAGATAGGTTGGCGAGCCATAGCCGAGATAGGCGAGGATTGTCCCCGCAATACCCGACGCCGCGCCGTCTTGGCCAACAAAGATCTGACCGAATGTCGCTGGCAATAATAGAAGCGAACTGGCGAAGATTGGCGGGATAACACCGGCCGTGTTCAGTTTCAGCGGCATGAAGGAGTTTTCGCCGCCAAACTGTTTCCCACCCGCCATCTGGCGTTTGGGATACCGGACAAGTAATCGCCTCTGCGCCCGTTCGACGAAGACAATCAGCATGGACAGCCCGACAAAGAGCGCCAGCAGGATAATCAAGAGAAATTCTGTAATCTGACCTGTCTGGTTCTGTCCGAAGAGCTGGAACAGCGCTTTCGGTAGCTCGGCGACAATACCCGCGAAAATGATCAACGAGACACCGTTACCGACACCGCGTGCCGTCACCTGCTCACCGAGCCACATCAGGAACATCGTACCGCCGACGAGTGTGATCACTGTAGACGCTTGGAAGAAGAGACCGGGATCAATGACAGTGCCGTCTGTGGCTTGCAGCGCACGGGCAATACCAAAGGCTTGGAACGCCGCGAGGAACACGGTCAGATAGCGCGTATATTGGTTAATTTGCTTCCGCCCTTGCTCGCCGTCTTTGTCGAGTTCTTTCAGCGAGGCGACTGACCCCTTCAGCAGGGTCATGATGATCGAAGCCGAAATATATGGCATCACGTTCAACGCAAAAATACCGAGACGCTCGACGGCACCACCGGCAAACATATTCAATCGTTCAAAGAGGGAGCCACCCGTCCCGCTGCCAAAGGCCGCCTGGAAGGCATCAATATTGATCCCCGGAATCGGAACGAAAGTCCCGATACGGTAAACAACCAAAATCATGAGCGTGAAGAGAAGTCGCTTTTGCAGCTCTTTCGCCTTGGAGAAGACCCCAAGGTTCATATTGGCGGCGAGCTGTTCAGAGGCTGAAGCCATGATGCGGTTCCCTTTATCTGTTCATCGCGCCACACCTGCAATCAGAATATGAGAGGCTTAACGCGCGTATCATAACCAGATGGGGGTGCGACAAACATGTTCAAGGCCGCGCCCTGTAAGAACAGGACACGGCCTTAACATTATAGTTTAGAATTCGCCGAGCTTGCCTTCGTTTTTGGCCAGCAGGTAATAGAATGTGACACGGTTTTTCATACGCATTGGCTTCATCTCGGCACAGACAGCTTTGACTTTTTCCATTGCGGTGTCTTTGTCATCAATGCCCATTTTCTTTTTCATGAAGCCTTTGACGATTGTATCGAGTTCCGTCTCATCCGAACAAGACACGTATTTCGCGTCCTTATTCTTCAAAGACGCCCCAAGATATTTTTCAATCTTCGTCACAACAGCGTTGTCAGCATCCGCATCAAACTGCTGTGTTGGCTCGAGATAAGCGGACACGCCGTCATCTTTTTTAGCGGCAGCTTTCTTGGCCGGAGCCTTTTTAACGGCCTTGGGCTTTTCAGCTTTTGGCGCTTTTTCAGCCGGAGCTGCGTCGGCTTTGGCGGCTTTCTTATCAGCTTTGGACACTTTGCCAGAACGGTCCTGCTTCTCGCCTTTTTTGCGATAGACAGTGTCTTCGTCCAGAACAGTTACGGAGCCTTTGGCCGCTTCGACAGCGGCAATCGCGCCTTTTGTTGCGCCGGAGACGTGAAGCTTCACGGCCTTCGACACTTTACCTGTACCGATCAGACGAACACCGTCTTTGGCACGGCGGATAACGCCGGCTTCGACGAGGGCCGCTGCATCAAGATCAGTTTTGCCGTCAATCTTACCGGACTCAATCGCACGATTAATATTGGCAATGCTGAGCTCCTGATATGTCTTGCTGTTTGGCGCGTTAAAGCCACGCTTTGGCAGACGCATATAGATGGGCATTTGGCCGCCTTCAAAGCCGCCAACTGTCACACCTGAGCGGGACTTCTGACCTTTGACACCGCGGCCACCTGTTTTGCCCTTGCCAGAGCCGATACCGCGACCAATCCGCTTCTTGCGGTGTGTGGCGCCATCATTATCACTTAGTTCGTTCAAACGCATTGTACTATCCTCAAGAGGTTTTTCAGCCAAAGCCCGGCAATGCCGGACTGTGGAGAAACTACTCTTCTACGATTTTTACCATATGGGCGACCTTATTGATCATCCCACGCACGGAAGGTGTGTCTTCCAAAGTCCGCTGTTTTCCGATGCGTCCCAAGCCGAGACCGACAAGCGTTGCACGCTGGTCAGGTTTACGACGGGTCGCACTGCCGGTTTGGCGAACAGTTACTGTTGCTTTTTTAGCCATGACTAAGCCTCCGCTCCAGCTACGACAGTTTCAGAAGCCGCATCAAGCGCCTCCGGAGCTGACGCACCATCATTGCGGCGGTTCACGATCTCGGCGACTTTCTTGCCACGCTTATTCGCGATCGTCCGCGGGCTTTCCATACGCTTGAGCGCATCAAAAGTCGCACGCACCATGTTGTATGGGTTTGATGTCCCGATAGACTTTGTGACCACGTCCTGAACGCCGAGGCATTCGAGCACAGCCCGCATGGGTCCACCTGCAATAACACCGGTACCCGGAGGCGCCGCACGCATCACAACTTTACCCGCACCGTGACGTCCGCGGACATCATGATGGAATGTGCGACCTTCGCGCAATGGCACGCGGATCATTGTCTTTTTGGCTTCTTCCGACGCCTTACGGATCGCTTCCGGCACTTCGCGGGCTTTACCCTTACCGAAGCCGACACGACCTTTTTCATCACCCACGATAACGAGGGCAGCGAAAGACATATTCCGTCCACCTTTCACAGTCTTGGCAACACGGTTAATGTGAACCAAGCGATCCGTGAATTCGTTATCTACTTCTTCGCGTTTTCCACCGCGACGGTTGTCTTCTCTACGAGCCATAATACGTTCCTAGAATTTCAGACCGGCTTCGCGAGCCGCGTCGGCGAGGGCTTTCACCCGGCCGTGATAGAGATAAGGTCCACGATCGAACACGATGTCGCCGACTTTCGCCTTTGACGCGCGTTCCGCGATCAGCTTGCCGATGCGCTTTGCCGCTTCGACATCGCCGCCTTTGGCTGTCTTGTCTTCCAAAGTGGAAGCCGAAGCCAAAGTCGTGCCCGTCACATCGTCGATGATCTGAACGCTGATATTTTTGTTGGACCGGAAAACCGACAGACGCGGACGTCCATTGGCGTGTTTTTTGAGGCGGCGACGGACGCGTTGCGCGCGACGCTGCATGAGGGAGCGAGAGGATTTCATGACTACTTCTTCTTCCCTTCTTTCATCCGGACATATTCGCCAAGATAACGGACACCCTTACCTTTGTAAGGCTCTGGCTTCCGGTAGGAGCGGATTTCCGCTGCAACCTGACCAACCTGCTGCTTATCGATACCTTCGATAATCACCTGAGTCGGCTTTGGTGCGTTAATTGTGATTCCGTCCGGCGCGGCATATTCAACATCGTGAGAGAACCCAAGCTGCATAGACAGTGTAGACCCTTTCATCTGTGCCCGATAACCAACACCTTTGAGCTGAAGCTCTTTTTTGAAGCCGTTTGACACGCCTTCAATCATGTTTGCTACCATTGTGCGGGCCATGCCCCACATCGCTTTGGCGTTCTTGTTGCCTTCAACGGGGGAAACGGTGAATTCAGCACCCTCCAATTTGCCTGTGACAGCATCCGGAAGCGTGAAGCTTAATTCGCCCTTGGCGCCTTTGACTGTGACGTCCTGACCGGATTGGGTCAGTGTGACAGCGACTGGGACCGTGACGGGGTTTTTACCAATACGTGACATATAACCCTCCTTACGCGACCTGGCAGAGGACTTCGCCGCCGACATTGTTTTCGCGGGCAGCAGCGTCACTCATAACGCCTTTAGGGGTGGACAGGATAGAGATGCCGAGACCATTGCGGACTTGCGGCAACGTCTTGACGGACGAGTAAACGCGACGGCCGGGTTTGGACACGCGTTTGATTTCACGGATAACCGCTTCACCTTCGAAATATTTCAATTCGATGGAGAAGGCACGGAAGCCCGCTTCATCTGTTGTTTCGGAATATCCGCGGATGAAACCTTCATCAGCCAAAACGTCGAGGACGCGGCCGCGCAAGTTTGACGCCGGTGTTATAACCGAAGAGCGGTTACGCATGATGGCGTTACGGATACGGGTGAGCATATCACCGAGTGGATCGGAAAAAGACATTCTGTTTCCTCCCTACCAGCTGGATTTCGTGAGACCCGGGATCAGGCCGATAGAACCCAGATCACGGATGGCGATACGGGACATTTTCATTTTACGATAGTAACCGCGCGGACGCCCGGTGACCTGACAACGGTTGCGAACGCGTGTCTCAGCAGAGTTACGCGGGAGTGCCGCGAGTTTCAGCTGAGCGGCAAAACGCTCTTCGACCGGAAGGTCTTTGTCGCGAGCTGTGTCTTTCAAGAGAGCACGTTTCGCGGCATATTTCGCAACGAGGCGCTGGCGCTTCAAATTGCGTTCGACTGCACTGACTTTAGCCATTCAATCTATTCCTTTTTCAAGTTGCTGGGCCTCTTTCAAAGACCCGCTCGACTTACTGCGTTCGTTTGGTCGTTTCGCTCAGTTGCGGAACGGGAACCCAAACGCGGCCAGCAATGCCTTGGCTTCTTCATCTGTTTTGGCGCTGGTTTGCACCACGATATCCATACCGCGTGTTCCCTCGACCTTATCATAGTCAATTTCAGGGAAGACGATATGCTCTTTCAGGCCCATGGCATAATTGCCATTACCATCAAAACTTTTACCATTCAGGCCGCGAAAGTCACGAACGCGTGGCAGCGCCACGTTTGTCAGACGATCAAGAAATTCATACATCTTGTCGCGACGCAGCGTCACTTTGGCACCAATCACCATACCGTCACGGAGCTTAAAGCCCGCAATGGAGTTCTTGGCGACAGTTGGCACAGGCTTTTGGCCGGCGATCAATTCCATTTCTTCGATGGCGGCTGTGACTTTCTTCTTGTCAGCAACGCCTTCACCGAGACCCATATTCAGGACGACTTTTTCAATCGCCGGGATCTGCATGGAGTTGGAATATTTAAACTGATCCTGCATCTTGCCACGAATTTCGCTCGTGTAGAGTTCGGCCAGGCGGGGTGTATACGGCTTAGCCATCGATGACTTCTCCCGATTTCTTGGCCACGCGGACCTTTTTGCCGTCTTTCAGAACCTTGAAACCCACGCGTGTCGGAACATCGTCTTTTGGATCGATATGCGCGACGTTAGAAACGTGAATTGGTGCTTCAAACTGTTGAATTCCGCCATCAGGGTCAGCCTGTGACGGCTTGACGTGACGCTTCATCAGGCGAACGCCTTTGACAACGACGCGCTCATCCTTTGGAGAAACCTTAAGGACTTCGCCTTTGCGACCTTTATCGGCGCCCGACAGGACAACGACATAATCGCCTTTTTTGATCTTGGCAGCCATGACTACAGGACCTCTGGTGCGAGCGAGACGATCTTCATCAGATTTTTTGTCGGGCCTGACTTGGCGCGAAGCTCGCGCGGCACAGGGCCAAAAATCCGCGTTCCGAGCGGTTCGCCATTTGTATTGATGATGACAGCAGCATTGCCGTCAAAACGGATAACGGAACCATCGGCGCGTTGGATGTCCTTACGGACACGCACAACAACAGCGCGACGGACGTCACCCTTTTTCACTTTACCACGCGGCTGAGCCTCTTTCACGGAGACGACAATAATGTCGCCCACGCTGGCGTAGCGGCGCTTGGATCCGCCCAGTACTTTGATGCACTGAACGCGACGGGCACCGGAATTATCGGCGACGTCGAGGTTGGATTGCATTTGAATCATGCGATTCTCCTAAGCTTGGCAGTTTCACCGCCGGGAATTTATTTCCCGGTGACGACTTCCCAGGTCTTCAATTTCGATTTTGGCGGGCATTCAATGATGCGCACCTGCTCGCCCACTTTGATCGCATTGCTCTCATCATGTGCGTGATACTTTTTTGTCCGGCGGATCGTTTTCTTCAGCAGCGGGTGCAGAAAAGAACGCTCGACTTTGACAACAACAGTTTTGTCAGTCTTGTCGGAAACAACGACGCCTTGCAGAATACGTTTAGGCATGACTTACGCCTTCTTCTTGTCGGCTGATTTTGCTTCAGCCTGGATTGTCTTGATGCGGGCGATGTCACGACGGACCTGACGCACGCGCGCGGTCTTCTCGAGCTGGCCGGTAGCATCCTGGAAGCGCAGGTTGAACTGCTCTTTCTTCAGCTTGAGCAACTCGTCCGTGACCTGGTCGGCGGATAATGCGCGGATATCTTCAGCTTTCATGATCGCTCTCCTATTCCGGCTTTTCACCAGGACGCATGACGATTTTCGTCCGCACTGGCAATTTGGCAGCGCCGAGACGCAGCGCTTCACGCGCGACTTCGTCGGACACGCCGTCAATTTCAAACATGATACGACCCGGCTTGACCTTGGCCGCCCAGAATTCAACAGAACCTTTACCTTTACCCATACGGACTTCGGTCGGTTTCTTCGTCACAGGCACATCAGGGAAGATGCGGATCCAGACCCGTCCGGCCCGTTTCATGTGACGCGTGATCGCACGACGTGTTGCCTCGATCTGGCGCGCAGTAACACGCTCCGCATCGAGAGACTTGAGGCCGTAAGACCCGAAGTTCAGCGCCGTGCCACCTTTGGCCATGCCCTTGATCCGGCCCTTATGGGCTTTCCGGAATTTTGTACGTTTTGGCTGTAACATTGCTCTTAGCCCTTACTTAATTTGTACGCGCCGGACGACGACCGCCTTGGCGGTCATTCCGGTTGCGATCATTCCCGCGCGAGCGTGTATCGCCCTGCTCGGTCATGCGTTTCTCGTGAGCGTAAGGATCATTTTCCATGATCTCGCCCTTATTGATCCAGACCTTGATGCCAATGATACCCATGGCCGTCATCGCGCGGGCTGTCCCGTAATCGATGTCAGCGCGCATGGTGTGCAAAGGCACGGACCCTTCGTGATACTGTTCAACACGTGCGATTTCAGCACCGCCGAGACGACCACCAAGTTTAATCTTACAACCAATAGCACCCATACGCATCGCGCTTTGAAGCGACCGCTTCATGGCACGACGGAAAGACACGCGACGCTCAAGCTGTTGCGCGATACCGTCAGCAACGAGATAGGCATCAACTTCCGGCTTACGAACTTCGACGAGGTTGATGAAGACTTCGCCGTCAACCATGGAGGCAACCTTCTTGCGAAGAACCTCGATATCGGAGCCTTTTTTACCGATCACAACACCCGGACGCGCCGTGTAGATTGTGATGCGACATGTTTTATGTGGACGCTCAATAACAATACGGGAGACTGAAGCATTCTTCAGTTCACTCATCAGGAACGCGCGAATAGCGAGATCTTGATGCAACAATTCGCCATATTCGGACGTGTTTGCGTACCAACGTGATGACCATGTCCGGTTGATACCGAGACGCAAGCCAATTGGATTAATCTTCTGACCCATTACGCGGCCTCACTTGTCTTAGCTGACTTTTTAGCCTCTTTTTCGATCGCCGCGTTTTTAGCAGCTTTCTTACCGGCTTTTTTGTCTTTCATCGCCTCATATTCAGCATCATCAACTTCTTTGACGATGATCGTCAATTCAGAGAACGGCTTCAGGATACGGGCACCACGACCACGGGCACGGGCACGGAAACGCTTCATGACGAAGTTCTTGCCGACATAAGCTTCAGAAACGATCAAACTATCAATATCGAGACCATGATTATTCTCGGCATTGGCAATCGCGCTTTCGAGCACTTTTTTTACGTCGTTAGAAATACGCTTATGCGAGAATTGAAGATCAGCCAGAGCTGTTTCAACACGTTTGCCGCGGATAAGCTGCGCAACGAGGTTCAACTTTTGTGGGCTCGTCCGGATCATGCGGAGCTTCGCGCGCGCCTCTTTGTCGCCGACGCGACGGGGATTTTTTTGCTTGGCCATGACGTCTACTTCCGCTTGGCTTTTTTATCGGCCAAGTGACCATAATAAGTCCGCGTCGGTGCAAATTCACCGAGCTTGTGACCTACCATGTCCTCGTCAATTGTGACGGGCACGAATTTTTGACCATTATGAACCTGAAAGGACAGACCCACAAAAGATGGCATGATTGTCGAACGACGCGACCAGGTTTTGATCGGCTTATGACGCGACTCGGCGCGTGTCGCTTCGGCTTTTTTCAGGAGGTATCCGTCAACAAACGGACCTTTCCAAACTGAACGTGGCATGTTCCGCGCTCCCTAGCGTTTTTTCTTCGCGTGGCGCGAACGAATGATGAATTTATCAGTAGCTTTATTCGAGCGCGTTTTCGCACCCTTAGTCGGCTTACCCCAAGGCGTCACAGGATGACGACCACCGGATGTCCGGCCTTCACCACCACCGTGAGGGTGATCAACTGGGTTCATGGCCACGCCGCGAACTTGCGGGCGCTTACCAAGCCAGCGTTTCCGCCCGGCTTTACCAAGATTGATGTTCATGTGATCCGGGTTGGACACCGCACCGACCGTCGCGAGACAAGTCTGGTGAACCATCCGCATTTCGCCGGATTTCAGGCGAACCTGAGCGTAACCTTCGGACCGACCGACGAGTTGCGCATAAGCACCTGCCGAACGGGCCAATTGACCACCTTTGCCGGGCTTGAGCTCGACATTGTGAATAATCGTCCCGACAGGCATGACGCGAAGCGGCATTGTATTACCCGGCTTCACATCCGCGCGGGCAGAGGAGATAACCGTGTCACCGACAGCCAAGCGCTGTGGCGCGAGAATGTAGGACTTTTCACCGTCTTTATATTGGATCAGCGCGATAAAGGCCGTGCGGTTCGGATCATATTCCAGACGCAAGACTTCCGCCGTCATATCCAGCTTCGTGCGCTTGAAATCAATCATACGGTAAAGGCGCTTATGGCCACCACCTTGACGGCGCATCGTGATGCGACCTGTATTGTTCCGACCACCGGACTTTGTCAGACCATGTGTCAGTGATTTTTCTGGACGACCCTTGTGAAGCTCCGAGCGGTCAACCTGCACAAGGTGACGACGCGAAGGGGAAGTCGGGTTGAAAGTCTTTAATGCCATGTCGTGACCCCTACAATCCGGTCGCGATATCAATGCTGTCGCCGTCTTTTAACGTGACGATAGCTTTTTTGATATCATTGCGGCGACCAGGGCGACCCCGGAAGCGCTTGGTTTTACCCTTGACGCGCATCGTATTGACGGCGGTGACGGAAACGCTGAACAATTGCTCAATCGCCTCTTTAATCGCGGGCTTGGACGCGCTCAACGGCACCTCAAAAACAACCTGGTTGTTTTCGGCGACGATGGTCGTCTTCTCAGTGATAATCGGTGCTGTGACCGTATCGTAATGACGGGCTGCGACGCTCATGACAGGCGAGCCTCCAGATCTGCGACAGCTTCTTTTGTCAACACGAGGTGGTGACGCTTGAGGATGTCATAAACATTGGCACCAGCAGAGGACAACACATCCACATTCGGGATATTATTGGCCGCTTTGGCAAAATTTGTATCAACCGCAGCACCCGTAACGACGAGACCGTTTGTGACGCCGAGTTTTTCGAGCTGCTTGCGAAGATCTGCCGTTTTAGGCGATTTCACGGAAGCCTCATCAATGATGATAAGCTCGGATGACTTCACCTTGGAAGAGAGCGCGTGGCGCATCGCCATGGCGCGAACTTTCTTCGGCAGATTGAAGCTGTGATCGCGGGACCGTGGACCGTGTGCCTTGGCACCACCGCGAAACTGCGAGACAGAACCGTTACCGTGACGGGCTGTACCACCACCTTTTTGGCGACCAATACGCTTGGTTGTCTTGGAGACATCACCGCGCTCTTGAACCTGATGCGTGCCAGAGCGACGCTTGGCGAGTTGATAGCGAACCATACGGTGCAGGATGTCTGCCCGTGGCTCGTTGCCGAAAACATCATCGTTCAGATCAACTGAACCCGATTTTTTCCCGGCGAGTGTTTGAACGTCGAGTTTCATTTACTCTTCCTCACCTTTTGCTTTTTTAGGTGCAGCCTTAGGCGCATCCATTGTGAATTTTCCTGGTGTCGGCAGATCGTCCGCTTTGACACCTTTGACAGCATCACGAATTTCAATCCACGCACCTTTTGCACCCGGCGTCGCGCCCTTGATCATGACGAGACCCTGCTCGGCATCAACACGCGCGACTTCGAGATTTTGGACCGTGCGACGAACAGCACCCATGTGACCCGCCATCTTCTTACCTTTGAAGACTTTACCCGGATCCTGACACTGACCGGTCGAACCGTGCGACCTATGCGAAATAGACACACCATGTGTCGCGCGAAGACCGCCAAAGTTATGACGCTTCATCGCACCCGCAAAACCCTTACCGACTGTAATACCGGCCGCATCGACTTTTTGACCAACAAGGAAGTGGTCCGCCATCATTGTGGCACCGACTTCGATTTGGTTGTCTGAAGCAATCCGGAATTCAACGAGCTTTTTCTTTGGCGTCACGCCAGCTTTGGCAAAGCGCTCACGCTCGGCCTTGGAAACACGCTTTGGCTTCGCATCGCCAGCACCCAGCTGAACCGCAGAGTAGCCGTGCTTATCTTCTGTTTTTTGAGCCACAACCTGGCAACCCTCGAGAGAGAGAACAGTGACAGGGATGTGATTGCCCGCTTCATCATAAACCTGGGTCATACCAAGTTTCTTTGCGAGAAGTCCTGAACGCAACATGATTACGCCCCCAGCTTAATTTCAACGTCAACACCGGCAGCGAGGTCGAGCTTCATCAGCGCGTCAACAGTCTGCGGTGTCGGATCCACGATGTCGAGCATACGCTTATGCGTACGAATCTCGAACTGCTCGCGGGATTTTTTTGCAACGTGTGGAGAGCGGTTCACAGTGAACTTCTCGATACGGGTTGGCAGTGGAATTGGACCACGAACGGTCGCGCCAGTGCGCTTGGCCGTCGAGACGATCTCCTTGGTAGAAGTGTCCAAAATGCGGTGGTCGAAAGCCTTCAACCGGATGCGAATGTTTTGACGATCCATAACGGAACCCTAAATCTTACACGTTTCAAACAGCTAGTCCCGAGCGAGTCGGGACATGTTCATTATCAGAACGGCGCACATAAAGCACGCCGCCTGAATGTTCAATGATTAATGTCGGTTATTCGACGATCTTTGCGACAACGCCGGCGCCGACGGTGCGGCCACCTTCGCGGATAGCGAAGCGGAGCTTCTCTTCCATCGCGATTGGTACGATCAACTCGACATTCAGCTCAACATTATCGCCCGGCATGACCATCTCAGTGCCTTCTTTCAATGTCACAACACCCGTCACGTCCGTTGTCCGGAAGTAGAACTGTGGACGATAGTTGTTGAAGAACGGCGTATGACGGCCACCTTCGTCTTTTGTCAGGATGTAGGCCTCGGCCTCGAACTTTGTATGTGGGTTAACGGAACCCGGCTTACACAGAACCTGTCCGCGCTCAACACCTTCACGGTCAACACCGCGAAGAAGCGCACCAACATTGTCACCGGCTTCACCGCGATCGAGCAGCTTCCGAAACATTTCAACGCCTGTACAAGTCGTTTTCTTTGTATCGCGGATACCGACGATTTCAATCTCGTCACCGACATTCAGAACACCACGCTCAATACGGCCTGTTGTCACAGTACCACGACCGGAGATCGAGAACACATCCTCGATTGGCATCAGGAAAGCACCATCAACAGCGCGCTCTGGCTGTGGGATGTACTCATCAACAGCGGCCATAAGCTTCTTGATGGACTCTTCGCCGATTTCTGGATTTTTACCCTCCATCGCCGCGAGCGCAGAACCGGCGATGACAGGAATGTCGTCACCCGGGAAGTCGTAGGAGCTGAGAAGCTCACGGATTTCCATCTCGACGAGCTCAAGAAGCTCTTCATCATCAACCTGGTCAACCTTGTTCATGTAAACGACGAGCGCCGGAACACCGACCTGACGGGCGAGCAGGATGTGCTCACGTGTCTGTGGCATTGGGCCGTCAGCCGCGTTCACAACCAAGATACCGCCATCCATTTGGGCCGCACCAGTGATCATGTTCTTCACGTAGTCAGCATGTCCAGGACAATCGACGTGGGCATAGTGACGGTTTTCCGTCTCATACTCAACGTGAGCTGTGGAAATCGTGATCCCACGCGCTTTTTCCTCCGGCGCACCATCAATCTGGTCATAGGCCTGAAAATCACCGAAATACTTCGTGATCGCCGCCGTCAATGTCGTCTTACCATGGTCAACGTGACCAATCGTGCCGATATTCGCATGCGGCTTAGTCCGCTCAAACTTCTCTTTTGCCATCTTAAGGCTCCTCTATCTCTTTGAGGTTAAAACTGAATGTGCAGGGGCGCTTATGCGCCGCCCTGCTTGCTGATAACTTCGTCGGCCACAGCCTGCGGTGTCCCCGCATAGTGGTCAAACGTCATGGTAAACTGCGCACGACCCTGAGTTTTGGACCGCAGATCGTTCACGTAACCAAACATATTGGCGAGTGGCACCATGGAATTGATGACATTGGCATTGCCGCGCATCTCTGTGCCCTCGATCATCCCACGACGGGAGTTCAAGTCACCGATCACGTCGCCCATATACTCATCAGGCGTGACAACTTCGACCTTCATGATTGGCTCCAAGAGCTTCAACTTGCCCTCTTCCTTGATCTGACGGAACGCCGCACGCGCCGCGATTTCGAAAGCCATAACCGAGGAGTCAACATCATGATAAGCGCCGTCATAAAGCTCGGCCTTAAAGTCGATGACCGGGAAGCCAGCCAGAAGACCGGTTTCAGCCATAGTCCGAATACCCTTCTCAACACCCGGGATATATTCCTTCGGGACGTTACCGCCGACAACAGCGGATTCGAAGACAATGCCTTCACCCGGCTCGAGCGGTTCGAAACGGATCTTCACGCGACCGAACTGACCGGACCCACCGGACTGTTTCTTATGCGTGTAATCAATGTCGACCGGACGCGCGAGCGCTTCACGATAAGCCACTTGTGGCTGACCGATATTGGCTTCGACGCCAAATTCGCGACGTAGACGGTCCACGAGGATGTCCAAATGAAGCTCGCCCATACCCGCCATGATCGTCTGACCAGATTCGTGGTCAGTCGTGACGCGGAAGGATGGATCCTCAGCCGCCAAACGCTGGAGGCCAACGCCGAGTTTTTCCTGGTCAGCTTTGGATTTCGGCTCAACCGCGATTTCGATAACCGGATCGGGGAATTCCATACGCTCAAGAATGACAGGGTTTTGTGTGTCACAAAGTGTGTCACCCGTTGTTGTCCGCTTGAGACCCGCAACCGCGATAATATCACCGGCATAGGCCTCTTGGATATCTTCACGATCATTGGAATGCATCATCATCATCCGACCGACGCGCTCTTTATTCTCTTTGACAGAGTTCAGGAGCGTTGTGCCTGTTTCCAGCTTACCGGAATAGATGCGACAGAATGTGAGTGTCCCCACAAATTTGTCGTTCATGATTTTGAAGGCCAGCATGGAGAGCGGCTCGCTGTCAGATGATGGACGCGCAACCTCTTCGCCGGTTTTGCCATCGATACCTTTAATCGCTTTAATATCCAGTGGGGATGGCAGATAAGCCACAACAGCGTCGAGCAGAGGCTGAACACCCTTGTTCTTAAACGCTGTACCACAGAAAACCGGAACAACCTTGTTCGCAATCGTTGCCGCACGGACGAGACGCTGAATGGTTTCCGTATCAGGCATTTCACCTTCGAAATAGGCTTCCATGACCGCATCATCCATCTCGGCGACAGTCTCGATCAGGGCCTCACGGTACTCAGCTGCCTTTTCTTTCATGTCATCCGGAATTTCGACAGTCTCATAAGTCGCGCCGAGGTCAGCTTCCGCCTCCCAGACATAGGCGACATTTTTCACGAGATCGACAACACCCTTAAACTGATCTTCCGACCCGATTGGGAGTTGCATTTCCAGCGCGTTTCCGCCGAGACGATCTTTGACCGACTGAACAGAGGCGTAGAAATCCGCACCGATCTTATCCATCTTATTGATGAAGATCATGCGTGGAACTTGGTATTTATCAGCCTGACGCCAGACAGTCTCTGTTTGCGGCTCAACACCGGCATTGGCGTCGAGCAGCGCAACAGCACCGTCGAGAACACGAAGAGAACGCTCAACTTCAATAGTGAAGTCAACGTGACCCGGTGTGTCAATGATGTTCAGGCGCTTACCAGCCCAGAAACAGGTTGTCGCAGCGGAGGTAATTGTAATACCGCGCTCTTGCTCTTGCTCCATCCAATCCATGGTCGCCGCACCGTCATGCACTTCGGCAATCTTGTGGTTCTTACCCGTATAATAGAGAATCCGTTCGGTACATGTTGTTTTACCCGCATCAATGTGGGCCATGATACCGAAGTTCCGGTAGTCTTTAAGTTCGTATTCGCGAGCCATGACGGTCAGTCCTAACTAAAATTGAATTTACCAGCGGTCCAAATCTACCAGCGATAATGCGAGAATGCGCGGTTGGCTTCGGCCATTTTATGCGTGTCTTCACGCTTTTTGACAGCGGAGCCACGATTGTTGGAGGCATCGAGAAGCTCACCCGCGAGACGTTCGCGCATGGTGTTCTCATTACGGGCGCGGGACGCCTTGACCAACCAACGAATAGCCAGCGCCTGACGACGTTCCGGGCGGACCTCAACAGGCACCTGATAAGTTGCACCACCAACACGGCGGGAGCGAACTTCGACGGCCGGCTTGATGTTCTCAAGGGCGTCATGGAAAACTGTGAGCGGCTCAGTCTTGGCCTTGTCCTGAACGATATCCATCGCACCATAGACAATTGTCTCGGCTGTGGACTTTTTACCATCGAGCATGATGGCGTTCATGAATTTTGCGAGAACCAAATCCTGGAACTTGGCATCGGGGAGAATTGTGCGTTTCTCAGCGCGGTGACGACGTGACATATCTGTGTCTCCTTACTTAGGACGCTTCGCGCCGTATTTCGAACGACGTTGCTTACGATCTTTGACGCCCTGCGTATCGAGGACACCCCGAAGGACGTGATAACGCACGCCCGGCAAATCTTTCACACGACCGCCGCGAATGAGCACAACACTATGCTCTTGCAGGTTATGGCCTTCACCCGGGATGTAGGAGAGAACTTCGAAACCGTTGGTCAAACGCACTTTGGCAACTTTACGAAGGGCCGAGTTCGGCTTCTTCGGTGTTGTTGTATAAACACGTGTACACACGCCACGCTTTTGCGGGCAGGCTTCGAGCGCCGGGACTTTATTCCGCTTGCGCTTGTCTTTCCGGGGTTTCCGGATCAGTTGTTGAATCGTTGGCATTTAAGTTCCTGCACAAATATGCAAAAAGCCCATCTCCGCAGACATCATTGTCCGCGAGGCCGGCTTTTCGCTTCGAAAGCCACCTTTTCCCGTGAAACGGGCCATAATGACTTGAATTCCGTAATCTCTTTTCGTCTTAAACAAGGTTTCCGGGGCGATCCCTGGACAGCATGCTCATCAACGGGGGCGCACCTACACGGGGAATCACTGGCCGTCAACAGTCAGCGCTGAGGTTTGTAATGCGTTTCTAATTCCCGCTTCAGGTTCGAAATGCTTGAATGCCCGGCAGCAAGCGACCATATCCCGCTCATGTCCAGCGCCCATCTCCCCCGTACTATATATCGCCTCTCTGGGGAGGGCGTGGAAGACTGGTTGGCGGGGCTCCTTACCAACTCACTGGATGCGGAGATCAGCTTTGCCGCGCTCCTGACGCCGCAGGGCAAAATCATCGCCGATATGTTCGTTCACCGCGACGGCGACGCGTTCCTGCTGGAAACCCCGACGAGGTTCGCGGCTGACCTGTTTAAACGCCTGCGCATGTACCGCCTCCGCGCGCCGATAGAAGTTACGGAGACAGATTTAAATGTCTACGCGGTATGGGATGAAGACGACATGGCCGGCCACCAAGACCCGCGCCTTCCCGCGCTGGGCCACCGCGTCGTTACAGACACGCCGATGCTCGACGCCGCAGATTACGACGCGCACCGCCTGTCCCTCGGCGTGCCGGACAGTCAGTATGACTTCGAGACAGTCACAACCTTCCCCGCCGACGCGAATATGGACCTGCTAAACGGCGTGAACTTCTCAAAGGGATGCTTTGTCGGGCAGGAAGTCGTCAGCCGGATGAAACGCATGACCACGGTGAAGAAACGCATGCGCGGGATTATTTTCGAGGGCGAGGCAAAAGCCGGAGACCGCATCCTCTGCGGAGAGCGCGTCGTGGGCGACGTCATTCATACCAACGGCAATATGGGCATGGCGATTATAAGACTGGATCGATTACGCTCGGCGGAAGTTGACCCGACGCTCAACGGCGCGCGCGTTCAAATTATGATGGCCGTTACGGGTCAGGACGTTTAACTTTCGCCATTGGCTGCTCTGGGCAGAGCTTGAGGAAAAGCGGAGAGTTGAAAAACCGGCTGATTATTCTCAAAGAATATCGCCGTGCTTTGACGTGAATAAGTACTCGGTTCTGACAAAATCAATTCTTTGGTTTCCAATTCCAGACAGGTGTCACTTTGTACCCGGCAGAGATCGGCGGTCAGGCGATAAACGCCACCCTCTTCGCGAATGAGATGTGTCGTCCGATAGGTCGCATCATCCACTTTGATCGTATAGCTTTGCGTGAAGCCGTTTCTGTGCGCCACTTTTGTTTCCAAAACGGCAAAAACTGTATCTGGTGGAGTCATTCTTACAGAGGACATTGTTGGCGGTAACGTATTCGAACGTCCGTCCATTAAAGCGATCATAGACCAAATAAAGGCCATCAAACCCAGAACCAAAGCCAGCACGGAAATCCCGCGGTTCCAGATTATATCCCGAGAGAATGACTGCGCGGGCATCGTGTAATTCCCGGCCATACGATCGCGAATAAGCTCGCTTATATTTTGATTGCGGGCATCCGCTAATTCGTTCAGCCGCTCTTTTTCTTCCGCCGAAACGCGGACTTCGATTTTTTCAGTCTTTTTCATATCGCCTCCCTATTCGCCTTAGACAAAACAATCTGCCCCTCCATTGCAAAGAAAAACGCGTCCGACAGTGTGTCATTCATGTCATGACAGAGTTTCGCATTGACCCCAACGACCTGTCACGGGCAAATGTATTTCATGACCGAACCGCTCGACATCCGCAGGAACGACCCCACCGCCCTTCCCCGCTTTGCCGCGCTGAATGCCGCATGGATTGAGGAGCTTCATTATTTGGAGGAGAGCGACAAACTGATGGTCGCACACCCGGAAATTTATACGCAGAACGGCAATTCGGTTTTCTCCTTCCACCTTGACGGCGAAGTGGCAGGGGCCTGCGCCCTGAAGCAACATGAGGATGGACGTTATGAGCTGACTAAGATGGCTGTCGACCCTGCCTATCGCGGGCGGGGCATCGGTCAGCACCTGATGACAGCTGTCGAGACTTACGCCAAAGAGACGCTCGGACTCGACCGTCTCTTCCTCTTGTCCAATACAAAGAACGAAGCGGCCCTGCGCCTTTATGAACGGAATGGTTGGGTTGTGAACCTGCGCGGGAAACATCCCATTTATGACCGTTGTAATATCGGCATGGAAAAAGTCCTCTGACCCGGCTTGCCACACATCAATCTAATGCGGTTAAAGCCACGCGAAAATTCTCGCTCGATAAGCGTATTTTCACGCCCGTTGAAAACAGCGCGGGCGGCATTGTTGATGTGCGCACGCGGTTTCATTTCTGGCAGAATGGCGATGCGTTCTATGCCGATTATTTTGGCGGCGATGTCCGCGAAGGCCATATCATCGGACGGTTTACGGGCGACCGCACGGGAACATTGCTCTATCACTGCATCACCAAGGACCGCACGTTAAAAGCCGGGCGCGCAGTCGCGACGTTTCGACTCTCGGATGAGGGCCGTGTCAGTATGGCTCTGGAGTGGAGCTGGATTTCCGGCGGCGAAGGGGCGGGCACATCTTTCTATGAAGAAATTCCAGAACACGGATGGAATGTTTAATGCCCAAAACGCCCAAAACGAATGAGCCCGATCCGCGCTTTCCCAATCATGATCCCGACCTGCCGCGTTGCGGTTGGGTTCCGCCAAATGACGCGCTCTATTGTCATTATCACGATACGGAATGGGGGCGGCCTATTCGCGATTCTAAGGCGCTATTTTCGAAACTCATTCAGGACGGACAGCAGGCGGGGTTGGCCTGGATTACCATCCTGCGCAAACGGGACGACCTGCTGAAAGCCTATGATGGGTTCGACCCCGATATTGTCGCCCATTACACAGATGCGGACCGCCTGCGCCTGCTGGACAATCCCGGCATTATCCGGTCCAAATTGAAAATAAATGCAACGATCACCAACGCCCAGAAATATCTGGACATGCGCGACGCGGGCGAAGATTTTTCCGACTACCTCTGGAGCTTTGTCGGCAGCGCACCCGTACAAAACGCATGGGAGAATTTCAGTGACGCGCCTGTGAAAACAGCGGAGTCAGAAGCCCTATCCAAAGACCTCAAAAAACGCGGCTTCAAATTCGTCGGCCCGGTGATTTGCTACGCCTTCATGCAGGCCGTCGGGATGGTCAATGATCACGCAGTCGGGTGTCATGCTTATGGGGCATGTCGGGATAGGCGGGTTGTTTGAGAGCTGTTGCAATCCGCGTTTAAGGCAAACTATGTCCTACAGTATAAGCTCTACGTAACGACTATTCCGATCTCAGTATGGCGCACCAATACGAAGTTGTTTATTCTTTACTTCCGTCATTACCGCCCTTGTGGCGGTAATGACGAATGAGAGAGATGGTTGGTTGACCAATCCCTATTTATAAAGAGAATGATCCCCACTTATCAGACCCGTGTCATATTCAAAATGTTCTTTCGGACATGGGACAGGCAAGAGATCGTTGGCTTTCTGGTCCGAAGGACGGTGTGCTTAGAAGCATTCGGTAACGCGGATGTGGAGGAGCCCAGCCGCGAGCGCCTGACTCTCTGGAACGAGAGCAGTCAAGTAAGGCCGTCGTTGGAAAGACACCGCCGCGTTGGTTTGTGTATTTGTTTTCAACAATTACACGAAGCGCAAGGGTTATTGTTGCCTAGCAAACAGTAATAACCCGAGATTTGGAAGATGTAACGGTTTCGCCGACTAAGTTGATTTTTCTATTAGAAAATTCAACGACCCAAACCTCACGTGCTTGGCCCCTGCGTAAAAACTTTTTTCTCTTGGTTCCCCATCGCGGGAGGCCACCACGCGGACGTCCCGCCTTTATAGGACAATCGCCTACCCCGCCGCACGCGCAGATCGTCGGTCGCCGCTTTCGCTTGGCCCGAACCTAACCATTCGGTCACAATTAATTCATGTTCAGATTCTGCGTGGCTCTCTTGTACGGGCGCGGCATGCGCCTAAATCTTGACGCAAGAGATCACGTCATCTGACGAAAGGATAAATCCATGAAGAAAACATTTCTACTCAGCGCGGCCGCACTCGCGCTCATCGCCTCCCCCTTCGCCTTCCAGAATTCGGCCGATGCGCAGATCAGCACGCGCTCTGATGCCATGACGATTGACCCGCAACGCGGTGTCCTCACCATGGCCCCCCTGCTGGAGCGCGTCACGCCCGCCGTCGTGTCCATCAATACATTGGATGAAGGCGACGCACCGGATGAGGACCGCGAATTGTCGCGCGAAGAACAATTGATGGAGCGGTTCTTCGGCGGTCGCCTGCCCAACACAAATCGCGGGCCGCGCGCCGGTTTGGGTTCAGGTGTCATTGTCGACGCGGATGAAGGTCTCATCATCACGAATAATCATGTGATTGAAGATGCCGATGAAATCACTGTGACATTGGAAGACCGCCGCCGGATCGAAGCCACATTGGTCGGTACAGACCCGGATACGGATATTGCGCTATTGAAAATTGATGCGGATAATTTGCGCGAATTACGCTTGGCCCGGGCGGGCGAAGCCAAGGTCGGCGATTACGTCATTGCGGTGGGCAATCCGTTTGGTCTCTCCTCAACCGTGACGTCAGGGATCATCTCCGCATTGGGCCGTGAACAGGGCGGCGGGTTGAACCGCAGCCGCTATGAAAACTACATTCAGACCGATGCCTCGATTAACCCGGGCAATTCGGGCGGAGCCCTCATTAATTCCAAGGGTGAACTCATTGGTATAAATACGGCCATTGTCTCCCGTTCCGGCAGCAGTGCAGGAATCGGCTTTGCCGTTCCCATCCGCACGGTTGAAAATGTCGTCGAACAACTCCGTGAAAATGGTGAAGTCCGCCGCGGCCGCATTGGTGTGATCATTCAGGATGTTACGCCGGAGCTCCGCGCGGGACTGGGTCTCAAATCCTTGAACGGTGCGCTGGTCTCCGAAGTGGGTGAAGATACGCCCGCCGAAAAAGCCGGACTCGAGAGTGGCGATGTCGTCATTGCTTTTAATGGGGATGATGTGATTGATAGTTCTGATCTGCGCAACTTCGTTGGACTGGTCCAGCCCGGCACACGCGCCGACATAACTTATCTGCGGGACGGTAGTCGTCGTACCACCAAGATCACCGTCGAGGCGGCACCAGAAGATGAGACGCCAACACGACGTGCCTCGAGCGAGCCAGAAGAAATGGAAATGATGGAAGCCTTTGACGGGGCGGAAGTCTCCAATATTCCGGACGAGCTGGAACTGCGCGGCGGGGAAGACGGCGTCTATGTGGCCAATGTTGATCGCGGCTCCCGTGCTCAACGAGCCGGATTGGTGAAAGGTGACGTCATCCGCAAAGTCGGAAAAAATGACATTTCCGATCTGGATGATTTCGAAGACGCCGTGCGCGGGGACGGACCCTTCGCCCTGCAAATCGAGCGCCAAGGCCGGAACCTGTTCTTGGCAGTTAAATAAATAAAAGGCCCGCTTGAAAGAGCGGGCCTTCTTCATTCCGGCCTAATTAATAATTCAAAATCGGCGCGAGCCAGCGTTCAACATCTCCGACGCTCATATCTTTGCGGCGGGCATAATCTTCGACCTGATCTTTCTCGATCTTACCGACACCGAAATAGACCGAGTCGGGATGAGAGAAATAAATGCCGGAAACAGAACTGGCCGGATGCATGGCAAAGCTCTGCGTTAATTCAATATCCGTCTCGGCCGTCGCGTCGAGGATGCGGAAGAGCGTCGCCTTCTCCGTATGATCGGGTTGGGCGGGATAGCCGGGCGCGGGGCGGATGCCCGCATATTTCTCGGCAATTAGCTCATCGCCGGAAGATGTCTCATCCGGTGCATAGCCCCAGAACTCGCGGCGAACGCGCTGGTGCAAATGTTCCGCAAAGGCTTCGGCTAAACGATCACAAAGTGCTTTGAAAAGAATGGAATTATAATCATCGCCAGCGGCCTCATATTCAGCGGATTTCGTGGATTCACCTAATCCTGCCGTGACCGCGAAGCCGCCAATATAATCATCAGACGGCGCGCAGAAATCGGAGATACAATAATTCGCCTTCGCCGCCGTGCCCTTGGAAATTTGCTGACGCAGACCGTGGAAATTCGCGAGCGTTTCAGCGCGGGTTTCATCCGTAAAGACCTTCACATCATCGCCGTCCCGTTCGGCCGGCCAGAAGCCAAATACGGCGTTTGCGCTCACCCATTTCTCGGCGATCATTTGGTCGAGCATGGCATTGGCATCGGCGAACAAGTCCCGCGCCGCTTCGCCGTAACGTTCATTCTCGAGGATTGCGGGATAGCGACCCTTTAATTCCCACGTCGCGAAGAAAGGGGTCCAGTCGATGAAATCGCGAAGGTTCTCCAGCGGATAATTCGTGAGCGTTTTCGTGCCGAAAAAGGTCGGCTTGGGCGGCGTGTAATTGGCCCAATCGGTGGTCCACGGATTATCGCGCGCTTCCTTTAGCGTCAGGCGGGCTTTCGCCGATTGGCCGCGCTGATGCGCGTCGCGGGCTTTCTGATATTCGCTGCGCAAATCCGTCGCGTAATCGGCACTATTCTCGCCCAGCAATTGTCCGACCACACCAACAGCGCGAGAGGCGTCCGTGACATAAACCGTGGGTCCGGCTTCATAGGCCGGTTCAATTTTCACCGCCGTATGCGTCTTGGATGTCGTCGCGCCGCCGATAAGAAGCGGCATGGTGAAACCCTGTCGCTGCATTTCCTGCCCGACATAGACCATCTCATCCAGGGACGGCGTAATCAGGCCTGACAAGCCAATCATATCAACATCATGTTCGCGCGCCGCATCCAAAATCTTATCGCACGGCACCATGACGCCAAGGTCGACGACATCATAGCCGTTACACTGTAAAACGACGCCGACAATATTCTTGCCAATATCATGCACGTCGCCCTTCACCGTCGCCATCAACACCTTGCCATTCGAGCTTCCCGCCGTTCCAAGCTCCTCTTTCTCGGCCTCCATAAAGGGCATCAAATGGGCAACTGAGGCTTTCATCACGCGAGCGGATTTCACGACTTGGGGGAGAAACATCTTGCCGGACCCGAACAGATCGCCAACGACATTCATCCCGTCCATGAGTGGGCCTTCAATCACGTGCAGCGGACGATCAGCGGCTTGGCGCGCTTCTTCGGTATCTTCAACAATGTGATCCGTAATCCCGCGCACCAAAGCATGTTCAAGACGTTTCGCAACGGGCAGTTTCCGCCATTCGTCATTCTTGACTTGCGCCTTCGCCTTGCCGTCACCGCGATATTTCTCGGCAATATCCAGCAGGCGGTCCGTCGCATCATCCCGACGGTTCAGAATGACATCTTCAACCCGCTCGCGCAGCTCATCCGGTATATCATCATAGATCGTCAACTGCCCCGCATTGACGATCGCCATGTCTAGTCCCGCCGGAATGGCGTGATAGAGAAAGACCGAATGCATAGCTTCGCGCACGGGATTATTCCCGCGAAAGGCGAAGCTGACATTGGACAGACCGCCGGAAATCCGCGCGTGGGGCAGGTTCGCCTTGATGCGCTTGCAGGCGTCGAAAAAGGCGACGGCATAATCATTATGTTCCTCAATCCCCGTCGCGACGGCGAAAATATTCGGATCGAAAATGATATCTTCCGGCGGGAAGTTAATCTCATTCACGAGCAGATTATAGGCCCGTTCGCAGATCTCAAATTTATGATCGGCGGTCTCCGCCTGCCCTTCTTCGTCAAAGGCCATGACGACAGCTGCCGCGCCGAGATCGCGGACTTTGCGGGCATGGGCGAGGAACTCCGCCTCGCCTTCCTTCATCGAAATCGAATTAACGACCGCCTTGCCCTGAACGCATTTCAATCCGGCTTCGAGCACTTCCCATTTGGAACTGTCGATCATAACGGGCACGCGCGTGATATCCGGCTCGCCCGCCATGAGTTGCAGAAACCGCGTCATCGCCGCGACGCCGTCAATCAAGCCGTCATCCATATTGACGTCAATAATCTGAGCGCCGGACTCAACCTGCTGCCGTGCGACGGACAACGCTTTCTCATAATCGTTATTAACGATCAGCTTCTTGAACCGCGCGGACCCCGCGACGTTCGTCCGCTCGCCGACATTGATGAATTGTGTGGCTGAGGTCATATAGCAATCGCAAAAGGTTCGAGACCGGAGAGGCGCAAGGTTGGATTTGGCGCGACGGGGACACGCGGGGCCTGACCTTTGGTCGCTTCAAATATCGCATTGATATGATCGGGCGACGTCCCGCAGCAGCCCCCGAGAATATTGACGAATCCCCCCTCAATCCACGGCGTGATTTGGCGCTGCATATCAGCAGGCGTTTCGTCATATTCCCCGAACGCATTGGGCAATCCCGCATTCGGGAAAGCCAGCACTCGCGTTTCAGCGACGCGGCTGATCGCTTCGATATGGGGCCGCATTTCATCCGCACCGAGTGCGCAGTTCAGACCGACCGCCCAGGGTTTGGCATGGGCGATGGAGATGTAGAATGCTTCTGCCGTTTGCCCCGACAGTGTCCGCCCAGAACGGTCCGTAATCGTACCGGAAATCAGGATCGGCCTCTCATATCCAACCGTCGCGAAAACCTCACGACAGGCGGCAATGGCCGCTTTGCAATTCAGCGTATCGAACACCGTCTCAATCAGGATCGCATCGACAATATCGATTTGCGCCGTAATCTGACCGATATAACTGTCCTTCACCTCATCAAAGGTCACATCGCGATAGCCGGGATCTTCTACTTTTGGCGAAATGGAGAGCGTCTTATTCATCGGCCCGACAGAGCCGAGAACAGCGCGGGGCTTATCAGGTGTCTTGGCCGTCCACGCATCAGCAGCGGCGCGGGCAAGTTTAGCCGAGGCGCGCGCGATTTCCGGCGCGAGGTCGGACATGTCGTAATCGGCCTGACTGATCGTCGTGGCATTGAAACTGTTCGTCTCAATCAGGTCTGCGCCCGCCGCCAGAAACGCGTCATGAACTTGAAGCACGGCTTCGGGCTTGGTCAGGACGAGGAGGTCATTGTTGCCCTTGAGCGGGCTGGGCCAATCCTTGAAACGCTCGCCGCGAAAATCGTCCTCTTCCAGTTGCTGACGCTGCAACATCGTTCCCATTGCCCCATCCAGCATGAGGATGCGGGATTGCGAAGCGGCTTCGATTTTCGACCAGATTGACATGAAACTTCCTTATTCCTGCGCGACCTATCAGAGCAACGCCATAGTGTATATAAAGAAATCTTTATGTGACTGAAAAGACGCACTTGCACAGACGTAATTTCCCGTTATGAGCCTGCCTTGTCGGTCACTCTGTAACGGAGTGCGAACATGGGAATGGAGTGCCACCTGCATGAAAATGCAAAGTGAAGTCTCCAACGGCTCCCGCCGCTGTAAGGCCTGAGGGTCGCGACAGATGTCACTGAGGTAACTTGGGAAGACGTCGCGAACCGCTTGAGGGCCGAGTCAGAAGACCTGCCGACAACGTCGCCAGCGCGCGCGGGCGGGATGTACCGATGCGCATGGAGAGAAAACTCCTAGACGACACAACAATGTCTATCCGGTCCGTTGGATCGGAACAGTTTGGAGTGCGTGATGAAAAGATTATTATTAAGTGCGGCTGTGGTCGCAATAGCGGGTCCGGCTTGGAGCAACCAGTTTGATTTCTCCGAAGACCCAGAAGTTTGTGGCGAAATCGAACCGCCATGTGTTATTCGTCTCCCGGCAAAGATAGACGACGACGTCATCATTGTACGCTCTCCAGTAGATGCCATTAGGAAGCATGAACTAACTAGCCCTGTTTCTTTCTTAACTGAATCAGACATCCAAAACCGCAACCAAGCCGTCATCGCGGACCTCCTCCGCACGGTTCCCGGCCTCGCGGTCAGCCAGAACGGCGGCGCAGGGTCTCTCACCCAAATTCGCTTGCGCGGATCAGAAGCCAATCATGTCCTTGTCATTATTGATGGCGTGGAAGTCGCGAATCCATCCGACGGCGCGTTTGATTTTGGCGGGCTTCGCAATGAGGATATTGTCAAAATCGAAGTCCTGCGCGGAGAACAATCCGCGCTTTACGGCTCTGACGCTGTGGGCGGTGTCATCAATGTCATCACCCGCGCGGGCAGCACATCCGAGGGCTGGCGTGCCAGCGTGGAGGGCGGCAGTCGCGGGACCTATGAAGGTCAGCTCAGCGCGGTCGTCCCGCTCGGCGACGCGGCGCTGACCGTGAACGGCAATCT
The DNA here is from genome assembly GCF_050271975.1 of Litorimonas sp. WD9-15. Taxonomy (NCBI): domain Bacteria; kingdom Pseudomonadati; phylum Pseudomonadota; class Alphaproteobacteria; order Maricaulales; family Robiginitomaculaceae; genus Litorimonas; species Litorimonas sp. WD9-15. The sequence goes on from NZ_CP189850.1 coordinate 3,016,734, forward strand.
CTTCTCAACAGAAGGATTCGATATTTCCGGCCTCGGCGGCGAAGACGATAGCTCAAGTTCTCAAGCTCTGAATATCGGGCTGAACAATGTCGACATTGCCGGTATTGATTTCAGCGCAAAATTCGGGACATCCCTGCGTGAAACAGACTTTGACAGCGACTCCAATTTCGATGGTCGCCTAAACAATACGAGTGATGAAACCGAGGTCGAAACGACCACAGCCCGGATTGATGCCCGTTTCAACCTCGCAGGCTTTCAACACAAAATCGCGGCTCATATGGTCGAAACGGATACTGACACAGTTGGTGGTTTCAGTTCCCGCTCCATTGGGTCCCGCCACGTCGCGAACTGGGCCGCCAAACGGGATTTCTCTGACGCGCACAGCCTCACCGTCCTCGGCGAGGCCGAGCATGAACAATATGAAATCCGCCCGAATTTTACGGAACCCGGCGCGGAACCGGATAATTGGACCTATGCCATCGCGGGCGATTACCGTTATACGGGTGATGCGCTCACCCTCACCGCCTCCGCCCGTCATGACATCAATGATTTATTCGAGGATGCGACGACAGTCCGCATCGGGGCAGGCTACGCGTTTGACTGGGATGGCCGCCTTCGCGCCTCCGCCGGTACCGGGGTCAAAAACCCGACCTTGATCGAATTATTCGGTTTCTTCCCGGCGTCCCGTTTTACGGGGAATGAGGATTTGCAGCCTGAAACTTCACGCGGTGTGTCCGTCGGCTATGATCAAACACTCGGCAATTTCGAATTCAGCGTGGATTATTTCTATTCAGAATTGGAAGACGAAATCACAACGCTGTTCAATCCCGATTTCACGACCAGCGTTATCAATCTGGACACGGATAGCACGCGATCCGGCGTCGAACTCTCGGCTAAATGGACGCCTGTGGACTCGGTTCGCATTTACGGGTCCGCCGCCTTCCTCGACTCAGAGCAAGACGACATAGAGGAAGTCCGCCGCCCCGATTTTCTCGCCAGCGCGACAGCGAGTTGGGACGCGACAGACGCGCTCACCCTCACCCTCAACGCCGATCATAATGGTGAGCAGTTGGATACGGATTTTGCGACTTTCTCGAACGTAGAACTGGACAGTTTCACATTGGTTGGAGCGAATGCCAGATATGCGTTGAGCGATATCGCCGCCATTACGTTGCGTGGATCAAACCTGCTGGATGAGGATTATCAGGAAGTCGTCGGTTTTGCCTCTGCGGCCCGCGCCGTCTTTGCCGGACTGGAACTCGACTTTTAGCCTATTGCCGTGTGATCGTCGTATCGACCGTGTCGATGACATTCTCGCCCTTGAACGCGTAATAGCGTTGCACCTCATAGCCCTGCTCCCGTAATTCGTGGAGCAGGCTTTCTTCGCCGAGAAGGTGCGATGTGCCGACGGCGACAAATCCCGTCCCGCTATCTTCCATGAAGCGCGAGAGTTGCGTGGCCCATTTACGGTTCCTGTCCCGCAACAACGCGTGGAAGACTTCAGGCGCACGGGCTTTCATCGGAGCGACCAATTCTTCGGTCAGGTAATCCGTGCCGCCCACCGCCCATTGTTCGGCAACCGTCACGAGGTCGTCGCCCATTGTGTTGAAATTCTCCAGTGTTTCCGTCAGCAACCGGCCCTGCACAAAATCCGGCAACTCCGCCGAAGCCGTGATCTGGTCCTCCATCGTCTCCAGATAAATGATATTCTTGCCCAATCGCGCAGCCCGTGATTTCAGCGCTTCATCTGCAGAAAGATCCGCTGATAGTCCAGCATTCTGCGCGGCTGCGAAAGTCAAAAACTCCGACGCGAGCCAAGGATACATGGAGTCCAGTGCGGCAATCGTCAGGTTCCCGTTGTTGGCGGCGGCCTCCATCAGATTGCGTTGGTAATTATCCAGCTCATCCGTCAGTCGCAGACCATCATCACGCAAGCCCAAACTTGTCGTCAGGACCGTCGCCTGAACCTGCCCCTCAGGCCCTGTATCGACCTCAAAAAATACCGTTCCAGCCTCTTGAAAAGCCTGCCGCATATCCTCGCGCTGCCAAGACAAATCATCAGGCAGGAGGTGAACCGTGCCGAACAAGTAAAGCGTTGAGTCGTAATCCTTGGCCACCCAAATCGCCGGACCGTCATTGCGCTCCCGCGCGTCGGCCACGCGGTTTTCAACACTGCGCGTGGCAAGGGGTGTTTCAGAGGTGTCGTCACATGCCCCCAAAAACAAAAACGGGAGCAGTAAAAAAAATCGGAGTTTCATAAATTCGATGTGCGCCCTCTTTTCCAACGTTTCAACCGCTGGACAGCAGGACATGACAGCGCTATGGGAGCGACCGCACAGCACCCGTAGCTCAGCTGGATAGAGCGCTGCCCTCCGAAGGCAGAGGTCACAGGTTCGAATCCTGTCGGGTGCGCCATTTACCCCTTGTTTTTGTTGAGTTTTTTGAGATAGGCAGACATTGGGAGTTGTGAAATCTTGTCAATTTATGTCGAATATCGCGCAATTTGTTTGTTCCTGTTGGGCATTTTCTGGGCAACTGGACTTTCAGGCTGTCAAAAACCTCTTTCAGATCACCGCACACCCATCGATCGTGTGGTGGATGGCGACACTGTCTGGGCGGAGGGTGTGAAATATCGGTTGATTGATTTGGACGCCCCGGAACAGCACAACAATCCCAGTCACGGTTTCAAATGCGAGGCCGAGCGCATCCACGCCGAGGCCGCCACCGCGCGGGCGAAAGAACTTCTCCTCGATCAACCCATCCGCATCCTGACCGAGGGCAAGCCGGACCGTTACGGTCGGACCTTGGCAAAACTGCAATTGCCGGACGGGCGCATCTTTGGCGACGTCTTGATTGCCGAAGGTCTGGCCGTGCGGTGGACCGGCGAGAAACATGATTGGTGCGCTCACCTGTCTCAATAAAAAAGCCCCGACCGGAGCCGGGGCAGTTGGAGGAAATCTTCCCGCGCGAGGATTCAACGCGGCGGGTCGGCGGCACTGTCTGCGACACGCGCATCAACCTCCGCAATTCGCACCTGCTCCGCCTGCCATGCGCGCAGATCACTTTCATAAGTCGTGGTCACGAAATCCCAGAGGGCGAGATATCTGTTTTCTGTGGCGACGAGGGCGGCGGCGAGATGGGCGGCGCGGCGCTCTGCTCCGCCGAGGGTGAGCCCGGCTGTGGCAACCAGGGCAGGCTCTCCAACCGGAACAGCCCCTCCGGCGGCGGGGTCGGGCGCGGTCGGTCCGGCGGCATCCGGATGATTTCGACGGTTTTGGGCAAGGTCCGCGTCGGCTCTGGCGTGCTGGCGCAGGCGGACAGGATCAACACGCTCGCGAGCGGCAGCAGTTTCCAAAATGGGTGTGGCATCAATTTCTCCTTGAAGTCTGGCGATGACCGCCGATTGTTGTGACAGTTTCTCTTGCACCTGTGCGATGGCCAGACGCGCGGTCTCTCTTGTCTCCCCCACGACACGGTGAAAACGGGCCTCACTTTTGGCCAGATCGGACAGGACCTCCGCGACGCGGATGTCATTGGAGGCGCTCAATTCATTCCAAACCGCCCGCTCCGCCGCCTGACCGTCGGCAAAGGCGGCGTCTTCAATCCCGGACTTCCAAGACTGGAACCCGAGCCATGCGGCGAGGAGCAGGCCAAAGCCGCCCAACGCCCCAAAAATCCAAAGCGTGAGTCGTGACCCGATCATGGCGTTTCTCCTTTGAACACATCCCAGACATCCGACATCGCGACGAAATCGAAACTCTGGTCCGGGTCGCGGTCATTGTTCAGGTCCGCCCGCGAGTTCTGCGCCACGACGATGCCAATGGGCACACCGTCCACGGTGAAGGGTGACCCGCTCATCCCGACAAAGACGGGCTGACAGAGGGCCGATTCCGGCGTGGCGGCATCGACGTCATCCGGACAGGGTTCAATCCGCGCAATCCACGTCGGCATTTCGTAACCGGGGGAGCCGGACACAGACCGCTTGAAATGCACCGTGGCGCGCCGCTCTGACGGCAGACCGGACCCACCGGGAAAACCGATGACAAAACCCGATTGACCCTCGACAGGGACAGGCGGGCGGGGCCATGTGGCGGGGATGCGCCCAATCAAACAGGCATCCAAAACCCCCGGAGCGCAATCATATTTTCCGGATGTGAAGGGCGGCACGGTGCCCATCTGCGCGTCGCGAACATGGGCCGCCGTCGCGAGGAGGCTGCCCCTCACCTCAAAAAATGTGCCCGGGGCCTGTGTCGTCGGCCCCTCATGAAACCACCCGCGCACGGCGGGCCGCTGCAGGTAAATCCGTTCATGCGCCCAGCGGTCCCCGTCCCGCGTCCAGCGCTCAATCCGCTCAACGTAAGTCAGGGTTTCGCGGGCATGACGGCCCGTGACCCGTGATTGGCACGGACGGATCCCCGACCAGTCCCGCGCCCCACCGCAGAGTTTTTGCGCGCGCAGCACATTTCCGGTGCCGGAATTGTAACTGGCCTGACCGAGTTTCAGGACCTCGACCGGCGGGCGCCCGCGCCGCGACCACGTCTTCATTTTCTGCGCCATGTAAAATGTCGAATTTCGGATGTTGCGCCGCGCCTCGAACGGGGATGGACGGTCACCGAAACGCCGGTCCAAATCCCCCTGCGTGCCGGGCATGATCTGACCAAAGCCCCGCGCACCGGCGGGTGAAACCGCCACCGCATCGCAGAGGCTTTCCTGATAAAATTGCGCCGTCATCAGGAAGGGAAAATCGCGCAAACCCTCGGGCCAGAACTGCGCAACCTGTTTGTCAATCTCGTCTTGGAACGGACGGCAATCGGCAAAGCGATCAGCGGACGCCGGCGAGAACGACAGCAGTGATGCAAGCAGAAATGCCCACGACAAAAATGGCGAAAGCCAGCGGCGATTGTTTGATGACATCGAGAAGTCCTTTCCGGTCCCAGAGACGCAATGTGATGAAGGCGTAAAATCCAATGAAGAGCAGGCCGAGATTTCCGGCCGTCGAGAGAATGCGGTCCAGACCCTCGATGAGGAAGAAGCCCGCCGAGCTTTCCGGGCCGAACAGACGCGCCGCCAAAATGAGGGCGAGAATGCCCAGGATGAGCCAGAACGGCACCGCCCGAAACAGAGTTGCCGCGCGGGAAGGTTTTGAGTTTTGAGGGACCATGGGATTTCCTTTTCATGGGTGGTGGAGAGTGGATTGATTTGACGGATCATTTGCCGAGTTCGTCCAGTTTGGCCTTCAATTGCGCGATTTCCGATTCCAATTGCGCGGTCAGGGCATCCATCTCTTCCTTGATGGCTGCGCGGTCCGACACGCTTTCAAACATGAATTCATTGCGCGCCAACAATTTGTCAGAGGCCTCCTTGGCGAGGGCGCGGACCTCGACAATCTGTTCCTGCAGATCGACGACTTCCCGCATGGTTTCGGCGCGTGTGATGCGGTCCCTCGTGTTGGCTTCAATCCGGTTGAGCTGTTTGATTTGTTGCTCATTGCGCAGGCTTTCGACCTCTTGATAAGACGTGAAATCCGCGCGCAGTGTCGCCACATCCCCCGACCATTTGTCAATCGCCCTGTCCTGGTCTGCCTGTCCCGTGGACTGCCCGTTGAAATAGGCGATGATGCCGGCCCCGACCAAAAACGCGACGATGCCCGCAGCCCATTTGAAAACATCCTGGGCCGTCGGGCTTTGACTGGGCTGAACCGGGGCCGCCTGATGTTGCTGAATCGGGGGCATGCGCGCTGCCAATTGCGCGGCAACCTTACCCGCCAGTTCATCCAATTCATTGGGCGATTTCATCATCTGCCTCCTCGGCTGCGAATTCCGCTTCCAAACGGCGGTTGGCCAGTTCCCGCGCCGCGATGTCCTGCGCAATCGCAAGGCCGCGATCCGTTGATTTCAGCCAGTTCCCGAACACGGTGCGCTGCAATTTGTTTGGGTTGCCGGGATGGGCGGCCTCGCGGCAAAAGGCACGGATCTGCATGAAGATGACGCCGTGTTCCTCAATCAGGGCGAGGACGTCAATCGCGGCCTGCGCCGCACGGGCGGCGTCGAACTCCTGCGATTGGCGGGCTTCCCAATCGGCATCATTGGCCAAGGCGCGGCGCAGACGTTCAGATGAAGTTGACATTTATCCGGACTCCGTTGTGGCGATTGTGGTGCGGCGGGTGATGTTGAGAAATCCGGACGGGATAGTTTCCGCGCTTTCGGCTTCCGCATCATAATTCAGGACGGCCATGGTCGGAAAACTGACCGTGTCCGACGTCGTGACGAGGAAGTCTTCCTGCACGGTTTGGGTGGACCCCGGCTGCGGGACGAGGTCGTCTTCCGTCACGGTGCGGGTCACGGTCCCGTTTGAGGCGACCTGCGTGCGGCTGGTCCAGGCATCCCCTGCCGCGCGATGGCGCAGGATGATGCGGGCTTGACCCAATGTGCTGGTCGTCTGGCCCGTTGGTTCCGTGCCCGACGGTTGCGAGGACGTGCGCGAGGCCGTGATCCGGACGGAGGCCGTCGCCGTTTTCGTGTTGCCATTGGACCCGATGCCGGTTTGCGTGACGATGCCCACATCGGGAATGGATTGGCTTGTCTCAATCGCCGCTCCACCCAATTTCGCGCCGAACTGCCAGAGCTCCCGATTGACCGTGAAAGCGGCGGTGCCGTTCTCGCGCGTGCAGGCGGACGGGTCACCGAAATTCGGGCCTTCCCAGCGGATCAAATCATTGTTGGCCCCGAACCCGTTGCCGCGAATGACCACGGTCTCACCGTCCGGACTTTCCGAGATGAAAGGAATTTCCGCCGTGAAGGCATTGCCCGTCGCGACGAAACCCTTCCCATTGGCGCCTCGAAACGCAAAGGCATCCGCCTCGTTCACGATCACATTGAACTCGTCCCCATTTTCCTTGAACGCCCCGATCGTCACGACCGCCGTGTTCGCGTCCCCCGTCGACGCCGCCGTGCGGATGATGGCGCGGCCAACCTGCCCGGCGGCATTGGCCTCGGCGAGGGCGAGCGTGTCATCAACGACCTCGGCCAGATCTTCGGTCAGGGTTAACTGCTCCGCCTCGATCAGGCCCACGCGGGAATTGACCGCATCCAATCCCGCCTGCTCCGTCCCCGGCGAATAAGGCGGCAAGGTCGTTTGCCCGTCTGGGAGGTAACAGACGAAAATATTCCCGAATTCCAGAAACGGCACAGATGTTGGAGAGGACGCCGCCCCGATGCGGACAAACACATCCACCGTCACGGTCCCGACGGGAACAACATCAATCCGACCGACCCGCAAATAATCGGTCCGCGCCACCTTATCCGTCGTGATGACTTCCGGCAAAATGGCGCGTTGCTGAACCGACCCGCCCGCGGCATTTCGAAAGACCAGACGCAGATCGGCACTGTTCGCGCCGCTGCGCGCCCCGATTGCCGCGAAACCGATGCGGCGTCCCACCTCAACATCCAGCGTTTCCAGCAGGGCGAATGCGGTTCCGCTTGCGCCTGTCGGACGGGTCCCCCGCGCCAACGGGGCGGCATCCGGCGTGTTCGCCGGTTGGAAGAATGAGAATGTGATGTCGCCTTGGTTTTCAGGCAAGGTTTTCGGCGTCGTGTTGTCAAGCAGGTTTGGTGCAAAAGTCCCCGTCGCAATGATGCCGGACGTGCGGTTAAATCCAAATTCCAGACGCTCTTCCAGCGTCCCCTGCGCCAGACCCGTTCCGTCATCAAATTCGGTCAGGATCAGATCGGCCGCCGTCTTCAACCGCGCATCCAGATCGGCATCATTGAGTTTTTCATCAAACTCTTGCAAAAATGTTGCAACACCCCGCCCGCCAACATTGCGAACATCTTCCGCCGTGAAGGTGGCCGGGACCGTGACCGATGCGGTCGGGCGGTCCGCTTCCGGTGTTTCCGATCCGCGATGATCGACCCACGCCACCCGCACCTGCACGACCATGCCGGGCGGCAGGCCTGTCAGGGTTTTGACAGGATTGGTCGCGGGGGCCGTGGTCGGCGCTGACCAGGGCAGTCCCGCAGGCTGCACCGCGCGCCATTCGATCAACAGGCGGTCAAGAAAGGCCGGGTCCCCGTCTGTCACGGCCACATCGACAACGCCGAATTGCGCTGTGTTCGAACCGCCCTCAACCCGCGGGGTGAGGATCAGGTTTTGCGGCGCAAGGTCAAGTGTGGCCGCGGCAATGTCCTGAACCTGCAGGGGAGCCGACACCGTCCCGTCCACGCCGACGGCAAAGACGCGAACATCGCGGGATTCGGACGGACGGTCAGGCGGCAAGGTCAGGCTGCGTTGATCCGCCGACAAATCGGGCAAGGCCGTCCAGAGGACCGCTTCACCCCCCGATGTTCCGCCGGGCGGGGTCAGGCGCGTCTGGGCGCGGAAACCCGCAACGGACGGTTCCCGTGCGGCAGGCACGTCGAAACTGACCGTCAGGCCCTCCACGCCGGTTGTCACCCCGATCAGTTCGGGTGTGGGAACGCTGTCCCAGACAGGCCCGATGCGCGGCGTGTGGGCAGGCGGCGGCGTCCGGGTCAAACGCTCAGGCAGGTAAGCGACGAGTTCGACATCAATCTGACGCGGCCCGGCGGGGACGATATTTTTGACGAGACCTTCAAACGTGTCCTCACCCGCAATGCCAATCGTGACCAGATCCCCTTCTTTCAGATCCACACCCTCCGGCAGGCTTTCGGACAGCGTGACAACATCCGTTTCCGCCGCGGGATTGATCAGGGTCAGCAGCCCTTCCGCCTCGATGGACCCTGTGCCGTCACTGTGGTCAACAACCCGCCGGAACCGCATCACGTAATCGAAACCCGCAGAAAACGGGATGGGCGTGTCGAGGGTCAGGGTTGGCCCGGCAACGGTCGTCACGCGCGCGGACCCTGCGACACTGTTCAAAATCGGGTGTTGCAGGCGAACGAACTGGCCGAGCGACATTGTCGTGCCCTCGACATCCATTTCAAAATTCACAACCGTCGTCAGCAGCCGCGCATCATTGAGATAAAGTTCGCCCAGTTCGAAAACCTTGTCGGGTGTGGTCGTGCCGGGGGTCGTGATTTCCTGAAATTCAGTTGCGTTATTTTCATCAAAGCCGGGCGCGTAAATCTTGACGCTGTCATCCTGAAATCCGTTGTCCGCATTTGTGAAGGGAATGGTCAGGGCATGGACAGGCGGGGAAAATGTGCGGGTGAAGGTGAAGCCCCGCGCATTTTTCGGCGTGATGATCTGGGTCGCCCCTTCGGTCCGGACGCGGTCAATGACGATGTGTTTTTTGCCGTCGCCCCCGCGATAAATCCGTGCGCGGCCTGCGGCGGCCACCATTTCCTCGACTTCGTTTCGCGACAGATCCTGCACAATGGGCAAGTCGAAAACGTAATTCATCTCATCGCACCAGATCCAGAACGCGGCGACATCCGGCCAGAAATAATCCTCATCCGCAGCGGGTCGGCGGGTGTGCAGACCGCGACCCACATCCAGCAGGACATCCGCGCAATTCCGACTGGTCGTGTCATTGCCTTCCCAATCCGCAGGCGTCGCAAAGGCGGGATCAAAGGTCAGCGGATTGCGTTTGAAGGTCGGAATGATTTTGCTGGGTTTGCAGTTCAGATTGGACACCACGCCCGACAATTCGCCGGAGGCCTTCAACCGGAAAAAAGCTGTTGCCAGGCGCGGATCAGGGGTCAAATTGCGATCCGACCAGGTGTTGAGTTTGAACCAGGTCACGTCATTCGCCACGCCGACATCGGTGTCTTTAGCCGACGACCGCCGCACCCGCACATCATATTGAAAACCGGGCGGGACCGCGATGCGAATGCGCCGGGCAAATGGTTTGGTGTCAGACCGGCGATAAGTCCGGTTCAGCTCGGTTCCGCCATTGGGCAGGTTCGCATAAAAATTATCCAGCCGGTCCTGCTGCAGCGAATAAACGAAACGATTGAGGAAACCGCCCCCTTGGGCGGCCTCATCCGCCTCTGCGCCTGTGACCGCAGCCGAGCCGCGCCAGTCCCCGACCGTCCCGTTGGCCCGAACCTCGCGATATTGAACCTCGACCGTCAGCTGAACCGATTCGGGCCTGCCCTTGTCATCGGACGTGCCCAAACCCCGAGGAAAGGACAGCATGACATCAATGTCGGCGGCGTCGGAATTCGTGCGCTCGACATGCCAGCCCGTGTCCAGTTCGATGCCCAGATCCTTCTGCGTGAAATCGCCGGGAATCAGGGTCTGCGGCGCAGAGGTCACGGTCAGGCTTTCCTGAATCGTGACCCCTTCATAATTTTCAAGCGGCGTCTCCCCCAGTTTCCAGTCGCTGACCTCGAAATTGCCAATGCCGATCGCCACACCAAAGGACAGCCAGATGTCGTCCCCCACGGCCTGTTGCAACTGTTCCGTGATCAGGCTGGGCGTGAATCGGTGCGTCCCAAGGGGGACCTCCACCGTCGCACGCGGGCGCAATTGATTGCGCGTACCCGTCAACGAATAAGTGGGATCCACCTCCGGGCGCGTCGACTGCGTGGCGCCGGGCGGCGGCAACAGAGCGTTGATCGTCAGGGTGGCCGCAACCGTGAAGGCCGCCGCTGCCGCGCCGGCGATAAAGGTCGATCCCAACAGCGCGGCACCCGCCGGTCCCGCAATCCATGAGGCGACAACAACAACCGCGATTGTCAGGGCCGTGCGCAGAACTTTCTTCCCGGCATCCCCCGCAGGGCGCAATCCGACCTGAACCCGTGTGCCGGATTTCGGGCGGATCAACCGCCAATTTTCCGCAGGGATGACCTCCCCCTCCATCAACACCACGGCGTGACGGCGCAGGGGCGAATTGGGCAGGGCCCGCGCCATGACGTCCTGCAGGGTTTGACCCTCGCGAATGAAGACGGGGCGCGGCTGACAGAAACGCGCGAACTGCGCCTGCTCCACGGCATGTGGTGCGCCTTGAAACGGTGGGATCACGTCCGTCATGAGCGGCTTTCCGAAATCGACGCGCGGAACAAGGCATCGGACGGCCAGAAAAAACCTGTGATGCAGGCCTTCAAATCTTCCCAATCGCCCTGCACGACGGCCCCCGCCCCGCCATTGGCCTCCTCATCCGCATGAACGACACGCCCGCCCCAGGCATAAAGCCCGACATGTGTGAGATTGCGACCATTGCGCATTTGAACGAGGCAGAGCGGGCGCGGCACGTCCAAGGGGCGGAAGATGGACACCTGTTCCGCGATCAGGGCGTTCACGGCCCGCACACGATCTGTGGAAAAGGTCGGGTCGGCGGGCAACCTGTCCGCAAAGGTCGGCAGAACCACCCCCGCCTGTTCCATCCAGACCAGACAGGCCAAACCCCAACAAGACAAACCGGTCCGGTCAAAACCGTGAAAATCATAAGGCAAACCGATCAGGTCCGCCTGCCAACCGCGGGGCGGGCAGAAATCGCGCAGGGCGTCAAGGCTCAAACGGGTCATTGCGGGAAGACACCCGGCGTGAAGGCCGGTTCATAAATGAAGGAACAGAACGGCTCCAACGCGTCATTTGGCGGGGCGAGGCTCGCCTCGATCGTCAATTGCTGCAACTGGATGACGGTCAGTTTGAATCGCGTGAAATTCTGCTCGATGATGTCCGGCGTCTCAGCCAGCACCATTTCCGCCGCCACAAAGATTTCAGCGGAGGACGGCAACAATTTGATGGCGTCCCCGATGCGCCGATCAATATTTTCAAACCGCAGTGTCGACCCGGACGGGCCCGAGCCCTGTGACGGCGGCGTCAGTTCGAACATCCACGGAATGTAAGTGTGCCCGCGGGAAGTGATCGCCTCTGTGTTGGACACAAAATACATTGTGCCGGGGTCCCAATCCAACGGGAAATCCTCGACATCTTCGTCCGTCAAATCGGACCAATCCGGAAAATCAGAACAGGACAGGCGCAACAGGATGACATCGACATCATCCGAAACTTGCGCCGTGGCGTGGTGCAGAAATCTAGGCGAGGGCACGGTCGAGGAATTCCAGTTCAAAGGTCACGAACACATTGGCCCCGGGCGCGGCGGACACGGCAAAGGCCCGACCGTTCGATTGAGACACAAACCCGGCGGCCACGTCGTAACTGCGCAGGGGGTGATTGAACCGCCATTTGTGAATGCCGTCTTTCAACTCGTCGCGGACCCATGTTTCGAACGTCGCGAATTCGGAGAGCGAGAAGCGCCACCGGCCCTTGACGCCCGACCAACCGCGCGTGAATTTTCGCGCCTGTTTCGTGCTGTCTTCCATGTCGGAACGGCGGATGTTGGCGGGGGGCAAGGGTTCGAACCCGTCTTTGCGGATCTGCCCGCCATTGCCGCGCAGCCCGGATGGCCATGTTTTGACGAGGCTCATCAGGCCTGCCCCAATTTCGGCCTCAAGGCATAAGTTTGGCGCATCATGGACTGCCCCTTGGGCGAGGCAATGGCCGAGATCGCGCCGCTCTCAATCCGCTTGTCGATCTTCAGCAGCAATTCGCGATTGCCGTTTGGATCCTGCCGCTCCTCCGCCGTGGTTTGAACCCCGGCATTGTCGACCACCGTGACCGAGATCGGCGCGGGCGCCATCGCCAGGACATTGGACGGACGATTGATCGCCGCAATCAGGGCGCGATTGTCAGAGGCGGAAAAGACCCGTTCATCATCCTGCAAAATGTAAGCATGTTCATCGCGCCCGATGTTGGACCGCCCGTCATGGGCGCGCGGCGCGTTGAGGAAGGCCGTGATTGGAACCTGCCGCCGGGTGCCGCCCGACCCAACCCGCGAGGTGCCCTGATGGGCGACAGTCGCCGGGACGGTCGGGGACGGGGCGCTGCCGCCGAAAATGCCGCGCAGAAAACCACCGGCACCGCCGGAACTGCCGCCGCCATTGTTGCCGCCGAAAATGCTGGAAAAGAAATTGCCGATCCCGCCGCTCGTCTGCGCGGATTGGCTCAACAAATCCTGCAACACGCGCAACCCGACACGGCCCAAATCCTCAAAACTGTCAATCGACCCGTTCAGGATGCCGTCCAGCACCTCCTGTGCCAGTCCCAATTCGGTCGTGGCCTCGGTTGTGTCGCGCAATTCGGCCTCATATTTTTGAAGCCGCTCCGCCATCTCATCCGCGCCGAGGGACCCCTCCCCGACCAACGCTTCCAGCACTTTGCGTTCCGCGGCCAGTTTCGCGTCGATCACCTCTTCTGCGGTGCGCAGGCTGTCCTTGATGCGTTTTTCTGCGGCGTCCAGTGTCTCGCCGAATTGGTCGCGTTCCCGGTCATCAGACGCCTTGCCCTGCAGCTCCGCCAGCTTTTCAGCCCGCAGCGCGAGCAGGCGGTTGAAGTCCTCCTCCTTGATGTTGGCGAGGGCCTGAGCCTCTTCCAGCGCTTTGGTCTGCGCAATGAATTTTTCAATCGGGTCGGTCCCTGCCGCAATGGCATTGGTCAACAATTGTTTCGCCTCTGCCGTCCCGTCGAGACTTTCACGGAACCGCCGCATCGACGCCTCCGCATCACCCTGTTCCAAGGTCCCCGCCTTGACCAGGGCGTTCAACTCGTCCTGTCGTTTGGACAACACGCCCGTGATGTCGCCCAGTTCGGCGCGGATGCGGGCGGCTTCGGCCTGTTGCCGGGACAGCTCTGCCGCGGCCTGTTTGCGGTCTTGGTCCGCCTTGGCCGCCGCGCGGATGGCGTCCACGTCCCGATATTTTTCCACGATGACCGCGCGCAGTTTTTCATATTCCGCGTCAGACGTGATCAGGCCGGACGTGCGGGCGGCCTTCAATTGCGCCAAAGCCTCGGCCTGTCGTTCGGTGGCGGTGACCGCCTCTTGCCGCAGTGCATTCATCGCGGCTTGCAAATCCGCACTGGCCTGCGGCGGGCCCGCATCTTCAAAAATGTTCAGGTCGTTGAATTGTGAAACGTCTTCGAACTCACGACGTTTGCTCAACACCCTTTGAAGTTCGGCCTCGATCTCAGCAATTCGTTTTTCAAATTCACCCGGCTCGCCCAGAAAGAACCGCGCGACGGGATCACGCCCGACTGATTCCTGCTGATTGAGCAGACGTTTCTTGGCCGTTTCAAGTTTGAAGATTTGTCCTTCAAAACTGTCATCTGTTTTCAGCGCGGACAGCGTGTCGAGGAGGAGCGAGATGCTGTCTTTGGTTTCCGCCGCGACATCAATGAAGGTCGCCTTGAACCGCGTGGACGACACCGACATCCGCGCATTCGCGGCTTCAATCACGACGGCGGCTTCTTCCGCCTTGCGGATCAGGCTCTCTTCGAAAACGACACCTGCGCGGATGGCCCCCTCGGTCAGGCCGTCCAGACTGACTTCCATCTCGCCCAGTTTGCGCCCAACTTCGACGCTGCCATCGCCAAAACCTCGCACCAACAGCGTGTTTCGTTCTGTTTCCGACCCCGCCTCTTTGAAAGCTTTTTGAAACAGCGCGAGGCGATCAGACACGTCATCGGTCTTTCCAATCTGTTCCGCCAATTCGGGGTTGAGGCGTTTGATGCTGGAATAAAATTCGCCCGTGCCGAGCGCGGCCTCATCCGTGATTTTCTTGAAGGTCGCCAGACCGCGGGTGAGATCACCCTGTTTGACCTGCAACTGTCCCGCCGCAAAAGTCAGCGACTGAAATTGATCCGTCGTCAGGCCCAGATTGGCGGCGCTGTCCCCGATTTCGGTGAGGGTCGCGATCGCGTCCAATCCCGCGCGGTTCATCGCGACAAAGCCTGCGACGACGGCTCCAAGGCCAATCGCAGCCCCCGCTCCAATTGGGCCGAGGGCTTTCAAACCCTTGCCCGCCGGGCCGAGGCGGTCGGTCATCTGGCTGACGGATTGTTTGACTTCTGACGCGACGGCATCCACGCTTTTCAGGGCGGGGCTGGCTTTGTCACTGGCCCGTTGAATCTGTTTCAACGCTTTCTCGCCGGCGGGTCCGGCCTCTGACAGGGCTTTTTTCAGACCCTCATCCTTGGCGATCAGGCGGACGACGACATCGGCGGAATTGCGGCGGCTCATGACTTGGCCTTTTTCTCTTCATGGGCGTGGCGTTCGGCCTGCCCGCGCAGACCCCCGCGACCCGCCGCCCGTGTCAGGGCAAGCCGTTCGGCATCGGGCAGGTCCGGCAGAATGATTTCAAGTTGTGTCAGGACGGAGGTCATGTTCAGACGTTGCAGGCCAAAGCCGCCCGTCCAATTGGACGGGTCAAGGGTGAGATCAAAAACAGCATGTTCAGCATCGAGGACAAAGGCATCCGCAAATCGGGGGCAGAGCCCCTTGCCGTCCGACCGTTGACCGCCGGTGACGCAGGGTTCGTCCATCTGTTTGCAGTCTTTGCAGAATTCCGCGCCGAGGCCGAGCTCATGCTCGACCCGACGCGTCAGGCGTTTCCCGCTGCACGCTGCGCATGAAAGCGTTTGGTGGCGATTTTCAGGAAATCGTTCATCAAGTCCGTGTCTTTGAACAGGATGGCAAAGGTCCGGCGGGTCGGTTGTGCGACCTCCCCTTCGACCTTCAGCCCGGTCAGCGCGCGGACCAGACGCACGGCCAGCGCGACAGAATAAAGATATCGCGAATAAGCTTTCACATCGCACATCTCTTTCTTCACATCGGCAATGACAGCGTCGAGATCAGTGACGGGCAGACCGAATTCGGCCTGCGTCGCGGCAGAGGTCGCGAGTTCTCCAAACCATTTCGCCGCCGTCTGAATCGCGATGTCATCATCCAAGGCCGTCATGGCGTTCAGGGTGAGTTCGACGGGCGCGGATTTTGATCCAAAGGTCCAGACCCGCGTGGGTGTTTGTGCTGAAATGTCCATGATCAGGGCGTGACGTCGACAGGGTTGATCGTGTTGCGCAGGCGCACGCGCATCATGGCACGATTGCCGTCCGTCAGGGACCGCGCAGCGGTGCCGGAAAAGCTCAACCGCATCAGCTTGTCATCCGGTGTGGGGAAGACGGGTTCGCCAAAAACGCGGTCCAGCTCAAACGTGATCAAGGTCCCGTCGGAACGGACACCGGAAAGCTGAATCGACATCGGATTGTCTTTGCCGCCAAAGGCCTCGCGTTGCGCCTCTGACGTCATGCGCACCGAGAACCCGACAGTCAGGGTCGGGTCGCCGACAAAAATGGCATCATGTGCGGTGTCCCCGCCGCCGACATAATTTTCCGTCTGAATGCCCGTCGAATAATTTAGGGTCGCGTCCAGCACCCTGCCAATCTCAACCCCATTGACCCGCACCACGAAAGCTTTCCGTTCCACCAACAAGCGATCCATGACTGGGCGAATGTTGGCCGGATCCACAGGAACGGCAGCAGCCATCTCCACCTCGCGCGGTTGGTAGGACATGGACACATCCTGCACCCCGCCCGCGCGGGAAACGTTGAGCGCATAACTTGACGCGGCCAGACCCCAGCTCTGCCGCGTGGATTGCGAATCTGTGTCGCGAATGGTCACAAGCGGCAGGACAGATTTCCCCGTGCGGAAAATGTGTTGAAACACGCCGGGCAGCGGCTCTGTCGTGGTGGGCAGGCCGAGCAGCGGGATCAGGCGATAAAATTCCTCGTTCAGGCAGAGACGATGAGTCTCACTGGCCGCGGCGGTCGGGTCGCCAAATTCGGGATCGGGACTGTCGACATTTCCCGTCACACCAAATTCATTGACCTGGTTGACGGGTTCCGTGCGGGTCGGGGTCCAAGTCAGGAAGTGCAGCGGTTGAAATTCTGTCGTCGCCGGGGCACCCGCGGCGGTCTGTCGGGCTAGATAATACCTCTTTTCATCCGCGCGCGGAAACGCATCGGTGAATTGCTGGTCTGCGGAAGTTCCGTAAGTCATGGGATGGGCCTTGTGTTGGGGTCAGGGGAGCGCGGCAGGGCGGATCAGGACGTGGATTTCTTTCCGGCGCTGCGCTTGGCATCGGCAGCCGCTTTCGCATCGGCCTCTGCGGCTTTCGCATCGGCAGCGGCTTTTTCGGCCTCGACCATGCCGTCCGGCACTTGAAAGCCCGCCATGGCAATTTCAGTTGATGTTGCGGGAACGACATCTTCTGAGCGCATGATGCGTCCCGATGATGTCTGTTTCAGGAATTTTGGATTGAGTTTGGACATGAGGGGTTCCTTTCAGGAGAGAACAGAGCGGGCATCCAGCCAGCAGTCGAGGGAGAGGTAAGCGGCGAAGGCCGTGTGATCGCCGAGGTCAAAGGACTGCACGTCCAACCCGCCAAAATCGAAGGCGGACGCGGCGGCAATGGTGGGGGCTTCGGGCGAAACCGGCAAGCCCGTCTGCCGCATCGGGGCAAGGACGGCTTCAATTTCGTGCAGGCCCCGGCGCAGAATGGTCGGCCCGAAGTCAGGCCCGTGTTTGGCGTGGAGTTCCGACGGCACAATCAACATCCATTCGAGATCAAATTGATGGGTCGGCTCATCCGCGTCGGCGTTGAGCAGCTCGCCCGGACGGGCCTGCCCTGACATCACGGCCAGACGGCGGATGAGGCGCGGTTCGCCGTTCGGCCCCCGACCCTGTTCAAAATCCAGATCGGTCGGGTCATCCACGCGGCAGGTCGGCAGGACGGGACCGTCGGGCGGGAACTCAACACTTTTGCCATGTTCCAGCAGGAACGCGTCCCGCGCCGCCGTCAGAGCGGCCAGACGCGCCGCATCCAGATGGGACTGGATCGCGGTCAACGCGCCGTCACGGGTCATCAAACCAAAACTCATCGGATCGCCGTGGCCCGTTCGGACTGTTCAAGATGTTCGCGCAGACCAAAGGCCAAACGCGCCGGATGACGGCGTCCGGCTTTGGCCATGATCTGCCGGGTTTTCAGACGTTGTTTGATCGTCGCCTGTTTGACGAGTGCGAAGACGGGGACGGTGACCATGCCGTCCAGCCGCGTGCGCGGGCCCATGGTTTTGGTGGCTTTGCTTTCCCGCAACCGCGTGAACCGCCCCGATCGCGTGGCCCGCATCCGCGCGACGAGCATTTTCTTGCCGCTTTTGGTGGTGATCGGGACCAGGTTGTCGGCCCCGAAACGGCGTTCAAACGCATCAATGATGGACTCGCCTTTTTTCTGGCGGAGGTTTTCGGCAGGCCCGCCCGGAATGGGAATGGTCAGGGCCTGCATGGCGTTTGGGCGGATGGTCGCGCCATCGGCAAAGCTGGACAGGATGTGCGGGATTTTTGAAAAGACGAGCGCGGCAGGTTCAAAACTCAAACCACGTTTGGGAAACTGGCTGTCGCGCAGAGTCGTGGCGACGCGGCGGGAAAAT
This sequence comes from Litorimonas sp. WD9-15, assembly GCF_050271975.1. Classification (NCBI taxonomy): domain Bacteria; kingdom Pseudomonadati; phylum Pseudomonadota; class Alphaproteobacteria; order Maricaulales; family Robiginitomaculaceae; genus Litorimonas; species Litorimonas sp. WD9-15. Next base: position 3,034,980 of record NZ_CP189850.1, read on the forward strand.
CCCGCGCGTTGAATGTCCTGCCGCAGGTCGGTCTTGGTCTGGGTCGAGGACAGCTTTGTCCCCTTTTTCAAACCCGTCAGAATCGCGGTTTCACGCGAGTCGATTGTGGTTTGCAGATTGCCGGTGATGGCGAGGAGCGCGTCAGATTTCATCGGTCAATCATCCGAGGGGGAGACCTTCCGGCACCGTGGACGGTTCGCCCGTGGCGGGCGCAGCGGTTGGGGTGAGGCCCACATGGATTTGCCGACCGGAGCGGCCAAAGCTGCGCGGGGCCGCATCAATGTGGAAATGGCTGAACCCTTCAAGCGGCGTGAGGAGTTCAATCCGGTCACCCGTCTGCACGACGAAATTCTCGGGGCAGGTGTGACGGCGCAGGCGCAGGCTGAACCCTTTGACATCAATCTCGATCCGGGACCCGTCGAGGTTTTGTTCCATGTCATTGATGTGGACCTTGCCCTTGGTCTCAAACAAATCCTGCCCGCCCCGCCGATAAATCAAATCCGTCCCAAGATAATCGTAAGTCGTGTCGAGCAAACGACGCGCATGGATTTCACGGGGCGGAAGAGACATCAGAGATGGCGGAGCGGGAGCCGGAGAGACTTAGGCGGCGGGCTTTGTCAGACTGTCGCGCAGCCCGGCCAAATCGGTGATGGGCGGTTCGTCGTCGGGCAAGGACGCATTCACAAGGTCGAGCGTGTCAGAGATGTCAGTCGCGGTCAGCGCCGCAGCGTCGGTCAGGGTGGCGACCTCTGTCTTCAATTTGTCAGCCTTCGCGGTCAGCTTTTTGATGCCCGCTTCCAGTTCGGCAACTTTCGCCTCTGACGCGGCCAGCAGGTGCGGCGAACCCGGAAGGGCGGTTTGCGACGCGAGGGCGGTTTTTGACGCGGCCGGGCGGCGTGCCTCAATGGCGGCTTTCTGCGCCTTTTTAACCGCCGTTTTGCCGCCGGCATCATTCAGGGCCGCAACGGCGAGTGGGTCGTCGGTGACGCCTTCGGCAGCGGCGAGGGCCGCAACGTCCGCGGACATCTCGTAACTGATGCCCGCAGAATAACCGAGCGAAGTGACAGGATTGAACCAGGCTTTGTGAATGTTGATTTTCATGGAGATGTCCTTTCGGGAGATCGTGGGTGGTTTTCAAAACAGTCTGGAAAATCTCCCGCCGAACGGACGGGAGATTGAACTGAATGTCTCGCGGTGAGATTTACGGTTGTGCGCCGGCGTGAAGTTCGACGAGCACTTCGGGCTGATTGCAAAGCGGCAGCTTGCAGCTCTCCGAATCCAGATCGATGCCTTTGCCCTGCGGCAGGTCATGCGGGTAAACATGGATGCACTGGCTGGGCGCGATGTTGACCTGACCCATCCGCTCCGGCGGGGCGTTGAATTCAGAGAAGGTCTGGATTGTGTTTTCCGGAAAGGCATGACCCATGCCGTCGGAAATATATTTGACGGTCGAACCATCGGCGCGGTTGCCCTGCCCCGTGTAACTTTCGAAGATTGTGTTCTCAAGCTGAATGGAACGCTGCGCATTCGGGCTGGACGCATCCGCCCGCGACGCCGCATATTGTGCTGCGGCGACAGGATTGCCGAGAAGATATTTCTCATATTTTGGATGGCGTTTCAGTTTGCGCAGGAAGTCGGACGCGACCATGGCGCGTGGGCCGGTCGTGACATCGCCGCGAAGGTTGTTGGCGATGTGATCTTCCAGCTCTTCGATGTGGCCAAAGATGTCGGACGCGTCATTGTCGAGGTCGAAGTAAATCTTCTTCTTCGCAATGCCGAACACGTTGAACAAATCATAAAGTTCATCGCCCGTGCCGGGGTCGACAATCACGCCTTTCAGGGCAGAGACGCGCAGAAATTCATGCGTTTCGTCATGCGGCTGTCGAACCGCCAGCAGCCTACGATTGTAAGCATCTGTTTGAGATTCGAGCTGGGCGGGGCCGGGCTGGAAGGCCGTGAATCCCTGAATGTCGGACGGGGTCAGCAGGTCGTGGGCTTTGAACGTTGGGATGTCGAAGGTTTCACCACTGGCCTTGGAGCGGTTAAGTTCTTGCGACGGGGCATTGCGGGCGACTTGCGAAAGCAATGTGACCTTGTTGTCACGGCGGATGACGGTCGTGTTGGCGGTCGGAATGCCGATCGGCGCACCAAACACGCCGAGCTGACCGATGCGCGAATAAAGATTGGGAAGAAGGTTCAGCGCCGCGCCGATGTTGGCAATGGCGAAAGGGGAGACTGTGCGAGTCATTTGAAAATCCAGTTCAGAAAAGTGAGGTTCGTGACCCGCCGGAAGGGCGGGCCAAACGTCCGTCAGTTAGGACGGCAGCCCGTCAACGAGTTTGATATTGACCGCCGCCATCGCGGTTTTCAGCGTCGCGGTTTGCGAAGCATCCGCAGGGAAGTCGATTTCCGCGGCATTGAGGATGACCGGACCGCCTTCAACCGTTGCGATCTTCACGGACGCACCGGGTTGAACTTCGGAATAAGTCAGGTTCACGCCCGTGAACGCAGCGGGATTTGCCGTGTCAAACAGGGCGGGCGCAACACCCCCTGTCATGATGTTACCGGGCTGCAGCACCACGACAGCCGCGCCGCCATTGGTGAAGGTGCGGTTTTCGCGGGTGAAGTTGCCTTCGCTGTCATATTTTAGAACCGCGCCAAGCTGACGGGGTTCAGTGAAAGATTGAGAATTCATGGGATTGGCTTTCTAAAAAAGTGAGAATTGAGTGGGTTGGACTTAAGCTCTGGCCCCGGCCCGTTCGCGCATGCGTTTCGCGGCAGCAGCCTGCGCCTGGTCACCCGCGGAGAGCTTGCCCGTCGAGGCATTGCCGCCCGTGCCAAGCTGCGGGTTCGGGACACCGGCGAGGCGACCGCCCGTTTGCTTTTCCGCCTTCTTCAGCAGACTCGCCGCCGTTTCCGCCGTCATGCCGGGGGTGATGGAGAGTTCAGCGGCGAGGGTTTCGCGGCCTTTGGCCTCGGGCAGGTTCTGGATGGCGCGGGCCTCAACCGGATCAATGCCACCCGACGCGGCGGGCTTGGACCGTTTGGCGGATTTGCGTCGTTTCGGGGCCGTGGCAGCAAGGCGTTTCATGGCGCGATGCGCGATGCGGCGCGAGGCTTTGCGCGCATCGGTTTTTTCGTCATCGTCCATGGCGTCGGGATCTTCATCCGCCGCGTCCATGGCCTCGGTTTCTTCCTCGGTCAGGGCTTCCGCGTCGTCCTCGCCCTCGTCTTCCATGGCGTCGGCGTCTTCGCCGTCATTCATGGATTCAATCTCGTCATCCTCCATGGCGTCGAGGGTTTCGTCGGTTTCTTTGTCCACCGCGTCGGCGAGGGCCGTCGCGTTGAAAGCGGTCGCGCCATAACTGGCGGTCGCGCAGGCGAGCGCACTGCACGAGAGCAGCGCGAAGAGTGAGGCGCGGTTTCGCGCGGCTTTGAGGGTCGACATCGGGGTCTCCTGTTCTGTCGAGAGGGATGCCGAACCTTTGGGTGCGGCGGTTGAAATTTTCTTGGGGGTGTCTTTGGACGCGGATGTGGGGTCCGGGGCGGGCTCTGGTTTTGGCTCTGGCTCTGGGGCGGGCGCGGTTGCCAGTTCCGTCAGGCGGGCCAAGGCCGCCGCGCGGTCCGATTGCGCATCGGCCAGCCCGTGGGTCAGGGCCGTCGGTGTCATGAAGGCGGCGGCTTCCAAATCGGCAATGGCGGATTGTTCCAGCCCCCGGCCCTGCGCCATGCGCGCGTGGAACCAGTCGCCCAATTCGTTGATTTCCGCCGTCCATTGTTCGGACTCGCCCTCGGACAATTCCGTCTCCGGATATCCAAAACTTTTCTTGTCGCCCGATGTGAAGAACGTAACTTTGCGGCCCGCTTTGGCATCCGCGCCCGTCGTGTCGAGGCGACCATAAATCACGCCAATGGAACCGAGCGTCGCGGTCAGTGTCGCGTGAACCTCGGTGCAGGCCCCCGCGAGAGAATAAGCGGCGGAACAGGCCAGACCATCGGTGAAGGCGACAATCGGCTTTTCATCCCGCCAGGCGAGGATGCGGTCCGTCAATTCGAAACAGCCATTGACCATGCCGCCGGGGCTGTCGATGTCGAGGAAGATGCCCTGACAATCGGGGTCGGACATGGCAGCGGCGAATTCCGCCTCGATCCGATCGTAACCGTCAATGCAGAGCATCCCGCCCAGAATTTCGGCGCGGTTCATCAATGGGCCGCGCACAGTGATCGTCTGAACGTAGGGGTCCTGTCGGGCCTCTTGGCGCGCAGGGGCGAGGGCCAAGCGGGCAGATGGCTGCGCCGCGGCAAGTCCTTGAACATCTGCCAAGTCGTCATCCTCAACATCGCGGCGCAAAAAGTCGGGAATGATGGAGGCTTTGCGGTTGGCGCGCCGATGCGCGCGATCAGCCAAACGCCCTGCGCGGTCAGAATAAGCGGCGGAGAGTTGCTGTTGCAGCTCCGGCACAATCGCCGGATAAAGCATGAGCGGGCGGCCCGTCAGGGTGAGGTGAAGGGGGATCATTGTGCGGTCGTCCCGTCTGTCGGATTGGTCGGGGCAAGCGCGCCCTCGCGGAAATTCGAGCTGATGCTGAGCTGTTCCATCCGCTGTTCCTCTCCGGCGATGACGGCCATTTCCTCGTCGAAATCCTCGCCATTGCTGGAATAAATTTTGGAGCGGGAAGTCAGGCGACCTTCGAGATTGAGCAGGTTTGCCTTGGCCGCTTTCTCCGGATCAATCTGCGGACGGGCGGGTCCGACCCAATTGGAGCGGCACCACGCGGCGGGGGCTTCCCACAGGTCCGCGCAACCGGGCGGCAGGTCGATCAGGCCGCGATCCGTGATCTCATCAAGGACGGCGAGGTAAATCGGCATCACGACCTGCGTCCCGAAATCCGCGCGCTGCACCATGACGGCACTCCAGATTTCGTTGAACGCACCGCGCAGGGTGGAATAATTCAGACCCGTGTAATTTCCGGTGATTTGCCCTTCGGACACATTCATGGCGGCGGCGACGGATTGCATCAGCGTGCGGTAAAACACGTTGAAGGCCGTGGCCTGTCGCGGCGCGGTGTTGAGGTCCACCGAGTCGCCCGGCATCAGGACGGGGATGCGCACACCCATGAATTCGACGGGGGCTTCGTCGTAAAAATTCTGGCGGACGTCTTGGTAACCCTGCAGGTTGACGCCGCTGTCCTGCTTAACGCCAAGGATGTCCGCGACCGCAGAGGGGTCAAAGCCCGATTTCACAAAAGCCCCGAACAGCGCATTGATCAGCGCCGATTGAATCTCCGCGCCTTTGTACTGTCCCATCATCAGGAACGTCTCGATCACGGGGGCGAGCGGCGTGATGCCGCGATGTTGGCCCGGACGGGATTGGGTGAAGCCATGAATGCAGACCGGTCGGCCATAATCTGACTCACGCGGGACCCGGTCCCAGAGGAGACTGTCAAGCGCATTGACGGAGATGTCGCCGGGATGGGCGCGGCGAATGTGATAAGCAATTGGCGCACCATGGGCGTCGAGTTCCACCCCGTCCCGCATCGTGTCCGAATCCCACGCACCGTTCGGATTGGACAGGCGGTCCGTGTCGATCAGGTTCACCGCCGTCTGGAACGCACCGGGCACGGCCTCGCGCAGGTTCATCACTGCCAGACATTCCCCGACCGTTTTCCATTCGGAAAACGCGATGCGCAGCAATCCACCAAAATCGTGACGGCGAGTCAGGTCGCAAAGACGACGCGGATCCGTGGCCCACCGTTGAAAGGCGCGTTCGATTGACGTCGCCAGCTCGCGGCCTTCTTCCTCGGTGATGCCGAGGGCACGGTGATCGGGTTGGGCCTGCAACCGCCAGCCCGACCCGATGACCATGCCCGTCGATTTCTCGACGGCGGTGCGGGCTTCGGGTTCGTCGCGGACCAGTTTGCGCGCGCGATTGGCGAGGGTTTCGCGTTCAAACCGATTGGCCGCATCGGCGGACAGGGTCGGGGCCTGGAAGACGGCCAGTTCCTGTGTTGAACTGCCCGCGCCACGATAATTTGTGGTGTGGCCGGACGGGGCAAGGGCCGACATTTTGCCCTGCATCCGGACAGCCGCAATCTCTCCGGCGGAAACCGCGGAGCCGTCAGCTTTCAAAATTCCGGTCATGGGATCAGCGGCGTCCAATCGGCCCGCGCAACGGCCCGCGCGACACGCGGCGTGTTGGCGTTTGGTTCAGGAGAACCGCGCAATTTCCAGCCTCGAATTGACGTTCAAGTTCGAGGATTTGTTTCTGGATGTCCGATGTCTTGGTCACATTCCAACGCGACCGATCGGGCCCGTCCTGAATTTCGGCAGGGGTGAGGTTCAAGCGGGAGTCATGCAGCGCCTGTCGCGCCTGATCCAACTGCAATTTCAATGTCGCGCAATCGGTCATGATCCGGCCTCTCGGTTGGCAGCGATCATGCGCTGCAGCCAGTTGGGTGTGGTGTTCCCGGACTTGTCGCTCTGACGCGGCAGGGGTTGGACCGCCTCAGACTCCCGCGCGAACAGTTCCAACGGGGTCAGGTCGGCGAGAACGGGGTCCACGGCCTCGCGCAGGAACAGGTCTTCCCAGTCTTGGGGTGACATCCGGACGAGGCCGAAATGAATGGCGAGGACGAGATTGTAAACGGCGAGGTCGAGCTGTTCATTCGCGCGGCCATTGACGCGGACAAAGGCTTCGTGATTGCGGATCGGGTCCGCGACCAGATGTTCCGCCGTCAGCTGTTTCGTGAACTCGCGGTCAATCTCGTCATGGAAGAACAGGTGAAGGCCGGGCCCGATGTCGTCATGGTCAAAGGCCGAGAGAGAATTGGTCAGGCCCTGATAAACCATCCGCTTCAGCAGATGGGTGTTCAGCAAAGTCAGCGGCACGCGTTGGATCGTTTGACCCGCCGCGTTTTTCAGCTTGCCGCCTTTTCGTGAAGGCTGCCAGAGCGGTTCGAACCGTGCTGTCGGGCCGGTCATGCCCTTGATGCCGATGACGTCGGGATTGCCGACGATGAACCGATAAGCTTTGTCCGTGTCCTGCCCGCCCGTGTCGATGCCCATCCGCCGCGCGATTTGCGGGCGCAGGTGAACGGAGTCGAATTCCTGCGCAAAGGTGCGGCGGAGTTCCGTCCAGCCGCCGGGCTGCATGGGGGGCTGTTGAATGATGCCGTGATCGATGCAGGCCCCGCGCGGTCCCGGTCCCCAAGCGTAACTGGCCCATTCAAACCGATTGCCCTGCAGGTCAGCAGCGGTCGTCGTGAACGCCGCCCAGTTGGGCACCATCCCGCGACGCACGGGCGAGGTCTTGGCCCGCGGCGCGCCGCCCGCCATGGCGAACAGTTTCTCATCATCCGGCGTGTCCAGCTCCGCATCATAAGCTTCGCCGAGGACCTGCTGGGTGAAGGCGATCATCTTGGCGGGGTCGTCTTTCGCGTCGAGATAAGCGGCGAAGATTAACTTCCATGTCGAGAACGGGGACATGCCCTGCCAAATGTGGAAGCTCTTGTCGCGGCCTTCGGTGTCACGGGCCCGCGCGGCGGCAATGTCGGCGGCGGGGATGACGTCCTTGATGCGGGTGTCAGACGGATCGCGCGGGTCAGGCGCACAGGCGGGGGTGGGATTGTCCGGATTTTCAGAGTCGAAAGTCGGGATCCAGCATCCGCCGGCATTCATGGACCGTTTCAGCGCGTGTCCGATCAGAGCGCCGCAACAGGGCGGCGCGAGTTCGACGCGCGCTGACGACCCCTCGCCCGTCTGGACAAGATGAGAGAACCGCGGAATGAACCAGTCTTCGCAATGCGGGCATTCCCATGCCCATCGGCGTTGATCGCCGTCATTGTAAAATTTCGTGACACGGCAGGATCCCGCCTTGCCGGGGGTCGACGGAATGTAAACTTTCAGGTCTTCGCCGTAAGTCGTGCCGCGGGCAATGGCCTGTGTGACGGGATCGCCGCGCTCGCCCTCATCCTCGTCATATTCTGCGACTTCCTCCAGAATGATGAAGCCGACTGTGATCATTTGCAGGTTGGACGTGGCACCACCGGAGGCCATTTGCAGGAAGCCGTCGCGGAATCGCCGCCGCATCTGGGTCGACCGTTTCGTGCCGTGACGCGCATAAACGCGGCGGGTCAGTTCCGGTGAACTGGAAATCATCGGGTCCAGTTTGATTTCCGAATATTTCAGCGCCTCGGTGAAAGTCGGCAGGACAATCAGGATGCCTTTGGGATCTTCGTGAATGATGCGGCCCACGGCATTCAGGCCCGCCTCTGATTTGGCGCTTTGTGCGCATCCGATCACGGCGATGATGCGGGACGGATCGGACGGCCCGCAGGCATCCATGATCTCTTCAAGGTAAGTGACGCGGGCCGGATCCCACGGACCAGGAAAACGGGACCCACTGTCCGCCCCGACCACGCGATATTTTGCGGCCCAATCCGAGGGCTTTGTCTGAATTTGCGGAGTCGCGGCCTCGGCAAAGGCGGCGAACATGACGGTCGCGCTTGTCAGGCCCGACAGGACCACATGACGCGACAGGATTGGGAGCTTCATCAGCCCGTCGCCTCAACCAATGTCGGGATGGCGGCGGGATCGGCGCGCATGTGCGCGGCGGCGGCCGTGAGATAATCAAAACGATCACGCGCGGTTGAGGACCGCAGCGGGTCCATGTCACCAATCAACTCTGTGAGAGAATCGGCCAGCTTTTGCAGGGCGGGTTCCAGATGCGCGCGGATGGTTTGGGTCGTGCGTTTCTTGTGGGCGTCACCCAGACCGTTGACGGCGAGGACGCTGTCCGCCGTGTCCATCAAGGCCGGCCCCAAAAGCGCATCTTTGACCGTCGTGAAGGCCTCGGCGGCGGCGGCTTCCGCCTCGGCGAGGTCAACGAGGTCCCCTTTTTGGCGGGCAAGGGCGAGCTCCGCCGTTTCCGCCTGGGCATGTTCTTTGCGGGCTTTGGCTCTCTGGGCGTCAGAGAGCGGGATCGGGGCATTGAGTTCGGGTTGGGTTTTCGGGACAACTTTCAGGTGATGTCCCCGCTGCACTTCACGGGTGAACGACGTTCGGTGTTTCGTGATCTCAGAGAGGAGGACGCCGTCCTGCTTTGCCGTGCGCTTCCGAACCAGCCCGTGGGCATGCGCATATTTTGAAACGGCCTGACGGGAAACGCGCTCGCCCTCGCTCTCACTGAGAGCCGTGGCGGCGGCGGTGAATGTGATCGGTGTCTCTGTCATGGTTCAAAGGCGAAATCGCCAAACCCGAAAACCGCAACTCAAACTAAAAAGTGCAACCCTTTTGAAAAATCAAACGGCCACAAAAAAAAATGGCCAAAGGCTCACCGTATACGTTTTTTGCGTCAGGAAGGACCCAAAACGTCAAATCGGGATGGAGTTTTTCGGAATAGCTGTTTTATGCGCTTGGTTGGGCCCTTCACGTCAAGCATAAAATCTCACAAGCTCATCCAGACCCGCAATTAGCTGCCCAAGTGCGAAGGCTCGGCGGGTTTTATCAGCGGAATAAGGTGCATCAGCGCCTGCCTCTCCCAAACTCACGCCATCAATCAAAACAGCCTTGACGGCGGCAGACGGCAGAGGCCTCATCGCAGTCATGGCTTCTGCCACTCTCGCCCTCGCGTCGGTCCCCGCAACAATTCCACCATCGGACCACGCACCGCCGCCTTGGACACGCTCACCATAATTCACAGTTCCTCCGGTGAGATATCCCGCGCGCCAGTCGAGGAGGAACTTAGCTGCCGCACCTGCCATCGGCTCGGTCACGGTGCGGTTGTCGATCAATGATCGCAGCGTTTTGGGCAAGGCTTCACGCAGTTTCACCATGTCAGCGCCAATGCGCCGACCTGACCCCGGCTTTGATCCGCCCGACTTTACTGCACGGCACTGGGTTGGACCATTGCGAGGCAGGGCGTTTAGCTGTGCCTCTAGGTCGGAAGGTGGAAGCTCACCCCTGTGCCGGTTCGCCTCAATCACCGCCCGCCGACGCTTCTTGAATTGGGTCATCGTCTCGTCCGATCGCGGGCTTTGCGGCACGGTCATCCGCCGAGGCTCGCCAATAATTGCAGGTTGACCCTGTTTTCTCTCAGGTTGACCCTGTTTTGGATGAGGTTGACCCTGTTTCGAACAAGGTTGACCCTGTGTTATCTCTCTGTTTTCATTCATTTTTAACTCAAAATATAAAATAAAAGGGTCAACCTGCACAACCTTTCCCGTGTTTTCTCGAGGGGATGTTTTTCTAAACTTCTCGACAATCCCGTCATGCAGATATCGTCTGGCGTGGCACGGGAGGCGGGCGCAATGACAATCCAAACCACGGGAGAGGTTGACCCTGTCGCCCCTTACACAGTTCATGAATGTCTTTTCTTAGATAAAACAATGGCTTCCCCCCCAACCCCACGTTTTCAAACCGAAATGAAGGATGGCCCTGCCAGAATAGGTTGACCCTTTTTGTCCGCAATCCCGCCCATCCTTATCGTTTGTCAATGACAAAACAGGGGGGCGGGGAAACAAAAAGCTTTTCATAAAAAATGGGGGTTGACGCGGATTTTGTAATTTTAAGCATTCGGAAACGAATGCTGCGGAGTTTTTCCGCGCTCACAATTCGGGTGTTTTCAAGCCTTTTTTATCACTTTCCCAGTGATCTGACCGAGCGGAAAACAACAAGCCGGAGAGGCAAACGACCGTCCGACTTTGTTCAAATCCAAGTGGGTGGGGAAGATCAGAGGGGCGAGGACATGTATTCGAACATCACCCAAAGCTGGCTGATGATGAATGGAATCACGGCAGCCCCCAAAAACGCGCCCAATGTGATGGCCCACACACCAACAGGTTTGCGGTAAACATGCCCGCAATTCTGGCAAACATCCGCTTTCTTGCTGATGGGCTGCCGACACGACCGGCAATGCCCCATCAGCTTTTCGTCAGGTCCATCAAATTCAGGTTTCGTTTCAGCCATTTCAATCCCCCAGTTCAGACATCTGGCCTAAGCCACACAACCGCCGCGTGTCAAACAGGGCGCTTTCACGCCGTCGAGATCAGGGCGAAGCCGACCAACAGGCCCAGCATCGCACAGGCCAGAAAGCCCATCCGGAAGGCGGACCATTCGGCGGCCGTCCACATCGGGACGCGGCCTTCTTCGCGCAACCTGGTCTGTCGCGCGGCCTCTGCCTCTGCGGCTTTGTGACGGTCAAGATTGCGATTGTAACCCATCAGTGACGCGTCTCCGTCGCTCTGTCAGGCAGGATTGCGATGGAGAGTTCGCCCTCTGCCATGATTTGTGACGTGGCCCGCAATCCAGGCGCAGCTTCCAAGGCGACCCTGACGGTCGGGCCGTCTGGGGTGCCAGTCTCAGCGACCTCCCCTGACCGCACCAACGCTTCTGCAACTTTGATCGCCTGCGCGGACGGCAATCCGGCAGCGTTCACAATCGTGATGATGGGGGGTGGGGAATGTGGAGACGCGTCTGACATGGCACATCCCTAACCTGTGGACGACCTGGTGGACAAGTGGAAAATGAGAACAAAACATAAACTTTATTTTTCACCAGCGATTGACAATTAGGAATTTAGTCCTCTTTTAAGGCGCATGGCCCAACACATCACATCCGGGATTGAAATCCTGTCCACCGCCCGCCCGATCGGAGAGGCGACCGTTCACGGGCGGATGGTGAAACAGCCCGCCGGGGCTGCACCGTCGCGCCAACCGACGGGCTTCCCCTCACCCGCCACAGACCATTTAGAGGACGTCATCGACCCCGTGGGCTGGATCGTGCGTCATCCGGGTGCGAGTTTCTGGTTCGTTGTCGAGGGTGACGGTTTGAAGGGTCAGGGCATTCTGGACGGCGATCTGATCGTCGTGGACCGGGCCGGCACATTGCGGAGCGGGCGCGTCGCCGTCTGCGTGCATGACGGCATGTTCCTGCTGAAACTGGTCAAGCGGGACAGCACGGGTCGTCCCTGGCTGTTTTCCGACAGTCCGGAGAGCCGCGAACGGCCCATCCCGTTCAATGAGGGCACAATTGTCGAAGGTGTCATTGCGGGGGTTGTGCGTCGCTGCCCAATTGGGTGACTCGATGGCCGAGCTGCCCAAACCCATCGCGATTTCCGATTCTGCGAACTTTTATGTCTCGGCGGAACGCTGTTTCGACCCCGCCTTGCGCGGCGTGCCGGTGATCGTGCTGTCCAACAATGACGGATGCGCCGTGGCCCGATCGGACGAGGCCAAGGCCCTCGGTGTGAAGATGGGCGAGCCCGTGTTTAAACTGCGCGACAAAATCCGCGATCACGGCATTCGGGTTCTGTCCTCAAATTACACACTTTACGGCGACATGAGCCGCCGCGTCGTCGAAGTTTATGAAACATTCAGCCCCAATGTCGAAATTTATTCCATCGATGAGAGCTTCCTCGATTTCTCCGGATTTCGCGATCGCGACGCCCATGCCCGATCGATGAAAACAGCCGTCACGCGCCTGACCGGCATTCCGGTGCGCGTTGGCATCGCGCGGACCAAAACCCTCGCCAAATGTGCAAATGAACTTGCCAAACGGAACCCGATCTGGGGCGGCGTGCTGGACCTGTGCGACATCGCCGCGGCCGAGGCCTTGCTGCCGCGTGTGGCCGTGGGCGACATTTGGGGTGTTGGTCGTGCGACCGTGCGGAAACTGGATGCCATCGGGATCCGCAGCGCGGCGGAATTGCGAGACATGCCCGTGCGACAGGCGCGACAGCTGGGCACGGTTGTCTTGGAACGCACGGTCGCGGAATTGCGTGGGACGCCCTGCCTGTCCTTCAACGACACGGTTCCAACACGCAAAGGATTGGCCGTCACGCGCTCCGCCGGGGAACCGATGTGCGATTTCACAACCGTCATGGCGGCGCTGACGGCCCACGCGACACGCGCAGCCGAGAAATTGCGGACGCATGGTTTGGTCGCAGGATCACTGACCGCATTTTACCACACGTCGCGTTTTCGGACAGAGGATCCGACATGGCGGGCCTCCCGCACGACGCAGCTGCTGCCGATGTCGCAGGACACGTTTGACCTGATTGCAGCGGCGAGACGCTGCGCAGAAGCGGGCTGGCCGCGATGTGAGGGCGACGCTTTTGCAAATCCATGGGGTTTCAGGTTTGCCAAGGCTGGCGTGATGTTGACCGACCTGCTGCCCCTCGCGGACCGTCCCGCGACGCTGTTTCACCCGGGACCGGAACGCGATCCCGCCCTGATGGAGGCTTTGGATGTCTTGAATGCCCGTTTCGGGCGAAAGTCCCTCACGCTCGCCGGCGAAGGCACGGCGGCCAAGGGCAAAAGCTGGGACATGAAGGCGGGGCATCGCAGCCCCAGATGGACCACCCGGATTGGAGAACTGCCGATCGTGCGGGCGCGGTGAACTGGGGGTAGGGGCTTGACGGAATCACGGGTGCAACCGAAAGCTGAGAGCAAGCTGAAAAGGGCGACTCGCATGGCAGAAATCACATTGGAATTCGGATCAGGCAAATGGCTCCGCGAACGCACCTTCGCTGATGCACAAGCCGTTCAAGATTGGGCAGACAAAGAGAAAGAGGCTTGGCGGCAGTTTGGAACGGTCACAGAAGCGACCCAAACGATTGACCGCCTCAACACCCTCTCAACAACAACAAATAACATGCCCGATATCACGGAAGATGAAACCGACGACAAGCTGACGGAATATCTTCGAAGAAGAAACTTGCAGACTGTGTTTTCAAATATTCAAATGTTCAGAACCGATGAGGAATTCCAATTTGTTGCTGACGTGCAAAAGAACCATCCAGATCTCGTCGCCAGCTTTTTTAGATATTTCCTCCACGGCGGGGTGGACAACGCATTTACCGAACAAGGCATTCTCTTTCGGACACTGCTCTCTCGAAGACTTCTCAAGGAAAACGACCCAAAAGCTGCATCACAACGCGCCGCATTGGAAAAACTCACGGAAGAATATCAAAACCGTCTAAGCGACCTTGATAAAAAGCTCGCGGACACACGAAAGATGGCCGCGCAGGGACAAACGGAAGAGCGTGACAGGACAGACAATGCTCTCGAAGTCATGTCAGCCGTGACGAACACGCAAATTGAGCAGAGCCGATCAGAACTCAACCAGATCGTTGATCGTCTGACCACGGATGGAGAGCGCGCCATTGAGAAAATCAACGCAACCGACGCCAATTTTAAAGAGAAACTGTCCCTTCAACCAACGGTAAAATATTGGACGGACAAGGCCGCAAAACACGATGTGAAGGCCCGAAATCTCTTGGAGGTTCTGGTGTTTGCGGCGGTTGTTGTCGGCGCCGCGATTTTCGTTGCCCTCATCTGTCTCTTCGCCTTTCAACCGGAGTTGGGAAAGATCGGCGAGACGAAAACACTGCTGACCCTCGGCGCGACGGGCGCACTCACCACACTTATTTTTTGGGCGGGGCGAATCATAACGCGAATTTACTTAGGCAATGTGCATTTGGCAAATGATGCGCGGGAACGAGCGACTCTGATTAATACTTATTTGGCTCTGAATGTGGACGAGGTCGCGACAGAGCAGGACCGAGCCCTCGTCCTTGCAACAGTGTTCAGACCGTCAACGGACGGCGTCGTGAAAGATGACGCTGCGCCCGTTTTTGGGGTGCCCGGATTAATTGCAGGACGCATGTCAGGGAGCTGACACTTCACCCGAACATCTCAATCTGACCGCCCCGCGCCCGCGCCAAGGCGTCAGACGCCGCTGGATTGAGCCAGAGGCTTTCCAGGCGGGGTCTGGCCCCATCGGCGAGGGCGGGCCGGTCCACGCGCTGCCAATCGCCGAACAAATCGGCATAAATTTCGCTTTGGTAACCGGACAGCACGACCATGCCCGTCAAATCATGCAGGACACCCGCCAGGCGCACGTGATCCGCATCCGTGAATTCATGAAAATAATCTGTGCCGGCATCCCGCGTTGATGAAACGTAAGGCGGATCAATATAACTGACCGTCGCGGCGGCATCATGGCTGCGCAGAACGGGCTCAAAATCTCTCTGCTCGATGACGACACCGCGCAACCGCTCGACAAGCGCCGTCACCCGATCGGGCCACCGCGCCCAATCCTGCGCCGGCGTTGACCCCGACCGATTTGAATTGGACCGAAAACCCGTCGATTTGTGGACAGACGCCGAACTGTGACCCTGAAAACTCCGCACCAAAAACCGTCGCGCAAACTCGACCGCATCCAAATCCGTGGACATGTCCCGTGCCAGATCAAACTCCACCCGCGAAAACGGGGTCAGGGTGATCGCCTCTCGCAAGGCCGCAGCCTGCGCCGGGTCCCGCAACACACGGAACAGGTTCACGACACCGTCATCCAAATCATTCATCACCTCGGCATAACTGCGCGGCTTGCGCAACAGGACGGCCGCACTGCCGGCAAAGGCTTCGACGAAAACCTGATGCGGCGGCAAATGGTCAATGATCCAAGGGGCCAACATCCATTTCGCGCCATGATATCTGCAGGCGGATTTCACCAACTCACATCCCCAATGCGGCATCAAGGCTGTCGCAGCGGGGGCATTGACGGCGGAATTGGGTGGAGGGGGTCACGCAATCGCATTTCCCGCTGTCCGGCAGGGCTGAAAACGGGGTTGGCATTCCAATCCCCAAAAGACACGCGATCAGGTCATCCGGCGCGAAATGCCGATCGGGGTCATTTTGCTCGACATGTGAAAACACGCGCCGCCCATTGATGAACGCGCACAATTTGCACTTTGTTGTCTGCCCCACGGTCCAACCGGCTTCGCGCGCGGAACTCTTCGCCGTCGCGACCGTCACCGGCATCGCCGTCACCCAAAACGTGCCCGCACATTCATCACAAGACAAATTCACAACACGCTGTGCCGAAATCCCCATCTCAAATTTCCTCTTTCGGCAGGGCCGCGCGGGCCTCTGCAATCGCGTCGTGAATGTGCAGGTTCAGGGTCTGGATGACGTGTGACCCGTCGGACAGTTTGTGGTCCGGATGCGCATCCCGCACGATGATGGCCTCGGTCACCTTGGTTTGCGCCTCAACCCGATCGCAGAGGCGGGTCAGGGCCATTTGCAATGCCGTCACATCAACCGCCGATCCCTCGGCCTCGACAGCTTTTCGGAACAGCGCCAGGTGCTCGGCCAGAATGGGAACCTGATCCAGCCGGTCATTGGCAAAACCCAATTCCCGCCAAATCTTTGACGCCCAACTCAAATCCCCCATCTTGAATTCAACGGGCGGTGTCACCCACTCGCCATCGACAGTCGGGGGTGCGGGGAACAGGTCCAACTTGCGCCAGATTGATTGCAATTTTGATGTCAGGGTCATCACCTCTCTCCTTTCGCCGCACGATCGCGGGCGTAAATGCTGTTAAAATCGGGGGTGAAAAAGCCGAGCGCGCCTTTGCAGGGTTGGAATGGCAGGGCCGTGACATCCGCCAGGACAAAGCCAAACGGCCCGACAAACCACGGGCTGTCAGAGGCGGTCACGACGTCGACCAATGTCGCTTTGCCGATGATGCCACCCGTTTTGAACGCGGCCTGCGGCAGGGTTTCAACCCCACTCTCGCAACAGACAAAATCGAACGTCTCCGTCTGCACGCGCAACCCGACATGAATCAAGAACTCACCGCGAAACGACGTCGACCAACTGCGATTCTCAACATCCTTCCCGCCCTGCAAAATCGCCCAGCCAAAGGGTTGATTGATGGACAGGGCTTTCATGTCGGCATCCACGCGTCGCAGGCATCGCAATCGTTGAAGGTGCCAAAACTCCACAATCTTTCGGTCAAGTTTCCACCACAGGCGCAAGGCCCCGCCGCGCGCGGAAATCCCGTGTCGAGCGGATTGAAATCAGGTGCGTTTTCTTGCGGTTTCATGTGTCCACACCTTCCGTTGCCAGCGCCTCGGTCGCCTTGGGCGTCAGGCGCATTTCGCCGAATGTCAGGAAGTTTTTCCGGCGCAGTTCAATCCGCGTGGCATCAAACGCCTTTCCGCCGCGCGGGCCGTTCACGCCGATGTCACCGCGCAGGATGCGCAGCACGCGGCGTTCTTCCTCTGTCAGGTTTTTGGTCATGTCGTGTCCTTTCGGTGAGTGTCGGGATGGATGAGCGGCGGCAGGGTGCCATCCGCCTTGAACGCCGCGACGAGGGCGTCCAATCGCGGGCGCGACGGCATGGAATAACCCTGCCCCCAGACCGTCTCGATCGGGCAATCAATCAGGCGGAGCAGCGGGCGCAATTTGCAGATGACAACATCAACCGTCTTCCCTTCCGGATCGCCGGGCTCTGTCCGATCAAAATAAAGCGCGGCAAAAAGAGAGTGTTTGGAGCGGACCTTGGGCCCCAAAGCCACGGCAATCCGGCACAGAGTGTTGGTCAGATTTTGCGTGGGGGCCGCCGACCCCATTGTCGCACGCGCCTGTTTCAAAACCGCTCGCATGAAAAAGTGAAGGTCATCGCCGAAACCTTCCGCCTCAACCCGCACAACCCGCAATGCGTGGTCCACCTCCGCCGCGTAAATTTCCAGACGGTCGCGGGTCATCAGGCCGAAATCCGGCGGGACGCGGGGTTGGATGAAACCGGTCATCCCTCACCTCCCACATCCGGCACGTCGAAATCGGAGGTCTGGCGCGGTTCCAGAAAACGCTCCGGCTTGCCGCAGACGGGACAGGCTTTCTGCATCCCGCCATCTTCATGCGGGCGGGTTGTCAATTTCGCGGTCGCGGTGACGGCTTGGCACGCGGTGCAGGCGTGAAAGGGCGGGCCGAGCTCCGCCACCGGCGGGGCGGTCAATTCGGGCTGGGTCTGTTTCACCCACCAGAACAGGGCGAAATTTGCCACATCGATGGGGTCACCTTTGTCGACCAGCTCGCGCAAGACACTGACGACCTCATCAATTGTCCAAGACGGGTCATCCCACCCCGCCGCACCGGCACCCCCCTTGACCTGCAATTTCTTCCCCTGCGCCAGAGAGAACAGGCGCAGCGCTTCCTCCAATCGCGGGTCGGACGGGATGGCGGGGGCAGATGCAGGGACGGTGTTGTCGATTGGCTGGTTCATGATGTCTCTCCGGATGTGAGGGGGTGCGGCAGGGCATTGTGTTCCCGCCCGTCAAGGCGGCGGCCGGCGGCTTTGGTGTCGACGCTGCGCATGAATTGGACCTCACCCAAGAGGCCAGCCATCATCTCGGCAGGTTTGACCAGCACAAATCCCCCATCTTTCGTGCCGCAGACAAGGTCACCGCAAAGGCGGTGATCCGTTTCGAGCGGACGTTTGTCCGCCCTCCACGGCGCATTCCCCATTTGATCCCCCGGATCAAATGGCTGGAATGCGCCCCATTGTTTGAAAAAGAACGGGACCTCTGCCCCTTCGCAAGCATCGCGAATCCGCCGCGCCCAATCGGGGTGCATCGGGCGGGCATCAGGTCCGGACTCTCCGCCGACAATGACCCAGTCGAGTTTGGCGGTTTTGGTTGGCTCAACGCAATCGGCCATGATGTCCAGCTTCTCGCCACGCAAAAAATCGAGCAGGTAAAAATTGCCATTGATCTCGACCTGCTCCAAATCCACCGGACCCAGCAGGGGTTCGGCAGAGATGAACCGCACCGCGGCAGGCGTGTCGAGCAGGACCGGAATGCGCAGATCGGCGCGGCGCTGATCCTCCACCGACACGCCGAGGTGAACATTGGCGAGGGGCCAAACGTCGGAATAAAGCGCAGCCTCCAACCGCGCCGTTTCGTCATGATGTTTTTGAGACGCGTGCACATCATCATCATTTTCCACACGGCGTTCAATGCGTTGAATTTCAGGCCAAGATGAACTCTCAAAATTGATGTCACGATCAAATGTGGAAAACCACGCCCGCATCCGCAGGGGATGTTTCGTCAGGATTTGGAACGTGTGTTGCGGGGACAGGGCCATGACGGCAAAGGCGCGGTCAATCGCCGCGTCCGGCACGTTGGGATGGAACAGGTCGCCCATGGAATTGACAAAATAAGTCGTCGGCTTTTTCCGGCGCAGCGGCTGTTCCCACACGCGGTCCGGGGCGATGCCGATCTTGCCGGTCCAAACGGTCTTGGTCTTGCCGGCCCCCGTCGTGACCTGTTTCGTCGTGCCCAAATATTGGGGCGTGTTGCCGGTGGCGGCGTTCATCGCCTCCATCCGTCCGGCCATCTTCATGGCGTAACAATTTTTGCAGCCGGGAGACTCAATCTCGCACCCAACCACGGGGTTCCACGTCTTTGTGGTCCACTGAATTTTCGTGTCGGTCATGTCGTGTCTCCTTTTGGGGCGGGGATGCGGGTCAGGGTTGGGGTTTTGTTTTCGATCTGGAACAGGTGCGGGCCGCCGCGGTCACCCTCGGCGACGCAGGCCACGAACAGGGCGACGGCGGCCTCCGAACTGTCCAGCAGGTCCTGCAAACTCTCGAACACGTCCTCGGCGAACCAGCCTCCGCCCTCGGCATGGGTCAGGGCGACGAAACTGTGATCCGGAACGGGCCCGAACACATGGGGCCGCCCGTCTTTCAGGCCGAGTTTCAAATAAGTGACGCGGAAGTGCCACACATCATGCGTCGTGCCGGGCTCCGCCAGCGGGCCCGCGCCGGGCCAATCGCTGTCCGGGTCCCCCGACAGCAGGAACCGCGCGCAATCGGCCAAGGTCGGGCCATTGCCGTCGGGCACGGTCTCATCCGTCCAAGCGGCGAGTTGGAAAACATCTGTCATGGGGTGGGCCTTTCGGGTGGGGATGGGGTCAGCAGGTCACCCTGCGCGGCGCGTTGACGGGCGACGGTCTCCGCCGCGGATGCGATCGCGTCGCACTGCACGGCCATCGCGCGCATGTGTTTGGCAAGGGCGGCTGGAACATCCGGCCCGTCCGCATCGCGGATGACGCGCTTGGCCACGGCTTCCACATCTTGGGCGGGGGACGTCATTGATTGGGCCTTTCCGGCACAACGCGCAGGATCAAGTCCACCCGCGCCATGACAATGGCGAGCGCCGCAAGCGCCGAGTCGAGTTCGCGGATGGTGGGGTGATTGGCGTTCATGACGTTTCCCCCTGCGCAGATTGCCGCGCGGCACGGTCCACGACGTCGATCCGTTCAAACAACCAGCGGAATTTGTTCACCGCCCAACTGTTGCCGTGAGATTTATATTGATGACCGTCGGGGGCGTGGGCTTTGCCGTTCCACGGGATGTCGGTGAACCCGTCGGGAAAACCCTGCAGGCGGGCCGTCTCAATCGGGGTCAGGCGCCGGACGGCAAAGTCGGTGCAGACCGCCATCGGTTGCCCACCGCCCGACGGCGACGGGGTTGTGAGAGTCGGGGACAATTCCTCTGCAAATTTGGGAGTGACGGATGTGGCCAGGCCGATGGATTTGACTTCGGAGACAATCGCCTCTGTTTCCACAAATGAATTTCCAGTCCTGCTGAACGGCGGCCCTGCCGTGACCGTGGGAGCCAAAGTCGCCACATAAGTTTGTTGCTTCATGCCCGGAGACGCCAACAACGCGCCGGAAATTGAGCCGTCACCCGCGATCAAATGCACTTCGTCTCGAATGTTTTGAGCAAACGCCACCGCTTGTGCCTGCGGCTGGCTCGCATCCAGCGGTCCCGTTCGGTCGCCCGTGACCTCGGGGTCTTGGCGGGCGTTGAAGGCAATCGCGGGCGGGACGCCGCCGCCCAGATGGGACGTGTCGTCATTGCCCGCCCGCAGGGTGGGGGACAGGTCGTGCATCGCATCCCCGCCGAAATCTTTGGAGGAGAACGCGATGGGGCCTGTCTCTGTCACGAACAGAGGTGCGCCGGAATTGATGTGTTGATCTTCAAGGCCCAGCTTGTCCCCAAAGGCGGCATTCAATGTGCTGGCAATCGGGGCGCAGTGCTGGACAACGGGCACCAAAGGCGTGCCCCGCCCCGTCCCATCTTCCGACGCATCAAACCCCTCCCCGCGCAGGGTGTGGGTGACGGCGGGCACCAACCCTGCGCCGCGTTGACTGAAAATCTCCTGATTGCTGGCCCCGATCCCGCCCGTGTTGGCGGACTGATTCAGGGTCGGGTGGATGTCTTTGCCGTCCCAATGGCCACCGACCGCAGGGCCGCGTTCAACATCGGCGGCAAAGCCTTGCCCCGGTTCTCGGCGCGGCGGAGGATTCCCGTGCAGGCCACGTCGCTCAAATAATACTTTTGCGGGATCGCACCCGTCTGCAAAACCGATGACAACGATGACACGACGGCGGCGTTGGGCCAGTCCGAAATATTGAGCATCGAGAACCCGCCATGCGACCCGTGCCCGTGGCCCGGCAACCAGACCTGCACTGGGCCAGCTGCCGTCGAAAGGCATTGTGAGGGGATCATCGCCGCCGACAAGTGCCGAAAGGAAACATCCAAACGCGTTGGTTTTGTCGGAGAGGAGGCCGGGGACGTTTTCGTAAACGGCCCAGCGAAGAGATCCAGTGTCGGCGAGGTCATGTGCAATCCTGACATATTCGAGGGTGAGGTTTCCGCGGTGATCGTCCAGACCCCCGCGCTGTCCGGCAATCGAGAATGACTGACAGGGTGGCCCGCCGCAGAGGAGTTCGGTCGCGTGGAATTCGGCGGCGGTGATCGTGGTGAAATCGCCAAGGTTCGGGATGCGACCGTCCCCGGCGGGGATTTCGCGGGCAATGGCTTTCTCATTGGCCAGATATTTTGCGAGGGCCTTGGCCTCATTTGGCCGCGGCGGCAGGGTGCGCGGACGACCCGCGCCGTGACGATGATGCAGGACGGCAGATGGGAAGGCTTCGATTTCAGAATAAAAATCGAACACCCAATGGGCAGGCGCGGCCAGTGTCGCCGCCTCAATCCCCGAACAGACCGACCCGACCCGCATCACGCGCCCGACAGGGAGAGTTCGGCCAAGGCGCGGTCAGCGGCATTGTTGATTTCGGCCATGCGGTTGACATCGCCGCCCGGGCGGTCGGGATGATGAAGTTTTGCGAGACGTTTGACAGCGGCCGTCACCTCGGAAGAGGTCGCATCCAAACCGCAGCCCAACACCTCGCGCCAAGGGCGTTGCCCCTGTGGGGCGGGCAGGGCTTTCAGGCCAGACATTGACGCGCGAACGATGTTCAACCCGCCGTGGCGCAACTTCGTCCGGTCCGCCTCGATGATGTGGTGAATGGCCTGCAGATTTTCCTCGATCTTTTTGTAACGATCGACGGGAATGCAATAAGGGGAGCCGTCCCAAATGAAGTGAACCGCCACGCCCGAATCGGCGGGTTTGTTCGTGGACAGTGTGAAGTTCGAACTGATCACAATCTGCGTGATGGCCTTGCCCGTCTCGGTCGAGAACATCTGCAGGCTCTTGCGGACATTGTTCATCGCACCGGACAGGCCCGTGCGGAAACTCGACGTGCCGGGATTGCGCGTTCGCGGCACGGCCTCCGGCCAGCTGAGTGGATATTCTGTGGGGACGGCTGTCATGGCGTGTCTTTCTTTTCGGGCTGGTCCGGCGGTTCAGGGGTGAGGTTCAGCTTTGCGAGGGCGGCTTCGACGGCGGGCAGGTCTTTGGCCGCGACGTTCAACACGCGCATGATGCGCAAGGACTTGCCCTTTTTCGCCTGCAGAAAATCCCGTTCCCGCGCGGCACTGTCCCGCGTCGCGTGATGAAACGGCCCGTCCTTGACGAGGATGAAACTGATCAGCTGCCGCTTGGCCTTCTTCTCGGTGATGCGGTCGCTCATCAGAACTCTCCTTGGGTGCTGTTTGAGACGGATTGCGGGAAGCCGATGCGGAAGGTGAAGCCGGACTTCACGCGGGAGCCGTTAGACTTTCCGTCTTTGCCGCCATTGCGCTCCAACATGCGGGCAAAGGACATGGCGAACCCGCGAGAGTTCCACGGGTCTTTCGCCTCGGCCTGAGCCCAGTGTTGATAATCTTCCCAGATCTCGGTCGGGGTGAATTTGGGGGATTTGCCGTCGCGCCCGAGGCACGTGTCGAGCAGGTCCTGCAAATCATCTGTCATGCGGGTGGCGTCGTGACGTTCGACCAAATCAAAGAGCGTGCCGCTCTCCTCTTGGACGCGGCTCATGTCGTGCCATTTTCCCCAAACGAGGCGGTCTTCCGACCAGGCGGCGAGGTCATTGCTGGTCAGGCGCCAGCTTTCCGTGGCCAGTTTCACCCGCTCTGACGGGGCAAAGTCAAAGCCGCGGCTCCACCAATCCAACGCGCCTTGGAACAGCCAGAGCAAAATGGCATCCGTTTCCTTGGCCAGTTTAAATTCGAGGGAGCTGTCCTGTTTTTCGACGGGTACAGAGTTCGGAAACTCAATGACGAGCGGGCGCCGCCACGTGCCATTGTCATCGCCGCGCACTTTGGGCGCTTCGTTGCACATCATGAAGAGTTTGAACTGGGCGACGAATTCGCTCTGCTGTTGATGTCCGCCGCGGGCAGAAATCTGGTCGCCGCCCGTCACCATTTTCAAAATTTCATCCGACAGGGCCGCCCCCGTTTCAGGTTCGGACACAACCGCCATGCGCAGCGCCCCGGACAAGGCCATCAAGTCTTCGCGCGGGCCGGAGGAGCTGCGCCGTGAATCGTAAAGAAAGGTCTTCACATCCGCCGACCGCGCATAATCGCCCAGGGCCGTGCGGATGGCGCGCATCAGGGTTGATTTCCCGTCAGAGCCTTTGCCCTTCAACAGGAACCAATTGTTGCGCGGGTTTTTTGACGTCAGGCACGACCCGCAGGCGCGTTGAAATGTGGCGCGGGTGTCGGGATCCGGCAGGCTGGCTTCCAGAACTTTCGTGAAATGGGGGTGCGGGTCGGACCCGTCTTCGGGCAGGTCCGGCAGGCGCGCAATCGTGATGCGGGTGGCGAGGTCTTCTGGCTTGACGGGTTGGATCAGGGGATTGGTGAAAGCGGTCCAGGCGGCGGCCTCCCGCGCGTGGTCAATCTCTTCCGGTTCAATGGACTCGCCACGCGGCAGGACCGGCGCGACCGAAGGCAGGGTCAGCATCCCGCCGGGTGTGTTGATCTTGAACGGGTCGCGGTCCCAATCCTTCACATCGGACAGAACTGCTTCCAAAGTGCGGGCCATTTCCAAAGCGGATTTAACATTCTTGGAATTGCCAAGGTTCTTTCCTGCGCGGTGAACGGATTTGGCCTGCGCCAACATCACGCCGCGTTCGGCCTGTTTTTGCGGGTCACCATCGGCCACCTCTTTTGTGGGCGTTGCAAATTTTAGGGCGGGGAATTCTTCAAAAATCATCTTGGTCCGCACCGTTCCGGTCAGGCGGCGGGTCGCCCGCGCCTGACCGTCATTCAGATGGAACTTGCGACCGCCACCGCCTTCCGCGCCTTTGGCAGCCCCGTGGGCGGGCGGGTTTTTGTCGAACACGGCCCAACCCTTGCCGGGTGTTTTTGAGAAATCGGGACAGAACCTCACATCGCCCCCGCAATATTTGACGAGTCGCTGCGCAATGCCGAGATCGGTGCAGTCCAGTTTCGCGCGTTTGAGCAGCGCGTCAGAGGGTGGTTTCTCCGCGGTGAACTTGCCTTTTGGTGACGTGGATTTCTTCTTCGCGGGCTTCTTTGATGACCCCGACGCGCCGTTTTCAGAGTCCTTCGCGGACCGCGCCGCATCAAGTGACACGACATTGTCAGTTTCAGGGTCAGTCTCAAGGCCAATCTCTGGGTCAAATGCGCCGCCCTCGAAAGCGGAGCTCTCTTCATCCGGAACTGGGGCAGCGGACTGCGTGACCGCCACGTGCAAAGCCTCTGCGACGAGGGCCAAAATGACGGCCTCGCCGGAGGGTGGGTCCGGCGGGAGGGGCGGTTCGGTGACGTCAGACATCTAAACATCACGCCCTTTTGACGTGTGGATCCAGTCCTCGATTTTGTCCATCATGTGGTTCGGGTTTCCCGTGCCGGTCCGGGCCATGGCAAAACCAATGGCATCGGTCCGCAGCCCGCATTGCGAACAGAGGCACCGGGTCGCGCGGGTCAGATCATCGGTCAGGACCGTCCGGCCCGTGCCGGATTGTGACAGCGTGAAATTCAGACCCGTCGCGCGACAGGACGGGCACGGATCAGAATAAGTTCTGAACGTCGCATCAATGCCCGACATTTTCAGGGCATCGGAAAAGCTGAACCGCGAGAGGATCAGGGCACGACGCGTGCGGAGTTCAGTGGGGGCATGTTTGGCGGGCATGGAGCGGGTCTCAGCGAAGAAGGTGACGGCGGGGCAGCGGCGCGGGTTGGGTCGGACGTTTCGGGCGGGCGACGTAAACTTTGGCGGCGTGGGTTTTGCAGTAACTGCCGCGGGCAATGTCGCCACCGCAGAATTCCGTGTCGCCCGCGCCGCTGCTGACAATCCATTGGCAGGTGCGGGGCGGCGCGGTGACGGGGGCGCGGGTGAAGCTGACCTGACGGCGGGGCGAAGAAGAACAGTTGATTTGTGGCAGGGTGACCGACCGCACGGCGTCACGACCTTTGCGCCGCGCGAGATTGAACTTCTCTCGATTTCGGGCAACCCAACCTGACACGTGTGAGGGAGTGCGTTGGCCACCAAAGGTTTCTTGCAGTTGGACGGCAATTTGCGAGACGCGAATGCCTTGACGCCAGAGCGCCACGACAAGCGCCGCTTCCGCCTCCGGCCAAGCATCAAATTGGCTGTTCCGTTTTTTCGCGACATGACGGGACAAACCTCTCACCTCGCGATTGGCGCTGATCCAATGGCCGATTTGAGCCTCGGTGACCGGCACACCTGTTTCTGCCAGAATGATGGAAGGCATTTGATCGCGTCGGGTGGCGGCCTCGTGTTCGCGAACAATCACGGCAATCATGTCTTCTGTCCAATCGGAGGTTTTCACGCGGCGACTCCCATCAGCAAATCATTAAAATCCGCGCGGGCCGTTGGAATGGCGGGGGCGCAGCGCCAGCCCAGTTTCTGCAGACGCCGCGCCGCGCGTTTGAATTCATGCTGGGCGCGGGCAGCGGGGTCGGAAAAAGCGAGCGTGGGCTTCAAATCATTTTCCGCCAAGATGATGATGGGGCGGGATTTGTTGGCGGCATGTGGCGGGACCCAGCCCTGCCCGTCGCGGTCACCCGTCAAGCGGCCCAAATTCATGGCGGCGAAAAATGTGCCTTCGACTCCGGCGGCGGGGGCGGAGACCCCGCTCTCAATCCCCTCGGAAACGCAGATGGGCAGGCGCGGATCATCCGTGATGCCGGAAGTTGCGCCCAATCGAATGCCGTGAACAGCGCGTTTGGCAGAACCGAGAACCTGTTTGGCATCCCATTTTTCCGACAGGGCCGCCGCGAAATCCGGAGCGAAATCTTTGAAATCGGGCCGGGCTTTGACGACAGTTCCGCCCTGTTTCATCAGGTAAGTTCTGTGCAGACAGACGGTTTGCAATTTCGCGTCATGACCCAACCCGATCATGGCGGGGAAGCGCCCGACCTCGACCCGTTCGCCGGGATCACCGGCAAAGGCGGGCAGGTCCGGATGGAACATCAGGGCTTTGGACAGCGCAAATCCATTGCGACCGTCAAGGGCGGGCCCCAGACCACGGGCCCGAAGATATTTTTCCGCCGAGGTCAGGCGTGCGCCCCCCGTCAGCAGGGGACGACACCCCGCCATGACATCATCAATCCGTTTCAGATTGCGGCGATGTTTGGCGCGGTCCGCCTCTCGCGCTTTCACGGCCCGTTCCTCGCGGGCGCGGTCATTGCGGACGCGGGTTTCATCCGTGATCGGTTTGTCCCCGCCCAACCACGTCATGGCCGCTGGAAAATCACAGTTCATCACGGCCTGCACCAGGGCGACCGCATCCCCGCCGCGCAGATCGCAGGACCCGCGACAACAGTTGAAACCGGCGGTGTCATTGTTGACATCAAAACGGTCCCGCGACCCGCAGGCCGGACATTCAAACCGTGTCCAGCCCGTCTGCCGCAGCGTGCCAATCGGGGTCAGGCCGAGTCGCACGGCAACATCCGTGATCGGGTTGGCGTCTTTGACGTCCTGCACCCAGCGTTCAAATTCATGTTTTTCCATCAGAGAGCCTCTTTGGTTTCAAGCGGTGCAATTGGCGCGAGACACGGCATCGCCGCAATGAGCACGTCGCGGCCCCAGAGTTGATAACCGAACCCGACAATCGCCATGATGTCGGCGTCAAAGCCGCGCAGCAGGTGGCGCAGGCGGACGACGTGAACGCGCAGGGAATTCAGGCGGGCCGAGTCGTCGGGATTGGCCGCGACCCCGACCGCGTGCAGCAATTGCGCGTGAGTGCGGGGATGACCCGCGGACAGGGCCAGCAAGAGCCGCCCTTCCGCCGGACCGAATTGACGGCGCGGACCTCGCCGCTCGGACAGGATCACCGTCGCCGCCGTAACCACCGCCGCGACGCGCACCGCATCCGCATCGACATCCAATTGCCGCAGCAGGAAGTCGGCTTCCGCCGCGTAAATTCGCGCGGCGTGAAGTGGCATCTGACGGAAATCAGGCGCGACAGGGGGCAATGTCCAAGCGGCGGTCAAGGTCGCGGATCAATCGAACGCGGCTTCGGTCAGGACCGCGCGGCCCAGTTCCGTGAAATACGCGGACTCGGTGACCCAGCCCCCTTCCCGCAATTTCGCGAACAGGTCGGCGGGCAGGACGAAACTGTCATGGGATCCGGTGATGACGCAGGACACGGGGGCTTTGTCCGGGCGCGGAAAACTGACCGCTTGGGAAATGATCCCGCAATTGTGGATGCCACGCAGGGCATCAATGATGTCATCCGATGGCAGCTCGACGGCGTCGGGTTTCGCGGGTTTGCCAAAAATCTTCGCGGTCAGACCTTTGAACCATTTCGGTTGATGGGTCAGGGCGGCGGGGGAAATCGGGGTGAGAGAGGGTGACGGTTGCATGTGGCGTCCTTTCGCGGGGGTGGGTGGGTTTGGGTGGGTGGGCAATCAGCCCTGTGAGGTCTTGGCCAGTTTGGCTTTGCGCCGCGCCATTTCGCGGGCCCCATGATGCGGGATGCCGGCGGCCAGCCAGTTGACCTGCACTTCGTCCTTGGCTTTCACGGCCCGCCCCAAACGCGCCCGTCGAGCGGTCCCTTGGCGCGGCGGTTCCTTCCGGCGCAGACTGCGTTTCAATCGCCAATTCGCGGCAGGCATCGGGGCGGGCGGCAGGGGGACCCGCACACCGGACACATTCACCTTCAACCCGGGCCAGATCCAATTCCCGCGACGGTCATGGACGGGTGAGTCGGGCCAACGGTCAGCGGGCAGGTCATTTTGCGGGGCGTCTTTCATGGGGTGTCCTTTGGGTTTGGGATCAGGTGTCGAGGTCGGCGCGGTGCGCGGGGCGGGCGTCGGGAGTTTGGCTGCGCCGCCAGCGATTGCTGTTCACGGCATTGATGATTTGGGCGTGGGTCAGGGCTTCGAAATCATCCGTTGCCGCGGCCAATCCCGCCCCCGCGATCCAGAGGGCGCGGGCGACCATGGGCCAGCGGGCCTGTTGCATGACAATCGTCTGGTCCAGTGTCGCGAGGGCTCGCGCCAGTTCCATGCGGGTCAGGTGTTCCCGCGGGGATTTGGCGGCAGATTCGGTGGCCAGCCAGAGGCGCTGCGCCTGCGTCATGCCCCCCTGCCCCGAATCCAGTGGCAGGGTCGGGGTCACGCGGGCGGGCTTTGGCGACGGCCGCTCACCACCATTGAATGTTGCGGCCTGGGCGGATGTGGCGAAATTCATGACACGCTCCGCAACTTGTTTTTGCGGGCGTCGAAATGGTCCAGAGCGTCATCCAGCTGCCCCCGCAGATCGCGCAGGTTGGCGGCCTCGGCCTCGGTGATGATGCCGTCACGCGTGGCCTCTGCCGTGGCGGCGGAGAGTTGCGCCGTCAGGGCGGTGAGGCCAATGCTCTGTTGCGTCAGGTCGGGGCGGGTGTCGCAATCCAGTGCGGTCACGCCCTGCACCGCGGCGAGGGCAGCGGTGACAATCGGTTCCCCGCACCACGCTTCCAGCGCGAGGATTTGATCGAGGCGGGGGAAATCCGTCTTGGTCGCGTTTTGGAAATTGCTCATCTGGGATTTGCCGAGGCCGATCACCTCGCCCGATTTCACCAACCCACCGCACGCGGAAATCAAGCGGCGCATGTGGAAACAGATGTCAGACCGTGTCAGGTCCGGATGCAGGTCAAGCGGAGATGGTTGAGTCATGATGTGGCCTTTGCATTCAAAACGGTTTTGACGGTCGCCGACCGAGTTGGGTGGAACAGTGTGCGGTTTTTCCAGTTGAGGGGGAGGCTCGCCGCCGCTAGGTCTTCAAGGGCTGAAATGAGGACCTGTCCAAAGGAGGAGACGTTTTGACTAAATCGCAACGTCCGGCGACGAGCCGGAGCGGGACGCACAACCGGGGCTCGGTGTGCGACCCAAGGGGGGGATGTGAAAGAATGGCGCATTCAGGCCGCCAGTTTCGTGACATCAATCGCGGGTGGAATGTCCGCCGCGGTGAGCCGGTCGGGGAAAAAATGGACCGGGCGGATGCCCCAAGAGTTTTCATCCGACAATTGCAGAAGGGTTTTCTGCTGACCGCTCGTGAACTGCCCGACTTTCGCGCGGGAAGTGAGCGTGGTCGTCGGAATGTTCATGGCGCGCGCCAAATTAGCCTGCACACCTCCGAAAAACTGGGTCACGATGAAATCAACAGCGTTTCCAGTTACGAGCGTTTGAACGGTTTTGTCGGTCATTTGCTCCACATGAACGGTTTTGTCGGTTTCTGCAAGCGATTTTGTGCGAATTTATCGGTCACTCCCTCTTTCGGCGAGCTAAGCACATGAATTTAGGTGAAAGAATTCGAGAGCACCGAGAGCGCAAAGGCTTGTCATTGCGGCAATTATCAGATGAAATCAGTGTGGCTGCCTCGACCATTGGAGACTGGGAACGCGGCGACTCACGCCCAAGACCGAAAGCGCTCGCAAAGGTCGCAAGCTATTTTGGAACCACACAAGCCGAGCTGGAATATGGTCGGGGCAATGTCGCGCAACCTGTTGAGAAATTTGACCATGTCGAAGTGCCAGGTCAAAGCAGTTGGTCAGTGCCGATGCGCGGTTATGTGGGCGCAAACACGGAGTTCACGCCCTTTGAGGATTTCGACGAGATGATTGAAACACGGGTTAAACCCGTGCCCTCCACATTCGCCATGGTTGTGGACGGAGACAGCATGAAGCCCCCATTCGGGCATGGGACAGTGTTGTTGGCGTCCCGCAGGGAAAGCAATCCGGACAAACACATTGGAGATGCGGTGGTGTGCGGACTGCCGGATGGGCGCGTCATTTTTAAAGTTCTGGAACGCGGAACTCGAAACGGCGTTTTCCGCCTTCACAGTTTGAATTCGAATTATGAAGATCTGTTGGATCAGCGCGTGGATTACGTCCTGCCGCTCGACAATGTGCAGTTCTAAAACAGAGTGTTGAGACACATCCAGACATCACGAACGGTTTTATCGGTTGACGTGAACGGTTTTATCGGTTTCTTTTGGGAACGAAACCGGAACCAAGAACCTTCATGCCTTACGCACCGCCGCAACAAAGGGAGCCTTTCCCGTCTGCCGAGACGCGCATCCACCGCCGTGATTTGTCCTGCGGAAAGCCCGCGTTCATTTGGGGTGGCATTGCCACACGCAGTCGCAAAACCCTTATTGCCGCGAGCTGTTGGACCTTGGCGAATGCCAGCGCTCAGGCCGATATCTGGCTCACCGAATATTCTAAATGTGGCGACCTTGACGCGGCATTGGCACGGGTCATGGCGGCGCGGGACAGCACGGATGGCGACTCGGCATGAGTTTCGATGCGTCAGAATTTCGGACGATTTCCGATGTCGAAGCGGCGGAGTTGCTGGGCCAGAACCTGCGCGAATTGCGCAAGGTCATCGATCAGCTGGGCTGCTGTCTGCGAATCGGGAAAGGTTCTCGCCGTTTGACGCCGGCGCAGATGCGTATCCTGACGCGGCACTTGGAAGCTGAGCCATGTTGCGACTCGACAAAAGGCCGTCCGGCATCTGGCGCATTCGTGGCACGCACCACGGAGTCAAAATCGACCAAAGTGCTCGAACGCGTGAAAAATATGAGGCGGACATCATCCGCGAAAAACTTGAAGCCGACATCTTCAACCAGGTCTTCGGCCTAACAAAACCTGAAAATGATTTCACCTTCGCGGATGCCGTGACGCGGTGGCTGAATGCTGGCAAGCAGGTGGACCCCTTTCCCTATCTTGAAAAAATCATCGAGGTCATGGCCGATGACAAACTGGCCGACATGACACAGGGCAAGATTGATGCGCGATCATTTGAGGTATTCCCCACGCAGGCCGATGCAACCCGTCGCCGGCATTTTTACACACCCGTGAGTGTCATTTTAAAATTTGCGGCGGCGGATCGGATGATGCCTTTCCTTCCCCTCAATCGGCCCAGCGGTCGAACGAAAAAAGTGCCACGCATTTTCACGCCTGCAGAATTCGAAACGCTCATCAACGCAGATCCTGATTTCGCTGAAACACTGACCTTTCTGGTTGGAACAGGCGCCAGAACGTCGGAAGCCTTCGGTTTGGATTGGAAACATGTCAGTTCGCAGAGCAACCGCGTGACCTTTTGGGACACGAAAGGGCAGCTGGTCAGGTCAATTGATCTGGACGTCCGCACTCGCAGCATGATGCCTCCTCGCCATCCGCAAGGCGGGCCAGTGTTTCGATCGCCGGAAAACGGAAGTCCATGGTCGAAAAATCAAGATAATAATCGTTTTTACGGGCCCGCTCTTCGGATGCAGAGGCTCGCAAAACGGCTTGGCATTCCGAAATTTAGCCCTCACACATTTCGTCACACATGGGCAAGCTGGCACTACGCCGTTCACACTGACCTCGTTCTGTTGCAGCGGGACGGAAAATGGGCGGACTCGAAATCCGTGCAAGTTTATGTGCATCTTGGAAGCCCTGATCTAGGAAAAGAGGTGCAAAAAGCTGGGTGGTTTCAGCGCAATTCTGGGCATTAACTGGGCAGAAAGAGAATGCCTACAAACTAACGCATTGTTTTGTTTGGTTTATTTATGAGCACAAAATGCCCTCCGAAGGCAGAGGTCACAGGTTCGAATCCTGTCGGGTGCGCCACCAAAAATATCTAAACCCTTGTTTTTTTTATAAAAATAAAATCCTACTAGAGATGTGCCTAGCCTAGTGCCCAGCGGGGGAAATCGCGACCTACAGAGAAAGTGCGAATTCAAAGGCTGCTATAACTCAATATATTCTGTAGAATTGCGGCATTAGCCAGAAGAGGCAGCGAATTACCGATATATAAAATAAATTAAGAAACGTAAATCAGTACACCCCCAATGCCCCCCCAAAGCCCTTATTTTTACGCTTTGAGCGAGGCAATCCTCGAATCTTATACCAAATACTTAGCTGCCAAATCACCATCAAAAACAGAAACCGCTGTCGACGCATCAAGAACCGCATCCCGCACGCTAGGCTCTGTCATATCCAAAACCCGAAACTCGCCAGATTTCATTTTTGCTATTGAGTCAATGCGTCGGAACAACCCTTGGTTTTTTTCGGCGTATCGTGCCAATCCCTGCAGCTTAGGCAAGGCGTCGCTGAGATAAGTTCCATGTGGATCAACAATGTCTGCCACAATACTCCCATCAGTCAGTTTTGAGAAGCAAAGGAAGTCTGGCCTTACTATGCGTGCTACCCCGTCCATATCATAAGAGATACCAAGAGAGTCTTGGCTCGTTCGCGATGGATTGCGATACCAAGCCAAGAATTCAGACCTACTCATCTCAGCATTCAAGACTTCCCTTTCTTCCGGATTGAATGTGTCAGGGAACAAGCCTTCTTCATCGCACATCAAATGCTTATGATATCGAGGGATTACGACCGTTTCACCATTTGGCTCTTTCGCTTCGGTCATCTGAAGCCAAGCCATAGGTCGGGCAAGGTCTACATCCAGCGGATCGGCACTCATCTCTCGAATATCACGATATACATCTTGGCGTTTATCGTTGAGGCTTTTGATAGAGACACGATGTTCTGTGAGCCAAGTTTCAGCTAATTCCTCGGCAGCTAAATCCAACTTGCTTTTGATCTCCGGTACTAACCCCATCGCCGCGATGTCAGTATGCGCGTCGATCAACGCTTCCTCTTCATCGTCAGCATTGTCAATTTGCGCGGCCAAGTGTTCACTATACGACTTGGCAAGATCAGGAGAGATCAATCGACCCGCGCGCTTATAGGCGTCTTCAATCACCGCGTAATCGGCAGCTTCGACGAATTCATTAAACGTCTTTTTTTGTGACTTCACATCTGCGCTAAGAGTTGCCCCCCCTATCTCCAAAACACCTTCACGCGCAGCTTTAACATCCACCTTATAAGTCACGGCCAACCCATCTAAGACCGCATGCATGCGCTTGTGGGCTTCCTTCCCAGCGTTCGGCAATATCCCATCGACCGCCAATTCATGCGCTAGGATCGTAAGGCGTCTTATAGGCTTGGCCTGCCGCTTAGGTAGGCTTTGCGAAGGTAGAGATGTAAACTTCTGCCAGACGGCTTCTGGCACATCAGGGTTAGGAACAAGATCGATTGGGTTAATCAACACACGACGATTCAGACTAGCTCCGCCAGCTTCACTGCCATGCATCAACGCATCAACGACTTGCTCAACCGTCTTGCGATTGAAGTGCGGCAGGAGACAATCAACAGAGTTAAGCAATTCATTGCCCGGTATCCGTCGTGCCAAAGGCGTCCTTACCATACGACCCAAAAGCTGGGTTATGTGGGTATTGTCGGTTGCGGCTCTAAAAGAGACCATGACTTCCGCACGCGGACAATCCCAGCCCGTACTAATCGCATCTTTGGCAATCAGGATACGCACCCAGTCGTCATCTTGAACGCGTTGAGGCAAAATATAGGGCACACTAAAAGAACCAAAAGTTTCCGTTCGATGTTCGCCAAGAACGTTTGCGACACAACCTTCATCAAGATCAGGCCATTCGTCGAATATGGTTTGAAGCCACAAGCCAATTTCATCAGGATCAGGATTGTTCGGCACCTGTAAAACCATAAGTGGTTTCACCACGCTGGCTTCACCTTGCGACGCGGCATAGTCCGCCCAAGCTTTAGAAATTTCGCGAAGTTTTCCGGCACCCCTTCGCAATAGGACAGTCGTCATATCGCCAACCTCATCGGGCACATCCAGATTGACCGTATCTTTAAGAAGGCCTGAATCTTGGACCTTTGTTGAGTCGACAATCACATTAGGCAAAGTCGACAATTTCGGGATGCCTTGGATGGCGTCATTGAACCGCTCAACCGTTGCGGAAATGCCCCAGACGATGGGTAAGCCCGGCACGCTACCCTCGCCGCCAATCAATCGAGTGACAATAGTTTTCCGCCCAGAAGCCGTCCCCTTCATGCCGCGATGAGCTTCATCGAGTACAAGATAGAGAGTTAGATCAGGATCATCTATGGTGTTTTTGATCGTTTCCCAAATTGTATGAGAGCGCCCATCAGGCGTGAGAGGCAAGCCCTCTTGAGTGAGTAAAGTCTTGTCGTCATCATCATGACCACGCACTAGCAAGCTTTTCTTCGATAGCTTTTGAGTATTGAGAAAATAGACCTTACCCGGATCGAAACGTTCCCGACTGAAAGTGTTCTCTACCGTCACCAAATCAGAAACGGTCAATTTATCAGACGCATCCGAAAGGCGAAACTTGGATTGCTCATTTAGGGACGGATCATCACTGAACCAAACAACAACCGCGCCCGGATCAGGCTCAAAATCAAAATCAGCACTTCCAAAGAATAGAGCTTCAATCACCGCCGCTGCCATAACGGTCTTACCCGCGCCCGTTGTCGCAGTCAGAGAGAAGGCTTGCTTGTCCCCGTCTTCATGCCAGCGCTTTCGCGCCTTCCTAAGGTTCGTCAGTACATCATCAACGGCATCTTCTTGATAATCTTTGAGTGTATATTTCATGGTCTAGCGCCCCATCGAGAAGCGGAAATTTGTCAGGTAAGATTCGTAAAGGCGCACCGCTTCAACATTATCGGGAAGACCTTGTGCGACTGATTGAAAGCGTCTCTCGTCATCTGTCACGACATAGGCAAGGCGGATAGTCCCTCTATCTTTAATCTTGGCACACCATAGTCCAGCCTTATCGAGATTAGTGAGTAATCCGTAGGTATCTGCAACGTCCCAGCCATCATCAGGCAACGCATCGATCCTACGTCCTTCGCTGCCAGCGCGCATCCATAGCAAAGGTGCGACCCGAGAAAAGGCACGGTTATGACTGACCGAGACAGGCGTCTCATAGGTGAGCGTGAAAAACTCGGCATTTGCCTCGAATCCATCTGACATTGGAAATTCATCTGTGAATTTGTAGTCGCCTTTAATCGGCTTACCTTCAGGTGTCTTGCCCGTAATCGCCGCCGCAATACGGGGCTTGGTGATATAATCACAAATCCCCCACGCCTCCCATTCTGGATCGCCAGGACGTAGACCTTTTTTACGAAGCGCGTTGTGTTCACCAGCAGCAACTTCATTATTTGTCACTGAAATGCATTGCCGCCGTCCATTATCTTGCTTGTTCAGGCGCATGACCGCGTGCGCTGTAGTTCCGGAACCAGAGAAAAAATCGAGAATTCTAGCTTCGGGCTTTTCGGAAACGAAAAACCTCAACGCATCTTCAACCGCATATAATGACTTTGGAAAAGGAAAGCGACGACCCGGCAGAGCAGAACTTAGAATGTTTGTACCGTACTCGCCAGCATTGTGCGAACCTACTCTCCATTGCGTACCGGGAAGAAACTCATCGCCCCCATCCTGCATTTCACCAATAATTGAACCATCTTTGCGTCGACCAATTATCTTGAATTTTCCTTCAGCTACTTTCAGAGCTTCGCCTTTCTTAAGATAATATATAGAACCGACCTTTGCTTTTGCCGCTTTAACCATTCCTTGCTTTAACAGTTCGCGAAGTCGTTTAGGTGAAACTTGCCAATATCCATAACTACCATCAGAACGAGTAGGCCATAGCACGGTAGTTCCAACGGGCGTCTTTTTCGAAGGTGTGGAATCAAGTGGAATAGTCTCTCCAATAGAATGAATGCCTGTTCCATCGTTATTGACAAATATCGGATAGAACAGATTCGGCCTGTCCTCACGCCTAACGGCCCCTCGAAGACCACGGCGTCTCAGTTGCTGCCAATAAATATCTTTCGATTTTGGCTTAACTGCTGATCGCCATTCGTCATTCAGTGATTGCAACGTGGGTTTACAATCTCCCACCCAAACGAAAAATACATATTCATCTGTTCTTGAAAACGAGTCATTTCGAGATTGTCCCTTCGGGTTAATCAAGGTACTCACCATTTGAATTTTCGCTTCTGGAAACGATTGCTCCAGAAGAAGCCCAAGCCTTAAAAATTCTTTTTCATCTATTGTGACAATTAAAACCGAAGAAGCTGGATTAAGAAGCTCTCTCGCAACCAATAGCCGTCGTTCTATAAAAGCTAACCACTTTGAATGACGATAGAGATCATCACCCTCAACATAATCGTTATTATATTTCCAATCTTTCGCACCTGAATTGTAAGGCGGATCAATATAGATAGCGTCGATCTTGCCGCGATGGGTATAGGTTAGCGCCTCCAGCGCGTGAAAGTTCTCACCATTGATAACCGTATGAAACGGCTTATTGCCGCCACGTTCGACCTTACCCGTACTCACTAACCCCGGATAAATAAAATCTCTAAATTCTGCGACGACGACCAGATCATCCGCATTAACGACCTGTGTTTCGGCTTCCGCCGCATTGTATAAATTTAAGTGAGCAAGCCGCCCCACTTTAGCGCGTTCAATACGACTCACTTTCCAAATTCTTGGATCGCTTTTTTTAGTATCGCCACGCGGGCTCAATACTCGGACTTTATCACCTCGGCGAATAGGCCTACCCGGCAATTCGACATTCTCAGGTTTATGCCGCTCAAAGTTCAAACCAAAGGCCCGGCGCGACGCCAAAGCCTTGAACTCACGCTCCAGCTCATTGCCTAACGCTGGGTCTTTCCCTTTAGCTTGCGCAATAAGATCAGTCAGTCGCGACACGCAGTTCCCCCGATACGGTGTTAATAGTCTCTGTTAATCATAAGCCTGCATTGAACAAGAGACGATTCACGTTGGCGCTGGGTTTTGCTGCGAAACTGTATTCAGGTTGTACTGCAGATGAGGCGATGGTCTGGCTATTGGTTCAGCATAGACTTTCGACCCCATACCCCTCTTTCTTACAGCACATATTGCAAATGGAGCTTAGTCGTGGGTGTCCGTTTGAAACAGTCTTTAAAATTGACCCCCGGCCCTCTTTTGCATGGCCTGCATAATTTCGCCTTGCCGCTGGACGGACAAGGGATTGTAGGAACGGAATGTCGTTATGAGGTCATCATGGCCAAAGTTCATCCCCCAAGCCTGCATGTCATCCGAATTCTTACAATGATCTTTCATCATGCTTGCGTGCGTCCGCCTGAAGTTATGCGGTGAATAGGCGGGCATTTGGACGCTGGAGAATGCGGTCTTCACCGCTTTATAAAGTTTTGACGTGCTGGCATATGGTTTTCTTGAAAGCCCCAGATTTTGGAAGCCTTTTCCTTTGACTATGCCAATGCGTGGTTTTGGGAAGAGCGGGTCTTCAGGTCCAAAGAATTCGATGTCGGTCAGGTGTTGCATCCAGCTTTCAAAATAGTCTCGGTACATCGGATCAACAGGATAGAACCATGTGTTGATCGACTTCGCGCCTTTAGTCGCCACCTCTCTCGCATCCATATAGACTCGCCCATCCTCCAGATTGATATGTTTGAGGCGTAGTGTGGAAACCGCCTTCAGACGCCCGCCCGTCAATAGGAAGAAAGCGAAAGCAGCCTTTTCTAGCTTTTGATCGACTGTGCGCTCTGGCATTGCCTCAAACGCCCGCTGGCATTGTTTCAGGCTTGGGTATTCCATCGGGCGATGGGTATGGGCGATGCGCGCATTTTTCAGTGTATTGTTGAAGTATTCCGCGTCCGCATAGCTGATCCTCGATTTGTACCCGGGCTGCCCGGCAAGCCAAAGGAAGAATGCTTTCACCGTGCGCAAAGTCGAGTCGATGGTGGCGTGGCTCAGCGGCTTTTTCGTACGCGCATTCTTCGCCTTATCAAGATGCGTTTTAAACCGCCCAGCGTCTTCGATGTGGAAGCGTTTGAAGCTCTTGTGGCCCGTGCTTTGCTCATACTTGATGAGCGCCGCTGCGAGCTTGGCGATGGTCTTATTATCCCGCCCTTTGGCTTGTCGCATATAGGTAAAATATCGGCGCTTTATGCGCTCATTCTCTTCATTGATTTTGCGCATGGTAAGCTCCCATCGGTAAGTGATGATTTAGGTTGAGGGTGAAGGGTTCCAATAGGCTCAAAGAGGGGCACTATCCGCGATGTCCAAAACCTCGCGATATTGGGCGAGCTTTGCCGCGCCAATCATGAGACTAACAGGGCGCTCGCATTCTCCGCATAAGGCTTTCAGGCGACGGCGAGAGCCTTCTCTTACTAGGTCCGCCATATCGCCCAATGGCCTCCCACGCTTGCCGCATTTAAAGCATGATAGCTCACCTATAGCATGGGGGTTTTTGCCGCGATTGCTCTTACCATTCAGGAAATCTATCAGGTCCGCACCATGTATCAAAAACGGGCGCTGGGAAGTCATAGCAGGCAAGCCCTCTTCCTTCATCCATCGCCTAACGGTTTGCGGCGAAGTCCCACGTATCTCTTGAATTTCGAGAATGGTGTAAGTGAGGTTCTTACTGATCCCAGCAGCGCTATACCGCCTAGCCATTAGACGGTGTCTCAAAGAGCGCACGGATGTCTTCAACTTTCCAAACGGTCGTACGCGGCCCTAGCTTTTGCGGTTGGGGAAAGCGCCCATCCTTCACGCCTTGCCACCACGTGGACTTAGAGACGGGTATAGGACCGCGCGGAGAAAGGATTTGAGAGAGGCGAACTAGGCCAGTTTGGGGGAATGCGGGGTTATCGGACATATGCGGTCTCCAAGTGAGTTGGTCACATCAAGATCGACAATTCTGGCAGGTTTAATAGCTGGGTAGGTTACGAAAACCCGTCACACCCTTTCAACTGAATAACTCTCAGAGATAAAAATAATCTCTCAAATACAATCACTTAAAATGGAATTTCTGCATCCAAATCAAAGTCAAATTTTCCTATCGAATCGATTTTTTTCTCCGCCGTGACTTGGAAGTTTTGATCAATTGCTGCTAGAGCCTTCGAAACTCCAGTAGGTTTTGTGGAACCTGCACCAGTTGGAGTCTTAGGCGCTCCGCCTTGCGGTTTCCAGTTCACTATTTTGGCAATCTCGTCGATGACGGTATCAAGTGGTTTCCCGTCATCATCTGTTAAATCGTAATCTGCACCATGAAGGCGCAACCATTTTATCACAGATTGCTTAGGGGTTTTCCCCTTTAAGTCTTTCCCTTCCATCGCTTGCCAAGCTCGTATCGCCGCCGCCAATTTAGGAGAGTAGCGAGGGTGTTGGGAACTTAAAAATTCTCCCTCAGGTTCTTCAGGAAAGAAAAAGAAATGAGTGACGACTCCTTTAGAACGCAACCAATCTTTAATCGCATCAACCCTTATCAAAGCCAGATCATCATCTGGATAATACTCTCCATCGTTTGGGTTTACCACGTGCGCTTCTCTGCCTTGGAGAATTTTCGCCTTAACGGCACTCCCTAATGCATGCTTCACTGCCACATATCCGACTGGCTTTTCTTTAGAACCATAGCCCATTTTGTATTGAAGCTCGGAAGGGTCATAACCGCATATCAGAAGTGCGCCTTGTACAACTGTCAACTCATCCGCAAGACGCCAATAATCGATCGCTTTCAAATCACACTCCCCATATTCTACGAGGAATTCTTAGGTTGAGTCGGTTGACTTTCGCAACTGTTCCGGCGGTGACGTCCACCATTCGCAAATTTTCAAGCGCTCATCCCAATAAGTCTCGCGAAACCTTGAAGCCTGATCACCCGCGAAGCTGCACGACTTTTGCGTTTAATTCACCCTCGCAAAAAGCTGCCCAATCCTGCATGAGTCCTCGGCGCTTCTCCAATGCATCCCCGCGCCGATATGATCGCTCTACCACATCGCCAACCGAATGAGACAATGCGGCCTCTGCAACCTCCCTCGCGTATCGCGTCCGATCCCCTGCCCAATCTCTGAAGGTGGATCTAAAGCCATGCGGGACCGCGTTCTTCGCTTTCATCCTACGCATGAGCATAAGCATGGACATATTCGACAAAGGACGATTGGGGCGCTGGCCAAAGAAAACATAGTCTGAAACAGGCGCGGCCCGCATGTCTTGAACAATCTCAATAGCGCGGTCTGATAAAGGCACGGTATGATGGCGGCCTGATTTCATGCGTTCCGCTGGAATGGTCCAAGTTCCAGCGTCTAAATCAAACTCGCTTATAACGGCGTCCAGCGCCTCGCTTGTTCTTACGGCTGTCAGAATTGTAAACTCCAGCGCCCGCGCTGCAATGGCTGGCCGCTCTCGCAAGCGCTCAATAAAATCTGGCACATCACCATAGGGCATTGCGGGATGATGTTTGACGTTGGCGCGGTTAAGCGCTGGCAACACGGCTTCAAGTCCACCCTTCCATAGCGCTGGATTTTCAGCATCGCTCCATTCACGGCCCTTCGCATAGTTGAATATGATCTCTAGGTGTGAACGGACGTTGCGGCCCGTCTCTGGGGTTTTTTGCCAAATTGGTGTGAGTATTTTTAAAATGTCTTCGCGCTTCACATCTGCGACGGGCCTACGGTGCAGGGGCTTTGCGATTTCAAAAGCCGTGCGCTCCCATTTGCGTTTCGTCTTTGGGTTTAGGCTGTCCAAGTCACGCGCCTTTAGGCAAGCCTCCGCCGCGTCCAGAAAGGTTTTCGTTGTCGGCGGACGCAGGGCGATCTTTGGGTCTTCGCCCCTTGCCAGCGCCTCACGCGCGGTTTGCGCCATTTGACGGGCGGCCTTTAGGGTGACGGTTACAAAAGAGCCTAAGCCAACCTCACGCTGGACGCTTTCGCGCTTCCACATGAATAGCCAAGACTTACGCCCGCCGCTCTGAACGCGCAGATATAACCCGCCCCCGTCCGAATGACGCCCTGTTTTCGTAAGGGCCTTCGCTCCCGTTGCTGTCAATTTATGAAGTCTACTCACGCTAACCCGCCTTGATCCTAAAGCGCTGGATTAGATTTGTCGCTAATCGAAACGCCGTGCCTAGCCGTGCCCAGCGCGGTGCCTAGCGCAAGTGTTGGCTGTTATCAGGTCACATTGGACTACAAACGACAATAATCCCAGTAAAACTGTTAGTTTTTTTGATTACACTGCACAACATCAAACCTAGATGGACGCTAGTTCTACGCCTGTCGGGTGCGCCAGTTCTTACCGTTTTATCAACCTACTCTGCCGGGAGGAGGCCACCCTTACCTTCTGTGGCTCCATCGTCTTGCAACCGGCTTTGTTTGGCTTCCGCCTCTAACCGTCTCGCGACATCTTTTGGAGATCCTGTCCCGCGGGCGAGTAGAGCATAGGCCGTCGGCACGAATAAAACGCACACTAAGGCGGCTGCGATAACACCAAATAGGATAACCACACCGATCGCGGCGCGTGTTTCAGATCCAGCCCCGCTGGAGATCAAAAGCGGTACAGCGCCCGCCGCAGTTGTCAAACCCGTCATGACGATGGGACGAAAACGCGTCATCGCAGATTCTTTTATCGCTTCTGCAAATTCAACACCCTCGTCTCGAAGCTGGTTTGCAAATTCGACAATCAGAATACCGTTCTTGGCCGCCAAGCCAATCAACATAATCAATCCAATCTGGGTGTAGATATTGAGCGAGTTCCCCGTCAGCCATAATCCGAGCAGGCCGCCAGCAATTGTTGCGGGAACCGTCAGGATAATAATCACGGGGTGGCGGTAGCTCTCAAATTGCGCGGCGAGAACGAGGAACACAATCACAAGTCCCGTGCCAAAAACAAAAATAATTGAACTTCCAGACGTCTTAAAGTCCAAGGACTGCCCTTTGAAATCGATTGTAGCCTCTTGTGGTAAAACCTCACGTGCCGTTTTCTGCATCGCGTCCAAAACATCACCCAACGCCGCACCGTCTGCCAATCCAGCTTCGATTGTAATCGCGCGCACGCGATTATATCGATTGAGCGACGCACTATCCGCACTTGGCAAAATCGTGACGAGGTTAGAAAGCGGAATCAGCCGACCGGAACGGTCCGACCGTACATATATATTCGAGACATCATTCGCATTATTCTGTTCGTTACGAAGGCCTTCAAGGATGATGTCATATTCCTCACCCTTATCAATATAAGTCGTGACCCGACGCGAGCCCAGCATCGTCTGCAATGTGCGACCAATATCATCAACGGTCACACCCAAATCTGCCGCGCGATCATAATTGATATCAATACGGTATTGGGGTTGGGTTTCTTTATAATCCCAGTCAATATCTACCAAGCCGGGATTATTAGTTTCCAACGCTTCAACAAATATATCTCGCCATTCCGTCAAAGTCTCATAAGAGGGGCCGCCGAGGACGAATTGAACCGGTTTGCCCGTCCCCCCGCCCAAGCCCTGACGCATCCGGGCAAAGGCTCGAATACCGGGAAGATCGGAAAGACCTCTATTGATTTCCGAGATAATTTCATCCGCAGGTCGGCGTGCGCTCCAGTCGTTCAATACGACAATTACGAATCCACCATTGTAAGAATTTCCGCCAAAGCCCGGAGCCCGAATGAGCAGGCGTGTCATTTCCGGCGGATTGCCGTCTTGGCTCTCCGTATAGGGTAAAAGACGTCTTTCGATCTCGTCCATATAGCGTTCCATATAGCTATAGGACGCCCCCTCGGGCCCGCGGACAGCCACGAAGAAACCGCCGCGGTCCTCGATTGGAACATATTCCTGCTGGATATTATTCACCCCATAAACCGCCCCGCCCAGAAGCCCCACAAGCACGAGGCCCACGAGGATCGGACGTTTAATCAATCTGTCGATGACCCAGCCATATCCTTTCAAAACATGTTCAAACAGACGATCAACAGCCCGCGGGAGCGCCGATAAAAGCGTGGGCTTATCACGATTTTTCATCTTTATAAGCTTGGACGCCAGCATCGGCGTCAAGGTGAGCGCCAGCAGGCTGGAAAACACAACGGCGGCCGCAATGGTCAGCGCAAACTCTCTGAAGAGACGCCCAATATCGCCCTGCAAAAATGTGATTGGAACAAAGACGGCGACCAAAACTAACGTCGTTGCGACCACGGCAAAACCAACCTGTCGTGTCCCGCGATAGGCCGCGACCAGCGGTGTCTCGTCATATGCATTGATGCGACGGACAATATTTTCCAACACAACAATGGCATCATCCACAACCAACCCAATGGCCAGTACAAGTGCTAAAAGTGTAAGCAGGTTAATAGAAAGTCCTAGCGCGAAAAGAATGATAAATGTCGCCGTGATTGAAATCGGAACTGTGATTGCCGGTATAATTGTCGCGCGTAGGCTGCCCAAAAACAGGAAGATCACGAGCGTGACGAGTACGACGGCAATACCCAGCGTTGTGTAAACTTCGCGAATAGAGGCGGAAAT
Source organism: Litorimonas sp. WD9-15 (assembly GCF_050271975.1). NCBI lineage: Bacteria > Pseudomonadati > Pseudomonadota > Alphaproteobacteria > Maricaulales > Robiginitomaculaceae > Litorimonas > Litorimonas sp. WD9-15. The sequence goes on from NZ_CP189850.1 coordinate 3,078,680, forward strand.
AAAAACCGAACTGTCAAAACTCCGCGCAATGACGATGCCTTCCGGTAACGTCTCATTCAGGCGATCCGCAAGATCGCGGGCGGATTGCGCAACATCGACCGTATTGGCCGTCGATTGTTTGACAATACCAAGACCGACCATGGGTACACCATTCCCACGAAACATATTCCGATCTTCTTCCGTCCCACGCTCCACGCGTGCAATATCACCAAGTCGGACGAGAAATCCATCATCCCCTTCGGCGATCACAAGGCCCGCAAAGTCATCGGCAGTCTGGAAAGCCCGGTTCAGACGCATCGTGTAAATACGCTGGTTTGACTCCAAATTCCCGGCAGGGGCCTCAATATTTTCAGACCTGAGCGCGCCTTCAATATCCGCAACCGTTAAATTACGCGCAGCCAATTTGCGGCGGTCAATCCAGACGCGCAACGCATAGTCTCTTGAGCCACCAACGCGCACGCGTGCCACGCCGTCCAATGCGGAAAACCGATCAACAAGATATCTGTCCGCATAGTCTGACAATTCCGGAACCGTCATACTATCACTGGCAAGGTTCAACCAAATGATGACATCATCATTGCTATCAGCTTTTTCCACTTCCGGCGGGTCAGCCTCTTCCGGCAAATTATCGAGAACGCCTGAAATACGGTCGCGAATATCATTTGCAGCGACATCAATATCCTGATCAATTCCAAACTCGACACTGATACGGGAACGACCATCTGAACTCGTCGAATTAATAAATCGGATGCCCTCAACACCGGCAATGCGGTCTTCGATGATTTGGGTGATCCGGGTTTCAACGACCGAAGCGGATGCGCCGGCATAGCGCGTATCAATTGACACAATCGGCGCATCAATATCCGGATATTCGCGCAAGGACAGACGATCAAAGGCAATCACCCCAAAAATGATGAGGATCAGGGCAATAACGGATGCAAAGACCGGCCGTTTGACGGCTGTATCAGAGAGCAACATATTTAGGGTCTCTGCGCCGCATCAGCCATAATTCCAGTTGATCGGGATATATTCGTACCGCCTGAAACACGCACCTCACCGGCCTTTGTCGGCAAAAGTATGGATTTACTTTCTACTTTCACTTCCGCGCCGTCGCGAATGCGGATCACGCCTTCCGTAATAATCCGGTCACCAGGATTTAAACCTGACTTCACTTCGATATAGCCGTTTTCTGCCGCCCCAAGCTCAACATCGAGCCGTTGCGCCGTGAGTGTACCATCTGCATCATTGAGTCTGTAGACATAGGTTTTTGGGCCAATGGGCTGCACGGCCTCTTCTGGTATAGATAGGCTCTTGCGCGGGTTTGCGATTAAGATGACCTCCATAAACATACCGGACATCAAAACTCTATCAGGATTAGGAAGTGTCGCACGAACGGTCACAGATCGCGTGATAGGATCAATCACATTATCCAAAGTCGCAATCTCACCATCAAAAGCCATATCGGGCAAGTCATCCGTCCGCGCGGAGACTTTCGTTCCCGGTTTTAACGATCTCAAAAATGTTGACGGGACCGAAAATTCCAAATTCATTTCACTGTCATCGATTAAACGCGCGACGGTATCACCCGGCCTGACAAAGGATCCGACACTGACCTGTCGAAACCCGAGAACACCATCGAAAGGTGCAACAAGTACCCTATCCTTCTGACGGGATTGCACGGCTCTTAATTGCGCACTCGCAGACTCAACCGCACGTCTGGCTTCATCCAGTTCCGCTTTTGAAACCGCGTTGCGATTCGCCAGTCTTTCAACCCGCTCAAGTTGTTTGATGGCTTCTTCTGAATTGGCTTCCGCTTGTTCGGTGAGCGCTATCTGTTCGCGCTGCGCAAGCGATAAGAGTGTTTTTCCTTTTCGGACACGCTGGCCATCATCAAAATATAGTGATTGAACACGATCCGCCGTATTCAACGTGAGATTCACGACTTCATTCGGTGTGAGTGTGCCCAAGGCCTCTACCCTAATGGCAAATTCACGTTCTGTGACGGGCTCAACAAAAACACTGGCCGGGCCACGCTGCGCTTGCGCAAACTGCGACAGGCCCAAACACGTGATAAAGACGGCGACGGTGGAAAATATGCGATATGTCATTTTTAGAACTGCTTTTTTTACGTGGCCGGTCATTTGGAAGGCAATTACCAAATTCCGCCTAATTCTCTGTACGTTTGAACCGTCAATCTGGTTGTTTGCAAGCGGTTCTCAGCCAGCCGGTCCTCAGCTGCCAATAATGTCCGTTGTGCGTCCAGAACGTCTAGGAAATCATCAACACCTTCTTCGAAACGCAGCTGCGCTAGCTCTACGGATTGTTTTGCGGACCGCACAGCCAATATCAGATTTTCCTGCCTTGTGGCCTCGTTCCGGCGATTGGACAAGGCGGCCTCAACATCGGCAAGAGCTTGCAGGACTGTCTGCTCATAAACAATATAGGCCCGCTCGGTTTCAGCATCTGCGACAGCGATATCCGCGCGCACACGCGTTAGATCCGGGCCTTCCCAGCGCAAGGCCGGACCGAGACCAAATCCGAGGCTTGAGGCTTGATCAAACCGGTTACCATTTCCAAAAAGAATGAATATATCCGCATTAAAAATTAGGGTCGGGAATAGGCGTGCTCTCTCCACATCGCTTAAAGCCAACCGTCTTGAAATTTCAGTTTCGGCCAAACGTATATCCGGTCGACGCCTCAAAAGGGTTTGCGGCGCATTGACCGTAAAACTCTCTGTTAGGCTCGGAATATCACGTTCGGTCTCTTTCAAATCTAGTAAATCTTGGCTCGGCGCGGAGGCAGACGTCCCTGTTAGAACGGCCAGCCGACTCACCGCGCTTTCAATGCCAGCCTGAAAACGCGGAAGGTCTGCGAGTGTTGTACGGTATTGCGCTTCTGAACGGCTCACATCTAAATCGGTGGCCCGACCGTTCTCAAGACGTAATTTTAGCAGGTCTAAACTCTGTAACTGCGTCTGAGCATTATCGCGCGCGACAGCCAGTCGGCGCTGCGCCCCCCGCAAATCTATATAGGCCAAAGCTGTTTCGCTGCTAATGATTACGGCGATATCTCGACGGGCTTGCTCTTCCGCCTCAACAGTGAACGCGGCTGCGCGGATGGCGGACGCAATCCGACCAAAAGCATCATATTCCCAACTCGCGCCCAGATTACCTGAGGCCGTCGCAATAACAGATCTATTTGGAAAGGCCGCACGCCCAGCGTCCAAATTCGCAGAACTGGACGTCTGAATACCCCTTTCCCGCTCTTGCCGTTCCAGCCGCATAGACGCAATCCTGACATTGGCTTGGGCAACCTCAAGCGCTCTATTTTCAGCCAAAGCGGCATTTACCAGCCTCGTCAGATCGGGATCCCCAAAAGCTTCCCACCAAGAGGTCTCAAACGGCAAAGAAACACCGTCCGCGTTGAAAAAGACTTCCGGAATTTCAGCCGCTATGGCGAGGGAGGACTCAGGGCTTGGTTTTTCAGGAACAGTGAGACTTGCGCATGCGGACAAAAGAGTTCCCGACACGGACAAAGCATAGACCAATTTAGAGAAACGTTTCATTTGAGATTGCCCTTAAAGGAATGCACTACTTACGTCTCAAAAAACTATTTGTGCAGGAATAATATAAACAATTGACCTCAATCAAACCTTGGACTCACAAGTGGTTTTGACTTCGGATGCAAATCTCAGAGACAGTGTTGCGAAAATACCACGAGACAAAATCAAGTGTCAGACTTTAGTGGCTTAATCCTCCTGCTTTGCCGTCCCGTACAATTTCGGGATCGAAGGTTGGGATTATCCGTACGGCCTCATCCGCATCGAAACGCTCATCTTTAAAGATTTTGGGATAATGCCACGCGCGTAAATTTGCGTGAAAATCTCGAACATCCTGCTCATAAGCTATGGCAGCCTGCATATCTGTCTCGGCTAAGTTTTCCATCACCCGTTGAAGAAGTGTCGCGGGAGACACGACGCTGGACAAACAGGCCATTTCATCGCGGCGGGCCTGTCCTTCGCGGTAAGCTTGGCTGAGATCTTCAGCTGTTTGATCACCCACTTGTTGGAATGCATAATACCATTTCCACTCAAAGGCCTCCTTGTCCCAACTTGTGTAATCTTTCCAATCAGGATGACGCTCGAGAAATGGTGTATACGTATCGGCTCGAGGAAGGTCCCAGGCATCATTGACGGCTTCGCGCTGCGTCAGAACGATTTCACCCCCATCAGGAAGGTGAACCGCGCGACTGATTGCTTCCGTCAGCGTTGCCGGAATGACGGCGCAGGTGAGCAACCAAACACCGAGCATAATGGTCAAATTATAAGCGCCCGTCCGTTTTGCTGGCGTTAGCCAAAGCGTCAAAGCCGTCCAAAAAATGAGGTAAAGGCAGACGGCCAAAACGCAGAGCACGAGGGTCCCTATTGACGCCCCGGACACTAACCCGCCAAGAATGACGGGCAAACACAGCACGATTGATAGAGCGGCAACCCGTAAGGCTGCCCGCAGACGCCAGAGTGTTTGCGGATTACCCGCACTGGCTTCGATCAACCGCAATCTTCCCGCCACCTGCTCTCCGGATCTTAGATCAAATAAGAGCAGGATGACGAGTAAGGGTGCAATCAAACTCGCAACAAAAGCGAAATCAAATCGACCAATCAAGGCAAAGTCAGGATTATTGGCATCGGTCTCATAGATTTGCCCCTCCAGCGCCAACATCCGAATACGATGTTTCCATGGATTCACATCCCTCTGTCCGATAGCCGCATAGGCAAAATCGGATGGGGGATCATAGGTGATGTGAAAGGTATAATAGGCCGCAGAGCCCCAGTCAGATTGATCGGAAAGTGCAACTTCCCGCTCAATCTGATCCAGCTGTTTAAGCTCCGCAATTTCGGCGCGCTGCTGGCGAACCTCGTTCACCCCAAGTATCACAGCCGCGAGGGAAAATAGAAAAGCCAGCGTGAGCCAAACCCAAACGGCTTTATCGCGGAACATAAATTTTAATTCGCGCATCATGGTGTGAGCCTCCGTGCCGCTATAAGCCCTAAGCCAAGTAAACCCATAAACCAGAGGGTCAAAGCCATGAGCATGGACATGGCCCTATCCAAGCGCGTTTGCGCAGCATCGGGCGCAAAACGGAAGTTATTTAATACCTTCCAATTCTCCGAGTCGATACGTGCATTTTTCCATCCCTCTTCACCATTATTACGATTAATATCATCCTCATAGGATAGGTCTTCGATATGGGCTTTATTCAACCCTTGGACAAAATCAAACCGGACCGCCTCTGCCTCGCGGAGGAAACGATGATGCGTTTCAAGATCCGTCCCGGCGAGATGACGAGAGGCAGCAGCAACGGCAATGTAAGGCGAAATCCAACCATATGCGGACAGATGAGCCGCTTGGTCCCGTTCCCGCTCCATACGTTTTTCCGCATAGGCATTCAGCGTTTCCGTCAGTTTGGTTTCACTTTCCGAGGCGACCATACCGCGGAAATTTATGGGAAGCTCATCAACAGTCTCAACATCATATTGCGCGAGCAGGTTTGCCCGCAATTTAGCAAAAGCTGGATCCGCTGCGTTGTGACCATCTCCCAGCTTTCTGAGGTCTTCATTCATACGCATATCTGTCAGAATTTTACCTTCCGTCGGCAAAGCTGCACTAGCTGAGGTTACACCAATTCTTGGAATGACGAGAACTGTTATCACCCAGAGGGCGGATAAAACGCCCAATGCCAAACCGCGTGAGCGGGTTGCAAGAGAGACCAGAAGGGTCAAGGCCGCCCAGACCCCCAGATAGAGTAAAGTCCCTGTATAGAGGGCTAGGCTAGCCAAAAGACTTTCACCGAAAAACGTTGCAGCGATGGCGGAGAATAAAGCGGGCAGCGATAGCGCTGCGATCAATACGCCTAAGGCTAGTAATTTACCACGGTAAAGCCTTGAACCGGACACCCCTTGTGACAAGAGCGGCCCCAATGTTCGGGCCTCACGCTCACGCAAAATGACCCCATGCCCCAGCGCAATAATAAGCAATGGGAGGAAGAGATGATACAGCTTTGCGGGTGTTAGAGCGCCAAAGCCACCTGTACGCGCTTCTGCGCGCGCATCAGCAAACATCGCTGAATTTTGTCTGTGACCCTCTAGGAAAAGGGACTGCCCGGTGACGGCATCCACGCCGGGATCAAACATGGCGAGCGGTGGCGGAGCGCGGAAAACGTAATGTCCGTAATGTACCATACGATGCGGATGGCGGTCCGGCTGATTGAGGAATGTCTCTTCAGCCTGTTCCTGTTGATGAAGCCGTTCATGACGGGCTTCCTGCGCATCTAGCATTGTAAATGCGGTCGTAAATAGAAGTAGAACGGTGAAGACGATTAAGCTGAGTACGGCGAGGCGCGAGCGCAGCCATTGCCGCCATTCTTCTTTTGCGATGCGGAGTGAACTGCTCATGCTACAGCCCTTTTTGCAAAGGCCGCATGGACGCGGTCCGTGTCAATCCGCTGTCCGGTCTCTGCATCGAAACTTCCGACGAGTTGCCCGCGCCGCAAAAGGCCAATGCGGTCTGCGACCTGACAGGCCCCGTAAACATCATGGGTCACCATGAGGATCGTTTTGCCCTGCCCCGCCAGTTTCCGCACCAAGGCATTAAACTCATCAATAGCAATCGGGTCGAGACCGGAGGTGGGTTCGTCAAGCAATAAAACGGGAGTTTCCCGCAGGATCGCAAGCGCAATCGCCACTTTCTGGCGCATGCCCTTGGAATAATTATCCATGTGGCGGGACCGGGCCTCAACTTGAAGTCCGACCTCGTCCAAAACCACATCTAATTCAGCTTTCGGTGTCGTCTTGCCCGCCAAGTCGAGAAAATATTCAAGATTTTCATAGGCATTAAGATGCGGATAAAGAGTCGCCGCTTCCGGAAGATAGGCAATCTGCTGACGCAACTGTTTCACATCTTTTGCAACGTCAGAGTCGAGCACATTTACCGCGCCACGTTGCGGAGATAGAAAACCCAATAAAGTTAACAGAGTAGTGGACTTCCCGGCCCCATTCCCGCCGAGCAGCGCATACACGCTGCCCCGTTCAACAGAGAAGGAAATGCCTTGCAGGACCTCGGTCCCGTCACGACTGACGAATAGGTCATTGACTTCGATAGCTGACATAAAACGCTCCTAAAAATTATACGCGGCGGTGATCCGGAAACGACGCGGCGCACCCGGTTCAACCCACACATTGGCAAAGGAATTCGTGTAGAAAGTTTCATCGAAGATATTATCAACATCCAAACGGAGTGAAATATTTTCAACGGGTTCGATTTCTGCAAAGGCCCGCACAGTTGTATAATCCGGCAATTCGAAGTCCGACCCCACAAAACCATTTCGGTCGCCCACATAAAGCAAGCCTCCGCCAAGTTGCGCCTGGATAGCACCGAGATCGAAATTCTTGGCGGCCTGCACGTTAAACTGATGTTTTGGCGTATTGATCAGCGGATCACCCGCATCGATTGTAAATCCAAATCCGTCAGCATCGGCAAAGCTATTTTTAAATTCCGCATCCGTATAGGCATAGGACACCCAGAGGCTGAGATCGTTTTCGAACTCTACATTGGCATCAAATTCCACGCCTGTACTTGCGGCCTCACCTGCCGGAATGGAGAAGAAACCAACTGCGGTCGCTTCGGGTCTATCATCATTGACGAGGAAATTATCCTGATTGACTTGGAAAACCGTCAAACTCACCGAACCGTTTACTGTGTCGAAAAATTGACCGAGTTCGGCTTTTACGCCGCCCTCCAGTGAATCTGTTAAATTCGGGTCAAATTGATCACCTTGGAAATCAACACCCGTCTGCTGACGGAAACCTTCTCCGTAGGACGCATAAAGGCTCACCCCTTCATTGACACGATAGACCACCCCAACCTGTGGAGAGAACCGGGTATCGGATGTTGTGCGTGTCGCGTTAGGATCCACAAGGTTATTGGTAATGTCCTGCTCAAAATCACTAAAGCGGCCACCGATCCGGACCTGGAGTTGATCGGTAATATCAATCTGGTCCTGAATATAGAGACCAAAACCGCTCAGCACTTCATTTCGATTCGTATTCGCGCCTGCATCAGGGGCGAGGTTCAAGCCGTAAACGGGATTATTGATATCCAGCAAGAGGAACCGGCCAAGCTCTGCCGGAGTCGCATCCGTGAGTAGGCGACCCTCGCCAAGGAAATCACCGCGCGGGCTGGGGCGTCCCCGGTCGATCACAAGTGTATTATCAAACTCATCATAGTCAGCCCCTAAGATCAAACGATGGCGTAAGCCGCCCGTGTTGAACTCACCCGCCAACTCACCGCGAAGGACGACATAATCTGACTCAAAATCACGCGAACGGAAGAAACGCGAAACGAATTGACCACCTTCATCGTCCCGGAAGAAGGTTTGACGCGATCCGAATTGTGGCTCAAACGCGTCCCCTTCCAAGCTCGTCTCACGGTAACCCGCGCCCGTGAGTAGGCTCCAATTCTCATTGAGGTCAAATTCGACTTCCAGCTGATGGCCTAAAACCTGCGTCTCAATTGGAACATTCTCGCCAACAAAAAAATCGCGCGGCGAGAATCCAAATTCCTCGGAAAAGACGACGCCACGATCAAAAGGAAGCTCTTGTTCCGTATATTCCAATTCATAAGTCACCGTCGCAGCGTCATTTAGGTTGAGTGTCACAGACGGGTAAAAACCCAACTTTTCCGTCTCAACATCATTGCGAAAACTCTCGGCATCTTCATAGAAACCGACCAAACGGAAACCCAAATCGCCCCCGTCTCCGCTGACAAAATGCTGTATATCCGCCTCAGCGCGGTACTGTTCCCAGCTCCCCACTGTGCCTTTGATATAACCACCAGATTCGAATTGGGGTCTTTTGGTCACGAGGTTAACAGTTCCGCCGGGCTCGCCTCTGCCAAACAAGGCTGACCTTGGACCCTTCAGGACGCTGACCGACTCAATTCCGGCCAAATCGCGGGGCCCGCCAAAGCCGCGCCCGGCGTTAAAGCCGTTGACAAGAAAACCGCTCGGCAGATTAATATCACCCGCGAAACCGCGAACGGAAAAACTGTTCCACAACCCGCCAAAATTATTTTGGCGCGCGACCGACGCGGATAAGTCGAGGGCTTCACTCAAGTTGAGCACGCCCGCATTTTCAAGAAGTTCGCTGTCAATAACTTGATCAGCATTCGGGACCTCGAGAGGGTTGAAGTTCCCAAGATAGGCTTGGCGTGTATCTGTGGCGATGACGACCTCGTCATCAATTTGGGCATTGGCAGATGTAGAAAGCGCAACAACGCAAAGGGCCGTTGAGGCCAAGCCAGCAAGTTTAAGAGACCGCATGGGATCCTCCAATATGATTTTTAATAGAAGTATTTGTCTCTGACGACGTCAGAAAATGGCGAGTTCCAAAACGAACTCAGACAATGTCAATTTTAAGCGGCCTTAGACAGGCGGGGCACGTGGGGCCGATAACCGCAAATTTGGCGGTTCAAGCGCGGTCTCATCGCTTAAAACAAGCGTAAACTGCACGGCATTCAGACCATTCAAATCATGGTCCAATGTATTCGCTATTAAAAATTCTGGAAGGGATGGCAGTGGCGGCAGGTCGCGCTCAAGATCATCGTCCTGCGAAGAGGCAATACAAGCCACACATACGTTGGGTTCAGGGGTCGTATCTTCCATATGATGAACATGAGAGGCTGACGAGATCTGGACACATAGAAACATGGATACGATAAGTAGACTTACCGCCTTCATGAGCGCTCTAGATGTCAAAAACATCAGTTTCAAAGGTCTTTCCTATGAGAAGGTCCCTCCCAATAGTGTGATTAAATAACACACTCAAGAGATTTCTGATACTTCTTGAAGACTCCAACTTTGCACGCGTCGTAATTCTGGACGTATCAAGGACGCTCGCCCTAAGCGTTGAATGCAATTTATATAAATAGGAAAATGGTGCGGGTAAAAGCGTGCAACAAACTCTATTTTAGTTCACGACCACAACAACTTAAGGAGTCTCACAAGACATTTTTGGCCAAAATATAGGTCAAAATGTAGGGCACCCCTCAATCAGTATCTGCAAAAGCTAGGAAAAATGAGGTATGTTGATGAAGCCCCGTCCTCTGAGAATTTCTCGATCTTAAGACATATTGATTTTATTGAAGTTGGCTCACAGCACAAAGTTTATCCAAGTGATTGCATTCAAAATATAAGGTTGCATAAGTAATCTATTAAAGCCGCACCCTTTTGGATAAAAATGCCCGCCGAAATTGCTCCCCCGTCATCACTTCCTTACCATCAAAAGCTGTCGACCCTGCTCGAAGAAAACGAGGTTGAACTGTGGAATTGGTTTTCAGGCGACACATTCACATCAGAAGCCTATGAGGCGCAGCGGCTATATCTATTGAAGAATAGCTACCGCTTGGAAGATGAGTCGCACGCCAAGCTTTATAAACAAGCGCGGCAGGTAGCTGCGCGTTTAGGAATTGAACTGCCCGTCACGCTCTACCAAGCTATGAATTCAGATCTGCGGAATGCTGGACTCATCTTCCAACCTGATGAAGTACATATTTTATTTTCGGGCGACCTCTTCTCGACACTATCCGAAACGGAGTTGGATTTTATTTTGGGTCACGAGATGGCTCACCATCTTCACAATACGCGTCAAAACTCGCGATATGGAACAGCCGACCGATTGCTGGATTGGATATGCGGCGAACCGGGATCAGTGGCGGCGCATAGCCATAGTTTCCGACTGTCTCGTCTCTACCAAGAAATTTTTTCGGACCGCGTCGGACTATACGCCTCGCAAAACTTGGAGGCATCGATATGTGCGCTCGTCCGAGTAACCTCCGGTCTCGTGGATGTGTCAGCCAAAGCCTATTTAAAGCAAGCGGATGAGGCCTTGGCAGCCTCCGTAAAGGACGGTGTCCAATTAGGCTCTGAAAGTTGGTCTCACCCTGAAACATTTATCCGAGCTCGCGCGCTTGCCGATTGGGACACCGACCCCGACACAGCGACGGAAAAATTGATTGCTTTGGTCGAAGGCTCACAAACACTGGAGCAACTTGATTTACTGGGTCAAAAGAAGCTGTCTGAACTAACTCAAAATCTAATTTCGGTATTTCTGCAATATCCGTGGCGCGACAAAGAAACCTTAGTTGCACATGCACAAGGATTTTTCGTTGATATTGAAGGCATCATAAAAAAGCCGACGCCGCCTGAGAGCGAAGTCATAAAGGCCGTCAAAATGCTGCCCAAGAGCATGAAGGAATTTTTCGCTTATGTGCTGCTCGATTTTGCGACGGTAGACTCAGATTTGGAAGACCGCCCCTTAATAGAAGCCACGCATTTTGCCGATCGGCTTGACATGACTGACATATTCAACGCGGCCCTGAAGCAGGATTTGAAGCTCTCAAAAAACAATATTTCAACTCTGCGTAAGACGGACTCGTTCCTTGAGGCGGCGGAATGACCGACGACATATACACTGCAGCTGCAGAAGCAAACTTCAAAGACTCTCAGGATTTAAATACTTTTCTGGTTGAATGGCGTGAACTGGCGAGTGTCGGAACAGAGGACGTCTTGTCAGCCATTCTCCCGCTTATGTCTCAACTGGATGAACTTCATAAAGAGGGGAAGGTCGGTCCCCTCGCCCAAATTGAAAACCTCCAAGTTGCAAATGGTCGTCTATGGTTCTCTAATGCCGATGCGAAACCTATCGAAAACCAATCCCATCGGGTCCGCTCTAGGCCAATCAACGCAAAAGGCGCGATTGATGTTGTCGAAGAAGTATCTATCACTTCAGATGACACAACTGGAGCAGATATACGCGACCATGATGTTCGCGACGCAGAGGATGAGACCGTCCAAAAAGACGCCAAGCCTCGGTTTTTAACGCATTTTCAATCATGGGAAATCCGTCAGGGCCACCAAGACCCCGTCACAGATATTTTCCTTGTCGGTATGATAGCCGCCGCGCTGGCCACACAACTCGATTTCAGAGATCGTGGAGAACTTGAGCGCTTTGTCACGCAGCGCAAAGACCTGTCAACTCTCAACAATCGCCTCCATCCGGTGTTGTGCCGCGCCATCGAGCGCATGACCGCATTGCGACGCGAGGAACGTGTACAAGACATCGGCGTCTTGATTACAGCCTTGGAGAACCATCGCCAGATCGGATCTGTCGTTGATCTTGATTTGGGCGGCATCAAGGGGTTTCATTCAGACAAAGCCGATGACGCCAGGACACGATTACTGAAACGGTTGCGCGCAAGACTTTATGATCTGACACGCCGAAATCGTCTCATTTACCATCGGCGGGTTTCAACAGAATTGAACTTGACGGAAACCTCCGTTCCCTTGGTCCTTAACATTTCCGCTATTAAGCCCGAAGATTTGTTCACCGCGAAAACGCGACCTTTCCAACGCCTCCTTAATGGCGATGAAGTCAAATTATCAGAATATATTCGCTTCGAAGAAATGGCATTCACGCCCTCTGTTCTCGCAAAGCTGCGATCAAGCGCAGCACGGGATGAACGTGAATTCGGCGGCTCGCCCCTACGCCTTGTTCCAGTTTTCCTCAAGTGGCGCGACCTGAAAAATGCGCCTTCGGAGTCGATTTCCTCACCTTTGCTATTGATGCGAGTGGAATTGAAACGCCGCAAGGGCGTTAAGGATGCCTACACACTTTCGCTAAGCGATACGAAAGCAGAAATAAATCCTGCCCTCTCCTTTATTCTCGACCAACTCTACGGCATTAAGTTGCCTGATTTTGTTGATTTAGCGGAACCTTCCGCCCTGCAGAGTTTGCACGAAACCTTACAAAATCAAATCATGGCAAGTGAGCCGGGTGTGTCTCTTTCATTTGCAGATAAACCCAAACTTCGCCTGCTACACCGTACTGTTCGCCGCCGCTTGGACAAGTTCAATAAACGCCGCGCGCACCGCACACGTGGTGTCAGGTCCCGCGGCTCCCTCAGCTATAGTTATGAACGAAAGAGCTACGCCCCGCTGGGCGTCCAAATGTTCAGAGAATATGTGGCGCTGGCCGAAGCTCCGACGCGCGACATTTTCGGTGCACCTAAACCCCAACTCTACAACGCTGTCGAAAATAATGACAAGGCGAAGGTTCGTGAGAAGAAAGTCACGCAATTCCAACAAATAGATGAAGACGCATCCCGATATGACTGGTCCTTCGATCTATGCGCCGTAACACTTGCGAATTTCAATTATCGTAAAATGAGTCTCGTTCGGGATTATGACGCCGTCCTGCGCGGTGAAAGCGAGGCGGAGAGTTTGTTCACCCGCTTTTTCACTGACGCTGCACGCCCTGAAGTTGCCACCGTCGAGTCAGCTCCGCTTGAAAAACGCTTCCCTATCATGGCGCAAGACCCGACACAGGCGCGCTCCATCGCGCAACTCCGGGCGCCTCAATCCTACGTCATTCAAGGCCCACCCGGTACAGGGAAATCCCAGACTATCGCCAACCTGTTGGCCGAAGCCGTCAGCCAAAATAAACGCGTGCTCTTCGTTTGCGAAAAACGCGCTGCCCTCGATGTGGTCTATAACCGCTTGCGAGGTGCAAACTTAGAATCCCTCTGTGCGTTGGTACATGACGCACAAGAAAGTAAACGGGAGTTTATCGCCGAGCTGTCGGGCATCTATGAAGACTGGACAAAAGACAAAACTGTTCCAACGCTGTCCGAAATAGAAAAATCACGATCTTGGCAAATTGAAGGCGTAAGGACAGCTTTGTCTGATTTGCATCGCCTAACCGATACACTTTCCAAATCAGCGCTGGGGACCGACGCACCTTTACATGATATTCTGGCAGAAACCCTGGCCCTTAATAATGCGAAGTCTTTACCTCTGGATATCGCCTTTCCTGATTTATCAGACTGGCAAAAACACGCCGTTGCGGCTCGAGGGCTTTCTGCTGCAGTGCGTCGACTGACGGGTGAAGAGGTGTTTTCAAAAGCATCGGAGCGGTTGATCCGCACCAGCGTTTGGTTCACCAATGATATGTCTGAAACTCTCCCAAATGAAGCGCAGGCACTTTTGCCTTTAGTGTCTCGCCTTTCAGACGGGTCAGCGAAACTTATGAGGACTGCTGAGATTGATGTGGCAAGTCTTGATGAGATGCGCGCACAGATTACGCTCGCCCATCGTCTAAGCCCCTGTTTTGAGGTCGGCATGGAAGGTGTATTTAAGCCCGGTAGTTCAGAATTTCTGCAATGGATAAACGGACTGCGCGAACTAGAGGACTTAAAGCACAAAGTCAGCCAGGCGCACAAAGATACTAAAATATGGACCAATAAGTTATCGCCGCGCGACACGCGAAACGCTTTGGCTTTGGCCGAGCAAAAAGAAGGTAAGATTTTAGCTTTCCTGTCTGGCGATTGGAGAAGAACAAAAAAGCTTGTCTTGAGCTCTATAGATGAAGGCAGCCTCTCTGTAAAACCGCGGATCCGCGATTTATTGACGGATCTAAAACTGGAACACGAAGCCGTAGAAGTTTTAGAAAACGCGTCAAGGCAGCTGACGCGACGATTTGGATATGAGAGCGCAGATCAATTGTCGGGACTTCTACACGAACGCGACTCCCTCACACCAGCAGAAGGTAATGCTGCGCTTCCACTTTGGAATGTTGTTTCAAGTAACCCGACCTCAACAAGAGACGGAATCAAAGACTTAAGCGCACTTTATGAGACCTTGGGTGAGACAGATAAGCGCCTAAAACTCAGCTTTGAAGGTGTAGATAATATACCGGTTCAGCAGCTCGCAACAGAGCTGACAGATCTCTCCGAAGCAAATCGCCGCTTGCGAGATATTCAACCCGCAGCCCTAGCTCTTAAAAATGCGCCACGTTCAATTTGGCGGACGCTGCGCGAAAGCGAGCTGGAGCCTGAGCAATTAGAAACCGCAATCATGGCTGATACGGTGGAGCGTAGCCTCACGGCCGCATCGGGCCTCCTAAATGTCGATTCAGACGCATTAAATGATATCCGTGAACGAATTAGAGGCCATCAAACACAGCTCTATAGCTTGAACGCACAGCTTATTTTACGCCGTTCGATTGACAGCTTCCACGCGTTGACAGCTTTGAAAAATACACCTGATCGCGACCTGTCTCAAATGGAACGTAAGCGTAAATCAGCCGTCAACAAGGGCCTACGTGCTCTTGAACATGAGTTCGGCAAAACACGCGCCTATCGATCACCTCGGGAGTTGCTCGCAGGCCCTGCAGGTTCCGTACTTCCGACTATTAAACCTATTTGGATGATGAGCCCCCTTTCCGTAGCAGATGTATTACCATTATCAGGAAGGCTGTTCGATGTAGTTATCTTTGATGAAGCGTCGCAAATACCTGTCGAGGACGCGATCCCAACCGTGTTGCGCGCTCCGCAAGCCATTATTGTCGGCGATGAGAAACAGCTCCCGCCTACCAATTTCTTTAATTCTAGCGGCGGAGAAGAAGACTTTGATGAAGCTGCGGAAGATGTCGATGTTGATTTCGAACTCAACCAAGACAGCTTTCTTACATTAGCCGCAGAACATCTTCCCTCGACCTTGCTGGGTTGGCATTATCGCTCAAGATCTGAAGAGCTTATCGGTTTTTCCAATGCTGCGTTTTACGGCACTCGTCTGCTCACAATTCCATCCGTCAGACGCTCAGAAAAACGCGCACCCATCGTCGTCGAGGACGTTGAAATTCTACCCGTATCCTCCGAAGATATCCTCGCTCGCCCCATCAGTTTTCACCACATCCCTTCAGGTGTTTATACGGATCGAAAGAATGCAAATGAGGCGCGATATATAGCGACCCTGTTAAGGACTCTTCTGACAGATCAAGCCAGAGCCGGGACCAGAAGAACCTTTGGTATTGTCGCCTTCTCTGAAGCTCAACAGGGCGAGATAGACCGAGCCTTGGACAATTTAGCGAGTACAGATACGGCCTTCGAAAACCTCTTGGAAGCCGAACGAGAGCGAGAAGAAGACGGGGAATATATCGGTCTATTTGTCAAGAATTTGGAGAATGTACAGGGCGACGAACGTGATATAATCATACTCTCAATATGTTACGCGCCCGCTGCCTCAGGTAAAATGCGGATGAATTTTGGCCCTATCAATAAGGCAGGCGGAGAGAAGCGTTTGAACGTTATCTTCTCACGGTCAAAAACCGCAATGATGGTCGTCTCTTCCATCCAAAGTTCAGCCATAACCAATGACTATAATTTCGGTGCCAATGCGCTAAAAACATACCTTCGTTATGCAGAAGCGCTTTCAGTCGGGCAGACAGAGGCGGCCCATTCTGCGCTTTCTCGAATTGCCATGCAGAGAGGACCCGATCGCGACACATCGAAACCTACTGACGCTACTTTTGATAAGTTAGAGGCCGATCTCAAACAACACGGTTGGCAGGTAGATCGCAATGTTGGCTTATCGTTTTTCACGGTCGATCTGGCGTTATCCGGACCTAACGGTTCGGCCCGCACCGCACTTCTTTTTGACACGCCCGAAAGATATCGCAGCAATGATGTTGTGGAGACATACACGGCCCGTGCCGATATTCTCGAAGCCTTTGGATGGACCGTTATTCTCGTCCCGCTATCTCAGTTATGGGATAACTATGATAGCGTATTAGAGCGTGTTGGAAGTCCATAAGACTCCATTTTCTACAGCTGGCGAATTTTATTAAGTTAGTTAATAAATAGAACGTTGCGCAAATCGCGAAGCACCATAAAATATAGGGGAAATGAAACTTAGTGTGCACATTCAAGCGACGCGTGTGCATACTTACAACGATGTGCAGCGCAAACAAAAGTCTATTCCTGCTTCTCGCATCCGGCTCTCAAAGCTATGGCGGAAACTATAAATTCGATGATTGTCTGACGGCATAAGTTTGCGGGCCTTGAACGCCTTCATCAGCGATTGTGAAAGCAGGTAGCCTCTCTCACTATAATGCGAAAATCCATTCTGGGTCAGTTTCATAACTTCCAGACTGAGGGCCACAAACGGAATGTTGCGGATCAACGCCTTAGATTTGAGCTTTCGCTCTTTTGTCGACCGAATGCGAATATGCGGTATATCTGAATCGAGGCAAATATTCTCAGGAGGAATATTGCTCAGCTCGCCTGGACGGCAGCCGGTCTACATAAGCGCAAAGCAAAGCGGCCTCTCGGTATAAACCCTTCAAGACATTTGGCTCAAAAATGCGAGTCTGCACACAATCGCTGGAGAATGGTTTTGTGTTCCCTAATTTTACATCTGATACCGGAAATTATGAAACGGATTCGGCCTGTCCCCTTCACCAATGTGTTCAAAGTAACGGCGATAAAGCTTCCATAGATTCCCCAAGTCGCGGTTCGCACTATTGCCGCTCAGCGGCTCGGAACCGCTGGTCGGATGAACCTTGCGGCCCAACGCTGCTATACCTTACGCCCACGCTCACATCCGATCTCGCGCATATCTATGTTGCCGCTCATGCGAATGCATCAGCGTCTTGTTGAACCTCAAGTGTTATAGGTGTTTTGCTGGGCACTACATCTTTTAAGCGGTCAATAAGATCTGAGAGGTCAGCCTTATCCGCTAAATCTACTGCAGGGCAATAAGTGAACCCTTAGGAGAATGGTGCGGGTGAAAGGACTTGAACCTTCACATCCTAAGATACTAGAACCTAAATCTAGCGCGTCTACCAATTCCGCCACACCCGCACAGGTGAGAGCGGCGAGGTAGCCTTAGACGCAGGGCTCGTCAACTCTCTTTGGCGGTCATCGGCGCTTTCTTTAACGTCCAGATTATCGCGATGAGGCCCGAGACGATATTGGCGGCTGCAACCCCGACAAAAGCCCCGATAAGTCCGGCTGTCCAGACTCCAATCGCGATAAGTCCGATATATAGAATGAGAGAGCGAATGATCGTATAGATCAATCCGAATATCGGACGACCCAATGCATTTAATCCGGCAGCGCTGACAAACACAAAACCATAGGCAAAAATCGTAATGGGTACGATGTAGAAATACGGGATGATCTTCGCGATCAAAACCTCATCGCTCGTGAAGATATTTGCAATCTGCGTCGCGAAGACTGCCAATAGCACCGCCATCGCCGTGCTCCAAATCACGCAGATAATATAGCAAACTTTAAATGCTTCACGGACCCGCGCCGTTTGACCCGCACCCCCATTACGGCCTGTCACGGCACCGATACAGGCCGATAACGCATAGAGAAGACCAACTGAGATTAACTCCGCGCGACTGGCAACCGTAAAGGCGGCAACATCCGCTTCTCCCAAAACATTCCCGATAATGGCGACCACGACCCAAGTGGCAACAGGGATGATAATATTCGTACCCGCCGCCGGTATACCGACTTGGCCAATAATCGACCAAGCATGCTGTATGGACTTCAAGGTCATGCCGACAAAATCAACAGCCTTGCGATGGAATAGAATGATGTAAAATCCGTAAGCGGCCCCAATACCATTACCAAGTAATGTGGACAGGGCAGCGCCTTGTAATTCCATACGCGGGAAGGGTCCCCATCCGTAAATAAAAAACGGGTTCATGATAATATTGACGAGCGCCCCCAATATCATAATTGAGGACGGCAGAAGCGCTTCTCCCCCTGCCCTGAGAATATTATTACTCATCGACGCGACGGAGACGAGCACCAGTCCCGGCATGACAATCAATAAGTAGCCAAAGGCCCGGCGTTCCACATCATCACTTTGCCCCATGAGCGAAAGAATGAAGGGTGAGATCAACAACATGAATGACACCAGAAACGTCATGACGAAAAGACCCATTAAAATCGCCGCTGCGGCATGACGTTTTGATTTCGCAATATCCCCTTGCCCCAAAGCCCGGGAAACCGCGCTCATCGTTCCGGCGCCCAGCCCGATATTGGCGCTATTCCCGATAAAGCTAATTGGGAAAGCAATACCCAGCGCGGCGAGAACAGCTCTGGCAACATTGGGGTCATTCGGATCCTCCAAACGACCAAGATAAATTGTATCAACAATACCCGTCGAAATTAGCGCGATGACCGCAATCGAAAATGGTCCAAGCATACGCAGGATATGCTTGGCCACCGATCCTTCCAGGACATTGGTCTTTTGCGGTGCGGCCAGTGTCTAGCCCTGCATATCGCGATGGGACGGTGCAAAAGCCGCCAGCGTTGCCATCTGGACAATGTCGGACGCCGTTGCACCGAGCGAACAAATCTGGACCGGCTTTTCAAGCCCCGTCAGGAACGGTCCCAACACAGTCGCGCCGCCGACGCTGTCGAGCAATTTCGTGGCAATAGACGCGCTGTGAATGGCCGGCATAACGAGAACATTTGCAGAGTCCGTCAAACGCGAGAACGGGTAAGTCAGCATATGCATTGGATCGAGTGCCACATCTGCTGCGATGTCGCCTTCATATTCGAAATCGACTTCGCGTTCATCGAGAATTTGGACGGCTTCCCGCACTTTCTCCATCCGCTCACCGACGGGGTTGCCGAAGGTTGAATAGGAGAGGAAGGCGACGCGAGGTTCGAACCCGAATTCACGGGCAAAATGCGCTGTGGATTCCGCGATATTGGCGAGGTCCCACGCATCTGGTAATTCGGTGACATTAGTGTCGGCGATGAAAAGCGTTTGCCCTTTATTGACCACGACAGACACACCCATTGTGCGTTCCTCCGGACGGTGATCGAGGACGAGTCGTACATCGCGCAGAACAACATCGTAGGAACGGGTGACACCCGAAACCATACCGTCCGCTAATCCATGTTGCAGCAGCAGTGCAGAGAAAACGTTCCGGTCATTATTCACGAGACGCTGCGCATCACGACGCAGGAAGCCTTTGCGCTGCAATCGGCTGTAGAGATATTCCGTGAACTCTGCATTGCGGTCAAACAGACGGGCGTTAAGAACGGTCAGGCTCTCGGGATTTTCGACGCCCAACAATTTCATGTTGTCATAGATCGGCTTTTCCCGACCTATAAGAATGGCCTTACCAAGACCGCGTTGCTGGAAACTCTGCGCGGCGCGAATAACCGCAGGTTCTTCGCCTTCGGCAAAGACAATTGTCTTTGGCTCTTCTTGTACAGTCGCGGAGATACCTTGCAATATTGCGGCGGTTGGGTCCTGACGACGGGCGAGTGATTTCTTATAGGCTTCCATGTCCTCGATGGGCTTGCGCGCGACGCCTGTATCCATAGCGGCCTGCGCAACATAGGGCGGAATTTCTGAAATGAGGCGAGGATCAAACGGCGCAGGAATAATGTAATCAGGACCGTATTTTGGACGGTTGCCGTGATAGGCCGCCGCAACCTCCTCTGGCACGTCCTGACGGGCAAGATCGGCCAGCGCATGCGCACAGGCAAGCTTCATTTCATCATTCACATTGCGCGCGCGAACATCCAACGCCCCACGGAATATATAAGGAAAACCAAGGACATTGTTGACTTGGTTCGGATAATCAGACCGTCCCGTTGCGATTATCGCATCGTCACGCACGGATTTAATCTCTTCGGGTAGGATTTCCGGATCAGGGTTTGCCATGGCGAAAATGATGGGGTTCGGTGCCATGCTGGCGACCATCTCTCCGCTGACAATGCCCGCGGCAGAGAGGCCGAAAAACACATCTGCGCCTTCCATAGCCTCGGACAGGCTGCGCATGTCTGTGACCACCGCATGCGGGGCTTTCCACTGATCCATATATTCGGTGCGGCCCTTATAGATGACACCCCGACTGTCTACAACTACCGCGTTCTCATCTTTAACACCCAAGCTCTTAACGAGGTTCAGAACCGACAGACCTGCCGCACCGGCCCCGCAGAGCACGAGTTTAAGATCTTCAAATTTTCGTCCTGTGAGGTGGCACGCATTGATGAGACCCGCCGTCGCGATAATCGCTGTCCCGTGCTGGTCATCATGGAAGACCGGAATATCGAGGAGATCCCGAAGCTCACTCTCGATAATGAAACATTCGGGCGAACCAATATCTTCGAGATTAATGCCACCAAATGTATTGCCAAACCGTTTGACGCATTCGATGAAAGCTGTGGCGTCTTCCTCTTCGACTTCGATGTCAAAACTGTCGATATCGGCAAACCGTTTAAAGAGTACGGACTTTCCTTCCATCACCGGTTTGGACGCCATTGCGCCAAGATTACCGAGGCCAAGAATAGCGGTACCGTTCGAGATGACGGCAACCATATTTCCCTTGGAGGTATAGTCGTAAACGGTATCAGGATCCGCGGCGATTGCCTCAACTGGCACAGCAACGCCGGGACTGTAGGCGAGGCTGAGATCGCGCTGTGTCGCCATGGGCTTTGTCGGTTGTAGGGCAAGTTTGCCGGGGGTGGGTTCCGCATGGAACCTGAGCGCTTGCTCATCCGTGATGAACGATTTCTTGGGCGGGCGTGGGGTCAGCTTTTTCATATCTATCTCCGCCGGGTGAACTGCAGTCGCGAACAGCCGGTTTATGATCGGGTTTTCAAGCGCGCGAAACGCGCAGGTATTGACAAGATGTCGACGTCAGAATCACCCACATTCTTCACATCGGAACTGCAGTCGCGAACCCATGTTTGATGAAAACGTGCGTAATTTGAGGACGGTCTATAGCTTTGAGGCATTTCTTCAACGCCTAATCAGCGGCCCTTGAGACACGTGTTTGTTAGGCCCTTTAACCGTTTTAGCCCAGCCTTGCATCGCCCGCCCTCACCCACGACCAAATCTTGTGCAGATTTATGGCTTTTAATCTGCTACACAATGCCAACATGTCCCACCTCTCGACTCCTGATAGAGGGAAGGTCATCAAGATAATACATTTAAGCGCGACCACTCGGAGTTTCTCATGAAAAAGATCGAAGCCATTATCAAACCCTTCAAACTCGACGAAGTAAAAGAAGCCCTGCAAGCTGTAGGACTTCAGGGCATGACCGTTTTAGAAGCCAAAGGGTTTGGCCGTCAGAAGGGGCATACAGAACTTTATCGGGGCGCGGAATATGTCGTCGACTTCCTCCCGAAATTAAAACTCGAACTCGTTGTCGCTGACGACCAAGTCGAAGCCGCACTCGAGGCCATTCAAACAGCTGCCAAGACAGGCAAAATTGGTGACGGCAAAATCTTTGTCTCCGACGTTGCACAAGCCATCCGGATCCGGACGGGCGAAACAGGCGACACCGCCCTTTAATTCATAATCTGAAACCAACTCAGAATTCACATTTAATCTCCAAACAGGGAAAACGACTCATGTCAGACGCTTCCAAGCTCATTAAAAAAATGAAGGATGAGGATATTAAATTCCTCGACCTTCGCTTCACCGACCCGAAAGGGAAAATGCAGCACGTGACTTTCCATTCCGATCTCGTCGACGAAGACCTCTTCGCGGACGGCACAATGTTTGATGGCTCCTCCATCTCCGGTTGGAAGGACATTAACGAATCCGACATGGTCCTGCTGCCCGATGCGGGCACGGCCAAGATGGACCCGTTTTTCCAGCAAGACACGCTCGCCGTTTTCTGTGACATCCTCGAACCCGATACGGGCGAAGCCTATAATCGTGATCCACGTGGCACGGCCAAAGCCGCCGAGGCCTATATGCGCTCTGCCAAAGTCGGCGATGACGTCTTTTTCGGACCGGAAGCCGAGTTCTTCGTATTTGACGATGTGAAGTTCCAGACAGAGCAGAACGTTACGGGGTATTCCATCGATTCCTCCGAGCTTCCGCAAAATACAGGCACAGACTATGCCGGTGGCAATATGGGCCACCGCCCGGGACCAAAAGGCGGTTACTTCCCCGTTCCCCCCGTTGACTCCGCACAGGACATGCGCGCAGAAATGCTCTCTATCATGGAAGAGCTGCAACTCCGCCCTGAGAAGCACCATCATGAAGTCGCACCTGCACAGCATGAGCTGGGTATGCAGTTCGACACGCTGCTGCAAATGGGCGACAATATGCAGCTTTATAAATATATCGTGCACAATGTAGCCCATGCCTATGGCAAAACGGCGACCTTCATGCCGAAGCCGATGTGGAACGACAATGGCACGGGCATGCACGTTCACATGTCCATCTGGAAGGACAAGCAGCCGCTTTTCGCGGGTGATGAATATGCCGGTCTGTCCGAGCAGTGCCTCCATTATATCGGCGGCATCATCAAACATTCCAAAGCGATCAACGCGTTCTCCAATGCCTCGACCAATTCCTACAAGCGTTTGGTCCCGGGTTTTGAAGCGCCAGTTATGCTCGCTTACTCCTCCCGTAACCGGTCTGCCTCGATCCGTATTCCGTGGACCGCTTCGCGCAATGGTAAGCGCCTTGAAGTCCGTTATCCTGATCCGGCGGGTAACCCTTACCTGACTTACACAGCGCTCCTCATGGCGGGCCTTGACGGGATTAAGAACAAAATCCACCCGGGCGATCCGATGGATATGGACCTCTATGAGCTGTCACCAGCCGAAGCGTCCAAAATCCCGCAGGTTTGTGGGTCCTTACGCGAAGCGCTTGAGTCCCTCGACGGTGACCGTGACTTCCTAAAAGCCGGCGGCGTGTTTGATGATGACCAGATCGATGCCTATATCGAGTTGAAAATGGAAGAGGTTCACCGCCTCGCCATGCATCCGCATCCGGTCGAATTTGACATGTATTATAAGTGCTAGGTTTGTCCTTTCGCTAAAATTTAAAGCCGTCTCGAAAGAGGCGGCTTTTTTAATGGATCTTCCATCGATGTCATCCCGCACAAGCCCGATGGGCGCAGATGCGGGACCTAACATTTGATATAATCCGGTAAATCTACCTCCCCGCTTCCGCCTCAACCGCTTCCATAACCCGCAGCAAATTCCCGCCCCAGATTTTCGCAATCTCGCTTTCCGAATATCCGCGGCGCACGAGCTCCGCCGTGACATTTTCTGTCTCGGACGCATCCTGCCAGCCGACAATCCCGCCGCCGCCGTCAAAGTCAGACGCAATGCCGACGGAGTCGATTCCGGCGACTGCGACCGCGTGATCAATATGGTCGACAAAATCCATAACCGTGGCCTCCGGCGCCATAGCGGTGATCAGGGCGCGGCGTTCCATATAGGCATCGCGCGTGGCTTGGCTCCACGTATTGCGGTCGCCAAATTCGGCGTCTAGCGCGTCACGAGCAGCTTGCTGTTCCGCCGTCGGGAGTTTCACATAGGCGCCTAAGGCCACCATCTGCGCGACGCCACCAACCTCCGCAATTTTCTCGAGCTGTTCGTCATCCAGATTGCGGGCGCTATCGGCGACGGCCTTCGCGCCGGAATGGGACGCAATAATCGGTGTGCGGGACAAGTCTGCGGCCTGCATCATCGTCTCTTTTCCGGTGTGGGAGACATCGACCATGATGCCCGCTTTATTTAATTGATCGACCAAGTCCCGTCCGGCGGGCGACAGGCCGTTCCATTTTGGACCGCTATCGCGTTCGGGATGCGGGTTGGAACTGTCGCCGAACTGGTTGTGGCCGAAATGGGTCAGGCCGACATAGCGCACGCCCTGTTCCGCCCACCAGTCTATATTATTTGTCGCAGCGGAATGACCGAGTGGAAAGGCATTTTCCATCCCGACGAGGACGGCGTGTTTCCCGGCGGCGACAATCCGTTCCACATCTTCCGCCGTTTTCGCCAATTCGAAATTATCCGTATGGGTTGTCACGAGGGCCGTGATCGCATCCATCCGCGTCTTGGCAATGTCATAGGCGGCGGCATAGCCTTCCGCTGTTAATTCGCCCTGCGGGGTGTAGACGATCCAGAACCCGCTATCGAGATCGCCCGCCATGAGTTTGGGCAGATCGACCTGCAACTCCGTCTCACCCGTCGGGTCAATCTCCGTCATGTAGGTCAGCGGAATGTCGATATGCGTGTCCAGCGTCAGGGTCCGATCATGCAGCGCCCCGACATCGGTGGACGGAACAGTGGCACAAGCCGAGAGCAAGAGCGCGGCGGTGAGTGAGAGTGTGAGCGTTTTCATGGCGGGGGACTCCGTAAGCGTTGCGTATATCCCCTACCCTATGGCGCACGTGCCCTTTGGCAATGGTAAATAGGGCGATTTGATCTTCAGGCGTCAGACAGTACGCGTTTAGTCGTTCACCTCATCCTCGCCTGCCACCGTTCGAAACAGGCGTTTAAATTCCTCATAGAACATTTCCTCATCCTCGGGCGAAGGCGGTGGCAGATCTTCCCAGCGCGTATATTTCGGCGCATCGGGGTCGGGCAGGTCTTCACGCAATTTGGCGAGCTTCGCCTTCTCGATCTCGAGCCTGACATGCGCCAGTTCATCCGCGGGTGAGAGCGGGAGCCTGGCGCCGCACTGGCAGCGGGATGAACGGTTTTGACTTGGAACGACATTGCGTTGACGCACGATTATAGTCCTTTTTTCATTTCGTCACCCTCGGGCTTGACCCGAGGGTGACGAATGGGGGTTGAGCTCAAGACACACGCCATCGCTCACTGCCCATCTGTGTGACAGCCGAATAATGCGTGTGTCCGGTAAAAGGTGGACTGCCCGCATGGCCGATGCCTTTGCCGGACACCGGAAAGTAAAAAGGTTTCGCAAAAGCATCAGCCATGCGGCAGCAGTTTTTGTCGCAACGGTCCTGTGTGGTCGCAGTTGTCGGTTACGTATTGCCTTTCAATACGTAACGAACAGCGTCGGAACACTCGCTGCAAAAGGCCCGGCACACATCCGCGTCGTGACACGGATCGCTCAACCCCGCCGTCCAATAGCCAGTCAACCACGATCGTTGGCCTGTCCGCGCTATCGGAACAGATGAAATATAGCGCGGGGCGCAAAAGCGGGGATACGATTGTTGTTTTTGGGGATTGGGTACGGCAATCTAGCCCCAAACAACCCATGTCATCCCGCACGCAGCGAAGCGCAGATGCGGGACCTATCGGCTACAAAACAAAGGTTAAGTGTGCACGCGATAGGCCCCGGCTCAAGGCCGGGGTGACAGATGGTTTATGAAAGCAAAAACGCGGATACACATCCGCATTCTGTGGGATTGACGGTCCTTTACCACCTATCCCAATAAAGCTTTATAGGTATCCGTCCCGTGTTGATGCGCGGCTTGAGCCGCCCAAAAATGGTCCTCTCTCCATCTTGTATCAAATACGCCCGGTAAATCGACGGCGCGAGTGGGCTGTGTGTATGTGATACCGGAATCATCCGCTTCCCAGAAATATGCATCCAAGAGACCTCGTACGGGGTCCACATAACTCAGCGAGAGATTATTGGACTGATAAATATTGAGAACAGTCTCTAAATTCAGCCACATGAGCGGTGCAATATCGAGCGTGTTTCTGATCCGCCAAGGATAGGCATTCTGAAAAATCTGATTGAAATATGTCGCGAATTTTTGCCCGCCTGGAGGAAGTCCTGCAAAAGAAACCAACCCAAGAGAGCAGTTCCGTTTCCCGATAACATTGAGGAGATAATTTAAATAAAGATACATGGGCGGGGTCAGGGTTCCACCTAAACTATGACCGCAAACGATCACAGACTTGGCCTTTATATGCGCCAGATATTCGAGGGCCGTCATATATAGACCCACTTTGGACATCCAAGACCGCATATTGAGAATATAAGTCATCCCCCGCCATGTGCCTTTGGAAATCATAATATCCCCCAATGAAGCCTCCGCCCGCCGTCCTACGGTCAGTCCGGGTAAGGAGAAAAATGGCTTCGTCTCGCCCACGCTGAAGTCTTCGAATAGCCATGAGAATAGACTGTCACGGTGAGTGCCCCGAATGACGAGATGATGCACACCCGTGGTTTTATCCAAGGTGATGTACATACAACTATATTGACCTGACAGAATAGATTGATCGAGGACCGGTCCCCAGACGACTTGTAAATTACCATTGGTCTCACCGGGGACATCCGTCACGATTTTTGATGGCTGTTCATAAGCAATTGTCGCAAGTTTCAGGGCGAGCGTATAAAATGAGCCCGCCGCGCCTGCTTCAAGAGTAGTATCATAGGAATTCATATGCGCCTCCAACGTGCCAAAAACAGCACGAATCGGGGCTATGATTTGGGATTGCGTGAGAACCCGCCCCGTGGACTCTCAATCAACGCCAAAAGGCTACCAGATATTTATACGTCAAACCAGTGGCGTCCGAACAATAAAAAAGCCGCTTCAGATGAAGCGGCTTTTTCTTTTTATAGTTTAGCATGGCAGTCCGAAGCCATCAGGCTTCGGCGTATCGCTCATTCGCTCCAGTGGAGCGAAAGCAAGACGCACTACGCATCGTCCCCAATCTCACTCGGGAATTCTTCGAGGGACGGTGCGGCGGCCGCGCGGTCTTCGAGGAATTTCTGGTCGCGGTCATTGGCGAGCTTCTGATACTTGCGGAGGTTCGAACCTGTACCCGCTGGGATCAAGCGTCCGACGATGACGTTTTCTTTCAGACCTTCGAGCATGTCTTCCTTACCCTGAACCGACGCTTCCGTGAGGACACGTGTCGTTTCCTGGAAGGACGCCGCCGAGATGAAGGAACGCGTCTGGAGCGAGGCTTTGGTAATACCGAGCAGGACAGGCACAGCCGTTGCCGGCGTCGCGTTTTTGTCCTTCTCCAACAGGGCCGTATTGACCTTGTTAAACTCGATCTTGTCCATTTGCTCGTTTTTCAGAAGCGTCGTGTCGCCCACATCGGTGACTTCTACCTTTTGTAGCATTTGACGGACGATCACTTCGATATGCTTATCGTTGATCGGCACGCCCTGCAGACGGTAGACGCCTTGGACTTCGTCGACGAGATATTCGGCCAGCGCTTCGACACCCATAATCGCGAGGATGTCATGTGGCGCAGGATTACCATCGATGAGATAGTCACCCTTCTTCACCATGTCGCCATCCGAGACGAGCATATGCTTGCCCTTGGCGATTAGGAAGGAACTTGGCTCCGCATCTTCAGCTTCCGGTGTGATCTGGATTTTACGCTTGTTTTTATAGTCGCGCGTAAATTCGATCTTCCCGTCAATATCGGCGATGACCGCATCGTCTTTTGGACGACGGGCTTCGAACAGCTCGGCCACCCGTGGCAGACCACCGGTAATGTCGCGCTGTGTCGCGCCGCCTTTGGCGATCCGGGCGAGGATTGTGCCCGGTTTGACCGTTGCCCCATCTTCGACGGATAGGATCGCACCCACCGCGAGCATATAGCGCGCAATGTTACCATTTGGCAGTTTGATTGGCTCGCCGTCTTCACCTTCGATCACGGCGACAGGTTGAATGTCTCCGGATTTGGATGAAGCACGCCAGTCAACGATGACCTTGGAGGAGATACCCGTTTCTTCGTCGGTCTCTTCCTTGGCAGAGACACCATCCACGATATCGAGGAGACGCACGGTCCCGCCGACTTCGGTGATGATTGGGGTCGCATAGGGATCCCATTCCGCAAGACGATCACCACGGCTTACAGTCGCGCCGTTTTTCAGCGGCAGACGTGTGCCGTAATCGACTTTGTAAGTCTCCAATTCCTTGCCGTCTTTATCGACGATCTGGAATTCCATTTTACGGGCTTTGGCAATGAAGTTGGAGGACGTCTTAATCACGTCTTCCTCGTCATATTTGATCAGGCCTTCGTTAGACGATTCAATCACGGATTTATCCGAGACCGAGGCCGTACCACCAATATGGAAGGTCCGCATGGTCAGCTGGGTACCCGGCTCACCAATGGATTGCGCGGCGATAACACCAACGGCTTCACCCATATTGACCTTCGTACCACGGGCCAGATCACGACCGTAACAGGTCGCACAGATACCCGTGACCGTATCGCAGGTCAGCGCCGAGCGAACACGCAGGTTCTGCGCACCAGATTCGTCAATGGCGGCCGCGATGTCTTCGTCAACATAGGTGTTGGCCGGGAACATCAACTCGCCATTGCGCGGATCGTGCAGGTCTTCCGCGGTCGTCCGACCCAAGGCCCGTTCGCCGAGGGAGACAACAACGTCACCGCCATCGACAACCGGCTTCAACTCGATACCGTTTTCTGTGCCGCAATCCTGTTCTGTGACGATGCAGTCCTGCGCGACGTCAACGAGACGACGTGTGAGGTAACCCGAGTTCGCGGTTTTAAGAGCGGTATCCGCCAGACCCTTCCGCGCACCATGGGTACTGTTAAAGTAATCCATCACGGTCAGGCCTTCTTTAAAGTTGGCCGTAATCGGAGTCTCAATAATCTCGCCTGACGGCTTGGCCATAAGACCGCGCATACCCGCCAGCTGTTTCATCTGGTTCTTCGAACCCCGGGCACCGGAATCGGCCATCATAAAGACCGAGTTGATGGTCTGACGCGGTTTCGCCGCTTCGTCCATCATGGCATCCGCGACTTTGTCCGTACATTTGGACCAGGCATCGACGACTTTGTTATATTTCTCGCCTTTGGTGATGAGACCATCCGCATATTGCTGTTCGAATGCATCGGCCAGAGCCTGCGTTTCGTTCACCAATGTGTATTTGGCATCCGGAATAATCATGTCGTCCTTGCCGAAGGAAATACCGGCCTTCGCCGCCTCCTTGAACCCAAGACCCATCATCTTATCCGCGAAGATCACCGTCGCCTTCTGACCACCGTGGCGATAAACCGTGTCGATCAGCTTGCCGATTTCCTTCTTCGTCAGAACTTTGTTCACGACGGAATATGGAATCAGGTGATGTTTCGGCAGATATTCCGCCAGTTTCAGACGACCCGGAGAGGTTTCCGCGACTTCATATGTCGTTGTGCCGTCTTCCTGTGTGACCGGAAAACGACCTTTGACTTTGGCGTGAAGTGAGACGTGCCCATTATCGAGCGCCATTTCGAGCTCGGCCATGGAGGCGAACATCATGCCCTCGCCTTTTTCACCGTCGCGCATTAGCGACATGTAATAGAGACCGAGAACGATATCCTGTGACGGAACAATGATAGGCTTACCATTGGCCGGCGACAGGATGTTGTTTGTGGACATCATCAGGACGCGAGCTTCCAATTGTGCCTCAATCGAGAGCGGCACGTGGACAGCCATTTGGTCCCCATCAAAGTCAGCGTTAAAGGCCGCACAGACGAGCGGGTGAAGACGGATCGCCTTACCTTCTGTCAGTTTCGGTTCAAACGCTTGTATGCCAAGCCTATGGAGGGTCGGCGCACGGTTGAGGAGGACCGGATGCTCGCGGATAACCTCGTCGAGGATATCCCAAACTTCAGGACGTTCTTTTTCGACCAGCTTCTTGGACTGTTTAACAGTACCGGACAGGCCCTTGGCGTCGAGACGCGCATAGATAAACGGTTTGAACAGCTCGAGCGCCATTTTCTTTGGCAGACCGCATTCATGCAATTTCAGCTCAGGTCCAACCACGATAACGGACCGACCGGAATAGTCGACGCGCTTTCCGAGGAGGTTCTGACGGAAACGACCTTGCTTACCCTTAAGCATGTCGGACATGGATTTCAGCGGACGCTTATTCGCACCCGTAATTGTCCGACCACGACGGCCATTATCAAACAGCGCATCAACAGATTCCTGCAACATGCGCTTCTCGTTCCGGATGATGATATCCGGTGCGCGGAGTTCGATCAGGCGCTTCAAACGGTTATTCCGGTTGATTACGCGACGATAGAGATCGTTCAGATCAGATGTCGCAAAACGACCGCCATCCAGCGGGACGAGCGGGCGAAGTTCCGGCGGGATGACGGGAACGATGGTCAGGACCATCCATTCCGGACGGTTGCCGGAGGTCACGAAGGCTTCCAGCAGCTTGAGACGCTTGGAGAGCTTCTTGAGCTTCAACTGCGAGCCCGTCTCCGTCATATCGAAACGTGTGCGCTCAATCTCGGCTTCGAGGTCGAGATTTTGCAACATGTCGCGCACGGCTTCCGCACCGATACCGGCGGTAAAGCTATCTTCGCCAAATTCAGCCTGCGCTTCGACATATTCTTCCTCAGAAAGAATTTGACGTTCACCGAGTGAGGTCAGGCCGGGCTCTGTGACAATATAGCTTTCAAAGTAGAGAACGCGCTCGACTTCTTTCAGCGTCATGTTGAGCATCGTCGAAATCCGTGATGGCAGGGATTTCAGGAACCAGATATGCGCAACCGGCGCAGCCAATTCGATATGGCCCATACGCTCACGACGGACGCGGGTAACGGTGACTTCGACGCCGCATTTTTCGCAGACGACGCCTTTATATTTCATGCGCTTATATTTGCCGCAGAGACATTCATAATCTTTGACCGGGCCAAAGATACGCGCACAGAACAGGCCGTCTTTCTCGGGCTTGAACGTCCGGTAATTGATGGTTTCCGGCTTTTTGATTTCGCCAAAGGACCAGCTCAGGATTTTCTCCGGACTGGCGAGCGAGATTTTAATACGGTCAAAGGTCGGGCCTTCTTGCGCAGGGTTGAAAATGTTCATGACCTCTTGGTTCATGTTATTTTCCTTTCAGTTTGGACTTTGCCGCGTCCGGCTTGTCCGTAAAAATTCCAAAGACAACGCCCCGACTTTCGCCGGGGAATTGGAATAAATTAGCCGTTTGTCAGTTCGACATTGAGGCCCAATGAGCGGATCTCTTTGACCAACACGTTGAACGATTCCGGAATACCGGCTTCAAACCCGTCATCACCGCGGACGATGGATTCGTAGACTTTCGTCCGGCCGGCCACGTCATCGGATTTGACCGTGAGCATTTCCTGCAGCGTGTAGGCAGCACCGTAAGCTTCCAAGGCCCAAACTTCCATCTCACCGAAGCGCTGGCCACCGAACTGTGCCTTACCACCGAGCGGCTGCTGGGTGACGAGGGAGTACGGCCCAATCGAACGGGCATGGATTTTGTCGTCCACCAAATGGTGAAGCTTGAGCAGGTACTTATAGCCAACGGTGACCGGACGTGTGAATTTCTCACCCGTGCGACCATCATGCAGAACCATCTGACCGGAACTGTGCAGACCCGCTTTTTCAAGCATCTTCACGATATCCGGCTCACGCGCGCCGTCAAAGACAGGGGTCGCAATCGGCACACCGCCCGTCACATTGGAGGCCAGCTCAAGGATTTCATCATTCTTGCGGGGCAAGGTGATGTCGTCGCCATACACATGTTGGATCGTATCGCGCAGTGCGGACATATCATTTTCAGCACGGTAATTTTCCAGCGCATCATCAATGAGTTTACCAACACCGGCACAGGCCCAACCCATATGGGTTTCCAAAATCTGACCCACGTTCATTCGCGATGGAACGCCGAGTGGGTTCAACACGATATCGACAGCCTGACCTGTTTCCAGGAATGGCATATCCTCGACGGGATTAATTTTGGAGATGACACCCTTGTTACCATGACGTCCGGCCATTTTATCGCCCGGCTGGAGCTTACGCTTCACCGCAACGAAGACTTTGACCATCTTCATAACACCTGGTGGCAATTCATCACCACGCTGGAGTTTATCGACTTTATCTTCAAAACGCGCGTCGAGACGGGCTTTGGAGGAATCGTACTGCTCTTTCAGAGCTTCCAACTCGCCAATGGCTTGCTCGTCATCGACACCAATGCGCCACCAATCAGAACGCGGCACATCATTGAGGTTTTCCTCTGTGACAGGGCCCTTCTTGAAACCCCGTGGGCCGGAAACAGCGTTCTTTCCCATCAGTGTTTTCTGGACCGACGCATAGATAGAGCGTTCAAGAATTTTCAGCTCGTCATCGCGGTCCTTACCAAGGCTCTCGATTTCTTCGCGTTCAATTTGCATCGCCCGCTCATCTTTATCGACACCATGACGGTTGAAGACACGGACTTCCACGACTGTACCCGATGCACCCGGCTTGAGCTTCAAGGATGTATCGCGAACGTCAGAGGCTTTCTCACCAAAGATAGCGCGGAGGAGTTTCTCTTCCGGCGTCATTGGCGATTCACCTTTTGGTGTAACCTTACCGACGAGGATATCGCCCGCATGGACCTCGGCACCGACGGCCACAATGCCCGCCTCGTCGAGATTGCGGAGGGTTTCCTCACCGACATTTGGAATGTCGCGTGTGATTTCTTCCGGCCCAAGCTTCGTATCCCGCGCCATAATCGAGAACTCTTCGATATGGAGTGATGTATAGACATCATCCGTCACGATACGTTCCGAAATCAGGATCGAGTCCTCAAAGTTATAGCCATTCCAAGGCATAAACGCGACGAGCACGTTTTTACCCAGAGCCAATTCACCCAGATCGGTCGACGGACCATCTGCAATGATGTCGCCCTGTTGGATGATGTCGCCAACTTTCACGAGCGGACGCTGGTTGATCGTTGTTGACTGGTTGGAACGCTGGAATTTCAGCAGGTTGTAGATATCGACCCCGGACTTTGTGAGGTCTGTTTCCTTCGTTGCACGCACCACGATCCGGCGGGCATCGACCTGTTCGACGATACCTTCACGTTTCGCAGCAACCGTCGCACCGGAATCGAGCGCCACAACGCTTTCCATGCCGGTGCCGACGAGAGGCGCTTCCGCCTTCAGCAGCGGCACAGCCTGACGCATCATGTTTGATCCCATCAAGGCGCGGTTCGCATCGTCATTCTCAAGGAACGGGATGAGGGCCGCAGCGACAGAGACAAGTTGTTTCGGCGAAACATCAATAAAGTCGACCTCTTCGCGGGCAACAGGCGTCACATCGCCGTTCACGCGACAGGTTACGAACTCTTCCTCAAGCTCGTTATCCGCCGTCACAGGCGCGTTGGCCTGCGCAACCGTATAACGCGCTTCTTCCATGGCAGAGAGATAGACGACTTCTTTTGTCAATTTACCTTTATTGATCTTGCGATATGGGCTTTCGATAAAGCCATATTTGTTCACGCGCGCATGTGTGGCGAGCGAGTTAATCAGACCAATGTTCGGGCCTTCCGGTGTTTCAATCGGACAGATACGACCATAATGGGTTGGATGGACATCGCGGACTTCAAAGCCTGCGCGTTCACGTGTCAGACCACCGGGTCCAAGCGCGGAGAGACGACGCTTATGCGTAATCTCGGAGAGCGGGTTAGTTTGGTCCATAAATTGCGACAGCTGCGAGGAGCCGAAGAATTCACGAACGACCGCGGCAGCGGGTTTCGCATTGATGAGGTCATGCGGCATGACCGTTTCAATATCGACGGATTGCATACGCTCTTTAATCGCGCGTTCCATGCGGAGCAGACCAATACGGTATTGGTTCTGCATCAGCTCACCCACGGAGCGGACACGACGGTTTCCGAGATTATCAATATCATCGATGGACCCAATGCCGTCTTTCAGCTTGGTCAGCGTGTCGACAACGGCAAGGATGTCTTCCTTACGAAGGACGCGGATTTCGTCGCCAACATCCTGCATATCCATGCGAAGGTTCATCTTTACCCGACCCACAGCGGAGAGATCATAGCGCTCCCCGTCAAAGAAGAGCGAGTTGAAGAGATCTTCAGCCGCTTCAGCGGTGGGCGGCTCGCCCGGACGCATGACGCGGTAAATGTCAACCAACGCCCCTTCGCGGCTATCATTCTTATCGGCGGCGAGTGTGTTCCGGATATAAGGTCCGACATTGACGTGGTCGATGTTCAGGACGGAAATTTCCTTGATGTCCGCCTCGTTGATCTGCTCCATGATTTCCAAGGAGAGCTCATCACCGGCTTCGGCGTAGATTTGACCTGTTTCAGTGTTCACGATGTCCTCAGACGCAAAGCGCTCGGACATTTCTTCATTTGAGATGAGGACGGATTTCATACCATCATCAGCCAATTTCTTAGCACCACGCTTTGTCAGTTTGCGACCTGCTGGCGCAACAACTTCGCCTGTTTTCGCATCAACCAGGTCACGCAAGAGTTTCGCACCGCGATACTCATCCGCATTGAACGGACGCGTCCAGCCGTCTTTTTTCTTGTCACGTTTAAACGCAATGCTCTCATAATATTCGTTCAGAATATCTTCGCGCGTCATGCCGAGCGCATAGAGAACTGTCGTCGCGGGCAATTTCCGGCGACGGTCAATACGGGCATAGAGGATGTCTTTGGCGTCGAATTCGAAATCGAGCCAGGATCCGCGATAAGGAATGATCCGCGCGGAGAAGAGGAACTTGCCGGAGGAGTGACCCTTACCTTTATCATGGGAGAAGAACACGCCCGGTGAGCGGTGCATTTGCGAGACGATCACGCGCTCTGTGCCGTTCACGATGAACGTACCTTTGGCCGTCATGAGCGGGATATCGCCCATATAAACGTCCTGCTCTTTAATGTCCTTGACGGAACGGGCACCTGTATCATCGTCGATATCAAACACGACTAGACGCATTTTGACTTTTAGGGGGGCGGCGTAAGTGATGTCGCGCTGCTGACATTCTTCTTCGTCAAATTTCGGCTTCTCGAAGACGAAGGAGACATATTCCAGAACCGCACGGTCAGAGAAATCCCGGACGGGGAAGACGGAGTGGAACACGCCGTTCATACCATCATCGGTTCCGCGATCTGCGTGGTCGATATTTTTTTGCAGGAACTGATCATAGGAGGATTTCTGAACCTCGATCAGGTTTGGCATCCGGACAACTTCCGGAATACGGCCAAAGCTCTTGCGGATACGTTTCTTGCCAGTGAATGTTAGCGACATCAAAGCAACCTTTTCCTTTGCGGGCCTCTCCCCTGCGAGTGTGCACTCCCGCAGATATCAGCCCTTAAATTTCGGCGGAGTTAAACTGCTCCGTCAGTCATTTTCGATTTTTAACCCGCGTCGAAACATGCGGCCCCACCACAGGCAGGAACGGGCGACACGGGAAAACCCGTGCCGCCCTGTATTTCACGAGGACCGGAAACCCGGTCTTCGTCAAAGAGACTACTTGAGCTCGACGGTAGCGCCGGCAGCTTCGAGTTTCTCTTTGATATCGTTTGCTTCTGCTTCCGGCACGCCTTCTTTGACGGCTTTTGGTGCAGATTCGACCAGCTCTTTGGCTTCTTTCAAGCCAAGACCTGTGATTCCACGAACTTCTTTAATGACGGAGATTTTGTTTCCGCCGAAAGATGTCATGACAACGTCAAAGTCAGTCTTCTCTTCAGCTGCCGCGCCGCCAGCCGCGCCCGCAGGGCCAGCCATAGCGACAGGTGCAGCAGCTTCGATGCCGTACTCGTCTTTGAGGATGTCGTTCAGTTCTTTTGCTTCCAAGATCGTCAATCCGACGAGCTCTTCTGCGAGTTTTTTCACATCAGCCATTTGATGTTCCTTTTAATGTTTGCCTCGTGATTGAGGCGGTTAGGTTCGAGTTTTTGCGAGAATGATATCGTAAAATCAGGCGTCGGCCTTTTCTTCGATCGCCGCAATTGCGCCGGACAAGCCTTGCGCTGGCGAAAGAAGTGCGGAGGCGATATTCGTAGCCTGTGACAGCAGACGCTGCGCAGCCATACCAATAAGCTCTTCGCGGCTTGGCAGTTTAGAAAGCGCTTCGACACCAGCAGGGTCAAAGATTTCCTCACCCATGAAACCGCCGATGATGTTGAAGACTTTCGAATCTTCGGCATATTTCACAGCCACTTTTGGCGCACTGATCATGTCTTCGGCCCAGGCAATTGCCACGGGTCCGGTGAAGTGGTCAGCAGCTCCCTCAAAAGGCTTCCCTTTCAAGGCAATTTTCGCCAAACGGTTCTTTACGACACGGAGTGTTGCGCCACGCTCACGCATGTCTGCGCGCAACTCCGTCATTTCCGCAACGGTCATGCCTGAATATTCAGCCAGTACCACGGATCCTGCACCATCAAAGATCTCTTCGAGTTCTTTAACGGCAATCTCTTTTTGAGAGCGGTCCATTTGCGGTCTCCTAGTTTCAGACATCCACACCATGCGGACGTCCATGAGATACTCACATCTCGTCTGTTGCCAGACGATCCGCGAGCGGTTGTCTGTCCCAGAACTCGAACCACAACATTTGACGGCTCACACCGTCGCTAGAAATGGTCTCACTCCGTCTACACTGGACATTAAGTCAGCGTCTTTCTTCAAAGGCGCCAACACCGGTGGTCTTGGACAGCCCCTCGAAAAGCGAACCTTCCGAGGAGAGTTGGCGGAGGACAAAAGCCCTTCGCCAAATTCTTAAATTAAAATCCCTAGTTCGGGACTTCAGCTGTATTGATCTTTACAGACGGGCCCATCGTGGAGCTCAGAGCTATCTTCTTGACGAAAACGCCTTTTGCACCTGTTGGCCGAGCCTTTTGGATCGCGGCGAGAAACGCCGTAACGTTCTCTGTCAATTTATCTTCCGAGAAGGAGGCCTTGCCAACGCCCGCGTGGATTACGCCGGCTTTCTCAACGCGGAACTCAACAGCGCCGCCTTTAGAATCAGCCACCGCTTTCGCGACGTCCATTGTGACCGTCCCGACTTTCGGGTTTGGCATCATGCCCTTTGGACCAAGCACCTTACCAAGACGACCGACAAGCGGCATCATGTCCGGTGTGGCAATCACTTTTTCAAACGGCATGTCGCCATTCTGAATTTGCTCGGCGAGATCTTCCGCACCGACAACATCCGCACCCGCTGCGCGCGCTTCATCCGCTTTTGCATCTTTGGCAAAAACAGCAACACGAACGGAACGGCCTGTACCGTTTGGCAGATTACACACACCGCGGACCATCTGGTCGGCATGGCGTGGATCAACACCAAGGTTCATCGCGATTTCGATGGTCTCATCGAACTTCGCCGTAGCATTGCCCTTCACTGTTTTCACAGCATCAGCGACTGTCAATTCCGCGTCGCGGTCAAGACCGGCCATTGCGGCCTTATAACGTTTACCCGCCATGTCTATTCTCCCGTCACTTCATAGCCCATGGAACGGGCGGAACCGGCGATGATTTTCGCACCAGCTTCAACATCATTCGCGGACAAGTCAGCCATCTTGGCTTCAGCGATTTCGCGGCACTGGTCCATTGTGACCGTACCACCCACTTCAGAGCCGGGATTATTAGAGCCCTGCTTTTTGCCAGCCGCCTTTTTCAAGAAGTAAGAGGCAGGCGCCGTTTTCGTCACAAATGTGAACGATTTATCAGCAAAAACCGTGATAACCGTTGGGGTCGGCACGCCTTTTTCAATCTCTTCCGTCTTGGCGTTAAACGCCTTGGCGAATTCCATAATATTCACACCGCGCTGACCTAATGCAGGTCCCAACGGTGGAGACGGGTTCGCAGAACCCGCGGGGATCGTCAGCTTAATATAGCCATCAATCTTCTTTGCCATTTTCCACTCCTTAAGTGTTCAGGCGACAGATGCAGGATTGCGTCCGTCTTCGTGGTGCCCGTGGTGCGGCGCGTGCTGGACTTAGCACCCCCTCCCACAAGCGAGTTACATCAGGCCGTCTATTGCTTTTCGACCTGCGTGTAATTGAGTTCGACAGGTGTCCCCTGCCCGAAAATATTAATCAGCACTTTAAGACGCGCATTTTCCTCATCAACGCTTTCAACCGTACCGTTAAAGCTCTGGAACGGCCCGTCGACGACTTTGATTGTCTCTCCAATATCAAAAGTTATCATCGGACGCGGACTATCCACACCCTCTTGGATTTGACCAACAATACGCGCAACTTCAGCCTCGGACACAGGCATTGGCTTCAAAGCAGAACCGAGAAAACCTGTGACTTTCGGCGTGTTCTTGACGAGGTGATACGCCTCATCCGTGAGATCGACCTTCACGAGGACATAACCCGGGAAAAACTTGCGCTCGGACTCAACTTTACGTCCCTTGCGGACCTCAACAATCGATTCCGTCGGAACGAGAATTTCCTCGAATAGATGATCGAGGCCCTTTTCGGCCGCATCACGCTCGAGCGTCTCTTTCACGCGCTTCTCGAAATTCGAGTAGGCTTGGACGATATACCACTTTGCGGACATCTTATGCTTCTCCAAACCCTAGAATAAACTGGACGATATTGGCCAAGGCCCAATCGACCACAAAGAAAAACGCACCCATCAAAACGACCATAATCATCACAAGGATAGTCGTTTTATAAACTTCAGACCAACCCGGCCAAACAACCTTGCGGGCCTCTTGACGAACCTGACCGACATATTTGACGGGACCAACCTTTGGAGTCGCGGATTCAGCAGACCCTGAAGCTGCAGCAGCTGCCTCAATAGCAGCAGGCTTTTTGCCCGCATTCTTCCGTCTATTCTTGCTCTTTGGCATGACGATCCTAATCTCTGCGACCTTACGGCCAAAAACGCGCACCGACAAAATTGCCAGTGACGCGTTATTTTGTGCCCGTTTGTCGCAGTTTCAAGGGGTGAACCTGAAAGCGGTGGCAGGGGCAGAAGGACTCGAACCCTCGACACCTGGATTTGGAATCCAGTGCTCTACCAACTGAGCTATACCCCTTCCCGTACGACCGGGGGTCCGGAGCGCTGTCACGCTCCGGTATATAAAGCAACCTCTATT
>NZ_CP189851.1:0-34989 GCF_050271975.1 Litorimonas sp. WD9-15
TTTCCCGCGCCGCTCTCTCCAACGATGAGTGTCGCTTTTCCGGCCGGAATGTTCAGGCTTATGTCTTCCAGGGCGGGCGTGTCTGAATCTTCGTAATAATAATTCACATCCTCCAATACATATCCCGTCGCCTCCGATTGGGTGGGTACGTTTATGGATGACGGAGACTCAGAGGCTTTATGGACAAAAACAGGTTCTAATAGAGGTTGGTGCTTTTCATACATGGCGACGGCCTGTTTTAATTTGCCGAGGCTCAAGCCAAATTGACTGACGGATGCGATTAATATGATGGCATATGTGACATAAGCGACAAGGTCGCCGATTGTCATGCGCCCTGAAGAGACCCCCTGAATACCGTAAGCGAGGATAACAAAAATCGCGATAGAAAAGACGACCAGAGACACTGGGTTCATCAGTGACATAAAGCGTAAATTATTTGCAATATGCCGGTAGGTATCTTCTAATTTCTCCTTAAACATGCCGTCAAAATAATCGAGCCGGTCATAGGCTTTGATAACATAGGAATTTGTTGCGGCCTCCAAGAGGAGTGAAACCGTTTTTGCCCGATATTCCTGTGTTCGGATGGATGCTTTCGTTGCAAAATGAATGAATATTGAGAGAACGCCGACGACGACCAAAACGCTTACCATTGTTACAAGGGCCATGCGCCAGTCCAATATGACCATGGCAATAATGGCGCCGGTCGTGAAAATTGTATGGCGGAAAAAGGCAATCATTGTGTCCGATAGACCGGACTGTAAAATCGAGAGGTCTGATACAAATTCAGTCGCAGTAGATCCTAATTTCCGGCTTGAAAGGCTCGTAAAGGACTGGCTCAGTAATTTATGGAAAAATGTTCCGCGTAATTCATTCCCGATTTTTTCTGAGGCTAGTGTGATAATATAGCTGTAGATTCCGACAAATACAGCCTGACCAATCATAACGGCAGCAATCATAAAGGCCGGCCGGACCAAGAGTTGAAAGTCTAACCCCTCCGGTGAGGAGACCGTTTCTACAAGCTGACCTAAGAGTTTCGGAATCAGAAGGAAAAGCGCTGTCCCTATCAACAATGCCAAAATGGCGATGAGATAGCTTTTCCATTTGCGCAAGGACAGTTTGAATAGAATGAGAATTCCATTCATAGGGACGCCCCATTTGCTGTGCCCTGTGATATCAGGTTCAGCATCCAAACCGCATTCAGTGTGATCGGAAGATGAAACTCTCTATTTCTTGCGGCTTCATCCGCGGAGGTTTCGGCGAAGGGGTCGTGGAAACCGTAACTCCCATTGCTGGATCTTTGAAGGCTGACAAAGTCTGTAATGTGGGTGAGCCGTTCATGACTACCGCTCAGATGTGAAAGCGCCCGTACAACTTTTGAAGCAAAGTCGATTTTATATTTTCTGAGCTCCGCCAGAGTTACGAGTCCGAAGATATCTATCGTGTCCGGTGATAGGTCCGCCCCGTCCGCTGTGATGTGGTCAAGAAGGTCGATCAACCGTTCATTAGGCTCGCTAATTAAACGTTCGTGCTGGGACAGCGCGGTCATATAATCTTCGGCCGCCGGCATACAGGGAACATCATACCCCAGACCCTGGAGGCGTGACGTCGTGTGCCGGATGCGCGGCATTTGTAATATGGACTCAGGCTGTTTTGCCATCTCTGCGGACAGGCGCTCGCATATCTTATGTAAGGGCTCGCTGTTCAGGCCCGATTTTTTGAGAAGCGCTTGATGCTCAACAAGGATGAGAGGGTCCAGATCAAGTGAACGGCTGTCTTTTGATAAGACGGTTGTCGCAAAGGTGTTCGCCTCTTCCAGTGCCGATGTCGGTTTCAGTTCGAGCGAGGGATTCAGGTGAAGTGCCGCTTTCGCAAATATCGCCAGATGAACGGTTTTCGGATTCTCTGAATCGAAATCAAATTTATCAAGAAAGGCGAGAGTTGCCTGAGCCTGAGGGGTTGTGAGTCTGGATGATGTCATGATTTGGGTGTCCAAGTTGCCAGTAGGGCGAGGCTGCTGCGAAGCCTGATACCTAACGGCGTGTTTTCACTATATTGGCTCTGCTTTCTCCCCTCTAAGGGCAGGGGAAGCAGGCCCTTCTCCGGGTCATAGGTCTGCACGGTCCAGGGAATGGAGAGCGCGGTCAATTTGGCAGAGTTCGGGAAAGCTCTGACATTGATATAGTTGAGCGCCGCCGTCCAATTGAGGTCTTTATTCCGGAGGGACTGAACCAACATGATCTTAGGAAAATTCCAGGCCTGTTTGCGGGCGGCAGGATCAGAGTTTGAGAGGAACAGCCGGGCAATCATAAAACAGCCCGTCACGTCATATTCGTCCATCCGCGCCCGTAATAACCGCTTATCAATCTTCTCCCGCTCCAGCTCAGCAAATTGACCTTGCGACCAAAAATCCAATCCAAAGCCTCGGAAATTCAAACCGGTTGCTTCCAGGGTCAGGAGCGGAATTTCACCTCGCCCTATTGTGCCCGCCCGTAAGCCGGTTTCAAGGAAGTCAATAGTTTCAGGTTTGAGGCTCTGTTGCCGGTGGGCCAAATACATCATGAGCGACACATGATATACGTTCTGGGCAGACGCCATTAGCATCTGTTCCATAAGGCCGGATTCAATCCAGTGATGGGCGGCCAGTCCTAAGCGCTTCCGATATTTATCTAAAGACGTATCGCTCAAATCTAAAACAAGAAGATCTGAAATCAGCCCCAAACCCAGCAGGTTTTTCGAAGTCGGCGCGGTATCCAAATCTGCGATTAAAGTTGAAAGCACTTCGTCGCAGGCGGCCATTAAGATATTTCGGCTCATGACTTTCTACCCAATATATGAAGCAGGAGCGTTACAACCAATGTCGTGTGATACAGCTCATGAAACGCGGCGTCTCCTTGAATGGCTCTCTTATAGCTGTATTGCGTGGAGGCGACGCTGCCGTCCGGTGCCATATTCGCGAGCACACGGTTTAGGCCCGCTTGAAAAACCGTCTTATTCAGGCCGGTTCTGGGAATATCCAAAAGCAACCAGTTCAACAGAACTTCGCCTAAAACATCAACATTATCAGCCCTGGTCATGATCAAGGCAAGTTCGACCAAGGTCGCGTTCAGGCGCGATGAAAGTGCTTCCCCAATCAATTCCGGGACATTCCGTTGTCCAACGTCGGAGAGATAGAAAACGGCATGTGTGAGAGAATAGATGTCATCGACTGAATATTTGGGGAGACTCTGACTGCGGCCAAAGGCCGTTTGTGAAAAGGCTTTTACCAATGCGTCGGTGTCATCAACTAATCCGATGCGCCATAAACTATAATCAAGATCCATTTCCCGATAGGGGACTCGGTCCATGCCCGCCAGATAACCGGAGGCTTGGACATTTTCGAAATATGACCACTCATATGGTAAAGGCCATTTATTCATCTTGTAGAAATCCGCGATCATCGCCATTGGCGTTGCGGAGGAGGGGTCAAAACCGGCGATCTGGTGCCAGTCGAAACTGTCGACCTCTTTTTTTATTTTCAGGCTGAGCGCAGCCATTTTACGCGTCCTGAGGCCGTTTCTTTGTAAAACCATCATGAGGAATAGCAGCTCACCGATTGGCTTTACATGCCAGGGCATTCCATCATCACCGCCAGCAGAAAAATTCCGGTTGGAGTTAATAGTAAATGATTCAAAGTTATTGATTAGCCACCCAAGTGTTAAGTTGGAGGATTTATTTTCTATGACCCTTTTTTTCAGGGTGTTTACAAGACTCAATCTTCAGCTCCGACTTTCAGGCCGATTAGAAGTTTGACAGATCATGCGGCCTTGCATTGAAAATCTGCGAGTATTGAAATGTGAGGATGGGGAAAGCCCCCATCCTGATTGTTAATCCCTCTCCCATTGAACCAGGAACCAACGGTCCGAGTTGTAAAGAATAAATAGCTTTTGAGGAGAGGAGGCCATCAGAGAGCCAGAACTGGCATCCATAGAGGTGAGCCGTGTGTCTGTGAGAAAGTTAAACATAAAATACTCTCATATAAAATTGATGGCGCTTATTTAATCAGTTCTTACTCAGGAACGATCAGTGCCCATGATTTGGAGTCAAAGAGAACCGTCCAACGTGGCATGGAAACTGTGACGGATGTGGAAGCCATATCCATGGAGACAGCGGAAGAATCAGATTTAAAATTAAACATTTTGATTACCTTTCAGGTAGTTAGAGAGATTTAGTGTTAAGCTTCTGGCTTACTCAGGTGCAGCCAAAGCGTACCAGCTACCAAATAGAAACTTGAACTCAGGCGTTGCTGACTCGAGCGTCGTAGACGCAGAAGAAACGTCGATTTTTTCTGCATTTCCTGTAAAATTGAACATGTAGTCCTCCATTATAGTTAGCTCCAAAGACGCACCAAAAGGCGCGTTGAGCTCTTATGCAATCAGCCGCCAGCTGGAGCTCTGGAGCAGAAAATCGCCAGCGAATGCTGACTTGCGGCATGCATGACCCGTGTGCGTTTTTTACAAATATATCTTCAACGCATCTTCCATTAAAACAACTATAAGATGCAAAATTTAGAATTGGCAATAGTTATTTTTAAAAAATTTGATTTATTTCAAAATGGCGCATTTCGTGCTGGACATCTCGTATTACAGGAGTCTTTACCGGAGAGCCCGATGGTA
Source organism: Litorimonas sp. WD9-15 (assembly GCF_050271975.1). Taxonomy (NCBI): domain Bacteria; kingdom Pseudomonadati; phylum Pseudomonadota; class Alphaproteobacteria; order Maricaulales; family Robiginitomaculaceae; genus Litorimonas; species Litorimonas sp. WD9-15. The sequence goes on from NZ_CP189851.1 coordinate 4,653, forward strand.
GGCTCTGGTCGATAGATATCAGGTTACGTGTCTTGTGGGAGTGCTGTCCGGCTGCTCATACCTAAAGGAAATAGGTTTGCCAAAGGCCGAACAAATACGAAAGGAGACAAAAATGAGGCCTATGGAGCGCTTCATATATTTCATCCGTGAGGTTGTTGGTGGCGGTCACAGGACTTTTTAAGTTGGGTCATTAAATCCAGGAGTTTCTTCCGGTTACATCTAAGCCAATCTATAAAGCCGTCATAAAGCGTGCAGAATATCCCGGCGGGATATTTCATCGACTATGGTTTGATTTATGACAGCTATGAACAAACAACGACGCGAACAGATCCAGATACCGGGAAGACAACAACATATACGGCCATAACCGGGCGGCCCAGCTTCAAAGTGACGTCCATGACGGATAGCTTCGGGCGCACAATAAGCTTTTACGGTATCAAACTAGATGAAGTCGAAGTTTTAAACCCTAGGGCCGGGCAACACATTACAAGACTGGACTTTCGGCCAGACATTCATTCACTATCATTATGACGAGCGGGGCCGGATGATGGCGGAGACGGACGGCCTGACGGGCGCGACCCTGCGCGAATTTATCTGGTTCGGCCTGTCACCGATTGCAGTGGTGGCGCCCCGACCGGCGCCGCCCCAGTCACAGATCTGCACGGCGGAGAGCCTGCAAAACCTGCGGGATTATATTGCCGACCGAACGGCGCGGCGTCAGACCTATCTGGCAATTGCGACGCAGAATAGGGACCGGCTGTCGCGGCAGGAACCGCAATTGGCGGACCGGATTAACCGTCGGGATAATAGGTGGTTGCCCAAGCCAATCTCAATCCCGATCATCCGCGCTATCAGGAATGGTATGATAATCTTCAGGCGGATATTGACGCGCTCAACGCGTTGATCGGACCGCAGACAGGTTTGATCGCCGCGATGCGTGAGAATCTGGACAATGCGGAAACCGCGATTATCAACCTGACGACCATCATTGAGGACCGGGCCGCCCCGCCTTTGTGACGGGAGATATCCTATGGGATGGAGGCTTTCACGGATTATGGCTACGACATGCATCAGCCCTTTCGCTGTTATCGTATAATCTATCTTATGAGAAATTATATGGTTTAACCCAGCCAATGCTGATGAAGTGGGAAGATTAATAACTGGGGCTGTCGGGACTAAGCCCATGCGGATGACGTGAGTGTAAATGTCCCTATAGCGACAGTCATTGCGATCAGGTTGGCAATATAGAGTTCTCGGCGATGTTTGATTGCCCGAATATCCTCCACTTCAAAGCCAGCTTTTATCATCGCTGTATCAATTATATGTGTCATCTCAGTTTCCTAAATCAATCTCTTATTCGATGATTATGATTTAGCTGTGCGAGTTGCATAGATGAAATCGATTGATTGTATACTAGTCATAACCTCGATGGATGCTCGACAAACAGACTTTAGCTCTCTCCCGTCTTCAGACGCTTTATTGGAGGAAGGCCGTGTAACAGCGGCCACATAACGCATCGGGATTCGTCAAGCTGCGTTCTCAGCATAAATCGTACGTTTACGAGAGCTTTTTGAAGTCCACATTATGGTGTCATCAGGGCGTAAATTAGGTCCTAGACGTCGCGCAACAGCCTTCAGGGAAACAACGCAGCGATGACTATATTAGCTAACGAACCTCGTGCGTGAACCGTTGATCTTTAATTCTGAGGTGACAGACCGCAATGCTCTGAGTCATTTGTACAGATAGGGCTCACCAGATTTCGTGATCTCTGACCGACCGCTAACGTTCAACGTCCGCGCCCCTTTCAAGGCTGTCACGCCCATCATTTTAACCACACTCAATCTGGACAGGTTTGGAGACAGGTAAGGCCGACATCGCGATCATCACAAATTTTGCGCTTGTCGACCCAGCTTTTCATTGATGATTTCGTTTTCACACAGTGAAAAATCAACCCCCGCGGGCCTTTAAGCCGGCCGAAGCCTGTGCTGGGGCTACACTCACACCGTCGACTTGTGAGGCCGCAACGTGATCTGTGAAAAGATAATCAAAACAGCCCGCTGTTTCTCTCACGCGGTGATGTGTAGCTTCGACAAATCCGGGTTTATCGCTAATCATATAAGCCCGGGGTATGGGATTAGACTCGTCATATATAAAAATGAGAGGCCTGAAATAATGCATGACAGGTTCTGAAACTTTGCATTCTGCGTCACTTAGGCCAAAATCTTTCTTTATCGTCGCTTTGTCTGAAATTTGGTTTGTTAAGCACCGTAATTGACCCGCCGGGTTCAGTTTGAAAGCTTTAATGTGACGGTCAATGAGGGAGACAATCTTGGGCTGATGTTCAGAGAAACCGGCATAACCGGGTAAGACGATATCCAATCGGACGGCGCCTTTGAGATCCAAAACCTCCGTCTCAGTCAGTAAGCCATCAACGAGATCCTTGCCGCGTTTTTGTTGGCCCAGACTGATATCTTTCCGAGTTTCGTCAATATAGTCTCTGACAGCCCGTTTGCTGAAAGTATAGTTGAGGGACGCGGCGGCAGCAATCAGAGTGTAGAGCTCGCCAAACTTAAAATAAGGCTTATTTTTATCCTTGGCGTTGTTCAGTCCTTTATTGAGTGTCTGCCGGATCTTGCCGAGATAATCGGCCGCCATGGCCTCCGTTAAGTTTAACTCATCCAGTAAATCCAAATCCGTGAGGATCGGTTTTTTACTGGCTTCAGCTATATTGCTGTCTGGTGAGACAGACGTGTCGCGGTCCGGTGATGTTTGTCTGGGTTGTAACATTTTGTGGACTCTCTCCAATAAAAAGGCCCCTCTCGGGGCTTTGTGCTATCTGGTGTCTGACTCGGACTCTCGCGCACGATGTGGTGCAGCGGTGAGCGTGTAAGCCAGGTGCATTAAGCCACGTATCGCGGCATTTTCTGCGCCAAAAATAGCGGGGTTCAGGGTAAAATTCGAATAGGTGTCAGTCGCACGCATCACAAAATCCTTCGACCCAACCTTGCAGGTAGAATGCCAAAACGCCGAGGCGGCATCGACTAAGGCGCGAAGAAGGATGATGGTGGCCATTTTTTAGGCGCGAGGACCGGCGGCGGCGGATACTTTTGACGTGACGCAAAGGCGGCGGGGGCAAAAGTATGTCATGGATGTCTCTAGAGGGTTAATGAAAGGTTAATAGCGTTTTTCTACGGTAAGTTTTTACCGCCTGTCAAATTATTCTGTGGTTAATCCCAAGAAAAACGCAAATTTATTGCGGCTCTCCCTGTCATAACCTACAAAATACGAATCTTTCTTATATATATATGGTTAACAGCTCGTTTACTGTAGTTTTAGGGTCATAAACAGAAAAATAAATATATTTATGAGTAAGTTGGCAAAAATATGACAATAAAGTTGCCTATATTACCTTTCATTCATGCTAAAACTATGATTGAAGTCCCCATATAGGGGTCACGTAACCCCTCAAACGAGAGCGGGTCACCGTCGCAAACCCGCCTCCAGGTTCTGAAGGAGATGGCTATGCGGGATTTAATTGAACAGGTTTTCGACGGTTTCATGTCAACTTTGGGCCTTTTGCTCGCGATTTTTGCCGGGCTCTCCTTGGCACTGGTTTCGTTCTTCATGGAATATATTGGATACGGGGGGCTTTTGGGTGACAAAATCTCGGGAACGATTCTCGGTCTGTCCGTCATTTTTATTATCGCAGCTGCGCTCAACGCAGCTAAAATCGGCCTCACCTATATTATTGCGGCCAAGACCAAAAAGCGCACCGGCGAATATTATACTGCGCAGCTCTTAAGAGGGTTGTTCGTGACCTTGTCGCTTGTCCTGACAATTGCTGTTGTGGGCGGACCAATCATGACTGGCAATGTCGACGCCACGCTCGAAGCTCACAAACAGGAGGTGCGTGAAATTTATCAGCGAACGACAGATGATGTTCAGAACTCTATTCTGATGGACCTCAACGCCGTGACGGAAACAACAAAGCGCAGCATCGCCCTTGAAACGGCGCGGCATAAATCAGTCTATGATCCGTTATTCGAAGCACGGCACGCAGAAACCTTTATCGGCGGGAAGTACTTTGAGGGCGTTAGATATAAGATGTTCACGAAACTGTTGAACGAAGAAACTGCGCTGCATCAGAAAAACCTCGCCGACATTCAGGCCCTAGAAACGGCGCAGCGCGCTGAAATCTACGCCCGGCGGGATGCGGCCTTGGGTGAGGCTCAATCAGGTGAGACGCGAGACTTGAACGCGCTGACACGTGATGATGTGCGTCAGAGCCAGGACGCGCTTGCACCGGAATTCCTCTCCCTGCTGACCATTGCCGCTGTCCTTGTGCCGAGTGTTGAAGACAATCCGCAAGTCCTCGTCCTGTTGTTTATCCTGCTGTTGTCCGCCGTGATCGAGTTCACACCGCTCGTCCTGCTCTCTTCCTTCATGCGCAGACGTCAAGAACAGGCTGTGTCCACACAGGCCCGCGTCCAGACCGTAGGCCTGAATGCCTACCCTGCCGCCGTGCAGACACCTCCCCCTGCGTCAAACGCCAACCCTGCCCGGACCTCTCTTGAGGCCGCGGAATAGGCGCGCGGACATCAATATCACCGCGTATGGGCGATGCCGCCGCCCAGCCAATACGCACCCTGCGGACCCGCTTAACCCGAACCCTGAAATAGAAAGTGAGTTCAAAATGACTATTTACAAAAAGACGAAAATTATCACGACAACGAGTTTGCTGGCGATTTTCACAGCGTCATATGCGCCGGTGATCTGGGCGCAGTCTCCCACGTCACCTGCAGGTTCAATCACCATTGAAAAAGGCGACAACACGTCTACGCCAGCACCGGCAACGACGGCCATTGTTTTGGACAATGTCAAAAACATCACGGATGAAGGCGTCTCCAAGCTGAGCAATGACCTGCAAACCTACACGGATTGCAAGCGGCAGGCGAACCTGCTCAGCGAACCTGAAACCCGCGAGATAGCGCTGTTGGACTGCGCTATTGAGGCCGAGAGCCGCAATGGTGATGTCCTGAAGCGTATCAATGGTGGTCTGAAAATGGGGTATCAGCAACTCTATCAAGAGGCTAAGATTTATGCGGATGCCGCAGACGCTTTTGATGGGAAAATCGAAACCGCCAATAATATGATTAAAAAGCTGGAGCGGGATCAGGTCAAGAAACTGGCCTACCTGAAAACCTATGCGGAAAGCTTTCCGGTTGATCCCGGACCCCGGGATTATCTGGAACTTAAACGTGAGCGCTATGCCTATATGCGGGCTCTCGCCGATCTTGATGATTCCAAATATGCCCGTGATGACGCGGCGGCGAAAAAGACCAATCTTCAATCAGAAAGTCAGCTTGTCGACACGCTTGGTGTGGCATTTGAAAGTGTCAGCCTTGATTTGGAGATGGCCGTTGAGAATAGCGACCGTCGGGTTAAGCGTCTCTCTCAACAGGGGGAGATGAATCTCCCGACTTCCGATTGGGATCTTCAAGATATTATAGATGTGCTGAACCAAGGAGGTGAACTCAGCAAAAGAAAATCTGAGCCCCTCCCGAGCGCGACGAAAATCAAAGCGGCAAAGCAATCGCCCTTGCATGATCTTTTGAGCCAGTTGGACACAGCGAGCGATCAGGACAATCTGGATTGGCTAAAATCCCTCACCCAAGGCGAGGAGATTGACAGTGTTGCGCGTCAGTCAGACGGCAGCACAACGGGTGGTCAGGAGGAAACGCTCAATGACTAAATCTATCTCCCCTCAAACGGTCGGGACGACGCTCTGCGTCGTCCTGCTGGGCGGCTTAATTGCTGGCGGCATTTACATGGCCAATGATGAAAAATCAGACACGCGAACCACCGAGATCACACGTCCCGCTATTGATCCCAATGATAGCACTTCTGTTGAGATCGGGGCGAACTTGGAAAGGCTGGAAGCCTTCCGCATAGGACTTGATAGGATTGACGGCGCAACGGACCCGACCCCTGCCGCGCCTGATGCGTCCCAAACTCCGGATAGATTCTGATGAAACAGTCTATTTTTGAAATTGCGGCTGATTTGTTCCCCTATATTGGCTACGGGACTATGCTTTTTATCTTGGCGGTATCTCTTTATCTGATCGGGGATGCCACGGATAAATTCCGACAGCGTAAAAAGCCCGGCCACCCATCAGTTATGCGGTCAAGCATCGTGCGAATTCGTTTGCTCACACTCGCACGGGACAACGCCCCTTTACTGGGCTTGGCTTTCACGGTCGCGGGCATGATGCTGGGATTAAAGAATAGCGGGCAGGATCTCTGGACCGTACTTCCGGCCGCTATGGGCACGACATTGATCGGTGCGATCACCGTTGTGGTCTCGAATATCGGACTGTCCATTCACAGTTGGATCGACGGCGATCCGGCGCAAAAGGCCACGCCCCCTAAGACCTCCCGCATTTTGCCATTCATCCCAAAAACGGCTGATGATCATGACTAGCACAACGTCATTTATCGATTTTTTCGCCTGTCTCTGTTTTGTCATTATGATAAATCCCCCGGCCCTGTCGCCTGATATTGATATGGCGGCGACAGCGGCGGCGCAGCCTTCTGAGGATCCTGCAGAACCGTGGCTCTATATCACCATGGATGATCAAGGCCGGATTTCGATTGATGGCGTTCCGGTGGATGACATCACAACCTATCTACAAGCTCGGGACGTGGACGCGCCCCGGATTATGCTCTCTGTCGCGCCCGATGCCCCTTTCGAAGCCTCTTATCGGTTTGGCGCAGAGCTTGCGGCCTTAGGACTCACGCCAAAGTTCAACATACAATCAAAAGGCGAAAGCCAATGACCCACCTATTCCGAATTCTGTCCTCCTGTCTCATCGGAGGTGGGATCGTGTTTGTCATTTGGATGAACCTAGACTCCAGCTCTGGAAAAAACACACCCTTCCCGCCTGTAGACACGGCCGACATACCGGAAAGCGTCATATTAGATATGACGCCCCCCTCCCCTCTTGACGATAAATCTGTTGAGGAGAATCCGATTGAAGACACCCTCTTGCCCGAAGAGGTTGAGACGAGAGACCTGAAAATCGCTCCGCTCGTATCGACGGAAGAGAATTCAGACAGTGTCGCGGAAAAAACGGAACCCGTGGACTTGTCTATTAGCCAGTTTGAGACAGAGGTAAGCACAGACATTGCACCCTCATCGGAAGATGCGAATCTGGCACAGATTTCACTGACTTATAAAAGAGGTTTGACAGAGAAGCTCTTACAGGCCGGCCTCATCCTCATCCGGATTGATACAGCAGAGGGAAGTTATGAAATTTTACCCTCAGAAGACAACGTCTCGGCATTTACACATCTGAACCTGCGACCGCTTGAGTCAAATAGCAAAGGCTCGCAGATCAGAATTATCGACAGGCGTTTCACGGATGAAGTCAATATTTCAAGAATAGCGCGCCAATTGGCTCGACAGTTAAGACAGGCTGAAAATATCAACGTCAGTATTTTTGCGACCCCGAAACTAGAGGCCCAAATGGTCGCGCAAAACCGTTATGCGACGGGCTTACTCTCGGATCAGGAAACCGGGCTTGAAGGCGTCATAATTATTGGCTGTTTTGAGAATAGCCCATCTTCTAAATTCCGGGCTAGTTCTATTATCCGGAATACAGAGACTATCGACATATCAGAGAACTGCGTCTGATAGAAAAGGTGGGGAAAAAGCCCTTCATGTCCCCGCGAAACGGGGACATGAAAATTGATGATTAGCCAAAATCACCCCAATCATCGAAATTATCGAATGGCATGTCGCCTTCCGCAAATTCAGTGAAACCCTGAAGAGCCGCGGCCGCATTGACACCGGAGATACTCTCGAACTGGGTCATATCAAACAGCTCATCCAACTCGTTCAAATTGAGATCCAATTCTGTCTCAACCGGAGAGGAAAGACCTATATCGACAGACTCAATGGCGAGGCTGGATGACACAAGGCCTTCCTCTTCCAATCCAATAAAGATGTCATTCGCCGTCAAATCATCCACTGACACCAGGTTGAGCCAGAAATTACTAAGACCGTCCTGGCCGATAATATTTTCCAACCGCACAGAGTCCGTGATGTGTCCGTCCGAATTTCTGTCAAAGACGAAAATCAAATCATGACCGTCACGGATCGCATCGGTGTCAATATCGCCGTCATGCTCAATCACATTTGCGAAGACCAGAATATCGAGCACGCTATCCAGATGCCAACGACGGCCCAGGAAGCTAAAGTCGAGCGTGTCGTAATTCAGCTCTCCACCGAAGAAGTTATTTGTGTCGAAATCGGTGATGATATCATTCCCGGCGCGGGTCGCATTGCCGAGAACAAAAACGTCACGGTCGAAATAGCCTCTCCCGCCATCCGCAGCATCACCGGTCAGGAGGTCATTGCCTTTTCCGCCAATGAGACGGTCAGAGCCATAGCCTCCGATCAGCGCATCATCGCCGTTTCCACCGATGAGGCGGTCACGGCCTGCACCGCCGTCCAACAGATCATCATCCTCCAGACCGCGAATGACATCATTGCCGCTGAGGCCAAAGATTGCGTCCTGACCGTCAGTCCCGGTGAGACGATCGCGGCCATTCGTGCCGAAGATCTCGTTCGGGCCTGTCGGTCCGCCATCATCGATATCAATCGTCAGGGAGACAGTCGCTGTCGCTTCGCCGCCCTGCCCGTCTGATATCGTATAGGTAAAGCTGGCCGGACCGGACGTGCCGATTGGCGTGAAGAGAATTTGACCGTCCACGAGTGTCACCGCACCGTTCACGGCACCGCTGACCGATGTCACGATCAGGGTGTCCCCATCCACGTCGCTATCATTGGCAAGCAATGTCGCCGCGTCCAATGTCAGACCTTCCGCGGCCGTGACGACAAAGCCGTCATCATCCGCTGCGACCGGACCGTCATTGACAGCTGTCACATTGAGCGTGGCCGTATTCGGCGTAACAAATGTACCGTCAGACACACCGAATGAAATCACGACATTGCCGTTAAAGTCAGTATCGGGTGTGTAAGTCACAGTCCCGTCGCCATTCTCTGTTAGCGTTCCCTCATTCACGGATAGATCGACGACAGAGAGCATGTCTTCATCGACATCTGTCGCGTCTGCCAGAAGGTCTGCCAAACTGATGATGATGGAATTATCTTCCGCCACATCTCCCAGATCAATGACGGGTCCGGCATCCGGCGCATCATTCACGGCAGCGATTGCAAGCGTTGCGCTCTGCGCCGTGCTCACCTGTCCATCTGAAACGCGATAGTTCAGCGTCACTGTTCCGTTGAAATTCGCATCAGGCGTCAGAGTCACTGTGCCTTCAGCGTCCACAGAAATTGACGCATTTTCAGCCGTGAGATCAATGACCGAGAGGTCATCACCGTCAACATCCGTCGCATCCGCAAGAAGGTCGGCGAGCGCGAAGGTGAGGACTGTATCCTCATCGCTTGTGCCCAAATCGACAGGACCAGCTACATCCGGTGCATCATTCACAGGCGTCACGACGACAGTTGCGCTGCTTGCTGTCACAGCGGTTCCGTCTGAAACACCGAATGAGAAGGTCACATCTCCGTTGAAATCGGCATCGGGTGTAAAGGTCACCGTGCCGTCTCCATTCTCAGTGACCAAACCACTATCAGCCACCAGATCAACGATAGAGAGATCATCGCCATCCGCGTCCGCCGCGCCGACGAGAAGATCCGTGAGCGTGATTGTCAATGTCCCGTCTTCTGTGAACGTGCCAAGGTCGATATTCGGGCCCACGGTTGGCGCATCGTTCATCGGAACTATAGCGACCGTTGCAGTTTGAGCCGTGCTCGTTTGACCATCAGAGATACGATAATTGAGCGTGACCGTGCCGTTGAAATCCGTATCCGGCGTCAGCGTAACCGTCCCTTCGGCATCAACGGAGATCGTGGCATTCTCGGCCGTGAGATCAATGACGCTAAGGTCATCACCGTCGACATCGGACGCCCCTGCGAGCAGGTCGGTCAGCGCGAAGACGAGATCTGTGTCTTCTTCGCTTGTGCCCAAGTCCACAACGCCCGCCACATCCGGCGCATCATTGACCGCGGTTACAACGAGTGTGGCTGTATTCGATGTCACGAGATCGCCATCGGAGACGCCAAAGCTGATCGTCACATCGCCGTTGAAATCGGCGTCCGGTGTATAGGTGACAGTCCCGTCACCATTCTCCGTGAGTGTTCCGGAATTGACGGCGAGATTGACGATTGAGAGCGTCTCGCTATCCACGTCACCTGCCCCGAACAGAAGGTCAGACAGCGTGATCAGCGCAGACCCATCTTCCAGCAGATCCCCAAGATCAATAACAGCGCCAACAGTCGGCGCGTCATTGACGGGCGATACCGTCAGACTCGCACTTTGCGGCGTACTCGCCTGGCCATCTGAAATTAGATAAGTGAGGGTGACCGTGCCGTTGAAATCCGCATCCGGTGTCAATGTGACAGTGCCATCCGCATCGACAGAAATTTCCGCATTCTCAGCGCTCAGATCTATAACGCTGAGAGAATCGCCCTCAACATCTGACGCGCCGGAAAGGAGGTCGGAGAGCGTAAAAATGAAATCTGTGTCCTCATCACTCGCGCCCAAATCAACGACGCCAGAGAGAATTGGAGCATCATTCACGGGCGTGACATCAAAACTTGCCATGGCCGCCACAGCAAATTCACCGTCGGACACCGTATAAGACAGTTCCACCAGACCATTGAAATTTGCATCCGGCACGTAATCGAATGTACCGTCGCCATTATCCGTCACGCTGCCGCTATTCGCGGACAGATTGGAAATGACCAGCATATCGCCGTCCACATCTGTCGCGGTTGCGAGCAGCTGTGCCGTCGTCAATGTGACGGCGTTGTCCTCTGCAATATCATCGAGGATAACAGGGCCGGAGACGATTGGCGCATCATTGACGCCCAATATGTCAAAGCTGGCCGTCGCCTGAACGTCGAGCGCACCGTCCGAGACGGTATAGCTGATGATAACCGCATTGGCGTTGAAATCCTCAACAGGGTCAAAGCGGTACGCGCCCTCACCCAGATCCGTGATCGTGCCAATGGCCGGATCAACACTGAGATCCGAGACGCTCAAAACGTCACCGTCAACATCCGAGGCTTGCGCCAGAAGATCGTCAATTGTGAAGAGGAGCGAAACGTCCTCATCCGTCGTGCCGAGATCGGCCACACCGGAAATCACCGGCGCATCATTGACGGCCGCGACATTAATCAGACGTGTTACGACCGTATCGACGGTGCCGTCACTCACAGTATAGGATAGGCTCAATTCGCCGTTCAGATCCTGCGGGAAAGTCAGGGCAAAGGACCCGTCACCCAAATCGGTGACCGTCCCGGCAGAAAGCGTAAACTCTGACACCGTCAGAACATCGCCGTCGACATCCGTGATGCCTTCCAGAAGCTCTGCAGTTGTGAGAACGCGGACCACATCTTCTGTGGCCGCAACAGGTGCAAGCGCACCAATCACAGGGGCATCATTGACTGGATTTACGGTCAGTGTGAGCTCACCCGTGATAACCGTGCCGGCGCCATCAATCGCGCGGTAAGTCAGCACAATCTCGCCATTGAAATCCTGCACCGGCGTATATTCGGCCTGGCCGTTTATGACGGGAATAGGCTCACCGTCCGGGCCGCGCAGATCGAGCAGGGTCAAGCCTTCACCCGAGGCGTCAACATCATTATCCAAAACACTCTGGGCATCAAACCGCACCGTTGTGTCCTCATCAAAACTCGGACCCGTATCCACAATTGCGGTTGTGAAGAGCGCATCAGGACTGACAACGTCGAGCGTTACAACAGCCGTGGACTGCGCGCCGGAGGCGTCTTCCACCACATATTCGAAACTCGCCGCACCGATCTCTGTCCCGGCAAAGGCAATGAGCCCTTCTGCCGTCAATTCAACCGTGCCGCCCGCTATGGCGGTGACGGAGATGAGGCTGAGCGCATCATTATCCGGATTGAAATCATTGGCGAAGAGCGTGTTCGGATCAATGAGGCTGACCTCACCCAGCAACGCATTCGGCGCAACATCCGTCAGCGCGACCACATCCGTGGAGCGGGCCGCAACAGAAAGCGCTGCGATCTGGTCGGCGGTCAGGGTTTCACCGTCTGCGAAGATAAAGATCTCAATCCCGTTCTCGGTAAACTGATCTTCAATCACAGCGACGCCTGAAAGGCCGTCCAAAATCCGCAGATTATCGCCCGCACGAATGAAGGTCAGATCAGAGACATTCACCTCGGCAAACGTCACTGTATCTATGCCTGCTGCGCCGCCTTGATCACTGATGATGGTCGTTCCACCGCCGGAGATTGTATAGCTATCACTGCCGAGACCGCCGACGAGGAAATCGCCGCCGCCGTCACCGGACAGGGCGTCGTCACCCTCGCCGCCGAATAAGCTATCCGCACCGGAGCCGCCGGAGAGAATGTCATTCCCGCGTCCGCCGGAGATCGCATCATTTCCGTCGCCACCCAGCAGATCATCATCGCCCCGACCACCGGAAAGCACGTCGTCGCCCCTGCCCCCGTCCAAACGATTATCACCGGCATCACCCGCCAGCTCATCCGCGTAAGCGGAGCCCATTACGGCTTCAAAGCCGCTAAAGCTATCGCCTTGCGCGTCGCCGCCCTCGCCTGCACCGGTCGTCAAATCAACGCCAACGCTTGAGAGTGAGCCGCTATAATCCAACGTGTCGACACCGTCCCCGCCGATCAGATTATCCGCGCCGCGCCCGCCGGAAACAGTGTCATCTCCCGCGCCCGCATCGATGAGGTCATCACCGCGTCCACCGGACAGATCATTGGCCCCAGACGACCCTATGATTGCGTCATTGCCCAGACCGCCAACCACATTTTCAATACTTGTCAGTTGATCGACGTCCAGACCGTTTGTCGCGGTGCCCGCATCTAGGTCGACTGTGATCGCATCACTGAGCGTTGTCGCATCATATGTATCAGACCCGTCTCCACCATCGATGAGATCGGACCCGTCTGCAGTTTCCGCGATAAACAAATCATCGCCCGCATTGCCGAACAGGGCATCATTATCCGCCCCACCCGTAATGACGTCATCACCGGCCTGACCAGTGATTGTATCAGCGCCTGCAAAGCCATTCAGTATGTCTCCGGCTTCTGTGCCGTTTAGGATATCATCCCCGCTCGTACCGCTAATGCTGACAAGCGCCAGAAGGTCGGCCAAGTTCAACTGTCCGCCATCCGCAAATGTGATATTTACCGCCGCACCCGCAAGGTTGGCGCCGCTCAGACGCACAGAATCTGTATCTGTGTATTGAATGACGAGATCGTCGCCATCCGCGCGCACGGTGATATCTGTGTCAATCACATCCGTGAAGAGAAGCGTTTCAACGCCAATAACAGTGTCCTGTCCATCACCGCTCGTGAAGCGGGCCGTATCCGCATCTCCGAGGCCTGTCAGCACATCATCGCCCAGACCGCCATCAAAATTCGCGGAATAGAAACCATTGCCACCCGTCAGAGCGTCCGCGCCGTCCGTCCCAACTGTCAGAGTCGCCGCCGCAATCGCATCCCTATCAAAGATACGATCAGGACCATTACGAGCCCCGAAGAATTCCAAGACTTCGATACCGTTTTCATCATCGGTCAATTGACCTTCAATGACGACTCTCTCTTGGCTGCCGAGACTGATCGTAACCGTCCCGCTCACCCAATCCGCTGTGAAGGATAACTGGTCCGGATCTTCACTGAACATGACCAGTGTGTCCGCATCATTACCGGCATCATAGAGGGCATCCGTGATGGCGAAATCCGCAATGGTCGTGACGCCTGAGAATGGATTTGTGAGATAGGTATCGGAGCCGCGTCCGCCTTCAAGACGATCGGTCCCGTCAAGCCCGTCAAACGTGTCATTCGCGACAAGGAGCGTTCCGTCCCCGAGAAGTGTTTCAAACCCGACAAGGATATCATCGTCAAACGTACCGAATGTCAGCAGGTCCTGTGCGAGTTCCGTCCAGTCCCGAATTTCGAGATTGGAATCAATAAAGGTCTCAATACGATTTTCATCCGTCGCAGAAAATTGACCGATTATTTGAGTGAGCCCGCCTGAGAAGGTCTCGACAATCATGTCTTCGCCTTGGCGGTATATGAAGGCCTCTGAATTAAATATCTGACTTGGATCAAAATCAAAGGTGCTATCTTGCAAGAACAAAACATCATCGCCGCCGCCATCGCCGTCTATGCCGCCATTCTCATGAATGATCAGGCTCGGCTCTTGGCCAAACGGTCCAACAATAACAGGGCCGCCATCCACCATCGAAGAGACAGGTGCGCTCAATGATGACCTTATAAATGCCGGTTCGAAAGGCCCACCAGGATCAATGATACCAATACTTTGAACGATGTAGATATCGTCACCTGCCAGGCCGATCAGAACCTGTGCATCGGGACTGGGGTTAAAGGGATCCAGTTCCATGTTAAATTCGAAAGGTGCAAAAACATCAAAGCCTTCCTGAATGGAGGGGATCGGACCCGGACCGCCTACGACGCCTAAGCTTGTTCCAAGAAGTACATCGGTTCCCGTCGTGCCAACAAAAACGTTGAAGACTTCGAAATTGGACACCGGGGCTTGAAGTGTGGCCGGCGGGGGTGGTCCATCCGGATCAAAGCGCGTCGGCCCACTATAGACGCCAAAAAGAGCCCCAAGGAGGGTAGAGGAGACAATCGTTCCGTCATCAAACTCAAAACTGTCAATCACTGTTCCGTCGCGGTCAAAATCCTGACCTTCGACGAAAAAAATGTCTTCACCCGTGAAAGAATTGATGAAACGTGTTCCGATAGCTCCGGTGTCAGAGACGTCTGCGAAGCCCGCAATATCTTCTAGAAAAAATCCGTTCAATCGGACGGAGTCCCCCTGCACCGCATCGAGGAATAATCCGTCAAAACGAACATCCACGCTCGTGTCGCGGATTGTATCGAATCCGGCACCGTCGAAAATATCGTAGCGGTCATCGCCTTCCAATCCGACCAGAGTGTCATCCGACCCGGAGCCGGAAAGCTCATCCGCCCCACTTGTTCCCAGAACAAGCGTTCCGTCTGGAAGGTTCGCGATGGACAAAAGACTCGCCAAAGAGACCGTTTGATCGGCGAATTCGAAGGATTCAATCTCGGACCCGACAACCGTAATCACATCACCATTAGCGGGGTTTGTAATGACGAGGTCGCCCAGCTGTGTATGAACCCGAATATCCAGTAAGGTCAGACCCGTCAGGACGAGTGTATCGAAGCCATTGGAATCATCAATTGTGACATCCAATGGCGTCTCTGTCGGATCGTAAATGTAACGGTCACTTCCGGCCGGATCAAAGACGGTCACAGTACCATTGACGAGGTCTGTTTCATCATTGCCAAGCGTTCCAATAACCAAGGAAGGGTCATTATTTGTATTGAGCAGGCCGCTCAATATATCAAATCCGCTGACCACACCGTCATCAAAGACGAGTTCTTCAATTAGATTCGGGAAGACGAATTGCTCGCGGGAGCCAATCGTCCGGCCCTGTGTCGTGACATCGCGAATGGTCTCTTCCACCGGAGCGGACAACATATCAACGAGACGAACAGAAGACCCGTCTTCGAAACTGACGAGAAGGTCGACGCCGTCAGCCGTCAGCGTAGCGTCTTCCAGCGATCGCCCGACAAAGAGGACTTTATCCTGCGCATTTACGAATTGGGTCTGACGACCATTGGCGATACCGCCCGCATTGCCAAAAGCATTATCAATGATCGTATCATTTCCCTCGCCCGGCATGATGACATAGATGTCAGCCCCCGCGCCGCCCGTGACGGTATCATCCCCCTCACCCGGCATAATGACGGTCGTGTCGAGCTTGGCATTTCTAACGAGGCCTTCCAGTGTGACGGGCTCAGCATTGATTGCGTCATTGCCATCTGAGCCTTCGATTTGAGTGCCCGTGAGCGCCCGCGCGACCATGTATTCGATGAGTGTTTCGCGTCCGAGGGAGCCGAGCTCTGCCCGTAGGAAATCGGCAAAATCATCTGACCGACCACCAAAATTATCGACACGGATACCGCGAAGGACATTTGCAACAAAGTCGAGAATGCCGAGCATTTCTGTATCGTCAACCTCTGCCTCAATCGCGGCAATTGACTCTGCAAAGGAGGTCCCCAGGCCTGTTTCCAGTCTATTGTTGTAGAAATCGTAAGTCAGACCCAACAAGAAAACGTAATTTGTCTGATAGAGCTGTCCCCCAATATCTGCGAGTGTCGCCTCATCAGCACCGCTAAAGGCACCAGCCAACAATTGCTGCTGGAGGCCTGCGACTGTTGCCGCTGCAAAATAGCTGACATAGCGATCAACTGTATTTTCGAACAATACGCCCAATTCATGAGCCGCATTTGGCCCGGGAATATCGAGCCCGGCATTTGAGCCGGAGACCTGCTGATAATTTCGCGCAAATATGGCTTCGAGCAAAGCCAGCTTATCTCCGTCAAATGAGGATCCGCCATCACGACGTCCGGGTTCGATCTCCGCCCAATCAAACAGAATTTGTGTGACGGCCGCGCGGTATTCAGACCCTGTCAGTCCGGAACCGGTCTCCGCAAGCGCACTGACAGACGCCTTTAACTCATCATCCAGAGTCATGGCATAGGCGAGACTCGGCAATGTGCCCGTTGCACGAAGTTGTGGAAGGAAGGCGACATCCTCGTCATAGACAAAATCGTCGGGTACAACGAACTGACTATTGCCGGGGCTATTGGCAAAGAAGACATCATCAACCGTCCGGGTCGTCCCGTCTTCCAATGTCACAGCACTGCGGAAGAGAACGGGATTGTCCGCATTGACCTCATCAATTGCCATCGCAGCCAAGTCTAAGGATTCCACACCCATCTCTGACAGTGTCCGCAATTCGCCCGCATCAGTAATACCGTCACCGTCCAGATCGAACCAAAGCTGGAGGTCTTCAAATGCAACGTCGTCAGAGGTGATAAAGCCGTCCCCGTTGCTATCGAGGCGTGAAAGCTCATCAAACCCGTTTTGGGTCTCATTTCCGAAGAGTTCTGTAATATTATCGATTTCGCCGTTCTTGTTGCGATCCAGAACGAGGAAGGCATCGTCCAGCACACCATTCTCTGCCGCCTGGACCCACGCCGTGCGTTCAACGAGATTATTATTCGTCAGATCGAAAAAGGTTTGTGACCCGGCCAGAGTCGTCAGGGCAATACCGTCGCCTTCAAAATCGATAATGAGCGGAGAAATTGGCGGATCTTCCAACGGGAACTCGTCTGGGTCGTCATCGTCATCGTCATCGTCATCGTCATCGTCGTCGTCGTCGCAATTGATCGCATTGCGATAGCCCGTGGCCGCCGCACCCGCTAGATCGCCCACCAACCCCGCAATGATACCGATACCGGCGCCGACGGCGAGAATACCGATGGGGCCCGTCGAAAGGGCTAACGCAGCGACCAATCCCAGGGCGGCACCCGCAACGATCTCGCCGATCAAATTCGCATTGGCTTCAAATTGAACGTTCGAATTGGATGAATTTAATCCTGCACTGCTTGCATCAATGGATAGGGCACCACCGACACCAATCCCTGTAATAAAGTCATCCGCGCGGCCGAGGCCGAGTTGACCCACGCCGGCCCCTGTTATGGCCGAAATGGCACCGTTAAAGGCATCCCCCAGTGCATTTTTAAGAAATTGAGGCAGGTTGCTCGCATTGAAAACGTCGGCAATAGCCTGATCAATGGAATCGCTGATATCGGATGTACATTCGTCCACGGCTTCTCTCCCCTTAAGCTGTTGCTATTTTCTCTGAAACGAAAGAAAGACAATGACAAGAGGGAAACTTAAGGTGGATTTGAGATGAAGCAGTCTTTTATGTCGCAGAGTGTGACGGCGCGTTACGCTGCATTTGGAGCCGTCCTAACGGTTCTCTCCGGAATTGACGGTGCAAAAGAGAGCGCTCTCGAGACAGTTATGGGCCGCGCCCTCCCCCTCATCATGCTGGATCAATACGTATTAGGGTATAATAAAATGCCCGAAGAACTGGAAAAAATCAGTGATGGCTCACAAATCCCGACCAGCTTCATACTCTTCGCGTCCGTCGATGAGGGAACCCATCAGGAGTTAAAGACAGGGCGGATGAAGAAAATCGAACCCAAACATTATATGTCGGGGCATAATATCTGGATTGTAGATGGCGGAGGGCCAAAAGCCGACCTTCAGAAAGTTCTTGAAGCCTTCGCCGTTGATCGCGGCCTTGATGACGTGAATTTCGCGCCCGGTTTCGGCAAATGGTAAGCGCCTAGCGATACTTATAACGATAGAAAAACCGCATGCCCGGAAACAAACCCAATCGATCAATAATGGCCTCGGTCAAAACGAGGAAAATCAAGATCAACCCGGGTATAACGAGGTAGCTTTTAACCCCCGTTATATTTCCAGTCCGGTTTCGGTAGTCGTTGATCCGGAAGTCATCTTCCGTAACCGTCTGCGTCCAACCGACAGCAAAATCATGCTTGCCGCCATCCTCGAAACCCTGATCCCAACTGTCGTCGGCAGCCTCCAGAGCTGACGAGAAAACATTCGTGTAATCATAGCCCTCATAACTTTTGACCCAACCCTCATGCTTGTCCGGCCATAACGGAATATCCCGGAAACTCTCTCCCGCCAGAATCTGGTGATAGACAGCATGGGATAATCTCTCATTCGTCTCCGCTCCGGCTTTTAGGGCGTCGGAAAGCTGGGAGTGACAGAAACGCGACTGCATTTGAACATGTTCCGGAAGGACGGTCCAATCAGATTGATGATCTCTCGGGGTTTCGGCACAGCCCGGATTATCCTGCGCGAAGCTCTGCGTTGAAATTAAGGTCGTCAAAATGACAAAGCTCAAAGTCCCAAATACAGGCCGAAGTTGATCTGCCAGAAGATGCATCATAGGTGCCTAATACGGGTCTCGCCTTAAATATTTGTGAGCGAATATTTCCGAAGCCCTATTATGAACGGACGATGTTCTGACCGCTACGCCTGTAAAATAGTCGCAACCCGGGAAACATACATGATTTGAAGAGAGCCCGCTCCAGAAGAACGATCATAATCAAGATAAAAGCCTGAATGGGTATGCGGGCGCGTATTTGCGTTGCAAAGCTATTAGGATTTCAATGAGTCTGGTATCCTCTTTCAAAATTCCGGATACCCAATCCCGTTTTAAGATACCGCCGTGGAAAAACTTTTATCGTCCTGCATTTGTGATAGTGCGGCCTGCATCTGCACAGAGCCTCTGTCCGGCTTTAAGACAGTCTGCCAGTGATCTTTGAGTGTCGGCCAAAGTGATGTTTTCCGAATAGACTCCCCTGCCATCGGGGAGTGATAGAGCGCGTGGGCAATGTCCGCATCCCCTGAAGTATTCACGGATAACTTTTCAGAACGGTGCAGATGGCATGACTTGGACATCATAGACTGATGAAGGGCAGCATTCTCCCAATCTTCGATTTCATCACCCACGGTTTCAGGGCAAGTCTCAGCATCAGGCTCGATTATCTGTGCATACGCGACCAGCGGTCCGGCCAAAAACACAATGTAACTTATAAAAGTAACGGCGGTTTCATATCTTCACCCTGAACATAAAATAATAATTTTAGATTACGACTTCAAAGAGATGACCGGAGAGCGGTTTCATAACGCCCTCCCTACCTGTGCTTGAAATTCACCCAAATCGCGCCCGTGGTTCATTCTGAGGGCGTTAAGGCGCATGTCAGCCCCGACTGCGCGCATATCTAAGTTCGGCATCCATCACTTTCACAGAAATAAGGCTAGCTTAGCTATATGCGCTATCTAGCAGTGCTAGCCATGATATCTTGCCAAACTTGGCTAGCTATGCAGGCATTCATGGCAGGCTTGGTAACCTAGCGTTAACCATTTCGTTACAAATGAAGGTTCAACCTAATTTCAGGAGCCTGCCATGCCCGTCATCGCCTTCGCCAATCCCAAGGGGGGGACCGGCAAGTCGACCTCTGCGCTCATCCTTGCGCTCGAGCTTGCGCATCGCGGCGGGAAGGTGGCCCTTGTCGATTGCGATCCGAACCAGGTTACGGCCGGCTGGGCCGAGGCCCGACGCGGGGCAGGGGAGACTGTACCTTTTACCGCGATTCCCAATCCGGGGGAGGGCGACGTGATTGACGTGCTGGACGACCTCGCAGCGGAATATCCCTTTGTGATTGTCGACCTGGAGGGTACGGCGTCGCTGATGATGAGCCGCGCCATGAGCCGCTCTGATCTCACTATCATCCCAATGCAGGCGAGCCCCGTGGATGCCAAACAGGCCGCCCGTGCCGTCGCGCTCATCCGTGTTGAGGAGAAGACCCTTCGCCGAACAATCCCGATGCGGATTCTTATGACGCGCAATAATCCGGCCATCAAAACGCGCGACGAAAAAGCGATCGTGCAGCAGCTCGACGCCGCCGGTGTCCCCATGTTGGAAGTGCCGCTCCATGAGCGCGCGGCGTTCCGGGCCGTCTTTGCCTTCAACAAGACCTTGCGCGAATTGACAGCCAAGGAGAGCGCGGGTCTGCCCAAGGCGCTCGAGAACGCCGAAGGCTATGCCTATTACGTCATCAAAGCGCTGAAGGACGAAATGGGCGAGACGGCGTCCGGCACGTCCAGAGCGGCTTAAGGGGAGGGGACTATGCCAGAGAACACAGACGATATACCACAACGCGCAAGCTTCGGCTTTGACGCGGATTTCGGAGACCTTTCCTCCGTCAAACCGACGGGGGCGCCGAAACCGAAACCTGCACCCAAAGCCGTGAAAGCTACGCCGCGCAAGGCCAAGCCGAAGCCCGCCGTGAAGAAAGCGCAAGACGCACTCGCGGACCGGCTCGCCAAGTCACAAGGCTTCACCTCGCGCGAGGCGGCACCCGTGTTGATGAAAAAACGCCGCCGCGTGCAACATGACGAGCCCGTCGATCAGTTATCCATCCGCGGCCCCGTCCGCGTGTTGAACGGTTTCATCGATTTCTGCGAGGAGAATAAATTGTCCTATTGGGAGGGGATGGAGCAACTCGTGGCTCAGGCAAAGTAGATCTATTTAATTATCGTAAATATCTGATACCCAGTTGGGTAAGGGGGGATTGCGCTCAACCTCCTCACCTGCCTTGAACTTTAGGATCGTTCGCGGAGGCTGACCGTTGACGGAATTATCATAGATAAGCCCCTGATCCGCGAGAAAGACAGCCTGACGGATAATGGCCCCATTGCGATTATATCTTCCGCGAATTTTATCCTCCGGAACGGGATGGCCGCCCTGACGCACACGCTTCGCCACGCGTGTCACAGAAAAATCCGCACTCGTGACACCGATATGATAGACCGCAACGCTATATCCTGCGGCTTTGGCCTGACGGATGAGATCGAGTTTCGAGGGATGCGAAAAGACGCTTTCCATCACAAAACTGGACCTGGCCGCAATCAGGGCCTGTCTCTGCGCTTCAGCTAGTTTCGCGGCGATATAAGACGCCTTTGGGTCGGGGTTCTTCAAGTTATCCCGTTGGATGATATCCGCATTCACGAAAGGCATGTCCGCATCTGGGCCAATGACCAAATCATACAGGGTCGATTTTCCGGCGCCATTCGGACCGGCGATCACGACAAGAATGGGGCGGCGGGTCATGTTTCAGATTAGTCTTCGCCCAATGCGGCATAAGCTTCGTTCACGCCCGGTAGAGACCCGATATCTGACATCTTTTCATTGAACTGGTCAAAAAATTCTACCTGTTCCTCACCCGTTAGCAGATCGGGGTTCAGCTCGCCTTTCAGGGCGGCGCGGATTTTCGCCATATCCATGCCGGGTCGGGATTCCAGCTGGCGACCGAGTTTGATCCAATGCACGACCTGACTGGCAAGCGAGCGGCTTTGCAAAGCGGCTTCCTCGCGGATGTCGGACATGATATCATCGGGGAGCTTGACGGTTTGAGCCATGGATCTGCCTTCCTTCTCACATCTAGGTGTCATGGTGACACCTTTGATATAGGAATAGATATTGAGAGAGTCCAGTCTCCTCTCTTTTCCATCCAACAACACGCTCCGTTTGTTATGTTTAGTGTATTTATAACGTTTGGGTGGCCAGAACCTGAAGAATTACAACCGGTTAGAAGGCCTTAGGTACCTTGATACAGGACAGAACGGACCTTTTTGCAGGACGGGGGGACCCTCTATACGGGACAGAAAGCACCCCTGAACGGGATGGAAGGCACCCAGTTACGGGGAGGGGGCAAGTCTCTCTTATTGGATATAAATAGCTATATATATCAATCGGGTAGAGGGCACGTACGTTAAGGACCGAATCAAAAGGCACCCATTTACAGGATGGCCCTTTCGCTGATTCGCTGAAGAAGCTGCCCCATCCCGTAGACGGGTACTTTAATCCCCGCTTAAAATAACCGCAAACCCAATAAAACCGTGGGGTTTGGGAGAATGATCCCCGCTTATGCTGATTCGGCTATAGTGTGGGGATGACAGATGCATCCCACCATTACGGTCCCCGTTACAGACACCCTGATACGACCCATTGCAATGCCTATCGTGGTAACCCGACCCCGAAAGGTGCCCGTTTACAGGACGGGGAGTGGGTAAAATGTGATTCAAGCACCCATTTACAGGATGAGGCACCCGCTCAAGGGTTGACGACGGGTACTCAACCCGCAGAGTCCATCGCAAGGCACCCGGAGCAAGAGGGATTCGGGGTGCTTGTCGGAGTGGACGATATGCCAGAGCCTGATCCATCAGCCCCGAAGCCCGCAAAGTCTTCCACAAAAGCGTCGCGCGGCAAAGCGAAGAAAAAGGCGCCGGCCTCCATCCGCGTCGTGACGCCTGCGCAGACCCTGCCGAACCGTCCGCTTAAAAAACATGTCGCCGCGATCCACACGGACGGCCATCTCTCGCTCCTACAGCGCAAGCTCTCCAATGTACTCCTGCTGAACGCCTATGACGCGCTGCTGACCCAGACAGAGCACGAGATCGACGAGAAGACCCTCTGCGTCATGTTGGGCTACGACTCCAATGACCGGCAACCCCTCAAGGAATCGCTCAAGGCGCTCGCGACCGTCCATGCGGAGTGGAATATTCTGGGCGACAATCAGGAAGAGGTGGAGTGGGGCGTCTCCAGCTTGCTCTCCCATGCTGTGCTCTCCAAAGGGCGCTGCCGATATGGCTATTCTCCAGCGCTCGCCGAGAAGCTCTATAACCCTGATATCTATGCCAGCATCAATATGCGCATCCAACGGAAGTTCCGCTCCAAACACGCGCTCGCCCTTTACGAGAATTGCTACCGGTTTAAGACGGTCAAATCGACGGGCTGGTGGACGCTGAAAACCTTCCGCCGTCTCATGGGCGTGGATGACAGCGATTATTATGCGCAGTTCAAACATCTCAACGCCAAGGTCATCAAACCGACAGTAAAGGAAATCAACGCCGTCTCCGACATAGAGATCACGCCGGAGTTCAAAAAGTCCGGTCGGTCCATTTCGGAAATCCGGTTTCTGATCGGGGCCAACCCGCAATTACCGCTGCTGGATATTGACGACGACAATGCCGTCAAAGGCACGACCGTCTATAAACGGCTCGTCGCGTCCGGGATTTCGCACAAGCTCGCCGAAAGCTGGATTGCCCAGCACGGCGAGGATTATTGCGCGTCAAAGCTTGACCTTATGTCTAAGCAGAAGGCGTCAGGCGCCAATATCGTGTCTGTCGCCGGGTACCTGTCGGCTGCGATTAAACAGGATTATCAGGCTGACCCCAAAGCTGGCGCAGGGCAGGGGACCGCCTCTGCGTCACGCGCCGACGAACGTCGCGCCAAGATCGAGGCGGAAGCCTCCGCTAAACGCGCCGAGGCCGAAACCCGCGAAGCTGAAAAGCGCGCACATCAGGAAAAAGTCACGGCTGCGCGGGAGTGGTTCGAGTCACGTCCGGCGGAAGAACAAGCCCGTCTTCTGAGTGCCTTTGAGGCCACATTGGATAAGCCGTTCTTGCGGGCCGATTATAAACGGGCCCGTCTCAACGCCCCGGCAGTTGCAGCGCGATTTTCAAGTTTCGTTGATTTATTCGAGTGTGAGTAGCGGGGCGCCGAGCCGCTATATTTAGTTGCTATTGCTGATACGGCAAAGACCTTCATCTTAAATCAGAATTAACCTCGCGTTAAACTATTGACAGCGCCCTTGGACAATGATTCTGTTTACATCGATTCGCTTTTACCGTGCATATAAAAACAAGGAGCACAAAGGCGTCTATGATTTTGGTTGGATGATTATAGTGCTGGCGTCGGGGGCAGTATTTATGCCTCATGTTGTGATTGATATGCTCTCTACGGGCTTAGGGGCTCTTCTCGACCATTATACTGCCACGGCGCATAAACCTCTAATATGGTTGACTCATCCTACGAGCGCAGATCGATCCTGTCGGGAGAGTTTAAGGCAATATGAGACGGCCTATATTGATCCACATTTATTATTATATAAAAATACAAATTCAAAGGGGAGGACACTTCAAGACTGTATTCGTGAGGCAAGAGCCGAAAATAAGCTCTCCCCCGGCGAGCCGCTCCGGATTGCCCTTCATGGAACCCATAGTCGGAGCTGTACTTTTTTGGGCATGCCGCCTGAGAAGGCTGATGATGATGGGCATTTAATTCCACCCCCTAATATGGAACCTTTTAAAAAAAACCGCCGATTATTTTCAGAGGTTTACAAGGTGCTCATGTCTGAGTCTCGTCCAGAGGCGCCTATAAAGCCCATATGGTTGAAGGATCGATTTTCAGGGGATATCGGTCACAGAGCCTTACCTGCAGGGGAAAGGACCCTCCAGAAACTTGTGCAACACGTCCGGACTGAGTTGGACATCAAGGCAAAAAAATCACCTGATTTACTAATCTCGCGTCCTGTTCTGTTTCAGCGGCAAACACCCGTCCAAGCTTCTGATCGAAGGCTCACAGCGTGGCGAAAATGGAAACCCTTGAGTGGAAAACCACAACCGAATACAGTCCTTGGCATCTTGAAACTTTTACGGGACGATGAGGAGTCTTCTGGAAAAGAAAAGACAGCGCCGGGTTCCGATTTTGTCCTCCTGAAACTCTTCCATAAAGACCTGAAGTTTCATAATCCTTTGGATACGCCACTTTTGACTCATGAAACTCAAATCGCGCTTGCAAGCGAGGATATCAAAATCAATAAAGTTATTTGGGATAAGAGAGTCGGAATTATTGCACCCCCGCAAAATAATGCTGTGAGTCGAAGACGTCCAAATATATATTTTGCTTAAACCGTCATCAGGGTTTCAGTTCTGATGTATGAACCAGGGTCAAGGCGAGCGGTTGAACTCTACGTCTAATGTCATAGACGTAAGAGGATCTAAATTGTTAGTTTATGCTATTCATTGCACTTAGATCTGTTTCTAATGATGAAAAAATATCGTCCAATATAGTGTTTGGAAGGCGGGGCTGACCCTTATTTTGAGATTCACAGGCGACGCGCCCCAAGGCCTCTATGAGTTGACCGGGCTCCTGTTGGTCGACACTTAGCAGTGCAAGGGATCCTTCATAATAGGCCCTCCAGTCAGCCTCTTCTATCTCTGTTAGCTGTGCAAGGTCGGCCCGTCTTGATTTG
Organism: Litorimonas sp. WD9-15; assembly: GCF_050271975.1. NCBI lineage: Bacteria > Pseudomonadati > Pseudomonadota > Alphaproteobacteria > Maricaulales > Robiginitomaculaceae > Litorimonas > Litorimonas sp. WD9-15. Next base: position 30,358 of record NZ_CP189851.1, read on the forward strand.
AGAGATGTGACTGTCTGACCCATATTTTCGACTAAATTTGTCCCACTGGTTTCAGATTTTTTCTCCAGTTTCTTAATAGAAACAAATTGCGGGATCGACTCCAAGACAAGCCCAAAGCCCGGGCCGCGTTCTGGGGTTAACTTATACCCATACCATAAATGTGCGAGTTCATGTGTGAGCACGATGCGCGATATATCGCTCAAATCGGAATTGTTCTGATTACGTCGACCCATAAATCTTTCACTCACGGCTATTCCATTCCCAAATGTCGTGGCCTCGAATATCTTGGGCGGTGTTTCCGCTACCCAAAACTGGTCAATATTTATAGGGCACCAACTCTCTCTTATGTCTCGATAGTCGGTTTCTAAATGCTCTGCGACTCTTTGTGCAGAGGTCCGGCCATAGGGTGCGACATAGACTGAAAACCTCTGTGACCCGCTGTTCTCCAGTGTGACTTTATGCTGTTTATACTGACTTCCGGTAATCATAAAATTGGTGCGTGCATCAGGCGTAATAATTATTTCATGCTCTAGCTGACCCGTGTCTAAGAGGCGGGACGTGCTCCCTGGAATTACGATATTGTCCGCCGTCTTAATCGATATCTTCCCTTCTGTTTGATCCGTCAAAAGATAGGATTCGTCCTGAAAACAGTCTGGATTTGAGGTGCCGTCAAAACAAGTGGCACGACGGGGGAGGGGGATCAGGGCCGGTGTTTGCAAGAAAAATGCATTTTTCATGATGAGGGTCCGCGCCACCTTATCAAAAGGATTCCGGGCATCAATTAAACCGTTCCATGTGAGTTGTAGGGATTGTCCAGGGTTCAGGGGTTCTGTTAAGTCTATGGTGATGCGTCTTTCCCCAATTGTGATTGCAGCGCTTTTATCTTGTGTCGCGGAGAGGGTGTTCACGTTTAGAATAGGAGCTTTTTCAAGATAGAGGACGGGCAGCGCGGTGTCCCCCATATTGGAAATGACCATCTGCCCGGTTGAAGCCAAAGTCCGATTGTCAAAAACGAGGGACAGATCAAAAGATAATAGAGTCGCTCTCGCATTGAGGGAGAGGTCTACCGCCGTGCGTTCAGGGTCAGTTTTCGTGTAAAGCGTGTTACCTTTCAGCCGGGCACTATTCAGCGCATAGCCCGTGAAAATTGTGGCGATAAGTGATAGTATAAGCGCCAGTTGATAAGGCGTGGAGAGGCTTTTATGGGAAAAGACTTCTTGTTGACGGACCTGATGAATTAAGAGTGTAACGCAATATAAGACGGCACAAATCCCGGCCCAGTATAGTCTCCAAATCCAAGCCGCTTCCCACCCAACCGGATGTATGGCGTGTCGGGTCAGGTCTACAGTTGGTGTTGTCCCAAATCCGATCAACTCCGCCGGTCCGATATTGGCCCCGAAAAATAAAATGACGAGAACATAGAGAATAAATAATCCGCTGGTCGCGTACCAACGATTGAAGATAGCGTGTAAAAACTGAACAAATATCCCGATAAAGACGAGGTCAATAAACAAGGCGAGGGAGGTTAAAAGAAGAGGGGTTATAAACAGGCTTTCCCCGATCAGACCTAAATAAATCCCGAGGGTCACCCATGTCAGAAGTGAGAATAAAATAGCTATACAGACGGCAAGCGTTAAAAGCCTGATCGGAAATTTCGCTATTCTTGTCGATAGAGTTAAGGAGAGGCGACCGACCAAAAAAGTGGAGAGGAATCCTGCCATTATCGGGACGAGTGTGACGGTTCTTTCAATCAATAAATAGGCGTCGGCTGTTGCCGGCAAACCATAGATAGACGGGTTTGATAATCTAAAACTTAAGACAACCAGGCTTGTGAAAACTACTGATACAAGAAAGATATAAAGCCACGTGATTTTCATCTTTTTGACCGCCGTAACATGATAGATAAGAGGATAAGTGCCACGATGCTTATGAAAGATAGCGCAGTGGTATTGGAGTTGCGAAGCCCGAGAATGTCAAATTCAGATGGAAGGTCGTTGAATCCAATTATGTAATAGAGGAGGCCGAAAATAGCGGTGCCTAAGATCGGAAAGTCCAGCCGTAAAAATGTAATTTCAAACCAAATAATGACACATATGACACCTAAAACCGCCGTGAGCGCATGGAGGGGGTCAAGCTTTAAGAGTGTCGGAGTGAGGGCGAGAAGGGAGACGGCCGAGAGCGCGAGGCTGTTCATGAGACTGGATGACAGTCCGGCATAGCTGTTTTCAGCCCGTTCAAACGTTCGGGACATAACAACATCCTGTATCGCGGTCTTATTATAGATCAAATAAAGCCCCAGATAGATCAGCGTGAGCGAGAAGATTGGAGCCGCACCCGCGACGCCCAACAAGATGCAAATCAGGGATAAAACGGGAAAGAGCTTCGTGCGCCTGAAAAGCCTCAGCAACGTTAATTTGACGGTTTGGAACGTATTGGACTGACCCGTGTGCAAAGCTGTTAGGGGCTGTGTTTTTGATATCTCTTGGGCCTCTCCTTTCTGAAGATTGGCTTTTGGAGAAAGCCGTTTTGCGGTCTCTGTTTTATAGTTCACAGAGACTATTCTTTTCTTGCGCCACCAAGCCGTAAGCGGGAGTAATGCCGTCAATCCCGCTGCAAAAAGGAGCGCGAGGGGCATATGACCCAGAGCCGCCCTCATCGTGTTTGGCCTGTAATTTTGCCATTCGATGGTTTTAGTTTCTGAAACCTGAATAAATCCAAAGGCCAATCTTGAGCTTCTGTCTTCGCCAATGGCAGCTCGCATCACGTCATACCCCAAAATATCGAGACTATTGGAAAGCGTGAGCCCAACTGCGGCGATGACGAGAATGAAGAGTCCCAGAGAACGTAAAGCCGGATTACCCGGAAAAATGCCATCCAAGATCAAGCCTCCCACAAGCGTGTAGAGAAGGGCCGGCACCAATATTATAAAATATATGAAATAGGCGGCAGGCGTCGGGAGGGCGTTGTAACGCAGTGCAATTGTGGCTGAAAATATCAATGTGACCGCAAGAATAGTTATACCTATCCCGACAACATTAGCGAATATTTTGCCGGATAAAGTTAGGACGGTATTTGCGGGTGAGACGGCTTCAAAGAGATATAAGTTCGTACGCTTATCGGGCTGCGACCAAATTCCCATTTGTAAGGTTGCAATCGCGATAACGAGAATTGTCATGACAAAACCTGCCGCTAATAGCGCTGTACTTGCAGACATATCAGGTTGCAGTCCGCCGATATTAATCACGGCGTAAGCCGCCCCTGATGGCGGCACGAGCGCCGCGGCAAGAATTGAGAGGCTGAGTATAAGAATGTAAAAGGGAACCGTGCGGAGGCGACGGCGGAGGCTTAATTCAAATTCAGATAAGAGAGCCTGCATCGCTAAACGCTCGCCTCTCTTTTGACCGTCAGCGTTTTATTTTCAATGTGAATTTCGCCTGCGCCAATCGTTTTCAACTCGTCAGAATAATGCGTGGAAATGAGGATTATGCGTTTTTCCGCCGCCTCTCTTAATAATTGACCCAGTGCCGCCCGACCGGACGGGTCAACCCCTGCAAAGGGCTCATCTAAAACGCAGAATGGTGTTTCAATTTGCAGAACATAAGCCAGTCCCAGACGCTGCAACATGCCCTGACTATAGGCGCGGGTCCGAGCCGTCGTCGCGTGTCCCAGACCCACAGCGCTCATCCAGAGTTTCGCATTGTTTTTGGCCGCGTTTTTACCGACGCCTCTCAATCTGGCGGCGTGAACAAGAAATTCGAGACCCGTTAATTCCGGATAAGCGGTGAAGTTCTGGAATTGATAGATCGAGGCTTTTAGGAAAGCGGCCCTCTGTTTTCTGGAATCCAGATCTTGGAATTTTATACTGCCAGTTTTGAGTGGATGAAGTCCAAAAATCGTTCGGATTAAAGTGGATTTTCCAGCACCATTCCCGCCTGTCAGGGCGATCAAGCCTGTTCCCAAACTTACAGAGGGTATCTGAAGCAGTTTGGTCCCGTCCGGTGTGTGGATCTCAACATTCTCGAATATGAGTGTCATGCGGCAGATGTCCTGGCAGGATGTGTGATACGGAGGCCCGGAAGTTCAGAGGCAATGGTCTTGAGTGAGCCGACATCATCGGGTTTCCCTTCGAAGAGAACCTTTCCGTCGCCCAGAACAATCAGGTGGTCCGCAATGGTCAAGAGCTCACCTCCATGCGCAATGATGATGATCGTCATCTCACCTTTTAATTTCATCAATGAGCGGCCTATGGCTTTCTCGCTCACAACGTCGAGTGAGGCTGTCGCTTCATCCAACAAAATGGCTTTCGGATTGGAGGCGAGGGCGCGCGCGAGGGAAAGTCTTTGGGCCTGACCGCGCGAGAAATTTGCCGCTGCTTCATTGAGCACGTGGTCATAGCCACTCGGTAAAGTTTCTATATGGGAGTCAATCTGAGCGGCGATTGCCGCTTTGCGTATCGCGGCCTGATCAATTCCCGGTCGACCGAAATCTATATTATCTCCAACCGTTCCAGAGAAGAGAAAGGGGTTCTGCGGAACGATGGCGATAGGGTCAGACGCTTGCGTCTCTGTCGTGGGCCGGACAGCTCCGCTATGGGGTTCCAAGAGCCCTGAGAGTATCGCGGCGAGTGTGCTT